>NZ_BCMZ01000001.1 GCF_001485535.1 Halobacterium sp. CBA1132
CGTCACGCGCCGAGACGCCACTCGCCGCGCCCCGTCGCGCTCGCGTAGTGGCGGTCGCTCCCGAGCAGGCGGTCGCGTTTCCACTGGAAACTACTGCGGTGGTCGTACGCGAGGCCGCCCTCCGTCAGCAGGCCGCCGCAGGCCGTCAGCGCGCTGCGCGCGCGGTCGCTGGCCGGCGTCGCTTCGACCGCGAACGTGCTGCGCGTGGTGTCCGAGACGTTCGCGACCTGCACGCCGTCCCGTGTGTGCGGGTTCGGATAGACGCTGGCGAGGCGCTGGTCGTCCGGGAAGTCCGCCTCGCGGGCGGCTACCTCGACGGCGTACCCGTCGTTGGCCGCCGCGTGCAGGGTCGTCCGCAAGCGCACGAACCGCTCGCTCTCCTGGTCGTTCACGGACGCGACGGTCCGCGACGCGTACGCCTCCCCGGAGCCGAGTCGTCCGACGACGTGCGCCGCGCCCGCGTACTCGTACTGGTCGTCAGCTGGGGACTCGGGCATGCCCGTCTGGCACTCCGGCACGCGGCCGACCAGCGCCCACCCGAGCGGGTCGAGCACGGGGTCCGGCCACCCGCCGTCGTCGACGAACGTGTACGTCTCGACGCTGTCGTTCCCGCCCGGCACCGCGACGACGGTCTCGACGGGCCGCGCGCGAACCGCCTCGACGCCGAACGTGTACTCGCCGCCAACGGCTTCGAGTAGGCTGCGGAGCGCGGCCTGTACGTCACCGGCCCCGAACGCCACGGGCTTGCCCGCACGAAGCGCTCGGACGAGGTCTCCGCGGTCCGCGCTCGCGGTCGCGAGTACGATGTCCGCCCCCGCGACTGCCGGCGCTGTCTTCGGTGGTTCGGGGAGGTCGCCGGTGTCGCCCGCGAGATACACGGCTTCGTCGTCGAGCGCGCGACTCGTGTCCGCGTGCAGGCCGCTCCCGGTGTTCACGTCCGGGAGGCCGCCGTCGAACGCGCTACACCCGGCGAGGGCTGCGATACCAGTCGTGCCGGCTGCCGCGAGGAACCGGCGGCGGCTCGTGGAAGGCATCGACTACACGGCCGTGCGGCCGCAGTAAAAAGTCCGCGTTGGGTCAGACAGCCGCTTTCCTCACTCCTCGGAGTCGTCGAGTTGGCGCACCGTCAACACCGGCACCGGACACGTCCGCACGACGCGCTCGGCGACGCTCCCGATGAGGAACCGGTTCTCGCCGTGGCGGCCCCGCGTCCCCGTTGCCACCACGTCACCGTCCACGTCGCGGGCGTACCGGCTGATTTCCGCGGCCGGCCGCCCCTCTCGGACCGCCGTCGTCACGCGCTGGGCGGCGTCCGCGGCGATGCTCTCGACGGCGTTCTCGCCGCGCTCTTCGAGCGCGTCGTGCATCTCCTCGCGGACTTCCTCGGGCGCGCTCTCGACCTCGCTCTCCTCTAAGACGTACAGCGCGTGAACCTCCGCGTCGAAGCGCTCCGCGAAGTCGAGCGCGACCGCCACGGCGCGACCGACGCTCTCGGAGCCGTCGGTCGCGATGACCACCGTCTCTATCATACTCGACGCTGGGCGCCCGCGCCCCTTAAACCCACGCGGCAGTGCGCTCCCACACGCGGAGCGCTTTAGTAGCCCGCCCGCGCAGACGCATCCATGACCCTCGAAGTGGACACCGTGCTCGTGCCCGTGGACGGGACCGACGCCTCGGTCACGGCCGCCGAGTACGCGTTCGCGGTCGCAGACCGCTACGACGCCGACGCCCACGCCCTGTACGTCCTCGGCGAGACGGTCAGCCGCGGCATCCACGCCGGCGAAATCGACGAACCCGAACTCGCCGACGAGACCAGGACGTTCCTCGCGGACGTCGAGGAACTCGCGCCCGCGGACGTCCACGTCGACTCCACCATCGCGTACGGGTTCTCCACGACGCGGAAACTCCAACACCCCGGCAGCGTCATCCTCGACTGCGCCGCCGACGTCGACGCCGACTTCCTCACCATCCCCCGAGAGGGCATGCGCGACGACACCGGCGACGTCCTCGAGAAAGCCGCCGAGTACGTGCTGCTGTACGCCAGCCAGCCCGTCCTCTCAGTCTGAGGCCTCCTCGATTCTCGTCTTCACGAGTTCGTCGACCTGCGAGAACAACGAGTGCGCGAGCAGCCACGTCGCGCCGAGCGCGAACGCACCTCCGAAGACAACTCCAATCGGGCCGGTCGGCGCCAGCACCGCCTGCAGCGTGACCAGCGCCACCCACACGAGCACCACGTGGAGCGTGAATCGGTTCGCCCGAGAGATTTGTTCGTCGGACCATTGAAGCGACATAGCCGGTCGTTCCGGTGCGCCGGTCAAAATAGTACCCGAACCCCGTCAGTTCAGCCGAATCGCCATCTCCATCTCGAAGCTCTCGGCGGCCGCCGTCTCGAAGCCGACCTTCTCGTAGAGCGCGACCGCCGGCCGATTCCACCGCTCGACGGTCAGCCAGACGTACTCCGCGCCCTGCTCTTGCCCGTGGCCCAACAGCGCCTCGATGAGTTTCGTGCCGATGCCCGCGCCCTGGAAGTCCTGGTGGACGAAGATGGCGAGCTCGTACGTCGACTCGTTGTCCGGTACGAGCGTCGCGTGCCCCGCCACCTCGTCGCCGTGCCACGCCAGCACGTCGTAGCCGTCCTGCTCGAAGAGGTTCGCCAGCCACTCCCGGATGCGGTCTTCGCCGACCGGCGGCACGCCCTGCGCGCGGTCCGCCGGGTCGAACTCCACGTACATCTCCACGACCGCCTCGAAGGCGTCGTCGCCCGGCCCGTGTTCGCCCTCCCACGCCCGCACTTCCACGGGGCGACCCTCGCCGTCCTCGAACTCCCGCGGCGGCCGCGGGAACTCGCCCGAAACGTCGTTGGGGTACGCGCGTTCGTCGCTCATGCTAACGCACCAACTTCACGGACACGCGTGCGTTCAACAACACGAACTCCGCGATATTTCCGAGGCGAATCTTCCCCATCGGGCTGCGCTGGCCGCCCCCGAGGACGATCTGGTCGAACTCCTCGGACTCGGCCAACTGCACGATACTACTCCCCGGGTCGCCCGAGAGCTGTCGCACGTCCGGCTCCAGCCCGGCGTCGGTCATCGTCTCCCGAGCCACGTCCACGAGGTCGTCGGGCGACCGGTCGCTGTCGGGGTTCTCCACGACAGCCACCGTCACCTCGTCGCCGGTCTCGACCGCTCGCTCGACCGTCTCGTGGAGCGCGTCGAGGGAGTCGTCTGCACCGCCGATGCCCAGCAGCACTTTCATAGTCGGACTGTCAGCGCCGCCGAGTAAAAGGATTCGGCTGGGAGGCGACGAGCAACGCGAGTCGCCTCCGAATAAGTGAACGGCGACCGCAGGGAGCCGTGAACCGGGAGACGGTGACCGGCAGGGAACCATCTCCGAACACGTGAGCGGGGAGCGAAGCGACCCGCGAACTGCGGGATTCTGAGCGGAGCGAAGAATCCCGGACTACGTGAACGGCGACCGCAGGGAGCCGTGAACTGCGGGATTCTGAGCACAGAGTGACCGACGCCCCACTCGGCGCCCCGCACCGCTCGCGGCTCCCGACGGTCGCCGCTCGACGATTCCGCGCGCCGTCGCTACGCGACGCCCCACGCCGCTCGCGGGTCGCTGCGCTCACGGCTCGCGTTGCTCGCCGTTCTCCGTTCCGTGCTCTCCCTTCGGTCGAGCACGTGCTCCCCGCTCGCCGTAACGAGGAGCCTCACTACGTTCGGCTCCTCGCCGGGACTCGCGGGTCACTGCGTTCCCCGCTCGTCCGTTCGGGAACTTCGTTCGAAGTTCCCGGCGACACGCTTTTGCGCTCAACACGGCAACCGTACTCCATGCCCGAACGCGCTTCTCCCGCAGACTGGGACCTCACGCCGGCGGTCGAGTCCGCGGCGGCCCAGGCCGACGACACCGCCGACGTGCCCGAGGACGTCCGCGAGTACGCGCGGTTCTCGAAGATGGACGGCGCGCAGTACGACCGCGTCAACGAGTTCCTCCGGGACCGGACGTACATCACCGCCCGCGAGTGGGCGATAGCCCGGCTGTGCGCGGACTTCCGCACGGAGACGGGCGTCGAGATGACGAAAATCGGGGAGAACCTCCCCGAACTGGTGCCGTTCATGACGGACACGTACAGCCCGCAGGCCGTGAATCAGGCTCGCTCGGCGTTCGAGGATAAGGTCCGGATGGCGGGCGCGACGTTCCTCTACGGAGCGATGTCGGGGTTCTTCACCGCTGACGAACTCGACGACCTGATGTACGAGGTGACGGAGGTAGCGAAGTTCCTGCTCGAAGTGGAGGGCGTCGACCTCGCCGTCGAGGAGGAGTTAGAGGCGGAGGAGCGCATCTCGTCGGTGATGCGGGACGTGCGCTCGGCCAGTGACGAACTGCGCCACGACGGCACGGAGTGCCCGAACTGCGGGCACACCATCGACGCGGACGCCAGCGCCGACGACTAGACGTCCGGTCGCTCCGAGAGGAACGGCGCGACGTTCTCGTGGACGAACTCCACGTAGTCGTCGTTCAGCCGCCGGCAGAACAGCCGTAGCTCGCCGTTCGCGCGAACCGTGTCGAGTTTCTCCGCCGACGATTCGTCGTAGTACGCAGGCACGAACACCGCCGTCTCGCTGTCGGGGTCTTTCTCCACCACGAGCAGGTACGTCGTGGTGCCCTCGGACGCCCGGAACACGTCCACGTCGGTGAACGACGCGTCGTCGGCCAGCGCTTCGAGGTCCTCGTACTCGTCGCCCGGCAGCAACACGTCGAGGCCGGTGCGGGACTCCGAGTCGACGAGCACCGAGTCGCCGGGGTGGAGTTCCAGCGTCGTCCAGCCGCGCTCTCGGTACGCGTCGGCAGTCGCCGCCATGTCCTCGACGACGGCCTGCCAGCCCTGATCGGTAGGCTGGGTGGTCGGGGCGTCGCTGGCGGGGTCTCCGTTCATGTCTGTGACGCGGGCGGCGCCGGGGATAAGCGTTGCCCAAGTCCCGCAAGCTATTTCTTGGGTGGACCGCGAATTTTGCCCAGTGACTGATCTCCTGTCGCTCTCCGGCCTGCGGACGCAGTTCGAGACCGAACGCGGCGCGGTGAAGGCCGTAGACGGCATCGACCTCACCATCGAGGAGGGCGAGACTGTCGGCTTGGTCGGGGAGTCCGGCTCCGGGAAGAGCGTGACGGCGCTGTCCGCGATGGACCTCGTCGACGACCCGGGTGACGTGGTGGACGGCCGCGTGACGTTCCGCGCGCCCGACCTCGCCGCCGACCTCGCGGGCGACTTCGGGGGGAGCGTCGTGCCGTACCCGTTCGAACTCGTCGACGCCGTCTGGGAAATCGTCGCCGACCTCCGCGTCGGCGAGGGCGTCGAGTCGGCGCCCGCCGAACTCCGCGGAATGGCCGACGACCTCGCGGGCGACGACGACCCGGCGGACCTCGCGGACGCGCTGCGCGAGGCCGCCGACCGCCTCGCTGACGGCGCAACCGAGTCTGTCGTCGCGGACGCGCTCGAAACAGCCGTCGAGGACGCCGCCGACGGGTTCGTCTACGTCGACGACGACGCGCGTGCCGAACTCTTGGGCGGCGCGGACGCCAGCGACGTGGACGTGACCGACGGCGTCCTCGACCTCACCGAGGCGCCCGAGGAGGCGATGCGGAAGGTTCGCGGCGGCGAGATGGGGATGATCTTCCAGGACCCGATGACGTCGCTGAACCCCGCGGTGACCGTCGGCGAGCAGGTCGCCGAGTCGCTTCGCCTCCACCGCTACGGCGACCGCAAACGCGACACGTGGCTGAACGCGATTCGCGAAATCCTCCCGAAAATCGGCGGCCGCGAGCACGACGAGGAAGTGTTCGAGGACGTCGTCGACATCCTCACCGACGTCGGGATTCCGGAGGCGACGACGCGCCTCGACGAGTACCCCCACGAGTTCTCCGGGGGATGCGCCAGCGCGTGCTCATCGCCATCGCGCTGGCGTGCCGGCCGAGCCTCCTCGTCGCCGACGAACCGACGACGGCGCTGGACGTGACCATCCAAGCCCAGATTCTGGACCTCATCGACGACCTCCAAGAGGAGTTCGGGATGTCGGTGCTGATGATTACCCACGACCTCGGCGTGGTCGCGGAGACCTGCGACCGCGTGGCCGTGATGTACGCGGGCGAAATCGTCGAGGAGGGTCCCGTCGAGGAAATCTTCCACAACCCCAGCCACCCGTACACGTACACGCTGCTGGAGTCCATCCCCACGGAGGACAAAGAGCGCCTGACGCCAATCGAGGGCAACGTCCCGGACCTCATCGACATGCCCGACGGCTGCCACTTCGCGGACCGCTGCCCGTGGGCGAAACCGGAGTGCCGGGAGGGCGAAATTCCGTTCCTCCAGCACGGCCCCGAGGACGTCGACCACCGCTCGAAGTGCGTCCTCCCCGAGTTCGACGAGGACGAGTACGGTGTCGAGGGCGTCTCCTCGAAGACCGACCACGAGGTCGGCGAACCGCTCGTGGAACTCACGGAGATGCGCAAGTACTACGAGCAGCAGGACGGCTGGCTCGACCGCTTCTTCCCCGGTGAGAAACCCAGCGTGAAGGCCGTCGACGGCATCAGCCTCGACGTCCACGAGGGCGAGACGCTCGGCCTCGTCGGCGAATCCGGTTGCGGGAAGTCCACCGCGGGGCGCGCGCTCCTCCACCTCAACCCCCCAACCGACGGCACGGTCGTGTTCGCGGGCGAGGACCTCGGGAGCCTCTCGAAGACCGAACTCCGGGAGAAGCGCAAGGACATGCAGATGGTGTTCCAGGACCCGATGTCGAGTCTCGACCCGCGGATGACCGTCGGGCAGACGGTGATGGAGCCGTTGAAGATTCACGGCCTCGCGGAGGGACACCGCCGCCAGCGCGTCGTCGAACTCCTCGAAGAGGTGGGGCTGGACCCCAACCAGTACGACCGCTACCCGCACGAACTCTCGGGCGGGCAGCGCCAGCGCGTCGGCATCGCGCGGGCGCTGGCGGTCGACCCGGACTTCATCGTCGCCGACGAACCGGTGTCGGCGCTGGACGTCTCTGTGCAGGCCCAGATTATCAACCTCATGGAGGACCTCCAGGAGGAGTACGGGCTGACGTACCTGTTCATCGCGCACGACCTCTCCGTGGTGCGCCACATCTCCGACCGCGTCGCGGTGATGTACCTCGGGGAAATCGTGGAGGTCGCCGGGACGGACGAGCTGTTCGGCGACCCCAAACACCCCTACACGAACGCGTTGCTCTCCGCGATTCCCGAACCCGACCCGCGGGCCGACACCGGCGACCGAACCATCCTCAAGGGGGACGTTCCGTCGCCCATCGACCCGCCGTCGGGGTGTCACTTCCGCACGCGGTGCCCGTCCGTGATTCCGCCCGAAGACCTCGACATCGAGCAGGAGCGCTACCGCGAGGTGATGTTCTACCGGCAGCGCGTCGAAGCCCGCGACATCGACCTCGACGCGGCCCGCGAGCAGGCCGCCGGCGACGCCGGCGGTCGCGCGGTCGCGGACGGCGGGAGCGACCTCCACGCGGTCCTCCGGGCGGAGTTCTTCGACGGGCCGCTCTCCGGTCGGGCGCGCGACGCCGTCGAGGAGTCGTTCGACTCGCTCGTCGACGGCGACTGGGAGCGCGCCGAGGCCGTCCTCCGCGAAACCTTCGAGAGCGTTTGCGAGCGCGAGGACCCACATCTCGGTGACGACGACCATCCGGCGGCGTGCCACCTGTTCTCGGGCAGCCAGTAAATCGGCCGACTGACCGGTCGCGCTCCGCGTTCGGGGTAATTTTCACCACGACCGAAACACGACGGACCCGGACCCCCGCGACGTGTGCCGGTTACACCACTACTATCCGATAGTATTATTTGCATCGCCGCCGCGAGTGCTCTCATGGCAGGTAATGACAGCCAGGTCTCACGGCGTAGCTTCCTGAAGGCCGCCGGCACCGCGACCGTCGCTGCGACCGCGACGAGTTCCGTTGCCGGTTGTCTCGGTGGCGACGGCGACGGTGGCGACGGTGACGGTACCACGGACGGGACCGACGACGGTAACGGCGGTAGCGGCGGCGGCACGCTCCGCTACGGCCGCGGCTCGCACTCCAACACGCTCGACCCGCAGAACACGACCAGCGGCGAAGTCGCGAAAGTGACCAACCAGGCCTACGAGGGCCTCATCGGGTTCCAGCCCGGCGAAGCCGCGCTCACCGAGTCGCTCGCGACCGACTGGACGATGGACGGCTCGACCGTCACGCTCCAGCTCCGCGAAGGCGTGACCTTCCACGACGGCTCCGAGTTCACCGCCGACGACTTCATCGCGACGTACCGCCGGTTCGTCGACGAGGACTACGAGTACCACTTCGAGGACGCGTCCGCGTACGGGCCGTTCACGCTCGGCAACTGGATCGACAGCGTCGAGAAAGACGGCGACTACACGCTGAACATCACGCTCACGCAGACGTACGCGCCGTTCCTCCGGAACCTCGCGATGTTCGTCGCAGTCGTCATCTCCAAGGACGCCATCGAGGGCGACGTCAACCTCGACGAGGAGATGGTCGGCACCGGGCCGTACGAACTCTCCCAGCTCGACGACGCCAACAACCGCATCCAGCTCACCGCGTTCGACGACTACTGGGGCGACAGCGCGAACGTCGACGAAGTGCTGTTCCTCACGCGCGGACAGAACTCCACTCGCGCGCAGGCGCTCGTCGAGAACGAGATGGAGATCATCGACGGCCTCGACCCCGACACCATCGGGACCGTCGAGAACTCTAACAGCGCCTCCGTGGAGACAGTCGAGGGCATCAACATCGGGTACATGAGCTTCAACATGTCCCGCGTCGAGGCGTTCCGCGACCGCCGCGTCCGGAAGGCAATCAGCTACGCCATCGACACGCAGTCCATCGTCGAGAACATCTACTCGGGCATCGCGACGCAGGCCGACCAGCCGATTCCGCCAGCGCTGTTCGGGCACAACGACGACCTCAGCCCGTACCCCCACGACCCCGAACAGGCCCAGTCGTTGCTCGAAGAAGCCGGCTACGCCGACGGCTTCTCGTTCGAACTGACGACGTTCCAGAACCCGCGCGGCTACAACCCCGCGCCGCTCCCGACCGCCCAGACCATCCGGTCGAACCTCTCGGAGATCGGCGTCGAGGTCACCATCGACGACCGCCAGTTCTCTGACTACCTCACGTACACGTCCGAGGGGCGCCACGACGCCAGCCTCGCGGGCTGGTACACGGACAACGCCGACCCCGACAACTTCTGTTACGTCCTCCTCCACCCGCAGTGCGAGGTCCCCGAGGGCCAGGACTGGGTGTCGTGGGACACCGAGGGCTTCAACACGTCGAACCGCTCGGCGTGGGCGAACAGCGAGTACATGAGCCTCGTCGAGGAGGCGCAGGCGACGACCGCGCAGGACGAGCGCGCGCAACTGTACGAGGACGCAGTTCAGATCGCCCACGACGAAGCGCCGTGGGTGTACATCGACTACGCCGAGGAGGTGCGCGGGGTCAGCAACAGCGTGACCAACTACCCCATCTCCGCTATCGGCGGCCCGCACCTCGACCTCGTCGAACTGGAATAGCCAAGAGGTCCGTCGCTACGACGGGACCTTTTTAATTCTTGCACTCTCCCCTTCGCGTAATGGTCTCAAAGCGGTTCATCGCGAAACGGTTGCTGCTCCTCGTCCCCGTGCTGTTCGGGGTGGCGACCGTCGTGTTCGCGATTCTCCACCTCTCGCCGGGCGACCCCGCCGTCTCGATCGCTGGGAACCGAGCCAGCCAGGAGTTCGTCAACCAGGTCCGCGCGGACCTCGGACTGAATGACCCACTCTGGCAGCAGTACGTCCGGTTCCTCGGGGACGCCGCGACGTTCAACTTCGGCGAGTCCTACCAGATTCAGCGCGGCACGCCCGTCAGCCAGATTCTCGCCGACCGCCTCCCCATCACCATCGAACTCGCGGTGCTGGGCCAAATCGCCGGCCTCCTGTTCGGCCTGCCGCTTGGCATTCTGAGCGCGGTCAAACAGGACACGTGGACCGACCACCTCACGCGCATCGGCGCGCTCAGCGGCATCAGCATCCCCATCTACTGGAGCGGCCCGCTGCTCATCCTGTTGTTCGCGCAGTTCCTCGGCGTCCTCCCGACCAGCGGGCGCATCGGCTCCGCGCACTTCATCGACAGCACCACTGGCTTCATCCTCGTCGACACGCTGCTGGCCGGCGACATTCCCGCGTTCCGCTCGGCGTTCCGCCACCTCCTGTTACCCATCGTCGTGCTGGGCATCTACCAGATGGCGCTCATCTCGCGGATGATGCGGTCGTCGATGATCGAAGTTATCCGGCAGGACTTCATGCGGACCGCCCGCGCGAAGGGCCAAGGCGAGAAGATTACGACGATGAAGCACGGCCTCCGGAACGCGTTCATCCCCGTCATCACCATCATCGGCATCCAGTTCGGGGCGCTGCTCGGCGGCGCCGTCCTCACCGAGACCGTCTTCGAAATCAACGGCATCGGCACGCTGCTGGTCAGCGCCATCAACCAGAGTGACTACCCGGTCGTGCAGGCCACCGTGCTCGTGTTCGCGGTGATGTACACGCTGGTGAACCTCTTCGTGGACGTGACGTACTCCGTCCTCGACCCCCGCATCGAACAATGAGCACCGAAACCCAGACCCCCGACGTCGACCGTGGCATCGTCGAGCGGCTCCGCGCGAGCCCGTTCCTCTCCGAACTGCTGTCGAACCGGCTGGCGGTCATCGGCATCTCGCTCATCGTCGCCGTGTTCGCGGTCGCCATCTACGCGCGGTTCGCGTACGACTTGAGCGCGATTACGCTGACCGAGTTCGGCACGAACCCGACCGAGGCCGCACCGAGCGTCGAGTACCCGTTCGGTACTGACGGCCAAGCCCGCGACATCTTCCCGCGCGTGCTGTACGGCGCGTGGTACGCGATGCTGTACGGCACCGTCACGGTCGTCGCGTCGACCGTCCTCGGCGTCGGCCTCGGCATCATCGCGGCGTACTACGGCGACCTCACGGACAACGTCATCATGCGCACGATGGACGTCCTGTTGTCGTTCCCGTCGCTGCTGTTGGCGCTCGCGCTCGTCACCATCTTCCCGGACGAACTCGGCCTGTGGCGCGCGGTCGCGGCGCTGACGCTCGTGTACACGCCGCGGTTCGCCCGCGTCGTCCGCGGCGCCGCGCTGAAAGTCTTAGAGGACGAGTACATCGAGGCGACGCGCGCGCTCGGCGCGACCGACCCCCGGCTGCTCGTGCGCCACGTGCTCCCGAACTGTCTCGCGCCCATCACCGTCCAGTCGACGCTGAACTTCGGCCTCGCCATCATCGACATCGCGGCGCTGTCCTTCCTCGGGTTCGGCGCCAGCCCCGGCGAACCGACGTGGGGGATGATGCTGTCGAACGGCGTCGAGTACGGCCTCTTCTCGGGGGCGTGGTGGTGGTCGTTCTTCCCCGGGCTGTTCCTCGCGCTGACCGTCCTCGGGTTCAACCTCCTCGGGGACGGCATGCGTGACGCCCTCGACCCGCGGATGCGGGAAGCCGTTGACTGACGACCCCTACGCGGACCCGCGGACGCTGCGCGAACTCGGCGCTCGCGCGGCCCGCTGGACGCTCCGCGGCGCTGCCGTCGGCGTCGCTGTCTCGCTCGTCTTGCTCGCAGTCACGTCCCCGAAGGGCGCCACGGACACGGCGTTCGCGCTCGGCGCGCTCGTGTTCGGGTTCGGGATGTTCGCGTGGGCGACCGCCGTCGGCCTCGGCGAGACGCTCGACGGCGTGCAGAACCGCCTCGACGTGAGTTCCGCGTGGACCGAAGCGGGCGCCCGCGAAGCGTTCTTCGTGCTGTCGTGGGCGGGCGCAGGCTGGGCGTTCGCCGCCGCCGCGGCGTCTGTCGCGCTCGGCGTCTAGCCCGGTCGAATCTGCGTGCCGGCGTCGCCCGCGACCGCGGCGGCGACGTCGTCGGTACCGGCGACGACCGCGCGCGACCCGCCCGCGTCGAGGAACCGCAGGCACGCGCGGATTTTCGGCTGCATACTTCCTTCGCCGAACTCGCCTGCAGCGAGGCGCTCGCGCAGTTCTGCGGCGGTCGCGTCCTCGATGCGTGACTCGTCGGGCGTCCCGAAGTCCGCGTAGACGCAGGGGACGTCCGTCGCCATCACCAGCACGTCCGCGTCGATGCGCTCGGCGACGAGACGCGTCGTGTGGTCCTTGTCGACGACGCCCGGCACGCCCTCGATTGTTCCGTCTTCAACGACGACCGGGACGCCGCCGCCACCGCCGCAGACGACCGGCGCGCCGTCCGCGACGAGGCTCTCGACGCGCTCGCCCTCCACGACGCGCGTCGGTTCGGGCGACGCGACGACCCGCCGGTACGCCGTCTCGCCCTCGGGCGTCGTCACTTCCGCCGTCTCGACGTCGCGCTCGCGGGCCTGCTCGGCGCTCAAGTACGGACCGACTGGTTTCGACGGGTCGTCGAAGTCCGGGTCGTCGGGGTCGACTTCGGCCTGCGTGACGACGGACGCGGCGCTGGCGTCCACGCGCTCGTCGACGGCCTGCTGGAGCGGGTAGCCGATCTGGGCCTGCGTCTCCGCGACCAGCACGTCGAGCGGTCGCTCCGGCGCGTCCGGCGCCTCCTGCTGGCGGAGCAACGCGCCGACCTGCGGGCCGTTCCCGTGGGTCACGACGAGACTGTGGCCGTCCCCGTGGAGCGCGCCGAGTTCGTCGGCTGTCTGCTCGATTCGCTCGCGCTGGGCGGCTATCGTGGCTTCGCCGCTCGGCGCGAGCGCGTTCCCACCGAGCGCGACGACGACTCGCATACCGGTGTGGTCGCCGCCGCGCCACTAAGCCGTACTGGCAGTCCTCAGGCGCGGACGTTCTCGCCGTCGTGGTCCACGAACGCCTCGCCGTCCCAGACGACCGTCCCGCGGACCACCGTCAACTCCGGGAACACGCCAGCCATCCCCTCGAACGGCGTCCACCCGCACTTCGAGTGCAGGTCGTCGCCCCGAATCTCCTGAGAGTCGTCGGGGTCGACGAGCACGAGGTCGGCGTCCCGGCCCGCCTCGATTTTCCCCTTCTGCGGCACGTCGAAGATGCGGGCGGGGTTGGCGGCGGTCACGTCCCGAACGCGCTCGAAGCTCAGTCGCCCCTCGCTGGCGGCCTGCACGAGCAGCGGGAGCGCGGTCTCGACGCCCGGCACGCCCGAGGGCGCGTCCCAGATGCTCGCGTCCTTCTCCTCGCGCGTGTGTGGCGCGTGGTCGGTCGCTACTACGTCCACGCGGCCGTCCGCGAGTCGCTCGAACAGCGCCTCGCGGCGCTCCTCACTTCGCAGCGGCGGGTTCATCCGCCCGAACGTCCCCAACTCGTCGAGGCCGTCCCGAGAGAGGAAGAGATGGTGGGGCGTCACCTCGCAGGTCGCGCCGCCCGCCCGCGCCGCGTCAACGCCCTCCGGCGTCGACGTGTGCGCGACGTGAATCGTCGCACCGACGTTCCCGCCGACGCCGACCGCGCGCTCGACGGCCGCCTCCTCGGCCTCCGCAGTCCGGTACGCGCTCCACGCGTCCGCGTCGTCGCGGGATTTGGCGTCCTCCGAGAACAGGTCGGCGTCCTCCGCGTGGACAGTGACGACGACGTCTTCCTCGGCCGCGCGCCGACACGCGTCCGCGAACAAATTGGCGTCGATGCCCATGTCGCCCGTCGAGTCCGCGAGGAACACCTCCCCGAGCGCGAACAGCGGTCGCTCGAACAGCGTCTCGGGGTCCCAGTCCGCCGTCACGCCGCCGTTGATGCCCCAGTCCACGAGCGAGTCGGTCGCGTACTCGGCCTTCTCGTCGAACGCCGCGCCCGTCACCGTCGGCGGCTCCGTGTTCGGCTGGTCGACGACCGTCGTGACGCCGCCCGCCGCCGCGCTCCGCGACCCCGTTTCCCACGTCTCCTTGTGCCCGTACCCGGGCTGGCGGAAGTGTACGTGCGCGTCTATCATCCCCGGCAGCAGGCGCTTGCCTGTCGCGTCCACGAGCGTCTCGCCGTCGAGTTCCTCGCCCACCGCGTCAATGCGGCCGTCCGCGATGCGGACGTCGCGCTCCCGCCCGTCCGCCAGCGTCGCGTTCCGGATTACTCGCATACGTGGTCGTCTTCAGGCACCGGCCTAAGTACTGCGGAGACGTACTCACCGCTCGCTACTCGGTGCCGCCTCCTAGAAAGCCCTCGGCGCGCTCGCGCACGCTCCGCGACATATCCGCTCGCTACGCTTCGCGGATAGTGGTCGCGGACCGCACACGGCCTTCGGCCGCGAGCGCGCCTCGCCCTTTCAATCCGCCGGAAATCTCCGATTTCCGAGGCCTCGGGAGAGCTATGCTCTCCCGGCGACCGCCAGGCCTACCGGCTGTGACAACTGGTGATGCTGTGGCTCGTCACGATAGCCGTTCCACATCGACCTCTGCATTACCGACGAGCGCGCTCTCCAATTCGTCCCTGACGCGTTCCGCGTCTCCCCCTGCTGCCGCAACGCTCCCCACCGATTTCGGGTCGAACGGCACCCCCAATTTCGGATAGACGTCTGCGAGTACGTCGGCCATCTCGTCGCGGTCGTCGACGACCAGCACGCCCGACGTGAGTGCGGCGTCCTTCGTCACGCGCTGGGCGATGCCCGCGAGTTTGCCGTCCGCGGAGACGGAGTGGTCGCCCGGGCAGAACGAGTCTGGAGGTTCGCCCTCGTGGGCGTCCACGCCGACCGCCGCGAGCGCGTCGATGACGTCCGCGACCATCGCGTCGTAGCGCTCCTGGAGGCCCGTGCGGACGCCCTCGACTGGCGTGACTCTGGCGAACGCGAGCGTCGTCTCCGTGTACGCGACCGCGCGCCCGCCGACGCTGCGCTCGACCGGCGGGAAACCGTGCTCTCGTGCGGCCTCGCGCGCCGCCTCGTAGCCGTCGCTGTTGGCGTCTCGGCGGCCGAACGCGAGTTGGCGACCCGGCGCCCACACGCGAACCGCCGGCTCCCCGGTCTCCGCGACCCAATCGAGGAGCCGCCGGGTCGCCGCGCGGTCGGCATCCGGGCTGTCGGCTCGCCCGCGGAGCACGCGCATACCGGTCCCTTCGACCGACGGCGGTAAATCCTCACGGTCCGATTCGCGGGTATGGTCACGCTGGACGGCGACGTGCTCGCACGCTACCCGCGCGCGTCGTTCTACAATTCGCCGTACCCCGCCCACGACGCCGGGTGTGCCGTCGACCTCTATCCTGAGCGCGCGGCCGGCGGGTCAGCCGGCCGTGCAACCCGCGCCCCCAGTCCGGTCGCGGGTGAAGTCGTGGAGACCCGCACCGTCCGCTGTCCGTCGAAGCCGTACGCCGCCGACCACGACCACCTCATCGTCGTCGATACGGGCGACTACCTCGCGCGCATCCTCCACGTCGCGCCCGCCGTCGAACCCGGGGATACCGTCGACGTGGGCGACGACCTCGGGCGGCTGGTGCGCTCGGGCTTCTTCGCGCCGTGGGTCGCCAACCACGTTCACCTCGGATTCCGCAAGCGCGACGCCGACGCGGTGCGGGCCTCGGGGTCGCTCCCGCTCGAACTCGACGCGCCCGTCGAAGCCGTCCCGTGGGACGGCACCGGAAATGTCGTCGAAGTCGGGGAGACGTACGCGCTCCTCGACGCGCCCGAACACCCCGCACCCGGCGAGGCGCTCGCGGGCGTCGCCACCGACGACGGGCGCGTCCTCGACGGCGGACTCCCGCACTACGACGACGGCGGCGTCTTCGGCCCGGAGACGGACAGCGAAGTCTCGTTCCTCGGTACGACCGTCGCGGATGTCACGAATGGCCGAACTATCGAGTGGCGGGACGTGACGGTCACGGCGAACGGCGAGCAGATTCGAGGGCTCTCGCTGTGGCTCGGCGCCGACCGCCTCGGCGTCAAACTCGTCGCGCCCGACCACGACTTCGCGGTCGGCGACCGGGTCACCGTCGGCGTCTCGTAGCAGACTCGCCCGCGCGCTTATTGTCCCGCCGTCTGTACGCCGGCCCATGGACGTCGACGACCACGTACGAATCACCGAGCGACTCATCCAGTCGGTCGAAATCGTCGCCGCGTACGTCCTCGTGTTGCTGTTCGCCGTCGGCGTCTTCGACCTCGGACTGAACATCTTCCAGTTGGTCCGGACTGGCGCCATTACGCAGACCAGTGAGGTCGTCGCGCTCATCGACACCGTCCTCCTCCTCTTCATCATCGTGGAAATCTACCAGACGGTCGTCGCGTACACCCGCGAGGAGAGCGTCGTCCGCATCGTCATCATCACCGGCATCATCGCGGTCACGCGCCGCGTCATCAGTTTCCACCCCGGCGACCATGCCGCCCAAGAAGCCCTGTTGACGTCGCTCGGGTTCGCGACGCTGCTGGCCGTGCTGGTCGGCGCGCTCTACATCGTCCGTCGGACGAACCCCGACGGCGGCTCGCTCCACTAAGCGAACGCCACGTCGCCGCGGTCGACGACTTCCCCGAACAGCCAGTCTGCGTGGTCGAGGGCGTACTCGCGGTGTTCTTCCTCGATGTAGCCAATCGCGTCCTCGACGAGCACCGGCCGGTAATCCCGCAGGCCCGCGCTCCCCGCGGTGTGGAGCACGCAGACGTTCGCCAGCGTCCCACAGACCAGCAGGTCGTCGACGCCGTGCGCGTCGAGGTGGCCGTCGAGGCCGGTCTCGTAGAACGCGTCGTAGGTGTGTTTGTCCACCACGTAGTCCTCGTCGCGGATGTCGAGGTCGTCGTGGAGTTGGGCCTCCCACGTCCCCTCGACGACGTGTTCGCCCCAGCGCTCGAACTCGTCGTAGTAGTGGTTGTCCTCGAACTGCTCGGGCGGGTGGACGTCGCGGGTGTAGACGACGCTCGCGCCCGCGTCGCGGGCTCGGTCGACGAGACTCGTCACGTCGTCGACGACCGCCTCGCTGGCGGGCGCGTACAAACTCCCGTCGGGGTGGCAGAACCCGTTCTGGACGTCCACCACGACGACCGCGGTTCGCTCGGGGTCGAACTCCATGTGCGAGCGCTCGACGGCGACCCACTAAGCCGTTTGGCCGACCCGCGGGCGGCGCGACTGTGCGTAGCGTTTTACCCCGTCCAGACCGAACCGCGTGTAATGACACGCCGAACTCTGGCCGTGGCGTTCGTCGCGCTGGTGGTCCTCGCGGGCTGCCAGTCCCCCGCCGTGACTGGCGGCGGTGACTCCGTCGAGACGACCACACCGGCGGCGAGCGACTTCGACTACGCCGACCCCGCCGGCGACGCGCTCGGCTGGGAGGGCGGCTACTGGCACAACGAGTCCCTCCCGGTGACCGTCGAGGACGGCCTCAACGAGACCGAACGACAGCAGGTCGTCAACCGCTCGATGGCGCGCGTCGAACAGCTCCGCGGCATCGAGTTCGATTCGCCGGTCCCCGTCGACGTCATCTCGCGGTCGACGTACCGCGGACAGTACGCCGGGTCCGGCAACGCCAGCGACGCGGCAACGACGTTCGACAACGTGAAATTCGAGGCGCTGTTCCTCGTCGGCGAGCGCGACGACTCGCTGGACGTCCAGAGCGAGAATCGCGGATCGAACGTCCTCGGGTTCTACACGCCCCGCGACGACCGCATCGTCGTCATCTCGGAGTCCGAGACGCCGACCATCGACGAGAACACGCTCGGCCACGAACTGATGCACGCGCTGCAGTTCCGGAACTTCGACCCGAACTTCTCCTCGCCCACCCGCGACAAGGCCAACGCCCACAAGGGCCTCATCGAGGGTGAAGCGAGCTTCCTCGACAGCCAGTACAGCCAGCGCTGCGGCGACGAGTGGGAGTGTGCGACGCCCGAAGCCGCGGGCGGTGGCGGTGGTGGCGGCGGGAGCATCCACCTCGGCGTCTACATGATGAAGTACTTCCCGTACAGCGCGGGGTCGGCGTTCGTCGAGCATATCTACGACGACGGCGGCTGGAGCGCCGTCGCGGACGTCTACGACTCCCCGCCGGCGTCCTCCGAGCAGGTCGCCCAGCCCGAGAAGTACGGCAGCGACCAGCCCAGTGACGTCTCCCTGCCCGACCGCTCCGCCGATTCGTGGGAGCGCGTCACGCCCGGCGGCCGCGCGCCCTACGGCGAAGTCGGTGTCGGCGGGCTGACAGCGATGTTCGGATACCCACTCTTCGAGCAGGACCGCCACCCGCAGAACGCCATCCTAGAGCCGCGGAACTTCGACGAGAACGGCAACATCGTCCGGAGTTCGCCGTTCAACTACGCGACCACGCCCGTCGAGGGCTGGGACGGCGAGAAGCTCTGGGTGTACGAGAACGGCAACGAGACGGCGTACACGTGGCGGCTCGCGTTCGACTCGAACGGCGACGCCCGCGAGTTCGCGCGCACGTACCGCCAGCTACTCCAGTACTGGGGCGGCGAGGAGCGCTCGAACGGCGTCTGGCGCATCCCCGAGGGCGAGAGCGAGTTCGCTGACGCGTTCCGCGTCACTCGCTCCGGGAGCGACGTCACCATCGTGAACGCGCCGACGCCCGGCGACCTCGGCGACGTCCACTCGCAGTAGCGAGGAGAGGCTTTTTCGACCGGGCGAGTCTACCCCGACGCATGCAGGCTACTCGCCGGGTGGTCGCGTGACCTTCGACGTCGTGTCCCCCGAAGCCATCGAGAGCGGGCGCGCGACCGACGCCTACTTCGAGCGCACCGAGACGACCCTGGAGTTCGCCGACAGGAACCCCAGCGTCGTCGCGGAAGTGACCGCCGACCAGTTCCCGACCGGGGAGTTCGAACTGCTCGCGGGCGTGAAAGACGCCGCCCACCTCCTCGAAGGCCTCCCCGTAGATGTCGACGCGCTGCCCGAGGGGACGCTGTTCGACGGCGGCCCCGTCCTCCGCATCGAGGGCGACTACTTGGACTTCGCGCGCTACGAGACGTCGCTTTTGGGCTTCCTCTCGCACGCCTCCGGCGTCGCCACGGGCGCGCTCGAAACCCGGCACGCCGCCCCCGAATCACAGGTCCTGAGTTTCGGCGCGCGCCACGTCCACCCCTCGATTGCGGCGATGGTCGAACGCTCCGCGCTCGTCGGCGGCCTCGACGGCTTCTCCCACCTCGCCGCCGGCGACGTTCTCGGTCGGGAAGCCGGCGGGACGATGCCCCACGCCCTCATGATCTGCTTCGGGCGCGGCAATCAGGAGGCGGCGTGGCGCGCGTTCGACGACGCCGTCGACGAGTCCGTGCCGCGGGTCGCGCTCTGTGACACGTACAGCGACGAGAAAGACGAGGTGCTTCGCGCCATCGACGAACTCGGCGACAACTTAGACAGCGTCCGCCTCGACACCACCGGGTCGCGCCGCGGCGACTTCCGGCACATCGTCCGCGAGATTCGCTGGGAGTTGGACGCGCGCGGCCACGGCGACGTCGACGTGTTCCTCAGCGGCGGCCTCGGCCCGGCGGACCTCCGCCACCTCCGCGACGTCGCGGACGGCTTCGGCGTCGGCAGCTACGTCTCGAACGCCGACCCCGTTGACTTCGCGCTCGACATCGTGGCAGTCGACGGCGAACCCGCGGCTAAGCGCGGGAAACTCTCCGGGAAGAAGGACGTCTACCGAACGCGCGACGGCGGCCACCAGATTGGCCTCGCCGCTCGCCCCGGTCCGACGGACGGCACGTCGCTGCTGGACCCGCTGATTCGGGACGGCGAACTCGTCCGGTCGTTCAGCATCGAGGACGCCGCCGACCGCGCGCTCGACGACGCCGAGCGTGTCGACTTCCGAAACCCCGCGGAGTAACAGGTCCCGTTACGCGGTGAGCTCTTCGACGGGCTCCTCGACGTCCTCGCCGGTCTCTCGGAACACCTGTCCCTCGAACAGTGTGACCATCACGTCGTCGTTCTCCCACGCGCCGTTCGGGAGGCCGGCCTTCCGACAGGTTCGGTCGAGATACTCGAAGACGCTCCAGTCGTTCTCGACGGGCAGCGTCGGATACATCCAGCCGTGCTTGCCGTCGCCGTCGATGGCGACGCCGTGGACGCCGAGTTCGATGTCGTCGACGGGGTCGTCCGTGAGGACGAGATTCGAGACGGTGCAGACGGAGACGCGAAGGTTCGGTAGCTCCGCGGCCTCGACTTCCGAGCCACACGACGCGTCGGAGGCGGCCTTGATTGACGCCTCGACGATGGCGTGTCCGAGCTGCTGGTCGCGGCTCCCGAGGTCGCGGGCGGACTCCTGAGCGCCCGCGCAGCCCCGGAGTCGGCCGCGACCGTGGGTCGACTCCAGTCGCACGAACGCGCTCGTTCGGTTGTAGAAGGCGTCTCGCATGCTTCCGGGCTGCTCGCGCTGGCCGTTCCGGACGAACGCCTCGACGGATTCGCGTGCTAGTTCAACCGTCCGAGCGCCGTCCTCGAAGGAAAGTACTACTGACTGGGCCTCGGCCATACGAGTCTATTTATGGCAAGGATTAACTTGAAGGCTTCCCCTCGTGGGCGAGAACCGTGAAGGATTTCACCTCGGCTGCACAGCACGACCGAATCGCCAAACGTGAGCCGTTTCTCCACATACCAGTTGGGTGATTGATGACAAATTCGTATAATTCCGCTAGCCACAAGGTTGAATACTGCAGGGTTCGTCGGCGCTGGCTCCGACAGCCGACCCAATCGCACCCCTTAACCCCGCGGCACTCCTAGTACGGGCGAGCAGAGGGAGCCTGGCTCCCGTGCCGCGAGGCATGAGGAAAGTCCCCCCACCCGTTCGGGCAGGCGGCCGGATGCAAATCCGGGACGGGAGACCGTCGGCACTGGAACAGAGACGACACGTCCCTCTCGGACCGATGAGGCGTGCGACCCGACCCGCGAGGGGAGGAAGCTAACCCGCCGAGGGAGGCGTGACCGACGAACGTCGGTCACGTTACAGGTGAGCGGCGTCAGCCGCGAACCGCGCGGCTTTGCCGCGTTGAGGCGAACGGCACTCCCGTTCGCTGAAGAGAGGGGAGCGATGGAACGGCTAATCCCCGCCGGTGCAAGTCCACGCGCGCAAGGTAGCCCGACGCACCCGCAAGGGGCCGTGTGGACGCTCAGCCGAATGCCAGGCCGAACAGAAGGGGGCTTACTCCCCTCCAGCTCGTCCCTTTTTGCGGAGTCGCATCGCGACTCCGCAAAAATCTACACCGAGAGAGCTCGCTCTCTCGAGCCCTGCCTCACTGCGTTCGGCAGGACGCTGAAAAAGACAGCAACCGCTACCGGGTGTGAAATATCGACCCAGAGCGTCGCTGTCCGACAGCCGGTGTATCTTCCGAACGGTTCTCGGCGCTGAAAACACGGAAAACGGCTACGGGAGCGTTACGAGCTCTCGGTGCCGGCAATCGCCGTCAGCGGGGTCGCGCCGCCGACGATGGCGCCGGCGGTCAGCACCGCCGCCGCGAGGGTCACGAAGTCGTCGCCGGGGTTGAGTCCGGCGAGACTCGCGCCCGCGTCGACGATGAAGATGGTGACGAAGAAGCTGATTACCGCGAGCGCGAGCAGCAGCGCCACCGCGATGACGCTGCCGACGAGTTCGCCGACGGAGTTGAGAACGGACATTGTGTCTCTCTAAGAAGTGACACGGCGGCGAGGGATAAACACCGAGGGGAACGTGACGGACTACGGTTCGACGAACCACTGGTACTGTCGCGGTGTCGCGTAGAGGACTGCAGTGTCGGCCGCTTCCCCGGTGGCAGTCAGCCACTCCCGGGCTATGCGGCCCAGCCGTTCGTATGCTCGATTGTGCGCCCGTTCGCCCTCCGTCACCGGTGGGCAGTAGAGGTAGTTCTTGTTCGAGACTAGCAGCAGGAACGTCTCAACGTCGTCGGGCAGGCGCGCTAGCTCCTCGAAATCCGGACCGAGGCTGTTCTCCTCGACGTCCAAGGCGTCCCGCAGTTCGTCGTCCGAGAGTGCCGCCAACTCGGACGCGGCAGCCGTCGTCGGGAACCGCGGTTTGTTCTTCACGTACTTCACCTCGAACGCGGCGTCGAGGTCGGACGCCGAGAACCGCTTCGAGCCGTCGTGCCACTCGACTGCGTCGACAGTTTCTCCGAGGACTGCGAGGTCGATTCGCTCGTTCTCCTGTACGGTCAGTTCGGGATGGACGCGTGTGAGGGCGTCCGATTCCCGCCACTTTGACTCGATGGTCGTCCAGTACGCCCGCTTGTACCCGTCGCTGGTGTGTGTCAGTGAGGGGTGTTTCCCGTTCGTCCGGAGAGCGTCGATGTCGGCGAGGCGTCGACGCAACTCCTCGTAGAGCCGCGCCTGCACCTCGAACTCCACTGTGAAGTCGATTGGCCGAGCGACGAACTCCGACGCCACGGACTCGCAGGCGTCTCGGAACATCACTCCTCGAAGCCGTCTTCCCACCGGAAGGTCCCGTCGCGCTGGACGACCTCCCCGTCGACTTCCATGTAGGAGTCCTCGCTGACGTCGGTAATCATGTCGACGTGGACGGCCGAGTCGTTGGCTTCGTCCTCGTGGCCCTCGGGGTAGTTCGACTCGTAGGCTCGGCCGAGCGCGAGGTGGACGGTGTCGCCCATCTTCTCGTCGAAGAGAACGGAGTCGGTGAACTGGTCGATGCCGCGGTTCATCCCGATGCCGAGTTCGCCGAGGCGGCGCGCGCCGTCGTCGGTGTCCAGAATCTCGCCGACGACCTGCTCGTTCTGCGCGGCGCTGTAGTCGACGACTTCGCCGTCCTCGAACGTGAGGTGGACGTCTTGGACGCGCTCGCCGTGAATCGTCATCGGGACGTCGAAGAACACCTCGCCCTCGGTGGCGTGGGGCGCGGTGAACACTTCGCCCGAGGGGAGGTTGTGCGAATCGTAGGCGACGGACGCCGCGGAGTTCACGGCGGTCCGGTTCTCGATGGACATCGTGAGGTCGGTGTCCGCCTTGACGAGTCGCACCTCGCTGCCGGCGTCGAGAATCTCTTTCATGTTCGCCATCTGGTCCGCGAGGCTCTCCCAGTCGCGGAGGATGGCGTCGTACGCGAACTCCCGGTACTCCTCGTAGGACATGTTCGCCTGCTGGGCGAGCGACCGCGTCGGGTGGACCGTCGACACCCAGTCGGCGTCCAAGCGCGCTTCCCGGATTCCCTGCCGCGCTCTCGACTTCGCGCGCCGGACATCAGCGGGGACGTCCGAGCCCTCGCTGGTGTTGCGGCCGCCGCCGACGATGAGCACGACGTCGGCGTTCTCGTAGAGTGCGAGTTCGTAGTCGGGGTCCTCGTCGAAGCCGTCGCCGTGGGCGAGCGCGTACGCTCGGTTGAGTTCGCCCGACGAGTACGTCGTGACGAGGTTCGCGCCGCGCTCGCCGACCTTCTCGGCGACGGCGACGGCGAGTTCGTGGGCGTCCGGCCCGACGGTCAACACCACGTCGTCGCCTTCCTCGACGCGCGCGCTCCAGTCCACCAGCACTTCGGCGTGGTCCTCGATACGGGGGTCCATACGTCTCGTGCCGTCCGCCGAGAGAAAAAGCAGTCGGGTACCGGCCGGCGACGCGGGGAACTACTCGTAGACGAGGACGGTGCCGAACGACGTCTCGACGACCGCGACCTCCTCGCCGGTCTGCGCGCGGTACTCCTCGTCGACGGTCAGCCAGTCGGCGTCCAGTTCGTACGTCTCGCCGGCGGCGTCGACGGTGACGACGTCCCCGGAGTGCATCTGCGCTTGAATCTCGGCGGGGTCGGCGGCGTCGACGGCCTGCATCACCGCGCCGGCCTCACTGCGGAACTCGGGGCCGATTTCGGACTCGTCGGCGTCGACCTCGACGGGGACGAGTTCGATGTCCGGGCGCCCCTCGACGAGTTTGATGGGGGCGTTGACGGTCTCGCTGAGGTCGTACGTGTCAAGCGTCGCCTCCTCGCTGCGGTCGAAGTAGAGTTCGACGCGGTCCAGCGACTCGTTGAGCGGGATGTGGTTCTCGGACTTCCACGCGCGCACCTCGCTGGCGGTCTCGGCGATGTGCTCGCCGGCGACCTCCGCCTCCTCGTCGAGCATGTCGACGTCGGGCCACGAGGCGTTGTGGACGCTGCCCTCCGTGCCGGGGAGGTGGTTCCAGATTTCCTCGGTGACGTGCGGGCTGAACGGCGACAGCATCCGGACGACGGACGTGACTGCCGTGTAGAGGGTCTTCTCGGCGGCGGCGCGCTCGCCGGGTCGCCCGTTGTACAGGCGGCCCTTGACGAGTTCGACGTAGTCGTCGGCGAGGTCCTCCCACGCGAACTCGCGGAGGCGGCGCAGCGCCGCGTCGAAGCGGTACGCCTCCATCTCGGCTTCGACCTCGTCGGCGACCCGCGTCAGTTCCGAGAGCAGCCAGCGGTCGGC
The DNA here is from genome assembly GCF_001485535.1 of Halobacterium sp. CBA1132. NCBI lineage: Archaea > Methanobacteriati > Methanobacteriota > Halobacteria > Halobacteriales > Halobacteriaceae > Halobacterium > Halobacterium sp. CBA1132. The sequence continues at coordinate 24,359 of NZ_BCMZ01000001.1, forward strand.
GTCCCGGTAGGCGGGGTCGGAGACATCGGGCGTGTCCTCGTCGAAGTGGCCGCCCGCGAACTTCACGATGTTCCAGAGCTTCGTGAGGAACCGCGACGCGGACGTGACTTCCTTCCACTGGAACTGGACGTCGCTGCCGGGTTGGCCGCCGAGCGCGAGCGCCTGCCGGACGGCGTCCGCGGAGTACTCCTCGATGGCCTCGTCGGGCGCGACGACGTTCCCGCGGGATTTGGACATCTTGTTGCCGTCGTCACCGAACACCATGCCGTTGACGAGGATGTCCTCCCACGGCGCCTCGTCGGTGAGCGCGCCCGTCCGCAGCAGCGTGTAGAACGCCCACGTGCGGATGATGTCGTGGCCCTGCGGGCGCAGGCCAACCGGCTCGAACTCGTCCAAGTCGATGTCCTGTGGCCACCCGGAGATGTGGAGGGGCGTAATCGAGGAGTCCATCCACGTGTCCATGACGTCGGTCTCGCCGCGCCAGTCGTGGCTGCCGCACTCGGGACAGGCGCCGACCGCGGGGTCTTCCTCGGTGGGGTCGACGGGCGTCTCGGCGTCCTCGGCGATGTGCCAGTGGCCGCAGTCCGCGCACTCCCACGCGGGAATCGGCGTCGCGAACACGCGCTGCCGGGAGATGACCCAGTCCCACTCCATGCCCTCCGCCCAGTCGACGAGGCGGTCGTGCATGTGCTCGGGAATCCACTCGACGTCCTCGGCCTTCTCCAGAATCAGGTCCTGGTCGACCTCGACGAACCACTGCTCCTTGGAGAGAATCTCGATGGGCGTGTCACACCGCCAGCACGCGCCGACGCTCTGCTCGGTGGGCTCGGTGTCGTTGAGGTAGCCCCCGTCGTCGAGGGCGTCCGCGATTTCGCCCTTCGCGTCGTCGATGGTGAGACCCCCGAATTCGCCGGCCTCCTCGGTGAGGTGGCCGTCCTCGGTGAACACCGACCGCAGGTCGAGGTCGTACTCGGCCCACCAGTCGACGTCCTGCTTGTCCCCGAACGTACAGATCATGACGGCGCCTGACCCGAACTCGGGGTCGACCTCGTCGTCGGCGAGCAGTTCGACCTCCTGCCCGAACAGCGGGACTTCGAACGTGTCGCCGACGCGGCCCTCGAAGCGCTCGTCGTCGGGGTCGACGGCCATTCCGACGCAGGCCGCCAGCAGTTCCGGGCGCGTGGTCGCGATTTCGATGTCGTCGTTGCCGACGCCCTCGAAGGTGACGTAGTACAGCGTGCCCTCGCGGTCGACGTTCTCGACTTCGGCGTCCGCGATGGCGGTCTCGCAGCGCGGGCACCAGTTGACGGGGTGCTCGTCGCGGTAGACCATGTCGTCGTCGGCCATCTCGACGAACGACGACTGCGTCTGCCCCCAGTACTCGGGGTCCATCGTGCGGAACTCCGCCGACCAGTCCTGCGAGAACCCCATCTGGGTCATCGTCTGTTTCATCTCCGCGATGCGGGCCTCGGTGTGTTCGACGCACATCTCCCGGAACTCCTCGCGGGAGACGTCCGTCCGGTGGATGTCGTGGTTCTCCTCGACTTTGACTTCGGTCGGGAGGCCGTGGCAGTCCCAGCCCTGCGGGAAGAGGACGGCGTCGCCCTGCAGGCGGTGGAAGCGCGCGGTGAAGTCGATGTACGACCAGCCGAGCGCGTGACCGAGGTGGAGGTTCCCGGTGGGGTACGGCGGCGGCGTGTCGATGATGTACTCGGTGTCCGAGTCGCTGGGGTCGAACTCGTAGACGTCGGAGTCCTGCCAGTCGTCTTGCCACTCGGATTCGATGCGGTCGGGGTCGTAGCTGTCCGGAATGTTCGTCATAGCTGGGTGGGTCGTCGGCCGCGGTCGCGTGTCTGTGCGTGCGAGTCGTGACGAGAAGAGGGCTTACACACGTACTACCGCGAGCTCGACGCGCATACGTCAGCGGAGCGGAGGCGCGGCAATAAAGGTTCCCGTCCCGGGTGGTGACGTGACACGGCGCTCGCTCGCCCTTATTTAGGCTGGCCGAAAAACCGACGCGCTTTTATTCTTTAGGCTAACCTAAACGAGTATGCGACGACGCACGTTCATCAAATCCGGAACCGCAGCGACCGTCGCCGGCCTGCTCGCCGGCTGCACCAGCAACTCGGAGTCCGACGGGTCGACTACCGAGCCGACTACTGCATCGGATACGACCACCAGTTCTTCCGACGAGACGACCGCCGACGACGGCTCGTACAGCGTCTCCATCGAGCCGATGGGCGAGGTCGAGTTCGACGCCGTGCCCGAGACGTGGGTCGCGAACAACGGTAGCTGGGCCGACATGGGCGTCGCGCTCGGCCGCGAACCGCCGGAAGCCGTCTGGCTCGCGAACCGCTACCACACCCGGTACTACGACGACATCGACGGCGTCTCCGTCGACGCCAGCGGCATGACCTCGCTCTATCAGGGCGGCGTCGACAAAGAACTGTTCTACTCGCTGGACGCCGACGTCCACGTCATCGACCCGAACTTCCTGCTCAACCGCTTCAGCGGCTGGAACCAATCGGACATCGACGAAATCGAGGACGGCGTCGGGCCGTTCTTCGGCAACAGCATCTTCTCGCGGGGCTACGGGTGGCACGAGGACTACCAGTACTACACGCTCTACGAGGCCTTCGAGAAGCTCGCGCAGGTGTTCCAGCGCACGGAGCGCTACGAGGCCTTCGAGAGCCTCCACGACGACTTCCAGTCGAACGTCAGCGATGTCGTGCCCGCCGAGAGCGAGCGCCCGAGCGTCGCCATCATGTGGGCGGCCGGCGACGAACCCACGTCGTTCTCCCCGTACCTCATCAGCGAGGGGACGAGCTTCAAGCAGTGGCGCGACCTCCAAGTCAACGACGCGCTCGCGAACACCGACGTCCGCGACTTCCACGCCTCCCGCGCAGAAGTCGACTTCGAGACGCTGCTCGAAATCGACCCGGACGTCCTCCTGTTGCGCGGTCAGGAGGCCAAGACCGCCGAAGAGTTCCAGAACACGGTCGTCTCCTTCCTCGAAGACGACACCACCGCCAGCGACCTCACCGCCGTCCAGAACGGCGACATCTACCGCGGCGGCCCGCTCTACCAGGGCCCGATTACGAACCTCGTGCTCACCGAGCGCGGCGCACAGCAGCTCTACGACGTCGACGAGGAGCTGTTCGACCGCGAGCGCGTCGCGAACATCGTCAACGGCGACTTCTGAGCGCCGCCCGGCTACTCTTTCGCGGACGAGCGTGAGAGCCACGGTCTCACGCTGTGCCGAACTCCGCCCGCTGGCTCCTCAGCAGGACGCGCAGCGGGTCGGCAACCCGCTGTGAAGCACTCACTGCGGGTGTGACGCTGTCAGAAACTGTTGATAGCGAGTTCGACGACTCCGGAAACGACCATCCCGATAGTCACCAACCAGAACCACTGCAGGTCCGTGGTCACTCCGACTATCGCGAAGACCGAAACCGCGGCGACGAGCGTGACCCAGTGGTCGTCACCACGGACGAATCGCACAATCCTCGTTACTACGGGAGCCGAGTCCTCGGAGGCCATGTCAGGTCGGTTACGAGTGCGTCCGCCGGCCTACTGCAAAAACCCACCGGCGGAACAGTCGGTTCGCCGACGCACGGTCTCGCCGCGCGTTTCACCGGCAAGCAGAGCTTACCGACCCTCACTCACTCCGTTCGTGAGGACACCGCGACGAGCGTAGCGAGAAAACCCGACGAAGTAAAACGGTACGCGCTACAGTTCGCCGACGTCCTGCTGGCGCCGCATCAGATAGAGGAAGTACGGGCCGCCGACGACGCCGGTGACGATGCCCACCGGGACTTGGCCGACGGGGAGCGCGAGGCGCGCGATGACGTCCGCGGCGACCATCAGCGCGGGACCGGCGAACAGACAGCCGACCATCAACTGCTTGTAGTCGCTGCCGACGATGTTCCGGACGACGTGCGGGATGAGCAGGCCGACGAAGCCGACGATGCCCGCGATGGCGATGCTCGAAGCGGCCGCGAGCACGGCGACGCCCGCGAGCAGGAATCGGGTCCGTTCGACGGACATGCCGAGCGAGCGCGCGGTCTGTTCGCCGAGCGCGAGCACGTTCAGTTGGCGCGCGCTCACCAGCGAGAGCACGACCGAGCCGACCGCCCACGGGAGCGCGGGCCGGATGTGGCGCCACTCGACGCCAGTCAGCGACCCCGTGGTCCACGCGATGGCACTCTGGACGACGCCGAGGCTGTCCGCGAAGTAGAACATCCCCTGCTGGAGGGAGGTGAAGACGGTGCTGACGATGACGCCCGCGAGCACGAGGCGCACCGGGCTCGTGCCGTTCTGCCACGCGATGGCGTACACGAGCACGAACGCGCCCGCGCCGCCGAGCGCGGCGATGATGGGGAGGTAGGCGTTCAGCCCGCTGAACACGACGAGCGTCAGGAGGATGGCGAGACCGGCGCCGGAGGACACGCCGAGGATGTAGGGGCTGGCGAGTTCGTTGCGCGTGACCGCTTGGAAGATGGCGCCGGACACCGCGAGGCTCGCGCCGACGACGATTGCGGCGACCACGCGGGGCAGCCGGATGGTCCAGACGACGACGGTGCTGGTCGCCAGTTCCGGGAGTTCGCCCTGAAAGCCCGTAATCGTCCGCATCAGCGACTCGCCGACGACGAACTTCAGCAGCCACCGCGGGTCGTAGAGCACGTCGGTGTCGAACAGCGCTCTCAGCGCCTGTTCGAGGCTCATCGAGTACGAGCCGTACCGGACCTGCACGACGGCGCCGACGGCCACGACGACGATGCTCGCGGCGACGACAGCGACCAGCGAGCGGTCGATTCCGTCGCGGAGGCCTTCGGCGTCGCCTACGGACATCGCTTCCTCCGGGAGGGGCGTCGCGTGCGTGTTCGTTCGCCGGGCGGGGTCGGGCGGCGAGTCGTCGCGTCCATTATGTTTAGGGTGGCCTAAACGACGCAAAAGGATTTCGTTCCGCGCTCCTGCGGGGCGCCACGGCGGCCGGAACCGCCCTCAGTCCAGTGACCCCTTCGGGATAATCTGGGGGTCGGGCGTGTACGAGATGGCGGCGTCTACGCTGAAGACGTCCGAGAGCAGTTCCTCGGTCAACACGTCCACCGGCGGCCCCCAGTCGTAGACCTCGCCGTCTTCGAGCGCGACGAGGTAGTCCGCGCGCCGGGCGGCCTGCGCGATGTCGTGCAGGACCACGCCGACCGTGACGCCGTCCTCCTCGTTGAGGCGTTCGATGGTCTCCATCACGCGCAGTTGGTGGTGGAGGTCGAGGTACGTCGTCGGTTCGTCCAGCAACAACACGTCCGGCTCTTGGGCGAGCACCATCGCGATCCACGCCAACTGCTTCTGCCCGCCGCTGAGCCCGCCGACCTCGCGCTCGCGGAGGTGGTCGACGCCCGCGAGGTCGATGGCGCGCTCGACGGCCTCCCGGTCCTCGTCGGTCACGGAGTCGAAGAACCCGCGGTGGGGGTAGCGGCCGTGGTAGACGAGGTCCTCGACCGTAATCGAGCCCGGGGAGGTGTTCTCCTGCGAGAGCAAGCCCAGTTCGCGCGCGAGTTCCTTCTGCCCGTACTCTTGGATGTCCTTCCCGTCGAGCACCACCGCGCCCGCCTCGCGGTCGAGGTGGTTCGACAGCGCCTTCAGCAGCGTGGACTTCCCGCTGCCGTTCGGCCCAACGAACGCCGTCACCTCGCCCTCCGGGATGTCGACGCGGTCGCAGGTCACGACCGGTTCGTCGGCGGTCGCGTACGTCACTTCGAGGTCGTCGCCGAACAGCGCCGAGGGAGTGTCCTCGCCGGCCTCGTCGGCCTCGCCCGCCGGGTCCGCGCGCTCGGCGGTGGTCTCTTCGAGCGACACTACGGCTCACCCCGAGAGCCAGTCCGGTCGACGACGACGCTTCGTTTCACGGGCACAGTTTAGGCTCGCCTAAGGTTAATCGTTTTCCCTTCGCTCGCCGTCCTCCCGCGTCGCCACTCGTTCGCGCAACTGCTGGATTTCTCGCTGTAACTCCGCGCGTGACGGCGTCTCCCGGTCGACGCCAGCGCCGACGGCCACCGCGACCGGCACCGTCAGCGCGAGCGCGGCGCCGAACACGACCAGCCACGTCGGCACCGACACGTCCAGCGCCAGCAGGAGGACGGCGTCGTTCACGAGCACCACCGCGAGGACCACCGGGAGCGTACGCATACGACGCCGTTCAGTGCGCGCGGCCTGAAGGCTTGTGGTCGCCGCGACGCCAGCGGCGACTGACGCCCCGCGCTTATCGCAACCACTACCTACCGCGCCCGGGAGTTCGACGTATGGAACTCGGCGTTATCGGTCTCGGCCGCATGGGACGCATCGTCGTCGACCGGTGTCTGGACGCGGGCCACGACGTAGTCGCGTTCGACATCGACCCCGACGCCCGCGAGGACGCCGCCGACGCCGGCGCGACGCCCGCGGAATCGATTCCCGACCTTGCGGCCGCGCTCGGCGACGAGAAGCGCATCTGGCTGATGGTGCCCGCCGGCGACCCAGTCGACGCCGCGCTCGACGAACTCGCGCCCGAACTCGATAGCGGCGACGTGGTCGTGGACGGCGGGAACAGCCACTTCGAGGACTCGACGCGGCGCGCCGACGAACACGAGTTCGCGTACCTCGACTGCGGCACTTCGGGCGGCCCCGCGGGCGCGGAACTCGGCTTCTCGCTGATGGTCGGCGGCCCCGAGTGGGCGTACGACGAACTCACGCCCGTCTTCGACGCCGTCGCGACCGGCCCGGACGGTCACGACCGCATGGGGCCCGCGGGCTCGGGTCACTACGTGAAGATGGTCCACAACGGCGTCGAGTACGCGCTCATGCAGGCGTACGGCGAGGGCTTCGAACTCCTCCACGAGGGCCGCTACGACCTCGACCTCGAAGCCGTCTCGAAGACGTGGAACAACGGCGCCGTCATCCGCTCGTGGCTGCTCGAACTCTGCGAGGAGGCGTTCCGCGAGGAGGGCAACGACCTCGGGGACGTCGCTGACCACGTCGCCGGCGGCTCTACGGGCACGTGGACGGTCCAAGAGAGCCTCGAACAGGAAGTCCCGCTCCCCATCATCTATCAGGCGCTCGCGGAGCGCTTCGACTCCCGCGCCAGCAGCGACGGCGAGGGACGGTTCGCGCGGCGGCTGGCGAACCGGCTGCGGTACGGGTTCGGGCGACACGAGGTCGCTCGGAAGGAGTGAGCGTAGCGAACGACCGAGAGCGACGAAAATAGCGAGCGGAGAGCGCAGCGACCCGCGAGCAGAGGCTGTTCGGAACGAACGATAGCGGCCCGCGAGCCGGGCAGAGCGACCAGTAACAGCCGAGTCGGTCAGTAGTTGTTCTCGTACTCGATTTCTTCGGCGACCTGTTCGGCGACGCCGGGCGAGCATTCGCGTTCGAGGAGGTGGAGCGCGAGGTCGATGCCGGAGGTGACGCCGCCCGCCGTGAGCATCGTGCCGTCGTCGACGTAGCGGTCGTCGCGCACGTCGACGCCGTAGTCGGCGAGGTCGTCCTTCGCGGATTCGTGCGTGGTCGCGGGCCGCCCTTCCAGCAGGCCGCCTTCCGCCGCGATGAGTGCGCCAGTGCAGACCGTGGCGATGGTCGCGCCGCCATCGTGGAGCGTGGCGAGGCGTTCGGGGAGCGTGCCGTCCTGGACTTCCGCCCGAGCGCCCGCGTCGTCACGCGCTCCGACGGCGGTGCCGTCTCCGCCTCGTCGCCCCTCCGGCGCAACGCTGTTCCACCCGCCACCGGGAACGAGCACGAGGTCGGGCGTGCCGAGGAGCACGTCGTCGGGTTCGACGCGGAGGCCGTGGCTCGCAGTCACGCGCTCGCTCGGCACGAGCGTCCGCAGGCTCGCGTCCACGTCCGCGCCGAAGTCGGCGGCCGTTCGGAACACCTCGTAGGGGGCGACGGCGTCTAGCTCGTCGAACCCCTCGTACAGCAGTATCGCGACGTCCATGCCGCGGCGTTCGCGCCACCGCCTCAAAACTCGCCCGGAGCGGGGCGGTGAGCAATCACAATACTGTTAAGCAACCTCTCCGTACCGCCGGGCATGGTGAACACACTGGGGCTGGCGCTCGGTCTCGGGATGGCGCTCACGCTCGTCGGGCTCCACTTCCTGAAGGGCACCGCGAAGCCCGTCCCCGAGGACATCGCCAGCGAGGTCCTCGAACAGCGCGCGTCGACGGTTCCGGAGACTGACTTCCCGGAGCCGTACAACCGCTCCATCGGCGGTGGTGGCGGCGCCGGCGCGGTCGCGGGCGGCGCCGCGGAAGGCGAACTCGAGGAGGAGGGCGAGGAAGAGGAAGGCTTCGACCCCGAATCCATCCCGGAGGACGAAGTCGAGTACTACGAGATCGAGTTCGTCAAGGAGGGCGAGACCATCGAGGTCGCGAACAACGAGAGCATCCTCGACGCCGGCGAAGAGGAGGGCTGGGACCTCCCGTACGCCTGCCGTCAGGGTCAGTGTCTGTCGTGTGGTGGCCGCGTCGCCAGCGGCGACGACTCCCACGACTTCATCCAGCACACGAACAACGAGACGCTCAGCGACGACGAGATGGAGAAGGGGTACATGCTGACGTGTACCGCCCACCCGACCGCGTCCTTCTCCTTGGAGACGGACGAGACGCCGTAGCGTTCGGCCACTGTTCTTCCCGCGACTTCTCTCGTTCGCCGGCAACGCGTGCGGTTTGCCGGCTTTCTTCGAGCCGGAGTTTTCAAAACGGCGCGCCGCGTGCGTTGTCGTAGTGCCCGAAACCCGCTCGACGAGCAGCATCACCGAGGGCGACCTCGTCGGTCCGATGATTCGGCTCGCGTGGCCGATGGTTGTCATCCAACTCCTCCAGGTGATGTACAACCTCGCGGACACGTTCTGGCTGGGTCGGCTGTCCGGGCACGCCGTCGCCGCCATCAGCCTCGCGTTCCCGCTCGTGTTCTTCCTCATCTCCGTCGGCGGCGGGTTCACCACCGCCGGATCGATTCTCGTCGCGCAGTTCACCGGCGCCGACAGCGAGGGCTCAGCGGGGAAGGTCGCCGCGCAGACGATGGGGTTCGTCGTCACCATCGCGACGGTCCTCGGCATCGTCGGCCACTTCGTCACGCGGGACATGCTCGGGCTGCTGCCCGCACAGGCCGAGACTGCCGCCGTCGTCGTGCCGCTGGCCGGCGACTACATGGAGGTGTTCTTCCTCGGGATGCCCGCGCTGTTCGGCTTCTTCGTGTTCTCCGCGCTGATGCGCGGCTACGGCAACACCCGCACGCCGATGCTCGTGATGTTCGTCAGCGTCGCCATCAACGTCTTCCTCGACCCGTTCCTCATCTTCGGGTGGTGGGTGTTCCCCGAGATGGGCATCGCGGGCGCCGCCGTCGCCACCATCTTCGCGCGCCTCGTCGCCGCCGTCATCGGCGTCTACGTGCTCTTCTTCACGGACGCCGGCCCCGCAATCTCGCTGTCGCAGTTCGCGCCGGACTTCTCGATGATTTCGCGCATCGTCCGCGTCGGCACGCCCAGCGCCGCCGAGCAGTCCACGAGCGCGCTCGCGATGATCACGCTCACCGCGATGGTGGCGTCGTTCCCGCCCGCCGTCGTCGGCGCGTTCGGCCTCGGTAACCGCCTCATCTCGCTCGTGTTCCTGCCCGCGATGGGGCTCGGTCGCGCCACCAACACGATGGTCGGACAGAACCTCGGCGCCAAGCAGACCGAGCGCGCCGAACGCGCCGTCTGGCTCGCCGCGAAGTTCGCGGCGGGCGTGCTGTTCGTCATCGCCATCGCCGCCGCCGTCTTCCCCCGCCCCATCGTCGCCGTGTTCCTCAGCCCCGGCGCCGAGAACGCCGCCGCCATCATCGACTACGGGTCGACGTACGTCCGCATCCGGGCCATCGAGTTCGTTTTCGTCGGCATCGTCCAAGTCCTCCTGGGGGCGTTCCGCGGCGCCGGCAACACGAAGACCGCGATGGTGATTTCGATGGTGACGCTGTGGCTCGGCCGCGTCCTCACGGTCTACCTGTTCGCGTTCGCGCTCGACTGGGGCGCCACCGGCATCTGGGTCGGGATGGCGTTCGGGAACGTCACCGGCGCCATCGTCGCCGCCGCGTGGTTCACGCGCGGCACGTGGAAGCGCACGCTCGTCGACGCCGACGACACCGAGGCCGCCTGACCGCCCAGGACTCACAACCGTTATACCGTCGCCCCCGTTACCACACGCCGAGGGCGCGTAGCTCAGCGGACAGAGCACTTGGTTCCGGACCAAGATGTCAGGGGTTCAAATCCCTTCGCGCCCGTCATTCTCCATAACGATCCAAAATCAACAGACTGCAGTACGTTCCTTATAAAGAACGTCCGTCTGGCTCATTTGAATTCGTTATAACTCATAGCGGGGGTCGCCGCCTTCGTGCGGTTATCTAAACTAAACTCCGCCGAGAGTTAAACGTTAGGTAAGTACGACTCCGTTGACGACTCTCTTGTGTGGTCGAGACTCGCTAATGAATTATGCTAACCGGGTCCTGTGAGTAGGATTTACGTCTGGCGGTGTACTCTCGTCGTCGGTATCCTCGGCTGTGGCGCTATTCCATCCACTTGGTGGCATCAACCTCGTCAGTAGTGTCGTGCGCTCTTCGTACTTACTTGGAGGGGATGTTCCGGTCGAGCGTAGTGAGAAGATAATCGACTATGTGTAAGATATTCATCGCCTGTGTTGCATCTAACCCATCAAGATATTCCTCACCCTCTGGGTCAGGTGTTCGATGACTCAGAGGATTACGTATTCCTTTATACACTCCTTGAAACATGGCCATTATCCCTGACTGCTCACCAGAGTCTGAAGCAATTTGAACTTCGCCATTATCCGGGGCAAATGCCTCCCTGAAGAGCTTACTTCCTCCGTAGTCAGAAAGCGACTCGGGTGCGATTTCACGTACGCGTTCTTCCAATATCTGTCCGGCGAGTCGCGTACACTCGTGATAATTCTCTTGCTCAAATAGAGGCAAGCAGCGCTCGACAAGTTCTCCATCATGAAGCGGTACAGAATCTAATTCCGCTTCAGAAGATGACCGAATTTCATCAAAAAATGCCAACAGCTCCTCAGCGTTCCGACGATCCTCGTCTCCGGAATCATCCCGTTCCTCGTAGTAGTAAATATCCGGAGACATAGTTCCTAACGGTCCAAACGAAATCCTCTCATGATTAGCCTCAATTGTGAGTTCATCCAGTCCTTCTGACCTGTTCACAGTCCCGTTGTGAGACGTAGTAGTTTTGACCCCATTATTGAGTGATAGTTCAAGAGATCGGTGAATCTGATCATCTTGCTTTAGGTGATGAACGAGGAATTCTCGAATTTCCCCGAACTGAGATCGGTCTTCGAACTCTGCCTCCAGAACAACCCTAGAATAATTACTGCCTAAGGGATCGCAATTGAAGATTATCGTGTTTGGCGAAAAATCACCAGAGTGGGACATGAACGCCGTGATATGTAATGTTACTCTGTGGTTCCAATCCGGTTCGTAGTTTACCGACTCAAGATGAGTCTCCAGTCGATCAGGTATCATCTTAGGAAGAGGGCATAGTCCGATTCACAAATAAATGAAGTCTCCTACCCAACGGCAGACTCATCGAAAATCGTGTTGGACTAATATGGTTTCAACAGAATCTATTCCGCCTTCATTCGAAATCACACGGGATTGAGCCACTAAATTGATGCTCGGAAAGCGTATCGAATAGATTCTCGGTTAATCTTATCTGTCCATCACCAATCTTCACGGGTATGAACCGTGATGTTCGTCAATTCGTGTATCTAGATTCGGGGGCAGTTAACTCACTCTTGGCGTCCATGTTCATGGCTGTCCCTGAAACAGTCCGTGACGTAGCAGAAGAAAGTGAAGAGGAGGGCTCTCAATCAGAAGGTAGAGCAGGTATAGACCTCGGGAGCTTGCTAAATCTTGGCGGAAGTCATGCACGTTCAAGCTCTGAGACCGAACGTGAACTGTCGGAAGTTAGTAAGCGAGTGAACGACCAGTACCGGTTTTCCATCTTGATCGACTCCTTTGAAAACGACCATACCGACCCTGAAATCACCGATCTTACCAGTGATTCGGATATTGAGGACATCGAACTAGGTGAGCTTGTTCGAGTCGTAGGGTCTTGTCGGCCGGACCCACTCTATCCACTTCTAAGTGCGCTCCAGTACATCGTTGAATCCACCTCTGATGCCCCGCAGGGTGGTGGAGTTTTTGCACAGTTAATGCAAAATGCGTCTCAGCTTGGACAAGTAGAACAGTTTTACCAACTACTCTATCATGGTTGGATTGGCTTGGAAATTGACGCTCCAACCGGACAGTGGGGTGTCGCTACAACCGTTGACACTCAAAATATGTGGGTTGATCCGGATCGAGAATTTCGGAGTCAAAATGAGTATACGATCTTAGGCCGTGTCAGGGAAGTCAACGATGAGGAGACGATTTGGGACTTGATTGAGGCTCTTCGAATGATGGATTCTGTGTCCTCTGATAGCGAAAACTCAGAGTTTCGGGCAAAATTGGTTGGACGGGTCCTAGACTCGATGGACGAACAAAACGAGAGTGAGTTTGAACTTCCAGAAATCCACCCGGAGGACTTCATCTTGGAGGGGAAATCTATAGTGATTGACCCGATTGCAATCCACTGGTAACCGTTGTGACTGTAGTTAGCTGTCCAAATTTGGCGATGTAGAATCTAGCACTCTGGAGAGCTACTGACCGGCATGGAACTAGTATACTCCTCTTGCAGGCGAGGATTCATCCGCAGGAACTCACGTTAAATCCGTCTGTTAGATCATTTTTCGTTCTATCACTCAGTTGACTCGCCATTCCCGGTGTTGTCGGTGCTAGCCAACTGGAAGAGTTCGTGTGGTATCCACCAGCTACGTTGTGGAGTAGTTCATGCGTCATTATGGACAATCGTGAGGGATGTTTAGGACCAATCATTACGGTGCCGTCTTTCGAATCACCCATGATTATCGAGAATTTCCCGCCGGGAATTGCCTTCCCAAGTGTATAGGTAAAGTTGTCTCCCTTATTATATGGGAATCTACTTTCAACCAGAATCATCTGATGATATGCACACCGCCTATTTGCGCTAATGTTCCCCTGTACAGACTCTTCCCCACCATAGTACGCTCTTGCTAGGTTTCTCAGCTCTTTATACGAAATTGAGCCTACGCCATATCCATCCAAAGAAAAGTCTGTGACTATGTCTCCACCCTCTGGGGGTGTATCGTCGATATGTAGATCAATCCCGTTAGTACCGTCCGGATTCGCCACAGGCATCTCCGCCCAATAATCCTTTAGCTGCTGGATTTCGGAGTCCGTTAGGTGGGTAACATTCTCGCCGTAATTGATCTGGAGATAGAGGTCCTTCTGTAGGGGGTCACTCTCAGGGATACTCTTTTCACTAGATGAGTTTTGCACCTCCCAATTATCTAAAAGCCCATCACCATCTGTATCGGCTGAATATTTTGAGGTCCCAATCTTGGATTCATAGCTATCATTTAGATTATCACCGTCGGAATCCTTTATTTGGCTCTCTGCCATTCCCCCGGACGTATTTGGCGTATAGTATGACCCAGCTGCTACTGCAAGCACGAGTACAATAAGGAGTGCCACTACTGCCTTCCCCAGATTCATCTTTTATGGATGCTGTATCCTCAAACATATATCTGGTTGTGGACGTGCGCAATCAGATGAAAAACGCCTTGTGCCGGTTTGTTACGTCTTTCTTGCTCGGCAAGCATATCAGAGAAGTCGTACAAACCAGTTGTAACAGTAAAAAACTATACTGTCTGAGACGGTTGAAGCAAAGAAGCTAGTACAACCGTTTTAGATAGTAATGACCTCTAAGACGTTTGTTACAGTAAAACTGATTTCTGGAAGGGAGTGATTCAGTTCTAAGCTAGCTTGCGCATCGAAGTATCTGATTCCCGGCAATAATTTGGAAAGCCGTCACTCAGGGGAAGTACCAATATGTTGGACCAATAGGTCTCTTGGTAATGGCAAGGAATCGGAGTGCCCTATTCTTGGATCACAATTTCCTCGATTTGAAAAGGAAGAAACAGGATAAGATGAAGGACGAAATCTCATCGCTCACTTCTGAGGAGTTAGATGAGAACAGTACGGACTCTCTAGCGATAATCTTCTCTTCAAAATATACTCCCTCTCAGATTGAACTTCACGATGTCATCAAAAAGGACGGAGGGCAAGTTGAGAAAGAAGTTCGAAACCGGGCTGGGATTCCAAATATTGGTCGAGGTACACCCACTCGGAAATATGAGAGGCTGAAGGTAAAGTTCCAGTTTGACGGCGATAAGAAGCTGTTCCGTTACAAGCCCAGTAGCTTCAACTTCAGCCCTCCACTATACGATAAACTCAGAAGTAGCGAAGTTGTGAGGTACTTCGATTTTCGGACGCAGAACAGAGAGGCAGAAGAGGTGAAAGAAGAGCTTCGCTCTGATATCGAGGGCTGGAAGGATGATGTCCGGTGGTGGGTAGAAAACCTCAATTCCGACATCAGGCAGATGCGGGAGAAATCTGAAAACAAGGCGCGTTCAGCGATTGAACGGCGTCGAGACGAGGTTGAAACCAAGACAAAGGTCATGGAGGACCTCGGTGTCGATACAGGTGGTTCGGAGAGTCAGGGATTCATAGTTCCTGAAAAGAAGCGGAGTATCGAGCTTCCAAAACCTGATGACAGCAGTTCTCTGAATCTACTTCCAGACAATCATTATTTGGAGGTTCTCGGGATTATTGATGACTTGGGAGTGAATATCGAACGATCTGCTGAGAGGCTTCGTGATTTGGATGAAGAGTCCCTCCGCGATATTTTCCTCGCAGGCATCAACTCTCACTATGCCGGGATTGCACAGGGTGAGTCTTTCAACCGAGGTGGAAAAACTGATATTCTACTACCCTACGAGAACCGGAATCTGTTCGTTGCGGAGTGCAAGTTCTGGTCTGGGCAGGCACAATTTATAGACGCTATAGATCAACTCATAGGGAATCTAACGGTCCGGGATTCACACGCATGTTTGATGATGTTCTCTAGGAGAGAGGGGTTTAACGAGATACGTGCGAAGGCGGAGAAGGCGACAAAGAGTCACGAGCAGTTTGAGACAGAACTTCCGGGTTACGACAATCACGACGTATACCGATTCAACATCAACTCCGGTACACCCGTCAAGATTGCTGTCAAAGTATTCGACCTGAATTAACCGAGTGAGGTGAGGTTGACCATCCGGTAACTAGTTAGCTGTGTTTCTCCAAACCCGCGATACGAGTCTTGCACCGGTGAATTACGGATAAAGATACGGGTTGAAACGCGTCACTCCTAACGCCGGGACGCCCCTGCATCCTTTTGCAGCTAATGACTTCCAAGATCGCGGTTACGAACCAGAAAGGCGGAGTCGGAAAGACAACCATCGCCATCAACGTTGCAGGGGCACTCGCGGCCCGTAACCACGACGTCCTACTCGTGGACCTCGACCCACAAGGCCACGGAACAGAAGGACTGGGTCTACAAGCGAAGTATGAATCTGAGTCACCGAACCTTCACGACGTCCTGCTCGATCTCGACGACCAAGACCAGATTAACGAGCTGATTGACCAGCACGAAGAATTCGACGTTCTCCCGTCGAATATCGACTTGTTCGCTGCTGAATCCGAGCTAACGACCGCGATGCGTAGCCGTCACCGCCTCCAGCTAGCTCTCGACTCCCTCAACCACGACTACGATTTCATCCTCGTCGATTGCCCTCCGTCGCTCGGACAACTCACGGACAACGCCCTACTCGCGTGCGAGCATGCACTGGTTCCTGCGCTAGCGGAATCGACCTCTATCCGCGCGTTAGAGCTGGTCCACGGCCAGATGGCCACCCTCGAACAGAATTTTGAGACGACCATTAAGGAGATTGGAATCGTCGCAAATCGTGTCGAACCAGATGGACAGAGCGAGGAGATGATGCAGTGGTTCGACGACAACTTCGATGGAATCCCAGTCTGGGAAGTCCGCAAGCGGGTCGCACTGCAACGTGCATGGAGTGCCGGTGTTTCGATTCACCAGCATAGCGAGGACTGCGATATGGAGGCCGTATTCGAGTCGATTGCAACTCGGCTTGAGGAGGTCGCAGCATGACGGGACGAGATACTAACTTTGACCGTCTCAACGGGCGCTTCTCTGACGACGATAGCTCATCTAATACTGAGGAACAGCCTGAGACGTCTAGGACGGAACAGACAGAAAAACCGTCTGAACCGGTAAAGACAGAAAAACCGTCTAAAACGGTAAAACCGTCTGAACCGGTAAAAACGGAAGAAAGCGAGACTGGGACGGTGAAAGACCGGCCCCACCTGATGATGTATCTCCCGTCGGAACAGCTCGAAGAATTGGCTCTGACCTTCGACGAGCTTAATCTCCAGCACAAACGCGCACACGGGACTGCGTTAGAGAAAAACCGCGATTACTATCCCGCGCTCATCAAGGCCGGATTAGAAAACCGAGAACGCCTCGAAGACTTGCTGAACCTCTAGCCCCGCCTACGAAGAATTAGTCGTCGAGATCGACGTACTGTTGCTCCCAGTCCCGACGTGCCGCAATCTCTCGCTGGCCTCGTCGCGTTAGTGTGTAGTAGTTGGTGCGCTGGTCGAGTTCACCTTTATCGACGAGTCCCTTGTCTACGAGAGTGTCGAGATTTGGGTAGAGACGGCCGTGATGAATCTCAGACTCGTAGTAGTCTTCCAGTTCCTCTTTAACTGCGAGTCCGTGCGGCTCGTCTAGTCCCGCAATTGTGTAGAGCAGGTCACGTTGGAATCCAGTTAAATCATGCATACCACTTGAGAGAACCTGAAATACTTTGATTCTTTCCGTATTTGTGCCTTAGCGGTTGATTCTCAGAGCATTCAGAGAAATCAACAGAATGGTGCTGTGTAACCACGTTGTGGTTCTATATCTTGGTGAGTCCGAGAATCACCTAGCTAGACGCGGAATTCGTGTTTCGAGAAACGTGGACGCCTCTATTTGGGAGTGGCTTCCACGAGTTACCGAAAGGAGTGCTAGCAGACGGCGGCCACTTTCAGCGCGTCGTAACCGCATCTACTGCTTGTAGGTTTTCTTGGCTAAGGGTTTGCCCTATCATCGAAGAGTTAGTCCCACCGACGAGGTCGATCGTGCCGGAGCTGACGAACTACCTGTGAGTCTCGCCGGTCGTTCTGATAGACTCTGCTGTGTGTTCGTTCTTCGTGCGTAGGCATCGAACTCACAGGTAACTCCACTGCTGAGCCGCGATAGATATCTCTTCGTAAGTGATGCTATAGTGTGGTCTGCTGAATCGTTGACTCTCCGTCAAACGCCGAGTACACTTCGTTTCTGATATTGTCATGAGCGCAGAGTCGGTGCCGTATTGACCAAAACATTAAATAGGTATTCGGTAACCTCCCCGAGAGTAGAACAGGCGATACAAAACTCCTATGGTGTGTATTAGGGATAATTTGGGATTCAGTAGGTGGCTAGCATTTAAGTTTCAATAAGCAGAACGAGCAGGTGATGGCACACAACCATCAACCTCAATCGCTGAATTGCACAGAACCATGAACGCTATCGAAACTCGCTCCACGAACGAATCGCCCGAAATCATCAAGTCTGCCCGCTATCTCGACAGTTGCGGCCTCCACACGAAGAACCATAAAGTCCGGCAGGCGTTTGTTGACGTCCTCGAACACGTTGACGACCTCTCCGACAAGAACGTCTCCCGACGCGCGACCGGCTGCGGGGCCTGCACTCCGGACGTTGACGCTGACATCCTCCTCACATGGATTGCACAGGGTTCCGCGACCGAAACGATGTTCGTGAATTACCCGGACAAGGAGGCCGCTGAACTCGTCCTCGAAGCGGCCGACGACCTCGGTGTCGAATCGAGTTGGACGGGAGAAACCAAGGATTGTGTTGTTCTTGGCGACGACGGCTTCTACGCTTAATTTCGACGTCGTCTAGCTGGCGTACTTCTGACGGTCGTTGTTCTCGGTGGTACTTGTTCTGGTGTCGGTCGTGACGCAGTGGGGTGGGTTTGACAGTCGCGACGGGCGTGACGCAGTGGGGTAGGATTTGTCAGTCATGACGCCGTGGTGTGTTGTATGGTCGACCCAGACGACTACGAATCCGACCCCGACCTCGGTGACGACGAGGTTGCGCGTGTACGGGAGGAACTTCGGGGGCGACTGGACGAGGAGACGTTCGGGGAGCTAGACGTCGGGGAAGCGGCGGCGCTCACTATCCAGCAGGCGCAGGGGCGACAGACTATCCGGACGGTCGGGCAGGCCCTCGGCCTCGACGAAAACAAATCTGCGTGGGAAATTGTCGCGGGTACACACGAAGCCCTCGATCTCGATCCCGAGGCCGATGTTGACGGCGGTGTCTGAATCTGATTCCTGTTCTTAGGTCGTGTATCGTCTGAATTGGAGGGATTTAGACTCGCGAGACGGGGTGGGGGTCGCGGTCTAGCTAGTCGCGTTGTCACGGCTTATGATGCCGGCGGACTAACACGTCGATATGCCTGTCTCCGACGACGTAATTGACGGGTTGGAGGACCAGTATCTCGACGACCACTTGCTCGACCTACCGCGCTACCTTGACGTTCTGAAGCTCGCCTCAGACCCGACGCGATTTGCCCTCCTCGACGAACTCCGGGATGCAGGCAACGAGGGAAAGACTCCCGACGAGCTGGCCGCCGCGCTCGATCTCGACGAATCCGAGGTCTGCGACGATATCGGCGCGCTCTCCGAACGGTACCTCGTCCGGCGGTGGCGCGATTCGGACGAGGGCGAACAAGGAACGCACATGCACCTCGAAATCGGGGGATACGGCTTAGCCGCTCTCGACGCCGTTGAAGAACTTCTCGAAGCCGAAACGCGCGCGAATGAATACTTCCGGAGCGACGACGACCCCGGCAGTGGGGATGACGACGATGGAGACGACTCGCCGTTAACGCGTTATGGGCCTTATGACGGGCCAGCGGTCTCAGCTGTGCGGATAATCGAGTCCGGGTGCGACGACCCTCGGCGGTCTGATGGTACGGATGACACGGAGGACAGCTAGTTCTCGTCGTCTTCGGGGGCGTCTGCGGGTGGCATCGTGACGCCGTCGATGTCCTGCATGAGCGGGTCGTGGTCGTCTAGCTCAATCCCTAGTTCTAACGCTGACGCGGTTTCAGCTACTGAACGGGGAGAGCTGTTCTCTGGGTCGGGGTCGTCGTCGGAAGTGTCGTCGTTCATGCCTGTATGGTTGGGTTGCTGCATAACGCCAGCTAGCTAACGTACTCTTCTGTCCGATGGGGGTTACTGGACAAACTCCTTTGCGAACCCTTCAGCCTCCTCAAAGCCGTCAAAGAAATGGGTGTGTTCGCCCGTTTCGTCGTCAGGATGTTGGACTGCCCATTCTTTGTCCGTGACTTCCTCCATACCAGTACCTTCGACCCTGTAGATGATTACTTCTTCACCAGTCTCCGACTTCCGCCATCCCCGTTCAGCATTCGTATATTCCGCTCCAGCGAGAATTTCGTCGGATAGGGATTCCCAATCGCTCATACCTGAGCGTTCCTTCGAACGACCATAATACCATGCCGTTCTATGCAGGAGAGGGCAGTCGCTGGACGCCGATAATCAACCAGTCTGACCATTATCCAAAAGCAAATCATCCTAATTAGGTGGACGACGATGTGCTTGCAATCTAGGATAAGTCTAGAAGACGCAGTAAGTCGTAGTCCAGTATACACTATCTCCTGTGTCGTTTGTATCCACTACTGACGTTTCATTTCGTAGTCGATCTTACCGCTGCGATCTGAACCAAGACCATGTCAGAGATAGCATTCCGATTTTTCGAAGGCACCAGAAAATAGCGGACAAACTGAGCCCGAAACCAACCGTTCCGACATTCATCCCGATTTCTACCAGAATAGTTGCCCGTGGGAGAAGTCGGCCAATAAGAGGGAGAGATCGAAGAACTATGGGTGATTCTACAGCGAAGGGTGCCGACAAATATGCCGATAGCAGAGCAGCATCTGGAACTTTCAAGAGCCCGAGCCCAATTCCCAGTATCATCAAACAGGCTATCACCGGCAGATACTTTCGAACAACATTTCGCCCTCTTCCGAGTGTTGTCCTTGGAGAATTCGAATCCGTGTTCCGGGAATACCGGAGTGCAGAAATAAGGTCGTCAAGCATTATTTGTCAGTCTGTTATTCAAATAGCTCCTCAGCGATATCGTCTGCAAAGGCTTCCTGCATACCTTTCGACCCTTTTGTCCACTTGAGGTAGTGATACCAGACGCTGCTAACGTCTGGCATCTCTTCGTTCAGCTCCTCCCGCCGTTTACGGAACTCTTCATATTCCGCTACGATTGCGTCATCACGGTCGTTCTCGTACGGAACTCGCAACGACAGAAAATCTACGAGGTCATCAAACAAGGCATGGTATTGCTGAGCCGAATTTTGGAGACGATCACGCTTCTCACCCGGTTCAACTACTAATTGTATCCCGGAAACCACCGATACTGAGACGGCTAACACAATCATCTGCCAATTTGGGACGCCATCCCAGATTAGGCCATACGAGAGAACTCCGCCAATAACTGCGATGATGGATGAGAGTCCTAAACTAAGGAATTTGTAGAAATTAGCTGCTTTATAGTGCTGGTTGTACGTGTACCATGCACTCGATGCTTGGTCTAGCGTACGCTTTCGAACCCGCTCTCGCCGTTCCTCGGCGTCAATCGTCTCCATAGACAGTCCTATGAGTTAGAGAGGACATCCATATCAGTCCTGAAACCCCTCACCGTACTCCTCTCGAAGTTTTTCTTTCGCCTCCTGTGTTCGTCCTTGCTCCTTCAATCTCTTCGCTTCCTCAAGTGTTTGCGCAGCTCGCTTCGCTTTCTCTGCTGCTTCCTGCCTTTCCTCACTACTCCAGTGGTTATCGACAGCGCCGTCGTACACGGGCTCTCGCGGAGTGCCACGAACTCGTTCCGGAAGTGAGTCAACGAAGTCTCGCGCTAGGTCGTGATAGTTCTCTGGAACTGCTCCGCCCGTTTCGGCCTTTTCAGCGAAGTAGTTGTAGACCATCACCTCCATCGCGTATCCCTTAGTGGGAACATCGTTGTTCTCGGACCATTTCTTCATCACCCGAGTTAGCCCGGCAACTCGCCCATCATGCGCTTCATTTCGTGCGTCGAAGCGCTGCTTGTACGCTCTCGGATTCGTCCCAATCCATGACTCCTGTCCGTGGGTGTCTGGAATAGCGTACCCGTCACTGGCATCATTAAACAAGTTGAGTCCATCCCGTGGATGCTCCGCGTGCGGGACTTCGGAATACCGGAATGCCGGAACGATTTCGATGGTGGAATCGTGGTACTTCACCTGAACTGCATTCTGGTCAATCTTGACATCCGTCTCGGAAAATCGGGGGTCACTCTTTATCCGACGCTTAATCGCTCGTAGGCAATTTCGCGGCCCACTTTCCTGTTCAATCCAGTGCCGGTGTTCTTGCGCGTCAAGAACGACCATCATGTCCGCGTCCGTTTCTTCCGTCATCGGTCCAGTCACGGTACGCCGCGTGAAAGAACCGATAAGCCGGGAGTCGTGAACACCCAGTTCTTCTCGGAGAATCTCTTCCAAGACATCACGTCGGTTGGAGATTGTCTCGCCCTGTCGGTCGGTCAGACCGCTATCCTCAGCGAAATCGCGATACGATTCGTCTACTTCGTCCCCTTCTCGGATAGTATTCCGAATCGTATTGCCGATTTGTCCGGTGTCCGTCGATCCTCGACCACCACCCGAGTACGTGTGTCCGGTTTGATGTGTGTCGCCCATATTATACAACCTCCTTCTGGGAATTATCCGTCCAAACTCCGAGGGGAGTCTGCCCCTCACCTAATGTCGACGCGACCTCTGTTCGAAGCGACTCATATCGCGACCGTGAGACAATTGCAGGGACTTCTCTGAGGCTAACCCACGTCCGCCACTGATGCAGTCCAGATGCTGCTACAACCTGTGGCGGAAGTCGCTCTAACATCTGGGGAGCGAGCAGCCCAATCAAGAATATTTCTCGGTCGGGCATCTGGCAGACGACGTTTCGGAGGTCCTCCAGCAGGCTGCCGAATCCCGCACCACTGAGGAAATACTGGGTCCCGTAATAGGCGGCGGTGTTCAGATAAGGATTGAAAGGTGAGGCGGTGCGGTTTTCAGGTGTCCATGCCAGAAAACGCCCGCCTCAGCGGTTGTTTAGACCAGATCGACTTAGAGTTTGTTGAACGAGAAGCGACACCGCAGCTGCTGATGAAGCTCAGTATTCAGCTCCACCTTGCTGGACTCTCACTTTCAAATACTGTCTCTATACTTGAGATATTCGGTGTCGAACGAGCACGCTCCACCGTCCATAACTGGGTTCACAAAGCCGACCTACAGCCCGAGTCAGGACGGAGTCCGGATCACGTTGCCGTTGATGAAACCGTGATCCGACTCAATAACGAGCAGTACTGGCTGTACGCTGCTGTCGATCCAGAAACAAACGAATTGCTCCATACAAAGCTTGAGCCGACGCGTACGAACGTGATTGCTCGCTCGTTTTTCGCCGACCTCCGCGAGAAACATGATGTCGATAATGCCGTGTTTCTCGTTGATGGTGCACCCACGCTGAAAGACGCCTGTCAACGACACGGCCTCCGATTCCAATATGAAAAACACGGGAATCGGAATGCTGTCGAACGTGTCTTTCGAGAGATAAAACGACGAACCTCATCGTTCTCGAACTGTTTCAGCAACGCCGCAGCAGATACCGCCGACGATTGGCTCAGATCGTTCAGCTTCGCATGGAATCAGCTTATCTGAACACTACCTAATAGGCATAGAACTCAACACCGAGGAGGTCGAAAACGCGGCTAACGATTTGCCACTCCTCGATATTGACACCCTTCAGTAGCGGGATGAGTTCGATGTCGGTTCCGGCCAGTTCTTGCGCCACTGCGACAGTCCTGTCGAGGTATCCTTCAATACGGTCACGACGTTCCGAGCGGTCGGTTTCTTCGTAAACTGGAACGTCGCAAGGGATGTGGAACGTCGGATTGAATTTGTGGACTAGCTCGGCTTCACGCTGCCAATCTAACCCATCGAGATATTCGTCATTCACCGTCGTTGTGGTCGCTACTGCGACCTTCTCGGGGAAGAGCGTTGAAGCCGTTTCACCCCGGCGGATGAATGGCTCAATATCACTCATACGGACGAGAACGACCGTGCCTTCCGGACAGTTTTCTACAAACTGGAGGTGGGCGTTGTACGGTTCAACCAGAGGGATGCATCCGCTCGGTGCATCGGCTGTGGTTACGAGGTTTGGAACAGACTGTGGGGGTTCAGAGTCAGTCATGCGTCGTTGGTCTCCCGGCTTGTTTTCTGAACGAGGCGTGTGGTTTCAGGGTGCCTCGGGTTCAGTGGGAGATACTCTAGCATGGTTCTGTCAGAGTATAAAACTAGGCCTTCAGAATATCTCTTCATCCGCTCGCTTAGGCTCACCTAGTCCTTATTTCGGAAGATTCTGCAATAGGTGAGGGAAAAGATACTTCGTCGTCGTAAACTACGAGATTGTTAATGAATCGGCGTGGTGGAAATCAGGGGATTCCCTCGTGGATTTGGCTAATCATAATCGCAGCGCTTGCCATTCTTGCTGTTATCATCATCACTGCACTCAGTGCAGGTGGGATGGTCGATAGCTTCCTTACCGACCTCGGGTTTGAGGGAGTTGGTAATGATGCAGGGGCCTTCGTCGCTGGCGGCATGTTCCTTCTGCTAATCGTGCTGATTCTAGGGAGTATTGCCGTGATTTTGCGTTCCGTCTCCGAATTATAGCCGTCGGTTAGTGTCCTGCTCACCGCAGAACATATAGTGGTCCGAAGGGACCTACACGGTATGCCTCTCTCTTTGGATGACCTCGAAACGCACTTGTTCAAGTGTGCGGACATCATCCGCGACGCCGTTGACCCGACCGACTACAAGGAGTACATTCTGCCGCTGGTCTACTACAAGTCTATCTCCGATGAGTTCGAAAAACAGTACGCTGAGAACGTCGAGGAGTACGGCGAAGACTTCGCCCGCCGAAACAACCTCTACGACATCCCGGTCGTTCCTGAAGGCTATCTGTGGGCGGATATTCGCGCCGTCAGCGACAACGTCGATCAAGCCCTGAACGAGGCCTTCGACGCACTCACCGAAGAGAACCCCGAGCTAGCTGGCGTCTTCCGCGCGGACTACATCGACGCGGACGCGCTCGACGACGACCGTCTCGGCAAGCTAGTCGAACACCTCTCGAAGCACGACCTCGACCGCGACAGCATCCCCCCAGACATGCTCGGAGAGGCGTACATGGACCTTGTGCGCCACTTCGCAGAAGAAGAGGGCAAGTCCGGTGGGCAGTTCTTCACGCCCCCGCACATCGTCAATCTCTGCGTTCGCCTCGTCGATGACTTCGAGGACGGAATGACGTTCCACGATCCAACCGTGGGTTCTGGTGGGATGCTCATCGAGGCCGCGCGCTACTACCGTGACGAGCAGAGTAGTGACCCGACGAAGCTGACGTTCACCGGGCAGGAAATCAACCCGGATATTGCGGCGATTGCGAAGATGAACCTCTCCATCCATGGACTGGATGGCGAGATTCGGCGCGAAGATTCCCTCTCGAATCCTGCCTTCACGAACGACGAGGAGAACGAGCTGACGCGCTTCGACCGTGTGCTAGCTAATTTCCCGTTCTCCGCTGATTGGGCGAAAGACGACCTCCAAGACGACCCGTACGGGCGCTTCGACTGGCACGAAAAACTCCCACGTGCCGACCGAGGCGACTACGCCTTCATCATGCACATGGCGAAGCAGTTGAAGCGTCCCGAACGCGATGAGGCAGGGGGGAAAGCCGCTATCGTCATCCCTCACGGCGTGCTGTTCCGCAAGCACGAGTCGCGGTATCGGGAGTACATGCTTGAGAATGATATGGTGGAGGCCATCGTCGGACTTCCCGAGAATCTATTCCAGAACAATTCGATTCCCTCCGCAGTCCTCGTATTGAACACGGACAAACCCGCCGAACGCGAGGGCGAAGTACAGTTCATCCACGCCGCAGACGAGGCGTTCTACGAGGAACTATCGAACCAGAACGAACTCACCGAGGACGGCCTCGACCACATCGTTGAGAACTTCCGCGAGTGGACGATCGAAGAGCGCGTTAGTCGCACGGTGTCGCTCGGTGAGATTCGAGAGAACGACTACAACCTCAACATCGCGCTGTACGTCGATACCACAGAGCCGGAGGAGGATGTTGATGTGGCGGAGGAACTGGCGAAGTTACGCGAGTTACAGGCTGAACGGGATGAGATTGAGGCGACGATGACGGAGCATTTGGAGGCGTTGAGCTATGAGTGAGGACGCTACGTTAGACGAGTTTGTGAAGAACGAGGAGAACCCCTCAAATCTTGAACTCGGCCCTATCGAGATTAATATTCCCCCGAAGTGGGACTCAGAAGAACTTTCTGACCTGTTCAATCTCATTTCTGGAAATAATTATACCGGGGAACACCTCTCCGAGGAGGATAACGGAGGACGGGTATTTCTCACGTTAAAGTCGGTGAACAAAGGAGGGGGATTCAATCAGGATAGTATAAAATACTATACTGGAGAGGTGAACCAGAGAGAAATAGTCGAGCCGGGCGAGTTACTAATCGCAAATACAGATGTTACCCAAGATGGAGATATTGTAGGGTATTCGATTAGAGTACCAGAGTTTGAGTCAGAAAGAGAAATTGCGGCCTCTATGGATTTGTCTATCCTTCGCCCGAAGACCAAGGACGTGAATTTGCCGTATATTGAGCATCTCCTCCAGACTGAATATATTCATTCTCGAATGAGGGCGTTTAGTGCTGGTTCAACAGTTCTTCATCTAAACACCGACCTCGTGAAGTCGCTCTCTCTGCCACTCCCACCACTCCCCGAACAGCGCAAAATCGCCACCGTACTCTCCACGGTTGACCGGGCGATCGAGAAGTCTGAGGAGGTCATAGCACAGACAGAACGCCTTAGAGAAGGGGCGATGCAAGACTTATTCTCTCGTGGAGTTCGTGGTTATGATGATTTCCAAGAGACGAAGTATGGCATTATCCCGGCCAGTTGGGAGGTTAAGCCAGTACGTGAGATAGCAGACCGAATTGGTTCTGGTGGAACTCCGAATACAGACAAAGAGGGGTACTATGGAGGAGATATTGAATGGGTCAAAACAGATGACTTGAATAGCGGGTTAGTTGAATCTGCTAAAACTACAATAACATCGCGGGGGCTGGACGAGTCAGCGGCTAAATTATTCCCCGAGGGTACAGTCGTGTTTGCGATGTACGGCGGTGCATTAGGGCAGAATGGCCGGTTAGGAATGGAGGCGGCTATGAATCAGGCTTGTTGTGGAATCGTCACTGACGAGTCAGAGATGAACTCCTACCTCCTACACCAGCAACTCATCCATCGAAAGAAACAACTCACCGCTCTAAGCGCCGGAACTCACCAGCAGAATATTTCCCAATCTATGATTGAGAAGTTCGAGGTGTTTGTCCCCCCTCTCGATGAACAAATGGAGATGGTGGATATTCTAAAGAGTATAGAGAGGACGATGGAGGCGAACACGAACGAAAAAGAGCGGCTAAAGCGACTCAAGCACGGTCTGATGCAAGACCTCCTCTCCGGAACAGCCCGCACGACCGACACTAACATAGAGGTGCCCGAGGAAATCGCGCAGTATGGTTAGCACCCCATCCGAGGGCGGCGTCGAACGCTCGCTTCTCTCGTGGCTCGACGGCATCGGATGGGAGACACACGGACAGGACGGCGACCGTGGTGCAAACGTTCTTGATGAGGCCTACGAGCGCGACAGCCACGAGGTCATCTACTGGAACCTCTTCGCCGAGCAGGTCGTCGCGTTGAACGAGGATGTGACCGAGGATAACGTCGATAAGTTCGTTTCTTCCCTTCGTCGCGACCTCGACACCGAGAACCTGATGGACGGAAACCGCGCGTTCTACCAGTTGCTCACCAAGGGCAAGACGTTCAACGTCCAGCGCGATGACGGCACGACCGAAACCATCTACGTTGACCTGATTGACCACGAGAATCCCGAACAGAACCGCTTCCACGCGGTCAATCAGTTTTCTGTCTCGCGTGAGACGACAATTCGCCCGGACGTCACTCTGTTCGTCAACGGGATTCCGCTCGTCACGATGGAGCTGAAGAGTCGCGCACAGGACAACGACTGGCACGACGCTGTCAGCGACCTCAAAGCCTACGAGGACGACGTCCCTCGGCTGTTCGTTCCCGGTCTGTTCAACGTCGCTGCCGACACGATGGAACTGCGCTACGGTGCGGTCGGCGCTCCCCGCGAGTTCTATGAACCGTGGAACGACGCCCCGGCAGAGTTCGAGGACGACAACGAGATGCGGCAGGCGGTGAAGGCGCTCTGCAATCCTGATACGCTGCTGGACCTGCTGAAGAACTTCGTGTTCTACGAGCGGCGTGCTGGTGGTGACGCGAAGATTGTCCCGCGCTACATGCAGTATTACGCGGTCAATCGTATCCTCGACCGCGTTCGTCGGGGTGAACACAAGCGCGGGCTCATCTGGCACACTCAAGGGTCGGGCAAGTCGTTCACCATGCTGTACGCTGCTGAGAATCTGCTCTCACAGCCGACTGTCGCGAAGAACCCGCAGGTGTTCGTGATCGTCGATACGGACAAGCTCAACAGCCAGATGCGCGACCAGCTAGCGAACCTCTCGTTGGAGCAGTGGACGGAAGCCGAGAGTATCGACCACCTCCAGCAGCTCATCGAAGAGGGGCAAAGCCAGCTAGTCCTTACGACGATCCAGAAATTCGAGGACGTAGACCCCGACGTCCAAGGCAACGACGAAGTCGTCGTCATGTCCGACGAAGCCCACCGCTTCATGGAAGCCGACCTCGGGAGTCGCCTCGAAGCAGCGCTTCCCGACTGCTATCACTTCGGCTTCACCGGCACCCCTGTCCGTGAAGGAGAGAAACACGAGGACCGCAACACGTTCCGTGAATTCTCGCCCGAAGACGAGGACTACCTGCATCGCTACTCTGTCAAGCAGGGTATCGACGACGGCCTGATTCTGCCCGTCTACTTCACACTGCGCCACGAAATGGAGTGGGAGATAGACGAGGCGGGCTTAGACGAAGAGTTCGAGCAGGAATTCCGTGGCATGACCACGGACGAAAAGCGGGAGGCAATTCGCGAGAACGTGACTGCGACGACGCTCGCAGAAATTGAACCCCGGGTCAATCGTGCTGTTGCGGAGATTGACCAGCACTATGGCGACCACGTAGCGCCGAACGGGTGGAAGGGGATGGTTGTGACGCCGAGTCGCCGGTCAGCCGCGATGTACGGTGAACGGCTCATCGACCGGCGTGGCGAGGACGAGGTCGAGGTCCTCTACACCTCAACGAAAGACGATCCCGAGCTAATCCAGCAGTTCCACACCGACTCCGAGGAGCGTGACAGCATCGTCAAGGCGTTCAAGGAAGACGAGAATCCGAAACTCCTCGTCGTCCACAACATGCTCCTGACGGGGTTCGACGCGCCGATATTGAAGACGATGTACCTCGACCGGAACCTGAAAAACCACAACCTCATGCAGGCTATCGCCCGCACCAACCGGCCTGCCGAAGGAAAGGAAAACGGCGAGATCGTGGACTTTCAGGGCGTCTTCGAGAACATCGACGAGGCGTTGGACTACGACGCCGAGACGAAAGCGTACGCAGCCCGTGACAAGGACGACCTCTACGACGACCTCGTAGACCAGCTAGACACGGTGATGGGAATCTTCGATGGAATACCGAAGGAGGACACCCAAGAGGCGACCTACGAGGCCGTCGAGCGTGTCAGCACTCACCCGGAACGTCGTGAGTTCAAACAAGGATTCCGCCGGCTGCAAAACCTCTACGAGGCAGTCGCTCCAGACGGCCGGCTCGTCAGCGAAGGCATCGAGGACGACTACAAGTGGCTCAGCCGGATTCACGTCGCGTTCAAACGCACGGCGTCGGGCGATGAATCCCCGGAGGAAGACATGCGCGAGAAGACGCGGGATATCATCAACGACCACGTCGAGATTACGGATATCAAGCGTGACTTCCCGACGTACAAACTGGGCGAAGAGTACCTTGAGGACGTCGAGGGACTAGAGAATCCCGGCGTGAAAGCGTCCCAAATCGCCCACGCAACCCGCGAACACCTTCACCCTCGGGAGAATCAGAACCCTCGATACAAGCGGCTAAGCGAACGCGTGACGGATATCGTCGAACGCTGGCAAGGGGACGAAATTAGCGACCCCGAGGCTGTTGAGGCACTGAGATCAGTTGAGGAGGACGTCCTTGAGGTCGAGAAAGAAGCTGAAGAACAGGGGATGGGTGATGCTGAATTCGCAATCTACACCCATCTTACCGAGGAGACACCAGACGCAATCGAGTCCGAAGAGCAGGCCGAAGAGATTGCTGCTGAGATCGTCTCCCAATTCCGTGAGCGCGTGGACCGAGGCTACCACGGCTGGCAGACGAACCAGCAGACCATCGCTGAAATCGAGCGTATTCTGCTAGACGTCCTCGTGAAGGAACGTAATCTCGGGTCCTTGATTCAGGATCACGACGACTTCATCGACGTGATGCGGAACTACCTCATCCGAAATCATGGCTAAAGCCGACTCACGGTCGATTGACCTCTTGGGGAAGACCGTCGAGTACGATGTCCAACGTAGTACGGAGGCCTCGGAGCCTCGGATTGATGTCGATATTCACGGTGTGACTGTTGTCCTCCCTGATTCGGAGGAAGTCCAACCGGCGACGTTGCTCAAGGAGAACGCGGCATGGGTGGTGGACAAACGGCAGCAGTATGAGGCTCACCGGGAGCAGGTGCCTGACCGAACGTTTGCGGCCGGGGAACAGTTTCCGTATCTGGGGGAGCCCCGCACGCTGGTTGTGGCGCCGTGCCGGAAACACTCCGTGCAGGACGACACAATCCGACTCCGCCAGAGTGCGGTTGAACAGTCCTCGGTAGAGCAGGTACTGGAGAACTTCTACCGTGGTCGTGCCCGAGACTATCTCACGGATCGAGCTGACCACTACGCCGAACAGATGGGCGTGGACTACGAGGCATTAGAGCTGCGGAATCAACGGACACGGTGGGGGAGCTGTTCGACAAACGGGACGCTTAGTCTGAATTGGCGAATTATCATGGCACCGCCTGATGTCGTCGATTACCTCCTCGTCCACGAATTAGCACACCTAACTGAACAGCATCATGGCGAGGAGTTTTGGAAGCTTGTCGCGGATTATGTGCCGGACTATCAGGCGAAAGACCAGTGGCTCACTGAAAACAGCGTGAAGCTGATTTTCAGCGAGGACGATCTTTAGCAGTAGTTGCCTTGATTCGGTTTGACTGGAAAAGTGGAACGCTTGAATCGGTAAGTAGAGATGCGAACGGACCGCCAAATCTTCTACCAATTCCCTTCGATGTACTCGCTGTCCTGCTTAATTGAGAGCGCGTATCTTGTATCGAGTCACTTCGAAACCAAGACCGGACTACCCTGATGTCCGGATGTTCATCCAATCACTCAGTATCAGAATCAGTGATAGTATTATAAAAATCAATCACTAAATGACGGTTTCTTCTAAAAGAGTATTTGAATAATTGGCGTGATGAAATAACTGAGACAGCAAATAGGAAAATAAGCAAAATCCACGAGTTTTGTTCTTGTAGCCAAGGGACAGGAACTTTTCTCCCCGAAGTATCAGATAAGTACATCAAGTATTGGGTGAGTGTTATTATAAACGCGATCCAGAATGTGAAGGCGATGTTTCGAAAAAATGTGGCCAATATATTATATCGCTCGTATAGGCTTTGACTATCATATAATTCGGAATAAGCGAAGTGTCTTATAGTTCGTTCTTCTGCATTTTCGGGATCGAAGTTATATACCTCCTCAAACCTCCGTTTAATATTTTGAATTATATCAAAATCAACATACGGATAACGGACTTGAAGGGTGGGGCCATTTACTCTCCCGGGGGCCCAATCATCAGCAAAAAAGTCATCAACTATTTTCTCTCTATCCTCCACGGGGAGAGACTTTCTAAACTCATACCATAATCTGTTACCGATGGAATAATCGCCCGGAGGGTATTTGGCAGCAGGAACGATATGATCCAAAATTTTGGAAAATGTACTAGAAAGAGAATGGATTAATCTCCCAATCAAATATCCAGCTCCAACTAAAATTACTGCAATCAAAATTCCACTAGCAGAGGGGGTTCTGAACGGTAATTCCCCAACTGGTATTATTAGTTGTATTAAATATATGGCTGATAGCCCCGGAAAAACATCAACTAAGAAATCATATAACCGCAACTGCTGTATTGGCATTTTCACCCCTCCCGATTCATTTTCACGAGTTTATTTCGTTTTAATATCTGCATCGAGAGCGGTGTTACGTACGCTCTTGATTGATTGCAGGGCCTTCTCTTTTGATGTATACCCCTCCCCGCCATCGGCAATTATATTCCCATTATCGTGTACAAGTCGCCACCGATACCGTCCGGCAGAGTCCTCATAAATCTCGAAAGTTGCACCCATATCGAATTGATTTATTTTGGCCTTGAAAAAAGGCTTTGGCCTTAGCGTAAGCACTCAACAGACCCAGATATCGTCCGAATAGGCGTTTCAGTCAGGTGCCTGCAAAAGCCTAAGACCGAATGCCGAAAATAAGAGCTATGGACAATCCAGAGCGTATTGAACTAACTCCAAACCATATTGGAGCGATTGGCGAAGCTCTTTTTGATGCTATGTACGCCCCACCTGAGCCGGCTACTCAGCTAATTCGTGAAATGTGTCGGTCAATAGCTCCAGATTGGGTTACCATAGACGACCTCACAATTCAGTCTCGGTCTGATGACTATACGTATCGGATCGAGAGCGAAGATTCAATCCAAGGGGAAGAATCAGTCCGACGCAAAAAACCACTCCACCAGTGGGAGCGAGATGGAGTGATTACAGCCCGTTATCGTCCATCTGGTGAGGAGAGGGAACAGTTGAAAGAAGAGTTGGGTAAACTCGACCCAAGTTGGCGATACGAGTTTCCGGTTGAGATTAAAACCGGTACTGGAGCAGAACTGAAGCGTGACCAACTCAACGTAATGGAATTATTGGCGGAGAATTCAGACACTCAGCCGATTCTCATCCGGCTTGGATTGGAACCACTCCCAGATGCTTTTTCCGTCGAAGAAGTCCGGCTGGTTGGAAATACTCCTAATTGAAAAAGGGATTCTCTTCAGTCGTTATTCCTCTCACCAAAACCACCTTGGATAAACACCCCCGACTCACCGATTCACCCGTTCCATTTTCAGGCACTCTTCTGAATAAATAAACGGTACTAGAAACTACTGGTAATAGTAATTCACCCCACCTTCCCTAGTACGGTATCATTCGTTTTTGAGGTCTACACGTCCTGTGTCCACTTCGACTGAAATTTGCCGTGTACTCAGCTTCTCAGCTAGCTTTTCCTTCTCCGACGGTCGGATATCAGCTTCTTCGAGAGCATCCTCGATTTGAGGAAGAACATTTCCTGCGAGGTCGCATGCCTTGACGATTGCCTCAGTATTGTTCCCGACGTCGAAGGTTGCCTTCGCTTGCTGGATGGCGTCGTAGCGGTGACCGTAGCCGTCGTCGGGGTCAGTGCGCACGCGAACTTGGGTCGGGATGTCGCCCATGCTTGTGGCCACGACCGCCAGATACCTAGTTCCAGCGGGTAACTCAACGCCTTGTCTTTAAGTAGGACTCCCGGGTTCGGAAGGAATCAGCCGGCGAGTCGAGCTAGCTAGACGACGGTGGTCGCGTCTAGTGGCCACGGCCGAGATCGAATCTGTGGCCACTATCGGAGAACGCGTGTCGTCGACGCGCGACCCCTCGCGCAAATACAGAAACCCACTTTCACCGATACGAGTTTCACAGTATCAGGAGTGGGGGAGTACATGGACTTGAGTCAGGTAGTTCGGACGTTCGGAGAAGAGAGAGGACAGATAATCTGGTTTCCTCCGATAGTACTTGGTTATCTTCACACACTCACTGGCTCCGATATCCAGTTCTATCTCTCACTTGCGTCTATTGCCGGCTCGATGATCTTGTGGGATTTACAGCACTCAGTCTTCAGCGGAGACGATATACGACAAACAGAAGATGTAGTCCCCTTAGATGTGGGTCGTAAGGTAGTGCCTGAGAGCTTTTGGAGGAAGTGGACGGCGGCACTGACTCTTCTAGTTTGGTGTATCGCCTTGGGATTCGCTGTTTTAGGTATCAAAGCTGAATACACCCATTCTGATTTGCTTCTAGTAGCGATGGCACTAGTGGGTTTAGGAAGTTTAGTTACGGTATTCTTCAACGGGTACCATCTCCTCGCGATTGAATAGAGGAACCAGCGCTGCTGCTCCTGATTTTGGAATCCTATTAGACAGATTCTACTTTCAGTGAAATAGCTAATAGTTGAGTGCAGGAACTCATCTATGGATAGTAGGCTCTCGACCGACCTGTGTTTTCAGGAATTTTCAAACAGTTGAACAAGTAGTACTGCGATGATCACACCAAGGAACACCCAAACCGCCAGT
The DNA here is from genome assembly GCF_001485535.1 of Halobacterium sp. CBA1132. NCBI lineage: Archaea > Methanobacteriati > Methanobacteriota > Halobacteria > Halobacteriales > Halobacteriaceae > Halobacterium > Halobacterium sp. CBA1132. The sequence continues at coordinate 58,111 of NZ_BCMZ01000001.1, forward strand.
TCGATAAATTGGGGTAGAAGGTCAACTAAGACCATACCGATGTCTTGGTTCCAGATTGTAACCGCAACGACGAGCATTATTACTACGAGGATGGTCGAAACGAAGGTTTCCACAATATCATCTGGGTTCATTTCTCATCACCTCTTTTCATTTGATTAATTCTAATCCGATTGTCAATCGACAAAACGAGTAGTGCATAGAGGGTCAGCGCCATCGTTGAAAGGACTATCGCCCCCGTAGCCCCAATACTGTCGAGAAAAACCCCGTACACTCTACCAAGGAGTGTTATGCTAATTGCTAATGCTCCTGCAATAGCACCAGCGATGACCAGAAGTTGCTTGTCTACCATTCTTCGAATCCCTTACTAGTTTGTCAAAATTTGATTCGGCAGTCGGGTTGATAAATGTATACGTTGCACCACCCCAGAATTGTGGTCTGATGGCGTGTCAGAGGTTCACCCTATTCCAAAGCTAGCTGGTTCGTCTAGCGTCCTCGCTCCGATGACGGTCGTGACGCAGTGGGGTGGGTTTGACAGTGATGACACCGTGGTATCCTGTACAGACACAACGACATCGACGATAAGGGCACAGCGGTTGAGTAGTCCGAGCGCGAGGAGGGGTGTGTTCCCGACAGCTAGCTGGCGGTTCCTGTACATGCTGTTTGGATATTCTCGGGATTCCGTTGGTCGGAATACCGGTGAGGCGGTCAGAACGACGCTCAACGCTCGTATTCGATAGGTCTTGTTGTACTGCAATCTAAGACGTTTGTAACGGTACAACCGGTAAGGACGTCTAAGACGTTTGTAACGGTACAACCGTCTCAACCAGTAAAACTCTCCTTAGATCGTCGGTCCCGGAGAGAACCCGTCGAACACGATTAGTCTTCGTCGTCGATACTGGTGCTATACGGTTTCTTGTGAGACCTGAGTGCGAGTGCGACATCTTTAATCGGGAAAAAGAGCCAAATTTACCCCTTAGACTCCTCCTCAATACTGTTCATCAGTAGTTGACAGTATTACTGCTCACTGTGAATGCCCGCTAATAGTGGGCGTTAATGATGGGCGTTAATTATACGCATCATTAGTGGTCTGTTGAGGAGGACTGCACAGCTGCTGAACACTTCTGTAACGACACTAGCTGATGCTTTCTTCGGAACACCCGCCACTGTGTCGAGTGTAACCACTGGATAGGGACTATCAAATAGCCGTAATCGTGGATTTAGGATTGAATTTGCAGCTAGCTCTACGACGACTGGATAGTTGGAGACACACCCCAGCGTGTCGAGTGTTTAGACACCATAGAGCGCCTATACCTAGAGAAATCTCTGATGAACGGTTGAGACTTGCTTCTGCTTCGCGTTAATTTCCACACCCCCCACCATGTCGAGTGTTCCATAACCGATCTCTCACAACAGCCTGTGAAAGATCAATAACCGGTTTCGAACACCACCTAGCGCCCCACCCCCACCGTGTCGAGTGTCCGTAAGGGACTCTTCACAAACCATGAGCCGTTCGAGATCAGTAACCTCTCCCCGAACCACCGTGTCGAGTGTTCTATTTCTTTATAACCCCCACACACCCCACCGTGTCGAGTGTCCGTAAGGGAATCTTCACAAGGATTCTGGGGTGCTTCCTGCTGTATCCTCCACCGTGGCGAGTACTTTCCCCTCCCCGTTTCGAGTTAGTTCTATCAGGCCATGAACAAGGAACACCAGCTAGCTGTCGCTCCGAAAGTATTCTGCTGCACGCCGGTCCGCTGCCAGCAGCTCCTCGAACGCGTCGAAGGCAGCGAGTCCATAACCGCTAATCTCGCAGTGCAGATGAGTTCCCGGCTGGTTTTGATTGGCCTCGCGCCACCGATTGGCAAGCCCGACCTCAACTAGAACGTCGATATGATCGCGAATAGAAGACTCGTTGAGGTCGAGCGCGTCTGCCAACTCGGCCGGTGAACGCCCGTCGTTGCCCGCTTCGTTCAGCTCGGTGAGGATAGCGAACCGAGTCGGGTCCGCCATCGTACCCAGCAAGTCGAGATAGTGCGGGAGATCGAGCGGATTGTCGTCAGTAAGATACCGAGTCTCTAACTCGTCCAGAACATCGTCGGAGACAGGCATATCGAGTTGTTAGTCTGCCGGCATCTAAGCGGTACCGACGGAGACAAGATATCCATACCCCACCCCTCGTCGCGTTTGTAAATCCCCGGTATACGACAGTTCGGCCCCTGAAACGAGCGGCTAGAAACCGGAACACCCCTGCTCGCGTTTGTAAACGGGATAGGGCTATCCATCAACCTCGGGTTCGAGATCGAGGGCTTCGTGCGTTCCCGCGACGCACTCAAACGCGACGCTGTGGTCGGTGTCGAGGGCCTGCCCGACTGTCCGGATTGTATGCAAGCCCTGAGCCTGATTAATCGCCAACTCTGCCGCTTCTTGGACGTTAATACTCTCGAAATCCTCCTCGTCCAACCGCTCCCGAAGCCCCTGCCTAACGAGCGCGATCTCGGCGTGGTCCAAGTCCGGGTCTTCGGAATAGTATTCGTCTGGGTCTACCATATCGGTTCAACACAGGGCCACGACTGACAAACTTACCCCGCCGTGTCAAGAGTCCATAAGGGGTTCTTTACAGGGAGTACCCCCTCCACCGTGGCGAGTGTTCTTCGACACCCCTGCTCGCGTTTCTAAATCCACTCTACACACGACCCTCAAAGCCTGAGCCGACTGGTTTGAAAACCCGATTCTCCCGCTCGCGTTCGTACATGGGATAGGACACCTCCGTGTCGAGTGTTCTTCCGCACACCCCGGCTCGCGTTTCTAAATCACTCAATTATAGCGAGTACAAGACCTAAAACACAAGAATCCTCCCCAAGCAACCCTATAACCTCCTCGCGTTTGTAAATGGGATAGGGTACATTCCACCGTGGCGAGTGTTCTTCCACACCCCTGCTCGCGACTGTAAATCCACTCTACATACGAGCCTCAAAGCCTGAGAAGACTGGTTTGAAAAAGGGACACCCCTGCTCGCGACTGTAAAGGGGATAGGATACCACCGTGTCGAGTGTCCATAAGACAGCGTGCAAATCACGTAACGGACGCAACCAGCTAGCTGGTGTCCTCACCGGGAACACTCCCCAGCGTGTCGAGTGTCCGTAACGGAATCTTCACAGCGAGTTATGAAACCCCCATAACGATAGCTGATTGGCGATTTTCAGAATAGGAACGACGATCCACGCAGCATATAAACCACGTTGGAGTCATTACCCGCTCGGAGCATCATGTCGGCTAGTAGCACCGTTCTTATGGCTTCGTCTCGAAGGCACGATAATGATGGAATGGCCCGAGGCGCAGTCTGCCGCAGAGACCACGCGCCAAGCGTCCCCTGCCGGCCTCCGGGCAGAACTCGGGTCTCATAATCTGCCACGCCATCTCGCGCTCTTCTACCGGGAGAACGAAGCCCAGTTGGCCGCCACTACAGCCTTCCTCGTCGAAGGTCTCCAGTCTGGCCACCGCTGTGTCTACCTGCTTGATGTCAACACCGCTGGCGACATCAAATCGGCTCTCCGGCGAGCCAATATCGACGTCGAGCAACGGATTAACGCTGGCGACCTCGTCATTCGAGATGCTGAGGATGTCTACCTCGAATCCGGATTCGACCCTAATAAGATGGTTTCGACGCTCGAAACTGAGGCCAACGCCAGCGTTGCGGAGGGCTACGATGGGTTGTGGCTCGCCGGCGAGAACTCGTGGTGTTTCCATACCGACCAGTCGTTCGACCATATTCTCGACTTCGAAGCAGACTTCGACGCCGCCTGCCCGGACCTCCCCGTTACCGCACTCTGCCAGTACGACCTCGATCGCTTCAACGGAACGTCGGCCGCGAAAGCCCTCCGTACTCACGAACAGATCGTCTACCGCAACCAACTCTGCAGGAACCCCTTCTACATCCCACCTGAGGATTATCGTTCGACCGATAGCTCGGAGTTGAACGCGCCACTGATGCTGGAGCAAGCGTACTCGCTGACCAACGCCCGCCGCGACATCAACGAACGCGAACAGCGGTTAGGGATCGTCAATCGCGTGCTTCGGCACAATATCCGTAATGACCTGAATCTCGTGAAGGGGACGCTTGAATTGTTAGACGAGACGGAGTCGTTGTCCGCCGAGAATCACCAGCGACTGGCGATCGCCACCGAGCATGCTGAATCGGTCATCGAGATAGCGGAGAAAGCCCGCTACATCCAACAAACGACCGGCGATACGACGGTCGAACCACAGCAACTTGGCCCACTTATTAGGTCAGCCGCCGAAGAAGTGACAGCCGAATATTCGGCTGCGGACATCCAGTTTTCCGGAGCGGACGGCGTAACGGTGCTTGCTGATGCGAACCTCGACGTTGCGGTGCGCGAAGCCCTTGAGAATGGAATTATCCATCAGGAGACGGATTCTCCAACCGTTGTCGTCTCTGTTTCGACGCCGAACGAAGACATGGCCCAGATCGAGATTCAGAACGAAGGCTCGATTCCGGATTTGGAACGGTATACGTTGGAGAAGGGCGAGGAGACCCCGTTAGAGCATTCGAGCGGGCTTGGCCTCTGGCTGATCAAGTGGGTTGTCGAGAACGCGCACGGGTCGATTGAATTTCCAGACCCAGACTCAGGCGAGGCACGCCTACAGATCGAATTGTACCGCGTTCCCTCATAGAGTGGACGCCGGTACAGAACAGTTTAGACGCACTTGACACTACCCCGCACGCTGAAGCGCGCGGTGTCCTATTAGTACAACTTTCGTAGATGGGGATGATATCGTGAGTTGTGGCTGCTGGGGTGACGGCCCACCGATATCTAGGCGTCGTCTGGGTCGATATTCACGTTCTGTTGGAACACATTCTCCGAATCGTACTGATTCTTGATTGCTGCGAGCCGGTCGTAGCTCGACCCGTAGACTTGCTCGGACCAGTCTTCCCAGCCCTGTTCTTCGACGCCCGTGAAGCCGGCGTAGGCCCCCTCACCGGCCACGCCGCGCAGTTTCTGTTCGGTTTCACGCGCCCACTCGAGGTTCGGCGCGTTCTCGATACCCTCCCAGTTCCCCTCTATCGACACCATGTACTGCTTGTCGTCCCACGCGAAGGCGGCGTTAGGCCCGTGGCCGACGTTCCCGTCAATTGGCCAGATACCAATCGCGTCTGTCACTGCCGGGGCTTTGGCCGCTTGCTCGGTGATGATGTCGTGGACCTCGTCGGTCAGTTCGTCGAGGAAGAGCGAGCGGTGAGTGTACTTGCGGCCACGGATAGAGCTGCTTGCCGAGTTCGTGCAGCATCTCGTAGGGCATCTCGTCGCTCAGGTCGATAATCGGGTCGCCGATCTCGCGCAACGGCGCGATAACTTCCCGCTTCACAGCTCATGAATCTCTGACTGGGACTGTTCGGCAGGTTTCTCACCTGTATTGAACGGAATTTCATTCTCTGCTAGGAATATAGAAACCGTAGGCGGAACTCACTGAGAACGAACGACAGCAGCTAGCTGGCACTTTCCCCCGGAGACACCCCACCATGTCGAGTGTAATAGCCCGATAGAAACCGTAAGCTAGCTGTTGGCAGCGGCTTCGATATCTTCCCCGAGACGTGCCTGCGGATAATCCGCACCCAGCACAACAACACCCGAGTCATGGTCTCCGACAGGCTTCCAATTCAGCGCGGCCACCGTCGAAACCCACGGAACTAGCTCGGTGTCCCCGTTAGCCAGTTTATCGAACGCGGGAGGGAAGGCAAACAGCGAGGAGTCAATATCACAGTCCAACTCGGTTGCTGCGTCCCACAGGACCTCACTCGCCCGCCGTAGCTGTAATTCATCCTTTGACTCATCCCAATACTCGTCCAGCTGAATCTCCCAGCCCTGTGCTGTCTCCTCGGCCAATCCGAACGCCTCGAGCTTGTCCTTATTATTGTAGTAGGAACCTTGGGACTTGGTGAACGAATCGTGGTTTAGAACATCCGTCGGAGAGAGTGGTTCGTCCGCTACGAGGAGCGTTTTCAGCAAAACGCCGACTGTCGGTGAATGCCTCGGAAGCAGTCGGTTCGCTGGCAGCGACGCTAACCCCGCAATTATGCCCCGATATCCAATCTCGTCAGCCAGTGACCCATCTAACTGGAGTAACGCGTCTACGACATCATAGACAGACCCCGTTAACCCACCAAAGAACCCGACCAGATTCTGCATAGTCATAGAATCTGGCTCCGGACACAGCCCCTTCCGCGTCAGAGCTACCCGGATTGCCTTTCTGATGCCATCCTCTGACCACGTATCGGCGACCATTATTGGCAGGCGCATCGGGACATGGTCGTCCCGGTCGTCCTGTCGATGCTCCTCATCAAACGCCGCTAACCGAGCCTGTAATGGCTCGACATAGCCACTCACTCGATTCCCAGCAACTACCCACGAGACGGTCGTCGTTGCCTGCCGAAACCGTTCTTCCGCGAGCGGTTCCGTCTGCTCTCGCTTCGCCGAATCCGGCTCGTAGACATTCCTGTAGAAACTATGCCCACTATAGAGGGCATGCTTCGGAACCGTCCTCGCCAAGAGCTCAAGAAACTCATCGTCTTGCGTTCGATTCTGTTCTGGAACCCGAATCTCGACCACGACATCAATCCCGAGATGATCGTAAAGAGCTGTAGCCGACGCGAACAACCCGTGAGCCTCTTTGAGTAACTCTGCCCGTTCTGCTCCTCCCTTTCTCGATACTGTCCCAAGGGAACCACGCAACCCATTCCGTGCCGTCTTCACCCGCTCACGGAATGACTCATACGAATCATCTTGCTGGAGATAGCCGACCTGTCTGGCGTCCCGGAGGAGTTCGCGCGTTACCTCAGATTCCAATCCGCCCCTACAGGTAGCCCACAGGTTATCAGCTGCCAATCCCGTCCGCCACAGCTTATCCGAAAACACAGCTGACGCCAACCGTAACAACGTCTGGAACGCTCCCGTATACTGCACCGAGACAACAAGTGAATCATCGAGGAGACTCACATAGGTCACCCGTGGGTCATTCCACTCCTCAACCGGATAATCGACGAAACTCACGCCCTCGTTTTGAGCGGCTGCAAGCACCCGAGCATGGAGCGGCCACGAACTCCCGTTATACTTCGGAAGCCACTGCACAAACTTCGACGTCTCCCCAGCACTCCCAGTCTCGGCCAGTAGTTGTTCGGGAGTAGTCATTGGTCTCCCTCCGTGTGGCGCTCCTCGTTTTCACTGTACGTCCTGTCGGGTTGTAACCCGGTCTTGTCGCGGCGCGTCCCATACACTGTACATGCTGCCGAGTTGTAACCGGCTTCCTCCGACAGGGACAGAGGATGCCGTATCCGAATTTCGCTGGAATCGTCGTCAACAAGGCCGATGGCAGCTCTTCCGCGTGTAGTTAGTGAATACCGAGTCGTATTGCCGTTCTGCGTATGCTGGAGGAATTCGTGGTCGTCAGCTAGCTCACCTGCATATCGGCGGATTGTACTTCGGGAGTACGCATCTCCAAGAACTCCGTAGAGATGGCTTAGTGGGGCGGTAGACCGGTCTTCAAACGGCATGAGGATGCTGACCTTCCCTGTTCGGCTCTTCATCGTGACGAGCTGGTCGTAGGCCTCCCGGAGGGGTGTAGATGCGACACCGTGGGGCGGCCGGTGTGCCGGGTTGCAATATTCGGTAACAGCCTCAATCCAGTCGGCGTGGCGTAAGCGGATGCGCCGTTCGACGGCTGGTGTCGTACAGATGGTGATTGGGGCAACCCGTCCAAGTGCGAGCAGATATTGGAGCGAACGATTACGTGTGCGGGGATGAGTCGAGTCTAGCCACTCGTCACCGTCGAAGTCGAAAACGAGGTGCGGGAGCGTCCACTCGTCCAAGTTTTTCTCGAGGATGAGGAACAGGATTCCGTATCCCCGTTGGAATTCCTCCCACGTTGGGTCGCCCAATAGGTAGGTCGCTCGGCCGGTTGCGAAGTTCGAGAGGAGAGATTCCGCACTAGCTTTCTGCGCTTGACGGGCATCGCCAAGCTTCTCCAGTCGATGATAGCGTAGTGTATAGCGTGCGAGAAGCCGGGCAAACTCTCCGCCGTAGGCCTCCATACTGTTGTTCTGGAGAAATTCAGCTAGCTCTTTCTCGTAGCCCTTTGTTGGGTCAAGGTCGAGAGTGGCTTGACAAACGGTGAGGAGGTCGTCGGCGAGATGGGGAAGGAGTTTGTTGAGGCAGCGAGGGAGCCAGTCGGAGGCTGTAGGCCCGACATCGTCGATAACGATGGTTGAGTCGGATTCTGGGGTAATTGGTTGGAAGGTAATGCCTGCGTCGAGACGTTCGATCGAATTCGGAGATTGCATAATTTTGGAAGGGTGGTGGATATTCAGGCTACAGATTCCGGTTCTATGGCGGTGTATCGTCTGATTAAGTGGTTCAGCGCACTGCTGTAGGAATCCGTTTGAGCGGCTGCTGGTTAGGGGTTAGCCAGCTAGTCACTCACTTCATGGATCGAGAATTAGGTCAGAGTAGGTCCTATCAAAACTCCATTAATTAGGCGCTATCGGTGATGGAGTATCCGTTAGGTTGGTGTGCGAACGTACCACCGAATCTTCTGCTAAGTTTCGTTGATGTTCTCTGCATCCTGCTGAATACAGGGCGCGAGTTGGTCAGCGGAGATGGTTTCGATAGAACTCAGGTCGGTAAGAAAAAATTTCTAAGAGGGTAGGTTCTGAATGGGGTTCCTATGCGGTGTATGATTTCGGCGGCCAACCAGCGTGGGACCGGGACGGACTCAATCGGGGCGGTGCAGTCGTGAGACTCTTGTCGTGGAACGTGCAGGGGTCTGTCCCGCCTGCGGGGAGCAAAGACCGAATTAGAAAGCAGGTGTCGTTCATCGGGGAGCAGTTGGATCAGCCAGACATCGTGATGCTCAACGAGGTGACAACCGTCCAGCGCGAACTATGGCTGGACCTGCTTTGTGAAGAGCAGGGGTACACCAAGATTGTGGATACGCTCGATTGGGGGCAGGAACTCCGTGAGAGCAACGTTCCTCCCCACCACGAGTTCATCCATACGAGCGGACAAATCACCGCCGTCCATGAGAATGCGGACGTGGGAGACCTCGAACGTCGGCGTCCGAGCATCAGGAGTGGTCCGTGGGAGAACTCGGAGATGAAAGACTGGAGTACGAACTTCCCGGAGAAGATTCTCAATTCGGAGGTCCAGATTGCCGGACAATCGGTTGACCTCTGGAACGTCCGCACCGTGCCGGGGAGCATGTACGGGGAGGAGAAAATCAAGATACTGGAGAACGTCTACGCCCGAATCACCAAGTCCGACCCGGAGAGGTGCATACTGGCGGGCGACCTCAATATCCCTAAGGCCGAGCAAGCAGATGGGGCGGTAGTCTCGTGGGGCGAGAATAAGCCAGAGAGCATCCGCGAGCGGTGGATATCGGCAGAACTGGATGTCATGACGGGTTTTTCGGATGTCGGATTGGTGGATGCGTTCAGGCACGTCCACGGTTATGGAGACCTTGATACCGAGGACACCAGTCACGAATCGAGGCGAATTGACCACATCTTCGCGTCCGAGTCACTGAACCCTGAGCGGTGCTGGTACGACCACGACGGTTACGAGTGTAGCGACCATGCCCCGATGTTGATGGAGTTCTCGGTCTAGCGAATTTGTTGAAACCATCAGCCAGAGATAGTTTCAGAGCCTGTGACCGACCCAGCCTCTATATCCAGCAGGCACTAATGGCATCGTTCGGATAGATCAATCCCCATTTCGATAACTGCTTTCCCTGTATTTGCCAACGTCGGGTTAAATATGTTAGACGCTGAGAATTTCAACAGAGCCACTAGAGACGTTCATCGACATTCCCGCTATCTCGCCGTACCCAGCTAGCTTGGGTGTTACGTGGTCGGATATTCCCAGACGAAGAGTGGAATTGAGAAATTGAAGTACTGCTCTAACACCGCTTGAACGTCGTTTTCTGTACGTCCGAGTGTCGGGAAATTCACGTAGGATGGAATCAACAAGACACCTACATCAGCTACTCTCTTGCTAGAGAATACACTCGGGTCACGGTGAGCGGCTTCCATCTTCATCAGATGCCAGTTAGCCCGCATCTGCTCCCCGCTTTCGTGTTCAACGACCACCCCATCTTTGTACGCATCAAAGCTAGCTCGCCGCGAGACTAGATCAAAATCCGTTGTCGTCTCGAACTTCACAGAGACCTCCTGCACCCAGTTAACTGGATTGAGCAGTTCTCGTCGCTCACTTAGGTTCTGATTCCCTCCCCCGTGTTCGATATACGCCTCCGCAATTGCTGGTAACTCCTGTTTCAGTCCCTTTCGCTCTACGATGTCTCGTCCGCCGTTGAACGACCACGTGTCTGTTCTCCGGATTTCCGGCTTCATTACGTAACGCGATACTCTACGCCACCATACATCTTTAGCCGAAGCGGACAATTCTTTGTTGTAGAACTCGGACGCAGTCAATCGTGTATTTGACCCAATCCAGAACTATCGTAGCTAATGCCTTATTCAGTTCATTTGTTCTGCTTCCTACCGTGGAAAGGGAATACAAGCACCACCGTTCGGACGGGCAAACAGACAACGAGAGCTAGTTTTTGCTGGCGTCCGGTGACAACCGCCACCCTCTTCTTCGCTAATTCCGGATACCCCTTTCCGACCCTATTGGGTATACTGGTCGGGATGCTGCGCCCTCTCGTCACGGCTAATTAGCCGTGATTTTGGGGTTCGGATTCAGCTTTATTTTCGCTGGAATGCGACCGGAGACTGCTATGACTGGCTCTCTTGATCTCGATAAATGGAAGGACCGCATGGTTCTCCTCGCGATAGCTGACGCAGGCGGTACGGCGACTGTTCCAGAACTCCGCGACGACCTCGAACCTCTACTTGGAGAGGACAGCCTCGGGTCGAAGATTAGCTATCGTGCCGATAAAACCGACCTCATCGAGAAGCGTGAATCCGACCAGACAGCCGACAACGGCGTCCCATACAACGAATACTATCTGACGAATCACGCGTGCGACCTCCTCTTCGGTGACAGTCTCGTCGAGGACCTCCGTGAGGAACGGAATGATCTCAGTGCGCTTTCCGAGGAACGTCGGTTAGCGGTTCTCTTGGCCGATATGAACCGACTCAAACGTGAGGTGTCGGAGTTAACGTCGGTAGCAGCAGGCGAAGGCGCTCTTGCAGAGTCTCTCGATGATGACGATATTGTCCAGCTGTCCAGCCGTCTCGATAGTATATCTGGACGTCTTGGAGCGGTGATTCGGCGGCTCAACAAGCTTGAGGCCCGGAATGGTGAGCGTGAACTTCCTGCGTACAGTGAGATTGATGACCGGGTTGCGAAGACGGAGACTCGTGTCGAAGAACTTGAGGAGGTGGTAGATGAGCGCATCAACTCTTTCGTGGCTGAGCAGGGCGAGAAGATGAAAGACCTCCATGACCGGTTGCAGGAGATTGAGCGTCGGACACAGCAAATAGAGGGCGAACATTCACGCTATGGTGATTATGACAATCTCTGGCGATTAACTCTGCTCAATACTGCATTAGCTGCTGATGCCGGTGAGATGACGCTGGAGCAGGCAGCCAAACAAAACCATTTGGCCGTGCTGGAACACCTCTCACGGACCGTCTTCGATGATTTAGAGGTCTAAGAATGTCCGACGAGGACCAGTTACTGGAGAGCTTGTATCACCGCGCACGTGCTGGGGTTATCGTTGGAGAGCCAACTCCGTTGCTCGAAGAGTTGATGAGTGCATGCCGGACGCATCCAGATGAGGAGCGCGTCGTCGTCGCGCTCAAAATTAGTCACGTCGGGTGGGTTCTTGACTCGGCAGTATGGTCGCACAGTGAATTCGACCGCCAGCTAGCTCACGGGTACTCGGTGGCATTTCGCGTGGAGCCGTCGCACTTTCTCGGGTATCGCGAGCTATGGGGGGAGATTGCCCCGCAGTTCGAGCAGCTACTGTCGGAGAGCTAGATGTTTCGCGACTGGTGACTGATGTCGTCGCGCTCCTGTTCGCTCCCGAATTCGTTGTCGAGAGCGTCGATAATTAGGTACTTGATTGGTGTTCCGGAGTCGTCGCTTTCGTCTCGGAGGTTGTCGTGCAGGTCGTCTGGGATTTCGATGTTGACTCGTGACATCGGCGAGTGTGGATTGTTACCTGTTGTGTATGAATGTCCGGTACCGCGACTGGAATATTCACTTCCGCTAACAGTAGAATGGAGTCTCCTCTTGTGGAAAAATCGGGTGGGGGTGGGCGTACTCTTATTAGTGTATAGCCAGAACGATTCGATGTCCCGTCGTGGGACGGCGGCATACGGGGCGAGCGCCCTGATTTGCCGTACCGAACAGCCAGTTGACCACCCAGTCTGAAGCAAGACAACCAGTCACAACTATAGCCAAATATGCAAGCAACTCTCGCGTCCGATCTCGACGACCGGTCTGCCAGCATCGTCCGTCTACTAGCCCTGCCGCTTGCCGTATCCACTAACTAATACAATAATGTCTAACGAACATTCCTCTCCGAGTCACGACGTACTGCGTGAAAAACCTCCTGCTGAGGCCATCCGACGGTATTTCCGTTCGCTACGGGGTGAACTCCAAGATGCGACTATCAAGACACACCGGTATGCACTCGCGTTTTTCTCGCAGTGGTGTGATCAGAACGAGATCGAGTTCGTCTGCGAACTTGACGGATTCGACCTTGAGGACTATCATCAGTGGCGACGGTTGGACGCGACGGAGAAAGTTGATTCCCTCAGCAGACAGACGGACAAGTCTCAGATGGACATCCTTCGGAGCTTCATCGGGTTTTGCGAGAGCAACCACATGGTTCGCGAGGGGCTTTCAGACAAAGTCCCATCCCCCGACACCAACAACAAGAATTCACGCGTCCAAGCTCTGGACGAAGAACGCGCAGAGGAGATATTGGACTGGCTCGAGACGTACGAGTACGCCTCAGTGGAACACGTTTGTTGGGCGCTTCTCTGGTCCACGGGTATGCGTCTCGGAGCCGCTCGTTCGATTGACCTCCGGGACTATCATCCCGAGGAGGATGTTCCTCGTGTTGAACTCCGCCACCGGCCGGACACAGACACTCCTCTAAAGCAGCAAAATGACAGTGAGCGAAGTATCTTCCTCACCGATGACCTCTGTGCCGTTATCGACGACTATCTCGAAAACCGTCGTCCGGATGTTACCGACGATCACGGTCGTGAACCGTTATTGGCCTCAACTCACGGACGAATCGCGGCGTCCACGATCCGGAAATATGTGTATAAGTGGTCGCGTCCGTGCCAAATTGGGAAGGAGTGTCCCCATGGCGAGGATATGGCCGACTGCGACTCTCTACCGGCGGACAAAGCATCTCAGTGCCCGTCTTCGGTTCCGCCACACGCACTTCGGCGTGGGTATATCACTGACGAGCTGAAACAGGAAGTTCCGAAGGACGTCCTTGCGGACCGCTGTGACCTATCCAAGCCAGTCCTTGTCAAACATTATGACAAGCGTTCGGAGGACGAGAAAATGAAGGTCCGCCGTCAGCGGATTCGCCAAGCACGTCGTGAAGGCGAGTCAACCGCTGAGTCCACCTGACTACTATTCACCGCTAATTCTCTGCGTATAGTTCCCGACGCGGGATGATCCCTCGTCTTGTTGGAGGGTGAACTAGCTAGTGGCGTCGTTCGCCGTCATACGAGCCATCACACGACGAGTCCGTTCGTGTTCCCACAGTGTTTCTAAAACGCTACGGAGCGAAAGGACGGTAACTGCGTCGTCCTTTGTATCTGGTTGTGTTCGCGTGAATAGATATGTATCGACGGTAGTTTGCTCACTAGAGGGGTGTTCTCGCACGATTTCACCAAGTTTCTCTACAGCAGTATCCGGCTGAGATTGGGTGTTTTTGACTTCACCGTAGACTGTTCGTCCCTCAGATTCGCCTAATAAGTCCACTTGGTGGGTTCCTGTTGGCCCTCCAGTATCCATGAGGGGGCAGTAGCTTGGATCGACAAGTCGGAGGTACTCCTCACAAAGAAGTTCTAATTGGTTCGTAGCATAGGAGACCGGGTCCTTTGGTGGGAGTGATTCTCCGGCCATGAGTGCTTGAAGTTGATGTTCGACCACCGGCCATGCAGTGAATGACGTATATGGCGGCTCGTATGCGGATAGGAAGTAGTCTGCACCGCGTAGCTCTTTCAGGCTATCTTCTTCGAGCTTTGTGCCTTTATACACGTATTCGAACTCGTCTACCCGTGACTCGGCTGTTTCAATATCCGAAATAATCTCTGGTGTATGGGGTGATTCATCTGGAATGCCGACTATGAGCTTATCCGCATCTTTCGGAATTACACCAAGCTTCCGCGCAGTAGTTCCTGCGTGCCTATTGGCAAGACGTGTAAGGCATAGATGTGCCTCGTCATCCGTAATTGCGTCATTCAGGTCCTCGATGTCTTGTGGTTCCTCGTCGTAGTCTTCCTTATCGAATGAAGTTTGATTCTCGTAGTGGACAAGGACATAGCCGTCCTTCCAGAGTTGCTTGAGAGTAGCCGATGGGGCTGACATCCCCAAGTGATTAAACATCGCTTCTTTGTCTTGGTATGACATCAATTGAAACGCAGTGGGAAGGTGCATAAAATCCCCGGTAAAACACTCAAACTAAACACAACTCCCGCACCATCTATATTATTCTGTCCTACAGAAAGTTAATATAATTACGTCTGGATGATTTTGGTAATGGGTTGGATTCGCAATCTTCTCTCCCCGAATGGAACCAGTATCGAAGACGCCCGGCCAGAGCGTGACGAACGGTTTCCACGCCACACCTACGGGCCGGGATACCCTATTGTCATTCACCGCCAAGAACTCGAAGACCTAGTCAATCTCTTGGAAATGGAAAGCAAAGCACCAGACGGGTGGGATAATTCGCCTCTTCTGAGCCGGGAAGACTTCGAGGAAATTGTTGAAGACCAAATTGGCGATGTTGCCGGTGGACTCCCATCACCTGAAGAGCGCCGTAGTGAAATCCGCGAAATCATCGAACTGTGGAGCGAACAGCTTACCGGCTCAGAAGACACCGTCTGGACGACTATTGGTACGGACTATCAACTCAAATTCTATATCACCTACTGTGAGGGGCGAGCAAGTTCAGACGAGGACGACTTCGAAGAGACGACCGAACTCGATACAGCACGCGAAATTCTCGACCGGATACAGGTCGCCCAAGACACCGATTCAAACCTCGCGATTGTGCATAAACGCGACCTCCCGCTTGAGGAGCCTAAGAACGGCTCGTCAGAAACGAGCTAGCTGTCCTTTCTGCTGATGATAATATTCTTGCCGGATTAGGAGGGCTGTTGCGTGGCTATTTTCGCCATCTCTTTTTCGATCGTTTTCTGGAGATAATAGTCACCAATCAATTTTGACGCAATTAACAACCCAATAGCGAGAAGGACGAACAACACGAGACTCCCGGCCGCGTACGATATTCCCATTATTCCAAGACCGAGAAGAACGGCTCCGCCCACAATTTTATTCCCGGCTTTATTATACTCCTTCGACAGTCTCCGATACTCGGTAACGTCTTCTGGCAACCGGTACCCTTCCTTACAGGCTTCCTCCACCACCTTTGTAACTAACTTCAATCCCTGCATATCATATTGACTATGTATCACTTCCATATTCGTTTCCGTTAAACCCCACTCTGTTTGACAATCTTCGCAACGTGCGAGAGTCAGTTGGTATTGCCCAGCGACGTTTTCTAGATTCTTCTGGTGAAGCTCCTCACCGCAGACAGGACAGTTATTAGGTTGGTTTACAACGGCTTGACTGCATTTTCCACTAAGGGTCGCAGTTTTCTCCTTGATAGTACGCAGGAGAAACTGAATGACTTCCTCAGACGCATTAATGTACTGCTCGGCAACTCTCTCCAATTCATCACTTGCCATATTAAGATCGACAATATCTGATTGAGCGATCTTCCGTTGCTCCTTAACGCGGACCGAAATGTCGCGGTGATCCGCGACAGCCGTTTGAACGTCGTGAGATATGCTGGAGAGGTTTTGATACGCCTCTTGAGGTGCTTGTCCTTGATGTTCATTCGGAAGTGGGATGTCCCGAACTTCCGAAGTCGCCTGTTCAAACTCTTCTAAGTTGTTCGTGACTTCCTCCACTACTTCCCGAAATTTGATGTTTAACCGGTCAGACTCATCTTCTTCCGAGAGCATGGCAAACATTTTGGCGTATTCAGCTAGTTCCTCCAAATCATCGGCAAAGCTGTCGATTATATTGACCGTCTTTATAAGTTGGTTGCCCAGCTGGACTTCATCGGAAACAGCGTACGGGTAGCGTTCAATAGAGAGTGGAAATTGCCATTCAGTGCCCTTCTGAGTTTCTGTCTCGGAGGGGGCCATGCTATTGCCATGAATAGCATTATGACACTCTCTACAGAGTGTTTTCAGGTTGCTCTTCTGATGGGTTCCACCTTTACTTTTCGGGACGATATGATGAGCATGCAATTCCGCATCGCCACCCGATCCCCCCTTCGAACCGCAGTTCTGGCATTTATAATTATCCCGTTGATACACCTCTTTTCTTCGCGTATCCCAATCAGAAGGATATCCGTTCGTCATTATCTGTCAGATGTGAAGCGGCGTTAGAATATCTGGTGGTGACTGTGTTCACTATTTGGCGGGCAATTACAACCCCACTTACCGGCTGTTTCGTCACAAATCGCATTTCACAAAAGCCGACATTCTCTAATCGACTTCAGTTCGTTTATTATTGTACGCTAATGCGAGCCGGATATGAACTGCACCAAGTGTGGTGCCGAGATTGAGGCGACGAGTGAGTCAGCGACTGAAGCCGTTGTCACGCACTTCGAGCGTGTACACGACCTCGGCCAACGGTAACTGTAGTTGAGCGACCTATATCTCGTCTAAGAACTCTTGACGGGCTTTGATGCTGCATCACGAGGAAGGGCTTCGCAACGCTTCTCGTCTCTCCCGTGCGGACAGCTAGCTTGATGTGGATAAACGCGATCTTCCACTTGAGGAGCCTGAGAAAGACTCGTTAGAAACGAGCTAGCTGTCGTAATATCGCAGATTTAGACTAGCTGCTTCTTCCGTAGCCGGTACGCGGCTATCCACACACTATTTTCGAACTACTGGAGTATTTGCTGGCAGACGTCGGTGTCGTGTTGCGCCTTGATTTACTCGATGACATCCGACTCACGTGTGCGAAGAAGCCGTTCAATTTCATCCAATATATCGCGAATGAGTTTTGCTGACGGGGAGGACACCTCGATAGTTCCATACTGCTCGTGATCATAGGTGTACGGTTTATAGAACGTCCGTCGGGTTAGCGCACTTTTGACCGTTTCTGCTGCACTGCACGACAAGTGTTCCGTCGCGCGAGCCGCCGCCTGCTGGTATTGACGGTCACACCGTGCCTCGTTGGAGAGAATATACTCAGCTACGAATACCGGCCATGTTTCTTTCAGGGCTTCTGTGGCTTTCCATGAGTATGGTGTGTTAGGAAGGGTCGCATCATCTTCTACCGAGATACCTGCTGCTTCGAACTGTTCTTCCAGTTCGTCCCTGATGAGGGAGTCCACGTAGCCGCTATCGAATACCTCATCGAGGACTTCATAGATCAGACTGTATTCGGATGGGTCTTGGTTGACGGTGTTATTGCGTAGGTCGGGCGAGTCATAATCGTCTAATGCCATGGTGGGTTTGCTCTATTCCTTGGTTTGGGCCGGAGATTGTTATAAACGGGCGAGAGAAAGGCTCTTTGCTAGGTACTAGGTGCTAGTTCCCTCCTCACCTAGATTACTAATCGTCCTAGCAATTCGCAGTATATCTATGAGAGTCCAATAGTAGCAACCCGGCCTTTGTGAGATTTACAACGGCTAACAGATTCTGGCGTAGGTTGATGAAGATAGGCAATCACCCAACGATGTCGTTCTGGAGGGCATCTGGGGTATCTCCGCATAGACGCCGGTGTAGTGCTACTGCTTGCCGTTCCGTTAGTGCCGAGATGATATCTGCAACAATTCTAGACCGAGGTGAATCATCATGGGTCTTCACCCAATCGTGGAAGGGAGAAGGAATGATGCTTTTTGAGAGGTCTTTTGGGTTTGCCTCGGAATACAGAGCTTCAAAGAGTTCCCGTAAAATCCGACGCTGACCATGTTGTTGCTGCATCAGCGTTGGATTACTGATGACATAGAACTCTGTCATCGCTTTCAGCATCCGGATCTCATCTATATACTCTTCCTTTTTGAGATTCCATCGTCCGTCTTCGTTTTCGACGAATACTGCTTCGGGCGATGTTTCTCGTCCTGCTTCCACGTAACGTTCAACGAGACCGCTTGTGAACTCGCTGAGTGCCTGTCTCTCCGCACTCGTATTTTCGAACGGCGTAACCAACGCTCGATTTGACCCGGACAACTCCTTGGCGAGATTTTCGAGATGACCCGCCACGTCGAAGGAATTCGGGTCCACCTCTGTATTCTCGTCTAAGTAGTCTTCGAATTTATCAAGGTGGTCTCTGGAACTGACGCTATACTGTTCGTACGGGCCTGTAGACGAGTCATTACTCCCCTCGTCAATCGCCTCTCGAAACAGTTCATGAAGCGGGATTAATCCCGCCCGGTAGAAGTCCATCAGATCATGAATAGCATACGTCAAGTCATCTGCGTAGTCCATAATCTGCGCCTCCAAGGTCTGACGATGGTCGTCGTAAGCCCCTGTCTCTCGGTAGTCCCCTAGTCCTCGCCGTGCCCAACTGAAGGCTGCCCGGTCACTAGGGTAGTAACCCCACTTGCTATCATTTTTATCCCGGCCCCATGGGTACTTTAGCATCCCATTAAGTGTGGCACGAGTAAGATTCAGGCCTGTTTCTGGATCTCTATGATCTGCGAGTCGCGTGACGATTCGGAACGATTGTGCGTTCCCCTCAAACCCGATTTCCTTTTCTGATCCGTTATTTTTCGAATATTCTCTAACGAGGCTGTCTAGCTCATCTTCGCCTGCATGGCCGAATGGTGGATGACCGATATCGTGTGCATGAGCAGCAGCCTCTACCACGTAGGGATCAAGGCTAGTCTTTAGACCTGAGTCCCCCTTAGGGAACTCCCGACCTTCTGTGTACTCCGCTTGGATATCGTGGCGTTGGTGGATAATACGAGTAAGAGAACTCGCGACTTGTGCAACCTTGAGAGAGTGAGTAAGGCGGTCATGATAAAGGTATGACTCATCTGCCCGTGCTACCTGCGTCACTCCCTTTAGCCGCCGAAATTCCCGCGCGTATCGTACACGGTCTCGGTCACGTCGAGACGGAGACCGAAATATTCCTTCTGAACTGTCTGTTTGACGCTCATACCTCTCTTTGGCCTCGAGATCTACCGTCATTAAGAATCAGATTGGGATTTATGCAGGCTTTCGCTGAGTCTGCTCGCCGACGTACTCGTACTCAAAGCTGGGAAGAGAGGCCACCAGCCGTTTCCGCGAAAGGTTATTCATCGCCTCCCGGACAGTATCGTGACTGCAATCTAACTCCTCCGCAACTTCGGAGATCTTCATCGGCCCCTTTTCTTCTAGCACCCTTAGGACATCCTCCTCGAGCTTTTCTAATTCAACTTCGAGGGATGCCACGTCTGATCGTGGGTGTTCCATCACATCGTCTCATTCGCCCCCAAACACTTAATTCTGTATGGCCTACGAAACGTTCTCCAGAATATTCGGTTGTTAGGCTATCCTTTACGCGATTTTGTAGCTATATTTCATCTAAAAACTCTCGCCGTTGCTCCATTTTGTCGCGCTTGCTCCGTTGATCGTAGTGCTGTTCCAAGACATCAAGCGAAACGTTCGCCCGATCCGACACAGCCCGTTCCGGGATATCTTGACGTAGGTGGTGGGTGATTGCTCCTCGACGTATCGCGTGCGGCGATACGCTTGACGGACACTTTGAGGCTGCATCACGAGGTAGGGCCTCGCAGTTTTCCTTGTCTCGCCCGTGCGGGCAGCTAGCTTGATATACACACGGGCGCGTGTAACGGTACACATAGGCTTGTACCGTACTCTCGTGTATTCGCCCGTAATTCGTCGCTAGCAGTGGTTTCCGTCCATTTTCATCGGTTATATCCGGCCGACGGTCTTCGATCCAATCGTCCAGTAGTTCGCAGGTTTGGTCGTCAAGAGCGATCATTCGCTCGCCTTCCTTCTTGTTCTTCAGGGGTGTTCCCGAGTCGGGCCTGTGTTTCGTGTCGAGGTACTGCTCTTCTGGGTTGTAGTCGCGGAGATCGAGTGATTTGACTGCTCCTCGCCGCATCATCGTATGCCATAGCAGCGTGAGCGTGACGTGTTCGATAGAGGCGTACTGGTACTTCTGGAGGTACGCCAGCACTTGGTCAGCTTCCTCAGCTTCGAGGGTAACGTCGCGCGTGTTCTCTTCTGGTGTGATATCCGGTGATTGGACTTTTGTGGAGAGGTCCTCTGGGACGGCTTCGATTGCCTCACACCAACGGAGGAACACACGGACAGTGTCCATCTGGGTTTTCTCCGTGGGCTTCGAGAGGTCCCCTACGTTTCGTCTCCAGATGCGGTATTCGTGGACTTTCCGTCCGGTGAGGTCGTTGAGGTTGTTAATCCCGTTTTCGTTGCACCACTCTACGAAGTAGCTGAGGCGGGACTTGTGCGAGTAGATGGTCGAACGGGCTAATTCTGCTTCCTTGTCTTGGAGGTACAGTTCGAGCGCGTGTTCTGGGGTGATTGGTTCGAGTGACATGCGTCGGTAGACCGCACCCCAGCGGCGACCGTCGAAGGGTTAAACCAGAACCTCCTGTGCGCCGCGCACGGGTTCGTGGTGAATACCCTTCGCGCCCGTGTACCTTTTTACTTCGTCGGGTTCCCTCGCTCGCTTCGCTCGCTGCGGGAACCTCTCCTCGTAAAAATCTACGCTAAAAACGTTCTCGCACTCGCTTCGCTCGTGCGAGTGAATCGCGCGGCTGCGCCGCGCGAATGCCACCTCCAAAGTTAAGGCCACGAGCGGAGCAAGTACGTCTGCGTATCTGAATTTCGTCA
Organism: Halobacterium sp. CBA1132; assembly: GCF_001485535.1. Classification (NCBI taxonomy): domain Archaea; kingdom Methanobacteriati; phylum Methanobacteriota; class Halobacteria; order Halobacteriales; family Halobacteriaceae; genus Halobacterium; species Halobacterium sp. CBA1132. The sequence goes on from NZ_BCMZ01000001.1 coordinate 79,226, forward strand.
CAGCGTATTACTGGTCCCCTTCGCGCCCGTCATTCCCGAACGTACTTGGAATCCACGTGACGGCTCCGAGGTCACGCGGTTTCCTTTTAACCGGCGTGGATTGTGTGTCGTGATTCCGCAGCTTCGGGTGTTACGATCCGATTTCGTCGCGCGGTATCGACTGCTATTGCAATCCGGATACTTAGTTGCCGGCCGGCGGGATTGCCGGCGCACGCGTGTGGCGAAGCGTGCTGGTAGGCGCGAGGAGTCGTGGCGCGTGGTTGATTTCGAATTCAGCGGCGATTAGTCTGCCTTTTAGTAGTACCACTCGATTTCTAGTGCGTAAGCCCGGCACACGTACAACCGGCGAACTTACGTTGTGCGTTCCCCTGACCGCAGGACTTTTGCACTACGCGCAGCAATAGCTATATCAAGGTGTTAGGTCACACGGGCACAATCTGGTTTGAAGTGTTCCGTGCCCGTGTGCTGCTGCACCTTTAGAGGTAACAGCAATGGCAAGGTTAGACTCCCAAGCGGATAAAGATGAGGACGTACCGCCGAAAGAAGAAATGGTGTACTGCGGTGAGTTCGAGCTACGTGAGTCGACGAAGGAGGTCGAAGACGAAATCGATGGGACGCTAACCATCACCGACGGTGAGCGCGCTGCAAGCGGCGCAAAGCCCGGCGAGTACATCTGGCTACGTGTCCAAAACGCCGACGGTGATGAGACCACCGTCCAGCGGAAACTGCACTCCAACGGACGCAGCGTCACACTCCCGCTCAAAGCACGTCAGCAGATCGGCGTTGCTCCGGGTGACACTGTGCGCTACTGGATTGACTCCACACCGGACACGGTCTCTACGCAGCCGGACTCGCCGTCGCCCAAACGGTCACAGGCGGATAGTGAGGAGTACGTACTGGACTTGGGCGCTGGTGGCCTGACGTACCACGTCGTCGACGCCGACAGCGAAGACGAAACGGTTTGCGGACTGGACTTGTCTGACCGTGATGTCCGTCGGTTCTCTGATCCGGGTGACGCCCTCGAGATTTGTGCAGAGTGTAATGTGCGTGCGTCCGCGGATATGAGCAATCGCGAGATTGTGCAATGGTTGGCGGACACGGTTGACGAGTTCTCGCCGTCGGGGAACAATCCGTCGTACCTGACTAAGGAACAGCTCGTGGCGCTCCGCGACCACATTCTTGAGCTGCGCGACGAGGTGGAGCGTGACGACTAGACGGTCGTTCGTGGGGTCTGTCGGCGGGATCGTAGCGTCAATAGCCGGCGGTGAGGTTGTGGCTACGGACGACGATGAGCCTCCACCAGCAGTTGCGGTTTGATTTGGCGCACTAGCCGCGTTCTTTGAGTTATCCACTCTTTGCCGGAGATGGGTGGGCTGATATTCGTCGTTCTGGTGCAGTATTCCGTGTCGTTGTACCAGTGGATGGGGGCGAACCTATCCTCGCTTAGCCTCCTCGACAAGGCGGTGAAGTCGTCGGTGGGTAGGAAGATGATTGCTCCTACGGATAGTGCGGTCGTGTTTAGTTAAGGCTGAAAAGTGAGGCGAGAGTGATTTCTGCTGTCTATGGCTGAAACCACTCGCCTCAGTGGCTGTAGCGACTGGATCGAGTTAGATTTTGTGGAGCGCGAGCGGACACCGAGCGAGCTGATGCAGCTTGGTATTCGACTTCATTTGGCTGGTCTCTCACTTTCGAATACAGTAAAAGAACTTGAGAAGTTCGGTGTCCAACGCTCGCGGAAAGCGGTCCATGATTGGGTACAGAAAGCTGATCTACAGCCCGCCAGCGACGCCAGCCCGGATCAGGTTGCGGTTGACGAAACGGTGATCCGTATCGACGGCCAGCAGTACTGGCTGTACGCTGCCGTCAATCCAGACTCGAACAAATTCCTGCACGTACGGCTGTTTCCGACGACAACAACGGCGTTGACTGAACGATTTCTGCAGGAATTACGCGAGAAACACGACGTCGAAGATGCCGTGTTTCTAGTTGATCACGCCCAGCACCTCAAAACAGCACTCCAGCGAGTCGGGCTCCGATTCCAAACCGTTCGTCATGGGAATCGGAATGCTGTCGAACGTGTTTTTCGAGAGATAAAACGACGGACTTCCTCGTTCAGTAATAGTTTCAGCCACGTCGAGCCAACAACAGCGGAATCGTGGTTGCAAGCCTTCGCCGTCTGGTGGAACTCGCTAAACTAAACACGATGGATAGTGCCGAGTAGAGTATCTCCGCACGCACACCGAGGAGTTGGACTTGGCGGGGGAGGTCGAGCGGTGGCGCGGTGACCTCCTGCAATACGGTACCGAGCAGTTGACGGGCGACTCGGGCGACCAGAAGGATTAACGACACGCGGCCTGTAGTGGTGGTATGGCGACCGAAGAGGGAGTCGAGTCGGAGTCGCCGCTCGATGCGGTGATGGAGGACATCCGCCACGAACTGGTACGGCGAGTGGCGGCCGCCGACCGGGAGGCGAACCGCGGCGTCTACGACGCGCTCGAAGACGAGTAGCCAGCCGTCGGTTCGCCGCTTCTCTTCGTCCAGTAGCAAGGACGCAGTGACCGATACGGGGCTTTTTCGCGTGAAACGACTCGCCGGACAGCTAGGACTTCTCAGGTATAATTCTCAGCTTCCACGTTTTGGCCGTCTCACGCCCGAAAGGCGATTCGTTCGTGTGTCGAACAAACGCCCTTCGCGCCCGCTTCTCAGCGATTCGATAGCGACCGTCGGAACTGGCAAACGATTTACTTGTCCGTGCGTCGTATCGGGCGAGTGTGAGTTGGCGCCGCTCGGCCCGTCGTCTCGTCGCGCTCGTCGTGTACTTCGCGACGTTCACGCTCGGCGCCGGGCTGTTCGCAATCGACCCGGTTCGCGTCCTGCTCGCCGTGCCGGTGCTGGCCGGCGTCGTGGTGCTCGGTCACGCGGTGAAAACAAGGCACCTCGACGCGGTCGGCGTCGCGATACTGTGGCTGTGGGGCGCTGTGCTGGCTCTCATCGTGAGTGGAGCGGTCGCCGAGACCGCGTTCCTGCTCCTGCACCGGGGTACACCGCCGCTAGTCGAACTGCCGGTGGTGCGCGCCGTCGGCACGGTCGCACTCGTCGCCGTTCCTCTCGCGGTCTACCTCCGCCGCGTCCGCCGGGACCGACGAGCGACGGGTTCGAGCGGACGCAACGACTGATACCGGCTCTCGGAATCCTCGGCTGCGCCCACTCCGGGGGCCGTCACAAGACACTTCGCGGGGGCGTCGAACCCGCACAGCGATGGCTTCTGGTCCCCCGCGTTCAAGTCCTCCACCCTCGGAGTCGTCTCCGCGTCGTTCGTCGCCGGTCCGAGAGGGCTGTTCGCCCTCTCGCCGGAAGCGGACGACTGAGCGGACGAGCCGGCGCCGCCGGCCCGCGGTGTGGTGAACGGTCGGTTCCGGTCAGTTCTCGTCGTCGGCGTCCGGTGCCACGCCCATCGCGGTGAGTTCGTCGTCGTCGAGTTCGATGGCGTCGCTCCCGGAGCCGTCGGCCATCCCCGTCGTCATGAGGATGCGGATGGCGGCGCGGACGCTGAGATCGGCGTCGTAGATTCGGCTCTCGGGGACGAGCAACAGCGAGCCCTGCGTGGGGTTCGGGCTTCCCGGGACGAAGACGTTGTGCGCGGGTTCGCCGGCGACGTCCGCGACGTCACGGGGGCTGTCGCCGGTCTGTAGGCCGAGTCGGTAGAGGCCGTCGCGCTCGTACTCGACGTACACCGCGGATTCGAAGTCCGAACTGCGCGAGGAGACGGAGTTGGCCATCTGCTTGATGCTCCCGTAGATGATGCGGAAGACGGGGACGAAGTTCACCAGTCGGCCGGTGCGCCCGAACACCCGCCGGCCGATTGGGCGCTTGGCGAACGCGCCGATGACGGTGACTGCGACGAGCAACACCGCGAGCGTGAGCAACTGCGCGAGCAGGTCGTTGTTCGCCGTGTACGTGGCGAGCCGCGTCCCCTCGACGATTGGTTGGAGTTGCCCCGCCAGCAGGTCCGTGGCGAACCGGAGGATGACGAGCGTCGCGACCAACGGCGCTACCAGCACTACTCCCGCCAGAAAACTGCTCTTCAGTGACTCCTTGAGCCGCATATCGCGAACGGGCGCGCTGCGGAGAAAAGTGTGGCGGTGGCCTCAGCCCGTGTCACCCGTGAAACCATATGTCAAACCTTATGTTGGTAGAGTAAGGTTATTACGTGAACACGAATGGGAGGGGAGGAGCCCACTGACGGTTCGCCACACGTCCTCGTCGCGGGTGCGGACGCGGCGGCCACGGACGCCGGCGTCCCGCCGTCGTCGAACGCGCTCGGCATCACCTACGAGACTGACGCTGAAACGTGGCTCGGGGAGTTTCGGGCCGACTGCGAGCGCACGGCCGTCGTGAGTGTCGGGGAGCACTCGCGGGCGGCCGCCGCCGCGACGCCCGACGCGGGTGTCGATCCGCCGGACAACCTCGACGCCGCTGCGACGAGCGCTGTCGAGACTGTCCCGGAGGTCACGGACGTCGCCAGCGTCGGCGTGCTCGTCAACGACTATCTGTCGGCGTGGGACGACGAGACGACCGTCTACGTCGACGACTTCTCCGTGCTGCTCGACCCCGCGCCCGCGGAGACGGCGTTCCGGTTCGCGCACGCGCTCACGTCGTGTACGGCCGCCAACGACGCCCGCGTCGTCGCCGGGTTCGACACCACCGACCAGCCACCGCACGTTCCTGCCACGTTCGCGGAACTGTTCGGGGATGTCCGTGAACCCTAGACCCAGTCCTCGCGGCGGAAGTACGCCACCAGTATCAGCGCCATCGCGCCCATGCCCACCATCACTGCGGGGTAGCTGTGCTCCCACGCGAGTTCGGGCATGTGCTCGAAGTTCATGCCGTAGACGCCCGCGACGAACGTCAACGGGAGGATGATGGTGGCGACGACGGTGAGCTTCTTCATCGCGTCGTTGGTGGACATCGACAGCGCGTTCAGGTAGATGTCGCGCGCGCCGCTGGTCAAATCCCGGTACGTCTCCACGAGGTCGACGAGCTGGACGAGGTGGTCGTAGACGTCCCGGTAGTACTTCTCGGCGTCCTCGCCGACCTGCTCGGGGTCGCCGCGCGCGAGCACGCCGATGGCTTCGCGGGTCGGCCACAGCAGCCGACGCACTGACAACAAATCCCGCCGGAGATCGTTGATGCGTTCGAGGACGTCCTCGCCGGCGGCATCCACGACTTCGTCCTCGACGACCTCGATGTCGTCCTCGATGTCGTCCAGAATCGCGAAGTAGTCGTCGACGATGCCGTCCAGACATCGGTACGCGGTGAAGTCCGCGCCCCGCGAGGCGAGTCGCGGTTCCTCGCGGTGGACGCGCGCCCAGACGTCGTCGAGGGTGTCGGTGCGTTCGGGTTCGACGGTGACCAGCCAGTCGTCCCCGAGGAAGAGGCCGACCTGTTCGACATGCAGTTCGTCCGCGAACGCGACGTCGCCGCGCTGCAGCGACGCCGCCTTCACGAGCACGAACGTGTGTCCGTCGAACTCCTCGACTTTCGGGCGGACGTCCCCGCGGACGTCCTCGACCTCCAGCGCGTGGACGTCGTAGGCGGCGGCGACGCGGTCCAGTTCGGCGTCGCTGGGGTCGGTGACGCGCACCCACGTCGTCCCCGGGGCGTCCCGCGCGGCTTCGAGGTCCGTCCACTCTGCGAGCCCGTCCGCCGTGTAGACGACGCAGTCGACGGTCACGCTTCGACCTCCCGGCCGGTAGTGATGCTCAACAGCGTGATGCCGACGATGAGCGCGGTGACGCTGAACGCCCGCCCCGGGTACGCGACGGCGGTGCCGGCGACGTAGCCCGCGACGCCCGCGGCGGTCGCGGCGGCGCCGGCCGCTCGCAGCCAGTGCATGCTGTGGTGCTCGCGGGCAGCCCCCAAAATACCCCCGCCGGCTACTCGACGCGCTCGCCCTGATAGGAGCCGTCGTAGGTGTCGGCGTGCTCGGCGTCCGCGAGGACGAGTTGGGCGACGCGCGCGCCGCGCTCTACCTCGATTTCGTGGTGGACCTGCAGTAGCCCCTCGCCGCGCCCAGTGTAGCCGGCGTCCCAGACGGCGGTGTTGAGCATGCAGGAGTTGCGCAGCAGCGACGAGCGCGGGTAGAGGAAGCCGACGTGGTCTTCGGGAATGGAGATGGTCTCGGCGTACTGGACGATGTAGCCGCCCGGCGACAGCGTGAACGTCTCTGCGCCGTCGACGGTCTCGACGTCGACTGGCTGGCGGTCGCCGATGGTCTTCCCGTCCTTGCCGATGCGGCCGGGTTCGCGCTGTTCGAAGACGGCTTCGACGGTGAGGTCGACGCCGTTCGGCTGGATCTGTTCCTCGGTGAGTGGCTCGATGTATTCGGCGACGAATGCGCCGCTCTCGTACATGGCGTTGGGGTCTGTCTCCCGGACCTATGCTCTGTCGATTCCCACGCCAGGACAGTCCATAGCCCGTCGTCGTCGAGTGCGAGTAATGTCGCCGAACTCGCATTATCTTTCGTGAGTATTGTTCACACGCTTCAAATTAGGTGTTAGGCCGCGTAATAGGAGAATTGGACGTTCCTGAAACACGCGGGATTTATAATCTTCGAAGGTGCATCTTCGGACGCTATGGGACAGACGATTACGGAGAAAATCCTCGACGACCACCTCGTCGAGGGCGACCTCGAGCCCGGTGAGGAAATCGGGATCGAGATCGACCAGACGCTCTCCCAGGACACCACTGGGACGATGGTCTGGCTGCAGTTCGAGGCCCTCGAGATGGACGAAGTCCAGACCGAGCTCGCGGCCCAGTACTGCGACCACCAGACTTATCAGTTCGACTTCAAGAACACGGACGACCACCGCTTCCTGCGCTCCGCGGCCGGTACGTACGGCGCGTACTTCTCCCGGCCCGGGAACGGCATCTGTCACAACGTCCACAAGGAGAACTTCGCCGCACCCGGCAAGACGCTCCTCGGTTCGGACAGCCACACGCCGACCCCCGGCGGGCTCGGTCAGCTCGCCATCGGCGCCGGTGGCATCGACATCGCCGTGGCGATGGGCGGCGGCGCCTACCACGTCGAGATGCCGGAAGTCGTCAACGTCCGCCTCGAAGGCGAGCTCCCCGAGTGGGCCACCGCCAAGGACGTCATCCTCGAGCTCCTCCGTCGCCTCTCCGTGAAGGGCGGCGTCGGCAAGGTGCTCGAATACACGGGTCCGGGCGTGGAGACGCTCTCGGTGCCCGAGCGCACCACCATCACGAACATGGGCACCGAACTGGGCGCCACCTCCTCCATCTTCCCGACCGACGAGAAGACCGAGGAGTGGCTCGCGCAGTTCGACCGCGAGGACGAGTTCGTCGACCTCGGCCCCGACGAGGACGCCGAGTACGCCGACGAAATCGTCGTCGACCTCTCGGACCTCGAACCGCTCGTCGCGAAACCGTCGATGCCCGACGAAGTCGTCCCCGTCCGCGAGGTCGAGGGCGAACAAGTCGAGCAGGTCATCGTCGGCTCCTGTACGAACGGCGCCTACGAGGACATCCTGCCGTCCGCGAAGATGCTCGAAGGCCGTCAGATCAACGCCGGCACCGAGATGATCGTCGCGCCCGGCTCCAAGCAGGCCTCCGAGATGCTCGCCCGTGAAGGCTGGACCGCCGAGATGATGGCGGCCGGCGTCAACTTCTCCGAGGCGACCTGCGGTGCCTGTATCGGCATCGGTCACGTTCCCGCCAGCGACTCCGTGTCGCTGCGGACGTTCAACCGGAACTTCGAGGGCCGCTCGGGCATCGAGGACGACTCGGTGTACCTCTGCTCGCCGGAAGTCGCCACCGCGGCGGCCATCACCGGCGAAATCGTGGACCCGCGCGACCTCGCCGACGAACTCGGCGACCTCGAAGCGCCCGGCTTCGAACTCGCGGACAAGTACTCCGCGGGCTACGGCGCCGACGACCCGGACATCATCACGCCCGACGAGGCCATCGACGACGACCTCATCAAGGGCCCGAACATCTCCAGTGTGCCGGTCAAAGACCCCATCGACGAGGACGTCTCCGGTGAGACGCTCCTGAAGATGGGCGACAACATCACGACCGACCACATCATCCCGGCGACCTCCGACATCCTGAAGTTCCGCTCGAACATCGAGCGGCTCTCGGAGTTCACGCTCTCGCGCATCGACGACACGTTCGCCGAGCGCGCGAAGGCGTCCGACCACGGCGTGCTCGTCGCGGGCGAGAACTACGGTCAGGGTTCCTCCCGCGAGCACGCGGCGATGTGCCCGATGTTCCTCGGCGTGGAAGCGGTGCTCGCACAGAGCTTCGCGCGCATCCACAAGGCCAACCTGTTCAACTTCGGCCTGATTCCGCTCACCATCGACGAGGAGACCTACGAGCGCATCGAGCAGGGCGACGACGTCGAAATCGTCGACGACGCCCGCGAGGGCGTCGAGTCCGGCCAGGAGGAGTTCACCATCCGCGTGAACGACGACTGGGAGGCCACCGCCTACCTCGACGCGTCCGAACGCGAGCGCCGCACGCTCGCGGCCGGCGGGAAGCTCTCGCTGACGAAGCAGCGCCACGGCGACAGTGGCGCGACGAGCTCCGCCGACGACTAACGCTCTCGACTTTCTCTCTCTCTTTGTTTTTGCGCGCCCAGCAGCGGCGCCGCGCGGAGTGCTGGGGCCGTAGCTCCTTTATCCGCGGTGTGCTTAGGGTGTGGCGTGACGACTGTCGCCCCGCCCGATTCGGAGACGGCTATCCGGCAGGCGACCCGCGCGGACCTGCTGGACGTCTTCGGCATCGAGAAACAGGTCTTCGACCAGCCGTGGCCGTACTCGGCGTTCGAGCGGCAGGTCGGGACGCCCGCGTTCCTCGTCAGCGAGACCGGCGGCCCCGTCGCCGCGGACGGTGAACTCACCGGCTTCGTCGTCGCGGACACGATTCCGAACCACCGCCAGCCGCTGGGCCACGTCAAGGACATCGCGGTGCGCCCCGACAGCCGCGGCGAGGGTATCGGCGCGGCGCTGCTGCAGCGCTCGCTGGTCGCGCTCGGGCGACAGGGCGTCCGCAGCGTGAAACTGGAAGTCCGGCGGAGCAACGACCCTGCGATGAACCTCTACGAGAACCACGGCTTCGAGTACCTGCGCACGCTCCCGCAGTACTACTCCGACGGCGAGGACGCCTACGTACTTGTGGCGAACCTCGAAGACCGTGACGCGTTTTAGCTGAATTGAGGCGCTAAGCCCCCTTCCTCAGCGAGCGCCGACCGAACGGGAGGCGCGAGCAGGGAGGGGATACAGCGCCGCACAGTTCTCATACACAATTCGGTGGCAGGCCTACAGGCCCACGCAATCACAACGGTTTTGCAATAGGGTAATATAGTATTGACCGAACCCAATGGAGTACGTCCTCGATTCGGGAGCGCATTCGACGTATTCCCTGCACTACCACCTGATACTCACCACGAAGTATCGGCGCGGAGTGCTCACCGAGGAGCGAACCCAATTCATTCGCGGGGTCATCAGCGGGTTCACGGACAACTACGGCGTCGAACTGACGAACCTCGACGGCGAGGACGACCACGTCCACATCCTGTTCCGAGCGAAACCCACCACGGACCTCGTGAAGTTCATCAACACGGTCAAGGGCGCGACCGCTCGCCGTATCCGCAACGAGTACGCGGACGAACTGAAGACCGAACTGTGGGGAGACTCGTTCTGGAACGACTCGTACTGCCTCATCTCAACAGGGCAGGTGTCGCTAGATGTGCTGAAACAGTACGTCGAAGACCAACGCGAGTAGAATGTACTACGCCTACAAGTACCGCCTCAAGCCGTCCAACGCCCACTACGAGGAGTTGGACCGCCACCGCGATATTTGTCGGCAGCTGTACAACCACACGCTCTACCGTCTCAACGAGTACCAAGACGAACACGGTGAACTGCCGTCCATGACCACGCTACGGTCGGAACTCCCCGACCTCAAGGGATGGTGGGACGACCTCTCGGACGTCTACTCGAAGGTACTCCAAACCGTCGTCGAACGGCTGTTCGATAACCTGAAAGGCCTCTCCAAGCTCAAGGAGAACGGCTACGGTGTCGGCCACCTCAAGTGGAAGCCCCCACGCGAGTATCGGAGTTTCACGTACAGTCAGTCTGGCTTCAAGCTCGACAAGAAGGGCGGTCAGGCTGTGCTGTCACTCTCGAAACTCGGAGACATCCCGATTCGGCTCCACCGCGCCATCCCCGACGACGCGAAACTCAAGCAGGTCACGGTTAAGAAGGAACCGACAGGCGAGTGGTTCGCCACCTTCGGCGTCCAAATGGACCGTGAACCGCCCGAACCACCTGAGAATCCCGATCAGTGCGTCGGTATCGATGTAGGAATTCTGAAGTACGCCCACGACACCGACGGCACGGCGGTCGGGTCGCTCGATCTTTCCGACGAGCGTGAACGCTTGGAGCGCGAGCAGCGGAAGCTCTCGCGGAAGCAATATGGGTCGAACAACTACGAGAAGCAACGGCGGCGCGTTGCGGAGTGTCACGCGGACCTCCGACGGAAGCGCCGCGACTTCTTGCACAAACTCTCGAACTACTACGCTCGCGAGTACGACCTCGTGGCGGTCGAAGACCTGAACGTGAAGGAGATGATGGAAAGTCCGTCGAACAGCCGCAACACTGCGTCTGCCGCGTGGCGGACGTTCCTCTTGTTGCTCGAATACAAGTGCGAGCGTGAAGGAACGCACTTCGTGGCGGTCAACCCGAGAGGAACGACCAAAGAGTGCGCGTCGTGCGGCGTTTCGACCGACAAGCCGTTGTGGGTCCGTGAACACGCCTGTCCCGCCTGCGGGTTTGAGGCGGACAGGGACGCGAATGCGGCATGGAACATTCTTTCTCGCGGTCTACAAGATGTAGGAGTGGGACACTCCGAACGAACGCCTGTGGAGACTGCGCTCCCTGTGGATACGCCTGTATCTGCAAAGCGCGTCGTGGAAGCAGGAAGCCCTACTCTACCGGAGCGAACGGCGTCAGCCGTGAGCGAGTAGGGTAGGGTATTTCACGCGGTAGCACCTCGCTGTTCGTATGGGCTACGAGTGTCCGGTCTGCGGCGTCGAGGAGGCGGACGGCGAACACCTCGCGAACCACCTCGCGTTCACGGCGCTGGTCCGCGGCGGCGACCACGAGTCGTGGCTCGACGAGAACGTCTCCGACTGGGAGGACCGCGACCCCGAGTCGCTGGCGCCCGACGTGACGCCGCACGCCGAGGAGACGGACACCGAGACGGTGACCGAGCCACACGGCCACGAGATGCCGGCGGTCGAACAGCGCGGCGACGTCGACCTCTCCGGGGAGGCCGCCGCAATTCTCGACGACGCGCAGGAACTCACCGAGGAGCTCCGCGAGTCCACGGTCACCGCCCCGGACACCGACGAGGACGACGACTCCGAAACCCAGTAGGGAGTGCGGGCCGACCGCACGGGTATGACAGAGACGCGTGGCGTACTCGCACCGCAGACCGAAGCGGCGGTCCGCGAGCGCTTCGAGGGCGTCGGGCCGGCCGCACAGACAGTCACCCGCGAAGTCGCTCGCGCGATGGAGCTCTCCAAGGAGGAGTACGACGAGCGCGTCACCAGCGACGTCGTGGGCGCCGCCCGCGAAGCTATGTTCGCGTCGCTGCTGGAAGTCTCGGTCGGCGACTACGAGGAGTTCGAGGCTGCGAGAGCCGACCACCCGGACGCAGACGTCCACGAGAACGGCAGCAGCGAGGTGGACAACGCTGCGTGGCACTACGTCCCGTTTGCGGACGCGCTGGTGGTGACGACGTTCCAGAACGAGCCCGACGCCGCCGTCGCGACGCTTCGCCGCATCGCGTTCAGCAAATTCTACGAGCCGGCGCTCTGAGCTACCGGGACACCTGAAACTCCGGACAGCACTCCGCGAAGTCAGCGTCGGGCGCCGAACACCGCCCCGTGCAGGGGTGGTCGATGTGGTGCTTGAGCGCGCGAGCGGCGTCCTCGGAGAGTGCGTCGCCGATGGACGCGCTGTCGACGCCGTCGAGACCGAGGTCGTCGCCCGTAAAGTTCTCGACGAGGCACTGCTTCCACATGAGTTCTCGCGTGACCGCCTCGCCGTCGCCGGTGAGCGTCGCGCCCTCGTAGCGCTCGTAGTCGACGAGGCCGCGCTCCGCGAAGTCCGCCACGCGCTCGGTGACCGTCGACGGGTCGACGCCCAGACGGTCGGCGACCTCCCCGGTCTTGGCGGGTCGCTCCTCGCGGGCCGACACGAGCAGGATAGCACTGAGATAGCGTCCCGCCGTCTTCGAGAGCTCTCCCCCACTCATCTCGCGTGTTCGTCCGCCCCTCGGAGGGAAAAGGCTGTTCCCGGCGGCCTGCGTCCCTGGAAGGCTTTGTGGGCGGGCGCGTACGGCCGGCTATGCGCGACCACGACTGGCCGGTCGTCGACGCCGTGACCGAGTACGAGACGAGCTGGTACGACGGCGGCTACGACCGCGTCGAACAGCCCGACGGCTCGCTGAAAGACTACTACTGGGCGGCCCTCCCGCCCGCGGTCGTCGTCGTCGCCGTCGACGACGGGGACGTGTTGTTCGTCGACCAGTACCGGCCGACGATTCGCGAGCAGTGCATGGAATTGGTTGCAGGAATCGTAGAGGAATCGAGTGAAGAAACAGCGGACGTCGCACCCACCCCGGACCGCGAGTCGTACGTCTCGGCTGGCCGCCGCGAACTCCGCGAGGAGACGGGCTACGAGGCCGACGACGTCCACTTTCTGGAGTCGTTCTGGACGGCGACGGGCGTGCTCCGGCACAAGCGCGGCATCGTCTTCGCCGAGGGGCTGACCGAAGTGGGGAACGACCTCGACGACAACGAATTCCTCTCCGTCGAGCGCGTGCCCGTCGAGGACGCCCTGTCGGTGGCGCGCGCACCGCCCGCCAACGACGCCACCATCGAGGGCTTGCTGTTGGCGCAGGCCGATGGCTACCTCTGACTCGCCCGTTTCCCCGACCGCAAGCCGTAACTCCGCGCAGACCCACCGAAGGGACATGGACGGCGAGATTTCCGCCGACGAACTCGAAGCGCTCCTCGACGACGGCGAGGACGTCCGCGTCGTCGACATCCGCCCGCGGGCGGCCTTCGAGCGCGGCCACATCCCGGACAGCGAGAACATCCCGTTCGGCGAACTCCCACAGTCCGTCGACCGGCTCGAAGGCGCCGACCGCGTTGTCACGGTCTGCCCGCACGGCCAAGCCAGCGTGCAGGCTGCGCGCCTCGTGCAGTCCTACGAGGGCCTCGGCGAGGACGCGCGCGTCGAGAGTCTCGCCAGCGGCATCACCGGCTGGGAGGGCGACGTCGTCGCCAGCGAATCCGACGACGAAGGCCCGGACACCGAATCACCGACCGAGTCTCCCTTCTGAGCGCTACGTCGTAGTTTTCGCGTTTGTCCTGCCCAGCGCTGCGGCTGTCGACGCGAGTGCAGTGAGAAGTGGTGGTCGTCGACGCGCGAGTTAGGCGACGTTGAAGCCTTTGTCGCGGAGGAAGTCCTCCACGCGCCCCGAGTGGTTGCCTTGGAGTTCGATTTCGCCGTCCTCGACAGTGCCGCCGCACGCGAACTTCGACTTGAGGTCCGACGACAGGCTGTCGAGGTCGACGTCGTTGGGGTCGAATCCTTCGATGACGGTAACTTCCTTTCCGTAGCGTCGCTCGTCGATGCGGATTTCGATTTGCTGGGACTCTTTAGCGACGTCTTCGCAGACGCAGAGTTCCTCGGGCAACCCGCACGTCGAGCACACCTCAGACATTACAGATGTGCGTACGAAATCCGCCTATTAAACACTATCGCCGAGGGGCGGGCAGGCGGCTGTTTTCGGCGGCCAGCGACCGCGCGAGCCGTCTCGCCTCGGCGGCGTCCTCGGCGTCGACGCGACCGGCGTACCGCGCTCGCTCCCGGAGGGCTGCGACCCGGCGGGCGCGCTCGTCGGTCGCCACGTCCGCGACGAAGCGCCGGACCGTCTCCCCGGGTTCGCGCTCGCGGTACCGGCGTTCGAGGACGTACTCCACGCGCTCGAAGGCGCCCTCGACTTCCGCGCGCGGGTCGCCGCGCGGCAGCCAACGCAGCCACACGGCCCGGTACGCGCGCTCGGTTGCCCCGGTGTATCGCGCCGTAGCGACGACGCCGGCGGCGAGCACGCCCCAGACCACGAGCTTCGACGCGGGCGGGAGCGTCGGGCCGCTACCGCCGCCCGGTGCCGTGTCCGGGCCGGTCGGTGCGGTCACATTCGCGGGGTCCGCACCGCCTTCGAGGTTCCCGACGCCGTACGCCGACTGCTCCGTCGGTGCGTCCGACTCGCCGCTCACGACCGTCTCGTCGGTCGCCGTCGTGGTCGTCGTAGTCGTGTCGTCCGACGGCGTCCACGTGCCGTTCTCGCTGCCCGCTGCGTCGACGCCCTCGGTCCCGTCGTCGCGAGCCGCCTCCACGCGCTCTTGCTCGACGCTCGTGCGCTCGGCGCTCGGTGTCGGATCGAAGCGCACCCACCCGCGGTCCGGCACGTACACTTCCACCCACGCGTGCGAGTCCAGCCCCCGCACCACCCACTCATCGTCGGCGACCTGCTGGCCGGGCGTGAAGCCCGTGACGAACCGCGCGGGCACGCCTTGCGAGCGCAGCATGACCGTCATCGCGCTCGCGAAGTACGTGCAGTAGCCCGGCGTCTCCCCGAGCACGAACGCCGTCACGAGGTCACCGTCGGGCTTGGGGGCGTCCAGCGAGTAGTTCTTGTTCACTTCCAGCCAGCCTTCGACGGCGACCGCTCGCTCGTAGTTCGAGTCCGCGCCAGCGGTCAGCGACGCCGCGAGGTCGACCACGCGGTCGTCCGTGCTGTCCGGCAACTGGCGGTACGTCGACGCCACGCTATCGGGCACTTCTCCGGTCTCGCGCGTGAGGACGGCGGAGTCGTTGACCGGCCGCCGGCTCTCGACCACGTAGCTGTCGCCTTCTCGAAGCGTCGGCCCGTCTACGAGGAGGCCGCCCTCGCTCACCTCGGCGTCGATGCCGCGCACCGACTGCGGGACGGCAGCGGACGGCAGCACGTCGAGCGTTCGCTCGGCGGTGACGCGCTGGCGGACGCGCTCCCCGGTCGGCGCCGGGAGCGGCGCCGAACCGACATCTGCGGTCCGCACCCACCCCTCGCCAGTGTACCGGTCGTAGACGCCCGCCCGGTAGTAGGACGAACTGTCGGCTTCGACGACGAACTGCACGCGCGGGTCGAGGTCGAGGCTGCCGCCGACGCCGACGTAGCTGTCCGCGCTCACGAGGCTGCTCGCGCTCGGATTCGACGACGACGCCGGGACGAGCGGCGACTGGCCGCCCGGCACCGCGGTCACCGTCGCGGACCCGACTATCATCACCGCGAGCACGACCGTCACCACCTGCGTCTGTCGCGCGCTCGCGGCGTGCTCGGCGAGCGTTCCGAACCCGAGCGCGCCCGCCGAGCCGAGCACCCCGACGAGCGTCGTGGTCGTTGTGCTGTCTCCGGTCAACACGAAGAATCCGAGCGTGGCGGCCGCGACCCCGGTCGCTCGCGCGTGCTGGCCCCGGAGCGCGAGGTACGCTGCGAGGAACGTCGGCGCTGGTGCGACTGCGGTCGCCCACGCGCCCGCGGCGGGCATCCGCAACACCGAGTACCCGGTCAGCAACGCGACCGCGTCTTCGACGACGCGCAGCGGCGACAGCGCGTCGAGGTACGCCGGTGGGACCGTCGACAGGTACAGCGCCAGTCCACCCACGAGTATCGCGGCCGCGAGACCGACCGCGTACGCGCTCGGGAGCGCCCGGAGCACGCCGGCCAGCGCGACTGCGCCGACCACCACCGCGACGAACAGCGTCGGGTCGCCGACCACGGTGACGACGCTGTACAGGACCGAGAGGTACGCCGCGACGACGACGGCGACGGAGCCACCTGTCGCCGCGTTCCGCCACGAGACAGTCCACTCGCCGCCCACAGCGGCCCGGACGCGCGCGGTGCTCACGCCGACACCTCCCCGCCCACTGGCTGCTCCCGGCGATCCGCGCGCTCCGGTCCGGCGCCGCTACCGACGAACTCCGCGTACCGGTAGTCCGTCCCGCCGACGGTGACCACGACGTGTTCGCCGCTCTCCGGCGCTCGCACGACCACGTCGGCGTCCTCGCGCAGGTGAGTTGGGAGCCGCCCGCGCTCGAACGCCGCGAGCGCGCCGAGCAACCGCCGTCGGTGCGGGTCGCCGTGCGCGGGTTCGACGCTCCCTGAGGCGGTCGCCACGCCGACGGCGACGCCCGCGTCGAGGAGGTGAACGGCCACGCTCGCGGCGGCCTCCGCGACGGAGTCCGCGCGCGGCCCGATTGCTTCGGCTGCGACCACTACGCGGTCGGTCGCGCCCTCGCCGGCGTACTCGGTGACCGCGAACTCGTTCGGTCGCTTCGCGGACGCCTTCCAGTTGACGTCCCGCAGCGGGTCGCCGCGCTCGTACTCGCGGACGCCCGCGAACTGCTCTCGGTCGTCGGTCACGCCCACGTACCCCGACAGCAGCGCCGCCGTGTCCCGGAGCGCGTGAACGCGCGGGAACACGGTCACTCGCTCCTGCGTGCCCGCGACGAAGCCGACGGTCCACAGCCCGAACGGGTCGGTCGCGCGCACCGAACACGGCCCGACGGAGTCCACGCCGCGCTCGGCTAGTTCGATGTCGTAGGTCAGTGTGCGGCCGTCGGTCTCCGAATTCCGCTCGCTGTCGCCTCGCAGACCGTCCGAGAGTCGGTCGCGTATCGTCGCCGGGTACGGCCGCGCCGCGTCCACGACCAGTTCGACGGTCCGCCGGTCGCCCTGGTAGCCCTCGCTGGGTGCGGTTCGCTCGACGGTCGGCTCCGAGAACGAGTGGACGTACAGCCGCGTCACCGCGAGGAGCGCGGCGGCCGGCACGACGACGGCGTTCAGGCTGCGGCCGCCGAACGCGTACCCGAGCGCCGCGCCGACCACGGCGACCGCGAGCACCGCCTTCCCGCGGCGCGTGAGCTTCGTCGACGCCATCTATTCCACGTCGACCCGCTGGAGCGCGCGCTGCACGAGCGTGCGCGCGGGCTCCCCGCCGAGCGTCCCACCGGCCTCCGCGCGGATGCGGTGCGCGAGCACTGGCTCGGCTTCCGCCTGTACGTCGTCGGGCACCACGTAGTCGCGGCCGTCGAGCACCGCCCGGCCCTGCGACGCCCGGAGGAGCGAAATCGAGCCCCGGGGGCTGACGCCGAGCGCGGCGTGGTCGCGGGTGTACCGCGCTAACTCCGTGACGTACTCCTTGACGGGACGGGCGACCTCCACGCCCGCGGTTGCGGCGCGGGCGCGGCGGAGGTCCTCGACCGACGCCACGGCCTCGATGTCGTCGATTGGGTGGCCGCCGACCGCGCGGTCCAGCACGTCGATTTCGCCCTCGCGGTCCGGGTAGCCCAGCCGGAGCTTCTTCATGAAGCGGTCCAGCTCCGCGACCGGCAGTTCGTACGCGCGGTCGCGCTCGACGGCGTTCTGCGTCGCCACCACGACGAACGGGTCCGGGAGCGCGCGCGTCTCCCCGTCCGCGGTCACCTGCGCCTCCTCCATCGCCTCCAGCAGCGACGACTGCGTCTTCGGGGGCGCGCGGTTGATTTCGTCCGCCAGCAGCACGTTCGCGAACACGGGACCGGGCTGGAACTCGAACTCCCGCGTCTTCTCGTTGAACACGTTCACGCCCGTGACGTCCGTCGGCAGCAAGTCGGGCGTGAACTGCACGCGCCGGAAGTCGCCGTCGAACGACCGCGCGACCGACCGCGCGAGCATCGTCTTCCCGACGCCGGGCACGTCTTCGAGGAGGACGTGACCGCCGCCGAGGACGGCGGTCAGAACGTGCTCGACGGCGTCGCGGTTGTCGACGATGACCGTCTCGATGTTCTCGACGACGCGGCCCGCGAGGTCGCTGGCGTCCGGGACCGACATCGCGGTCGTCGCGCCGCCCCGCGAATCGGCGACGGTGTGGGTGTCGTGTGCATCTGTCATGGTGTGCGAGCGCCGGGCGGCGGTCGTCAGTTGTGGGACCGTAGGAGAGCAATCACTTGTATGTTTCTCGGTCACACGCGACAGTGCCGGTTCACGACCACCGCTTGCAGGCCGTACACACGCGCTCGCCGTCGTCCAGCCAGCGCCGGCCCGCGGCCTCCCCGCAGGACTCACAGACCGACGCGTCGCCCCACGAACTCGTCACCGGCGCCGCGTCCGCGTCCTCGTGTTCGGACTCCGGTTCGTCGCGAGTGAACGCGTCGATGGTGGCGTCGTCGGACACACCCGCTCGTTCGGCGGGGACCGACATAACCGTCCCGGAGCACCTAAGGTACCGGCTCACACACGGCCGCACATGGTCTGGTTCATCGACAACGCCGTCTCGCTCGCCGAGAACATCCTCACCGCGGCCACCACGGACCCGATTTCCGCCGCGCTCGTCCTCGTCGGCGGCGCCCTCGTCACGCTCGCCGCCGGCGGCTTCGGCGCGCTCGCGCTCGGCGCGCTCGTCGAATCGCTGGTCCCCGACACCGCCACCCAGCGCCACTAATTAGACGCCCGCCGCGTCGAACGCGTCCGCGAGCAACGACACCGCCTTCTCCCGGTCGGGGCCGAGCGGCGACGCCGCCACCACGCTGTCGACGTGCTCGCCGACGCCCCCCAACTGTTCGGCAACGTCCTCGGGGTCGCCCGCGATACAGAACGCCGACAGCATCCGCTCGGAGACTTCCGCGAACGCGGCCGAGAACTCCCCTGCTTCGATTAACTCCCCGATTTCCTCGGCGCGCTCGGCGTCGATACCGTGGCGCTCCAGTACGGGTGGTGCCGCACCGGACGCGATGAACGCCACCGGCGGCCGCGCCGCCTCCAGCGCCGCGTCCGCGTCCTCGGCAATCGAGACGGACGCGAACGCCGCCACGTCCACGTCCCCGTCGACCACGCGGTCCTCGACGCCCTCCGCGACGCGGTCGGCCGACCACGCGAGGTCCTTCTCGTGGCTCGCGTTCACCAGCACGCCGTCGGCGTGCTTGCCCGCCATCCGCAGCATGTGCGGGCCCTGCGCGCCCACGTACACCGGAACCTCGCCGACCTCGTAGTTCAGGCCGGCGTCCCGCGCGACGAACGTTCCGTCGTGGTCGACGCGCTCGCCCGCCCACAAGTCCTGCGAGACCTTCATCGCCTCCAACACCCGCCGGAGCGGCCGCTCCCGCTCGACGCCGAGGTTCCGCAGCGTCGACGCGTCCCCCGCGCCCAACCCCAGCACGGCGCGCCCGCCGCTCACCTCGTCGACGGTCGCCACCTGCGACGCGAGTTTCACGGGGTGCGTGTCGTAGGGGTTCGCCACGCCCGGACCCAACTGGACGGTCTCCGTCGCTTCGGCCACGCGGTCGAGCGCCACGAACGGGTCGCGGTTGTTGTAGTGACACGACGCGAACACCGCGTCGAAGCCCGCTGCCTCCGCGTTCGCCGCCAGCGACGCGACCTCCGAAACCGGGATTTCCGGTGTCAACTCAATTCCGCGCATACTCCCACCCCCGGAGCGCCTGCCGCACGAAGTCACCGTCGACCTCTCGGTACAGCTCCTCGCTGCTGTCGTGGTCGCCGAACTCGAACTCCCGCACGACGACCACCGGCGTGCCGCCGTCGCCCTCCCCGGAGACGAGGTTTGCCGTCGCCGCGAGTTCGTCCACCACGCTCTCGACGGTCACTTCGAGTTCGTGGCCGTCGCGGTCGGTCTCTCCGCGCCAGTCCCGAGAAGCCGGCATCCCCGTCCAGCCGAGCGCGACGCCGCGCTGGCCGTGCCGGAACGGCCGCCCGGACGTGTCCGTCACGACGACGGCGACGTCCGCGTCCAGCCCCTCGCGGATGCGCTCCGCGCTCTCCGCGGGGCGTTCGGGCAGCAACAACAGTTCCGCGCCGCCCGTGTTCGAGCGGTCGATGCCGGCGTTCACGCCGACGTGACCGAACGCGGTCTCGGTCAACAGGAACGGCGCCTCCAGTAGCAGGTCCACGGACTCTTCGAGGACGGCCTGCGCGAACCGCGGGTCCTTCTGTTCGCCCGTGACGTCGGCCAGTCGGTCGGCGACCTCGCGAGCGCGCGGCCCCGCCGGGTAGTCCGACAGGGACGCCGTCCGCCCCTCCGCTTTCGAGACGACCGTGCTGGCGACGCAGACGACGTCGCCGTCTTCCAGTTCGGCGCGCTCGGCCACGAGGTCAGCGAGACTGTCGCCCGAACGCACCTCCGGAAACTCCGGCACCGCGAACGCGTGCATACTCGACCTTCGACGCCCCTCACAAAAGCCCCGGCGGTACCGGACACGCCGGCCACCCGGGCACGTACGGGCGCTGGCGCCGGTTACCGACGAGCACCGCGGCTGGCCCGACTGGGAGTGAAAGGCTCTTCTCCCGGGAGCCCCTACCGAACTCCCGGGCGACGGTGACGAGGAGTTACCCCCTCCGAGCCCCTTGTGACGAGGCCTTTCTCCCGAGTCGCCCGTCTCAGAACGAGTCAGCGACGGCTGTGGCTCGCAGGCGGCGTTCGAATCCGCGAGCCGGTCCGCCACCGTTCCGCGTCCGCCGGCCCGCGGCGACTGTCAGGTCACGCGCAGGGGTGGCTCCGCTCTCCTACTTGAACCTACGTAACCGACGAGCAAGCATCCGCGAGCGCCATACGGCGCTCGCGGTTCACTCCACGAGTGAGCGCAGCGAACGAGTGGAGGCCGACGAGCGACCGTAGGGAGTGGTTCGAAAGGCGCTTCGCGCCTTTCGTCATCACGAAAGACGGCGGAGCCGTCTTTCGAACGACGAGGAGCGCTTTTAGCGTAGCTTTTGCCAGCCGAGCGAGACCGGAGGTCTCGCTGGCCGTGCGAACGGGCGCTCCGCGCCCGTGAGCAGAGAGCGCGCCGGAGGCGCGCGACCGCAGCAAAAGGTACCTCAGAAGAACTTCTTGAGGTCGTCGCGTTTCTCGGCTTCGAGGTGGGTGCGGACGGCGTCGTCGAAGGCGCTGGTACGTTCGTGTTTGGCGGCGATGGGGGCGATGGTGTCCTGCCACTGTTTCCACGGCGGGTGGAGGCCGAGGCGGTCGGCGACGTCGTCGAGGCGTTCGTCGCGGTCGTCGACTTTGTCCATCTTGTTGACAGCGACGACGGGCGCGATGCCGAGGTCTTCGAGGAGGTAGAACAGTTCGACGACGTGGGGAATTTCTTCGTCGCTGGTGTGGCGGTCGATGATGTCGACGGCGGCTTTGCCGTCGAGGACGAGCACGCCGACCATGATGTTCTCGGCGTTGTCTTCGAGGTAGCGGACGACGTCGGTCTTGATGCGCTCGCGGACGTCGTCCTCGACGCCGGACATGAAGCCGAAGCCGGGGAGGTCGGTGACGACGAAGTCGTCGCTGGCCCAGTCGTAGTGGTTGGGTTTGCGGGTGACGCCGGGCTTCTGCCCGGTCGCGACGCTGTGGCCGGTAATCTCGCGCATGAGCGTGGATTTACCGACGTTCGACCGGCCGACGAGGACGACCTCGTCGCTTCGGTCGGGGCGGGTGTCGAACATACCGCGTGTAGCCGGTCACTGGGGTTAAGTCCCGCGTCCGGCGCGCGCTCAAACGACGGTTTCACTCTGAGCGAGGTTGATAGGGGGTGGCGTCGTAGGTGGTCGTGTGATGCGACAGCAAACAGTCCTGATTGCGGTCCTCGGTACAGCCCTCCTGGTGACCGCCGGGGTCGCCGGCGCGTTGACGCTCGGGAGCGGGTCGGCGACCGCCGGGCAGGCAGCGCCCGACGGACAGTCGATTACGGTTTCCGCGGACGGGACCGTCGAGGCGTCCCCCGACCAAGCGGTCGTCCGGGTCGCGGTGACGGCGACCGGGAACGACTCGTCGGCGGTCCGCGACGAGATCGCCGAGCGCGTCGAGACGATGCGGTCGGCGCTCGAATCGGACGGCATCCCCTCGGAGAACGTCCGCACCGCGCACTTCGACATCCGGCAGGAGATCGAACGGACGCCCGAGGGAACTGAGCGCGGCCAGTACGTCGGCACGCACGCGTTCGAAATCACTGTCGAGGACATCGACGCGGCGGGCGAGGTCATCGACACCGCGGTGAACAACGGCGCCGACCGCGTCGACGGCGTCTCGTTCGGGCTCTCCGACGAGAAGCGCGAGACCCTCTACCAGGACGCGCTCACGAACGCGATGGGGAACGCCGAGACGCGCGCGCAGACGCTCGCCGACGCCGGCGGGCTCTCGGTGACCGACACCCACACCATCGTCTCGACGAACACCGACTACCGCGCGTACCGCGTCGAAACCGCCGCGTTCACGTCCGGCGCCGCGGTGTCCGGGACGTCCGTGGAGTCCGGGCCGGTCACGGTCACGGCCGGCGTGCGCGTGACGTACAACGCGACCGTCGCCTGACACCGTCGCCTGAACGCTTTTCTTTCGCCCGCGTGAACGCGCAGTCGTGCGACTCGTTCAGGCAACCGTTCCGACGGGCAAACGCGAGGCCGTCCTCGACGCGCTCGACGAGGAGGGTATCGACTACGTGGTCAGCGACGAGACCAGCGGCCGCGACTACAACGCCGTCGTCCACTTCCCGATACCTACCGAGGGCGTCGAGGACGCGCTGGACGCGCTCCGCTCGGCGGGCCTCTCAGAGGACGCCTACACGGTTGTCCTGAGCGCGGAGACAGTCGTCTCCAGGCACTTCGACGAACTCGAAGAGCGCTACACCGAGGAGGAGGAGAACGGCGACAAAATCGCGCGCGAGGAACTCGTCGCGCGCGCCAAGGACCTCGCACCGTCGCGGCTCACGTACGTCGTGATGACGCTGGTCAGCACCATCATCGCGACGGCGGGCCTGCTGTTGGACTCGCCGGCGACGGTCGTCGGGTCGATGGTCATCGCGCCGCTGCTGGGGCCCGCGATGTCCGCCAGCGTCGGCACCGTCGTCGACGACGAGGACTTGTTCCGTCG
This sequence comes from Halobacterium sp. CBA1132, assembly GCF_001485535.1. Taxonomy (NCBI): domain Archaea; kingdom Methanobacteriati; phylum Methanobacteriota; class Halobacteria; order Halobacteriales; family Halobacteriaceae; genus Halobacterium; species Halobacterium sp. CBA1132. The sequence goes on from NZ_BCMZ01000001.1 coordinate 102,270, forward strand.
CGGCGTCTACCTCCAGTTGGTCGGCGTCGTGCTCGCCGTGGTGGGCGCGGCGGCGTTCGCGTTCTTCGTGAAGTTCACGAACGTCGTCCCACCCGGCTTAGACGTGTTGTCGCTCTCGGAGGTCAGCGAGCGCTTGCGCCCGGACTTCCTCTCGCTGGTGGTCGCGCTCGGCGCCGGCGTCGCGGGCGTGTTCAGCCTGATGACCGGCGTCTCCTCGGCGCTGGTGGGCGTCGCCATCGCCGTCGCGTTGATTCCGCCGGCAGCCACCGTCGGCATCGGTATCGCGTGGGGCGTCCCGACGCTCGCCGTCGGGTCCGGCGTCCTCGTGCTGGTGAACGTGCTCTCCATCAACCTCGCGGCGCTCGTCGTGCTGTGGTACTCGGGGTACCGCCCGCAGCGGTTCTTCGAGGTCGGACAGGCGCGGTCGGCGTTGTTGAAGCGCGGCGCCGCGCTCGCCGTCGCCATCGTGGTGCTTTCGGCGTTCCTCGGCGGCGTCACGTACACGTCCTACCAGTCGGCCACCGAGGAACAGGCCATCAACGACGCCCTCGGCGACACCCTCTCGCAGTCGGAGTACGCGGACGCCGCGCTGCTGGACACCAGTTACGAGTACGAACAGGGGTTGATTCAGCGCGAGCCACAGCGCGTCGTCGTCACCGTCGGGGTGCCGCCCGGCGCGGACTACCCCGAACTCTACGAGCGACTGAACGAACGCGTCGCCGCGACGACGAACCACGACATCGAACTGGAACTCAGGTACGTCTACCGCGAGCGCGCCGGCTGACTCACTCCTCGTGGGGGAGCGTCGGCTCGTAGCCGACCGCTTCGACCGCCGCGTCCAGCGTCTCTTGGACGCCCTCGCCGTTCTGCACGCTCATGTAGCAGTCCGCCGCCACGTCCTCGGAGAGGTCGGCCTTGTTGCAGACCGTGACCAGCGGCACGTCGCCGAACTGGTCGGCGACCTCCGCGCGGAGCGCGCGCTGGTCGTCGAGCATGTACCCGCACGTCTCGCTGGCGTCGACGAAGAACAGGATGACGTCGCCGGCGTGCGCGAGCGCGGAGACGGCCTGATTCTCGATTTCGTTGCGCTCGTCGGCAGGGCGGTCGAGCAGGCCGGGCGTGTCCACGATTTGCCAGCGCACGCGCTCGACGTCGAGGTGGCCGACCTCGATGCCTTTCGTCGTGAACGGGTACTCGGCGGTCTCGATTTTCGCCGTGGAGACGGCGTTGACGAACGACGACTTCCCGACGTTCGGGTAGCCCGCGACCACGATGGTCGGGTCGTCGGGGTCGATCTCGGGGAGGTTCTTCAGCGCGTCGCGGGCGCGTCCCACGGCGTCGAGGTCGTCCTCGATTTGGTCCATCACGGAGCCCATGCGCGCGAACCCCTGCTTGCGGACCTTCCGCATCGAGTCGGTGTCGCCGCGCGGCAGTTTCCCGATGTACTCGCGGCCGAGGTCGTGGGTCTTTCTCGCCGCCCACGAAATCTCGGAGAGGTGCTGGCGGAGCGCGTCGATTCCCCGGTCGTCGTCGAACTCCCTGCGCAGCACGGCGTCCGCGAGTTCGTAGTAGAACGGGTCGACGGAGTCGAAGTCCGGCCACGCCGTCACGACGTTGCGGAGGTTGTCCCCGAGGATGTTCGAGGACGTCTGCAGCATCGACTCTTGGGCCTCGTAGCCGCCCTTCGCGCGTCCGGCCCGGGCCGCCCGCGAGAACGCCTTGTCGAGGAGCTCCTCCGACGTCGGTGTCGTCGGCAGGTTCTCGAAAATCATACCCCGGAGTAGGCCTGCGAGACGTAAAAGGCCACGTATCGGCGCCGACGGCCGCCCGCGAGGCTTTTCGGTCTCGCTCGTGTTCCTCCCGTATGGTCAACTGGCGCGCGGTCCTCACCGGGTTCGCCGTGGAGTTCGTACTGGGCGTGTTCGCGTTCGCGCTACCGGGAATCGGGCACGCGGCGGCCGGCCTCGTCGGCGGGTTCGTCGCGGGCTGGATGGCCGACGACGGCGTCTGGGGCGGCGCCGTCCACGGCCTCCTCGCGGGCGCGCTCGGCGGCGTCCTTGTCGCGATCCTCGTGCTCGTACTGGGGGTCGTGTTCTCGGCGACAGGCCTGCTGCCCGCCGGACTGCTCACGCTCAGTCTCGGCGCGTTCGCGCTCGTCGCCTTCGGCCTGCTCGCTGTCGACAGCGCGATTGCGGGCGCGGTCGCCGGTCTGATTGCGGACTAAGCCGCGAACTCGCGTATCGCCGCCGCCACTCGCTCGGGTGCGGTGTTGTTCCCGAGGTGGCCCGTGTCGGCGAGCGTCACGCGCTCGGTGTCGTCCAGTCGCTCCGTGAGCGCGCGAATGGCCGCCTGCAGGTGGTCGGGGCCGTCCTCGCCGGCGAGCAGCAGCGTCGGCACGCCCGTCTCCGGGTCCCCGAGTTCGTAGTTCTCCACGACGTCGATTTCGCGGGCGACAGTGTCCACAATTTCGGCGGCCTGCTCGACCACCGGCCCGCCGACGAGGTGGTTCGCGCCGACGGCCTCGAAGAACGCTTCGACCCCGCCCGCGGGGTCGCCGGCCGCCACACGGGAGCGGATTCGCGCCGCGAGGTCACCGCCGTGTGGTTCGCCCGACAGAATCGACGGCTCGTAGAGGACGAGGCGGTCGACGGCCATCCCGTCGGCGGCTTCGAGCGCGGTCAGCCCGCCGAACGAGTGCCCGAAGACGACGGGAGTCCCCTCGACTGATTCGACGACCGCCTGCAGGTCCGCTACTTCTTTCGAGAGGTCGTAGTCGCCGCTCGCTCGCTCCGTGCGGTTCGTGCCGCGCCCGCGCCTGTCGTAGGTCACCACCTCGAAGTCGTCTTCGAGGTGGGGGACGAGGCGGCGGAAACTCTCCTCGCGCGCGCTGGTGCCGTGGACGAGCACGAGCGGCTGGCCGCTGCCGCGCGTCTCGTATTCGAGTTCCGTCCCGTCCGCAGAAGTGGTGTGCATGTGTCCGGCTTCGTGCCCGGCTACTTGAGCCACACTAGTCGGCGACTACCGCCGGGCTTCGAGTTCGTCCAGCAGGTCGTCGGCGTCCACGTCGTGCTGGGCGAGCACGACGAGCATGTGGTAGACGATGTCCGCGCCCTCGTGCGCGAGTTCGTCTTCGTCGCCGTCCTTCGCGGCGAGGATGAACTCCGTCGCTTCCTCGCCGAGCTTCTCCAAGGCGGCGTTCTCGCCCTTCTCGTGGGTGAACAGCTCCGCCGTGTAGGAGTCCTCGGGGAGGTTCTCTTTCCGGTCCTCGATGACCTCGAACAGCTCGCGGAGCAGGTCGTCGCTCACGCCGCCATCACCTCGCGGATGTCGTCGAGGTCGTCGAACTCGCCGGGGTCGCGGCGGCCGTCCTCGAAGACCGCGTCGTCGACCTCGATTCGGGCGTCAGTCCGCGCAGCAAGCGCCAGCGAGTCGCTGGGTCGGGCGTCCACGACGGCGTCGCCGCGCGGCGTGTCGACGTGGAGGTCCGCGTAGTACGTCCCGCCGTCGACATCCGACACCGTGACGTGGTCGATGCGGCCGCCCAACTCCTCGACGAGGTCCAGCGTGAGGTCGTGGGTCAGCGGCCGCCCGATGTCCGTGGCGTCCAGCCCGTGCGCGATGCTGGTGGCTTCCTCGAAGCCGACGAAGATGGGGAGCACGTCGTCCTCGCCGTCGACGCCGACGAGCACGACCGGCAGCGGGCCGTCCGGCGTCCCGGCCACGCGAACGCCGTCGATGTGTGCGTTCATGCCCATGTTTTCGCGAGGACGCTCAAAAGCTTGCCTCCTCGTTCAGGAAGAACGCGAGGTCGTGAATCCGGGAGTCGTCGGTTAGCTCGGGGTGGAACGACGTACCGACGACCGGCCCGTGGCGGATGGCGACGGGGTTGCCGTCCCAATCCGCGAGCACGTCCACGCCGTCGCCGACGTCCGCGACCAGCGGCGCGCGGATGAACACCGCGGGGAACGGCTCGTCGAGTCCCTCGACGTCGAGCGGTGCCTCGAAGGAGTCTTTCTGCCGGCCGAACGCGTTCCGGTCGACGGTCGCGTCCACGAGGTCAAGCGTCTGCACGCGGTCGTCGTTGGCGTCCGTCGAGGAGACGATGAGGCCCGCACAGGTCGCCAGCATCGGCTTCCCGGCGTCGACGTGCGCGCGAATCTCCTCGTCGATGCCCTCGCGGGCGAGCAGCCGCGAAATCGCGGTGGACTCCCCGCCCGGCAACAACAGGATGTCACAGTCCGGGACGAGCCCGGAGCGCCGAATCTCGGTGACGTCGGCGTCGAGTCCGTGCTCGTCGGCGGCCCGACGGATGGCGTCCGCGTGCTCGGAGACGTCGCCCTGCACGGCGACGACGCCGGCGCTAACAGTCATGCACTCGCGTACGAGCCGCCGCGGAAAAAGCCTCTCGGGGTCCGGTCAGGCGAAGAACTGCAGGAGGAGTACGGCGATGCCGAAGAACGCGCCCGTCGCCACCACGGAGCGCGGGTCGATGCGGATGGCGTTCGGGTCCTCGGAGTCGAAGTACCGGACTAGTCCTGCGCTGGACATCAGCCCGCCGGAGTTCTCACCACTGCTCATACACCCGACTCCGACCCGAACCCGCGTAAACCTTTCGTGTCCGGGCGGCTCGCCGCTGGAACGGCGCCGCGGCGCTCTCCGCGGTGAAGCGGCGAGCGCCGTCCCGTGAGTAACCCTTATGCGGGGCGCGGGGCAAGGACGAAGGGACCGATGACTGTCACAATCAAGGACTTCTACGCCGACTGGTGTGGCCCCTGCAAGACGCAAGACCCCATCCTCGAAGACCTCGAGGAGGACTACGGCGACAGCGTCACCTTCGAGAAAATCGATGTCGACGAGAACGAAGACGTCGCCAACGAGTACCAGGTGCGTTCGATTCCGACTGTCGTCGTCGAGGACGACGACGGCGTCGTCGAGCGCTTCGTCGGTGTCACGCAGCGCGACCAGCTCGAGGACGCCCTCAAGGAAGCCGGCGCGTAACCGAGGCGTTCCTCGACGCGGCGGCCGCAACACTCACCCCTCCGTTGTTTTTCTCGCGCCCAGCGTAGCGACCGTCAGGCTGTTGTGACCCACCGCCGACAGTCCTCTCATGTTCGCGTCTCTGCCGCTCGCCGCGCTCGGGGACCTTCCCCCGGTGACGACCGAGATGGCAGTCGTCTTCGCACTCGTTGCGGTGACGCTGGTGTTGTTCGTGACGGAGGCGCTGCCGCTGGACGTCACCGCGATTCTCGTGATGGTGACGCTGATGATTCTAGAGCCGTGGACGAACATCACCGTCACCGAGGGGCTCTCGGGGTTCTCGAACCCGGCGACCATCACGGTGTTGGCGATGCTCATCCTGAGCCACGGCGTCTCCCGGTCGGGCGTCGTCCAGATTATCGGGCGCTGGATGTCGGCGTTCGCGGGCACGAACAAGCGCCGCCAGCTCGCGTCGACGATTCTCGCGACCGGCCCCGCGTCGGGGTTCATCAACAACACGCCCGTGGTCGCCATCCTCGTGCCGGTCATCAGCGACCTCGCGCACAAGGGCGGGACATCGCCGTCGAAGCTCTTGATTCCCCTGTCCTACGCGTCGATGCTCGGCGGGATGTTGACGCTCATCGGGACGTCGACGAACATCCTCGCGAGTCAGACCGCCGAACGCATCGGGACGGCGCGGGGAATCGACGCCCTCCACGCGTTCTCGATGTTCGAGTTCACGCACCTCGGCATCATCGTGCTCGTCGTCGGCGCAGCCTACCTGATGACGATTGGCTACTGGCTGCTCCCCGAGCGCGTCCCCCCGGAGGAGGACTATCTCGCGGAGTACGACATGCAGGACTACCTCAGCGAGGTCGTCGTGCAGGCGTCCTCGCCGCTCGTCGGGAAGACCGTCTCGGAGGCCATCGACGAGCAGCGCTTCGACGCCGACGTCCTCCAGCTCGTGCGCGGCGGGGAGCGATTCATCGAGCCCATCGGGCAGAAGGTCATCAAGCCCGGTGACGTGCTCACGATTCGGACCGACCGGCAGACGCTGGCCGCCATCGCGAACGTCGACGACCTCGCGCTGACGGGCGCGCCCGAGACGGACCCCGAACTGGAGCCTAGCACCGAAGAAGACCAGACGCTCGTCGAACTCGTCATCCAGTCGGGGTCGTCGCTGGTCGGCGAGACGCTGAAGTCGTCGTCGTTCCGCGGGCGCTACGACGCGAACGTGTTGGCGTACCGCTCGCGCGGGGAGACCGTCCGCCAGCGCATGGACGAACTCAAGCTCCGCGTCGGCGACACGCTGCTGATTCAGGCGCCCGAGGACAGCATCGACCGGCTCTCGCAGAGCCCGGACTTCATCCTCGCGCACGAGCCCGATGAGCCCGACTACCGCACCGAGAAGATTCCGTACGCCGTCGCCACCATCGTCGGCGTCATCGGCGCGGCGACGCTGCTCCCGGTCAACATCGTCGTGGCCGCGCTCGCTGGCGTCGTCGCGATGGTCGCCACCGGCGTGTTGCACCCCGGCGAAATCTACGAGTCCGTGGACTGGAACGTCATCTTCCTGCTGGCGGGCGTGATTCCGCTCGGCATCGCCTTAGAGCAGACCGGCGGCGCGAACCTCTTGGGCGCGCTCGTCGCGGCGACCGGTACGGTCCTTCCCCCAATCGGCGTGCTGTGGGTGTTCTACGTCGCGACGAGTCTCATCACCGGCGTCATCTCGAACAACGCCAGCGTCGTGTTGATGATTCCCGTCGCCGTCGAGGCCTCGCTGGAAGTCGGCGCGAACCCGTTCGCGTTCGTGCTCGCGGTGACGTTCGCGGCGTCGACGGCGTTCATGACGCCGGTCGGCTACCAGACGAACCTCTTCGTGTACGGGCCGGGCGGCTACAAGTTCGGAGACTACGTCCGCGTCGGGATGCCGCTGCAGTTGCTGTTGTCGTTCGTCACGGTCGGCGGCATCGCCGTCTTCTGGACGCTGTAACGCTCAGAACCCGAAAATGGGGACGAAGCGGAACGTGAGGTAGGCGCCGATAGTCGCCAGCATCGGAACGACGTTCTGCATGAGGACGACGCGGCCGGTCGTCCCGGGGTCGAAGAGGTCCGACGCGCTCGGGATGTCCTCGGGGTCCTCCTCGCCGATAGCCGGAACCTCGTCGTCGCCGTCTTCGTCGGCGGCGAGGCCGCCCACAGAGACGGGCACCTCGCCCTCGCCGCGGACCGCCTCCGGCACGGAGACGGGGCGCGTCGCGCGCCCCCAGCCGAGGCCGACGATGGACATGGTGGCGATGACGACGAAGCTCGCGGGGATGCCGATGGCCGACAGGAAGATGACCAGCGACGCGCTCACGACCGCGACGACGATGGCCGCCGTCAGCGGGAGTTCCGTGATGTCGCTGCCCATCGTTTCGAGCGTGCGCCGCGCGATGGTGAACGCGCCGATACCGACTGCGACGCAGCCGATGATGATGGCGGGGTTCATCTCCAGGACGCCGCTGCCGACCAGCGGCGCGATGGCGTTCGCGACGTTGCTCGTCCCCGAACTGAACGCCATCAGGCAGCCGATAGCGATGACGGTGGTGACGCCGATTAGCTCGCGGCGGTTCGTCGTCTCCGTGGGCCGCGGCACCGGGACGGCGCCTGAGCGGTCCACTTCCAGTAGGTCGCCGTCGCTGCGGTCCATCGCGATGAATCTGTTCAGTCGCGCGTAGAAGTACCGCCCGACGATGAGCGACACCCAGAAGCCGATGACGGGCGCGACCAGCCACCAGATAGCGATTTCGCCGAACACCGCCCAGTCGAGAGCGTTCTGCGCGACGCCGAGTCCGGCGATGGCGCCGACGGCCGTCATCGACGTGGAGGCGGGGACGCCGAAGAAGTTCCCGACGAACAGCGCGATTCCCACGAAGAACAGCACGCCGATGCTGGCCTCCAGCGTGAATATCTCGGGGTTCGTGACGAGTTCGCGCCCGAGCGTGTCCACGACGCGGCGGCCCAGCGTCCACGCGCCGACCGCGAAGAACGCCGTCATCAGCAGCGCCGCCATCGGTTTCGAGATGGCGTCCGCACCGACCGCGGGACCGAACGCCGGCCCGGTCGTCGACCCGCCGACGTTGAAGCCGACGAACATTGCGACCAAGATGCCGACCACCAGCAGGACGCCAATCACGCCGCCACCTCCGGGGACGTCCGCGTAGCGAGCGCGCTCATTTGGGCTCGTCCTCGTCGGGTTCCACGTCGTCTCTCGACTGCTTCTCCTCGTCGCCGTCCTCGTCGGTGTACCGCTCTTCGACGGCTTCGACTTTCTCCTCGACCGACTCGTCGTCGGCGTCCGCCGTCGTCTCCTCGACGGTTTTCTCGACGGTTTCTTCGACGGTTTTCTCGACGGTTTCCTCGACCGTTTCTTCGACGGTCTCTTCGACGGTTTCGCCGACTTTCTGCTCGACAGTCTCGCCAACGGTTTCTTCGACGGTTTTCTCGACGGTTTCCTCGACCGTTTCCTCGACGGTCTCTTCGACGGTTTCGCCCACCGTCTCCTCGACCGTCTCACCAACCTTCTGCTCGACAGTTTCGCCAACGGTTTCTTCGACAGTCTCACCGACTTTCTGCTCGACAGTTTCGCCAACCGTCTCCTCGACGGTTTTCTCGACGGTCTCGTCGACGGTTTCGCCGACGGACTTCTCGACGCTGTCTGCGACGGTCTGTTCGACCGTCTCACCGACCTTCTCCTCGACAGTTTCGTCGACCGTTTCCTCGACGGTGTCGCTGACAGTCTCCTCGACGGTGTCGCTGACCGCTTGGGTCATCCAGTCGGGGTCGAAGCGCGCCATCTTCCACGCGATGTGGACGACGTACGACGCCAACACCCCGAGGCCGAACGCCAGTCCGGTCTCCGTTCCGACGACGGAGAACAGGGCGACCGAGACGAAGATGAGCACGCCGTAGGTCAGGTCCGTGAGGCTGTCGACGCGGTTCGGGTTCACGCACCCACCTCCGGCGTCGGGCGGGCCGTCGCGCGCGCTGTGTGGGTCGTTTGCAGTTCACGCGGTCGTACGTAGCCCGGCGCTAGCGGACCACGGTTGACGAGAAATGTGATACTCGAACGGAGGAGTCGCACAGAGAAAGGGATTCCGGTGGACCGGAACACTCGGGCGGCCGCTCGCTCCGTTTCGAGGACGCCTCGCGCCGAATCTACTCGCCGCCGCGATTGTCGTCAACGCACATCCAAACCGATAAGTAGCCGGTGGTATCACTAGCGAATATGTCGTTCGACTCGTTCGCCGACGCAGACGAAGCACAGGTCACTCGCGCAATCGCCCGCCAGTGGACAGAGGAGTTCATCGACGACACCGAGACCGACGTCATCATCGTCGGCGGCGGCCCGTCCGGACTGATGGCCGCCAAAGAGCTCGCCGAACGCGACGTCGACGTCACCGTCGTCGAGAAGAACAACTATCTCGGTGGTGGGTTCTGGCTCGGCGGCTTCCTGATGAACAAGCTCACCGTCCGCGCGCCCGCCGACGAAGTCCTCGACGACCTCGGCGTCCCCTACGAGTACGACGACGAGACCGAGGGCCTCGCGGTCGCGGACGGCCCCCACGCTTGCTCGTCGCTCATCAAGGCGGCCTGCGACGCCGGCGCGCGCATCCAGAACATGACCGAGTTCACGGACGTCGTCGTGCGCGACGACCACGAGGTCGCGGGCATCGTGATGAACTGGACGCCCGTCCACGCGCTCCCCCGGGAACTCACGTGCGTCGACCCCATCGCCGTCGAATCCGACGTGGTCGTCGACGCCACCGGCCACGACGCCGTCGTCGTCTCCAAACTCCAAGAACGCGGCGTCGTCGACGCGGCCGGCATCGAGCACGCCGACGAACACAACACCGGGATGGACAACACCGAGGAGGGCGAGTACGGCGCGCCCGGCCACGACTCCCCCGGCCACGACTCGATGTGGGTCGCGGACAGCGAGGACAAGGTCGTCGAGCAGACCGGCAAGGTCCACGACGGTCTGATTACCGCCGGCCTCTCCACGGCGACCGTCCACGGTCTCACGCGCATGGGCCCGACGTTCGGCGCGATGCTGCTCTCCGGGAAGGCCGCCGCGAACGCCGTCATGGACGAACTCGGCACCGACGAGCCGCGGGTCGACCTCCCGTCGCAGGCCGCGCCCGCCGCCGACGACTGATGCGTCCCGTCGCGCTCACCGTCGCGGGCTCGGACAGCGGCGGCGGCGCGGGCGCGCAAGCCGACCTGAAGACGTTCGAGGCCTGCGGCGCGTTCGGCACCTCGGCGCTCACCGCCGCCACCGCCCAGAACACCACGGGCGTCACCCACAGCACCGTCCTCGACCCCGAAGCGGTTCGCGCGCAGTACGACGCCGTCGTCTCCGACTTCGACGTCGCTGCCGCGAAGACCGGGATGCTCGGAGACGCCGACATCGTCGCAGAAGTCGCCGACGCCCTCGGGGATGCGGACTTCCCGGTCGTGGTCGACCCCGTCGTGGTCGCCCAGTCCGGGGACCGCCTGCTCACCGAGCGCGGCGTCGACGCGGTCCGCGAGGACCTGCTGCCGGCGGCGACCGTCGCCACGCCGAACGTCCCCGAAGCCGAACTGCTCGCCGGCGTCACAATCGAGAGCGAAGCCGACATGCGGGCCGCCGCCGAGGCGGTTCGCGACCTCGGCCCCGACGCCGTCCTCCTCACAGGCGGCCACCTCGACGGCGACCCCGTGGACATCTACGCGGGTGAGACGACGCGCGCGTTCTCTCACGAGCGCGTCGACACCGACGACACGCACGGCTCCGGCTGCACGCTCTCGGCCGCCATCGCCGCGCACCTCGCCGCGGGCGACGACACTGAGACGGCCGTCGAGCGCGGTATCGACGCCGTCGCCGCCGCCATCGCGTCGGACCTCTCGCTGGGTTCGGGCGCCGGCCCCGTCGACCACGCCGCAATCGCGGACGGACGACGCGCCGCTGCGGACGGCGCACGCGAGGCTGTGCGCCCCGACGCGACCGACGCCATCGACGCGGTCCGCGAGGTGGTCGCCGCGCTCGAACGCGAGTGGTCGCCCGAACTCGTCCCAGAGGTCGGGACGAACGTCGCCGTCGCGCCCGCCGACGCCACTTCTCCCGAGGACGTGGTCGCCGTCGATGGCCGCCTGCACGCCACGAACCGCGGCGTGCGAGCCACGGGTGGCGTCGCGCCGGGCGCGTCCAGTCACGTCGCGCGCTTCCTGCTCGGCGTCCGCGAACACGACCCTCGGGTCGCCGCCGCCGGGAACGTCCGCTACAGCGAGGCGCGCGAGGCGGCGCTGCGCGAGCGCTGGGACGTCGAACGTATCGACCGCACCGACGAGCCCGCGGACGCCGACGGCACGATGGACTGGTCCGCGCGCGAAGCGATGACTGGTCGCGAGCGCGCCCCCGACGCCGTCGTCGACCGCGGCGCCGTCGGAAAAGAAGCGATGATTCGCGTCGTCGCCAGCGACGCCGACGCGCTCGAAGCGAAACTCAGGGAGGTCGCGTCACTCGAACGTGACGCCGACGTCGTGTAGGCTGTCGTTGTGGAGCGCGAGGTCGACGAGCAGCGGCGTCAGCGACTCCACTTCCGCGGCGTTCGCCAGCGGCCCCGCGTCGAGCGCGCGGATGCCCTCGATGCCCTCCGCGAGGTCGACGACGTTCTGCTTGGCGTCGCTATCGTCCCCGACGACGAGCGTGTCGAGGGACAACTCCACGTCGAGGTTCGCCAGTCGGTCGGCCGCGAGATTCTGGAACGCGCCCACCACGGGCACCTCGTCGGGCGCCGTCTCCGCGACGAGTTCGGTGACGCTGCCCGCGCCCGGCGGGTTGTAGTCGAAGCCGCCCTCGCGCTTCTTCATTCCGACCGCCGGAGAGAGTACCAGCGTGTCCTCGTCGATGCGGTCCGCGATTTCCTCGACGAGGTCGGCGACGTGGTACGGCGGCACCGCAAGCACCACGACGTCCGCGCGGTCGGCGGCCATCGCGTTCTCGAAGCCCGTGATTTTCCGGTCGACGCCGCGGCTGTCCAGTTCGGTCTCGTACTCCTCGGCCTTCGAGCGGGCGCGCTCCGGGTCCCGCGACCCGACGACGACGTCGTGGTCGGTGTCGTACGCCCACCGCAGCGCCAGTCCGCCGCCGATGTCGCCAGTCCCGCCGAGTAACGCGATTCGCATACCTCACTGTCTCCCGGCGCGCGGTTAAGAATTGTGTGGGCGCCCGCTCGAAAAATGATTTACTACATAAAACATTAAGTTTTGGAGCGTGGTGGGTCGGGGTGCATGCCAACACTCGACAGGCGAACGCTGTTGAAGCTCCTCGGCACCGGCGCGGCCGCCACCGTCGCCGGCGCCGGCAACGTTGCGGCTGGCGCGCCGCCCGTGGGCGGTGACGACGCGTACTGGACGACCGGCGAACAGTACGGCGTCGGCACCGTCGCCGACCACGCTGACGACGGCTTCTCCCGAGTCTGGTACACGCTCACCGAGGGGGCGCTCGCGCAGGCCCGCTTCCCGCGCGCCGACCTCGCGAACGTGCGAACGCTCGATTTCCTCGTCACCGACCCGAGCGGCGAGTACACTGCCCGCACGTTTCAGGTGGACCGCACGGGCGACGCGCTCGAACGAACGACCGAACCCGTCGCCGACGACGCGTTGCTGTTCCGACAGACGACGACCGACCCCGAGCGCGGCTGGACGGTGACCGTCGAGTACGCCGCCGACCCCGACGGCGACGCCGTGCTCGCGGACGTCTCCTTCGACGGCGCGGGCAGCGAGTACGACGTCTACGTCGTCTGCGACCTCGCGCTCTCGAACTCCGGGTTCGGCGACGACGCCAGCGTCCGCCAACTTCGGGGCTCGAAGGGCAACGGCAAGGCGAAGGGCGGCGACAAGGGCAACGGCAAGGCGAAAGGCCACGGTCCCGCGTACGCGCTCACCGCCCACGACACCGGCGAGAACGACGAACAGGCCGTGATTCGCGACGAGAACGGCGACCCCTACAACGTCGCGCTCGCGCTCGCCGCGCGCAGCGGCTTCGAGTGGGCGAGCGTCGATGTCATCGGCGGGGACAGCGTCTCGCCGCTACTCACGGCCGGTGACGACAGCACCAGCTACGAGAGTGCGTCGGGGAACGTCGCGCTCGCCGCGCGCGTCGGCTCCGGGGCCGCGCTCTCGGAGACGGTCGCGCTCGGGTTCGCTGAGGACGCCGATGAGGCCGCCGCGCTCGACGAAGCCACCGGGAGCCTCGAGCGCTCGTTCGACGCCACGCGAGCGAAGTACGCGAAGTCGTGGCGGAACTGGCTGGGACACGTCGACACGCCCGCGTCGGTCGCCGGCGACGACGCCCTCGAACCCCAGTACAACTTCGCCGCGATGACGCTGAAAGCCGCCGAATCCAAGCAGTTCCCCGGCGCGGGGCTGGCGGCGCTGTGCGTCCCGTGGGGCGGCGAAGTGCAGGCGAACGAGCCCAGCGACTACGGCTACAACTACGTCTGGGGGCGGGACCTCTACCAGTCCGCGACCGCCTTCGAGGCGATGGGCGACGTCGAGTCGATGCGCGCCGCCGTCGAGTACCTCTACGGCGTCCAGCAGCGCGAGGACGGCTTCCTCCCGCAGAACACGTACCTCGACGGGCGGACGCGGTGGGGCGGCGAACAGCTCGACGAAATCGCGTTCCCGAGCCTTCTCACCCACCAGCTCGTCGAGCGCCACGGCTACGACCTCGCGGACCTCGGCTTCGACTACGCGGACGTGAAGGCGTCCGCCGACTACGTCGCCGCGAACGGCCCCGAAACCGGACAGGAGCGCTGGGAGGAGGAGGGCGGCCTGTCACCGTCGACGACCGCCGCCGAAATCGCGGGACTGGTCGGCGCTGCGCACCTCGCCGACGACGCCGACGCCCGCGAGGACGCGCTGCTGTACCTCGCGCTCGCGGACCACTGGCAGTCCAACACCGAGGAATGGATGGCCACCGACACCGGCGCCGACGGCAACGGGCCGACGCCGTACTACGTACGCGTCAACGACGACCGCGACCCCGACGACGGCGCGCCGCGCAACCTCAACAACGGCGGCCCGACGCTCGACGAGCGCGCGGTCGTCGACGCCGGCTTCCTCGAACTCGTCCGCCTCGGCGTGAAGCCCGCCGACGACCCGGTCGTGGCGAACTCCGTCTCCGTCGTTGACGACACCATCCGCGCGGAGACGCCCCACGGCCCCGCGTTCTACCGGTACAACGGCGACGGCTACGGCGAACAGGACGGCTCCGGCCAGTACCGCGCTGGCGCCCCGTGGAGCCTCGATAACGCCGGCAAGGGCCGCCTGTGGCCGATTTTCACCGGCGAGCGCGCGGAGTACGAACTCCTCGCGGGCGAGGAGGACCCCGCGGCGCTGCTCCGGACGATGGCTGGATTCGCCAACGACGGCCGGATGCTCCCCGAGCAGGTGTGGGACCGCGAGGAGCCGACCGCGTTCGGCTGGGAGTTCGGCGAGGGCACTGGCTCGGCGACCCCGCTGTCGTGGAGCATGGCGCAGTTCGTGCGCCTCGCGCATTCGCTGGACGCCGGCGAGCCCGTCGAGACGCCGGCGGCCGTCCGCGACCGCTACGCCGCCAGCGACCCGCCGGACGGCCCCTCGCTGGATGTGTCGTTCCCACCGCGGGTCGTCGGCGAACAGCCCGCCACCGTTTCCGGCACCACCGACGGCGAGGAAGTCGTCGTGAGCGCGCTCGGCGACACCCGCCACGTCCCCGTCGAGAACGGCTCCTTCGAGACGACCGTCGAACTGCCCGACGGCGAGACTCGCATCACCGTGGTCGCCGCCGACGGCGGCGACGTTGCGGACGCCGGGACCACGGTCGCCCGGAAGACGGTCGCTTACGCCGACGTCGGCGCGCCGGTCGCGGAGTTCGACGATGTCACCGGCGACGACTACGGCCCCGGCCACTACACGTATCCGACCGCCGATGTCTTCGAGGACGGCGTCTTCGACATCGACACGTTCGGCGTCTACGAGACCGACGAGACCGCCCAGTTCCTCGTCTCACTCGCCGGCCCGCTCACGAACCCGTGGGGTGGCAACGGGTTCAGCCTCCAGGCGGTGCAGGTGTACCTCAGTAACCCCAGCGCCGACAGCGGAACGACGACGGCTCGCGAGGGCGTGAACGCCACCTTCGAGGCGCCCTACCAGCGACGCGTCGTCGTCGAGGGCTGGAACCCGCCGCAGGTCGAAGCCCCCGACGGAGCCACAGTCACCAGCGACGTCGCCGTCTCCGCGTACCCGTCGCTGGACGCGCTGAAAATCGAACTCCCGAAGAGCGCGTTCGACGGCAGCGTCACCGACCAACGCATCGCGCCACTGGTGCTCTCACAGGAGGGTAGCGGCCCAGGGCGTATCCGACAGATTCAGGCGTCGAACTCCGGCTACCAGTTCGGCGGCGCGCGCAACGACAACGCGCCGAACGTCGTCGACCTCGTGACGCCCGACGGCGTGACGAACGCCGACGCGCTCGCGTACACGGATTCGGAGAAAGCGACGATTCCGTACGTCGATCTCTGAACGCTCCGCTACTGGCCACGTGAGGGTTGCAGAAACCGGTATCGTGTCGACGTGGCCCTACCGTGATTCGACGACCTCGGGCAGATCGTTCACGGAGTCGAGCACGCCGTCCGCGCCCGCGTCCTCGTACTTCCGGCGGCCTTCCGGTCCCGTCAGCCCGCCCGTGAGCACGCCGAACGCGTAGTACGTCCGGTCCGGGTCCGCTTCTCGCGCGTTCACGACCGTCTCGATGTCGTCGAGGGTGTCCCCGACGAACGCCACCGACTCCGCGCTCGTGCGTTCGGCGAGCGCGACCAGCGCGCGCGGGTGGGGTTTGCCCTCCTCCCAGTCGTCCATCGTGAACCGGCGCTCCGGCGGCACGTCCAGTCCGACGCGCTCCAAGGCGATTTCGGCCTCCGCCTCGGGGCGACCAGTCAGCACGCAGACCGGGAACGACGACGTGAGCGCGTCCACCGTCTCCGTGGTCACGATGACCGGCTCGTCGTTGATGTAGCCGTCCTCAGGGGGGAGGTCGGCCTCCTCGCCCTCCAGTTCCTCGTACAACTCGGAGCCGAGGTACAGCTGCTGGAACACCTCGCGGAGGCGGTCGGGCGCCCAGTCGCCGCGAACGCGCTCGACGCCACGCGGGTCGAGGTGGGACTCGACGACCCCCTCCGCGCCCGCCAGCCCGCCGCCGTGCGCGGCAATTTGGTCCGTGAACTCCTCGACGTCGCCGTCGTAGCCCTCCCGCGCGGCGAGCACGAACAGCGCTGCCGCGTCCGTCAGCGTCCAGTCGTTGTTGAACCCGCCCGCGTCCTTGAACTGCTGGACGGCGGCCTTCTCGATGGTGTCCCCGTAGACGTACTGGACCGACTCTACGATGGCGCGCCGGTAGGAGTCCGCGACGTCCACGAGCACGCCGTCGACGTCGAGCACGACCGCGTCCACTTCCATACCACCACCGACGCGGCCCGCCGAAAAGACAGTTACGCGTCCCGCCGGCCGCGCTCCCGCGCGACGTACAGCGTCCCCGAGGCGACGGTCCGCCGCTCGACTGGAACCGCGGGCTGGTCGCCGCCCAGCGTCGTGAACAGGCACGCTGCGCCCGCCTTCGCTGCCGCCGCGACGAGCGCGCGGTGGAGTTCGGGCGGGCAGTTCAGCGCGTACACCGCGTCTGCGCCGGCGTACACCGACGGCTCCGGGTCGGTCACGTCGTCCCGAACGAACGCCACACCCTCTGGGACCTCGCACTCGTGGACGTCTGTCGAGGTTACGTCCCGGCCGCGAGCCGCTAACTCCGCCGCTACGTCGGGCCGCCGCCCCACGCCAACCTCCACCAGTCGGTCGTAGGCCGCGAGCACGTCCACGACCGCGGGTAGGTTGCTCATGCCGGGATGTTTATGCCTCACGCCGCTTAACATCGTCCTAATGCGGGTGGACATCGTGCCCGTCGGCGACGTTCCCGCGAACGTCAAACGCGAGGCCTCTGCGAGCCTACGGAGCATCTACGACTGCGACGTCGTCGTCGCGACAGAACAACCCGTCCCCGAGAGCGCGTACGACGACGGGCGCGGCCAGTACCGCGCCGCCGAGTTCATCGACGTCGCCACGCGCGCCGGCAACGGCGACAAAACCATCGCCATCACCCCCGAAGACCTCTACTACCGCCGCCGAAACTACGTCTTCGGGCTCGCGTACCTCGACGGCCGCGGCTGCGTCGTCTCCACGTACCGCCTCCAGACGTCCAGCGACGGCGGCTTCTCCGAGCGCCCCGCCAGCGACGTCTTCGCCGACCGCGTCCGCAAGGAAGTCGTCCACGAACTCGGACACACCCTCGGCCTCGAACACTGCGACAACAACCGCTGCGCGATGAACTTCTCACCGACGGTGCGAGAAGTCGACCGGAAAGAACAGCACCTCTGCGGGAGCTGCCAGCGCACGGTCTTCTAAACGCACTTTTTCCAGCGTTCGGCGCGCTCCGCGCGCCTCACTTGCAAAAACTTGCGGAAAAAGCGCCGTCACCCCACCTCCGGTGGGGTTCGGCGCCCGCGCTCCCTCCGGTCGCGCGGTGAACCGCTTCGTTCGGGTCCGTTGGACCGCTCACTCGCGGATACTCGTTGTCGGCTGCTTCACTCTGCCGTACTTCGTGTTCGGTGAATAGCGCGAAGAAGAGCCGACCGCGACCGTATTACCTGGTCAGGGGAGCAGCGAGGTGAGCACGCTCAGGTCGATGAGCGGGCCGTTGCCGTTCCCGGGGTCGTCCGGCGGCCCGGGTTCGTCGCTCGTCTCGTTGGTCTCGTTCACGCCCGGTCCGTTACCGGACGCGCCAGACGAGTTTCCCGGCGTGTCACCCTCGCCGGGGCTGGTGGCTGTCTCGTTTTCGTCGTCGCCGTCCTCGTTACCGGATGCGTCGGGACCGTTCCCGGGGTCGTCGGGCGCGCCCTCACCGGGATTCGTCTCGTTGTCGGCCGTTTCGTTCTCGTCGTCACCGGGGGTCGCTGGCGTGTCGACCGGTGGGCCGGCCATGCCGTTCCCGAACGGCGGTCCCGTGCTGTTGTTCCCCGGCGCACCGGCGATGCTCCGGGCGATAGCCGCGACTTCGGGGCCCGAAAGGTTGCTCGCGGACGTCCGGAGGCGTTCGAGCGCGGAGACGTTCACACCACGTTCGGCGAGCGCCTCCTCGGGCAGGCTACGCGCGGTCTCGGCGGTCTCGTTGGTCATCGACTGGAGCGTCGAAATCCGGGCGACGAGTCCCGCCATCTCGGCGCGGTAGCGCCCCGTGGAGATGTTCCCGTTCTCGCGGGCGGCCTCTAGCTCCTGCTTGCGTTCCCGGAGGTCCTCGAGGCGCTGGTCGAGGTTCTGCGTCTGGTTGGCGACGACTGACGCCTTCGAGGCGTTCGACTTCGCCGCCGCGACCTGCAGGCCGAACGACCGCCGCTCGACCTCGCCCTCGACTTCGGCGGCCTGTACGTCGACGACGCCGGCGAGCTGGGCACCGGGCGCTGTCTCGGTTTCGTTGTCGGTCTCGTTCGCTGCGTCCCCGTCCTGCACCGCCACGGACTCGGTCGCTGCCGGTCCGTCGGCCGTCGACGCGGCGACCGCCATCGGCGCAGCGGCGCCGACGACGAGGAGTGCAGTCACGAGCAGTACGGTCGCTTTCATCTCGGTCGGTCGTTGGGCGTCCCGTGGCTTATACCCGCGGGACCGTGGCCGCGACTTCCGTACAATCAACGCCGATTAACCCGGATTAAGCGGGTCTCCCGGGGAGAACAGGCGGTCGGCGCGCCACGTCGGTACCGTGGGCGTAGCGAGCGCGGCGTCGGCGCGCTACTCGGTGGTGTAGTAGTATTCGCCGTCGCGCTTCTGTTGTTTGTCCAGTTGGCTGCCGGGCTTGTTGATGCGCGGGCGGCCGAGGTTCTCGTCGCGGCGGAACGTCACGTCGAGGTTCGCGAGGAACTCGTTCATGCCCGAGCGCATCTGCTGCGGGGTGGAGGCGCGGCCGCGCTCGCCGGGTTCGCCGTCGAACACCATCAGCCGGTCGCTCATCAGGTCTATCGTGTAGATGTCGTGGTCGATGACCATCACGGTGGTCTCGCGATTCTCCGCGAACCGCCGGATGGCGCGGGTCGCGAGCACGCGCTGCTCGACGTCGAGGTGCGCGCTCGGCTCGTCGAGGAGGTAGAGGTCGGCGTCCTTCGAGAGCGTCGCGGCGATGGCGACGCGCTGGCGCTCCCCGCCCGAGAGGTCCGTGAGGTTCTGCTCGAGAATCGAGTCGAGCTGGAGCGGGTCGCCGATTTCGGTGTTCCAGTAGCTCGTCCCGAAGTCGTCCGTGATCGAGGACAGGAACGCGTCCACGCGGATGTGCTGGTCGGCCTCGACGTACTGGGGTTTGTACGCGATGTCCAGCCCCACGTCGAGGTCCGCGCCTTCCTCGCCGTCGACGCTCGTCGGGTCGAGGTCGCCGGCCAGCATCTGGGCGAGCGTCGACTTCCCGATGCCGTTCGGGCCGACCACGCCCAGCACTTCGTTGCGGTTGATGTCGCCGCCGTCGACGCTGAGCGTGAACTCGCCGTCGCCGTAGGACTTCGTCATGTCCGGGTACGAGACCAGCGTCTCCGCTTTCGAGGTCTCTCGGGGGGCGTGCTCCTCGAACGTGATTGCCTCCGGCCGGATGCGCATGTTCTCGTTGTCGAGGTAGCCGCGCAGATACTCGTTGATGCCGTTGCGCACCGACTTGGGCGGCGTGACGACACCGTACACCGAGGGCTCACCGTACGCGACGTGGATGGAGTCCGCGAGCAAGTCCAGTACCGCGAGGTCGTGTTCGACGACGAGGACCGCCTTGTCCTCCTCCTCGGCGAGTTCGCGGACGATGCGCGCCGCGGTGACGCGCTGGCCGATGTCGAGATACGGCGTGAGTTCGTCCACGAAGTAGAAGTCCGCGTCGCGGGCGAGCGTCGCCGCGAGCGCGACGCGCTGGAGTTCGCCGCCGGACAGCGAGTCGATGGACTGGTCGATGACGGGGCGAATCGAGAGCCGGTCGACGAGTTCGTCGAGGACGTCCCGTTCGTCCGTGCGTTCCAGCAGTTCCCGCGTGGTGCCGTCGAACTGGTCGGGAATCTGGTCGACGTACTGGGGCTTGCGGGCGACGTCGACGTCGCCGGCGCGGACGCCTTCGAGGTAGTCCTGGAGTTCCGTGCCGCGGTACTCGTCGACGACCTCGTCCCACGTCGGCTCCTCGTCGTGGCGACCGAGGTTGGGCGTGATTTCGCCGGCGAGAATCTTCACCGCCGTCGACTTCCCGATGCCGTTCGGGCCGAGCAGGCCCGTGACCTTCCCCGACTCGGGGACCGGGAGGCCGTACAGCGAGAACGCGTTCTCGCCGTAGCGGTGGGTTGGCTCGTCGTCGAGCTCCTGCGGGAGATTGATGATTTCGATGGCGTCGAAGGGACACTTCTCGACGCAGATGCCGCAGGTCTCCCCGAGACAGATTTCCTCGGAGATGCGGACTTGGTCGGGGTCGCCGTCGTCGGCGTCCTCCCCGCGGAGCGTGATGCACTCCTTGCCCGTCCGGTTGGGCGGGCAGTAGTTCGAACACTCGTAGTTACAACGGTCGGGCTGGCACCTGTCCAGGTCTACGACCGCGATGCTGTCGTCGGCCATCGTTAGAACGTGATGCCTTCAGAGAGCAGTACGCCCCACGTGACGAACCAGAGGGCGAACGACATGAAGCCGACGTAGAGGTGGTCTTTCGCCGAGAACTCAGTGATGTCGACGCCGGTCGCGCGCATCAACCCGAGTTCCACGGCGACCACGCCGAGCAACACCAACAGCCCGGTGCGGCTGGCCGGGTTGGCGACGACCGCCTCCGAGGCGAACGCCGCGACGACGCCGCCGAGGGTGGCGATTGTGGTCACCTTCAGGCTGCGCCGGTGGGCAGCCGTCGGGTCCACTGTTTCTGTCATACCCACACGTCCGTGAGCCGCGCTCAAAAGGTGTTCGCTTGCCGAACGGCTCCTCGTGACGACGACGGTCCGTGGGAGACACTCCCGCAGTTTTAAGCGCGTGGAGTGTTTCGAAACGTAATGATGGCTGAAGACGACAGTGTGCTGGAGGACCTCCCGCCGAGCGCCAAGCTCGTCTACAAGGTGCTCGAGTACGACGGCCCCCTCACGCAGAAGCGAATCGTCGAGGAAACCATGCTCTCCGCGCGAACCGTCCGGTACGCGCTCGAACGGCTCGAAGACCGCGGGGTCGTCGACGAGGACATCTACTTCGCCGACGCCCGGCAGAGCCTCTACCAGTTGACCCGCGAGAAGGAAAGCGAGGACGCGTCCGCCGACGCCGAAGCCGCCTGATTACTCGTTCGGCACGACCGTAATCGTCCGCTCGCGGTCGATGGCGCGCTCTAACTCCTCCGCGATGGCCGACCCTCGCGAGACCTGGATGTCGCCGCCGCGGCCGACTGTCGCCGTGAACAGGTACTCGCCGTCGGCCTGCACTTCCACGGTCTCGCCCGCGCGGTCGCCGGACAGCGGCAGGATGATGTGGCGGGAGGTGACCTCCGGCGTCACGACTTTCCCGCCCGCCTGCTCGTCGTCACCGCGGCCCGCGGTCTCCGTGGTGCGCTCGTCGAGCGTGCGCACGTCGATGTTGATGCCGAGGCGCTCCTCGATGTCCGAGATGCGGCCGCCGCCCTTCCCGATGACGTGGCTGATCTCGTCGTCGGAGACGTACACCACGGCCTCGTTCGGGCCGCGGATGTCCACCTCCACGGGGCCACGGGTCGCGGCCTGAATCTCGCGTTCGACCTCCTGTTTCGCGAGTTTGTCGACGCCGGACTCGGGGGCCTCCTCGGTCTCCTCGAGTGGGACCGTGACGACCTGCCGGTTGAACGTGTAAATCTCGTAGGCGGGCGTCCCGGTCGCGAAGTCACGCACTTGGATGACCGGGCGCGCGAGGTCCTCCTCCATGAGACCCTCGGGTACCTTCACCTCCGTCGTCACGTCGTAGACGGTCTCCA
Organism: Halobacterium sp. CBA1132; assembly: GCF_001485535.1. Taxonomy (NCBI): domain Archaea; kingdom Methanobacteriati; phylum Methanobacteriota; class Halobacteria; order Halobacteriales; family Halobacteriaceae; genus Halobacterium; species Halobacterium sp. CBA1132. The sequence continues at coordinate 124,339 of NZ_BCMZ01000001.1, forward strand.
CGTCGCCCTCCTCGATGTAGACGACGGTGTCCACGATTTGCGGAATCATCCCCAACTCGACGCGGCCGACGAGCCGCTGGAGCGCGTCGATGGGGCGCGTGGCGTGGACGACGCCGACCATCCCGACGCCCGCCAGCCGCATGTCCGCGAACACCTCGAAGTCGTCGGTCTTCCGCACCTCGTCGTAGATGGTGTAGTCGGGCCGCACCATCAGCAGCGAGTCGGCGGTCTTGGACATCTCGCCGCCCAGCTCCGTGTACTGGGTGACCTCCTCGCCGACCTGCAGGTCGCGGGGCTTCTCCATTGTCTTCACGACGTTGTCGTGGTCGGAGAGGAACTCCGCGACCGCTTGCGCGAACGTCGACTTCCCGGCGCCCGGCGCGCCCGCGATGAGCACACCGCGGTCCCGCTCGAGCAGCCGCTCGCGGAGTTCGTCGGCGTGCTCGTAGTCCTCCATCGTCGTCTTCACGATGGGGCGCACGGCCGTGATTTCGACGGCCTCCGAGAACGGCGGTCGCGAGATGGCGATGCGCATGTCCCGCACCTGCGCGATGGTCATCCCCTCCTCGGAGAGCTCGACGAACGCGTCGTCGTCCCGTTTCGCGGTCGTGACGACTTCGTTGGCGTACTCCTCGATGGTGTCGATGTCCAGTTCCTCGTCGCCCGCCGGCTGGTACTCGATTTCGCCGACCTCGCCGCGCTTGACCATCGGCACCACGCCCTCCTTGAGGTGGACGCTCATCGTCTGCTCGTCGAAGTACCGTTCGAGGCCGAGTTCGCCGAGTTCGCGTTCGAGCGGTTCGAGGTACTCCACGTCGATGCCCTTCCCCTTCGCGACTTCCGCCTGCACGATGTCGCTGGTGAGCAGGCGCGCGTCGTACTCCATCGCCACGTCCCGGATGATGGCGTCGATGGCGCCCGCCGCCGCGCGCTGAATGTCCTCCTCGCCGGCGCGCTCGCCGACGTACTTCACTTCTATCGTCCCGTCGTCGGCGAGTTCGACGAGCCGCTGCAGTTCCTCCAAGGCGTCCCAGCCGGTCTGTCGACCGCTGTTCGCCTGCGCTTCGACCTCACCGACGACCGCCTCCGGAACGTAGACGGTGTCGCCCTCGTACTCGCCGTCGCCGGACGACGTCCGGCTGCTCGAGGAGCTCCGCTCCTCGCTGTCTTCGACCCGCTGAGAGATGCGGCCGTCGACGACGACGCTCGTGTCGGGCACGATGTTCATGTTACCTCGGCGTAGTCGCGGCGCACGGATAAGGGTATTTGCCTGGCATCGCTGCCGTCTCCGTACTGGATTCCGTTACACGAGTCTCGCTGGGAGCGGGCATCCGACATCTTCGTCTCGTCCCGTTCATGGCCCCGTTTCCACCAATAACTATTTCAGCAGACACGCTCGTACAGTCTGCCATGGGAATGGACTGGGAGGCTGAACGGGATATGGCCCGTGACGTCGAAGAGAACGAGGAACTCTACGAAGCACTCGCTGACGACTCTACTGGCGAGTAACAGTTCACTCCGGTACGACTTCCAGTTCGTCTTCGAAGAACTCGAACCAAACAGCGTGCAGCTCGTCCTCACGGTATAGGTCGGACATCGTTACGACATCTATCTCCTGTCGAATTTGGTGGGACGTCTTTCGCGCTTCCTGTAGCCGTTGGAAGTCCCACTCCTTCCAGACAATCTGGTTTTCGCGCATCAGACGCCGGAGCGTCGCTGCCGCTGTTCGGTGGTTCGCATCCGGGAAGAAGTGAACACCGACCATCGCGTGCATCCAGTGAGCGCACTGCTTGCGGAGCGGCTCGTCACGTGGGAACTGCCGCATCAATTTTCGCAAGTCGCCGTTCCGCGTGTTCCATGTTTTCCGACGAAGTTCACTCTCGGACAATCCCCAACCGACCTCGTAGGGGTGATTGTCGTCTGCGAGGAACGCAGTGTTCCGGTACTTGATGTTCTCCGGCGAAAGCACAGATAGGTCCGTAATTCTCGGCCAGTCTGCCGGATTGTCCGGAACGCTCATCTCGTCGACAGTAATCGCCCAATTGAATTAACGTCGTTGTTCGCGGATACGACAATTTCCCGTCCTAGCGAGCGCGGAGCGTATGTCGGTGGTGCGAGCGGTACTGCTATTCCACAGGCAGACGACACGCCACCTGATGGGCGAACTCCGCGACCTCACGGAACGCCTCGTGTCGATTCCGAGCCACGACGACGAGACTGCCGCTGGCGACGCCATCGCGTCGTGGCTCCGCGAGGAGACCGACGCCGACGTGGAGCGCGACGACGCCGGGAACGTCATCGCGTGGCGCAACCCGGACGCTGACGGTGACAGCCTCGCGCTCGTCGGCCACCACGATGTCGTGCCGCCGGACGAATCCCAGGTGGACGACGGCGTTGCGACGCAGTCGCAACGAGACGGAGGCGGTGAAACCGCCGCTGGCGAGTACGTCGTCTACGAGGACGAGGGCCGCCTCTACGGCCGCGGCACGGCAGACATGAAGGGCGCGGTCGCCGCGATGCTGCTGGCGTTCCGGGACGCAGACCCGGAGGCTCCGCTCGCGTTCGCGTCGTTCGCCGGCGAGGAGTTGGGCGGCGTGGGCGCCCAGCACGCCATCGACGACGGCTTCGCGCCCGACTACGCCGTCGTCGGCGAGGGGTCGACGGGGTACTCCGAGTCGGGCGTACTCGACGTCGCCGTCGCGCACAAGGGTCGCCGTGCGATCACCGTCACCGCCGAGGGAGAGGCCGCCCACGCCAGCGAGGTCGGCGAGGGCGTCAACGCCGTCTATCGCGCCTGCGACGCCGTGGACGTGCTCCGTGACGTGGACGCGCCCGACGCGGACGTGCTCGGCCAACACCTCTCGGGGAGCGTCGCGGTCACGGAAATCGAGGGCGGGTCGGCGTGGAACGTGATTCCCGAGTCCTGTGCAGTTACGGTGGACGAGCGCACTGTTCCGGGCGAGCGTGCGGACGTCGGCGCGGTCGAAGCCGTCGACGGCGTCTCGTGGACGGTCGACCAGGACCTCCCGCCGATGGCCTGCGACGACTCCGCGTTCGCCAACAGCGTCCTCGACGCCGTGCAGGGCGTACAGGACGGCGACGGCGAGCACGTCGCGAAGCCTCACGCGACTGACGCGGGCTGGCTCGCGGCCGCTGGGACGACGTGTTTGGTCTGCGGGCCGGCCGAACGCGGTGAAGCGCACACCGCCGACGAGAGCGTCTCGCTGGACGTGCTCGCGCGCTGCCGCCGCGTCTACGGTCGCGTCGCGGGTGCGTGGCCGGCCTGACGCGGAACCCCCACGAGCGGCATTCTGGGAGGGCAATCCTGATAGGCCGCGGTGCGCACGCCTAGGATATGTCGACGCAGGCCACTGAAGAGGCCCCCGACGCCTACGAGGCGCTCCTCGACCACTACGAACAGCTCTCGAACGTCAACGCCGCGAACAGCCTGCTCTCCTGGGACCAGGAAGTGATGATGCCCGAGGGCGGCACGCCCGCCCGCTCGAAGCAGAAATCCGCGCTCTCGGAGCTGTCCCACGACCTGCTCACCGAGGAACAGGTCGGCGAGTGGCTGGCCGAACTCGAGGACGCCGACCTCACCGACGAACAGGCGTCCGTCGTCCGGGAGATTCGACGCCAGTACGAGCGCGCCGACCGCGTGCCCGGCGACCTCGTCGCGGAAATCTCGGAGACGACCTCCGCGGCGCTCCCGAAGTGGAAGGAGGCCCGCGAGGAGGACGACTTCTCCATCTTCGCGCCGATTCTCGAGGACCTCATCGAACTGAAGAAGGAGTACGCCGAGCACATCGACCCCGACAAGCCCGCCTACGAGGTGCTGTTCGCGGACTACGAGCCGTACCTCGACCTCGACACCGCCGAGCGCGTGCTCGAACGCCTCCGCGAGGAACTCGTGCCGCTCATCGAGGACGTCCGCGAGAGCGACGCGGAACTCGCGGACCCCTTCCAAGGCAACTTCGACGTGGACACGCAGGAGGACCTCGCGCGCGACGTGCTGGACACGCTCGGGTACGACTTCGAGCACGGCCGCGTCGACACCGCGCCGCACCCGTTCTCCACCGGGAACCAGTTCGACGCGCGCGTCACCACGCGATTCAGCGAGGACGACCCTGTGGACGCGTTGATGTCGACGATTCACGAGTTCGGGCACGCCCGCTACACGCTCGGTCTACCCCGGGAGCAGTACGGTAACCCGCTCGGGGAGTCCCGCGACCTCACCGTTCACGAGTCCCAGAGCCGCCTCTGGGAGAATCACGTCGGGCGCTCGCGGGTGTTCTGGGAGAAGTTCCTGCCCGCGATGAAAGAGCGCTTCCCGCAAATCGAGGACGCCACCCCCGAGGAGGCGTACGAGGCCGCCAACGAGGTGTACGAGGACAACCTCATCCGGGTCGAAGCGGACGAGCTCACCTACCACATGCACATCATCGTGCGCTTCGAAATCGAGCGCGAACTCATCGAGGGCGACCTCGACGTCGAGGACGTGCCCGAGCGCTGGAACGACAAGTACGAGGAGTACCTCGGTATCCGCCCCGACACCGACGCGGAGGGCTGCCTGCAGGACATCCACTGGAGCCACGGCTCGTTCGGCTACTTCCCGACGTACTCGCTGGGGAGCGTGCTCGCCGCCCAGATTTACGACGCGCTCGAAGCCGACGTCGGCGATGTCGACGAGAAGGTGCGCAACGGGAACTTCGACGTCATCGCCGACTGGCTCGAAGCGAACGTCCACCAGCACGGCGCGCGCTACACGACGCCCGAACTCGTCGAGGAGGCGACCGGCGAGGCGTACAACGCCGACCACTTCGTCGACTACGTCACCGAGAAGTACACCGGACTGTACGACCTCTGAGGCCCCACCCCGAGACCAGCGACCGCGCGCTCGGTTCCGGCGAGGCCGTCGCCGGCCGGGTGGCTTTTTCCGCGCTGCGGACGCAGTGAGCGTATGCGCGCAGCAATCTATCGGGGTCCCGGCGACATCGCCGTCGAGGACGTCCCGAAGCCGGAAGTCGAGTCGCCCAGCGACGCCGTCATCCGAGTCACACACACCGCTGTCTGCGGGTCTGACCTCTGGTTCTACCGGGGGGACAGCGACCGCGAGGAGGGGTCGCGCGTCGGCCACGAGCCGATGGGTATCGTCGAGGAAGTCGGCGAGGACGTGACCTCCGTCCAGCCCGGTGACCGCGTGCTCGCGCCGTTCGCCATTTCGTGTGGGGAGTGCGAGTTCTGCCGGAAGGGCCTGTACACGTCCTGCGTCGAAGACGAGTCGTGGAGCGGCGAGAACGGCGGCGGGCAGGGCGAGTACGTGAAGTGCCCGCACGCGGACGGCACGCTCGTTCGGGTGCCCGACCGCTACGCCGACGACGAGGACACGCTCGAATCCCTGCTGCCGCTGACGGACGTGATGGGTACGGGCCACCACGCCGCGGTCAGCGCGGGCGTCGGCGAGGGCGACACGGCCGTCGTCATCGGGGACGGCGCGGTCGGCCTGTGCGGCGTGCTCGCCGCCCAGCGCCTCGGCGCGGAGCGCGTCATCGCGATGGGCCACCACGAGGACCGCCTGGCACTCGCCGAGGAGTTCGGCGCCACGGACACTATCTCCGCCCGCGGCGACGAGGCAATCGAGCGCGCGACGGAACTCACGCACGGCGGCGCGAACCACGTCATGGAGTGCGTCGGCGCGGCGTCCGCGATGGACACCGCTATCGCCGTCGCTCGTCCCGGCGGCACCGTCGGCTACGTCGGCGTGCCGTACGGCGTCACCGAGGAGGGACTGGACGTGTTCACGATGTTCAGCGACAACATCACGCTGAACGGCGGCGTCGCGCCGGTCCGCGCGTACGCGGAGGAACTGATGGACGATGTCCTGCAGGGAACGCTGGACCCGTCGCCAATCTTCACGAAGACCGTCGACCTCGAAGACGTGGACGAGGGCTACCGCGCGATGGACGAGCGCGAGGCCATCAAGGTGCTCGTGAAGGCCTGACGTTGTACTCGGCTGTCACCTCGATACTTTCAAGTAGTGGTATGGCATAGCGTACCACGTATCATGTCGAGCGCATCGCCTCCGGACGACGACACGCTTCTGGACGAATTCCTCGAAGACCGCGGCCACGAGACACAGACGTGGGAGGAGAGCTATAACAAGAAGCAGTGTCCGGAGTGCGGTGGGCTCCACGACGGCAACGCGCGAACCTGCACAGTGTGTGGGTGGTCGCCGACGTAGCCGTCGCGGTCGCTCGAACGGCCAGCACGCATAAGACAGGTCCTGAGAAAGGTTGTCGTGAAGCCATGCCGGAGTGCCAGAACTGTGGGTCGTTCGTGACCGACGCCTACGCGAGAGTGTTCACGCCGAACGAACAAGGCGCCCCGCGCGTGTGTCCCAACTGCGAGGACAAGATTCGCGACGGCGCGGAGGTCAGGGAGGCGAGGTCTACTCGCCGCACGTAGGGATTCCTGTCCGCGTAGCAGAGAATTTCAAGCGGTTTATACCGTCTCGGTTCCTCTAGTTGTCTAATGACGGACTCGGAGCCGGAAGTCACGCGGCTGTTCGGTGGTCCGGGGAGCGGGAAGACGACCGCGCTCCTCGACCACGTCGAGGAAATTCTGGAAGACGACGACGTGGAGGTACGCGACATCCTCGTCGTCTCGTACACGCGTGCCGCAGCGGCCGAGGTCCGCGAACGGCTCGCCGAGCGACTCGACGTCAACCCGCGCTCGCTGCGCGGGAACGTCGCGACGATGCACGCGAAAGCCTACGAGCTGCTCGGGCTGTCGCGCGGCGACGTCGTCGGCGAGGACGACAAAGAGGAGTTCTGCGAGGAGTACGGCATCCCCTTCGAGGACGAGTACTCCTCGGGGTCGCGACGCACCGCGCGCTCGACGACACTCGGGAACAAGGTCATCGCGACCTCCCAGTGGCTCCAGCGCACCAGCCGCGATGTCGCGGACTGGTACGACGTCCCGTTCCGCTGGAACGACGAGGAAGTCCGACTGCCGCCGGAAATCGACGAGAACGCGCAGGTCGGCAACAAGTACACGCCGACGTGGCCGTCCAGCGACGAGCGCTACGACGTCCCCGAGGCGATTCGGGCGTGGCGCGCCTTCAAGGGCGAGAACGAACTCGTCGGCTTCGCGGACATGCTCGAACGCGTCGAGCAGCGCTCGCTGCTCCCCGACGTCGACTACCTCGTCATCGACGAGTTTCAGGACATCACCAGCCTCCAGTACGACGTCTACGAGGAGTGGCGTCCCCACATGGAGCGCGTGCTCATCGCGGGCGACGACGACCAGGTCGTCTACGCGTGGCAGGGCGCGGACCCCGAACTCCTCCTGAACACGAAAGTCACCGACGACGTGGTGCTTCCGAACTCCTATCGCCTCCCGTCGGAAGTGCTGGAAGTCGTCCAGCAGGAGATTAGCCACATCGACACCCGCCAAGAGAAAGACCTCGAACCCCGCAAGGAGGGCGGGAGCGTCGAGGCCGTCGAGAGCCCGTCGATGCTGGACCTCGTGCGGAACGTCCGCCGCACCGTCGAGGGCTCCGACGACGAGACGGTGATGATTCTGTTCCGGGCGCGCTACCAGCTGTTCGACTTCGTCGACGAGTTCATCGGCGAAGGCATCCCGTTCAAGGCGCTGACTGACCAGCGCCTCTGGACGGACCGCCTCCAGCAGTACATCTCCGCGGTCGAAGCCCTCGAACACGACGACCCCATCGACGGCCTGCAGGCGCGCCGCCTGATGGACATGCTGCAGGACTCGGCGTTCGGCACCCGCGAGCGCAACGACCTCCGTGAGGCCATCGACGAGGCGCAGGGCGAGGACACCGACCTCACGGAACTCACGTTCACCGCGGAGTTCATCCGCGACTACGTGCCGTTCGTGCCCGGGCCCTCGGCCGCCGCGGACATGCTCCGGAAGGTCACGCGCTACCAGCGCCAGAGCATCGACGCGTACTTCCAGGGCGACTACCGCGGCATGGACCCCGACCGCGTGCGCGTCGGCACAATCCACTCCGCGAAGGGTCGCGAGGCCGACCACGTGTTCGTCTCCACGGACCTCACGGAGAAGGTCGTCGAGCAGATGGCGGCCACCGCGGACCCCGAGGACATCCCGGAGGGCATCGAGTTCACGTCCAAGACGAGCCCCGTCCCGATTCTGACGGACAACGAGCGCCGCGTGTTCTACGTCGGCATGAGCCGGGCGCGCGAACGCCTCGTGCTCCTCCAGAACCTCATCAACGGCGCCCCGACGCTCCCCATCGACGTGTTGCTGTACGGCGAGCAGACGGGCCAGACCCTCGACGACGCCCTCGAAGCCGACACGCCAGTCCACCTCCCGTGAATGCGGCCCGCGGTGCTGGACAGCGCGCTCGCCGACGCGAGCGCTGACGCCTTCGTCGTCGTCGGCCCCGCCGACGACCCGCTCGTACGCGCCTTCAGCGGCGCCGCTCTCCCGTGCCGTGCGGCCGTCGTCTACGCCGGCCGCGTCGCCGTTGTCCCCGAGCGTCCGCTTCCCGACTACGTCACTGTCCGGGCCGACGTCTCTGTTCTCGACCCCGTAGCGACGCCCGCCGAGCGCCTCCCGGACCTCGTGGCCGACAGCGTGCTCGCTCCCCGCTCGCTCCCCCACGACGCCGCACTCTACCTCGAAAACGCCGGCGTCGACGTGGCCTCCACGGACGCCCACCTGCGCGCGAGAGAACGGAAGACCGACGGCGAACTCGCCGCGCTCCGGGACGCGCAGGCCGCCGCCGAGGCCGGAGTGGCGGCGGCCGCGAAACTCCTCTCGGAGGCCGCTGACGACCCGCTCGCGGACGACGCGGGCGACGTGACTGCCGAGCGCGTGCGCCGCAGCGCGAACGCAGCGATGGCGCGGGCGGGCGCTGACCCCGAGACGGTCGTCGCGGCCGAGGGGTCGATTGGAGCCAGCGACCCCGTTCCGATTCGCGTCACGCCCCGCGTTGACGACTACCACGGCTGTCTCGCGCGCACGTTCGTCGCGGACAGCGACGGCGGGTGGGAGCGCCGCGCGACGCTCGCCGGCGAGTACGCCGTCGACGCCGGCATCGACATCGTGGACATCGGGGAGACGACCGTCGCGGCGGCCGCGGAGGAAGTTACCGCAGAACTGGGGTCGTACGGGTTTCCGCCGACTGCGGGAACCGGCACAGTTCACGGCGTCGGCCTCGAACGCCGCGAGCGCCCCGAGAGCGAGGACGCAATCGAGGCGGGCGCGGTGCTGGCGGTTCGTGCAGAATTGGACGCCGAGAAGACGGTGTGGGTCGCGGACCTCGCGGTCGCCACCGAGGACGGCGTCGAGCGAGTCGGTGCCTTCCCGCGGTCGGTCGTCCCAAAGCCGGACTACTGATTTTCGTCGTCGGGGTCTTCGACGACCGCGTCCGTGGCTTTCTGTGCGGCGAGAATCGGAACGTCCGTCGGCATCGTCACGTACTGTTCGAAGGCGATGATGCCCGCGGCGAACCCGAGGAACACCCACCCGGTCGAGTCGCCCGCGAGCAGCGTTTCGACGCCGAACAGCGCGGCCGGCGCGGCGAACGCCACTGCCACAGCGAGCGTGATGGCGTCGAGGAGTTTCACAACTCCCCCTCGGCGCTCGCGTCACATAAGCCCGTCCGAAACCACAGCGTTTTCGTTACGGATAACGAATCTGGTAGCGTGTTCACCGGCATCATCGAGGAGACCGGCACCGTCGAGCGCGTCGTCGACGAACCCGACGGCCGCCGCATCCGCATCGCGACGGGGGACCTGAGCGGCTTCCAGCACGGCGACAGCGTCAGCGTCGGCGGCGTCTGCCTCACTGTCGAGGAGTACGGAGATAATTGGTTCACCGCGTTCACCGCGACGGAGACGCTGGAAGCCACCACTCTCGACGAGGTCCGCGAGGGCGACGAAGTGAATCTCGAACGCGCGCTCCCTGCCGAGGGTCGCCTCGACGGCCACATCGTGCAGGGCCACGTCGACACCACCACCGAAGTCGTCGCCGTCGAGGAAGTCGGCGAGGACTGGACGTTCACGTTCGCGCTTCCGGACGGCCACGAGCAGTACGTCGCGCAGAAGGGCTCGATTACGCTCGACGGAATCAGCCTCACCGTCGCCGACGTCGACGACGAGAACGGGACGTTCTCGGTCGCGGTGGTGCCGACGACCTACGACCTCACGACGCTCTCCGAGCGGTCGCCCGGCGACCGCGTGAACGTCGAAGTCGACGTCGTCGCGAAGTACGTCGAACGCCTCGATACCTACTAACTACTGTCTTCGTCGTCGAGGCCGCTGACGAGGAAGTCCGCGTCTTCTCGCGTTCGCTCGCGTTCGCTCTCGTCGTAGCGGCCGGCGTCGGTTCGCTCGTAGGCCGCGCGGTACGCCACGAGTTTCCGGTAGAGCACGTAGAACAGCGTGCCGTCGTAGACGACGACGAACCCGAGGAACACCAGGCCTGGTGCGAGACCCAGCGTGTCCGTCACGATGCCGAGGTTCGTCACGACCGTGTTGTACGTCGCGTGGATGACCGCGGCGATGACGAGCCCCTTCACGATGATGGGGCCGGCGTCGTCGGGGTTGAACTTCGCGAGCCCGAGGTAGTAGCCCGCGAACGCCGAGTAGATGACGTGGCCGGGGCCCGCCAGCGTGCGCACGGCGGCGGTCTGGAGGCCGACATCGATGGCCGCGGTGGTGCCCGCGGCGCTGGCGGCCATCACCACCTCGCGGCCGATGTAGATGGCGTTCTCGATGGTCGCGAACCCGAGGCCGGCGACCGCGCCGTACACCGCGCCGTCGACCACCGCGTCGAAGCGGTCGCTGCGGAACGCGTACAGCCGAATCGCGAGCCACTTCACGGTCTCCTCGACCGGACCGACGATGAGGAAGTAGTACAGCGCGGGGGCCAGCACGGTCACCCACAGCGGCGCGTCCGCGGTCACCGACCCGAGGAACAGCCCCGAGAAGACGGTGTTCAGCACGGCCGCGAACCCCGCGAACAGGAACCCGAACGCGAACGTCACCACGACCAACTCCAGTGGCTCGCGTTTCGTGACGTCGGCCTTCCAGACGAACGCCGCCATCCCGAGCGCGGGCACCACCGACAGCAGCACGTACAGCGCGACGACCGGCCTGTCGACGAACACGAGGCCGAGCGCCGCCGCGAACTGCGCGAGAACGATGAGCACTGCGAGCGCGACGACGCTCGCACGCGCGCTCGTCACGATGCCGCCGTACAGCCACGACGAGAACCGGTCGAGCGTCGTGCGTGGCTCCCACGTCGCCACGTCGTAGAGGTCTTCGCCACCCTCGTTCGCGCGCTGGACTGGGTCCCGGTCAGTCGACATAGTGGCCTCCTTTCTCTGCCGCCCCCTTGAGTCTGTTCGCGGCGTCGCCGACCCTCCTTGTATGCTACTGACTACCTTAAGGGGCAGCCTTATCCGTGTTTCCGGGTTCCAGTGTGCGTATGCCACACAGTCCCAGTCGAGGCCTGCTGTACTCCGCGCCGCCGACACCCGAGTCGAACCGACGAGACGACGCCGAAGCCGAGGAACCCGACGCGAGCGCCGAGCCGACGCCCGCCGCCGCCGACGACTGACGCCGCCTCGACTGCTACTGCGATTTCGACGGCCGGCAGCGACAGCGCCGACACTGCTGTCCTGGCGGACGAAAGGGCGAGGGCGGCTCGCGTTCACTCGCTCGCTGCACGACCCCCTACCGCGAGCGCAGCGAGCGGTATGTCGTGCAGCGTGCGCGAGCCGCCCGAGGGCTTTCGAGACTGGCACGCCGATGGTCGTTCGCTCGGCAATTCGTTTTCCCGGGCGGCAACGCTGAAAACCCCGCACGCCGAAAGGCGAGTATGCTCTTCGACCAGCGGACCCGGGCGGCGCTCCGGGACGCCGGACTCTCCCAGGACGACATCGCAGCCGTCGAGGACGACGTCGCCGCGCAGGCCCGCGAGGACGCCCGCAGCGTCGAGTCCTTCTTCGAGGGCCGCGCGGTCGTCTACTCGGACATGGACCTCACGCACTCGCGGTCGGACTACCCCGAACACGACCTCGACTACGTCGACCTGTTCACGCACAGCGAGGACGTGCGCGGGTTCGTGCGCTTCGAGACGTGGGGCGCGTACGTCGAGGGCGCGCGCGTCTTGGAGGAAGCAGACGGTGAGCCGACGGTCGTGGAACTGACCCTCGGGCCGACCGTCGACGCCCGCGTGCGGTTCGCCGGCGAACGGGGCCGCCTCGAATGACTCGGGTTCGCGTCCGCGGCATCTACAGCACCGCGCTCACGCGCCGCCTGCTCGACGCGGGCTTCGACGTGGTGGACGCGTCGCCGCCGATTCGCGAGCGCTTCGACGCCGACTTCGAGGACGCCGCCTACGACGTCGACGTCTGGATGACGCCCGACCGGCAGGGCGTCGGCGTCTCCGGGAGTCAGGACGCCGCCAGCGACGTGCTCGCCGTCGTCAAGGACACCGGCATCGACACGTTCGTCTGGCCGGACCGCGCGGCCCGCGGCGCCATCTTCAACGGCGTCGTCGAGCGCACCGTCCGCGGCGGCGCCGTGGTCGCACTCGCGGACGACCACGAGGGATACCTGCCGTTCGACGCGGCCGACCAGCACGTCGAAGAGGGCGACCACGTCCGCGTGCAGGTCCACGACCCGAACCCGTGGTGGCTCGACGACCGCTCGGTCGTCGGCACGGACGTGCGCGCCATCGGCGGGCTCGCGAGCCTCGAACGCGGTGTGGACGCGCTCGTCGCCGGGACGCCGGACGGCTCCCGGAACCACGAACTCGCGCGCACCACGGAACTGCTCTCCGCCGACGTTCCCGACAAGTGGGGCGTCCAGTGGCACTACGCCGCGGACGGCGCGAGCATGGACGCGCTCGGGGACGCCCTCGACGACACCGTCTCACTGGCGAATCGGCTGGCGGACGCGCTCGCGGACGCGCCCGCACCCGGCGACACCGCACCCCACCGCGTCGCCGCGCCCGAGCGCACCGTTTGGACGTGGTTCGGTCGCGACTCGCGGTTCGCGCTCGACGCCGCACGCCGCGAAGTCACGGAGACGATGGACGGCCACCACCGCGTCAAGGCCGGCAGCGAGGCCGCCAGCGGCGCCGTCGACTTCGCGGAGGCGCTCGGCGCGAGCACGGACGGCTTCCCGTTCGGCGCGGTCACTGACCAGTTCGGGCCGACCGAGGGCGACCTCGTCGCTATCGAGCACGGCAAGCCCGACGGCCGCCTCATCACCATCGGACGCGGCGAGGTCACGGACCGGGACCGCGACGCCGGCCGCGTCACTGTCCGCCGGGAGATGACCGCGGGCGGCGTCTACGACGAACTCGACGTCCCCCGCGAGGACGGCGACGTCGCCACGACGCGATTCACGGAAGGAAACTGGTGGTACCCGACCGTCTACGAGAGCGAGGACGGCGACGTCAAAGGCACGTATCTGAACGTCTCCACGCCCGTCGAGGTGTTCCCGGACGCGGTCCGGTACGTCGACCTCCACGTCGACGTCGTGAAACACGCCGACGGCACGGTCGAAGTCGTCGACGAGGACGAACTCCGGGAGTGCGTGGACGCGGGGCTGGTCGGCGAAGACCTCTCGGAGAAAGCGCTCTCGGTCGCCGAACGCGTGCGCGCTGCGGTCAGCGACGACTAGAAGTGGGAGTCGGAGTCCGGGCTGCCTTCACCGCGGCCGCCGCGGCCGCCCTCGTTGCGGTCGACGCCCATGTAGCTCTCGGGCTGGTCGCCGCCCCAGCCGCCGCCGTCGCCGTCCGTGAACCGGACGACCACGTCGTCGATTTCGTCGAACTCGTCGGCGAGGTCCATCTTGATGCGCTGGGCCGTACGGGGGCTGATGCCGCAGCCCGAACACGCGCCCCCGAGTTCGACGACGACCTCGCCGTCGGCGGGGTCGGCTTTCCGGACGGCGCTGGTGCCGCCGTGGCTCCGAATGATGGGCATCTGGGCGGTGAGCCACGTCTCGACGCGCTCGTGGAAGCTCCCCGCTCCCGCTGTCTCGCTCATAGTCGGGTCTTCGGGCTCCACGAGTGATGTACTTTCGGTTGGGACACTAGGCAACGTTCGTGTTGAACCCGTCCGTTTCGACTGGAACCACGGGAATTTTCGTCGTCGCCTCTCGTCTCGAAACGCCTGCGTCAGGCGTCGCTGTCCCGCTGCCACGCGGCGAGTGCGGCGGCCGAGACGCCCGCGAGCGCGGCGAGCGCGCCAAACCCGGGGACGCCACCTCCGGACTCGTCGGTCGTCGTGGTCTCGGTCGCCGTCGGCGCCGTCGTCGTCGCCGTGGTCGTCTCGGTCGCCGTCTCCGTGCTCGTCGCAACTGTCGTCGTCTCCAGCGTCGGCGGGTCGGGCTGCTCGCCCGCGCGGTTCGGGAACGTGTAGACGCCCGCCGGATACCCGTCTCCGCCCATGCTGCTCGCGACGAACGCCTCGTCGGTCGCGTACTGCGCGGTCCAGAACCGCGCCTCCTCGGGCCGGCGCCACCACGCAATCTCCTCCGGATTCGCGGGGTCGCTGACGTCGTGAATCTTCACGCCGCCCTGATACCACGACGTGTACAGTCGGTCGCCGTGGAACTCGAAGTTGTGACTGGTCGTCCACGTCCCGTACCGGGTGCCGTCGGGCGTCGGCGGCGGCGCGATGAACGACAACTTCTCGGGGTTCTGCGGGTCTGCGATGTCCCAGAGGTCGATGCCGCCCTGCCCCGGGTCGGCGTCGTCGGTGTCGACGTCCCACGCCTCCGCACCCGTCGCGAGCACGGACGCGCCCTCGTTCACCGCGACGTAGTGGGCGTTCCCCGGGACCGAGAGACTCTCTGCGCGCGCCTCGCCCGAGGGGACGTTCTGTAACTCCTCGACATCGTAGTGTCCGAAGTGATTGACGTACTCGGGGTCGGCGGGGTCGCTGACATCCACCAGCCACGTGCCCGCGTCCCAGTACGCGATGTACAGCGTGTCGTCGTGGACGTAGAGGTCGTGGCACGTCCGCAGCCCTGCGCGAACGTCCCGCCAGCGCTCGTCGTGGTCGACGTTCGACCACCGCCCGACCTCCTCGGTGGTGTCCCCGGAGACGTCGACGAAGACGGCGGGGTTCTTCGCCCAGTCGTTGGCCGTCAGGTACGCCACGCCGTCCTGCAGGTAGGCGTTGTGAATCGGGAACGATGTCTCGTGGAACGCCGTCTGCCGGGGGTTGGCGGGGTCGTTGACGTCGAAGACGACGACGCCCCGTAGGTCCCCTCGGTTCGCCGGACCGACCGCAATCAGGGTGTCGCCGTCGACTTTCACGTCGTAGACCTCCCCCATCGGGCCGTCCTCGCGGTCGTCCAGCAGCGGTGCTACGCCCGCGAGCTGTTCGGGGTTCGACGGGTCCGAGATGTCAACGGTCGCGATACCGTCGGTCGTCGCCACGTACGCCGTCTCACCGGCGTCGCCGACGACGACTTCCTTCGTTCCGTCGAGGTCGAGGACGCCCAGCGGCTCGAACGACTGCTGGGCGCTGACTGTCGCGCTCGCGAACGGGAGGGCGGCCGCAGCGGCACTCGCACGGAGCACGTCTCGTCGTCGCATACGCTCCCTCCGGCGGTTGCGTGGAAAAGTCCTGCGGGGATTCGCTCGGGCTGAGTTATCGGAAGTCGAACGAAGAGTGTCTCGTTACGCCGTCCGCTCGCCGGTGCCGCCGGTGATGGCGGAGGCGACGGCGCCGTGGAGCACGACGTCGTCGCCCAGCGAGGTCAGCCGAATCTCGGGGACGTTGTTGAACACGCCGTCGTCGAGGTACTCGCGGATGGGGTCGAGTACTTTGTCGGGGTTATTGAGCGCCACTGCCCCGCCGACGTACACCACGAGGGGCGCGTACGACTGCACGAGGTTCGTGACGCCCATCGCGTTCCAGAACCCGACTTGGTCGACGACGTGGCTGGCGAACTCGTCGGTGCCCGCGTGCTCGAAGACGTGCTTCGCGGAGAAGTCGGCGTCGTCCAGCGGGAGCGCGGTTTCGACGCCGCCGTCCTCCTCGGCGAGCATGCGGGCGTACTCGGGGATGTTGTTCCCCGAGCAGTACGCCTCCCAGTGGCCGTCGCGGCCGCAGCCACACGTCCGCCGGCCCTGCGGGTCGACGAGCATGTGCCCGAGTTCCCCGGCGTTGCCGTCCCAGCCCTCCAGGACGTTGCCGTCGACGGCGACGCCCGCGCCGATGCCCGAGGAGATGGTGACGTACGCCATGTCGTCGGGGTTGCTGTCGGCGTGGAAGCGCTCGCCGATGACGCCCGCGACGGTGTCGTTGTGGAGGTAGACGCGCTCGGAGTCGATGAGGTTCGAAATCGGGCCGACCAGCGGGACCGTCCCCACCGAGTCCGGGAGGTTCGCGGGGCCGTCGATGGTGCCGTCTGCGAGGTCGAGTGGGCCGATGCTGCCGACGCCGGCGGCCCGCACCGCCGCGGGGTCGACGCCGGCGTCCTCGCAGGCCGCGCGCACGGCGTCGAGGACGGCTTCGGTGACGTGAATCCCCGTCGGCCCGCGGGGCGTCGGCCGCTTGTCAGTGGCGAGGACAGTCGCGTCGTCGTTCGCGACGGCGGCGCGCAGGTTCGTCGCGCCGAGGTCAACGCCGACGTAGTACGGCATCTACATCCAGTGGGGGAGCCCTGGCACTTAACTACACAGTTTTCACTCGGAGCCGCGTTAGTTCGTCGCTCCGGGCGCGGGCCGCGTCGCCGTCCAGACGGTCGCCGGCCCGCGAATCCGACACACCGGCGCGGCGTCCTCGACGGCGCCGACGCGCTCGACTGAGACTGCCGCATCAACGTCGAACGCGACGACGTTCGCGGCCGCGACGACGCGCTCCTCGCCCTCCGAAACGCGAACGCGCTCGACTCGCCCGCGGCCCGACAGATACGCGGTGCCGCTACCGGCGACCGTCGTGAGGAAGAGGCCGCTGCCGCGAGCGGGCGCGTCCCCGACGCGGTCGGCGCCCACGCTGGTGTTGTCGGTCGCCGCGACGAACGACTCTCGCGTCGCCGCCACGCCGTCGCTGTCGAGGTCCGCGGCGACGACGCAGCCATGGTGCGACGGCGCGAACCGCACGGTCGTCTCCGCGTTGGCGGTCACGCGAACCGGCGTGCGCTTGCGCTCTCGCGCGTTCGCCACCGACCGGAGCACGCCCTCGCGAGCGCGCTCCACGCGAAGGTCGCCGACGTAGTCCACGAGCGTGCCCGACGCCGCGAGCACGGACTCCCCGGCGTCCAGCGTCACGACGAGCAGGCCGTCGGCGCCGTCCTCGACGGTCGCGTCCATCTCAGTGGTCGCTGCGCACGAACGTCACCGGGCACGGCGCCGACAGCAACACCGTCTGCGCGGTGCTGCCGAAGACGGCTTTCCCGGTGGGCGAGCGCTTCCGGCCGCCGACGACCGCGATGTCGGCGTCCACGCTGTCTGCGAGCGAGACGATGCTCTCGCCGTGCCCGCCGACGTGCCCGCGCACGTCGTAGTCCACGCCGGCGTCGTCGAGGTGGTCGCCGAGGTCGCGAATCGTCGCGTGGCGGCGCGCCACGTCGTCGGCGGTCACCTCGTCGCCCTCCCCGAAGCCGAGGCGTTCGGCGGTGTCGTCGAACTCCTCGCGCGTGAAGACGTGCGCGAGCGTCACCGTCGCGCCCGCCGGCCCGGCGATGTCCGTGGCGGTGCGCGCCATCGGCGAGATTCGTTCGTCGTCCGACGGTCCGACAGCCAGCAGCAGATTCTCGATGGCCATGTCACCGGCGTCTGCTGGCAACCCCATAAGAATATCCCGCGCGGCCGGCGACTACGACGCGTGCTCGCTCCCGACCTCACCGACCGCACCGCGCTCGTCACCGGCGGCGCGACGGGGCTGGGCCGCGCGCTCTGCCTGTCGCTGGCCGACTGCGGCGCCAGCGTCGCCGTCCACTACCACTCCAGCGCCGACGCCGCCCGCGTCACCGCCGCCGACGCCCGCGACCGCGGCGCTCCCGACGCTGCACCCGTGCAGGGCGACGTAACCACTCCCGAGAGCGTCGACGGCATCTTCGACGCGGCGGAAGCCGAACTCGGCGCCGTGGACGTACTCGTGAACAACGTCGGCGACTTCGCGCCCGGTCACTGGGCGGGCCTCGATTTCGAGACGTGGAACCGCGTCCTCCACACGAACCTCACGGGGACGTACCTCTGCTCGAAGCGCGCGCTCCCCGGGATGCGCGACCAGCAGTGGGGCCGCATCGTCAACATCGGCTACGCGTCCGCCGAGAAGGGCATGGTCTCCCCGAAGAACTTCCCGTACTTCGCCGCGAAACAGGGCGTGCTCATGTTCACGCGGATGCTCGCCGCGGACACCCAAGACGACGGCATCACGGTCAACGCCGTCTCACCGTACGTCGTCGAGACCTCGGACGAGTTCCCCGAGGACGCCCCGCGCGGCCGCTGGGCTTCGACCGACGACATCGCGCAGGCAGTCCGGTTCTTCTGCGACGAGAACTCCGACTACATCTCCGGCGAGAACGTCGAAGTTGACGGCGGATGGTTGCCAGAGGACGTGTAACGCTGTTCGGCATCCACGAGCGAAGCGAGTGGTTCGCTGCCGGAGCGGGGCGAAGCCCCGCGAAGGCAGGGGTTTTTAGCGTAGATTTTTGCGAGGAGTGGTCGCCGGAGGCGACCCGACATGGTTCGAGAGGCGCTTTGCGCCTCTCGTCATGCCGAGACGGCTTCGCCGTCTCGTATCAAAGTAAAAAGGTACGTGTACGGCGGGTGGCTACCCGAGGACGTGTAGCGTGAGGTCCATTCATTCCGACTCTCGACCCAGCCACCACGCGAGCCCGATGCTCGCGACGAGGAGCGTCACGGAGCCGTAGAGGATGGCGGTCCCACGGGTCAAGGAACTACGGTCGACGGCGCGCAGCAGCGTCCGCCCGACCCAGAACAGCACGGCGCCGGCGACGACGAGCTTGAACAACAGGAACTCGTATTCGAGCCACGTCGTGAATCCGTCCCACGAAGCCATGGATTAAATTCCGCGCGCTCGGGTAAGTATTTTCTCGCGTTCGGCGTCAGCTCTCGCTCCACGGCCCGACGCCGAAGACGTTCCCGGCTACCCAGCCGGCGGCGAACGGCGCGACGACGGCCAGACAGCCGAGGCCGACCCAGCGCGCGGGCGGCGGTTGGCTGGCGAGGTAGCCGAGGTACGCGATGCCCGCGACGGGGAGCAGGCGGGCCAGCACCGAGTTCGACTGCGCGCTCATGGCTCGGGATTCGCCGCTCGCACGGAAGAACCCACCTCTCCGCGGTTGCGGGGAGCGGTACACCTTTGCTGTCGCGTTCGGTTACGGCGGGTAATGCACGAGCGAGCGGCGGAGTTCGTCGAGCGGGCCCGGGAGGAGTACGGCGTCGACGTGGACGTCCACGAGTTCGACGAGGGAACGAAGACGGCGGCGGACGCGGCGGACGCGGTGGGCTGTGACGTCGCGCAAATCGCGTCGAGCATCGTCGTGGTCGCGGACGACGAGCCGGTGGTCGTCGTGACGAGCGGCGCGAACCGCGTGGACCTCTCGAAGGTCGCAGTCTACCGGGACGCCAGCGACGCGCGGATGGCCGAAGCGGACGAGGTGAAGGAGGCGACGGGCTGGAGTATCGGCGGCGTGCCGCCCATCTGCCACGCGACGGACGTGCCCGTCCTGCTGGACGATACGCTCCTCGACCACGACGGCGTGTGGGCCGCAGCCGGCACGCCGACCGCGGTCTGGCCCATCGAGCCCGAGCGCCTGCGCGACCTCGCGAACGCCGAGCCAGTCGACGTCGCGGAGTGAGGGCTGCCGGCAGCCCGGCTTTTTTGCTGCCGTCACGCGACTGTCACGTATGGACGAGATGCATCCGGAGGCGCGGGCGGCGATGGAGCGCCGCGAGAAGCTCCCGGTGTCGCTGCGGACTGTCGGCGCGCGCCCGCTGCGGCTGCTGGAGCGCGCGACGAGCTGGTGGCAGAACCGCAACCCCCCGGAAGTGGGTCGCGTCGTCGACCGCACGATTCCCGGCCCTGTTGGTGACCTCCCTGTGCGGCTCTACCGCCCCGAGGGCGACGGCCCGTTCCCGACGGTCGTGTTCTACCACGGTGGGGGGTTCGTGATGGGGAGTCTGGAGACGCACGACCTGTTCTGCCGCCACCTCACGCGCGAGAGCGACTGCGTCGTGGTGTCCGTGGACTACCGGCTCGCGCCCGAGCACCCGTTCCCGGCAGCCGTCGAGGACGCGTACGCCGCGCTGGAGTGGGCGGCGGACAACCCCGACGCGCTCGCCAGCACGGGCGACCTCGCGGTCGTCGGGGACTCCGCAGGCGGGAACCTCGCGGCCGTCGTCGCGCTGATGGCCGCCGAGCGCGACGGTCCGGACGTCGACTACCAGTACCTCCTCTATCCGGGCGTCGGCATCGAGGAAGACCACGAGTCGGTCCGCGAGCACGCCGGGAAGGTGCTCAGCGAGGACGACCTCTGGTGGTTCCGGGAGTGCTACTACGGCTCCGAGATTCACGAGCGCAACCCCTACGGCGATCCCACGAACGCCTGCGACCTCTCCGGGGTCGCGCCCGCGACCGTGCTCACGGCGGGCTTCGACCCGCTCCGGGACGGCGGCCGAAGGTACGCCGCCCAGCTCGCCGCGGACGGCGTGCCGACGCGCCACGTCGAGTACGAGGACGTGATTCACGGGTTCGCGACGATGCTGTCCTCGCCGGACCTCGACCGCGCGCACGAGGCAGTCGCGGACGTCGCCGGCGACCTTCGCGAGGCGTTCGACGACGCGTAATCACTCGTTTTCGAGTGCGTCCAGGACGCAGGCGGCGGCGATGACGGCCTCCTTAGGTACGTCGCTGGCGTCGTCGATGGTGACGGTGTAGGCGTCCCGCAGCGAGAACTTCCCGCTGACGTCGCCGACGTGGTCGCCCTCGGCATCGAATATCTCGTAACGGTTCGGGACCAAGTTCGCGAAGCCGACGAGGTGGCGGAGCGCCGAGAGGAGCTTGCTCTTCGAGCGAATCGTCGCCAGCGTCTCGCCCGTTTCGGGGTCCCGGACCGTCCAGTTCTCCACGAACAGCGAGAGGTCCTCGTCGAGCACGACGACCTCCTCGCCAGTGCCGGCGTCGGTAATCGTGTAGTTGCCCGCGACATCCATGATGCCCCCGGCCTTCACGGTGAACGCGTCCTCGCCGTCGCCGGTGACGAACGGGAACTCCTCTTTCATCTTGAACATCTTCTGCTTGCCGCGCAGGACGACGCTGCCGCCGCTGTCGCGGACGGCGTACTTGTTCCGAATCAGGGACTGCCGGACTTCGTAGCGGTCGTCGTCGAGGTCGACCGTGGAGATGTCGTACGTGGCGGGCATCGGTGTGCGTTCGGGTGCGTCGCCTTCCAGTAAAAGGGTTCGCACGGTCACCGGCATCGTGTTTAGTTTAGCGAGTTCCACCAGACGGCGAAGGCTTGCAACCACGATTCCGCTGTTGTTGGCTCGACGTGGCTGAAACTATTACTGAACGAGGAAGTCCGTCGTTTTATCTCTCTAAAAACACGTTCGACAGCATTCCGATTCCCATGACGAACGGTTTGGAATCGGAGCCCGACTCGCTGGAGTGCTGTTTTGAGGTGCTGGGCGTGATCAACTAGAAACACGGCATCTTCGACGTCGTGTTTCTCGCGTAATTCCTGCAGAAATCGTTCAGTCAACGCCGTTGTTGTCGTCGGAAACAGCCGTATATGCAGGAATCTGTTCGAGGCTGGATTGATGGCAGCGTACAGCCAGTACTGCTGGCCGTCGATGCGGATCACCGTTTCGTCAACCGCAATCTGATCCGGACTAGCGTTGCTGGCGGGCTGTAGATCAGCTTTCTGTACCCAATCATGGACCGCTTTTCGCGAGCGTTGGACACCGAACTTCTCAAGTTCTTTTATTGTATTCGAAAGTGAGAGACCAGCCAAATGAAGTCGAATACCAAGCTGCATCAGCTCGCTCGGTGTCCGCTCTCGCTCCACAAAATCTAACTCGATCCAGTCGCTACAGCCACTGAGGCGAGTGATTTCAGCCATAGACAGCAGAAATCACTCTCGCCTCACTTTTCAGTCTTAACTAAACACGACCGTCACCGGCATCGTGTTTAGTTTAGCGAGTTCCACCAGACGGCGAAGGCTTGCAACCACGATTCCGCTGTTGTTGGCTCGACGTGGCTGAAACTATTACTGAACGAGGAAGTTCGACGTTTTATCTCTCTAAAAACACGTTCGACAGCATTCCGATTCCCATGACGAACGGTCTGGAATCGAAGCCCGACTCGTTGGAGTGCTGTTTTGAGATGCTGGGCGTGATCAACCAGAAACACTGCGTCTTCAACGTCGTGTTTCTCGCGTAACTCCTGCAGAAACCGTTCAGTCAACGCCGTTGTTGTCGTCGGAAACAGCCGTACGTGCAGGAATCTGTTCGAATTAGGATTGACGGCAGCGTACAGCCAGTACTGCTGGCCGTCGATGCGGATCACCGTTTCGTCAACCGCAACCTGATCCGGACTAGCGTCGCTGGCGGGCTGTAGATCAGCTTTCTGCACCCAGTCATGGATGGCTTTCCGCGAGCGTTTGACACCGAACTTCTCAAGTTCTTTGACGGTATTCGAAAGTGAGAGTCCAGCCAGATGGAGTCGAATACCAAGACGCATCAGCTCGCTCGGTGTCCGCTCTCGCTCCACAAAATCTAACTCAAGCCAGTCGCTACAGCCACTGAGGCGGGTGATTTCTGCCATGAACCAGCTGAAAATCACTTCCGCCTCACTTTTCAGCCTTAACTAAACACGACCCGTCAGAGCCGACGAAGAGAAAAACCAGTGGCGACTTCCAAAACCCTAACTCCGCGGTCTTTTACGTACGGGGCCGCTATACGCCACCATGAGCGAAAACGTCGGGGAGCACGTCCCCTTCGAGTGTCCGTCGTGTTCGCCGGACCTCGAAACCGTCCACGAGGTACTCACCACGGGTGGCGGAGCGGCGACGGTGAAGTGTACCGACTGCGGCCACGTCCACAAGGAACCCGTCGAGGAGGAGACCACTGTCAGCGTCGACGTCGTCGTCTCGCAGGACGGCGAGTCCTTCACGGGGAGCGCGGCGTTCGACCCCGAGGAGACCATCTACGAGGGCGACGAGTTCGTCGTGGAGACCGAGGAAGTCATCGCGCAGGTGCGCGTGACCAGCATCGAGGTCGGTCCCGAGGACCGCACGACGCGCGCGGACGCCGCGGACATCGACACGGTGTGGGCGCGCGACGTGGGCAACGTCAGCGTCGACGTCACCATCAACCCCAAGGAGGACAGCGAGGAGGGAAGCCGGAGCATCGAGGTCCACGTCCCCGGCGACTACGAGTTCGCGGTCGGGGAGACCGAGACGTTCGGTGAGGAGGAATTCACCATCACGGGCATCCACGTCCGGGAGAACGCGATTGACAGCTACAAGTTCCCGAAGCTCGGGGACGACGGCGACGTGGTGTTCGCGAAGGACGTCAAGCGCGTGTACGGCGACGACGAGACCAGCGGCGCGTGGTCCCCCTGGTAGCCGACTGACCCAGAGTCATGACCGACGACGACCCCGAGACTGAGGCCGTCGAACGCGACGAACTCGCGGACGCGCTCGCCAAGCGGCCGAACGTCACCGAGCGCGTCGCCGACGCGATTCGCGCGGTGCCCCGCCACGAGTTCGTCCCCGCAGACCAGCGCGACGCGGCCTACGACGACCGCCCGCTCCCAATCGGGGAGGGACAGACCGTCAGCGCGCCACACGTGGTCGCCATCATCGCGAACGAACTCGACCTCCGCGAGGG
This sequence comes from Halobacterium sp. CBA1132, assembly GCF_001485535.1. Lineage (NCBI taxonomy): Archaea > Methanobacteriati > Methanobacteriota > Halobacteria > Halobacteriales > Halobacteriaceae > Halobacterium > Halobacterium sp. CBA1132. The sequence goes on from NZ_BCMZ01000001.1 coordinate 148,225, forward strand.
CGACCGCGTGCTCGAAATCGGAACGGGGTGTGGCTACCACGCCGCCGTCACCGCCGAACTCGTCGGCGCCGAGCTCGTCTACTCCGTCGAGTACGTCGAAGACCTCGCGGAGCAGGCACGCGAGAACCTCGAGCGCGCGGGCTACGGCGACGTGTCGGTCCGCCACGGCGACGGCCACGACGGCTGGCCCGAGCACGCGCCCTACGACGCCGCGTATCTGACGTGTGCCGCGCCCGAGTTCCCGGATGCGGTCGTCGAGCAAGTGCGCGACGGCGGCCGGCTGGTCGGCCCGCTTGGAGACGCCAGCCAGCGCCTCGTCCGCGCCGAAAAGGACGAAGATGGCGGCCTCGTGGAGTCCGACGAGGGACCGGTGCGGTTCGTGCGGATGCAGGGCGGCAATTATTGATATCTTCCCCGTCCTGAAGCGCGGTCTTTCTTCTCGGTTTTCCGTGACCGAGGCCCCCTCACAGATTGGAACCGCAGGGATTCTACAAAATCCCGCGTGATGGTTCGGTGGCTAGACGGTGGCAGTTGCTCCAGTTAAGGTGCGGACTCAGGTTCCGAGAAACTCGTTCAGTTCCCGGAATTCATCGGATGAGAGAATGACTTCGGTGTCGAACGCGTCGAATCGTTCGAAGTCGTCGTCGATCGTCAGGACGGTGTTCACCCCTTCGTCGGTCGCTACCTGCGCGTAGTACCCGTCCCAGCCGCCGACGTTTGCGTCACCCGCCTGAGAGAACCCACCCCGAACGACGGCTTCGTGCATCCCGTCGTACCAGTGGATTCGTTTCGCGTCCATGAAGTTCCGGAGGAGCCGGGACGCGTTCGCGTTCGAATGCCCGTAGTACGTCGTGAGCACAGTGTGTGCGCCGACCACGGCCGGGTACGGGACGACGGCGTCGATGTCGCCGGAGATCGCGTCCCGGACGTACGAGAGCGCAGCGTCACGAACCGGAGTCTCCGTGTGTGCGAGGGCGATGACGCCGACGTCGAATAGGTACGGGCCACCAGTGTCACTCATCGTGGTTGTTCTCTGCGCCCTCGCGAACAGCGTCCCGGTGCTTTCGAGCGATGGGGTTGGCGCCCTCGGTGTGTGGCTCTGTCCCCTCTCGCTCCGAAGCCGCTTCCGCGACGAGTTGTTCCATGCGGCCGATAACTTCCGCCGGGTCGTCTTCGGGTTCGACGACCGCCTTCCCGTCCTCTTCGCGGACTTCGACTTCGGTACCGGGAGCGATACCGAGCCGCTCCCGCAGTTCCTGCGGGAGGACGATTCGCCCTTTCGAATCTACCTTCGTCATGTTCCCACATAGAGTGGGAACGAAGATAACCGTTTTGGTCAGATTACGGGCGACACCCGCCAGTCCGAATCCGAAAACCGTCGCTACTGTTATGCGCGGAGAGGGACACGCTGGCGTATGGATCACCGCGAGCTGTTGCTGTTGCGGGCAGCCCGGGAGACGGGCATCCTCGACGCGCTCGTTTCGAACGCGTACACGGTCGAGGACGTGTCCCGGGAGGCGGACGTGACCGAGCGTGCTGCCCGCGTGACCGTGGACGCGCTGCTGGACATGGGCTTGCTGGAGGAAGTCGAGGAGGGCGTGGAGCCGACGAATCGAATGCTCGGGTTCGTGACGAAGACCGACGTGCGCTCTATCGGACGGCTGCCACACGACCTCGACACCGTGGAGGCGCTGGTCGACCTCCCGGAGACGATGCGGACCGGAGCCGTGCCGGAGCAGGTAGGTGACTGGACACAGAACCGGCTCGGGGCACAGGCCGCCGAGGACGACGCGAGCGTTCGCGCAGCCGTCACCGCAGCCGTGCGCGAGCACCCCGACGCGGAGGACGTGCTCGTGGTGGCGGACGGCCCGGGTCGGCACGCGGTGGAGTTCGCGCGCCGCGGATTCGACGCGACGCTGTTGGACGACCCCGAGGTCGTGGAAGCCGTCGACCCGCTGCTGGAGCGCGAGCGCGTCGACCTTGTCGCCGGAGACCCACTGGAGGGCGTAGACGGCGAGTTCGACATCGTCTTCCACGCGGGCGTGGCTCGCGAGTACGGCGTCGACGACAACCGCCGGCTGTTGGCCGCCGCCAGCGACGCCGCCGCTGAGGACGCGCTCGCGATGCACGTCGACGCGTTCCGGGACGGGACGCCGGACGCCGCGGTCGCCGCGGAGTTGCTCGCGACGACCGAGCAGGGGGCGTGCTACAAGGAGGGGGCGGTCGGCGAGTGGTTCGCGAACGCGGGGTTCGCGGACGTCCGCGCGGGCGACGTGCCCGGCACCGACTACCGGTTCGTCGCCGGCCGCAGGCGCGCAACTGAATAGGCTGGGTGGCGAATCTCGGGTATGGAGTTCGCGGCGTTCCGGGCGGAGATGGTCGACAGCCTCGCACACGACACGAAGGCTGCCGTCCAGGCGAAGTCGACCGCGCGAGCGATGCGCGAGGTGCCCCGTCACGAGTTCGTGGACGAGGGGCGGCGCGCGTACACCGACCAGTCGCTGGAGCACCGCGGCACGCGCGTGCTCGCGCCGTCGACCGTGGGGCGGCTGGTGGACGCGCTCGCGCCCGAGGACGGCGACAACGTGCTCGTTGTGGGTGCGGGTGTCGGGTACACGGCGGCCGTGCTCGCGGAGATCGTCGGCGCGGCGCGCGTCCACGCCGTCGACATCGACCGACAGGTCGTCTACGACGCGCGCTCGAACCTCGCGGACGCGGGCTACGGCGACGTGCTCGTGGACTGCCGGGACGGCGCGCGCGGGTTGGCGGAGTACGCGCCGTTCGACCGCGTGCTCGTGGAGGCGGCGGCCGTCGACCCGCCTGCGGCGCTGCTCGACCAGCTCGCCGCCGGGGGCCGGCTCGTCTATCCGGAGGGGACGACCGACCAGCGACTCGTCGCGATAGAGGAGCGAGAGACGGTCTCGGTCCACGGCCCCGTCTCGTTCGCACCGCTGCTCGTCGACGGCGAGCAGACGAGTGCCATCGAGCGCAATCGGACCGTTCGCGAAGACCGCGAGCGCGCCGCCCAGGAAGCCCAGTCCCAGACGGGCTGGGAACAGGACTGGATCGACTGGGACTAGACTGGATCGACTGTCTAGTCGCGGACGACGAGTATCTCGGTGTTCTCGCGGCGGTCGGCGTAGTCCGACCCGGACGGCGGCTTCACCGAGATTTGGAGCGTGCCGTCGTCCTGATTCGGGCCGAGCTGTGGGTCGACGTCGAGCGTGGCAGTGCCGCCGTCGCCCGTGGTCGCGGTCGCGACGCCGTCGAGGTCCGCGGTGCCTGCTTTTATTACGACGGTCGCGCCCGCGACCGGGTCGCCGTCCGCGTCGACCGCGGTCACGTCGACGGACTGGTCGCCGGGCGTGACGACGTCCGGCTCGGGGCTGGCGTCGAGCTCGCTCACGGAGAGCGTGTCGACGCCCGAGACCATGCTGAGCATGACGCTGAGCACGGCGACGCCGACGACGAACGCGATAACGAGCCGGACGGGCAGCCCCTCGATGGCGCGCTCGTCGCGCGCGAACTGGTCGAGCCGGAGCGCGGTGGAGTCGAACACGCCGCGAGTTGGTCCCGGCTCCGCACTTGAATGCTCGGACGGGAGTTCATCCGGGAAGCCGAGCGAGAGCGTGGTATGGACGTGCTCGGACGCGACGGTGTGGAGGAGGGCGGGAATAGGTTTCACGGGCGCTTCGGCCGGTATCTCGCTGCGGACCGGAGCCTCGGCGCGCGCGTCAGCGTGGACTTCGCGGGACCGCACGCGGGTGTCGTCGTGGGCAAGCGCGGCAGCGGGAAGTCGTACACGCTCGGCGTGCTGGCGGAGGGACTGGCCGAGACGGCCGGCGTTTCGCCCGTAGTCGTCGACCCGATGGGCGCGTTCGGCGGGCTCGCAGCGGCCGGGGTGCCCGTCGTCGAGCCGCGCGTCCGGGCGAGCGCGCTGCCGCCGCGAGCGTGGTGCGAGCTGCTCGACCTCGACCCGGCGAGCCCCGCGGGGACGCTCGTCTGGCGGGCTGCGACAGAATCGGAGACGCTCGACGCGATGCGGGCGTGGGTCGCGGACGCGGACGCTGCGGCCGCGGCGCGGCGGGCGGCCGCGAACCACCTCGCACTCGCCGACTCGTGGGGGTGTTTCGCGCCCGACGCGCCGACCGCGGTGGACTTGCTCGCGGACGGCGCGGTGCTCGACGGAACGGGCTTGGAGAGGGCGGCGTTGCAGGCGGTCGTCGCGGCCGTCGCGGCGGGGCTGTATCGCGCGGCGGTCGATGGGGTTGGGAAGCTCCCGTGGCTACTCGTGGACGAAGCGCACGCGTGCGCGAGCGGCGCGGCCGCGAAGGCCGTGGATACGTTGTACACGCGCGGTCGTGCGCCCGGCGCGAGCGTCGTCCTCGCGACCCAGCGCCCGAGCGCGCTGCCGGAGACCGCGATTTCGCAGTCGGATTTAGTGGTCGCGCATCGGCTCACCTCGCAGCGGGACGTAGACGCGTTGGCGGCGACGCGACCGACGTACCTCTCGGGGTCGGTCGGTGCGAAGTTGCCGTCGCGGACTGGGGACGCGTTGGTGGTGGACGACGCGACCGAGACGGTGTGTACGGTTCAGGTGCGGGAACGCTGGACGGAGCACGAGGGTGGGAGTCGCGTCATCGACCGAAGGGAGCCGACGGACTGAGCGAGCAGTGAACGAAATGAGCCGTGAGCCGCGGGGCGGTGTGAAGCGAACGGCCAGCCGTGGAAACGTTTACGCGGAATCGAAGAGAACACGGCATATGTCCGAGGAGGTGACGATCGACGAAGATGCAAAGTCCCGGCTCGAAGAACTCCAAGACGAGATTCGTGCCGAGACAGGGCAGCTAGTCACGCAGCAGGAGATAGTCGGAGAGCTCATCAACGACGCCTACGAGAATACAGATGAAATCATCGACACGTTCCGGGAATCAACAGTGCCGCTCTCCAAGGCGGAAACGGAAGCGATGAGCCGTGGGCGGTTCAGTTCCGGCGTGGAGACTGACGAGGAGGACATCGACGAGATTCTGTACGGATGACGGTGCTCGTCGACACCGGCGTCCTGTACGCGGACCACGACACGGACGCAGCGAGACACGACGCTGCGAGCGACACGCTGGACGCCGTCTACGACGGCGAGTTCGGCCAGCCGTACGTCAGCGACTACGTCTACGACGAGGCAGTGACATTGACGCTCGTACGTAGCGGGTTGTTCGCCGACGAAGCGCCTCGGTGAGCGGCTCTGCGGCGTTGACCCGGATCCGGACGCGCCCGAGTTGTGTCGCGTATCGAATGCGGTCTTCGACGACGCGGCTCGCGGGTCGGTCCTTCCCGCTCGCTACTTTCGTCGTCTGCCTCCGGTCAGCGACGCGGTCAAACGTTCGAGCGATACGATTATGGACTGCGTTTCACCGACGCGACGACTATCGCGCTCTGCGAGCCCACGGCATCGACGCCGTGCTGCGTTTCAGCGACGACCTCGACGCGGTCGTCGAGCGGGTGGCCCCCTCGAAGTCGTCGAACGAGGTGAGACGACGGAGTGCGCCGTGAGCCACATCGTCGAGTGAAACGAAATCGGTGGGTGGCCTCACGAACGGTAATGAATATCTTGTGGCCGAACCGGGGCTATTCCCGTATAAGCGCGAGCGAGAGACGCTAGAAACAGCCAGAAGACATTTTCCGGTGAAGGAAAGCTAGTGGTAATACCCCTACCCACTGGTGCCAGCGTTCAGTACCGTCGCACCCGCGACGCGAACGACGTCGGTACCGAAATCGAGGATTACCAAACCATGACAAACAACACAGACAAGCTCCGCGCGGTCTTCCTGACTGCGCTGATGATCGGCAGCGTCTTCGCAGCCGGCATCGCGTTCACAGGCAGCGCCGCTGCGGGCACAAACGTCGACATCGGTCCTGGCACGAACGAGTCAGGCGCAACGGGTGTCACGTATACCGCAACAGGGACGACCGAGAACAGTAGTGACATGCAGTATCTCACCTTCTATCTGGAAGGTGTGAATCTCAGCAACGTCCAGAGCGAGGACGTCACGCTCACTACTGCCGATGGAGAGTACAGCAGCCAGATTACCGTCTCGAACGACGACGAGAACAACCTCTCGATTCAGCTCGCTGACTCCGAGGGCGTCCAAACTGACGAGAACGTGACGCTGGAAGTCACGGGGCTCACGAATCCGACCGCGGGAACGTACGACGCATCCCTCGCTCTTGAGACCACTAGTGAGGGAAGTTCGTTCGACACGTTCAACGATACGTTCAGTATCAATCCGTCCGCCACCATCAACTCGGATAGAGTGTTCAACGACCGCGACGAACTCTCCGGATCGCTGGTCTTTCAGGGACAGACGTTTGCACTCGATGTGTCGAATGCGAATCTCAGTAGTGGCGATAATGTCGTGTTGCGGCGCGTAACTGGATCAGATAGTTCGACGCCAGTTGCCAGTCAGCAGGTCGACGACGACCTCTACGTCCAGTTCGACACGTCTAATCGTCAGACCTCAGATTACTTCCTTAGTGGAGGGGATCTCACCCGAAGTAACAGCCAGTTCGAGCTCGTCGAGCAGACGATTACCGCCGAGTTCGCAGAAGACACCGTCGACAACGGTGGCGAGACCGAGGTCAACTTCAGCGTCTCCTCGGAACTCCGCGCTGCTGACGAGTACAACGCGACCGTTACTGTCGAAGGCTTCAGCGCCGCCGACTTCGAACAGGTCTTCCCCACTATCAGCGAGAGCGACGTTGAGGAGGACGACGACGGTAACAACTACATCACGGTTGAGGACATCGACGCGGGCAGCCCGCACGTCCTCAACTTCAACGACATCGACGCAGGCAACTACACCTTCGACGTTGAGGTGACGGACACGACGGCCTCCGACACTGCCAACATCACCGTCAACGAAGTCGGTGAAGGCAGCGTCTCCTTCGCACAGAACACGTACATCGAACAACAGGGCGACGTCTTCAACATCACCATCGACCTGAGCGAGGCCGCCCAGTCCGGCACGCTCGTCATCGGTGACGAAGAAGACATCGGCTACCAAGCCAACGTCTCCTTCGAGGATACCAACGACGACGGCCAGGTTAGTGTCCTCTTCAACAGCTACGAAGCCGGTAACTACAACGGTGGCAGCGGTGCAGAAGTTGTCGAAGCCGCCGCAAACGAGGACACTCAGGACACCGTCTCCATGCTCGGCGAGACGGGCGGCATCGAGAGCATTCTCGAGCCTGGCGACTACGAGCTCGCAGTCAGCACCGACAGCAGTAGTGACCGCGCACAGGCTACGCTCGATAACCCGAGCGCCCTCTCCGTCGCCGTCATCGAAGAGCGCTCGACGACCGGCGTCAACCTCTGGGTCGCCTCCGACAACACCGTTAGCGACATCGACTCCGCCGAGGACATCGCTGCCGGTGCCGGTACGAACATCACCGAGAGCGACACCGTCGCCTCCGGTGACACCATCATCCACCAGTTCGAGGCCTCCGGCCTTACCGGCCTCCTCGACACGCAGGACGCCGACACGACCGCTGCGTTCAAGGCACTCCTCGACAACGAGAACGTGACGGTCACGGTCAACCAGACCGAGGAGTCCACCCAAGCGAACCGCGAGCCGAAGACGCTCAACAACACGGAAGTTGCTAACGCCGTTACCGGTGTCTACCAGGACGGTGACACCTACTACGTCGTTACCAACACCAACGACCTCAACGACGAGGCCGACCGTAACTTCGCCGCGGAGGACGTGCTCAACGTCACCTTCACGGTCGAGGACCACCGCCTCCTCGACAGCACTAACAGCGAAGACTACCAGCACGTCTCTGACGAGATCGAGCTGGTCGAGCGTTCGGCTTCCTTCGACTACGACGGTGACGAAATCACCGTCGAAGCCGCATCCGGCCAGGTCATCTCCGGTGACACGACGATCGCGCCCGGTAGCGAGTTCACGCTGCGCGTCCGTTCGACCGGCGACACGCAGCCGCGCTTCACCATGGGCCCCACCGTCACGGTCGCCGCTGATGGTACCTTCAGTCACGAGTTCGACTTCAGCGAGCGCTCGGTGAACGACACGTTCACCGCCTCGCTCTCCGGCGGTAACTTCGCCGAATCCGTCAGCGCTGACGGTGTTGTCGTCGAAGCCACCGCAACCGCCACGGCAACCGCCACCTCGACGGGCACCGCCACCGCTACGGCCACCGAGACCGCTACGGCAACGGAAACCGCCACGGCCACGGAAACCGCTACGGCCACGGAAACGTCTGAAGACGAGTCCGGCGGCGGCATCCCCGGCTTCGGCATGGGCATCGCGCTCATCGCCGTCCTCGGTGCTGCCCTGCTGGCTCTCCGCCAGAACTAACCACCACGACTGACCGCCCGTAAGGCGGTCACACTACGCGGTACCCCAACCCGCCTTTCTTTCACGACGCCACAACCCGACAGTGGAAACACTGCGCTCGACAATTCGGGCGCGTATCGACTATACTACTGTCTTAATATCTTGGTATTTGTTATCAAAGGGGTGTTTCGGAAAACCACCGAGTTACGCCCCAAACACCCCGATACCGTGTGAACCGCACACACAATTTCGCAGCAGAAGGGGGTGCATATAACAGAAAGTATTTACGGCCAACGAGGTACATATTGGAACACCCCTACCCACTGGTGCCAGCGTCCAGTACCGTCGCACCCGCGACGCGAACGACCTCGGTGCCGAACTGCAATCCAAAGCAAACCATGACAGAAAACACAAACAAGCTTCGCGCGGTCTTCCTGACTGCGCTGATGATCGGCAGCGTCTTCGCGGCCGGCATCGCGTTCACAGGAAGTGCTGCGGCGGACCTCAACACCACCAACGTAGAGGTTGGTGACAACACTACTGACGCTACTACCTACCACAACGTCAGTGGTAACCTTGCAAATCCGTCGGACAGTAGCATAGACAACATCACTGTGGACTATAGTGTCGGCGCTGAGGCGTCAGACGTCTCGAACGTCGGCCCCGGGAATGTCAACAGCGTTGTTGTTAATGGCACTACGGTAACTGTCGGCAGCGTTGATGGTAGCAACAACGGTGAAACCGCTACCTTCCAGTTCGACAGTAGCGTTAATGTGTCTGGTGGAGACGCCTTCCACCTGAACTACTCCAACGTTCAGAATCCCAGCAACGCCGGAGTTTACGACGTTAATGTATCCCTCGAAAACGGGAGTACTGCCGTCGATAGTGGCACACTCAGCTACGAGATTGTGTCCAGCTCCAGCGGCAGTAGTGCCGCTCCCGATGGCGTTGACGAGGTCTTCAACAGCCCGACGAACCTGTCGGAGCAGCTGATCTTCCAGGGTCAGACGATCGCAGTTGACGTCTCCGACTACGCCGATAACCAAACCTCGGTCTACCTCCGTCAGGGAGACGCTGAGGACTCCTCGGCCGTCGCTCAGGACACCGTTGAGGACGGCTGGGTCGTCTTCGACACCAGCAACCGCGAAACCGCCGACTACTTCCTGCGCGGTGGTACCCTGAACGCGAACAACAGCAGCTTCGAGCTCGTCGAGCAGACGATTACCGCCGAGTTCGCAGAAGACACCGTCGACAACGGTGGCGAGACCGAGGTCAACTTCAGTGTCTCCTCGGAACTCCGCGCCGCTGACGAGTATAACGCGACCGTTACTGTCGAAGGCTTCAACGACGCTGACTTCGCGCAGGTCTTCAACGTCAGCGAAGACAACGTCAGCGAGAACGACGACGGCGTTCACTACATCGAGGTTGAGGACATCGACGCGGACAGCCCGCACGTCCTCGACTTCAACGACATCGACGCAGGCAACTACACCTTCGACGTTGAGGTGACGGACACGACGGCCTCCGACACCGCCAACGTCACCGTCAACGAAGTCGGTGAAGGCAGCGTCTCCTTCGCCGAGAACACCTACGTCGAACAGCAGGGCGACGTCTTCAACATCACCGTCGACCTGAGCGAGGCCGCTCAGTCCGGCACGCTCGTCATCGGTGACGAAGAAGACATCGGCTACCAAGCCAACGTCAAGTTCACCGACCAGAACGACGACGGCCAGGTCCACGTCCTCTTCAACAGCTACGAAGCCGGCACCCACGGCTCCGGCGCTGAAGTCGTCGAAGCAGCCGAGAACGACGACACCCAGGACGACGTCTCCCTGATCAACGAAACTGGTGACGTCGAGAGCATCCTCGAGTCTGGTGACTACGAGCTCGCAGTCAGCACCGACACCAGCAGTGACCGTATTTCGGAGACGCTCGATAACCCGAGCGCCCTCTCCGTCGCAGTCATCGAGGAGCGCGCCACCACTGGCGTCAACCTCTGGACCGCCTCCACTAACACCGTCAGCGACCTCGACTCCGCCGAGGACATCGCTGCCGGTGCCGGTACGAACATCACCGAGAGCGACACCGTCGCCTCCGGTGACACCATCATCCACCAGTTCGAGGCCTCCGGCCTTACCGGCCTCCTCGACACGCAGGACGCCGACACGACCGCTGCGTTCAAGGCACTCCTCGACAACGAGAACGTGACGGTCACGGTCAACCAGACCGAGGAGTCCACGCAGGCCAACCGCGAGCCGAAGACGCTCAACAACACGGAAGTTGCTAACGCCGTCACCGGTGTCTTCCAGGACGGTGACACCTACTACGTCGTTACCAACACCAACGACCTCAACGACGAGGCCGACCGCAACTTCGCTGACGAGGACGTGCTGAACGTCACCTTCACGGTCGAGGACCACCGTCTCCTCGACAGCACGGACAGCGAAGACTACCAGCACGTCTCTGACGAGATCGAACTGGTCGAGCGTTCGGCTTCCTTCGACTACGATGGTGACGAGATCACCGTCGAAGCCGCATCCGGCCAGGTCATCTCCGGCGAAACCTCGATCGCGCCCGGTAGCGAGGTCACGCTGCGCGTTCGCTCGACTGGCGACACGCAGCCTCGCTTCACCATGGGCCCGACCGTCACGGTCGCCGCTGATGGCACCTTCAGTCACGAGTTCGACTTCAGCGAGCGCTCGGTGAACGACACGTTCACCGCATCGCTCTCCGGCGGTAACTTCGCCGAATCCGTCAGCGCTGACGGTACTGTCGTCGAATCCACCATGACGTCCACCACGGAAGCTCCGTCCACCACGGAAGCACCGTCGACGACGGAAGCTCCGTCCACCACGGAAGCGCCGTCGACCACGGAAGCTCCGAGCACGACGGAAGCTCCGTCTACGACGGACGACAGCGGTTCCTCCGGTAGCGGCATCCCCGGCTTCGGCATGGGCATCGCGCTCGTCGCCGTGCTCGGTGCTGCCCTGCTGGCACTCCGCCAGAACTAACGAATAACGACTGACCGCTCGTAAGGCGGTCACACTACGCGGTACCCCACCCCACTTTCTTTCGCGCGCTACACTCCGACAGCGGCAGCGCTGTCCAACGTGAACGCGGGTAGCCGACGAGACGAACGCTGTCGACGTCCTCTACTACGAGTGTGGCTGGGAAGCGTGGGAAATCGACAGTCGCCTGAAGCACTACGGAGATATCGAAGACCACGACTGGGCGTAAGGCCGAAGTTCGGCGCGAACACTGCTGCCCGCACACTTATTGCGTTGTATTACGTTTCATTACACGTGCCAATCGGAATTGACCGCTTCGAGGACGACCGAAGCGACGCGCTCGACGTCCGAGAAGGGACGCAGCCGCATCGAATCCTGCAGTTCCTCGCCGCGAACGACGACCAGGCGTTCACGCAGACCGAAATCCACGAAGCGACGGGCATCAAGCGCGGGAGCGTCGGCGCCGCGCTGTCCCGACTCGAAGACCGTGGCCTCGTCCGCCACCGCGGGCGCTACTGGGCCATCGGGGACGACGACCGGCTCGCGTCGTACACCGCGCAGACCACAGCGAGCTCGACGTCGACGACCGACGACTACTACGGCGACGATGAGTGACGGTACCCGACGGGGCGCCGTCGTGAAAGGCCCCGATCTGTTTGCCGAGTACGACTACCGGCCGTACGTCCGACTCAGTGACGAGACACATCCGTTCAGCGACGAAGAAGCGCTGTACGCCGCGGCGACGACAACCAGGCGTGCGGCTGCAGTACCCCTGACCGACGACGACTTCGAAACTGGCGGCCTCCCACGGGAGACGTACGTCAACCCGTGGACGGTCGTCTCGATTCGACACGCGGACGTCCACAAGACCGAGGGACAGCTCGTCGCCGAGACGATAGAACGAATCGCTGAGGACGCAGCCAGCTACATCGGGGTTCGATAGCGGTAGCGAACGCGTATTCGGCAGGTATCCCCTCGATTTCACGGGAAGAAGTTAGTGGTTTCACGACAATTACGGGTCAAATGTCGCAGTCACTCGACGAGTACGGGCGCCTCTACCTCCCGAAGGATGTCCGCGAGCGGTTTGGAGAGACGTACCGCATCGTCGAACTCCCCAGCCACGTCGCGCTCTTCCCGGTTGACGAAGACCCACGAGAGGGCGCTCGTGCGGCTGTCAGTGAGGCCTTCGAGGGGGACGACATCGACGAGCTGAAAGAGTGCGCGCGGGCGTCCGTCGCCGAGTCCGTCCGCGAGGACGCCAGCCGGGCCGCAGACGACGACCGCTGACCGTGTGCCGAAACCGACAACGCGAGTGAGACCGACCGACACCAACACGCCTATACTCGCGACTCCCCTCCCGTCTCGTAATGGTATCCGCGTTGACCGACACGCTCGCGTGGGTCGTCATCGCGGCGTTCGGGACGAGCGCCGTCCTCCAGGCCGACTACCGCCAGTACAGCCGGTACGCGGCGGTCGCGGCGTGGACGCTGTTCGCGGCGTTCTGGGGGCTGCTCGTGCCGTACTACTTCTTCGAGCACTTGAGCGTCATCGAGGGCGTGCTGAGCGCGGCCGCGGTGCCCGCGTGTCTGTACACCGCGTACCTCGTCGGCACGGGGAAGCGCCAACTGGAGACGCTGACGCGCTCGATCGCGATTATGGGGCTGTTGTTCCTGCCGTTCCAGACCATCGAGGCGACGCGGCAGTTCGCCATCGAGACGGTCGCCCAGCAGGCCGAGTGGCTGATGGCGCAGTTCGGCTACTACCCGCCCGTCGTGGAGGGCGACCACGGCTACACGGCGAAATTCATGTTCACGGGCGAGCACGCCGTCACGGGCGAGTCGTGGAAGTTCCCGACGACGGTCCTGATGGCGTGTACGGGCATCGGCAGCATGTCCATCGTCGGCGGGCTCGCGCTCGCCGTGAAAGCGCCGTGGAAGCGCCGGCTACAGGCGCTGGCGGTCGCGCTCCCCGTCATCTACGGGCTGAACGTGATTCGCGTGGCGTTCATCGCCGTCGCGCACGGCGAGCAGTGGTTCCGCGGCGGCATCTACAAGACGCTCGCGTTCGCCGTGTTCCCCAGCAACGACCCGAATATGGTGTCGTATCTGTTCGCCGACCGCATGCTCGCGCAGTCCGCGTCGGTCGTCGCGCTCGTCGTGTTGACGTTCGCGCTGCTCCGCATCGTCCCGGAGCTCGGCGGCGTCGTCGAGGACGTCGCGTACATCGCGACCGGCAACGAGTACGACATCACCGAGCGCTTCGCAGAGTAGCATTCGGCCAAGAGAGTGAATAGCGGTCGTGCTAGCAACGACTGCTAGGCGGACGCCTGCGATTCCGCGCCACCGTCCCGAGACAGACCAAACTCGACTTCGAGCCGCACTGTGTCGTAGGGAACGTACGGCTTCTTCGCTCGCCCGGCTTCCTCGAAGTGAACGATGTCGTAGTCCGCGAGCAGATACAGGTCGTCGTGGACGTCGTGGACGTCGCGGTCGAGGCGGTCGGCCAGCGCGCGGATGCTGTCGGGGGGCCGCTCCATCACTTCTTCGAGCAGCTCCATCCGCCGGTTAGTGAGCAGTTCGCGCAGCTGCGCGCGGTCTTCGAAGTTCACGACGTGCGGGACTTCCGCACCGTTCTCCCACTGCTCGGCGCGCTCGAGCGCGGCGGCTTGCGCTTGCTCGGCGGGGAGCGCGGTGATTCGGAGCGTCGAGGGGTAGTCGACCTCCTCGGGTCCGGGCGTGAATTCGTCGTGCGTGGGTTCGGTGTCAGTTGGTTCGTCGGGCATAGATTTCGTTCACCTCGGTGTGGAACTGTTCGACGAGGTCGGGGAGCCCGGTAAAGTCGAGCGCCTCAATCTCGCCGTCGGGTGTGTGTCGGTGGTGTCGCCCTACGTCGAGGTGGTAGGGCGTGTTGTCGTACCGCAGGAGTGTGTCGCCGTCAGCGTCCATGTACTGGAAGCTGTATTTCAACCCCTGCGGGAACTCCTCGCTTTCCGGGACTTGCCACGCCTCCATCACGTACCTGCTGCCGTCTGGCTTCGTGCTTTCGTCCCGATAAACGCGGTTTGCGCCCATCCTCCGTATGTTGGGTCTAGCACCCAACGGTGTTAAACATTAGGCCTCGACGAGCAACTGGGGGTTGGAAGAAGACGTCGCGACCGGCAACGAGTACGAGATTACCGAGCGCTTCGCGACGTAGCGCAGACTGACGGCTGCGCTACGGCTCGTCTTTCACCTGCGGCTACCGACTCGAAGAACCACGAATATCAGCGAATGGCTACCCGGTAGCGGGTGGACTGAAAGGGGCGACGGGCTCGCGTCCAGTTTAGTCGTCTCGGGGACCACTATCTGTGAGCGTAGCGAACAGATATGTCCGCGAGCGACCGCGAGCCCGTCGGGGCTTTCGAGGAAGTAACGACTACGGGAGAAAACGCAGAGAGATTACTATCGAACGTAGCGTCGAAAGGAAAGCGCCCGGAGCGGGATTTGAACCGCCTGAACTTCGCTCCCGTTGGTCGCTCGTTCCCTGCTTCAAATCCCTACCGCGTTCACAACCGCGACAATCGCCTCGGGACAGAGCTGTCCCTCGGCGGATTGCGTCCGAAGAGAAAGCGCCCGGAGCGGGATTTGAACCCGCGTCACAACCGTGACAGGGTTGTATGATGGGCCACTACACCATCCGGGCTTGCTGCACTCATTCGTAGCCGGCTTGTATTCTTAAGACTTTCCAAACGGTGGGACGTGTGCGTCGTGGTGGCGTAACCCTCGACCCGAATCGTAGTTGACAAGACCTAAGTGCGCTGCGGGTGAATTGGCCTGTAGTATCTCGTGAGAGGTAGTTCTCCCCCCATCCAGGCACACCCATGGTAGACGTAAGCCAACATGAACTCGTCCCCGAGCACACAGTTCTCGACGAGGATGAACTCGAGGACGTGCTCGTGGACTACGACATCGACCGGACGGACCTGCCGAAGATCAAACGGAAGGACCCTGCCCTGCCGGACGACGCGGAGGTCGGCGACGTCGTCAAAATCGTGCGGGACTCGCGGACCACGGACAAAGCCATCGTGTACCGACTGGTGATCGAATAAATGCAAATCGAAGACCGACGTGAACTGTCGAGGGCGTATTTCTCGAAAGAACGACTCGCGGAACACCACTTCAGGTCGTTCAACTCGTTCCTGAAGCGCGGCATGCAGGACGTCGTCACCGAGAAGGAGCGCATCGAGACGGACATCGGTGACAAGGAAGACGAGGAGCCGGTGTGGGTCGAACTCGGCGACGTCCGCATCACCACGCCGCGCGTGCGGGAGGCGGACGGCTCCGAGGAGCTGCTGTACCCACAGGAAGCGCGACTGCGCAACATCACGTACTCCGCGCCGGTGTTCATGGAGATGAGCATCGTGCGCGGCGGCGAAGAGGAAGAAGAACGCGTGCTGGACACGACGGAGACGAAGGTCGGCCGGATGCCGATCATGGTCGGCTCCGACAAGTGCAACATCGCGGGCTTCTCCGAGGAGGAGCTCATCGAGATCGGCGAGGACCCCGCCGACCCCGGTGGGTACTTCATCGTGAACGGCAGCGAGCGCGTGCTGATGACCAGCGAGGACCTCGCGCCGAACAAGATCCTCGCCGAGTACGACTCGAAGTACGGCGACGAGATTCAGGTCGCGAAGACGTTCAGCCAGCGCCGCGGCTACCGCGCGCTGGTGCTCGTCGAACGCAACCGCGAGGGGCTCCTCGAGGTGTCGTTCCCCTCGGTCTCTGGGTCGATCAACTTCGTGACGCTGGTGCGGGCGCTCGGCCTCGAATCCGACGAGGAGATCGTCCACCGCGTCAGCGAGGACCCCGAGATTGTGAAGTTCATGCTGGAGAACCTGGAGGAGGCCGACGTCCAGACCCAAGAGGAGGCCATCGAGGAGCTCGGGCAGCGCGTCGCCTCCGGCCAGGGGAAGAACTACCAGCTGAAGCGCGCGAACTACGTCATCGACCGCTACCTCCTCCCGCACCTCCACGAGGAGGGCATCGAGGACGAGGAGACGCGCATCAACAAGTCCTACTACCTCTGTCGGATGGCCGAGGCGTGCTTCGAGCTCGCGCTCGACCGCCGCGAATCCGACGACAAGGACCACTACGCGAACAAGCGCCTCAAAGTCTCCGGCGACCTGATGAAGGACCTGTTCCGGACGGCGCTGAACAAGCTGGCGCGCGACGTGAAGTACCAGCTCGAACGCGCGAACATGCGTAACCGCGAACTCACCGTGAACACGGTGGTTCGCTCCGACGTGCTGACCGAGCGCCTCGAACACCCCATCGCGACCGGGAACTGGGTGGGCGGGCGCTCGGGCGTCAGCCAGCTCGTGGACCGGACGGACTTCATGGGCGTGCTCAGCCACCTGCGCCGGCTGCGCAGCCCGCTGAGCCGCTCGCAGCCCCACTTCGAGGCGCGTGACCTGCACGCGACCCAGTGGGGGCGCATCTGTCCCTCCGAGACGCCGGAGGGACCGAACTGTGGCCTCGTGAAGAACTTCGCGCAGGCGATGGAGCTCTCCCAGACCGTCGAGGACGAGCGCGAGTTGAAACGCGAACTCTCGTCGATGGGCGTCGAGGGCATCCCCGGAATCAGTACGGAAGCGACACCAGCGGACGACTAACATGAGTACGGAACGAGAAGCGAAAGTCTACGTCAACGGCAGTCTCGTCGGGACCCACGAGGACCCCGAGGAGCTGGCAGCACAGATTCGGGAGGCGCGTCGCCGGGGGGAGGTCTCCGAGATGGTCAACGTCTCCGTGAAAGACCGGACGAACGAAGTCATCGTCAACGCGGACGCGGGCCGAGCGCGGCGCCCGCTGCTCGTCGTCGAGGACGGCGAACCGCTCGTCACCGACGAGGAGATGGACGCCATCGAGAACGGCGACATCGACTTCGAGGACCTCGTGCAGGCGGGGAAAGTCGAGTTCATCGACGCCGAAGAAGAGGAGGATATCCTCGTCGGCGTCGACAACGACGAACTCACCGACAACCACACGCACCTCGAAATCGACCCGCAGCTCATCTTCGGTATCGGCGCGGGGATGATTCCGTACCCCGAGCACAACGCCAGCCCGCGGATTACGATGGGTGCGGGGATGATGAAACAGAGTCTGGGCCTGCCGGCGGCGAACTACCGCATCCGGCCGGACACCCGCCAGCACCTCCTGCACTACCCGCAGAAGGCGATGGTGAACACCCAGACCACCGAACAGATCGGCTACGACGACCGGCCGGCCGGCCAGAACTTCGTCGTCGCCGTCATGTCCTACGAGGGCTTCAACATCGAGGACGCGCTCGTCATGAATCAGGGGTCGGTCGACCGCGCGCTCTCTCGCTCGCACTTCTTCCGCACGTACGAGGGCGAGGAGCGACGCTACCCCGGCGGTCAGGAGGACCGCTTCGAGATTCCGAGCGACGACGTGCGTGGCGGCCGCGGTGAGGACGCGTACACGCACCTCGACGACGACGGCATGGTCAACCCCGAGACGCAGGTCGACGACTCCTCGGTGCTGCTCGGGAAGACGAGTCCGCCGCGGTTCCTCGAAGAACCCGAGGACATGGGCGGCCTCAGCCCGCAGAAGCGCCGCGAGACGAGCGTGACGATGCGCTCGGGCGAAGACGGCGTCGTCGACACGGTGACGCTGATGGAAGGCGAGGACGGCTCGAAGCTCGCGAAGGTCTCCGTTCGGGACGAACGAATCCCCGAACTCGGGGACAAGTTCGCGTCCCGCCACGGGCAGAAGGGCGTCGTCGGGCACCTCGCACCACACGAGGACATGCCGTTCACGCAGGAGGGCGTCGTGCCCGACCTCGTGCTGAACCCGCACGCGCTGCCGTCCCGGATGACGGTCGGCCACGTGCTGGAGATGCTCGGCGGGAAAGCCGGCAGCCTCGAGGGGCGCTCCGTCGACGGCACGGCGTTCACCGGCGAGAACGAGGACGAGCTGCGCTCGACGCTGGAGGAACGCGGCTTCAAGTCCTCCGGCAAGGAAGTGCTGTACTCGGGCGTCTCCGGGGAGAAAATCGAGGCCGAGATTTTCGTCGGCACGATTTTCTACCACAAGCTCTACCACATGGTGTCGAACAAGCTCCACGCCCGCTCGAAGGGGCCGGTCCAGGTCCTCACGCGGCAGCCGACGGAGGGGCGCGCCCGCGAGGGCGGCCTCCGCGTCGGGGAGATGGAGCGCGACACCGTCATCGGCCACGGCGCCGCGATGGTGCTCAAAGAGCGCCTCCTGGACTCCTCCGACCGCGAGGAGATTCACGTCTGTGGCAACTGCGGCATGACTGCCGTGGAGAACTACGAGCAGCGCCGCGTCTACTGTCCGAACTGTGAGGAGGAGACCGACGTGCACAGCCTCGAGATGAGTTACGCGTTCAAGCTCCTGCTCGACGAGATGAAAGCGCTCGGCATCGCGCCGCGACTCGAACTGGAGGACGCAGTATGAGCACAGGACAATCACCCAAGGAGATCGGGGAAATCAGCTTCGGGCTGATGGACCCGGAGGAGTACCGGGACATGTCCGCGACGAAAGTCATCACCGCGGACACGTACGACGACGACGGCTTCCCCATCGACATGGGGCTGATGGACCCGCGACTGGGCGTCATCGACCCCGGCCTGGAGTGCAAGACGTGCGGCCAGCGCTCCGGGAGCTGTAACGGCCACTTCGGCCACATCGAGCTGGCGGCGCCCGTCATCCACGTCGGGTTCGCGAAGCTCATCCGCCGGCTGCTGCGCGGGACGTGTCGGGACTGCGCGCGCCTCCTGCTCACCGAGGAGGAGAAAGAGGAGTACCGCGAGGACTTAGACCGCACGCGCAGCCTCCGCGAGGACGTCTCCGACGTCACGAAGGACGCCATCCGGGAGGCCCGCAAGAAGGACCACTGCCCGCACTGCGGGGAAGTCCAGTACGACGTCAAACACGAGAAGCCGACGACGTACTACGAGGTCCAGCAGGTGCTCGCCAGCGACTACAGCGAGCGCATCGCGGCCGCGATGCAGCCCGACCCCGACGAGGACGACTCGGGCATCAGCCCGCAGGACCTCGCCGAGCAGACGGACATCGAGATCAGCCGCATCAACGACATCCTCTCCGGGGAGTTCCGGCCGCGCCGCGAGGACCGCGAAGCCATCGAGGCCGCCATCGGCGCGGACCTCACCACCGAGGACATGAACAAGCTGATGCCCTCGGACATCCGCGACTGGTTCGAGGACATCCCCGGCGAGGACCTCGCCGTGCTCGGCATCGACCCCGAGAAGAGCCGGCCGGAGTGGATGATTCTGACCGTCCTCCCCGTGCCGCCGGTGACCGCTCGGCCGTCGATTACGCTCGACAACGGCCAGCGCAGCGAGGACGACCTCACGCACAAGCTCGTGGACATCATCCGCATCAACCAGCGGTTCATGGAGAACCGCGAGGCTGGTGCGCCCCAGCTCATCATCGAGGACCTCTGGGAGCTGCTGCAGTACCACGTCACGACGTTCATGGACAACGAGATTTCGGGGACGCCGCCCGCCCGCCACCGTTCGGGCCGCCCCCTGAAGACGCTCTCCCAGCGCCTCAAGGGCAAGGAGGGCCGGTTCCGCGGCTCGCTGTCCGGGAAGCGCGTGAACTTCTCCGCGCGGACCGTCATCAGTCCGGACCCGACGCTGTCGCTGAACGAGGTCGGCGTCCCCGACCGCGTGGCGACGGAGATGACCCAGACGATGGTCGTCAACGAGCAGAACGTCGAACGCGCCCGCACGTACGTCCGGAACGGCCCCGAAGGCCACCCGGGCGCGAACTACGTCACGCGACCCGACGGCCGCCGCGTCCGCGTCACCGAGAAGGTCTGCGAGGAGCTCGCCGAGCGCGTCGAGCCCGGCTGGGAGGTCCAACGCCACCTCATCGACGGCGACATCATCATCTTCAACCGGCAGCCGTCGCTGCACCGGATGTCCATCATGGCCCACGAGGTCGTGGTGATGCCGTACAAGACCTTCCGCCTGAACACCGTCGTCTGTCCGCCGTACAACGCCGACTTCGACGGCGACGAGATGAACATGCACGCCCTCCAGAACGAGGAGGCGCGTGCCGAGGCGCGCGTGCTGATGCGCGTCCAAGAGCAGATCCTCTCGCCGCGCTTCGGTGAGAACATCATCGGCGCGATTCAGGACCACATCAGCGGGACGTACCTGCTCACGCACGACAACCCGCAGTTCAACGAGACGCAGGCCTCGGACCTGCTCCGGCAGACCAGCATCGACGAACTCCCCGAGCCCGCCGGCACCGAGGACGGCGAGCCGTACTGGGAGGGACGCCAGATTTTCAGTGAACTGCTGCCCGACGACCTCAACCTCGACTTCACGGGGACGGTCGGCGAGCCGGTCGTCATCGAGAACGGTCAACTGCTCGAAGGCACCATCGCCGAGGGCGAAATCGGTGGGTTCGGCGGCGAGATCGTCGACACCATCGCGAAAGTCCACGGGAAGACCCGCGCGCGCATCTTCATCAACGAAGTCGCGTCGCTGGCGATGCGCTCGATCATGCACTTCGGGTTCTCCATCGGTATCGACGACGAGACCGTCTCCACGGAGGCCCGCGAGCGCATCGACGAGGCCATCGGGTCCGCCTACGACCGTGTGCAGGAACTCATCGAGACCTACGAGAACGGCGACCTCGAATCCCTGCCCGGCCGTACGGTCGACGAGACGCTCGAGATGAAAATCATGCAGACGCTCGGGAAGGCCCGCGACTCCGCCGGCGACGTCGCCGCGGAGAACTTCGACTCGGACAACCCCGCAGTCGTCATGGCCGACTCCGGCGCGCGTGGGTCGATGCTGAACCTCACGCAGATGGCCGGCTGCGTCGGCCAGCAGGCGGTTCGCGGCGAGCGCATCAACCGCGGTTACGAGGACCGCACGCTCAGCCACTTCGAGCCCAACGACCTCTCCAGTGAGGCCCACGGCTTCGTGGAGAACTCCTACACGAGCGGGCTGACGCCCAAGGAGTTCTTCTTCCACGCCATGGGTGGCCGCGAGGGGCTGGTGGACACGGCAGTGCGTACCTCGAAGTCCGGGTACCTCCAGCGCCGCCTCATCAACGCGCTCTCCGAGTTGGAGACCCAGTACGACGGCACGGTCCGCGACACCAGCGACACCATCGTCCAGTTCGAGTTCGGCGAGGACGGCACGTCGCCCGTCGAAGTGTCCTCCAACGAGGAGGTCGACATCGACGTCGAACACATCGCCGACCGCATCGTCGAGTCCGAGTTCGACAGCACCGAGGAGAAAGAAGCGTTCCTCGGCGTCCAAGAGCCGCCGACGAACCTCTCCGAGCACGGCGCGTCCTGGGAGGTGGAATCCGATGATTGAACTCCGTTCAATCGGGCTCACAGCCGTTACCACGGAGGTGAACGATGACTAAGATCACGCCCGCGATTCGCGACCACGTCGAGGAGTCGGAACTCCCGCGCCGCCTCAAGGAACGCGTCTTCGACGCCATCGAGGCCCGCGAGGATGTCACCATCCCGGAAGCGAAAGACATCGCGACCGCCGTCGAGTCCCAGTACCTCGACACGCGCGTCGACCCCCTCGAACCCGTGGGGACCGTCTCCGCGCAGTCAATCGGGGAGCCGGGGACGCAGATGAGCGTTCCGCACGACGAACGCGTTGTCGTTCGGCGCGACGGCGAAACCGAAGTCGTCGAAATCGGGCCCCTCGTGGACGAAATCGTGGAGCGGCGAGAGAGCCGCACCATCGACGACCACGAGGTCGCGCTCGCCCCCGACAACCTCGAAGTTCCAAGCCTCCGCAGTGACGAAGGCGTTGAGTGGAAGCCAATCGAGGAAGTCAGCCGCCACGACGCACCCGATGAGCTGCTGGAGTTCACACTGGAATCCGGCCGCTCAATTCGTGCGACG
The DNA here is from genome assembly GCF_001485535.1 of Halobacterium sp. CBA1132. Lineage (NCBI taxonomy): Archaea > Methanobacteriati > Methanobacteriota > Halobacteria > Halobacteriales > Halobacteriaceae > Halobacterium > Halobacterium sp. CBA1132. Next base: position 170,519 of record NZ_BCMZ01000001.1, read on the forward strand.
AAGGCACACTCGTTCGTCACGCGACGCGACAACGAGGTCGTCCCGGTTGCTGGCGACGCCCTTGATGAGGGCGACTGGCTCCCGGTCGTCGACGATCTCAGCGTCGACGCCGGGACGACGACACTTGACCTGAAAGACGTCCTCTCCCACGAGGACTACTGGTTCACGTCCGCACTGACTGACGGTGGTGCGGCTTCGTTCCCCGCCAGCGACCAGCAAGTCCAAAACAAGCGTGACGCCCTGGAGAGCGGTGACATCGACGGTGAAACAGCATATCCTGTAGGTGGGACCGTCGGCCTACCCGAGCAGTTCCCGCTCGACGAAGAGACCGGATTCTTCGTCGGTGCGTGGCTTGCGGAAGGCTCGCTCACTGACGGATACGTTTCGGTTTCGAACGTCGATGAAGCGTTCCAGAACCGCATTCGAGAGTTCGCGGATCGGTTCGACCTCTCAGTCAACGAGTACGAGAACGAAAGCGGATTCGCCACCGGCTACGACATCCGCGTCAACGGAACCGTGCTCGCTGACGTGCTCCGTGAAACCTGCATCGAGAACGGGGCGAAGGTCGTTCCCGGGTTCGCGCTCGGCGCTGACGAGCAGTTCGTCACCGGGCTTCTCACTGGGTACTTCAGCGGCGACGGCAACGTCAGTGAGTCTGCAGTCCGCGCGAGCTCGACGTCGAGCCGACTAACTGTCGGGATCGCACTCCTGTTGTCTCGCGTCGGCGTCTACGCGACGTTCGGCGAACAGGACGACTCGAAGACACTACGCATCCCGAAGAAGCACGTCCCCCGGTTCGAGGCTCGCGTCGGGATGGTCGGCGAGCGCGGCGACAAACTGTCCTCGCTTGCGGCCAGCATCGATAGCGATGGACCCGACACTACCGACCAGATTCCGAACTTCGGAGATGCGCTCGCGGAAGCCGCAAGCGCAGCCGGGATTCCGTCCCGGCAGGTGAACTCTGCGACCGACCGTCAGCGCATCGGTCGGACGCGACTCGCGGCACTCGTCGACGAGATTGAGCAGAAGACGGACGAGCGTCCGCCCGAGCTCGACGCGCTCGAACGGGCAGTTGCAGGTGACGTCGTCTGGGAACGCATCCAGTCTATCGACGCCGTCGAGACGGAGTACGATTCCGTGTACGACTTCTCTGTCGCCGGACTGGAGACGTTCACGACAGCGGAGGGCGTCGTGACGCACAACACGATGAACACGTTCCACTACGCGGGCGTCGCGGAGATGGACGTGACACAGGGCCTGCCGCGGCTCATCGAGCTCGTCGACGCCCGGAAGACCCCGGACACGCCGATCATGACGGTGTACCTCGAAGACGAGTACGCCGAGGAGCGCGAGCGCGCCCACGAGGTCGTGTGGAACATCGAGGCGACGAAGATTCTCGCGCTCGGTGACATCTCCACGAACGTCGCCGACATGGTCGTCCAAATCGACCTCAACGACGACACCCTGCAGGAGCGGTGGCCGCTGATGAACAACACCACCGAGATTGCGGGCGAGATCGCCGAAACCATCGAGGGCAGCCTCGGCGTGCAGGTCACCCAGCAGGGGACCGTCCTCGAGTTCGGCCCGAGCGAGCCGTCGTACCGCGAGCTCCTGCAGCTCGTCGAGCAGCTCCGCGACATCGTGTTCAAGGGCATCGAGGACGTCTCCCGCGTCGTCATCCGCCGCGAGGAGACCGAGAGCGGCGAGGAGTTCGTCCTCTACACCGAGGGGTCGGCGTTCAAGAAGGCGCTCAGCATCGAGGGCGTCGACGCCTCCCGCACGTCGTGTAACAACATCCACGAGGTCCACAAGACCCTCGGTATCGAGGCCGCCCGCGAGGCCATCATCGAGGAGACGATGACCACGCTCGAAGAGCAGGGCCTCGACGACGTGAACATCCGCCACCTGATGTTGGTCGCGGACATCATGACCAACGACGGCACCATCCAGTCCATCGGCCGGCACGGCATCTCCGGGAACAAGGACTCCGTGCTCGCCCGTGCAGCGTTCGAGGTCACCGTCAGCCACCTCCTCGACGCCGCCATCTACGGCGAAGCCGACGACCTCGACGGCGTCATCGAGAACGTCATCGTCGGGAAGCCGGTCCAGCTCGGCACCGGCGACGTCGACCTCCGGATGGGCGCCAGCAAGTCCGACTGATGACAGTCACGCTCTCCGACGAGGCGCGCCGCCTCATCGCCGCGTTCGAGGACGAGACCGACGCCAGCGCCGTCGACTGCGTCGTCGACGACGAACGCGACCGCGTCATCTTCGTCGTCGCCGCCGGCGAGATGGGGTCGGCTATCGGCCCCGGCGGCAGCCGCGTCGAAGAGCTCGAAGCGAAACTCGGCCGCGACGTGATGCTCGTCGAGGACGCACCGACGCCGGAGGGCTTCGTCGCGAACTCGCTCTCCCCGGCGGCCGTCTACAACGTCACCATCAGCGAGAACGACACCACGGTCGCGTACGCCGAAGTCGCCCACGAGGACAAGGGCGTCGCCATCGGCACCGAAGGCAGGAACATCGAAGCCGCCAAACTGCTCGCCGAACGGCACTTCGATGTCGACGACATTCAGCTCACCTGAGGCGCACTTTTTGCGCTGCGGGGGTCGCCTACGGCGACCCCCTCGGCAAAAACTTGCGGAAAAAGCACTCCTCCTTCATGGTCCGAGAGACGCCATAGGCGTCTCTCGTCATCACGAGAGAGCTTTGCTCTCTCGAACGACTTCGCGCCTACGGCGCTCCGTTCAGTCGTCGGCCCGAGCGCTCACTGCGTTCGCGCTCGGTGAACCGCGACCCTCGACCTCTTCGAGGTACTCGGGTCGCGGATGCTCTCAAACAAATTGATTCGCCGGCTGTCAAGCATCCGGCGACCGAGTGGTCCGTCAGGACCCGGAAGGTCGCCGGTCCGCCGCGCCGTCAGGCGCGGGCGCCGAGGACCCCCGGTAGGGGGTCCGACGGCGCTTTTGGCCGAGCTTTTGCCGAGCGAGCGGCCCTTGGCCGCGAGCGCAGCGCAAAAGGTCGAGCTTAAGTGTCTCCGCTGGGTAAACGGCTGTATGTCGAACGGCAAGTACGCCGCTCGGAAACTGAAGAAGGACCGCCAACAGCGCCGGTGGTCCGACTCGGAGTACGCGCGGCGAGAACGGGGGCTCGGCAAAGAGTCCGACCCCCTCGAGGGTGCGCCGCAGGGTCGCGGCATCGTCCTCGAGAAGGTAGGTATCGAAGCGAAACAGCCCAACTCCGCGATTCGGAAGTGCGTGCGGGTGCAGCTCATCAAGAACGGGAAGCAGGTCACCGCGTTCTGTCCCGGTGACGGCGCTATCTCGTTCATCGACGAGCACGACGAAGTCACCATCGCCGGTATCGGCGGTGCGAAGGGTCGTGCGATGGGCGACCTCTCGGGCGTGAACTACAAGGTCGAGAAGGTCAACGGCGTGAGCCTCATCGAACTGGTCCGCGGGAACGCCGAAAAGCCGGTGCGATAATTATGAGCGAGGAAGAAGCCCCCGAACCCGACGCGCCCGCTGGCACCGACGAAGACGACGTGAACGCGAAGCTCTTCGGCAAGTGGGAGGTCTCGGACATCCAGTACCGCGACCCGAGCACGCGCCGCTATCTCTCCGTGACGCCCATCGCGCACACGATGGGGCGCCACGCCTCCAAGCAGTTCAAGAAGAGCGAGATCAGCGTCGTCGAACGCCTCGCGAACCGCCTGATGAAGACGGGCGCGAACGCGGGCAAGAAGCAGCAGGCGCTCGGTATCGTCCGTGACGCCTTCGACATCGTCCACGAGCGCACCGAGGAGAACCCGATTCAGGTGCTCGTGCGTGCCGTCGAGAACTCCGCGCCCCGAGAGGAGACCGTCCGCCTGAAGTACGGTGGCATCTCCGTCCCGAAAGCCGTCGACGTCGCGCCCCAGCGCCGCGTCGACCAGGCGCTGAAGTTCATCGCCGACGGCGCTCACTCGTCGTCGTTCAAGACGCCCGTCGACGCCGCCGAGGCGCTGGCGAACCAGCTCATCGGCGCCGCCGACTACGACGTGCAGACGTACTCGGTCGGCCAGAAAGAAGAGAAGGAACGCGTGGCGGCCGCGGCCCGCTAACGCGGTTCCGCACAGTCCGGTTCTGCGAATCTTTTCTCCAGTTTCCAGCGGTGCCGTTTCGTCGCTGCGAGTCGTAATACCTGAAAGCAGTTAACCCTGGATTCCGCAAGCAGCAGGTATGCGATGTAACCGCCGTGAGTTCCTCGCTGCCACAGGTCTGGCTGGCGTCGCCGGACTCGCCGGCTGTACGTCACCCGACGAACCGAGTGACACGACTACCTCCACCGAAGCACCGCCGGTCACGACCGTCGACGATCCGTCGTACGACCTCGGCGTGACCCACGACATCGAGAACTGGGCAGAGTACGACCCCGACTGGTCGCATCCGACGGCCGCCCCGAACCTCGACGTGACGACCGAAACCGTCGTCGAGGGGCTCAAAATCCCGTGGGATCTGGCGTTCGCGCCGAACGGCGACCTGTTCATCAGCGAGCGCGTTGGGCGAATATCGCGGTACCGCTCCGACGACCTGGAGACCGTCGCGTCCCCGGACGTGATCGATCACGCCGACTCGATTGCGCCCGGCGAGGACGGCAACTGGTGGGCGGCCGGCAGCGAGGGCGGCCTGATGGGGCTGGCGGTCCACCCGAACTACCCGGACGTCCCGCTCGTGTACGCCATCTACACCCGCAAGGACGAGCCCGCTGTCTCCGGCGGCGACCCCTTCGTCAATCGGCTCTCGTACTTCGACGTCTCCGCGGATGACCCCGCCGACAACGAGACGGTCGTGATCGACGACATCCCCGGGAACGAGATCATCCACAACGGCGCGCGACTCACGTTCGGTCCCGAGAACTACCTGTGGGTGACCACGGGCGACGCCGCGTCGGTCAACCCGGAACTCGGGACGAACCAGCCGCTCCCCCAGATGCCCTCCTCGCTCGCGGGGAAGGTCCTCCGGGTCGAGCCGGACGGAGGCGCACCGGAGGATAACCCCGACCTCGGTGGCGACCCGCGCGTGTTCACCTACGGCCACCGGAACCCCCAGGGCATCACGTTCCTGCCGGACGGGACGCCCGTGGAGAACGAGCACGGGCCGTCGGCCCACGACGAGGTGAACGTGCTGGAAGCCGGGGGGAACTACGGGTGGGGGCCCGAGGGCGAGCGCGCGCGCACGGCGGAGACGTACCGCGGCACCGACTACGCGCGCCCGGTCGTGAACACCGAGGAGACGTGGGCGCCGCCGGGGTCGGTGTTCTACACGGCGGACGCGGTGCCGTCGTGGCAGAATCGGCTCGTCATCGGCGGCCTGTATTCCCAACGCATCAACCTCGTCACCATCTATCCGACGGACGGCGAACCGGCGTCCGCCGAGAACGGCGGCACGCGCTACGACGCGGACTGGATGAATTCCGACTACAGCGCGGTCCACCACGTCGCACTCGAAGACGAACTCGGCCGCATCCGGCACGTCGAGCAAGGACCAGACGGCGCGCTGTACGCGGTGACATCGAACCGCGACGGCCGCGCGCAGGGCGAACAGTTCCCGCGAGAAGGCGACGACCGCCTCGTCCGCATCACGCCCGCCTAGTCAGTCCGCGGCTGGACCTGTCGTCGTCTCTTGGGCGTCGACGTACGTGCGGATGGTGTCGACGAGGCCACGGCGGCAGTCGCTCTCGTCGGGGTCGGCGGTGAGGTCCGCGAACCGCTCCCGAAAGGATTCGACATCGATTTCGGGGGCGTCCTCGCCCGCGGCGTGCGCGAGGTCGTAGATGCGGTGGTCGTCGGTGACCGCGTCGTGGCGTTCGAGGAGCGCGAGCGCGAACGCGGCGTTGACGGCGGTCATCGAGGGGTCCGCGCCCGCGGTGAGTCGCTGGCCGACGGACGGGCCGGCGGCCGGCTGGTCGGCGACGGCGGCCGCGAGTTCGGATTCGAGGAACGCGACGAGTTTGTCGGTCGGGCCGACCGAGAGCGTGATGTCGTCGGCGTAGATGTCCTTGACGTGGTTGGCAATCTGGTAGCAGTGCGTGAGCACCCGGCGTTCGACGCTGCGGCCCGTCAGCGCCAAGAAGAGGATTTCGTCCATCGAGAAGACGTGGCTCGGGTGGTCGTGTTCGTGGCGCAGCATGTGGGAGAACTCGTGGAGCGCGAGTTCGCGGGCCATCACGGACGTGGCGGCCTGCTGGGAGATGTTGAGAACGTGGTGGTCGTCGTAGTGGCCGGCCCACGTCCGTTCGTCGGGGTTCTCTCGGATGCGTACCTCGACGGGCTGTTCGAGGTCGTGTTCGGTCTCGAAGACGTCGCGGGCGCCGAGAAACGGTTCGGCGGGCCCCCCACTCGTCACGCGCAACTCCATGGTATTTATTCACACGGTGTTCGCGACAAAGACTCTTTCGCCCACGGCAGCCACCACGGGCGTCGAGCACAATCAGACGAGTCGGCGGCTACGCCTCGTGTTCCGGCGTACCGCACTCCCGGCAAAACACTATCCTTTTGAACCCGCTAGCAGTATGAATGGCTAATGGGCCGACGCAAGAAGATTGTCGAGAAGTGCGAACGGCTGATGGACCAGCCGGAGCAGATCCGGAACATCGCCATCGCCGCGCACGTCGACCACGGTAAGACCACGCTGACCGACAACCTGCTGGCCGGCGCCGGCATGATTTCCGAGGACACCGCCGGCGAGCAGCTGGCGATGGACACCGAGGAGGACGAACAGGAACGCGGCATCACCATCGACGCCGCGAACGTCTCCATGACCCACGAGTACGAGGGCGAAGACCACCTCATCAACCTCATCGACACGCCCGGCCACGTCGACTTCGGTGGCGACGTGACGCGTGCGATGCGCGCCGTCGACGGCGCGCTCGTCGTGGTGGACGCCGTCGAGGGCGCCATGCCCCAGACGGAGACAGTGCTCCGGCAGGCGCTCCGAGAGGGCGTCAAGCCGACGCTGTTCATCAACAAAGTCGACCGCCTCATCTCCGAACTGCAGGAGGGTCCCGAGGAGATGCAGGAGCGGCTCCTGAGCGTCATCCGCGAGGTCAACGAGCTCATCCGCGGGATGACCGAGGAGATGGACGACATCACCGAGGACTGGACGGTCTCCGTCGAGGGCGGCACCGTCGGCTTCGGCTCCGCGCTCTACAAGTGGGGCGTCTCGATGCCGTCGATGCAGCGCACCGGCATGGACTTCGGCGACATCATGGAGCTGGAGCGCTCGGACAAGCGCCAGGAGCTCCACGAGCGCACGCCCCTGTCGGACGTCGTCCTCGACATGGTCTGTGAGCACTTCCCGGACCCCATCGAGGCCCAGCCCCACCGCATTCCGCGCATCTGGCGGGGCGACGCGGACTCCGAAATCGCGGACACGATGCGGATGGTCAACGAGGACGGCGAAGTCGTCCTGATGGTCACCGACATCGGCATCGACCCGCACGCCGGCGAAATCGCCGCGGGTCGCGTGTTCTCCGGCACACTCGAGAAGGGCCAAGAGCTGTACGTCTCCGGGACCGCGGGCAAGAACCGCATCCAGAGCGTCGGCATCTACATGGGCGGCGAGCGCGAGGAAGTCGACGAGGTTCCCGCAGGGAACATCGCCGCCGTCACCGGCCTCAAGGACGCCATCGCCGGGTCCACGGTTTCCAGCGTCGAGATGACGCCGTTCGAGTCCATCGAACACATCTCGGAGCCGGTCATCACGAAGTCCGTCGAGGCGCAGAACATGGACGACCTGCCGAAGCTCATCGAGACGCTCCAGCAGGTCGCCAAGGAAGACCCGACCATCCAGATCGAGATCAACGAGGACACCGGCGAGCACCTCATCTCCGGGCAGGGTGAACTCCACCTCGAAGTCATCACCCAGCGCATCGAGCGCAACCAGGGCATCCCCGTGAACACCGGCGAACCCATCGTCGTGTTCCGCGAGTCCCCGACCAGCGACTCCCGCGAGGTCGAGGGCGTCTCCCCGAACCGCCACAACAAGTTCTACATCACCATCGAGCAGCTCGACGACGACGTCCTCGAGCAGCTCCGCCTCGGCGAAGTGTCGATGGACATGCCCGAACAGGAGCGCCGCGAAGCGCTCCAGGACGCCGGCATGGACAAGGACACCTCGCAGAGCGTCGAGAACATCATCGGGAAGAACATCTTCATCGACGACACGAAGGGTATCCAGCACCTCAACGAGACGATGGAACTCGTCGTCGAGGGCCTCGAAGAGGCGCTCGGTGACGGTCCGCTGGCCGCCGAACCCGTCGAGGGTGCGCTCATCCGACTCCACGATGCGCGCCTCCACGAGGACGCCATCCACCGCGGTCCCGCGCAGGTCATCCCCGCCGTCCGCGACGCCGTCCACCGCGGCCTCATGGACGCCGAGATTCGCCTGCTCGAACCGATTCAGGACGTCCGTATCGACGTTCCCTCCGAGCACATGGGCGCCGCGTCCGGCGAGATTCAGGGACGCCGCGGCCGCGTCGACGACATGTACCAAGAGGGCGGCATGATGGTCGTCGAGGGCATCGCGCCCGTCGAAGAGATGATTGGCTTCTCCAGTGACATCCGCTCGGCCACCGAGGGCCGCGCGTCCTGGAACACGGAGAACGCCGGCTTCCGCGTCATGGCCGACAACCTCCAGCCCGAAATCATCAAGCAGATTCGAGAGCGCAAGGGCATGAAGACCGAGCTGCCCGAGCAGATCGGTTACTTCTAAGTACCTTTTTACTTCGTCGGGTGCGCTCGCTTCACTCGCGCACCGCTCCTCGCAAAAAGCTACGCTAAAAACTTCCTGCGCTCACTTCGTTCGCGCAGTGAAACGCGCGGCGGAGCCGCGCGTATGCTGTCTTCTCGACAGCGGTGGCCATCCCCGCACACGTCCCGTCAATCGGTAGGATTTGTGCGGGCCGAAGGCTTATAGCGCGAACGTCCCCCAGTGAGAATGTATGCACGCAGGCAGACGCGCCCGGCGTGGTATCGGCACGGAGCGACAGCACTCGCGCTCGCAGCCGACAACAACAGCCGGGGCGTCGCCGACAACGGGTGGTCGACAGTGAGCGAAGCAGACGACCGCGCGCACACGCTCCGCCTGGAGCTCGTCGACGAGCCCGGGGAGCTGTTGCGCGCGCTCTCCCCGATCTCGGAACACGGCGGCAACCTCCTCTCGATCTTCCACGAGCGGGGGTCGCTGACGCCGCGGGGCCACATCCCAGTGGAGGTGGACTTGGAGTGTTCGCCCGAGCGCTTCGAGCGCATCGTTGAGGCGCTCCGGGATGCCGGCGTCACCATCATCCAAGCCGACTCCGAGCGGTACGGGGAGGCGCTCAGCGTTCTGCTGGTCGGTGACCTCGTCGACACGGACCTCTCGGACACGCTCGCGGAACTGGAGGACTGCGGGAGCGCGACGGTCGCGGACTTCTCGCTGACCACCGAGAAGGGTACCGAGGGCGTCTCCAGCGCCCGCGTCCGACTGGCAATCGAGTCCGGCAGCACGGAGCGCGCGCTCGAACAAGTCCGGTCGGTGGCGTCACAGAAAGACCTCTCTGTCGTCGAACCGCTCGTGGGGGAACTATGAGACTGGCAGTGATGGGCGCCGGCGACGTCGGCCGCGCGGTCGCGGACCTCGCCGGCGAGTACGGCCACACGGTGACGGCGTTCGCCGACTCGGCGAGCGCCATCGTCGACCCCGACGGCATCGACGTCGACGCTGCACTCGACCACAAGAAGAACGTCGGCACCGTCGGCGAGGGCGACCCCGCGGACGCGCTCGGCGCCGACTACGACGCGCTCGTGGAGGCGACGCCGACGACGCTCGGGGACGCCCACCCGGGCTTCGAGCACGTGCGCGCGGCGCTGGAGACCGACCGACACGTCGTCCTCGCGAACAAGGGGCCGGTCGCCGAGCGCTACGACGACCTCCGAGGGCTGGAAGCCGACAGCGCGGGGTCGATTCGGTTCGAAGCGACTGTCGCCGGCGCCATCCCGGCGCTGTCGACCATCGACGGCATCGGTGCCGAGCGCGTGACCGCCGCGCGCGGCGTGCTCAACGGCACGGCGAACTTCATCCTGACGCGGATGGCCGCGGACGGCCTCGACTACGAACACGTGCTCGCGGAAGCCCAAGACCTCGGCGTCGCGGAAGCGGACCCGACGTTCGACGTCGAGGGGACGGACGCGGCGCTGAAGTGCGCGATTCTCGCGAACGTCATCCACGGCGGCGGCTACTCGCTGTCCGACGTCGACGTCGAGGGCATCACGGACGTCCCGCCGTCGGCGCTGGACCTCGCCTCGGAGGACGGCCGGACGGTTCGCCTCATCGGCGAGGTGACCGAGGACGGCGCCCGCGTGGGGCCGCGCCTCGTCCCGGAGAACCACACGCTCGCGGTGTCCGGGACGATGAACATCGTCCAACTGGAGACCGAACACGCCGGCCGCCTGAACCTCTCGGGGCGAGGCGCCGGCGGTCCCGAGACGGCAACGGCCGTGCTGGGCGACGTCGGCCGGCTGGAGTAGCGGGCGCCGCCGATTCGTGTGGCGTGTTGCCACAAACCCCGAGCATGCGTCGGGGTGGCGCTGAGTGCGTACCGAAATGGTTTTAGTGCGAACTGCCGAATGATTCCCACAGAGCGCGCCTTTCGCGCGATACTAGACAATGAGCGACGAACGACACCAGAACCTGGCCGTCATTGGCCACGTCGACCACGGCAAGAGCACGATGGTCGGGCGCCTCCTCTACGAAACGGGGAGCGTTCCCGAGCACGTCATTGAACAGCACAAAGAAGAAGCCGAGGAGAAGGGCAAGGGCGGCTTCGAGTTCGCCTACGTCATGGACAACCTCGCCGAAGAGCGTGAGCGCGGGGTCACCATCGACATCGCCCACCAGGAATTCAGCACCGACGAGTACGAGTTCACTATCGTCGACTGTCCTGGCCACCGCGACTTCGTGAAGAACATGATTACGGGTGCGTCCCAGGCGGACAACGCCGTCCTCGTCGTCGCCGCCGACGACGGTGTCGCGCCCCAGACCCGCGAGCACGTGTTCCTCTCGCGGACGCTCGGCATCGACGAACTCATCGTCGCTGTCAACAAGATGGACATCGTCGACTACGACGAGTCCAAGTACAACCAGGTTGTCTCCGACGTCAAGGACCTGTTCGGTCAGGTCGGCTTCGCGACGGAGGACGCCTCGTTCATCGCGACGTCCGCCTTCGAAGGCGACAACGTCTCCGAGCACTCCGAGAACACTCCCTGGTACGACGGCCCGACACTGCTGGAGGCCCTCAACGACCTCCCGGCGCCGTCCCCGCCGACGGACACCGACCTCCGTCTCCCCATCCAGGACGTCTACACCATCTCCGGCATCGGTACCGTCCCCGTCGGACGTATCGAGACCGGTGTGATGAACATGGGCGACAACGTCAGCTTCCAGCCGTCTGACGTCGGTGGCGAGGTCAAGACCATCGAGATGCACCACGAGGAAGTCGACAAGGCCGAGCCCGGTGACAACGTCGGGTTCAACGTCCGCGGCATCGGCAAGGACGACATCCGTCGCGGTGACGTCTGTGGTCCGGCCGACGACCCGCCGACGGTCGCCGAGACGTTCACGGCGCAGGTCGTCGTGATGCAGCACCCGTCCGTCATCACGGCGGGCTACACGCCGGTCTTCCACGCCCACACGGCGCAGGTCGCGTGTACCATCGAGTCCATCGACAAGAAGATGGACCCCTCCTCGGGCGAGACCCAGGAGGAGAACCCGGACTTCATCCAGTCCGGCGACGCAGCGGTCGTCACCGTGCGCCCGCAAAAGCCCCTCAGCATCGAGCCGTCCTCCGAGATTCCGGAGCTCGGCTCGTTCGCCGTCCGCGACATGGGTCAGACCATCGCCGCCGGCAAAGTCCTGGACGTCAACGAAGCCTAATCCATGCAGCAGGCACGCGTTCGTCTCGCCGGCGTCAATCCCGACGACCTCGACAACATCTGCGACGACGTCCGAGAGATCGCGGACAAGACCGGCGTGAAGCTCAGTGGGCCGGTCCCGCTCCCGACGAAGACTCTCGAAGTCCCCTCGCGGAAGTCCCCCGACGGCGAAGGGACGGCCACGTGGGAGCACTGGGAGATGCGCGTCCACAAGCGTCTCATCGACATCGATGCGGACGAACGCGCGCTCCGCCAGCTGATGCGGATTCAGGTGCCCAACGAAGTCAGCATCGAGATCGTTCTCGAAGACTGACGCGGGCGACGACACCGCCTTCCTCACTTATTCACGCCGCGTAGCTGTGGCTCCGCGACGCCGTGCGTGAGTCGTTGACTGGCGGCTCACGAAACAGAAGTCTGAAATACGTCCGTCGACTTCGATTGGGTGCGGGCTCGTAGATCAGTGGTAGATCGCTTCCTTCGCAAGGAAGAGGCCCTGGGTTCAAATCCCAGCGAGTCCACTTCTCCAACTCTCGACCGCGAAGCGACTGGTGTGTCGCTTCGCGTCGACACGGTGTATTGGACGAGTCGGGATTTGAAGCCCTACGAGACTCGCTACGCTCGTCTCGTTCCGGGTTCAAATCCCGGCAGACTCGCGTCGCGAGTCTGCCGACCTTCGCGAAACCGTCGGTTTCGCTCAGTCCCAGCGAGTCCATTCCTTCGCTCACTTCGTTCGCTTCGTCATTCCCTCGCTGACTGTTCGCTCGCTACGCTCGCGTGAGCGAAGCGAACGCGGGCTCGAAAGAACTCGTTCTTTCGGCGCTCGCGAGAATCCCAGCGGGTCCTGTACCCGAGTACGCAACGACCGACAGTCGTTTGTGGGTATCCAGTTGCGTTCCCCCTAGTTTCAATAGCCTGACTCACCCCCTCTACGGCATCACGATGAGTCAATCGACACTCGGTTCTACCCCCTACCAGAACTCGAATCTCTTCTCCGGCTACTACCTCGACGAGCGCATCTACGACCTCGACGGCTGGGACTGCGACGAGGACGCGCGAGTGGCCTTCGAGGACCTCAAAACGCTCTGGGAGTTGGAGGGCGGCCTCGTGGACTCCTACAAGGAGGACGAGCTACTCGACGAGTGGATCGACGAGGTGCTGGATGTCCTCGGGTTCGGAACGAAGTCCGAGGCGACGCTCCCGGACAGCGGCGGGTACAACGACCGCCTGCTGTTCACCTCCGACGGAGAACGTCGCGACGCTGCACAGCGCGTCGCCGACGGTGAGGACGACGCCGACTACAAGCTCGCATCGGCGGTTCTCGAAGCCAAACAATGGGACGCCGACTTCAGCGCCCGGTTCAGTGAAGCTCGTTCGTACCGGGACGCCTCACACCAAATCAAGTACTATCTCGAACACACGCCCGAGAACCTCAAGTGGGGCATCCTCACTGACGGGAAGAAGTGGCGACTGTACGGCACGAAAGACTACGCGACCGAGATCTACTACGAGGTCGACCTCCCCGAACTGCTCGCGACCGGCACGCTCGAACAGTTCAAGTACTTCTACGCGTTCTTCCGGCCCGACGCGTTCCGCGAGACCGCGGGCACGTCGTTCCTCGATACGGTGTGGAACGAGAGCGAGACCGCCGCCCAAGAACTCGGCGAAGACCTCCAGGACAACGTCTTCACGGCGCTGCGCGTCCTCGGCGAGGGGTTCGTGCACTCGAACGACTTGGACATCGACCCCGACGACGAGGACGCGCGAGCGGAACTGAAAGAGCAGTCGCTGGTGTTGCTCTACCGCTTGATGTTCGTGCTGTACGCGGAGTCCCGGGGGTTGATTCACCCGGACGACGCCGACGACGAGGCGGAGTACCGCGAGCACTTCAGCCTCGACGAACTGCGCGCAGACATCCACGAGGACATCCAAGACGGCGATACCTACGAGGACTACAGCGGGTACTCGACGCAGATGTGGAGCCGGCTGCAGGACCTCTTTGGGCTCATCGATGCGGGCGAGGAGTCGTTGGACATCCCGGCGTACAACGGCGGGCTCTTCGACGACGAGGAACACGAGTTCCTCGCGGAGAACGAGGTCGCGGACCGCTACATCGCGGAAGTCATCCACCGCCTCGGAACGACACTCGACGACGACGGGAAGTACGTCCTCGCGGACTACGCGGACTTGGACACGCGCCACCTCGGGTCGATTTACGAGGGACTGCTCGAACACGAGTTCCGCATCGCGGGCGAACAGTACGCAGCGGTGTCGGCGGACGGCGGACAGGTGTGGCAGCCCGCGACAGAGGTGAGCGTCGCCGACGCAATCGAGACTGTCGAGGAGGGCGAACTCTACGTGGTGAACGACGACGGCGAGCGGAAAGCCACGGGCGCGTACTACACGCCGGATTACGTCGTCTCGTACATCGTCGAGGAGACCATCGACCCGCTGCTCGACGACATCAAAGCGGAGTTGGAGGCGGACGGTTTGGAGCCGTCGGAGCCGGAGTACTTCCGGCGGTTCTGGCAGTCGGTGCTCGATTTGAAGGTGTTGGACCCGGCGATGGGGTCGGCGCACTTCCTGACGAGCGCGACGGGCTACCTCACCGAGCAAGTGATGGAGGTGGTTCGCGAGCAGGAGATTCAGGGCTACGACGAGCAACACCTCCGCCGCGACATCGCCAAGGAGTGCATCTACGGCGTCGACATCAACGGAATGGCCGTCGAACTCGGGAAGCTCTCGATGTGGCTGGAGACGCTCGCCGCCGACCAGCCCCTCGCCTTCCTCGACCACCACCTCAAGGACGGGAATTCACTCGTCGGGTCGGACATCACGGACGTGCTCTCGGACGACGTCGACGATGACGGCGGCCAACTCACGCTGATGCAGGCGGCGGCGCGCGCCCGCAAGAACACGCTGGAGCACGTGATGGAACTGATGCAGGAGTTGCTGGCGATGGACAACGAGTCCCTCGACGACATCAAGTCGATGGAGGACCTCTACGACGAGATTCGCGACGACCCGCTCTACGGGCGGCTGTTCGAGATTGCGAACGTCCACACCGCCGAGGAGTTCGGTCTGGACGTCCCCGAAGGCGTCTACGAGGAGATGGCCGGCGCCATCGAGGACGAAGACGAGTGGGCGGAGATTCGTGGCGAGGACTGGTTCGAGTCGGCGCAGGAGATGGCCGACGAGGAGGACTTCTTCCACTGGGAATTGGAGTATCCAGAGGTGTTCTTCGGGGAGGATGGGGAGAAGCGGGACGATGCAGGGTTTGACGCGGTTATTGGGAATCCGCCGTACGTGGAGATTAGTGGAAATATCGAACAGTACCTACGTACCCAATACGATGTCACCGAATATTTTGTCGATTTGTTCCACGGATTTATAGAACGAGCTATCGATCTGAACCGCCCTAATGGACAATTTAGTTATATTCTTCCAGAACCGTGGCTGACGATTGAAAACCGGGAGAAACTCCGCCACCATGTATTGGAAAATACAAACCTAAGGAAAATACTCAGAATCGAACAAGGCGTATTTCAAGATGCTACTGTTGACTCAATCATAGTCGTGGCGACAAAGGGAAGAGGAAACGATGATATCGACATCCTCGAATTAGGCGGGACAGGATACCAAGAAACCCAGCATACTGTTTCACTTAACCAGGAGAGAATTTTGGAGAGTGATACATGCCGGATAGAAGTGGAACAAACAGCGGAGACAAAGGAGATATTTGATAAAATTCAGTCTGTATCAGTTCCGCTCCAAGACGTCGCCGAACTTGCTATTGGTGTACAGGCATATAATTCATCAAAGCATTCTAAAGAACAGATCGAAAATAGAGTTTTCCACTCCGATATAAAGAAGTCGGAAGAATATCTACCGGAAATAGCGGGAAATGATGTTTCTAGATATAACATATCATTTGACGGGAATAGTTGGATAAAATACGGAGATCACTTACACGACAAACGTGAATTCAGGTATCTTTCAGAGCCTAGGATATTGGTTCGCCAAATTCCCGGCAGTGGACGATATAAGATTCATGCAACGTATACTGAGAAGACATACTGCAATTACAACACAATCCTCAACGTATTACAAGATGGGGAGTACGATCTAAAGTATATTTTAGCTTTGGTTAATTCTTCACTCATGTCTTGGGTATTTCCCAAGTTAGCGAATAGCGTTGTTAGCAATAACTTCCCAAAACTATCCGTAGTTGACTTAGAACGACTCCCAATCAGAAAAATTGATTTCCAAAAACGGAGTGTTGCTACGCACTCTAATATTGAGGGGCAACTCAAAAACGGAAATATCGACGCAACGAGAGATACGCATGAATCTCTTTCAAAATTGGCTGATAAGCGAATGGAGCTAGAAAGTCAACTGGGCAACTTAAACCTGTCTTTGAAAGATCACTTCGGGAACTATTCAGAAGGTTCCACTCTCGCTACAGTTGGATTCACTCAACCTCCGAAGGATTTGGCAGACTCTATTCTCCAACAAACGACCAAGGAAAAGCCAAACCTCCGAGTGGGCGAGGCTACTGTCGAGCGTGAATCCCCAAACACAGTCGAAATTAGACTGACCGCGCGTTACAAGCCCGACGAGGAGGACAAATACGAGACTGATCAGTGGGGGTACACAGAGACTGAGCCATTACCAGCGCTCCGCATCACCGACCTCACGGAGTCTGAAGCTGACCTTGCCGAGGTGTTTATTCCAGTGGCTGTTGACGAGGCTAACGGATTCGCAAACTTCCGTGAGACCGCGACAAAAACCAACTCGCTCGTGGATAGGCTGCGAAAGCTTACTCTCCCCCGTGTCGATGACATCCGTGAAGGTCTGGAAAGTTATACCGAGACGAAAGAACGCGCCGAAGACCTGAAGGAGAAAATCGAGCGTACGGACGACCTCATCGATAAAACCGTCTATAATCTATACGAACTAACCGATGAAGAAATTGAAATAGTTGAGGAAACGTTTGCGGACTAGCCCTAATTAGACATTTAGTAGTCGGTGAAAGAAGAACGAGCTTAGTTGTTGGTGGGGTAAAGTCACGCATATATGTTCGGGGTTTTTGATTCTTGGCAAAGGTGAATGATGGCAGATTTAGCGGTTTTCCGATCAGTTGTTCCCCCAATAGTGACTTTCCCGCTGGAAAATATTATGAGCGTAGTCTCGAATTGAGGAGGACGATAAATCAGACCTGGGAATTGTTCAGGTTCGTACTCTATGTTCTCAAGCCCAAGAGTGAGGGCTAGTTCCTCCAGGTTCACCTCACGACCGAGATCTTCTACAAATACAGAAGTGGCTTGTGTGAAGTTAGGTTCAGATACATCCAACCCTATATCAGCAAGTACTCTCTCAAATTGCTGGAAGGATTGCATCAAAGAAGTTCTATCCTCTGCACCTCGAATCTGAAAAGCACCCGTCCGATAAGTTGTATACGCCGGTCCGCCCTCTTCTAATCGAACCGTGACCATTCCGGAACCGTTGAAATCCGGTTCAACTACATCACCAAGATGGGATTTTAGCTCTGCAACGAGAGTTTCTAAATCAACTTCTTGCCCTAACGAGCCAGACCCCATAGTACTAACAATCTCCATTCTCTGGCCAGGTCGTTGCTATAGTAACAATAGACTCGCGAATATAAGTTCCCGGTGTACCAAGCTGAGAGCGATTGAGAAGTTCCACGTCGGGGTAGAAGAGGTGTGCTGGTTTCTCACCGAGATCTTCGATAGCCTTCCGCAGAATTTCGATGCAGTCCTTTTTGGTCTAGTTTCACCGTGGACCATGTTCCATGTCAGCTCACCGGGAGTTCATCCTGGTCGCCGTCGACGAAGCCGGGGGGTTCGCGGGCTTCCGGGAGACCGCGACGAAGACGAACTCGCTCGTGGACCGCCTGCGCGCGCTCACGCTCCCCGCCGTCGACGACGTCCGCGAGGGACTGGAGAGCTACATCGAAACCAAGCAGCGCGCCGAGGAACTGGACGAGCGAATCGAGCGCACGGACGACCTCATCGACGAAATCGTCTACGAACTCTACGGGCTCACCGACGACGAAATCGAAATCGTCGAGGAGACCGTCGCGGACTGACTCGCGGCGAGCGCGGGGCGGTGTGCGCCGCTCTCGCCGGGTTCGTGCTCGCTACCGGACTTCCACGAACCCAGCGCCTATTGGCGCGCGCGGCGTCCGTGGAGGCGTGCAGGTAGCTGTCGTCGGCGCGAACGGCGGTATCGGTCGTCGGGTAGTGGCTCGGCTCGCGGACGCCGGCCACGACCCGGTGGGAGTGGTACGGGAGCGAGCGCAGTTCGACGCGGTCCGCGAGCGCGGCGGGGAGCCGCGGCTCGGCGACCTCACGGGCGAGTTCGCGGGCGCGTTGGGCGGCGCGGACGCGGTGGTGTTCACGGCGGGGTCGGGCGGCGAAACTGGCTTCGACGCGACGCTGCTGGTGGACCTCTGGGGGGCGCGACGGGTCGTGGACGCGTGCGTCGAGCGCGGCGTCGACCGCTTCGTGATGGTGAGTTCGCTGGGCGCGAGCGACCCGCTAGCGGGGCCGGAGGCGCT
Source organism: Halobacterium sp. CBA1132 (assembly GCF_001485535.1). Classification (NCBI taxonomy): domain Archaea; kingdom Methanobacteriati; phylum Methanobacteriota; class Halobacteria; order Halobacteriales; family Halobacteriaceae; genus Halobacterium; species Halobacterium sp. CBA1132. Next base: position 189,049 of record NZ_BCMZ01000001.1, read on the forward strand.
GGGGCCGTACCTCGTCGCGAAGCGGATGGCCGACGACTACCTCGCGGCGTCGCCGGTGGACGCGACGATTCTCCGGCCGACGGCGCTCACGGACGACGCGGGCACGGGGCGCGTGTTCGCGACGACCGACACCGACGAGGCGGGCGCCGACGAGATTCCGCGCGAGGACGTCGCAGCGGCTATCGTCGCAGCGCTGGAAGCGCCGCCGACGGTCGACGAGCCGCTCCGGCTCTTCGGCGGGGAGACGCCCGTGGAGCGAGCGATTCGACCCGAGAAGTGAACGCGGCGTTCCCGGCAGCAACGCCTCCCAGCGACTGATTGCGGTCGGCGTCGTGGCGGGCGAGCGGTACGTTAATCCGGCGTACGCGCCAGTCGTGGGACGATGGCACGCGCCGTGGCCGCCCTCGCGGTGCTCGCGCTCGTCGTGACAGCAGGGTGTCTCACGGCGGACTTCGCGCGGACGGAGCCAGTAGACGTCGAGGAGACAGCGGCGGCGCCGCCGGCCGCGATTTCGAACCGGACCGCCGCGGCGACGAGTCCGTGGGGCCGCGGACCGATTACGGTCGCCGTCGACGACCTGACCGACCGGGCGCAAGACGTCCGACCAGAGGTTCGCGCGGCGCTTCAGTTCTGGGAGAACGCCGTTTACTCGGGGAACCGCTACCGGCCGGCGTTCGAACTCGCGGCGAACGGCAGCGACGCGGACGTGCGCGTCGAGGTGGTGGCGGCCGTCGACCGGTGCCGCGTCCACGAAGATGACGTCGCACTCGGGTGTGCGCCGGTCGTCCCGACGGACGCGACGGTGACCGAGACAGTGACGGTGCAGGTGCGGGCGGGGCACGCGCCCGCGACGACGCGACGCATCCTGAAACACGAGTTCGGGCACGTGCTCGGATTCCGGCACGGCGAGAGACCGGGCGACGTGATGGCGCGCGACCTCTCGGCGGCCGCGCCCGACGACGTGGTGGACGCGGCCGACCGCACGTACCCGTGGACGACCGACGACCTCACGGTCGCCGTGGACGCCGACAGCGAGAGCGCGAAGATGGCCCGCGAGCGCGTGCGGACGGCGCTGGCGTACTACGAGCGCGGCGCGCGCGGCACGGTCGCCGACCCACCGACCGTAGAACTGGTCGCGGACGCGACAGAGGCCGACCTCGTGGTGGTGTTCCGGGAGTCCGTCGACTGCGACCTGTACGGCGCCGAACAGTCGTGTGCGGACTGGGACGGCCCGGACGTCGACGGTGACCGGATTCCCGAGTACTACGCTGACGGCCGCGTCGTCGTCGCTGCAGACGCCCGCGAGCGCGTGGTAGAAATGAGTCGACTGCTCGGCGCTACGCTGCTTCCTCGTCGTCGTCCGGTTCGACGACTTCGACGCCGCGGTTGTTCACCGCGTCGGGGTCGAGACCGACCTCCTCGAGGAAGTTGCGGTACTCGCGTTCGGCGGACTCGCCGGCTTTCTGCTGGTCGCTGGCGTGGTCGCAGAGTTCCACGAGGTTCTCGGGGACGTCGTTCTGGTAGACGATCCAGTGGTTGACGAGGTCGCTCATCCGGCGGATGGGGCTGGTGAAGTGGCCGTAGATTTCGAAGTTGAGCGCGTGGTGGCCGCCGAACGGGTCGTTCATGTAGCGGGCGCGCGGCATCACCTTCATCACCGCCCACTGAATCTTCCCGAGTTGGCGCTCGGGCGCCTGCTCTAAGGTGGCGTTGACGGCGTTCCGGGGGTCGTCCCACGAGTCGCCGGGGATGGAGACGCCGTCCAGCTCCTGAATCTCGCGGAGCGCGTCGTCCCACTCGTCGGGCGACGGCTGGGGGTGGACGCGGTAGACGGCCTCGACGCCGCGGTTCCACATGAGTTCGTGCGTGACCGCCTTGTTCGCTTTCAGCATGCACTCCTCGATGATGGTGTGGGCGCGGTCGCGGCGCGGGTTCAACACGAGGCTACCCTCCTCTTTGCGCTGTTCGTGCATCTGGTCGGCGAGTTCGAAGACGAGCGAAATCTCGTCGTGCAGCGGCGCGTCCTCGTCGTCGAGGCGCGCTTCCGTCTCCTTGTACGTCAGGCGTTCGTCGCTGTGGATGACGGACTTGTATATCTCGATGTTCTGGTACGAGAGGTCGTCCTTGTCGAGGTGCATCTCGACGGTGTGCGCGAGGCGGTCCTCCTCGGGGACCAGCGAACAGACGGTCTCGGCGAGCACCGGCGGGAGCATGTGAATCGTGTACCCGGGGAGGTAGATGGTGTTCCCGCGGTCCATCGCGGCGTCCCACATCTCCGACCCGGGGTGGACGTAGTGCGTAACGTCGGCGATGTGGACCCAGACGACGTACTCGTCGTCGCGTTCGAGGACGCTGATGGCGTCGTCGAAGTCCTGGGCGTCCACGGGGTCGGTCGTCCACGTGGGGAGCGGGCGCATGTCCGCGCGCTCGTCGACTTCGTCCTGAATCTCGGCCTGCACGTCCTCGACGCGCTCCTCGGCCTCCTCGATGACTTCCGGCGCGAAGCCGTCGTGGAGTTCGAACTTCTCGAGGAGGTCGTCGCGTTTGTTCTCTATCTGTCGGTCGAGTTCCGGAGAAATCTCGACGGGGCCTTGGTCCTCGATGGACCCCTGCGCCGCTTCCGCGTCGTTTGACATACTACGGTGTAGCCGGCGTCCGCAGTTAGTCGTGTCGCCACGACTACTCCCGGCCGGGTCGCTCCTCGCTGGCGGCGTCCAGCAGGCGCGCGACGAACTCGGCGTCGTCGACGCGGCCGGCGCCCGCGGCTTCGAGGCTGGCTTCGAGGCCGCGACGGGGCTGCTTGGCGAGGTCGCGGAAGCAGGGCTTGCAGAGGTACTCGAAGCGCTTGCCGTCGCGGTCCCAGCGGTCGCCGTGCTTGTCGTACTCGCGGGCGTCCTCGCGGGGGACGGACGCCCCGCAGGCGATACAGGACACGGATTCGTCCCCGGACCCCAGCATACGCGGTGGTTGCTCGGCCGCGCACTTAGCGGTTTGGCCCCGAGAGCCGCGACGGAGCGGCGGTTTTAAGCGTGGAGGCGCCCGAACCCACGGTATGGAAGTAGCCTCTCGGCACCACCTGCGGAGCGACGCCGTGCGCGAGATCGCGGACGCGCTCCGGGCGGGCCTGAGCGTCGAACTGGACGCGGACTCGTTCGAACTCGTCGAGATCGCCGACGAGGACTTCGATGTCGTGCTCGTGGACGGCGAGCCGCTCGTCTGGTACCCCGAGGGCGAGCCGTTCGTCACCGTGCAGGGCGCAAACGAGTTCGACCCCGCGACGGGCGTCGTCACGGTGGACTCGGGCGCCATCTCGTTCGTCAGCGACGGCGCGGACATCATGCGGCCGGGCATCACCGAGGCCGACGACGGCATCGAGTCCGGCGACCTCGTCGTGATCGAAGAGGAGACCCACGGGAAGGCGCTGGCGGTCGGGCGCGCGCTCACGAGCGGCGACGACATGGTCGGGGACTCCGGGAAGGTCGTCGAGAACCTCCACCACGTCGGCGACGAACTCTACGAGTTCACCGTCTAGTCACGCGTCGCCGTCCTCGCCGTCCGCGCTGTCTGCTTCTTCGTCTTCTTCGTACCGTTCGAGCGCGTCCTCGTAGCCCTGTTTGGCGAGCCGGTAGGTCTCCCGCAGGTCGACGATGGGGTCCTCGCTGGCGTCCACGCGGAGGTCGTCGTAGTACGCGCGGTCGTCCTCGCCCGTGTCGACCACGTTGACGGCCGCGCTCTGCACCGTGAGGTCCTCGCGCTTGTCGCCGCCGGCGGCCTGCCCCGCGCCGAGCGCGTCGACGAGTCGCTTCGCGAGCGGTTCGTCGCCGAACGCGACGTCCTCGTACTGGTCGGCGGTGCGCTTGACGACCGCTTCGCCGGTGAGAAGGTTGCCCGCGACGGTGTAGTTCTCGCCGCTCGTGTGGCCGTACCAGTCGTTGCACTCGTCGCCCGAAAACGTGAACTCGCCGTCCCGGGAGACGCCGTGGAGCTGTCGCGTCGGACTGCCGTCGTCGGCGTTCAGGAGACCCTGCAGGGCGTCCTCGATGCCGAGGCCGTCAGCGAGGTACTCGATTCCCTTCGACCCGAGGCGTTCGTTCGTGACGCTCTGCGTGGCGACGGCGCCGTGCTCGTTGACGTGCGGGCAGGGCACGCCGACCGCGGGCAGCCGGGTCGTGACGGCGACGCCGAAGCGGTACTGCTGGTCGCCGTTCTCGTCCTCGTAGGGTTCGCGGACGCAGATACTGAAGGTCACACGGGAGAGGAGTCGCGCCGGCGGAATAAGCCTCGGTCCTCCGGCAGGCCGGCCACCGACGCACGGAACCCGCGGTACTTGCCGTCGTTCCGGTCGCACCTGTGCCATCAGAACCCTCGTACCGCGCGAAATTAGCCCACGCAACGCCTCTTTGGCCGATTTGTCGGCGTCCGTCACGCGGGCAGTGATTCCCGATTCGGCGTGGGTTAACTTCGCCGAGGACGTGTACGTGAGACACCGTGAACAGTCTACTCGTGGCAGCGGTCGTCGGACTCGGCCTCGGCGTCTTCCTCCAGAAGGGCCGGTTCTGCTTCGTGAACGCCTTCCGGGACTTCTTCGCGTACAAGGACTCCCGGGTGACGAAGGGCGTGCTCGCGGCGACCCTCCTCACGATGGTGTTCTGGGGCATCGCCTACCAACTAGGGTACTACCAGGGGCTCTGGACGCCAGCGTGGGGTCTCACCGGCCTCGTCGGCGGCTTCATCTTCGGCATCGGGATGACGTACGCCGGCGGCTGCGCGAGCGGGACGCTGTACCGCGCCGGCGAGGGCTACCTCCAGTTCTGGCTCACGCTCGTGTTCATGGGCGTCGGCTACGCGGTGTTCACCGCCGCGTTCCCGACGCTCCAGAGCACGTACTTCGGCCCGCTGCAGTTCGGTGAGGGCGTCAGCCTGTTCACCGTCTCGCCGATTCCCGCGGGGCTGCTCGCGCTGCTGGTCGCCGCCGGCGTCACCGTCGTGTACGCGACGCTGGTCGGCCGCGGCGCGACGAAGGGCGACCCCGGGGAGCGCGCGACCGTGGCGTCCGCCCAGCCGTCCGTGCTGCTCGCGCCCGCCGTCGGCGCCCGACAGTTCGTCCGCGGCACCCGCCAGTACTTCGCCGGTCTCGTGGAGTCGTGGCGGACGCCCCTCGCGTCCAGCAAGCGCCCGTGGGACCCGCGAACGGCCGCGCTCGGCATCACCGCCGTCGCCGTCCTCTGGTTCACGCAGGTGTCCATCGTCGGCGTCACCGGCCCGGAAGCCCGCTGGACGGGGTACCTGCTCTCGCAGGTCGGCGTCGAGGCGGGGAGCTTCGAGTACTGGGGCGCAATCCTGTTCCGCGGGAACGGCGTCGGCGTCACCACCGACATGGTGATGATCGGGTTCGTCATCGTCGGCGCCGGCATCGCGGCCGCGTGGAGCGGCGACTTCTCGATTCGCGTGCCCAAGCGCCGCCGGCTCCCGAACGCCGTCGTTGGCGGCTTCATGATGGGCGCGGGCTCCCGGCTCGCCCCCGGCTGCAACATCGGGAACATCTACTCCGGCATCGCCGAACTGTCGGTCCACTCGTTCATCGCCGCGGCGGGCATCGTGCTCGGCGTCTACGTGATGACCCACTGGATCTACCGCGAAGTCGGCTGCGCCATCTGAAGCGTCCAAAACCACGCACACCAACGAACACTCGTACCACCGACACCAACGACACACTCATGCCATCCATCGACGACGTCACCGACGCGCCCGACGAACTGTCCGACGAGAGAGCCGACGCCCTGCTGGAGGACGCCGACGAAGTCCAGGACATGATGGGCGAGGTCTGCCCGTACCCGCAGGTCGAGGCCAAGAAAGGCCTGCAGGCCCTCAGTGAGGGCGACCTCCTCGTGCAGGAGACCGACCACGTTCCGTGTACGGAGAACGTCCCGCGCGCCGTCGGCGACGACGCCGACGCCCGCGTGTGGCGCAGCGGCGACGGTGTCTACCGCATCTTCCTGGAGAAACGATGAGCGGGAACGTCGACACCGTCGACCCGGCGACCGTCCGCGAGCGCCTCGACGCCGGCGACGACGACTTCGACCTCGTGGACATCCGCGAGGGCGACGCCTACGAGGACGGCCACGTCCCGGGCGCCGAACACCTCACCGTCGAGGAACTCGAAGACGTGGTCGTCGAGCGCGACTGGAACGACGAGGTCGTCGTCTACTGTTACGTCGGCCAAACGTCGGTGCAGGCCGCGCGCCTCGTCGAGGAGTACGGGAACGCCGACGACGTCGCGAGCATGGCCGGCGGCTACGAGGCGTGGGCCGAGGACGTCGAACCGCTCGCGAACGCCGACTAGCTCGTTTCCCATCGCGTCTGACGCAAGAACTATGCCCGCGGCGACCCCCTCTTTCCGCCATGGGCTTCATGGACAAGATTCTCGGCGGCCGCGGGAGCTCCACCGAGGATTACGTCGAGCTAGACATCGAGGACTTCGACACGAACGGCGGCGAGGCCAGCGTCACCGTCCACATCGCCGAAATCGACGGCCAAGAGGACATCATCGCCATCAAGGACGCCGTCTACGACGGCGACGTGGTCATCGCGGACATCACGCGCCTCCGCACGGAGGACCGCACGGTCGAACACGTCGTCGACGAACTCCGGCAGGTCGCCCAAGAGGTCGGCGGCGACATCGTCCAGAAGGGCGACGACCAACTCATCGTCGTGCCGAACGGCCTCGCCATCAGCCGGACGAAGCTCAACCGACAGTAAGCGGGCAGCTGTCCAGCGAATCGTCGGCGAGAATACAGTAGGACTGTTCTGAGCGTCGGCTTACGAGACGTCGTCGGGGGTGTCGGCGTCGTCCTCGACGGCGCGCTTCATCGAGTCGCGGCGGGACTTGGCGTCGCGACCGGTGGCTTCGAGGAGGAAGTCGTTTTTCGCGTCGACGGCGTCCGCGGCGGCCTCGGCGTCGCCCTCGGCGATGACTTCCTCGGCGGGGCGCTCCTCGAAGTCGACGGCGAGCTTGTCCTTCTTCCCCGAGTACTCGACGGCGCCGGCGGTGATGCGCTCGAAGACCGGGTTGTCGGGGTCCTCGATGACGTAGAGGTCGCTGCCTTTGAACTCCTCGGTGCCCGAGACCTCGCCGAAGTAGTCCTCGATTTCGGCCTGCAGGTCGGGCATCCGCTCTTCGAGGTACTCGCCGCGTCGCATCTTGTACTCTTTCATGAACGCGAGAAGGACAGCGAGGGGTTTAACGGCTTCGTCACCGCTCTTCGGCGAGGTAGCCGCGCTGGCACTCCGGACAGATGTCGCCGGCTCGCAGACTCGACCCGGCGGCGTAGCGCTCGAAGCCACACTCCGGGCAGTACAGCGCGAAGTCGAGTTCGTCGGCGGGCTCGTCGGTCTCCAGCGGCCCCGCGCTCGTGAATCCGGTGTCGGCGTCGACGGCGCCCTCCTCGGCGCCGAACTCGAACGTCGACTCGTCGGTCTGAGTGGCGGTGACCTCCGCGTCGGCGTCGGCGGTCTCGGTGGCGTCGAAGCCCTCGTCCTCACCCTCGGCGTCCGGCCACTCGCCGCGGCCGCGGTCGCCCGCGGGCTCGGACTGCTGGTCGGCCTGCTGGGACTGCTGCTGGTCGACGTACTCGGTCTGCGCGGACGACTCGGTGTCGCTGGCCGGGCCGGCGTCGACGACTTCCGCGTCGTCCTCGACCGGCTCGGGCTCGGGTTCGGGGTCGGCCTCCGGTTCCGCGGGCTCGTCCCACTGGTCGCTGCCCGGTTCGTCGGCGGCGTCGTCGTCGAGGATGACCGCGTCGTCCGCGCCCGGGTCGCCCGCCATCGCGTCGTCGGTCTCCATGCCGGCTTCGGCCTGCTCGATGGCGTCCGACGCCGACGTGAACGCGCCGCTCGCCGCGGGTTCGCTCGTCGCGGCGGCCGGTTCGTCGGCCGTCGCGGGCTCCGGGGAGTCGGCGCTCTCGCCTCGCTCGGGCTCCAAGGACCGTACTTCGGTGTTCTCCGCGGTAACTTTCTCGGAGCCACACCGAGCGCACTCCTTGAGCTCGCGTTCGGTCACGACCACTTCGTCGCCGCGCTCCTCGCGGTCCCGCTCGACGAACGCCTCGCCGTAGTCGTGTCCGAGCAGGGAGCACCTGAGACCCATTAGGACGGCAGTATCCGAGCCAGCGGCAAAAGACTACCGCTCGGGGATACTGCTAAGGCGCCGGCAGTCGTCGGTGTGCGTATGCACGTCAAGCCGGAGTACCGCGACCGCGAGGAGACGGAGGTGGCGGTGCTGGACGCGCTCGCCGACCGGCCGAACGAGGGGGCGACGCTGTTCGAGTTGCGCTCGCACGTCGACGCGGGCATCGACGACTTGGAGGACGCGCTCGGGTCGCTGAAGGCCGACGGCCTCATCGACGCCGAGGAGAACGACGGCCGCACCGTCTTCCGCGCGGACGACCGCGTCTTCCCGGACGGCGACGAGCAGGCCGACGCGTCGCTTCTGGACGAGCTCCGGCGGCGCATCGGGCTGTAGCAACTAATTCTGGAACCCGGTGGGTTTACCCGCGCGAGCACCGATTCTGCGCGTAATGACAGTCGTCAGGGACAGCCACGAGGACCACGGCGCGTCGTTCCGCGAGGTCGCGGGGCGCGCGCTGCCCGAGGAGTACGGCCGCCCCGAGCGCACGCACCGCGCGGTGCGCAACATCGTCGGCATCACCGAGCACGCCTTCGACGTGGTCGTCGTCACGGGCGAGGACCGCCACGAGTTCGTCGACGACACCGTCACCAACCGCGTCCCGACCGAGGACGGCGAGGGGGCGTACGCGCTGGTGTTGGACCCGCAGGGCCGGATTCGCGTGGACTGCTACGTGTTCGCGACCGGAGACAGCCTGCTCGTGTTCTTCCCCGCCGGCGAGGGCGAGGCGGTCGCCGAGGAGTGGAGCGAGCGCACGTTCGTCCAAGACGTGGACGTGGAGTACGCGACCGACCGCTTCGGCGTGTTCGGCGCGCACGGCCCGAAGGCGACCGAGAAGATAGCGAGCGTGCTCGGCGGCGCCAGCCCCCCGGAGGAGCCGCTGACGTTCGTGCGCGGGTCGATGGAGGAGGGCGTGACGGTCGTCCGCGACGACGACCTCGCGGGCGAGGAGGGCTACCTCGTCGTCTGCGCGGCCGCCGACGCCGGGCCGGTCTTCGAGACGCTCGTCGTCCGCGGGCTGAACGCCCCGCCGTTCGGCCGTCGGACGTGGGAGACGCTGACGCTGGAAGCCGGAACGCCGCTGTTCGAGACGGAACTGAAAGACCGCGTCCCGAACGTCCTCGGTCTCGGGAACGCCGTCGACTACGAGAAGGGCTGTTTCGTCGGGCAGGAGGTCGTCTCGAAGGTGAAGAACCGCGGGCGGCCGAGCAGCCGACTCGTCGGCGTCGTCGCCGACGAACTGCCGGCCGCGGGCGCGGCAGTGGCGCAGGACGGCGACGACGTGGGCGAGGTGACGCGCGCGGCCGTCAGCCCGATGCGCGAGGAGCCAATCGCGTTCGCGGAAGTGAACTACGACGTGACTGACGGCGACGTAACGGTAGAGACCGACGACGGCGATGTCGCTGGGGAGATTGCCGAGTTGCCGTTCGTGGACTGCACGGGAGAGTCGGCGCGACTCCCGACGTACGAGTAGTTATCGAAGCAGGGCTTTGAGCTGTTCTGCGGAGAAGATGCTCGTCGGCTGGTCCATGTGGACGCCGATTTCACCCTCGAACAGCCGCATCCCCGCGCGCTGAATCGGCTGGGGCGCGGAGTACCCCTTGCGGACGAGGTGGCCCAGTTGGATGTCGCGGCCGAGTTCCCCGCGCCACGCGTCCTCGTAGGCGGTGAGCGTCGTTGGTCGGTCGGGGTCGATTTCGCGCGCGGCGCAGTCCGCGGCCGTCATCCCGTAGAGGATGCCGCCACCTGTGAACGGCTTCGTCTGCCCCGCGGCGTCCCCGAGCAGGAATCCGCGCGTGCTCGTGACGGTGTCCGGGGGCCGATGGGGATGACGCCCGAGCAGCGGTGCTCGATGTCGACGCCGTAGTCCTCGACGAACGCGTCGAACAGCGCGGGGACGTCCTCGCCGGGTGCGGCTGCGAGCCCGTACTCGACGCCGCCTTCGCCGCGGGGGATGCGCCACGCGAAGAATTCGGGGACGGTGAGGTGGACGTCCACGAACGCCTCGTGGTCGGGGTCGGGGTCGAACGCGAGCGCGCCGTGCAAGAACTCGTCCGGTTCCGGGAGCCCCAGCGCGTCCCGCACGCGCGAGCGCGGACCGTCGCTGCCCGCGACCATCTTCGCGGTCACGTCGAACGTCTCCTCGGGTCCGCGCACGGTGAGTTCCACGCGGTCGTTGAACTCCGCCACCTCGGTCACCGTGTGCTGCTCGCGGACGTCAGCGCCGGCGTCCCGGGCGGCGTCGGCGAGCACGTTGTCCAACTGCACGCGGTCGACAGCGTTCGAAATCGGCTCGTCCTTGTAGAAGGGGTAGGCTTCGGAGTCGGCGCCGCCGAGGTGGAAGCGCGCGCCCCGAATCTCGTTCTGGAAGAGGTCCTCGCGGGCTTCATCTGGAACGTAGTCCCAGACATCGAGGCTGACGTGCCCCGAGCACGCCAGCGGCTTCCCGAGTTCGCCCTGCTCGAAGGCGACCACGTCGTAGCCGCGTTCGGCCGCGCGGCGCGCGAACCGCGCACCCGCGGGACCGACGCCGACGACCGCGAAGTCGTACATTACTGTCGCGTACGTCGCGAGACAGAAAAGAGGCTTCGCTTAGTAACCGAGCGTCTCCTCGACGAGCACGAGGGTCGTGCGGCCCTCGGTGCCCTCCTGCCGGTAGATGAGCTCCTTGGAGGGCGCGCTCTCGACGCCGTAGGCGTCCTGGGCGCGCTGGTTCTCGAACTCGTAGGCGTACTCGTGGAGGCGGTCACGGGCGGCCTCGACGTCGTCGACGACCTTGTTGACACCGGCGACGAGCAGGAGGTTCTTCGCGGCGAACGGGTACGCGCCGACGCGGCTCCCGGAGAGGTCGGCGGCGACGAGCGTGCCCTCCTCGCGGGCGATGCCGTTCGCGCTTCCGAGGAAGTAGTCGGCGGTCTGGGCGTCGCGGCGCGCGGCGTCGCGCTCCTCGTCGTCGTCGATGCTCCAGATTTCCGCGGCGAGGTTCTCCCAGTCGTGGTCGCCCTCGTTGAGGTAGTCGTCGAACCCGACTTCTTCGAGGGTCGTCGAGTGGCCGTTCATCACGGACGCGCCACTCGGAATCTCGTCGACGAGCACGTCGAGGGCGGCCTCGGCGTCCTCGACGACTTCGACATCGAAGCCGCTGGCTTCGAGGTTCTCGACGGCTTCCGCGAGTTCGTCGGCTGTCGGGTGGCTGTCCCAGTCGTCGTCCACGTCGACGTCGTCGACGTAGTCTGCCTTCTGTTGGCTCACACTCGCGTACAATCGCTACCCGGAAAAGAGCCTGCGCCCACCGGCGAGTCGCGCCCAAACGAGTAACCCCCGTGTCACCGGGTTCGTAGCGTGCTACCGCCGCTACTCGACGGGCGTCGCGATTAGTCGTCGTCCGGGGTAGGTGCGGCCCGTTCGTCCTTCGCAGGCTTCTTACGGTCGCTGCGGGGGCCTTCGAGGTCCACGCCCGGGAGTTTGTCGCGGAGGTAGCGCCCGGTGTGGCTGTCGTCGTTGCGCGCGACGTCCTCCGGAGTGCCGGCGGCCACGAGGTCGCCGCCGTGCTCGCCGCCCTCGGGACCGAGGTCGACAACGTGGTCGGCGTTCTTCACGAGGTCGAGTTCGTGCTCGATGACGACGACGGTGTTGCCGCGGTCGGTGAGTCGCTGGAGGACTTCCACGAGTTTGCGCTCGTCCGCGCTGTGGAGGCCGGTCGTCGGCTCGTCCAGCAGGTAGAGCGTGTCGCCGGCGTCCTTCTTCCCGAGTTCCTCCGCGAGCTTGACGCGCTGGGCCTCCCCGCCCGACAGCGTGGTCGAGGGCTGGCCGAGTTTCATGTAGTCGAGGCCGACGTCCATCAGGAGTTTGAGGCGGCGGCCCAGGCGGCTGTCCGCCTCGAAGAAGTCGTAGGCCTCCTCGACGCTCATGTCGAGGACGTCCGCGATGGTCGCGTCCTTGAACGTGACGTCCAGCGTCTCGTCGTTGTAGCGGGCGCCACCGCACTCCTCGCAGGGGACGTGGACGTCCGAGAGGAAGTTCATCTCGATCTTCTGGGTGCCCTGTCCGCCGCAGGCCTCACAGCGCCCGCCTTTGACGTTGAACGAGAATCGGCCCTTCTCGTAGCCGCGCTGCTTGGCGAGCTTCGTCTCGGCGAACTTCTCGCGGATGTAGTCGAAGATGCCGGTGTACGTCGCGGGATTGGAGCGGGGCGTGCGGCCGATGGGCGACTGGTCGATGAGCCGCACCGTCTCGACGTTGTCGACGCCGTCGATGGCGTCGTGCTCGCCGGGGTCGACGCTGGTGTTGTCGTTCATCTCGCGGGCGAGGCCCTTGTAGAGGATGTCGTGCATCAGCGTGGACTTCCCGGAGCCCGAGACGCCCGTAATCGCGGTGAACGCGCCGATGGGGAGGTCGACGTCGAGGTCGCGGAGGTTGTGCTGTCGCGCGCCTCGAATCGTCAGGGTGTCCGTCCAGTCGCGGCGCTCCTCGGGGACGGGAATCTGCTTGCGGCCCGCGAGGTAATCGCCGGTGATGGAGTCCTCGGCGGCCATGAGGTCCTCGACGTCGCCGTTCGCGACGACCTCGCCGCCGTGGCGGCCCGGCCCGGGACCCATGTCCACGACGTTGTCCGCGCGCCGCATCGTCTCCTCGTCGTGCTCGACGACGACGAGCGTGTTCCCGAGGTCGCGGAGCTCCTCTAAGGTGTTGAGGAGGCGGTCGTTGTCGCGCTGGTGGAGGCCAATCGAAGGCTCGTCGAGGACGTACAGCACGCCCACGAGCCCGGAGCCGATCTGGGTGGCGAGGCGGATGCGCTGGCTCTCGCCGCCCGAGAGCGTGGAGGCCTCGCGGTCGAGCGTGAGGTAGTCGAGTCCGACCTCGGTCATGAAGCCGAGGCGCGCGCGAATCTCCTTGAGAATCTCCTCGGCGATTTTGCGGTCGCGGGCGTCGAGGTTGTCCTCCATCCCCTCGAAGTGTTCGAGGGCGTCCCCGATGCTCATGCGGTTGACGTCCGTGATGGGCGTGCCGTCCACGAGCACCGCGCGGGATTCGGGCTTGAGGCGCGTGCCGTCGCACGCCGGGCACGTCGTGACGGACATGTACTCCTCGATGTGGTCGCGGGTGCTCTCGGAGTCGGTCTCGACGTAGCGGCGTTCGAGGTTCGGGATGACGCCCTCGAAGGGCTTCTCCTTGCGGCGGGTGCCGTTCTTCGTCTGTCGCTTGAACACCACGTCCTCGGTGGTGCCGTAGAGGAACGCCTGCTGGACGTCCTCGTCGAGTTCTTCGAACGGCGTGTCGAGGCTAATCCCGAAGTGCTCGGCCACCGAATCGAGGCGCGTCTGGTAGTACGAGCGGTTGTAACTCCACGCCTCGAAGACGTGCTTGACGGGCTTGCTCTCGTCGACGACGACGAGGTCCTCGCTGACCTCCTTCGTGTTCCCGATGCCCTCGCACTCCGGGCACGCGCCGTGCGGGCTGTTGAAGGAGAACGAGCGCGTCTCGATTTCGCTGATGTCGATGCCGCAGTGCGTACAGGCGAGGTCCTCGCTGAACTCCACGACGAAGCGGTCCTCGTCGTCCTCATCCGCCAAGTCGCCGGTGCTCCGGGCGGTCGCCCCTCCGAGTTCGAGGTCCTCGTCGGCGTCGGGGACGATGACCTTCAGGACGCCGTCAGCCTCGTCTAAGGCGGTCTCGACGCTGTCGTTGATGCGCGAGCGGTTGTCCTCGCTGACGGCCACGCGGTCGACGACGACGTCGATCGTGTGGTCGTAGTTCTCGTCGAGGTCTGGGCGGTCGTACGCGAGGTCGTAGCTCTCACCGTCGACCTCCACACGTGAGTACCCCTCGCTGACGAGGTCGTCGAAGCGGTCCTCGAAGGCGCCCTTCTGGTCGCGGACGACCGGCGCCGCGATTTTCGCCTTCGTGCCCTCGGGGAGTTCGAGGATGCGGCGGACCATCTGCTGGGCGGACTGCTCGCCGACCTCGCGGCCGCACTCCGGACAGTGCGGGACGCCGACGCGGGCGTACAGCAGGCGCAGGTAGTCGTGGAGTTCGGTGACGGTGCCGACCGTCGACCGGGGGTTGTTCGCGGCGTTCTTCTGGTCGATGCTGATGGCGGGCGAGAGGCCCTCCACGGACTCGACCTGTGGCTTGTCCATCTGCCCGAGGAAGTTCCGGGCGTACGCAGAGAGGCTCTCGATGTAGCGGCGCTGGCCCTCCGCGTAAATCGTCTGGAAGGCCAGCGACGACTTCCCGGACCCGGAGAGGCCGGTCACCACGTTCAGCGCCTCGCGTGGAATCTGCACGTCGAGGTCGTCGAGGTTGTTCTCCTCGGCCCCTCGGACCTCGATGTAGTCATCGCTCATTAGGCGTCTAGTACCGGACGAGCCAGTGAAGGTCTGTCGGTCCCGGTGACGGTCGTGTTTAGTTAAGGCTGAAAAGTGAGGCGGAAGTGATTTTCAGCTGGTTCATGGCAGAAATCACCCGCCTCAGTGGCTGTAGCGACTGGCTTGAGTTAGATTTTGTGGAGCGAGAGCGGACACCGAGCGAGCTGATGCGTCTTGGTATTCGACTCCATCTGGCTGGACTCTCACTTTCGAATACCGTCAAAGAACTTGAGAAGTTCGGTGTCAAACGCTCGCGGAAAGCCATCCATGACTGGGTGCAGAAAGCTGATCTACAGCCCGCCAGCGACGCTAGTCCGGATCAGGTTGCGGTTGACGAAACGGTGATCCGCATCGACGGCCAGCAGTACTGGCTGTACGCTGCCGTCAATCCTAATTCGAACAGATTCCTGCACGTACGGCTGTTTCCGACGACAACAACGGCGTTGACTGAACGGTTTCTGCAGGAGTTACGCGAGAAACACGACGTTGAAGACGCAGTGTTTCTGGTTGATCACGCCCAGCATCTCAAAACAGCACTCCAACGAGTCGGGCTTCGATTCCAGACCGTTCGTCATGGGAATCGGAATGCTGTCGAACGTGTTTTTAGAGAGATAAAACGTCGAACTTCCTCGTTCAGTAATAGTTTCAGCCACGTCGAGCCAACAACAGCGGAATCGTGGTTGCAAGCCTTCGCCGTCTGGTGGAACTCGCTAAACTAAACACGATGCTCTGACGACGCTTCCTCGAAAGCCCCGGCGCGGTCGCCGAACCCCGGCGACGCAAGCACCGTAGCGAACGCAGTGAGCGAGGAGCGCAGCGAGCCGCGGGAGGCGACCGCGCCGCCCCTTTCGTTCCTCCCATGACCGGTTGGTCAGTCCGGAGTTACGGACTCGGCAGGTCGACTTCGCTTCCATCAGCAAAGACCGTGGGCTCTCGGATGATGCCGTCGAGGTGCAGCGGCGCGTCCGTGTCGCCGCCGATGCCGGCGTCGTCGCCGATGGCGATGTGGACCGTCCCCGCAGCTTTCTCGTCGAGGAGGACGCTCCCGACGAGTTCGGTGACGGCGACGTTCGTGCCGATGCCGAGCTCCGCGAGGTTGTAGGCGTCCCGGCCGACCTGGTCGCTGGCGGCCTCGACCTGCTCGCGGACGCCCCGGTCGGAGATGTCCGTGACGTAGCCGTCCTCGACCTCGAAGCGGAGCTGTTCGTCGTCGTCGAGTTTCCCGTGGGGCATCATCGTGCCGTCCACGACGTACGTACCGTTGGCATCCTCCGGGGAGACGAACACTTCCCCCGCGGGGAGGTTCGAGAAGTCGCCGGGCTCGTGGACGATGCCGGTGTCGTCGCGCCACTCGCGGTCCCCGGGCTCGAACGTGATGTCGGTGCCCGCGGGCGTCGTAACGCGGAGTTCGTCGGCACCCTCCACTTGCGCGAGCACGTCCTCGCAGTGCCGGGCGATGGTCTCGTAGTCGGCGTCGAGCCCGGTCGTGAACACGTCCTCCGTGATACCGGGGAGAGTGGCGCCCCGGGCGCCGGCGTCGTTGGCGGCCCCGCGAGCGCGCGTGTGACTCAGGCTCTTCGTCGTCGGCGCGAGGAACACGTCCGCGTCCAGCATCGCCGCGGCGACGGGACTCGGCGGCTCCTCGCCGTGCTGGTCGCCCGGCGGGTACCGGAGCAGCGTCGCGTCCGTAATCTCGCTGGCGACGTCGTACAGCGCCTCGCCGATGGGTTGGCGTTTGTCGTCTGTGACGACGACGCAGGACTCGTCGGTTTGGAGGCCGAGGCACTGTTCGACGGCGGTCTCGGCGGCCGCTCGCAGGTCGGTCATACTCGGGCCTTCTCGCGGCGCCGCGTTAGGTCTTGTTGCTCGGCCCCGCCGGATTCACTCGATTCGCGGTAAATCGGTGCTGCGAAACGATTAACCGCTGTCGCGTGGCACTCTCCGGTATGATTCGCGTCGGCATCAACGGCTACGGCACCATCGGCAAGCGCGTCGCGGACGCGGTCCGCGACCAGCCCGACATGGACGTCGTCGGCGTCGCCAAGACCAGTCCGAACTACGAGGCCGAACAGGCAGTCGAGCGCGGCTACGACCTCTACGCCGCCATCGAGGACCGCGCGCACAAGTTCGCGGAAGCCGGTATCGAGACCGCCGGCCTCGTCGACGACCTCGTCGCGCAGAGCGACGTCGTCGTGGACGCCACGCCCTCCGGCGTGGGCGCGCAGAACCGCGCGCTCTACGAGGAGTACGACACGCCCGCAATCTATCAGGGCGGCGAGGACGCCGACATCGCGGACGTGTCGTTCAACGCGCGCTCGAACTACGACGAGGCGGTCGACGCCGACCACGTCCGCGTCGTCTCCTGCAACACCACCGGGCTCTCCCGGCTCCTCGCACCGCTGCGCGAGGCGTACGGCGTCGAGAAGGTGCGCGCGACGCTCGTGCGCCGCGGCGGCGACCCCGGCCAGTCCGACCGCGGCCCTATCAACGACACGCTCCCGGACCCCATCTCGATTCCGAGCCACCACGGCCCGGACGTCAACACCATCTTCCCGGACCTCGACATCGACACGCTCGGCCTGAAGGTGCCGACGACGCTGATGCACGTGCATGCCATCAACGTCACGCTCGCCGCCGAACCCGACGCCGGAGAGGTCCGCGACCTGCTCGCCGAGCAGTCCCGCATCACGGTCGTCGACGAGTCCCTCGGCATCGACGGCACCGGCCAGCTCAAGGAGTGGGCGCTCGACCGCGGCCGCCCCCGCGGCGACCTCTGGGAGAACTGCCTCTGGGGAGAATCCGTCACGACGGAGGGCAGCGACTTCTACTGCTTCCAGGCCATCCACCAGGAGTCCGACGTCGTCCCCGAGAACGTCGACGCCGTCCGCGCGGTCACCGACAGCGCCGACGCCGCCGAGTCCGTCGCCACCACCAACGAAACGCTCGGTATCTGAGACAGTCCGAACGCTTTTCGGTCGGCCGGCCTTAGCTCGGGGTATGAGACGCGACGACCGCGACGACCCATTCGACGACATCTTCCGCGAGATCGAGCGGATGATGGACGACATGATGGACGGCGCGAGCGGCTTCGACGGCGACCAGTCCGGGTTCTCGACGGACACGCACGTCGACGTCCACGAAACCGACGACGAGATGCGCGTCATCGCGGACCTCCCCGGCGTCGAGAAAGACGACATCTCCGTGCAGTGCGACGGCGAGCAGGTCACCATCAGCGCGCACGGCGACACCCGCGAGTACGACGAACGCATCACACTTCCCGGCCCAGTCGACCCGCGCTCGGGCGCCGCGAGCTACAACAACGGTATCCTCGAAATCACGTTCGAGCGCACCGGCGAGTCGACGAACATCGACGTCGAGTAACTACGCCTCCGCGGTCCGCTCGACGAGCGCCGCGAACGCGTCGTAGAACCCCGCTTCGTACTTTTCCTCGTCGTCGACGGTCGGGCGCGCGTTCGTCTCGTTGACCACCGCCCGGTCCTCGGTCACGAGCACATCCACACCGAGGAAGTCGACGTCGAGTGCGTCCGCGGCGTCCACCGCGAGTTCTCGGAGTTCGTCCGGCAGTTCGACGCCCGCGGCGCTCGCGCCCCGGTGGACGTTGTGCTTCCAGCCGTCCGGCGCCGCCCGCTGGACTGCTCCCACTACGTCGCCGTCCAGCACCATCACGCGGTAGTCCGCGGCGTCGGGCAGGAACTCCTGAATCAGGTAGGACTTGTCGCCGGTCGCGCGGTAGTCGTGGACCAGTTCGAGGTAGTCCGTCACCCCGGAGAGGGAGTCGGCGTCGTGGATTTTCGTCACGCCGACGCCGCGCGTCGTCGAGTTCGGCTTCACCACGACCGGCGCGTCGAAGCGCTCGAACGCCGCGCGCACCTCGTCCTCGTCGGCGGGATTCGAGACGTAGACGGTCTCGGGGACCGGAACCCCGGCGTCCGCGAGCGTCGCGAGCGCGCCGGCCTTGTTTCGCGAGCAAAGCACGGCCGCGCGGTCGTTCACCCACGGCACGCCGAGGAGCGCGTCCACTACGCCGCCCTCCATCAACCGCCCCGGGAACACGAACCCAGCGTCGAAGCGCTCCGGGTCGAACGGCGACTCCGACAGCGGCGTCACCGCCTCGCGGACGGAGACGTGTTCGGCGCGAATCCCGCGGTCCGCGAGCGGCCCGCGAATCCGCTCGAACGTCTCCGTGTCGTTGGCGACCGCCAGCCCGAGCATACCCCGAAGTCGTCGCTGTGGGACTAAAAACCGCCGGGAGAGAAGCCGGACAGCGCGGTCGCTACGCGGTCGCGAAACCGGAGAGAAGCGGCCGGGTTACAGCGTAGTGAGGTGAAATCCCGCGGATTTGGCCATGAGATGAAGAGGCGAACAGGAAACCCACGCTCGTAGCTTACGTGGATATCCTACTGTTAAATCGCGTCGTCACCCTCCATTCGCCGTGGTCCCTGCAACAGCACTCTTTTCCACGTCAACCCATGTTTTTCTTGATTCGCTGTAGTTCCCTGTACTGCTCGCCGTCGTCCATTTCGACGTATATCTTATTCGCCTCACCCGTAATTCTCTATTTCTAACCAAATTATATATTGGATCGGGAGGTACGTGGGGATGCAGCGATGAAGCGCGTCAACGAGTTCGAGGTACGCCCACGCACCCCCGGACAGCGTGAGGTGCTTCTTGAACTCCTCGACGCGTCAGCCGCACTCTGGAACGAACTCACCTACAACCGCAGACAAGCCTTCTTCGACGACAATCCGGTGTGGCACGCTACCAACCCCAGCGACCGCTACAAGGACGTACTTGGCAGCGCAACCGCCCAACAAATCCCCCGCAAGAATAGCGAGGCGTGGCGGTCGTTCTTCGCCCTCAACGAAAAATACCACGACGGCGACCATGACGAGAAACCCAATCCGCCCGGCTACTGGGGTAACGAGGAGGACGGTCGAGAACGGCGGACGTACATCCGTAACGACCAATATACCCTCCAGTGGGGCGACCGCAGCCGTCTCGAAATTCCCGTCGGGAAGGCGTTGAAAGACGAGTACGACATTACCGGTCGACTCCGCCTCGAAGCCTGCGGCACCCCGACTTGGGACGGTGAACAGGGGCGGTTGGAGCTGATATACGACGAGACCGACGACACGTTCAGGGCACTGCAACCCGTCACTATCCCCGATTTTCGACGGGATTCACCACTGGCCTCCGAGGAGGCCGCCTTGGACGTGGGCGCGAACAATCTCGTTGCCTGTACCACCACAACTGGGACCCAATTCCTCTACGAGGGCCGCAGTCTCTTCAAGCGGTTCCACGAAACAACCGAGAAGATCGCGCACTATCAGTCCCAGCTGGACGATCAGCGGCGCACAAGCAGACGTATCGACCGACTGTACCGTCAGCGGACAGCACGTCGGAATCACGCACAGGACGCACTGGTGCGTGACCTCGTTGAACAGCTGTACAAGGATGGTGTCTCGCGTGTGTACGTTGGTAACCTTGAGGACGTGTTGGAGACGCACTGGAAGTGCGTAGTGAACGAAAAGACGCACAACTTCTGGGCGTTCTCACGGTTCATCGACCGCCTCGAGTGTGTTTGCGAGGAGTACGGCATCGACGTCGTTGAGACGTCGGAGGCGTGGACGACCCAAGAGTGTCCGGAGTGCGGGGAGCAAGAGAAAACGTATCGAAACGTGGACGTGTTTCGATGCGGTGCATGTGGGTTCGAAGGACATGCGGATTTGAAGGCAAGCCGGGTGTTCCTCGACCGTGAGACCGGTGGTGAAGGTGGGTCGATGGCTCGGCCCGTGTGCCTCAAGTGGGACAATCACGAGTGGCGGCCCGCCACAACCGCCCCGCCTATGAGGCGGACAAACATCAAAGAGGATCGCACAGACCAGAGTACCCGCCCTAAGGTGGGGAAAATTGCCTCTGGGGAAGCAGCATAGCCGGAATCTCCACCGGAGGAATTCCACTCCTTCAGGGGTGGGAGGAGGTCAACGGACGAGCAGTTCTTCGCCGCGCTCGACGTTGATCTTGCACGGCGGCGTGATCTTGTTGTACGCGCGACGGAAGGCCTCCTTGACGGCTTCGGCCTGCTCGACGTCGCAGTACGCGGTCATCAGCTGCTCGCCGGGGTAGATGCGGGCCGCGGTCCCGACCGGGACGCCGAACGCCTGGCGCATTCCGTCGGAGACACGGTCCGCACCCGCGCCGGTCGCCTGCTTGTTCTCTCGGATGATCTGGTGGGGGAACTTGCGGAGGCTCATCTTGTAGTTGCCCTCGCCGAGTTCCTTGATGAGGTGACGGTTCGCGGACAGGCGCGCAGCCTCCAGCGAGCCGTGGCGGAGCTGGCACTCCTCCTGGGGAACGAGGCTGATCTGGACGGCGAAGTCTTCGGCGTCCGCCTGCAGGTCGCCCATCTGGTGCTGTGCAATCTTCGAGCCCGGAATACCCGTGACGTAGTCGCGACGGGTGTACGACGGCTTGTCGATTTTCCGGTACATGGAGGCCGGCTTCTCGGACATAGTTACTACTGGTGCCTGACGGCCAGCGCGCGAATAAAGGCTTCGAACCCGTTCCGTCGACGTGCCCGCCGCTGCGCCGCTGACGGCCCCAGCCTGTCCCGGATACCGGCGGCCCGCCCCCGGAACCAGATTGCTTTAGCCGCAGTGACCACAAACCGGCCCATGACCTTCCACGAGTTCGAGGACCTGCGGGCCGCGCTCGCGGCCGCCGACTTCGACCGACCGCCCGCGTTCGTCGCGAACGCCCACGTCACGGGCGTCTCCGTCGCTCGCGCGCTCGACGTCCACGGCGTCCCCGTCGTGGCGCTCGACCGCTCCGGAGACGGCGCCGCACCCCCGTCCGACGCCGTCGACTACGCGGGCCGCGTCACGTACCCGCTGGACGACGAGGGCGGCTTCCGCGAGGACGTCGAAGCACTCGCCGCCGAACTCGACCACGAGCCGGTGGCGTTCGGCTGCATGGACGAGTGGGCGCTGGCGTTCGCCGAAACCGAACCCGAGGGCGTCCGCCTACCGTTCGCGGACAGCGAGACGATGGACGCCGTCCTCGACAAGAGTTCGCTGTACGAGACGTGCGAGGACCTCGGCGTCCCCTACCCCGAGACGCACCGGCTCTCCGAGGTCGACGCCGACGAGGCCGCCGACGAACTCGGCTTCCCCCTCGTAATCAAGCCGGCGCGCAAACGCGAGTTCGAGGAGGCCGTCGGCACGAACGTCATCGAGGTCGGTGACCGCGAGGAGTACCTCGACGTCGTGGAGATGGCCCGCGAAACGGGCATCGAAATCATGGCCCAAGAAAAAGTCCCGGTCGCGCGCGGCGAGGACCACTCGCTGGCGTCCTACGTTCCCGAGGACGGCGACCCGCTCGGAGTTGTCGGGAACGCCCGCGTTCGCGCGCCGCTCGGCTACGGCACCTCCTGTGTCGTCGAGCGCGTCGAACAGCCCGAAATCCACGAGCGCGCGCTCGCAGTCATCGAGGACGCGGGCTACCACGGCATCAGCGAGGCGGAGTTCGTCTACGACCGCGACCGCGACGACTTCGTCCTGCTCGACGTGAACACGCGCCCGTGGAAGTGGATTAGCATGCCCGTGCAGGCCGGCGCGAACCTCCCGATGGCCGCCTACGCCGACGCCACCGACGCCGACTACGACCCCGACCCGACGAACGACGCGCGCTGGCTCTCGCTCGAAGACTACCTTCCGCTGCTCGCCGGCGGCGACCTCGCGGACGTGCTCTCCACGGCGGACTGGGAAGCGCTCGTCTCCGGCGACTTCGAGACCAGCGGCGACCTCACGACCGCCGTCTACCGGCCCAGCGACCCCGCGCCAATCGCGCACCGCCTCGACGTCGAGTTCGGCGGTCGCGACTACTACTGCTCCTGCTGACATTCAAGTGCGAAGCCGGGGCCAACCCGGCGCGTGACCTGACCGCTACCCGGCGTGGTTCCGCGGGAGTGCGACGCGCCGCGTCGGCGCCGACTCGTCGCCTGTCAGCCCCCGAATCGGTGAGCGTTGCCGCCGTCAGTGACAACACTACGCGAGCGTCGTGACCGGCCGAGTTAAACGCGACATTCCCCTACGCGGGTGTAATGACCGACCGGATGCGGCTGAACCTCTTCACGATGAACTCCGTGGAGCACGTCTCCGTGGGGTCGTGGCAACTCCCCGGCGACCAGTCCCACCGCTACAGCGACCGCGAGTACTGGACCGACATCGCGCGCATCGCCGAGCGCGGCGGCTTCGACGCCGTCTTCTTCGCGGACGTCCGCGGCATCTACGACGTCTACGACGACTCCCGAGAGCCCGCCGTCGAGAAGGCCGTCCAGACGCCGTCGAACGACCCCGCGTACGTCGTGCCCGCAATGGCCGAAGTCACGGACGACCTCGGATTCGCGGTCACGAAGTCGACGTCGTACAACCACCCCTACCAGCTCGCCCGCGAGTTCTCCACGCTCGACCACGTCACGGACGGCCGCGTCGCGTTCAACATCGTCACCTCCTACCTCGAATCCGCTGCGGACAACCTCGGCTACGACGACCGGATGGACCACGACGAGCGCTACGACCGCGCCGACGAGTTCATGGACGTCCTCTACGCGCTCTGGGAGGACTCGTGGGACGACGACGCGGTCGTCCGCGACAGCGAGCGCGGCGTCTACACCGACCCCGAGAGCGTCTCGGCAATTGACCACGAGGGCGAGCACTTCGACGTTCCCGGCCCGCATGGCGCCGAGCCGTCCCCGCAGCGCACGCCTGTCCTCTACCAAGCCGGGTCCTCGGACCGCGGCCGCGAGTTCGCCGCCGAGCACGCCGAAGCCGTCTTCGTCAGCCAGCCATCCGAGGCGGCCGTCGAGGACTACATTACGGACCTCCGCGAGCGCGCGGCCTCTCACGGCCGCGACCCCGACAGCCTCGCGTTCTTCCCCGGTATCGTCCCAATCGTCGGCGAGACCGAAGCCGTCGCGGAGGCCAAGTACGACGCGTACACGGACGCCATCGACACCGAGGGCGTGCTCGCGTTGCTCTCCGGGTTCGTGGACATGGACCTCTCCGAACTCGACCCCAACCAGCACCTCGAACACATCGAGACGGAGGCGATTCAGGGCGTCGTGAACGCGTTCACGTCGAACGACGACCGCGACTGGACGGTCCGCGAGGTCGCGGAGTTCGCGGGACTGGGCACCACCTCGCCGGTCGTGGTGGGGACGCCCGAGCAGGTCGCCGACGAGTTCCAGCACTACTTCGAGGACGTGGGCGTCGACGGCTTCAACGTCAAGGAGGTCGCGCGCCCGGACAGCCTCCGGGACTTCGTCGACCTCGTCGTCCCCGAACTCCGCGAGCGCGGACTGCTCCGCGACGAGTACGAAGGTGAGACGCTGCGCGAGACGACGTTCGGCCGTCGCGGCCTCCCCGACGGCCACCCCGGCAGTCGGTAGGCCAGCGAGGACAACGGTTTTCTCCCCGGCTCGTGTGGCTCAGCCTAATGGCAGATTCCGGCGAGGACGACGTGCAGCGGATTCACGTGGGGGAGACCGCGGACGGTGAGCCGTTGGAATTTCCCACGGTAGAGGTGTTAACGGGGCGCGCGTTCATCACCGGGAAAAGCGGGTCCGGAAAGAGTATCCTTGGAGGGACGCCGGTTCATACTGAGAACGGGCGGAAGCCAATCGAAGACGTATCCGAGGGCGAACAAGTGCTTTCGCTCAACAAGCACACCTACGAACAGGAGTTCCAGCCCGTTCAAGCTGTTATTGAACACGAAGCCGACGACCTGTTGCAAATCACCCTTGAGGATGGTACTGAAATCATCGGAACCGAGGACCACAGCTTTCTCACCATTGACGACCTCGAAATCGTTCCGGTACAGGGAAGCGATGTCGAGGAGGGGACCTGGTTTCCGCTTGCCCGAGAGTTACCGAGTGCGGAGGACGTAACGGACGTCGATCTCGCGGAGTATGTCCCCGAAACGGCCAATCTCACAATTCGGGACGATGAAATTCAGAGCGGTCCGAGAACGGACGACCGGTATTTGGACCTAGATCTCGAGACCGGGAAAGTGCTCGGCCTGTATCTCGCTGAAGGGTCGTTCGACGCGCGTGACACGTTACAGATTTCCAATATCGATGACGGTGTTCGGTCGTTCCTCGACGGTCAGGGATTCAACGTCTACGAGCGGACCTGCAACAAGGGGTTCAAGCCGTTCGCGAAGTTCCTACAGTCCGAATTCGGTGTGGGTGCTGGCGGAAAGTCACTGCCAGTTTGGGCCTTCGATACACCCGCGGCATTCCGCAAGGGCGTGATTTCTGGATACTTTGACGGCGACGGTACGATTAACGACGAAAGCGCGTCTGTAATGTCGAAATCTCCCGAGTTGCTCGACGGGATGAAAGAGCTCCTTCGACAGTTCGGCATCTCAACGACGTTGCGGGACAAACTCACGATGTACAATGGGGAGAAGCGACAGTACAAACGGCTGACCGTCGATTCCTTCAGCCTCGCAACGTTCGCGGAGGTCGTTGACCTCGAGATGGTCCAGAAGGCCGAGCAACTCGAAACCGCTACAGCTGGCATCGCCGATGGCGGGACGTACAATTCAAAAGACATGATTCCGGGGTTCGGCCCCGTACTGAATGTTGCTGCGCGAGAGCAGGGGTGGACGCTCCGAGACAGTGATAACCGAGTCTCGGGAGCATCGGTCCATAACCTCACAAGACAACAGAAGGCGGGACGGCAGACGTTCAATCAACTCGTCGACGACCTCGACATCGAGGGTCGGACTGCGGCTCTCGGCCAGTCTGATATCCAGTGGAAGCGCGTCGTCGACGTTAGTCCTGTCTCCGGAACTCGAACCGTCTACGACCTCGACGTCGCGCTCAACGACAACTTCGTCGCGAACGGTGTCTTCGTTCACAACTCGAACTCCACGAGCGTCGTCGTCGAGGAACTCCTCGAAGCCGGCTACCCCGTACTCATCGTGGACACGGACGGCGAGTACTACGGGCTCAAAGAGGAGTACGAGCTCCTACACGCGGGCGCCGACGAGGAGTGCGACATCCAGGTGAGCGTCGAGCACGCCGAGAAGCTCGCGCATCTCGCCTTAGAGGAGAACGTCCCCATCATTCTGGACGTCTCCGGCTACCTCGACGACGAGGAGGCCGACGAACTTCTGCGGGAGACGGTCCGGCACCTCTTCGCCAAGGAGAAGAAACTGAAGAAGCCGTTCCTGCTCGTCGTCGAGGAGTGCCACGAGTACATCCCGGAGGGCGGCGGCGTCGGTGAGACGGGCAACCTCCTCATCAAGGTAGGCAAGCGCGGGCGCAAGCACGGCCTCGGCGTCGTCGGCATCAGCCAGCGCCCCGCCGACGTGAAGAAGGACTTCATCACGCAGGCGAACTGGCTGGTGTGGCACCGGCTCACGTGGGAGAACGACACGAAGGTCGTGGGCCGCATCGTCGGCAGCGAGTACGCCGACGACGTCGTTGACTTGGGGGACGGCGAGGCGTTCATCCAGACGGACTGGAGCGACGAGATGGTGCGCCGCGTGCAGTTCAAGCGCAAGCGCACGTTCGACGCGGGCGCCACCCCGGGCCTCGACGACTTCGAGCGCCCCGACCTGAAGTCCGTCAGCGGGTCGCTGATGGAGGACCTCGGCGACATCACCGACCGCAAGGAACAGGAGCAGAACCGCGTCGCGGAACTGGAGTCGAAACTGGAGAACCGCGAGCAGCGCATCGCCGAACTGGAGTCCGAACTGGAGACCGCTCGGGACGTCTCGGCGGCCGCCCGGAAGATGGCGAACGCGCTCGCGCACGGCGACGGCTCCCCGCCGGACGGCTACCAGTCGACGCTCCAGACGAAGAACGAACACATCGACCAGTTGGCCGAGCGCGTCGCCGAACTCGAAGCGAAAGTCGAGGACGACGCCGGCGCTACCGACGACAGCACCAGCGATACTGCCGAGGCCGCGACCAGCGACGACGCCCCCGATGCGACGCTTGACACGACGGTTGGCAGTGATGTTGACGACGATTCGCGGGACGCGCTCGTGGACGCGGTCCAAGACCGGCTACGGCGCCGCGGTGAACGCAGCCAACTCCAAGACGGGAGCGAGAATGAGAGTGCGACACCCGACGAATCCACGGCGTCGCCGACCGAGACGGTCGTCGACCTCCTGCAGGCGCCGCCCGTCGTCACGCGTGTGAACGCCGCGCGCCGCGACTCGAAGTGCAACGACGAGGCCGCCTGGCAGGTCGTCTCCGAACTCGCGACCAACCCCGGCGCGAGCGCCCACGACCTTGCGGCGGCCGCGGGCATCGATGTCGAACCCGTACACACGCTGCTGCGCGAACTCCGCACCCACGACCTCGTCGCTCGCGACGACCGCACGTACGCGTTCAACGTCGACCAGATGCGAACGCTCGTCGAACACGACGACCCCTCGAAGCCGCGCACGGAACTGCGCGACCAGTGGGAGCCCTGACTCCGGCGGGCGAATCCGTTTCACCAACACCTAAGCGACCGGACGTTACACGCTGGGGTATGGCAACGGAGAACGACAGCGACACCTTCGACATCGGCGGCGAACTGACTGTCCACCGGCTCGGCTTCGGCGCGATGCGCGTCACCGGCCCGGACGTCATCGGGTCGCCCGACGACGAAGCCAACGCCCGCGACGTGCTCCAGCACGCCGTCGACCTCGGCGTCGACTTCGTCGACACCGCCGACTCCTACGGCCCCGGCGTCAGCGAGCGCTTCATCCGCGAATCCGGCATCGCCGACGACGCCGTCGTCGCCACCAAGGCCGGCCTCCTGCGGAACGCGACCGGCGACTGGATTCCCCACGGCGACCCAGACTACATCAAGAATCAGGCGCTGGCGTCCATCGACCGCCTCGGCGTCGACTCCATCGACCTCTACCAGTACCACCGCCCCGACCCCGACACGGACTTCGAGGACGCCGTCCACGCGTTCGCGGAACTCAAAGACGACGGACTCGTCGACCACGTCGGCCTCAGCAACGTCTCCGTCGACCAACTGGAGACCGCCCGCGAGGTCGTCGATGTCGCCACCGTCCAGAACGCGTACAACGTCGTCGACCGCGAGTACGAGGACGTCCTCGAAGCCTGCGAGGACTACGACATCGGCTTCATTCCGTACTTCCCGATGGGCGGTGGCGACCTCGGCGAGCAACGCAGTGGCCTTGAAGCCGTCGCCGACGACCACGACGCCACCGTCCGGCAGGTCGCGCTCGCGTGGCTGCTCGACCACTCGCCGGTGACGCTCCCGATTCCCGGGACGTCCAGCCTCGACCACCTCGAATCGAACGTCGCGGCGAGCCACCTCGACCTCACGGACGAGGACCGCGCGCGACTCGAATAGGCCCGGCCGCTCACCGATACCGCGCGATTGCCGCGGCAGCGAGCACGAGTGCGCCGGTCACGAACGTGCCGGGAATCGGGAGGACGAACAGGAACGCGCCGACCACGAACGCGATTGTGGACGTTCGCACGCCTCACTAGTCGGACTGCTCACTGGTACACGTGGCGGCCGACGCCGTCGCTACGTAGTTCGTGAATAGTCGAAAAACGATTCGTCCTGTCCAGCGTCAGCGACGCTGGGCTATCACCGAATTACAGCCGAGTGAGGTTCGTCGCGCGGGGGCCTTTGTCGGCCTCCTCGATGTCGAACTCGACTTCCTGACCTTCCTCGAGGTCCGGGCCGCCGATGTCTTCCATGTGGAAGAACACGTCCTCGTCCGCGTCGTCCGTCTCGATGAAACCGTAGCCGCCAGTGTCGTTGAAGAAGTCAACCGTACCTTCTGCCATTGCGACCGTAGAGAGGCGCTGCTACATCATAATTGTTGTGGGTGTCGTCGACGGACGACGCACCCGCTCTCCGCCGTCGAGAGCAGCGCTGCGGGCGTTAGAGCTCGCAGATGTCGTGGAGGTCGTCGAGGCCGTCGATCTCCCACGTCGGCCACACGTTCAACTCCCAGTCGCGGCGGTGGGGCCGCCGGATGAACGCCGAGTCGATGCCCGCGTTCTCCGCGGCGCGCACGTCGGACTCGTTGTCCCCCACGAACAGCGCCGAATCCGCGTCCAAGTCCGCGAGCGCCTGGTCGATGTAGTGGGAGTTGGGCTTGCGCCGCCGCAGACTCTCCACGGTCGGCTCGCGGCCGTACGCCGCGCCGAACAGGTCGTCGACGCCGAAGTGCTCCAGCACGAAGTCGACGGTCGCCTGCTGGTTCGAACTCACGATACCCATCGAGACATCCAAGTCGTGGAGTTCGTGGAGGTCGTCGTAGAGGGTCTTGCGGCCCTCCCGGACTTCCTCGTACTGTGCTTCCGCAGCGGTCTGGTCCCGCGTCGGCCAGAACTCTGCCGGCTTGAGGCCGTAGCGGCTACAGACGTCGCTGACGGTCTTCGGCGTCGCGCCGATGGTCATCTCCTCGATATCGTCGGGGTCGGGGTCGGTGACGCCGAACTGCTCGAACGTGTCCTCGGTCGCCGCCTGCAGCACGTCGTACCGCGTGCGGCCGACGAGGACGCCGTCGTTGTCGAACACGACGGTGTCGTAGGTCATACCTCCTCTTTGGGGCGACACACAGATAAACGTTTCAGCGCTGGGATTGCGCGCTCGCCCGGAAAATCGCCGGTGTAGCGCCTATCCTTGGACGACTGTCCGGGTCTCGGTCCCCGAGCGTCCCGCCGACCGCCCGCTCACACCCCTGACTCGGCGTCGGGCTTCGAGTGCCACCACGCCCACAGCACCAGCACGCCCTGCAGCGGAAGCCGCACCCACGCCGCCACGCGCGCCACGCGCTCCATCCCCTCGGGCACTAGCTCGTCGGCCACGTTGTCGGTCGCCATGTAGACGTTCGCCGGGAAGACCGCCACGAGCAGCGCCACGATTCCCCACGCCGACAGCCGCCGCGTCCGCTCGAACAACACGCCCACGCCGAACACGACCTCCGCGACCCCCGACACGTAGACGAGCGCCCGCGGCCGCGGCAGCGACGGCGGCACCACGCGCTCGAAGGCCGCTGGCGTCCTGAAGTGTAGGACGCCAGCGACCACGTAGATCGTCCCCATCACGTACCGCAGCGGCCGCTCGAACAGAGCCAGCGTCCGTCGGAGACTGCTCATGGGTCTCGCGACGACGACCAGCCACATAGTGTTGTCCCGGACGCTGCTGGCTCACCGAGGACGGCACCCTATCGGCAGACGACGAACCTACTTCGCGCGAAAGCAGGTGTCGGCGTCGTTTCTGCGGCTCCTCGCTGTCGCTCGGAGTCTTAGAATATGCCGCCTCCCCGATTTGAACAGCGGAAGACATTCCTGCTCGCTACGCTTCGCGGGCTGTGACTTCCGTGCTCGAATCGTGTCGGCGCCCTTGCTGTGGCTGCTCACTTCGTTCGCAGCCACAGAATATGCCGCCTCCCCGATTTGAACGGGGGACAGCTCGATCTTCAGTCGAGTGCTCTCCCAGTCTGAGCTAAGGCGGCGCGTACCCGAACGGAAGTGCACGACCGAAAAAAGGATTTCGAATCGTTCGCCGGACAGTTCCGCCCTCGGCGTTCCGGAGCCGTATACTATTTCCGTCTGTATTCGTGACTTCCCCGTATCATGACAGACAGTAGCAACCAACCGACGGCGTCTCGCCGGAAGTTCCTCACCGCTGCGGGAAGTACTGCGGTGACCGCACTCGTCGCCGGCTGCTCGTCGAACAGCGACTCGAACTCCACGGAAGCAGCGACGGGGACGAGCCCGGAAGCGACGACGAGCGAACAGACGGAGTCAGGGCCGCCCGAGGAGTTCCAGGTCACGATTACGCAGGGGACGATGCCGACGACTCTCGACCCCCACGACCACCGGGACATCCCCACCGACATCACGATGCTCCAGAGCTACGAGGGGCTGTTGAGTCGGACCGCCGAGGGGGAGATTACGGCGATGCTGGCGACCGACTGGGAGCGCGTCGAAGCGGGCCACGTCCGGTTCTCCATCCGGGAGGGGCCGACGTTCCACAAGACCGGCAACGAGGTGACGCCCGAGGACGTCGCGTACACCATCAACCGCATCGTCGACGATAGCGTCGGGTTCACGAGCCCGCAGTCCGGCCAACTCGCGGGCGTCACCGGCGCGGAGGTCGCCGACGACGGTCGCGCGGTCGACGTCTACTCGGACGGCTTCAACCCCATCGTGTTCTCGGAGTTCGCCATCTACTGCGACGTCGTCGAGAAGGCGTGGGTGAAAGACCACGAGAAGTCCTACGTCGCCCAGAACATGAACGGCACCGGGCCGTTCGAGCAGACCGAGTACGCACAGAACCAGTCCGTCGAGTTCGAGCGCTACGACGACTACTGGCGGGAGCCGGCCGACGTCAGCCACCTCACCATCGAGAGCGCGTCGGACTCCGGCGTCCGCGTCAACCAACTGGTCGCCGGCGAGACCGACCTCGTCGTCAACGTCCCGCCGGAGTCGTTCTCCCGCGTGGAGGACTCCGAAGCGTCCGTCGAGGCGGTCGGCAGCACCCGCGTCATCTACAACGCGATGAAGGCGACCGTCGAGCCGTTCTCCTCGCCGAAGTTCCGGCGGGCGATGAACTACGCAATCGACCTCGAAGCCATCATCGACAGCGCGCTCCAGGGCGCCGGCGGACAGACGGGCCAGCCGACGCTGGAGCCGTTCTTCGGGTACAACGACGAGGCCGACCCGTACCCCCACGACCCCGACGAGGCCGAACGGCTCGTCGAGGAGAGCGGCCACGCCGGTGTCTCCATCGAACTCCACACGCCCGTCGGCCGCTACCTGAAGGACCTTCAAATCGCGCGCCTCGTCGCGAACATGATCGACGAACTCCCCAACGTCTCCTGTGAGGTCAACCAGCGGACGTTCTCGACGCTCGCGGGCGAACTCACGGACTCAGACATCACTACGGGCCCGGACTTCTACCTCATCGGGTGGGGGAACGCCACCTTCGACGCGAGCCAGACAATCAACCCGACGCTGACCAGCGACGGGTCGCTGACGTCGTGGAAGAACGACGAACTCGACCAGCTCATCGAGGACGCGAACAGCACGACCGACACCGACGAACGCGAGCAGCTGCTCCGGGAAGCCAACCAGCTGTGCCACGACGAGGCACCGTGGATCTTCCTGAACCGCCAGTACAGCGTCTACGGCACTTCGGACCGTATCGAGTGGGCGGCAAGGAACGACGAGCGAATCGACGCGTACGCTATCAGTCCCGCACAGTGACCGCCAATGGGGTACGCACGGTTCCTCGCGAAGCGCGGCCTGCAGGGCGTGTTCGTCGTCTGGGCGGTCGTCACCGTGGTGTTCGCGCTCCGGTATATCACGCCCGGCAGCCCGGTCGCGTTCATCGCGCCGCTGGACGCCGGCCCGGAGCTTCGGCAGGCTATCGCGGAGTCCTACGGGCTGAACCAGCCGCTGTACGTCCAGTACGGCCAGTACCTCTGGGACCTCGCCCGCCTCGACATGGGGCAGTCGTACGCCCGGGGAACCAGCGTCTCCGCGGAGGTCTTCGCGGCGCTGCCGGTGAGCCTCGAACTGGCGGTCGCATCGACGGTCGTCGCGATTATCATCTCCATCCCGCTGGGCGTCGTGAGCGCCGTGAACCACCGGCAGCCGTCGGACTACGTGGCGACGTCGCTGTCGCTGGTCGGCATCTCCACGCCGAACTTCTGGCTCGGCGTGATGCTCGTGCTGTTGTTGTCCGTTCAGTTCAACGTCTTCCCGACGAGCGGGCTCGCGGAAATCGACGGGCAGACCGTCATGTTCGTCGACGCCCTCCGGCACCTCCTGCAGGGAGAGACCCGGTGGATGGTGGAGTGGCTCGCGCACATCACGCTCCCCGCGGTCACGCTCGGGACGTACTTCACCGCGCTCGTGACGCGGCTCACGCGCTCGGGGATGCTCGAGGAACTCGGGGAGAGCTACGTCACTGCGCTGCGCGCGAAAGGACTGCCGGAGGCGCTCGTCCGCTACCGGCACGTGCTGAAGAACACGCTCATCCCCGTCATCACCGTGCTCGGACTCCAACTCGGCACACTCGTCGGCGGCGCGGTCATCACGGAACGCGTCTTCGACCTGCCGGGGCTGGGGAGCCTGCTCATCGACGCCATCAACCAACAGCAGTGGATGATACTCCAAGGCTGTCTCATCGTCGTCAGCGCGGGGTTCGTCATCGTGAACACGACTGTCGACGCGCTGTACGCGTACGTCAGCCCGGAGGTGTCCGCGGAGTGACCGCGACCGCGCTCGCGGGGTGGTCGCCGTGATGTCGCCGCGCACGTGGCGGAACCTCAAGCGCGAGTTCCGCCGGAGCGCGCTCGCGAAGGTCGGCGTCGTGCTGTTCGGCGTCGTCGTGCTCGTGGCGGTGTTCGCGCCGCTCATCGCCCCCCACAATCCGACCGCCCAGCACCTCGAGTTGGAGTTCCTGCCGCCGCTGGGGTTCAGCGCGACGCGCACGGTGTCGACGACCCAGATGATCAACGGCTCCGTCGAGACCGTCCAGAACACGACGTACGTCTCGGCGTCGCCGGCGTACCCGCTCGGCACGAACGGACTCGGACAGGACGTCCTCTCGCGGGTCATCTACGGCGCGCGAACGTCGCTGCTCGTCGGGCTGCTGGGCGTGCTCGTCGCTGCGACTATCGGCGTGCCGGTCGGCCTCGTCGCGGGGTTCTACGGCGGCAACGTCGACGACGCGCTGATGCGCGCGGCGGACGTGATGCTGGCGTTCCCGTCGCTCGTGCTCGCGGTGTCACTCGTCGGCCTGTTCGGCACCGCGACCATCCAAGTGCCCGACCCGTGGGTGGCGCTCGGCCTCGCACCGAACATGCCCGCGACGTTCACAATTCCGGGGACGGTCGTGCTCGTCGTCGGCCTCGTGAACTGGGTGTGGCTCGCGCGCATCGCCCGCGGCGAAGCCCTCACCGTCTCCGAGGAGGAGTACGTGAAGGCCGCGCGGAGCATCGGCGCGAGCGACGTCCACCTCCTCCGCAAACACGTCTTCCCGAACGCGCTCACGCCGATTCTCGTGCTGGCGACGACGCAAGTCGCCGCAATCATCCTCCTGGAGAGTTCGCTGTCCTTCCTCGGGTTCTCGGGGACGACGCTCTCGTGGGGGTTCAACATCCAGAACGGGCAGAGCTTCCTCGCGCAAGCGTGGTGGGTGGCGACGTTCTCCGGCATCGGCATCGTGCTCGCCGTGATGAGCGTGAACTTCCTCGGCGACTGGTTCCGTGACGCCCTCGACCCCGGTGTCGAGGGGGAGGGTGGCGTGTGACCGACGAACTCCTCCGCGTCCGGAACCTCTCGACGCGCTTCTTCACCGAGGAGGGGCAAGTGAACGCCGTCGAGGACGTCTCCTTCACCGTCCACGACGGCGAAGTGTTCGGCGTCGTCGGGGAGTCCGGCTCCGGGAAGAGCGTCACCGCGCTCTCGCTGTTGGACCTCGTCGACTCCCCGGGCCGCATCACGGACGGTGAAATCTGGTACCGGAACCCCGACCTCGCCGACCAGTACAGCGGCGAGTTCGTCGACGGCGACTTCGTCGACGTCGTTCGTTTGCCCGAGCGCGCGCGGCGCGCGCTCCGCGGGCCGTCGTTCTCGATGATATTCCAGGACCCGATGACGAGCATGGACCCGTCGGTGACCGTCGGCGAGCAGATCGCGGAAGCCGTCGAGGTCCAGCGCCGCGCGAGCGCGAACCCGCGGTCGACGCGCTCCCGGACACAGGGCTACGGCCTCGGGTCGCTCCTCCTCGACTCCGTCGTCCCCACCCGGAACTACGTCTCCGAGGAGTCGTGGGACCGCGCTATCTCCCTGCTCGAAGACGTCGGCATCCCGGACGCCGCGGACCGCGCCCGCGAGTACCCCCACGAGTTCTCCGGGGGGATGCTCCAGCGCGCGATGGTCGCGCAAGCGCTCGCCGGCGAGCCCGACCTCTTGGTCGCCGACGAGCCGACGACGGCGCTGGACGTGACCATCCAAGCCCAGATTCTGGACCTCCTCCGGGACATTCAGGACGAGCGCGACACGAGCATCGTCCTCATCACGCACAACCTCGGCGTCATCGCGCGCATGGCCGACCGCATCGGCGTGATGTACGCCGGCGAACTCGTCGAACGCGGGACGCTCGCGGACATCTTCGACGGCCACGTCCACCCGTACACGCGCGGACTCGTCGAGAGCATCCCCGACCTCGACGACCCCGACGACCGCCTCGACCCCATCGAGGGCAGCGTCCCGAGCCTCCTCGACAGCGAGATGGACGACCGCTGTTACTTCGCGGACCGCTGCCCGAAGGCCATGGAGGAGTGCTTGGAGAAACCGCCGGAGTTCGACGCCGGCGACGACCACGCCGCGAAGTGCTACCTCGCGGACCGCGAGTACGACGAGTCACGCGCGCTCGCGGACGGCCACTTCGACGAGGAGGTGACCAGCAGTGAGTGACCCGCTACTGGAAGTCGAGGACCTCCAGAAGTACTACTACGAGCAGGACTCCCTCCTCGACACCGTGCTCCGCCGGGACCCGACCGCGGTCCGCGCGGTCGACGGCGTGAGCTTCGACGTCAACGAGGGCGAGACGCTCGGGCTGGTCGGCGAGTCCGGCTGCGGGAAGTCGACGACGGGCGAGACGGTGCTCCGACTGCGCGAGCCCACTGGTGGAACCGTCACCTTCGACGGCGACGACGTCAGCGACCTCTCCGGGGACGACCTGACCGCGTTCCGGAAGCGCGCCGGCATCGTCTTCCAGGACCCCTACGGCAGCCTCGACCCCCGGATGACCGCGGGCGAAATCGTCCGCGAACCCCTCGACATCCACGACGTCGGCACGCAGACGGACCGCGAGGAGCGCGTCCGCGAACTCCTCGAACGCGTCGGCCTCTCCGCCGACCAGTTCGACCGCTACCCCCACGAGTTCTCCGGCGGCCAACAGCAGCGCGTCGGCATCGCTCGCGCGCTCGCGCTCGAACCGGACTTCCTCGTACTCGACGAACCCGTCTCCGCGCTGGACGTGAGCGTGCAGGCCCAGATTCTGAACCTCCTCGACGACCTCCAGGAGGAGTTCGGCCTCACCTACCTCCTCATCGCCCACGACCTCTCGGTCGTCCGGCACATCTGCGACCGCGTCGCCGTGATGTATCTCGGCGAACTCGTCGAGACGGGCCGCGTCGACGACATCTTCGAGCGCCCCCAGCACCCGTACACGAAGGCGCTCCTCGACAGCGTTCCGCGCCCCGAGACCGCGGAAGCCGACCGTGAGATTCGCACGCTCTCCGGGGACGTCCCCTCGCCCCGAGACCCGCCCTCGGGATGTCGCTTCCGTACGCGCTGCCCCGCCGTGATTCCGCCCGACGACCTCGACGTCGACCAGGAAGCGTTCCGCGCTATCATGGACATCCGCGACCGCCTCGACCGCGGCGACCTCGACGCCGCGGACGTCGCGGCCGCCGACGAGTGGCGCGAGTACGTCCCCGAGGACGTCCCTAGCGAGGCCGCCGACGCACTCAGTGACGCGTTCGCGTCGCTCGCGGACGGCGACGAAGCCGACGCCCGCGACCGCCTCCGCGAGACGTTCGAGACTGTCTGCGAGCGCGACAACCCCGCGCTCGGCGACGGCGAACGCGGGGCCGCCTGCCACCTCGTCGACTGACCCGCCGCAGAAAGTGAGTGGGTTCGGGCGGATTGTGAACCGAAGGAAGACGTGCTCGCTCACTGCGTTCGCTGCGCGCGACTTCCAGCGTTCAAATCCTTCCTCACGCATTCATACACGCGGCGCTCGCAACGGAGCGCCCCGAGAAGTGCATGGGTTCGGGCGGATTTGAACCGAAGCCACTTCGCTTCGCTCGTGGCAGGGTTCAAATCGCCCTCCCTCATCGATTTCCTCCTCACCTACGTTCGTCGCAAAATCGAGTGGGTTCGGGCGGATTTGAACCACCGACCTCGGCCTTGTAAAGGCCGCGTCATGACCAACTAGACCACGAACCCGCGTTTCGAGGGAGTCGTGCCGCGGCCTAAACGGTTTCCTTTCGGCGGAACGTCCAAACCGTGGGCGGTCGTAGCCGTCGGTATGCTCGGGCGCACGCTCGCGGTCGTCTGTCTGCTCGTCGTCGCCGGCTGCGCGGGACTCCCCGGTGCGTCGACGCCGGCTGCCACGACCGACGCGGGGAACGGAACGCAGGTGTTCGTCGAGAGCGCGGACGGCGACTCGCTCGGGAACGTCACCGTTGAGGTTTCCGACACCTGGCAAGAGCGAAGAACGGGGTTGAGCGAGCACGAGTCCCTCGGCGCGAACGAGGGGATGTTGTTCGTCTACGGCGAGGAGAGCCACCACACGTACGTGATGCGGTCGATGGCCTTCCCCATCGACATCGTCTACATCGGGGCGAACGGCCGCATCACGTCGATTCACCACGCCGAAGTCGAGGCCGACAACGATGACCTCACCGGCTACAGCGGCGTCGGGAAGTGGGTGCTGGAGGTGCCGTACGACTGGACGACCGAACACGGCGTCGAGGTCGGCGACCGAATCCGCATCGAGCGGTAGGGACGCCGCGAGAACCGGCGTGTTTCGAATCGTAGGGAAGTGCTTTTGTCGAGCCGTCACTTCTGCCAACGAGAATGAGTACAGCGACAGAAGACGACGACCCCTTCGAGGAACAACGCGAGGAGGTCGACAACGCGATGTACCGCCTGTTCGACGAGTACGGGCGGGACAACTGGCTGGCCGCGCTGGTCGGCGTGGTCGCCAGCATCTTCGCTCGCGTGCTCGACCTCATCCCGGCTATCATGCTGGGGTACGCCGTCGACGCGTTGACGCAGGGGCGGACGTTCCTCCCGTTCCTCCCGGCATCGCTGCGGCCCGCGACGAGAACCGAAGAGCTCTACGCCGCGGTCGCGATAATCGCGGGCGCGTTCCTCGTCGGCGCGGTCTTCCACTGGTTCCGCAACTGGGGATGGAACTCCTTCTCCCAGCACATCCAGCACGCGGTCCGCACGGACACCTACAACAAGATGCAGCGCCTGAACATGGACTTCTTCGCCACGAAGCAGACCGGCGAGATGATGTCCATCCTGTCGAACGACGTCAACCGCCTCGAGCGGTTCCTCAACGACGGGATGAACTCCGTGTTCCGGCTCTCCGTGATGGTCGTCGCCATCGGCGTCGTCCTGTTCACGTACAACTGGCAGCTCGCGCTCATCACGATGCTGCCGGTCCCGCTCATCGCGTGGTTCACGTACCGGTTCGTGAAGTCGATTCAGCCGAAGTACGCCGACGTGCGCTCGTCGGTCGGCCACCTCAACTCCCGGCTGGAGAACAACCTCGGCGGGATTCAGGTCATCAAGACGTCGAACACGGAGTCCTACGAGTCCGAGCGCGTCGAGGGCGTCTCGCAGGAGTACTTCGACGCGAACTGGGGCGCCATCACCATCCGCATCAAGTTCTTCCCGGCGCTGCGCATCATCTCCGGCACCGGCTTCGTGTTGACGTTCCTCGCGGGCGGCTACTGGGTGCTGGTCGGCCCGCCGCCGCTGATGTCCGGGTCGCTGTCCGCGGGTGAGTTCGTCGTGTTCATCCAGCTCAGCCAGCAGTTCGTCTGGCCGATGGCGCAGTTCGGGCAGATCATCAACATGTACCAGCGCGCTCGCGCGTCCAGCGAGCGCATCTTCGGGCTGATGGACGAACCGGCGCGCATCGAGGAGAACCCCGAGGCGCGCGAACTCGACGTCGACGACGGCGAAGTCGTCTACGACGACGTGGCGTTCGGCTACGACGACGAGGCCATCGTCGAGGACGTCGACTTCGAAGTCGAGGGCGGGAACACGCTCGCGCTCGTCGGGCCGACGGGCGCCGGGAAGTCTACGGTTCTCAAACTCCTGTTGCGGATGTACGACGTCGACGAGGGCGAAATCCGTATCGACGGACAGGACATCTCGGACGTGACGCTGCCGAGTCTCCGCCGGCACATCGGCTACGTGAGCCAGGACACGTTCCTGTTCTACGGCACCGTCATGGAGAACATCCAGTACGGCACGTTCGACGCCGAGCGCGAGGAAGTCGTCGAGGCCGCGAAGGCCGCGGAAGCCCACGAATTCATCACGAACCTCCCGGAGGGATACGACACGAAGGTCGGCGAGCGCGGCGTGAAACTCTCCGGCGGGCAGCGCCAGCGCATCGACATCGCGCGGGCCATCCTCAAAGACCCCGAGATTCTCGTCCTCGACGAGGCCACCTCGGACGT
Organism: Halobacterium sp. CBA1132; assembly: GCF_001485535.1. Lineage (NCBI taxonomy): Archaea > Methanobacteriati > Methanobacteriota > Halobacteria > Halobacteriales > Halobacteriaceae > Halobacterium > Halobacterium sp. CBA1132. The sequence goes on from NZ_BCMZ01000001.1 coordinate 227,911, forward strand.
CGACACGGAGACGGAGATGCTGATTCAGCGCAGCCTCGACCGGCTCACCGAGGACCGCACGACGTTCTCCATCGCGCACCGCCTCTCGACCATCAAGGACGCCGACAAAATCGTCGTCCTCGAAGGCGGCCGCATCGTCGAGCGCGGCACCCACGACGAACTGCTCGCGGAGGACGGCCTCTACGCGAACCTCTGGGGCGTGCAGGCGGGCGAAATCGACGAACTCCCGGACGAGTTCATCGAGCGCGCGGCCGAGCGCACCGCCGATGTCGACGTCGACGAGTCCGAGGACTGACGCGACACCGACTCGACCGCCCCGCTGGTCGTTCTTCTCAGAAGCTCTCGCCGCCGCCTTCCCCGGCGGACGCGCCGCGGTCCGTGTAGTCCCGTCGTCCGACGGCTTCGCCGCCGACGCCGCCCTCGATGGTCGCGAGGAGGTCGGCGTGGCTCTCGAAGCCGTCGCCGCCGACGCGTGCGAGCACGTCCGCGACGGACTCCTCGCCGCCCGGCAGGTCGAGATCGTAGTCACCGTACTCCTCGACGACGGCTTCCCGGTCGAGCGGGTACGATTCGTCCCGTAGTTCGGCTTCCAGTTCGTCGAGAGTGACCGTCGTTCCCATATTTGTTCGTGTGGGCGGCCGCCGTCAAGCCCGTTGTGGCGGCTGTCGTCTCGCTCGCCGGAGGGGCAGACTACAAACCCGGGGCGTGCGTTGGGCCGCGTATGCGACTCGCGGACGCGACTTGGACGGACGCCGACGGCCTCGACACGAATCTCGCGCTCCTCCCGGTCGGCAGCACCGAACAGCACGGCCCGCACGCGCCCCTCGGGACGGACCACGTGACCGCCGAGACGGTCGCGGAGACGGCGGCGTCGAACTACGACGACGAGGTGGTGGTCGCGCCGCCGCTGACCGTCGGCGTCTCCGAGGAACACCGCCAGTTCACGGGGACGCTCTGGGTCTCCCCGGAGACGTTCCGCGCGAACGTTCGCGAAGTGACCGAGAGCCTCGCGAGCCACGGCTGGGACCGCGTCGTCGTCGTGAACGGTCACGGTGGCAACGTCCCCGCGCTCGGCGAGGTCTGCCAGCGCGTCACCCGTGGTGGCGACGCGTACGCGGTGCCGTTCACGTGGTTCGACGCGGTCGGCGACCACGGCGACGACATGGGTCACGCCGGCCCGCTCGAAACCGCGTTCCTCCGGCACGCTCACCCGACGCTCGTGCGCGAGGACCGGCTGGACGACGCCCGTGATGGCGCCAGCGACCACTGGGGGGACTGGCAGTCACACGCGAACCTCGCCGTCGACAGCGCCGAGTTCACCGAGAACGGCGTCGTCGGCGACCCAACTGACGGCGACGCCGAGCGCGGGGAGGAACTGCTGTCGCTGGCTGCGGACGCGCTCTGCGATCTGCTGGACGCGGTCGGGGACCGCGACCCGACCCGGCCGCCGCACAAGTAGCGCTACTCTTCGGCTTCCTCGTCGCTCTCCTCCTCGTCCGCATCTTCGCCGCCGTCGCTGCCCTCGTGTGCGTCTTCGAGTGCGGAGCGCAGCGCCGGCACCGTGGACGCGAGTTCGCCGACCTGCTCGCGCGCGGTCTCGATGTCGTCGAGGACGTCCTCGACGGCGCTGATTTCGGCGTCGAGTTCGTCGGCGTCCTCGAAGGCGTCCGCGCGCTCGCCCACGACGAACGCCTTCTTCGCGTCTCGGAGGTGGGATTCGACATCCTCGGCGTCGAGCGCCGACCGGAGCGCGTTCAGCACGCCGAGCGTGTTGTCCGCTTCGACCTCCCAGACGTCGTCGGCCTCGGGCAGTTCCGCGCGAGCGGCGTCGAGGTGTTCCTCCACGTCCGCGCGCATCTCCTCGGCGGCCTCGCCGAACAGTTCGTCGTCGTCCAGGGATGACTGACTCATGTCCCGTGATTCGCCCGCATCCGGTTTAAAAGCACGCCTCGTGGTGGACGTGAACGCGGCTCACTCGACGCTCTCGAGCTCCATCAGCGGGTAGCCGTCCTGCATCGCCATCTCCGCGACGACCTCGCGGCCCTCGTAGTCGACGACGATTTCGACTTCCATGTACTCGCCCGTCAACTCCGTGTAGCCGTGGTCCGTGTCCAGTTTCTCCGTGAGGACATCAACTCTCACAGACTCGCAGAACGGCTGGTTCTCGATGGACTCCTCGATAGCGGCTTCGAGGCTGGTCGCGCTCTCGGGGCTCACCGGCGTCCCCGCGAACTGGTGGTAGAGCGCGCCGAACTTGATGCCCGCCTCGAAACACGCCTGCTGGGCGTCGGTTGCCATACCGGGTCGTCGGCCGGCCGCGGCTAATCGTTGTCGCCTCGGTGCTGTCGGCGCTGCGAGGGCTCGGACGGGCGAACCGCATCTTTCATTTCGGTGGTCGCCGAGACTCTCAATCGAATGGACGAGCCGGTTCTCCTCACGGGTGCCGCGGGGCGCGTCGGGCAGGCAATCCTCGACGGCATCGGCGACGACTACGACTGGCGGCTGTTCGACCGCGAACCCCCCACCGGGGACACCGACCACGAGGTCGTCGTCGGGGACGTCACCGACGAGGACGCCGTCCGCGAAGCCGTCGCTGGCGTCGGCGCCGTCGTCCACCTCGCGGGCGACCCGCGTCCCGAAGCGCCGTGGGAGAGCGTCCTCCGGAACAACATCGACGGGGCGCAGACCATTCTCGAAACCGCCGTCGAGGAGGACGTCGAGAAGTTCGTGTTCGCGTCCTCGAACCACGCCGTCGGCCACTACGAGACCGACCGCAAGCCCGACCTCTACCGCGCGGACGACGACTTCCGCCTCGACGGCGAGGAACTCCCGCGCCCCAGCAACCTCTACGGCGTCTCGAAGGCCGCCGGTGAGACGCTCGGCCGGTACTACCACGACGAACACGACCTCTCGTTCGTCGCCGTCCGCATCGGCAACCTCACCGAGGGTCACCCGCCCATCGACTACGAGCGCGGGCAAGCGATGTGGCTCTCCCACCGCGACTGCGCGCACCTCTTCGACTGCTGTCTGTCCGCCGACTACGACTACGAAATCGTCTACGGCATCTCGGACAACGACCGGAAGTACTACAGCCTGGAGCCCGCCCGCGAGGTCTTGGGTTACGACCCGCAGGACAACTCTGCGGAGTGGGACGGCGACGAACGGGTCACCGACGCGGAGTAGTTCGGCTTTTTCTCCTCGACCGGCTACGAAATCGTCTACGGCATCCTCGCGAGCGGAGCGAGCGAGGGCTCGACAGGCGAGCGAAGCGAGCCTGTCGGTGTCTCGGACAACGACCGGAAGTACTACAGCCTGGAGCCCGCCCGCGAAGTGCTGGGCTACGACCCGCGGGACAACTCCGCGGAGTGGGACGGCGACGAGCAGGTCGCCTGACCCGCGCCGACAGCGACTTGTGACGAGGATACGACCGTAACCGCCGGAAAGCAGCCGATTCGGCGCGTGACACGTTGAGATGGATTTATACGTGTGAGTGAACAAATCTCCCGTATGCGACACATCGGCCTCAAAGTACGGATGGCCATCGTCGGCGCCATCCTCTTCGCGTTCTACTCGGTGGCAGTGGCCGCCGCGTGGTTCTTCTTCGGTCAATCCACTACCATCCTCGGTATCGCCATCGTCGGCAGCATCCTCCTCGTCGGCGTCCAGTACAAGATCGGGAAGTGGGCGGCGCTCAGGAGCGTCGGCGCGGAGGACATGTCCGAACAGGAGTACCCACAGATTCACCAGTTCGTGGACAAGGTCTGCCGCGAGCGGAATCTGAAGAAGCCGACCCTGAAGGTCGCGAGCATGGGCGTCCCGAACGCGTTCGCGGTCGGCCGCCGCGGCGACGGCACCGTCGTCGTCTCCCGTGAACTCATCCAGCTGCTCGACCGCGACGAACTCGAAGGCGTCATCGCCCACGAACTCGCGCACATCGACAACCGCGACGTCGTCATGATGGTCGTCGGGCAGGGCATCGCCTCCGTCGTCGGTATCGTCGCCCAGTACATCGTGCTGTTCACGGGCGACAACGACCTCGCGGACTTCTTCCTTGCCATCGTCGTCGGCAACCTCGTGCAGTTCTTCGTGATGCTGTTCGTGCTCGCCATCAGCCGCTACCGAGAGTACGTCGCCGACGCCGACGCCAAACGCACCATCAACGGCGGCGACCCGCTCGCCCGCGCCCTCGAGAAGATTCAGCAGGGCAACCAGCGCTCGCAGGACTCGAAAATCGACGAGAACGTGAACGCGCTGTGCATCTTCGGCGAGGACCGCGGCCTCCTCCAGAAACTCGTCTCCACGCACCCGCCGACGGAGAAGCGCATCCAGCGACTCCGCTCGTAGATGGCCGGGATTCGCGACCTCCTCGCGGTCGTGCTCGGCGTTCTGCTCGGCGCCGCGATGATTCTCGCGCCGCGAGCGGCGCTCCGTCTCTCCGTATTCATGGGGCCGAACCGCCGCCGCCGCGGCGACTACGGTACTGACGAAGCCATCCCCGACTGGTGGGCGTGGCTGGTGCGCGCGCTCGGCGTCGTGTGTCTCGCCGTCGCCGGCGTCGTCGCGTACCAGACGTACGCCTAATCGAACAGTCCCGCGACGTCGTCTTCTCTGCGCTGTCGCCGCTGGACGTGCTGTCGCAGCCGCGTCGCCACGAGCGCGCGCTGCTCGGTCTCGGTGACGAAGTCACAGAGCAACACCCCGAACTCGTTCAGTTCGCCGTCAGCCAGTCCCTCGCGGGCGTACTCCGCGCCCTTCTCGACGAACGCCTCGTCGTACCCGAGGTCCTCGGCGAGCGCGACTGCGGCCTCCACGCCCGCCGGCGCATCCAGGTCGTCGAGCGAGAGCGCGCTCCCCTCGTAGGTCAGCGACGGCGGCCTCGTGCGCTCGACGCGCTCCGGGTCGCTCCCGAGCGCGTCCACGTACGCCCGCACTGCGGCGACGTTCACGCCGCGGTAGTCTGCGGGCAGGTCGGCGAGGTACTCGCTTGCGCTCTCGCAGAGGCCGACTGCGCCAGTCCAGTTCCGGTCGCGGGCGTGGTGGACCGCCGCCGATAACTGGATGAGACCGTGGAGCAGTCGCTCGTCATCTCCGTCGTCGAGCGCCAGCCACTCGTCCTCCCACGCGTCGTGGGCGGCGTGGTAGTGGCCGGCGTTGTAGACCGCGATTCCCGCGCGAAGCGCCGCGTCCATACGCCCGCTTCGCCCGCGACGCGCAAACGCGTTTCGTCCCCGCACTCAGGCGTTGTTCATCGACGCCGGCCACGGGCTGACGTACGGCAACCGCGCCGTCAAGAGGTACGCGCTCTTCCGCACCGCGCCCTTCGCGTACTGGCGCGTGCTCCGGTGAATCGGCGTCCGCTTCCCGCGGATGTCCGTCTCGCCCTCGCGAAGCGCCGCCAGCACGGTCTCGGTCGGAATCTCGCTGGGCGGCGTCTCCGGGTCGACCTCCGGCAGCGCGACCTCCGTGTACGCCCGCCCGACGTTCCGAATCGAGTGCGCGTCGCTCGCGCCGAACCGCGGGTAGTCGTGGCGCTGCGCGAACGTCCGCGCGCGCCGATTCCGGTACCCCGTGAACACCATCGAGTTGTACACCTCGATGCCGTCGCACTCCCCGAGATTCCGGCGCCGAACCCCGTGACGGCTCCGCTGGAACGGATGCGGGACGACAGCCACCCCGCCCTGTTCGCGGATTCCCTGCACTGTCGCCTCGAACGACTGCCCGCGCTCCGGGCACTCCTCGACACCGATAGCCAGCACGTGCCCCGCCGCCGTCGACACCTCCACGCCCGGAATCCCGACCAGCCCGTACTCGGGCGCCAACTCCGCCGCGCGCAGCGACTCCTCGATTTCGTCGTGGTCCGTTATCACGACGCCGTCGAGTTCGATGTCGCTGGCGTGTTCGAGGATGAGCTCCACGGGCTCGTTCCCGTCGTACGAGCCCTCCGAGTGGACGTGCGGGTCGATTGCCAGCACCGGCCGGTCCTCGCTCATTACGTTCCCTTACTCGGTCCACTGCTAAGAACTTCGTGCCCGATTACCCCCACGCCGGTGACTTCGCAGTCGCTCGCAGCCGTGACGTCCAGAGAACTTGCGTCCGGACGGAGTCCGCGCGAGCGACGTGAGGCGCGAAGCGCCTCAGGATGTGCGAACGGTGAGCGAAGCGAACCGTGAGCAGCGAGCGCGGGCCCGTTGGACGTGACGAACGTAGTGAGGAACGTCTCGACGGCGACTTGAACTCGGAGAGACGGTCGCTCCCTGCGGTCGCGCTGCGACTCACGGGTTCAAATCTCCTAACGGTAACTACGGACCTGCACGACGCGAGAGCCACAGAGGTCTCTCGTGGTCGTGGCAACGGTAGAAGTTACGTCCGGACGGAGTCCGCGTGAACGAAGTGAACGCGGGCACGTCCGGGCGTTTTGAGCGAGCGCTAGCGAGTGAAAAACGCCCGGACGGAGATTTGAACGTCGTGAGACGGTCGCCTCACTCCGTTCGGCGCTGCGACTCACGGGTTCAAATCTCCTGACGTTATCACGGCGTCACGCCGTGAGCGACACGAGCGTCGCTCACGGGCGTAGTGTGAAGAGAGAACGTCCGGACGGAGATTTGAACTCCGGTCCCTGGCTCCGCAAGCCAAGAGGATAGTCCACTACCCTACCCGGACTCATTCTGTCGTAGCCCGGACTGACGTAAAGCGGTTACGATTCGGGGTGCCGGAACCGGGCCGTAGATTCAAACCCGAGGGCGCGCCACTCCCCTGCGTGCCACTGACAAATGGCGGACGGAGACGGCGTAATTCGGCAAGGACAACGCTTATGCGCGACTCGCGTCTGGAGTGAACTACGATTATGGGCGACGACATCGAGGACGTCTACGGGGACCTCGACACCGACGTGTCCCTCGAGGAGTTCCGGGACGCCGTCGAGTCGAAGGTCGAACAGATGGGTGGACTGGCCGACGAGGAGACGGCCGCTATGCTCATCGCCCACGAGCTCGAAGACGGCGAGGTCAACGGCGTCACGGACGTCGAACCGGAGATGGACGAGGTGAAGTTCATCGCGAAGGTGACCAGCATCGGCGACGTGCGCACGTTCGAGCGCGAGGACGACGACAACCCAGAAGGGCGCGTGGTGAACGTCGACGTCGCCGACGAGACTGGCAGTGTCCGGCTGTCGCTGTGGGACGAGCAGGCCGAGGGCGCGAAAGACGAACTCGAAGTCGGGGACGTGCTTCGCGTGAAGGGCCGGCCGAAGGACGGCTACAACGGCATCGAGGTCAGCGCCGACCAAATCGAGGTGGACAACGAGGAGGACGTCGACGTGCAGGTCCAAGACGAGTACCGCGTCGAAGACCTCTCGCTTGGCATCTCGGACGTGAATCTCACGGGCGAAGTGCTGGGCACCGAGGACGTGCGGACGTTCGACCGCGACGACGGCAGCGAGGGGAAGGTGTCGAATCTCGTGCTCGGCGACGAGACGGGGCGCGTGCGTATCACGCTCTGGGACGACCGAGCCGAGACCGCGACCGAACTCTCGCAGGGCGAGGTCGTCGAGGTCGTTGACGGTTACGTCCGCGAGCGCGACGGCAGTCTCGAACTCCACGTCGGCGACCGCGGCGCGGTCGAACCCGTCGACGCGGACGTCGCCTTCGTGCCGGACACCACGTCCATCGAGAACCTCGAACTCGAAGACGTAGCCGACATTTCGGGCGTCATTCGTTCCGCGGACCCCAAGCGCACGTTCGACCGCGACGACGGCAGCGAGGGACAAGTCCGGAACGTCCGCGTGCAGGACGACACGGGCGACATCCGCGTGGCGCTGTGGGGCGACAAGGCCGACCTCGACATCGGACCGGGCGACGAAGTCGCGTTCGTCGACGTCGAGGTTCAAGACGGCTGGCAGGACGACATCGAGGCGTCCGCCGGCTGGCAGTCCTCGGTCATTCCGCTCGCGGACGGCGCGACCACCGGCGACGACGGCGACGACTCGGATAGCGGTCCCACTGGCCTGTCGGCGTTCGAGGACGGCAACGACGCCGAACCCACTGCCGACACGGACGCCGACGACTCCTCGGAAGACGAGGACGGCGAGGAAGTCGAGTTCACCGGTGTCGTCGTACAGGCCCAGAATCCCGTGATTCTGGACGACGGTGAGGAAACCATGAGCGTGGAGACCGACGCGGACGTCACGCTCGGCCAGGAAGTGACCGTTCGGGGACTGCTCCAAGACGGTCGCCTCCGCGCCGAAGAACTACACTAGTCCCACTCGGCGTCGTCCGGGTGGTTGTCCGCGTTCGTCGCCTCGCGGGCTTCCTGATGGCGCTCCTCGTCCTCGTGTTCGATCTCCTCCGTGAGCTGTTCCTCCCGGTACTCCTCGTCGGCTTCCCGGCGTTCCTCGACGGCCTCCTCGGCTTCCGCCTCGTTGGCGTCGACCTCTTGGTCGGCGACCGCTTCGGCGTTCGACTGAAGCGGTAGCGCGGAGTCCCCTTCCTCAAGGAGCGACCGTAGGGAGCGAGTAGGGAGGGGAGGAGCGCGTTCGTATCTGTCACAAACACCGCTCTATAAGTAGCCACCCATTTACATTGAATACGTGGCAGACGACTACGTGCGTCGGACGGCAATCACCCGCCTCTCGGTAGATGGCGAGCAACGCGAGTTGCTTGAGGAAACTATCTCTGAGTGGAAGCGTGGTTGCCAGATTGCCACCGACATGGCGTGGGGCAAGTGCAACGCCAAGAGCGACGTACAACCCTTGGCCTACGACACCGTGCGCGAGGAAACCGACCTCGGGAGTCAACACGCGATTCTCGCCACTCACCAAGCCGCACAAGCCATCACTGGCTGTACCGAACGCCGCTCGAACGGCAAAACGGTCAGCAAACCCACGTTCACCGCACCCACGGTGAAGTACGATACCCGGACCATGACGCTGTTTGACGACGAAACGGTGTCGCTCTCCACCACAGAGAGCCGCGTCCGATGTGACCTTGCTTTACCTGACGCCGACGATGGCTACCAACGGCAGTACCTCGACTCTGAGGAGTGGAGCGTCACGGAAAGCACGCTCACTGCCCGTGATGGCAACTACTTCTTGCACATCGGCTTCCGCCGTCACAAGACCGATACCGAGCGCAACACCGCCGAGGACGGAACGGTCCTCGGGGTTGACCTCGGTATCGAAAACCTCGCCGTCACCAGCACCGCCACCTTTGTCAGCGGACGAGAATTAACTCACGACCTCCGCGAGTTTGAGAAGGTACGTGCTGGACTCCAACAGACCGGCACGCGAAGCGCCCACCGAACGCTCGAACAGTCGAGTGGCCGTGAACTTCGCTACGTCCGCGACGTACTCCACCGAGCGTCGAATGTCATCGTAGATGAAGCACTTCGATACGACTGTGACGTGATCGCATTCGAAGACCTGACCCACATTCGCGACCACACGGGTGCGTCGTGGGGGCACAAGTGGGCGTTCCGAACGCTCTACGAACAGGTAGAATACAAAGCCGAAGCGGTCGGCGTCTCAGTGAAGCAAGTCGAGTCGGCGTACACGTCGAAACGGTGCGCCAAGTGTGGATTCACGGCTGACGAAAATCGCCCGAATAGAAGCGATTTCTACTGTCAGAAGTGCGAGTCGGAAGCGAGCGCAGACTACAACGCGGCGAAGAACATCGGATTGCGGTATGTCCGTCGGGGCCAACAGTCGTCTCGGCGGACGGGCAACAGTCAGCTTGCCCTGAAGTCTGGAACGGTGACGCCGAGTGGCGGATTTACCGCCTACCCGGACGGGTTCGAGGCCGAGTTCATGGACAAGCCCCACCCTCAACGAGCGAACCCCTCAGGGTGAGCGAAGTAGGGTGGGGTCGTTGACATGCGTGGTGGCGGATTCCGTCCCAACGGAAACAGTTAAGCGTTCGACAGCCACGCCTTGACGCATGAGCGTCGAACTCCCGTTCGCGCCGGTCGACACGATTATCCGGCGACACGCGGGTGACTTGCGGGTGAGCGCTGACGCGGCCGAGGAACTCGCACGGCGCATTCAGCGCCGCGGCGCGTCGCTCGCGCGGGACGCCGCCGAACGCGCGGCCGACGACGGCCGGAAGACACTGATGGCGGCGGACTTCGGCGTCACCGAGGTGCCCGACGCGGACGCGCTCGCGCTGCCGGTCGCACCCATCGACCGCATCGCGCGCCTCGACCTCGACGCCCGATTCCGCGTCTCCAAGGACGCGCGGGTCGCGCTCGCGGATCTCTTGGAGACGTACGCCGCGGACGCCGCCGACGGCGCCGCCGTGCTCGCCGAGCACGCTGGACGACGCACTGTACAGGCCGAGGACGTCCAGACGTACTTCGACCTCGTGGAATGAGATTCGGGTTCAGCGAGACGTGTCTCGCACACGACCCCGGCCCGCGCCACCCGGAGAGCCCGGACCGACTGCGCGCCATCAAGCGCGGGCTCGCAAAGCGCCACAGCGTCTCCTACGAGGGCGCCACGCCCGCCACCGAGGCCGACGCCGCGGCGGTCCACGACGCCGACTACGTCGACGAGATTCGGGAGTTCTGTGAGTCCGGCGGCGGTGACTGGGACCCCGACACGACCGCCTCCGAGGAGACGTGGCCCGCCGCGCTCGCCAGCGCCGGCCTCGCGATGGACGCCACGCGCGCGGCGGTCAACGGCGCCGACGGCCGGAACACGCCGTTCGCGCTCGGGCGGCCGCCGGGCCACCACGCCGTCTCCGACGACGCGATGGGCTTCTGTTTCGTCAACAACGCCGCCGTCGCCGCCCAGTACGCGCTCGACGACCTCGGCGCCGACCGCGTCGCCATCTTCGACTGGGACGTCCACCACGGCAACGGCACGCAGGACATCTTCTACGACCGAAGCGACGTCTTCTACGCGTCCATTCACGAGGACGGCCTCTACCCGGGCACCGGCGACGCCGACGAGTTCGGCGAGGGAGACGGCGCCGGCACGACGCTGAACGCGCCGTTCCCGGCTGGCTCCGGGGACGCGGACTTCTGCGCGGCGTTCGACGAACTGCTCGAACCCGCAATCGAGGACTTCGACCCGGACGTCTTCCTCGTGAGCGCGGGCTTCGACGCCCACCGCCACGACCCCATCTCGCGGATGCACGTCACCACGGAGGGCTACGGCCTGCTCGCCGACCGCGTTCGCACGCTCGCCGACGCGACCGACGCGGCGCTGGCGTTCGTTCTGGAGGGCGGCTACAGCCTCGATACGCTCGCGGACGGCATCGGCATGGTCCACGAGACGTTCGACGGCCGCGAACCCGTCGGCCCCGACGACGAGGTCAGCGACGACGTGCGCGACCTCCTCGACGACATTCTCGACTCCCACCCCGCGTTCTGACTCGGGGCCTCAGACGGTCGGCTCGAAGTACGACGCGAGTTCTACACCGAACCCGTCAGCGAGCCGTGCGACTTCCTCGCCCGCGAGCACCTCGTAGTCACCGCTGTCGACGACTGACTCGACGTGCGCGCCGAGCGCGACCTCGGAGAGCCGGCTCTCCGCGAACTCGCGGGCGGTCCGCACGTCGCGCTCGCGCTCGACGACGTACCGGTCCCCGTCGAGGAACGGGCCGGCGGCGTCGCCGTCGGCGTACTTCTCGTAGAACCCCTGCGCGTGGCCGCCGACGTGGACGGGCGGCCCCTCGTGGCGTTCGACCGCTGGCAGTTCGCTTACCGCCAACTCCGCGAACAGCACCGCGCGGTCGTCCGCCCACGTCGCCGCGCGCAGCACCTCGAACCCCTCGATTTCGAGTCCGCGAACGAGGCCGTCCCGCGAGCGGTACAACTGCGGGTAGAGTTGGTCCTCGACGAGATCCGGCGCGTCGAAAACCACCGCCAGCGGCGTCGTCCCGCGTGCGTCGACGTGTTCGCGGACCGCTGCCTCGCCCAGCGGGTCGGGGGTCGTCGGCTCGAAGACGGCCTCGTCCGGGTCAGCGAGGAACTCGCGGGCGTGGTGTTGGACGCGCGCCACGTTCTCCGCCGACACCACGGCGGCGACGTTGCGCTCGGGGTCCGTCGGGTCGACGACCACCAGCGGGTCGTCGAACTCCGCTTCGGCGTGGTCTTCGGGGTCGAGGACGACCGGCGGCTTCCAGTCCCGAATCGCGTCCAGCGTCTCGCGGAACCCGCCGTACGTCAGCACGAGTAGCTCCGTGAGGTAGCCCGAGAACCCCTGCGTGCGGAGGTCGCTGCCGTACGCACCGACACCTTTCAGGAACTGCTTGAACAGCCGCACGTCGCCGGCGTCCGCGTCGCTCAGGCGCGCTTCGAGGTACGCGTTGTGGAACGGCGTGCGGTCGACCGCCGACTGGATGTCCGTCGCGGACTCCAAGCGGTAGCACGGCACGAGGTCCACGTCGTACCCCTCGAAGGACCCCTTCACGTAGGGGTGTTCGGCGTACTCCTCGCGGCCGTCCGGCAGCACCGCGTTCCCGACTTCGAGACCGTACTCCTGTAGCTCCTCTCGCGGGAGGTCCGACGAGAACCGCACGAACAGGTCGATGTCGCGGTCGCCCGCGACCCACGTCCCGCGCGCCGTACTCCCGACCTGCATCACGTCCGCGTCGACCGGCAACTCCGCGATAGCGTCCCGCGCGCGGTCGGCGAGTCGCTCGGCCGCTGCCGCGAGCGCGCGCTGCTCCGACGGCGTCGGGTCCACGCGCTCGCGGACGGCGTCGACGACCGACTCGTAGTCGCTCATGCCGGCGAATTCACGGGGCCGCGCCTAAGCCGTGTCGATGCCCGAGCCTGCTGGCGAAACGAAAGCCATTTCAAAATGCACCGGGTAGAAGCAGGTGCGAGCCGCCATAGCTCAGTTGGTAGAGCACGTGGTTGTTACCCACGTTGTCCCAGGTTCGAGCCCTGGTGGTGGCGTGAATTTCTGCGAAATTCACGGCCCGAGAGACGTAGTCTCTCGACGGCGTACTTCTCTCGCCGGCTGCTCGCGCAGCGACGGCTGCGCGACAGCCGTAATCGTAGTTTCCGCAAGGGCTCGTGCCCGAGAGTCGCAGCCCGCGCAGCGACAGCGAGCAGGACCGTCTCTCGACGTTCGAGCCCTGGTGGTGGCGCTTCTAAAGCAGTTACTCGCGGAGCGTTGGCGACGCCATCGTGGAATCCCGACAGGCTAAAGGTTCGGCCACGGGAAGCCGTGTGCGAGGGGCCTTAGCTTAGTCTGGTTCAAAGCCCCCGGCTCATATCGGCGCTCGTTCCGGCGAGTGTCGTGGGACACCGGGTGAGCGGTGGTTCAAATCCGCCAGGCCCCACGTTTCTGTATCGATGCCGCGCAGCGACGCGTGTGTCGCTGCGCGCATCGGCTGTAACTGGGGAAGGATTTGAACCCGGGAGCGCGAGCGTCAGCGAGTCTCCCTCCGGTTCAAATCCGCCAGGCTCCATGGTGTCGCTCGCTGCGGCGAGCGACGACGAATCGGCTGGCGGATTCGAGTAGGGACGGGCACCGAGACCAATATAGTCCTCCTAGCAGTCTTCTATACGAGCGCCGCCGAACCCACGGCTATGCCACAGTCTGCCACTCGGGGGCCCGGGACCGCCGCGACCGCGAGCTTCGAGGAGTGCATTCCCGACGCGCGTCGCGCGCTCCGTAGCGAGCGCGACATTCTCCGGACGGAAGCGGACGCATTCGGGCGGTTCTGCCGGCGCGTTCAGTCGGTCGATGCCGACCCCGAACCGACCGACTCGGCGCCCGGCCAGTCGGCCGCGACGGTCACGCTCGCCGCCCGAACCGAACACGCCGCAAGCGCCGCCATTCGGGAGGCGTACGTCGAGACGGTCATGGACACCCCGCACTACGCGGCCGAGTACGGGGACACCTACTGGGAGAGCGTCGCCTCGGAGTTCGGCGCCGAGTTGGCGATGGCGCTCCGGCAAGCCGCGTGTGTGACGCCGCTCCTGCGCGACCAAGTGCTCGCGGCGGCCCGCGAGTCCAAGCGCAGCCGCAAGCAGTTGCTCGCCGACCTCGACGACGAAGCCGACGCGCTCGACGCCGCCGAGCGGACGCTCCGCGCCGTCCACGAGGACTTGGTGGCGATTCGCTCGCGACCGTTCTACGGCTGTCCGCCGCACGAGCTCCGGCAGCTCCTCGCGGACCTCGACGCCCTCGAAGCCGACTGTCAGGACCTCGCCGTCCGTCGCCAGACTGGCGACCTCGAACCGAAGACGGTCCACGTGCCGTCGGCGGACGCGCGCCCGCTCAACGAGTACCTCTACCAGTCGATTGGGTCCTCGCATCCGCTGTTGAGTGCGGTCGGGCGCGCCAGCGACGACGTCGTCACGACGGCCCGGCGAATCCGCCAGGTGCTGGCCGCCGAAACCGGGGAGTAGGCCCGCCCTCGGCGCGCTCGCTTCCCGTCGCCGCTCGCGCTTCGACCTGACAAGACATTTACCGGGGGAGTCGGTATGAGCCACTGCCGGGTAGGGGTACCCGTAGTTCTTTCGTCGCCGCGTTCGCCAGCGGCGGCGCCGTCCGGCGAGGAAACGCTTACCCGAGCGCACGCCGTCTCCTCGGGTATGTCCGGGCTGAATCTCGACCCGGTGCAGCTCGACCGCTACTCGCGGCACATCATTATGGACGACGTCGGCGCCGACGGGCAGCAGCGGCTGCTCGACGGCGACGTGCTCGTGGTGGGTGCGGGCGGTCTGGGCGCGCCGGTCATCCAGTATCTCGCGGCCGCGGGAGTCGGCCGGCTCCGTATCGTCGACCACGACGACGTCGAGCGCTCGAACCTCCAGCGCCAAATCATCCACGCGGACGCCGATGTCGGCCGCCCGAAGGCCGAGAGCGCCCGCGAGTACGTCGAGGACCTCAACCCCGACGTGGATGTCGACGCCCACGTCGAACGCCTCGACCAGTCCAACGTCGATGAGTTCCTCGACGGCGTCGACTACGTGGTGGACTGTTCGGACAACTTCGCGACGCGCTACCTCGTCAACGACGCCTGCGTGCTCCGCGAGATTCCGTTCAGCCACGCCGCCATCTACCGCTTCGAGGGCCAGGCTATCACGTACGAACCCGGGAACGCCTGCTACCGCTGCCTGTTCCCGGAAGCGCCGCCCGAGGGGACGATTCCCGACTGTGCGACCGCGGGCGTGCTCGGTATCCTCCCCGGGACGATGGGCTGCATCCAGGCGACGGAGTGCGTGAAAGGCTTGCTGGACTACGGCGAGCGCCTCACCGGCCGCTTGCTGTTCTACGACGCCAGCGATATGTCCTTCGAGACGGTGCCGGTCGCGAAGAACCCCGACTGTCCCGTCTGCGGCGACGACCCCGCCATCGACTCCGTGGCGGACGTCGAGTACGTCGAAGGCTGTTCCGTGCCGTCGTAGCTCAGTACTCGTTGAGTTCCACGAGGCGCGCGGCGATGCGGTGCGCGCCAGTCGCGGCCGCCGTCGCCGGGTCGTCGGCGGTCGTCGCTTCGACCTCGCGTTCGAGTTCCTCGCTGAGTCGCCGCTCGAACTCCTCGACGACGCCGGGGATACAGGCCATCCCGCCCGTGAGCACGACCGGGTTGTCGAGGGCCTGCTGGTAGATTTTCATGTAGTCGTTGGCGAGTTCGGGCATGAAGACGTTCGCCACCTCGTCGACCGCGTCGTCGACGTACTCGTCGACGGCGTCCATCACGCTCTCCTCGATGGTGAACTCGTAGGTGCCGCCGCCGGGCTGCTGGATGATGTCGCTGAACGGCTCGTAGTCCACGAAGTCGGCGTGGGTCTCCTTGTACTCGCGGGCGGTCGTGAGGTCGATGTTCACGCGGCCCTGCGTCTCCTCCTCGACGTAGTTCGCGATGCGGCGGTCGACCTCGGTCCCGGTGATGGCGCCCGTCGAGAACGGCGCGAGCTGCTCGCCGCGTCGGTACGCGCACGCTTCGAGGTTCGTCGACCCCATGTTCACCGCGACGAACGTCTCCTCGATGGCTTCGAGGCCGTCGCCGAGCGCGGGCACCGCGCCGCACAGCGACTCGGGGTACGACCGCACCAACCGCCCGCCGATCGGGCCGTTCTCGATAATCTCGGAGAGCCGCTCCAGTCCGGTGTCGTTGTCGATGGTGGGGATGGCGTAGACGACGACCGAATCCTCGGGGAGGCTGTTCGAATGCGCGAACTCCTCGAGGAACGTCGTCGCGAGCTCGGTCGTCTCCTCGTCCTCGGGCAGCCCCGACCGGAGCATGTACCGAACGCGGTCGGGGTACTCGGTCGCGGCTTCCTCGCCGTAGAGGACGTGTTCTTCGCCGGTGAGCGCGTCCTCGTAGGTGGCCAGACACGTCAGCGTCCGGAGGACGTTCGGGTCGGCGGCGTCGCCGGTCGAGACCACGGTGCGCGTGCTACCGACTTTCACGCCGAGCGCGGCCGGCTGTTCGTCGAACTCGGTGTCGCTGCTCTCGGACTCGGACATGTGTCGCCGTACTAACGGAGCGCGTAAAACTCTTGTAGGCTCGCCTCCCGAGCAGTCGGAGGCCGCCCGTGGTTTTTTGCGGGCGCTCCCCGGAGACCCCGTATGGGCAACGACGGCAATCTCGACGAGGAGTTCGTGGACGAACTGATTAGCACGTGCCGCACGACCGTCGGTGACCGCCTCCGCAGCGTCACGTACTTCGACACGACCCACGAGGAGCAAATCTACCTCCGGGACGACCTCGAGTCCGGCGCGAACATCGTCGGGTTCGCGAACACCGAGCGCAACGGCTTCCAGTCCAAGCGCATCTACGAAGAGACCGAACTCGGCGACTACCAGTTCACCATCCGCGCGTTCGAGCACGGTTACCTCACGCGCGTCATCCACGGCTACCACGGCGCGTTCGTCACCACCGACCGCCTGCCGACGGAGCGCTTCGAGGACCTCGCGAGCGCCGTCGACAGCGTGCTCGGCGAGTACGACACCGCGTGGCTGCGCCCCGACTGAGCTACAACTGCGCTGCGGTCTCCCGGAACAAGCCGTCCAGAATTTCGGGCGTCGTCGGGTGGTACGCGCGGTCCGGTAGCTCCCGGACGTCCATTTCGGCCTCCAGCACCACCTGCATCGTCTTCGCCATCGCGTCCGCGTCGTAGTGGAGGCCGTGGTAGCCGAGCGCCGTGCCGTCGTCGGCGTCGACGACCAGCCGCGCCGTCCCGCGCGACGCCACTTTCGCCGCGAACACGCCGTCGTCGCTGGCGTCCCGCTGCGCGGTCACGACATCGTGGCCCGCCTCGCGCGCCTCGTCAGCAGTCAGTCCCAGCGACGCGAACGGGTAGACGCCCGCGCCCGAGAACAATACCTTGTGCGAGAGCGGGTCGTACGTCTCCAGTTCCTCGCCGGCCTCGCGGTGTGCGATGTTCCGGCCCGCGAGGTAGCCCTCCTCTTTCGCGTTGTGCAGCAGCATCCGCTCGCCGTTGGCGTCCCCGACGACGAACACGCGGTCGTCGTCGCGGGTCTGCATCGTGTCCCCGACCCAGTCCGGAACCGGGGAGAGACCCGCCGCCTCGGTGCCGCCGGGGAACGACGGCTTGCGACCCGTGAACAGGAACAACTGGTCGGCTTCCGCGACGGAGCCGTCGTCGAGGTGGACGCGCACGCCGTCGCCGGTCGCTTCGACGCGCTCCTCGCGGACCTCCGTGCGAATCTCGACGCCGAACTCCTCGCGGTACATATCGAGCAGTTCCTCGCCGAACGACGGGTGGTAGTCGTCCAGCGGCCGGTCGTCGTGCTCGACGACCGTGATGTCCATGCCCGCGGCCTCCGTGAGGTACGGGACGAGTTCGAGGCCGACGTACCCGAACCCCATCACCACCCCGGAGTCCGGGAACTCGGTCGCATCCAGCACGTCCCGGCTCCCCATCCAGTCCACGTTGTCCATGCCTGGGAGAGCGGGGACGTGCAGGCTGGAACCGGTCGCCAGCACCACGTATTCGGCTTCGATGCGCTCGCCGCCGACGTCCAGCACGCGGTCGTCGACGAACTCGGCGGTCTCGTGGTAGAAGGTGACGTGCTCGCGCTCCGCGAGGTCGTGGACCGCGCCCCGGCGGTGTTCGGCGTACCCGAGCACGTTGTCGTCTTTCCGCTCGACGACCGCCGACAGGTCCACGTCCGGGAGGTCGCCCACGAGTCGGTCGTCGTGGCGCGCCTGATAGCGGTGGGCGGCCGCCGACAGCACCTCCTTGGAGGGCATGCAGCCGCGGAGGATGCAGAGACCGCCTCCGGGGTCGCCGTCGTCGACGAGTGTCAGTTCCACGTCCGCCTCGGCCAGCGCCTCGGCGGCCGCGACGCCAGCGCTCCCGTACGCTCCGACGACGACGACGTGCGGTCGCGTCATACAGTGACGGACGGCCGCCTGCGAGAAAGAGTTTCGGCCCGTCGCGGCGCTCGCTCCTACCCTGCGGTGCGCCAGGGGCGCTACCGGTTTATCTCGCTCCCGTCGCCCGCCAGCACGCCCTCGACCTCCTCGCGCGTGACCAGCGCGGTGTCGCCGGGCATCGTGCGCTTCAGCGCCGCGGTCGCCGCCCCCCACTCCAGTGCGTCCTGCACGTCGCCGCCCTCTATGCGGCGCGCGAGGAAGCCGCCGACGAACGCGTCGCCGGTGCCGACCGCGTCGTGCGTGTCCGCCTCGAACGCCGACTGCTCGTAGACGTCCTCGTCGTGGACCGCGAGCGCGCCGTCCGCGCCCAGCGTCACGACCACTGTCTCGAAGCCGAACTCCTCGGCCAGCCCGCGCCCGATCTCCTCGGCGCTCCCCTCGCGAGCGAGCACGTGGCGCGCGTCGCGCTCCGCGACGACGAGCACGTCCACGTCGGGGAACAGCGTCTCCAGCACCTCTCGGGCTTCCTCGGGTTCCCAGAGCTTCGCGCGGTAGTTCACGTCCAGCGCCGTCGTCGTGCCCGCAGCCTTCGCTCGCTCCAGCAGCGAAGCGGTGGTCTCTGCGAGCGTCGCCGAGAGCGCGGGCGTGATGCCGCTCGTGTAGAAGTAGTCCGCCGACTCGACGCGCTCGGTCGCAAGTTCGTCGGGAGTCGCCGTCGTCACCGCGGCGTTCGCGCGGTCGTAGACGACGTTCGTCCCACGGGGCTCGCCCGCCTGTTCGAGATAGTACGTTCCCTGTCGCCCTGTCTCGCTCCACGCCACCTCGGGTTCGGTGCCCTGCGCGCGCAGCGTCGCGGTCACCTTCCGGCCGAGCGGCGACTCCGGGAGCTTCGACAGCCACGCGGTGTCCGCGCCCAATCGGCCGGCGTTCACCGCGACGTTGCTCTCCGCGCCCGCCGCGCGGAATTCGAGTTCGGTGGCGTCCTCCAGTCGCTGCTGTCCCGGCGGCGAGAGCCGGAGCATCGTCTCGCCGAACGTCACGAGGTCCATACGCCGCGGTACGGTAGCCGGGGTTTAGTTCCCGCCGTCTTCGCGGCGCCGCCCACCGTGCCCGGGGTAGTCCCGCTCGAAGCGCGTCGCGAGTTCGTCGGCGTCCACGCGAATCAGCGTCGGCCGACCGTGCGGGCACGCGTAGGGGTTCTCACAGTCGTCGAGCGCGTCCAACAGCGCCACCACCGACCCCTCCGTCAGCGACGTGTTCCCGGTGACTGCCGGCCGGCACGCCAAGTCCGCGAGCAGTTCGTCCGCCGCGTCGCTCGCCGGGTCGCCGCCCGCGTCCGCGAGGAAGTCCGCGAGCACGTCCCGCGCCAACTCCGGTTCGAGCGCGTCCGCAAGCACCGCCGGTACCGCCGTCACGCGCGCCGTGCGCCCGGACAACTCGGCGTCGAACCCGAGGTCCCGGAGGTCTTCGACGGCCGCGTCGAAGACGGCTGCCTCGCCCGCCGTCAACTCCAACTCGACGGGCGACACGAGCGCCTGCGACGCGCCACCGACCTGTTCCTGTAGGCGTTCGTAGTGGACGCGCTCGTCGGCGGCGTGCTGGTCGACGAGCACGAGGCCGTCCTCGGTCTCCGCGACCACGTACGTCCCCGCCAACTGGCCGAGCACGCGCAGCGACGGCAGCGAGTCGAAGCCGTCGCCGGCGTCGTCGCTGTCCGCTCGGTCGGTCTCCGTGAGCTGCGCGTTCTCCGTCGGCGCGTCGAACGACGACCGAGTGGTCGTGCGCTCGCTTTCGTCCTTTGCGCCGCTGTCGTCGCTTTCGTCGCTGTCGTCCGCCGCCGCGATCGCGTCCGACTCCCTGTCGGGCCCGCTCGGTTTCCGCTCGGTCGAGTCAGGTTCGCTGTCGGCCAGCGAGTCCGTCGCGCGACTCCGGTGTTCGGCGCTTTCGACAGCGACGTCGGCCGCCGCGTTCGACGACCCTTCCTCGCGTGTCGTCTGTGGCGCTCCACGCTCGTCACCGTCCTCGCTCTCTGGGGAAATCGTCGCGTCCCCGGGCTTCGACGCGCCCCGCGGTGCCTGCGAGCGCACGATACCGGCGTCCAGTAGCGCGTCCCGGACCGCGTCCTCGACCGCCGCCTGCACGCCGTCCTCGTCCTCGAAGCGCACCTCCATCTTCCGCGGGTGGACGTTCGCGTCCACGCCCTCCGTCTCCACGAACAGCACCGTGAACGGGTAGCGGTCAGCCGCTAGCTGGCCGCCGTAGGCGTCGAGGACCGCCTCGCGGAGCACTCCGTCCCGCACGGACCGGCCGTTCACGTACGTCGCGAGGTACTCGCGCGTCGAGCGCGTCGTCTCCGGGTCCGAGACGTAGCCGTGAACGCGCTCGACTGGGCCCTCGGGTGTCGCGTCCACTGGGACGAGCGATTGGGCGACCTCGCGGCCGTACACCGACAGCGCCGCGTCCCGCACGTCCCCGGTGCCGGTCGTCGCGAACACCTCGCGGCCGTCGTGCGTTAGCGACACCGCCACGTCGGAGTTCGCCAGCGCGTACCGCGTCACCGCGCGGTTGACGTGCGCGAACTCCGTCGCCGGGCGCTTGAGGTACTTCCGCCGCGCCGGCGTCTCCGCGAACAACTCCGCGACCTCGACGGTCGTTCCGGCCGGCCGACCGGCGGGCCGCAGGTCGCCCACGTCGCCGTGGTCGACCGTGAGTGTCGCGCCCGAGTCGCCCGCGTCCTTCGCGCGCGTCGTCACCGTCATCCGCGAGACGGAGCCGACCGTGTACAGCGCCTCTCCGCGGAACCCGAGCGTCGCCACCGCGTCCAGTTCGCTGGCGTCGCTGAGCTTGCTCGTCGTGTGCTGGCGAACCGCCGCCCGCAAGTCCTCGCGGGTCATCCCGTGGCCGTCGTCCGCGACGACGATTCGGTCGCGGCCGCCGCCCTCGACGGTCACGTCGATGCTCGCGGCGCCCGCGTCGAGGCTGTTCTCCACGAGCTCCTTGACCACGCTCGCGGGCCGCTCGACGACCTCGCCCGCCGCAATCTGGGCCACGGTCGCGTCGTCCAGCTCCCGGATGCGGTCGCCGTCAGTCATACTCGCCGGCAGGCGGCCCGCGCGTATCAATCCCGCGCTGCTACTCGTCCAGTCGCTCCTGCCACTCCTGCACGCGCGAGAGCAGTTCGACGGGCGGCGTCTCGTTCACGTCCACGTCCCGGAGGTCGTCCAGTACTTCGCGCGCTTCCGGGTCGAGTGCGTCCGCGTCGCCGCCATCCGCCGCGCTCTCGCTCTCCACAGAACCATCGCCCGCCGTGAACTCGCCGGAATCGACGTCGAACACCGCCTGCACGGGTTCGCTCGCAGAACCCCGTGCTTCGACGGCTTTCTCCTCGCGAAGGCGGTCCAGTACCTCTCGCGAGCGGTCCACGACGGGAGCCGGAACCCCGGCCAAATCCGCGACGTGAACGCCGTACGAACGGTCGGTCGCGCCGTCGCGCACCGTCCGCAGGAACGTCACGTCACCGTCGCGTTCCTCCGCGGCGACGTGGACGTTCGCGACATCTGCGAGGTGGTCCGCGAGCGCGGTCAACTCGTGGTAGTGGGTCGCGAACAACGTCTTCGCGCGGACCTCGTTGTGCAGGTACTCGGTGGCCGCCCACGCGATAGAGATGCCGTCGTAGGTCGCGGTGCCCCGGCCCACTTCGTCCAGAATGACGAGCGAGCGCTCGGTCGCGGCGTGGAGGATGCGGCTCAACTCCTGCATCTCCACCATGAACGTCGAGCGCCCCTGCGCGAGTTCGTCCAGTGCGCCCACTCTGGTGTAGATGCCGTCCACGAGCCCGACGCGAGCGCTGTCCGCGGGCACGAAGCTTCCGACCTGCGCGAGCAGGACAATCAGCGCGACCTGCCGCATGTACGTCGACTTCCCGCTCATGTTCGGGCCCGTGACCACGAGGAACCGCCGGCCGTCGCCGAACGCCGCGTCGTTCGGGACGAACTCCGTGGTCTGCTCGACGACCGGGTGGCGCCCGCCCTCGATTTCGAGGTCGTCGCCGTCCACGAGGTCGGGGCGAACCCAGCGGTTCGCGGCGGCGTGCTCGGCGAGGCCCGCGAGCGCGTCCAGTTCCGCGAGCGCGCGGCCCACGCGCTGCAGGGCGCCCGCTCGCTCCCCGACCCACGAGCGCAGGTCGTCGAACAGCGCGTATTCGAGGTCGCCGCGCTCCTCTTCCACGCGCAGAATCCGGCGCTCGCGGTCTTCGAGTTCCTCGGTGGTGTACCGCGTGGAGTTCTTCAGCGACTTCATTTCGCGGTACTCGTCGGGGACGGCGTCGGTCTCGGAGTTCCCGACTTGGATGTAGTAGCCGTCGGTCTTGTTCCGGTCGACCTGCAGATGCGTGATTCCCAGTCGCTCCTTCTCGCGGGAAGAGAGGCCGTCCAGCCACTCCTCGTGCTCGCGCGCTTCCGCCAGCAGGTCGTCGAGTTCGTCGTCGTACCCCTCCCGCAGCAGGCCGCCCTCGCGGAGCGTCTTCGGCGGGTCGTCGGCGAGCGCCGCGTCCAGTTCGGCGCGCACGCCCGCCGCGGTCTCGCGGTCCACGCCGTCCAGTACCTCCGTCACGGGCGATTCCGCGAGGTCCGGGTCGGAGTCGAGCGCGTCGGCTGCCTCCGGGAGCGCGGCCAGCGTCTCCCGGATTCGCAGCAGGTCGGTGGCGTCCGCGCGGCCGCCCGCCGCCCTGCTCGCCAGCCGTTCGAGGTCGTAGACGTCACTCAGTACGTCCCGGAGCGCGTCCCGAGCGAGCGGTGCATCGGCCAGCGCGCCCACCGCCGCCTGTCGGCGTTCCAACTCGGCGCGGTCCCGTAGCGGGCGCGTCAGCCACGCCTGCAGCCGCCGGCCGCCCGCCGCCGAGACCGTGTGGTCGAGCGTCGCGAACAGCGTTCCCTCATTTTCGCCGCCCATCGTCGCCGTCAGTTCGAGGTTGCGCTGGGTCGTCGCGTCCAGTTCGACGTGGTCGTCCGCACGATAGGGCTGGAGGCGCGTCAGCGACGCCAACACGCCCGCGTCCGTCGCCGCCACGTAGTCGATTGCCGCGCCCGCCGCCCGCGCCGCCGGACTGTCGCTGTCGACGCCGAGACTGTCCAGCGCGCCGTCCCCGAACTGCTCGCGGACGCTGTGGGCGGCCTTCCCGGGCGCGAACGCCGACGCCTCGTGCAGCGTCAGCGTCGCGTCAGCGCGCTCGCGGAGTCGCCCGAGGAAGTCGTCGTCGCTGCGGAGGTCGGGACCGGGGAGGACCTCCTCGGGGTCGAACCGGTGGAGTTCCGTCAGCACGTCCGTCTCCGTGTCCGCGTCCGCGACGTGGAACTGGCCCGTCGTCACGTCCACGAACGCCAGCCCCCACGCGTCGTCCCGGACGACCGCTGCGAGGTAGCGGGCGTCCGCGCCGGTCACGTCCACGAACGTCCCCGGCGTGGCGACCCGCGAAATTTCGCGCTCGATGTCGTCGACGCCGTCCTCGATTTGGTCCGCAATGGCGACCCGGTAGCCGCGCTCGACGAGCGTCGCGACGTACGGCGTCAGGTCGTCGACGGGCACGCCCGCCATCGGGTACGACGAGCCGTGCGCGGACTTCTCGGAGACCTGCAGGTCGAGGACGTCCGCGACCGTGCGCGCGTCCTCCGCGAAGAACTCGTAGAAGTCACCCACCTGCATCGCCAGCAGGTCGGCGTCGGTCCCCGACTTCAGGTCGAGGAACTCATCGACTATCCCCATGACTTGCTCCTCGCTCGCATCGTCGGAACCTCGCCGCGCGACGCCAAGAACCCTCCGGACGTCGCTCGCTCTCCGCCACGCTACTCGTCCCAGAATCGCTCGCGCCCGGTCTCGTAGGCGCCCCACAGCGGGTCCGACTCGGGTTCCGGCAGCGGGTCACCGTCGGCAGTGACGCGCTCGCCGCCCGCTTCCTCGACTACGCCGACCTCCGCGGCCGGAATATCCTCGTCGTCGAGCGCCGCCAGCACCGCGTCCACGCTGTCCGGGTCGACCGTCGCAACGACTGTGCCCTCGCTGGAAGTCGCCCACGGGTCGATGCCGAAGTAGTCGCAGACCTCTCGCACTCCCGCGAGGACGGGCACGCGCTCGCGCTCGACGGCCAGCGAGACGCCGCTGGCGGCCGCGAGTTCGTGGAACGCGTTCGCGAGGCCGCGCTCGGTCGCGTCGTGCATCGCCGTCACCTCTCCCGCAGCGGACGCCGTGAGCGCGTCCCGAACCGGACTGATGTCGTCGAAGCGCTCGCGGGCGGCGTCGGCGGCGTCCCCGCCGATGGGGAGGTCGTCCCCGAACAGCACGCCGAGCACGCCCGTCGACTCGATTGCCGGCCCCTTCGTGACGACGAGTCGGTCGCCCGGTCGCGCTCCCGTCGGCACCACGATGTCCGCGGGGTCGCCGATTGCGAGTGCTGTCGCGCCGCCGACCGTTGGGAACGCACACCCCTCGTAGGTACCCGTGTGGCCGGTCGTCAGGCTCGCGCCCAGTTTCTCGGCCTCTCGGTCGAAGACCTCCCAGATGGCGTCGAACGTCTCCGTGCTCGTGTCCGGCGGGAGGTTGAAGTCCACCGCGAGGTGCGCGGGCGGGAGGCCCGAGAGCGCGGCGTCGCTGACGCAGATGTGGAACGCGAACCACGCCGCCCGCTCCAGCCCGAGGTCCCGGAGCACGAACACGGGGTCGGACGCCATCGCCACCACGCGCTCGCCGACGTCCACGACGCCGAAGTCCGCGCCGTAGGTCGGCCCGAGGCGGACGTCCGCGCGCTCGGCGCCCGTCCGCCCCGCGACGTGCTCCTCGAAGAACCGCCTGCTCGCCTTCCCGGAGTCCATACGCGGCGTTGACTCGCCCGCCACAAGTACCCCCGCGATTTTGCCGCCGCTCGGCACCCCCTGCCGAAAGTCAAAGCCCTTTACGTCGGGGCGACTTACGTGCGGTCAAGGAAGACCATGCAGGGACAGAACCAGCAGCAGGCCTACGACCGCGGTATCACGATTTTCTCGCCGGACGGCCGCCTCTACCAGGTGGAGTACGCGCGGGAAGCCGTCAAGCGAGGCACCGCCAGCATCGGCGTCCGTACCGAGGACGGCGTCGTCCTCGTCGTGGACAAGCGCACGCGCTCGCCGCTGCTCGAAGGCTCCAGCGTCGAGAAACTCCACAAGGTCGACGACCACGTCGGCGCCGCCAGCGCCGGCCACGTCGCCGACGCGCGCAAACTCGTCGACCACGCGCGCCAGCAGTCCCAAGTCGAGCGCGTTCGCTACGACGAACCCATCGGCGTCCGCACGCTCACGAAGGAAGTCACCGACCACATCCAGCAGTACACGCAGGTCGGTGGCGCGCGCCCGTTCGGCGTCGCGCTCCTCGTCGCCGGCGTCTCCGACGGCGAACCCCGTCTCTTCGAGACGGACCCGTCGGGCACCTCCAACGAGTGGAAGGCCGTTGCCATCGGTTCGGACCGCTCGACGATTCAGGAGTTCCTCGAAGACGAGTACGAGACCGACCTCTCCCTCGACGAGGGCGTCGACCTCGCGCTCCGCGCGCTCAGCAAGGGCCGCGACGACGAACTCTCCGCGGAGGGCGTCGGCGTCGCCACCGTGGACGCCGACTCCGAGCTGTTCCGCGAACTCCAGACCGAGGAGACCGCCGAGTACCTCGACGACCTCGAGTAACTCGGAAGCGCCGGCGGAACGCGCCCCACCAGCAGTCCTTTTCCGCACTCGTCCCCTTCATTTCTGCATGAGCACACCGTCGCAGCGGAACGCACAGAAACCGATTCGCGTCGCCGACGGCGACGAACTAGACGACGTTCTCGCCGCCCACGACCGCGTGCTCGTGGACTTCTACACGAAGGGCTGCTCGCTCTGTCAGGCGATCGAGCCCGTACTCGGGAACGTTGCCCGAGAGTTCAACTCTCAGGCAGGCAGTCAGACGCAGTCTGACGACGTAGCGCGCGCGACGGGCATCACGGTGGCGATGGTCAACCCCGGTAACGACATCTCGCTGGTCGACGAGTGGTCGATTACGAGCGCGCCGACGCTCGTCCTCGTGGAGAGCGAGGCGTCGGAGGCGCCTCAGGGAGACGGCGAAGCCGTCGACTACGAAGAAATCGCGCGGCTCGCTGACGGCTTCAAGGGCGGCGACGACATCGAGGCGTTCCTCGACGAACACCTCGACTGAGTTAGTCGCGCGGCTCGCTGACGGCTTCAAGGGCGGCGACGTTCGGAAGACGACGAAGTCGTCTTCCGCAGCCCATCAGAACGCGAAGCGTTCTGAGGACGACATCGAGGCGTTCCTGGACGCGAACCTCGACTAGTCGTCGGCCGCCGCGCCGTCGGGGGTGTCGCGCTCGTCGACGTCCGGGAGGTGTGGGTCGCGGTTCGGGTTCCGACCGAACGCCGGTAGTCCGTCGGGCAACTGTTCTTTCAGCACGCGACGCAGCCGATTCAGGCTGGTCTGGTCGAGGCCGTAGCGCTCGTAGAGGTCGGTGAACGCTGGCTCGTCGGTGATGTCGTGGCTGCGGTACCGCTCGTAGAGGTCGCTCATGCGCTCCTGCGAGAGGTCGCCGGCGTCGAGGCTGTCGAGGCCGAGGTACTGCCGGCGGTCGACGTCGACGACGTGGCGGATGACCACGAGTGCGACCTTCTCGATGGCGCGCTGGCTGCCGAACTCCGTGAGGTCGATCTCGCTCATCACGCCGAGCGCGACGTCGCGCTGCCACGGCGTCACGTCCACCGCGTTGCACAGCGCCTGCGTCGTGCGCAGTCGGTCGAGGTAGTGCGTGCGGCGGCTGTGACCCTCGGTCGCGGTGTGGCGCTCCTCGTGGAGCCGTCGGATGCTCTCCGAGAGGTCCGCGTCCGGCGACTCCGCGCGCCCGATGACGGTCGCGCTCGGGGAGACGACGCCCCACTTGCGGACCGTCGTGTCCCGCTGGGCTTCCGCCCGCGAGAGCGCGCCCGAGCCCGGTCGGTGTTCGACGCGGCGCTCGTCCCGGGTCTCCCAGCGAATCCGGTCGCCGCCGTCAGCGCTCATTAGCGGTACCTGTGGCCTCGCGTCGTTTAAACTCTCGGCTGGCGGCGCTACCGCTGGGGAACGTAGTCCGCTGAGAAGTCCTTCGTATCTACCCCTTGTCGCCAGAACTACTTAAAGAGACTCGCGCGCCCTCGGTGCGCGGTCGGCCGGACCGCGCTTACTCCCCTTCGACGAGCCGGCGGAGCTGGGACGGCGGGACGGCGCCGCGCGCGCCGTAGCCGTCGTACGCGAACGTCGGAACGCCCGTGACGCCGTGTTCTTGGGCTTCCCGGAACTTCGCGCGGAGTTCGTCGTGGTACTGCTCGCTCTCCACGACCTCCCGAATCTCCTCGGGGTCGAGGCCGACGTCCTCGGCGATGTCCGCGAGCACGTCGACGTCGCCGATGTCGCGGCCCTCCTCCCAGAGCGCCTCGAAGATGGCGACGTCGAAGTCCAGCCACTGCTCGGGGTGCTCGTCGCTGACGTACAGCGACGCGGCCTGCGCGTCCAGCGAGTCGACCTCGCGGGAGAAGTCCATCTGCATGTCGTCGGCGCCGTACTCGTCGCGGAGGCGCTCGACGTTCTCGCGCGCCTTCTCGAAGTACTCGTCGTCCTTGCCGTCGTCGACGTCGTGGTCGATTTCGCCGTCCGGCCCGCGCTTCTGCGCGCGCAGGTCGAAGGGCTGCCAGTCGATGTCGAGTTCCTCCTCGCGCTCTGCCTGGTACTCCGACAGCGACTGCCGCCCGAGGTAGCAGAACGGGCAGACGTAGTCGGAGTACACGGTGATTTTGTCGGCGTCGCTCATCACTACTCGATAGGACGCGCACGCCGAAAAGGTCCCTGCTGGCGGGGGTTCCCGCTGGAGCCACGACGACCGACGAGCCACCGGCTCTGCAGTCGGTGTCTCTGAGAAGTCCTTCGTATCTATCCCTTGTCGCCAGAACCACTTAAAGAGAGTCGGCATCAGCCACGCCGACGACCGCTCACGGGAACGACGGCACCGTAGCTACGTGGCGTAGCACGCTGAGAAGCTCTTCGTATCTATCCGTTGTCGCCAGAGATACTTAAAGCGAGAGCGGGTCGTCGGCGCGCACTCCGCGGAGAAGATGTTCGGCGAAACGCCTTCTGCCGTCCGCCGGCACCGTCCACGTGCGAGGCTGGTGTCCCCTCGTGGCGGGTCCGCCGCGACGGCCAGCCCGCAGTGGTCTGACGCAACCGATGGCGAGTGCTCCACGCTCGCTGCTGGCCGGGACCGCCGGCCAGGTGGTTTTTCGATGCGTCCAGCCCAAGCACCCAAGTCGTCGCCGTCGGTAGCGCTTCTCGTGCCCGAACGCGCAGCGTTCCCCGGCCGCTTCCAGCCGTTCCACGTCGGCCACTACCGGACGGTCCGCCGGCTCCGCCGCGAGTACGACCTCGTCGTCGCCATCGGCAGCCCGCAGAAAGCCCGGACGCCGCGCAATCCGCTCACCGCCGCCGAACGCGAGCACGTGATTCGCGAGTGCTTCCCGGACCTCGACCTCGTGCGCGTCCGCGACGAGGACCGCGGCGAAGCCGGCTATCCCGACTGGGGCCAGCGCCTCGTCGCGCGCACGAACGCCGACGTCGTCATCACGGGCAACGAGACGGTCGCCGACATCGTCCGCGAGTACACCGACGCGCGCGTCGAAGCCCAGCGCATGCACGAGCCCGACCGCTACTCCGGCACCGAAATCCGCCGCCGCATCCGCGAGGGCGAGCCGTGGCGCGACCTCGTACCGGACTGCTGCGAGGACCGCGTCGCCACGTACGCGCCCGTGGTCGCCGAGGCCGGCGAGAACGCCGAGTAGCCACGTGCTTTTTGCCGGTGGCGGCCGCGCGTTCGCTCGTGACCGACTTCGACCTCGACCTCGCGACCGCCGCCGACGAGATTCGGTCGTTCCTCGCGAGCTACCTCGACGCCACGCCCGCGGACGGCTACGTCGTCGGCGTCAGCGGCGGGCTCGACTCCGTGCTCGCCACGCACCTCCTCGCGGACGCCGTCGGCCCCGAGCGCGTCACCGGCCTCCTGCTGCCCGCGGACCCCAGCGACCCCGAGAACGTCGAGGACGCCCGGGCGGTCTGCGAGCGCCTCGGCGTCGCCTACCGCGAGACCGACATCCAGCCCATCGTCGACGACGTTACCGCTGCCCGCGAGGACCTCGCGAAGACTACTGTGGGGAACGTTCAGGCGCGGGTCCGGATGGTCCTGCTCTACCAGGCCGCCAACGACGACGACGCGCTCGTCGTCGGCCCGAACAACCGGTCGGAACTCCTCCTGGGCTACTTCACGAAGTACGGCGACGGCGCCGCCGATGTCGCGCCGCTCGCGGACGTCTACAAGACCGAGACCTACGACCTCGCTCGGGAGATCGGCGTCAGCGAGGACATCGTCGGGAAGACGCCCACGGCGGAACTCTGGGAGGGACAGACTGACCCCGGCGAACTCGGCGAACCCTACGAGGTCATCGACCCGATTCTGCACGCGTACGTCGACGAGGACCGCACCGTCGAGGAGACTGTCGAGGCCACCGGCGAGGACCGCGAGACGGTCGCAGAGTTCGTCGAGCGCTACGAGTCCTCCACGCACAAGCGCGAGCGCCCGCCCTCACCGGGCATCCGGTAGCCCGCCGGCCGCCGCATCCGCGTGCTTTTTCCCGTCCACCGCGTACCTGCTACCGTGACCCGCGCGCTCTCGACCCCCGACGCCGACCGCGCCGCCGCCTTCGCCGCGGACGCCCGCAGCGACGACCTCGCGGTCTCGCTCGTCGGCGAGTGCGCGACCGAATTCGAGGGGCGCGCCGAGCGCAGCCTCCCCGCGGGCGTCCGGAGCGTCCTCTGGAAGCCCGACGACACCGTGCTCGTCCACGGCGCGACCGGCCGCGACCCCGACGCGTGGGCGACCGGCGGCAGCGTCGCCGTCGAAGCGAATCAGGGAACGCTCGAACTCCGCTGTGGCGACGGCGACGCCGCGGACGCGCTCACCGTCCGGTTCGATTCCGTCCACCACGCCGCGGCGTTCGACCCCGCGGACGCCGACGCCGAGGTCTCCGGTACCGAGTCCGACCTCAAGGAGCGCGTGCTCTCGGACCCCGACCTCGTCGAACCCGGCTTCCGGCCGCGCAGCACGGAGCGCGAGACGCCCGCCGGCCCCGTGGACGTCTACGGCCGCGGCCGCGACGGCGCCGTGGTCGTCGTCGAACTCAAGGCCCGCCGCGCCGGGCCGTCGGCGGCGTCGCAACTGGAGCGGTACGTGAACGCGCTCCGCCGCGACCTCCACGCCGACGCCGACGTGCGCGGCGTGCTCGTCGCCCCGGAAATCACCGAGAAGACCCGCCGCCTGCTCGCGGAGAACGGGCTCTCCTTCTCCCCAGTCGAGTAGTCAGTCGAGGTCGCGTTTCAAGTCGTTCAGGACGTTCAACGCCTCCAGCGGCGTCAGTTCCGCGAGATTCACGTCCCGGAGTTCGGCTTCCACGTCCGACTCGTCGGTGTCACCGTCGCTGTCTTCGGCGGGTTCGCCGGCGCCTACTTCTGCCTCTCGGCTCTCGTCGGTGTCGGGTGCGTCGAGGTGTTCGCGAGCGCGCTCGACGACCGCTTCGGGGACGCCCGCGGTCTGCGCGACCTCGATGCCGTAGGAGGCCGTCGCGGCACCCTCACGGACCTCGTGCTGGAAGGTCACCCCGTCCTCGCTGCGGGTCGCGCCGAAGTGGAGGTTCACGGCGGCGTCGAGGCAGTCGGCGTCCGCCGTGAGTTCGTGGTGATGGGTCGCGAACAGCGTCGTCGCGCCGAGTTCGTCGTGGACGTACTCGGTGACGGCGCGCGCAATCGCGAGGCCGTCGGTCGTCGACGTACCCCGTCCCACTTCGTCGAGCAGCACCAGCGAGTCCTCGGTCGCGGCGCGCAGAATCGAGGCGAGTTCGGTCATCTCCACCATGAACGTCGAGCGCCCGCCCGCGATGTCGTCGCTCGCGCCGACCCGCGTGAAGATGCGGTCGACGACGCGCAGGTCAGCGCTCGCCGCGGGGACGAAGCTCCCGGCCTGCGCGAGCAGGGTGATGAGTGCGACCTGCCGCATGTACGTCGACTTCCCGCTCATATTCGGGCCGGTGATAACCGCGACGCGGCGTTCGGGCGTGAGCGCGGTGTCGTTCGGCACGAACCCCGCTTCGGTGCGCTCAACGACAGGATGGCGCCCGCCCTCGATTTCGAGGTCGTCGCCGCCCATCTCGGGGCGTGCGTAGTCGTGACTCGCCGCCACCGTCGCGAACGACGCCAACGCGTCCACGGCTGCCACTGCTGCCGCCGTCGCCTGCACGCGCTCGGCCTCCTCCGCGACCCGGCTGCGGACCTCGCGGAACAGTTCGTATTCGAGGTCTTGGGAGCGCTGCTCGGCGCGCACGATGTCGTCCTCGCGCTCCTTGAGTTCGGGCGTGACGAAGCGCTCGGAGTTCTTCAGCGTCTGCCGGCGCTGGTAGTTCTCCGGGACGGCGTCGAGGTTCGGGTTCGTCACCTCGATGTAGTAGCCGTGGACCGCGTTGTGGCCGACTTTGAGCGAGTCGACGCCCGTGCGCTCGCGCTCCTGCTCCTCCAAGTCGTCTATCCACTGCTTGCCCGAGCGCTCGGTCTCCCGGAGGTCGTCCAGCGTCTCGTCGTAGCCGTCCCGGATGACGCCGCCCTCCGTGAGTTCTTGGGGCGGGTCCGGGACGATGGCCCGCGAGAGCAGGTCCCGAATCTCCGGGAGGTCGTCGAGGCTCGCGCGCAACTCGCGAAGTTTCTCGCTGTCGGCGTCCGCGAGCAGCCCGCGAATCTCGGGCACCACGTCGAGGGTGTTCTTCAGCGCGCGCAGGTCGCGGGCGTTCGCCCGCCCCCGCGAGACTCGGGAAATCAGGCGCTCGACGTCGTAGACGTCCCGCAGGTGCTCGTGGAGTTCCTCCCGCGTCAGGGGGTCCGCGAGCAGTTCCCCGACCGCCTCGTGGCGCGCCGCGATGTCGTCGGCGTCGGTCAGCGGCCGGCGCAGCCAGTCGGTGAGCGTCCGCCGGCCGAGCGCGCACGCCGTCTCGTCGAGCACGTCCACGAGCGCGGTGCCCTCCGCGCCGTGGACGCTGCGCTGCTCGAACACTTCCAAACTCCGCAACGCTACGGCGTCCATCTGGAGGTACTCGCGGGGGTCGTACCGCGTCAAGTGATTGAGGTAGTCCAGCCGGTCGCCGTCTTCCCCGCCCCGCGTGTACTCGGCGTAGTCGAGGAGCGCGCCGCAGGCCGCGACCTCGGCGTCGCCCGCGAGCGCGTCCACGCTCCCGAAGTACGCTTCGACCGTCTCGCGGGCACGCTCGTCGTCGAACGCCGCGTCGTCGTACTCCGCGACGAACGTCCCGTCGTCGAAGCGCTCCGCGGCTACGCCCGGCCCGGTCACCAGTTCCGCTGGCGCGAACCGCCCGAGTTCGTCCCGCACGCGCGCCGCGTTCGGGAGGCTCGTCGCGTAGAAGTCACCCGTCGAGACGTCCAGCAGCGCGAGGCCGAAGCCGCCACTTTCTGCGGCTGCGACCGTCGCCACGAAGTTGTTGTCGTCGCCCGCCAGCAGTTCGTCCTCGGTCAGCGTTCCCGGTGTCACAACGCGCGTCACCGCGCGCTCGACGACCCCGGACACCTCGTCGGGGTCCTCGACTTGGTCCGCGACGGCGACCCGGTAGCCCGCGTCCAGCAGGTCGTCGATGTACGGCTCCGCGTTGTCGATTGGCACCCCCGCCATCGGGTACTCGCCCGTGGAGTCCTCGCGGGCAGTCAGCGTAATCTCGCAGATGCGGGCGGCCGCCTCCGCAGCGTCGCAGAAGAGTTCGTAGAAGTCCCCGACTTGGAAGAGCACGAGCGCGTCCTCGTAGCGCCGCGTGAGCTCGAAGTACTGGCTCATCATCGGCGTCAGGTCGCCCTCGCTTTCGGCCATCTTCTCGGGTGGCCCGAGCGCCGCGTCCATGCGCGAAGGCAACGGGGTGGCGGCTGTTATGCTCGTCGGTCAGCGCCCCTTACCGCGTCAGAGCAGTCCGGCGAGCACGAGGAGGGCGACGCTCACGACGGCCGCCGCGCCGAACCACGGCGTCGCGTCGTCGGCGGCCGACTGCACGTCGTGGCCGGCGGTGAGGCGACTCGTCGCGACGTGTGAGAGGCCCGCGAGCACCAGCCAGAGGCTCGTCATCCCCACGACGAGGTGGCCGCGCGAGGAGCGAGCGAGCGCCTCGAACGTGTAGAGGTTGCCGGCGAGGTGGCCGCCGGTCAACAGCATCGCGACGACGCTGGCGACGCTGAGTTTCGTGAAGCGGTCGGCGATCCACTCGACGGGCGCGGCGTCGAGCACGCCGCGACGGGCGGCGGGCACGACGAACAGCGCAACGGCGAGCGTACTCCCGGTCCACGCCGACCCGAAGACGACGTGGGCGACGCGGGCGGCGGTGATGTCGAAGCTCATCACGCCGAGATTCGGCGACTGGACGGAAATAACGCGCCGGTCTCCGCGAGCGCTCGCCGCCCGAGTCCGCGTAACGCTTTACCCCCGTGGTCGCCCACTCGCAGGTATGCGATTAGAGGAGTACTGGGGGGTCGGCCCGAAGACCGCCGACAAACTGGAGACCGAACTCGGCGTCCCCGACGCTATTGACGCCATCGAGTCCGCGAACGTCCGCGCGCTCGTGGACGCCGGCATCTCGCGGGGTCGCGCCACGCGCATCCTGCGCCGCGCGAACGGCGGGGAGGGGATGGACGCGCTCGCGACCGACGACGCTCGCGCCGTCTACAAGGAACTGGTCGCGCTCGCCGCCGACTACGCCGTCACGCCCGGGGCAGCGGACCGAATCCGCGTGCGCACGCCGCTGACCGACCGCGACGCGATGCGCGAGCGCCTCGACGACGTGGAGGCCGCCCGCGAGACGTGGGCGCGCCTCGGCGGCGAGACAAAGCAAGCCGTCCTCGACACGTTCGACGCCCACGACGACGCCGGCGACACGCAGCGCGCGGCAGTCGACACCGCGCTCGGTCTGCAGGACGCCCTCGACGGCGACGGTGGCGCGTTCGCCGCAGTCACGACGCTCGACCGCGACGCGCTCGAGGACGCCGCCGAGGCGCTGCGCCACCTCACTGGCGACGGGGTCGCCGCGGGCGCGGACGCGAAGCTCGACCGGCTCCGGGAGCGCGCCGGCGACCTCGAACGCCTCGAACGCGACACCTTCGACGTGCTCGAAGACGTGCGCTCGCAGGGCGTCGAGGGCACCGACGAGTTCCGCGAGGCGTTCGTCCAGTACGTCGCCAGCGAGGCCGGCGTCGAACCCCGTCGCGTGCGGAACGCGATGGCTGCGGACGCCGCCGACGCCGCGGATTTCGTGAGTACGACGCTCCGAACGCTCGCCGACGACGTGCGTGAGGACGCCGACGACCGCGAGGACGAGGTCGCCGCGGAGCTCCGCGGAGCCATCTCGAACGCGCGCGAGGAGGTCGACGCCGCAGTAGCTGCTGTCAGCGACCTCGCGGTCGACGTCTCGCTGGCGCGGTTCGCGGAGGCCCACGACCTCACCCGTCCCGAGTTCGTGGAGGAAGACGCTATCGCCGTCGAGAACGCCCGGAACCTCTCGCTGGCCGCCGACGGGGACGTCCAGCCAGTGACGTACGCCGTCGGCGACCACAGTCTCGCCGACCCGCCGACGGGCGACCGCGTGACCGTGCTCACGGGCGCGAACTCCGGCGGGAAGACGACGCTGCTGGAGACGCTCTGCCAGGTCGCCGTGCTCGCCGCGATGGGGCTGCCGGTGCCCGCCGACCGCGCGGAACTCGGCGCCGTCGACGCCATCGTCTTCCACCGCCGACACGCGTCGTTCAACGCCGGCGTGCTGGAAGCGACGCTGAACTCCGTCGTGCCGCCGCTCACTGAGGGCGACCGCACGCTCATGCTCGTCGACGAGTTCGAAGCCATCACCGAACCCGGCAGCGCCGCCGACCTCCTCCACGGCCTCGTCACGCTCACCGTCGACGAGCAGGCGCTGGGCGTGTTCGTCACGCACCTCGCTGACGACCTCGAACCGCTGCCCGATGTCGCGCGCACCGACGGCATCTTCGCGGAGGGACTGAGTCAGGATCTCGACTTGCTCGTGGACTACCAGCCCCGCTTCGGCACCGTCGGGAAGTCCACGCCGGAGTTCATCGTCTCCCGGCTCGTCGCCGACGCCGGCGACCGCGCCGAACGCGCCGGCTACGAGACGCTCGCGCGCGCCGTCGGCGAGGAAGCCGTCCAGCGCACGCTCGCGGACGCCGAGTGGACGGAGTAGCTACACGCGACCGGCGAGCGGGCCGACGCTCCCGTACTTGGCCTGCCAGTACCAGATGAGCGGGACGCCCACAGCAGTCGGCCACAGCCACGCGACCACCGAGGGGACCGACTGGAGGTTCACGACGGACACCGCGGTGACGGTGGCGATGTACGCGCCCACCATCCGCGAGAGGTGATTCACCAGCCACGCGCGGTCCGCGCCCGCCGCGAACGCCCGCAGGTCCGCGACGCCGAGCGCCAGCCCGATTGCCCCGAACACCGCCATCACGACGCCGAACGTGTCGCCGCTCGTGAGCACGACCAACCCCCACGCGCCGAGCGCGAGGCACGCCCCCGCGACGGTGACTGCGGCGCCCCAGTCCGCGGTGGTCGGCTCGTCGTCCGGCCGCTTTCGAGCGAGGGCGCGGTAGCCCGAGAACGCGAAGTAGCCGCTGAACACGGCGACCAGCAGGAGGAACGTCCGGAAAAAGGACTGCTCGAACGCGAACAGCGGCACGACTGTCGCGACGACGACGGCCATCGCGCCGACGTAGCCGCGTCCAGCGCGCCGGTGGCGTCGCCCGCCCTTCTCGGTCGCGAGTGCCACGCCACCCGCGACCAGCGCGAGCACGCCCGCTCCGATGTGGGTCCAGAGGACTGCTGTCTCGACAGATGTCACGTCTGCACCATGTCGGGCGACACACATAACTGCTCGGCGCAGCGCCGCCTGCCGTACTTCTTTGTTCGGCTCGCCCGTCGGTGGCGTCATGCCCGTCGTGAACGAACGCGACCTCGACTGGACCGAGACCGACGAGGGCGACGCGCGCTTCCGCCGCAAGCGCCTCAGCCGCGCCGCCGACGGCGAGGAACTCGGCTGTAGTCTCTACGAACTCCCCGCCGGCGAGAAGTCGTGGCCGTACCACTACCACACCGGCAACGAGGAGGCGCTGTACGTACTCGCCGGTGAGGGCGTCCTGCTCTGCGAGGACGGCGACCGCGCGCTCGAACCCGGCGACTACGCCGCGTTCCCCGCCGGCGAGTCGGGCGGACACCGGGTCGTCAACGACACCGACGGCCCGCTACGCTACCTCGCCGTCTCCACGATGCGCGACCCGGACATCACCGTCTACCCCGAATCCGGGAAAATCGGCGTGTACGCCGGGTCGCCACCGGGCGGGTCGGGCGAGCGCGACGTCCACGGCTACTACGACCGCGACGCCACCGTCGACTACTGGGCGTAGCGACCCTACACCTTAGTGGCTGGTCGCCGTCGCTGGTTCCATGCCACTGGACCTCTCTGTCGTCCCGTCGCTGGTCGCTGTCGTCGTCCTGCTGGCGGCGTCGGCGTTCTTCTCCAGCACCGAGATTGCGCTGTTCTCGCTGACCCCCGAGCGCCTCGACGCGCTCGCCGCCGACGACGAGCGCGGCCCCGAACTGAAGCGCCTCCGCGACGACCCACACCGGCTGCTGGTGACGATTCTCGTCGGGAACAACGTCGTCAACATCGCTATCTCCTCCATCCTCACAGTGCTGCTAGTCACCTACCTGCCGCCGGAACTCGCAGTCGTCGGGACGACGCTCGTCGCCACGTCGCTCGTGCTCGTCTGCGGGGAGATTCTCCCGAAGTCGTGGGGGCTGGCGAACGCCGAATCGTGGGCGCTGACCAGCGCGCGCCCCCTCAAGTACGTCGCGCTCGCGCTGTGGCCGCTGGTCGCGTTCTTCGACGTGCTTACGCGCCGCCTCGCCGGCGCGACCGGCGGCAGCCCCGACATCGAACAGGAACTGCTCGAGGAGGACTGACGGCGCTACCGCTGAGCGGCGAGAAAGAACGGAAAAGGTGGGGCGTTACGACTTCCGGCGCTTGCCGGCGTTCGTGCTCGGGCGCAGGTGCTCGGTGCCCTTGCCGCGGTTCTGGAGGCCGCGAGCGCGCTGCCCGGCGCTGGTCTTCCCGTGGAAGACGCGACCCTGCTGGCTGTCGTCGCAGATCCAGTTCAGGTCGTCGTCGTTCTCGATTGCGCCGTGCTCGGGGTCCAGGAGAATCGCTTCGAACCACTTCTGGGAGCCGTCCTCGCCGACCCAGTAGGAGTTCAGCACGCGGAGGTTGACGTACTTCTTCGACGCACGCTCCTCGGCGATGCTCTGGAGGTTCTTCGCGCGACCGATGCGGTTGACGCCCTGCCGCTTCGTGCGGCGCCCAGCCTTGAACCGGGACTTCCGGGCGGTGCCCTTCCGGACGCTGACCCGCGCCACGACGACGCCCTGCTTGGCCTTGTAGCCGAGTTCGCGGGCCTTGTCGAGGCGGGTCGGGTGGTCGACGCGGACGATGGCGCCCTGCTTGCGCCAGTCCTGCTTGCGCTGCCACTGGAGCTCGGCGAGCTTCCCGTCGTCGGGGTCCCGCCAGGCTTCCTTGATGTGGGAGTAGAAGCTTCGTGTCATTGTGTTGTCCGCGGGCGTTGCGTGGTTCAACCGGCGAGACGCGTGGCGTCTCGGTGGTCACATCCCGTCCTGACATCCGTCAGGAGCCCGCTGGAGCCCGCTCGCCAGCGAGTTACCCGAGTTTCGTCGTGGCGGGGGTTAAGAACTTCGAATCCGCGCCGGTCACTCGACGCCGAACGTCAGCTCCGCGCGCTCGAAGCGCAGGCCGGGGCCGTCCGGCCGTTCGACGAGCGTCGCGCCGTCGAAGTCCTCGGGCACGGAGAACACGACGAGCATGCTCCCCGACTCGCCGGGCGCCGCCGTCACCGCCGACATCTGCGCGCGGAACTGCTGGCTGGCGTTTTCGAAGCGCTGGTGGCCGTAGTTCGTGCCGTTGACCGACAGCGCGAAGTTTTGGTTCCGCACGACCAGTTGGGAGTCGCCCGCGGTCACGTTCAACTGGACGACGACGAACGTCTCGCCGTCGTTCGGCCGGTACGTGTTGTTCGCGGTCTCTAACTCGTCCTGCACGCGGGCGTCCCACTTCGCGGTCGCCGTGGTGTTCTCGTCGGCGGCCATCGAGAACGCCGTAATCGCGGGACCAGCGTCGCCACCGCCACCGCCGCCGACGAACGGCACGAACCCGAGCAGCGTCGGCCCCGCGAACACGGCCGCGACCACGACCACGACCGCGACCACGATGGGGACGACGGGGATGCCGCTCGGCACGCCGCCCGGAAGCGGGATACTCGGAACACTGTCGAGCAGCGACCCGCCGTCGCCGTCGCCGTCGGTGAACTCCTCGACGAGGTCCTCGGCGTTCTCGTCACGGACCGACGACGCCAGTTCGTTCGGGTCGAGGAGGTGGACGTCGCCCGCTTCCGCCGCGCTCCGCGCGCCTGTGGTGAATCGGCCGCGGGTCGCCATCACGCGCACGTCTACGCCCTTCTTGTCGCAGAACGCCGCGAAGTCCTCGACTTCCGAGGCGCCGATTTCCGTGTCCTCGTCGGGCCGAACGCCGATGAGCCCGCGCTTGCCGTTGTCCTTGTCGCCGCCGACGAGGTACGTGCCGTCGTCGTTCTCCGTCACGGACGTCGACCAGCCCTTCTCCGTCCAGAACGCCGCGAGGAAGTTCGGAAACGCCGACGCCGGCATCTCCTCGAACATCACGCACCCCTCCCGGTCGGACGCGTACTCTGTCCCGTCATGCAGTCCCCAGGTCTACCCATATCACCATGGCGCCCCCTCATAAACGGTCGGGTCCGCGGCGCGCCGCCAACAACAGCGCGGCAGCGACCGCGACGAGCGTGGTTACGGGCGACAGCGGCACGAACCCGCCCGACCCGCCGCCGTTGTTTGCGACTGGCGCCAGCGGCTCCTCGTCGTTCACGTGCAGCGTCACTGTCGTCGACGTGGGCTGTGCTGTTGTCTGCGTGGTGTTCGTCGTGGTCGTGTTCGGTTCCGTCACCGTCGATTCGACGAGCGCCGTCCCAGAAACCGGCGAACCAGCTGTCTCGTAGACTGGGTCGTCGGCGTCCAACTGCCCGTTCTCGTTCGCGTCCACGATTGCGGTCGCGGTCACGTTCGTCGGGCCGGTAAGCGACGTGTTCAATTGGACGTCGACGCTGCCGTTGGTCATCTGCGGGAGCGAGCCGGTGGTGCCGACCGTCTCGTTGTTCGCGGTCAACCGCAGGAACCCGCCCCGGGAGAGCGTCAGGCGCTCGACGGTCACCGTGCCGTTGTCGACGACCTGGGCGGGGAACAAAAGCGACGCCTTCGCCGCGGTCAGCCGGACTGTCGTCCGGGTTTCGCTCTCGTAGTTCTGCACCCACAGCGGGAATTGTGCCGGCCGCTCGGCGTTCGAGAAGTCCAGCGTCGTTCCGAACGCCCCGCTCTGACCGACCTGTACGTTGTCCTGCCAGATGCGCGGCGGCTCCCCGTCCTCGTGGAGCGCGCGCACGTTCAGCGTCGTCCCCGGGAGGAGATTCGTCTCCCCCGAAATCGCCATCTGGTCGCCGTTCCACGGCGCGAGCGTGTACCCGGGGTCGGCACTGATTCGAACGGACGGCTCGACGAGCGTCACGCGCTCCGTGAGCAGCGTCTGGCTCTCAGAGAAGAGCGGATTCCGGGTCTCGTTGACCGACAGCTCGAACTCGTAGGTGTGGTTCGAGCCGCTCCCGAGTTCGATGCCGCTCGTGTCCCAGAGCACGGCCAGCCGACCGTCACCACTGCCTCCGAAGCTCGCGGACGCGCGCAAGTCCTCTACCGTGTACGTCTCCGCTCGCGTGTTCGGCTCGGGGTCGAGTTCCTCGACGCGCACTTCGAACCCCTCGCCCGCCAGCGCGCCGAGGGTCGCGTCCCCGCCGAACGGGGCGCCGATGCCGCTGTCGTTCTCCTCGAACACGAACGCCGCGTAGTCGCCCACCACGACGTTGTCGTTGCCGCGGCCGATTTCGGCGTGCGTCTGGACGGCGCCGAGCGCGTTCCCGCCGCCGTCGCCCTCGAAGTAGTCGCCGCGGAGCGCGCCGGTCTCTCCCGTCACCTCGCCGTTCGGGAGCACCGTCAACGTCCCGTACGCTTCGACCTGCCCGTCGATGGTCACCTTGAGGTCGTACTCGCCCGGCTGGATGGCCTCGTCCAGCGGCGGCCCCTTCAGGTCCGGCGCTCCGCCGGAGATGAACTCGCCTGCCGTCTCGCCGTCGGAGCGGTACGTGTCGAACTCGATTGTACTCGTCCCGCCGCCGCCGAAGCCGACGAGCACTTCGAAGCCGCCGCCGGAGATGGTGAGGTTCGCGGGGCTGGAGTGGCTGACACTGATGCTGACTGTCTCCCCCCGAGTCACGGTGTAGTCCCCGACGGAAGCCGACTCCTGCTGGGCCGCGACCGGAGCGACGCCTGCGAGGGCGGCGGCGACCAACACGAGCGCGGCGACGACGGGGACGAAGCGGGTGCGTTCCATAGCCGATTGCAGTTCGCCTTTCCCTTCCGCGCGGCCGTATAAATACAGTAGGGTGTCGCGTTAGCGACTGGACACGTTCTCGGCCATTCGTCTACGCACTTGCACCGCGAAACGACGGATTCTATATCGCAATATGTGATTTATTAGTGGGCCAGTGGAGAGTACAGCCGCTGACGGACGAGTGCAGGCAACGGAGAATCTGTGCGCGAGCGACGCGCTACTCGGAGAAATCGGTGACGGAGCCGAACGTGCCGTCCGCGACGGCGTCTGCGACCCCTCGCTCGTCGATTTCGGGGACGTCACTCGGGTACTTCTGCCGGAAGTAGCCGACGATGTTCCCGATGTCGCGGTCCAACAGCTCGCGCGCGTTCTCGTGGTCGCTCGGGGTGGCCTGCGGCCAGTCGAACAGCGTCACGCCGTCCTCGCTGACGAAGACGTTGTACTCGCTGATGTCCGCGTGGACGTAGCCCGCCTCATAGGCGGTCGCCATCTCCCGGAGCACCAGGTCGAGGACGCCGCTCGCCTGCTCGGGTTCCAGTTCCGCGCGCGAGAGCTCCACGCCGTCGATGCGCTCCATCACGATGGCGTGGCGGTTCTGGTCGACCGGCCGCGGGACGTTCACGTCCGGGTACAGCGTCTCTAAGGCGTCGTACTCACGCTCGGCGGCCTTCCGCGCGGTGTACTGCCACGACGTGTGCTCCTTGTCGCTGGTGTAGTCGCGGCCGCGGTGGACCTCCCGGAACTGGGTGTACCCCTCGCGGTGGAACTTCAGCGCCATCGGGCGGAACGACTGCACCTCGTAGACGTCGCTCTCCTTGCCGACGCCGAGCGGCGACCCGAATCCCTCGACGGTGTCGCGCTCGGCGAACGCGTGCAGCGCGAGCGCGTCGTAGCCCGCGAACGTGAGTTGGACGCCCTCGTACTGGATGGTCTTCCGTT
Source organism: Halobacterium sp. CBA1132 (assembly GCF_001485535.1). Classification (NCBI taxonomy): domain Archaea; kingdom Methanobacteriati; phylum Methanobacteriota; class Halobacteria; order Halobacteriales; family Halobacteriaceae; genus Halobacterium; species Halobacterium sp. CBA1132. The sequence continues at coordinate 269,873 of NZ_BCMZ01000001.1, forward strand.
CGAGGAACTCCAGGTCGAGCATCCTGTCGAGCCGGTAGTCGACTTCCTCCTGTGTCAACCGGGAGAACTCCGGGAGCTTCTCGCGGCTGACCCACTCGGAGAACCGCATTCCGTGTTCGACCCCGGAGAGCAGGTGGAAGTCCTCCGGGTCGAGGTCCGCCATCTCGGCGGCGACGTTCCGAACCATTCACGCGAATCTAGCGGACCGGCGGGTAAAAGCTACGCGGCGCGCGGCGACGCCGTGAAATCCGCGCTGCAGGAGCAATCGACGTGGTAGCGTGGGCGGCCCCGCCTGAATTTTGATAGAAATCAGCGATTCGGCGGCGCTGTGGCTGTCTCTGGCCGATATTCCCTGTTCTACGAAAATGTGACCGTACACCCGATAAATCTCATGCCACGATATAGAAATCGCATGTTGCGGTCGTTCGCGCCTCCAGTCCGGCCACGGATTGCCGCGCCGCTCGGCGCGCTCGATGGACGCAGCCGAGCGGAACCGCAGACGCACGGCTTTTTGCCGGTGGCCGCGAACCGCGTGGTATGACGCTGGCCGACCGCGAGTGGCGCCTGATTCTCGAGGAAGCCCGCGACGGGCCGATGCAGATGGCACTAGAGGAGGTCGCTGCGGAGACTGCCGCAAACGGCGGCCCGCGAACGGTCCGCGCGTACCAGTGGTCGCCATCGACGCTCTCGATGGGGTACCGGCAGGACGCCGCGTCCGTCGACTGGGAGTTCGCCGAGCGCGAGGGCGTCGCAGTGACGCGCCGGCAGACCGGCGGCGGCGGCATCTACCACGACGAGCACGCCGACATCTCCTACAGCATCGTCGCGCCCGCCGACGAACTCCCCGGCGACCTGATGGACTGCTACGAGGTGCTCTGCGAGCCGATTCTGTCGGCGTTCCACGCGATGGGCGTCGACGCCGACTTCGTCCCCGAGAAACATCCCGCGATTCACGAGCCCGCGTGCTACCTGCGCGCGCTCCACCCAGCCCACGACATCGCGGTCGACGGCCGGAAAATCAGCGGGAACGCCCAGTACCGCACCCGCGACGCGGTCATCCAGCACGGGTCGCTGTCCTACGACCACGCGACCGACAACCACCTCGGCGTGTTCGCGGACCCCGGAATCGACGACCAGCGGTTCCGCGAGCGCGTCACGAGCATCCGCGAGGAATCCGGAATCAGTCGAGGAGATGCAGTTTCCGCGCTGGAGGACGCGCTCGCGGAGTGGTGTGACGCGTCCGTCGGCGAGTGGACCGACGACGAACTCGCAGCTGCCCGCGAACTCGCCGACGAGAAGTACGCGACTGATGACTGGACCCGGGAGCGGACTGCTTAGCTGAACCCGAACGTCTCCGTCTCGCTGCCGACGTGTTCCTCGACGGCTTCCCGAATCTCGGCCAGCGGCGGCTGGTCGCGCGTCGGGTCGAGTGGGTGTTCGCCGACCCAGCGGTACTGCACGATGCCGTCCGTGTCCACGAGGAAGACGGAGCGCTTCGAGCGCGGGAACAGTTTCATCGCGCGGTACGTGACGCCGAACGCGTCCGAGATGTCGAGGTCGGTGTCGGCGTACAGCGGGAAGTCGATGTCGAGGTAGCCGATGAACTGCCGGTGGGTCGCCACGCGGGACTTGCTTGCGCCGACGACGCGCACGTCCTCCGTGGACGTGAACCAGCCGTAGTCGCGGAACGAACACCACTCGGTCACGCAGTCCGGGCTGAAGTCGTTCGTGTAGAAGACGACCAGCACGGGCCGGTCGGCGTACAACTCCGCTAGGGGCGTGTCCTCGACGCTGTCGTCCGGATGGACTAGCGGCGCCGTCACGTCTGGAACCTGGTCGCCGACGTCGAGTGCTTCCCCCGAAGCCATACCGTCACGAGCGCGCTCGGCGGGCAAAGGTGTTGCGACGGTTCGAAGCCTCTTTGCCCCCCGCGGCGAACGACAGCGTATGCGAGTAGGTGCACACGTCTCTATCGCGGGCGGCGTCGACAACGCCGTCGAGAACGAACTGGCCGTCGGCGGGAACTGCGGGCAGATTTTCACGCACTCGCCGCAGGTCTGGCAGGACCCGAACGTCGGCGACGACGAAGCCGCGGCGTTCCGCGAGGGAACGGACGAGCATCTGGACGGCCCGTGGGTCATCCACTCGTCGTATCTGGTGAACCTCTGCACGCCCAAAGCCGACCTCCGCGAGAAGTCCGTCGACAGCATGCAGAAGGAGGTCGACGCCGCGGACAAACTCGGCATCGAGTACGTCAACGTCCACCTCGGCGCGCACACCGGCGCGGGCGTCCAGCAGGGCCTCGACAACGCCGTCAGCGCGCTCGACGAACTCGACATTCCCGAGGATGTCACCGTGCTCGTGGAGAGCGACGCGGGCTCGGGCACGAAGCTCGGCGGGGACTTCGAGCACCTCGCGCACGTCCTCGACGAGTCGAGCCACGACCTCGGCGTCTGCGTCGACACCGCGCACGCGTTCGCCGCGGGCTACGATCTCTCGACGCCCGAGGCCGTCGCAGAGGCGCTCGCAGAGTTCGACGACGTCGTCGGCTTCGAGCACCTCCACTGCGTCCACCTCAACGACTCGAAACACGACTGCGGCACGAACAAGGACGAACACGCCCACATCGGCGAAGGACTCATCGGCGAGGACGGCATGGACGCGTTCGTCAATCACGACGCTATCACGGACGTGCCGCTCGTGCTGGAGACGCCCCACGAGGACGGCCGCGGCTTCGAGTGGAACATCCAGAAGGTGCGGGAACTGCGTGGCCGAGCGGAGTGAGGCCACGTTCACGCGAACGGTGAGTGAGACGAACCGCGAGCTGCGAGAGTCGTAGACTCTCGGGAGCCGTGAACCGCGAGTGAGGGGACAGCGCTCGGACCCCGCCGCTTTTGCCGACCCCGGTTTTCAGTGGAGGTGTGCGCCGATTCAGCGCCGACTACCTCGAGGAGACGCGCCGCGGGATGTGGGCCGAGCGCGACGCGCTGGACGCGCTCCGACTGAGCAGCCGCGAGCGCATTCTCGACGTGGGCTGTGGCACGGGCGAACTCACCGCCGTGTTCCGCGAGGAGTCCAGCGCCGAGGTGCTCGCGCTCGACGCCGACCCGGACCTGCTCGGGCACGTCGACGCCGACGAGCGCCTCCGCGGCGACGCGACGCGGCTGCCGTTCCGCGACGGCGTCTGCGACCTCGTGGCGTGTCAGGCGCTGCTCATCAACCTCCCAGACCCCGTGGCCGCCGTGCGGGAGTTCTCGCGGGTGTCTTCGGACCTCGTGGCGGCGGTCGAACCGAACAACGCCGCCGTCACCGTCGAGTCGACGGTAGCGAGCGAACCGCCGCTCGCGGCGCGCGCCCGTGAAGCGTACCTCGAGGGCGTGGACACGGACGTCTCGCTGGGCGCAGACGCCGCGGACTGCTTCGAAGCCGCCGGACTCGTCGACGTCTCGACGACGCAGTACGACCACGTGCAGGACGTCCAGCCGCCGTACGACGAGGGCGCACTGGAAGCTGCCGCCCGGAAGGCGACCGGCGAACGGCTCGCCGACCAGCAGCCGACGCTCGCGGCAGGCGGGCTCTCCTCGGACGCCTACGACGCGCTGCGCGCGGAGTGGCGCGAGATGGGCCGCGAAGTCGTCGCGCAGATGCGCGAGAACGACTACGAGCGCGTCGAGACCGTTCCGTTCTACGTCACGGTCGGTCGCGTTCCCGAGTAACCGCCCACGAACTGCGGTGGTTTTCCGCTTCTCCGGAGTTTATTCGTGGCGCCGCCGACTCACTCGGTATGGACGACAGAGTCCGCCGCCACGCCGAAGTCCTCGTCGAGGACTGCACCGAGATTCAGCCCGGAGACATGGTGCAGGTGCGCGCGTCGAGGGAGGCAGAAGCCCTCGTCGTCGCGCTGTACGAGAAACTCGGAGAAATCGGCGCGCGACCCTCGCTGCACTGGGGGCTGGCGCGCGCCAGTCGCGCGTACAACCGCGCGATGGACGCCGACGACTACGAGACGAAAGCGCACGAACTCGCCGCGATGGAGGAGACTGACGCCGTCTTCCTGATTGGCGGCGGCGGGAACGCCTTCGAAACCAGCGACGTTCCTCCCGAGAAGTCACAGGCCGCGAGCCGCGCACACGGCCCGATTCTCGAAGAACGGCTCGGCACGCGCTGGGTCATCACCCAGCATCCGACGCCCGCCGACGCACAGAAGGCCGAGATGAGCACGGCGGCCTACGAGAACTTCGTCTACGAGGCCGTCAACAAGGACTGGGACGCACAGCGCGAGTTCCAGTCTCAACTCGTCGAGATTCTCGACCCCGCCGACGAGGTCCGCGTCGTCTCCGGGGACACCACTGATGTCACGATGAGCGTCGCGGGGATGGACGCGGCCAACGACTGGGGCACGAAGAACATGCCCGCTGGCGAGGTGTTCACGTGCCCGGTGCCGGACAGCGTCGAGGGCGAAGTTCTCTTCGACAAGCCGCTCATCCGGCAGGGCAAGGAAATCACGGACGCGTGGCTGCAGTTCGAGGACGGCGAGGTCGTGGACTTCGCTGCGGGGCAGAACGAAGCCGCGCTCGAAGGCATTCTCGAAACGGACGAGGGGTCGCGTCGCCTCGGCGAACTCGGCATCGGGATGAACCGCGACATCGACCGGTTCACGTACAACATGCTGTTCGACGAGAAGATGGGCGACACCGTCCACATGGCCGTCGGCGGCGCAATCGCGGAGTGCGTGCCCGAGGACCAGACGTTCAACGAGTCCGCTACCCACGTCGACATGATCGTGGACATGAGCGAGGACTCGTTCATCGAAATCGACGGCGAAATCGTGCAGCGCGACGGGACGTTCAGATTCGAGGACGGGTTCGAGGCGTAGCGGCCTTTTTAGCGTAGATTTTTGCGGTGCGAACGGAGTGAGCGCCGCAAAAAGGTACGACTGGGACGTTCAGATTCGAGGACGGGTTCGAAGCGTAGCGGCCTTTTTAGCGTAGATTTTTGCGGTGCGAACGGAGTGAGCGCCGCAAAAAGGTACGACTGGGACGTTCAGATTCGAGGACGGGTTCGAAGGATAGCGCGGTTCGGAGCGAGCACAGCGAGCGAGAACCGCGGAAATAGCGAGCGGGGAGGAACGACCCGCGAGCCTGCAGTAGCGTAGCTCGGAGCGAGCGCGGTTCGGAACGAACGGAGTGAGTGAGAACCACGGGCAGCCGAACGGCGAACGAAGTGAGCCGTGAGGACGGCTTCGAGGACCAGTAATCGCCGAATGCAGTTTCGCTTTGCGTCTGGGGCTAGCAGGCGGCGCCGCGTTCCGACCGGGACTGCCGCGCTCCCGCCTCCCCCGGCCGGCGAGTCGTCAGGTCACAGGGCGGATGGTTCCGGCTTCTCACTTCAAACTACGTCGCCGCGGACGGTCGCACCGTCGGCCTGCTCGCGGCGGGTTTTCACCGCGTCGGCAGCGATTTCGGCTTCGTCCTCGTCGGCGCCGAGCATCTCCAGTGCGCCCGCCAGCGGCGGGAATGCGAGTTCGCCATCGCGGAGCTTCTGGAAGGCGTCGTCGCTGCGCTGGCCGTCGACCCACAGGCAGACGCCGCGCGGGTCGAGGACGTTCTCGTAGGTCTCGGTCGCGAGCGCGCCTTCGAGGCGCTGGGTGACGTTGTCCTCGAAGCCCGCGTTACAGACTTCGAGGTGAATCGGCTCGTCGTCGTCGAGGAGGTGGGCAGCGAGACAGCGCTCGGGCGCGACGTGGCCGTTGTCGTTCGCGCGCAGGTACTCGGGGTGGTCGTCCGCCCACGACGCGCGCACGGTCTTCCCGACGCCCTTCACGCCGTACTCGCGCTCGAACTCCGCGGCGCGGTCGGCGTCGTCGCCGCGCATGAGGATGTCCTTCGTGAGGTAGACGTCCAGTCGCTCGACGGGGTCGAGGCCGAGCGCGACGTCGCCGTACACCCAGATTTCGCGGACGGGCACCGGCATCTCCTCGTTCTCGACGGCGTCCACGAGGGCTTCGACCCGTTCGACGGCGGCGTCTCGGTCCATCGCTTCTCCGTAGCCCGCGAACGCCGAAAACCGTTCCGCACGCCGCCAATCGAAAGACCGACACGCTCGGAGGCCTTAGTAGTGGTAATCTCGCGCCGGCCGTCGGGCCGGCGACTCACACCATGCCAGCCACGCAGATCAAAGACCCAGTCCACGGCTACGTCGAACTCGAACAGCCGCTCGTCGACCACGTGCTCGACCACCGCGCGTTCCAGCGCCTCCGCCACGTCCGACAGCTCTCCGCGACCTATCTCGTCTACCCGGGCGCGAACCACACGCGCTTCGAGCACTCGCTCGGCGTCTACCACCTCGCGCGCACCGTCTTCGAGAGCCTCCGAGAGCAGTCGTACTTCTACCGGGACGCCACCACCGCGGAGCTCGACGAAATCCAGCGCACGCTCGAATGCGCGGCACTCCTGCACGACGTCGGCCATCCGCCGTTCAGCCATCTCGGCGAGCGCTTCATCGACACCGCCGACCTCCGCGAGCGCCTCGCCGACCGCGGGCTCCACGCTGCCTTCGAGGACGCCGGCGTCGGGGATGCGCCCATCCGGGAGGCGTCCGCCCACGAACTCTTGGGCTGTCTCATCGTCCTCGACGACTTCGCCGACGGCCTCCACGAGATGGGCGTCGACCCCCACGACGTCTGCGCGCACATCCTCGGGTACAGCCTCGAGTACGAGCGCGGCGGCCGCTGGCAGCACGGCGTCGCCGCCCAGATTCTGCACTCGCCCATCGACGTCGACCGCCTCGACTACATCACGCGGGACAACCAGATGACGGGCGCGGACGTGCTCAGCTTCGACACCGACCGCATGGTCGGCTCCTACACCGCCCATCCCGAGGAGGGACTCGCGCTCTCGGACAAGGCCCTCTCGACCATCGGCAACTACCTCGAAGGCCGCATCGCCGTCTACATGTGGGTAACCCAGCACCACAAGTCCGTCTACGCCCACGTGCTCCTCAGCGAACTCCTCGACGAACTCGCCGCGCTCGCGGACGAACCACCAGTCACCGCCGACAGCGTTCTCGACGACGAAATCGACGACAACACGCTCATGGAGCGGTTGCGCGTCGCCGCCGACGAACATCCTGATTCCACGCTCGCAGCGCTCTACGACCGCTTCCGCGCGCGCCGCTTCCCGGAGACGTGCTGGAAGCACCGCATCGCGTACGCCGACCGCGTGGACGCGGACCTCGACGCGTTCAGCGACTGGCTCGTCGCCCACGCCGACCGGCTCGAAGCCGACCTCGCCGCCGAACTCGGCGTCCCCGACCACGAGGTCTGGGTCGAGCAGTCCTACGTCCCCGAGTACGAGCCACAGGACCTCGAAGACATCCCCATCGCGTACGGCGGCACCACGCGCTCGGTCGGCGACTGGGGGCTCTACGGCGAGCGCGCGTTCGACCGCCCCATCCCGTTCGTCTACGTCCCCCACGGCGTCGAGAAGGAGGCCACCGGAACACTCGTCGATTGGTTCCACGCCGAGCAGTACGACCCCGCGGTCTGACGCTGTTCTCGCCTGCAGCCGTCACACGCCCGAGCCGCCTACGTCTCCTGAACCGTCGAAATTCGACTGGCGACAACGCTCGCGCGTTCTCGCAGACGAATTTGTGTCTGCGATTTCGCCACAACCTCGGAGGATGGATTGTTGTGTGCCTTTATTTCTCTGTCTCAACTTCCGGAATAGCTGTGAGGTAGCTACTGCAAGTCTTTTCCAAGAAGTCAGCACGAAAGCGGACCACTACGAAAGACTCTACCTTGATGATAGACTTCGCCCGAAGCACTGGATATTTCACAAACCCCATATATCATATGAAAATATACGCCCACAACACTACCGGACGAGTTTCCACTAGTAGGCTCAGTAAAAGTAGAACGTGAGCGCAACGTCGATTTCGTCGTACCACACGACCGGACGTTTCGCGCGGCCCCTTGCTCGAAGCGTACGACATTAAGGTGAGTTTCCGGCAGGAGTGTCTCCGTTTACAGTCTGACGCCCCGACAGCAGTGCCCCACGTTATGGCCAAGACCGGCCGACCGGCCACTGTGAATAGAGGAAATCCGCGACCCGCCGAATCGGGCGCGTAACGGTTCTACAATTCGGATGACCGGTCGTTTCGGGCGTATCCGTGGACATCTCGCCGGCAGACTCGGGAACCGGGCTCACGTTGTAGAATACCGCTTCTGGATCGCGTTCTCGTCGCCAAGACCACCAAGTCTGTGCAACGAGCCGGAGATAGTCTGTCGTGTCGAGACTCGGTGGCGACGACAGCACGTCGAAGCCCCGCTCGCGGATGAGTCGGTGGTACTCCGCGTAGAGCACCGCGGAGAGGAGGACGGGGAACTGGCAGTCCTCCGGGAGCAGACTGATGCCCGCGACGCCCTCCCGGTAGCGCTCTTCAGTCCGTCGGAGCTCCGTTCGCATGGCGGCCGAAAACCCTTCTGAGGACCGAAGTTCCACGATGTCGTCCTCGGAGACGCCGTGCCGAGCGAGTGTCGTCCGCGGGAGGTAGATGCGTCCGTATTCCGTGATATCCTCGCGGACATCGCGCAGGAAGTTTGTCAGCTGAAACGCCTCGCCGAGCGCTCTTGCGTGGGGCCTGGCGGCCGCTTTCGCGTCGGGGTCCATCACGTCGAGCATCATATAGGCTACCGCGACAGCCGAGCCCCTGAGATAGTCTTCGAGGTCCGCGTACGTGTCGTATCCCACCGGTTCCACGTCCGATTCCATTGCCTCGACAAACACCTCGATTTCGCGGTCGGGGATGTCGTTTCGCCGACGCATCTCGTCGAACGCCGACAGCACCGGCTCGTCCGTCGCCTGCTCCCCCAGAGCCGCCTCGCGGAGGCGTTCGAGTTCCGTCCGTTGGTCCGCTATCGGCCCCGGGTTGGGGTCGTCGACGATATCGTCGGCTATCCGGAAGAACGCGTAGAGGACGTAGGTTGGATGACGTACGCGCTCTGGGAGGAATCGGGTCGCGACGTGGAAGGTCCGACCGGTGTGTTGCTGTATCGCTTTGCTCTCTGCGAGTTGCTCGGTTGTTACCATCTATGGAGAGACGAAAGATGTCGGTGGGGATACCCCGATTACGGGGCAACCCCCTACAGTTCTATGACGGTTCGGCCACGGTATGATTTAGTGCTCCGAGAGTCATGGGAGTCATACCCTACTAGTCAGGTGCCCCGCTTCAGCGCGCGAAGAACTCCCCGATAAGTTTCCGCTCCGCCGCGCGGAGATGTTGGTGAAAGGTCGAGCGAGAGATATCCATCGAGGCGGCCAGTTCTTCCCCGGTGGTGGTACGGTTCGACTCGTAGTATCCACTCAGGTACGCCCGCTGAAGCGCCGTTAGCTGTCGGTCGGTCAGGTTGTTCTCCACGTCCTCGATAAACTCCCGTCTCGTCGTCGGTGGGCGCTCACGCTCGCGATACGCCGTCAGTTCCGTGTCCGCGTACGTCCCGGTGAGCCACTCCGAAACGGTCCGGGAATCCGCGTCCGCGGAGACCTCGACACCGAGGTGGGCCGTTCCGGACTCAGCCGTGATGGATTGGGTTTTCGCTCCCCGTTCGGCGAGCTCGGAGATAATCGAGCCCTCGTTGATTCGGAACTCGAAAAGCCCGGCGTCGGCACCGCTCACGAGCGTTACGTCTTCAACATCGGGGTGGTCGACCGCGCAGTCCGAGAGCATCGAGAGGGACGCATCCGTCGAAAAAAACATCGAGAACGAGCCCCCGGACCGATACACCGACCCGCGGTATTCGAGTCGACAGTCACACTGCGCGGACAGGTCCACGAAAAAGAGGTCGCGGTCGCGAATCTCGAATTCGAGTTCGACGATGTTGTCGGCCGTGAGGGTTCGTCGGCTCTGAGCGGCGTTAATCGCCGTCCCGATTGTCCGACCCAGCGTCTCGACGACAATCAGCTCGTGTTCGTCGAACGTATCCGGGTCGTCGGCGTAGACGGACAGAACACCATAGACCGTGTCGCCGTAGGCAATCGGGACTGCGGCCATCGAACGGGCGTCCGGAACCCGGTCGGCGCATGCGGTCCTTTCGATGTCGGTCGTCAACTGGAGCGACCGGGTGGCGAACGCTTCGGCTGTGGGGTCCTCGGCATCAAGATTGATGGATACGCCCTCAACGGAACCGGCTCCAGCCCATGACGTCGGATCGATAGTCCCCGCGACCGTATCCGGTTCTCCGAACCAGGCGAACACGTACGGATCGGTATCGACGATTCGCTCCGCTACCTCGCGCTCGTTTTCCTCCCGAGACGTTGCCCGCATCAGCGTCTCGGTGACGTCCTGCATCAGTCCGTTGACTCGGCTCACGAGACGTTCGAGGTTCTCCTTGCGCTGTTGCGTCTCGAGTTCCGCTTCGCGACGTGCGGTGACATCGGCCTGAAACCCCGCGAAGTGGGTCACATCGCCCGCCTTGTCTCTGATTGGGGCGACCGTGACTTCGTTCCAGAACCGCTCCCCGTCAGCGCGGTAGTTCACGAGTTCGACGGTGACGGACTCCTCGTCCTTGATGGCTTCGCGTAGCCGTGTAACCGCTTCCGGGTCCGTATCCTTGCCCTGTAAGAACCGGCAGTTCCGCCCGAGAACCTCGTTGCGCGAGTACCCCGTCAGGCGCTCGAAGGCGTCGTTGACGTAAACGAGTGGGTTGTCCTCGCGGTCGACGTCGGAGATAGTGATGCCAATCGGCGCCTCGTCCATCACCCGCTCTTTGAGTTCGAAGTCCACGTCGAACTCCGGTGTGGTCATGGTCGGCGTTACCAAAGCGGGGTAATAAATACTCGTGTGAGCCGACTGGGCCCCGTGATTGTCGACTGAGTTGACGTGTTCGCCGCCGCTAATTCACAGTTCCCGCCTCCGCACTGGAGTCGTCTGTCACCCGCGTCCACACGACCAAGAGGCTCGGGAGCACGAGGACACTGGAGAGGAAGGCGAAGCCGATGGCCAGGCTCGTGATGAAGCCGAAGCGCTGGAGCGAGGGCACGAGCGCGAGCATCAGCACGCTGAAGCCCGCGATTGTCGTGGCGGCGCTCGCGAGGAGCGCGCCGCCCGTCCCCTGAACCGTCCGGCGGAGCGCCGGAACAGGCTCGCCGTTCTCGGCCCGTTCCTCGACGAACCGCTCCCCGATATGGATGGCGTAGTCGACGCCGATCCCGATGCCGATAGAAGCGATGATGGCTGTCTCCGTAGTGAAGGAGAGCCCCGCGAGATACATCGCCCCGAACAGCCACGCCTGTGCGAGCAACACGGGGAACAACACGACGGCGCCGAGTGTAAGCGAACGGTAGCGCACCCAGAACGTGAGCGTCAGGAACGCGAGGATGACGCAGAAGGTGATGAGGAAGCCGTCGACAAGGGTCGTCAACAGCGAGCGCTGGATGATTTCCTCGATGATCGGCCCGCCGGTCGCGGTCACCGTGAGGGCGCTCCCGCCGGCCATCGACGACGCGACGGTACGCATTTCCGTCGTGATGGCCCCGGTGTCCGCGGTGCCCGAGAGGCCGACGGTGACTCGGAGCGCACGGTACTTCCCACCCTGTCGGTGAATCGTGGCGGCCGCCTCCCCCGGCGCGGCCGCGTAGACCGCATCGTAGACGCCCGCGAGGTTCCGGTCGGGAACGCCGTCGCCATCGGTGTCGGCGTCCTCGACGACAGCCGCGACGGTTTCGTTACGCTGTGCGACCGCCCGAACGGTTTCGACGGGACCTGTCACCTGGAGGCTGTCGTCCGCAAGCACCACCGCGGAGGAGGTGTTTCTGAGGTCGGCTCGGGCGTCGACGAATCGGTCGAGGGTCCCGCCGTCAGTTACCGTACCGGTGACGAGGAACTCGGCGTGAGACTGGCCGCGGGCCTGCGCGAACGCGCCGTTGAGGTACTCTGCGTTCGCCCGCAGTTGGTAGTCACTGGGCTGGAACGGGCCCGGGAGCGAGTCCATCCAGTCCGGCGAGTCGCGCGGGAGGAAATCCGTCTGGTCGATGGACGTATCGATGTCCGTCGCGGCGACGCCGCCGCCGGCGGCCAGCAGGACGGCGACCAACACGATTGCGGTCGGCGCCCGGTCGGCGATATCGGCGCCGACGCCGAGGACGCGACCGAGGCGGTCGCCGCGGCCGAACGGAGTCGCGCGACCGGGCCAGCCAATGCGTGTGCGGAGTTCGTCGATTTCGACCTTCAGCGCCGGGAGAAGCAGGCCAAAGACGAGGAACGCCGCGACGATACCCACCGCGCTGACGACACCGAAGTCCTGAATCGAGGTAATCGGGCTGACGGCGTTCGAGAGGAATCCAACCGCGGTGGTGAACGTCGCCGCGCCGATGGCCGCAACGACCCCCGCGAGACCGCGGCGCATTGCGACGCGGGGCGGGATATCGGGGTCGTCGGCTTGGGCCTCGCGATAGCGCATCACGACGTGGAGCGCGTAGTCGATACTGAGCCCGATGAGCAGGAACGGAACGGCGATGAGAATCTGGGTGAGGCCGATATCCGCCCAGCCCATGAACCCGACCATCCACGTCAACACGAGTCCGACACCGACCAGCCCGAGTATCACGTCGACAAGATCGCGGTAGGCGATTCCCAGAACGACCACCACGAGGAGGAACGCGACCGGTGAGATGATGGCGAAGCTCTCGCCAGTGGCCTGACCGCTCTCCTCGCTGACGATGCCGGCGCCGAAGACGAAGCTTTCCCCCGGGAGACCGTCAGCGGCGATGTCCTGAAGGGCGAGTTGCGCGTCAACCACGTTCGTCGGCAGGTCGTCACCCGTCTGCTCGCTCGTATCCTGAAAGACCAACAGGACGCGGCCCGACGCGGTGGTGCTCTCGGCTTCGTACGACGTGGGGAGGAGAGCGTACGGGTCCGTCGAACCGCGTGTCTCTCGGTCCGGGTCGAGGACGCGGGCGACCGTCTCCGCCACCTCCTCCTCCGACATGGACTCCAGTTGCGCGATTTGTTCGGCGAGCGTCGGCGGCGGGCCCCTCCCGCCCTCGGCATAGACGGCGGCAGTGGCGATGATATTCGAGAGGCCGACCATCGACTGGCCGTCCGCAAGCGTTGCGTTTATCGATTCGTTCGCGCGGGCGGCCTGTTGGAAGCGCAAGCCGGCCAGGAGCGACTCCTTCGAGAGGGCGTTCTCGTCACGGACGATAACTTGGACCGTCGTCGTGTTCTCGCCCTCCGTCGTGAAGTTCTCCTGGATGTAGTCGGCGGCGTCGGCCTCGGGCGAGTCCGTGCTGAAGCTGGCGATGGAGAGCCCGAAATCGGCGCCGCCCGCGGCGCTCCCCACGAGGACTGTCGACAACAGGAGCGCGACGATGACCAGCCGACTGTGGTCAACAACCGCCGCGGCGTAGCGCTCGACGAGTTTCATACCCTCGCTCTGCACAGCATGAGTATAAATGTTTGTAGGTTCCTACAAAATATATACAGCCCACATCCACTCGACTGATAGGCCCTGATATCGAAGGGGGAGTCGACCCGGGGACAGTCCACCCACCATGAGCACACAAGACGCAGTCGCGGCGCTGACACGGCTCGGTCTCTCGAACTACGAAGCCAAGGTGTTCGTCGCCCTCCAACGACTCGGCACCGGAACTACACAGGAGATCAGCGATATTTCGGAGGTGCCGCGCTCCCAAGTGTATGGCGCCGCGGACGACCTCGCCGAACGGGGCCTCGTGGAGGTCGTCACCGCTTCCCCGAAGGAGTACCGGCCGGTGAGTCTCGAGGCCGCCCGCCAGCAGTTGACCGACCGAATCGAGCGCGAGCGCGACCGAGCGTTCGAGAACCTCGAATCCCTCCGGGCCACGTCCCCGGACAGCGGGGGCAATCGTGCCGTCGCGACCGTCCGCGGGAGTCGGGCTATCGACGACCGCATTGCGGAGCTCATCGCGACGGCGTCGTCGGAGGTTGTCTTCGTCGCGCCGGAGCCGGCATCGCTCACTGACGACATCGAAGCGGCGCTCCGGGAACGCGGGGCCGCCGGCGTCGCGGCAACGGTCGTCACGGCCGTCGAGTCCGAGCGCGAGCGCTTCGCCGACAGTCCGGTCGTCGTGATGGTAATGGGCGAGGACAACCCCGCTGATTTCGCCGGGCGGGCGTTGATGGTCGACGAAGGGACGGTGTTGCTCTCGGTTGCGACCGACGACGCCGTCGGCGAGGAGGCCATGTGGACCGCCGAGAGCAGTATCGGCCGGATTCTCGCGGAGTTCATGGTGTCCGGTATCGACTCCGGCATGAACCGCGACGGTGGGCCATCCCCTCCGGATTCCAGTTAAACCGTCGCGAGGAACGCCCGGAGTTCCTCGGTTGCTCGCTCCCGCTCGTCCCAGAGGACGCAGTGACCGGCGCCGTCGATATGTACGATCTCTCCGTCGGGAAGGAGCGAGGCGGTCTCCCGTTCCCGCTCGCGCTCCGCCTCGTCTGCGTCGGCTTTCAGAATCAGCGTCGGCGCTTCGATATCGCCGTACGTCTCGGTGGGGTCGACGAACTCGGCCGCGGACACCCGGGCGAGTTCGGGACGCAGTCGGCGCCTGGCTTCGGCCACTCGGCGCGCGAGGTCGGGCTGTCCGCGCTCGGCGAGCTCCCGAAACATCGTGTCGGCTTCGAGGAGTTCCTCGACGCTCTGGGCTTGCCACTCCGCGATTTGCTCCTCGATGTTCCACCCGGGCCCCTCGTCTTCTTCTCCATCGTCGTCCCTGTCATGCATCCAGACGGGATCCTCAAGCACGACGGCACGGGGCCGCTCCGGTCGGCGGGCCGCGGCCTCCGCGACCGTGTCGGCGCCCATCGAGTGACCGAACAGGATGGGGATTTCGAGCGCGAGCGCGTCGAGCAACCCGTGCAGGTCCGCCGCGCGCTGGGGCGCACCGTACGCCCCGTCGGGCGCGTCGGAACGGCCGTGCCCGCGAGCGTCGTACAGCACGACGTCGAAGTCGTCCGCGAGTTCGCGGGCGAGGTCCAGCCGACAGTAGCCGTCGTCGGTGAAGCCGTGGGAGACGACGAACGGCGGGCCCGACCCACCACTGCGGCAGTAGTGTAATTCGATGCCGTTCGCCTCGACGAACCCCCGCTCCCACTCCTCCGGTGCTTTGGTACGTTGACTCATCTGGCTGAGTCCCTCGACCGGGGTGGAAAAATCATTCGGCGGTTCGGCCGTATATAGCCCACGTCTCGCTTGTACGTGGGAATGTAGCCCGCAACACGACCGGAGGAGTTTCTACTAGTAGGTTCAGTGAAAGTAGAACAGGGCTCGGCGGCGAGTGTGTCGCTCGTCTTCGAGCGCGTCATGTATCCGCGGTTCATCCTGGCGAAGCAGAGGACGGGTTCACAATAGATACATCGCTTAGACCCACGCGTCGAGTTCTTCCCGTCCGCCGAAACGCTCGGAATCGCCATAAGCGTCAACCATCGAAAGCAGACCGGACGCGACCTGATAGGCGGGCATCGTGTCGTCGTAGAGCAACACGACGCCCGCGTGCTCATCGGCGTCCAACCCGCCGAAGTCCTTCACGTCGCTCGTCACGATAATCAGATTCTGCTCCCGAGCGTACGGAAGTACATCCTGTTCGTCCTTCGCGCCCTGCCACAGCGCATCTCGAACGTGCTCGGTGTCGACGCCTTCCTTTTCGAGATAGTTTGCCGTCTTCGGATCGATGTTCTCGTCCAACAGAAAGCGCCACGCCGCCATTTCAGGCTGTGTCGGGGTCCACACCCTCGGGGCGGTCTATCGTCTCCCGGAAGTCAGCCATCGCGTCCTCCCGGGTGTGCTCTACGTCACGCATCTCCCGGGGGTGGTCGTGGTAGTAGGCGAGCGCGTGGTACACGTCCGCCACGTCGAGGTCGTAGCGGTCGGCGACCGTCTCGGGGTCAATGTCGCGCTCCTCGACGAGGGCGTACACCTGCCGGACGCTGACCCGCCGGTCCCGAACGTGGGGTTCGTCCATGAGGTCTTCGGAGATGCGGCGGGTGTCGCCCTCGGACATACGTGTTCGTTGCGTCCGAATCTGTAAAAGCGTGCCGCCGCTTTCGCACGGCGCAGGCTACGAGTGGAAACCTATGACTACTGTTATCGACACCACCTGTATCTAACGATTGGCTATCCGATTCTGTTAGTGACTGACGTTCAACAGGCTCACTTTGCCGGCATTCGACTCGGTACGTAATGGCTGCTTCATCCGAGCCGGCATCTGACCGATCACGGCGGATGACCAACTCGTTCCGCGTCGGAATTCAGATGTCTCGGATGCTGTATTCCGAGGAGCCAGTCAGTACCATTATTGGGGACGTTCCCATTACGACCAATACCCTCGAAGATTCCTATCCAGAGTGGCACCCTGCGCCATATCCGTTTGAAGCAATGCTCCGGTTATTTCTCTACCGCGAGCTCACTGGCAACAGCTACGACGATATCTCAGAATCGTCTGAACTCGCTGCTGAGATCGGTCTCGATAGCATGCCGGACCCGTCCGTACTCTCTCGGACTTGGCGCGACCGATTTGATGAGGCTGTCCGTGAGTTCGTCGAGACCGCAGCACACTATGCAGTCAAAGAAAACCACGACCGAGGCTACGACGACCCAGAAATCAGACCTAAAGAAGACATCATACAGGAAGAAGAATCGGAGCAGAACGAGACTGACGACGAGAAACACGAGGAGTTCACCGACGAACAGATTTTCCGAACAACACGGTTAGCTCGCGAGCATGGGTTCGGGGCATTCGACTCGGGGCGCGCTCAGAACTCGTCCTACGATGATACGCAGTTCTTTGAACTCCAGACCTACATGGGGATGGTCGGGTGTGGAACGGCACAGGGCGCTGCTCGCTTCCAGCTCCAGCGTGGAGTCGAGTACGGCCCCCACGGCGACACCCATCTACGCACCGTCAAGCAATTCGATAGAGATGCCCTCATCGAAGGTTTTGACAGGGCAACAGAGCGATTGCTCTCCCAAATCGAATCAGAGGCGACGTTTCGACGGCCCGTGACAGTTGCTATTGACATCACGACGATTCCCTACCACGGGGATGTAGAGGGAATGCCGATGGTGAGCGGGACGAAAGAAAAACATGAGCGAGCATTCAAATTCGCGACACTGTCGATTGTGGGTCGCAATGTCCCAATCATATTGGCTATCGAGCCTGTTCGGGAAAGTTCGAGTTGGGATGAGAATCCATCAAACAAGGTTCACCGAGTCGTTCGTCGATTAATCCAGCGAGCCCAGGAGCATGTACCAATCGAGATGGTCCTCTGCGACCGCGAGTTCGATTCGATACAGACGTTTCAGACACTCTCGAACCTCGGAGTAGAGTATCTGATTCCGAAGCGGATTTCGAACCAGGAACGTGATGCGATCGATCAGATGGAGGAAGACGGGGTAAATGTCGCAGTTCAGCCGGGAACAATGCATACTGATAGTGGGTCTCATTCGATGCGGTTCCTGTACGTTCCATCGAATAGCGGTGACGGGACAGCAGTCTTCGCGACGAATCGAGTCGTGAAGCCAGCTGAGACAGAGATATTTTGTGATCGGTATCGTCAGCGATGGCAGATCGAGAATGAGTACAAGAGCATCAAGAACGATTTTCTGGCGAAGACGTCCTCAAGGGACTACCGTGTCCGATTGTTCTACTTCGTGTTCGCAGCGTTGCTCTACAATATTTGGCGGATAACGGATGTTCTGTTGAAGGCTGGTGTGGATGGGGAGATGGAGTACGCACCAGAGATTCCGGCGGGGATGGTCGTGGAGATGGTGAGTGCTGCGTTAGTTCCCGTCGATTAGCGTGTAGAGATTGCACACTGGGCCCGCAAATCAGGAGTGGTAACACTACCAGAATGAGGGGAAATGACGGGACTTTCTGTCGGTCAAGTGTGATTTCGAGACTCGAATAGTAGACCGCTCGATTTTGCCCCCCTAAGCGAGGCTAAATTCCTCACAATACGACGGGAAATAAGGCATCCTCCGAAAGTGCGGATTTCGCCGGGGTCGCCTATTTACTATCTCGACATGCAGTTTATCACCGGTCGTCGTTCGGCGAGACGTAACGGTGAAACGCCGGCGCTGCCAACGTCTCCGTAATGGATTGCACCAAGTGCGACCGCGAGGCCGTGATGCACGCGGCGTACTCCGGCGCGCACCTCTGCGACCGCCACCTCTTCGAGAGCGTCGAACGCCGGGTGCGGCGCCGCATCCGCGATGACGACATGCTCCCCGACGACGCCACGCCCGAGAACCCCGAGACGTGGGTCATCGGGCTCTCCGGCGGGAAGGACAGCGTCGTCCTCACGGACATTCTCGAAGAGACGTTCGCCGAGGACCCCCGCGTGGAGTTGGTTGCGCTCACCATCCACGAGGGCATCGAGGGCTACCGCGACGAGAGCCTCGCCGCCTGCGAGGAGATCACGACCGACCGTGACATCCGCCACGAAGTCGTCGCGTACGCCGACGAGTTCGACCTGGAGATGGACGACGTCGCTGAGGACGACCCGCTGGACATGGCACCCTGCGCGTACTGCGGGGTGTTCCGCCGGGACATCCTCGCGCGGTACGCCGAAGAGCACGGCGCGGACAAACTCCTCACCGGGCACAACCTCGACGACGAGGCGGAGACCGCGCTCATGAACATCTTCGAGGGGAACGTCGAACAGGTCGCCAAGCACTTCGACGCCAGCCTCGGGCCGTTCGACGAACGCACACCCAAGGAGGACATGATTCCGCGCGCGAAGCCGCTGCGGGACGTCCCCGAGAAGGAGGTCGCGCTGTACGCCCAACTACGGGACCTGCCAGTCCACATGGCGGAGTGTCCGCACGCCAGCGAAGCGTTCCGCGGCGAGATTCAGGACCTCCTGTTGAAGTTAGAGGAGAATCATCCGGGGACGCGCCACTCCATCATGGCCGGCTACGAGGAATTGGCGGGACTGGCCGCCGATCAGTACAGCGACGAAGACGCTGATGTCGGGGAATGCGAGGAGTGCGGGGCGCCGACGACGCGCGACCGCTGTCGGAAGTGCGCGCTCGTCGAAGCCGTCGACGCGGTCTGAGGGCGTGCGACACCTGTTGCTTCCCGGTCGCTGACCGCGAAAAAACTGGGCGGTTACCGGATGACGTCGAGGCCGTTGTTCTGCTCGACCTCTTCTTTGCCGCCGTCGGAGTGCGCGCCGAACTCGTTGCTCGTGCCGCTGTCGTCGACAGCGCGCTGCTTGGAGTCCGTGGACTCGACGTCCTGCAGTTCCTGACGGGACTTGTCCGCCTGCTTCTGTGTGCTCGGCCCGAGCACCTGCGCGGACTGCACGCCGGTCATGATGGCCATGACACGGACTTTGCCCTTGTAATTCTCCTGAATGCGGGCGCCCCAGATGACGTTCGCGCTCGCGTCCAGCCGCTCGGTGATGTTGTCCGCGATGCCTTCGGCCTCTTTCAGCGTGAGGTCGGGGCCACCCGTGATGTGGACGAGGCCACCGCTCGCGCCGCGGTAGTCGACGTCCAGTAGCGGGTGGTTCATCGCGTCCTTGACCACTTCGTTGGTCTTGTTCTTGTCCTGGGTCTCGCCGACGAGCATCACCGCAACGCCGCCCTGATTCATGATGGCGGTCATGTCGGCGTAGTCGAGGTTGATGAGGCTGGGCTGGGTAATCGTCTCCGAGATGCCCTTGACGGTCTCCGCGATGATCTGGTCCATCACGGAGAACGCCTTCCCGATCGGGAGGTTCGGGACGTAGTCGAGCAGCCGGTTGTTGTCGAGGACGATGATGGAGTCTGCCTCCTCACGGAGCTTCTCCAGTCCTTCCTCGGCCTTGACGGTGCGGGCGCGCTCGACGTTGAACGGCGTCGACACCATGCCGACGACGATTGCGCCCTGTTCTTTAGCGATCTTGGAGACGACGGGCGCGGCGCCTGTGCCGGTGCCGCCGCCCATGCCGGCGGTCACGAACACGAGGTCCGCGTCACCGAGTACTTCCTTGATCGTGCCCTGCGCCATCTCGGTGGCGCGCTCGCCCATCGAGGGGTCGCCACCGGCGCCGAGGCCGTTCGTCAGGGACTTCCCGACGAGAATCTTCGTGTCGGCCTCGATCATCTTCAGGTGCTGTTTGTCCGTGTTGATGGCCACGGTGTCGGCGCCTTCGACGCCGATGTTGTACAGGCGATTGACGGTGTTGTTGCCCGCGCCGCCCGCGCCCACGATGACGATGCGCGGGTCGCCGAACTCGTCGCCGTCGCTGTCGGCGTCCATCTCGCGCTGTTCGGCTTCGGCGTTGTCGAGGGCGTCCTGAACGATGTCCTGCATCGTTACACCTTCGCCCAGCTGTTCGTGCTGGTCTGTTCAGTTTGTTCGTCTATCATCTCACGGACCGCGGACCGAATCGCCTCGCTGCGATTCGGGAACTTGCCTCGTTCGACCATCTGTTCGACCTCGTCGATCTGCTGTTTCGGAATGCGGAGTGTCACACGCTCCATATTTGGTATCCCCGTTGTGGTAAGACGGCCTTCAGCCGCGAGTGTGTCTTACAGAATCGTTTTGCAGGTCATAATCCCGCGCTGTCGTGCGATTCTGTGTAAGACAACCGTCTTACGTACAACTACCCACAGCGTCTCAACGTATATAATTAACGGCGGATGTAAACAAGTGTCTTACCGGTCGAGCGCGTCCGCCGACGCCGTCCGCCGCCCGCAGTGCGGACAGAACGACCAGTCCGCTCGCACTTCGTCGCCGCACTCGCAGAACACGCGGCGAGTCGCCTTCTCCCCGCAGTTCGGACAGAACACGTGGTCGTCTGACAGCGACTCGCCGCACTGCGCACAGCTCTGCTCGCTGCCGCGGTCGGCCGCACGACCACGGTCCTCCGCCCCTCTCCGCTCACGCTGCGGCGTGCGCTGGTCGCCGCGTCGTGGCTCCGCGCGCAGCCCCTCGGCGGCGTCGACCGTAATTCGGACGTTTACGTCGCGCTCGCGCCCTCGCGGGCCGAGTCGCCGCTCGACGAGTTCGTCGACGCGCTCTGCGACGACGTCGTCGATGCTGTCGTCCACATCGGACTCGCCGTCGAGGTACGCCCGCAGCGCCGCGCGCATGACCTCGCTCTTCGACTCGTCGAGGTCGTCGACGGTCTCGACGAGGTCGTCGTCCGCGCGGAAGGTTATCTTCGACATGCCCGTTCGACAACCACTACCACCTCCGGGGACTTCAAGCCATCCCACGCGTCTGACGCCCGTCGTCCGTTTCCGAATGGTAACCCTTAAATCCGAACCACGGCGTACGAAAGAGTGTATCCGCCCTTAGCTCAGACTGGTAGAGCAGTCGACTGTAGATCGACTTGCCCCCCGTTCAAATCGGGGAGGGCGGACTTTCTTCGAACATCCGACCGAGCCGATTTGAGCAGGTCAGTCGCAGTCCCGGACCGGCGTGAAGCGCCGCACGCCCGGAACGTCTGACCGAGTTCAAATCGGGGAGGGCGGACTGGTTTTCGAGTTGATTCGTGGCCGACAGCGCACAGTGTCGTCTTCGCTCGGCTACCGTCGGCAGAACTCGTTCACTCGCCTCGCTAGCCGCTCGCGTTCGCCGTCGCGTTGCGGGCGCGGAGGCCCGTGTGGATGACCGGCGTCGTGAGGAAGACGGCCGCGACACCGAGGAGGGAGGGAACGAGGATGTCTCCGACGGGTGCGAGGAGGGCTGTCAGGGCGAACGTGGCGACGAAGACGGCCCAGCCGCCACAGATGACACACGCTTCGTGTCGCATACCGCACTCACTTCACAGAAAACACATAAGTATCGAGTCGTGTTCTCACGCGCTGCAGTTCCGCTCGCGGACAGGGGCGGGGAACTCCACGTCCCGTACGCCGGCAGTGAATTCGTCCACGAACACATCGGAATTTTCGGTCGCTGTCCCGAAAATATTTCCCGAGCGACGCGGAAACACCGGACGTGACACACTTAGTCGCGGACGATTCCCGGGGGTCGCTCGCGGCGGTGCTGCCGGACGACGTGGTGACCGTCGACGCCGCGGCAGTCCGCGACGCCGTCGCTCGCGACGGGGCGGACGTCGTCGTCGTGGACACGGTCTCGGTCGCGGACCCTGCTGCCGTCGTCGATGCGATTCGCTCGGCAACTGACGCGGCCGTCGTCGCCGTCGGGACGACGGGACTCGACGCCGATGTCGAGTGTGCGTCGGTCAGCGAGGCGTCCGTTCGCGCCGCCGTCGAGCGCGCCCGCCACATCGCCGCCTACCGCGATTCGGTGTCGGCGCTCTACGAGGCGTGCCGTGAGCGCGCGCTCGGTCGACCCGACGAAGCAGTCCGCGAGCGCCGCCGGAACGCCGACGAGCAGTTCGACTCGCTGCCCGACGACCGCGCCGCGTTTGCGGCCGCGCTCCGCTCGGAGGGCGAGGATGGTTGAGGCGTTCGCCGTCGCGTCCGGGAAGGGCGGCACCGGGAAGACGACGAGCACGCTCGCGCTCGGGATGGCGCTCGCCGAAGAGTACGACGTGACGGTCGTCGACGCCGACACCGGGATGGCGAACCTGCTGTTCCACGCGGGGCTTGCGGACGTGGACGTGACGCTGCACGACCTCCTGCTCGCGGACAGCGACGCCACGGTCGAGGACGCCGTCTACGAGCGCTACGGGATGCGCGTCGTCCCCTGCGGCACGGGACTGGGCGCCTTCCGCGAGGCGGACCCGACGCGCCTCCGCGACGTCGTCGCGGACCTCGCCGCGGACACGGACGTTCTCCTGTTGGACTCGCCGGCGACGCTCGCCAGCAGGAGCGCTGTCCTCCCCGTGGTACTGGCCGACCGCGCGGTGCTCGTCGTCCAGCCGACGATTCCCGCTATCTCGGACGCGCTCAAAGTGCAGGAGTACGCGACGTCGTACGGCACGGGCGTCGCCGGCACGCTCTACAACAAGGTCCGGGACCCCGAAGCCGTCGAGCGCGTCGCAGCGAAGTCAGGGAAGTACTTCGAGGGCGAGTCTCTCGGCACCGTCCCCGAGGACGACGCGGTCCGTGCGGCGCGCCGTGCCGGCGAACCGCTGCTCGCGCACGCGCCGGACAGCGACGCCGCGGCCGCGTACCGACGCGCTGCCGCCGAAATCGACGTTCGGGACGCCGACGCCGAGTCGGTCGCCGACCGGTTCCGGAGCGCGGTCGTCCCCGAGCAACCATGACGGAACTGACGTTCGCTCGCGTCGTCGACGACGCCGCGGCCGCGCTGTCGCTGGCGCTGGACCGCGAACTCACCGGCCACGCGGTGTTCACGCCACAGGAAGCACTGCTGCTCGATGGGGACGGCGAGGGCGTCGTCGCGTTTACCGACGGCGTTCCGACGCACGTCCACCACACCGCGACCGGTTCCGGCGGGTCGGCAGCG
Source organism: Halobacterium sp. CBA1132 (assembly GCF_001485535.1). Classification (NCBI taxonomy): domain Archaea; kingdom Methanobacteriati; phylum Methanobacteriota; class Halobacteria; order Halobacteriales; family Halobacteriaceae; genus Halobacterium; species Halobacterium sp. CBA1132. The sequence goes on from NZ_BCMZ01000001.1 coordinate 293,281, forward strand.
CTCGCGGACCTCGCGACGACCGGCCCGCTGCGCGTGGAGTGCTACGTCGGCGACGACGGAGACGCCCCCCGAACGGACGAGTACGCGGTCGCACCCGGAACGCCCGCCGAACGACTCGCTGGCGACGACACGCTCGCACAGCGAACGCGGGACGCCGCCCGTGAGTCGGGTATCGCGGAGGCCGAAGACGCGGGCGACCTCGACGCTGTGGAGGCGTTCCTCGCGGACGAGCAGAAGGTCGAGGCGATTCGCGACCGCGCTCGCGAGGAGGCCCGCGAGCGCGCTGAGGAGTGGGGATTCGACGACCTCGACGCCTGATTACTGCGGTCGGACGACGTGCCCCAACCGCGTGGTTTCCTCGGGCGTCGTGACGCGAACTTCGAACGCGACAGCGACGACTACCGTCTCGTCGGCGCGCTCCTGTACCACGACGCCGCCGTGGACTTCGCACGCGCCGAACGACCCGCGCTGGCCGTCCGGGCAGTCGACTTGCCGCGCAAGTGCTCCATCGTAAGTCACGTTTACGACGACACCGTCGCCGAGTCGCGACCGTTCGACCGCACGGAGGCGCGGCGCGAGCGCTGCTTCGACTCGTTCGACTGCGCGCTCCCTGTCGCTCCACGTGGCCCCCGTCGCCGTTTCCGCCGCGTCGTCAGCGATGCGGTCCAGCACTCGGGTGACGCGTTCGCCGTGGTCCTCGTCGGCGTCGGCGACCGCCGGCGCGTACCCGAACTGGAGGTAGGCTGCCGCGACCGGGACGAGCGCGAGCGCGGCGACCGCTGCCGCCACGAGCACGAGTTGGCCGCGCTCGCTCACGCGTACCACACCCACACTGTCACCGGGCCGCTCTCAGTCGGGACGCGAGCGACGCCGACCGTCGCGCTCGACGGCCGGACGTGTCCGACGGCGCCGTGGGGCGTCCGCACCCGGAACAGCAGATTGTCCGTGAGGATGCGGTCGACGCGCCGTTCGAGCGCGGCGCGCTCCCGCGCGAACGCCGCCTCCGACGCCGCGACCTCCGCGAGCCGCGTCGCGTCGCCGTGCTGGGGCGGTTCGTTCGCCAGCACGGTCGCCGCGTCCTGCGCGTACGCGTCGAGTTGCGCCTGCTCGCCGACGCCGCCCGCGGGCGTCCCGAACGCGAACGCGCTCGCGACGGCGACGACGAACAGCACGCCGACGCCCGCCTCGACGACGGACAGCGAGAGTTGGGCGCGCTCGCGTTCCGCCTCACGCATCGACGGTCACCCCGAGGACGGCTTTCGTGGTCGTCTCGACGCGGTATGCGACGGTGACACTTCCCGGCGGGAGTTCTCCGTCGGCGGCGAACGCCAGCGTCACCGTGTCGTACCGCGAGAGCGTGACGTCGTACGCGCCGTCCAAGCCAGCGTCGTCGTGGAGGACGACGCGGTCGTTCGCGCGAACGGTCGTTACGTTCGCTGCGCCGGTGTCGAAGGTCAGGGTGGCGTCGCCGGTCCGTCGCGGCAGCGTGACTGCCGCCTCGTCGTCGAGTACCGGCGACAGTTCGCGCCGACTCGCGTCCGCGACGAGGACGACGCGACGCATCGTCGCGCCGCCCGCCGGCGTGCCCCGCTCGACGAGCGTCTCACCGTCGAGCGTGACCCGAACGCCCGCGCCCTCCGGTAGTCCATCGTCGAGAGTCGCGCTCGCGTTTTCGACGGCGGCCTGCGAGAGTACGTTCGCGCGCAGCGTCAGCGGCCCGTCCGCGGCGACGAGGTGGTCGGCGGTGCTGGCGGCGAGTCGAGTGTCCACCGGCTGGGTGTTCGCGCCCGCGAACGCGCTCCCCGCGAGACCGACGACCGCGGCGACGCTCGCGACGACGAGGAGGAGCGCTATCGCGACCGCCGGAAGGTTCGCTTGCGCGCGGGTCACGCTGTCGCCTCCGCGAGTTCGACGACGAGGCCGCCGTCGGGGTGTGCTCGCACGCGAACGAGCGCGTCGCTGTCGGTCCAGTTCCCGCGAACGTCTCGCACGCGGCCCGGGAGCACGAGCGCCGTCTCGCCGCCCACGTCGGCGTGCCCGTGGACGAGCGCGAGGCGAGTGCCGTTCGCGGTGATGCGGTAGCCGCGGTCGCGAATCGTCGCGGGGAGGCTGATGCGGCGCTCCGCGACGACTTCGTCCGCGGCGGCTCTCGGGTCCGTGTTCGGGACGGCGGCTTCGACGTTCGCGGCCGCGTGCTGGAGCGTGCGCTCGCCCACCTCGTCGGCCGCCGCAGTGCGCGCGTTCGGGACGACGCCGCCGTACAGCGTCGTCGTCAGGAGCGCGACGAACAGCACGACGATGCCGGCTTCCAGCGCCTTTCCGACCGCGGGCGCGGCAGCGCGGCTCCTCGCTCGGCTCACGTTACGGACACCTCCGTCTCGTGGACCACCACGTAGGCGGTCCGCGAACTCGGGAAGTCGGCTATCACGCTCGGCGTGCCGTCGCCGTCGACGTCGCGCTGGCTGACGGTGGCGTTCCAGCGCTCGAACTGCGAGCGCAACGCCGCCGTGTGGGTCGTCTCGACGGCAACCCGGTAGCCGCCGCGGCCGAGATTCTGTCGCTCGTGGGTGACGTTCGACCGCAGCGTGTACGTCACACCGCCGCTGGCCGCCCGCATCACGTCGCCGCGCAGGGCGGGCACGCTCACGACGAGCACGTCCGGGTCCACAGTCACGGACACGGGCGAGCGCGTCCGCGACCAGCCATCGCCGTGCGCGAGTACGGCTCCAGCGAGGTAGGTCGCACCGCGATTGTCCGCGGTGAACCGGAGCGCGTTCGCGTCGACGGTCGCGACGACGCCGCCGCTGTCGAGGACGCGCACCTCGCGGTCCAGCGTTTCCAGCGTCCCGCTCGTGAACGAGACGCTGCCGCGTCGAACGCCCGTGGTTTCGACCGGCTGGAGTGCGTCGTCGAGTTCGTCCGCCACGCGCTGGGCGTCGCTGGCGGCGGCGTGCTGGTCGACGACGGTGCCGACGCTCGCAGTCACGAGGCCGAGCGCGACGACGGTTACGCCCAGCAGGATGGCGACGCCGACGACGTTCGACTGACCGCGCTCGTTCGCGCTCACAGCAGCCCCACCCCCGCGAAGACGACGTACGCGAAGGTGACGAGCAGCCCCGAGTGCAACAGCGCGTCGTAGCGGCCGCGGCTCGCGGCGCCCGCGAACCACCCGCAGGACAGCATCGTCGCCTGCGTCACGAGGTAGAACCGGTAGCGGTCGCGTTCGAGGTTCACCGCGTCCGGGTCGATGGCGAGGCCGCCCGCGCTAGCGGCGTTCGACACCGACGACAACTGCGCGAAACTGTCCAGCACGGAGAGATTGACGGCGACCGTGATACCGACCACGAGAATAGCGGTCGTCCAGCCGACCGCGACGTAGACGAGTAGCCGCGAGCGCAGCGCGCGCTTCTCGTGGTAGAGCCGTCCGACTTCGGCTTGCAGCGCTTCGAAGGCGGCGTCGGCGTCGCTGCCGGCGTCGAGCGCGCCGGAGACGAGGCCGACGGTCTGGGCGGCGAGCTGGGTGTCGACGCGCTCGATGAAGCGGTCGAGTGCGGCCGCGCGAACGTCCTCGCCGCGCGTGGTGACGCCGAGGTTGAACGCGAGGTCGCGGACGTCTGGGTTCAGGGGGCCGGCGTCGACGTCGTCGGCGACGCGTTCGACGGCCTCGCCGAACGGTCGCCCGAGGCTGACGTGCCCGGAGACAGCGTGGACGAAGTCCTGTATCTCGCGGTCTTTCGCGTCGTCGATACGCGCGCGACGCACGGCGACGAGTCCCACCGGAACGGCGAATGCGACGTACGACAGCAGGACGACGTTCGCAGGTTGGACACCCACTTTCCAGAGGCCGCCGGCGACCGCGAGCGCAGGGAGTGCGAACGCGAGAGCGGCGTCCGCGGGGTTCCGCGTGGCGTTCGCGAGTACGCCGAGGCCCGCCGAGCGGTCGTGGTCACTCCACGCGAACCCGCGCGGGCGCATCTCGACGACGAGATACGCCGCCAGCGCGCCGACCGCGAGCACGAACGCGGCGCTCCCGAACACGAGCAGTTCGCGGACGGTCGCGGCGCCCAGCGGCGTCGCCACGGTGCGGCCGAGGCCGGGCGCGAGCACGCTCAGGACGGTGGCGACGATGACCAGCAGCGCGGGCAACACGAGCAACACGATGAACAGCTCCGCGACGAGTTCGAGGAAGCCGGCGGCGCGCTCGCGGGTGCGCTCGCGGCGGTTCGCGAGCATCCGCGACTCCAGTTCGAGGTACTGCGCCACCGCATCCGGGCCCTGCGCGGCGTGCTCGCGGAGCTTCAAGAGGAACGGCGCGAGCAGTTCCCTACTGGGGGTGTCGCGGGCGACCACGCGCAGGCCGCGGTCGACGCTGCCCGTGAGGTCGGCGGTGTTGAGCACGTCTTGGAACGCCGCCGCGGTCTCGCCGTAGGCGGCGGGGCGGTCGGCGACCCGGGAGAGCAGTTCGCGCTCGTCGGTGGTGCCGGAGGCGAGCACGGAGAGGTAGCGGACCGCGCCCGGCAGTGACCCGCCGATGTCCGAGCGGCGCGTCCGTGCCTGCCAGCCGAGGTAGCGGCCGCCGAGTTCGACGGCGAGCCGTTTCGCCGCGAGGCCCGCCGGCAGGCCGGCGACGAGCGCGGCCGTAATCGGCGGCGCCAGCGGGGAGGCCGCGGCAACCGGCCCGAGAACGTTTGGTGGCACGAATAGCGCGGCTGCTGCAGCCGCGAGCGCGCCGCCAGCCGCGAACGCCAGCCACGACGCGCCGTAGACGCGGGCGAGGAACACGTCGAAGCTCACGGACAGCCGGCTCGCGCGGTAGCGCTTCCGGTCGGCGTCGTGGCGGCCGCTGTCGGCGTGGCGCGCGAACAGCGCGTACAGCGCGCGGTCGAGGACGCCCAGCGACCCGCCCGCTGTCACCGTCACTCGCCGGCCCTCCGCTGGAGGCGTTCGACGGTCGCCGTCTCGTCGGTCCGGAGGTCCGAGAGCAGGCCGAACAGGTCGTCGAACGCCGCGACGCCCTCGCGGTCGAGATACTGGACGTACCGGCGCTTCTGCGCGAACTCCGCGTGGACGTCCTCGACGGGGCGGTCCGTGTGCGCGGCGAGGCGGTCGAAGAACCCCACGTCGGCGGCGCCGTCGAAATCGAAGCCGCCGTCCGGAGTGCGTTCGAGTATCCGACGGTAGTGGACTTCGCTGCCGTCTTTCTCGACGGTCTCGGTATCCCCGCCCGTTTCGTTGACGAGTTCGACGATTTCGCCGACGTAGCGTTCACCGTCGACGTGCCGCGGGAACACCACGAGGTCGACTTCGCGCAGGAGGTACGCGGGCACGCCCTGCTCGATGGCGCGGTTGACGAGCGTCTCGATGTCCTCGGCGTGCGTAGTGCCGATGACGCCGTGGCCCGTATTCAGGACGTTCGCGAAGCTCTCGAAGCTCTCCTCGGTGTTGATCTCCGCGATGACCTCCACGTCAGGGTTCAGGTAGTTCGTTTCAGTCATCAGGTCCGCCATGGAGACGCGCTTGAACTCGCGCTCGTGCTCGCGGGTCGTCAGGGAGACGCCGGTCTCGTGCGGGAGTCGGACTTCGCGGCTGCCCTCGTCGATGCTGATGGGGCGGTCGTCGAAGGGGACGAATGGCATGTGGGCGTTCATCAGCGTGGTCTTCCCGACGCCCGTCGGGCCGGAGAAGAGGACGACGCCGTGGTGCTCGTAGACCATCCAGAGGAGCGCGACGACATCCACGGAGACGGTGCCCTGTTGGAGCAAATCCACGGGCGTCAGCGGCTCCGCCGCCTGTTTCCGGATGGAGACGTGCGGGCCGCCCTCGCTGATGACGGGGAGCGCGACGGCGCACCGAATCGTGACGTCGCCGTCGACTTCCGCGGGTTCGAGGTTCACCTTCGCGGAGGGATTGGAGGCGTTCAACTCCACGCCGTCGCGCGCCGCGAGCTGGGTGACGAGGTTGACGAAGCGCTGCTCGTCGTCCAGCGAGAGGTTCGTCGGGAGGCGGGCGGCGGTCGCGCCGAGGCGGCCCCGCGGCACGACTTTCACGCGCTCGCCGACGGCGTTGGCTTCGACGTCTTCGAGGCGGTCGTCGCGGATGGGGACCGTGAGTTCGCCGTCCCCGACGAAGTCCCGGAGCACGTAGTACGTCAGGTCGTCGAGGCGGTCGTCGCTGAAGCGGCGGCCGACCGGCGGCACCGCGAGGCCGTACTCGGCGAGCGCGGAGCGCACGCGGTGACGGGTAGCGTCCAGCCACGCTCGCGTGTTGCGGACGGTGAGTCGGCGCGTGAGGAACGTGCGGGCGCGGTCGGCGACGAACGCCGCGCGGCCGTCCTCGTCGTCGAGTCGGCCTTCGACGTTGGCCTCCCAGATGCGTGACTTGCACTCCGCGATGAGTTCGTCGTCGCCGGGGAGGCGGTCGGGTTCGCGGACGGCGTACTTGGTGTCGAAGGCGTCGCGGCCGAGCACGCGCTCGCGGTAGACGACGACCGGCACGTCGAAATCGCGGAACGGGACGGTGTAGCGTGCGAGGCGCTCAGAGAGGAAGCGGTCGAGGTGCGGTGGGTCCGCGGCCAAGTCCGTGACTGCGGGCGCGTACTCGTTGGTGTGGACGACCAGCGAGTCGGCCGCGGCGTCCGCGACTTCCACGCCGTCGTCGAGCGCGAGCGGCGTGAGGTCGCCGAGACCACGGAGGTCGCAGAGCGCGTGGAACTCGACGCGCCGTCGGGCGGCCCGCGAGCAGTCGGTGAGGCGCGCGAGCACGCGGCGGTGTTTCTCTCCGAGGCCGGCAGCGACGCGCTCCCGGGTTCCTTCGCGAGTTCGCGGCCGGGAGAGTTGTGCGTCCGCGAAGTAGTCGGTCACGTGGTCGAGTGCGGTCTCGTCGCTGGCGCCCAGCGGCGGCGCGCGGACGTCGTAGGTGAACTCGCCGTCGCGCTCGGAGACTGTGACGACGACACCCGGGTGGACTTCGTACTGGCTGCGAACGTTGGGCGCGTACCACGCGTCCGGGTCGTCCGGCGGCACCGGCGACGGGACTGCGTGGTCGGCGTGTACGGACATCACGAGGAACTCGCTCCTAATTAAATTTAAAGTTTAACCAATCGAAGCAAAACGCGTGTGTCGAGTGAACTGTTCGCAAGAGCTTTACTGTGGAGTTCATAAACGCCGCCAGTGGACCGCAACCGACGCGCCCTCCTCGTCGCCCTCCTCTGCGTACTCGCGGTGTCGCTGGCGGCCGCGACGCTCGCGAACCCCCAGCAGCCCGCCGGCGGCACCGGCGGCGGCGACTCCGGAACCGACCCGAGCGGGACCGCCGACCGGTCCGGCGACGGCGGCGACGGGTCTGTCCCATTCGTGTTCGGAGACGAGGGGCAGTTCTCACTCCTCCAACTGCCCTGTGTCTCCCTGCTCGCGACGCCGACTGTCGGGTTCGCAATCGTCGGCTTCGCGCTCGTTGTCGGCCTCGTTGCGTACTGGCGCGACGGGCTCGTGCCCGCGTTCGCCGTCGCGCTCGCCGTGCTGGCGGTGTTGATTCCGGCGTGGCTGTTGCTGACTGACTGTTCCACCGAGACTTCCGGTGGTGGTGGTTTCGCCCCCGGCGTCTCGTTCGGACGGCCGCCCGGCGGACAGGCCAGTAGCGGCGCCGGCAGCGAATTGCTGTTCTCGCCGCCGACCGTGCTGCTCGGCCTGCTCGCCGTCGCCGTGCTGTTCGGGATCGTCGCGTTCCGCGCGACCGGTGACGACGAACCCGACGAGCGCGACCCCGTGCCGGAGCCGGCGCCGGAGACCGATGACGACGCGCTCGGCGCAATCGGCACCGTCGCCGGGGAGGCCGCCGACCGCATCGCGGAGAACGCCGATGTCGAGAACGAGACGTACCGCGCGTGGCGCGAGATGACCGAGTACCTCGACGTCGCCAACCCCGAGGCGAGCACGCCCGCGGAGTTCGCGGCCGCCGCCCGCGACGCAGGCATGGACCGCGAGCACGTCGACGAACTCACCGACCTCTTCCGCGCGGTCCGGTACGGCGGCGCCGAGGCCACCGACGACCGCGAGCAGCGCGCCGTCGACGCCCTCCGCGCTATCGAGTCTTCTTACGGGGGTGAGCGGTAGTGCTTCGCCGCGTGCTGCTCGTCCTCGGCGTCGCGTTCGCCGCGTTCGGCGTCGCCGTCGCCGCTGTCCCCTCGATTGCGACGGCGCTCCGGCTACCCGACGTGCCGCGGGTCGCCTTTGCGCTCCTCGCCGTCGTGTTCGCGCTGGCGACCCACGCTGCGCGAAAGCGAGCTAACTTCCGGGACCCCGACGACGCAGCGGTGCGTACGGCCGGACTGGAGGACCGCTACGAGCCGCCGCGGCCCGGCGCGGACATCGACGCGGAACTCGCCGCCGGGCCGAGCGGCTCCTCGCGGGCGGACGGCCGCCTCCGGGAGCGCCTGCGCGTGCTCGCGGTGCGGGTGCTGTCCGACGCCGAGGGCTGGTCCGAGGACGAGGCCCGCCGCCGCCTCGACGACGGTACGTGGACCGACGACGAGACCGCCGCGGCATTGTTCGCCGAGCAGGTGAACCCCTCCACGATGGACCTCGTGATGTCGTTCACAGGTATCGAGTCCGCCCAGCAGCGCGAAGTCCGGCACGCGCTCGCCGAACTGGAGCGCCGCGCCGGCGTCGACACGGGGGGTGACTGACGTGGGCGCGACGGCCACGACAGCGACGGAGACGTCGCCCGATGCCGACGGCTCTCCGAGCGACGATTCGGGCGAGGGCGTCGGGACGACGCTGACGGACGTGACCACGCGCGAGACGAACCGCTGGCGCGGCGTCACCGCGCTCTCCCTGCTCGCGGCCGCGGCCGGCACCGCGTCGTCATCGCCGGCCGCGCTCCTGTTGGCGGTTCTCGGCGTCGCGTACGCCGCCTACGGCGCGCTGTTCGCGTCGCCGTCGCCGACGCTGACCGTCGAACGCACCGTCCACGCCGACGACCCCGAACCCGGCGACGAGGTCGACGTGACGCTGACGGTCACCAACGACGGCGCGTTCCTTCCCGACCTCCGCCTCGCCGACGACGTACCGGCGGGCGTCGAAGTCGTCGACGGGTCGCCGCGACTCGCAACCGCGCTCCGGTCGGGGAAGTCCGCGACGCTTCGATACACCGTCGAGATGTACCGCGGTGAGCACGACTTCGACGCGGTGTCCATCCGCGCGCGAGACCTCAGCGGCGCCCGAGAGACCGAAGCCACGGTTCCCACGTCGTCGCGGGTCGCGTCGGTTCCGGACCTCCCCGAGTTGGCGTCGTTCCCGCTTCGCAGTCAGACCGTCCAGCGCGTCGGCCGCGTCCCGACCTCGCAGGGCGGGTCGGGCGTGGAGTTCCACGCGACCCGCGAGTACCGGCGCGGCGACCCGCTCTCCCGGGTGGACTGGAATCGGCTCGCGCGCACCGGTGAACTCTCGACCGTCCAGTACCGCGAGGAGCGCGCCGCCACCGTCGTCGTAGTCGTCGACGCCCGCGACGTCGCGCACGTCGCGGACGACACCGGCGAGGACGCCGTCGAGTACGGCGTCGAAGCCGCCGGCGGGGTCGCGTCCGCGCTGCTCGACGCCGGTGACCGCGTCGGCGTCGCCGCGTTCGGCCCGCACTGGGAGTGGCTCGCGCCCGGGTCGGGCCGCGACCACCGCGCCCGCCTCCGGGACGCGCTCGCCCGCCGCCGCGGGTTCGCCGCGCTCGCCCCCGAGCGGCGGTTCCTCGGCGCGCTCGTGTTCCGTCGCCTCCAGAAGCACCTGCCGGCGGACGCGCAGGTGGTGTTCTGTTCGCCGCTGGCCGACGACAACGCCGTCGAGTACGTCCGCCGCCTCGAAGCCGGCGGCAACCCAGCGACCGTCGTGTCGCCGGACGTCACGGGCGCGGCGACGCTCGGCCAGCAGGTCGCGCGCGTCGAGCGCGCCACCCGGATTCGGTCGCTGCGGCGCGCGGGCGTCCGCGTCGTCGACTGGCCGGCCGAGCAGTCACTCGCCCTCGCAGTCGCCACCGCCGCCCGGGGGTGGTCGCAGTGAGCGACTTCGACGCCCGACCGCCCGCGCTCGCAGTCGTTCCCGCGACCGTCGCCGCCGCGCTCGCCGTTCTCGCCGTCGCAGCGGGTTCGACGGTCGGCCTCGTGCTCGCCGGGCCGGGCGGCGCCGCGGTCGTCTACGGCGCCCGGGACGCCTCGCGGAACCTCGTCACGCTCGGCGGCACGCTCGCGTTCGTCGGCGTCGCCGTCGGCGCCGCGACCGGCCTCCCGTCAGCGCTCACGCTCATCGGTGGTGTCGCCGCACTCGTCGCCTACGACACCGGCGAGCACGCCGTCACACTCGGCGCCGACGTGGGCTCCGAGGCACCGGTCTCCCAGTCCGTCGCCGTCCACACCGCCGGGAGCGTCGCCGTCGGGTCGGTAGTCGCGGCTGTCGGGTTCGGTATCTACCAGTTCGGCCCGACGAGTCTCCCCGTGACTGGGTTAGTGGCGCTGCTGTTCGCGTCCGTCTTTCTCGCTTACGCGCTCGGCGACTGACTCTCGACGGTCGGCACCGACACCGAGTCGAGCACGTCGTCGACGATTTCTCGCTTGCTCCTGTTCTCGACGGCAGCGTCGGGCGTCAACACGAGTCGGTGCGCGAGCACGTTCGGCGCGAGTCGCTTCACATCGTCGGGAACGACGTACTCGCGGCCGTGAACGACCGCCCGCGCTCGCGCCGTCTCGAAGAGCCGCTGAGTACCCCGGGGGCTGACGCCGACTTCGACGCGGCGGTCCTCGCGGGTCTCCCGCGCCACCGCGACGACGTACTGGAGGAGGTCGTCGTCGACGCGCACGTCCTCGGCGACAGCGCGCACCGCCTGCACGCGCTCGGCGTCCAGCACCGACTCGACGCTCGGACTGCGCGACGACCGGCCGGCGCGCCGCCGCAGCAGCTCCAGTTCGCCGCTCTCGTCGGGGTAGCCGATGCCCGCCTTCGCGACGAAGCGGTCCATCTGCGCCTCCGGCAGCGGGAACGTGCCCTCCTGCTCGACGGGGTTCTGGGTCGCAATGACGAAGAACGGCTCGGGCAGTTCCATCGTCTCCCCGCCGATGGTCGCCTGCCCCTCCTCCATCGCTTCGAGGAGCGCGGCCTGGGTCTTCGGGGGCGCGCGATTGATTTCGTCCGCCAGCAGGACGTTCGTGAACACGGGACCGGGCTGGAACTCGAACTCCCGGCTCTGCTCGTTGAACACGTGCGTCCCCAGCACGTCCGCCGGCAGCAGGTCGGGCGTGAACTGCACGCGACTGAACCCGAGGCCCAGCGCGGTCGCGACGCTGCGCGCGGTCAGCGTCTTCCCGGTGCCCGGAACGTCTTCGAGGAGGACGTGGCCGTCGGCGAGGAAGCCGACGAGGACCGTTTCGAGGAACTCGCGGTCAGTGACGACCGCTCGCTCGACTTCGCTCAGGACGGCGTCGCACTCGTCACTCGCAGCAGTGACGTCCATAGGCGTTCGTGCGACGCGCCAAGTTTAGTGGTATCGGTCACCACGCCCAATCGAAATCCCTAAAACCGACGACGGCATTCCTCGAAACGAGCCGAGGTAGCCTAGCCTGGCCAAGGCGGTTGCTTCGAGAGCAACTGTCCTCACGGACTCGAGCGTTCAAATCGCTCCCTCGGCGCTTCTCTGACTTCACACAGGTCAGCGACGCCGTTCTCCGATTCGAGTGACAGCCGCTGCGTGCAGGCCACAAATATTTCACACGGTCGAGGCGAAGAATTAGCTATGGCGACCGGCGAGCGAGGATTGGACTCGTGGCTATCAGCGACCGTCGATATGCTCCTCGCCGTGTTCGGGTTTGCTCTCGTCTGGTATCCGATGGTCTCGCTCGGCAACGCGGCTCTGGGGTTCCCAGTTTCACCCTCAACGGGAAATCTGGTTGCCGGTGTGCTAACGCTCGGTGGTTCGTACCCTGTCGTTGCGGGTGATTGGTCGCTTAGGCAGCTGGGTGAGTATATATCCGTCCTCGTGATCTCTGGAATCGGGTGGGGACTCGTCGGAATGATAGTTATCCTTGCGCTGGGGGTGTCGTTCTCTGGTAGCAGTCACGCTCTACAAGCGGCAGTTTGGGCTCCCGCCTACCTAACCGCGTATCTCGTTGTCTACCGAACCAAGTGGTCGGTTTTTAGCTGACATCGATTCCAGCAGCCAAGCCAGCAGCGAGCAGTATGCACACTGATTCAGCCCGTTCAGTTGTTCTGGTTGTCCGTGTTAACGTACGCACTGAGCGGGTTCCACCACCACTGCCATTTTACGACGAATAGGAGGCCGCCCAGAATCACCCCGTTCCAGACCCATATGAATTCGCCAGTGACGAACCCGTACACCGGGAGCACAGCGCCAAGAAACACGAGGACAAGCAGTCCATTCGGCAGAAACTGACTGGAGGGCATAAGCGAACATTCCGGGGCGCTTTGGAAAAGAATATCGCTGGTTGACATCTGCACAGCTCGAACGTAGCCGCTGGTTCACCGACTACGCCGAATACCGGACCCGAATTTTCGACTATTCGTACTGGACGCACGGCGCGTCGAATGCTCCATCGTGCGGTTACTTTGTCCGCCGAAAAATCAGTGAGTGCTGCGTCAGTCCGCGGTCGCGGGCGTCTCCTCGTCCTCGCGGGGGAGCAGGCGGTCGAGGGCGTCGACGACGGCGCTGACGCTGGCGGAGGTGATGTCGCTGTCGCTGGCGTCGACGGTGACCGTGCGGTCGCCCCGGGAGACGGTGACGTGGACGGTGACGACGGCGTCAGTACCACCGGTGATGGCGTCGACGTGGTACTCTTCGAGGTGGAAGGTCACGTCGCCGAGGGCGTCGCGGACGGCGGCGATGGCGGCGTCGACGGGGCCGCTGCCGGTGCCGGCGGCGCTGTGCTCCTCGTCGTCCACGCGCAGGCGGACGGACGCGGTCGGGGTGCCGCCGCCGCTGGCGGCCGTGAGGTCCAAGACTTCGACGCGGCGGTCGCGGTCGCCGCCCTGGACGTCTTCGGCGACGGCGAGCAGGTCGGCGTCGGTGACGCGCTTACCGCGCTCACCGAGTTCGTTTACGCGCTCGACGACAGCGGCGAGTTCGTCGTCGGAGACTTCGACGTCGTGTTCGGCGAGGGCGGCGCGGACGCCCGCGCGGCCGGCGTGCTTCCCGAGGACGAGGCGGCGCTCGCGGCCGACCGCCTCCGGGGAGTACGGCTCGTACATGCGGTCGTCCTTGAGCGTGCCGTCGGTGTGGATGCCGGACTCGTGGGCGAACGCGTTCTCGCCGGAGACGGCCTTGTTCGGCGGCAGCGGGACGCCCGTGGCGTCCGCGACGGTGGCCGCGAGGTCGTAGAGGCGCTCGGTGTCCAGCGGTTCGATGCCGTAGCAGTGCCAGAGCGCGACCGCGACCTCTTCGAGCGCGACGTTCCCGGCGCGCTCGCCGACGCCGTTGACCGTGGCGTGGACGAGATTGGCGCCCGCGGAGACGCCCGCGAGCGCGTTCGTCACTGCGAGCCCGAGGTCGTCGTGGGTGTGGACGCTCACGGGGCCGTACTCGGCGACGGCGTCCACGAGTTCGTAGACGCGCTCGGGGCTGGCGTGGCCGACGGTGTCCGCGACGCAGAACCGGTCGGCGCCCGCGTTCGCGCTCGCTTCTGCGAGGTCCGCGAGGAACTCCTCGTCGGCGCGAGAGCCGTCCTCGCCGATGACTTCCACCCAGAGGCCGTGGTCGGTCGCGTACTCCACGAGGTCGCGGGTGGTGTCGAGGACATCCTCGCGGGTGGTCCCAACTTTCTCTTCGACGTGGCGGTCGCTGGCGGGCACGACGAGGTTCACGCCGTCGACGTCGCAGTCGAGCGCGAGGTCGATGTCGCGCTGGATGCCGCGACAGAAGCTCGTGACCGTCGCGTCCAGGTCGAGGCCGGTGACGCGGCGAATCGTCTCGCGCTCGCCGGCGCTCGTGCACGCGCTGCCGGCTTCGACGACGGAGACGCCGGTGTCGTCGAGTTTGCGCGCGATGGTCGCCTTCTGGTCGGCGGACAACGAGATGCCGGGGGCTTGTTCGCCGTCGCGCAGCGTGGTGTCGAGGAACTGTACGTCGGGTGCGCCGCCGTCGAGAGCGGCAGGGAAACTAGTGCCGGAGAATTTCTCGGCCAGCCGCCGTGAGGCGACTTACTCTATCCTCCGTGCCGGTGTGGTCCGACATGGTGTGTATGTCGTAGCGTGCCACACACGTTTGAAGGTGTGGGGTCTGACAGATGTTGCCTGTCAGTCGTCGAGCCACACTCGGTCGCCGACCGACACGCCGTCGGCGGCGCCCGCGGGGAGTTCGACGAGCGTGTCGCAGCGCGCTTCGCCGCGTCCGGTCCACGAGGGCATGCGTTCGACGCGCTGGACTTCCTCGGCTTCTATCCAGATGGCGTCGATGGCGAACGGCACGAACAGCATGTGGATGTCGCGGCTGGCGGCGCCGTCGAAGTCGAAGACGAGCGCGTAGTCGTCGGGAACCGACCACCGGAACATCAGCCCGCGGGTCTGCGCGAACAGCGAGTCCGCGACGTCGACGTCGGTCGCGAGCGTTCGCGTGTCCCCGTCGCGTTCGTGGCGAAGGTGCACACTCCGAGTCGGCGGCGGGCAGCGAAAAGCGTTACCCCGTCCGGTCGCTACGCCGGGGCGTGAAGAAGACGCCGACCGGGACCGCAGTCGGGGTCGACGACCCCTACGACCACGCCGGCGTCTGCGACTACGCGACCGACGACGGGAAGTGCCGGTACGCCTTCGAGCACGGCCAACACGACCCCGAGTTCGCCGCCGAGCGCCGCGCCGACGACTTCCGGTGCCCGGTCGCGGACGGCGACTGGAAGTGGGCGGACTGCCCCCACTACCGGTGCCGGCAGCGCGACCGCGAGTGCGCGCGCTGCGGGCTCGAAGAGCGCCGGCAGGCCCACGACGACGAGCGCCCGCTCCTCGAAGAACACCACCTCGCGTACGACGACGAGGAGGACGTCGGCCACGAGATTACGGTGTTCCTCTGCCGGTGGTGTCACGCGAAAGTCCACGACTCGTGGGCGCGTATCGACGACGACGCCAGCCCCGACCCCGAGGCTATCGCGGCCGCGGAGGGCCGGCGCAGCGAAGAGCAGTCCGAACTCTCCTTCGACACCGCGGCGGACCGCTTCGAGGACGAGTGAGTCGATTCGACCCCGACGGCTAACTGTCCTCGGGCCGAACGTGTCGTATGAACGAGACGCCGTTCCACCTCGGGCACGTCCACCTCAAAGTCCGGGACCTCGACCGCGCGGTCGCGTTCTACGAGGGCGTCTTCGCCCTCGAAATTACGGAGACTGAGGGGCGATTCGCGTTCCTCTCGTGGGGCGACCACCACCACGATGTCGCGCTCCAAGCGGTCGGCGCGGACGCCCCGGATGCGGGCCGCGGCGTCGGCCTCTACCACGCCGCAATCGAAGTCGACACAGAGAGCGCCCTCGGGGACGTCTACGACGAACTCTGCGAGCGCGGCGTTCCCTCGACGCCCGTCGACCACGGCATCAGCAAGGCGCTGTACTTCTCGGACCCCGCCGGCAACGGCCTCGAAGCGTACGTCGACGCGCGCGCCGAGCGCGACCTGTCGTCGTGGGAGGGCGAGAACAAGCGCTTCGACCCGGCATCGCTGTAGCTCCGAACGAGTGGGTTTTTAGTCGCGAATCCTGTACTCGGGCCTAATGACACGTATCCTCGTCGTCGACAACCACGGTCAGTTCACCCACCTGGAGCACCGACTGCTCCGGGACATGGACGGGGTGGAGACCGAGACCGTCGACAACACGACGCCGCCGGCGGACATCGACGCCGACGGCCTCGTGCTCTCCGGCGGCCCCGACATGGACGATGTCGGGAACTGCTCGGCGTACCTCGACCTCGACGTTCCGGTCCTCGGCATCTGTCTCGGCATGCAGTTCATCGCCGAGGAGTTCGACGGCCGCGTCGAATCCGGTGACTACGGCGGCTACGCGGACGTCGACGTCGAGATTCTCGACGAGGACGACCCCCTCGTCGGGTCGCTGGCTCCCGAGACTCGGGTGTGGGCGAGCCACGCCGACGAGGTCGTCGAGGTCCCCGATGGGTTCACGCGCACCGCCTCCAGCGACATCTGCGACGTCGAAGCCATCTCGGACACCGACCGCGACCTCTACGGCGTCCAGTGGCACCCCGAGGTCGCGCACACCGAAGAGGGCGAGGCCGTCTTCGAGAACTTCGTGCGCGTCTGCGAGTAGGCCGATGACGGAGACTCAAGGCGAACTGGCGAGCCTCTCGAAGTACATCTTCCGCGCGCCGCGGTGGTACACGACCGTCGCGCTGTCGCTGGTCATCGCGGCGCTGGCGGGTATCGCGTCCTTCGACAGCCAGTACGTACTCGAAGACGCCTGGCAGGGCGTGTTCTTCATCGGCGTGCCGACAGTCGTCGCGAGCCTCGGCACCACACCGGTCGACCGCTACTTCGACGGCCAACTCACGTACAGTCGGTCGTCGCTGCTCGCGTTCGCCTGCGAGGTCGTCGTCGTCGTCGTGCTCGTCGCCGCCGGCGTCGTCGCCGCGGTCACCGGGAGATTCGGGCAGAACTTCGTCTTCGACGCCCTCATCGCCGCGCTCGGACTCGTGTTCGCGATTCGGTTCCTCGTCGTGCTCGCGGTCTCCCGGGACTCCCCGCTGGTCGCCGCGATTCCCGCCAGCATCCAGACGGCGACCGCCGGTCTGCTGTTGTTCGTCTACAGCGGCACGATGAACTACCTCACGACCGGTGGCCGCCTCCTGAACGCGTTCCTCTCCCGGCCCGCGGAAGCGCCGCCGGAAATCCAGTACGCGTTCGCGCCCCGCGACTTCGTGCTGTTGGTGTCGCTGGTCGTGCTGTACGGCGTCGCCGCCTACGGCCTCGTCCTCGCTATCGACCGCCCGTGGCAGCGCAGCCTCGGCGTCAGCGTTCTCGATTTCGTCAGCGGATTTATCGGCCACATCGCGGAGGGCACCCGCGAACTGGAGGACTTCTTCGAACAGATTGGCGAGGAAGCAGTCGTCCCCGTGACGGTGCTGGCGTTCCGGAACGTCGACGACGGCGAGGAGAAAGCGCGCTTCGTGCTGCCGATGATTCACCCCGGGCCGATGGGGGAAATCGGCGGTGGGAACCTCCCGCAACGGGTCGCCGAATCCGCCAGCGGGCTGGCGTTCCCGCCCCACGCGACCGCCGGCCACGACTTCAACCTCGTCACGGAGCGCGAAGTCGACACGCTCATCGACGCCGCCGAGAGCGCCCACGACGCCATCGACTACTGCGACAGCGCGACCCCCGCGGTCCGCGTGCAGGAGGGCGAAGCCAAACTCCTCGGGCAGGCGTTCGGCGACGACGCGCTGCTCGTCTCCACGTTCTCCCCCGAGTTCGCCGACGACGTCGAGTTCGCCGTCGGACTGTCCGCGACCGCGGAAGCCCGCGTCGAGGGCATGGACGACGTCCTGCTGGCGGACGCGCACAACTGCAACAACGGCCTCGGCGGCGACGACCTCGGGCACGTCTACCCCGGGAGCAAGCGCTCGTTCGACATGATTCAGGCGGCCGGCGACGCCGCCACCGCGCTCCGTGACGCCGACGAGGGCCCCCTCGAACTCGGCGTCGCGTGGGACCGCACGCCGTGGCGACCCGCGGACGGTATCGGCCCGCTCGGCATTCGCGTCGCCGTCCTCGATACGGGCGGTGACCGCACCGCGTACGTGCTCGTCGACGGGAACAACATGGAACCCGGACTCCGCGAGACCATCGTCGACGCCCTCGACGGCATCGACCACGCGGAAGTCCTGACCACCGACACCCACATCGTCAACACCGTCGAGTCCACGAATCAGGTCGGCGCGGCCATCGACTGGGACGAACTCGTCGACCTCGTTACCGACCTCACCGAAGCCGCAGTCGCGGACCTCGAACCTGTCGAGGCGGGCATGGCCAGCGAGCGCGCGGAAGTCACCGTGTTCGGCAACGACCGCACGGAGACGCTCGCCAGCCACGCCAACGCCGTTATCGCGATGGGCGGCGCAATCGCGGGTCTCGCGGTGCTGGCGACGGTTGCTATCAGCATCCTCATCTTCTTCCTGACGTAGCCGCGCGGCCGCGGCGCTGTCGCTGTCTGTCTTCGTGAACGGAACGAGAAGAACCGTTACTCGTCCGCGAACAGGTCGTCGACGGCGCCGCGCGCTGCGAGCGCAGCGTCCTCCGCGACCTGCTCGACGTCGTCGTCGGCGTCCGGCGCGTGGACGTAGACGTCGACGTCGAGAACGCCGTCTTCGAACGTGACGGTGACGTCGAAGTCCTCGACGTCACCCGTCGCGAGCCGCGAGAACACGAGACCTTCGGCGGCCTCGGCCGCGGCCTCCACGACTTCCTCGTCGGTCGGCTCGTCGGTCGTACCCATCAGTTACGCGCTCGGGCCGCCCATCGGACCGCCGCCGCCGGCACCGCCGAGCATCTCCTGAAGCTCCTCCTGAAGCTCCTCGAACTGCTCTTGAACGCGTTCCTCCTGCTTCGAGAGGGTGTCGACGCGCACTTCGAGGTTCTCGACCTTCTCGTCGAGGTCGTCTGCGGCGTCGTCGTAGTCGGTCTGCACGAGAAGTTCGCCGACCTCTCGGTACATCGTCGCGTCCTCGTCGATGTCGTCGAGGGCGTCGAGAGCGGTCTGGGCCTCGCTGAGCTGGGTCTCGGCCTGCTGCTTCTGGGCCGAAACCGTCTGCGCTTTCTCCTGAAGGTCCTGTAGCTGCTCGAGCTTCTCCTGCGCTTCCGGCGGCAGATTACCCTGCATACGTGCTCGGAGGCGCGCCCGACAGAAAAACCCCCGTATTACGGTCCGGAGCGTCAGTCTCGACGTCGAATCACAGTCCGCGCGGTTCAGGCGCTCTCGTCGCCCGCAGCGTCAGTCACGCGCTCGGCGACCTCCACGAGCGTCAGCCACGTGTTGTTCCCGGCCCGCAGCGCGGTCAGGTCCGCCGCGCCGACGGTCACCGTCACGGTCGCGCCGTCTCGGTCGACGGTCGCGTCGCTACGGTCGCCCTCGATGTCGCCGGCTTCGACCGCGACGCTGCGCTCGACGCTGCGAGCGACCGCGGAAGAACCGTACTCGAAAACCAGTTCCGTGGCGTGGTCCACCGGCAGTTACCGGACTTCGACTTCCTTGACGTCGCGGCTCCGCTCTTTCAGCAGGACGCGGTGCCCACAGTACGGGCACCGAACCCCGCCGTACTCGTCGAGTTCGACGTCTCGCTTACAGCGGGAGCACTTGTACGCCATTATTCCTCGACGGCTTCGACGTCGGCGTCGGCTTCCGCTTCGCCCTCGCCGAGCGCCGCGCGGATGGAGCGGCTGACGGTGCGTCCGCCCGGCGTCTGGGGCTTGTACGCGCCGCCGGCGTACTTGTAATCACACTTCGAGCACTGCCAGATGCCGGTTCCCTGACGGGAGACGGCGTCCGAACCGCAGTCGGGGCAGGCGTGGTTCTCGTTCATCTCGTCCTCGATTTCGGAGACGCGACGCCGAGAGACGCGGCCGTAGCGCGCGCCGAATCGGCCGGCGCTCCCCGCGGAGCCCTTCTTAGCCATAGTGAACGCTTCTACCGTCGGGGCGCACATAAACGCTACGTTGCGTGGCCGACCGGCGGGAGGCCACGTTAGAGTGAGCGGCGAACTGCGTGCCCGAGCAACGCGAGGGCACGTTACACGCGAACGGCGACCGTAGGGAGCCGTGAGCTGCGTGCCTGGGTAACGCGAGACTGCAAGAATTCAGTCTCGCAGTTCTTCGTCGGCGAGCGCCTCGTTGAGGTCAACGCGGACGCGCTCGCCGGTGTCGCGATCCATCGCGGTCGTCACGACGCGGTTCTCTTGGACGCTGGAGCCGTCGCGGACGAGCAGTCGGAGGTTGCCGTTGTCGTCGGCGCGCGTGACCTTCGCGCGGACGCCGGTGCGCGAACTCGAACCGCCGGCGTCGATGGGGCCGGGAATCACTTTCTTCACGTTCGGGTGGTCGGCGACGGTGCGAATCGCGCGCTGGCCGTCGCGGTTCCCGATGAGCGTGGAGTGGCGGCCGCCGATTTTCTCGCTGGCCGGTTCGTCGACGACGTCCAGCGAGCGGTCGCCGCGACGCTCGACAACCGACTCGACGGGGTTCTCGCGGGGGACGCGGTAGACCTCGTAGTGGAGGTCCGCGCGGACCGCACGAATCACGTCGTGGTCGCCCGCGACGAAGACGTCCTCGGGGCGCTTGCGCCGAATCTCGTCGGCGATGCGGCCGGCGAAGTTCCGCAGTTCCACGACGCCGGTCTCGCCGCCCTCCTCGGGGACGGTCGCGATGTCGGTCTGCCCGACGACGGCTTCGTCGTCGAGGAACGTCAGCGTCGCGTGGTCGCGGTCGCAGGCGGCGACGACGGCGTCGCAGTTGGCGGTGTCACAGACTAAGCAGTAGTCGCCCGGCTTCCGCAACGGGGTGCCACACCGCTGACAGTCCATATCCCGGAAAACGGTGCCGGCGCGCAAAAGCCCGGTGTTTCGCGCGGTCGCGGCCGTACTGTCGCGTCGCCGGTGGTACTTTCCGCGAGCCGGCAGTACGCTTCGGCGTGATGACGCCCTCCATAACGGCCGCCGTGCGTGGGCTGACCGTCGTCGTGGTCGCCGCGTTCCTCGGCGTACTAGGCTGGTACCTCGGCCAGTCCGGCTACACGTCGGCGCGGTTGGCGCTGTTCGCGGCACTCGGCGCGAGCGCAATCGCGGGTGCTGCCGGTGTGGTCTCGGGACGGGCGTTCGTGGCTGCCGGCGGCGCGTGCGCTCTGTTACTGCTCGGTTTCTGGCAAGCCGCGCTCTGGCTGTACGTCTTCCCTGTCGCCGGCCTTCTGGTCGTCGCCGCCGTCGTGCTCGCAGCCGACGGCGGTGCGAACGCGGCCGCCTGATACGGCGTCGCCCGTCAGAGGTCCGTCGGGTCCGTCTTCAGGTACTCGCGCAGGACGACCGTCGCGTAGCTTCCGGAGGGGAGCGCGAACTCGAAGGTCAGTGGGTCGCGTTCGACAGTGAGGTCCGGGCGGAGCAGAATTGCGCGCCGCGTCCCCGAGGAGTCGAACTCGCCCGGGAGGTCGAAGTCCTCGGGTTCGAGATCGAGTTCGCCGAGCACTGCGCGCTCGATTTCTCCGGGTTCGCCCTCGGCGAGTTCGGTGTCGGTGCCGACGAGCGGCGCGGTGACGAACGCCCGGCCGCGGGCGCAGTGGCGCGCCATCACGTCCACGCGGTCGGCGGTGACGCGCTGCTCGCGGCTGGAGTCCGGGCGCGCGACGCCTTCCGGCGCGTCCGACTCCGCGAACCAGACGACGTCGCCCTCGACGGGCTCGTGGAACGGCAGCCCGCGCTCCATCCGCTCGGCGAGCATGCGGTTGAACGCGTACGACTGGGCGGCGTGGACGAACAGCCGCTGGAGGTTCGACGGGAACGTCTCGACGGCGTCCCGGAAACTCCCGCCGTCCGCGAGTTCGTGCAGCATCGTGCGCTCGTAGCGCAGCCGGTTCGGGAACTCGTCGAGAGCACCCTCCCAGTCGCGGGTGTCCTCGACGAACCGCCGCGCGCTGCTGCTGTCCTCGGGTTCGTGCTCGCTGGGCGCGCCGAGGTACGCCATCGCCGCGCCCTCCCAGTCGTCGCGGAGGATGGCGAGACCGACCTCGTGGGTGACCGGGCGCTTGCTGCCGAAGCGCTGCTGGCCGAAGAAGTTGGGGACCGCGGGACGCGCAGCGTCCCGGTTCGAGCGAGCGGGCGACGCCCGCGAGCCCGGTTCGCCGCCGCCGAACGCCGCGAGGTCCGCGGTGACGGCGTCGGCCTGCTCGGGCGCGTCGGGGTCGCGAACGACGACGCGGAACTCGTTGCCCGCGAGGTCACCGAACTCCAGTCCGCGGCCCGCCCGCCCCACCACGTCGATGGTCGCGTCCGAAATCTCGGGGACGTCCTCGGCGTCGACGTCGCGCACGGCGAACAACTGGGTGGTGACCGCGTGGCGGTCCTTCGTCCCCGCCCACCGCACGCGCTCGCGGCTCATTTCGAGGCGGTTCGCGAACTCGCGGGCGAAGTCGTTGGTGTCCCACGACGTCAGCGTCACGCGCAGGACGAGCCACGGGTAGTCGCCCGGGTCGGCGTCGACTGGCTGGGTGTCGAACTCCTCGATTTCGGTGACGCGGAAGTCCCCGGGGGACTCGCGGAGGCGCCCGCCCGTGCCGTCGCTGTCGCTGGCGTAGTACGCCATCCCGACCGCGCGTTCGAGTTCGTGGGCCTCTCGCATCGTCAGAACAGCGAGAGGTCGCCGGTAATTTCGTCCACGTCGGCGTCCGCCGCCGGGCCGATAGCGACCGCGGTAGGCGTTCCGGGCTCAAGTTGGGTGCGGCCGGCGTCCTCGACGACCGCAGACGGCAGCCCCTTGGCTTTCGCTTCCTCCGCAATCTGGTAGAGTTCGCGCTCGCCGCTGGCCTTCACGACGACCTTCTTCTGCCCCTGCTGTTTCCACTGTCGCTGGGCGCGCTCGTCGGTGTACTCGTAGGCCTTCAGCGAGGCGTGGGATACCTGCGCGGCGAGTTTCCCCTTTCCCATCCCGATGTCCGTGCGGGCGGCGATGACCTGTTTCATGTCCGGTTGGAGGGTCGGCTCCGGCATAGCGTTGGCTACTCGCCGTCGAAAACTCGAAGGCGGAGGCGGTCGCAGCCCGCCACATGCGCCCCCGCACCCCCGTCCTCCATCCAACCGAGTACTTCGAGCGCCGCGGCTTCGACCTGCGGCCCGCACTCGTTGTCGTCGGCGTCGCCGGCCTGATTGCCGTCGCTCCCGTCGTCGCGCTCGGTGCGCTCGCGACCGAACAGTTCGCGTCCGCGGGCGGCGACGCCACCAGCGCGTTCTGGCTGTTGCTCTCGGTGTACGTCGCCATACTCCTGTCCGGTATCGTCACGTTCCCGCTCGTCACCGGCGCCGTCCTCCACGCCCTCGGCCGCGTCGTCTGCGACGGCGACGGCGAATTCGCGAACGCCTTCGTCGTCGCCAGTTGGGGGCTGTTGCCCGTCGTTCCCGTCCTGCTCGCGGTCCTCGGTTCGTTCGCTACCAGCGTGGTCGGCGCGGCGTCGGTCACGCCGCAGTCGTTTCTTGGTAATCTCTACGGGACGCTCACCGGCGACGCGTCGCTGCCCGCGCTCGCCGCCGGGTTCCTCGTCGCCGGCTGGCAGACGCGCCTCTACGGGCGCGGGCTGTCGGTGGCGTTCGACGCGGAGTCGTCGCGCCCGCTCCTCGCTGGCGGCGCGGTCGCCTACGGCTACTGGCTCCTCGCTCTCTTCTGAAACCTTTAGGCCCCCGGGCACCACCCACCGGTATGATACTCTCCGACCGGGACATCCTCGCGCGGCTGTCCGAGGGCGACCTCGTCGTCGAACCGCTCGACGACGTCGACCTGCAGGTCCAGCCCGCGAGCGTCGACGTCCGGCTCGGCCGGCGCTTCCTGGAGTTCGAGCGCGCGAACGTGCCCTGCATCCACCCGAACCGCGAGGAGGAAGTCGAGGACTACGTGACCGAGACGGTCGTCGACGACGGCGACGAGTTCATCCTCCACCCCGGGGACTTCGTGCTCGGCACCACGAAAGAGCGCGTGGAGGTGCCACCGGACCTCGTCGCGCAGGTCGAGGGGCGGTCTTCATTGGGAAGACTTGCCGTGGTAGTGCATGCCACAGCGGGGTTCATCGACCCCGGGTTCGAGGGAAAAGTGACCTTAGAGCTGTCGAACCTCGGGAAGGTGCCGGTCGCGCTCACCCCGGACATGCGCATCAGCCAACTCGTGTTCACACAACTTTCCAGCCCCGCCGAGCGGCCGTACGGCGCCGAGCGCGGGTCGAAGTATCAGGACCAAGACGGCCCGCAGGCGTCGAAAATCCGGGGCGACCGCGAGTTCGGGGGCGACCAATGAAGTTCATCGAGGAAGTCGTCGTCGAGGAGTTCCTCCCCACCTTCCGGTCGCTGCTCGCCGCGGACCTCCGCGAGCGCGGGCTCACCCAACACGAGGTCGCGGAACTGCTCGGCGTGAGCCAGTCCGCGGTCTCGAAGTACGCCCACGGCGAGGTCACTGTCAACGACGCGGTCGCCGACGACGAGCGCGTCCGTGAGACCGTCGAGCGCGTCGGCGAGGGCCTCGCCAGCGGCGATATGTCCCAAGTACAGGCGCTTGTCGAGGCGGAGGTGCTGATTCGCCGGCTGTCCGCGCGCGGCGACGTTGTCGCGGCGCTCCACGAGGAGGCGATGCCGGCGCTCGCGGAGTACGAGGGCGACTTCCGCGTCCACGACCCCGAGAGCGAGGTGCGCGTCCGCGAGCGCGTGCTCTCCTCGGTGCGACGCGGCGTCCGCATCCTCGAACACGCCAGCGGATTCGCGACGCTCATCCCCGCCGTCGGGTCGAACCTCGTGGAGTGTACGCCCGACGCTGCGGGTGTCGAGGACGTAGCCGGCGTACCCGGTCGGATTCTCGACGTGATGGGGCGCACCGAGATTCCCGCTGACCCCGAGTTCGGCGTCAGCGTCCACGTCGCCTCGGTCCTGCTCGCGGCGCGCGACGCCGGCAGCGACGCCCGCGCGTGTCTGAACGTCCACTACGACGAGGGGGTCGTCGACGAACTCGCGGCGCTCGGCTACGAGACCGTCGAGTTCGACCCGGAGGGCGAGTCGTCAGCGGCGGCGCTCGGTCCCGTCGTCGCGGACCACCCGGAGGCGGACGTGCTCTACCAGACCGGTGGCTTCGGCGTCGAACCAATCGTCTACTTGCTCGCGGACAGCGCGCCGGCGGCAGCGGAGATGGCGCGCGAACTACTGTAACGGAGCGGTCGATAGCCCCGCCGGCCCGCCGTCGAGGCGCGCGCGGACGCCGTCGCCGGCGCGGTCGAAGGCCGGTTGGGCGTCCGGCTGGACCGCCAGCACCGCGACCGCCGCGGGGAGCGTGACGGCGGCGTCGGCCACCCGGACCGTCGGGTCGAACCGCCAGCCGTCGGCCGTCTCCGCCAGCGCGTCCACGAGGTCGGCGCCAGCGACCGTCGCGAGCGCGTCGCCGATGGACGAGGCGTCCGCGGCGAAGTCGGCGCGTCGCGCGGCGTCGGCGAGGACGACTGCTTGCTCGCGTGGCGCGAGCCGCGCGTCGAGCGTGCGCGCCGTACACCGCAACAGGACGACGCAGAGGTCGTCGGGGTCGGTGGTGGCTTCCGCGGCGGCGAAGTACGCGTCCAGAATCGTGCGCTCGGCGTCGCGGTGGCCGGCCGCGCTCAACGCCTCGAACACCGCGCCCGTGACGTCGTGGCAGGCGTCCGGCAACGACGGCGCGTCCGACGGCGGCACGGGGTCGGTGCGCTCGTGGACGACGAGGTCGTAGTGGGGCGCTCGCGGGTCGTAGCGCTCCAGCGTCCGGCGGTACTCTCGGGCCAACTCGACGGCGTCGGCGGCCGTCTCGCGGTCCGCGAACCGCAGGCCGCCGACCGGGAACGGGCGCTCGCCGGTCCGCGCGCAGGCGACGTAGAAGCGGCCGTCCTCGCTGGCGAGGCCGTCGAGTCGCTCGCGCATCGTCCGGAGGTCGTCGCCCATCACGCTCCCCTCCCGTCGGCGTCGTCTGGAGTCGGTCGGTCGCACATGTATTTTAGGCCGGCCTAAAGAATCAAAAAGGTATCGGGACCGACCGAGCGCTCAGTCGAGGTCGCCCTCACGAATCCGCTGCTCGGCGGCCTCCAGCGCCGCCTCGCGGTCGAAGTTCGCGACGATTTCTTCCAGTTCCTCGCGGGAGGCGTCACGGAGCGTGCGGGCGTGCTCGGTAATCGACGGCAGCGCGCGGATGATGTTGTCGACGACTGGGACGGCAGCGCTCTGCGCGGACCGCGACATCGGGTTCAAGTCCACGACGAGTTCCGTCTTCCCCATCGCCGCCAGCGCCTCCGCGCGGTCGCCGTCTTCGAGGGGGACGAGCACCACGTCGGCGTCGTAGATGCCGTTGCGGTCCACCTTCGCGCGCTCGTGCTCCAGCCCCGGAATCCGGGCGTCAGCGGTCAGCCCCTTCACGTCCTGTGCGCCGTGCTCGCGGAGGTGTTCGGCGATGGCTTCCATCCGCTCCTCGGTGCGGTTGAAGAGGTTCACCTCGATGTCGGCGCCGACGACCTCTGCCAGCGCGACGACCTCGCCCGGAACGAGCGCCGCGACGTTCCCGTTCACCGAGAGGACGGGATGCTCGGCGAGCAGGAGGTACGCGGCAGCCGCGCGCTCGGCGTCGTTCGCGGACGGAATCGTCTCCTCCCCGAGCAGGTAGTCGAACGCCTCGCCGCGGCCCTGCGCGACCAGCCCCTGCTTCGACGTGATGCCCTTCTCGACCCCCGCCTCGATGCGGTGGCGGGTCACCAGCGAGTCGTGGCGCGGGTGGTCGGCGGGAATCTCGGTCATACTGCCTCTCGCCGCCCGTCGCGCAAAAATCGTCCGCTTGCGGGTGGCCGCTGCTCGCGGATCACTACGTTCACCGCTCACTGTAACGTGGCGCGCTAGCGGTGCGCCACGCTAGGGGTCCAGCGTCGCGCCTGCCGGATGCACGCGACACACCTCGGGGTCGTAGCCCGCGTCCGACAACCCCGTTCCGAGCGCGAACACGGTCTGTCCGAGCATCGCCATTGCCGCCTCGCCGCCCGCGTCCGCCACGGCGTCGACGGCCGCTTCGACCTCTCCGTCGAGCAAGCCGGCCTCCCGGGAGAACTCCCGCGAGAGCGCCATGAACCGCCGGAGCGTCGGATGCTCGCGGAGGGACGCGAGCGCGTCCTCGCCCGCTGCCGACAGCGTCGCCGTGTCGCCGCCGATGACGTCGCTCGTCGAGAGACCGCCGAAGGAGACGTACTCGACGCGGCCCGCGTCCGGCACGCCGTCGAGGCGGCCGTGAGCGGGCGCGCCGGGTTCGACGCGAATCGGGACGCCGCCGCGGGCCTGCGCGACCACGTCACCCAGTCCGGTTCCGGCGTCGACTTCCGCGGCGTGCGCGACCGTCACGAGGTCGTTCGCCGACAGCCCCGCGTCGAAGGCGCTGTTCGCGGCGAGCGCCGTCCCCAGCGCCATCGCGCCGGAGACGCCGAACCCCGCGCCAATCGGCAGGGACGTCTCTGCGGAGACTTCTGCAGTCGCGTCGAGCGCGTCCAGCACGCCGACCACGCTCCCGACGTCGACCTCGCGGCCGTTCAGGAGAATGCGCGTCTCGTCGCTGGGTTCGACGCGCGTCGTCACGCCCTCCGAGAGCGTGATGCCCGCGCCACGGGACCCCGTGCGCTCGGCGCTCTCGGTGCGCTCCACGCTGAAGAATCCTGTCACGTGGCCGGGCGCGAACGCCGTCGCCGCGTCGCCGTCGCTCATCGACTCGGAGTCGGAGGCGGCGAAGATTAAGTGTTGCAGTATCGGCACACGAACCTTGAAGTGTGTTTACGACGTAATAGAACGTATACATGCCATCGATTAGCGCCCGGATTCCCGACGACGAGGAAGACGACCTCGCTGAAGTCGCCGACCTCCTCAGTGAGGACAAGAGCACCACCATCCGGAAAGCACTTGCCGAAGGCCTCCACGACATCCGCGTCCGCATCGCTGTTGAGCGCTACCAGTCCGGCGACGTCTCCGTCAACGAAGCCGCGCGCATCGCGGACGTGTCGCTGGCCGAGTGGCTGGAAATCGCGCGCGAACACAACCTCACCACGCAACTCTCCTCGAAGGACCTCGAAGCCGACGCCGACAGCGCGCTCGACGTATGAGCGACGTGGTGCTCGTCGACGCGACGACGCTTATCGCGGTCGGGAGCGTCGGCCGCGTCGGCCTGCTTGCTACCTTCGACGGCGAACTCCGGGTTCCCGACCGCGTCACGGACGAAGTTACCACCGAACCCGCGTCCACGAACGCCGCGTCGTTCCTCACCGACGACCAGCGCTGGACGGCCGACGACATTCCCGAGTCGTACCGCGACGACGCGCTCTCGATACTCGGCGACGACGCGGTGACCGGCGACGCGATGCTGATTGCGGGCGTCCGCCGACTCCAGGACGAAGACCGCTCGGTTGCCGTCGTCTCCGACGACCGCCGCGTCCGCACCGTCGCGCGCGGCCTCGGTGCGACGGTCACCGGCACTGTCGGCGTCGTGGTTCGTGCCGTACACGAAGGAATGGCTGCGAACGACGCGAAAGCGTTGATTCGCGACATCGACAGCCACGGCCTCCACATGACCGGCGAACTCCGCGAAAAAGCGTTCGCGCTAATCGAGGACGCGGCCGACAGTTAGACCAACGGACGCTGCCTGTCTGGCGAGACCTGCGGTCTCGCTGACCGACAACGTTCTCCTATGGGGAGAGCCGCTGCCGGTCCTGCGAGACGCGCGGCGTCTCGCTGGCTCCCAAGTCTTCGTCCTACGGACTCAGACGTTGGCGATCCCGCGGGAACGCCGGAAGACGTTCCTGCTCACTTCGTTTCGCGGGCTGCGACTTCCGAGCCCCCGCTCGCCAGACGCGCTGTCGCCTATGGCGACAGGCGCTGTCTGTCTGGCGAGACGCGTGGCGTCTCGCTGACCGCCACCGTTCTCCCCTACGGGGAGAGCCGCTGGCGGTCTCGCGGGAACAGCACGGCTTCCCGGATGTTGTCGAGGTCGAGCATCGTCATCACGAGGCGCTCGACGCCGTACGCCCACCCGGCGTGGGGCGGCATGCCGTACTTGAACATCTTCGTGTAGTACTCGAACTGGTCGGGGTCCAGTCCCTGCTGCTTGAAGCCCTCGACGAGCGCGTCGTAGCGGTGCTCGCGCTGGCCGCCAGACACCAGTTCCATGCGCGGGTGCATCAGGTCGAAGCCCTTCGAGAGCTCCGAGTCGTCGTCGTAGTCCTGGATGTAGAACGGCTTGATTTCGCTGGGCCAGTCGGTGACGAAGTAGTGCCCGCCGACGTCGTCGCCGAGCGCCTTCTCGCCCTCCGTGGGCAGGTCGTCGCCCCAGACGAGCTGCTCGTCGAGTTCGCCGGTGGCGTTGATTCGCTCGATGGCTTCCTCGTAGGTGAGCCGCGGGAAGTCACCGGACGGCGCCTCGAACTCCTCGGCGAGGCCGAGCGCTTCGAGCTCGTCCTGACAGTTCTCCTCGACGGCGGAGTAGGCGGCCTGCAGCGTGCCCTCGCAGACGTCCATCGCCTCCTCGTGGTCGATGAACGCGGACTCGAAGTCGATCATCGTCGCCTCGTTGAGGTGGCGCGGCGTGTTGTGCTCTTCCGCGCGGAAGATGGGGCCGACCTCGAAGACGCGTTCGAGCCCGGAGCCGACCATCAGCTGCTTGAACAGCTGCGGGCTCTGGTTCATGAACGCCTCCTCGCCGAAGTACGTCACGGGGAACAGCTCCGTGCCGCCCTCCGTGCCGGTGGCGACGATTTTCGGCGTGTTGATCTCCGTCGAGCCGACGCTCCGGAAGTACTCCCGGACCGCGCGCAGCACTTCTGCGCGAATCTCGAAGATGGCCTTCGTCTCGGGCTTCCGGACGTCGAGCGTGCGGTTGTCCAGTCGCGTCGAGAGGTCCGCGTCGACTTTCCCCGAGGGGTCGAGGGGGAGCTGCGGGTCGGCCTCGGCCATCACTTGGATGGACTCGGGCGTGACCTCGACGCCGGTAGGTGCGCGCTCTTCGTCTTCGACGTCGCCGGTGACTTGGACGACGGACTCGCGCTGGACGTTGATGCCCGTCTCGACGAGGTCGTCGTCCATCTCGTCTTTCTCGAATTTGACCTGAATCTTCCCGGTCTTGTCTCGGAGGATGAGGAACGCGATGCCGCCGAGGTCCCGCACTTCGTGGACCCAGCCCGCGACCGTCGCGTGGTCGCCGGGTTCGGCGTCCGCTGTGAACGTTCGGTCCTTCATACCACCCGATTCACGAGGACCGGCCTTAAACGCCTTCATTTCCGGCGTGGTCGAACCGCCGCGAATCAGTGCCCCGTCGGCTACTCGTGGGCGTCGTTGACGCCCCGAACCGTCTCCGTGACCGCTTCGACGCCCTGGTCGTGGAGCAGGTCGCCGACGACGATGGTGTCCGCGCGCTCGCCCATCTGGTATGCCGAGTCGTAGTCGTGGATGCCGCCGCCGTAGAACAGCGTCGCGTCGTCGAGCGCGTCGTGGGCCGCGCCGACGGCCTCGGGGTCGCCGAGCATCCCCGAGTACTCGACGTACACGATGTCCTGTCCGAGCATGCGTTCAGCGACCTCAGCGTACGCCCCCACTTCGTCGGGGTCGAGGTCGCAGTCCGCGTCGGTGTACTCCGCGACGCTCGCCTCCGGGTTCATGACGATGTACGCCTCGGTGGCGGTCCGCTCCCAGTCGAGGTCGGCGATGCGGACCCACTCCTTGTGCGCGCCCGTAATCCAGAACGGGTCGCCGGCGTTCAACACGACCGGCACGAGGTAGCCGTCGAGGGCTTCGTCGTCGACGACGACTGCCGGATTCGACGGCTCCTGATAGAGCGGGACGTCGTGTTTCCGGCAGGCGTCGATGACCCGCCGCATTTTCTCTGTGGTCACGTCCATCGTGCCGCCGATTTCGATGGCGTCGGTGCCCGTCTTCGCGACATCGTCGAACGTGTCGCCCTCGGCGAGCGACTTGTCCGGGTCCACCTTCAGCACGTGGTCCCAGTCGTCCCACGGGGTAGTCATGTGCCCCCATTAAAATGGACCGGGCAAAACCCCTTCGATGCGGGTGGACTCGCACCAGCGGCGCCGCTGTGGGGTGTTGTGAGCGGAACCGGAGGCGAGAGCTAGCTGTGGATGCCCATCGCCTCGATCTGCTCCTGGTAGCGGTTCCGGATGGTAACTTCGGTCACCTGCGCGACGTCCGCGACCTCGCGCTGGGTCTTCTTCTCGTTGCAGAGCAGGGACGCGGCGTAGATTGCGGCGGCCGCGTAGCCGGTCGGGGACTTGCCCGAGAGCAGTCCCTTCTCGGCGGTCGTCTCGATAATCTCGTTGGCTTTCGCCTGCACTTCCTCGGAGAGTTCCAGTTCCGAGCAGAACCGCGGCACGTACTTCTTCGGGTCGACCGGTTTCATCTCCAGTCCGAGTTCCTGGGAGATATACCGATACGTACGCCCGATTTCCTTGCGCTCGACCCGGGAGACCTCCGAAATCTCTTCGAGACTCCGGGGGATGCCCTCCTTCCGGCAGGCCGCGTAGAGGGCGCTCGTGGCGACGCCCTCGATGGAGCGGCCGCGGATGAGGTCCTCTTTGAGCGCGCGCCGGTAGATGACCGACGCGACCTCCCGTACCGACCGCGGGACGCCGAGCGCGGACGCCATACGGTCGATTTCCGAGAGCGCGAACTGGAGGTTTCGCTCGCCGGCGTCCTTCGTGCGGATGCGTTCCTGCCACTTCCGCAGGCGGTGCATCTGCGAGCGCTTCTTCGACGAGATAGAACGCCCGTAGGCGTCCTTGTCCTTCCAGTCGATGGTCGTCGTCAGCCCCTTGTCGTGCATCGTCTGTGTGGTGGGGGCGCCGACCCGCGACTTCTCCTGTCGTTCCTGGTGGTTGAACGCGCGCCATTCCGGACCGGGGTCGATCTGCTCCTCCTCGACGACCAGACCACAGTCGTTGCAGACCAGTTCCGCGCGGTCCGAGCTCTTCACGAGGTTGTCAGAGCCACACTCCGGGCACTCCCGTACCCCCTCCTCAGACTCCTCCTGCTCTGTCGCCGTTTCTCGCTCCCGCTGGCGAGTGGACCGTGTCATCGCATTTTTATATTAGCGTTTCGCAAACGTTTAAATCCATTGCCGGTTTGGGATGTATCCCAGGCAACACAATTCTCGGCAGTTTCGGCCGGAATCGGCGCTCAACGGCCCAGAGACGGCTCAACTGGAATACGGGGATAGAAATCCATATACGGGAGGCGGGGTGACTTCGGCTTAATGCCGGTCGTAGAGTGCGACGTCGACGACGCGCGCGAACGCCTCGACGCAGCGGGCGCGTCGTTCAGCGAGGGGAACTCCGAGTACGAGCGCTGGCACGCCGACCTCGGAGGCGCCCACGCCGTCGCCTACGACGACAAACTGGTCGTGCAGGGCGGTAACCCCACGGACATCACTGCCGTCGTCGAACCCGACCGCGGTGGCCGCGTCCACGCGTACTTCGACGGCGCGAGCCGCGGCAACCCCGGGCCCGCCGCCGTCGGCTGGGTGCTCGTCTCCGGCGATGGAATCGTCGCGGAGGGCGGCGAACGAATCGGTCGCGCGACCAACAACCAGGCCGAGTACGAGGCCCTGCTGACGGTGCTGGAAGCTGCCGCGGAGTTCGGCTTCGATGAGGTCGAGATCCGCGGCGACTCCCAGCTCGTCGAGAAACAGGTCAAGGGCGCGTGGGACACCAACGACCCCGAACTCCGGGAGAAGCGCGTTCGCGCACGAGAGCTGTTGGAGCGCTTCGAATCGTGGACGCTGACCCACGTTCCGAGAGAGGTAAACGACCGCGCGGACGAACTAGCCAACGAAGCCCTCGACGATGACTGAGCTCCCAGCCGACGTAGTCGACGAAGCGGAACGCCTCACTCGCCTCGCCCGCGACGCGGTCGACGACGCCGCGGCGGCCGCGTACCGCGACCGCCGGGACGACCTGCTCGCCGAACACGGGTTCGTCCCGCGCCTGCGCGAGCGCGACGACACGCTCGTCTGCTATCCCGACGAGTGGGTCGACGACGGCACGGTCCAACTGGGCGACGTCGAAGACACCGACCGCGCGGCCGAGGTGTCGCTATCCGGGCCGGGCGAGCAGGGCGACTACGAGGAAGCCGCCGCGCGCAACGACGCCATCGTCGAGCGCGTGCGGGAGCGCCACGGCGACGTCCACGGGGACAACGCCGCGGCGTTCGCCGAGTTCATGAACAACTACTACGCGCGCCCGATGGACACCGCCGACGACCGCGAGCGCGAGGAGTTCCTCGCGGAGTACTTCCCGCGGAACGCGTGGCCGAACGAGGAGCAGCGCGAACGCGTCGAGGCGTCGCTGGAGTTGCTGTTCGAAGTCGCCGAAGACGTGGACACCGCGGAGTCGGCGCCGGCGTCCGAACAGTAGCGGCGCCGCTACGGAGTCGGTAAAATGTCGGTTCGTCGGTGAACCGTTAGTTCTCGGCGAGGATGTCGCGGACCTGCTCTTTGCGGTCCTCGTCGGTGAGGAACTTCGAGAGCGTCCACTCGAGGTCGTCGAGGACGGCGTCGAAGCCGTCGTCGGTGAGCTCGTACTGGTTGGTTCGCTTGTCGAGCTCGGACTTCTCGACGAGACCCTTGTTGACGAGGTCGTCGAGGTTCGGGTAGAGTCGACCGTGGTTGACTTCCTGTCCGTAGTAGTCTTCGAGTTCGCGCTTGATGGCGAGCCCGTAGCGGGCTTCCTCGGCGAGGACGGTGAGGATGTTCTTCTGGAACGCAGTCAGGTCGCGCACGTCCGTACGTGCAGCAGGTTGTGCCTCTGACATAGCTAACCGAAAGTCATCTGGCTATTTAACTTCTGCGAGGTGCCATTTTCGCGCCTAACGAGGGATTTTGGCAATTTTCTGCAGTGAAAACGCAAAAGTGCGACCGCTTCGGGTGGTCACGTCCGCCGCAAAACCCGCGTACAATCGACGCATGCCAACACTGCACACGACCATCGAAACGGGATAGAAAAACATATTCCGGCGCGAACGGCATCTCTGCGCCATGGCGAACCTCTGGGAAGACCTCGAAACCGGACCGGACGCACCCGACGTGATTTACGCGGTCGTCGAGTGCCTGAAAGGCGAGCGCAACAAGTACGAGTACGACAAGGACATCCCGGGCGTGGTGCTGGACCGCGTGCTCCACAGCAACGTCCACTACCCCTCGGACTACGGGTTCATCCCGCAGTCGTACTACGACGACGAGGACCCCTTCGACGTGCTGGTGCTCGTCGAGGACCAGACGTTCCCCGGCTGCGTCATCGAGGCGCGCCCGGTCGCGCTCATGAAGATGGACGACGACGGCGAGCAGGACGACAAGGTCATCGCGGTGCCCGACGAGGACCCCCGCTACGACCACATCGAGGACCTCGAAGACATCCCCCAGCAGGAACTCGACGAGATCGAGGAGTTCTTCGAGACGTACAAGAATCTCGAAGCCGGGAAGGAAGTCGAGACGCTGGGCTTCGAGGACGCCGACGCCGCGAAGGACGCAATCGAGCACGCCCAAGACCTCTACGACGAGAAGTTCGCGTAACGCTCCGCCACTCCATTCCTCCGTTTTCGCCGCCGACTAGCGGCGCCCATAACCACGGTGTATCACGCGCTGCGCCGCCGATGTGTTATGCTCATGGGTAATTATTTCCGGGGTTGTGCCCTACCGTTGGGTGTAATGGCTGCCAGTCACTCCGAGTTCGGCGTTCACCACGTCACCGTCGTTCCCACGAACTTCCAGTCCGCGGACAGCGACGACGAGGACCGAACGGACGCCGTGAGCGCGTCCGACGCCCTCCGCTGACCTGGCACGGGGCAACATACTTAACGATTCAGGTGGACTCTCGGCGTAATGCTCCCCGAGGTCGGCACGGTTTCGACGCCCGTGCTCGCGCTCGCTGCTGGCGCCGTCGCGGTCGGCGGCGCCGGCGCATACGCCCTCACGGCGGCGCTCAGGCGTCGCCGCACCGAGTCGGACGACGAGAACTTCACGCGACTCCGCGACACCATCGCTGGCCTCGAATCCGTCGCGCTCGTCGTCCCCGAGAACCCCAGCGTCGACGCGCTCGCCGCCGCTATCGGCCTCCGCGAACTCTGCACCCAGTGGGGCGTCACCGCTCGCGTGTTCGCCGAGGACGACGTCACCAGCGACGACGCCAAAGCGTTCTGCAACCTCTTCGACGTCTCCCTCGACGTCGCCGGGAACTCCCTCGACGACTACGACGGCGCGGTCGCCGTCGGCGGCGGCGGCACCGTCCCGTCGTTCGCCAACCGGCCACCCGTCGTCGCTATCGTCCGCCACCGGCCCGCGGCCGTCGACCACTCGCTCGTCCTCGACGGCGACGACGCCGGCGCGACCTCCACCATCGTCGCGCGGTTCGTCGAACGCGCGGGCGTCACCCCCGAGCAGGACGTCGCCACCGCGCTCCTCTACGGCATCCGCGCAGGCACCCGGGAGTTCCGGCGCGTGCGCTCCCGCGAGGACTTCCGCGCCGCGACGTTCCTCCAAGAGTTCGCCGACCAAGGCACCATCGACGCCTTGCGCGCGCCCGGCATGAGCGGCGAGACGTTCGACGTCATCGGCCACGCCATCGCGAACCGCGAGCGGCGCGCGAGTTTCGCGGTCACGAACGTCGGCAGCGTCCCGTCGGTGAGCGCGCTCGAAGAGGCCGCCGACACCCTCCTCCGCCTCGACGGCGTCTCCTCGGCGGCCGCGTTCGGCGTCCACGAGGACACCGTCGTCACGGCGTGTCGCGCCGACGACGTGCGCACGAGCGCGATGGACGTTCTCTCGTCGGCGTTCGACCAAACGGACGCGCTCGGCGGTGACGCCGACACCGCCACCGCACGCGTCCCGCTCGGCCTGTTCAGCCGCGTCAGCTCCGACCAACAGTCCACGCTCGACGAACTCATCGACGCCAGCACGCGCAAAGCGCTGTTCGCTTCCTTCGAGCAAGCCTGAACTGGCAAACGTGGCTGGTGTCGCTGACACCGGCCAGTTGCCGCCGTAAGACGAACCCTTTAGTGCGTCAGCGGCGACGCGGTGTGTATGGGTCTGTTCGACCGGCTCCGCGGCGACGAGGGGTCGCGAGTCGCGTTCATCGGCATCGACGGTGTCCCGTACAGTCTGATTCGGGACGAGCCCGAGACGTTCCCGAACCTCCACGACGTCATCGAGTCGGGCGGCGGCGGCGCCATCGACAGCATCGTCCCGCCCGAGTCCAGCGCGTGCTGGCCGTCGCTCACCACCGGCGTCAACCCCGGAGAGACCGGCGTCTACGGGTTCCAGGACCGCGAGATCGGCAGCTACGACACGTACGTTCCGATGGGCCGGGACGTGCAGGCCGACCGCGTCTGGGACCGCGTGACCGACGCCGGCCGGGACGCCACCGTCCTCAACGTCCCCGTCACGTTCCCGCCCCAGCGCAACGTCCAGCGCATGGTCTCGGGGTTCCTCTCCCCGGGCCTCGACAAGGGCGCTCACCCCGAGGACGTCAGTAACTACCTCGACTCCATCGGCTACCGCATCGACACGAACGCCAAGCTCGGCCACCAGGACGACAAGACCGAGTTCATCGAGGACGCCCACGAGACCATCGACGCCCGACAGGAGGCGTTCCTGAACTACGTCCGCGAGGACGACTGGGACCTCTTCTTCGGCGTGTTCATGACGACCGACCGCGTCAACCACTTCCTGTTCAAGGACTACGAGCAGGACGGCGAGTACCGAGACGAGTTCCTGGAGTTCTACGAGAAGGTCGACCGCTACATCGGCGAACTCCGCGACGAACTCCCCGACGAGGTGGCGCTGGTCGTCGCCTCCGACCACGGGTTCACCAGCGAGGACTACGAGGTCCACCTCAACCAGTGGCTCGAAGACGAAGGGTGGCTCTCCTTCGAGGACGACGACCACGACAGCCTCGAAGACATCAGCGACGACACGAAGGCGTACTCGTTCATCCCCGGGCGGTTCTACGTCAACCTCGAAGACCGCGAGCCACGCGGGAGCGTCTCCGAATCGGAGTACGAGGACGTGCGCGCGGAACTGAAGGAGAAACTCCTCGCGCTGGAGGGGCCGGACGGCGAACCGGTCGTCGACCGCGTCGTCCCCAAGGAGGAGGCCTTCGACGGCGCCCACGACGAAATCGCGCCCGACCTCGTCGCCATCCCGAACCACGGCTTCGACCTCAAGGCAGGGTTCTCGGGGGCCGACGACGTGTTCAGCGTCGGCCCGCGCAACGGGATGCACTCCTTCGAGAACGCCACGCTGCTCGCCGACGACCCCGACGTCACCGTCCCCGAGGGGACGGACCTCTTCGACATCACGCCGACGCTTTTGGACCTCCTCGACGTCGACTTCGACGCCCGCGAGTTCGACGGCGAGACGCTCGTCTAGAGGAGGTCGTCCAGTTCGTCGCTCCGGAAGTCCTCGGTGGCTTGCTCTTCCTCGACGGACTCGCTGGCTTCCTTCGCGCGCTCCATGAACTGCTCGATGCGCTCGGAGCGAGAGATACCCGACAGCAACACGAGCACCGCGATTTTGTCCGAGTCGAGCGGGAAGTCCCCGCCCCGGACCTGCATGCTGCGCGTCTCCTCTTCGACCCACGAGCGCGCCTTCTCGACGCCCTTCCGTGAGACGCGGTCGGACTCGCCCGCGACGACGACCAGCGCCGCGCCTGCTTCCGTGGTTTCGGGGACGCTCATCCCCGTGAGCAGGGACTTCCGCGCCGTGGACGTGACGACGTTGACGTTCTCACCGGCGTCGGGGGCGGCGTCCGCGCTCGCGAACCCGACCGCGGACATGTTCCCGGACTTGAGCGTGTTGATGACCTCACTGGAGTCGACGACGCTCTCCCCGACGCCCTCGACGTTCTCACCGGCGGCGAGCAGGATGCCGACGCGGCGCGCGATGCGCTCGTTGATGGCGTCGAACGCTTCCGTGACGCTCTGTCCGGTCTTGCGCCACGCGTCGTTGTCCACGAGCAGTGTCGAGTCGGCCTCCCGGACGAGCGTCTTCAGCGACCGGCCGGCGTTCGCCTGATAGATGCCGCCCTCGTCGCGGCCCGGAAGGATGCCGAGCGCGTACACCGGAATCTCGTGGACGCGCTGGAGTTCCTTCACGAGCACGGGCGCGCCGCCGGAGCCGGTGCCGCCGCCGAGGCCGGCGACGACGAAGATGGCCTCGGTCTCGGCGGTCACGACGCCGTCGAGCGCGCCGACGACCTCGCGGACATCGCTCTGCATGACCTCCGCGCCGAGTTCGTTGTCGGCGCCGACGCCGTGGCCTTTCACGCGCTCTTGGCCGACGAGCATCGTGTCGATTTCCAGCGGTTCGAGGTCTGCTTTCGCCGTGTTGACGGCGAGTGCGCCACGGACGGCGCCGTAGCCGGCTCGACGGTCTTCTTCGAGGAGGGCTTCGGTGACCTTTCCGCCGGCCTGACCGACGCCGATGAGGGCGGCTTTCATACGCCGTCCATCTCGGGGCGCAAGCATCAACGTTGCGCCGCCCCGACAGTTAAACCGGAGGACGAGGCCACGGTGTGCCGTGTCCCGCGACGACATCGACGAACGGCTGCGAGCGGTGGAGCGCGCATTGACCGACGGCGACGCCGCCGTCAGCGACCTCTCGGACGCGGCGGCCGTCCACGGCCGACTCGACGCCGTGGAAGCGGACCTCGCGGACCTCCACGAGCGCCTCGACGCGCTCGACGCCACCGTACAGTCGCTGCACGGCTACGTCGGGGACATCGAAGCCGTCAACGAGCGCGTCCAGCGGCGCGCGGACGCCGCCCGCGAAGCCGTCGAACGTCTCGAAGACGAACGCCAGCGAACGCCACAGCACCGCCCGAACGCGGACCACACAGGCGGAACCGCCACTGGCGACGCTACCACTTCTGCCGAGACCACCAACGCCGCACGTCGCGACCGAACAACATCCGACAGCGAGCGCGTCGAGGCAGACTCCGACGACGACTCGCTGCTCGACCGCGTCCGGGAGTCACTGTGAGCGTCCGCGTCGTGCTCGCAGTCGTGTTCGCGTTCGCGCTGGTAGCGGCCGCTCAGCCCGCTGTCGACCACGCGACGCGAACGCGGGACAGCGCTGTCGTCGGCGCGAGCGCGGACCGCGTCGCGGACGCCGTCGACGCCCTCTACCGCCGGAGCGACCCCGGGGAGACAGTCGAAACCGCGCCGCGTCGGACGCTCCGCCTCGACCTCCCCGCGGACGCGACGCTGGCGGTTCGGGACAATCCACCGCGACTCATCTCGATACTCCCGAACGGTCCCGAACACCAGCGACTGCTCCCCGTGCGTGTCGCCATGTGCGGCGACTCGACGCTCGACGGCCCGACGACGCTGGCGTACGTCGAACGCGCGGACGGCCCGGTCGTCCTCGCGCTCCGAGGGTTTATCCGCGGGAACGCGACCACCGCGTCCCATGCGTGCGCTCCTCGAACGCTTCCGGGCTGACGGCCCCGACTGCTGCTGTGACGCCACCCGCGACGGCAGCGCGCTCCGCGTCGACGCCGGCGGCTGTCCGGGCAGCGGCGACTTGCTCGCCGAACCCGCGTGTCGCGCCACCGTCACCGCCGCGTGCCGGCAGACGGACGTCGACCGCGTCGTCGTGGACGCCTCCGGGTTCCGCCGCGAGTACGGGCCGCGCGCCGTCGCGCTGTTCACGGCCGCCGGCCGGTTCGCCGCGAGAGTCGCGGACCGCGACCAACGCCTCGCCGCCCGCGCCCGCACTGACCCGCTCGCCGCGGCCGCGGAAGCGAGCGGCCGCGCCGGCCCGGTCGCCGACATCGCCGCCGAGACCGGGTTCGCCGCCGCTGCCGGCGACCTTCCCGACTACGACGCGCTCCGGCCGCGCGTCGGTCCCGCACTCGCGGACGCCCGCATCGAACCGACGCCCCCACCAGCGGGCCGCCTCCGAGACTCGCGGGCGCTGGAAACCGACGCGACCGTCCG
This sequence comes from Halobacterium sp. CBA1132, assembly GCF_001485535.1. Taxonomy (NCBI): domain Archaea; kingdom Methanobacteriati; phylum Methanobacteriota; class Halobacteria; order Halobacteriales; family Halobacteriaceae; genus Halobacterium; species Halobacterium sp. CBA1132. Next base: position 333,018 of record NZ_BCMZ01000001.1, read on the forward strand.
CGAGTACGCCGTCCCCGACGGACTCTCCGTCTACCACGTCGTCCCGCCCGAGTACGAGTTCGCGCCCGCGGACTGCCGCGTGCTCGCCGACGCGCGCCGCCTGCTGGCTGACGGCTCGATTCCCGACGGCGAAGACGCGCCGGGGCGCGCCGTCCGCGAGGCCGCGGGCGAGCACCGCGAACCGCTCGCGGACGCGCTCCGCAAGCACACCCGCGGCTTCGGCGTCCTCGAAGACCTCTTCGCGGACCCGCGAATCTCGGACGTGTACGCGAGCGCCCCAGTCGCCGAGGGGTCGCTGCGTGTGACTGTCGACGGCGAGGACGCCCGGACGAACGTCCGATTCACGGACGCGGGGGCCGAGCGCCTCGCGTCGCGGCTCCGCGCGGAGAGCGGACGTCCGTTCTCGCGCGCGAACCCCACGCTCGACACCGCACTCGACGACCTCGGCACGGCGGGCCGTGTGCGGGTCGCGGGCGTTACCGACCCGGTCAGCGACGGCACCGGGTTCGCGTTCCGCGCGCACGACGCCGACCCGTTCCGCCTCCCGGACCTCGTCGCGAACGGCACGCTCTCGCCCCGACTCGCGGGCTTCCTCGTCGAAGCGCTGCGCCGCGGCGCGTCCGTGCTGTTCGCGGGGGCGCGCGGCGCCGGCAAAACCACGCTCTTGGGCGCGACGCTGTGGGGGCTGGCCGCCGGCACGCGACTCGTCACCATCGAGGACACACCCGAACTCCCGGTTCGCGCACTTCGCAGCGACGGTCGCGACGTGCAGGCGCTGTACGCCGACGCCGACGGCGCGGGCGCGGACGTCTCGATGGCAGACGCGCTCCGCACCGCGCTCCGACTCGGCGACGGCGCAATCGCGGTCGGCGAGGTGCGCGGCGAGGAGGCGCGCGTGCTCTACGAGGCGATGCGCGTCGGCGCCAGCGACGCCGCCGTCCTCGGCACGATACACGGTGAGGGCGCAGCGGGCGTCCGCGAGCGCGTCGTCTCCGACCTCGGCATCGCTGCGTCGTCGTTCGCTGCGACCGACCTCGTGGTCACGCTCGCGGACACGGCTGGGGGGCGACGCGTCACGCGCGTCGAGGAAGTCACCGACGACGGGGCCGCGGCGCTCTACGCGGACGAGGGAGACGGCGCCGAACCGACCGGCCGCATCGCACGCGGGAACAGCAGTGTCGTCGCCGACCTCGCGGCGCCCGGGGAGACGTACGCCGACGTCCGGGACGCGGTTCGCGCCCGCGCCGACCACACGACCGATGCCTGAGGCTGCGAACGAGCGACGGTCGCTCGCCGCGCTCGTAGTCACTGTCGCGCTCGCCGCTGCGACTGCGCACTGGAATCCGTACGCGGGTACCGCCGTCGCGTTCCTCGGTGTGGCAACCGCCGCCGCGCTCGCGTACGGCCCGCACGTCCGCTCGGTCGCCGAACGGTCGCGCGCGCTCGGCGCCGCACCCGACATTGTCTGTCTGGTCGTGCTCTCACTGCGTCTCGACCCCGCGCTCGAACGCGCCACCGACTTCGCCGCCGACCACGCGAACGGCCGCCTCGCGGCCAGCCTCGCCGCGCACGCTCGCGAATCACGGGGCACGCCCGGCGCTGGATTCGCGTCCTTTGCCGCAACGTGGGACGATCACTTGCCGTCGCTTCGGCGCGCCGCCGCGCTCGCCGACGCAGCAGTCGACGCGCCGACAGGGGACCGCGAACGCCTCCTCGACCGCGCCCTCGCTGTCGTCGTGGAAGGTTCACGGGAGCGTGCCAGCGAGTATGCCGACGCCGTCCACGGCCCGACGATGGGCGTCTACGCGTTCGGCGTCGTGTTGCCGCTCGCGCTCGTCGGCGTCGTCCCCGCAGCGGCGAGCGCCGGCCTCCCGGTCACGCTCGGCGCGGTCGCGCTCGCGTACGGTGTCGTGCTCCCGCTGGCGGTGCTGGCGGTCGTCTGCTGGATTCTCGCGCGCCGCCCGGTCGCGTTCCCGCCGGCAGCCGTCCCCGCCGACCATCCGGACCTCGCGAACCGCGGGCGGAACGCCGCGCTCGCCGCCGTCTGTGGCGTCGTCGCCGCGCTCGTCGCATCCCGATTCTTGCCCGCGTGGTCGCTGCCCGTGTTGCTCGTCGGCTGGCCAGCTGGGGGCGCACTCGTCTACTGGTTCCGGCCCGCCTGCGAGGTCCGCGAGGACGCCCGCGAGGTCGAAGCGGGGCTCGCGGACGCGCTCTCCGTGCTCGGCCACCAACTCCGCCACGGCCGCGCCGTCGAGGCCGCGGTCACGGACGCCGGCGACACGCTCGACGGCGCTGCTGGTGCTGTCTTCGACGACGCAGCGCGGCGGATGCGTCGGCTCCGCGTCGGCGTCGCGGACGCGTTCCTCGGGGAGCACGGCCCGCTCGCGCGAACGCGCAGCCACCGCGCCCGCGCTGCCGTCTCGCTCGTCGTCCACGCCGCAGACGCCGGTCCGGCGGGCGGTCGCGTGCTCGTGGACGTCGCAGACCTTTTCGACGACCTCACTGACCTCGACCGCGAGGTGCGCCGCGAGTTCGCGTCGACCACCCGCACGCTCCAGTACACGGCGCTCGTCTACGCGCCGCTCGTCGCGGGCGTTACCGTCTCGCTCGCTGGTCGCGTGAGCGGCCTCGATGCCGCGTCCGCCCTGCCCGCCGGTCGCCTTGCGCTCGTCGTCGGCGCCTACGTGCTGTGGCTTGCAGCCGTGTTACCCGCGCTCGCAGTCGGCCTCGACCGCGGACTGGACCGCGCGCTCGTCGGCTACCACGCCGGCCTCGCGCTCGCGGCCGCCGCCACCGTCTACCCCGTCACCGCGCTCGCCGCTGCGCGCGTCCTCTAAGTTTAAATCGGAGGCCGCGACCAACCCGCCCCATGTTCGACACGCTCGCCGACGTGCCGCCGCTGCTCGTCGCGCTCTCGCTCGTCAGCACGACGCTGCTCGGCGTCGCACTCGCGGCCAAACCGACTACGCAGGTGCGCGCCACCCCGCTCGCGAACACCGTCGACGCCGTCGCGAGCGCCGACCACGCGAGTACCGAGACGCGCGCCGTCGACGCCGACGCGATTCGACTCACCGAACACGCGGTCGAAGTGCGCGACGACACCGGCGAATCGAGAGCGTCGTACGCGTACGGGCCGGTTGTCCCCGTTCGACGCGACACGGCGCTCTGGCGCGTCCTCCGCGGCGCACCGCCCGGAGACGCATTCGCTGACGAACGCGCCTTCGAGCGCGCGACGGCCGACGCCCGCGACCGCGACGCGGCGTGGCGCCGGGACCGCCAGCAACTGCTCGTTCGCCGTGTCACGTGGAGGGGTGTCGATGTCACGCTCGTCGGCGCGTGAGGCGCAAGTCGAACCGCTGCCCGCGCTCGTCGCCGTGGCCGTCGTCTGTCTCGCTGTCGGCGCGTTCGCGACGGTGCGTGCGGACGTCTTCCCGGCCGCCGTGAGCGATGCGCCCACCGACGAAGTGCTGGCGGACGCGGTGGCTGCGGCGTCGCCTACGGACGCCGTGGTGGTCGCGCCCGACCGCCTCACGGCCTCGGTCGCGCCCGCCGGCTACGAGGTCAACGTGACGGTGACGGCGGGCGACCGCGAGTGGGCAGCCGGCGAACAGCCGCCGCCCGACGCCGCGACTGCGAGCCAGCGCGTGCCGGTGCGCGTCGCGGCCGGTCGGACGCGCCCCGGTCGACTCACCGTGGAGGTGTGGTCGTGAGCCGCGCCATTAGCACCGTGCTCGACGCCTCGCTCGCCGTTCTCCTCGTCAGCGCGGCCGCCGTCGCTCTCGTCACGATACCGGGCGGCGACCGGCGGCCGCCGGACCCGGACGCCGCCGCACGCACCGTGCTCGCGAGCACGGCGACCGCCGAGTACCAGACCGCGAACGGGAGCCAGCGCGCCGTCTCCGGGCGGGTCGGCACGCTGCTCGCGCACGCCGCGGTGGCCGACAACCGCTCGGCGAATTCTCGGTTCGCTGACGCGGTCGAGAACGCTGTCGGGGACGTGCTCGCGAGCGTGGACGGCCACGTCGCTGTCGTCGCGACCGCAGGCGACGGGCGCGTTCGCGTCGGGGAACGCCCGCCGCCGAGCGCGTCAGTCGCGGCGGTCGCCCACGAAGCCGTCGCGGAGAACCACTCTGTGACCGTCACCGTCCGGACGTGGTCGCCGTGAGACTCGCCGACGACGATCGCGCTCGCGCGCCGTTCGCACTGGTCGGCGTGGTGTTGCTCGTCGCCAGCGCCACCGCGGCGGCCACGCTCGCCGGCCGCTCGCCGGTGCCGTCGGAGACGCGCGCCGACCGCGCAGTCGAACGCGCGCAGACGAGCGCGGACACGGCGCTCGCCAGCGCCGCCCGCACGGCCGCCGCCGAGGCCATCCAGCACCCCGTCGTCGAACCGTCGAATACGACGTTCGGAACCGCTATCGGCAACGACACGCCGTTCCGCGACGCCCTGGCGTTACGCGTGTACGCTCGCACGGAGCGCGCGCTCCGCGGCCACGACTCGACCGTCGGCGCAGTGTCGGTGTCCGCGTCGCTGCCGCGCGTCGAAACCACCGTGGACGCTCGGCGAGCAATCGAACGCGTCTCGCTGGAACGCGTCGGCGACGACCTCTTTCGCGTCACGCTCTCCGAGGTGCGCGTCGACGTCGAGCGCGACGGCGCGCTCGCCTCGCGGTCGACGACGAACGTCTCGACGACCGTCCACAGTCCTGCGTTGGCGCTGCGCGACCGCGTCCAGCGCTTCGAGCGCCTGCTCGACCGCGGCGCGTTCGCCGGGCCGGGTTTGGACCGCCGGCTCACGGACTACCTCCACCGCGTCGTCTGGCTGCGCGGCCCGCTCCAGTACGCCGGCGTCCCGATTTCGAACGTGCTCGCGAACCGCCACGTGGAGGTGATGGCGAACCGCGCGCTCCTAGACGTTCAGCGGACGGCGTTCGGTCGGGAGGACGACGAGGCCCGCGCCGCGTACGGCCGCGCGCTGGCCCGCGTCGGCATCGACGACGTGCTCGCGGTCACGAAAGCGAGCGCGAAGGCACGCGCGAACGAAGTTCTCAGAGCGCCGGAGACGCCCTCGACGCCGACGAAAGTCGGCCTCTCGTCCGCGCTCGACGCAGTCGAGTCCAGTCAGTCCGTCCCCGTCGGCGTCAACGCGACTGCAGACCGCGCGTTCCTCGACTTCGTGGACGGCGACAGCGAGACGTCACTCGACAGCACGCTGCGCGCCGCGTTCACGTCGCTCGCGCGCCGCACGGCCGACGCGACAGTCGTCGACCGGACCCACTCGAAGTCCGGGCACATTCCTGCGAACTGGACGCTCGCGGACGTCACCGACGCCCGTGATGTCGACGTCGAAGACACCGTCGACCCCGGAGACGTGCTCGCGGACGACCGACGAGCGGTCGAGACGTACGGCCGGCGCGTGGTCGTCACCGACCACGAGACCTACCGCTACGTCCGCGGCAACCGCACTCAGAGCGTCGTCGAGACGACCGAGACCGAGTACCGCGTCTCCGTCGGCGTGAGCTACGCGCTGCGGCCGCCACGCCGCGACCGCTCCGTCGCGGGCGCCGAACGCGTCCTCGACGCGGCCGCAGCGACAGTCGGCCCGGCGATGCATCGCCGCATCACGGCCCGCGCGGAGCAGTCGCTGGTCGCGGCGGCGGGCGGCGTCGACGCGCTCGCTCGGCGGGCCGCTGCGGGGGAGTCGCTCGCCCGGGAGGAAGTCGTTCACCCCAGCGTCCCGGCGTCGGTCCGCGAGCGCGCGTACCGGGCTGCTGCGACGCTGCGAACGCGGAGTCGGAACGTCTCGGCGAACGTCTCCACGCGCGGCCTCGCCGCTGGCCGCGTCCCCGTCGACACCCTGCACGACCGCGTCGTAGCGCTCCACGACGCCCGCGACAGCTACGACTCGGCGACCGACCGCGCCGTCGCCGCCGTCCGCGAAACATACCTCGCGCGAGTCGCCGAGCGACTTGGCGACCGACGCGCGGACGGCGCGCTCGCGTCGATAGGCGACGCGCTCGGCAGTCGGGGCCTCGAATCGCCGCCGACCGACCACGGGAGCGAGGCCGACGCCGGCCCCGTCGAGGCTGTCGAGGGCGCTCCGGCGTACCTGACGCTCGCGGAAGTCTCGCCCCGGCGACTGGGCGAGCGCGGTCGGCCGTACCACCCGCTCGCGGCGCGGAACGTGAACTGGTTCACCGTGCCGCACGGCGACGCGGCGGCGGCCGTCGTCGACGCGGCGATGCCCGACCCGCCGGAGTCGGTTCGTGTCGGCACCGCAGCGCAGGCGCTTGCGGCTGCGAACGGTACGCTCGGCGCCGCGGCGAACCGGACACTCGGCGACCGCCGGACAGCGCTCCGAACTGCGGTCGCGGACAGCGTATCGGCGGCGGGACGAGCGTACCGGAACGTGCTGGCAGCGTCGCCGGTCTCATTCACGGAGCGCGAGCGCCACGCGGCGACGCAGCGCGCGCTCGCACACTGGTCGTCCGTCCACGAACGCGGGATGGCTGTCGGGAACGGGTCCGCAGCGAGAGCAGTCGCGGACGAGGCTGCGAGCATCGCTGGCATCACCTCACAGCGGCGCGACCGACTGGCGACCCGACTCCGCGCTGAATCCACGGACATCGTCGATAGTGACGCGGTTCGCGTCGAGGCGGGCGTCGTGCGGGACACGGCGGAGCTGACTCACCGCGTCGGGAGCGCACTCGCGGAACAAGCGCTCTCGGAGGCGGGGTCGGTCGCGGCCGAGAAAGCCGCGAAGAAACTCGGCGCGGCGGACGTCGGCGCGGTGCCGGCGGGCCTGCCGCTGGCGCCGGTGCCGGGGTTCTGGTACGCGACTGCGAACGCGTGGTCGGTGTCCGTCAGGGGGTCGTACGCGTCGTTGGCGGTTCGCGCGGACGGCGGGTCGCCGATTGGACCCGGGGACGGAACTGCCTACGTCCGAGAGGACGCCAGCGTCGCGTTCGATGTCGACGGTGACGGTGCCGCGGAGCGCGTCGGCCGCAACGAGCGGGTGTCGTTCGACGTGGAGGCGACGATTGGCGTGGTCGTGCCCGCCGGCCCGCGCGGCGTCGGCGACGTGGACGGGAACGCTGACGAGCAGTCCGCGGGGTGGTGAGCCGTCGCGGCAAGCGTAGCCTCCTTGAACGCGGGGCACGTACAGCCAACCGTGCTAGCCGACGAGATTCAGGACGCCGAGGCAGTGACCGCGGGGGACGTTCGTGCCGACTACGAGGCGGCGCTCGCGGCCGTCGTCGAAGCGGAGGGCGTCGACGCCGTCGCGGACGTGTCGGGCGTCGACGAGCAGCGAATCGCGGCGCTCGCCGACGGCGAGTCCGTCGAACTCACGCTCGAAGAGGCGGCGGGTATCTTCGCGGCCAGCGACGACTGGCCGGACGCCGAAGGCTTGCTGCTGGAGGCTCGGGACAACTTGATGCTCCAGATGAGTTCCGCGGTGCTGGACGTGGAGGCGCTCGCCAGCGGCCTCGACGACGACTACGACCCCAAGGAGATTCAGCAGAAAATCGAGGGGCGCCAGCCGATGTCACTCGGCGAGTACGCCCGCATCTACCGCCACATCGCCAGCGAGAACCCCTACTGATGGACGTCGCGATTCTGGGCTGCGGGTACGTTGGCCTCGAACTCGGCCGCCAGCTCGAGGCTGCGGGACACGACCCCGTGGGGGTCCGCCGCTCCGAGGACGGCCTCGCAGCAATTCGGGACGCGGGTTTCGACGCCGTGGAAGCGGACGTCACCGACGCCGACTCATTGGCGGCGGTGCCGGACGTGGACGCCGCGGTGTTCGCGGCGAGTTCGGGGGGCCGCGGCGCCGACGCCGCGCGCGAGGTGTACGTCGAGGGACTGCGGACGGCAATCGACCACTTCGGCGGTCGCAGCGACGCGCCCGACCAGTTCGTATACACGTCGAGCACGGGCGTCTACGGCGACCACGACGGCGACTGGGTGGACGAAGAGACGCCGCTGGACCCGACGACTGAGAAGACCGAGGTGCTCGTGGAGGCCGAGCGCGTCACCCGAGAGCGCGCACCAGAGTTCGGGATGGACCCGACTGTCGTGCGGTTCGCAGGCCTGTACGGCCCGGACCGCTACCGGCTGACGCGCTACCTCGACGGCCCCGTGACGGAGGGATACCTGAACATGGTCCACCGGGAGGACGCCGCGGGCGTCGCCCGGTTCGCGCTGACCGACGACGCCGTGGGGAGTCACGAGGTGTTGCTCGCGGTGGACGACGAGCCGGTCTCGAAGTGGGAGTTCGCGGATTACCTCGCCGACGAAGCGGGCGTCGACCGCCCGGACAAACAGACCGTCCAGGAGCGCCTCGACGCGGGTGATCTCTCCGAGCCCGCCGAGCGCCGCCTGCGAACGAGCAAGCGCTGCTCGAACGACCGCCTGCGCGAGTTGGGTTACGAGTTCGCGTACCCGACGTTCCGCGAGGGGTATCGTGCGGCCGTCGAGGCGTTCCGTCGCGGGGAGTACAAGTAACGCCGCGGCGAAGGAGTCGTATGGCTACTGCTGACGGGACGTTCCAGTACAAGGAGCGCTTCAGCGAGGACAAGGCGCGGACGTACTTCCGGAGCGTGCGCGACCGCGCGGTCTCCAGCGTCGGCCTCGGCACCTACCTCGGCGCGCCGACCGACGACGTCGACGACGCGTACTACGAGACGGTGCGGGCGGCCGTCGAGGGCGGCTGTAACGTCGTGGACACCGCCATCAACTACCGCCATCAGCGCAGCGAGCGCGCCGTCGGCCGCGCGCTCGCGGACGCCGACGTGGACCGCGAGGAGGTGTTCCTCGCGACGAAGGGCGGGTTCGTGCCGTTCGACGAGTCCCGCCCGGAGAAGCCCGGCGAGTTCGTCGCCGAGGAGTACGTCGACAGCGGGATTCTGGACGCCGACGACCTCGCGCACGGCAGCCACGCAATCGCGCCCGGGTTCATCGAGGACCAACTGGACCGCTCGCTGCGCAACCTCGGCGTGGACACCATCGACCTCTACTACGTCCACAACCCCGAGACGCAACTGGACGCGCGGCTCTCCGGGGCGGTCTACGACCAACTGGAGGCGACCTTCGAGCGACTGGAGGGGCGCGTCGCTGCGGGCGACATCGAGCACTACGGCGTCGCGACGTGGGAGGGGTTCCGCGTCCCGCGCACCCACGACCACTTCCTCGACCTCGGCGAAATCATCTCGCGGGCGCGCTCGGCCGCCAAAACCGCGGGGAACACGGCGACGCACCTGCGCGCGATTCAGGTGCCGTTCAACGTCTTCATGGCGGACGCGTTCACCGTGCAGTCTCAGGAGGGGCCGGAGGGCGACCAGAGCGTGCTGTGGTACGCCCACGAGGCCGGCCTGAACGTGTTCACGTCCGCGAGCCTCGCGCAGGGGCAAGTGCTGGAGGGGATTCCCGACGACGTGAACGAGAAGCTCGACGGGGACACGCCTGCCCAGCGCGCCCTGAACTTCGCGCGCAGCGCGCCCGGCGTCACGTCAGCACTCGCCGGGACGACCAGCCCCGAGCACGTCCGCGAGAACGTCGCTGCGGGGACGTTCGAGCCGCTTGGCGCGGACGCCTTCGACGCGGTCTTCGAGTAGAACCGCAAGAATTGACCTCGGGGGTCGCCAAGTCCGCCCGTGTCCAGTACGTCTGCCAGTGACGCGCGCCGCGTCCGGCTGTTCGGCTCGCTGTGCGCGCTCGTGTTCCTCGTGAACTTCGGGCGCGTCGTGTTCGCGCCGCTGGTCGCCCCCTTGCAAGCGGACTTCCTCGCGACCGACGCCGCCGTCGGGCTGGTGGCGACGCTGGCGTGGCTGGGGAGCGCGCTCCCGCGGCTGCCGACCGGCTGGCTGCTGACCCGGGTCGACCGTCACCACGTCGTCCTCGGCACGGGCGCGCTGCTGGCGGTGTCCTCGGCGGGGATGACGTTCGCGCCCTCCATCGAGTTCGTGATGGTCGGGGCGTTCCTCGTCGGCCTCGCGTCGGGCGCGTACTTCGTCGCCGCGAACCCGCTCATCAGCGAGCTGTTCCCCCAGCGCGTCGGCCGCGTCGTCGGCGTCCACGGCACCGCCTCGCAGTTGGCGGCCGCGCTCGCGCCCGTGCTCGTCGGCCGCGTCCTCCTCGAGTTCTACTCGTGGCGCGCGCCGTTCTACCTGCTGTCCGCGGCCGCGGTCGTCGTCACTGTCGTCATCTACGTGCTCGCCGGCCGCACGGACCTCCCCGAGGCCGGCGCCGCCGACCGCGACCTGCTCGGCGCGATTCGGCGCCAGTACCGCATCGTCGTGCTCGGCGTCGTCATCGTCGGCGTCGCGGGTCTCGTCTGGAACGGCTTCTTCAACTTCTACATCAAGTACCTCACCGAGACCAAGAACATCCCGAGTAGTACTGCCGAAACCCTCCTCACGGTGGTGTTCGCGGCGGGCGTGCCGGCGTTCTGGTACACCGGCCGGCTCGCCGACCGGTTCCGGCACGTGCCGCTGATGCTCGCGGTGCTGGGGGGCTTCATCGCGTCGCTGCTCGCGATGACGCTCGTCGACGGCGTGGTCGCCGTCGCGGCCGTCTCCGTGGTGCTCGGATACGCCGTCCACAGCCTCTTCCCGGCAATCGACACGTTCCTGCTGGACAGCCTCCCCGACAGCGACCGAGCGAGCGCGTACGCCGGCTACAGCTCCGTGATGATGGTCGTGCAGGCGATGGGGAGCGTCGTCGTCGGGTCGCTGGTCGGCGCGGGCTTCGCCTACGACGGGGTCTTCCGCGTCGCTGGCGCTGGACTCGCGGTCCTGCTCGTGGCGATGGTCGGTCTCTACCGGGCCGGTCGGCTGCCCGCTGGCGCAAGTTAGTTCCCGCCGGCGCGCCCAGCGAGGGTATGGACTACACGCAGGAGCGCGTGGCGACGCTCCACGACTACGGCGGCGCCGACCCGGACGCGCCGACGGGCCGGGCGGCCGTTGTCGTGCCGATGACCGACCGCGAGTACGCCGGCCTCGCCCCGGAGCGCGTGTTCTCCGAACTCGAACGCGTCGACCCCGCAGAGGTCGTCGTCCCGCTGCGCGCGCCCGCCGAGCGCGTCCCCGAGTTCTGTGACTGGCTCGCGGACTTCGACGTGCCCCTGACCGTGCTGTGGTGCGACGGCCCGCGGGTCGAAGCCCTGCTCGGCGACGCGGGACTCGCCGGCGAGCGCGGGAAGGGCCGGGACGTCTGGCTGGCGCTCGGGGTCGCCGCGCGCCACGACTACGTCGTCGTCCACGACGCCGACACCACGACCTACGAGGCTCGCGACGTCCGGAAGCTGCTGTTCCCGCTCGCGGAGGGCTTCGAGTTCGCGAAGGGGTACTACGCGCGCGTCGAGAACGACCGCCTGTACGGCCGACTCTTCAGGCTGTTCTACGAACCGCTCGTGGACGCCCTCGCGCACTCGCACGACCACGAGATACTGGACTTCCTCGGGGCGTTCCGGTACGCGCTCGCCGGCGAGTGCGCGATGACGAGCGACCTTGCGCGCGGCCTGCGCGTGCAGCGCCGGTGGGGGCTGGAGGTCGGCACGCTCGGCGAGGCGTTCCGGCTCGCGGGCACCGACGGCACCGCGCAAGTCGATCTCGGGCGCTACGAGCACGACCACCGCGCGGTCTCCGGGCCGACGGGGCTCTCGGAGATGAGCGAGGGCGTCGGCGCGGCGCTGTTCCGCGCCGTCGAGGACGCGGGCGTGGCCGTGGACTACGACGCGCTCGCCGAGCGCTACCTCGACGCGGCCGACCGGTTCGTGCGGGCGTACGGCGCGGACGCCGCGTTCAACGACCTCGACTACGACGGCGAGCAGGAGCGCGCGCAGACGCGGACGTACGCCGACGCCATCGCCGAACCCGACGCGGACACCCGGCTGCCGGCGTGGACAGACACCAGCCTCGACGCCGGCGACGTCGCCGCCGCGGCCGCCGCGGACGCCGAGGAGGCCGCCGCGACAGCGGGAGGTTCAAGCGACTCCGCGACCGACGGGGAGCCGTGAACGGCGACGAACTCGCGGGCGTCGTGGACCTCTTCGGCGCGCTCACCCACGCGGAACTCCACGACGCGCTCGAAGAACTGGCGTTCAAGCGCGGCGACGACTTCGACGCGGACGCCGCCGACGAGGCGGTGATGGACGCGCTCCGCGAGTACTACCTCGTGGCCGTCGACCGCGATGACGGCGACCGCGTGCTCGTTCCCGGCCCGGTCGCGTTCCCCGAACTTCCCGAGGGAGCGGTCGACCTCCCCCACATTCTGGACGTCGAGCGCCGCGACCTCGACCGCGAGACGCTCGCCGACGCGGTGCGCGCCCGCCTCGAATCCGACGTCCCCGACGCCGACGGCGAGCGCGCGCGGTACCTCGTGGACGTGACGTACGACGCGGAAGCGTGGGCGCCCGTCGACCTCGCGGACGTCCGGGACGCGCTGACCGAGTGAGCGGGACTGCGCGTGAGTTAAGAGTGTCGCGGTGTTTCCCCCGGGTATGGACCTGTCGCGGGTCGCCGCCCACCAGCCGGCACGGGTCACCGACGAGGAGCGCGACGCAGCGGTGCTCGTTCCCGTCGTCGAGCGCGACGACGGCCCGGCGCTGGTGTTCACGAAGCGCGCCGACCACCTCGGCGAACACCCCGGGCAGATGAGCTTCCCGGGCGGCGGCCGCGAGCCCAGCGACGACGACCTCCGGGAGACCGCGGCCCGCGAGGCGTACGAGGAGATCAGCCTCCTTCCCGAGGAGCTATCCGACGTCGGGCGACTCGACGACATCGCCACGGTGACGGGGTACTCCGTGACGCCGTTCGTCGCGCGCGTCCCGGACCGCGAGTTCGTCCCCGACGAGCGCGAAGTCGACGAGGTGGTGGTGCTGTCGATTGCGGCCCTCACCGACCCCGACAACTACGAGGTCGAGAAGCGCATCCACCCCTCGTACGGCGAGGCCATCGTCCACTTCTTCCACGTCGACGGCTACACCGTCTGGGGCGCGACCGCTCGCATCCTCGTGCAGTTCCTCGACCTCGCGGTCGGGTGGACGCCGCCCGACCGGGAGCCCGAAGTCGTCGAAGTCGAACCCGACGACTGACGTGGGAACAAACCACACGCTGAAGGTGGACTGGCGCCAACACCAGGTATGTCCGACTCGCCGTCAGTCGCGGTGCTCGGTGGCGGAATCGGCGGTCTCACCGCTGCGCACGAACTCGCCGAGCGCGGCTTCTCGGTCACCGTCTACGAGGCCAACGACCGCGTCGGCGGGAAGGCCCGCAGCGTCCCCGTCGACGACGCCGACCACCCGCTGCTCGGCGAACACGGCTTCCGCTTCTTCCCCGCGTACTACCGCAACGTCGTCGACACGATGGCGCGTACTCCCGACGGCGCCGGCGGCAGCGTCGAGGACCACCTCGTGCCGACCAGCGAGACGCTGCTCGCTGGCACGGACGGCGACGCCGTGCGAACGTCCACCGAGCAGCCGTCGACGCCCCGCGAGTGGCTCGAAGCGCTCCGGCCGCAGGTCGCCGGCGACGACGTGTCCACCCGGGAACTCGCGCACTTCCTCTCGCGGCTCGCCGTCCTGCTGACCTCGTGCCGAGAGCGCCGCGAGGACGAGTTCGAGCGCACGTCGTGGTGGGAGTTCATCGACGCCGACGAGATGTCCCCAGCGTACCGCAAACACCTCGCTCGGTCCACGCAGTCGCTGGTCGCGCTCCGGCCCGAGGACGGCAGCGCGCGCACTGTCGGCTCCATCTACCTCCAACTGCTGTTCGGGCAACTCGACCCCGACGCGCCCGCCGAGCGCGTGCTCGACGGCCCGACCAGCGAGGTGTGGCTGGAGCCGTGGGCGGCGCACCTCCGCGAACGCGGCGTCACAATCGAGACTGGCGCGCGCGTCGACGCAATCGAGAGTGACGGCGAGCGCGTCACGGCCGCCGTCGTGAACGGCGAGCGCGTGACCGCGGACTACTACGTCGCCGCTCTCCCCGTCGACGTGATGGCGTCGCTCCTGACTCCCGACTTGACGGCGGCAGCACCGTCGCTATCTGGTGTTTCTCGCGTCGACACCGCGTGGATGAACGGCGTCCAGTTCTACCTCGACCGCGACATCCAACTGGCGGCGGGCCACGCGGTGTTCGCGGACTCGCCGTGGGCGCTGACCGCCATCAGCCAGCGCCAGTTCTGGCGGGACCACGACCCCAGCGAGCGCACCGACGGCCGCGTCGAGGGCGTGCTCTCGGTCATCGCCTCCGACTGGGAGACGCCGGGCATTCTCTACGACAAGCCCGGCCACGAGTGCACGCGCGAGCAAGCAGTCGAAGAAATCTGGGCGCAACTGCAAGCCCACCTCGGCACGGACGCCCTCCCCGACGACGCCCGCGTCACGCACTTCCTCGACCCGGAACTGGAGGCCCGCCCCGAGGGATTGCACAACGGCTCGCCGCTCGTCATCAACACCGTCGACAGCCTCCGCCACCGCCCCGAAGCCGGCACGGAGGCCGAGAACCTCGTGCTCGCGGCCGACTACGTGCGCGTCGAGACGGACCTCGCGACGATGGAAGCCGCGAACGAAGCCGGGCGCCACGCGGCGAACGCGATTCTCAGCCGGTCCGCGGGGCGCTATCGCCCCGTGGAGACGTGGGGATTGGACGAGCCCGCGGTCTTCGACTCGCTGAAGCGACGCGACCGGCTCCGGTACCGACTCGGCCTCCCGCACCCCGGCGAAGCCGGCCACGACGCGTGGCGGTTCGCCCGTCGCCTCCGCGCGTGAGCGCTACTCGACGGTGACGAGGAACGTCTTCCCGCCGCGACGCTCGATGAACGCCTCCTCGTGGGTGTCGGCGTAGGCGGCCACGCCGGCGGCGGTCATCTCCGAGACTTCGATGCGGCGCTGGGCGCTGTCGGGGTTCGACTGCGAGCGGCGTCGGTGCTGCAGTGCCATACTCTCACCTCACCCGCTACCCGCTTGAACCCCACCCGTGCGCGGTGAAAGTGAAACTGACGGACTGCGCCGGCCTCCGCGGTTCGCACCAGTTATGCCGGTCGCGGCGCATCCGTCGGCATGGACGAGTTCAGTGACGCCGGCGACGACGACCGTGGCGCCGGCCGCTCGGTCGCCGTCGTCGGCGCCGGCGCCGTCGGACTGACTGCCGCCCACGACCTCGCAGCGCGGGGCGCCGCTGTCACCGTTTACGAGCGCGGCAGCGTCGCCGGCGAGAGCACGGGCCGCGCCGCCGGCATCCTCTACGACGCCTACGCCGAGGACGTGGACGCGCGAGTCGCCGCGCGCGCCATCGAGCGCTTCCGCGCGCTCTCCGGCACCGGCGAGTTCGCCGTCGAGGAAGCGCCGTACCTCTGGTTCGTCACCGAACCCGGCCGGAAGGCCGACGCCATCCGCGAGCAGGTCGCGGGGATGCAGCGCCACGACCGCCGCGTCGAGCGCGTCGACGCAGACGACATCGCCGCCGAGTTTCCCGCGCTTCGCACGGACGACATCGTCGAAGCCGCCGTCGCGCGCAACGCCGGGGTCGCGGACACCGCCGCGTACGCCGACGCCGTCGCGGCGCTGGCTTCCGAGGCGGGCGTCGACCTCCGCGAGCACACCGCCGCGAGCGTCTCCCTCGGCCCGCCGCGCGTGAACGGCGAGACGTACGACGCCGTGCTCGTCGCTGCCGGCGCCCACACCGCCCGCGTGCTCGCCGACGCCGGCGTCTCGATTCCCCTGAAACCCTACCGCGTGCAGGCGCTCACCGCCGACTTCTCAGAACCGATTCCAACGCTGTACGACGCCACCGAGGGCTACTACGCGCGCCCACACCCCGAGGGCTTGCTTGCCGGCGACGGCACCGAAGAGGCCGAAGCCGACCCCGAGACGTACGACCGGGACGGCGACGACTGGTTCGTCGACGCGATGCGCGACCGCCTCGCCGACCGCCTCCCCGTCGACGAATCCGACGTCCACCGCGCGTGGGCGGGCCTCTGTACCGCCACGCCCGACCGCGACCCGCTGCTCGGCGAACTCGAAGATGGCCTCTACGTCGCGGCCGGCTGGCAGGGCCACGGCTTCATGCGCGCGCCGGCCACCGGCGAAGCAATCGCGGAAGAAATCCTCGGCGGGACTGGCGTCCCCGCGTTCGACCCGACGCGCTTCGACGGCGACGAGCAGTTCGACGTCGTCGAAGGGATGACCGTCGACTGACGCGCTACTCGTCGTCCTCGGGCGTCGTCACGTCGACATCGGTGCCCTCGCGCTCGCCCTTCGGGAGGAAGACGTACAGCGCGCCGTTGTCGCGCAACTCCGCGCGCGCCGCCTCGGCGTCCACGACGGCGTCCGGTGGGAGTTCCGCGCGGCCGTCGAGTTGCAGGCCGCGACCCGGGAACAGCATTTCGAAGCCCTCGCGGAACTCTCTGAACCGGTCCACGCGCACCTCGACGGCGCCCTCGACGTAGTTCACCTGCACGTCGCTGGTGGTCACGCCCGGTGCGTCGAAGACGACGAGGTACTCGTCGTCGCTCTCGAGCACGTCCACGGGCAGCGGCGACTCCTCCTGCATCTGGGAGGCCGCGCGGCCAAGCCGCTGGAAGACGGCGTCACTGATGTCCGCCGCGAACTCGCGGACCGTCATAACTCGATGCGCTCCAAGGAGTCGGTCTCACCACACAGCGGACACTGCAGGTCCTCGATGGTGAGGTCCTCGCTGACGTCGTACGTGTAGTGGTTCTCGAACATGTCCAGCTCGCAGTCGTCGCTCGTGCACTTCAGTTCCTCAGTAGCGGGCATACGCGATAGTTGGAGCGGCGCGGGCAAAAAGGGGCGGGCTGCGGTGAGAACGACTGCGGGCGCTCCCCAAGACGAAAGTGCCGTCGCGTCGGTGCGTGAGGCATGGCTTCGGTCCGCGCACCCCGACTCGTTCTCCTCGCCAGCGTGCTGGCGGGCGTCGCGAACACCGCGCTCTTCCCGCTGCGGAACCCCGAGCAAGTCGGTCTCGCGACGGACGTCTACTACTACGCCGCGCGCGCCGCGTTCCGCGGCGCGGACATCTACGCCGTCAACCCTCTCGGGCAGACCGGCTTCGTCTACCCGCCTATCGTCGCGCTCGCGTTCGCCCCGCACGCCGCGCTCGGCGACCCCACGCTCGCGTACGCGCTCCAGTGGTGCCTGAACCTCGCCGCGCTCGGGACGCTCGCCGTCCTCGTCGTTCGCGCGACGGAGCGCGTGGGCGTCGACCTCGCTACTCACTCGGTTCGCGGTCCCCCGTTGGTCGACCGCGTGCTCCTGACAGCGGCCGTTTTCCTCGTCGGCCCCGTCGGCGTCAACCTCGTCATGGGGCAAGTGAACCCGCTGCTCGCGCTCGGGCTCGCGGGCGGCGCCGTCCTCCTCGAACGCGGCCGCGACACCGCCGCCGGCGCGGCGTTCGGGCTGGTCGCGCTCGTGAAACTGTTTCCCGCGCTCGTCGGCGTCTGGCTGCTCCGCCAGCGGCGGTGGCGGGCCGTCGCCGCCGCCACCGCGACGGGACTGGCCGGCATCGCCGCGGGCGTGCTCGTGTTCGGTCCGGACGCCTCGGTCACGTACGTCACCGAGACGCTCGCCGGCGAAACCGCGGTCGCGTCGTTCGCCGGCGGCCCCGACCACACGGCGCCGTACGCCACGGTCCGCCGCCAGCTGGCCGTGCTCGCGCCCGGCCTGTCCTCGTCGTGGCTGCTCCCAATCGGCGCGCTCGTCCTCGCGCCCGTCTTCGCCGGCGTGAACCGCGTGGTCGCGGACGCCCGCAGTCGCCTCGTCGCGCTCCAAGGGACGCTGCTCGCCACGCTTCTGTTGCTCCCGCTGGAGCCGTTCTACGTCATTCTCGCCCTGTTTCCGCTGCTCCCGCTGCTCTACGTGCTCGACGACGGGTGGCCGCGGCGGCTCTTCCTCGCCGGCGCGCTTCTGCTGTTGGTCCCCGTCACGTGGGCGAGCGTCACATCGATGACGGCCGTGCTGCCGGCGGGTGCTGCCAGCGTCGTCCGGAACGCCGCGAGCGCCCTGTTCTCGTTCGTGCTTCCGCCGACGATTGGCGCGTGGCTCGTGCTCGCGGGCTGCCTGCTGTACCAGCACCGGACGGCCACCGAGCGGGCGAACGGTTTTGTTTGACGGGTGTCAGTCCGTGGTATGGGCTTCGAGACCGTCTACGGCGTGGACTTCAGTGGCTCCAGTACTGCGGGCGAGAAAATTTGGATAACTGAAGCTGACGTCAGTAGCGACGATTTTGTCGTTAATTCCGTCCAGCGAATCGACGACTTTCTCGACCTTTCGTCCCAGTCACGTGATGTCGTTCTCCGGGAACTCCTCCGAGACATCCAGTCTCGTGACGACCGCACCTTGTTCGGATTCGATTTTCCGTTTTCACTCCCGGAACCGATACTCTCTCAGCCTGACTGGGAAGATTTCGTCACCTGCTTTCCCGACGAGTTCCTGAGCCCGGAGAATTTACAACGCGTCTGTTCCG
Source organism: Halobacterium sp. CBA1132 (assembly GCF_001485535.1). Lineage (NCBI taxonomy): Archaea > Methanobacteriati > Methanobacteriota > Halobacteria > Halobacteriales > Halobacteriaceae > Halobacterium > Halobacterium sp. CBA1132. Next base: position 351,502 of record NZ_BCMZ01000001.1, read on the forward strand.
ACCGGGCGAGGCTCGTCGGAGAGGAAAGTGGCGTGCAACTCAACCGGCAGACTGAGAGCGACTCGGGAGGCCTCTGTCCGTACAACGCACAGATTCGACTACAGACATACTACGGTATTCGTGACCTGCTCCGGCCGCTCACCCTTACGGAGTCTGCACAAATCGCGCCCATGTTCTCTCCGCCGGGAACACAGCCGACCGTCATCGAAGTGTATCCAGCAGCCACGATTCAGCAGCAGACCGAACTAACTCCACGAGGATACAAGTCGAATACCGAAAGCGCCGCCGACAAACGCGATGCCCTCCTCGGCGAATTTCTCCCGGAAGCCAGTGAAATAGAACGCGAACACCTCGTTAACGACGCCGAGGCTGACGGGATTGACAGCCTCATCGCGGCAAACGCGGCTTTCCGTAACCGCGGGAATCTCGCAATAGACGAGACGAATGACGGAACACCTGTCGAGGGCCGCATCTACGTGTAGTTACGTTCTTACGCGTCGAAGCCCAACGCCGGTGTATGATTGACCCCGCGGAGTTGGACGTGACGCTCGTCGACGGCTACGTCGACGAGCCGGCGCACTTCGGTGTGCCGCCGTACATCTCCACGTATCCGCGGTACGCGGCCGGCGCGCTCGTGGACGCCGGCATCCCCGAGGAGCAGATAACGTACCACACCATCGACGAACTCCGCGAGAACAAGTCGAAGTTCAACGACGTCGCGGACGCGGACCTCTTCGTCTACGTCGGCGGGATGACCGTCCCCGGGAAGTACGTCGGCGGGACGCCCGCCGAGCCCGACGAGGTGCGCGAGCTGGCGTGGCTCGCGGACGGCACGAGTATCATGGGCGGGCCGGTTCGCTTCGGCGTCGGCGAGGAGAACGCGGGCGCCCAGGAGATGGAGCGCTCGGACCTCGACTTCGACTTCCTCGCCATGGCGGACGTCGAGGCCGCCGTCTACGACCTCGTGAAGAATGGTCTCGAAGGGTTCGAGGACCGCTACCGCGACAACGAGGAAATCGACCGCTGGGGGGCGAAGGGCGCGTTCGTCGTCGAGCAGCACCCGAACTACCCGGACTACCTCATCTGCGAGATGGAGACCTCGCGGGGGTGCGCGTACCGCTGTTCGTTCTGCACGGAGCCGATGTACGGCGACCCCGGGTTCCGGAGCGCCGACAGCGTCGTCCGAGAGGTCGGGAACCTCTCCGACCACGGCGCGCGCCACTTCCGGCTCGGCCGGCAGGCCGACATCCTCGCGTTCGGCGGGGACGGCGAGGCGCCGAACCCGGACGCGCTCCGGCGGCTCTACGAGGGGATTCGGGAGGTCGCCCCGAACCTCGAAACGCTGCACCTCGACAACATGAACCCGGTGACCATCGTGGACTACCCCGAGAAGTCCCGGGAGGCCATCCGCATCATCGCCGAGCACAACACCGCCGGCGACACCGCGGCGTTCGGCTTAGAGTCGGCGGACCCCGTGGTGCAGGAGGAGAACAACCTCCTCGTGTCCGCCGAGGAGTGTCTGGAGGCCGTTCGCGTCGTCAACGAGGTCGGCGGCTGGCGGCCCGGCGAGTCCCCCGAGGACGCCCCCACGTGGGGCGACGAGGCGACGAACCGGCTGCCCAAAATCCTGCCCGGAATCAACCTCGTCCACGGCCTGACGGGCGAACGCGAGCAGACGTTCGCGCACAACAAGCGCTTCCTCCAGAGCGTGCTCGACGAGGGCCTGATGCTCCGGCGCATCAACATCCGGCAGGTGATGGCGTTCGAGGGCACCGACATGGCGGAGACGGGCGCCCAGCTCGCCGAGGACCACAAGCGGCAGTTCAAGCGCTACAAGCAGGACGTGCGGGAGAACATCGACAACGCGATGCTGAACCGCGTGGTGCCGCCGGGCACGCTCCTGAAGGACGTCCACCTGGAGTACCACCAGGACGGGAAGACGTTCGGCCGGCAACTGGGCACGTACTCGCTGCTCGTGGGGATTCCCGGCGAGCGCGAACTCGGGCGGACCATCGACGTCGCGGTCACCGACCACGGCTACCGCTCGGTCACGGGCGTCCCGCACCCACTCGACGTCAACGACGCGTCGATGGACGAACTCACGGCGATTCCCGGCATCGGCAAGTCCACGGCCGGCGACCTGCTCGTCGACCGGCCCCACGACTCCGCGCCCAGCGTCGAGGACGCGGACCTCGCGAAGTTCACGCAGTAAAAACCGGCTCCGGCGCGCTCAGTACTCGTCTTCGATGATTTCGCCGACCGCGAAGTTCGACTTGACTTCCGTCACCTCTACTTTCACGCGCTCGCCGATTTCGGCGTCCGGCACGATGATGACGTAGCCGCGTTCGACGCGCGCGATGCCGTCGCCCTGCTTGCCGATGTCCTCGATTTCGACGTACCGAATCTCGCCCTCCTCGACGGGCGGCTGGGGTTCGGACTCGGCGGGCTCGCTCGTCGTCTCGGTCTCGGTCCCGGTCTCGGCTTCGGCCTGCGAGATGAGCGCGACGCGGTAGACGTCACCGGGTTCGACCGAGCCGGCTTCGACTTCGCTCCGCGGGATTTCGACGACGTACTCGTCGTCTTTGACAGTCACTTCCGCACTGAACAGACAGAGGAGTTGGTCAGAGATTTCCATGGCAGGTCTCCATTCGTGCGTGTCGGCCCCGTGACTTAATCGTTGCCACGGTACGGGCGACGGCTCAGTCCCCGGTGGGCGTCCCGTCCGGCCGTTTCGCGCCCTCGGAGTCGTGGACGACGGTCTCGCCGGGACCGGGGTTCGCGGGCTCGTAGTTGTCCCGCACGCCGATGGCTTCCTCGATGTCGCGCACCGCTCGCTCCTTCAGCGCCGCCGCCAGCGACTCGGCGTCCTCACGGGAGATGTCGCGGCCCAGTCCCTCGCACTCGTGGGCGCGCACCATCCCGGATTCATCTACCGCCTCGCCCATCGGCTGGCTCGTCCCACCGAGCGCGACGCTGAACGGGTACGTCTCGCAGATGAGCGGTCGGCTGTCGTGAACCGTACACGCGCCCGTGCCGTCCTCTTCCTCCTCGTAGAACGAGCAGTCCCCGCACGCCGCCGTCTGGAGCGCCCACTCGAATGTTTCTCCGGTCCCGTCCTCGTCGAGGCCGTACGGCATCGGCCGCGCGATTTCCCGCCAGTCGCGGTCGGTCGCGTCCTCCAACTCCCGGACCTCGTCCGGGAACACCGTCGCCGTGTGGGGGTCGTCGGCCTCGCTCTTACAGCACGCCCCGCAGCGCGTGCACTCGAAGCCGATGGTCTCGATGGCGTCCGCGAGCGCCGCGACGTCGAGGTCGCGGGCGCGCTCGAGTTCGACTTCGAGTTCCTCCATGGTCGTGAGTTGGCGATGAGTGCGGAAAAGACTCGCGGGCTAGGTATCGGTTGGTCTCTTTTCTCCTGTGCGTCCCGCTTCATCTACGACACCTCGAAAGCCCCCCTCCCGCTCGCGGTCGCTCGCGACGTAAGGACCGCAGGCCGGAGGGCGAGGACCGCAGCGAGCGAGCGACCGCGACCGGTCGGCCCCTTTCGTTCCTCGCCCACCGGTTGATTCAATTCGTCCTGCTACACCGGCTGGTTCGTCGGCTACTGTTCGCCGGCTGGCGGGCGGGCGCGGTCGCCGTCCCACGCGACGTGGCCCTCGACGGCGAGTTTCTGGAGGTGCGCGCGGACGACTCTCGCGGCGAGGCCGCGGGCGTCGCCGAGCGCTTTCTCGTAGGCGGCGTCGAGAATCTCGTCGACGGTCTCGGCGCCGGATTCGACGGCGGCGCGGACGCTGCGCTCGCGGTCGCGGCGGTGGAAGTACGTCTCGCGGACGCGCTCGTCGGGATTCTCGATTGGGTCGCCGTGGCCGGGGTGGAGCGCGTCGAAGTCGCGGGCGAGCAGGCGACGCAGGGACGACAGATACGTGCGGATGTCGCCGTCCGGCGTACCGACGAACACGCTCCCGTCGTCGAACACGAGGTCGCCCGTGACCGCTTCGCCGTCCGTGACGAACGCGACGTGGTCGGGCGCGTGGCCGGGGGTCGCCAGCACCGAGACGCCGGTGTCCGCGAGCGTGTCACCGGGCCGGAACAGCCGGTCGGGCTCGGTGCCCGTCGCGTCCGCGAACCGCGCTGCGTACGGCGCGTACGCCCACACTGTCGCGTCGGCTTCGGCCGCGTAGTCGGCGACTGCATCGACGTGGTCGGGGTGGGTGTGCGTGACGGCGACGTGGTCGATTCCGTCGGCCGCGTCGTCGAGGCCGGGCGTGCGACCCGCGGGGTCGACGAGCAGGTGTTCGCCCTCGCCGAGAACGTACGCGTTCGTCGCGCCGCCGGGCACCGGCGCTTGGACTGGAACTGCGTAGCGCGCTATCACGAGTGGAGCGTGGAACGCTGCGAGGAAAAACCGGCGGTTAGTTCTCGAGGAAGTACACTTGCTTGCGGGCGTCCTGGAAACTGTAGCGGGAGCCGACGAGGTCCGCGTCGTCGAGGCGGTTGAGCGCGTACCGGACGGTGCGGTCCGGCAGCAGGGACTCCTCCGCGAGTTGGCCCTGCGAGAGCGGCGCGTCGATTTCGAGAACTTTCGCGACGAGTTTCGCGCTCGGCGGGAGTTCGCGCAGGCGCTCGCGGAATTCTTCGTCGTCCTGAATGAGTGACTGGTGCTCCGTGGCGGACGTGCTCATGGAACTCTCTCACATACTGAGGGAGGTAAAGGTTGTCTACCCGTGGGACTATACACCTTATATCGTATAATGATGTCTGAGCGCGCTCGCGCGGTACGACCACCTGTGACTTCACGCCGAGATGGTGAGGGGGAACACGGCGGGGGACTCGTTCCCGGTGGCCCGGCACGCCGCCACCTCTCGGGCGTCGTGTTTGTCGCGTGGTTTCCAGTACGGTTTTAACCACCCGCCCCCGAAGTGCAAGCGAGAAGCGTGAAGGGACAGGAGTGGTACCAGGCCACGGAGGTCGCGGAGGAGTACGACGAGAAGCGATTCTCCCGTGGCGGCCGGCTCATCGACCGACGAGAGAAAGAGGCCGTCCTCGACGCAGTGGGGCCGGTCGAGGACCAGCGCGTCCTCGAAATCGCCTGTGGCACCGGCCGCTTCACGGTGATGCTCGCCGAGCGCGGCGCCGACATCACCGGGCTGGACATCTCCGGGCCGATGCTCCAAGAGGGCCGCGAAAAAGCCCAGCGAGCGGGCGTCGCGGACACCATCGAGTTCATGCGCGGCGACGCCGGGCGACTCCCGTTCCCGGACGACCACTTCGACACCGTGTTCGCGATGCGATTCTTCCACCTCGCGGACACGCCGGCGCGGTTCCTCACGGAGATGGCGCGCGTCTCCAAGGACTGCGTGTTCTTCGACACCTTCAACCGGTTCAGCACGCGCTCGCTGTACAACTGGCTGCTCCCGATGGGGTCGCGGCTGTACGGCGACAGCGAGGTCCGACGGCTCGTCGACGAGGCCGGCCTCGACCTCGTGGACGACGAGCACGACTTCCTCGTGCCGTACGGCTTCTACCGAAAGGTGCCGGACTGGATCGCAGACCCGATTCGGCGCGCGGACACGGCCATCGGCGGGACGCCGGTCGGCCGGTCATTGGCGTCGGTGTCGTACTGGCAGACGAGCGTCTGACAGAAACCCACGGCTCGTGTGAGTTCGCGGACGATTTCGGGGGTTTCGACCCGGGACGTTTTTACCACAGCGCGGGTTCGTGTACGCTATGGACCTCTCGGTAGTGGTGCCCACCCTCAACGGCCGCGACGTACTCGCAGCGTCGCTGGACGCGCTCGCGGCCCACGCACCCGACGCCGAGGTCGTGGTCGTCAACGGCCCGTCCGTGGACGGGACGTCCGGGATGGTGCGCGACCACGACGCAGCCGACCTGCTGTTGGAGCTCTCCGAGCGAAACCTCAACGCCTCCCGCAACGCCGGCGTCGCGGCCGCAGACGGCGATGTCGTCGCGTTCGTCGGGCAGGACTCCCAGATTCGCGAGGGCTGGGTGGAGGCCGTCGAAGCCGCGCTGGACGACGGCGCCGACGCGGTCACCGGCCCCGTCCACCGACGCGTCGAGGGCGGTGTCACTACGGAGTCCGTCGAAACGGCGACCGTCGCGGGCCGCCACGTCACGTTCTTCGACGGCGGGAACGTCGCGTTCGTCCGGGACGCTCTCGACGCCCTCGACGGGTTCGACGAGTACCTCCAAACTGGCGCCGCGCGCGACGCCGCTCACCGACTGGCGGGCATGGACCGCGACGTCGTGTGGGGCGCGGACGCAGTCGTGCTCCGTGAAGCGAAAGACGACATCCGCCACCGACTCCCGGAAGACGCCGAGGAGTCGGCGTGGGGGCTGAAGTACCGGTCGCTGGCGTACCGGCTCGTGAAGAACTACGGATTCGGCGCGCGCATCGCCGCCCGCATCACGAAACACGCCTTCGGGGACGCCTTCTCGGTCGGCGGGGACGTGCTGCGCGGCGACGCGAAACTCTCCGAGTGGGCGGCCGCCGGCAGCGCCGTCGTCCCGAACGTCTGGCGGGGCAGTCAGGACGGGGTGTCCGCGCGGATGGCGGACCGAACCCCGCGACGCAACCCCAACGGCGTCTCCGCGCGCATGGACCGAACGATGGTCCGCCACGACTGCTGACCGCTCTCCTCGTAGCCCGCGCTCGGCGACGCACTGCCGAGTCAGAATCAGTTCCGGAACCGTTCCGCGAGGAACGTCGAGAGGTTGACGAACGTGTACGCGCCGTACAGCATCACGGCGACGGCGACCGCGAGCATCACCAGCCACTCCAACTGCCCGTTCATGGCCGGTGAGACTCCCGGCGGCGCGATAAGCTTTCTGTCGCCCTCACTCCCGGTCGAGTCCGGGGACGACGCGCACGGCGTTCTTCCCGAACACCTTCCGCATCGCGTCCTCGGTGACGTCGAGCGTGAGAATCTCCATGACCGCGACGTTCGGGTGGGTGGCGGGCGCGCCGCTCCCGAAGACGACGCGGTCGGGGTGCTCGACGATGGCGTGTTCGAGCAGTTCCCGGTACCGGACCGCCGCCGTGTCGAGGTAGAGGTCGTCGTGGCTGTCCAGTAGCGCGACGGCCTCGTGCATCAGTTCGCGGTCGAGCGGGTGGCCGCCGAAGTGCGCCAGCACTACGGGGAACTCGCGGTCGAGCAGCGTCGCGTCCAGCGCGCTCGGCGGGAACCCCTCGCCGCCGTGGACGAGCACCGGCAGGCCGACGTCGTCGAGCACGTCGAGGACGTCCGGTTCGGGGAGGCCGTCCCTGGTCGGGTCGAGTTTGAACCCGTGGAAGCGGTCGTCGTAGGCGTACTGTTCGACGTCCTCCGGTGAGGTCTGCCAGTCAGTCCGCGACGACCGGAGGTTCTTCAGCCGGGAGGTCGCGCCGTCGCCGGGGTCGTGGGGGCCGTCGATGCGCGCGAACGCGATGAACGGCCGCTGGACGGCCTGCCGCGCGACCGCGTTGTTCGCGCGGAGGTAGCCCTGTTCGCCCTTCCGCGGCCCGGGGAAGACCACGGAGCGAACGACCCCGGCCTGGTGCATCTCGCGTTCGAGGTCCTCGCCGTCGATGGTGCGGCCCCGGACTGGGCGCCCCGGGCCGGCGTGGAGCCGCGCGTGCAGGTCCACAATCCGGAACCCGTGCTCCAGTTCGAGCATACGCGTTCGTCGCCGGCCGGGTATTTCGGTGTGACGGTGCCCTTGCGCGTCTCCCGCCCGGACAGACTCCCCGCTGGCGGCCCGGCCACAATCTTTACGCGCTCGTCGAGCACTTACCCGTCTTCGACCACACGACCCGGGTATGAGCGAGCAGCTCGGGCTCACGGAGTGCGTGTCGATGGCGCTCGGCGGCATGATCGGGGGTGGCATCTACGCCGTGCTGGGCGTCGTCGCGGGCGTCACGGACGCCGCGACGTGGTTCGCGTTCCTGCTCGCGGGCGCCGTCGCGCTCTGCGCGGGCTACTCGTACAACAAGCTCAACGTGCTCGTCGACGACGGCGGCGGGTCCGTGTCGTTCGTGCAGTCGCTGGTCGGGAACACCACGCTGGCGGGGATGCTCGGGTGGACGCTGCTGTTCGGCTACGTCGGGTCGATGGCGATGTACGCGTTCGCGTTCGCGGAGTTCACGCTCGGATTCTCGGTCGTCCCAGCGGCGGTGTTCGGGCTGCCGATGCGGCCGCTCGTCTCGGTGGCCGCGGTCGCGCTGTTCGTCGCGCTGAACCTGCTCGGCGCGCGTACCACGGGGACCGCCGAGAACGTCCTCGTCGCCGCGAAAGTCCTCGTGTTGGTCGCGTTCGGCGTCTTCGGACTCGTCTACGCGACGTCGCTATCAGAGACGCAGATGGCCTACGGCTTCGGACAGCTCACGACGGTCGGGCCGGTCGTCGCGGCGGCCATCTCGTTCGTCGCGTTCCAAGGCTGGCAGCTACTGTTCTACGACCAGGATAGCGTCAGTGACCACGTCGAGACGATTCGGCGCGCGGTCTACATCTCGATTCCCGCCGCGGTCGCTATCTACGTCCTCGTCGCCGTCGTCACTGTGAACCTCGCGCCGCAGGCGCTCGAACACCACCCGCACGTCGCGCTCGCGGACGCCGCCTCCGAGATGCTCTCCGTGGTCGGACTGTCGAGTCTCGGGTTCGTCGTCGTCTCGGTGTCGGCGCTGTTCTCGACGGGCAGCGCCATCAACGCGACGCTGTTCTCCGCGGCGCACTTCGCGAAGCGGCTCATCCGCGGCGACCTGCTCCCGGACCGGTTCGGCGACACGGACGCAGACGGTGCGCCCGAGAAGGCGATTCTCGCGTTGGGCGTGGTGACGGCGGCGTTCGCGTCCTACGGGAGCCTCGGCGCCATCACGTCGTTCGCGTCGCTGTCGTTCATCGTCGTGTTCGGCGCGATGAGCCTGCTCGCGTTCCGCAACCGCGACGCCGCGGACGCCGACATCAACCCCGTGCTGCCAGCGGTCGGCACCGTCGGCGCGCTCGGGTTCGCGCCGCTGATGGTCAACAACCTCTACAACCGCGAACCCGGAACGTTCTGGATGGTCGTCGTGCTCGCGGTGCTCACGGTCGCGGTGGAACTCCTCTACTTCGAACGCGACACCATCCAACACCAACTCGGCGAGTTCGAGGACGACATTGAGTCGCGGATGTGACGCGCGGCGTGCCGGTCCGCACCGTCACCGCGACCGTCACCACGAGAGTTCGATTGGACTGCCGGGTTCGACGCCGAACGCGTCGTCCCCGCGGCCGCGATTCACGGCGAGTTCGACGTTCCCGTGGCTGCCGACGGTCACGACGCGCTCGCCGGGTTCGACGGCGGCGTACGTCCGCTCGACCCGCACTCGGTCGCGGTTCACGCGCACGGAGTCCCCGAAGTGGTCGTCGACGATGCGCCCCGGCAGGTTCGTGATGGCGTTCCCGAAGCCGTCCACGACGAGCACCTCGCCGCGGAGCACGTCGCCCGCGAGGTCCGGGTCGGGGAACGCCACGGTCTCGTAGTCGTCGAGGCGCTCGTAGCCCGGATAGTCGTCGAACGCCTCGACACCGCGCTCGTGGACGTCCGCGGCGGCGGGCGCGAACACGTCCCGGCCGTGGAACGTCGAACTCGCGGGGTCGTCGACTTCGATTTCGAACACCTCGACGTCGTCGTCGATTCGTCGCGCCGCGGGAACCGCGACCCCGTTGTCCGGCGCGACGAGGGCGTGGCGGCCCGCGCGCACGACGACTGCCTTCCGGTCGGTGCCGACGCCCGGGTCGACGACGACGAGGTGGACTGCCGGCGGGAAGTACGGCAGCACCTCCCGTAGCCAAAATGCGGCCGCACGCACGTCCTGCCGCGGGAAGTCGTGTGCGACGTCGACGAGACGCGCGTCCGTCGACTGCAACACCACGCCCTTCATCGCCGCGGGGTACGGCGTCCCGAAGTCGGAACTCAGCGTTAGCATACGTCGCGCGTACGGCGCCGCCGTTGAAAACTGCTGGCCAGCTACTCCCCGGTGTCCGTGTCGCCGACGCGCTGGATGCGGTCGATGCCGTCGATTTCGTCGATAACGTCCGCGACCGGCTTCGGGACGAGTTCCCGCCAGTCACCGCCCGCCTCCATCCGGCGGCGAATCTCGGTGCCTTCGAGCACGTCGCGCTCGAACATCGGGGACTGCCGGACCTCGATGCCGGCCTCGTTGAACAGCCGAATCACGAGCGGGTTGTTCGAGTACGCCACGTCGAAGTTCGGACTCATCGACTGGACGTGGCTCACCCAGACCGCGTTCCGGTCCAAGTCCTCGATGGGGACGGCGTACGTCACGAGGTCGAAATCCACCAGCGACTTCGTAATCATCATGATGCGCTCGCCCGCCGTGAACGGGTTCCGCGTGCTGTGGGAGTCGCCCGCGCTCCCGATGCCGACGACCAGTTCGTCGACTTCGGTGGCAATCTGCTCGACGACGCGGTGGTGGCCGTTGTGGTACGGCTGGAAGCGACCGATGTAGAACCCGCGGGTCATGTCGTCACCTCGAAACACCCCGTCAGCGACTATAAGAATGGCGAGTTCGGCGCCGCCACCGACACAGCCGCGCTGGCGACGAACGACGAAATCCTGTTCCCGGGATTGAGGGCCCGAAACCGGGTAATACGGCCGGTTAAGCGCTTTTCCGAGGGAGAAAGTATATCAGTCGCCCGTCCGTGTTTTCACGTGTCGAAACCACTTCTATGAGCAACGAATCGACTGACGACGTCTCCCACCACGAAGACCCGGACGCCGACCCGGACGCCCCCGAGGAGGGCGAGGAGTCGGCGCCCGAGTCTGCCGAACCCCTCGACGAACTCGAGGACCTCGGCAGCGAGGTCGGCGTGGAAGGCGACGTCTCGATCAACGAGGACGACGCCGAGGACGACCTGCTTGGCGGCCTCGAAATCCCGGACACCTCCGCTATCGAGGTGCCCGACCGACTGGTCGACCAAGTCATCGGTCAGTCCGAGGCCCGCGACATCATCATGCGGGCGGCCAAACAGCACCGCCACGTGATGATGATCGGCTCCCCCGGCACGGGGAAGTCGATGCTCGCGAAGGCGATGAGCCACCTCCTCCCGAAGGAGAGCCTCCAGGACGTTCTCGTCTACAACAACCCGGACGACTCCAACGAACCGAAAGTCCGGACCGTTCCCGCAGGGAAGGGCGAACAGATCGTCGAAGCCCACCAGGAGGAAGCCCGCAAACGCAACCAGATGCGGTCGTTCCTCATGTGGATTATCATCCTGCTCGTCGTCGGCTACGCGCTCTTCATGGCGCACAACGTCCTACTGGGCGTGCTCGCAGCCGGTGTCATCTATCTGGCGTTCCGCTACACCGACCGCGGCGGCGACGCGATGGTGCCGAAGCTCCTCATCAACAACGCCGACAGTCAGACCGCGCCCTTCGAGGACGCCACCGGTGCCCACGCCGGCGCGCTGCTCGGCGACGTCCGCCACGACCCGTTCCAGTCCGGCGGCATGGGGACGCCGAGCCACGAGCGCGTCGAAGCCGGCGCCATCCAGAAGTCCCACAAGGGCGTGCTGTTCATCGACGAAATCAACACGCTCGACGTCCGCAGCCAGCAGAAGCTCATGACGGCGATTCAGGAGGGCGAGTTCTCCATCACCGGGCAGTCCGAACGCAGTTCCGGTGCGATGGTGCAGACCGAGCCCGTGCCGTGTGACTTCATCATGGTCGCGTCCGGGAACATGGACGCGATGGAGAACATGCACCCCGCGCTCCGCTCCCGCGTCCGCGGGTACGGGTACGAGGTGTACATGGACGACACCATCGAGGACACCCCGGAGATGCGCCGGAAGTTCGCGCGCTTCGTCGCCCAAGAGGTCGACCGCGACGGGCAGCTCCCGCACTTCGACGACGACGCCGTCCGGGAGGTCATCCTCGAAGCGAAGCGCCGCGCCGGCCGCAAAGACCACCTCACGCTCGAACTGCGTGACCTCGGTGGACTCGTGCGGGTCGCCGGCGACATCGCACGCTCGCAGGGCCACGAACTCACCACGCGCGACGACGTCCTGCAGGCGAAGAAGCGCTCGCGGTCCATCGAACAGCAGTTCGTGGACAACTACATCGAGCGCCGCAAGGACTACGAACTCGGCACCTCCGAGAAGGAGGCCGTCGGTCGCGTGAACGGCCTCGCGGTCATGGGCGGCGACTCCGGTATCATGCTGCCCGTGATGGCCGAAATCACGCCCGCGCAGAGCCAGGAGGAGGGTCGCATCTACGCGACCGGCCAGCTCAAAGAGATGGCCGAGGAAGCCGTCGAGAACGTCTCCGCCATCATCAAGAAGTTCAGCGACGAGAACATGTCCGAGAAGGACGTGCACATCCAGTTCGTCCAGGCTGGCGAGGGCGGCGTCGACGGCGACTCCGCCTCGATTACCGTCGCGACCGCGGTCATCAGCGCGCTCGAAGACATCCCCATCGCGCAGGACCTCGCGATGACCGGGAGCCTCTCCGTTCGCGGAGACGTGCTGCCGGTCGGCGGCGTCACGCACAAAATCGAGGCCGCCGCGAAAGCGGGCTGCAAGCGCGTCATCATCCCGAAAGCCAACGAGCAGGACGTGATGATCGAGGACGAGTACAAAGACCAGATCGAGATCATCCCGGTCTCGCACATCAGCGAAGTCCTCGACGTCGCGCTCGTCGGCGAACCCGAGAAGGACTCCCTGGTCGACCGCCTCAAATCCATCACCGGCAAGGCCCTCGAAGGCCAGACGGAGTCGGGGACGACCAGCAGTTCGCCGAGTCCGCAATAGGACCTTTTTGCTGCGCTCTCTCGGGCGCTGACGCGCCCTCGTTCGCTGGCAAAAAGCTACGCTAAAAAGCCGTCCTCACCCCCTCCGGGGGTTCGTCGGCCCGCTCGCTCACTCCGTTCGCTCGCGGTGGGTGTTCTCGGTTCTCTCCGCTACCGCCTCCGCGACCGCTGTGACCGCCACTTTTCTACGCGCGTCCCGCGTGCGCCGACGTGATGGCGTACTGGGTCGCGTTCGCGGCGTTCGCGCTGCTGGTGACCGCTGGACTCGTCGCGCTCACGCGAGCGTCGGCGGGCGTCGTCGGCGAGGGAACCGAGGAGTTCACGGCGGGCGAGTTGCTGCTGCAGACGACGCTCTCGCAGGCGGTCGTCGGCGCGCTGCTCGTGGTCGCGGTGTGGCTCGCGCGGATTCCCGTCGATTCGCTGGGCGTCGCCGTCTCCGCCGACCTCGTCGCAGTCGGCGTTGCCGCGGGGTTCGTGCTCGCGGTCGGGAACGAGGCCGCGATGCGCGTGGTCGACGCCGCGGGGCTGGGCTACGACGAGGAGCTCCGGGAGGCGCTGACGCCCGAGTCGCGCGGTGGCTGGCTGATTCTGTGCTTCGTCGCGCTCCCGGTCGTCGCGGGCTTCGAGGAACTGCTGTTTCGGGGGATTCTCGTCGGCGCGCTCTCCGTGGGGTTCGGCGTGTCGCCGTGGGTGCTCGCGGCGGCGTCCAGCGTCGTGTTCGGCGCGGCACACACCGCGCAGGGCGCGACCGGCGTCGTCGTCACGACGCTACTGGGATTCGCGCTCGCCGCCGCGTACGTCGCCACTGGCAGCCTCCTCGTCGTGTTCGTCGCGCACTACCTCGTGAACGCCGCGGAGTTCGCGGCCCACGCGCGGTAGTCAGGCTTCGAGGTCGCGGAGTCGGTCCGCGACTTCGGGCGGCGCACCGCTCGGGCCGTCGCGGACGCGGTGGTCTGGGATGAAAAGCGGCACGGGGTTCTCCGCGAGCGCGGCGCGTGCGGTCTCGCGCGCGTCGCTGTCCTCGGGGTCGACGTCGGGGACCATCGAGAGGACGCGCTTGACGGTGACGCGTTCGCCGTACGGGATGTTGCGGACGGCTTCGAGGACTTCGCGGTGTTTCGTCGGGACCGTCAGGCCGACCTCGACGTCGTCGAAGTCGTCCTCGCTCCCCTCGAAGTACGCCTCGACGCGGTCGAGCAGCGGGTGGTCGGGGTCGGCGTCGGCGGGCGCCGCCTCGGGGAAGGAGACGTTGATGACGCGGTCGCCCGCGACGCCGAGTTGGACGGCTCTGTCGAGATACGACGCCTCGCGTGCGTAGATGCCGGCCGCAGTCATGTACACACGGAGGAGAGACACGGCCTTGTACGTTCGGTCCCCGGTGAGTCCGGCGGTCTTCGGGCGCCGTCGTGCGCGAACCGACGCAAGGTTTATGTACAAACTAGTTCATCAATGTACAGTAATGAACGAGAGTGACGGGCTCGCGCCAGCGGTGCAGTCCATCCTCGACGCGGCCCGCGAGCGAGAACCGGACGGCCAGCGGGTGTCGGTGTCCCCGCGGTCGCTGCCCGACGCGCTCGCAGCCGCCGAGGCGGACGGGCGCGTGCCCACGATTGCGGAAGTGAAACCGACGAGTCCGACCACCGACGGCGAGCGCCGCGACGACCCCGTCGCGCTCGCCGAGCAGATGGTCGCGGGCGGCGCGGCCGCCCTCTCCGTGCTCACCGAGCCGGAGCACTTCGGCGGCAGCCCCGAGAACCTCCGCGCGATTCGGGACGCCGTCGACGTGCCCGTGCTCCGCAAGGACTTCCTGCTGCGCGAAGCCCAGTTGGACGCCGTCGAGGCCGACGTCGTCCTGCTCATCGCGCGCTTCCTCGGGGACGACCTCGAACCGATGCTGGCGGCCGCCCGCGAGCGCGGCTTCCAAGTGCTCGTGGAGGTCCACGACCGCGAGGAACTGGACCGCGCTATCGCGGCGGGCGCGGACATCGTCGGCGTGAACAACCGCGACCTCGCGAAACTCGACGTCGACCTCTCGACGTTCGAGTCCGTCGCACCCTACGCGCCCGAGGACGTGACGCTGCTCGCGGAGAGCGGCGTGCAGACGCCCGCCGACGCCCGCCGGATGCGGGAAGCGGGCGCCGACGGCCTGCTCGTCGGAAGCGCCATCATGGACGGCGACGTAACCGAGAACACGCAGACACTAACGAACGCATGAGCGACCAATCCCAGCGAACGACGGGCGAACAGGAGACGCGGGCCGGGAAATTCGGCGCGTACGGCGGCCAGTACGTCCCCGAGGTTCTGATGCCGGCGGTCGAGGAACTCGCGGACGCCTACGAGCGCTACGTCCTCGAGAACGAGGACGGCTTCGTTGACGACTTCCGGCAGCGAATCCGGGAGTTCGGGGGGCGACCCACCCCGTTGAGCCACGCCGAGAACCTCTCGGAGCGCTACGGCTTCGACGTTTACCTCAAGCGAGAGGACCTCCTGCACGGCGGCGCGCACAAGCTCAACAACGCGCTCGGGCAGGTGCTGCTCGCGAAGTACATGGGCAAAGAGCGCATCGTCGCGGAGACCGGCGCCGGCCAGCACGGCACCGCGACGGCGATGGCGTGCGCGTACCTCGACATGCCCTGCGAGATTTACATGGGCCGCACGGACGTCAACCGCCAGCGGCCGAACGTCTTCCGGATGCGCATCCACGACGCCGAGGTCAACCCCGTCGACGTCGGCTCGGGAACCCTCAAAGAGGCCATCAACGAGACGATGCGCGACTGGGCGACGAACGTCGAGGACACCCACTACGTCATCGGTTCCGTGGTGGGGCCGCACCCGTTCCCGGCGATGGTCCGGGACTTCCAGTCGGTCATCAGCGAGGAGATGCGCGAGCAGAGCCGCGAGCGACTCGGCGAGCTGCCGGAAGCCGTTATCGCGTGCGCGGGCGGCGGGTCGAACACGATGGGCGCGTTCTCCGCGTTCGTGGGCAGCGCGAAACTCCCGGGTGCGCCCGAGGGAACCCACGAGCCCGCGCCCGACGTCGACTTGCTCGCGGTCGAAGCCGGGGGCTCCAGCCTCGGCGTCGACAAGGACGAGGGGTACGCGCCGAACTCCGCGAGCCTCTCGACGGGGACGGAGGGCGTGCTCCACGGCGCGCGCACGAAGCTCCTCCAGACGGAGGAGGGCCAAATCGTCGAGTCCCACTCCGTGAGCGCGGGGCTGGACTACGCGGGCGTCGGCCCGGAGCTCGCGCACCTCGTCGACGAGGGCCGCGTCGAACCCGTGAACGTCGACGACGACGCCGCGCTCGAAGCGTTCCACCGGCTCTCCCGCGAGGAGGGCATCATCCCCGCGCTCGAATCCAGCCACGCAGTCGCCTACCTCGAGGAGTATGCGGCGCACCGCGCCGCAGGAAACGCGAGCGGCGACGAGCCGCGAGCGGGCGACGGCCCCGTGGTCGTGAACGTCTCCGGGCGCGGCGACAAGGACCTCGACACGGTCATCGAGGAGTCCGCCGCGCGCGACGTCGCCGGCGCGCCCACGATGGAGGTGTTCGAGGAGTGACCGACAGCGAGATTCGCGGTGCGTTCGCGGACGGTCCCGCGCTCGTCTCGTACGTCGCCGCGGGCGACCCGAGCGCGGAAGCCAGCAAGGAGTACGTCGAGGCGCTCGTCGAGGGCGGCAGCGACGTCATCGAACTCGGCCTCCCGTTCTCGGAGCCGGTCGCGGAGGGCACGACGATTCAGAACGCCATCAAGCGCGCGCTCGACGCCGGCATGACGCCGGACGCTTACCTCGACCTCGTGCGCGAGTTGGACGTGGACGTGCCCATCGTCTGCATGACGTACTACAACCTCATCTACCAGTATGGGGAGAGCGAGGCGCGAAGCGCCTCGGAAAACGCGAGCGGCGATGAGCCGCGAGCGAGCGGCGGTCCCGAGGAGTTCGTCGAAGCCGCGGCGGAGGCGGGTATCTCCGGGTTCGTCGTGCCGGACCTTCCCGTGAACGAGTCCGAGGCCATGTACGAGGCGTGCCGCGAGCACGGCCTCGACCTGATCTTCATCGTGGCGCCGACCACCACGCCCGAGCGCCTCGAATCGATGCTCGACCGCACCACCGGGTTCGTCTACGTGCAGGGCCGGCTCGGCACGACGGGCGCTCGCGACGACGTCAGCGAGGACACGCCCGAGGCACTCGAACGCCTGCAGGACGCCGACGTGCCGAAGGCCGTCGGGTTCGGCATCTCCTCGGGCGAGCAGGCCCGCGAAGTCATCGCCAGCGGCGCTGACGGCGTCATCGTCGGGAGCGCGTACGTCGACATCGTCGCCGACGGCGTCGAGAACGACCTGCCAGCGGGAGAGGTCGCGGACCGCCTCGAAGAGCTCGCCGCGGAACTCAAACAGGGGGCGCGGAAGGGACTGCCCGAACCGGAACGCAAATAGCCGACCGCTTGCTACTCGCTACCAATGACACCAGGGAAGACAGCGCGACTCGACCGCATCGGCCGGGATGGCCGATTCGTCACCATCCCGATGGACCACGGAATCACACTCGGCGCCGTCGACGGCCTCGTCGACATCGAATCCACCATCGACGACGTCACCAGCAACGGCGCCGACGCCGTACTCACGCAGAAAGGCGTCGCGCCGCGCGTCCACGACAACAAGAACGGCGCCGGCTACGTCGTCCACCTCAACGCCTCTACGTCTATCGGCCCCGACTCTAACGACAAGCGCCGCACCGGCACCGTCGAGGAAGCTGTGCGCGCGGGCGCCGACGCCGTCTCCTTCCACATCAACGTCGGCAGCGACCACGAACCCGACCAGATTACGCAGCTCGCGGACGTCGTCGACGACGCCCAAGACCTCGGAATGCCCGTGCTCGCGATGGCGTACGCGCGCGGTCCGGGCGTCGACGAGCACGACGCCGAGAGCCTCGGCCACGCTGTCCGCCTCGCGGAGGAACTCGGCGCGGACCTCGTGAAGACCGCCTACTCGGGGAGCCGCGAGAGCTTCGAGCGCGTCACGGAATCCACGAACAAGCCCGTCATCATCGCCGGCGGCAGCCCCGACGGCGACCGGCAGACGCTCCAGGACGTCCGCGACGCGATGGACGCCGGCGCCGCCGGCGTCTCCACTGGTCGCACTGTCTTCCAGCACGACGACCCCGGCGCGATGACCGCCGCCATCGCCGCCGTGGTCCACGAGGACGCCACGCCCGAGGAAGCCCTCCGCGAGGCCGGTCTCCCCATCGAAGCCTAATTCTACACGTCGGCGTACGACATCTGCCACGCCGTCGGTAACTCCGTCAGCGCCGCTCGGAAGTCGGCGTCGGCCAGCCCGTAGAACTTCTCGCGGCCGACCGCCGTCCGCACGCGTACGACGACCGTGTGGTCGGTCGCTTCGAACGCCGTCAGCGACCCGCCGTCGGCGCGTTCGAGGCGCGCACACTCGGATTTTCGCTCGACGAGTTCGGCGCCGAGGTCCCAACTCAGGCACTCCGCGGCGTCCAGTGGGAACGGGACGCGTTCGCTCATGATGCGGCCCTGTCCACTCGTTGCCATACCACACCCTCCGTAGTTCGGAAGTATAAATCGTGTCATTCCGGAGCACGCGCCGCCAGCAAGTACGGGGCGCTCCGGTACGTTCAAGGCCGCACCACGTCTCCATCCTGCAATGACACGGTCCGTCTGGCTGAAGGCCGACGACGCGGTCGGTGACTGGGAGACGCGCAAGCGACGCATCACGGCCGGCTTGGAGGCCGGCGTCGACTGGGTCCTCGTCGACGACGGGGATGTCGAGCGCGTGCGAGAACTCGGCTCCGTGAACGTCGCGGCGTTCCGCACGGACGACGGCGACGTCATCGAGGAAGCCGACAGCGAGGACGCCGCCGAACCGGACGCGTACGTCGTCGGGAAGGACGGCGAGGGCGACGGCACGGTCGACCTCCCGGAGGACTTCTCGGGGAGCGCGGACCTCTCCGCGGTCCGCCGCGGGAACGCCGACGCCGCCTACGTCCGCATCCTCGACGAGCGCTACGAGGCGTTCGCCGAGGAAGCCGCACAGGACGCCGACCACACCATCGTCGTCGGCGAGGACTGGACCATCATCCCGCTGGAGAACCTCATCGCGCGCATCGGGGACGAGACGACGCTCGTCGCGGGCGTCGAGTCCGCGGCCGAAGCCGAGACCGCCTTCGAGACGCTGGACATCGGCGCGGACGCCGTCCTGCTGGACAGCGACGACCCCGACGAGATTCGCCGCACCGTGCAGGCCCGCGACGCCGCCGAGCGCGAACGCCTCGACCTCGCGTGGGTCACCGTCACGGAAATCGAGGAGGCCGGGAGCGCGGACCGCGTCTGCGTCGACACTGGAAGTTTGATGGACGACGACGAGGGGATGCTCGTCGGGTCGATGTCCCGCGGCCTGTTCTTCGTGCACGCCGAAACCGCCGAGTCGCCGTACGTCGCGTCCCGGCCGTTCCGCGTGAACGCGGGGGCCGTCCACGCCTACGTGCGGACGCCGGACGGCGGCACGAAGTACCTCGCGGAACTGTCCAGCGGCGACGAGGTACAGGTCGTCGACCGC
This sequence comes from Halobacterium sp. CBA1132, assembly GCF_001485535.1. Taxonomy (NCBI): domain Archaea; kingdom Methanobacteriati; phylum Methanobacteriota; class Halobacteria; order Halobacteriales; family Halobacteriaceae; genus Halobacterium; species Halobacterium sp. CBA1132. Next base: position 370,888 of record NZ_BCMZ01000001.1, read on the forward strand.
GACGGCCACACGCGCACCGCGGTCGTCGGGCGCGCGAAAATCGAGAAGCGCCCGATGTTCCGCGTCGAAGCCGAGACCGAGTCCGGCGACCGCATCGAGACGCTGCTGCAGAACGCCGAGACCATCAAAGTCTCCACGAGCGAGGGCCGCACCGCGGTCACTGACATCGAAGAAGGCGACGAGATTCTGGCCTACCTCGAAGAGGGCGGTCGCCACTTCGGAGAAGCCATCGACGAACGCATCATCGAACAGTAACGCGCGCCGCTACGGCGAGTCGGCGTCGCCCGCTGCGGCGTCGAGTCGCGTCGTACACCACGGGCAGAAGTCGAGGTCGCTGTCGAGTTCTTTGCCGCACTCCGGACACGTCGCCGCTTCCTCGCCAGCGCTCTCGTCGTCGCTCCCGGGCGTCGGCACGCGCTCGGCCACGGCGCTGGCCGTGTCGCGGACCGCCACGAGGTACGCGTCGACGACGTTCAGCAGCCGAATCACCAGCAGGCTCAGCGTCACTTCCACGCCGAAGCTCTCGCTGGCCTCCATCAGGCCCTGGATGCCGTCGGTTTGGAACGCCTGATACGCCGACTCCGGCACGATGAGCGCCGCCGTCACGAGCGCGAGCACGAACCACGAGACGGCCCGCACCCAGCGCCGCAGGTAGACGTGTCCGAGGCCGGGGTAGACGAAACCCAGTACCGCCGCGATGACGCCGCGTCGATTGACCACTGTTACCGGCAGTCCGGGCCGCGCGCTCCTAAAGCCACCGAACGCCGACTACTGGAGGTTCTCGACGAGCGTGCGCAGCGTCGCGGCGTCGTACTGACCGGGCGCGGTGGCGTTCTCGGGGTCGGCGGGCGCGTACCCGATGCGGGAGCCGTACAGCGGCGCAACAGCGCGCGTGTGCCGGCCTGCTTCACCCATTGCCATCGTCGCGACGGGCGCGTCCACTGCGTTGAACTCGTGGGTGACGCGCAGTACGTCGAGGGCGTCGCCGTGGTCCTCGGCGGTGACCGCGAGCTTTCCGACGTCCCCCAGCGAGCACGCCTCCCCGAGTAACTCCGCGAGCACGCCCATCTCGGGCGTTCCCTCGAAGTCGTGGACGGAGACGATGGTCGCGGTGCCCTCGGCGCGCGCGGCCGCCAGCGCCTCCGCGCCGCCGCCGTCCTCCTCGGTGAGTGCTGCGAGTTCGATGTCGACGGCAGCGACGAAGTCGGTGCGCGCCGCCTCCGCGAGCGCGTCGATGCGGCCGTCCTCGCTGGCCTCGCCGCCCTCCCACTCGGCGCGGTTCGTCGCGATGACCGGGAGCTCGCCGTCGTAGTCGTCGAGCGCGGGCAGCGGGTCGTCGGCGAGGTCCATCCGGAACTCGACGGCGTCGGCGTGCTCGCGGGCGGCCGCCTCGTCGCCGAGGTCGGAGACGGGCGCCGCCAGCACGAACTCCTCGAAGTCCATGGGGTGTCGTGTGTGGGCCGTCCGCAATACGGTTTCGGAGTCCGCAACGAGCCAAATGGTTCACACGGTGTTGGTCACGGTGTCCTCGAAAGCCCCGGCGCGCTCGCGGCCGCTCGCTGGCATATCCCTCGCTTCGCTCGGGATAGCGGCCAGCGAGACGGCTAAACGGAGCGCGAGCCGGGCGGTCGGCTCCGCCGACCGCCGAATGCCGTGGCGGCGTTGCCGCCACGCTGCCGCCCCTTTCAGCCCACCCGACACCGGTTGATTAGCTGGCGAAGCCGCCGGCTGTCGTCTCGGAACGCGCGGAAAAGCGGCGTCGCGGTCGGGTGGAGCCGGTTAGACCGGAATCGTGTCTTCGGCTTCGAGCAGTTCGTGGTAGCGGTTGCGGATGGTGACCTCGGAGATGTCAGCGACCTCCGAGACCTTCGCCTGCGTCGTCTTCTCGTTCGTGAGGAGGGCGGCGGCGTACACCGCGGCCGCGGCGAGGCCGACCGGGCTCTTGCCGGAGTGGACGCCCTTGTCCTTCGCGGTCTTGAGGAGTTCGCGGGCGCGGTGGGCGGACTCGTCGGAGAGTTCCAGCGAGGACGCGAACCGCGGGACGTAGCTCTCGGGGTCGGCGGGCGCGACTTCGAGGCCGAGTTCGCGGACGACGTAGCGGTACGTGCGCGCGATTTCGGACTTCTCGACGCGGGAGACGTCCGCAATCTCGTCGAGGCTGCGCGGGACGCCGGCCTGTCGGGCGGCGGCGTACACGCAGGAGGTCGCGACCCCCTCGATGGAGCGACCCGGCAGCAGGTCGTCTTCGAGCGCGCGGCGGTAGATGACGGAGGCCGTCTCGCGAACGTTGTCCGGCAGGCCGAGCGCGGAGGCCATGCGGTCGATTTCGCCGAGCGCCTGCTTCAGGTTGCGCTCCTTGGCGTCGCGCGTGCGGAAGCGCTCGTTCCACTTGCGGAGGCGCTGCATCTTCTGGCGCTGGTTCGAGGACAGCGAGTTGCCGTACGCGTCCTTGTCCCGCCAGTCGATGTTCGTCGACAGCCCCTTGTCGTGCATCGTGTTCGTGGTGGGGGCGCCGACGCGGGATTTCTCGTCTTTCTCCTTGGAGTCGAACGCGCGCCACTCGGGGCCGCGGTCGATGCCTTCCTCCTCGACGACGAGGCCGCAGTCGGCGCAGACGGACTCGCCGTGCTCTTCGTCCTGAACGACGAGACCGCCACACTCCGGGCAGCCGTCCGTCGTCTCTTCTTCGTCCGTGCGCTCCTGCTCTCGGGAGCGCATGCGTGCATCTGTCATTAGCGTGAAATCACCGGAAAACCCGGGTGAGTCGTAGCCAATCGGTTGGGACAAAACACACTTAACCGTTGCGCTATTCCGACGAGAGGTCACTCGACCGCGTCCGTTTTCACCGCGGGTCACGACCGTTCGAGCATGCGCGCCGTCTCGCTCGCACCGAGCGCTACCGCCACTGTCGCCGCTCTCGGCGGCAGCGACCGCCTCGTGGGCGTGACGACACACTGCGAGGGCGTGGACGCACCCGTCGTCGGCGGCTGGCTGAACCCCGACTTCGAGCGCGTCCGCGACCTCGACCCGGATGTCGTCCTCACCAGTGACGCCCTCCAGCGCGAGGTCCGCGACGACCTGCGCGACCGCGGATTCGACGTCCGCCACGTCGAGCCAGCCACGCTCGACGACGTACTCGCCTCGTTCGCCGACATCGGCGACGCCGTGGGTCTCCCGAATGCGGGCGCACAACTGGAAGCCGAGAGCCGCGAGCGCGTCGAAGCCGTCCGCCGCGACGCGCCCGAGGACGACCCCGTCGTCTACTGCGAGGAGTGGTCGGACCCGCCGATGGCCGCCGGAAACTGGGTGCCCGACGTGGTCGAAGCCGCGGGCGGGCGCTACCCGTTCGTGGACGCCGGCGAGCGCTCCCGAGAGGTCGACACGAGCGCGGTCGAAGCCGCCGACCCCGACCACGCCGTCGTCCACGTCTGCGGGAAGGGCGACAGCGTCGACCCGGACTTCGACGGCCGCGACTGGGCGTTCGACGCCGACGTACACGTCGTCGACGACAGCCTTCTCAATCAGCCGAGTCCGCGCCTCCTCGACGGCCTCGAGACGCTCGCCGCGCGAATCCGCGGCGACTAAGGCGCGGGCCCTCGGCTTCCCGGTATGCGAGTCGCAGTCGGCTCCGGGAACCCGGTGAAGCGCGACGCGGTCGCGGCCGCGCTCCCGGACGCGACAGTCGAATCGGTCAGCGTCGCCAGCGGCGTCCCCGAACAGCCGTGGGGCGACGACGAGACCATCGAGGGCGCGCGGAACCGCGCGGAGCGCGCGCTCACTTCTGGGAAATACGACCTCGGCGTCGGTCTCGAAGGGGGAGTGGCAGAACGTGGTGGCGACCTCTTTCTGATTATGTGGGCTGCCGCGAGCGACGGCGAACGCGTCGAAACCGGCGGCGGGCCGCGGATGCGCCTCCCGGACGACGTGGCCGCGCGGCTCCGCGACGGCGCGGAACTCGGCCCCGTGATGGACGACCTGCTGGACACCTCGGGCGTCGCGGAGAATCAGGGCGCGGCGGGAGTGCTGACTGGTGGTATCACGAACAGGACTGAAGCGCTCCGAACGGCGGTTGCCGGCGCGCTCGGGCCGTTCGTCACCGACTACTACTGACTACTCCTCGACGGCGGCGGCGTCCGCCGAGAGGTCCTCCTCGTCGCCCTCGACGGCTTCCGTCAGCGAGACGTTCAGCCACGTCATCGACGCCGCGCCGCCCGCGACCGTCACGACGTTCTTCACGATGTGGTCGACGATGGCGACGCCGAGCGCGAGCCCGAACGAGACGGGCAGCAGCGTCGAGACGATGGCCGCGAACGCCGCCTCGTAGATGCCGACGCCGCCCGGCGGCCCCGGGATGACCTTCGCGAGGTTGCCGACGCTGACGGCGAAGAAGCCGACCGCGAGCAGGCTCACGAGCGCGAGGTCGAGGCCGAACGCGAGGAACACCAGCAAGGCGGTGGCGACGTCGATGGTCCAGATGACGACGCTCGTCGCGCCGATGCGCGCGAACGCCGTGCCGTCCGCGGCGACCCGCTGGATGTCGCCGACGAACTGCTCGAAGACGCTCGCGACCAGCTCCGTGTAGGAGTCGTCGCTGGCCCACTCGACGACTCGTCGCACGTAGTTGGTGTCCGAGCGCGCCGACCAGACGATGACGACGACCGCGGCGAGCGCGAGCACGCCCACGGCGGAAGCCACGACGACGGCCTGCCGGACGGCCTGCGACTCCTGGCCACCTAGCCCCTCGCCCGCGGCGGTCGCCGCGAGTTCGGTGACCGTGTCCGGTGCGAGCGCAGTGAGCGCGACGAGGACGCCGCCGGCGAGCACCGTGATGGTGAGCAGGTCGAAGACGCGTTCGACGGTCAGCGACGCGAACCCCGTGGTGTAGGGGATGCCACGCCGGGCTTTTACGACGTACGCGCGGATGGCGTCCCCGGCGCGCGCGGGTATCACGAGGTTCCCGGTCTGGCTGATGAACACCGCCCCCATCAGGAACCACGTGCTCTCGCGGTAGCCCAACTCCGCGAGGATGTCGCGGTAGCGCAGGCCGCGCAGCGGCCACGACAGCAGGTAGACGGCCCCACCTGCCGCGACCAGCGCGGGGTCGGCGTCCCGCACCGCGTCCACGAACGCGCCGACGTCGATGTAGACGAACATCAGCGCGAACGCCACCACCGACAGCAACACGCCGACGACGGTGCCCGTGCGTCGGTTCGCGTACGGGCTCACGTTGAACTCCCAGAAGCAGCGCAGAATCTGGCTGCCCATCCCGAAAACGTCCCGGACCAAATCTACTTTCGAGTCGCCCTTCGGCGTCCAGTCGACCGGGAACTCCTCGACGGTGAACCCGCGTCGCTGGGCGCGCACCAGCATCTCCGTGTCCCAGAACCAGTGGTCGTCCTCGACCTCGTCGACGAGGCTCTCGAAGGCCTCGCGGCTGAACGCCTTGAACCCGCACTGGTGGTCGCGTAGCTCCGACCCGAGCAGCCCGCGCACGGCGAGGTTGAACGCCCGCGAGGGGATGCCGCGCTTGGCGGGGCGGTCGGCCCGCTCGCCGGGAATCCACCGCGACCCCGTGGCGACGTCCGCGCGCTCGGAGCGCACGCTCTCGATTAGCTCCTCGAGGTGTCGCATGTCCGTCGCGAGGTCGGTGTCGAAGTACGCCAGCGTCTCCCCGTTCGCCGCGCGGAACGCCGCGTTCAGCGCCCCGCCCCGGCCGAGCCGCTCGTCGCTGTGGAAGTGCCGGACGCGGCCGTCCTCGGCGGCGAGCCGCGAGGCAATCTCGGGGGTGTCGTCCTCGCAGCCGTCCTCCGCGACGATGACCTCGTAGCTGCCCGCAGGGAGGAACGCGTCGAGCGTCGAGAGCGTCGTCCGGACGGTCTCCTCGATGGTGGCCGCCTCGTTGTACGCGGGGAGGACGACGCTCACCTCGACGCCCGGCTCCGTCATTGTCCGATGAATCGGCCGGCAGCGGGTAAGAACTTTCTGACTCGGTGGACGCGGCCCCGCGGCGGCCCGCTTTAACCGCGCCTACCAAAACGCGCGCTCCCGGTGACTACCCGGCACGTCCAGCGCCGTAAAACCGCAAGATGGCGGCCGATTTACCACACGTACCAAACCCCTCTTGGGGGAACCACGCTACTGTACTGGTATGAGCGCGACAGCCGCGGCGAGTCAGGCACTCACCCCGAAGCAGCGTCGCATCCTCGAGTACCTCCGCGACCACGCCGACGACCGGACGTACTTCAAATCGCGGCTCATCGGCGACGAACTCGACCTCTCCGCGAAGGAGGTCGGCGCCAACATGCCCGCCATCGAGACCGGCGAGTTCGATGTCGACGTCGAGCGCTGGGGGTACTCCTCGTCGACGACGTGGAAGGTCGAAGCGTAACTGGCGACTGATGTTCGACCCGCGCGGCCTCGTCATCCACCCGCGCGGCACCCGCTTCTCCCCGGTTCCGCCGGGAATCCAGTGTCTGTCGCAGTCCCGCTGGGGCTACACTCACCGTCGACACACAGCGACGGCTCCGCGGCCGTCGCTCAGGGTTCGTAGGAGAGTAGTTCGGCGGCTTCGCCCGCGAACTCCGCGGTGTTCGCGTCGAAGGAGTCGGCGTACCGCACGAGCAGCGTGATGAGGGTCTCGGGGCGCTCGACCGCGTAGCCGTCCGCCCGCGAGAGCACGCCGGCGTCTTCGAGTTGCGCGGCGTACTTGCTCACCGTCGCCGGCGACACGTCCAGCGTGTCCGCGAGGTCGCCGGCGGTCGCGTCGGGGTTCTCCAGCAGCTCCACGACCATCCCGCGCGGAGTCTCCCGGCGGAGGTAGCCGAGCGCGCGCTTCTCGAACGGCGAGAACCGCTCGGCGGGGAAGAAGCGCTTGTAGTCGCCGTCGCGCTCGCTCTCGACGGCGGACTCCTCCAGCAGTCGCCGGAGGTGGTGTTGGGTCTCCCCGGTGCCCAACTGGAGGTCGTCGCGGAGCTTCGAGAAGTGCGCGCCGGGCGTCGCCGTCACGTAGCCCGTGATGGCGTCGCGGACGTCGCTGTCGCCGCCCTCGCCGTCGTCGTCACCGCCGGCGAGGCGGGTCAGCGGGCTCGCTGCGCCCACGGCGGCGAACCGGCGGAGCGTCGAGCGCTTGTCCTCGTCGATGCCCATCTACGTGGCCGTAAGCGGTCACCAGAGAAAAACGTTCGGTACGGGGTGGCACGCCAGCGCGGACGCGTTATGCGTCCTTTTCGTCGTCACCGCTGCCGCCGGACGCGCTGTCGCCCGTGTCGAGTTCTTGGTCCATCTCCTCGATGACCTCGTCCGTCGAGGCTAGGCCAGCGTCCTCGCCGCGCTGGACCGCCTCGGCCTGTTCCTCGAGTTTCTCGGGGTCGATGTCGGCTTCCTCGCTGATCTGGTTGAGAATCTCGTCGATGTTGTCGAGACCGATGAGTTCGCGGGTCTCGGCGTCGAAGTCGAGGCTGTCGAGTTCGGTGCCGCCGCCGGCGACGTCGCTGCCGGCGAGGTGTTTGCCGTACCGGCCGACGAGGCTGGTGAGCTCCTGCGGGAGGACGAACGTGTTCGACTCGCCCTCGCCGATGCCCTCCAGCGTCTCCATGCCCTTCTCGATGATGGCGCGCTCGCCCATCGACTCCGCGGACTTCGCGCGCAGCACGGTGGAGATGGCGTCACCCTGCGCCTCCAGAATCTGGGACTGCTTCTCACCCTGCGCGCGGATGATGTTCGACTGCTTGTCACCCTGCGCGTTCTCGATGGCGGACTGCCGTTCCCCCTGGGCCTCCAGAATCATGGCGCGGCGGCGGCGCTCGGCGCTGGTCTGTTGCTCCATCGCCTTCTGGACCTCCTGGGAGGGGTTGACTTCCCGTACCTCCACGCTCTCCACGCGAATCCCCCACTCGTCGGTGGGTTCGTCGAGTTCCGTGCGGATTCGCGCGTTGATCTCCTGTCGCTTGTTCAGCGTGTCGTCGAGTTCCATGTCGCCCAGCACCGCGCGGAGCGTCGTCTGCGCGAGGTTCGAGACGGCGGTCTTGTAGTGGTCGACTTCGAGGAACGCGCGCTTGGCGTCCCGCACGCGGATGTAGACGACGGCGTCGGCGGTCACCGGCGAGTTGTCGCGGGTGATGGCTTCCTGCCGGGGCACGTCGATGGTCTGCGTGCGCATGTCGAAGGGGTACGTGCGCGCCACGAACGGCGGCACGATGTTGATACCGGGTTCGAGGAGGCCTCGGTACTCCCCGAACACGGTGAGGGCTTTCTTCTCGTAGGCGTCTACGATCTCGACGGCCTCGTAGACGACGACGGCCAACAGCAGCAACAACAACAGCCCGACGGCTGGTATCACTGCGCCGCCCGTCTGTAGCGGGGTCAACTCCATGTGTGAACGTTCGGCGAGCGGACAATAAGTGTTGGTACGGTTCGCGTCCGTGGCGACTGCTTGCAGACGAAAATCAGGCGTTTTCGGTCTCCCGGTCGAGTTCGCGGTCGATGTCGTCCGCGCCGTCGACGGCCTCCACGGTGAGTACGTTCCCGCCGCCCGGGTCTACGACCACGATTTCCTCGTCTTTCTCTATGGTCCCGGAGATCGTTCGCGCGCCGTAGGAGGGGTCGAACCCGCCGGAGTCGAGTTTCACGCGGCCGGCGCGCGGCGTCACTTCTTCGAGAACGTAGCCGCGCTTCCCGCGGAGGTCGTCGGCGTCGAGCGTCTGCCCGCGCCCGGTCCCCTGATAGATGTCGTAGTTCCGGTACAGGTACAGGGAGATTATCCCGACGCCCAACACGAGGCCCGCGAGCACGAACGGGGTCGCTGCCGCCGGCACGAACAATCCGATGAGACCGGCGATGAGGAGGGCGACGCCGAGGACGATGAGGTGGGCGCCCGGCGCCAGCGCCTCCATGACGCACAGCGCCGTCCCGACGACGACGAGCAGGAACGACAGGGAGTACCCGAACGCTTCGATCATACCCGTGAGTTAGGTGGGCGACGGGAAAACCGTTTACCCGCGTGGCCGACCGCAGGGAGGCCACGAAATTGCGAACGCGGAGCACCGCGACGCGTGAGCCGCGTGGCCGACCGCAGGGAGGCCACGTTGAAGCGAACGGTGACCGAAGCGACCCGTGAGCCGCGTGGCCGACCGCAGGGAGGCCACGAAATTGCGAACGCGGAGCACCGGGACGCGTGAGCCGCGTGAGGCGTCGCTGGGAGGCCACGTTAGCGCGAGTAGCGAACGAAGTGAGCCGTGTCGCCGGGCGGGCGCGCCGCTTTGCCCAGCCTTTCAGAGCACTAGCAGGGCGAGGATGCCGACCATGGCGGCGACGCCGAGCAGGAAGAACGCGACGTTCTCGGGGTTCGGCGAGCCGGGTTCGATGGCTCGCACGTCGGGTTCGGCGTCCGGGCCGACCTCGTCGACCTCGTAGCGCCACGCGCGGTCGTCGCTCTCTGACATAGCCACTCCTTCCCCGTCGACAGGGAAAAACTCGCGGGTTCGACGGATTCAGGACTCGTCGGCGTAGACGACGCCGCGTTCGCCGTCCAGCGTGACCGTGTTGCCGTCCACGATGTCGGTGAGGTCGGCGTCGCCCACCATCGGCACGTCGAGTTCGCGCGCGACCATCGCGGGGTAGCCAGTCATCCCGGACTGCGCGCTCACGATGCCGACAATCTTCGAGAGGTCGCCGTGGAATTCGTCGTCGAAGTCCCGGTCGAGGACGACGACTGTGCGCTCGGGTACATCGGAGAGGTCGCCGTCGTCGAGCACCGCGACGGGCGCTGTGACGCGGCCCTTCACGACGGACTGGCCGACCGTCAGCGTCTCGGCGGCGACGTGGACTTTCAGCGTGTTCGTCGTGCTCGCGCCCTCGAGGTCGGTCATCATCCCGACGAGCACGACCACGGTGTCACCGCTGTCGACGACGCCGGAGTCGACCGCCGCCTGGACGGCGTGCTCGACGACCGTCGTCGCGTCGCCCTCCGCGACCGCGGCGTACTCCGCGTGGACGCCCCAGTTGAGCGCGAGCTCGCGGCGCACGCGGTGGGAGGGCGTCGCGCAGACGACGGGGACGCGCGGCCGGAACTTCGCGGCCTTCCGCGCGGTGTAGCCGGATTCGGAGGCGACGACGACCGCGCTCGCGTCGATGTCGCGGGCGAGGTAGCGCGCCGACCGAGCGAGCGCGTCGGTCTTCGCGGTGCCGTCCGCCTCCGGCACGCGCTGCTCCTGCAGTTCGGCGTACTCGCCGCTGCCCTCGACCTCGCGGACGATGCGGTCCATCGTCTCCACGACCCGCGTCGGGTTGTCGCCGACCGCGGTTTCGGCGGACAACATCACGGCGTCAGTCCCGTCGAGGACGGCGTTCGCGACGTCGCTGGCTTCCGCGCGCGTCGGCCGCCGCGCGTGCACCATCGAGTCCAGCATCTCCGTCGCCGTGATAACGGGGACGCCGGCGTCCCGGCAGCGCCGGATGATGCGCTTCTGAATCATCGGGACATCCTCCATCGGGCACTCCACGCCGAGGTCGCCGCGCGCGACCATCACGCCGTCGGCGGCCTCCACGATGCTGTCGAGGTTGTCGACGGCGCCCGCGCGCTCGATTTTCGCAACCACGGGGACATCGGCGCCGAACGACTCCAGCACGCGTTCGACTTCGAGGACGTCGTCGGCGTCGCGCACGAAACTCGCCGCCACGTAGTCGACGCCCTCCTCGGCCGCGAGTTCGAGGTCGCGGCGGTCTTTCTCGGTGACGACGTCGAGGTCGAGGTCCACGCCGGGGACGTTGACGCCCTTTCGACTACCGAGTTCCCCGCCCGACTCCACGCGCGCGGTGACGGTGTCGCCGTCGACTTCCTCGACGACGGTTTCGATGCGGCCGTCGTCCAGCAGTACGCGGTCGCCCGGTTTGGCCGCCCCGATGCTCGTCGAGAGGCCAATCGTCTCGTCAGTCGTCTCCTCACCCGGAACGAACTCCACCGTACTCCCGGTCTCGATGTGGACGGGTTCATCGGTTTCGGCGGTCCTGACTTCCGGTCCCTTCGTGTCCAGCATCACCGCGACCGGCTTCTCGGTCACTTCGTCGACTCGCCGCGCCGTCGCAATCAGGTCCCGTCGGTCGTCGCGGTTGCCGTGGCTCGCGTTGATGCGTGCGACCGACATCCCCGCGTCCACCAGCGACCGTATCGACGACTCGTCGTCTGTCGCCGGTCCCAGCGTACAGACGATTTTCGCGTTTCTCATACCTCGCGACTACGACGCCGCCACGCAAAAACGTACGTGATTAACTCGCCCCCGAGTTACGCAAAATGGCCACAGCGACTTTTCGACACCCGCCACAACCCACGCACATGCCGACGTACGCCGCTATCGCCAACATCGAGACCGGCCAGTTCCAGAACGCCCAAGAACTCTCCGCCATCTGGGGTGATGTCCGCGCGGACCTCGAATCCCAAGACTGCACCCTCCAAGACGCCTACGTCCTCCTCGGTGAACGCGACGTTCTGCTCGTCTTCGACGCCCCCGACCGCGAAGCCGCCCTGCAAGCGTCCATCGCCGCCGAACGATACGGCATCGACATGCAGACGATGGAAGCCATGGACGTCGAGAAACTCGGCGAAGTCGTCGAAGATCTCTAGAACGCACTTTTTGCTGCGCTCGGCGGCGTCCGGCCGCCTCGCTGGCAAAAACTTGCGGCAAAAGCACTCCTCCCTCCCGTTGTCTGCGGGCGACCCGTGAGTCGCCCGCAGGCCTGAGGGACGGCGGAGCAGTCCCTCTCTGGTCGGTCGTCGGCCCGCGCTCACTTCGTTCGCGCGGTGAACCGCTCGCCTCGGGTCTTTCAGACCACTCGGCTCGCGGATGCTAGCGCGTCGGTATCTCGGTCAGTAGAATCGCTACTCTCTGCGTAGGTTCAAGTAGGAAGCCGGGACCAACCCGGCGCGTGACCTGACAGCCACCCGGTGTGCTCGGACGCGGAACGGCGGCAGCGCGCACCGGACTCCGTTCGCCGCCTGCAAGCCCTATTTTATCTTGGTGCCCGGCTCGCTGTCCTCGTGGGTCGTGAGGAGGTCGGCGTCCTCACCCGCGGCGAGCACCATGCCGTTGGACTCCACGCCGAACAGCTCGGCCTTCTCGAGGTTCGCGACGATGACCACGCGCTTCCCCGGAAGTTCGTCGAGGTCGTGGAGCTGCTTGATGCCCGCGACGATCTGGCGGACCTCGTGGCCGATGTCGACTTCGAGGCGAGCGAGGTCGTCGGCGCCCTCGATGCCCTCTGCCGTCTGGATTTCGCCGACGCGCAGGTCGAGGCTCTGGAAGTCCTCGAAACTGACGCGCTCGTCGGCGAGCGGTTCGAGTTCGACGTCGGATTCGTCGCTCACGTCCCCGTCGTCGTCCTCGCCGCTACTAGCGGCTTCGATTTTTCCCTGGAGCTTCTCGTCGAGTTCCTCGACGCGCTCGTCCTCGACTTTCGTGAACAGCTCGTCTGGCTCGCCGAACTCCGCGCCCGGCGCCTGCAGGCAGTCACCGACCGTGGCGTCCGACGCGGAGCCGTCCTCGCCAATCTGCGCCCAGATCTCGTCGGCTTTCTCCGGTGTGAACGGCTGGAGCAGCACCGCGACGGCCTTCACGAGCTGCACGCAGTCCCGGATGACCGGCGCGGCCTCGTCGTCGTCGAGCTTCCACGGTTCGTTGCGCTGGATGTACTCGTTGCCGTAGCGAGCGAGCGCGACGGCGCGCTCGCCCGCGGACTTGAGGTTGTAGTCGTTGAGCGCGTCCTCGTAGTCGTCCATCGCCTGCGCGATTTCGGTCTCCACGTCGTCGGAAACGGCGGCGTCGGGCGTTCCGCCGAAGTTCCGCGTGGCGAACAGCAGCGCACGGTAGACGAAGTTTCCGACGACATCCGCGAGTTCGCTGTTCACGCGCTCGGCGAACTGGTCCCACGAGAAGTTCACGTCCTGTTCGAACCCGCTGGCGGTCGCCATGTAGTACCGCAGCAGGTCCGGGTGGAACCCCTCGTCGAGGTATTCCTCTGCCCAGATGGCGCGGTTCTTCGACGTCGACAGGCCCTTCCCGTCGATGTTCACGAATCCGGTCGCGCAGACCGCGCGCGGTTCGGTGTAGTCGGCGGCCTCCAGCATCGAGGGCCAGTAGACGGTGTGGTGCTGGATGATGTCGCGGCCGATGATGTGGACGATTTCGCCGTCGCCGTCCTTCCAGACGGACTCCCAGTCGAGGTCGCCCTCGCGCTCGCTGTACTGCTTGGTCGTGGAGACGTACTCGATGGGGGCGTCCACCCAGACGTACAGCACGAGGTCGTCGGAGTCGTTCGCGGCTTCGCCGCTCTCGTTCCGTTGCTCGTCCCGAGCAACGCTCTCCCCCGGGTAGTCGATGCCCCAGTCCATGTCCCGCGTGATGCAGAAGTCCTCCAGTTCGCCCTCGATCCACTCGCGGGGCTGGTTCTGGGCGTTGCTCGTGCCTTCGAGGCGGTTGATGAATCCTTGGAGGTGTTCCTGAACGTCGGAGAGGCGGAGGAACTTGTGGTCGCGCTCGCGGTACTCGGCGGGGTTGCCGGTGCGCGTCGACACCGGGTCCTCGATTTCACCGGGTTCGAGGTGGCGCTGGCAGCCTTCGTCGCACTCGTCGCCGCGGGCGTGCTCGCCGCAGTACGGGCACGTGCCCTCGACGTAGCGGTCCGGGAGCCACTGGTCGGCTTCGGGGTCGTAGGCGACGTTAATCTGCTTCTCGAAGACGTGGTCGTTTTCCTCCCACTTGCGGACGAACTCCTTCGTGAGTTCGGTGTTGGTCTCGTCGTGGGTGTGGCCGTACTGGTCGAAGTCGACGTTGAACTTCGGGAACGTCTGCTCGTACTGCTCGTGGTGGCGCAGCGCGAACTCCTCGGGGCTGACGCCTTCCTCGGCGGCGTTGACGGCGATGGGGGTGCCGTGCATGTCGCTGCCGGAGACGTAGATGGCGTCCTGACCGAGTTTCCGGAGGCCGCGCGTGAACGCGTCGGCGTTGACGTAGCTTCGCAGGTGGCCGATGTGGAGATCGCCGTTGGCGTACGGCAACCCCGCGCTGACCACCGTCGGGTCGTCCGTCGGGAAGTCCTCGTAGGTCATGTTGTCTTGTTGTTCTGGCGCGCGCCTAAAGCCCGCTGGTTGTGTCGCGACGTTCCGGTTCCGCGGCCGTGGCTGTCGGTCGGAGCGCCAACTCAGCGCTCGGTGGTGCGTCCGCCAGCGGTGGTTTCAGCGGGTGACGCTCACGCCACCGAACAGCGCGACGCCGGTGACCGCGAGTTGCGTGCCGTCCGGGCGCTCGTCGCTGGGCGGTCGTTCGTCTTCGGCGCCGCCGAACAGCGCGAGCACGTCGAGGTCGACGTTCCAGTCGTCCGGGACCTGTATTTCCGCGCCGCCGAACGCGACGAGGCACTCGATGGTCGCGGGGTCGGCGGGTGGGTCGGCGTTACGGAGGTCCACCTCGGCGCCGCCGAACGCGACGAGGACGTCGCCGCCGCGGAAGCCGGTGCCGGTGACGCGGCGCTGGGCGCCGGAGAAGAGGCTGACGACTGAGAGGTCGCCCGCGTTGGTTTCCGTCTTCGTGTGGCCGCGGCGTCGCTCTCGGTCGCCGAGGTAGAGCAGGCCGAACAGCACGACGAACAGCGGCCACCACGTACCGATCTGCTGGTCGGTGACGTACCCGAGCGCCTTCGCTTGGTAGGTCGCGGCGACGGCGACGACCATGACGGGGCCGGTGAGGTTGCGGAAGCCGCTGCGGACGAGCGCCCAGACGCCGAGCAGGACGAACACGGATGGGAGGAAGTCCCACAGCGACTCGACGGGGGCGGCGTCCGTCGTGGAGAGCAACAGCAGGACGCCGACGAGGACGATGAGCGCGCCCGTGGTGAGGCGGCCCGAGCGGGGGCGAGACATACTCGGGGCATCTCTGTCGGACGGCTTAACTATTGCCGAGGGGTCACGCGATGAGCAACACGCCCTCGATGAGTCCGATGGTGACCACGAGGCGGCCGACGCTGCCGGCGAACGCGGCGGCGGCGAAGCGCCGGTAGTTCTTCTCGATGACAGAGAACGCGTACAGCGAGATGGTGTCGGGGAAGAACGGCACGCTGAGTCCGACAGCCATCCCGTAGTAGCCGTACGTCTGGACGAGTTCGACCATGCGGTTCTTCGACCACTCGACGGGGTTGAAGCCGAGTCGGCGGAGCGTGCGCACGACGACGCCGGAGTGGCTGGCACCGTGGCCAACGGAGAGCGCGATGACGCTGCCGAGGGCCTTTCCGGCGCCGCTGACGGCGACGACGAGGACGACCAACGCCGGACCGGGGAGGCCGAGGCCGAGCGTGGCGGCCGTGCCGCAGACGTAGCCCGCGGGGCACAACACGACCTCACTCGGCAGAGGGAGGACGAACGCGATGAGGAACGAGTAGACGAAGATGACGGCCAGTCCCGGCCAGCCAGTCGCCGCACGGACCGCTCCCTCGACTGAAGTGAGGTCGATGGAGAGCGCGAGCAGGGCTGGGGAGAGCACTGTCTTTGTGGAGGATTGTCGCGTGGTTAAACGTTACCGACACCGGAGAGGTCCGCGAGGAAGTCGTCAAGCATCTCGCGGGTGACGTGGGGCATGCAGACGACGCGGAGTTCCCCGGTGCCCGTGCGGGAGATTCGCCATCCTTCGTCACGGAGCGAGCCGAATTCGGCGTCCGGGAGGTCGGCGGCGACCAGCGGGAGAACGGGGTCGACGACGTCGTAGCCGAGCGCGGCTAGTTCGTCGGCGAGGTAGTCGGCGTTGGCCTGTGCGTGCTCGTAGGTGTCGCGGTAGCCGTCGCGCCAGAGCGCGTCGAGAGCGGCGTGCGTGCCGGCGACACCGGCGCCCGAGCGTGTGCCGCCGAGCGTCGGCTGAGTGTCGGATTCCAAGTAGGGGGTGTCGATGGCGAGCGCGTCCAGTGTTTCGGCGTCGCGCGCGAGGAAGCCACCGGCGGGAATCGGCGCCTGCCCCATCTTGTGCGGGTCGATGGTCATGGTGTCCACGGGAGCGTCCGCGAAGCTCCAGTCGTGGTCCGTGAACGGGAGGACGAACCCGCCCCACGCGGCGTCGACGTGGAGGCGCGCGTCGACGTCTTCGGCGACGTCCGCGAGCGCGGGAATCGGGTCGACGCGGCCGTACTCGGTGGTGCCGGCGACGCCGACGACGAGCGCGGTGTCGTCGTCAGCGAGTTCGACGGCGGCGTCGACATCGGCGCGGTGGTCGTCGTCGGTGGGTGCGAGCCGCAACTCCACGTCGAGGACGTCGGCGGCCTTCTGGAAACTGAAGTGCGCGCTCTCGGGCGCGACGACGTTCACGTCGCCGTCGGCGAGGTTGCGGGCTGCGCGGACGGCTTGGACGTTCGCCTCGGTGCCGCCGGAGCCGACGTACCCGTGGGGGTCGTTGAGGCCGACGACCTCGCCGAGCGCGTCGACCGCTTCGGTTTCGAGGTCCGCGACCGCGGGGTAGGTCGCGGGGTCGCCGGGGTTGTCCGCGAGGAACTCCGTGGCGGCCTCGCGGGCGGCGGGGTGTGGCTCCGTACACATCGAGGAGAGCACGCGGTCGAAGTCCTGCGGGGTGTGCGTCGGCTCCGCGCGTGGCATACCGTCTGCCAAGCGGACGAGCGATTTAGCGGTTCCGCTCTCGGTTCAGTCCGCGGTGAGATAGCGGATGCGCTCGGGGACGGGCGGGTGCTGGTAGTGGAACGTCTCGTAGAGCGGGTGCGGGAAGGGGTTGCCGAGGTTCTCGCTGGTGAGCGACGCGAGCGCGCCCGCCAGCGGGTCGCCGTCGCCCATCACGTCGACGGCGAACGCGTCGGCCTCGCGCTCGTTGGCGAGCCACAGGCGGTTCGACAGCGGCGTGGCGAACTGGCTCACTGGCTCGACCCACAGCGCCGCCAGCAGCAGGCCCGCGGCGGGCACCTCCGGCGCGCCGAACATCGCGTACAGCCACGACGACTCCACGAGGAACTGCGCGACGAACAACACCACGCCGGCCTGCACGACGCTGGCCGCCATCCCCTGCCAGATGTGGCCTTTCTTCCAGTGCGCGAGTTCGTGCGCGAGCACGCTCTGGAGCTCCGTCTCGTCGAGTTGGTCGACGAGCGTGTCGAAGAGGACGACGCGCTTGGTCGCGCCGAACCCCGTGAAGAACGCGTTCGAGTGCCCCGAGCGCGAACTGGCGTTCATCACGTAAACGTCGTCGCAGGTGAACCCGGCGCGCTCGAAGACGTCGTCGACGGCCTCCCGGAGGCTGGAGTCCTCGACGGGCTCGAAGTCGTAGAACAGCGGCATGAACACGCGCGGCACGATAATCTGGGTGGCGAGCAGGAAGACGCCGACGACGCCGGTGGCGGCGAGCCACCACCACTCGGGGAACGCGTCCACGACGAACAGCACGGCCGCACCGAGCGCGGCGACGAGGGCGTCGGTGAACGCGGTGCTGACGAGCTTGTCGCGGACGAAGAGTGTGGGCGACTGCTCGTTGAAGTCGAACGTGTCCTCGACGCCGAACGTCTCGACGGCGTCGAACGGCACGCGGAGCGCCTGCATCGCGAGCGCGGCGCCGACGAACACGGCGACACCGGCCAGCAGGTCGTTGCCGATAGCGTCGTGGACGGCGGCGACGGCGTCACCGAACAAGCCGCTGTAGAGCACGAGCAGGACGACGCCGAGCACGACGACGCTCTGCAGTTGGCTGGCGGCGGTCGTCAGCCGGTGGTAGTCCAGCAGTCGTTCGGGGTCGTCGACGCCGACGGTGTCGGCCAGCCACTCGGTGCGCTCGCGGACCGTCCGGTCGGCGTGGCGGACGTTCAGCGCGGCGAGCGCGACGAAGAAGCCGGTCGACCCGGCGACCAGCAGGAGGAAGGCGGCGTGGTACGCGAGCATACGACGGGCTAGGCGCTCGGTCGTGAAAACGTCTGTCGTGTCGGCGAACGGAGAACAGCGAGGGAGTAGGTCAGTCCCGGACGGAGTCGAGGATGAGCCGCTGTTCGACGCGCTTGACCTCGTGTTGGACGTCGCGGACGGCGTCGATGTTCGCCGAAATCGAGGAGATGCCGGTCTCCACGAGGAAGTTCACCATCTCGGGTTTGGAGCCGGCCTGCCCGCAGATGCTGGTGGCGACGTCGTGCTCGCGACACGACTCGATGGCGGTCTCGATGAGGTCGAGAACCGCGGGGTGGAGTTCGTCGAAGCGGTCGGCGACGTTGCCGTTGTTCCGGTCGACGGCGAGCGTGTACTGCGTGAGGTCGTTCGTGCCGAACGACGCGAAGTCGATGCCCTCGGCGGCGAGCTCCTCGATGGAGAGCGCGGCCGCGGGCGTCTCGATCATCGCCCCCCACGTGCGCTTCTCGGTGTCGAGACCGACCTCGGTCATGAGCTCGCGGGCCTGCCGCACGTCGTCGGCGTCGTTCACGAGCGGGAACATGATTTCGACGTTGTCGTAGCCCATCTCGAACAGTTCCTTGAACGCCTCCAGTTCGTGCTTGAACACTTGGGGGCGGTCGAGGCTGCGGCGGATGCCGCGGTACCCCAGCATCGGGTTGTGCTCGTGGGGTTCGTCGCTGCCGCCCTCCAGCTGCCGGAACTCGTCGGTCGGCGCGTCGAGGGTGCGAACGCGGACGGGGCGCGGGTAGAACTCCTCAGCGACCTCGCGCACGCCGGAGACGAGTTCGTCCACGTAGGCGTCCTCGCCGTGGTCCTCGATGTAGCGCTCGGGCGTCTTGTTCGTGGAGAGAATCATGTGCTCCGTGCGGAGCAGGCCGACGCCGTCGGCGCCGGTCGCGGCGGCGCGCTCGGCGGCCTCCGGAATCGAGACGTTGACCTTCACCTCGGTCGCGGTCATCGGTTTCACGGGCGTCGTCGGGCGCGCTTCCTCGATTGGGTTGCGCTCGGACTCCTCCTCGGTGCGGCCCTCGGTGACGGTGCCGCGGTCGCCGTCGAGCGTGATAATCTGGTCGTCGTGGAGCACGTCCGTGGCGTTCGACGCCCCGACGACCGCCGGACAGCCCAGTTCGCGGGAGACGATGGCGGCGTGGCTGGTCATGCCGCCCTCGTCGGTGATGATGCCGGCGCCGCGCTTCATCGCCGGCACCATGTCCGGGGTCGTCATCTCGGTGACGATGATGTCGCCCTCGCCGACCTTGTCGAGCTGGTCGAGCTTGGTGACGATGCGAGCGGGGCCCGACGCGATGCCGGGGCTTGCGCCGAGGCCTTGCACGAGTTCGTCGCCGGTGTTGCTGTTCTCGGTCATCTCGGTGTCCTCGTCGATGGTCGTGATGGGGCGGGACTGCAGCATGTAGATGTCGCCGTCAACCATCGCCCACTCGACGTCCTGCGGTTCGCCGTAGTGGTCTTCGACGCGCTCGCCGATGGTGACGAGGTCCAGGATCTCCTCGTCGGAGAGCACGCGCTCCTCGCGTTTCTCCGCCGGAACTTCGCGTTCGACGGTCTCGCCGGTCTCCTCGTCGCGGACACACATCACTTTCTTGTCCGCGACCGAGACCTCCTCGACGGTGTTCGTGTCGCGGTCGACGTGGTAGTTGTCCGGGGAGACGGAGCCGGAGACGACGGCTTCTCCGAGCCCCCACGCTGCCTCGATGATGGCTTCGTGGGCGCCCGTCGAGGGGTGGCTCGTGAACATCACGCCGGACTTCTCCGCGTCGACCATCTTCTGGACGACGACGGCGATGTCGACCTTGCGGTGGTCGAAGCCCTGCTCCTCGCGGTAGTAGATGGCGCGCTGGGTGAACAGCGACGCCCAGCAGCGCTTCACGCGGTCGATGAGGTCGTCGCGCGTGATGTTGAGGTATGTTTCCTGTTGGCCCGCGAAACTCGCGTCCGGGAGGTCTTCGGCGGTCGCCGACGACCGCACGGCAACCGACGCCTTCCCGTCGTCTAAGTCGTCGTACGACGACAGGATGTCCTCCCGGATGTGTTCGGGGAGTTCGGTGTTCAGGATGATGTCCTTCGCGGCCGCTTCGGCGTCGGCGAGCGCACTGGAGTCCTCGGGGTCGACGTCGACTGCGTCGAACAGTTCTTCGTCGACGTTCGCGTCCTCGATGAACGAGCGGTACGTTCCCGCGGTCACGACGAACCCCGGGGGGACAGGAAGCCCGGCGTCCGTGAGTTCGCCGAGCGACGCGCCCTTGCCGCCGACACTGTCGATGTCGTCGGCCCGTATGTCTTCCAGCCATCGAACAGCCATTGACAGGTAGATACACCAGAACTGCTCATAAGAAGGTTGCGAACGTCTCAGGCGCAAGAATTGCGTACTCGGTTTCGAGTTGTGGTTCCGCTCCGGGAAGCAGCTGGTCCCAGCCCGCGGCCGCCAGCGGAGGATTTTAGCCGGCGGCTCGTCTCCACTCGGGCATGGACGCGAAACGCGCAGCCGTTCACGCGGGCAAGTACTTCCTGTTCACGTCCGCGTTCGCGGTCGTCGGTCTCGCCCTCGTCGGTGGCGGCGTCGCGCTCGGCGGCCTCGAAGCGTGGGACATCCTCTCGACGAACAGTTCAGCGACCGGCGAAGCGCTGTCGGCGGCCGCACCCGGTATCGTGCTCGCCGTCGCTGGCGTGCTCGTCTACCGCTTCGGGAAGGCGTGGTCGCTGTTCAAGACGCTCACCGCAGCCAACGAGGACGCGCTCTCGGAGACGTTCGACACCCAGCGCGTGAAAAGCGACATCGTGAGCGTGGTCGACGACCGCCTCGCGGACATGCAAAACGACCTGCAGTCGGTGAACCGAGAACTCCGCAAACTCAAGGAAGACGACGCCTTCGACTTCTCCGAGCAGAACGACTAGGCTTCGAGGATGTCGTCCTCGTCGGCCGCCGGCACCTGCAGCGTTCCGTCGAACGTCTCGACGGCCGTCCCGCCGACCCGTGGCGCGCGGCCGTCCTGCACTCGCACGCGGACGCGACCCGGCCGGTCGACGAAGTGCCCCTGCTCGAACACCATCTCCTCGGCGATGTCGCCGCCGAACGCCGCGTAGTGCTGGAGGTACGCGCCCGCGGCGCCGCTAGCTGTCCCGGTCACGGGGTCCTCGTCGACGCCGGCGCCCGGCACCCACGCCCGCCCTTGGAGCGTCGAGTCGCTGTCGAGCGCGTCGAACGAGAACGCG
This sequence comes from Halobacterium sp. CBA1132, assembly GCF_001485535.1. Taxonomy (NCBI): domain Archaea; kingdom Methanobacteriati; phylum Methanobacteriota; class Halobacteria; order Halobacteriales; family Halobacteriaceae; genus Halobacterium; species Halobacterium sp. CBA1132. The sequence goes on from NZ_BCMZ01000001.1 coordinate 392,024, forward strand.
TACACGCCGGCGGCGTCAACCTCGTCGGCGAGCGCCTCGACCGCGTCGAAGTCCGGGTCCGCATCGCCCAAGTCAGAGAGGTACGTCACTGGCGTGACGAGGAACGGCAGCCCAGTTGAGGCGACGGCCAGCGGCAGGTCGTCGCTGGCGCCCCGGAGCGCCTCCTCGTCTAACCCCGTCGCGGCCGCGACGCGCTCGTAACTCACGTCGACCTCCCGAATCTCGGGGGCGTTCTGCGTCATCCACACCGTGCCGTCGGCCTCGACTTCGATGTCGAGCACGCCGACGTTCGTCTCCAGGGTGTGCTCGCCCGCGTCGATGATGTCGGCCGCGAACAGATGCGCGTGGCTCGCGATGGTCGCGTGCCCGCAGAGGTCGACCTCGGTCGTCGGCGTGAAGTACCGAATCCGGCGGTCGGCGTCGTCGCTCTCGCGGACGAACGCCGTCTCGCTGGCGCCCAGTTCGGCGGCGATAGCTTGCATCTGGCCGTCGGTCAGGTCGTCGGCGTCGGGCACCACGCCGGCCGCGTTCCCCGCACACGGCTCGCCGGTGAACGCGTCCACGAGGAGCGCTCGCGTCGCTGTCATGGACGCGGCTTCTCGCTCCCGCGTGTTGCGTGTTTCCTTCCTACGAGAGCCAACCGGCGAGGTCCGTGACTACCGGTTCGGCGACGTTCCCGGGCTCGAAGTACTCGTTCGGGTTCGGGTCGCCCTCGCCGGCGACGAACAGGTGGTTCAAGTCCTCGTACAGCGCCGTATTGCTCTCGCCGAGCGCGTCCCGCCACGCTGGGAAGTCCTCGGTCGCGCTCACTTGGTAGTCACGGCCGCCCTGTAGCGCGTACACCTCGCGGTCCAGTCCCGTCGCCGTCGTGACGGGGTCGTACTCCGCCACCGCGCGCCAGAAGTCCGCGCTCCACGCGAAGCCGCCGCTCTCGTAGTTCCCGTTCGCGAGGCGTTCGGCGGTCGCTTCCGCGTCCTCGATGCGCGAGCGCTCGTCCTCGGTCACCGTATCGTCGAGGTTCGCGAGGTAGCGCAGTTGGTCGGGGACGAGTTCGTACAGCGGGCGCGACGGCGCGGCGAGCAGGAACGCGGCTGTGTCCCCATCCCGCTCGGCGATTCGGGGTGCGGCGTAGCCGCCGAGGCTGTGCCCGACGACCGCGGCACTGCTCACGTCGGTCTCCGCGCGCAAGCGGTCGAGCGCGGTCAGCGCGTCGTCGGCGACGAGCGCGTCGAATCCGAGGTCGCCGGTCGCCACGTCGCAGGCGTACGTGCGCTTGTCGTACCGGAGAACGGCGACGTCCTCGGTCGCCAGCCCCCACGCGAGGTCCTTCAGGGGCTTGTTCGGGCCGATGGTCCCGTCGCGGTCGTTCGGCCCGGAGCCGTGGACGAGCACCACACCTGTGTCCGCGCCACCCGTCGGCACCGTCAGCGTCGCGCCGAGGTCGCAGGCGGGCGAGTCGAGCGCCAGTTCGCGCTCCTCGAAGGCCGACTGGTCGGCGTACGCGGGCGGCGAGTACGCATCCTCGACCCACGGCACGAACTGTAGGCCCTCGATGGACGCCCGCTCGAAGACGACGCGGACGCCGAGCACGCCCGCCTCGAACTGCGCCTGCACCACGAGCACGTCGTAGCCGCCCGTCGGCTCCCGAGTCGTCCCGGAGACGCCCTCGAAGCGACCGTAGTTGGCCGTCGTCTGCGTCCAGTCCGTCTCCAGCCGGGCGGCGGAGTACTGGCTCCGGACGTTCTCCGAGAGCATTCCGAACGCCGTCTCGTACTCGCCGGCGGCCAGCGCCTGTACGAGGTCGTTTGCCGTCTCGCGTTGGGCGGCCTCGCTGACGGTCGTCGGCGCGGCTGTGGTCGATTCCGCAGTCGTCTGCGTCGGCGCGCTCGTCGTTCCATCGTCGCCGCCGCTCGCACAGCCGGCGAGTCCAGCGAGCGCGGCTGCGGCCGCGGACTGGAGGACGCGACGGCGACTGCGGTCGGTCGTCGTGTCGTCGGAGGGCGAGGTCACGCTCTCCGGTTCGGCCACTCCCGGCTTGAACGTTTCCCACGTTCTCGCTGACTGACTCGCTGACACGTTCAGTCGGCCGAGCGCACCTGTAAACCGTTAAGTAGCGAGGTGTGCGAGTTCCCATGTAATGAGCGACCTCCCGGACGAGTTCAAGTGCACTATCACCAACTGGGAGTACATCTACGGTCTCTGCCGCGACGTCAGCGACGACGTGAAACACTCCGAGTTCGAGCCCGACGTCGTTGTCGCGCTCGCTCGCGGCGGCTGGTTCGCGGGCCGGTGTCTCTGTGACTTCCTCGGCCTCGACGACCTCACCAGTCTCAAGATGGAGCACTACGTCGGTACCGCCGAGAAGGCCGACGAGCCCGAGGTCCGGTACCCGATGCCGGAGGGCTCCGTCGAGGACAAGGACGTCCTCATCATCGACGACATCGCCGACACCGGCGGCTCCATCGAGCGCGCCCACGAATACGTCGCCGACCGGGAGGCCAACGAGATTCGCACCGCTACTCTCCAACTGCTGGGCACCAGCGAGTACGACCCCGACTACGTCGGCGAGTACCTCGACGAGTGGGCGTGGGTCGTCTACCCGTGGAACTTCATCGAGGACATGATCGACCTCATCTCCGGCGTCATGGAGAAAGACGACGATGGCTCCTACACGCGGGAGGGCATCCAGAACCTCCTCTCGTCGTACCACGACGTCGAACGCATCGAGATGGAAATCGCCCAACCCGACCGCCTCGACGAAGTCTTAGCGGAGATGGTGCGCCGGGACGTGCTCGTGAAGGCCGGCCCCGAGGAGTGGAAGCTCCGCGTCGACGCCTAGCCCGTTTCTGCTGACTGCTCGTAACCCGTTTCGTAGACAGCAACGACGGAAAGCCCTCGGCACGCTCGCGGTCGTCTCGCCGACATATCCGCTCGCTGCGCTCACGGATAGTGGTCGGCGAGACGACCACGCAGGCGCGAGCGTGCCTCGCCCTTTCAATCCGCCGAGGTTACTAAGTCGGACGGGCTGTCGTCGTTCGCCTGTCGAGGTGCGTCGCGACGTGAGACGAGTCTTTTAGGTCGCTCCCGGTTCGACGGCTGTACATGATTGGCTTCATCGGCGGTTCCGGCATCTACGAAGCGCTCCCGCTGAACGACGTGCGAGAGGAGGACGTGACGACGCCGTACGGCGACCCGAGCGCGCCCGTGACTGTCGGCGAGTTCGGCGACACCGGCACCGAGGTCGCGTTCCTGCCGCGACACGGCCCCGACCACCAGCGCTCGCCGACGAACCTCCCGTACAAGGCGAACATCTACGCGCTCAAGCAGCTCGGCGTCGAGCGCATCCTCGCGTCGAACGCCGTCGGCAGCCTCAAGGAGGAACTGCCGCCGCAGACGCTGGTCGTCCCGGACCAGATTTTCGACCGCACGAAACACCGCGACTCCACGTTCTTCGGTGACGGTATCGTCGTCCACCAGCCGTTCGCGGACCCGTACTGCCCGCACATGGTCGAACACCTCCACGAATCCGCCGAGGACGCGACCGACGCCGAAACCCAGGAGGGCGGCACGTACGTCTGCATCGAGGGGCCGCAGTACTCGACGCGAGCCGAGTCGGAGTTCTACAAGAGCCAGGGCTGGGACCTCGTCGGCATGACCGCAATCCCGGAGGCGAAGCTCGCGCGCGAAGCCGAGATGTGTTACGCCACCGTCGCGGGCGTCACCGACTACGACGTCTGGAAGGCCGACAGCGAGGTCACGCTCGAAGAAGTGCTGGAGAACGCCGCCGCCAACGAGAAAGCCATCAAGCGCACCGTCGAGCACGCCATCGAGACGCTGCCCGAGGAGCGCGACTGCGACTGCGGGCACGCCCTCGAAGGCACCGTGAACACGCCCACCGAAGCCATCCCCGAGGACACCCGCGACCGCGTCGACGCGCTCGTCGGCGACTACCTCTGAAGTTGGCGCGCTGACGCGGCTAACGCGGTAAGATTCGCGGCCGAAGGCCCAAAATGTAAATACTGTTCCCGCGTTTGTTAGGGTAAGGTATGGGGGGCCACGCCGACGCCGAAGCGTTCTCGACAGAACTCGCGGCCTTGAAGCGGGACGGCTGCAACGTCCTCGTGGTCAGCGACGCGGAGGGCCGCGACGCCGCCTGCGAGCGCCTCCTCGGCGCCCCCGAACTCGACCGCCGCCACGTCTTTCTCGAAACCGCCGCGGATGTCTCGACAGTGCTGGACCGCCACAGCCCGCGCCGCACCGACGCCTCGACGCTCGGCGTCGTGGACGCCACGCCCGCCACGGGTGCGCGTTCGGCGGCCGCCGCGCCCCAGTCCGGGGGCGCCGGAGCGCCGCTTGGTGAGTGGTACGAACGCGTAGAGGACCGCACCGACTTCGCGGCGCTCACCACGGCCGTCACCGACGCCTTCGACCGCGTCGCCGCGGCCGCCGACACCCCAAGCGAGGTCCGACTCTGCGTCGACGGCCTCGACCCGTTCTTCGACGCTGTTCGCTCCGGGGACACCACCGAGGAACGGCTGTTCCGATTCCTCCACCTCCTCACGAGCGCCGTCCGCGAAGACGATGGTATGGGCCACTTCCACGTCTCCGCGAGCGCCGACGACGCGCTCCTCGCGACGGTCGAGCCGCTGTTCGACGCGACGCTCTCCGTCGAAACCGGTGCAGAAGGAACCGTCCGCCAGCGCTGGCGCCTCCACGACTCCGGCCGCGTCACCGACTGGTTCGCGTTCTGACGGGGGGCATCGGTACGTTTATTCTCCGCGGCTGACTCGATCCGGTGATGCGCTCGCTCTCCGAGGTCCGCGAGGACGCGCTGTTCGTCTACGGGCTGGTGGCCGCCGCCGCGGTCGTCGTCGCGCTCGACGCCGTCGGCGTCGTCGACATCTCCTACGACCTGTCGCTGGTCGCCCTGTTCGTCGCCATCGTCGGCGCGCTCTACCTGAAAGGGAAGTTCGGCGTCGAGAAGCGCTAGATCGCGGCGTCCGTCCCCGCGTTCTCACAGACCCAGAGGTCGCCGAACAGGTCGTCCTGTTCGAGCGTGACCGCGCCGCGGTGCGCGAGAAACAGCAACGCGAGGAACGTCTGCACGCGCGACTCGCCCGCCTCGGCGACTTCCTCGTACAGCACTTCCGTGCGCCCGCCGCCGTACTGCTCGTCCAGCACCGCGCGAACATCCTCGATTGTCGCCTCGATGTCCTCCTCGTGGGCGTTCCCGAGCGCGTCCTCGGCGGTCGGCTCGTCGTCCATCCGGAATTCGTCGCCCGACCGATAGTCCAGCTCTTGGACGCCGCGCCGGAACCCCTTCGGGGAGTCGCTGGTGTCGTACTCGCGGGATTCTTTCCACCACGATCCGCGCTCGGCCTCCCGCAGGTCGCGCACGAGTTCGTCCAGCGTCTCCGGGTTGCCGCGGGCGTGCTTGCGCTCCAGCCGGCGGTCCATCTCGGATTCGAGCGCGTCCACGGGGTCGTAGGCCGGCCGGCCGTCCTCGTCGGGCGGCGCCTCCCACGGCGGCCGCTCGACCTCTTCTTCCTCCTCGGGTTCGTCGTCGCCGGCGTCGAGCATCGCGTCGCTCTTCATCCGCAACAGTACGCTCGCGTAGAACAGCGCCCGCCCCGACGTCCGCAGGTCGGCCTCGTCGAGCGCTTCGAGGAACTTGTCCGTCACCGCGACGATATCGATGTCCCACGGCTCGATTTCGCCGTTCTTCGCGAGCTGCACGAGCAACTCCACGGGCTCGACCTCGTCTTCGGGGTTCGCCTCGGGGTCGGCCGGCGACTCCGCGATGAGTTCCGCCGCGCTGTCCGGCGTGTCGTCTCCGGGCGCGTCCGCGGTCGTCAGTCCGCCGTCGGGCGCGCTCTCGCTTTCGCGCTCCGCTTTCCGGTCCTCGTGGCCCGTGACGTCGAGCGGGACGTCGTCGGAGTCGTCGGTTTCGTCAGTCATTCGCAACTGCCCCCTGGGCGGAGAGGTCGATGCCCGTGACGATGCTGCGGTTGTCCTCCTGCATCGTCACGCCGATGGCGCGCTCGGAGCGGTCGAGCATCGCCGAGCGGTGGCTCACGACGACGAACTGGGCGTCCCCCGCGAGTTCGTCGACGAGTTCACCGACGCGGTCGGCGTTGACGGCGTCGAGGAACGCGTCCACCTCGTCGAGCGCGTAGAACGGCGCGGGGTTGTGGCGCTGGATGCCGAAGATGAACGCCAGCGCGGTCAGGGACTTCTCCCCGCCGCTCATCGCGTCCAGCCGCTGGACGGGCTTGTCCGCGGGCTGGGCTTTCATCGTCAGCCCGCCCTCGAAGGGGTCCTCGGGGTTCTCCAGTTCGAGTTCGCCCGTGCCCGCGGAGAGCCGCGAGAAGATGCGCTGGAACTGGTCGTTGATGGCGTCGAAGGCGTCCATGAACGTCGACTTCTTCTGCTCGTCGTAGTGGTCGATGCGGTCCTGGATGCCGTCGCGCTCCTCGACGAGCGTCGCCCGCTTGTCCTCCAAGTCGTCGAGGTCGGACTCGACGTCGTCGTACTCGTCGATAGCCTTCATGTTCACCGGTTCTAAGGCCTCCATCTGCCGTTCGAGGCGCGCGACGTTCTCCTCGACCTCGTCGAGGTCCGGAATCTCCTCGGGGTCGTAGTCGCCAACGGCGTCCTCGAGGTCGTCGATTTCCTCGGTGAGCCGCGCCTCCGCCCGCCGAAGACTCTCCAGCCGGTTCTCGACTGTCTCGACCTCGCTGGCCTGTTCGTCGCGAGCCGCCTTCGCTTCCCTGAGGTCGTCTTTGAGGTCCTCCCGCTCGCTCTTGAGGTCCGCTAACTCCTCCTCCAACGCAGCGACGGCTTCCTCCTTCTCCGCGAGCGTCTCCTCTTTGGCCTCGATTTGTTCGCGGAGGTCACTGATACGCTGCTCCTGCTCGGCCTTCTCGTTCTGCGCCTCCTCGATGTCGTCGTGGAGGTCCTCGACGGCGTCCTCGGCGTACTCCTTCTCCAACTGGAGGCTGTTCAGTTCGCCGTCGAGGTCGTCCACGCGGGACTGCAGGTCAGCGATGTCGGCCTCGATGTCCTCCTTCTCGGCGGTGAGTTCGGGAATCTTCGAGTCCGCGAGTTCGTCCTCGAGTTCCTCGATGTCCGCTTCGAGCGCCGCGATGTCCTCCTGCTTCGCGGAGATGTCGTCTTCGATGGCCTGCATCTGCTCGTCGACGTCCTCGCGTTCGCCCCGTAGCTCCTCGATTTTCGCCTCCAGCTCGTCGATGCGCTCTTCGACGTCCTCGCGCTCGCTCTCCGTGGCTTCCACGTCGTTCTGCAGCGACCGCACTTGGTCGGTGGCGTCCTGCCGCCGGTCGCGGGCGTCCTCCAAGCGGTCGTCGATTTCGCGGACGTCCTCCCGGAGTTCGGCGCGGTCGTCTTCGAGGCGCTGGATGCGCTCGGCGACGCGCTCCAACTGTCCTTTCCCGGATTTGGAGAACGAGTACCGCGAACCCGACCGCGACCCCCCTGTCATCGCGCCGGACTTCTCGACGAGTTCCCCGGAGAGCGTGACGAGTCGATAGTCGCCCATCAGGTCGCGAGCGGTCTCCATGTTCTCCACGACGAGCGTGTCCCCGAGCACGTACGAGAAGATGGGCTCGTACTGCTCGTCGAAGTCCACGAGGTTGTACGCGAAGTCCACCACGCCCGGCATCTCCGGCGTGCTCGGCAGCGAGCGGTGGCGCATCTTCGTGATGGGGAGCATCGTCGCGCGGCCCGCGTTGCGCTGCTTGAGGTACTCGATGCAGCGCTGGCCCGTGCCGTCGTCGTCCACGACCACGTTCGCGAGGCGGCCGCCAGCGGCCGTCTCACAGGCGGTCGCGTACTGCTCGCTGACGCCGCCGAGTTGGCCGACCGTGCCGTGGACGCCCTCGACGTCGCTGTTCAGAATCGTAGTGACGGCCTTCCCGTACGACGAGTCTCCGGACTCGTTGGCCTGCGCTTCGAGGCGCGCGTACTCCTCTTGGGCCGCCGAGAGGTCGTCCTCGACCTCGTCGAGGTCGTCCTGGCGCTCGCGCTTCTCCTGTTTGAGGTCCTCGACGACCTCCACGATTTGCTCGCGGTTCCGCTTCGCCTTCGCGAGTTCGTCTTCGAGGTCGTCGAGGGTCGCGTCCAACTCCGGGAGGCGCTCGCGGGCGTCTTCGAGGTCTGCTTCGGCTTCGTCGACCGCGTCCGAGCGCCGCTTGGCCTCGTCCAGCAGGCGGTCCTGCTCGCGCTGGAGGTCGTTGCGCTCGCTCTTCGCGTCCTCCAACTCCGCTTTCTTCTCGGCGAGTTCGGCTTTCAGTTCGTCGAACTCGGTGTCCACGGACTCGATTTCCGCTTCGACGTCCGCGAGGTCGGACTCCCGGCTCTGGATGTCCGCCTTCACCGACGCCTTCTCGACTTTCAAGTCCTTGATGTCGCCTTCGAGGTCGTCGATTTGCTCCTGCTTGCGGTCGATTTCGACGAACGCCTGTCGGCGCTCGTTCTCCGCGTCCTCGATGCGCTCCTCGGCGGCCTCGACCTTGTCCTCGAGGCGCGAGATGTCGCCTTTCACTTCCTCCATCTCGCGCTTGATGGCGAGCTGCTCGTCCTCGCCCTTCCGCTCGATTTCCGCGTTCAGGTCCTCGAGGTCCTCTTCGAGGCGGAGCACGGTGCCGCGGCGCTCGTCCAGTTCCTCCCGGAGTTCCGCGAGTTCGTCCTCGCGTTCGTCGATGTCGCTGCGCGTCGCGTCGAGGTCCTCGCGCTTCTCCTCCAACTCGGCGGCCTTCGCGTAGCTCTCGTACTCCTGTTTCTCGTCCCGCAACCCCTGATATTCGAGCGCGGTCTCGCGCTCGTCGGCCAACTGGTCGAGGCGGTCCTGCTTCTCCTCGATGCGGAGGTCGGCCTCGTCGACGCGCTCTTGGACGACCTCCAGTTCCTCGTGGGCGTCGGCCTTCTTCGCGTCGAACTCCGCGACGCCCGCGATCTCGTCGACGATCTCGCGGCGCTCGCCCGGCGTCATGTTGATGATGCCGGTGACGTCGCCCTGCATCACGACGTTGTACCCCTCGGGCGCGACGCCCGCCTGCGCGAGCAGGTCGCGGATGTCCGAGAGGTTCACCGAGCGCCCGTTCAGGTAGTAGTACGAGTAGTAGTTGTCGTCGGTGCGTTTCACGCGGCGCTTGACGGTGATGGTGTCGACATCGCCGACCTTCTCGGAGCCGGCGGCGGTCTCGACTTGCGAGCGCGAGAGCGTGCCGTCGCCGTTGTTCAACACGACCTCGACGCTGGCCTCCTTCGGGCCGGCGGACTCGTCGTCGCCCTCGTGGCTGGGGTTGTAGATGAGGTCCGTGAGCTTCTCCGCGCGCATCCCCGAGGTGCGCGCGAGGCCGAGCGCGAACAACACCGCGTCGATGATGTTGGACTTCCCGGAGCCGTTCGGGCCGCTAATCGTCGTGAAGTCCTCGTAGAACGGGATGCGCGTCGTCCCGGCGAAGCTCTTGAAGTTCTGGAGGACGATTTCGTCGATGTACATGCTGGGGAGGGGAGCGGCCTACGCGACGATGATGTCGTCGAGGCCCGACTCCTCGTTGTCGTCAGCGTCGCCGTCCACAGGTTTAGTCGCTTCGCCTGCCTCGCTGTCGTCCTCGTCGTCGGGCTCGATGACGCCGCCCTCGCGGGATTCCCGGAGTTCCTCCGTACTCGGCGTGCGGTCCAGTTCAGCCTCCAGCGTGCGGATGCGCTCGCTGGCGTCCACGAGTTCCTCGGTGAGTCCGCGGACGGTGGCCTCCAGTTCTTCGACGCGCTGTTCGAGTTCCTCGACGTCGGTGTCGTCAGTCATACGTTCTGAACGGGACGCGAGACGGATAAGTATAGGTCGGACGCGCGTCAGACAACTTCGGCGGGTCGCGCGGGGGCCGCCCGCGTGGCCCCTTCGTTAGCCCTAAGCGGCCACCCCTCGAATCGTGGCGTAATGAGTACGCAGTCCGCCACGCAGGACCTCGCCGCGGTCATCGGGCTGGAGGTCCACGTGCAACTGGAGACGGACACCAAGATATTCTGTGGGTGTTCGACCGACACCGACGACGCGGAGCCGAACACGCACACGTGTCCGGTGTGCCTCGGGCTCCCGGGCGCGCTCCCGGTGCTGAACGAGGGCGCCGTCGAGGCCGCGGTGAAACTCGGGAAGGCAATCGACGCGGAAATCCCCGAGCGAACCCGCTTCCACCGGAAGAACTACTTCTATCCCGACCTGCCGAAGGGCTTCCAGATCACGCAGTACGACGCGCCCATCTGCCAGGACGGCGAACTCGACGTGACCGTCGAGGACGAGCGCCGCGAAATCGGCATCGAGCGCGCGCACCTCGAAGAGGACCCGGGGAGCCTCCAGCACGTCGGCGGCAGCATCGACACCGCCGACTACACGCTCGTCGACTACAACCGCGCGGGCACGCCGCTGATGGAAATCGTCACGCGCCCGGACTTCCGGAGCGCCGACGAGGCGCGCGCGTTCCTCGCGAAACTCACCGACGTCCTCGAATATTTGGGCATCTTCGACGCGGAGCGCGACGGCAGTCTGCGCGTGGACGCCAACATCTCGATGGTCGACGCCGAGAAACTAGAGGGCGGCATCAGCGACGAGGCGCTGGAAGCCGCCAACCGCACGGAGGTGAAGAACATCTCCAGTCACAAGGGCGCACAGAAGGCGCTGTCCTACGAGATTACGCGCCAGCGCAACCAGATTCAGCGCGGCCGCGAGGTCGAACAGGAGACCCGCCACTGGGACGAGAGCCGGGGCATCACGGTGTCGATGCGCTCGAAGGAGGAGGAGAAGGACTACCGCTACTTCCGGGAGGCGGACATCCCGCCGCTCGAAGTCTCGGACTGGAAGGACGAGATTCCGATTCCGGAGCTGCCGGACGCGCGCCGCGAGCGCTTCCGCGAGGAGTACGGCGTCGGCGCGGAAACGGCGTCGAAGCTCACGTCGCGGAAGGCCGTCGCGGACCTCTTCGAGGAACTCGCCGACGAGTACGACCCCGGGCTGGCGGCGACGTGGGTCGCGGACAACGTCCTCGGCGAACTCAACTACCGCGGGCTGGAAGTCGGGGACATCACCGACCGTCTCGGCGAGTTCGAGCGCCTCGTGGAACTCGTCGCGGAGGACGAGATCACGGCGAAGAACGCCGAGGAGGTCGTGCTTCGGGAGATGCTCGACGAGGGTCGCAGTCCAGACGAGATTGTCGAGGCCGAGGACCTCGGGAAGACCACGGGCGGCGAGGTCGAGGCGGCCGTCGCCGAGGCTATCGACGAGAACCCGGACGCCGTCGAGGACTACCACGCCGGGGAGGGCGGCGCGCTGAACTTCCTCGTCGGGCAGGTGATGGGGAAGACCGGCGGGAGCGCGGACCCCGGCCAAGTGAACGAACTGCTGCGCGAACAGTTGGAGTAGGCTGTCGGCACCGACGCGGCTCGCTTCTCGTTTTCGTCGACGCGCGGCTACGCTTCGGTGTCGAAAGAGTCGTGGTCGATGACGTAGAGTACGCCGATTGCCGCGAGCGTGAGGCCGCCGACGGCGACGAGCGCGGCGTACGCGAGGTCGCCGGCTCCCGGCTGGTCGTCGAGAGTCGTGACGCCGGAGACGACCAGCGAGAGCCCGAGTGCGACGTTCGCCAGTCCCGCGAGCAGCGACCACCGCACGCGGTCGGTGACGCCCCCGGCGAACATGAGCGCGCCGGCGAGCGCCATGAGCACCATCTGGACGGCGAGCGGTCCGTCGGCCGGGAACGTCGCCGCGAGCGCGACCGCGGCGAACGCGAACAGCGCCGCGCCGAACCACTGGGTCAGCGTTCGTCGGTTCACAGTCGTCGTTCCGTCCGGCCGGGGTTAGTCGTTGCGCGTGCTCGCACGCCGCGCGAGTACCCGCACTCGCGGCCGGCCGCGAGCGCGCCTTGTCCCGTCGCCTGCTTGCGGTTCCCGGTCCCGAAATCTTTACCCGCGGTTGCGGCGTAACCGTTCGCAACGACCACCTCGGCAGGTGGAGGTACACCGTGGAACTCATCGTCACAGAGAAGAACAACGCCGCGCGACGCATCGCCGACATCCTCTCGGAGGGAGGGGCAACGACGGACACGACTGCGGGCGTCAACGTCTACGAGTGGGGGGGCCGCCGCTGCATCGGCCTCTCGGGCCACGTCGTCGGCGTCGACTTCCCCGCCGAGTACTCGGACTGGCGGGACGTCGAGCCAGCCGAACTCGTGCACGCCGACGTCGTGAAGGAGCCGACCCAGGAGGACATCGTGAACGCGCTCCAGCGCCTCGCTCGCGAGGCCGACAACGTCGTCATCGCGACTGACTACGACCGCGAGGGCGAACTCATCGGGAAGGAAGCCTACGAACTCGTCCGCGAGGTCAACGAGGAGGCGCCCATCCAGCGCGTGCGCTTCTCCTCGATCACGGACAACGAGGTCAAGTCCGCGTTCGCGGACCCCGACGAGGTGGACTTCGACCTCGCCGCGGCGGGCGAGGCCCGCCAAATCATCGACCTCGTGTGGGGCGCCGCACTCACGCGATTCCTCTCGCTGTCCGCCCGGCAGATGGGCGAGGACTTCATCTCCGTCGGGCGCGTGCAGTCCCCGACGCTGAAGCTCATCGTGGACAAGGAGCGCGAAATCGAGGCCTTCGAGCCGGACGACTACTGGGAGCTGTTCGCGGACCTCGCCAAGGACGACACGACGTTCGAGGCGCAGTACTTCTACGAGGGCGAGGACGGTAACGAGGCCGAGCGCGTCTGGGACGAGGACGCCGCCGAGCGCGCGTTCTCGGTGCTCCGGGAGGCCGGCGAGGCGGTCGTCCAGTCGGTGTCGCGGCGCACGCGCAGCGACGACCCGCCGGCGCCGTTCAACACCACGCAGTTCATCCGCGCCGCGGGGTCGCTGGGGTACTCTGCGGGCCGCGCGATGAGCATCGCCGAGGACCTCTACACGGCGGGCTACATCACGTACCCGCGGACGGACAACACCGTCTACCCCGAGGACTTGGACGAGCGCGACCTGCTCGGGGAGTTCGAGCAGACGATATTCGGCGACGACGCCGAGATGCTGCTCGAACGGGACGACCTCTCGCCGACGGAGGGCGACGAGGAGACGACCGACCACCCGCCGATTCACCCGACGCCGGACTTCCCCGACCGGAACAAGCTCTCCGAGGACGAGTGGGAGGTGTACGAGCTCGTCGTGCGGCGGTTCTTCGCGACGCTCGCGGAGCCCGCCGTCTGGGAGCACCTGCGCGTGGTCGCGGACGCCGACGGCGAATCCCTCAAAGCGAACGGCAAGCGCCTCCTCGAAGAGGGCTACCACGCGGTCTACCCGTACTTCAACACGAGCGAGAACTACGTGCCGGACGTCGACGAGGGCGAACACCTCGACCTCACCGACCCGCGGATGGAGGCCAAGCAGACCCAGCCGCCGCGCCGGTACGGCCAGAGCCGGCTCATCGAGACGATGGAGGACATGGGCATCGGGACGAAGTGTCTGACTGGAGATAGTCGGGTTCTCGTCCGTCATGAGTCTGGCGACATCGAGCGCGTTCCGATTGCCGAACTGTTCGATTCGGGCCGTGTAGCGCTTGCTGACGGGGATACAGATATCGCCGTCGCGGAGGATGGACCGACTACCCTCTCCTTCGAGGAAGGAACCGGTCGGACTACGGAGCGCGAACAGACGCTCGTCAGTGAGCGTCCGCTTGACGACGACGAACGCGTGTTCCGGGTCGAAACGAATGCGGGATCCTTCGAGGCGACGAGCGAACATCCCGTTTATACGCACTCCGGCGACACGTTCGAAGTGAAGCCGCTCGTTGCGATTGACGAGGGTGACGAACTCCTCACCGCGCGTCGTGCTGCGAGCGACGACGTGGATGTATCGACGACGGTCGCTACGTGGTCAGAGTTTGCAGCGGCTTGTGATAAGAAATCGAAGCTTTACGGGGTCGATTGCGGTGACGCACTCCGTAAACACCGAAAAGCGGCAGCGGAGACACAGGCCGAGTTCGCCGAACGAGTCGGCACCCACCGGCCGCAGGTCACTCGGTATGAGAACGGCGACAAGGACGTTCCAGTGTGGATTCTTGGACGGATAGATGTACGACCCGACGAAATTCACGGCCTGAACTACGATGTCTCCGTTCAGAATCCGTTCCCGCTCGACTGGTCGCCCGAACTGGCACGAGTGCTCGGCTGCCTGTTGGGCGACGGGTCGGTTCACGTCAACGAAGACGAGAACGTCGTCGATATCAGATACCACAACACCGACGAGCGCCTCATCGAGCGTTTCGTAGACGACATCGAAACGCTGTTCGACGTCAAACCGGCTGTTTCGGCACGCGATGGACGCGAGGACCACCACAAGGAGAAGTACCAGGTTCACGTTCCGAGTGTGGTCGCTCGAATGCTCCAGTTCGTCCTCGATGACGTTCGCGAGGACGGCTGCCCGGCGGTTCCCGACGTGCTCGAACCCGTCTTCGTCGGCGCGCTGTTCGACGATGAAGGCCATATTTCGACGGACGGGAAAGCCTTCATCTCCAACATCGACCACGACTTGCTCAGTGGTGTCGAGGAAATACTGGAACGCCACGGTATCGATTCGACACTAAACAAGTCCCAACACAAACTCTATGTCAGGGGGCGTCACGACCTCGAACGGTTCTTGGACGAAGTTCCGATTGCCGCCGACGAGAAGTTCTACCGCGGCCTGTCTCGACTCGAAGACTACCACGTCACCACTCGGAAATCTCGGATTCTCGAAGCGCTCTCGGAGGCGGAACACACGACTTTCGAGTTAGCCGACGAACTCGGAGTGACCGTCGACGTCGTGCGGAACGCGCTTTCCGAGCTCGACGAGGAAGGATACGTCGGCAAACACATCGAGGGGAGCAACCGGAGCCACGACGACAACCGGACGTTCCGGTACACTGCCGACGGGTTCGACGAATCGGTGTACGCGACGATTCGCGGACATCCGTCGACGGCGACGGTAACCGCCGTTTCGGAGTGCGAGTACGACGGCGCAGTCTACGACCTGACTATCGACGAGACCGCACCGAACTTCGCGGTCGAAGGCGGAGTTGTCGTCCACAACTCTACGCGCCACAACACCATCGAGAAGCTCTACGACCGCGGCTACATCGAGGGCGACCCGCCGCGGCCGACGACGCTGGCGAAGGCGGTCGTGGAGGCCGCCGAGGAGTACGCCGACCTCGTGGTCAGCGAGCAGATGACCAGCGAACTGGAGGGCGACATGACCGCCATCGCCGAGGGCGAGAAGTCACTCGACGAGGTCACCGCGGAGTCCCGCGAGATTCTGGACCGCGTCTTCGACGAGCTCACCGACTCCCGGGAGGAGATCGGCGACCACCTCCGCGACTCCCTGAAGGCGGACAAGACGCTCGGCGAGTGCCCCGAGTGCGGCGACACGCTGCTCGTGCGGCGCTCCCGGACGGGCTCGTACTTCGTGGGCTGCGACGGCTACCCCGAGTGCCGGTTCACGCTCCCGTTACCCTCCACGGGCGAACCGCTCGTCCTCGAGGAGACCTGCGAGGAGCACGGTCTCCACGAGGTGAAGATGCTCGCGGGCCGGGACACGTTCGTCCACGGCTGCCCGCTGTGCGCGGCCGAGGAAGCCGAGGAGAGCGAGGACCGCGTCATCGGCGCGTGCCCCGAATGCGGTGCCGAAGAAGGCGGCGAACTCGCCATCAAGCAGCTCCAGACGGGCAGCCGGCTGGTCGGCTGTACGCGCTACCCGGACTGCGACTACTCGCTGCCGCTCCCGCGCCGCGGCGACATCGAGATTACCGACACGTACTGCGACGAGCACGACCTCCCCGAACTCGTCGTCCACGACGGCGACGACGAGGAACCCTGGGAACTGGGGTGTCCCATCTGTAACTACGAGGAGTACCAGCAGCGCCAGCGCAAACAGGGCGTGGAGGCGCTGGACGGTATCGGCCCCGCGACCGCGGAGAAACTCGAAGAAGCGGGCATCGAGGACGTCGGCGACCTGGCGTCTGCGGACGCCGACGAGGTGGCCGAGTCGGTGTCTGGCGTGAGCGCGGACAACGTCCGCGAGTGGCAGATGCAGGCGGACTAGCCGCTATACTTCTCTGAACTCGCCGCTGCCGCAGGCCGGGCAGTTCAGGCGTTGGCGCTCGTAACGGGCCGCGCAGATCCCGCACTCGAATTCGGTCGGCGAGTCCTCGACGCGTACCCGGAGTTGCTCCACGACACTCATGTTACCACATACCATGGGCGCTGTGTATAAATAAATTTCGGCAAACGACCTGGATACAGAGTGAGAACGAAACATATCTCTATGTACTCTCTCCAAATCATCTACTTACACAGAATTCTCCCCATTCCCGAAACGATTGATTTGTATCTGCCGTTGACTTCTGGTCGCTGTGAGTGCGCGGCGAAGCGGGTAAGTGGACGCCCGCGCAACTAGTCGACGTGCGTCTCGACGACTACATCGAGGGACTCCAGCCCGACGAGTCGGTCCAGCGGCGCCAGCTCGCCGAGGAGAAGTCCTACGAGGTCTTGGAGTACCTCGACGACGTCGAATCCGGCTTCGAGTCCGCCGTGCAGGGGGACACGCTCGTCGGCGCGACCGCGCCGTCGGTGTTCGTCGGGCGGTCGTCGTACCCGAACGTCTCCGCGGGCATCCTCTCGCCAGTCGCGGGCGGCGCCGACCCCGAGGAGTACGCCACCAGCGGCGAGTGGTACCAGCAGGGCTTGGACATCGACAACGTGCTCCAGTACCGGACGGGCCTGCTGAACTCGCGGCGCTCCGCGAACGTGAACGTCCACGACGTCTGGGACGGCTTCGTCGGCACGCAGCGCGAGGTCGCGATGGCCGACCGGCCCGTGGACGTCGAAATCGGGCTCTCCGACACCCCGGACTTCGACCCGGACGAGTACACGAACCCCGCGGCGAACGCTCCTTCCGGGCCGAACGCGAGCGCCGAGTCAGCGGCGCTCACCGAGAACCCCCACGTGCCGCGGTACGTCGAGAAGACCCTCGAGGACGACGACTGGGCGGCGGAGGGCGCGATGACGTACCTCTACCGCCGCGGTTTCGACGTCTACGACATCAACCGCGTGCTCTCCGTGGGCGCGCTCGGGCAGGCCGACCACCGCCGACTCGTCCCGACCCGGTGGTCGATTACGGCCGTCGACGACACGATTGGGCAGTTCCTCCGCGGGAAGATTCGGGACAACCCGAGCGTGAATCAGGTGACGGTCCACGTCAACGAGTACATGGGGAACCGCTACTGGGTAATTCTCGCGCCCGGTTCGTGGGAGTACGAGCTCGTGGAGATGAAGGCGCCGGGCAGCATCTGGAACCCCGACCCCGCGGGCGACATCTGGATGGCGTCCGCGAGCGAGGGCTACGGGGGCCGCACGGGGTACGTCGACGAGACGGCGGGCGCGTACTACGCGTCCCGACTCGGCGTCCTCGAACACCTCGACAACATCGGCCGGCAGGCGAAGGCGCTCGTCCTCCGCGAGGTCAGCGACGACTACTGGGCGCCCGTCGGCGTCTGGCAGGTCCGCGAGAGCGTTCGCAACGCCTTCGACACCGAACCCGGCGAATCCGAGACGTTCCACGGCGCGGTCCGCGAAATTGTCGACCGCCTCCCGGTCTCGCTGGCCGCGCTGCGCCGGAAGTCCAGCATGGTCGCGGGCGTCCAGAGCGACCTCTCGGAGTTCTCGTAGCCCGCACCTCGGGGATTCACTTAAGACGCCGACGGATGTAGGCTGAGCGTGATGCTCCCCGCATTCGTCGGTGGTCTCCCCGGTGGTATGGAACTCGCAGTCATGTTCATGATACTGGTGTCGTTCGCCGTCGTCGCAGTCGTCGTCGTCGCCATCGGTCGAATCGCGTTCGGCGGTCGCGGCAGCGACCGAACCGAGGAACTGGAATCCCGCGTCGCCAACCTCGAAGGCCAAGTCGACGCGCTCCGCGAGGAACTCCGGCAGCGCGACGAGTAGCCGGTCGCCGGACAGCCGTGCGCCGCCCGTCCCCGGGGTTTTTCGCTGCCCGCGACGAACGGTGGTGCATGGATTCGCTCTCCACTGACGCGGACATGCCGTCGCCGTCCGACGACGGCGGCGCGCCCACCTCCCGCTCGAAACTGCGCGCCGTCCTCGTGGCGTTCGGCGTCGCCGTCCTCGGGTTCGCCGTCGGCATCGCCGTCACGCTGGTCCTGATGGGCGTCTGGGTCGCGCTCGGCTTCGAACTCACGACGGCCGCGCTCCTCGTGCTCGGTCTGGTGGGCCTGCAGGGAATCGGTTTCTCACTGGTCGCGTGCGCGTACGTCCGGTACTCGGGGTTCTCCTTCGACTTCGTGCCCGTCTCCGTGCCGTCGCTCCGGGACGCCGGCTACATTGTCGGCGGCTACCTCACCGCGTTCGGCCTCGTGGTCGTCGCGCTCGTCGTCGTCACCACCCTGTTCACGACCGAACCGGCGTCCAACGAGGGCGCGCAGGCTGCCGCCGACAGCGGCCTGCTCGTCTGGATGATTCCGCTCTCCATATTGCTCATCGGCCCGGGCGAGGAACTCCTGTTCCGCGGCATCATCCAGGGGTCGCTGCGCCGGCACTTCTCGGCGGCCGGCGCCATCCTCCTCGCCACCGCAATGTTCGCGCCCGCGCACATCCTCTCGCTGTCCGGGAGCCTCCAAGCCGCCGCACTCACCATCAGCATCCTCTCCGTGCCGAGTATCGTGTTCGGCGTCGTCTACGAACGCACCGAGAACCTCGTCGTCCCCGCGCTCTGTCACGGCCTGTACAACGCGACCCTGTTCGGCATTCAGGCGCTCGTCCCTGCCAGCGGCGACGGCGCCAGCGGCTTCCTCTCCGTGTTCGCCGCGCTCCTGTAGCTCGGTCGTCTCTCCTATTCTCCCCAGTCGAATCCCCCGCGCTGCCCGCCGTCGGTCGCCGCGGCGCCCGTGTGACCGTCACCGCTCGCGTTGTCCGTGTCGACGCCCGTTCTGTCGACGCCGGCGTCCTCCGGCACGTCGAACTCGTCCAGTAGCGCCGCGAGTTCCTCCGTGCGGCCGGCGAGGTCGTCCATGCGGTCGGCGACTTCGTCGGTGGCCTCCGTCTGCTCGGCGGCGCTGTCCGCGACCGTGTCGGCCTCGCTGGCCGTCTCCTCGCTGACGCTCGCGATTTCGTCGACCATCCCGACGGCGTCGGTCACCGACTGGGCGCCCTGGTCGGTCGCGTCCGAAATCTCCTGCACGGAGTGGTTGACGTTCGCCACCTCGTCGACGATGGCGTCGAAGTCACGGAGCACGCCCTCCGCCCGGTTGATTTTGCGTTCGACTTCCGCGTCCACCTCCGCGATGGCCGTGGACGCGTCCGCCGCGCGCTGTGTGACCGTCTCCACCAACTCGGAGATGTCGGCGGCCTGCTCGCGCGTCTCCTCCGCGAGGCTCTTGACCTCGTCGGCGACCACCGCGAACCCGTCGCCGTCCTCGCCGGTGCGCGCGGCCTCGATGGACGCGTTCAGCGCGAGCATGTTCGTCTCCTCGGCGATGTCGTCGATGAGTTCCGTGATGCCGTCGATGCGGTCGACCTCCGCGGCGAGTTCCTCCACGGTGTCCGCGACCGCCTGACTCTGCTCTCGTAGCCCCCGCAGCGCCTCGATGGTGTCCTCGACTTCCGCTCGGCCGTCCTCTCCGCGGTCGGCGGCCGCCTGCGCTGTCTCGGCGACGTCGTCGGCGCTCGCGGCGATTTCCTCGACGGTCGCAGACACCGTGTCCATCTCCGCGGCGACGTCGTTCAGCTGCGTGGTCTGTTGGTTCGCGCCCGCCGCAATCTCGTCGACGCTCGTGCTCACCTCCGCGCTGTGCTCGGCGACGTCGTCGACCCGCGACTCCGTCTCCGCGGAGACCGCCAGCACGTCCTCGGAGAACGACTGGATGTCCGCGATGGTGTCCCCGAGCGTCCGCAGAAGGTCGTTGAAGTCCTCGACGACCGCGCGGTGTTCGGCCGCGACGTCGAGGTCCTCGGGGTCGAGGCGGGCCGTGAGGTCGCCGCTGCGAGCGGCGTCGGTCGCGTCCGACAGCGCGTCCACGAGCCGTTCGAGTTGCTCGGACTGGCGCTGGAGTTCGGCTTGCTTGGCTTCCAGTTGCTCGGTGTGGGATTCGAGGCTGTCGGCCATCGTCGCCATGCTCTCCCCGAACCGACCGGGGACATCCGCGTCGAGCGCCGTGTTGTCGAAGTCCTGTCGAGCGAGCGCGTCGGCCTGCCGGGACGCCGTCGCGAGGTTCGCCTGCATCCGCTGGAACGACGCCACGAGTCCCGCAATCTCGTCGGTGCGCTCGGACGCCGGGATGTCCGCGCGCTGGAACTCGCCGGCGGCGATGTCGTCGGCGGCCGCCTCCAGTTCGACCAGCGGTTCGACGAAGTCGCGCTCCGCGAGGAGGTACGTGTTGAAGAACGCGACCACCGACAGCGCGAGCGTCGCTCCGACGCCGAGAAGTTGCACTGTGCCCGTGCCGAACAGCGCGAACGCCGCCATCGCGACGGCGCCGAGGAACTGCAGGCCGACCGCGGCCAGCATCTTCCGCTCGACGGACCCGTCGGCGCCGGCAAGCGCTATCGACTTCCAGAGTAGTGATTCGTACGACGAACGGAGGCTCATGCGCTCCCGTTCGCGAGGTCACGTAAAAGGGACCGGCGGCAATTCCCAGAAGCCTGTAGCTACTCGGTCGACACGGGGCCGGTGCCGACAACCTCGCGGACGGCGTCCTCGAACTCGCGGCGCGTCTCGAAGTACGTGATGTCGACGTCTTCGAGCAGCGCTTCGAGCTTCTGCGGGCCGTCGGGCGTTCGGACGACCGAGTCGCCCTCCTTGCGGGCGACCTCGCTCTTCTGCTGGGCCCACGTCAGTCGGGACGCCACGCGCGCCAGCGGCGCGCCCTCGACGGGTTCGCCCTCGCCGAGTTCGACGGCGGGTTCCTCGTCTTCGTCGGTCTCGTCAGCCATACCCGTCGATTCGCGGGGGCGTGGATTCAACCTTTCGGAGCGTGGCTAGCGTGGCCGAGCGAAGCGAGGCCACGTTACGGCGAGCGGGGAGGCACGACCCGCGAGCAGCGAGGCGAAGCGAGGCCACGTTACGGCGAGCGGGGAGGCACGACCCGCGAGCAGCGAGGCGAAGCGAGGCCACGTTACGGCGAGCGGGGAGGCACGACCCGTGAGCAGCGAGGCGAAGCGAGGCCACGTTACGGCGAGCGGGGAGGCACGACCCGCGAGCAGCGTGCCCGACTATTGTGCCTCGCGAGCGAAGTGATGCGTGAGCAACGTGTTCGACCACGAGCGCGGTGGCCGGAGCGAGTCGCGCCGTCGAACGTCTGACGTACTGTTTTTACCCTCCGCGTCTAACGGGGACGCATGACCAGCCTCGGGGACACGTACGACCGGCGCGCGGGCGAGGCCAGCCAGCGACGCGTCTATCTCGGCACTGGCTTGTTCGCCGCGGGCGCGCTGCTCGTCGTCGGCGGGATTCTCGCCGGCGCGACGGGGCTCCTCATCAACAACGGCTTCGGGCAGTACGAGAGCCGGGAAATCGCCGTCCTCCTCGCGGGCTTGGGCGTGCCGTCGGTGCTCGTCGGCATCTTCACTGTGCTGCCCGCGAACCGCCTGCAGCGCGCGGCCGCGGCCGTCGGCGCGGGCTTGAGCGTGCTCGGCGTGATGTTGTTCCGCGCGACCTACCCCTACCTCTACGTGCCCGGTTCGGGCGGCGTCCCCACGACGGGGACGCTGGCGTTCATCCTCGTGTACGCAGCCGGCATCATCACCACGATGTGGTGTCTGTTCACGGCGGTGGCGACGTTCAAGACGCGCAACGACCCCGGCGGCACGGTGGCGCTCACCGTCACGAAGGACGGCGAGACGCACACTGTCGAGGTGCCCGCCGACGACGTCGAGAGCGCCCGCGAGAAGCTCGCGTCCGGGAGCTTCGGCGGCGTCGGTGGCGTCGGCGTCTTCGGCGGCGTCGAGGACCCCGACGAGCGAACTCGCGCGAACGCGTCCGAGCCGAAGCCCTCGTCGTCCACCCAGTCGGGGGCGACAGCGGGCGCGTCGCCGTCCGTCTCCGACGGCGGCGCGGCCGCCGACGACATCTCCTCGCCGCTCGACGACGCCTCGCCGTCCGCGGGCGGGCCGACCCCGGACAAGTACTGCGGGAACTGCGAGCACTTCGAGTACACGGGCGACGACGGCATGCAGCCGTACTGCGGCCTCTACGACGAGGAGATGAGCGACATGGAGGCCTGCGAGTGGTGGGAGCGAAACGACCAGTAACTACAGTGCTGCGAGCCGTTCTTCCACGTCCGCCCAGTGGCTCCCCGTCCAGAAGCACTGTCCGCAGTCCACGCAGCGCCAGACGGGAGCGGCGTCGTCGGGCACGTACTCGGGTCGGTCGCTGTCGTCGTTCGCGCGCTCCAGTTCGCCGTTGCACGCGCCGCAGCGCTCGCCCGGGGTTGGCGTCAGAGTGACGCCCGCCGCGTCGAGTTCGCGGAGTTGGTCGTCGACGTCCTTCGACTCGACAAGGATGCTCTCTGGTGTTCGCGCGGCCAACTCGCGGTCCCGCGTGACGACGACTCGCCCCTCTCGGGCGGCGAGGTCGCGAATCGCGTCGTCGTCCTCGATACCTCTGTCGAGGCAGTAGGCGGCGTCGTGGCCGCACATTCGCAGGACGCGTGCGAGGCTGCCGAGCATCGCGTCCAGCAGGAACTTCACGAGTCGAGGAACTCGCGGACGCCGTCCGCCTCCCGGGCGTTCAGCACGTCGCCGGCTTCCGCCCAGCCGCGGCGCGCGGTGTGGACGCCGTACTCGACGTAGTCGTACTCGGTGGTGGCGTGGGCGTCCGTGTTCGTGGTGATGGTCGCGCCCGCCTCGACGGCGGTCTGGACGACGCTCCCCCAGAGGTCGAGGCGATGGGGGTTGCTGTTCACTTCCAGCGCCGTGCCGGCGTCGGCGGCGGCCGCCGCGAGCGCGGCCGCGTCGAACTCCATCGCCGGGCGGTCGTTGATGAGTCGGCCCGAGGGGTGACCGAGCACGTCCACGTGGGGGTGTTCGACCGCCGAAATCAGGCGCTCGGTCTGGTCACCGCCGTCCTCGCCGAGGCCGCTGTGCGGGCTGGCGACCACGACGTCGAGGTCCGCGAGTACGTCGTCGGTCACGTCGACGACGTTTCCGTCCGCGTCGACGTTCGCTTCGACGCCGTGAAAGACTGCGATGTCGGCGTCCTCGCGGACGGCCGAGACTTCGTCGGCTTGCTCGCGGAGGTCCGCATTGGAGAGTCCACTGTCCCCGAACACGCCCGGTCCCTCGGCGTGGTCGGTGATGGCGACGTAGTCGTGGCCGAACTCGGCGGCGCCCGCGACCATCTCGCTCACCGGGAGGGCCCCGTCCGACCACTCCGAGTGCGCGTGCAGGTCACCCCTGATGTCGTCGAGTTCGAGCAGGTCGGGGAGGTCGCCGCGCTCGGCCGCCTCGACCTCGCCGCGGTCCTCGCGCAGTTCCGGCGGAATCCACGGCAGGCCGAGCGCGTCGTAGACGTCCTCCTCGGTCTCGCTGGCGAGCAGGTCGCCGACGCGCTGGTTTCCGTCGGACCGCCGGTCCGACGACGTTCGCGAACCGTTGGTTCCCTCACCGGCCTCCGGGTCGTCGACGTCCGAGACGTCGAAGACGCCGTACTCGTTGACCTTCTTGCCCTGGTCGATGGCGTGGTTGCGAACGCGGACGTTGTGGGCCTTGCTGCCCGTGAAGTACTGCAGCGCCGCCCCGAACTCCGCGTCGACCACCACGCGCAGATCGATGCGGAGGCCGTTCGACCGCACGCTCGTCTTCGTCGGCCCCGCGTCGAGAACCTCGTCTACGCGGTCCCAGTCTGTGAGCGCCTCCCCGACCGCTTCGCCGGCGTCGCTGGCGGCGAGTACGTCCACGTCGCCGATGGTCTCGCGCCACCGCCGCGTCGACCCCGCGACCGCCACGCGCTCGACGGCGTCGAGGCCCGCGAGGAACGACCGCACGTCCTCCGCGATGGGGCGGCCGTTCCCGAGGAGTTCGCGCTCCTGAGCTTGCCGCGCGAAGTCGACGTGGTCGAGGATGTTCTGCTCGGTCTTCGGCCCGAACCCCGACACGTCCTGTATCTCGCCGGCCTCCGCGGCGGCTTCGAGGTCGTCGAGGGTCTGCACGCCGAGCGCGTCGTACAGCGACTTGACCGTCTTCGGCCCCACGCCCTCCACCGCGGTCAGTTGCGCCATCTCCACCGGGAGCTTCTCTCGCTCGGCCTCCAACTCCTCGACTGCTCCCGTCTCGACGTACTCCACGATTTTCGACGCGATGGCGTCCCCGACGCCTTCGATTTCCTGCACGGCGTCTGCGCCCTCCGCAGCGAGGTCCTCGACAGCTTCGGGGTGGTCTCGGACGTTCGATGCGGCGCGCCGGTACGTGTTCGGCTTGTAGTCGACGCCCTGGGCTTCCAGTAGGTCGGCGTACTCGTCGAGCACGGCCGCGACCTCGTTGTTCCGGCTCATCGCCTCACGCCCTCGTTGTCGTCTTGGCCCAGCGCCTCCTTGAGGAACGAGAACCAGCGCTTGCGGTCCGCGCGCTCGCTCGCCTCGATTTCGGCCTCGATGCTCGTCGTGCCCAGCGATTCGAGGGCGTTCAGCGCGCGCTCGATGCCCACGATGGCGTGCACGAGCGCTTCGCCCTCCTCGCGCGTGATGTCCGCCTCTTCGAGGCGCTCGCGGCGCTGCAGGCGCTCCCGGCGCAGCAACTTCTTCGCCTCCTCGACGTCCTCGCGGCGCTCGGCGGGCACCGAGTCGAGTCGCTTCACCTCGAAGACGAACTGCTGTAACTCGAACTCCTCGCCCTGCACGTCCAGCGTCTCCGGGATGGACGCCCCCACCGTCGCCGCCTCCCGGTCGACGCGTTCGAGGAGTTGCTTCCGCTCGAAGTCGCGCATACGTCTCGTACCGGCGGCTCCCGCAAAAGCCCCCCGGCTGTCTGGGTTTATCGTGCTTCGTCGTTCTCCCGTAACTACGACGCAGATGTAGAAAGCCCCGAGGCTGTAGACTCGGTGCGCTCTCACGGGTCACTGCGTTCCCCGTTCGAGCAATTCGAGGTGCTCGAAAATCCTCGATTTTCGGCATGACGAGAAACGGCTCTGCCGTTTCTCGAACCACCTCCCGCTGGTCGGCCTCGCGCTCGCTGCGCGCTTCCCTCGCTTCGCTCGGTCCAGTGCTTGCGTCGCGCGCCTTCGTCTACTGGGCGGTCGGCTGCGCCGACTGCCTCGTACCGTGGCGGCGACGCCGTCACGCGAGCCTCGCCCCTTTCAGTCCCACCCGTTACCGGCTGACCAACCGGCTACGGGCGGGACTGAAAGGGGCGGCGCGCTCGCTAGCCGAGGCGACGCAAGCACGCGACCGCAGGGAGCGCGCGCAGCGAGCCGCAGGCAGCGAGCGCGCCGGGGCTTTCGAGAAAGCGCAGACGACAGAGAACGAGGAGACTGCGAACGAACCTAGCGCGGGACCCACGAGTAGACGTGGTTGAGCAGCCAGTAGGTGACGACGCCGAGGAACAGCGAGGTCGACCACGCGGCGACCGCGATGCGGCCGTACTTCGCGTGGGCGGTCTCGCGGAGTTCTGCGGGGGTGTGCGTGAGGCCGAGGGTGATGGCGTAGAGGACGACCGGAACCGCGACCACGGAGAGGAAGATGTGGATGGCGAGCATCAGGAGGTAGATTGGTTCGACGACGCCCGCGTACGCCGCGAGGAACTGGCCTTCCTCGATGACGATGGACTTCTCGAAGCCGCCGCCGACCTTCCAGAGGTAGAGCACGAGGAACACGCAGATGAGTGCGAACGCGGTCAGCATCGCGGCGCGGTGCTTCTGCACTTCGCCGCGCTTGATGAGAACCGCGCCCGCCAGTAGCGCGGTGAGCGCGAGCGTGTTCACGACCGCGATGGCGTCCGAGAACAACAGTACGGTCTCCCGGGAGAGTTCGGGGAACAGCGGGACGACGCCGGAGAACGCGGCGGCGACGAGCGCGTAGCCGACGACCGACAGCACGACCGTGACGCGGCGCGGGTTCGCTCTCGCGTACTCGGAGGCGGAGGTCATGGGCCGACGTTGGGCGGCCCGCGCAAACCCGCTTTCGCTTCGCGCGGGACAACCGGAGTTTGGGTAGCGCAAGCAGAACTGTAATAGAAGTCCGTTAGAGTAAAACCCGTATGCGGCGACGTACCGGCCATGAGCCACGAATCCCAGCGGAACATCCGGTGTCTGGTGGCCAAAGTCGGACTCGACGGCCACGACCGGGGCGCCCACGTCATCACGCGGGCGTTCCGCGACGCCGGGTTCGAGGTCATCTACTCGGGCCTCCACAAGGCCCCCGAGGAGATCGTGCAGGCGGCCGTCCAGGAGGACGTCGACGTTCTCGGTATCTCTATTCTCTCGGGCGCGCACAACACGCTCGTCCCGAAAATCGTCGAGGGCCTCCAGGAGTACGACGCCTTCGAGGACACGCTCATCATCGTCGGCGGCATCGTCCCCGACGAGGACCGCGAGGGCCTCAAGGAGGCGGGCGTGGACGCCATCTTCGGCCCGGGGACGCCGATGGAGGAGACCATCGAGTTCATCCGGGAGAACGTCGAGCAGCGTGACTGAGATGGCTACGCCCGACCTCGTCGACGACCTGCTCGCCGGGAAGCACCGGGCGCTCGCGCGCGCCATCACCCGCATCGAGAACCGCTCGCCGGGCTACCGCGACCTCGTCGCCGCGCTCTACCCGCACACCGGGAACGCCGACATCGTGGGAATCACCGGCAGTCCAGGCTCCGGGAAGTCCACGCTCGTGGACAAGATGGCGAAACACTACCGGGACCGCGGGCTGACCGTCGGCGTCATCGCGGTCGACCCCTCCAGCCCGTTCACGGGCGGCGCGGTGCTCGGGGACCGCATCCGGATGGCGTCGACCGCCACGGACATGGACGTGTTCTTCCGGTCGATGTCCGCGCGCGGGAGCCTCGGCGGCCTCTCGACGGCCACCGCGGACGCCGTGAAGGCGCTGGACGCCTTCGGCAAGGACAAAATCATCATCGAGACGGTGGGCGCCGGGCAGAACGAGGTCGACGTCGTGAAGACCGCGGACACCGTGGCGGTGCTCGTCCCGCCCTCGTCGGGCGACGACGTGCAGATGCTGAAGGCGGGCATCCTCGAAATCGGCGACGTGTTCGTCGTGAACAAGGCCGACCTCGCCGGCTCGGACAAGACCGTCACCGAACTCAAGAACATGCTCGACATGCGCGAGGGCGACCCGGACGACTGGGACCCCGAGGTCGTCGAGACGGTCGCGAACAGCGGCGAGGGCGTCGCGTCGTTCCTCGACGTGCTCGACGCGCACGCCGACTGGCTCGACGAGTCGGGGCGCCGCGAGGCCGAACGCCACAAGCGCCACGCCGAGGAACTGCGGAACCTCCTGCGGGAGGACGCGAGCGAGCTCGTCGAGGACGAACTGGACGCGCGCGGCGGCGTCGACGAACTCGTCGAGCGCATCGACGCCGGCGAGACGACGCCGTACGACGTCGCCGACGACGTAATCGAGCCGCTCGCGGACTGCCTCGACCAACAGCGCGACTGACGCCGTCACAACGGCTAAGCGACTGGCGACTGAATCCTCCCGTATGCGACTCCGCAGTCTCCTCGCTGGCGCCGTCGGTACCGCCGCGGCCGCCGACCTCCTCGACCGCGGCCTCCGCGCGAAAGCCGGCGACCTCGAACCGGCGCTCGCGGGCGCACAGGACACGTATCGCTGGCGCGGGTTCGACGTGGCGTACACGGAAGCCGGCGACCCCGACCGCCCGGACGTCGTCTGCCTGCACGGGGTTCACGCCGCCGCCTCCAGCCGCGAGTTCGCGGGCGTCTTCGACGCGCTCGCCGAGGACTACCACGTCATCGCGCCCGACCTCCCCGGATTCGGGCGCACCGACCGCCCGCCGGTCGCGTACACGTCCTCGCTGTACGAGGAGTTCGTCACGGACTTCGTGACCGACCTCGCCGACGACCCGGTCGTCGTCGGGAGTTCGCTCTCGGGCGCGTGGGCGACGATTGCCGCCCGAGAGGCGGACGTCTCGGGGCTGTTGCTCGTCTGTCCGACCGCGGACACCGGCCCGCGCCGGCCGTGGCTGCGCGCGCTCGTTCGGTCGCCGGTCGTCGGCGCCGCGGTGTTCGACGCGCTCACCGTGAAGCCGTCGCTGCGGTACTTCGACGAGCGCGACGCCTTCTACCACCCCGAGCGCGTCCCCGAGGGTCTCGTCGACTACCAGTGGCAGAGCGCCCACCAGTCGGGCGCGCGGTTCGCGCCGGCGTCGTTCGTCGGCGGCTACCTCGACGCCGATATCGACCTCGGCGCCGAACTCCGCGAGCGCGACTGCCCCGCGACGCTGGTTTGGGGCCGCGAAGCCACCATCACGACGGTCGCGGCGGGCCGCGACATCGCCGAAAGCGGAGACGTGCGACTGGTCGTCGTCGACGAGACGCGCCTGCTCCCACACGCAGAACAGCCCGAGGTGTTCCTCGACGCGGTCCGCGAGGACTTACCGCGGCTCGAAGACCACTAAGGGGTCGCCGCGCGTCTCCGTCACGCGGACCCCAACTTCGACCGTCGTCCCGATTTCGACGTTCTCGACAGCCGCCAGCACCTGCCCCGTGAGCCGCACCGGTCCGAAGTCCACGACGGCCGTGACGTACGGCGCGTCGTCGGCGAACGACGGCGCGGGAACGTGGACCTTCGTGTACGTCGCGACTTCGCCAGTTTCGGGGAGCGCGGTTTCGTCGAGGTCGGCGCTCCCGCACTCCGGGCAGACGCGCCGCGGCGGCAGACTCCCGTGGCCGTTCGCGCACTCCACGTAGTAGCCGTCGCCCTCCGCGAGCGCGGCCACGAACTCGTCGAAGCCCGCGTCGCCGACGGACTCCTCACCGTCGTCGGTCATTCTGCCACCTCCAGCGCGCTGCGCTGTCGGGGTCGCGCTCGCGTTCCGCTCGCGCGACTTCCGGTAGAGCAAAGCTCTACCGACGTCTCGTTCGCTCGCGAGTGCTCGCTCACGAGACCACCTCCTCCAAGACGTGAACCACGGCACTTGCGACCGTGCCACCGGCGTTGTGCGCCACGCCGACCTGCGCCTCGGGGACGTGTTCGCTGTTGACGTGGTCGCCGCGCAACAGTTTTGTGAGCTCCGCGACCTGACTCGTCCCCGTCGCGCCGACCGGGTGCCCTTTCGCCTTCAGCCCTCCGGAGAGGTTCACGGGGAGGTCGCCGTCGCGCGTGGTCACGCCCTCGCGAGCGGCCGTGATGCCCTCGCCGGTGTCGAAGAACCCCAGCGACTCCAGCGCCAGCACCTCCGCGATTGTGAAGCAGTCGTGGACTTCCGCCACGTCCACGTCGTCGGCCCCGATGCCGGCGTCCGCGTACGCTTCCTCGGCGGCCTCCGTGGCGGCCGGTGAGGTCGCGACGTTCTCGCGGTCCTGCAGCGCCATCCGGTCGCCGCCCTGTCCCGTCCCGGTGATTGCGACGCCCGCGTCGAGGTTGTGGTCGTCGGCGTAGTCCTCGCTGACGAGGACGACCGCGCTCGCGCCGTCGGTCACGGGGCAGGCGTCGTAGAGGTGCAGCGGGTCCGCGACCGCCGGCGACTCCAGCGCCGCCTCCACCGTAATCTCGCGCTGGTACTGCGCGCGCTCGTTGCCCACCGCGTTCGCGTGGTTCTTCACCGCGACGTGCGCGAGGTCCTCGCGCGTGCCGCCGAACTGCTCGAAGTACGCCGTCGCCATCATCGCGTACGCACCGGGGAACGTGACGCCGGCGCGCACCTCGTACAGTTCGTCCGCGGCGATTGCCAGCGCCTCCGTGGACTCCGCCGTCGAGAGGTTCGTCATGCGCTCGGTGCCGCCGACCACGAGCACGTCGGCCTCGCCGTTCCGGACGTCCCGGACGGCCTGCCGGAGCGCCACGCCGCTGGACGCGCACGCGCTCTCGTAACGCGTCGCCGGCGCCTGCACGCCCAGCGCCTCCGCCGCCAGCGGCCCCTGGTGGCCTTGGTGCTCGCTCAACTCGCCCATGAAGTTGCCGTAGTAGACGCCCTCGACGTCCTCGCGGGCGACGCCGGCGTCCTCGATTGCGTCGCGTCCCGCCTCCGCGAACAGGTCGCGACTCGTGCGCTCGGGGTGGCTACCGAACGCCGTCATCCCGGCGCCGGCCACGCGAACCTTCGTCATACCTCATTATTGTTCGAGCGCCGTGAAAAGGTGTGTGGACCCGGGGCTACATCCCCATATCTGCGGCCGCGTCCGGAACCGGGAGGCCGTTGGGAGACACGCCGAGCAGCTCCGCCGCGTGGTCCAGCGCCATGTCGAAGCCGTAGTAGCGCTCCAGTTCGTCCCCGTCGGCGGTCGGACGCACTTTCAGCATCGCGTACCCCTCGACGTTCTGCGCGACAGCGGCCGTCCGGCCACCAGCCTCGAATTCGAGGACGCGCTCGGTCTCCGTCTCGTAGTAGCGGGCGGTGACGCCGTCGGCTTCGGCGGTCTCCTCGGTCATCGTCGGAAGTTCGGCCGGCCGGCGGAAAAACACGACGGGTCCGGCCGGCGGCGACTGCGGACTCCACAACGTCTTTCCGGAGCGCGGCGAGTGGTGTCGGCCAAATGGGGTTGGCAGGACTGTACTCGACGGTGTTCGCGCCGGAGCTGTTCGTCCTCGAAGCGACCGTGCTGCTCGTCGCCTACGAGTTCCGCGTCCACGACTGGAACACGCGCGCGCTCGTCGTGCGGTTCGTCGCCGTGCTCGTCGGTTGGGCGCTCGCGCTCGCCGTCTATACGGGCGGCCCGGAACTTCTCGGGACCGGAGTGCCGGGCGGCGACGACCTCTACGCGAGCCTCGGGCTGATTGTCGGGTTCGCGGCCATCTGGCTGGCGTGGACGCGCCAGCGACTCGCGTCCGCGGGGCCCGCGTTCTGCGCGTTGCTCGTCGCGACGTCTGTCGTCCACGCCGTCGTCGTCCCGTTCTGGAACGTCTCCAGCCACGTCCTGTACGCCGCAGTCCCTGTCGGCTACCTCGCGACCGTCGACCGGCGATTCGCCGCGCTCGCCGTTCTCCCTCTCGTGATGGTGTGGAGTCGCGCTGCGACCGGCGCCCACACCGCGCTCGAGGGCGTCGCGGCGCTCGTGCTCGGAGTCCTCCTCGTCGCTGCTGCGGCCGCCGTCCAGCGGTCCCGCGACGCGGCGTGACCTCGGCGGTCGGACGGGGCGGCGCTGTCGTTTCCGTGTCGTTTTCACGGCGGGCGCCCTCCCTCGAACCGATGCGAGTCGTTACGCGGCGTGGTAGCGGTGGGTGAAGCCGACCAGCCGACCGACGACGGTGTGCAGGACGTGTCGTTCACCGCTGCGGGCGTCCGCGATGGGTTCGTCGCGGGGTTCCCGGTGGCGCTCGGCGTCGCGGGCTACGGCGTCGTGTTCGGCGTGGTCGCGCGCCGCGCCGGACTGAGCGTCGCCGAGGCCGCGGTGATGAGCGCGACGGTCGTCGCCGGCGCCGCCCAACTGGTTGCCGTGGAACTGTGGGCGGAGCCGATTCCCGTGGTCGCCGTCGTCTCCACAACACTGCTCGTGAACCTCCGGTACGTGCTGATGGGCGCGGCGCTGCGGCCGTGGATCGGGCAACTCGGAGCGCCGAAGGCGTACGGGAGCGTGTTCTTCTTCGCGGACGAGAACTGGGCGCTGTCCATCGGCGCGCTGCGCTCGGGCAGCGACAACGGCGCGTTCCTGCTGGGCAGCGGCCTCGTGCTCTGGCTGCTGTGGGTCGCCTCGACAGTCGTCGGTGCGACGGCGGGCGACCTCGTCGGCGACCCCGCGACGTACGGTCTCGACTTCGTCGTGACCGCGCTGTTCCTCACGCTCGCCGTCGGCTTCTGGGAGGGAACGAAGTCGCTGCGGCCGTGGGTCGCAGCGGCGACCGCCGCGTTCGCGACGCACGCCGCCGTTCCGGGCGAGTGGTACATCCTCGTCGGCGCGCTCGCCGGCGCCGCCGTGGAGGTGGTGGCCTACGATGGTTGACCTCGACCCGACCGTCGTCGCCGTGATTCTCGCGATGGCCGCCGTGACGTACGCGACGAAAGCCGGCGGCTTCTGGCTGCTCGGACGCGTCGACCTCTCCGAGCGCGCGGAAGCCGGCATCGACGTGCTGCCGGGCGCCGTCGTCGTCGCGTTCGTCACGCCCGCGCTCGCCGACGGCGGGATTCCGGAGTGGGTCGCCGCGGCCGCCACTGTCGCCGTCGCGCGCAAGACAGGGAACCTGCTGGTGTCACTGGTGGTCGGCGTCGGTGTCGTACTCGCGGTCAGAATCGTGGTCTGAGCGGCCTCGTTACTCCAGCAGCCGCTGCGCGATGGTGTTCCGCAGCACCTCGCTGGTGCCCTCGTAGATTTCGTTGAGCTTCGCGTCCCGGTAGTAGCGTTCGACGTCGAAGTCCTTCGTGTAGCCGTAGCCGCCGTGAATCTGGATGCCCTCGTTGGTGACCTCCCGAGAGATTTCGGAGGCGTACAGTTTCGCCTGCGCGGCGTCCTTGATGAAGTCCTCGCCGCGCATCTTCTTGTCCGCGGCGCGGTGCATCAGCAGCTTCGCGGACTGAATCTTCGTGTCCATGTCCGCGAGCTTGTGCTGAATCGCTTGGAAGTCACTGATGGGTTGGTCGAACTGCTCGCGGGCCTGCGAGTAGTCGAGGCTGTCGTCGAGGGCCGCTCGCGCCAGCCCGATGGAGCGCGCGGCGATAGTGATACGGCCGCCGTTCAGCGTTTCGAGGGCGTGCCGGAAGCCGTCGCCCTCCTCGCCGAGCAGTCGGTCCTCGGGGATTCGCATACTGTCGAAACGCAGTTCCGCGGTCGGACAGCCCTTGTCGCCGAGTTTGTCCTCGGTGCCCTCGACGTGGAAGCCGTCGTCCTCGTCGGGTCGCACGACGAACGACGAGATGCCCTTGTGGCCGGCGTCCGGGTCGGTCTTCGCGAACAGCGTCACCGTGTCAGCGACGCTCCCGTTCGAAATCCAGAGTTTGTCGCCGTTGACGACGTACTCGTCGCCGTCCTTCTCGGCGGTCGTCTCCATCGACGGGACGTCCGAGCCGGCGCCCGCCTCCGAGAGCGCGAACGCGCCGACGTCGTCGCCGCGGTTCATCGCCGCGAGGTACTCGGACTTCTGGTCGTCGTCGCCGTACTGGTAGAGCATGTTCCCCGCGAGGCTCGTGTGCGCCGCGACGACAGTGCCGAGGCCGCCGCTCCCGCGCGCGATTTCTTCGAGCGCGATGGCGTAAGAGTGGTAGTCCAGTCCCGCGCCGTCGTACTCCTCGGGGAACGGCATCCCCATCAGCCCGAGGTCGCTCATCTCGTCGACGAGATCTTGTGGGAACTCGTCGTCGTGGTCGATGTCCGCCGCGCGCGGCACCACCTCCTCGTCGACGAAGTCCGCGACCATCTCCTTGATTTGGCGCTGTTCGTCGCTGAGGCTGAAGTCCATGCGCGAATCTTGCCGCGTCGTTCCTTTAGCCTTCCCATAGCCGAAGGTCGGGCCGGTTGAGCGACCCGCAAGCCTCGCGGCACTCGACCCGTCGGTTCGCCGACCCATCCCCCGTCCCTTTTTGCGCGTGGTCCCCTTAACGGGGGTATAGCGATGGTCGGAGGCCACCAGTCCCCACAGCCCGCGGCCGACGAGCGCGCGTGGTGCCACGACGCCGTGCAGGACGTCTCCCGCACGTTCGCGTTGACTATCGACGCGCTCGAAGAGCCGATGGCGACGCGCATCTGCGTCGGCTACCTGTTGTGTCGCGTGGCTGACACCGTCGAGGACGCCACGTCGATACCGCCCGCCGAACAGGCCGCGCTCCTGCGCACGTACGACAGCGTGCTCGACCCCGCCGACGACACCGGCGTCGCGGCGTTCCGCGAGGACGCGGAGCCACACCTGCCGGACGAACTGAACGCCGACTGGACGGTCGTCGCGGAGGCGTCGCGCGTGCTCACCGCGTTCGAGAGCCTCGACGAGGACGCGCAGGCCGCGATTCGGCCGACCGTCCGCGAGATGACGACGGGGATGGCGTCGTTCGTCGAGCGGTACGCCGACGACGGCGGCCTCCGCATCCAGTCCGTCGAGGAGCTAGAGGAGTACTGCTGGTACGTGGCGGGGACTGTGGGGGAACTCGTCACGGAGTTGCTCGCCGCCGACGCCGGCCGCGAGGACGCGGCGACGATGCGAGAGCACGCGCGGTCGTTCGCGTTGCTGCTCCAACTCGTGAACGTCGCGAAGGACGTCCGGCCGGACTACCACGAGGAGAACAACGTCTACCTGCCGGCGGCGTGGCTCGACGAGGCCGGCGTCGACCCCGAGTCGGTCGCGGACCCGTCGAACGCCGAGAACGTCGGCAGCGTCGTCGAGCGCGTCGTCGACCGCGCGCGAGGGTACGCGGACGGCGCGCAGCGGTGGCTGGAGGCGATGCCGACGACCAGCGGCAACACGCTGGCGGCGTGGACGGTGCCGTACCTGCTGGCGGTCGGGACGATGCGCGAACTCCGCGACCGACCCGGGGACGTCGTCGCGGACGGCGACGTGAAGGTCTCGCGGGCCGAAGTCCACGCGGTGTTGACTCGCGTCACGGGCGACTTCGACCGGGCGGCGCTGGAGCGCCTGCGCGAGCGCATCGCGAGCCAGTCGCTGGCCTGAACCCGGAACGCGTTAGTCGCTGCCGCCGCGTGTGTTTCTCATGGAGACAGTCGCCGACGTCGTCGCGAGTCTCGACGACCCGGACCGACCCGTCGTGCGCGCCGACCGCGTCTACGACGCCCGCGAGTTCCGGTCGCGGACGTACAAGACCGGGAACGCGCTGCGGCACTGCGGCGTCCGCGAGGGCGTCGGCGTCGCGATTCTGGACGTGCCGGCGCCGGCGGGACTGCAGACGTTCCTCGGCGCGGCGCTGCTGGGCGCGACCGTCGAGTTCGGCCCGGAGCGCGTGGTCGAGGCGCGAGTGCTCGCGGGGCCGACCGCGGCGCTCGACGACTACGACCTGCCGCCGGGCGGCCAGCGCGTCGGCTGGGGGGACCCGCCCGCGGACCCGTCGTGGATGTACTTCGAGCGCGACGTCTGGAGCGAGAACCCGACGTTCCCGGAGCCGTCGATTACCGCGGACACCGAACTGCTCGCCGGCGTCACGCACGGCGAAGCCGTCGAGGCAGCCGAGCGGGTCGCCGAGACCTACACGCCCGAGGACCGAGTGGCGGTGCGTGCGCCGCTCGCGCACCCGGGAACGGTCGTTGCTGGCGTACTTGCCCCAATACTCGCTGGCGCGTCGATAGTGCTGTCGCCCGCTGGGGGCGCGGGAACGGTCGCCGTCGCGGACGGCGACGCGCCCGAGGACCGCGTGGTCGCGCCGGACGACGCCGCGCCGTAGTCGCTCGTTCGTGAGTGAGTACCACTCTCGCGGAACCGCTATTATCCGGGGGTGAAATGGGGAACACATGTCAGGCACGGTGTTCAGTCGCGGTGCCTACGCCGCTCGCGCACCCGGACTCGCGCGGGCCGGCGGCGCCCACCGCGACGCACATCGAGCAGTGCAGGCGAACCGAACCGGACCGAGCAGCGACGCCGGCGCGCACGCGGTGAGCGAGTGATGCCGGGGCCGATTCTGGAAGTCGGCGACGACCTCGTGTTGCGCACCGTCGAGCGCGAGGACGCGGCGTTCCTCCAGCGACTGTTCACGGACCCGTACGCGCGAATCGGCGTCCACGCCGGCGGCCACAAGAGCGAGGCCGAAGTCGAGGAGTTCGTCGAGGAGGAAGTCGAGGACGACGACAACGCCGCGTACCTCGCGTGCGTGGACAGCGAGGACGCGTCGTACGACCACCCCGACGACGAGGAGACCACGCCGGTGGCGTTCGTGTTCGCGGGCCACGTCGACCGCGACCGCCCGTCGCTCGTGCTGTGGGTGCCCGAGGAGCACCGCGACGACGGCTACGGCGCCGACGCGGTCGACCTCGTGCTGAAGGGCTTGTTCCGCACGTACGACGCCCACACCGTCGGCGCGGACGTGCTCGAAGGCGACGACTACACGCGCGATGTCTTCGAGGCAGTCGGCTTCGTCGACGAGGGCGGCGGCCGCGAGGTGTGGTTCGCCGAGGGTGAGTATCAGGACGCCGTCGAGTACGGCTTGCTCCGCGAGGAGTGGGAGGACCGATAATGCCGGGGCCAGTCGTCACCGAGGGCGAGCGCGTCACCTTCCGCACCGTCGAGCGCGACGACGCCGCGTTCATCCAGCGGTCCTGCACAGACCCCCGAATCCGGTACTCGCTGGGTTCGATTCACCACCGCTCGCGCGCCCAGCAGAAAGACGGTATCGAGAACTGGATCGAGAGCGAGAGCACTGCGACGTTCCTCGCGTGCGTCGACGACGAGGATGCGTCCCGCGGCCACCCCGACGAGGACGCGACCACGCCCATCGGGAGCTTCAACGCCCGCCACGTCGACGGCGACCGGGTGTGGCTGTCCTACTGGCTGCTCCCCGAGTACCACGGCGAGGGCTACGGCCGCGACATGGCCGAGACGGGCATCGACTACGTGTTCGAGAACTACGGCGTCCACGGCATCACCGCGGGCGCCTACGCGTTCAACGACGCCTCCCGCGGCCTGCTGGAGGAGGTAGGGTTCACGCAGGTGGCGCGCCGCCGCGAGTCCCGGTACATCGACGGCGACTACCACGACGAGGTGCGCTACGACCTGCTGCGCCGCGAGTGGGTCGAACAGTAATCCTTTTTTGCGCGTCCTCGGTCGGTGCCGGCAGTGACTGTGACGTCCGCGCGGTGCCTGATTCGCGAACTCGACGAACTGTTCGTCGAAGAGGTCCTCGACCCCGAGGTTGGCCGCGTCTACCGGCCGTTCGGTAGCGAGGTCGGCTCCGACCAGTCTCCGGAGGCAGCGGTCCGCGAGGCGTTCCGGGAGACGCTGGGCGTCGACCTCTCGTGGGTGACCGAACTCGGCGAGTACGACGGCGTCCGCGTCTTCGAGGCGAGCGCCGACCAGAACTGGCTGTACGACGAGACGGGCGTCACCGTCTACGACCCCGAGACCGAGGAGACGACGCGGCTGGCGTGGCTGCACCGCGAGG
Organism: Halobacterium sp. CBA1132; assembly: GCF_001485535.1. Lineage (NCBI taxonomy): Archaea > Methanobacteriati > Methanobacteriota > Halobacteria > Halobacteriales > Halobacteriaceae > Halobacterium > Halobacterium sp. CBA1132. Next base: position 429,267 of record NZ_BCMZ01000001.1, read on the forward strand.
ACTTCGAGAAGTACGGCGAGCAACTCCGCCCCGAGGGACTGCTGGCGGACCTCTGACTACTCGGCGTCCCGGAGCGCGTCGATGGCGTCGGGGTTCTCGATGCTGGAGCGGTCGCCGACGTCCCCGCCGGTGTACGCGCCCGCGATGGCGCGGCGCACGATCTTCCCCGACTGAGTCTTCGGGAACTCCGCGACGAACAGCACCTCGCGCGGACGGAACGGCTTCCCGAGTTCGGCGCCGACCTGCTCGCGCAGCGCCGCGCGGAGGTCGTCGCTGGGTTCGACGTCGTCCTCCAGAATCACGTACGCGACGACGGCCTCGCCCGTGGTGTCGTCGGGGACGCCGACCGCGGCGGCCTGATTCACCGCGTCGTGGTCGATGAGCGCACCCTCCACCTCGGCGGGGCCGACCTTCCGCCCGGCGACGTTGATGGCGTCGTCCGCGCGGCCGTGCAGGAACCAGAAGCCGTCCTCGTCGACCTGCGCCCAGTCGCCGTGGTTCCAGACGCCCTCGAAGCGCGACCAGTACTCGTTCAGGTAGCGCTCGTCGCCGCTCCAGAGGCTCTTGGTCATCGCGGGGTTCGAGGAGCGCGCGACGAGGTAGCCCCGTTCGTGTTCGTCCTTGATGCTGCGGCCGTCCTCGTCCACGATGTCGATATCCATGCCGAGGCCGGGGCCGCCCAGCGTGCACGGCTTGAGGGGCTGGATGGGCATCGGCATCAGGAAGCAGCCGAACACCTCCGTCCCCCCGCTGATGTTGATGATGGGCGCGTCGCCGCCGCCGACGCGCTCGTAGAACCACACCCAGCTCTCGGGGTCCCACGGCTCGCCCGTCGACCCGAGCAAGCGCAGGCTGGAGAGGTCGTGGCCGTCCAGCCACTCGTCGCCGTACTTCCGGAGCGCGCGAATCGCGGTCGGCGAGATGCCGAACTGGGTGACGCCGTGGCGGTCTATCAGCTCCCAGAAGCGGTCCGGCTCGGGGTGGTCGGGCGCGCCCTCGTACATCACGATGGTGCCGCCGAACGCGTGGTTGCCGACGAGCGTCCACGGCCCCATCATCCAGCCGATGTCGGAGACCCAGAAGAAGCGGTCGCCGGGCTTCTGGTCGAACCCGAAGTGAATCTCCTTTGCGGGCTGAACGAGCGCGCCGCCGTGCGTGTGGACGATGCCCTTCGGCTTCCCCGTCGTCCCCGACGAGTAGAGGAGCATACAGGGGTCGCTGGCGTCCATCACGCGCGTCTCGAAGTCGTCGTCCTGTTCGGCGACGGCCTCGTGCCACCACTCGTCGCGGTTCGTCCACGTCAGCGTCTCCTCGGTGCTGTCGACGACGCCGAGGCGGTCGTAGACGACGGTGTGCTCGACGTGCCCCGCTTCCTCAATGGCCTCGTCGAGCGTGTCCTTCAGGAGGATGCGGTCGCCGCGCCGGTAGAAGCCGTCGCCCGTGAACACGACCGAACACTCCGCGTCCGCGATGCGGGTGGCGGTGGCGTCGACGCCGAACCCGGAGAAGATGGGGACGGCGATGGCGCCAGCCTTGAAGATGCCGTAGAGGATGCTCTGGACCTCCGGCACCATCGGCATGTAGAGGCCGACCGTGTCGCCCTCGCCGATGCCGCGCTCGACGAGCGCGTTCGCGACCCGATTGGCCTGCTGGTGGAGGTCGTGGTAGGTCTGCTGGCGGACCTCGCCGTCCTCGCCCTCCCAGATGCACGCGACGTGGTTGCGCGTGCCCGAGTCGACGCGGGCGTGCCGGTCGACGGTGTTGTGCGCGACGTTGAGTTTCGCGCCCGGGTACCACTCCGTGAACTGCGGCCCGCCACGGCTCGCGGCTGCGCCGCTCGCTCCTTCCGGGGCGCGTCGCGCCCCGCTTTCGTCTCTGACCTCGTCGAAGTCCTCGTAGAACTCCAAACCGAGGTACTCCGGGAGTTCCCCCCAGAACCAGTCGAGGTCCGAGGTGGTTCGCTCGACGAGTTCGTCGTAGTCCGCGATGTCGTAGGCCTGCATGAACTGCCAGACGTTCGTGGACTCGACGAACTCGTCGTCGGGCCGGTGGACGACTTCGTCCACTTCGTCGAGGGTCTCCATGTGTGGCAAGTCTTGCGTACCCGGCAAAGGTGTTTCGCCGGCCCCCTCTCGCGGGCTGATACCGCCGCGGAAAACTGTCCTCGCGAACACATCACAAACGTTATTAAAACATCCGACGTTCATCCGGTCGAAAAATGAACTCCGACGGCCGTACGACCGACCGCGGGAGCGTCGCCACGGTAGTGGTTGGTGCGGCCGTCGTCGCGGTGGTCGTCGCGGGCGCGCTGTGGATGGTCACCGCCCCCGAAGCCGCCAGCCGACCTATTGGCATGGACGCCAGCGAGCAGTACGCCGGCATCGACGGCGTCACTGCGACCGAGACCATCGTCGTCGAGCGCGGAAACCGGACGAGTCGAACCGTCGCCGACGTGGCGCTCCGGCCCGGGACGGACGAACGCCGCCGGACCGTCGTCGACGGGAGCGTGCCCTACGAGGTAACCGTCTCGAACGGCTCGACGATGTGGCTGTACGACGGCGACGCCGACCACGCCAAGCGCGTGCCGCTCTCGGAGACGCCGGACCGCGGCGTCGCGCGAGCCGACCGCATCGAGCGGTTGTTCACCGCGCTGAACGTCACCGAGCAGTCGGCGTCCACGAGCGCGTCCAGCCCGAAACTCGCGCCGCTACCACTCGTCCCGAGCGCGTCCAGCGGCCCGAACGACACAGACGAAGCGTCGCTGGGCGTCCAGTACGACGGCACGACGACGGTCGGCGACCGCGAGGCGTACGTGCTCCGCATCGCGCCGCAGTCCGAGGGCGCGACCTACGAGCAGACGCTGCTCGTGGACACCCAGCGGTTCTTCGTGCTCGAACAGCACACCGAGTGGGTCGAGGACGGTTCGTCGGTGTCGGTGACGACCACGTACACGAACGTCTCCTTCGACCCCGGTCTCGACGACGCGACGTTCCGGTTCGACCCGCCGGCGAACACGACCGTCGAGCGCGTGAACACGCCGAAGACGACAACCTACGAGGACGCGGCGGCGCTCCGCGAGGCGACGAACGTCTCCGTTCCCACCCCGGAACTCCCGGCGTCGTTCCGCCCGACGTACACCTCCGAGACGACCGGCGAAGTCCACGGCGTCGGCCTCCGGTACGTCAACGAGACGGCGCGCATCACGGTCTCGAAGTACAACCGGACGTTCCCCGCGGACGGCGACCGCACGGTCTCGGTCGGCGACCACGACGCCGCGGTGACGTACGGCGCGACCACGTCGGTGTCGTGGAACTGCGAGACGTACCGGTACACGGTGCGCGGGCAGGGCGCGTCCACGTCGGTGCTCGTCGAGGTCGCGCGCTCGGTCGCCTGCGAGTAGCGCGCGAACGCCCGGCGTCCACAGCGCCTGCGAGCGCGCGGTGGCTTTTTGCGAGCGCGCCACGCCAGTCGGCGACGTGAACCGAGCAGCACTCGCAGCGGCGGTTCTCGCGGTCGTCGTGGTCGCGCCAGCCGTCGCCGCCGGCGGAGTGGGCGTCGCCGCCTCGCAGGATGCGTCGGCGGAAGTCGTCGCGCGCTATCCGACCGGCAACGGCAGCATGGTCGAGGAGACGGTAATCGAACCCGCCGACGTGGCGTCCGTCGACGCGCCGCAGAAGCCCTCCCGCGGCCCCGGCTGGCAGGTCCCGATGGAACTCACTGAGGCGGGCGCCGAGCAGTTCTCGGCGACGCTCACGGACGCGGGCTTCACGTCGGATGGCGTGCAGTCGTGTCCCGCCAACGGCGAGCGCAACGAGGACGGCTACTGTCTGCTCACCGTCGTCGACGGCGAAGTGACGAACGCGCTGGCCGTCAGTGAAGGCTTCGCGGAGATAGTCGAGTCCGGGGAGTTCGCCGAGGACCCGCGGTTCGTGCTCTCGGTGGTCGACGAGGAAGCGGCCGAGGAGGCCGCGCGGGCGTTCGGCTGGCAGGCCAACGAGACGACCACCGGTGTCTTCGCGACCAGCGACTCGACGACCGGTGAGCCAGCGACCAGCGCGGACACGGCGACGACTGACTCCGGGGAGGCCAGCGGTAGCGCGCCCGGGTTCGGTGTCGCCGCCACCGCCGCGGCGGTCGCGCTCGGCGCCGCCGGGTGGCTGTCCCGTCGGTGACTGACGGGCCCGCAAACGCTTTTCCGAGGGGCGACCAAGGATGTGAGTATGTACGCCCGCGACGCGAAGAAACACGAGGAGGTGTGGTTGCTCGACCGCCTCGACGAGTTCGGGTTCGAGGACCCGGCGTTCCGCTCGCGGGACTACGTGCTCGCCATCGACGAGGAGACCAACGAGCGTGCGGGGTTCGCGCGCTTCCGCGTCCACACGACCGACGACCAGTCGGTCTGTGAGTTCACGAACATCGGCGTGCGCGAGGACTGGCGCGGCCGCGGCGTCGGCGCGCACCTCCTCGAACACCTCGTCGAGGACGCCCGCGACCAGGGCTTCGAGGCGGCGTACGCGCTCACCGACGAACCCGAGTACCTCGCGCAGTTCGGGTTCGAAGCGACCACCGCCGAGGGCCTCCCGGAACCGCTCCCGGAGCGCCTCGACGCCACCCGCGAGTACCAGCCGGACGCCGTGCCCGTGTTCCTCGACTTCTCGGCGTTCGAGATTCCCGACCGCCTCCGCGAGCGCTTCCGCGCGGACGAGAGCGACGACGAAACCTCCGAAGAACCCTCCGAGGACTTCGGCATCGACTCCGACTCCGCGACGTACAAGTACGACACCGGCGGGTGACTGGGTCACACACCCACTGAACGCTTTTGTGGGGCCAGCGCAGTCCTCCCCGTATGTCGAGTGAGTTCGTCACGCCGCCCGCGATGGAGCCCGGCGATTCCGTCGCCGTCCTCGCGCCCTCTTCCGGTGGCGCCCACGACGCACCGCACCTCCTGGAACTCGGCCTGCAGCGACTCCGAGACGTCTTCGACCTCGACCCCGTGGTCTACCCGACAGCCCGGCAGAGCGACTCATTCCTCCGGGACAACCCGCGGGCGCGGGCCGCCGACATCCACGCGGCGTTCCGCGACCCCGACATCGCGGGCGTGTTCGCGACCATCGGTGGCACCGACCAGCTCCGCGTCCTGCGCCACCTCGACCCCGAGGTGCTGGGCGAACACCCGACGCGGTTCTTCGGGATGTCCGACAACTCGAATCTCGGGCTCTACCTCTGGACGCACGGCGTCGTCTCGTACAACGGCGGCCAGCTACTGAACGAGATAGCGACCCCGGGCGGCGTTCCCGAGTACACCGAACGGTACTGCCGGCGGGCGTTCTTCGAGGACCAGCTCGGCGAACTCGAATCCGCCGACGAGTGGAGCGACGCGCCGAGCCACTGGTGGACGGACCCGAGCCTGCTCGGCGAGCGCCCCGAGTACGAACCCAATCCGGGGCGCCGATGGGCCGGCGGCGAGGACGCCGTCTCCGGGCGGCTGTGGGGCGGGAGCCTCGCCATCGTCGACTGGCACCTCGCCAGCGACCGCTACCTCCCGGCGCCCGAGCGACTCGACGGCGCGGTCCTCTGTATCGAGACGGCCGAAGACCTCCCGAAGCCGATGATGGTCGGCGCGACGCTGATGGCGATGGGGGAACGCGGGCTGCTGGAGCGGTTCTCGGGCGTGCTCGTCGGGCGGCCGCCGACCCGGAGCTACCTCGACGAGCCACCGGAACCCCAGCGCCGGCGGTACCGCGAGAACCTCTACGACGCCGTCGTGGAGTGGGTCGGGCGGTACAACCCCGACGCGCCCGTGGTCTGCGGACTCGACTGGGGGCACACCAACCCCGTCGCACCGCTCCCGGTGGGCCGCGAGGTCGAAATCGACCCGTCGAGCGAGCGCATCGTCGTGCGGTAGAGCGTGCGAACTAAGGCGCCGTCCCCCGTCGGTTCGGCTATGTTCGACGACGAGGACCTCGCGGAAATCCGCGAGTCCCACGAGGAGTGGGAGGAAGACTCCCTCTCCCCGACTCTCGACCGGTTCGGGGAGCGCAAAGACGAGTTCCGGACTGACACGGGCGGGCAGGCGGTCGACGCCCTCTACACGCCCGAGGACGTGTCCGACCTCGACTACGAGGCGGACCTCGGGTTCCCCGGCGAGGACCCCTACACGCGCGGCGTCTATCCGACGATGTACCGGGGGCGTCTGTGGACGATGCGCCAGTACGCGGGCTTCGGCACGCCCGAGGAGACCAACGAGCGCTTCCACTACCTCCTCGACGAGGGACAGACCGGGCTGTCGATGGCGTTCGACCTCCCGACGCAGATGGGTTACGACTCCGACGCGACGATGGCTCAAGGCGAAGTCGGGAAGTCCGGCGTGGCAATCGACACGCTCGCGGACTTCGAGAAGGTCTTCGACGGCATCCCGCTGGACGAGGTGTCGACGTCGATGACCATCAACGCGCCCGCCAGCGTCCTCTTGGCGATGTACATTGCGGTCGGCGACCAGCAGGGCGTCGACCGCGAAGAACTCCGGGGGACCATCCAGAACGACATCCTCAAGGAGTACATCGCGCGGAACACGTACATCTTCCCGCCGGAGCCGTCGATGCGTATCATCACGGACATCTTCGAGTTCTGCGCCGCGGAGACGCCGAAGTTCAACACCATCTCCATCTCGGGGTACCACATCCGCGAGGCGGGCGCGACGGCGGCCCAGGAAATCGCGTTCACGCTCGGCGACGGCATCGAGTACGTCGAGACGGCGCTGGACGCGGGACTGGACGTCGACGAGTTCGCGCCCCAACTCTCCTTCTTCTTCAACGCCCACAACAACATCTTCGAGGAGGTCGCGAAGTTCCGCGCCGCCCGCCGCATGTGGGCGAAAATTATGGAGGAGCGCTTCGACGCACAGAACCCCAAGAGCAAGCAGTTGAAGTTCCACACGCAGACCGCGGGGTCGACGCTCACCGCCCAGCAGATCGACAACAACATCGTGCGCGTCGGCTATCAGGCGCTGGCGGCTGTCCTCGGCGGCACGCAGAGCCTCCACACGAACGGGAAAGACGAGGCGCTCTCGATTCCCACCGAGGAGTCCGTTCGTACCGCGCTGCGGACCCAGCAGATTCTCGCCCACGAGTCCGGCGCCGCGGACACCATCGACCCGCTGGCGGGGAGTTACTACGTCGAGAACCTCACCGACGAGGTCGAAGAAGAGGCCCGCGAGATTCTGGACGACGTGGACGACCGCGGCGGGATGCGGCAAGCAGTGGAAGACCAGTGGGTGCAGCGCCAGATTCAGGACGTGGCCTTCGAGCGCCAGCAGGAAATCGAGGAGGGCGACCGCATCATCGTCGGCGTCAACGAGTTCGAGGTCGAGGACGAACCCGAGGTCGACATCGAGGACGTCACCGAGGAGGACGAGCGCCGCAAAGTCGACGGCTTGGAGGACGTGAAGACCGACCGCGACGAGGAGGCCGTCGAGGCGGCGCTCGCGGACCTGAAAGATGCGGCTGAGGGCGACGAGAACGTGATGCCGTACATCGTGGACGCGGTGAAGGCGTACGCCAGCGTCGGCGAAATCTGTAACGCGCTCCGTGACGTGTTCGGCGAGCACCGGCCCGGCGCCGCGCTGTAGACGCGGCCGGCGTCGCCGCGACACCCCGTATTATGAGGCTCCCGCGTGGAGTTGAACACATGTTCAACGACAGCGGCTGGACCGCCGACGAGCTGCCCGACCAGTCCGGGCGGAACGTCGTCGTGACGGGCGCGAACAGCGGTATCGGCTACGAGGCGACGGGAGCGTTCGCGGCGGCGGGCGCCCACGTCGTGCTGGCGTGCCGGAGCGTCGAACGCGGCGAGGAGGCAGCCGACGACGTCCGCGAGAAGTACCCGGGCGCGTCGCTGACCGTCCACGAACTCGACCTCGCGGACCTCGACTCCGTGGCGGCGTTCGCGGACTGGTACGAGACGACTTACGACTCGCTGTCCGTGCTCGCGAACAACGCGGGCGTGATGGCGATTCCGCGCTCGGAGACCGCGGACGGCTTCGAGACGCAGTTCGGCGTCAACCACCTCGGGCACTTCGCGCTCACCGGCCATCTCCTCGACGTGCTGCGGCGGACGAGCGGTGCGACGCGCGTCGTCACGCAGTCCAGCATGGCCCACGAGAGCGGCGAAATCGACTTCGAGGACCTCCAGCACGAGGACGAGTACGACAAGTGGGGGGCGTACGGCCAGTCGAAGCTCGCGAACCTGCTGTTCGCGTACGAACTCGACCGCCGGCTGCGCGCCGCGAACGCCAGCGTCACCAGCGTCGCTTGCCACCCCGGGTTCGCCGCGACGAATCTCCAGTTGCGCGGCCCCGAAGCCGAGGGGTCGCGGCTGCGCCTGCTCGCGATGAAGGCCGCCAACGCCGTGCTCGCGCAGAGCGCCGAAGCGGGCGCGTGGCCGCTGCTGTACGCCGCCACGCACCCCGCCGTGGACGGCGGCGAGTATGTCGGCCCCGGTGGTTTGCTGAATATGCGCGGCCACCCCGAGGAGCAGGAGTCCAACGACCGCTCGCAGGACGAGTCGACCGCGCGCAGGCTCTGGTCGGTCTCCGAGGACCTCACTGGCGTCTCCTTCGACCTCCCCGCACCGAGCGACGACTGACGCGACGGGCGCACGCCGGAGCCTTGATGGGGTGGCGCGCGCCACCTCTGCGCGTATGCACGTCGACCACATCGGCGTCGTCACCGACGACGCTGACAGGCTCACGGGGCTGTACGGGACGCTGTTCGACGCGCCCGCAGTCCACGAAGAGACGTTCGACGGCCTCCGCGTCGTCTTCCTCGACCTCGACGGCGACGGCTACTTCGAACTCCTCGAACCGGTCGCCGCGGACACCGACATTAGCGCGTACCTCGACCGCGAGGGGCCGGGCATCCACCACGTCGCGCTCGCGACCGACGACATCGAAGCCGCGCTCGCCACCGCTCGCGAGGCGGGCGTCGAACTAATCGACGAACAACCGCGAGAAGGCGCGTGGGGTCACGACGTCGCGTTTCTCCACCCACGGGACACGGGTGGCGCGCTCGTGGAGTTCGTCCAGCACTAGTCCGCGAGAATCGCGCTGACGTGCGGGCCGATGGCGTCCGGCGGGTCCGCGGCGTCGAACCACCGCGCCTCCACGATGTCCTCGGACAGCGAGAGGTTGCGGTCGTCGGGTTCGGCCGCGAAGAACACCCACAGGCCGGTGACGCCGTCCCCGCCCTCCACGAGCGCGAACGACTGCTCGATGACGCGCTCGACGCCGGTCAGCGTACACGTCGCGCCGACGTCGTCGTGGACGCGGAACTTCGCGGTGTCCTCGTGGAACTCGCCGCGCTCCGTCGACCCGCCGGGGAAGTCCCACGCCTCGGCGTGGTCGCGGTAGCGGACGAGCAGTACCTCGTCGCCGTGTCGGAGCACGACGCGCGCGCCGCCCAGTGACCCCGATTCGGCCGCTTGCAGGCAGTCGGTGTAGACGGCGCGCGGGACGACGGTCTCCTCCTCGACGACGTGGAACGCTCCGTAGTCTCGTTCGAGGCCGGCGAGCCGCTGGCGGACTCGGTCCCGACCACTAGACGACACGGGACCACAAATGGAATCCTCGGGTTTAGTTCGTTTGGCTCCGACAGACGCCCACGGCTCCGTCTACGGGAGTCTACGGCGCGGGCCCGAAGCTCTCGACTTTCGCGGCGTCGATGTCGAAGCCGGCGGCGTCGAGGGCGCCGACGGCTGCCTCGCAGAACCCGGCGAACCCGTAGACGAACGGTACGGCGTCGGTGGGCCCGGTTAGCGACCTGACTGCGGCGTCGACGCCGTCGGAGACGAAGACGACGCGCGCGCCGGCGTCGGCGAGCGCTGCGAGGCGGTCTTCGTGGACCGGTTCGTCGTCCTGATAGACGACGGTGACGTCGGCGCCGTCAGCGAGCGCGCGCTCGCCGACCGCGACCGCCGGCCCGACGCCCGGCCCGCCCGCGAGCACGACGACGCTGTCCTCACCCTCGTAGTAGTCGTCGCCGAACGGCCCCGAGACGACGACCTCGTCGCCGGGGTCGCGCGACGCCAACCACGGCCCGAGCGTCCCTTCGGGGTCTACTTCGACCGTAATCTCGAACGTCTCCGCGACATCCGGCGAGGAGAGCGTGTAGAAGCGACCCTCGCGCTCCCCCTCGAACTCGCCGAACACCTGTACGAACTGGCCGGGCTCGGCCTCGAACCCGTCGGGGCTCTCGAACACCACGGCGACGGTGTCGGGGCCCGCGTCGCGGACTGCCCGCACCGGAACTGCTGTCTCGTCCATACGTCGGGTTCGCGCCCGCGACCCAAATGGATTCGCTTCCCGGTCGACCGACCCCCGAGCGAGCTGTCACCACGGCACAACGACAACTCGGGAATCGGAATTTCCCGGTAGACACGCGGGCGTAACGCGCGCGTGTAACGGCCGTCCATCACAGCCCCCCGGTCTATCATGGACGAATGCCCAATTATACCGGCTCGTCACCGAGAATCCGCTGTTTCGGACGGACGTACGGCTTCAGAAGCCTTTTTGCAGGGGGCACGGCTACCCCCACTCACATGCACGACGACCTGAACTGGGCCATCGGCGGCGAAGCCGGCGATGGAATCGCGTCCACCGGGAAAATTTTCGCGCAGGCGCTGTCCCGCGCGGGTCGCCACGTCTTCACGTCGAAGGACTTCGCGTCCCGAATCCGTGGCGGCTACACCGCCTACAAGGTTCGAACCTCCGTCGACGAAGTACAGAGCGTCGTCGACCGACTCGACGTCCTCATCGCGCTCACCGAGCGCACCGTCGACGAGAACCTCGACGAACTCCACGAGGAGTCGGTCATCATCTTCGACGGCGACCGAACGGAGTTCTCTGACTTCGAGGCGCCCGACGACACCGTCGGCCTCGACATCCCCCTGAAGTCGCTGGCGGAGGACGCCGGCGGCGCCATCATGCGAAACATCGTCGCGCTCGGCGCCGTCTGCGCGGTCACCGACTTCCCCATCGAGAACCTCGACGAGTCCCTCGACAAGCGCTTCGGGAACAAAGGCGAGAGCATCGTCGAGAACAACAAGGAGGCCGCTCGGCTCGGCTACGAGTACGTCAAAGACGAGTACGCCGGCGTCGAGAACTCCTACGAACTGGAGACCACCGACAACGACTACGTCCTGCTGAACGGCGACGAAGCCATCGGCATGGGCGCCATCGCCGCCGGCTGCCGGTTCTACGCCGGCTACCCCATCACGCCCGCGACGGACGTCATGGAGTACCTCACCGGCCGCATCGAGCAGTTCGGCGGCCACGTCGTTCAAGCCGAGGACGAACTCTCCGCCATCAACATGGCACTCGGCGCCGCCCGCGCCGGCGCTCGCTCGATGACCGCGACCTCCGGTCCCGGCATCGACCTGATGAGCGAGACGTTCGGCCTCGTCGCCACCAGCGAGACGCCGCTGGTCATCACGAACGTCATGCGCTCGGGCCCCTCCACGGGGATGCCCACCAAGCAAGAACAGGGCGACCTCAACATGATGCTGTACGGCGGCCACGGCGAAGTGCCGCGGTTCGTCCTCGCGCCCACGTCGGTCGCGGAGTGCTTCCACAAGACCGTCGAGGCGTTCAACCTCGCCGAGAAGTACCAGCTCCCCGTCTACCTCACCGCCGACCTCTCGATGGCGGTCACCGAGCGCACCTACGAACCCGACGAGTTCGACATGGACGAAGTCGAAATCGACCGCGGGAAGCTCGTCGACGAGGACGAAATCTCCGCGTGGCAGAACGAGAAAGACCAGTTCAAGGCCCACGCCGTCACCGCCGACGGCATCAGCCCGCGCGCCGTCCCCGGCACCAGCGGCGGTGTCCACATGTCCACCGGCCTCGAACACGACGAACTCGGGCGCCGAACCGAGGACACCGACGTCCGCGTCGAACAGGTCGACAAGCGCAACCGCAAAGTCGAGACCGCCGAGGAACGCGAGGACTTCGACTACCGCGAGTTCGGCGACACCGACGCCGACAACCTCGTCATCTCGTGGGGGTCCAACGAAGGAACCATCGTCGAAGCGCTCGGCTACCTCGACGACCTCGACGTGCGCGTGCTCTCCGTGCCCTACATCTTCCCGCGACCCGACCTCACCGAGGACGTCAACACGGCCGACGAAGTGGTCGTCGTGGAAGCCAACGCCACCGGCCAGTTCGCGGACGTCATCGAACACGACACCCTCGAACGCGTCGACCGCATCAACAAGTACGACGGCGTCGACTTCAAGGCGGACGAACTCGCCGACGAAATCAAGCAGACACTGGAGGCCTAACTCATGAGCTCAGAGAACGTCCGATTCACCGACTTCAAGTCCGATAAACAGCCGACGTGGTGCCCGGGTTGCGGCGACTTCGGCACCATGAACGGCATGATGAAAGCGCTCGCGGAGACCGGCAACACGCCCGACGACACGTTCGTCGTCGCGGGTATCGGCTGCTCCGGCAAAATCGGGACGTACATGCGCTCGTACGCGCTCCACGGCGTCCACGGCCGCGCACTCCCGGTCGGCACCGGCGCGAAGCTCGCCAACCCCGACCTCGAAGTGATGGTCGCGGGCGGCGACGGCGACGGCTACTCCATCGGCGTCGGCCACTTCATCCACGCCGTCCGCCGGAACGTCGACATCACGTACGTCGTGATGGACAACCGCATCTACGGCCTCACCAAGGGGCAGGCGTCCCCGACCAGCCGGTCCGACTTCGAGACCTCCACCACCCCCGAAGGCCCGAAGCAGCCGCCGGTCAACCCGCTCGCGCTCGCCATGTCCGCCGGCGGGTCGTTCATCGCGCAGAGCTTCTCCTCTGACGCGCTGCGCCACACCGAAATCGTCAAAGAAGCCATCGAACACGACGGCTTCAGCCTCGTCAACACGTTCAGCCCGTGTGTGACGTTCAACGACGTCGACACCTACGACTACTTCCGCGACTCCCTCGTCGACCTCTCCGAAGAAGACGACTACGACCGCCACGACTACGACCAAGCCAAGGACGCCATCCTCGACGCCGACAAAGAATACATGGGCGTCCTCTATCAGGACGAGAACTCCACGCCGTACCACGAAGCCCACGGCGTCACCGAGAACATGGCCGAGATTCCCGACGGCGCTCCCGACGGCGCCACCGACCTCGTCCGCGAGTTCTACTAGTACCTTTTTGCTGCGTTCGGGCGGCTTCGCCGCCCTCACTGGCAAAAAGCTACGCTAAAAAGCCGTCCTCACCCCCTACCGGGGGTTCGTCGGCCCGAGCGCTTCGCGCTCGGTGTCCTCACGAGTTCTGCGAGTGAGGGCTCGGCAAGCTCTGCTTGCCGGTGAACGGCGCGCTCCGCGCGCCGATGCTTCTTCGCTTTCTCTCTTTCCAGACCGCGCAGCGGCGCCGCCGTGTTTATCCTCGCTGGCCGCGAGCGTAGACGCATGACAGACGTTTCACCGGCGCCGTTCCGGTACGAGGGCGAGGTGCCGCCCGGCGAGAAGCGCCACTTGCGCTGCGAAATCGGGGAGACGTACCTCGGCGACCCCGTGGAGATGCCCGTTACCGTCGTGAACGGCGAGGCGGGCGGGCCGACTGTCGGGCTGGTCGCGGGCATCCACGGCGACGAACTGAACGGCGTGAAAGTGCTGCAGGAGGTCGCCGCCGCCTACGACCCCGCGGACCTCCACGGAACGCTGGTGTGCCTGCACGTCGTCAACGTCCCGGGCTACCTCGCCCAGCAGCGCGACATCCCCATCTACGACCAAGACCTCAACCGCTCGTTTCCGGGACGCGAGCGTGCGAACACCGCCGAGCGGATGGCCCACGAGGTGTACCGACGGTTCGTCGCTCAGTGCGACTTCGTCGTGGACTTCCACACGTCCACGCGGAACCGCACGACGATGTACCACGTGCGCGCGGACACCACTAACCCCGACGTGCAGCGCCTCGCGGAAGCGTTCGGCGCGAACGTAATTCTCGACGGGGCGGGCGACGACGCGTCGCTGCGTGGGGTCGCGACGCGCGACGGAATCCCCACGATTACCGTGGAGATGGGGAAGGCCCACCGCTTCCAGCGCCCGCTCGTCGAGAAGGCGCTGGTCGGCGTCGAGAGCGTGCTCGCGGAGTACGGCGTCCTCCCGGACGGCGAGGTGACGGTGCCGAACTGGCAGGAAGTACTGGGCGGCAACCAGGAGAAGCGGTGGCTGCGTGCGGACACCGGCGGCCTCGTGGAGATGCAGTGGGGGCCGACGCCGCTGGTCCACGAGGGCGAGACCATCTGCACCATCAGCGACCACTTCAGCACCGAGGAGCGCGTCGTCGAAGCGCCCTTCACGGGTATCCTCGTCGGCATTCTGGAGAACCCCGTGGCGGCGCCCGGCCACCCGCTCTGTCACCTCGCTCGCATCGACGCCGACACCCACGCCGAAATCGAGCGCGAAATCGAGGCCGGCGAGTTCGACGGCTACCGGCTGCTCGGCCTGCGGTGGATGGGCGACGGGGAGGAAGCCGAGTAACCCGATTCCGCCCTCTCGCGGGCGTCAGGAACGTTCCCGCGTGTTTTTTACCTGCGACGCGACTTACGTTCGAGTAACAGTGACTGCGGACGCCGACGCGGCCGGCTACGGGGACGGGCACTCGCCCGCGCGCCGACGCCCACAGCCCGGCGTCCGCACGACTATCGCGGCCCGAGCGCCGCACCCACACACCGACCCTCTACGCCATGTCTGAGCACTACGACGTCGTCGTCGCCGGCGCCGGTCCGGCAGGAGCACAGTGTGCGCGAGACCTCGCCCAGCGGGACTACGACGTCCTCGTGCTGGAAGCCGAACCCGAGGACGGGTTCCCGCGCCAGTCGAACAAGTCCACGGCGGGCACGTTCGCGTCGATGACGGGCGCGTTCGGCATTCCCGACGACGTCGTGATGCAGTACACCGACGAGGTCGTCCTCGAATCCCCGAACGAGCACTTCGTGCAGACCCAACCCGGAGCAGTGCTTGAGTTCGCGGAGTTCAAGCAGTGGCTCGTCGCGGAGGGCCGCGAGCACGGCGCCGAGTACCGCTTCGACTCGCGCGTGAACAACCCGATCATGGAGGACGGGAACATCGTCGGCGTGCAGTACGCTGGCGACGAGGAGGTGTACGCCGACATCGTCGTGGACGCGACGGGGCCGGCGGCGCCGCTCGCGAAGAAACTCGGCGTCTGCGACCTCCAGCGCCAACATCAGGCGGTCGGCATCGAGTGGGAGATGGAGGGCGTCGACGTCGACCACCCCGACTTCGCTGACCTGCGGAACGCGATGATGCTGCGCCTCGACCACGACGTCGTCCCCGGCGGCTACTCGTGGATTTTCCACACGGGCGGAGACACGGCGAAGGTCGGGCTCTGTTACATTCAGGGCGAGCGCTACCAGCAGTACGGCGACACGTCGCGCAGCATCGACGAACACCTCGAAGCGTGGCTCGACGAGGACCCGCGCTTCGAGAACGCCGAGCGCATCGCGGACACACAACAGCACCGCGGCTCCGCGCACATCCAGATGCCGGACAGCTTCAGCACGGACAACTTCATGGCCATCGGCGACACCGTCCCCACCATCGACCCGCTGTGGGGGGAGGGCATCCACAAGGGCATGGAGTCCGCTCGCGCCGCCGCCATCACCGCCGACCGCTGTCTGATGGGGACGGCGACGGACACCTCGGCGGACGCGATGGCCATCTACGACGACCTCTGGCGGAGCCGCGTCGCCCCCGACATGCGACGCCGGCTTGCGATGACGCAACTGCTGTACCTCGCGCCGAACGAGCGCTACGACCGCCTGATGGACGACCTCAACGCGATGGACGTGGAGACGCTCAGCGAGGCCAACCAGGGCGGGCTGGGCGGGCTCTCGGACCTCATTCACCTCGACGACTTGCCGCTGCTCGCGCGGTTCGCGAAACAGCGCCTCGCGGAGCGGTAGGTCGTACTGGTCCTCGCCGCCTTCCCAAGCACTAACCGCGCGCCGGCCGTCTATTCGGGTATGTCTCAGAACGAACAGCGACGCGCACCGCTGGCGAACGAGATGCCGATGCTCGGCCTCGGCACGTGGCAGAACGACGACGCCGACCAGTGCGCCGACAGCGTCCGAGCGGCGCTCGAAGCCGGCTATCGGCACATCGACACCGCGCAAGCGTACGGCAACGAGGAGGCCGTCGGCCGCGGCATCGAGGCAGCCGACGTTCCCCGCGAGGACGTCTTCCTCGCGACGAAGGTCTGGATCGAGAACCTCGCGCACGACGACGTGATTTCGACGACCGAGGAGAGCTTGGAGAAGCTCGGCGTGGATTCCGTGGACCTCCTGTACGTCCACTGGCCGTCCGGCGAGTACGACGCTGAGGAGACGCTGTCGGCGCTCCAGCAGCTCCAGGCGGACGGACTCGTCGACCGAATCGGCGTGAGCAACTTCGAGCCCCGGCACCTCGACGAGGCCCGCGACGTGCTCGGCGAGGACCCGTTCGCGAATCAGGTCGAGATGCACCCGCTGCTTCCGCAGGACGAACTCCGCGAGTACGCGGCGGGCCGCGACCTCGAACTCGTCGCGTACTCGCCGCTCGCGCGCGGCGACGTCTTCGACGTCCCCGAGATTCAGGCCGTCGCGGAGAAACACGGCGTCAGCGAAGCGCAGGTCAGCCTCGCGTGGGTTCGCGAGAAGGGCGTCACCGCCATCCCGAAGGCCACCAGCGAGGCCCACATCGTGGACAACTTCGAGAGCCTCGCGGTCGACCTCGACGACGAGGACGTCGCGAAGATCGACTCCATCGACGCCCGCGAGCGGCAGGTCGACCCTGGGTTCGCGCCGTGGAACTGAACTAGCGCAGTCACTGTAGCATTCTTTCTCCGTAGCCTCGAGAAATCGTAGCAGCGAGCATTCGCGCGAGCGAAGCGAGCGCGATTCACCGGCAAGCAGAGCTTGCCGAGCCCTCACTCGCGGAATCGTGAGGACACCGAGCGCTTCGCGCTCGGGCCGACGAACCCCCGGTAGGGGGTGAGGACGGCTTTTTAGCGTAGCTTTTTGCCAGCGAGGCGGCCGGAGGCCGCCGAGCGCAGCAAAAAGGTACTACATATACCCGAGGTCGCGCAGGCGCTCCATGAGGTCTTCTTTGTCTTGGGCGCGGCCTGCGCGCTCGGTGGTGTTTTCGAGGTCTTGGAGCCACGCGGGCTCTTCGGCGGATTTGTCGGTGGAGATTTCGCTGCCGAGCGAGCGGAAGCCCTTGAAGTACTTCGGGGAGACGGGGATGTCGTTGTGGCTGAGGCCGTTCGGGAGGTCGTCGTAGTCTTGGGGGACGTAGCCGTCGTCGGGGTACTCGTCGACCGTCTCGGGGACGACGTAGAACCAGAAGGCGTCCCAGACCGCGGCTTCGTCGAACTGGAGAATCGGCTGGATGCGGTCGTGGGGCGGGTAGACGTCGGGGTCGTGGCGCGGGCTGAAGAACGTCTCGTCGGCGCGGGCTTCCTGTTCGTCCCAGCGGATGCCGGAGAGGATGCCGTCGACGTCGTGTTCTTCGAGGGCGTTGTTGAGCGCGACCGTCTTCAGGAGGTGGTTGCCGACGTAGGTGTCCAGCAGGAACGGGAACGAGTCCTCCTCGTATTCGAGGAGGTCGCGGACGTGGTGCTGGTTCTGTTCGTTGAGCGCGTCGATGGGGATGTCGTCGCCGGGTTCGAGGTCGTTGGCGTCGACGTAGTCGCCGACGTCCTCGTTGCGGGCGTAGACGACGTCGAGGTCCCACTCGTCGGCCCAGTGGTCGACGAAGTCGTGGAGTTCGTCGAAGTGCTGGAAGTGGTCGATGAAGATGGTTGGCGGGACTTCGAGGTCGAACTTCTCGGCGACCTCTTTCACGAAGTACAGCGTGAGCGTGGAGTCCTTCCCGCCGGTCCACATGATGGCGGGGTTGTCGTACTCTTCGAGGCCCTTCCGGGTGACTTCGATGGCCTTCTCGATTTTGTCTTCGAGCGTCGGGTAGTCCTCGGGGGACTCGCCTTCGCCGTCGGTGTAGTCGACGTCCAAGTAGTCGGGGAAATCCTCGCTCATACGCCCGGAATCGACGCTGGAACGTATATGCTTGTGGTTTTGCAGTAGCGGTGTCAGTAGTCGGGGACAGCGGCAGAACTTACGGTCCAGGCGTGGGCGCGGACTTCTGGAGCGCGGTCTCGGCGATGTTGCCGCCGTAGTCTGCGCTCCGGGACAGCGAGTCGACGACGAGGCCGAGGTGCTGGGCGTGGTGGGGGTCGAGGTCGTGCAGGAGGTCGTCGATTGCGCGGGTGTGTTCGTCGATGTCGCGCACGTCGGCGCGCGCGTCGTTGGCAAGTTGCGTGGCTTCGTCGGGGTCGTCGGTAAACAGTGCCTCCATCGCGGTGGCGACGATGTCGGTGGCGTCGGCTTCGAGGTCGCCGAGCGCCGCCGCGACTTCGCCGGGGACGTCGTCGTCGAGGTCGCGGGTGACGTTCGCGATTTTCGCGGCGTGGTCGGCGACGCGTTCCAGTTGGCGGGCGCTGGAGTGGTAGTCGAAGGCTGTCTCGCGGCCGAGTCCGATCTCTTGGGCGACTTTCGGGGAGCGCAGCGCGCCGCGGAAGATGCGGGAGACGACGTACCAGAGGCGGTCGACGTCGTCGTCGCGCTCGATGACGTCGGTGGCGACGTCGAGGTCGCGGTCGCCGAGCGCGTCGACGGCGTCGCCGAGCATCGACGTGGAGATGAGGTGCATGCGGCGGACGGCGTTGTGAATCGACAGCTCCGAGGAGTCCAGGAGGTCTTGGATGACGACGCGGTTGCCGGTCTCCTCTAGGACTTCGAGGCCGACGAGGCTCTGGGTGGCGTTCCGGATGACGCGTCGCTGGTCGGCGCTGATGCGGTCGGCTTCGAGCGCGAGCACGTCGAAGCCGCTGACGTACATCGTCATCACCGCGCGCATGAGTTCGTCGCCTTCCATCCCGGAGATGTCGAGAGTCCCCTCTTCGGTGTCCGTGGGGGAGACCGGCGTCAGCAGCAGCGACCCGCTGTCGGGGTGGAAGCCGACTTCGTCGCCGGCTTCGACGTCGTGGTCGCGCGCCCAGTCTTTCGGAATCGAGACGGTGAACGTCGAACCCCCCGTGACTTGGACCTTCCTGCGTTCCATACTTCGCCGTTGAGAGTGTACCAATATAAATTCTTCCACCCATATATATCTCGTGCGTGCCACGGGGTAGTATCAAAATAGCGGCTTCTACGCCCTTCCAACGGCATTATTTGACTGTTGGGTCGTTCTCGAACTGCCGAAAAATACCTGTGGCAACGTCTACATAGGTATATCTATATAGATAACATAGTAGGGTATTTATCTACATCTCCCTCACTATCAGTTGATGACTCGCAACGAGTCGGCTGTCAGTACGCGACGCAAATTTTTGACCGGTGTCGGTGCCGTCGGCGCCGCGGCACTGGCCGGTTGTCAGAGCACCAGCGACAACGGTGGGTCGGGTGGACTCTCAGGCACCATCGACATCGCGGGGAGTTCGACCGTCTTCCCGCTCGCCACCACGATGTCGGAGGCCTTCCGCGGTGACGACGTCGGAGAGCCCCACAAGCAGGTCAACTTCAACCTGCAGTCGACCGGGACCGGTGGCGGCTTCGCGAACCACTTCTGTCCGGGCAACACCGACTTCAACAACGCCTCCCGACAGATTCGCGACCAGGAACTCCAGCAGTGCGGCGACAACGACATCGAACCCGTCGAGCTGACCGTTGCGACCGACGCGCTCACGGTCATCGTCAACAACGACCTCGACATCGACAGCATCACCGTCGAGGAACTGGCGACCATCTGGTCCGCCGAAGAGCAGCCCGAACAGTGGAGCGACGTCAACTCCGACTGGCCGGACGAACCCCTCGAACTGTACGGGCCCTCGGACGCCTCCGGCACCTACGACTACTTCATCGAATCTATCCTCCACAGCGGCGACGAGAAGCTCAGCCACCGGCAGGACTACTCCGGAACCGAGCAGGACCGGACCATCATTCAGGGCGTCGAGGGCTCCCAGTACGCGATGGGGTACATGGGCTTCGCGTACTACTCCACGAACAAGGATCAGGTGAAGGCCCTCGCCGTCGACAACGGCGACGGTGAACCCGTCAAACCCAGCCTCGAAACCGCGCGCAGCGGCGAGTACCAGCCGCTCTCCCGGCCGCTGTTCACGTACCCCGCGAAGTCCTCGCTGGCTGAAGAACACATCGCGGAGTTCACGCGCTTCTGGATCGAGAACGCTACCAGCGAGTCGCTCGTCGCCGACCGCGTCGGCTACGTGCCGCTCAGCGAGGAAGCCAAGCAAGAACAGCTCGAAGTCCTCGAGACGGCCATCGAGGAAGCGCAGAGTTAACCCCCGAAACGGCCGAACAAAGAGCTTATAGGTTCAGCATGACCCCAACAAATTAATGAGCGGCGACAGCCTGGCGGACGACCTCACTCGTCGGACCCAGAACGCGCCACCGGAGTTGCTCTCGCGGACGTTCTTCTTCGTGTGTGCCGCGCTCTCGATAGCCACGACTATCGGCCTCATCGTCTTGTTGACGACGGAGGCGGCGAAGTTCTTCACGTTCTCGGCGTCGCTGGTCGGCGTGGAGGGGCAGACGGCGACTGTCGTCGAGTTCCTCACAGGTACCGAGTGGCAACCAACTAGCGGGAAGTTCGGCGTGCTCGCGCTCGTCACGGCGACGCTGATGGTGATGATCGGGTCGTCACTCATCGCGTTGCCGCTCGGCGTCGGCACCGCAATCTACCTCAGCGAGTACGCCAGTCCGCGCGTGCGGTCAATACTCAAACCCGGGCTGGAGATTCTGGCGGGCATCCCGACGGTCGTCTACGGCTTCTTCGCCATCATCTACATCACGCCGATGCTCCAGCCGTTCGTCCCCGGACTCGGGACGTTCAACATGCTGTCGGCGTGTATCGTCGTCGGCATCATGATCATCCCGATGGTCGCGTCCATCAGCGAGGACGCGATGTCCGCCGTTCCCGAGGAACTCCGGCAGGCCGGCTACGGGATGGGCGCCACGAAGTTCGAAGTCTCGACCGGCATCGTCGTGCCGTCTGCGCTCTCGGGCATCTTCTCGTCGTTCATCCTCGCGCTCTCGCGGGCCATCGGCGAGACGATGGCGGTCACCATCGCGGCCGGGTCGACCGCGCAGTTCCTCAACCCTATCAATCCCGCCGCGTACGCCGAGCGCGCGCTCCCGATGACCGCGGCGATGATCAAACTCATCGGCGGGGACGTCACGGGCGGCGGCATCGCCTACCGGAGCGTGTTCGCCATCGGCATCACGCTGTTCGTCATCACGCTCGCCATGAACGTTATCAGCGACTACGTCGCACAGCGATACCGGGAGGAGTACTGAGATGGCAATGAACACCGAATCAGGCGGGTTCGGGCGCGTCAGCCGGACGGCGGGCACGCTGTTCCGCTACCTGCTGTTGGCGGCGACGCTGTTCGGTCTCGTCTTCGTCACGATACTGCTGGTCTACGTCGCCAACGACGCCATCCAGCCGCTGACCGCGGACCCCGGCTGGCATCTGACGTTCCTGCTCACGCTCGTGATACCGACGCTGGCGGCCGGCGCGTACGCCAACCGGCGCGGCATCGAAGCGCTCCGAACGGGCGTGTTCACCATCGGCTTCGTCGTCGTCGCGCTGATGTTCAGCGGCGGTGTCGCCATGATATTCGTCGACATCGTCGAGCCGTTGGCGTGGCTGGCGTTCCTGCTCGCGCTCGCCGTCCCCACTGCGGTCACGATGGTCGTCCTCAGATACGACCACCGCGTCCCGTTCGTCGCGCAGTTCCTCGTGACCGTCGCAGCGTTCTACCTCTCGCTGTTCGGTGTGCCCGGCCCGCTGGGTTCGCTCGCGGGCGTCCCCGCTATCGTGCCGGGCATCTTCGGATTCGTTGCGGGCCTGCCGTTCGCGCCGGCGCCGTGGCTGATGATGGCCGGGACGTTCGGCCCCGCTGTGGCGTACGTCGGAAGCCGGTACGTCGCCGGTGACCGTGACCGGCGCGCGCACGTGCTCGTCGCCGCGGCCGTCCTCGCTGTCGTCCTCGCGGGCGGCGCGCTCGGGCCGTTCGTGGGCGTCGACCCCGTGCCGGGCGTCGTCGTCGCGGCTGTCGGCCTCGCGCCGCCGCTGGTCTACGCGGCCGGCACCGCCGTCAACCGCCCCGTCGAACGCATCGGGCTGCTCGTTCCGGGCACCGTCATTGTGGGCTCGCTCGTCGGCGCCGTCGCCGTCGACATCGTCGGGTTCGCCGGCCCGCAGTCGTGGGTCGACTGGCAGTTCCTCACGGGTTCGCACAGCAGCACGGCCGCCGAAGCCGGCTTCTACCCCGCCATCGGCGGGTCGATTCTGCTGATGATGACCATCGCCGTGCTCGCGTTCCCCGTGGGCATCGGCGCCGCCGTCTACCTCGAAGAGTACGCGCCGAACAACCGCTTCACGCGCGTCATCGACGTGAATATCTCGAACCTCGCGGGCGTGCCGTCGGTCGTCTACGGCCTGCTCGGCCTCGGCCTGTTCGTCACGTACCTCGACCAGCCCCCGGGAACCGTGTTGCTCGGCGGCGCGACGCTCGGTCTGCTCATCCTCCCCATCGTCATCATCTCCGCGCGGGAAGCCATCCGCGCGGTGCCCGAGGAGACCCGGGCGGCGTCGTACGGGATGGGCGCGACCAAGTGGCAGACCGTCAAGAACGTCGTGCTGCCGCGGTCGTTCTCCGGCATCCTCACGGGCACGATTCTCGCGCTCGGGCGCGCTATCGGCGAGACGGCGCCGCTCATCATGATCGGCGCGCCGAACGTCAAGTATACGCTGCCCGCCGGACTCTCGGAGGCAGCCAGCGCGATGCCGCTGCAGGTGTACGCGTGGTCGAGCCTCTACGCCGGCGAGGAGTTCTACCAGAAGGCGGTCCCGGCGGGCGTCGTGGTGCTCGTCGCCATCCTGCTGGCGATGAACTCCATCGCCATCGTCCTGCGGAACAAGTACCAGTCCACGGAGTAACCATGAGTGACAACACACCAGAGACCGACGAACCGGCCCGCGGGGAGACCGCCGACCCGACGAACGACGACATGCTCGTTGAGACCGACGTCGCAAGCGCGACGTCCGAGTCCACGTCCGGCGCGACCCCCGACCCCATTATCCGGTCGCGTGACCTCGACGTGTTCTACGGCGAGGAACGCGCCCTCGACGGCATCGACATCGACATCCCGGAGAACCGCGTCACCGCCATCATCGGTCCCTCCGGCTGCGGGAAGTCGACGTTCCTGCGATGCATCAACCGCATGAACGACCGCATCGACGCCTGCCGCGTGACCGGCGAACTCGCCCTGCGCGGGAAGAACGTCTACGACGCCGACGTCGACCCGGTGGCGCTGCGGCGCCGCGTCGGGATGGTGTTCCAGGAACCGAACCCGTTCCCAAAGAGCATCTACGACAACGTCGCCTACGGCCTCGAAATTCAGGACGTCGAGGGCGACCACGACGAAATCGTCGAGCAGTCCCTGCGGCGCGCGGCGCTGTGGGACGAGGTCAGTCACCAACTCGACAGCTCCGGGCTGGAGCTGTCGGGCGGCCAGCAACAGCGGCTCTGCATCGCGCGCGCCATCGCGCCCGACCCCGAAGTCCTGCTGATGGACGAGCCGGCGTCGGCGCTGGACCCGGTGGCGACCAGTCAGGTCGAGGACCTCATCGAGGAACTCGCCGAGGACTACACCGTCGTCATCGTCACGCACAACATGCAGCAGGCCGCCCGCATCTCCGACAAGACGGCCGTGTTCCTCACGGGCGGGGAACTCGTGGAGTTCGGCGACACCAACCAGATCTTCGAGAACCCGGAGCACGACCGGGTCGAAGATTACATTACGGGCAAGTTCGGGTAACAACCATGCCACGAGAGAGCTACCAAGAGAAACTCGACGCGCTCCGCAACGACGTCCTCTACATGAGCGAAGTGGTCGTCGACCGCCTGCGGTTGGCGCTGGAAGCGATGGAACAGAAAGACGAACAGGCCGCGATGGACGTCATCGAGGGCGACGACGAGGTCAACCAACTGTATCTCGACCTCGAAGAGGAGTGCATCGACTTGCTCGCGCTCCAGCAGCCGGTCGCCGGCGACCTCCGACTCATCGCGTCGTCGTTCAAGATTACGACCGACCTCGAACGCGTCGGTGATCTCGCGACGAACCTCGCGGAGTACACCCTCGACGCGGACCGGGACATGTTCCCCGAGGTCGACATTCAGGCCATCGGCACGACAACCATCGAAATGATAGAGGACGCGATGGACGCGTACGCCGACGCGGACATCGACGCCTGCTACGCTATCGCCGAGCGCGACGACGACCTCGACGAGCGCTGCCGGCAAGCCTCCGAGACGGTGATGCGCGACCTCATCGAGACCGAAATCGACGTCGAATCCAGCGACGAGGACGTCGAGGCGCTGATGCAGGACGTCTCCCGGATGTTGCTGACGGTGCGGGACTTAGAGCGCGTCGGCGACCACGCCGTCAACGTCGCCGCGCGCACGCTCTACATGGTCGAGAAGGACGACGAACTCATCTACTGAGCCGCCGACCAAATCCTTTTGCGCGCGCTCGCGCTACAGCGACGCATGGACACCCACCCCGAGTTCGACGCGTACGTCGGCAGCGACGGGGTGACTCTCGACACCCGTGACGTCGCGTTGCTGCGCGCAATCGACGACGAGGGCTCGCTCAGTAGCGCGGCCGAATCGCTGGGGCGCTCGTACGCACACGCCCAGCGCCGCGTCGTCGAACTGGAGGACGCGTTCGGGTCGCTCGTGGAGCGCCAGCGCGGCGGCTCCGGCGGCGGCGGCAGCGAACTCACGGACACGGCGACCGAACTACTGGCGACGTTCGAGCGCGTGCAGACGAGCTTCGAGGGCGTCACCGAGGTCGCGGAGACGGTGCTCTCGGGGACGGTCGTCGAGCGCGACGGCGAACTCGCGACCGTCGAGACGGACGCGGGGTGCGTGCGCGCGCTCGTCCCCGAGGGCGACGGCGACGTCTACCTCACGCTACGCGCGGACGCCGTCACGCTCACCGACCCCGCGGACACGCCGACGCCCGAGCACACGAGCGCGCGGAACCGCTTCTCGGGCACCGTCACCAGCGTCGAGACCGGCGAGCGCGTCGCCCGCGTCGCCGTCGACGTCGGCGCGGACGACCCGGTGCTCGCGCTCGTCACCGAGGACAGCCGCTCGCGACTCGACCTCGAACCCGGCCGCGACGTCGTCGTCTCCTTCAAAGCCACCGCGACCCGCGGCGTCCCCGTCGAGTGACATAGCCGTCGCTACGCGGCGAGCGTCGAAGAAAACGAGTGCTCAGGCGCGGCTCAGAACGGGGACTCGACGCCGTCGTCGGGGCTCGTCGCCGCGGCGTCCTCCTCTACGTCGGCCTCGTCGGCGTTCAGTTCGTCCGCGAGCTCGCCGCGCTCCTCCAGTTCGGCGAGGATGTCGCTGCCGCCCACGAACTCGCCGTTCACGAACGTCTGCGGGATGGTCTCCCAGCCGCTGCGCTCTTCGAGCGCGACGCGGAACTCGTCGAGGCTCTGGAGCGCGTCCACCGTGTGCACGTCCGGTCGGTACTGCGAGATGAGGTTGATTGCGCGCTTCGAGAACCCGCACTGGGGCATCCGCGCGTCCCCCTTCATGAACAGCACCACGTCGTTGTTCTCGATCGCCTCGGCGACGATTTCGTCGACCGCCTCCTGCTCCATCGCGGAGTCCATCGGGTCGAAAGCCATACTCGTCCTACGGCGAGGACAGAGAAAGGCCTTGGGTAGCGTGGCCGAGCAACGCGAGGCCACGTTAGAGCGAGCGGGGAGGAACGACCCGCGAGCCGCGTGACTGAACGAAGCCCGCGAAGCGAGCGTCGTCAGTCGTCGTTGCCGACGCGGATGACTTGGAACAGGGATTCGAGGGGGACGTCGCCGACGTCGCTGATGCCTTGTTTGTCGACGAGGACGCCGCAGGCGACGGGTTTTCCGTCGGCTTCGCGGATGGCTTCGACAGTCTCGGTGATGGTGGTGCCGGAGGTGATGGTGTCGTCGACCACGAAGCACTCGCGGTCTTCGACGCTCGCGAAGTTCCGGCTGAAGCTCCCGCCGAGTTCGTCGATGTCGCCTTCGTCCCACTGGTGTTTGCGGGGGTGTACGTCGCGAGGTCGGTCTTCAGTTCGTTCGAGACGGCGGTGGCGAGCGGCACGCCGGCCTTCTCGACGCCGACGATGAGGTCGACGTCGTGGCTGTGCTCGCGGAGCGCGTCCGCCAGCGCCATCCCGATGGCGTTGAGGCGCGCGCCGGCTTCACCGATATTGCTCCAGTCCACGTGAACGTCCTGTGGGCCGCTCACTGGTGCTTCGTCGACGGGAGCCGACGTGCCGGCGCGCTCGACGAGCCAGCTCGCGGTCTCCCGGGAGACGTTCAGTTCGTCCGCGATTTCGCCACGCGACAGCCCGCGGGCTGCGAGCTCCGACGCGCTGTCGATGAGGTCGTCGACGTTCTTCATCTACTGTCGAATTGAACCGCCGTCTTGATGGTCGTTTCGTCGTCGACGAACGCTCGGTCGAACTCGTCGAGGTCGTAGACGCCGGTGACGAGGTCGTCGAAGAACCACTCGGGGAGCGCTTGGAGGGTGTCGACGGCGGCTTCGAAGTGCCGGACGCCGGAGTTGACGCTGCCGACGAGGGCCTTGTTCTGGAGGACGAACTCGCGGTGGAGGCGGCCGCCCGCGACTTCGAAGTCCCAGTCCTCGGGGACACCGAGCAGCGCGCCGACGCCGTTGGGCGCGAGCGCGTCGACCGTCTCGAAGGCGTGTTTCGGGTAGCCGGTGGCTTCGTAGACGAAGTCCATCGGTTCGTGGGCGGCCGGAATGTCGGGCACCGGGGTCTCCCGGGAGTCGACGTAGGTGGCGCCCAGTGATTCGACGATGTCGATTGTTGGGTCGGGGCGGTCGCGGCGCCCGAGGCAGTACGTGCGCTCGAAGCGCTCGTCGGCGTCCAGCATCGCGAGCGTGAGCAGGCCCAGCGAGCCGTTCCCGAGCACGAGCGCGCTCTCGGGCCGCCAGTCGAACGCCGAGCGCGCGGCGAACGCGTGCTCGAAGCCCTTCTCGGAGATGCTGACGGGTTCGACGAGGAAGCCGCGCTCGGCGAGCGTGTCGGGAATCTCCACGAGGAACTCGGCGGGGCTGGTGAAGTACTCGGCCATGAAGCCGTGCGCGCCCTCGATGCCGCGCTCGTGGTACTGGCCGCCGGGCGCCATGTCGGGCTCGCCGCGCTCGAAGTAGTCGTTGGTGCCGTTCGGCCGGCGGCGGACCGTCGGCACGACGACATCGCCGGCGTCGAGGTCGGTGCCGTTCGGGTCCTCGACGACGCCGACGGCCTCGTGACCGAGCACGAGGTGGTCGTCGCCCTCGGGGAAGCCGCCGTGGCTACCCGCGATGACTTCGTGGTCGGTGCCGTCGACGCCGACGCGGAGCGTGCGCACGAGCGCTTCGCCGGGGTCTGGGTCGGGTCGCGGCAGGTCGACGACGCGCGGCGTCCGGTCGTCGCGGGTGACGGCGATTGCGTCCATGCCTCGCTCTCACACCCACACCGACTAAATATTTATTATACATCGAGTAAGTGCGCCATCGGCGTGGCGGCGCCGCCGTCTCCCACCCACACCTAAATTGGTGCCGCCCGTCGAACCGGTATGGAACGGTACGACCGACTGTACGCACTCTACGACGAGTTCGACGCGGAGACGATACGCGCCTACCAGGACCTCGTGGACCTGTTCCCGCCCGTCGACTCCCGCGTCGCCCTCGAATACTGGGAGTCCGCCAGCGACGAACTCTCTGACCGCAAGGACGACGTCCGGACGGCCTTCGACGACACGTACGCCGCGCTCGCGTCGCGAGCGTCCCGCGAGCAGGCGTTCGCGGCGCTGGACCTCCACGCCAAGTACGAGCGCGGCGTCAACGTCCTCGTCCTCGACGTCGACGAGACGCTGCGCTCGGCGGGCCACACTGACAACGAGATTCCCCGCGAGACCCTCCACTTGCTCACGGAGTTCCACGAGCAGGGGGTTCCTATAGTCATCTGCACGGGGCAGACTTTGGAGAACGTCAAGGGGTTCCTGATTCAGGGGCTGGGCAACGAACTCGTCCACTCCGGGAACGTCTCCATCGTCTACGAGGCCGGCACCGGCGTGTTCACGCCCGGCCACGGCCCGGACACGAAGCAACTCCTCTACGAGGGACTCGACGACGACGTACGCGGCGTCTTCGACGACGTGCGCGCGAGCGTCCTCTCGGCGGCGCCGGAGGGAATCCGACAGGGCTGTCACCTCCAAGGCAACGAGTTCAACGTCACGCTCAAACCGAACTTCGAGACGGGCAGCGAGCGCGCCCGCGACCTCATCGACGACGCGCTCCGGTACGAACTCGAACTGCTGGCCGAGTGCGTGGCGGACGCGACCGTCGAGCACGTGCGCGCGTTCTACGCCGAGCGAGACCCCGAAATCGAGGGCGTGCTCGCGGACGCCGACCAGCGCCCCGAGAACGTCACTGTCCCCGAGGACGTGCGCGCGGTGCTCGAACGAATCGACGTGGCGTACTACGAGGCCGACGCCGCGGAAATCGCGTCCAGGGAACTGAACAAGGTCGTCGGCGTGCAGGCGGCCTTCGACGTGCTCGGCGCCGACGACCCGTTCGCGCTCGTGATGGGCGACAGCAAGAGCGACCTGCGCGTGATGGAGTGGGTCGCCGAGGAGGACGCGGGCATCGCGGCGGCGCCCGACCACGCGTCCAAGCGCGTCCTCGAACACGTCTGGGACACCGACGACCTCGTCTTCGACGAGGGCGCGGCCGAGGAAGTGCTGCGGACGGCGTGGGCGCTGAATCGGCTCGCAGAACAGTAGTTAGCTGGCGAGGCTGAAGCGGACGGTGTCGCCCTCGCGGAGGCGGCTGCCGGCGGTGAGGTGCTCGTTCTCTGTGGCGTCTCGGACGACGACCGTGTCCGTGCGGAGGCGCGACCCCTCGAGGACGCCCGCGCGGACGTGCGGCCCGAGGTCGTCGGCGAGTGCGTCGACGACGTCGGCCACGGTGGCGTCGTCGTCGACGCCGACGCGGGCGCTGTGGGTGCCCGTGCGAGCAGCGACCGTCCCGGTGAGCTTCACTTCGACGTCCATGCTCGCTCGTAACGACCCGTCCGACAAAAAGTTTACTCACGTGTGGAAAAGTCGTCGCGGGAACCACGGCGCTTATGCTCGCGGCGGGCGACCCGCCGCACGTGCCAGACTACGCACCAGCCCCCGGCGCGGACGACCCGCTCGACGTCCACGGGGTCGTTCCACCGATTGTGACTGCGTTCCACGACGACGAGACGGTCGACGTCGAACGCACCGCCGACCACGCCCGTTTCGTCGTCGACCGCGGCGTCGACGGCGTCTTCCCGCTCGGGACGAACGGCGAGTTCCCCCTGTTGACGGGCGGCGAGCGCCAGCGCGTCGTCGAAGCCGTCGTCGACGAAGTCGGTGGCGACGTCCCGGTCATCGCCGGTGTCGGCGCGCCCAGCACTCGGCAGACGGTTGCGCACGCCGAACACGCCGACGAAGTCGGCGCCGACGGCGTCGTCGTCGTCACGCCGTACTACTACCCGCTGGACGACGAGGCCGCGGTCGCGCACTACGAGCGCGTCGCCGCCGCCATCGACATCCCGGTGTACATCTACCACATCCCCTCGAAAACCGGGAACTCGCTGTCCCTCGACGTGCTCGACGACCTCTCGGCTATCGACAACCTCGCGGGCGTCAAGGACTCCTCGAAGGACGTTCCGTGGCTCGGACAGGCCATCGACGCCCACCCCGAACTGACGTTCCTCTCGGGGTCGGACTCGCTGCTCGTCCCGGGGCTCGACCTCGGTTGCACGGGGATGGTGTCGGCGGTCGCGAACGCGTTTCCGGAACTCGTCGTGGACCTCTACGAGGCCTACGACGGCGGCGACATCGGCCACGCACGCAACCTCCAGAGCACCGTCTACGACGTCCGCACCGCGCTCAAGCAGGGCCCGTACATGGCGGGCGTCAAGACCGCACTCCAGTTGCGCGGTTTCGACGCCGGCCCGCTGCGCTCGCCGCTGCGCGCGATGGACGACGACCAGCGCGACCGCCTCGAAGCCCGGCTTGAGGAACTCGGCTTCCTCGAAACCATAGATTTACACCCAAACGAGTGAACGTCCGAATATGGGAATAGATTACAGCGACCTTCACGACCCGAACGCGGAGTACACGATGCGCGAGCTCTCCGCGGAGACGATGGGCGCCGACCGCCAGCGACCCGCGCCCCGAGACCTCGAAATCACCGACGTGCAGACGACGATGGTCGACGGGAACTTCCCGTGGACGCTCGTCCGCGTCTACACGGACGCGGGCGTCGTCGGCACCGGCGAAGCCTACTGGGGCGCCGGCGTCCCCGAACTCGTCGAGCGGATGAAGCCGTTCGTCATCGGCGAGAACCCCCTCGACATCGACCGGCTCTTCGAGCACCTCGTCCAGAAGATGAGCGGCGAGGGCTCCGTCGAGGGCGTCACCGTCACCGCGATCTCCGGCATCGAAATCGCGCTCCACGACCTCGCCGGGAAAGTGCTGGACGTGCCCGCCTACCAGCTGCTCGGCGGGAAGTACCGCGACGACGTGCGCGTGTACTGTGACTGCCACACGGAAGCGGAAGCCGACCCCGAGGCGTGCGCGGACGAGGCCGAGCGCGTCGTCGAGGAACTCGGCTACGACGCCCTCAAGTTCGACCTCGACGTGCCCTCCGGCCACGAGAAGGACCGCGCGAACCGCCACCTCCGCCCGGGCGAGATTCGCCACAAGGCCGAAATCGTCGAGCGAGTCACCGAGCGCGTGAAAGACCGCGCGGACGTCGCCTTCGACTGCCACTGGACGTTCTCCGGCGGCTCCGCCAAGCGCCTCGCAAGCGAACTCGAGGAGTACGACGTGTGGTGGCTCGAAGACCCCGTTCCCCCGGAGAACCTCGACGTGCAGGAAGAGGTCACGAAGTCCACGACGACGCCCATCGCGGTCGGCGAGAACCGCTACCGCGTCACCGAGGAACGCCGCCTCATCGAGAATCAGGCCGTCGACATCGTCGCGCCCGACCTCCCGAAGGTCGGCGGGATGCGAGAGACCCAGAAGATTGCGGACGTCGCCAACCAGTACTACGTGCCGGTGGCGATGCACAACGTCTCCTCCCCGATTGCGACGATGGCGAGCGCGCACGTCGGCGCCGCCATCCCGAACAGCCTCGCCGTCGAGTACCACTCCTACGAACTCGACTGGTGGAGCGACCTCGTCGAGGAGGACGTCATCGAGAACGGCTCCATCACCGTCCCCGAGGAGCCCGGTCTCGGCCTCACGCTCGACATGGACGCCGTCGAGGAACACATGGTCGACGGCGAGACCTTGTTCGACGAGGCGTAAGCCTCGTCGTGCTCGACAGACGGGCGCAGCGAGTCTGTCGGCGTTCGACCCCGCCTAGCGGGGTCGAGCGAGTGAGTCGCAGCGTGAACGAAGTGAGCGACCGTCTCACTACGTTCGACGAAGCATGAGCTTCATCGAGCACGCTGAGCTTCGCTCAGCGACGTTCGACGAGGCGTAGCTGAGACGAACGACGAATCGCCGCTATTCCTCGAGTTCGCGGTCGCGCACGACGAGTACGGGCGCGACCGCGCCCTCCGCGACGCGCTCGGTTTCGTCGCCGAACAGCACCGCGAACGGCGACTCGCTGCCTTCGCCCATGACGATGACGTCGAACTCGTCGGAGCGGTCGACGATGCTGCGGACGGGGTACTCCGAGGCGCTGGTCGTGGTGGT
Source organism: Halobacterium sp. CBA1132 (assembly GCF_001485535.1). Classification (NCBI taxonomy): domain Archaea; kingdom Methanobacteriati; phylum Methanobacteriota; class Halobacteria; order Halobacteriales; family Halobacteriaceae; genus Halobacterium; species Halobacterium sp. CBA1132. Next base: position 461,229 of record NZ_BCMZ01000001.1, read on the forward strand.
GATCTGGTCGGCGGGGACGCCGCGGTCGGTGAGCGTCTCGCGGACGTACGCGATGCCGTCGTCGGCGTCGAAGCCGCTGCCGGTCCGTTCGATGCCCCAGAGCGTAACCGAGCCCTCGCTACCCGCGAACAGCGTGGCGACGAGGTCTGCGAGCCGGTCGGCGTCGATCTCGCCTCGAATCGGCACGACGACATCGTGTATCTCGCCGATGGGGTTCGGTAGGAGGACGGCGGTCGCGTCGACCTCCGTGGCGACGCGCTCGACGGTCTGGTCGCGGTCGTGCGTGAACGCGACCCGGGTCTCGACCTCGCGGCCGGCCTCGCGGAACGTCTCCGCGATGTCCTCGACGGCTTCCTGCGCGCGGTCCTCGAACTGCATGCTCGCCTGCTCGGTCGGCGTCTGCTCGGGGAGGACGTGGTAGCCCAACACGACCACTTCGGCGGGCGCGAGGAATTCCGCCAGCGACGCCGAGATGGACTCGCCCTCCAGCACTTCCACGGGCACGAGCACGCGCGACGGCTCGCGGACGGAAAGCGATTCGCCGTCGGTCGCGGATTCGTCGGTTACCATTAGAGGACCCCCTTGAGTTGCACGTCGCTCGCGTAGTACTTGTACCACCCGGCGGCCGCGGCCATGATGGCGAGTCCGATTACCTGGGAGGCGCGCTGCATGAACCCGATGAGACCGAAGCTCGCGACCGCGCCGACGCCCGCGACCAGCCAGTAGGCGGGCACGCGGAAGTCGGGGTCGTACCACTCGGGTTCGTCGCGGCGCATCGAGATGAGTGCGACGCACATCAGCCCGTACATCACGAGGTGGAGGAACGACGCGACCTCCGCGAGCACCTCGACTTCACCGAGCGCGACGAGCACGAGCACTGGCCCACCGGCCATCGCGAGCGCGACGTGGGGCGTGCCGTACTTGAGATTGAGGCGGCTCGCGTACTGCGGGACGAGGGCGTCCTTACTCACCGCGAATACCGCTCGCGACGTGGACAGAATCGAGGCGTTCGCGCTGGAGACGGTCGCGAGCAGTCCGGCGACGAGGATGGCGAGTGCGCCCGCGTCACCGAAGTACGCCCGCGCGACTTCGACGATGGCGGTCTCGCCGAACCGCGACAGCGGGCCGCTGCCGAACGCGCTCGTCGCCACGAAAATCGTCGACACGTAGAGGATGCCGACGATGATTACCGACCCGACCATCGCCAGCGGGAGGTTCCGGCCGGGGTTCTTGATGTCGCCGGCGACGGTGGCGACCTGCGCGAACCCCAGGTAGGAGGTGAACACGAGCGCTGCCGTCGTGAACATCGGCATCGGGCCGAACGGCATGAACGTCTCGGGCGTGCTCGAAGCTCCGAACACGCCGACGGCGTCGAGGCCGCCGTAGCCGAGGAAGACGACGAGAATCGTCAACAGCAGGCCGACCACGTAGTTCTGGAGTTTCGCGGCGTTCTCCGTCCCGAAGAGGTTCAGCGCCGTGAGCGCCACGCCGAACACCAGCGCCAGCGGCACGACCACGGGAATGTTTCCGACGGGAACGCCGGCTTCGAGCAGCAGCGCGGCGGCGTAGTTCCCGAACCCGACGAGGTAGAACGCGGTCGCGAACACGAGCCCGAGCCAGATGCTGATGCCGACGACGGCACCGGGGAGCGCGCCGAGCGCCCGCGAGATGAAGTAGTAGCCGCCGCCGGACTTCGGCATCGCGGTCGCCAACTCCGAAGCCGGGAGCGCCACGAGCAACGCGATGACCGCGCCGATGGCGAACGACCCCGCGGCCGCGGGCCCGGCGTTGCCGGCTGCCAGCCCCGGGAACACGAAGATGCCCGCGCCGATCATCGTCCCGACGCCGATGGCGACGCCGCCCTTCAGGCCGATGGAGCGTTCGAGTTCCGTCCCCTCCTCGGTGACGGTCGTCTCGCCGGTGTCGTCCGTCGGCGGCGCGACCGAGGCGGGCGACTCACCGTGTTCGTCCGTCCCCCCGGAGTCGGGGGGTTGCGACGTTCCCATGCCCGAGAATCCACGGCCGCGGCAGAATAATCTGATGGCGGATTGACTACTCGCCCAGCTGCGCGTCCGTAATTTCGATGTGGCCGCGGTCACCCTCCCAGACCGCCTCGTACTCCAACTCGATTGGGCGAGACATGTGCGGGCCGTCCGTGACGAACGTCTCGAACTCGCCGCCCTCCCCGAGGACGTGGACGCCGTACTCGTCGTTGAGGGATTCGAGTTCGTCCAGCGCCTCGCGGTCGAGCGTGCGCCCGAGCCACGACTCGTCGAGGCCGTACGCCGCGACTTGGACGACCGTAATCTCGAAGCCGGCGGCGAGCATCTCGTCGGCGAGGTCGCGGGGGTCGCGCTGCCACAGCGGCGCGAACACCTCGCAGCCGAGCCGCTCCGCCATCGCTTCGATGCGGGAGGTCTGGTACTCGCTCTCGACGGCGCCCGCGGTGACGCCCGCGAGCCCGCCGTCGAGGTCGGCCGCGAGGTCGAGGAGGGCGGCCTCCAGCGGTTCGAGTTCGGCGTCGCCCTGTTCGCCGGACTCGCTTTCGGCCGTCGCCTCGAAGTCCGCGGGTTCGACGTCCACGAGCGGGATGCCGATGCTCTCGGCGGCGAGGCTCGCGAGGCGCGTCGCGGGCACGTGATACATGTACGAGTCGCCTTCCGGGTGGACTGTGACGAGCCGCGCAACGTCCAAGCCCTCCTCTAGGGCGCAGTAGAGCGCCCACGAGGAGTCTTTCCCGCCGGAGAACAGGCTCACCCACTGGCCGTCAGTCATACCTCCGCTTGCACCGCGGCGTTGAAATACCCCACTCTACGGCTCGACGGACTCCTCCCCGTCCTCGACGCCGTCGCCGACGCTGAATCGCGTCGCCACGCGGATGCCGACGACGCTGACGAGCACGCCCGCGACGACGAACGCAGCCAGCCGCTCTTCCGGCGAGAGCACGAACCCGCCGACGGAGAGCGCGCCGACGTCGGTCGCCGGCACGGATACGGAGTCGAGTTCGCCCGCTAACTCCATGAAGTACGCCGCGAACCCGCGGACGACCATTCCGACCGCGAGCACGCCGAACGGGAGATTGAGGAACGATGTGCGAACCTCATCTCGGCGGATGAACTCGTCGAACAGTCGCCCGGCGCTGGCCGCCAGTCCGCCCAGCGTCACCCACGGGACGCTGAAGTACGTGAACGCCATCGCGGTCAACAACAGCGGCGTCTCCGCGGGCAGATTGGAGACAGCGAGCGCGCCCGCGAACACGCCGACGAGCGCGAGGCCGCCCGCGACGACGTACGTGACGATGGAGACGCGCCCGGAGTACAGCGCGTCCCGCGCCTGCGCGGGCACCTCTGCGAGGTAGTTCTCGATGCTCAATCCCTTGTAGAGGACGAACAGGCCGATGACGGCGGTGATGGCCGCGACGGCGACCGCGAGGCTGCCGGTGACCATCAGCAGCGCCGGGAACACCAGCAACACGATGCCCAGCGGCACCAGCACCGTCTGTCGGAGTTCCTCGTCGGCGAGGAACTGCTTGAGGAGGTAGTACGTGGATTCGAGGTCGCGGGCCTGCCGGACGACGACGCGGTCGACGGCGTCCACTTGGAGGCGGCTCTCCACGATGGGGACGACGCGCTCGTCCTCCGCGCTGTCGATGACGACGACCGCCGAATCGGGGTCGTAGCGCGCGATGAGGTGGTCCAGTTGTTCGGCGACCGAGCGGTCCGCGGAGACGCTGTCGCCGCTCCCGGAGATGGCCGCGACGACCGCGTCGTCGTCGCCATCCCGGAGGTCGCGGGTGACGCGCAGCGCCTCCAGCAGGCAGTTCACCGCGGAGTCCTCGGGGTCGGCGACCCCCATCTCCACGACCAGCGACTGCACGGCCTCCCAGCCCGCGACCGGCGTCTGCAGCCCGGTCTGACGGGGGATGTCCCCAGTCCGGTCCACACAGACGACCAGCGTACGCATCTATCCTCTACAGCGTCACGCCGTCGTGATAAAAACCCCGCGTTCGGCGAGACGGCGCTGTCGCTGTGCGCCGGGAAATACGGAGAAATCCGCAGTAGAACGTCGTTAGAGGTGGCCGGACTTCTGGAGCTTGCGGAGGTCCTCGGTGTCGAGGGTCTCGCCCTCCTTGAACCGCTCGTAGATCTCCTCGGCCTCCTCGCGGGCTTCGGCCTGCTCGGCGGCGCGCTCGTCCTCGCGCTCCTCTTCTTCCTGCTTGTCGAGTTCGCGGAGGCGCTTCTGGACGCGCACGAACGCCTCGTGGTGGGCGTCGGCGGCTTCCTGAGCCTCGACGAACTTCTCGTGCATCTCGTCGGCCTCGTCACGGATGTCGTCGGCCTCGCGGTAGGCCTCGATCATCTCGTTGTGGTGCTCTTGGGCCTTGTCCGCGAGCTCCGTCACCTTCTCGTGGTGCTCGGAGGCTTCCGCGCGGACTTCCTCGGCCTCGTCGACGAGCTCCTCGAGGTCGCCGGATTCGTCGAGTTTCTCCTTGCGGTCCTGGTACTCCTCGCGCTTGTCCTCGATCTTCTCGATGAGCTCGCGCTCGTCTTCGGTCGAGAGGACCTCGGTCTGCTGCTTGAACTCGAGCTGCTCGATCTCCTCTTTGAGCTCCTCGAGGTCTTTGCCCTCGTCGAGCTCGAGGTCTTCTTTGCGCTGCTCGACCTCGTCGAAGAGCTCGTTCGCGTCGGCGTTGAGCTCGTTACGGATCTCCTTGTGCTCTTGGACGCGCTCGTTGAGCTCGTCTCGCTGCTCTCGGTGCTCTTGGGCCTCGTCGACCTTCTCTCGCGTCTTCGCGTTGAGTTCGTCGCGGTCGGAGGCGCGGGAGCTGGCGAGCTGGTTGAGCTCGTTACGCCGGTCGCGGAACTGGCCGGCGTTCTTGATGAGCTGACCCTTGGACTTCTCCTGGAGCTCTTCGTCTGTAATGAGTTCTTCTGCGCTCGAAACGTCGATATCTTGTTCTTCCTCAGCCATTGTTCAAACCTCGATGCCGTCCTGCTGGAGCGGTCGCGACAGCCGTCGCTCGGAGCGTATTACTTCCCGGTCGGAAGGAGAACGTCCTGTCATTCTCTCGGGCTGTACACGAACGCACGCAGCGTTCTGGTAACGGGTACTACTCCGCCACGCCACTTAAAATTTCCGACGGCGCGTCGCGTGCAAGCAGTTGTCAGACCCCGTTCCTCGGGTGGTAACGGCCCCCACAGTCACCGGGGTGTGTCACTTAAACACCGGGCGCGGAGCGCCGTACACAAGTGCGGCTACCCGCAACCCCAGCGCATGGAAGAACTCGTGCGGGCGACCGGCCACGAACACGTCGCCGCCGAACACGCGTCCACGCTGGAACTGACGACCGACGACTACCTCACACCCGCCGGCGACTGCATCGTCGGCATCGAAGCCGACCGCTCTCCCGCGGACTTCGACCAAGAGTTCGTCGCTGCCTGCCAGGACGAGGACGCTACCATCACGCTCGTCCTCGAAGCCGACGACCACCGCGACACCGTCACCGGCTCCGGCCACCCCGACCTCGAATACACGAACGACCGCAGCATGGTCGGGCGCACGAGCACGTACGTCGACGACCGCACCATCTTCGTGGACGCCGACAAGGCCGCCGCCGACCTCGACCGCGACCTCGTCGCTGCGCTCGCCGACGGCGCCGACCTCACGGCGACGCTGCGCGTCGAGTAACCCACAGCACGGGAGTCGCCGCGGCGCTTTTTGCGCTCCGCGACCCACCACCGAGCATGGACGACGAACCCGCCAAGAACATCTCGGGTGGCGAGAACGCCGGGGGTCGCTTCACCGAGTTCGAACCCGGCGACGGCACCAGCCGTGCAGAAGCCGTTGTCGACCGCCTCGGCGACATGTACTGGCAGAAGACGTACGGCGGCCGGGACGCCTTCGAGTGTCTTGTCCGCACGATTCTCAGCCAGAACACCAGCGACGTCGCCAGCCAGCCCGCTCACGACGCGCTGATGGACCGATACGATGGCGACGGCGACCTTGCGGCGGCGCTCGCCGACGCCCACCGGGACGAACTCGCGGAGACCATCTCCTCGGCTGGCCTCTACAACCAGAAGTCCGAGACCCTGATTCGCATCGCGGGCCGCGTCCGCGAGGAGTACGGGGGCGAGGACGCCTTCGACGAGTTCGTACGCACGGGGCGCGTGGAGCAACGCTCCACGGACGGAGCGAGTAGCGAGGGACGGCGTCCCTCGGACCATTCGAGCGGGCGGAGCCCGCGAGAAGACGGTGAAACCACGAGCAATGACCCCGACGAGGTGCGCGACGCCCTACTCGACATGAAAGGCGTCGGCCCGAAAACAGCCGACTGCGTGCTGCTGTTCGCGGGCGGCCGCGGCGGCGTCTTTCCAGTAGATACGCACGTCCACCGCATCACGCGGCGCCTCGGCATCGCCGCCCCGGACGCCGACCACGAGGCCGTCCGCGAGGCGCTGGAGGCTGACGTTCCAGAATCGAAGTGCGGGTTCGGACACACGGCGATGATTCAGTTCGGCCGCGAGTACTGTTCGGCGCGCAAGCCCGCGTGCCTCGACGGGCCCGAAGCCTGCCCGCTGTACGACCTCTGCGACCGCGTGGGCGTCGACGAACTCGCCGAGGACGTCGTCGACCCCGCGGAGGCCGCCGACTAGAGGCTCTTCCAGCAGGTGTCCGTGAACGACGCCAGCGGGATGTCCACGTTCGAGTCGACGCTGACGAATAGGCCCGTGTACTCGTCGTCCGGGAAGTGGAACACGGTCACCTCGTCGAAGCGGTGCATCGAGCAGCGGAGGTCGCCCGCGTCGAAGAGGTCTTCGAGGTGGGTGCGACTGATGCCTTCGAGCACGAGGTTCCGGTGGATGTCCTCTGCTTGCTCGTCGAGTCGCGCGCCGATGTCCTCGCGGGCGTAGCGTATATCGTACCCGTCCCGGTCGTACTCGGCGACGACCCGCAGTGCGTCGTCGGCTTGCTGCCGGAGCTTCGCGACGAGTCCGTCACCTCCTGCCATACGGCGTGGTAACAACCGTGAAGGTTTGAAAGTTCGGCCGGGCGCTACGCGCTGCTCCCGTTTATGGTCTCGTTGCCCTCGTAGCTGAAGTCGTCACCAGCCGACGGCCCCGCCGAGAGGAACGGGAGGTCGAGTTCCCACTCCGCGACCACGGAGAACCGCGAGAACGGATTCGAGAGGAACTCTGAGAGGTCGCCGACGCCCGCGAACCGCATCTGAACGTCGACGGCGATGACCCGCGTGTCCATTGCGTGACCGACCGCGCTGAACCCGAAGTCGCCGGCGGCGCCGAGGTTCGTGAACATGTCGAGGTGGAGCCAGAACGTGATGTTCGACTCTGCACCGCCGACGTCGAACCGGTAGCCGCCGTCGCCCTCCACGGCTTCCCCGGTCTGCGTCGCTGCAACGGTCTGCGCGGCGACGGCGGGGCCGACGAACGCCGCCGACACCACCAGCGCCACGACGAACGCGCTGACTGCTCGTGTCTCCCTCACACGCTACCGTACCGGAACGCGGAGTATAGTGCTGTCGGCTCCCGAAACAGAGCAGGGACAGTGGGGACGAGCCGCGTCAGACGAAGCGGAACGTTTCGAGGTTCTTCGGTGCGAACGTCCGCATGTTGTAGTCGTGGTAGAGCGCGCTGGAGAGGTCCTGCGTGGAGGACTCGTCGCCGTGCACGCACAGCACCTTCTCGGGGCGCGGGTTCATCGTGCGCACGAAGTCTTCGAGGCCCTGCCGGTCAGCGTGACCGGAGAAGCCGTCGACCGTTTCGGTGTCCATCTCGAGTTCGAGGCGTTCGGTGCGGCCGCTGCCGCGCGAGTCGGGCATCGGAATCTCGTCCCAGCCGGACTGGATGCGGCGGCCGAGCGTCCCCTGCGCCTGGTAGCCGACGAACGTCATCGTGGAGTCCGGGTCCGGGCCGATGTGCTGAATCCAGGACATGATGGGGCCGCCCGTGACCATACCGGACGTCGAGAGGATGATGCACTGGTCGCCGTCAGCGACCTCCTGTCGTTCGTCCTCGCCGCCGTCGATGTGGTTGAACTGCGGCGCGAGGAACGGGTTCTCGTCCTCGTGGAAAATGCGGTCCCGGAGGTCGTCGCGGAGGTACTCGGGGTAGGTGGTGTGGATGGCGGTCGCCTCCCAGATCATGCCGTCGAGGTGGATGGGCATCTCGGGGATGTCGCCCTCCCGCATCGCCTCTTCGAGGACGAGCATCATCTCCTGCGAGCGGCCGACGGCGAACGCCGGAATCAGGACCTTCCCGCCCTGCTCGTAGGTCTCGTTGATGACGCGCTTGAGCTTCTCCTCGGAGTCCTCTTGGTCGGTCTGGTAGTCGTTGCGCCCGCCGTACGTGGATTCGAGGACGAGCGTCTCCACGCGCGGGAAGTCGTTGACGGCGCCGTTGAACAGGCGCGTGTCGTCGTAGTGGATGTCGCCGGAGAACGCGACGTTGTAGAGGCCGTCACCGATGTGGAAGTGCGAGACGGCGCTCCCGAGGATGTGGCCGGCGTTGTGGAATGTGAGTTTCACGTCCGGTGCGATGTCCGTGACGTCGCCGTACTCCAGCGGGATGCAGTGCTTGATGGCCTCGCGGACCATCTCGGAGTCGTACGGCGGCGTGCGACCCTCCTTGGCGGCGACGTCGAGGTAGTCCAGCGTCAGCAGGCCCATCAGGTCACGGGTCGGCTCCGTCGTGTAGATGGGGCCGTCGTAGCCGTACTTGAAGAGGAGGGGAATGAACGCGGAGTGGTCGAGGTGCGCGTGCGTGAGCACGACGGCGTCGATGGAGTTCGCGCCAGCGCCGAGCGCCTCCTGCACTTGGAGGTACGGCACCTCGTCCTCGCTGCCGGGCTTGTCGCCGCAGTCGACGAGGATGCGCGTCTCGGGCGTCGAGAGGATGAAGCTCGCGCGGCCGACCTCGCGGCAGCAGCCCAGCGTGGTGATGCGGACGTACTCGTCGTCGCTCATCTCCTCGCGGTGAATCTGCCGGCCGACCTTCTCGAGGATGTCGCGGCGCTCGTCGCGCTCGGACTTGAGGAAGTTCCGGACGTTCGAGACGGTCGACGACTCGATGGGCGGCGTGCGCACGACTTCGGGCGTCCAGCCCGCGGCTTCCGTGATTTCGCGGAGCGTGGAGCCGTGGCGGCCGATGACCATCCCGGGCTTCTCGGCCTCGATGACGACTTCGCCGGTGTCCTCGTGGAAGTCGAGGTCGGTGACGCCGGCGTCGTCGGGGATGACGTTCAGAATCTTCTCGCGGGCGGTGTCCGGGCGGGAGAGCACCGCGGGGTCGGGGCGGACGGTGATTCGCTTCCGGAGCTTGCTCGCGAGCTGTCGGACGAGGTCGCCGTCTTGGGCGAACTGCTTGGGGTCTCGGGTGTAGACGACGAGTTCGGGGCCCTCGTACTTCACGTCGGTCACCGAGATGTCCGGGGGAATCTCGTTCGTGATCTGGTTCTGTAACTCCTCGAGTTGCTGGTCTACAGTGCTCATAGTCAGTGAATGAGGCCTCCTGCGTCCGCGTCTCCGTCGGGCCCACTCACGACCCGCCGTCGGCGGGGTGAGGAGTGGACCGTAGAACGTGGTGAGTAGACACGCGCTGTCGTCATTCCAGTATGGAGACCGGTGTTCCGGCCGAATGCGGCCGGGCCGCGGGGATTACTGCAGGAGAACCCGCTTACTCGGCAATATGCGGTTCCGGTTATAAAAGCCTTCGCAAACTTGGTAGTCCTTGACGTGCGCCTGTACGCATGGAACTGACAGCAGCGGCGGTCGCGCGCGAACACGAGTGGGTGCTCGAACGGGCGGACGTCGTCGTCCCGCTGGTCAACGACGTCCGCGACGCGCTCGGCGACGCCTTCGACACGCACGTCGACACCGTGACCGAGGCACAGTACCGCAACGCGGTCGACGACGTGTTCGCGGACGGTGACCGCGCGGTGAACGTCGCGGCGCTCGTGGCACTGCTCCGCGACCTCGACGTCACCGACGACTACCCGGGGTTCGTCGTGGACGAACTGCTGGGCCGTGAACTCGCCGCGATGCTCGCCGGCGAACAGCCGCTCCGCCTGCTCGCCGAGTCGACGTTCCACTACGCGGATGTCCACACGAGCGGCGACGGCGCTGCCGGGGAGGACGACTTAGATGCGGCGCTGGCGGCGGGCGTACAGACGCGGCTCCCGGGGTGGGCGTGGACGGAGACCGAGAGCCCGTTCGGGCCCGCGCACAGGTAGCTGGCGCTGTCGGGTCTGGTCGCGAGAGAAGTGTCGGGGGCCGCGGGCGGCTACTCTTCGAACTCGATTTCGTCTTCCTGCGGGTCCGGCGGGTCGTCGGCTGCCGTCAGCGTGCGCTCGACTTCCTGCTCGCGGAGCTGTTCGCGCTTCTTCTGACCCTGCCGTTCGCGGCCGCGTTTCGTGTCGCCCATACTGTGGTGGACGTTCCCATACCACTTAGTTCTCTCGGCGAGCGCGACCCGCCCTTCGCTCACGACAGCGCGTCGTCGACGAACTGGGAGACGACGAGGTCCTCGGCGCTGCGTAGCCGGTACTGGACCGTCGAGCGCGGGACGCCGAGTTCGTCGCTGAGGTCGCTGACCGTCACCTCACGGGGCCGCGAGTAGTAGCCCGCCTCGACGGCGGCTTCGAGGACGGCGCGCTGCTCGGGCGTCAACTTCGCGGCGACCCGTGACTCGGCGTTCCAGTTCCCCGCGCCGGAGAGGCGGGACAGCGACAACGACAGCCCCTCGCGGAGCTGTTCCTCGATGGCGTCGTACAGCGTGCCCACGGGCTGTTCGTCCGGGTAGAGCACGCGCCAGCGGTACTCGTTGCCCTCGCGCCGCGCCTCGAAGACGACGCCGTCGCCGACGTGCTCGTGGACGTGGTGGGGGACGGAGTGGCAGCCGTGAACCTCCTCGCGGAACGTGTAGACGGTCCGCGAGTTCGCGGACTCGTCGAGGACGTGGTACTCGCGGTAGGTGTCACAGTCCGGGAGGTCCAGACACTCGTTGCACCGCGACTCGTCGAGGAACACGTCGTCGAACGCCGCCAACGCCTCCTCCGTGCCGGTGGCGTGGTCGATGCGCCACATCCGCTCGCGGGTGGTGAAACAGACCGAGGTCCACGCCGTGAGACTGTCGTGTTCGACGAAGCAGTCCATGAGGACGTCGCTCCCCGGTTCGTACGTCACGGTGAACTCGAACTCGCGCACGCCCTCCAGTACGGCCGCCACCGGTATTAGTTACTGCTAATCTCCGCCGCCGAGCGAAGCGCTCGCACTTTCGAGTCTACGAGTCTCTCCCGCCACTCTTGCGTAGATTCGCTGTCTCACCTAGCTATAGGCAGCCAGTCCAGGCGGGCTGGTCGCGGTCGCACACCTTCACGGGTTTTAAGAGCGCGTCAGGCGTCACTTGGGGTAATGAGCGACGAACAGGAACTCGGCATCACCGAGTCCAAGGAGCACAGTCCCGGCGACTGGTACGCGGAAGTCGTCCAGAAGGCGGAGCTGGCCGACTACGCGCCGATGGGCGGGTTCATCGTCACCCGGCCGCGCGGCTACGCCCTCTGGGAGGCGATTCAGGACAACCTCGACGGCTGGTTCAAGCAGACCGGCGTCGACAACGCCTACTTCCCGATGTTCATCCCCGAGTCGTACCTCGAACGGGAGAAGGACATCGTCGAAGGGTTCGACCCCGAGGTGGCGTGGGTGACGCAGGGCGGTCACGAGGAACTCGAAGAGCGCCTCGCGGTCCGGCCCACTTCCGAGTCCATCGTTGCGCCGTACATGGCGCAGTGGGTGCGCTCGCACCGTGACCTGCCGCTGCGATTGAACCAGTGGAACTCCGTGGTGCGCTGGGAGGCCACGGAGACGAAGCCGTTCTTCCGGACGAAGGAGTTCCTCTGGCAGGAGGGTCACACGGCCCACGAGAGCGACGAGGAGGCGTGGGCGGAGACGACGCTGCGCCTCGACCAGTACCAGCGGCTCTACGAGGACGTCCTCGGGATGCCCGTGCTGCGCGGCCGCAAGCCCGACCACGACAAGTTCCCGGGCGCGGACACCACGACCACGGTGGAGGCGCTGATGCCCGACGGGAAGTCCGTGCAGGGCGGCACGAGCCACCACCTCGGGCAGTCGTTCGCGGAGGCGTTCGACATCACGTTCTCCGACGTCGACGAGGCCGAGCGTACCGCGTACACGACGTCGTGGGGGCTGTCGTGGCGCGCCATCGGCGCGCTCGTGATGAGCCACAGCGACGACCAGGGGCTCGTGCTCCCGCCGACGGTCGCGCCCAAGCAGGTCGTCATCGTCCCCATCTGGCAGGAGGACACCAAAGACGAGGTCCTCCAGTACTCCTCGGAGATTGCCGCGGAACTGGAGGCGCAGGGCGTGCGCGTCCACCTCGACGACCGCGACGAGCGCAACCCCGGCTTCAAGTTCAACGAGTGGGAGTTGAAGGGCGTCCCCGTGCGGTTCGAGATCGGCCCGAACGAGGTCGAAGACGAGGAGGTCACGGTGGTCCACCGGCCGGACGGCGAGGACGCCGTCGAGGACCGCGCGGACATCACGGCGGCGGTCCACGACCACCTCGACGACGTCTACGAGAAACTCCACGACGCGGCCGCCGAGCGCCTCGACGAGAACGTTCGGGAGGCCGAGAGCCGCGAGGAGATTCTGGGTACCATCGGCCAGCACGGCGGCTACGTGAAGGCGCCGTGGTGCGGCGACGAGGGCTGCGAGGACGAAATCAAAGACCAGATTCACGCCGAAATCGTGCTCGTACCGCTGGCCGAGGACAGCGCCGCGCGCGCCGCCTCGGAGTTCGAGGACGAACATCTCCCGACTCCCGACCACGAGGGCGAAGACTGCGCGGTCTGTGGGGAGCCCGCCGAGGAGACGGCGTTCTTCGCGAAGTCGTACTGAGCCGGCGACTATTTGTCACGGTCGATTATTTAATGGGGGATGCGGTCGAAGTGGCGAACAACCAGAACCACGACACGAACTTCGAAACGGCGCCAACGAGCGTCGAACACACGGTTCGCGGGCGGGACGGTCGACGCGCCCCGACACCTTAATCTACCTTATACGAATCTATATTACCCTTAGTCATTCAGGAGTAGGGTTTTACTGGGTCGTGACAGTGGGTGTCACATGCACCAGTCCGACAGCACGAACAACCTCCTCGCAGACCCGACCGACGAACGGTCGAACTGCGGGGTCGGGGTCGTCGTCGACCTCGACGGTGGCCAGTCCCACCGCGTTCTCTCTGACGCACTCGACGTACTGGAGAATCTGCAGCACCGCGGCACCACCGGCGCCGAAGAGAACACCGGCGACGGCGCCGGCGCGCTCATCCAGACCCCCGACGAGTTCTTCGCCGACGTCTTCGGCGGCGTCCCCGACACCTACGCGGTCGGCTCGTTCTTTCTCCCGCAGGACGCCGACGAGCGGAGCGCAGTCGTCGACGACATCGAACAGGGCCTCGCCGACCACGGCCTCGCCGTCGACGCGTGGCGCGACGTCCCCACGGACAACAGCGACCTCGGCGCGACCGCTGTCGACTCCGAGCCCCACGTCGCCCAGGCCGTAGTACGTCCAGATGGAACTGAGGACTTCCAGAAGGCGCTGTACGTCGGCCGGCAGGCCGTCGAAGCAGCCGTCGACCACGAGCGCTTCTACGTCTGCTCGCTCGACGAGGACACCGTCGTCTACAAGGGTCTCCTGAAGGGCGACCAGGTCGCCGACTACTACCCCGACCTCACCGACGAGCGCGTCGAGACCGGGTTCGCGCTCGTCCACGCCCGCTTCTCCACGAACACGCTCGGCGCGTGGCACCTCGCCCACCCCTACCGGAACATCATCCACAACGGCGAGTTCAACACCATCCGCGGGAACGTCAACTGGATGCGCGCCCGCGAGTCGGACCTCGAAGCCGAGGGGTTCACCGACGACGAACTGGAGACGGTGCTCCCGGTCATCGACGACCCCGAGCAGTCCGACACCGCCAGCGTCGACAACGCGCTCGAACTGCTGATGCAGACCGGGCGCTCGCTCCCGCACGCGCTCCGCATGCTCGTCCCCGAGGCGTGGCAGCGCGACGACGAGATGAGCGACGCGCGCAAGGAGTTCTACGACTACCACGCCAGCCTCGTGGAACCGTGGGACGGCCCCGCGCTCGTCATCGGCACCGACGGCGACCGCATCGGCGGTGTGCTCGACCGGAACGGTCTGCGCCCGTGCCGCTACGAGAAGCGCTCGGACGGCACGCTCGTGATGGCGTCCGAGCAGGGCGCCTTAGAGGGCGACGTCAGCGAGGTCGAGGAGCGCGGCCGCCTCCGCCCCGGTCAGTTGTTCCTCGCGGAGCCCGGCGAGGGCGTCGTCGACGACGAGGACGTCTTCGAGGAGCTCACCGACGAGCAGTACGGCGAGTGGGTCGAACAGAACCAGCTCCGCCCGGAGACTGGTACGGACGTGTTGCCCAGCGACCCGACCGACGACCTGCGCTCCGAGCAGGCGATGTTCGGGTACACGCGCGACGAACTCGACGAACTGGTCGCGCCGATGGTCCAGGACGGCAAAGACCCCGTCGGCTCGATGGGCGACGACGCGCCGCTGCCCGGCATCTCGGAGTTCAACCACCCGCTGGCGTCGTACTTCCGCCAGCTGTTCGCGCAGGTCACGAACCCGCCAATCGACTACATCCGCGAGGACCTCGTGACCAGCATGGAGACGCGCCTCGGCCGGCAGAACAACCTCCTCGCGGAGTCCCCCGAGCACGCCGAACAGGTCGTCCTCGACAGCCCCGTGCTGGCGGACAGCGACCTCGACGCGGTCGTGAACGCGGGCCTGCCGACGGTGACGCTCGACCTCTCGTTCGGCCTGGAGGAGTCGCTGGAGGACGCCGTCGAGCGCGTCCAGCGCGAGGCCGCCGAAGCCGTCGAGGACGGCGTCGAACTGCTCGTCCTCTCCCAGCGCGAGGCCGGCGAGGGCGCGGTGCCGGTGCCGAGCCTGCTGGCGACTGGCGCCGTCCACCACCACCTCACTCGGGAGGGCCTGCGGGCGCGCACCGGCCTCGTCGTCGAAGCCGGCGACGTCCGCACCGTCCACCAGCTCGCGGCGACGGTCGGCTACGGCGCGGGCGCGGTCAACCCCTACCTCGCCGTCGAGTCCGCCCGTGACATCGTCGCCGGGCCGGACGGCCCCGACCCGGAGAAAGCAGTGACGTCGTACCTGACGGCGCTCGAAGATGGCCTGCTGAAGGTGATGGCGAAGATGGGTATCTCGACGGTCGAGTCCTACCAGGGCGCCCAAATCTTCGAAGTCGTCGGCCTCGACTCGTCGGTCGTCGACCGGTTCTTCGCCGGGACGCCGAACCGCACCGAGGGCGTCGGCCTCGACGAACTCGAAGCCGACATCCGCGCTCGCCACGCCGCGGGCTTCGACGACGAACCCGACCTCCAGCGCATCGGTGAGTTCGAGAACCGCACGTCCGGGCGGTTCCACCAGTGGAACCCCCAGACGGTCCACAGCCTCCAAGAGGGCGTCGACAACGGCGACTACGGAGCGTTCGAGGACTACGCCGAGCAGGTCAACGACCAGGCCGAACAGCTCCAGACGCTGCGCGGCCTGCTGAACATCGACGCCGACGAGCGCGAGAGCGTCCCCGTCGAGGACGTCGAACCGGCGTCGGACATCGTCGAGCGGTTCTCGACGGCGGCGATGAGCCTCGGTAGCCTCAGCCCGGAAGCCCACGAGACGAACGCGGAGGCCGCGAACGGAATCGGCGCGAAGGCGAACACTGGCGAGGGCGGGGAGCCGCCCGAGCGCTTCGACACCGTCAAAGAGTGCGCCATCAAGCAGGTGGCCTCCGGCCGGTTCGGCGTCACGAGCACGTACCTCTCGGCGGCCGACGACCTCCAGATCAAGATGGCGCAGGGGTCGAAGCCCGGCGAGGGCGGCCACCTCCCCGGGAAGAAGGTCAACGAGATGATCGCGGACGTGCGGTGTTCGACGCCGGGCGTCGGCCTCATCAGCCCGCCGCCCCAGCACGACATCTACAGCATCGAGGACCTCAAACAGCTCATCGCCGACCTCCGCGCGGGCAACCCGGACGCCCGCGTCCACGTGAAGCTCGTCTCCGAGGCGGGCATCGGGACGGTCGCGGCGGGCTGCGCGAAGGCGGGCGCGGACTGCATCCACATCTCCGGGCACGACGGCGGCACGGGCGCGTCCCCGAAGACGAGCATCAAGCACGCCGGCCTGCCGTGGGAACTCGGCCTCGCCGAGGCGAACCAGCTGCTCGTGGAGACCGGCCTGCGCTCGCGCGTGACGCTGCGCGTGGACGGCGGCCTGAAGACCGGCCGCGACGTCGCGGTCGGCGCGCTGCTGGGCGCTGAGGAGTTCGCGTTCGGCACCGCGTCGCTGGTGTCGGCGGGCTGCGTGATGGCGCGCATCTGCCACACGAACAACTGCCCGACCGGCGTCGCGACGCAGGACCCCGACCTCCGCGACCGGTTCCGCGGCACCCCGGAGAAGGTCGCGAACTACCTCACGTTCGTCGCCCGAGAACTCCGCGAGCTGCTCGCGGAACTGGGGTACACGAGCGTCGAGGACGCCGTCGGGCGCGTCCAGCACCTCTCCCAGACGGACACCGACCACCCGAAGGGCAAGCACATCGACCTCTCGCGGGTGCTCACCGAACCCGAGGGCGAGGGCCGCACCCACACCGTCGAGCAGGACCACCCGGACATGGCGCTCGACGAGAGCATCATCGAGGACGCGCAGGCGGCCATCGACGGCGACGAGTCGGTGTCGCTGTCCCGCGAGATTACGACCCGCGACCGCACCGTCGGCGCGCGCGTCTCACACGCCGTCAGCAGCGAGTACGGCGTCGAAGGGCTGGCCGACGACAGCCTCGACGTGTCCCTGACCGGGAACGCCGGGCAGTCGTTCGGCGCGTTCCTCGCGTCCGGCGTCACGCTGTCGCTGACCGGCGCCGCCAACGACTACGTCGGGAAGGGGCTCTCCGGCGGCACGGTCGCCGTCGAGACGCCGCCGGAAGCCGGCTTCGACCCCGCCGAGAACACGCTCGTCGGGAACGTCGCGCTGTACGGCGCGACCGACGGCGAGTGCTACGTCAACGGCGTCGCCGGCGAGCGCTTCGCGGTCCGGAACTCCGGCGCGCACGCCGTCGTGGAGGGCGTCGGTGACCACGGCTGCGAGTACATGACCGGCGGCATCGTCGTCGTGCTCGGCGACATCGGGCGGAACTTCGCCGCGGGGATGTCCGGCGGCGTCGCGTACGTCCACGACCCCGAGGGAGACTTCGAGGAGCGCTGCAACACCGGGATGGTCGCGGTCTCCCGCGACCTCTCGGAGCGCGACGAATCCGCGATTCGCCGGCTGGTAGAGAACCACGCCGCGCGCACGGACAGCGACCGCGCGGCGGACATGCTCGCGAACTGGGAGGACGCCGTCTCCGAGTTCGCCGTCGTGATGCCGGACGCCTACCGGGACGCCATCGACGAGCGCCCCGAGGCCGACGCGCGCCGCTCGCTGCCCGCCAGCGCGACCGACGGGTCGCTGGCCGGGAGCGCGGACTGACGCCGCGGTTCCACTCTGACTGCGGATTCGTTGCGCTGTTCGGTGGCGAATAGCCACCGCTTTTGTGACGGCCACCCTCCTTCCGGTATGGATTCCGCGCTCGTGGTCGGCGGCACGCGGTTCATCGGCCGCCACCTCGTGGAGGAACTGCTCGCCCACGACTACCGCGTCACGACGTTCAACCGCGGGCAACACGACGACCCGTTCGCCGAGGACGACCGCGTCCACCACGTGCAGGGCGACCGCACCGACCGGAAGGCGCTGCTGACGGCGAAACGCGAGGTCGAACCGGACGCGGTCTTCGACTGCGTGGCGTACAAGCCCCGCGAGGTCGAGAACGCAATCGACATCTTCGCCGGCGTGGACGCCTACGTCTACGTCTCCAGCGGCGCCGCGTACGCCGACGAGGATGTCCCGAAGCGCGAGGACGAAACCGAACTGGAGCGCTGTACCGCCGAGCAGGCGACCGACGACTCGCCGGAGACGTACGGCCCGCGGAAGGCCGCCGGCGACCGCATCGTCTTCGAGGCCGCCGAGCGCAGTCGTCAGACTACGTCTGACGGG
Source organism: Halobacterium sp. CBA1132 (assembly GCF_001485535.1). Lineage (NCBI taxonomy): Archaea > Methanobacteriati > Methanobacteriota > Halobacteria > Halobacteriales > Halobacteriaceae > Halobacterium > Halobacterium sp. CBA1132. Next base: position 479,401 of record NZ_BCMZ01000001.1, read on the forward strand.
CTATCAGAACGTAGTTCTGATAACGGCGTGAACGCGATGAGCGTGCGGCCGCCGGTCGTCTACGGCCCTCACGACTACACGGAGCGACTCGCGTACTGGGTCGACCGCGTCGCCGAGCAGGACGAAGTCGTCGTTCCCGGGGACGGCACGAACCTCTGGCAGCGCGTCTTCGTCGAGGACGTCGCCCGTGGCCTCCGTCTCGTCGCCGAAGAGGGGACGCCCGGGGAGGCGTACAACGTCGGCGACCGGAACGCGGTCACACTCGACCGCACGCTCGACTTGATTGCGGACGCGCTGGGTACGGACGTCGAGCGCGCGTACACCAGCCCCCGCGAACTCTCCATCGTCGACCTCGACCTCGGGGACTTCCCGCTGTACCGCGACTACCCGCACCTGCTGGACACGTCGAAAGTCGAGGCCCTCGGCTTCGAGTCCACGCCCGTCGAGGAAGCCATGGAGAAAACCGTCGATGCCCACCGCGAGAACGGACTCGCGGGCCCCGACGAGGCGCCGGACCGCGAGGACGAGGAGCGCCTCCTCGACGTGCTCGGCACGGTCTGAAGCGCCGCGAGCGCGCGAACCGACGACGAGTAGACTTTTACTCGTCCCCGGGCGAGGCTTGGACATGTTCGAGAAGTCGAAGTGGATACGCCTCCCGCGCAGCGTCGTGCTCGGCCACGACGTGCTCGACCAGACTCGGGAGGTCGTCGTCGAGACCCACTTGACGGGGCGGCCGCTGGTCGTCACCAGCGAGACGCCGCGCGAAGTGGCCGCCGACCGCATCGTCGCGCAGTTCGAGGACGCCGGCGACGACCCCGAAATCGTCGTCGTCGAGGAAGCGACCTTCGAGGCCGTCGAGGACGTGCTGGACGTCGCTCGCGGGATGGAGGTCGGCTACCTCGTCGGCGTCGGCGGCGGGAAGCCAATCGACATCGCGAAGATGGCAAGCGACCACCTCAACGTCGGATTCGTGAGCGTGCCGACGGCGGCGAGCCACGACGGCATCGTCTCCGGGCGCGGGTCGGTGCCGGAGGGCGACACCCGGCACTCGGTCGCGGCGGCGCCGCCGGTCGCGGTCGTGGCGGACACGGGCGTCATCGCGGACGCGCCGTGGGACTTGACGACCGCGGGCTGTGCGGACATCATCTCCAACTACACCGCCGTGAAGGACTGGCGGCTCGCGAACCGCCTCCAGAACGTGCCGTACAGCGAGTACGCGGGCGCGCTCAGTCAGATGACCGCGGAGATGCTCGTGGACAGCGCGGACTCCATCAAACCGGAGTTGGAGGAGTCCGCGTGGATGGTGATGAAGGCGCTCGTCTCCTCGGGGGTGGCGATGTCCATCGCGGGGTCGTCGCGGCCCGCGTCGGGCAGCGAGCACCTGTTCAGCCACCAGTTGGACCGCATCGCGCCCGGGAAGGCCCTGCACGGCCACCAGGTCGGCGTCGGGTCGATTCTCGCGGAGTACCTCCACTCCGGCGAGCAGGGCGAGTGGCGGTCGGTCCGGGACGCGCTCGCGAGCCTCGACGCGCCGACGACCGCGGACGAACTCGGCGTCACCGACGAGGAAGTCCTCGAAGCGCTCACGTCCGCCCACGAGATTCGGGACCGCTACACGATTCTGGGGTCGGGCATCAGCGAGGACGCGGCGGTGGAAGCCGCGGCGAAGACCGGCGTCATCTAGTCGGCGAACCCGCCGGTCGCCGCGACGTCCAGCGTCCACAGCGCGAGTCCGCCCGCCATCGCTTGCACGAGCAGCATGCTCGACCGGTAGAGCACGAGCGCGGAGGCGAGTTCGCCCAGCGAGTGCGGCGTGAGCGCGACGAGTACGCCGCCCAGCGCCACGTCCACGGGGCCGATACCGGCGGGCAGCGGGACGGCGCGCGCGAACCCGGAGACGGTCACGGCGACCATCACGACCGCCGGCGAGACGACGACGCCGACCGCGAGCAGGCTGACGAACAGCGGGAGCATCCAGCCGAGCCACGCCGCGTGGGCGGCGGCGACCACGGTGACGAAGCGCCGGCGGTCCGCAGCGAGTCGGCGAAGCGTCGCGAAGAACTCGTCGAGGCCGCGGTGGACGCGCTCGGCGTCGAGGCGGCCGTCGTCGCCCGGGAGGACGCGCACGAGTACGGGTTCCAGCGTCACCGAGATTCGGCTGATGCCGGCCGCGACGCGCGCCCGTGACGCGTCGAGGACGACGCCGGCGACCACGACGACGCCGAGCAGGCCGGCGAATCCCGCGAACAGGCCCACGGTTCCAGACGGGTCCCGGCCGCTCGCGGCGACCGCGAGCACGCCGACGCCGCCGACGACGGCCGATGCCACCATCATCACGAACTCCCAGCCGGTGACGCCCGCGATGGCTTCGCTGACGGTGACGTCGCCGTGGCGGCTCACGGCGTACGCGACGAACCCGCCGCCGCCGACGTTCCCGCCCGGGAGGAAGTTCCGCACGATGGCGGCGGCGTAGAACGCTCGCCGCGCGAGCGCGCCGCGGACGCCCCACACCGGGAAGCCGAGCGCGACCCGCGTGCCCTCCCCGCCGGCGAGCAGCGCGAGGGCGGCGCCGACGGGCGCGAACGCGTAGACAGCGAGGTTGGCGTCGCGGAGGTTCCGGAGCACGCGGTCCCAGCCGACGCCGCCGACTAGCAGGGCGGCGATGGCGACGGCGACGACCACGCGGAACGCGACGCGGCGGCGGTCGAAGTCCACGGTGGTTCGTCTCGGCGGGCGAGGAAAACGGTTGCGTCAGTAGAGTCGGCTGCGCCGCCGGCCGACGGCTGGGTGGAACGCGACCAAGCCGGCGAGCCGCGAGCGCTCCGTGGGGACGAGCCCACGGTCTGCGAGCGTGGCGAGCGCGCGGTCCATCGCGGCGCCGCCGACGCGGGCGGCGGCGTACGCGTCCGCGTCGAACTCCGTCCACCGCACCAGCGGCCCGACCGCCAGCAGCAACGCGACCGAGAGCGCGACCGCCGGCACGAACGCGTCGAGGACGCCGTTCGCGACGAGGAAGACGGGCGCGAGCGCGAGCCCGGTGGCGAGAAACCGCACGATTACGTGGCCGCGGCGGTGGTGGCCGACCTCGTGAGCGATGACCGCGGTGGTGGCGTCGGCGTCGAGAGTCCGGAACAGCGCGTCCGTCACGAACACGTACCGGGCGCCGGGTAGCACGCCCGCGGCGACGGCGTTCGCGACCGGACGGCGCCCCGTCTCGACAACTCGAACACGGAGGCCGTCGGCGCACGCGGGGACGACGGCGGCTTCGGCAGCGGTGAGTTCGCGGACGGGGCCAAATCGCGCGGCCAGCGGCGGGAGCGCGACGGCGATAACCGCGGCGCCGCCGGCGACGGCGAGGAGGCTCGCGGTACCACTGGGCGCGGCTAGCCACACGCCGACGACGAACAGCGCGGGCGCGACGAGGACCGCGGCGAACGCGAGGAATCGTCGGACTGTCGCCGCGTAGTCGGTCGCGTTCTCGGTGACGGTCGCCCACGCCGGCCGCGTGCCGAGGTGGACGGCGAGCGCAGGCAGGACGCCACCGAGCAGCACCGTCGCGGCGAGCACGCCGAACGCGCTGACGGCGTCGGGTCCGGGGAGAGCCGTGGCGAGCGCGTCCGCGAACTCGGAGTCGGTGAACGCGAACAGGCCGACGAGCGCCGCGGCCGCCTGTAGCAGGCGGTTCGCGCGCCGCAGCCGGGCGGCGGCCGTCACGCGGTCCGACGAGCGGGCGGCGGCAGCGCCGGCGAGGCGGGCCGTCGCGTACGCGAGGACGGGGAGCGCGAGGAGGACAGCGCGGTGTCTCACAGACGAGTGTAGCTGCGGCGAGCACTAACCGTTGTCGCGGTCACTGCGATCGGTGGCGGACGTACGCGTACGCGACCGCGAACGCGAGTCCGCCGGTGAGCCCGGCGAGCACGGCGCTAACGAGGTCCCCGCCGAAAACGAGCAGTTCGGCTGCGACGAACACCGTCACCCACAGCGCCACGACGAGCGCGCCGAACAGCCACGGGTTCGCCAAGTCGACTTCCATGGCGGACGATGACGTCCGCGCCGTAAGTAGTTAGACGTGTTCGTCGAGGAAGTCGACGACGGCGCGGTAGGCGGTGAGCTTGTTCTCCAGTTTGGAGAAGCCGTGGCCCTCGTCCTCGAAAATCAGTTTCTCCGTGGGCACGTGCTCGCCAGCCTGTTCGACGATCTGTTCGGCCTCCTCGACGGGGACGCGGGGGTCGTTGGCGCCGTGCAGCACGAGCAGGGGCGCGCGGATGCGGTCGGCGTTGTTGACGGGGCTGATGGCTTCGAGGAACTCGCGGTCCTCGGCGAGGCTGCCGTACTCGGCCTCGCGGTGTTCGCGGCGCCACTCGCCCGTGTTTTCGAGGAACGTGACGAAGTTCGCGATGCCGACGATGTCGACGCCCGCCGCCCACAACTCGGGGTACTCGGTGAGCGACGCCAGCACCATGAACCCGCCGTATGAGCCACCGTACGCGACGATGCGGTCCTCGTCGACGTCGCCGCGGCCGGCGAGCCACTCGACGCCCGCCTTCCCGTCCTTCACGGCGTCCATCCGGTTGCGGACGTTGTCGAGGTTCATGTAGTCGGTGCCGTACCCCGAGGAGCCGCGGACGTTCGGCTCGAAGACCGCGTAGCCGTTGTCCACGAAGTACTGGCGCAGCCCCGAGAACCACGGCCGGCGCTGGGCCTCGGGGCCGCCGTGGAAGTCCACGACGACGGGGTGGGGACCGTCGCCGTCGGGGAGCGTGAGGAACGCCGGAATTTCGAGTGTGTCGAAACTCTCGTAGTGGACGAGCTCGGGCTCACGGAACGTCTCCTTCGGGATGCCCGCGGTGGAAGCGTCCGTCCAACGGCGGGTGTCCCCCGAGTCGATGTCGACGACGTAGACGTTCCCGTTCTCGGTCGGCGAGGACGCGGACACCGCCACGCGGTCGCCGTCCTCGTCGAAACTCAGTCCGAGCACGACGCCGTCGAGCAGGTCGGGATCGGGGTGTTCGTCGAGGCTCGCACCGTCGCTGTCCGCGAGCGTGAGTTCGCTGTAACCGTCGACGTTCCGGACGTACGCCAGCCGCCCGGTGTCGTGGTGGACGGCGACCGATTCCAGCGGCCAGTCGCCGCCGCTGGCGACCTCCTCGATGCTCCCGGCTTCGGGGTCGAGCAAGCCGAGGTAGTGAGTGTCCTCGCCGCGGTTCGTGCAGACGTAGAGTGCGTCCCCGTCCGGTGTCCACGCCACGGAGGAGAACTGCACGTCCGCCTCGAACGGGGTCGCGTGCGTGACCTCGCCGGTGGCGACGTCGAGGACGTAGAGGTCGGCGTCGGCGTTCGAGTGGCTCTCGTGGAGCAGCAGGCGGTCGTCGCTGGGGCTCCAGCCCGCCGCCGCCAGCATGTCGTAGTCGTCGCCCGCCACGAGCAACTCGGCGTCCTCCCCGGTCTCCTCGCGGCCCTGCACGTAGACGTCGAAGACGCCCTGCTGGCGTCGGTTCGCGGCGTACGCGATTCGGTCGCCGTCGTGGCTCCAGCCGCCGAACTGGTGTTTCGCGTCCGGGGCGTCGGTGAGCGCGACGTCCTCGCTGCCGTCCGCGGCGAGCCGGCGGAGCTGCCAGAACTCGTCGCCGCCCGCGTCGGTCCCGTAGACGAGTTCGTCGCGGGTGGGCGAGAACGACGCGAACGCCACGCGCTCGTCGTGGAATGTCACCTGCGCGGGCCACGCCTCCGGAGCGTCCACGCGCCACACCTGATTCGACCCCGTGGTGTCCAGCAGGAAGGCGAGTTCGCCCCCCGGACCGAACGTCGGGCCGCCCGCGCTCCGCACGTTGAGGTACCGCTCGATGTCGTAGGCCATAGTAGCGTCAGCCGCCGCAGCGACGATAGCGTTCTGGTCGGGGAACCGCCGACGGGCAGAACAGAACCGTTTTTACCGGCGTACTGCGTCCCGGCAAGTATGCGCGTGGCGTTCGTCTCGGAGACGACCGCCCACCACGCCGACGCCGACGACGTCGACCGCTTGCGCCTGCTCGCGGACCTGCTCACGGCGCGCGGCCACGATGTCCACGTCTGCTGTGCGCAGTGGTGGGAGGGACAACCGGACACGTTCGAACACGAGGACCTGACGTACCACGCCGTCACTGCCGAGCGCGGCCAGCGCTGGTTCTCCCCGAGAGCGGCCGCCACAATCCGCGACCTCGACCCCGATGTCGTCCACGGTACGAGCCGGACGCCCGGCCACGTCTACGGCGCTCGCTGGGGGGCACTGCTCACCGGCGCGCCGCTGGTGCTGGACTGGTACGACTCACACGACACCACCGACGGCCTGCGTGGCCGCGCGTACCGCTACGCCGCGCGGAAACCCAGCGCCGTCGTCGCGCCGTCGCGGACCGTGAAGACGAGCGCACGGGAGTGTGGCGCCAGCGGCGACGACGTCCGCGTCGTCCCGACCGGCATCGACATGGACGAGATTCGGGACGCCGAGCCCGCCGACGGCGGCGACATCGTGTTCAGCCGCCGCCTCGACGAGGACGCCAACCTCGAATCGCTGTTCCTCGCGCTCGCGGAGTTCCGCGAGTACGGCTGGAACTGCACCGTCGTCGGCGACGGCCCGGCCCGCGCGGGCTACGAGCGGCAGGCCCGCGACCTCCGCATCGACGACCGCGTGGAGTTCGTCGGCGAGAAGACGGTCGCCGAGCGCGTCCGCCTGTTCAAGAACGCCCACGTCTACGTCCACACCGCCGAACGCACCTCCTTCGGTCTCGACTTGCTGCGCGCGCTCGCCTGCGGCTGCGTCGGCATCGTCGAATACCACGCCGAGTCCAGCGCGCACGAACTCGTGGAGACCTACGACCGCGGGTTCCGCGCGACCAACGACGAGGAGATCACGAAACACTTGGTTGCCGCGGGGAATCTCGAACGCAAGGACGTCGACGAGACGTTCGCGAAGTACGACTACGGCAACTTCGCCGACGCGTACCTCGATGTCTACCGGGAAGCCCAAGAACAGGCCGGCTTGCTCTGAGTGCCGAACGGGTCACCGGTTCTGCGATGTCGAACCCCGAAGCTCGGGGAAACGCCCATGTATACGTAAATGTATACAGTGACGTATGAGCAAGAGCATCCGCGTCGACGAGGACACCCACGCAGCCCTCGCGGCACTGAAAGGTGACGACGAGTCCTTCGACGACCTCCTCTCGCGGCTGCTCCGCGAACGCCGCGAAACCATCGAAGCCGGTGCCGGCCTCTGGGTGGAGACCGACGCGGCCGAGGGAGCGCGTGCGGCACGGAAGGAGATGAAAGAAGATGTCGGTGCGAGATGACGCTGTACGACAGCAGTGTCCTCATCGACTACCTCGACGGGCGCGACGACGCCGTCGAGTACATCCGCGCCCACCACAGCGACCGCGCACTCGCGCCGCCGCTCGTGCTCTACGAGGTCTACCAGGGCGAGGTGTTCAAATCGGGACCGACCGACTTCGACGCCGTCGACGCCGCCCTCGAGTGGCTGGTCGTCGTCGACGAGACGCACGAGTTCGCCCGCGCTGCCGCGGAACTACAGAACGCCGTCGCAGCTAATGGGTCTCCGCTCGCTGCCAGAGACGCGTTCGTCGCTGGCGCCGCGAGTGCGCTCGACGAGCGACTCGTTGTCGCCGACCGGGACTTCGACGTCGACGGAATCAGCGACGAACTCGATGTCGACTTTCTCTAGACGACGCTACTCGTCGTCCGTGCCGCGGCGCGTCCGTTCCGCGACGCGGACCGCGGCGACGTTCTCCTCGACGTCGTGAACGCGTACGATGTCGGCGCCGCGCTCGGCCGCGAGCGCCGTGCCCGCGACCGTCGCGTAGCCGCCTTCGTCGGGGTAGCGGTCGACCGCGCCGAACATCGACTTGTGGCTGTGTCCAATCAGGACGGGACAGCCGAGCGCGTGGAACTCGTCGGTACGGTCCAGCACTTCGAAGTTCTCCGCCGTCGACTTCCCGAAGCCGAGGCCGGGGTCGACGACGATTTTCTCTCGGGGCAGGCCGGCCTTCTCCGCGAGCAGCACGCGCTCGGTGAGTTCGTCGATGACGTCGCTCACGACGTCGTCGTAGTGGACGTCCTCGCCCGGTTCGACGGGCGCGTTGATGGAGTGCATCACCACGAGCGGCGCGCCGTGCTCGGCGGCGACGAACCGCATCTCGGGGTCTTCGAGGCCCGTCACGTCGTTGAGGATGTCGGCGCCGGCTTCGAGCGCGCGCCGGCCGACTTCGGCCTTCCGCGTGTCGACGGAGACCATGGCGTCGAGGTCGCTGATGCGCTCAACGACGGGCACGACGCGGTCCAGTTCCGCCTCCACGGGCACGGGGTCGGCGCCCGGGCGCGTGGACTCGCCGCCCACGTCGATGATGTCTACTCCGGCGTTCACCATCTCCTCAGCGCGCGCGACCGCGTCCTCGACCGCCTCGTACTCGCCGCCGTCGTGGAAACTGTCCGGCGTCACGTTCAGGATGCCCATGACGGCGGTGCCGTTCTCCCACGGGTAGCCGTACTCGTCGGGCTCGGTCTGGATGCCCAGCGTCTCCCGGAGTTCGTCGGCGTACACGGAGAGGCCGTAGGGCTGGCCGTCGAGTTTCTCCGTGAGGCGCTTGAACTGCGCGAGCGTCCCCATCAGCACGGCGTCCAAGTACCCGCGGGGTTGGGCGTTCAACCCCGATAGGGAGCACTCGCCGCCGAGACTCAGCATCTCCTCTTTGAGGTACTGGGCTTGCCGCCGCTGGACGCGCGTCTCGACGACGCGGTGGACGCCCTTCCCGCGCATCCGCCAGACGCCCGGCGGCGTAACGTGCGCGCCCTCCAAGGCCTCGCGCGAGTCGTCGAGGCTGTCCACGTCCTTGCGAATGTTCGTGCGCGTCCAGCGCTTGCGCGCCTCCGCGACAGCGAACAGCGACCCCGTGACGAGCACGAGGTCGTCCTCGCCGGCGGCGTCGAGCGCGTCGTCGAGCGCGGCTTCGACCGAGCGCGTAACCGTCGCGTCGGCGCCCGCCTCGTCGAAGACAGTCGCGAGCACGTCCGCGTCCTCGGCGCGCTCGGAGTCGGGCTCGCACGCCCACACGCGGTCGGGCGTCGGCAGCGCGTCGGCCATCCCGCGGTGGTCCTTGTCGTGCATCGCGCCGAACACGCAGTGGAGGTGCTCGTAGTCGAACTCCGCGAGCGTCCCCGCGAGCGCCTCGCACGCCGCCGGGTTGTGCGCGCCGTCCAGCACGGTCACCGGGTCCGCGCTCATCACCTCGAAGCGCCCGGGCCAGTACGCCTTCCGCAGACCGCGCGCCAGTTCGCCCTCGTCGACGCCCGCGACCTGCCGCGCGAGCGCCGCCGCGACCCCCGCGTTCGCCGCTTGGAACGACCCCAGCAGCGGAATCTGCGCGTCGACCGACCAGCCGTCGCCGGCCAGCGACACCGCGGCCTCCGTGTGGTTCGTGCGGCCCTCGTAGGTCGCGCGCACGTCGCCATCGTCGCCGACGGTCATCACGTCGCCCGCGTGGTCGCGGACTGCGGCGAGCGCGTCGCCGGTCGTCGCCGTCACGAGTGGGCTCGATTCGGGCGCGACGTGGGCCTTGTCGCGGGCGATTTCCTCGACGGTGTCACCGAGGACGCTCGTGTGTTCGAGGCTCACCGACGTCACCGCGCTCGCCGCCGGGTCGACCACGCTGGTCGCGTCGAAGCGCCCGCCGATACCGACTTCGAGCACCGCAACGTCGACGTCCTCGCGGCCGAACTGCCACAGCGCCATCGCCGTCACCGCCTCGAAGAACGTCGGCGCGTCCCCGTCGGCCGCCCGCTCGTTCACGTGCGGCCGAATCGCCTCCACGAACTCCGTGAGCGCCGCCTCCGACATCCGGCGGCCGTCGACGGTGACGCGCTCGCGCACGTCGTCGAGGTGCGGGGACGTGAACAGGCCGACGTCGAGGCCGGCCTCCCGGAGCACGGATTCGAGCAGCCGCGCGGTCGACCCCTTCCCGTTCGACCCCGCGACCTGCACGTACTGCGGGCCCTCGTGGGGGTCGTCGAGCGCGGCCAGCAGGTCCGCCGTCGAGTCCGTCCCGGGCTTGGGCCGGTAGCGGCGGAGGTCCAGCAGGAAGTTCGCCGCCTCGTCGTATCGCATATCCGTTTCGAGCGCGGCGGCCCGCTTTAGGCTGTCGGACCCGGGACTGGGGTGTCTCTCAAAGAGCCGTTTGACTCTCCAGAAAGGACTTGATACCGGCGGGCGACGACGCAACTGGAGCGCCACCGGCCCCCGAACCCCCACCCCCCATCACTGCCCCCTTCACCTGTGTCAGCCTACTGGCGCTCCGCTCTCCTCCGAAACCGAGCCTGCTCAGTCGTGGCGGAAGGTGCGGTGCCCGGTGAACACCATCGCCATCCCGTGCTCGTTTGCTTCCTCGACGACGTCCTCGTCGTTGACGGAGCCGCCGGGCTGGATGACGGCTTCGACGCCCGCATCGGCGGCGGCCTCGATGCCGTCCGGGAACGGGAAGAACGCATCGGAGGCCATCACGGCGCCCTCGGCGCTCTTGCCGTCGGCGTCGCGCTCGGCCTTCTTCGCGGCGAGTTCGACGGCGTCCACGCGGGAGACCTGTCCGACGCCGAGGCCGACGGTCTCGGTGCCGTCCGCGAAGAGGATGCCGTTGGACTTGACGTGCTTGAGCACGCGCCACGCGAACAGCATCGTCTCGAATTCGTCCTCGGTGGGCTCGCGCTCCGTGACGACTTCGAGGTCGTCGCGTTCGGGGGCCCAGAGGTCCCGTTCCTGCACGAGGCGGCCACCGACCAGGGGCTTCTCCGTGAGCGTCTCCGAGACCTCGCCCAGGTCACCGACGTCGAGCACGCGGAGGTTGTCCTTCGCGGTGAGTACGTCGAGCGCGCCGTCGGTGTAGCCGGGCGCGACGACGACCTCCTTGAAGGAGTCGACGACGAGTTCCGCGGTCGCCTCGTCGCACTCGCGGTTGAGCGCGACGATGCCGCCGAACGCGCTCTTGGCGTCCGTGGCGAGCGCGTCGGCGTAGGCCTCGGCGAGCGTGTCCGCGACCGCGGCGCCCGCGGGGTTGGTGTGCTTGATGACGGCGGCCGCCGGCTCGTCGAACTCCTTGATGAGGTTGAGCGCGGCGTCGGCGTCGTTGTAGTTGTTGTACGACAGCGCCTTCGCGCCCTCGTTGCGCTGGTCGGCGTGGACGACGCTGGCCTCCTCGCAGGTGTCGTCGCGGTAGAGCGCGGCGTCCTGATGGGGGTTCTCGCCGTACCGCAGGTCGCTGTCGCGGTCGTTGCTCACGAGCCGGCGCACCGGGAAGTCGCCGCCCGTGTCAGCGTCGACGGTGACGCCCTCAGAGGTGACGTCGAGGTCGCCGTTGGCAGCCCACCGGACGGCGCGCGGGTACGCCTCGAACTCGGCGTCGTAGAGCACGCGCTCCTTGAGGTCGCTCTCGTCGTCGTCCGCGTAGACGGGGACCGGCTCCTGCGTGACGACGGGGCCGGCGTCGACGTCCTCGGTGCGGACGCTGCCGTCGTCGGCGACGGCGTTCGTGACGACGTGAACCGTACAACCCGTCATGGAGACCTCTGCGTCCAGCACTTGCTCGTGGGCGTCCGCGCCGGGGAACGACGGCAGGAGGCTCGGGTGGACGTTCAGCGTGAGCGGCGTCGCCTCCAGGAACACCTCCGAGAGCACGCGCATGTAGCCGTCGAGGCAAACGAGGTCGACGTCGTAGTCGTCGAGCGCGTCGACGACGCGGCGCTCGTGGTCGCGCCGGGACTCGTCGTCGCGATGCTCGACGACTTCTGTCGGGATGTCCCGCGCCTCGGCCGCGTCGAGGACGGGCGCGTCGGCGTCGTCCGTGAGCACGACGGCGAGGTCGGCGCCGCCGGGCCGCAGGTCGTCGATGTGCAGGAGGTTTCGGCCGCGGTTGCTGGCCAGACCGGCTACGTTCGTCATGTCTCATCGACCGGCGCGCGCCGGCAAAGTGGTTGCGGTTCGCGCCCGGGGAGTATGCACGAACTGGCATAGAAACACGCGAATACCGCGTTCGGTACGGAAATAGTATGCATGCTCGTGGTCCGCTCGACCGGCAGGCTTTTGCCGCGAGCGCGGCCACTCCGAGGCATGACTGACACCCACGCCCTCCACGCCGTGACGCCGCTGGACGGGCGCTACGCCGGCCGCACCGAACCGCTCCGCGAGTACGCCAGCGAGGCCGCGCTGATGCGCGCTCGCGTCCGCGTCGAAGTCGAGTATCTGCTCGCACTCGCCGACCTCGACGAAGTCGACCTCGACCTCACCGACGAGGAGCGCGAGAATCTGCGCACGGCATACGAGGCCTTCGACGACGAGGACGCCGCGCTCGTGAAAGCCATCGAGACGGAGGGCGCGCGCGGCTACGACGCCACCAACCACGACGTGAAGGCCGTCGAGTACTTCGTCCGCGAGCACGCGCCCGAACGCGCGCACCCCTGGATTCACTTCGCGCTCACCAGCGAGGACGTCAACAACCTCGCGCACCGCCTGCTCGTCAAGCCCGCCGTCGAGGACGTGCTCGTGCCGGAACTCCGCGAGGTGCGGGACGCGCTCGTCGAGTTCGCCCACGACTACGCCGACCTCCCGATGCTCGCGCGCACCCACGGCCAGCCAGCCACGCCGACAACGTTCGGCAAGGAGATGGCCGTCTACGCCGCCCGCGTCGGCCGCACCATCGCGCGCGTCGAGAGCGCCAGCGACGACCTCGCGGGGAAGCTCGCGGGTGCGTCCGGCACGTGGGCCGCCCACCACGCCGCCTTCCCCGAGGTCGACTGGCGGGCGTTCTCCCGCGAGTTCGTGGAAGGACTCGGACTGGCGTACACCGAACCGACGACGCAGGTCAACCCCAGCGACGACCTCGGCGCGCTGTTCGACGCGCTCACGGGCGTCAACGGCGTTCTGGTGGACCTCTCGCGCGACGTCTGGCTGTACGTCTCCCAGCGCTACCTCGGGCAGGACGCCGCCAAATCAGAGACCGGTTCCTCGACGATGCCGCACAAGGTCAACCCCATCGACTTCGAGAACGCCGAGGGGAACCTCTCGAAGGCCAACAGCGACCTCGACTTCCTCTCGGAGTACCTCGCGACGAGCCGCCTCCAGCGCGACCTCTCGGACTCGACGGTGAAGCGCAACGTCGGCGCGTCGCTGTCGTACTGCCTGCTCGCGTACTCGAAGCTCCAGAACGGGCTCGCGAAGGTCACGCCCAACGAGCGAGTCATGCGCGAGGACCTCGAAGCCAACCCCGAGGTCATCGGAGAGGCCGTCCAGACGATTCTCCGCCGCGAGGGCCACGGCGACGCCTACGAGCGCGTGAAGGAGCTCACGCGCGGCGAGCGCGTCACCCTCGAGGACTTCCACGACCTCTTCGCGGAGCTGGACGTCGAGGAGTCGGTCCGCGAGGAACTGCTCGCGCTCACGCCCGCCTCGTACACGGGCGTCGCCGGCGACCTCGCGCGCGACGCCTGACACAAACGCGCGTCGAACCCTACCGAACGCTTTTGCCGAATCCGCGAGCAGTCCCGCGCATGGAAGAGAACGGCTGCCCGAAGTGCGGTCACGACGAAGTCGACGTCGGCTCCATCTCGGCGACCGGCTCCGGGCTCTCGAAGATGTTCGACATCCAGACGAACAACTTCCAGACCGTCACCTGCACGTCCTGTGGCTACACGGAACTGTACGCGGACGTGGACTCGCGTGGCGCCGACCTCGCGGACGTCTTCTTCGGCTAGACCAGCGCGTCTAGCGCGCCTGTGACGATTTCGGCGGCGCGCTCGACGTCCGACCGACGGACGTACTCGCGTTGCGCGTGCGCGACCGGCCCCTCGTCGTCTGCGAGCACGCCCGGCCCGAACACCACGGTCGGCGCGTCCGCCGCGAAGTACGACGCCTCGGTAGCGGCGCCGAACGGCCGCGCGCTCCCGGCGCCCGCGTCGACGAGCGCCTCCACGACCGCGCTGTCGTCGGCCGTGTCGAACGCTTCGAGGAACGGCGTCTCCCGCTCGGCCGGGTCGACGTTGACGCCGACCTGCCCCGGAACCGAATCGCGGACGTGCGCCGCGAACCCGTCGAAGAACTCCGTCTGCGTCTCCGGCGGTACCGTCCGCCGGTCGAACGTAATCGTACACTCGTCGGGCACGCGGTTCGCGGCGTCCCCGCCCTCGATGCGCGTGGGCGTGAGCGTCGGCGGCCCGAGTTCCGGGTGCTCGGCGGCGCCCCGAGCGGCGTCGTACGTCCGCACCGCTTCCAGCGCCTGCTCGGCCGCAGCGACCGCGTTCGCGCCCGTTCCCGGTTCCGCGGCGTGGGCGCCCTCGCCGGTCAGTTCGACGGTGCCTTGGAAGCGACCGCGGGCGCTCGTGCAGGCGTCGAGGTCCGTCGGCTCGCCCACGATGACACCGTCCGCGTCGAGGTCGAGTGCGGCCGCGCCCGTCGAGTCCGTCTCCTCGTCGGGCGTCACCGCCAGCGTCACGCGGCCCTCTTCGGCGTCGACGGCGAGGAACGCCGCGAGTAGCGCGGCCAGCGGCCCCTTCGCGTCACAGGCGCCCCGTCCCTCGACGATGTCGCCGTCCCGCGAGAACTCCACGTGCGGCGGCACCGTGTCGATGTGCGTGTTGAGCACGACGTGGGGCACTCCACTCCCCTTCGACGCGAGCACGTTCCCGGCGTCGTCGACCTCAGGTTCGCGGCCGTGCTCGCGCAGCGTCGCGACGAGCAACTCGCGCATCTCGCCCACGTCCTCGTGGGAGGGCGTGCGGACTGCGCGCTCGTGGAAGTCCAGAACGGAGAAGTCGTCAGGCATCGAGTTGGCGCGCGGAGACGACCTCGGCTTCCCCGTCGAGCTCGTGCTCGGTCGGGCCGCGCAGCGTCGCCGTGGTGCCCGAGAGGTCGACGTGGAGTTCGCCGCCCGGCGGCCGGACCGCGACGCGGTCGCCGCAGCGTCCCTCGCGGCGCGCGACCGCGGCAACCGCGACCGCGCCCGTCCCACAGGAGTCGGTCTCGCCTTCCACGCCGCGCTCGAACGTGCGCTGGCGGAACGCGTCCTCGCCGTCCGGAGACGCGAACGTGACGTTCGCGCCGTCCGGGAACGCCTCGTGGTGGCGGATTTCGGGGGCGTCGGCTTCGACGTCCACGTCGTCGACGTCGTCTACGAACACGACGGCGTGCGGGACGCCCGTGTTCACGGCGGTGACCTCGTAGCCAGCTAGTTCTTCGCGCTCCATCGGTTCGTCGCGGAACGTCGGTACCTCACGGGCTTCGAACGACGGTTCGCCCATCTCTACGGTGACCTCCGCGCCGTCGAGGTCCGCGCGTCGCGTCCCCGCCTGCGTGTCCAACATCACGGCGTCGGCGCCGGTCTGCTCGGCGACCCAGCGGGCCGCACAGCGCGCGCCGTTCCCGCACATGTCGGCTGTGGAGCCGTCGGGCTGGCGCAGCGTCATCACCGCCCGGGGCGGCGTGTAGCGGTCCTCCAGCGCGAGAAAGAGGACGCCGTCGATGCCGAGGTCGGCGCAGAGCCGCTCGGCGAACGCCCCGCGGTCGGGGACGTAGTTCGACGCGTCGACGATTGCGAAGTCGTTGCCGGTGCCGTGGTATCGTTCGTAGGGAATCATTAGTCGAGGTGTAGGTGGTGTACGGGAATCATCGTTCCGGGGTGGTGAGGTCGGACAGCGAGTCTCGTTCGCGGGCGAGCCGGTGGTCGCCGCCGTCGATGACGGCGACGGCGGGTCGCGGTCGAGAGTTGTACTGGGACGCCATTTCGACGCCGTAGGCGCCCGCGTTCCCGACCGCGAGCAGGTCACCGCGCTCCGGTCGGGGGAGCCGGCGGTCCGCCGCGAGTACGTCTGTGCTCTCACAGATGGGCCCGACCACCGTAACTGTGCGGGCGGGGCGGTCGTGGCTGTCGCGGGTGAGCGTCCGCACTTCGTGGTGGGCGTCGTAGAGCGCGGGCCGCAGGAGCGTCGTCATGCCGGCGTCGACGCCCGCCAGTGTCGGGCCGTCCGTGCGCTTGACGGTGTTCACTTCGGTCAGGAGGACGCCGGCGTCCGCGACGAGGAAGCGCCCGGGTTCGACGACCAGTTCTGCGTCCACGCCCGCGAGCGCGTCCCGGGTCGCGTCCGCCACCGAATCGAGGTCCAGCGGCTCCTCCTCGGGGCGGTACGGGACGCCGAAGCCGCCGCCGACATCCACGAATTCGAGGTCCATGGGCGCGTCGCGTGCGACCGCGGCGAGGCGTTCGACGACCTCGCGGTGGGCGTCGACGTCCGACTCGGAGAGCATCCCGCTGCCGACGTGGGCGTGAATCCCGACCACGTCGAACCCGCGGGCGTCGGCCTCGCGGAGCACGTCCGCCGCGCGGTCGTGGGGGATGCCGAATTTGGCGTCCGCGCCGGTCGCCACCTCGTCGCTGTGGCCGGCGCCGACGCCGGGGTGGACGCGGACCGCGAGCCGGCCGTCGAAGCCGCGCTCTTCGAGGCGGTCGATTGTGTCGCGGGCGCCCACGACGAACGTCGCCTCGGGCGCCGCCTCCAATACGTAGTCGAGGTCGCGGGCGGGCGGATTGACGGCCGTGTAGTGAATCTCGTCGGGCTCGTAGCCGGCGTCGAGCGCGCGGTACACCTCGCCGGCGGACGCGCACTCCGCGCCGGCGCCCGCGTCCCGGAGCGCTTCGAGGACCGCGCGGCCGGCGTTGGCCTTCACGGCGTAGTGGACATCGGCGTCCGGGAACGCGGCCGCGAGCCGGTCGTAGCTCTCTCTGACGCGGTCGAGGTCCTGCACGTACAGCGGCGTCTCGTACTCGGCTGCGAGGTCGCGAAGGTCGGCCGCCGACCAGTCCGCGAGCCGCCGCACGGCGCGGGCCTCGACGCGCGTCACGACCGCAGAACCTCCTCGCGTTGGGTCGCGTCGAGCGTCTCCGCTTCGAGGTCCATCGCGACGACGGCGGGCTTGAACGCGCCGCCGTCGAAGAGGTCGTGGTCGCCGACGCTGGACTCCACGTAGCGTGTGAACGCGCGGCGCTCCGGGGGCAGTTCGCCGTACAGAATCTCCTCCTCGACGAGGTCGTAGACGGGGATACGCGGCGTCAGCAGCGTGTTCTCGCCGACCACGGAGTCCTCGCCGACGACGAACCCGGAGGTGACCCGGCAGCCAGCGCCCAGCGACACGCCGTCCTCGACGACGACGGGCGCGCTCTCGACGGGTTCGAGCACGCCGCCGATGAGCGTGTTCGCGCCGAGCTTCACGTCCTCGCCGATCTGCGCGCAGGAGCCGACGGTGTCACAGGAGTCGACGAGCGTGCCGTCCCCGACGTGCGCGCCGATGTTCACGAACGCGGGGGACATCACGATGCAGTCCGAGCCGAGGTGCGCGCCGCGGCGGAGTACGGTGCCGTCGGGCGTGTTCCGCGTGCCGCGCTCGTAGAGGTCGTCGGTGTCGCGCAGCGGGAGCACGTCGTGGTAGGTGACGTCGCCGTACTCGCGGGGTTCGGTCTCGCGGAGCGCGAAGTTCAGGAGGACGCCGCGCTTGACCCACTCGACGGCCTCCCACTCGCCGTTGGTCTTCTCGGCGGCGCGCACGTCCCCGGCCTCCAGCGCGTCGAGGAACCCTTCGAGCGTGTCGGCGTCGTCGGCGCTCGCGGTTTCGGCTGTCAGGTCGCCGTCGACGGCTTCGCCGTCTGCCTGAGGCGTCTTCGACGCCTCTCCGGTTTCGTGTCGGTGCCACAGGTCTCGTACGTCAGATTCCAGACTCATAGTTCGGAAGCAACCTCCTCGAATCGGTAGAACTGGGCGGGCTGGTCGGCGAGCCACGCGGCGGCGTCGAGCGCGCCCGCCGCGAACACCGACCGATCGCCCGCGCGGTGTGTGAGTTCCAGCACTTCGCCGTTCCCCGCGAGCAGCGCCTCGTGTTCGCCGGTGACGTCACCGGCTCGGCGCGCGTGTACGCCGATTTCGCCCTCTTCGCGGGGCTGGTCGCCCACGCGACCGTGGACGCGCTCGGATTCGCCCCGTTCGTCTTCGATGCGGTCGAGTAAGACGTTCGCGGTGCCGCTGGGCGCGTCGCGCTTCCCGTTGTGGTGGGTCTCGGTGACCTCGACGTCATACTCGGGGAGTGCGCCGACCGCTTCCTCGACGGCGTCCAGCAGCGCCTGCACGCCCCGCGAGAAGTTCGCGCCGAGCAGGACGGGCGCGTCGCTGCCCGCGTCACGAAGTGTGTCCAACTGCTCGTCGTCGAAGCCCGTGGTGCCGACGACGACGGGGACGCCGGCGTCCGCGCAAGCGGTCACGTACTCCACGCTCACCTCCGGCACGGTAAAGTCCACGACCGCGTCAGGATTCTCGGCCTCCACCAGCGACCCGAACTCGCTGGCGGGGTCGAGGCCGTCGCCGCCGTCACGAGACGTCGCGAACGCCACGTCGACGCCGCGCTCGCTGGCGGCCTCCCGGACCTCGCGGCCCATCCGTCCGGTCGCGCCAGTGACCCCGATTCTCATGCGGGTACCTCCGCCTCGTCGAGCGCGGCGAGCGCCTCGCGGAGTCGTTCGCGCGTCTCCTCGGACGCGTCGGTGAGCGGCGACCGGTAGTTCGCGTCGCCGTGGCCGCGAATCTCTCGGGCGGCCTTCACGGGAATCGGGTTCGTCTCCGCGAACAGCGCGCGGTTCAGCGGTTCGAGTTCCTGGTGGCGCTGGCGCGCAGTGTCGTAGTCGCCGTCGTGGGCCGACCAGACGAGGTCGCTGACGCGCTCGGGTTCGACGTTCGCGGTGACGCTGATGGTCCCGGTGCCGCCGACCGAGAGGACGGGTAGCGTCAGGCCGTCGTCGCCGGAGAGCACGCCGAAGTCCTCCCCGCGTGTGCGCTCGACGACCTCGCTGATGCGGCCGACATCGCCGCTGGCGGCCTTGTAGCCGACGATGTTCTCGTGGCTCGCGAGCGCTTCGGCGGTCTCCACGGCGATGTTGCGCCCGGTCCGCGAGGGCACGTTGTAGATAATCTGGGGGGCGTCCACGCGGTCCGCGATTTCCCGGTAGTGGGCCTCCATTCCCTCGGGTTCGGGCTTGTTGTAGTACGGGGAGATGAGCAGCAGGGCGTCCGCGCCCGCGTCGACGGAGCGCTGGGAGAGCCCCAGCGCCTCGTGCGTGGAGTTACTGCCGGCGCCCGCGATAATCGGGACTTCGTCGCCGACCTCGTCGACGACGACTTCCACGACTTCGACGTGCTCGTCGTGGGTGAGCGTCGCGCTCTCGCCGGTCGAACCCACGGGCACGACGCCGTCGACGCCGCGGTCGACGAGGCGTCGAGCGTGCGCTCGCAGTCGGTCGAAATCGATGCTGCCGTCGGCCGCGAACGGCGTCGTCATCGCGGGGAAGACGCCGTTCACGAATGTTGTGTGGTCCATCTGGGTTTGGGTGTCGCGTCGGAGTCGGTGTGCGGGCCGTGCGTCCGTCGGCGGCCCGGCACGGGAGTGCTACGCCCGCAGCGAGCCGTGCGTGTCGGCTGTGCTGCGTTTGCGTTTACCCGAGAAGGAGACGGCACTCTCGTCGCCGACGAACCGCGTCCCGAGAGCGCCACTCATACGCGTACCTGTGGGTGTCGGAGAGTAAAGAGTTGTCGCCGCGCGCAAGCACTGCCGTTCGGGGCGACGCATCGAGAGCTTTTTGCCGCGTCTGTCCGCAGGTCCGTGTAGATGCTAGTCCTCGGGGACGCCCACGCGACCACGCCCGACCGACGGCAATCGCTGTTTGCCGCGTACCGCGCGGCCGACGCCGATGTCGCGCTCCAAGCGGGCGACCTCATGTACTACGACCTCCCGATTCCGACGTACTTCATCGGCGGCAACAACGAGGACTTCGACGTCGTCGAGGCGCTGCGCCACGGGCGCGTCGAGAGCGACGATGTCTCGAACGCCTACCTCCTCCACAGCACCGCCGAGACCGTCGCCGGCCTGCGCGTCGCCGGGCTCTCCGGGAACTACGCGCCCACGCAGTTCGAGAAGTCCCGCGAGCAGCTCTACGACGACCGCCGCCGCCACTTCGTCCGTGAGGACGTCGAGCGAGCCAAGCAGCTCGACGACGTGGATGTCTTCCTCGCGCACGAAGCCCCACACGGACTCCCCGTCACCGAAGAGTACGAGGTCGGCTGCGACCACATCGACACCATTCTCGAAGCCCTCGAACCCGACCTCTGTCTGGTCGGCCACCACCACGAACACGCCGAGAGCGAGTTCGGGTCGACGCGCGTGGTCGGGCTGGCGCCCGCGTGGGACTCCTACTACGAACTCGACCCGGACTCGCTGTCGCTGACGCGCCACGAGACGCCGCCGGCGTAGCCCGTCCGGGTCGCGCACCTTCTTTACGGCGCCGGCGCCTACGGCTCGTATGGCTCCAATCCAATCGGGGCAGCGGGTCGCCGTGCTGGTCGACTCGCAGAACCTCTACCACTCCGCGCACAGCGTCTACTCTCGGAACATCGACTACTCCTCGCTCCTCGAGAAGGCCGTTCAGGACCGCGAACTGACGCGCGCCATCGCGTACGTCATCCGCGCCCAGTCCGAAGACGAGGACAGTTTCTTCGACGCGCTCCGCGACATCGGCTTCGAGACGAAAATCAAGGACATCAAGACGTTCGGTGACGGCTCGAAGAAAGCCGACTGGGACGTCGGCATGAGCCTCGACGCGGTGACGCTCGCCGACCACGTCGACACCGTCGTGCTCTGCACGGGGGACGGCGACTTCTCCCGGCTCTGCAACCACCTCCGCCACGAGGGCGTCCGCGTGGAAGTGATGGCGTTCGAGGAATCCACCGCCGAGGAACTGGTGGACGTCGCGGACTCGTTCGTCGACCTCAGCGAGCGAGAAGAGACGTTCCTGCTCTAAACCATCCGGCCGTCGGTGCCCGTCGACCCCATCAGTAGCGACCCGGCCGCCAGCAGCGTCGTCGCGACGGCCGCGACGACCAACAGCAGCGTCGTCGCCGACGGGTCGAGACTCGCCCACACCAACATCGCGGCGCCGACAGCGAGCAGCACCGCCGCAATCCCGATTTTCGCGGTGTCGTTCATGCCTCCGGGTTGCGGCCCACACCACATAAACGCATCCACTTTCCGGACGCCCGCGCCGGCGACCCGAAGTGGCTTTACGCCCGCCAGCCGACCCTCGACGCATGCAGGACGCGGACGTGCACTCGCTGCGCACCGTCGCCGACTACCAGTTCGGGGCCGGCGCGGGGTCGGCGCTGTTCCCGCCGGAGGAACGCTTCGAGGTGCAGCGCTCGACCACCGGCCGCCCACAGCAGGTCGCTCGCGACGACGGCGCGCGCCTCGTTTCCGTCGGGATGGACGGCCGCTTTACGCTCGGCACCGCGGGCGGCCGCCGTCTCGTCGACGACCTTCCACACCCTGCGGTGCGCGTGGTCGTCGGCGACGACAGCGAGCCGTTCGTCCGCGAGGGGAAGAACGTCTTCGCGAAGTTCGTCCAGACGGTCGACCCGGACGTCCGCGCCGGCGACGAGGTCGCGGTCGTCCACGAGCGCGGCGCGCTGCTCGCGGTCGGTCGCGCGGAACTGGACGCTGGCTCGATGCTCGACTTCGACACCGGGATGGCAGTGATGGTGCGGGATAGCGTCCAGAAGTAATCACCGGACGAGCGAAGCGAGTCCGGGCCGAGGAGCGACCGTAGAGAGTGGTTCGAAAGGCGCTGCGCGCCTTTCGTCATCACGAAAGACGGCGGAGCCGTCTTTCGAACGATGACGCTGGCTTTTGGCCGAGATTTTGCAAGCGAGGAAGCGAAGCGACCGAGTGCAGCAAAAGGTCGTTCGTCATCCTTTTCACGCCGCGACGCGACGCTTCGGGCATGTTTGGCGGAGGCGGCATGAACCCCCAGAAGATGCAGCAGATGATGAAACAGATGGGCATCGACGTCGACGAGATCGATGCCACCGAGGTCGTCATCAAACAGGCCGACGGCGACCAGCTCGTCTTCGACAACCCGGACGTCACGAAGATGGACGCGCGCGGGCAGGAGACCTACCAGATTATCGGTGAACCCGAGACCGTCGAGAGCGCGGGCGAGATCGAAGCCGAGGCCGATGTCGAGGCACCGGGCGAGAGCGGCGGCGGGATTCCCGAGGACGACATCGAGCTGGTCGTCCAGCGGACCGGCGCCACCGAGGCCGACGCGCGCGCTGCGCTGGAGGCGACCGACGGCGACCTCGCCGCGGCCATCTCCCGGCTGGAGTGATTCTGCTCGTTCGGGAGGACCGGGAGTTCCTCGCTGCACCGGGCGACGAGGTCCACACCGACCTCGGCGTCATCGACGTCCCCGAGAACGTCGAAGCCGGTGAGACGGTGGAGACGCATCTCGGTGAGCCGTTCACGGTCCGAGAGCTACGCGGCCCGGACCTGTTCAACCACCTCGACCGGACGGGCGCGCCGATGATGCCCAAGGACATCGGGTTGATTGTCGGACACACGGGCGCCTCGCGCGGCGACCGCGTGCTCGACGCCGGCACGGGGACGGGCGTGCTCTCGGCGTACCTCGGGCGCCTCGGCGCGGACGTCGTGACGTACGAGCGCGACGCGGAGTTCGCCGAGGTCGCACGCGAGAACATGGAACTCGCGGAAGTCGCGGACCGCGTGGACGTTTGCACGGGCGACGTGACCGACCACCTCGACGACCTCGCGGAGTTCGACCTGCTGACCTTGGACACGGAGAACGCACCGGTAGTCGTCGGGCAGGCGACCGACCTCCTGATTTCGGGCGGCTACGCCGCCGTCTACTCCCCGTTCGTGGAGGACGCCCGCGAGGTCAATCTCGCGGCCGAGGAAGCGGGTCTCGTGAACGTGGAGACTGTCGAGACGATTCAGCGGGAGATGGATGTCGACGAACGCGGCTCGCGGCCGTCCACTGCGGGCGTCGGCCACACCGGCTACTTGACGTTCGCGCGGAACCCGTAGCTGTCCGGCGGCTCGTTCTCGGGGACGGCTCGCCGCCTCGCCGCATCCACCGTCCCGCTCTCGATTACTGCATAGCCCGGGCTGGTCGCGTTCCCGTATGTAAACTTTGGGCGTAGTGGTGGCTGTAGGGTCGAAAGCGAGCATACGCGCGAGCGTAGCGAGCGCACCCGAAGCGGAAAAAGGTACTACTCGACGTAGTCGATGTCGTCCATGTCGCTGCCGGCGTCGTCGGGTTCAGGCTCGGGTTCGGGTTCGGGGTCGTCGCCGCGGCCGTAAATCTGCGGGGAATCGACGCCGGTGACGACAACCATGGTGCGCATCTCGCCTTCGATGTCTTCGTCGACGCTGGTCCCCCAGATGATGCGGGCGTCGGGGTCGATGCGGTCGTAGAGCTGTTCGACGACGCCTTCGGCCTCCTCGATGCTCATGTCCGGGCCGCCAGTGACGTTGACGAGCGCGGAGTTCGCCGAGGAGATGTCGACGTCGAGCAGCGGGGAGCGTAGCGCGCTCTTGACGGAGTCGGCGGCTTTGGCGTCGGAGTCGGCTTCGCCGAGGCCGATCATGGCGACGCCGCCTTTCTCCATGACGGTGCGAACGTCGGCGAAGTCGAGGTTGACGAGGCCGGGCTTGGTGATGAGTTCCGTGATGCCCTTCACCGAGCGCATGAGGACTTCGTCGGAGACCTTGAACGCTTCGCGGACGGGGAGCTTGCCGACCGAGTCGAGGAGACGGTCGTTGGGAACGACGATGACGGTGTCGGCGACGTCGCGGAGGCGTTCGAGGCCGGCTTCGGCGTTCGTGCGGCGGACCTCGCCCTCGGCCGTGAACGGCGTCGTGACGATGGCGATGGTGAGCGCGCCGGCGTCACGGGCGGCCTTCGCGACGACAGGCGCGGAGCCAGTACCAGTGCCGCCGCCGAGACCGGCGGTGACGAACACCATGTCCGAGCCCTCGATGGAGTCCCGAATCTCGTCCTGGGATTCGAGGGCGGCTTCCTCGCCGACCTGCGGGAGCGACCCCGCACCGCGGCCTTGGGTCTTCTGCTGGCCCATGAGAATCTTGGTGTCGGCCTCGATGTCGACGAGGTGCTGGACGTCCGTGTTGGCGGCGACGAGGGAGGCGCCGTGGATGCCCTCGTCGAACATTCGGTTGATGGTGTTCGACCCCGCGCCGCCGCAGCCGACGACGGTGATACTCGTCTGGAGTTCCTTGAGAACGTCCTCGAGTTCGTCGTCAGTCATCTCCCCGGTGGGGACGCTGGCGGACGACCCCTCTGACGGGACGTCACCTGCTTCCGAGGCCGAGTCCTCGTCCTCGGCCTCGTCGATGGCGTCCTGCACAATCGAGTCCATTGTTGCGTAACGGGTAGCGTGTGAAGCTTAATTACCTTTCCCCTCGGTGTCGGACGCGCGTCGTACGCGCTCACGCGTCCGTTCGCGGAGCCCCACCGAAACGGATGTCGTCTCGGTCCGGGTGACCTCGCTGGGTCGAATCTCCGCGCCGTCGACGTCGACTGGTTCGCCGGCGGCGAGGCGGCCGAACTTCGGGCCTTCGGGGACGCCGAGGTCGCTTGCGGCCGCGGGGTCGAACGTGTCTCGGGTCGCGCTCAGCGTGTCGTCCTCGCGGGCCACGTTGTAGTCCCGTTCCAGAATTTCGGCAGCCCGTTCGAGGAACGCGTCGTAGGCTTCGGCGTCCTCGAACGCGACGGGGCCGGCGAGCCGGTTGCCGTTCTCCTCGGTGGCGTACGCGAGCGCGGTTTCAGCGGCCGCGTCGACGGTCGCCTCGGAGTCGGTCGCGTGGACTGCGTCGAGCAGGTCGGCTGGGAGGTCTACGACTGTGTAGTCGCCGTCGTAATCCGTAGCGCGCTCGCCGAACCGGAGGCCGTCGTCCACGGGGCGGACGTGGTCTTCGACACTCTGCACGAGGGCCAGCGGGACGCCGTCGGTCTCTCTGACCCACGTTTCGCTGACGACGCGGTGGCCCGCCGCCGAGACGACACGCTCGACGACGGGCTTGTCGCCATCGACCACCGCGTGTTCGGCGCCGCTCGCTTCGAACATTCGGTCGACGACCTCGCGGTGGGCTTCTGGGTCGCCGAGGCCGTCGAGACACCAGTCGGCGGCGACATGGCCGACGCCCCAGTCGGTCTCCCTGACGATGCGTGTGGGGCGGGGCGCGTAGTGGCCGCCCCCGAACGCGACGAGCGCGCGGTCGGAGCGCGCGTCGACGCCGCGGAGGTCGATAACGGCCTGCGCGACCGCTCGGGCGCCCTCGGGGTCGTCCCACTGTTCCTCGTCGCTGCCGAGTTCCACGAACATCGACGGCGCGCTCACCTCGGTCGGACCGTGGTGCGTGCACTCCATACCGACCTCGTAGCCGTCGGGAGCATGCTCGCGGAGCGCGTCAACGACCTCGCGGTGAGCGTTCGGGCAGGCGTCCGCGAGCGCGCGGTCCTCGCCGCCGTACTCCGCGTCGCCGAAGTTCCCGGTGTGGTGAGCAGTCAACAGCGCGCCGGTGTCGCCGGCGTGCCGAGAGACCACCACCACGTAGTCGGGGTCGTCGAACGCCGCCGCCGGGTCCTCGATGTCGATGTGGAGGTCGTCGAACTCCCGCAACTCGAAGCCGTCCGCGCGGTAGACGCCCGCGTCGGTCTGCTCGAAGTCGCCGAGGTCCAGCAGGTGTTCGCCGATGTGTTCGGACGCGCTGTCGGCGCGGCTCACGACGATTCCAATCACGGTCCCGTCTACTCGCCGGTTCGTAAAACGACTGCCGTTCCCCGCCGAACCCGCCGGCGTCAGTCGGCGCTCGCGCCGAACGCCGAGCGCGCGCCCCGGATGGTGACCTTGACGAGTCGAGCGACGGACTCGCGGCGCTGCACGAGCAACACGGCGGCGAGCGCGAGGTAGACGGCGGTGTACACGTACAGCATGAGGATACTGATTTCGGTGGCGCGCGGTTCAGCGACCAATCGGATAACCGCGAACTCGGCGAACACCTGCGTGAGGAACAACACGAGCAGCGTGATGCCCTCCCAGACGGCGATGTTGAGGTTCGCGAGGATGGCGATGGCGAAGAGGCTCTGCGCGGCGGTGATCCAGATTTCGGCCGCCTGCTTCTCGTCGAACGGGAGCGTCGCGACACTCCCGTACGCGATGCTGTAGACGACGGCGAGCGTGCCGACGAGCAGCGTCCACTGGTTGAGCTTCGAGGAGATGAGCGCGTTGAACCCGGCCGTCGAGCGCGCCTTGTTAACGAGGTAGATGACGACGATGAGTTCGGGGGCTTCGGAGGCCAGTGGCGCAATCCACTGAATCATGAAGAACGCCGGGATGCCGGCGCTCTCGCCGAGCACTTCGAGGCCGTGCGCGAACGGGTGGACGGCGGTGTAGATGACCGCGCCGGAGAACGCGAACAGGCCGAGTACAGTGGCGACGCGGATTGGTCGCCGGAATCCTTGGAGGTACGCGGGAACGCCGACGTGTTCGGTGTCGTGGGAGACATCGCCGCGGATGATGATGGCGATGTACGTCGCGAACAGCCCCACGAGAACGACGGTGTCGAGGATGTCGATGCCGCCGCGGAGCGGGACGAGGAACGCGTAGAGGGTCGCCGCGAGCAGGAACGTGATTTCTGTGGCGATGGCGGGGTCGAGGTTCACGACGCTGCGGAGGCCGCCGCGCTGTTCGACCGCGGGGTCCTTCGAGGAGCGGGCCTTGTAGACGGTGAACAGCGCGACGCCGGACCACCCGAGGCCGATGAGGATGCGGTTCGCGCCGGTCATGTTCGCGACCGCGAGGTTCGCCGCTTCGATGCCGCGCGCGGTGCCGGCGTTCGCGCCGGCGGTCCACGCGTACAGCGCGTCGACGGCGTACTCGGGGGCGACCGCGAGCACCGCGAGCACGGCGATGGCGAACGCCGGCGGGACGTCCTTCTCGGCGGTCTCGGCGCCCCACGCCAGCAGGAACGCCGCGCCGAGGACCGCGATGCCGCTGATTGCGACGGTCACGGGTTCACCCAGGCCGTACGCGTCGGGGCCGCCGGTGAGGAAGATACCCACCCACGGCGCGGTCAGCAGCGCCGCCACCGCTAGCGCCGCCAGCGGATGCCGCACCTTCTCTCGGAGCATACCGAGACTGTCCGGGAAGCGCTCCCTAACACTTGTGGTTAGCGAACCCCGGGACTACGGCAGCAGGAAGTAGACGAAGCCGACGTAGCCGGCAATCAGGCCGGCGCCTTCGACGCGCGTGATGCGCTCGCCGAGCGCCATGATGGCGAGCGCGGCGACGGTGAACCCCAGCATCACGGGGAACTCGTAGCTGACCGTCGACCCGGTCACCGTGATGGGGACGAGGACGGCGACGATACCGATGACCGCGAGCACGTTGTAGATGTTCGACCCGACGACGTTCCCGATGGAGAACTCGGCTTCGCCGCGAATCGCGCTCACGAGCGATGTCGCCAGTTCGGGGACGGAGGTGCCGAACGCGATGATGGTGAGGCCGATGAAGAGGTCGCCGAAACCCCACGCCATCAGGACGCCGCGACCGCCGGTGATGAGCGCCCGAGAGCCGGCGAGCAGCAACACGATGGCGCCGACGAGCGTGACGTACTCGCGGGCGCCGGCGGTCGCGGATTCGTCGTCCATCTCGACGTCTTCGGGGAGCGCGACGTCGTCCTCCTGCTGGGACTTGTAGTAGAGGTAGCCGGTGAAGCCGGCCAGCAACGCGAGCAGGACCACGCCGTCGAACGCCCCGAGGCTGCCGTCCGTGCCGAGCGCGACGAGCGCGACGGCGGCCGTGAACATGAACGGGCCGTGCTGGTAGAGCGTCTTGTCGTCGACTTCCATCGGACGCACTACCGCGGACGCGCCGAGCACGAGGCCGATGTTGGCGATGTTCGACCCGACGATGTTGCCGAGCGCGATGCTGTCGGAGGCGGTCAGCGCGCCGGTGGCGCTGACGAACAGTTCGGGCGCGGTGGTGGCGAACGCGACGATGGTGACGCCGACCGTCGCCGCCTTCACGCCGTGGGAGAGCGCGAGCGCGGACGCCGCGGCGACGAGCAACTCGGCGCCGACGTAGAGCAGCAGGATGCCGACGACTAGTATCGCGCCGTCGACGAGGAGTGTGCCGGCCATACGCCGGGAAACTGGCTCGCGGGCAAAAACGGTTCGGAGTGAGCATCAGTTATAAACGACGGGCGAGTTCGTCGACGCGTGCAGGTATTCGGACTCGTCGGGAACCCGGTCGAGCACTCGCTGTCGCCGCCGATGCACGAGGCCGCGTACAGCGAACTCGGCGTGGACGCCCGGTACGTCACGTTCGAGCCGGCGCGCGAGGACATCGAGACGGCAATCGAGGGCGCCGACGCGCTCGGCGTCGCCGGCCTGAACGTCACCATCCCGTTCAAGCAGGCGGTCCTCGACGTCGTCGGCCCGGACGACCTCGCGGCGCGCATCGGCGCTGTCAACACGGTGGACTTCTCCGGGGACACCGTCACCGGCCACAACACGGACGCCGAAGGCGTGCGGCGCTCGTTCGCCCACCACGGCGTCGAACTCGACGGCCGTGACGCGGTCGTCGTGGGTGCGGGCGGCGCGGGTCGCGCGGCGGCGTTCGCGCTCGCCGACGCGGGCGCGACCGTCAGCATCGCCAACCGAACTGTCGAAACCGCGGAGCTACTGGCCGACGACGTCGGAAGCGCCGCGTCCGCCCACGGCCTCGACGTGCTCCCGGAACTGCTCGCGGACGCCGACGCCCTCGTGAACGCGACGAGCGTCGGGATGGAGGAAGACGAGTCGCCCGTGCCAGCGGCCGCGCTCCACGGGGACCTCGCAGTGTTGGACGCGGTGTACGCGCCGCTGGAGACGCGGCTGTTACGCGACGCCGCCGACGTGGGCGCCACCACGATAGACGGCGCGTGGATGCTGCTGTTCCAGGGCGTCGCGGCGTTCGAACTGTGGACGGGACGAGACGCGCCGATAGCCGCGATGAACGACGCGCTGCGTGCGAAACTCTGACCGTCGGGCACGGCTTTAAGTGGAGTCGGAGGGTATGGCCAGCTAATGGGACTGCTCTCGACACTCAAATCGCTGCTCGGAATGGAGGAGGAGAGCCGCTCCGCCGGGAGCGGCGTCGACGTAACCGTCGAACACGAACCGTCGACGGAATCCGAGCGAGCGGTCAAGGAATCGGACGCTGAAACCGGAGACGAGGACGACGTCGACGAAACGGTCGCGACCGAAACCGACGCGGCCGCCTCGACGGAGTCGCTGGTCGACGAGGAACACACCGACGACTCGACGCGCGCCGCCGAACCGGCCGAAGCCGCCGGTACGGGCGACGAAGAAGTGCCCGAGACGGCCGAGGACGGCGTCGACGAAGCGGTCGCGTCCGAGACCGACGCGGCTGCTTCCACGGAGTCGCTGGTCGACGAGGACCACACCGACGACCCGACGCGGGCCGCCGAACCCGCGGAAGCCGCCAGCACGGGCGACGACGAGGACGCGACCGAGTCGGTCGACGGCGAATCGGTCACCGTGCTGAAGGGCATCGGACCGGCGTACGCCGACCGCCTCGAAGAGGCGGGCGTCCACACCGTCGCGGACCTCGCGGCCGCCGACCCCGAGGAAATCGCCGAGCGTATTGACCTCTCCGCGAAGCGGGTCGGCCGCTGGGTGGACGCCGCACAGAACCACGACTGATGGTCTCGCTGCGACCGCTGTCGGGCGTCTGCGGCCGGCCGACGCATGGGTGAGTCGGCGGCAGTCGTCACCGAGCGTGCGGACGTTCGCACCGCTGCGGCGACTGCACCGACCGACGCCCGCGTCGTCGTCGAAGCCCGCGTTCCGGTCGACGACCCCTTCGACGCGTACCGGCGCGCTCGGGGCGACGACCCCGCGTTCTACTACGAGACGACGGGCGGCAGCGACGGCTGGGGGTACTTCGGCGTCGCGCCGGACGAACTGTTGACCGTCGGCGCCGGGGAATCGGGCGCGCTGGACGTGCTCGCGGACCGCGTCGGTGCGACGGTCCTGCACGGCGACTGCGAAGTCCCCCACCCCGGTGGTCTGTTCGGCTGGCTCTCCTACGATGTCGCCCGTGACCTCGAAGCGTTACCCAGTAGCGCCGCCGCCGACCGCGAACTCCCGCGACTCCAACTCGGCGTCTACCCGGTCGTCGCGGCGTGGCGAGAACCGTTCACCGCTGGTGACACGCTTCGCTTCGTCGCCAACGTCCCCCACGAGGACGACGCGGACGCCGCCTTCGACGCCGGCGTCGAGCGCGTGCAGGCGCTGGCGGCTCGCGTCCGGGACGGTGACCCGGCCGTCGGGCCGCCACCGACCGACGAGCGCGCGCCGTTCGAGAGCGCGTGCGGCCGCACCGCCTACGAGGACCGCGTCCGCCGCATCAAAGAACACATCCGAGACGGCGACACGTTCCAAGCGAACGTCAGCCAGCGCCTCGAAGCCCCCGCGAGCGTCCACCCCGTCGAGGTGTACGCGGCGCTCCGTGACGCCAACCCGGCGCCGTACTCCGGACTCGTGGAGTTCCCGGGCGTCGACCTCGTGTCCGCTAGCCCCGAACTCCTGCTGGCGAAACGGGGCCGCGACCTCGTCACCGAACCCATCGCTGGTACCCGGCCGCGCGGGGACACGCCCGAAGCGGACGCCGACCTCGAAGCCGACCTGCGGCGCGACGAAAAGGAGCGCGCTGAACACGCCATGCTTGTCGACCTCGAACGCAACGACCTCGGGAAAGTCGCCGAGTACGGCAGCGTCGAGGTCGGCGAGTACCGCCGCGTCGACCGGTACAGCGAAGTGATGCACCTCGTCAGCGAAGTCCGCGGCCGACTTCGCGAGGGGTGTACGCTCGCGGACGCTATCGCCGCCGTCTTTCCCGGTGGAACTATCACCGGTGCGCCCAAGCCACGGACGATGGAGTTGCTCGACGCGGTGGAGGCCACTCGCCGCGGCCCCTACACCGGCAGCATGGCGGCCGTCGGCTTCGACGGCGACGCCACGCTCAACATCGTCATTCGGACGCTCGTTCGGTTCTCCGACGAGTACCACTTGCGCGTCGGCGCGGGCGTCGTCCACGACTCGGACCCGAGCGCGGAGTACGACGAGACCCTCGACAAGGCTCGCGCGCTCGTGACCGCCATCGACGACGCCTTCGACCGCACCGGCGACGCGTTCGCGCTCCGCGAGGAGGCGGTCGAACAGTGACCGTCCTCGTCGTGGACAACTACGACTCGTTCGCGTACAATCTCGTCCAGTACATCGGCGACAATGCCGACGACGTGGTCGTCCGCCGCAACGACGAAATCGACATCGACGGAATTCGCGGCCTCGACCCGGACGGCATTGTCGTCTCGCCCGGCCCCGGAACGCCCGACGACGCCGGCGTCTCGATTCCCGTCTTCCGCCGCCTCGACTACCCGACACTGGGCGTCTGCCTCGGCCATCAGGCGCTCTGCGCGGCCAACGGCGCGCCGGTCGAACACGCGCCCTCGGTCGTCCACGGCAAGGCCTCGATGGTCCGCCACGACGGCCGCGGCATCTTCGCGACCCTCCCGGACCGCGTCGAGACCGGCCGCTATCACTCGCTGTCCGTCCCGGAATCGGGGCTCCCCGACGACCTCGTGCCGACCGCGTGGACCGTCGACGAGCACGCCGACAGCGTGGTGATGGCGGTCCGCCACCGCGACCGGCCCCACGCCGGCGTCCAGTTCCACCCCGAGAGCATCCTCACACCGACCGGCGAGCAACTGATTCGCGGCTTCCTAGAGACGTGCACTACCACGTAGACGGCGAACTCGTGGCCGCCGAGGACGCCACCGTGAGCGTCCGCGACCGCGGGTTCCAGTACGGCGACGCCGCCTTCGAGACGCTGCGCGCGTACGGCGGGCAGGTGTTCGCGTGGGCCGCCCACGCCAAGCGCCTCCAAGCGACGTGTGACGCGCTCGGCATCGACCACGGGCTCTCGGACCGCGACCTCCGCGGGCGCATCCACGCGACGCTCGCGGCCAACGACCTCACGGACGCCTACGTCCGACTCACCGTCTCCCGGGGCGTCCAGCCCGGGAAGCTCGCGCCCGCCGACGACACCGACCCGACGGTCGTCGTCGTCGCCGAGGAACTCCCGCGCGGCGGCGTCGACGGCGAGCGCGTCTGGAACGAGCCCGCGACTGTCGCGACCGCCGCGGTCGAACGCGTCGCCGACGACGCGCTCCCCGCGGTCGCGAAGACGCACAACTACCTCAACGGCATCCTCGCGCGCATCGACGCCGGCGACGCCGACGAAGCCATCCTCCTCGACGCCGACGGGCGCGTCACCGAGGGCGCGACGAGTAACGTCTTCTTCGTCGACGACGGCACCCTGTACACGCCGAGTCTGGACCTCCCGGTTCTCCCCGGCGTCACGCGCTGGGCGGTCGTCGAACTCGCGGCCGAACTCGGCATCCCCGTCGAGGAAGGCCACTACACGCCCCGCGATTTACGCGCCGCCGACGAACTGTTCCTCACGAACACCACGTGGGAGGTCCGCCCCGTCGCAACTTACGACGACACCACCTACACCACGTGTAAGGTCGGCGCCCGCCTCGCTCGCGCGTTCGCCGAGGAAATCGAGCAGCGTCACTACTAACGCACGTTTTGCGCTGCGCTCGGCGGCTTCGCCGCCTCGCTCGGCAAAACCTGCACTAAAAGCACTCCTCCCTCCCGCCGCTCACTTCGTTCGCGTTAGTCGGTCGTCGGCCCGAGCGCTCACTGCTCACGGCTCGCTTCGCTCGCCGCTCGCACGTTCCGAGGCGTCCTCAGAACCGCGTTGCGGTTCTGACGGGCTGCGAAAATCGCTCTGCGATTTTCGAACGCTACGCGCCTCGCGCCGTTCGCGCTCGGTGAACCGCGTCGCTCGGGCTTTTCAAGCCGCTCGCTCGCGGATGCTCGTGCGTGAACGTCCGCAGATTCCGGCACGCTCAAATCCGCGCACCGAATACGCGGTGGCGATGGGAGACGAGCGCATCGCTGCGGTCGAGGAGGTGCCGGCCGAGGGAACGCTGCTGTACACGCTCGCCGACGACGGCGACGAGCGCGAGGCCATCCTGCTGAAACTCTCGGACGGCACTGTCACGTCGTTTCTGAACTACTGCATGCACTGGACGGACGTGAAACTCGACACCGGGAACGGCGCGCCCGTGCGGAACGGCGACGTGGTCTGCCGCAAGCACGCCGCGACCTTCGAGAAGGATTCGGGCGTCTGCACGCACGGCCCCTGCGAGGGCGCGCAACTCGACCCGGTCGCGGTCGAAACCCGCGACGGCGAGGTCTTCCTCGCGGACGGCGATTACGAGTTCGTGCGGGCGGGCGTCGACGAGGGCGACCCCGCCGACCTCTCGACGTCGCCGGGCGCGCGCCTCGGTTTCTAGCTTTCCTCGACGACGAACGCGGGCTCCTCGATGCTCTCGTGCTTGCACTCGGGGCACCGCGACGGCACGTTCACGGGGTCGTCGAAGTCGTTGAACCCGCAGTCCCGGCACTCCGGCGGCTTCACGAGCAGTTCCTCGTCGGTCCCTTCCAGCGTCTTCGAGAGGTGGCGGACGTGGGTCAGCACCGTGCCGCGCGAGACGCTGAACTCCTCGGCGAGGCCGCTGGGCGTGTCGGGGCGCTCGCGGAGCGTGTCGAGGACGCGCTCGCGCGTGGTCTGGTCGTCCATGCTCGAACAGGGAGACTGGATGAAAAAGGCCTTATCGGACGCGGAGTACCGTCGGGGTATGAAAGCCGTCGTCCTCGCCGGCGGGTACGCGACCCGGTTGTGGCCAATCACGAAACATCGGCCGAAGATGTTCCTCCCGGTCGGCGACTCGACAGTCATCGACGAGATCTTCGCGGACCTCGAAGCCGACGACCGCATCGACGAAGTGTTCGTCTCCACGAACGAGCGCTTCGCGGAGGACTTCCGCGAGTACCTCGCGGACAGCGACTTCGAGAAGCCGACGCTCACCGTCGAGGACACGTCCGAGGAGGACGAGAAGTTCGGTGTCGTCGGCGCGCTCGCCCAGCTCGTCGACCGCGAGAACGTCGACGACGACCTCGTCGTGGTCGCCGGCGACAACCTCATCAGCTTCGACATCGCGGAGTTCGTGGACTTCTTCGAGGCGAAGGGAACGCCCGCGCTGGCGGCCTACGACGTCGGTAGCCTCGAACGCGCGAAGTCCTACGGGCTCGTCGACCTCGACGGCGACGAGGTCGTGGACTTCCAGGAGAAACCCGAACACCCCAAGAGCACGCTCGTCTCCATCGCCTGCTACGCGTTCCCCCGGGAGACGCTGCCGGACCTCGACACGTACCTCGAAGAGGGCGAGAACCCCGACGAGCCCGGCTGGTTCCTGCAGTGGCTGCAGGCGCGTCAGGCCGTCCACGCGTTCACGTTCGAGGGCGCGTGGTTCGACATCGGCACGCCCGAATCCTACCTCGACGCGGTGCGCTGGAAGCTCGACGGCGAGAACCTCGTCAGCGACGACGCAACCGTCGAGAACACCACCGTCGGCGAGAACGTCCACGTGATGCCCGGCGCCGAACTCCGCAACTCCAGCGTCGACAACTCCGTCATCTTCCCGGACGCGACCCTGCACGACTGCGACGTCCGCGACTCCATCATCGACGAGCAGACGCGCCTCGAAGACATCGACTTCGCGGGCGCGCTCATCGGCGCGCACACCACGATATCCAACGGCGAGTGAGTCGCCGTGCGGTTCCCACCAACGATTCACCGTCGGAGTGGGGCGGAGCCCCACGGAGACGGGTCTTTTTAGCGTCCGTCCGAGCGGAGCGAGGAAGGGCTCGGGAGAGCTTCGCTCTCCCGGCGTAGATTTTTGCGCTGAGCGGGTTGCCGGCGGAGCCGGCAACGGAAAACGTGGCGGCTTTGCCGCCACGCGGTGGGCGAGCGTAGCGAGCGCACCCGAGGCGGAAAAAGGTACATTAGCAGACGGACTTGGCGTTCACACCCATCGATTCGAGCGCCTCGACGTACTCCTCGTAGGCGACGGCCACGACCTCGGTAGCCGCGGTTCTCGCGCGTTCCGCGTCCCCGTCGTCGTCCACCGCAGCCGCGAGCAGCGTTATCGCGGCCTCGGTGTCCTCCTCGGTGTCCGTGCGTAGCTCTCGGAACAGGTCCGCACGTGCTTCGTCGGCGCTGTTCACGAAGTAGCTCACGAACTGCGCGAGCGTGCGCTCGGCGACCAGTCCGCGGCCGACGACGGCGCCCGCGCGCTCGACGGTGTCGTCGAGGCCGCGGAGGTAGTCGTGGACAGCGCCGGGGTCGGCGGTCACGTCCTCGCCGAGTTCCGCGGCGACGCGCTCGTAGTGGTCGCGCTCGCGCTCCGCGAACGCGGTGAACGTCTCGGCGGCGTCACCAGTTTCGTCCGACGCCCACGCCGCGAACACGTCGGCCGCGGCGGCCTCGCTGGCGGCGGCCGCTCGTAGTACCGTGCCGTCGTCGAGGCTCGCGTCCGTGAGCGCGACGAGGCGCTTCGAGGAGCCGAGGCGGTCGAGTTCGGTCTCCACGGCGGCCGCCACGTCGTCGCGGAAGTCGTCGACGTTCATGGTTCCGAATTCGCGCGCTGCCCACGTGAGCTTTTGCCACTCCCGGCCCTACGTCCGGGTGTGACTTCGACAGCCATCACGCCGCGTGAGCTCTACGACCGCATCCGGAGCGGGTCGGTCTCCGTATTGGACGTCCGTGACCGCGACGAGTTCGAGGCGTGGCACGTCGACGGGCCCGACGTAACTGCTGCTCACGTCCCCTACATGCAGTTCGTCTCGGCGCAGGTCTCGGGCGACGCGGCCGACCTCGTCCCGGACGGACTCGACGAGCCAATCGTCGTCGTGTGTGCGGTCGGCGAGGCCAGCGACGAGGTCGCGGCGGCCCTCCGTGAGGAGGGCGTCGATGCCGTGAACCTCGACGGCGGAATGGAAGCGTGGGCGGACCTCGTGGTCGCGCACGACCTTGGGGAGGGGGTCGTACAGTACGAGCGACCGTCGTCGGGCTGTCTCTCCTACCTCCTCCACGACGGCGACGAAGCTGCCGTCGTCGACCCGCTAGCGGCCGCGAGCGAGCGGTACGCCGAGGACGCAGCCGAGCGCGGCCTCGACGCCCGGTACGCCGTGGACACGCACGTCCACGCCGACCACTTCTCGGGAGTTCGCGCGCTCGCCGACGAGACTGGCGCCGAGCGCGTGCTCCCCGCGGGGGCGACAGACCGCGGCCTCGATTACGACGCGACGCTGCTCGCGGACGGGGATTCGCTCCAAGTCGGCGACCGCGAACTCGTGGCGCGGCACGCGCCCGGCCACACCACCGAACTCGTCGTGCTGGAGTACGGCGACAGCCTGCTGACCGGGGACTGCCTGTTCCTCGACGGCGTTGGTCGCCCCGACCTGGAGGACGCCGACCGCGCCCGCGAACTCGCCGGCCAGCAGTACGACACGCTCCACGACCTGATTTTCGCGTACCCGGACGACACGCGCGTGCTCCCGGGTCACGTCGAAGCGTCGACGCCGCTCGCGGGCGACGGATTCGTTCGCGACCTCGGCTCCGTCGAGGAATCAATCGACGTCGCTGGCCTCGACCGCGAGGCCTTCGTAGACGCACTCACGACGGACCTGCCGCCGCGGCCGGCGAACTACGAGGCCATCGTCGCGACGAACCTCGGCCAGCGAGAACTCGACGCGGAGACGCTAGAACTGGAGCGCGGGCCGAACAACTGCGCGGTGTCCTCGACGTGACTCAGTCGTCGTCCGCGGCGGCCGCTCCCGCGGCGGCGTCCTCCTCGATGCTCGGCGGGTACTTCCCGCGGTCGAGTTTCAGGTCCGACTGCGGGCGCGCCATGCACGTCAGCGCGTAGTTCTCGGCCTCCTCCTCGGTGAGTCCGCGGGCCGCAGGCTGAGTGACTTCGCCCGCCTCGATTTTCGCGGAGCACGCCAGACACATCCCGACGCGGCAGGAGTACTCCTGGGCGATGCCCGCTTCCAGGCAGGCCGACAGCACGGTCTCCTTGTCGGAGACCTGAATCTCCTCGCCCGTCCCGACGAACTCCACGGTGTACTCGGTCATAGCTGGCGGTTGCAGGAGAACGGGTAAAACTCTTCCTTCGCCCGTGTCCGCGCCGGGAGGACAGATTCGTGCATAAAGAGTTTTCCTCGCGGGCGCGAACCCGAAGCGTATGACCACCCACGAGTACGACATAGCCGTCGTCGGGTCCGGCACCGCGGGCTGTTACACGGCCGCGACCGTGGCCGACGCCGGCTACGACGTCGCCGTCGTCGAGCGAAAGTCCGCGGAGGAAGCCGGACACATCGCCTGCGGCGACGCCCTGAAGGGCGCGGACGCGTTCCCCGAAGCCATCCCCAAGGAGCGCCTGGAGCCCGCGTTCACGAACACGGGCGTCGACCACGGCCGCTTCGAGATTCCCCAGGAGGACACCGTCCTCGAAATCCCGGTCCCCGGCGAACTCGCGGTCATCGACCGCTGGGAGTACGGCCGTCGCATCATCGAAGCCACCGAGGACGCGGGCGCGGACTTCTACTACGACGTCGTCGTGCAGGACGTGCTCCAGGACGACGACGGCACCGTCACCGGCGTGAAGGGCACGCGGAAGGGAACCAGCCACGAGTTCGACGCCGACGTCGTCGTCGACGCGGCTGGCGCGCTCTCCATCCTCCAGGACAAGACCGACTTCTCCGAGGCTACCTTCGACACGAACGTCTCCTACTCGCAGTTCTGCTCGGCGTACCGGGAAATCGTCGAGGTCCCCGAGGAGGTCGAGTGGGACGACGCGCTCGTGTTCAAGCCCACGGAGCGCGCCGCGGGCTACCTCTGGTACTTCCCGCGGACGAGCACCGAAATCAACGCGGGGCTGGGCTTCCAGATGAACGAGGAACCCATGGAGCTCGTCGACGACCTGAAGAACGACCTCCGCGAGCGCGAGGAGTTCGAGGGCGGCGAGGTCACGGACAAGCTCGGCGCGGCGCTGCCGACGCGGCGCCCCTACGACTCCGCGACCGCACCCGGCTACATGGCGGTCGGCGACGCCGCGGCGCACGTCAACCCGACCACGGGCGGCGGCATCGCGGGCGCGGCGTACGCCGGCAAGTACGCCGCCGAGGCAGCCATCGACGCCATCGAGGCCGGCGACGTCTCCGAGTCGATGCTCTGGGAGTACAACGAGCGCGTGATGGATCACTACGGCGCGCGCTACGCCGCGCTCGATGTCTACAACATCCTCTCGACGGCCGTCGACGTCGACGACCTGATGGGGCTGCTCGCGTCGCTCCCCGGCGAGAAGCTCGCGGAAGCGCTCTACGGCGGGAGCACGGAGTTCAGCCTCCAGTTGAAGGTCGTCACCGCGCTGAAGTCCTTCGGCTACTGGTCGAACATCTGGGAGTTCTACAAGACCAAGCAGCAGGCCGACCGCCTGCTGGAGCACTACGAGGACTACCCCTCCAGTCCGGACGCGCTCGCCGACTGGCAGGCCCAGCGGGACGACATCATGGACGACGTCTACGAGGTCACCGGCGCGGACCCGAAGTACTGACTACGGCTGCTCGCGGGCGACACGCAGAACCGCGTTTGTCAGGCTCTCCACGCCGATGTCGATGGAGCGCTCGTCGACATCGAACGTCGAGGTGTGGTGGCCGCCGGGGTGGTCGGTGCCGACGCAGACGTAACACGCCAGTCCGCCGTGGTCTTGGACGCGCTGCATGAGGAACGTGGCGTCCTCGCTGCCGCCGAGGTCGTCGCGCTCGGTCACGGTGTCGACGCCCGCGACGCCCGCGGCTTCCGCGCCGAAGACGTCCCGGAGTTCGTCGTCGCTGGTGGCGCTCGGTGCTTCGCCCTCCGTGGAGAGTTCGACCTCGCAGTCGTGCATCTCCGCGGCGGAGTGCAGCACGCGGTCGGCCTTCTCTTTCATGTAGTGCATCAACTCGGTGGTCTCGCCGCGGACCTCGCCTTCGACGAACGCGTCCTCCGGGATGATGTTTGTCGCGGTGCCGCCGCCCGCGCGCCCGGCGTTCACGCGCGTGGCGCCGCCGTCGTGGCGCGGAATCGCGTAGAGGTTCTGGATGGCGGTCGCCATCGCCTGCACCGCGTTCCGGCCCTGCTCGGGGTGAGCCCCGGCGTGCGCGGGTTCGCCCTCGAACTCCGCGAGCAGGTGGCTGACCGCGAGGAAGCCGTCGATGCCCGCGACCACTTCGCCCGTGGGGTGGTCGAGGCCGAGGTGGACCGCGTAGAGGTAGTCGACGTCGTCGAGGTGGCCGCTCTCCGCGACCGCTTTCCCGCCACCGACGCGCTCCTCTGCGGGCTGGAAGACGACCTTGAACGTCCCTTGAAAGTCGCTGTTTGCGACCGCTTCGAGGACGCCGACGCCGATGGCGGCGTGGCCGTCGTGCCCGCAGGCGTGCATCTGCCCCTCGTGCTCGGAGCGGAACCCCTCGCTGGCGGGGTGGTGGTCGCCGTTCTCGGACTCCGTGATGTGGAGCGCGTCGATGTCAACACGCAGCGCGACCGTCGGCCCCTCGCCCCGTTCGAGTACGGCGACGGCGCCCGTGTGTCCGTCCTCCAGTTGTTCGAGAATCGCCTCGTCCGCGCCCTCGCTGCGTGCGCGCTCGAAGCACTCCGCGAGAACGTCTCCGTCGGGCACCGCCATCCGCTCGTCCGGGTCAATAGCGTCACGGCCGACGTGCAGTTCGTCAACCCCGATTCGGCGACACGCTTCGACGACGCGAGCGGTCGTGTAGAACTCACACCACGCCGGTTCCGGGTGGCGGTGGAGGTCCCGGCGCAACGCCACGAGGTCTTCGGAGACCGTTCCTGACATACGTTGAATGGGGCCGCTGAGCGGCATATAACTGTCCCCGGCGCTGACGCCGCGGCTCGCATCAAACGTCGGCGCAGTGAGTGTTTTCCCGGCGTGGAGGGCGCTGCGGGCGCCATACCGCTGACTCGCCCTACTAACATTTTTATACGAGTGCCGCCAGGGCCTGAATGTGCTACCATGAGCAGCGGAGACAACCAAAACGAGGGTCTCGCCGACGACTTCGACGACGACGGCGACGGCCCCGCAATCGAGTTCTACGGCGGCCCCATCGCGAGCGCACTCCCGCTCGCGCTGTTCGTCGTGTGGGCAGTGTTCCAGAGTGGCGTCCTCCAGATAAGTCAGACGTCGGGACTGGTCATCGGCATGCTCGTCGCGCTCGTCGTCGGCATGTTCTTCACGAAGGGCGACTGGGCAGCGTACGCCAACACCATCTTCGAGGGAATGACTCAACGCGTCGCCGCCACAGCCATCGTCGCGTGGCTGTGGGCGGGCATGTTCGCGCAACTCCTCCAAGACGGCGGCTTCGTCGACGGCCTCGTGTGGGCCGCCGACGTCGCCAGCGTCTCCGGCGCGCTGTTCCCCGCCGTCACCTTCCTGCTGGCGGCGCTGTTCACCACCGGCATCGGCACGGGGTACGGCTCCGCCATCGCGTTCACGTCCCTGTTCTACCCCGCGGGCGTGCTGCTCGGCGCGAACCCCGTGTTGCTGTTCGGGGCCATCCTCTCCGGGTCCGTCTTCGGGGACAACCTCGCGCCCGTCAGCGACACCACCATCGTCTCCGCGGTCACGCAGGACGCCGACATCGGCGGCGTCGTCGCGTCCCGGTTCAAGTACGCGGTCATCGCGGCGGTGCTCGCGTTCGTCGGCTACATTGTCGCCGGCCAACTCATGCCCACGTCGGGTGTCAGCGGTAGCGCCGCCCTCGACGGCCAACCGCTCGGCCTCGTGCACGTCATCTCGATGCTGCTGGTCATCTGGCTCGCGGTCGCCGGTCGCCACATCGTCGAGGCAATCTCGTGGGGCATCATCGCCGCGCTCTCGTTCAACGTCGGGTCGACCCTGCTCGCGTCGTGGGGCGTCATCGACAGCAGCCTCCAGAGCGAGCCCGCGCTGCTGTTCCGCGCGCCCGAGAGCGCCGGACTCGCGACCACGTTCGACTGGCTGCCGTTCGTCACAATCGTCGACGAAGGCGCCGGCATCACGGGCAGCCTCTTCTCGGGCGCGTCCGGGTTCTTCCCGCTCATCGTGCTCACGCTGCTCATCGTCGCGGGCGCCCGCATCATGATTCAGGGCGGCGGCTTCCAAGCTATCCAGTCGTTCCTCCTGAACCGCGTCGCCACCACCGTCCGGCGCGCGGAGACCACGATGGTGCTCGGCACCGCGTTCGTCAACTCCATGATCACCATCAACACCGCCGCGGAAATCGCCATCGCGCCGTACATCGCGCGCATCGGCGAGCGGTTCAACATCAACGGCTACCGCCGCGCGAACATCCTCGACGCGAACACGTCCGCGCTCGGGTACATCTTCCCGTGGGGGGGTGGCGTGCTCGCCGGCTACGGCGCGATGCAGAGCCTCGACCCGAGCATCACCACCGTCAACCCCATCGACGTCTGGCCGTTCGTCTTCCACGGCTGGCTGCTGTTCTTCGTCTTCCTCGCGGCCGCCGTCTCGGGGTACGGCCTGGAGTACGTTAGCGACCGCGAGTCCGAGGAGGTGAGTCGCGCATGAGCCTCGAATCGTTCTTCGCGGGCGTCGGCTTCCGCACGAACACGCCCTCGTTCGAGGCAGACACGGAGATTACCGCGTTCGTCACCGGCGTCGAGAACGGCACGCCAATCGCGCGCGTCGGCGACTCGAAACTCCGCATCTCGGATGCGCCCACGGGCGCCGTCGACACGCTCGTTCGCCTGCGCGTGGAGTCCTTCGACGAGGACACGCACGTCGGGCAGGCCGCGTACCTCGAAACCGTCGGCAAGAGCTCGTTCTAGCTCGCCGGCGCCGCCGCTGTCCGTTCTCGCGAGAATCGCAGAGAAGAACCCCAGCTACGAGGAGCCCAGCGGCTTCACTTGCTCCAGTTCGGCTTCGACGTGGACGCTGCTCGGGAAGTCCCACTCCATGATGTCGCGAGCGAGTTCGTCGTGGCCGTACAGTTCGATGCGGCGTCGGTAGACCGTGTAGTTCCACGTGCCGGTCTTCCCGCTGTCTCGGCCGTCGAGGGCGCTGTACAGGGGGACAGACTGTTCGGCCGGCGTGTCGGAGTGCGGGCCTTTCATTTTCGCGCCCTTTCGACGGCACGTCTCCTTGATGTCGGAGACGATACCGTCGAGGGCGGCTCGGTCGCCGCTCTTCAGAGAGAGTTTTGTCACGAAGGTCATGGCTGGGGAGTGCTGTACGACCCCACGTACTCCACCGTGAAAAAGCGTGTGTTTGGCCGGCTGGCGCGTGTCAGTCACCCACCCACTCCGACATTCTCTTAACTGGCCGTCCACTACTCCGTGTTAATGACGGTCGAAGCGACCAGCGCCGGAGCCATCTTGTTCCGCGACACGCGGGACCGGCGCGAATACCTCCTCCTGAAGAGCCGGCCCGGGGACTGGGAGTTCCCGAAGGGCGGCGTGGAGGGGGACGAAGAGCTCCAGCAGACGGCTATCAGAGAGGTACAGGAGGAAGCCGGCATCGAGGACTTCCGGCTCTTGGACGGCTTCCGAGACGACTACGACTACGTGTTCGAGGCCAACGGCACCCGCATCCACAAGACGGTCCACCTGTTCGTCGCGAAGTCATTCGAGGCCAGCGCCGAACTGTCCAGCGAGCACTCGGACCTGCAGTGGCGCGACTACGACCAAGCCATCAACACGATAACGCAGGACGGCCCGCGGGACATCCTGCGGGACGCCCACGAGTTCATCGACCAGCAGCTCGAAGAAGCCTGACCGGCCTCCCACCGGTCGCGTACTTTTCACCCCGTAGCGACGCCGCCGGCGACGCCCGCGCTACTCGACGGTGACGACGACTTTCCCCTGATGGCTCCCGCTCTCGACGTAGCGGTACGCCTCGCGCGCTTCGTCGAAGTCGAACACGCGGTCGATCTCCGGTTCGAGTTCCTCGGCGGCCATCGCGGCGAGCATCCGGTCGAACATCGCGCGACTCCCGACGCCCATCGACCCCTCGACGCGCAGCGCCTTCCCGAGAACCGGCCCGGGATGGACCACGGCCTCCTGGTCGGCGAGCACGCCGATGACGTGGACGTGGCCGCCGAACCCGGCGGCCTGCAGGGACTGTTCGAGCGTTCCCGCGCCGCCGAC
The DNA here is from genome assembly GCF_001485535.1 of Halobacterium sp. CBA1132. Classification (NCBI taxonomy): domain Archaea; kingdom Methanobacteriati; phylum Methanobacteriota; class Halobacteria; order Halobacteriales; family Halobacteriaceae; genus Halobacterium; species Halobacterium sp. CBA1132. Next base: position 522,574 of record NZ_BCMZ01000001.1, read on the forward strand.
CTCGACGACGTGGTCGACGCCGCCCGTCTGCTCCGCGACGACGTCGCCCCACTCCGGCGTCTCCTCGTAGTTGACGGTGACGTCCGCGCCGAGTTCGCGGGCGCGGTCGAGCTTCTCGTCGCTGGAGGACGTGACGACGACGTCCGAGCCGCGCGCGGACGCGAACTGCGTCGCGAACGTCGAGACGCCGCCCGTGCCGAGCGCCAGCACCGTCTCGTCGGCGGACAGGTCCCCCTTCTCGACGAGTTCGCGCCACGCCGTCAGGCCCGCACACGACAGCGCCGCGCCCTGCTCGTAGGAGAGGTAGTCCGGAAGTACGGGGAGGCTGTCCGCGGGGAACGTGGCGTACTGCGTGAGTGCGCCCTCGACGTTCCCGCCCGTGGTCCGCCGCGTCTTCTCTGGGGTGACCGGGCCGTCAACCCAGTCGGGCGCGAACGGCGTCGCCACGCGGTCGCCCTCCGAGAGCCGACTGACGCCGTCACCGACAGCGACGACGTCGCCCGCGCCGTCGGACAGCGGCACGACCGGAAGCTCCGACCCTGGGTACGTGAGGTCGCTGTTCGCGATGGCGAGGTCGCGGTAGTTCAGCGACGCCGCCCGCACGCGGACGAGCGCCTCGTCGCCGGCCGGTTCGGGGCGCTCCCGCTCGACTTCCACGACGCCCTCGTAGTTCGGGTCGCCCTCCTGAACCTCGTAGGCTCGCATACCAGACGGTACTCCCGTGCGGTACTTCCGAGCGCCGCTCGTCGCGGGTTCCGCCGCTTCTCCGGAGCCCCAGCGAAAGACGTAGGTGGGTCGGCGGCCCCACGTTCGGCGTGGTCGACTCCGAGTTCGCGTTCGAACTCCGCGTCTGCGCGTGGGCCGAACACCACTGGTACCCCGACGGCGAGCGCCCCTGCATCGTCGCGCGCCAACTGGGCACGAAGCGGCGGCGCTGGGACACCGTCGTCGTGGAGGTCGACCCCGACGCGCTCGCGGCGCGCGCGAACTTCGGGACGGAGCGACTTGACTCAGACCTCCTGCACGTCGTCCGGAACGCGCCCGAAGACTGGGCGTACTACCGGGACGCGCTCCCGCACCCCGGCTACCCGTGGCGCTACGTCCGCGAGGCGATTCACGAGGCCGCCGACCGCGGCGTCGTCGAGACGCGGCGGGACGGGAACAAGATACAACTGCGCCGGAAGTGGCCGTACCCCGACTGGGTACAGCGTATCGTCGCCATCGAGAACAAGCCCGACCTCGACGCGTCGGCGGCGGACGCGCTCGCCGACCAACTCCAGCGGGACGTGGCGCTCGGCCTCGCCGACGAGGTGTGGCTGGCGACCGAGTCCAGCGACGAGCGCGGCACCGAGCGCGCGCTGTTCGCGGAGATGCCCGTCGAAGCCGGCGTCCTCACGTTCGCGGACGGCGACGCGTCGGTGGCGTGGCACCCCCGGTCGCTCGACCCCGAATCGGCCGGCACCAGAATCACCGAGCGGCCGTCCGGTAGCGAGTTCGACCAGTCGCCCGCGAGCTTCGAGTACGTCGACGCTGACTGGAAGGCACAGAAACGCCTCGCCATCGCCGAGCGCGCGTACGAACGGGGCTGGCGCTCGTACCTCGACACGATGCGGCCGGACTGCCGGCACTTCTCGGTCCGCCGGGAGGCCCACGGCTACGTCCCGTACTGCGAAGCGAAAGCCCGCGAACAGACCGCCGCGGAGTGTTCGGGGTCGTGTCCCGAGTACGAACCCGAACCGCCCGCGTGGCGACGGGGCGGCTGGCCAATCGAGGGCGGCCCCGGCGCGGCGATTCGGCGCGTCCTCGACGAGCGAAGGCAGCGAGAGCGCGAGTAAGAGCGCAGCGGCGACGCGTCAGGCTTCGGCAGTTTCCTCGTCGTCCGGCTCGGCGACGTTCACCTCGTCGCGGGCGACCGCGAGCTTGTACGTCGGGACGGTGCGGTGTTCGACGGTGACGATGCCCTTGCGCTTGAGCGTCTGGAGCGCGCGCCGAACGTCGGCGGATTCGAGGTCCGGCACGTCGAACTCGTCGCGGACCGCGTGCAGCACCGAGACGACGCTCTCGGCGCGCTCGTCCGGGCCGGCGATGACCGCGAACACGCGGCGCTCGTTCTCGGACATGTGGACGGCAGGCGCCTCGCCGCTCTCGGGCGCCTTCCCGACGAGCTCGGCGGCTTCGGCGGTCGCGCGAACCAGGCTGTTCTCGTCGCGGTAGTAGTAGTCCCGCAGCTCCGATTCGAGGTACTGGTGGACGTCGCTGCCGCTTTCCATGTCCCAGCGGTCCTGGAGCACGCCGTTTTTCGTCGGCTGGAGTTCCACGATGTCCGCCAGCCGCTCGCGGTCCTCCTCGGAGAGGGTCATGCCAGTCGGTACTCAGCGCCGGTATTTCGGGCTTGCGAAGACCCCGGGCATTATTGGCGCCGTTCGCGTCTACCCGGGCATGGCAGACACAGTCCGCTTCGAGTTCGAGGACGGCGTCGCGACCGTCACCATCGACCGCCCCGATAGCCTGAACGCGCTCAACGTCGAGACGCTGCACGCGCTCCACGACGCGGTCGAGGAGGCCGAACAGCGGGACGCTCGCGTGCTCGTGCTGACTGGCGCCGGCGACGACGCGTTCGTCGCGGGCGCGGACATCTCCCACATGGCCGAGATGAGCACGCAGGAAGCCGGCGAGTACGCCGAACTCGGCCACGACCTCGCAGACGCCATCGAGTCGTTCCCCGCGCCCGCGATCGCCGCCATCAACGGCTACGCGTTCGGCGGCGGGATGGAACTCGCGCTCGCCTGCGACCTTCGTGTCGCCAGCGACACCGCCGTGATGGGGCAGACCGAAATCGACCTCGGCATCATCCCGGGGTGGGGTGCGACCCAGCGCCTCCCCGAACTCGTCGGCGACGAGACGGCGCGCCGCCTCGTCTACTTCGGCGACCGCCTCGACGCCACCGACGCCTACGAGGAAGGCCTCGTCGGTGAGGTCGTCGCGCACGACGAACTCGACGACCACGTCGCGGAACTGGCGGCCGACCTCGCGGGCCAGTCGCGGACCGCGCTCGCCGCCGCGAAGGACGCCATCAACCAGAGCCACGAGACCCCCCTCGACGCCGGACTGGAGTACGAGCGCCGCACGTGGGCGAGCCTGTTCGGCAGCCACGACCAGCGCGAGGGGATGCGGGCGTTCCTCGACGACCGCGACCCGGACTTCGAGTAGGACGCGAGGGTAACAGTTAGGGACGTACGCCTGGTACGTTCGAGCATGGCACCCGACGTGAAACTCAACGAACTCCGGGCCGAACTCGACTCGCTCACCTACCCCGCGACCCGCGAGGACGTCCTCGCGGAGTTCGACGACGTCGTGTTGCGGTACGCGGACGGCGAAGAACGCCTCGGCGACGTCGTCGGCCGCGTCACCGAGGACGTGTTCGTCAGCCCCGACGACCTCGAAGCCGCCCTCTACAACAACCTCCCGACGGAAGCCGTCGGCGAACCCGGCCAATCGGAGGGCGACGGGTGAAACAGGGGGCTTAACTTACACGACGGCCTTCACGTTGTATGGAGTTCTGCGACGAGTGCGGCTCGATGATGAAAGCGGAGGACGGCCTCTGGGTGTGTGGCGGCTGCGGGAACAAACAGCCCAAAGACCCCGACGCGTCCTACGTCGTCACCGAAGGGCAAGAGGAGACCGAAATCGTCGACGTCAGCGACGCCCAAGACCGCGGGCTGCCGACGACGGAAGTGGTCTGCCCGAACTGCGAGAACGACACCGCGCACTGGTACATGCAACAGATTCGGTCCGCCGACGAATCCGAGACGCGCTTTTTCATCTGCACGGAGTGCGAGCAGCGCTGGCGCGAAGACGACAACTAGAACGGACCTTTTTACTGCGGAGGGTGCGCCGCAGGCGCACCCCCGCTTGCAAAAAGCTACGCTAAAAACGTCCTGCGCTCACTCGCTCCGCTCGCTCGCGCAGTGAAACGCGCGGCTCCGCCGCGCGTATGCTCGACCACTCCGCTCCGCACCACCTCACTCGATTTCGAGTTCGCCGCTCGCTGCCTCTGTCTCGCCGTCCTCGGGCCACTCCAACTCGAACTCGACACTCAGTTCTTTCGCGCCGTCGGCCGGCCCCTCGCGTTCGGCTTTGACTTCGAACGTCGGGCGCTCGGGCGGGTCGAGCGTGACCTCGTCGCCGCCCGCTTTCAGCGTGATTGCCCCGCCGGATTCGAGGTTGTCCGCGACGGTGCGGAGGTACGTGGCGATTTCCTCGCGGCTGCGGTCGCTCTCGGACTCGAACAGGACTTCTTCGGGCATACGAACCGGGGTACGTCTCCCGAGGCGATAAACGAGCGGGGTGTTTCGCCTCGCTCGGCATCAATAGATAAAAGAGCGCTCGCCGACTCAACTACGCGTATGGACGTTCCCCTAGAGCTTTCCGCGTATACGCGCGTGCTCCGGCTGGCGAGCACGCCGTCGTGGGAGGAGTTCTCCCAGATTTCGAAAATCGCTGGCGCCGGCATCCTGCTCGTCGGCCTGATGGGCTTCGTCATCTTCCTGGTGATGGAAGTCGTCAAGGCGGTGATTTAAGATGGGCGTGTACGCCGTCAAGACCACCGCGAGCCAGGAGCAGACGGTCGCCAGCATGATCGCCAACCGCGAAGCCGACGAGATTCACGCGGTGCTGGCGCCCGACGCGCTCACCAGCTACGTGATGGTCGAGGCCGACGACCACAACATCATCGAGCGCGTGATGGAGGAGATTCCCCACGCGCGCAGCCTCGTCCCCGGCGAGTCCGGCATCAGCGAGGTCGAGCACTTCCTCTCCCCGAAGCCCGACGTCGAGGGCATCGCGGAGGGCGACATCGTCGAACTCATCGCCGGCCCGTTCAAGGGCGAGAAAGCGCAGGTCCAGCGCATCGACGAGAGCAAAGACCAAGTCACGGTCGAACTGTACGAGGCCACCGTCCCGATTCCGGTGACGGTGCGCGGCGACCAGATTCGCGTGCTGGACAGTGAGGAGCGCTGAAAGCGCTCCTCAAGCAGCGCGAGCGGCGTAGCCGCGAGCGTATTCCGAAGAACGCTAGCGACTTCCGACTCAGTTCTGGGCGGCTGGTTCGACAATCGTATTTTCGAGCGTGCCGACGCCCTCGTAGGTGATTTCGACGGTGTCGCCGGGTTCGACGAGCCCCGGGTTCGCGGGGCTGCCGAACGCGATGACGTCGCCGGGGTGGAACGTGAACCGCTCGGAGAGGAACGACACGACCTCGTAGGGGTCGAACAGCATCAGTTCGGTGTTGGCTTCCTGCCGGCGTTCGCCCGCGACGTCGGTGTGCATGTCGATGCCGCGCGGGTCGAGGTCCGTCTCGACCCACGGGCCGAGCGGCCCGGAGCGGTCGAAGGCCTTGCGCGCGGTGCGACCAGGTTGGTCGAGCGCGTCGAGGTCGTTCATGATGGTGAACCCGCGGAGCACGTCCTCGACCTCGCTCTCGTCGACGCGGTGGCACGTCTCGCCGACGACGGCCGCGAGTTCGCCCGCGTACGTCAGTTCGTCCGTGAACGTCGGGTACGGGACGTCGGCGCCGTGGCCGACCACCGACACGGGCGGCTTGATGAAGAAGTCCGGCTGGTCGGGGCGCTCGTAGTCCATCTGGTCGAGCGTCTCGGCGTAGTTGCGGCCGACGCAGTATAGGGCCGACGGGTCGCAGGGCGCCACGAGCGCGCCGTCCTCGCCGACGACGTACTCGGCGTCGTCGGTGGTGACGACGCCGTCGCGGTACTCGCCCGCCACGATGCCGTCGTCGGTCTGGAGTCGTGCGAGTCGCATGGCTGGACGTCACGGAGCCGCGACAAATCGCTTACGAACGCGGGAGAACTAGCTCGTGGTGGCGTGGGCGGCCTCGGTCGCCTCCGCGGCGTCGACGGGTTCGTCGCTGAGGAGGTCTTCGAGCACCGCCGGGTCGAGCGCGTCGGCGACGTCGTCGAGGACGCGCTCGCGCTCCCGGATGGCTTCGGCGTCGCCGTCGTAGAAGCGGACGTACTCGGCGCGCGTGTGTTCGCGGAGCCCGTGCTTGATGGCGAAGAACCCCTCGGGGACCGTCTCATCGCAGATTTCGCACTCGTGGGCGTCGTGGTCCGCGACCTGATGGGCCAACAGCGCTTCGACGCTTCCGAACGTCGACCCACAGCCGACAATCGCACACTCCCACGCAGACATGGGTATCCGTAGCCTGAGCGCGCAAATAAACCTTGTGTCGGATTCTCGACCACTGAACCCGCTCCGTCAGTCGATTGTATGCTTTCTGTCTGACGAATTATCGCGCCGAGAGCACTTAGAGGGGGACGTTACCGCATAACAATCGAGCCCTGATGCGGGCGGTAGGGACTTCCTGAAGTGGTTCTTGGGAAAACCGCCCGCAAAGTAATCCGCTACTGCCCGCCACGCTTCCGGAAATCAGAGATTCTCGACGTCAGGCTCGTTTCACTCACCAGACTTCCGGGAGACTCCGTCTCCCGACGAGTGGCTCACTGCTGTTCGCTCTTCCGGAAATCGAAGATTTCCGGCGTCTGCCTCGCTACTGCTCGCCAGACTTCCGAAAATCACCGATTTTCGGCGACTGGTTCGTGTTACTCACCAGACTTCCGGGAGACTCCGTCTCCCGACGAGTGGCTCACTGCTGTTCGCCACTCTGCCTATAGATGAGGTTCCGCTGAATCTCGTTGGCGCCCTCGTAGATGACCGGGATGCGGGCGTCGCGATAGACGCGGGCGATGCGGCGGTCGGTGAGAATCGAGCGCCCGCCGTGGAACTGCATCCCCTGTTCGGCGTTGTCGACGGCGACCTCCGTGGACTTCGTCTTCGCCATCGCCGCCCACAGGCCGGGTTCGTCGTAGTTTTTGACCTTGTTGGCGGCGCGGTAGTTCAGCGCGCGCGCGGCCTCGAATTCGAGGCGCATGTCCGCGAGGCCGTGCTGGACGGCCTGGAAGTCCGCGACGTGGCGGCCGAACTCCTCGCGCTCGTGGACGAAGTCCCACGCTTCTTCGAGCGCGGCGGCGGCGAGACCGAGGCCGTGCCCGCCGACGACGACGCGGCCGTGGTTGAAGAAGTCCGCGAGCATCATGAACCCGGCTCCCTCGCTGCCGATGAGGTTCTCCTCGGGAATCCGGCAGTCGTCGAAGACGATGTGGGCTTGCTTGGACGCCCGCATCCCCATCTTCTCGGGGATGTGCTCGGCCACGTACCCGTCGGCGTCCGTGGGCACGATGAAAAGCGAGTAGTCCATGTAGCGGTCGCCGGTGTCGCCGGTCTTGGCGTACACCGTCACCCAGTCGGCTTCGACGCCGTTCCCGATCCAGTACTTCTCGCCGTTCAGGACGTACTCGTCGCCGTCCGCGTCGGCGGTCGTGTGCATCCCCGCGAGGTCGGACCCGACGTCGGGCTCGGAGACCGCAAGCCCCGTAATCTGGTCGTTCGCCGCGACCGGGCGGAGGTACTCGTCTTTCTGGTCTTCGGTGCCGTACTCTTCGAGCATCTCCGCGCCGAAGCTCGCGAGCTGGAGGGTCAGCGCGATGCCGGCGTCCGCGCGGTAGAACTCCTCGGCGATTGCCAGCATCTGTTCGAGGTCGAGGCCGCGGCCGCCGTACTCCTCGCCGATGTCTTGGGCGACGAGTCCGGCGTCCATGCCGGCCTCCAGAATCTCCCACGGGTAGTCGCCGGTCCGGTAGAACTCTTCGGCGTTCGGCGCGATGTGCTCCTCGGAGAACTCGCGGGCGTCGCGTTTGACGTCCAGCGCGTGCTCGGGGACGATGTCCTCGGAGAGCAGGTTCAGACTCATACCGGGGCTTGGGGCGCCACGGGCATAAACGGCCGCGAACGTTCGGCAGCGGGCGCGAAGTTTATCCGCCGGAACCGTAAACCGCTAAACCTCGGCACGCAAATCCACGCTCGTGCCGACGACACGGGTCGACCTCCACGTGAAGGTACTCGACGACGAGGCCGTGCGCCGCGCGAAGGCGGCCGGCGTCGACGTGCTGGTGTACGCCCCGCACTTCACGCGGCTGCCGGAGGTCCGCGAGCGCGCCGCCGAGTTCTCCGACGACGAGCTGCTGGTGGTCCCCGGCCGCGAGGTGTTCACCGGGTCGTGGCGGGACCGCAAGCACGTCCTCGCCGTCGGTCTCGACGACCCGGTACCGGACTTCGTGACGCTGGACGGTGCGTTCGCGGCGTTCCGCGAGCAGGGCGCTGCGGTGCTGGCGCCCCACCCCGAGTTCTTGACGGTGAGTCTCACGGCCGACGAAATCGAGCGGTTCCGCGAGGACGTCGACGCCGTGGAGACGTACAATCCGAAGCACTTCGCGTGGGACGACGACCGAGCGCGAGCGCTCTCGAACGGCTACGACATCCCCGGGTTCGCGTCCTCGTACGCCCACCGCTCGCCGACCGTGGGCGGCGTCTGGACGGAGTTCGACGCCGACATCCAGTCGGAAGCGGACCTCGTGGACGCTCTCACGGGCGGCGTCCCGCGGCGGACCTACCACCAGCGCAGCCCCCGATTCCGGGCGCGCGAACTGGTGGAGAAAGCCCACCTCGCGTACGAGAACACGTGGGAGAAAGTCGACCGCATCCTCCTCTCGGGGATGGAACCCACCCACCCCCGCCACATCGCGTACGGCGGGAAGTTCGACGACGTCGCCGTCTACTAGAACAGGCTGCTGACGGCGTCCGTCGGGACGTACTGCGGGGCGACGTGGACGACCACTGCGATTACGGCGAGTTCGACGAGCGTGATGACGACGGTGACGGTGCTTGCGTACTTCGAGACGGTCGTGACGCCGATGGGAAGTCCGTACTCTTGGTCCGACAGCGGGTAGAACAGCGCGATGCCGCGCTTGCTGCCGACGACGTCGAGGACGTAGTGGGTGGCGATGCCGATCCAGACGTACTGAAGGTTCCCGCCGAAGTACATCGGGAAGACGTACAGCAGCGCCAGCACCGGGATGTTGTGCAGCGTCTTGCGGTGCTTCCCGAAGTCCGTGTCGACGTCCGGGAAGAGCGCGCCGAGCACGACGGGGATGAGTACCGCTGCTATCGTGTGCAGCGTCTCGACGCCGCCCGACGGGTAGAGCACGTACCCGAGGCCGATGGCGAGCAGGATGCCGTTGAGGATGTGGTCGCCCTTGTTCATCATCGAGGCCGAGAGCACGCGGCCACGTCACCGTTTCGGCACGCGCTCGCTAGCCGCGGACGCTCTCGACTTCCTCGCGGAGTTTGCGGAGCGCGCGCCGCGCAATCTGTTCTTTGACTTCCGTGCGACTGCCGTCGAACTCGCGTCGCTCCACGTCGGTGTAGGACGCCTGCGTCCCCCAGTCGCCGGCGTACGCGACGCCGATGTAGACGGTACCCACGGGTTTCTCCTCGCTCCCACCGGTGGGGCCGGCGATGCCCGTGGTGGAGACACCCCACGTCGTCCCTGCGGCGTCCCGGGTGGCCTGCGCCATCTGCCGGGCGACCGGCTCGCTGACCGCGCCGTGTTCGTCGAGCGCCTCGCGGGAGACGCCGGAGTCGAGTTTGGCGTCGTACGTGTACGTCACGAGCGAGCGGTCGAAGTAGTCGCTGGACCCGGAGACGTCGGTCAGCAGCGACCCGACGAGCCCGCCAGTACAGGACTCGGCGGTCGCGACGGTGTGGCCGGCGTCCGGCAGCACGTCGTTGAGTTCCTCCTCTATCGGCGGGTCGGCGGCGTACTCGCGCATGCTCGGGGGTACCGCGCCGGCGAGCAAGAAGGTGGTGGCGTCAGACGGTGTCGCGGTCCGTGTACGTGTACCGCTTCGCGATGACGCCGTCCTCGAAGACGTGAACGTCAGCGAACCCGAACTCCACGTCGTCGCCGTCCTGCACGCCCGAGAACGTGCCGCGGACGGCCGCGCGGTCGCCGTCCACGAGCACGTCGTGGACGGTGTGGCTGCCGTCTTCGAGCGGGCGGCCCTCGCGGTAGAACGCTTCGAGGTCGACCTTGCCCTCGATTGGTGGCTGGCCGGGACGGTCGTAGACGACGTCGTCGGCGAAGAGGGCCAGCAGGTCGTCGATGCGCTCGTCGTCCACGGCGTCGTAGTACTCGGCGACGTGCTCGGCGTGGTCGGTCACGGTGGAACTGTCGGGGGTCCGTCCAATCAACCGCACAGTTCCGGCAATCGGTGCCGCGTTTCCGCGGGCGAAAGAGCCACGTGGCGGGACGGAGACGCTCGCGTATGGAGTACGAGGAGCCGCTGTTCTTCCGCGTGATGGAGTACGCGGCGAAGTCAGACAGCGACGTGGTGAACATGGTCTCGGGGAACCCCGACTGGGGGTCGCCGCCCGCGCTCGCGGAGGGCCTCCGCGAGTACGCCGACACGGGCGGCGACCAGTTCCAGTACCCGCCCAGCGAGGGCCTGCGGGAACTCCGCGAGGAAATCGCGGCGCGCCGGCAGGTCCCCGTCGGGCGGGTTATCGTCACGAACGGCGCGGGCGAGGCGAACTACCTCGGGATGGCGCGCGCGCTCGAACGCGGCGCCGGCGACGAGGTCGTGATGACCGACCCGGTCTACCCCTACTACCCGGGGAAGACGGACATGCTCGGCGGCGAGCAGGTGTTCGTCGAGACGGCCGAGGACGGCAGCCTCGACCCCGCGGACGTGCGCGCTGCCGCCAGCGAGGATACCGCGTGCATCGTGGCGACGACGCCGAACAACCCCACGGGCGCGGTGTACGGCAAGGAGACGATGCGCGAACTCGTCGCCGTCGCCGAGGAACACGACGCCGTCCTCGTCAGCGACGAGGTGTACGACCACTTCGACTTCTCCGGGCGGTTCACGTCCGCGCTCGAGTTCGACTCCGAGCACCGCATCGTCGTGAACGCGTTCTCGAAGTCGCTGGCCATCACTGGGTTCCGAGTGGGCTACTGCATCGCGCCCGAGCGCCACGTCCAACCGATGAAGTCCCGACACATGTTGACGAACGTGGCGACGTCGCGGCCCGCGCAGGCCGCCGTCCTGCACGCGCTCCGCGAGACCGACCCCGACTACTACGAGCAGACTCGGCAGATGCTCGCCGAGCGCGTGGACACGTTCACGGCCGCACTTGACGACGCAGGCGCCGAGTACACCGAGCCGGACGGTTCGTTCTACGTGCTCGCTCGCTTCCCGGAGTTCCCGGGCACGCTGGAGAACACGTTCGAACTCATCGACGAGGCGGGCGTCGCGGGGATGCCGGGGTCCGGGTTCGGGACCGCCCGCGAGGACTGGCTTCGGTTCGCGCTCGTCACGCCGCGCGTCGAGGAAGCCGCCGACCGGCTCGCGGACTACTTCGCGAGCCGGTAGTCAGTACCCGCCCGCGTCCGAGAAACACCGCCCGCAGCGGCAGGCGCCGAAGTCGTCGAGCGCGCGTTCGACGGGGAGCGTCTGGATGTCGTCGTGGCTGACGTCGTTGGTGGCGCCGCACTTCGTTCGGCTGTACGGGTTCTCCACCCCCTTCTTGTGTACGGTCGCCGTGCGCTCGTTCAGCACGCCCTCCATGCTAAACCGTAACACTCGTGAGGGGGAAAACTACTGGGGCCGAGACGTTCGGTGCGCCGGCCGCGAGGACAGCGACCGACGGATTGACCCCGCTGGGCCGCCGACTGTGCGCATGGACGAAATCGAGGTCGAGGCGGTCGACTCCCTCGACCCCGGCGTGGTCAGCGACACCGCCGAGTACGTGCTGTACGGCGGGAAGGGCGGCGTCGGGAAGACGACGATGGCCGCGGCGACGGCGCTCGCGAGCGCCAACGACGGCACCGCCACGCTCGTGGTGTCGACGGACCCCGCGCACTCGCTGTCGGACACGCTGGAGTTCGACGTGCCGAGCCGGCCCGCGAAGGTGCGCGAGGCCAGCCCGCTGTGGGCGGTCGAAATCGACCCGGACGACGCGCTCTCACAGGCGGGCATGTTCGGGCAAGACGGCGGGTTCGCGGGCGGCCTCGACGAACTGCTCGGCGGCGCGGGTGGCGCTGGCGACGACGGCGCGATGATGCCGGGAGCGGACGAAGCCGCTGCGGTCCAGCTCCTCCTCGAATACATGGATGACGAGCGCTTCGACCGCGTCGTCGTCGACACCGCGCCCACGGGCCACACGCTCCGCCTGCTGGAACTCCCCGAGGTGCTGGACTCGATGGTCGGGCGCATGATGCAGATGCGCGAGCGCTTCGGCGGGATGATGGACGGCCTCACCGGGATGTTCGGGCAGGACGACGACGAGGAGCAGGCGGGCCTCGGCGACCTCGACGCCGTCGAGGAGCGCGTCGAGCGCCTCCGGGACGTGCTCACGGACCCGACGCGAACGGACTTCCGCGTCGTGCTCGTACCCGAGGAAATGAGCGTGCTGGAAGCCCAGCGGCTCACCGACCGCCTCGACGAGTTCGGCGTCCCCGTCGGAACCGTCGTCGTCAACCGCGTGATGGAACCGCTGGCGGACGCCGCCGACGTTCCCGGCGACGCGTTCGTCGCGCCGAACCACGAGGACTGCGAGTTCTGCGCGCGCCGCTGGGACGTCCAGCAGGCGGCGCTGGCGGAGGCACAGGACCTGTTCAGAAACTACGGCGTCAAGCGCGTGCCGCTGCTCGCCGACGAAGTGCGGGGCGAGCGCCCGCTGCGCGTCGTCGCCGCCTGCCTCGACGCGTAGTCAGGAGAACCGCTGGACGAGCCGGTAGCCGGCGTCCAGCCAGCGGTCCGGGAGGAAGCGCGCGAGCACGCCGACGCGGCCCGCCGTCCCCACGGGGTAGCGGGACTTCGGGTCGGGGCTGACCGCGGCTTCCGTGATGACTTCAGCGACCTTCTCGGGCGCGACCGCGCCGACGCCGTTGACCGCGCTGGCGTCCTCGAAGAACGAGTACAGCGTCTCGTAGGCGCCGCTGCGGTCGAGCCCCTGAATCTCGCTCTCGGCGCGGTCGGTGAACGAGGTGTCGACCGGCCCGGGTTCGACGACGGCGACATCGACGTCGTAGGGCGCGACCTCCGCGCGGAGCGCGTCGCTCATCCCTTCGAGCGCGAACTTCGAGCCGTTGTACGCGCCCATCCCCGGCGTCGGCACGCGCCCGGAGACACTGGAGACGTTCACGATGGTGCCGTCCTCGGCCTCGCGCATGTGCGGGAGCGCCGCCCGAATCAGGCGGTGCGGGCCGTAGACGTTCACGTCGAACTGCCGGTGGAGCTCTCTGGTGGGCACGTCCTCCAGCGGCCCGAGTTGCGCGTACCCCGCGTTGTTCACGAGGCAGTCCAGCCGGCCGTGCTCCTCGACCGTCTCGTCGACGACGTTCCGGCACTGGGCCGGCTTGGTGACGTCGAGTTCGGCGGTGTCACAGCCGGCCTCCGCGAGCGCCGCGAGGTCGTCGGTGTCCCGCGCGGTGGCGACGACCGTCCACTCCTCGTCGAGCAGCGACCGAGCGGTCGCCGCGCCGATGCCCGACGAACATCCGGTGATGAGCGCGACCTTCTCCATACCGGGGCGTCGTGGCCCCCGCAGTTAACAGTTGCATAGTCGGCCCGCTGGCGTCACCCGAGGTCGGCCATCGTCGCGGTGAACGTCACGAACCGCCCGTCTTCGCTGCGGTCGGTGACCTCGTCCGTGAACGCGCTCGCGGCGAGGCCGTCCGCCAGTTCGTCGACCGTCTCGTCGCTCGTGTCCGGTTCGAGCGCGTACACCCACGTCGCGGTGTCGGCGTCCAGCGACGCCATCGAGTTCCCCCACGCCTCGATTGCCTCGACGTCGATTTCGCCGCCCGCCGGCGGCCCCCGCTGACCGGCGACGATGCCCCGCTCGGGGAGCTTCTCGAAGATGCGCGTGAACACTGTGTCGGACTCCTCCAGACGGTCGCGCTCTCCGCGGTGGGTGTCTATCCACACCGCGAGGTCCGAGCCCGCGAGCACGGCGTCCTCGCCGAGCGCGAACTCGGTCTCGCGCTCGGTGGCTTCCGCGGTGGTGAAGCCGGCGTGCTCGCCGGTCACCTCGTATCCGTCGGACACTTCGACGGCGTTCGCGAGCGCGCTTGCGTTGAAGGACCCGAGGACGATGGTGTTCCCCGACTGTACCAGCGTGCCGTCGACGTTCTCCACGGAGAGGTTGAGGAACGACGTGCGCCCGTTCTCGACGATTTGCGCGACGCTGACCGACTGGTAGTCGAAGCGCGCGTTGCTCGACGGGAGCGTGCTGTACGCCGTGAGCCACGTCCGGAAGTCGGCGACCTCGCTCCAGTCGACGGACGCCGCGCTCTCGGTGGTCGGGGCCGCGTCGGTTCCAGTCGCGGTGTCGGCGTCGGTCGTCGCTGCGGTCGTGCTGTCGGAGTCGCCGCTCGTACAGCCCGCGAGGCCCGCGAGCGCGAGCGTCCCTGCGCTGGCGAGCACGGAGCGGCGGGAGGGGCGTCGCTGCATACTCGCTCCTGTCGGCGGGCACGCAAATCACTGTCGCGGTGTCGCAGTCGGCGAGAACGAGCGGCCGTCAGTCCTTCAGGTCGTCCGCGTACTGGTCGGCGAGCCGCGTCGGCGCGGGGAGCTTGTACCCCGTGCAGGTCGCTTCGACGATGTCGACGGTCGTTTCGGCGTCGACGCGGTGACCGGGACTCACGACGAGAGGGTTGACGTGTCGCGTCTCGGGGTTCGGGTACTGCCGGGACTGGTAGGCGTACCCGACGACGGTCCCGTCGGGCGCGTCCATCGAGTCGCCGGCTTCGATGGCAACCCGGGCGCCCTCCGGCAGCGGGTCGTCGAGTGACTCACGGGGCGTCCCGCAGAGCAGGTTCTTCGCGACGCCGACGGCCGGCGCGTCGAAGAGAACGCCGACGTGGGTCGCCAGCCCCGCCTGTCGGAAGTGGATGCGGCCGCTGCCGTCGAGGATGAGCACGTCCGGCGCCACGGACAGCGATTCGAGCGCGTCCACGATGGCGTCGCCCTCGCGGAACGCCAGCAGGCCGGGGATGTAGGGGATTTCCAGTTCCGCGCGGCCGGCGGCGCGCTCGACGACGCGGCCGTCGCGAATCGCCACCGCGGCGCTCACGGAGTAGTCGTCCCCGACGAACGCTTGGTCGACGCCGACGACCACGGGCGCGTCGCTGTCGGTGAGCGTGACCTGTTCGCCGACGCTCTCGGCGGCCGTCGGCGCGTCCGTCGGCGACTCGTCCAGTTCGAGGGCCGCCACCTCGAAGTCGAAGTCGTCCTCGAAGGCCGCCGCGGCCGCTATCTCGCGCTGGAGGTCCTCCATCTCCTCGTGGGAGCGGTCGGGGTCCGGGAGGAACTCGGGGCGAACGACGTCCATGTCAGGGCCGCCGGCGACCGGGGCCGCCCGGCCCGCCGGGGCCGCCGCCGCCGAACTGGAGTTGCTTGGGCGCGCGCTCGCCCTCGCGCTTGAGCTTCACGCCGTACAGTACGCCGAGCGCGAGGCCCGCGAGGTGCGCGAACTGCGCGACGCCGCCCCCACCGATGCCGCCGCCGACCGTCGACACGAAGATGGAGTACCCCGCGAACAGCAGCGTCGCGAGCCACAGCGGCATCGGGATGACGAAGTAGAGGTAGATGCGGAGGTTCGGGTTCAGAACCGTGAGCACGCCCATCAGCGCCGCGATGGCGCCGCTCGCACCCAGCACTGCCGAGCCCGTGAACCGGGTCAGCGTCTCGCCGTACCACCCGGGGTTCATCACGAGCGCCGCGCCGACCTGCGCGAGGCCGGCGAGCGCGCCCGCCACCACGAACAGGCCGACGAACTTCGCGGAGCCGATGCGCTTCTCGACCACGGGGCCGAAGAAGTACAGCACGATGCTGTTCAACACGATGTGGCCGAAGCCGCCGTGGGAGAACACCGACGTCACCCACGTCCAGACGGCCAGCGGCTGGGTCGTGTTGATGGTGAAGAGGTTGAGCCACTGCGCGGAGTTCGGCGCGATTCCCAGCGCGGGCGCGACGGCGTACTGCACGACGAACGTCAGCCACATCGCCGCCAGCAGCGCGAACGAGACGTTCCCGCGGAAGTAGCCGAGCACGCCGCCCGGCCCCGTGTCGAAGGGGACTTTCGCGGCGAGGCCGCCGCTCTCGCTGGACTGGGTCACGCTGTCGTCGAACCCGCTGTCGAAGACGCCGCCGGGGTCGTTCCACTCGTCGAGGCCCGGACAGTCGTGGTTCTCCGGGAGCCTGTGTTTCGAGCAGAACGTGCCGCCGCAGAGCCGACACTGGTACGGCATCGACTCCTTGTCGCCACACCGGTCACACGTCGCCATTACCGGCGGTTGGGTGGGCGCGTGGTTATCGTTTTGGGTCTCGCACGCGCACTGACCTCGCCGGGCGTCGCCGCGTCCGCCACTTTCCGCGGACCGCACGCGCCCGCCATCGACAGCTACTTGCTCGGGAATCGGGAACAGACGCCAGCATGGATGGCGACGCCGACGACGAACAGGTGTGGCGCTGCAGGGCCTGCGGGACGCGCCAACCGGACCCCGAACCGCCCTGTGAGCGCTGCTGGAACACGACGTTCGTCGCCGGCGACGGCGCGGAGGCCGTCCTCGACTCGGCCGACTCGGGAGCCGACGCCGCCGTGCTCCGCGTCGCGCAAGCGAAGTCGATTGCCACGCGCACCGCCGCGATGACGGGCGCCGTTGCGGTCGGACTCGGCGGCGTACAGGTGGCGCTGGCGGGCGTGTTCGCGGAACTCGTGTTCACCGTGTTCGTCGGCGTCGCCGCGGTCGCAGCCGTCTTCTGTCTGGTCGCTGGCGTCGCCGCTGTCGCCGACACAGTCGCCTTCGAGGAGTAGGCGCTACTCGGTCCACGGAATCGCGAGCGTCCCCACGGCGAACGCGACGACGGCCAGTACCACGACGACCGCCGCGTTCGTCGTCACGTCGCCCCCGGTGTACGTCGCCGCGCGGACGCCGCGAGCGAAGTACGCCAGCGGCGAGAGGTCCACTATCGGTCGGAACCACGCGGGGAACAGTTCGGGTTGGACGAACGTCTCCGAGAGGAAGAGCACCGGCAACGCGATGCCGTTGCTCGCGGCGATGGCGCCGTCCTGTCCGTCCGCGAGACTCCCGATGACCGCGCCGACGCCGCAGAACGCCACCGACGTGGCGGGCACGAGCACGGCCAGCCACGGGGAGAGCGTGAACGACGCGCCCGTCGCGAGCAGCGCCACCAACAGCACCGCGCACGCCGCCGCGATGAGCGCGACGTTCACGAGCGTGTGCGCGGCCAGCCACTCCGCGCGCGTCAGCGGCGTCGTCGAGAGCTTCTCGAAGCGGTTGCCCTCGCGGTGTCGCGCGACGGTGCTCCCGACCCGCGACAGCGGCGTGAACAGCACGACCGTCGCGAGATACGCAGGGACGTAGTACGCGGTCGGCTCCGTGAACAGGCCGCCGCTGCCCGACGTGGTGCGGACGAGTCCGGCGAAGATGACGATGAGCAACACCGGGAAGAAGAACGTGAAAAACACCGCCGTCCGCCGGCGCAGGAACGTCCGGTAGGTCGCAGCGGCTTCCGCGCGGATGCGAGCCAGCCGGCTCATCGCTGCACCTCCACGCCCTCGGCGTCGCCGGCGAGCGCGAGGTACGCGTCTTCGAGGGTCGGTTCACGCCACGACAGCGCGTCGAAGTCGACGCCCGCGTCGTCGAGCGCGGCCACGACGCCGCCGATGTCAGCGGGCGCCACGCCGCCGAAGACCAGTCCCTCACGGGTCGCGTCCGGCTCGAACCCGGGCACGTCGGGGGCCGCCTCGGGGTCGTCCAGTTCGACGACGAGGCGCGGCGGGCCGCCGTGTTCGGCGACGAGTTCGCGGGGCGTTCCGGTCGCGGCGACCGACCCGTCCGCGAGCAGCGCGACGCGGTCCGCGAGCCGCTCGGCTTCCGCCATGTCGTGAGTGGTGAGGAAGATGGTCGTCCCGGAGTCTGCGAGGTCCTCGAACACGCGCCAGAGCGCGCGCCGGCCAGCGGGGTCGACGGCGGTCGTCGGCTCGTCGAGGAACAGCACGTCCGGTTCGTTCACGAGCGCCGCGGCGACGCACGCGCGGCGCTTTTCGCCACCCGAGAGGTCGGCGTACCACGTGTCGTTGTCGGCGTCGAGGCCGACCTCCGAGAGGACCACTTCGGGGTCGCGGGCGTCGTCGTAGAGGCCCGCGTAGTAGCCGACGAGTTCGCCCGCGGTGAGGCGGTCCGGCGGCTCGAAGTTCTGCGGGAGCAAGCCGACGCGCTGGTCGTTGGCGTCCTCGGGGTCCTCGCCGAGCAGTTCGACGCTGCCGCCGTCCGGCTCGGTCGTGCCGGTCAGACAGCGCACGAGCGTCGTCTTGCCCGCGCCGTTCGGGCCGACGAGCGCGAACACCTCGCCCTCGTCGACGGACAGCGAGACGCCGTCGACAGCGGCGGTGTCGCCGTAGGACTTCCGTACGTCCTCGGCGACGACTGCTGGAGTCATACTCTGGAGTCGACGGGCGCGAACGTAAAGCACTGCGGAACGCGGCTACTGGGTCGGCCGCCACACGAGCAACAGCACGGAGGAGACGAACACGACCGTCGAGAGCGCGTACGGCTGGCTCTGCGCGGCGGCGGCCAGCGCCGACGCGCTCCCGAACGCGCCCGTGAGCACCGTCGCGGCGACCGGCCACGTGCAACTCACGCACGCAAACAGGCCGAGAAGGCCCGCAGCGCCCGTTCTCGCAGCGTCCAGCACCGTCGCGGCGACGAGGTACGCCAGCGTCGCGTAGCCGATTACCTTGAACGGGAGGAGGCTGACGGTGAGGCTCGCGCCGCTGTAGACGAACGCCGGCCCCCAGCCCGGGGACAGCCACGAGATGCGCGCGCCGAGGCCGGCGCCGTGGAACATGTAGAGGCCGCCGACGCCCCCCAACAGGAGGAAGTACGCGAGGGCGACGCCGAGCGCGAGCATGCGTTGTTTTTGGGACGCGTCGGGGAGGCTGACGCGCGAGACGGCCCAAATCGAGGCGTTGATCCAGACGAACGGGTACGCCAGCACCACTGGGTCGGTGGGAACTGACGACGACACCGCGAAGTAGAACAGCACCAGCGCGAGTTCGCCGTTCAACAGGAGCGCGGCGTACAGCAGCGCCTTCCGCGTCGGCGCGAATCGGCCCGGGGACAGCGACACTGACGCCCCCACTCAGACCACCATCGCGTCCACGACGACTGCCACCAGCAGGCAGCCGAGGTAGGCGTTCGACGCGTGGAACGCGCGCATCGCGGCGGCCCGGTCGCGCTCGCGGTGGAGTCGCATCGCGGCGTACAGGAACACGCCGCCGAGCGTGACCGTCGTCGCCGCGTACAGGACGCCGAGGCCCGCGAGCGCGGACAGCGCCACCGCCGCGACGAGCGTCGCGCCGAGGTAGTAGATGATGTGCTTGCGGGTCGTGGCTTCGCCGCTGACGACCGGCATCAGCGGGAAGCCGCCGCGCTCGTAGTCGTCCTTGTACGCCAGCGCGAGGTTGTAGAAGTGCGCGGGCGTCCACAGGAAGATGACCGTCGCGAGCGCGAGGCCCGCGACACCCACGTCGCCCGTGACGGCCGCCCATCCGATGAGCGCGGGGAGCGCGCCCGCAGCGCCGCCGATGACCGTGCTCTGTCGAGTGTTCGGTTTCAGCACGAGCGTGTAGACGACCGAGTAGAAGACGATGGCGGTGAACCCGAGCGCAGCGGTCAGCAGGTTCACGCTGTAAAACGCCGCCAGCGACGCCGCCGCCAGCGTCACGCCGAACGCGATGGCGTTACGCTTCGGGATGCGGTCGTTCGCCAGCGGGCGGTCGTCGGTGCGGGACATCTTCCGGTCCTTCTCGCGTTCGAGAACGTGGTTGAACGTCCCGGACGCGCCGATGGCGAGTACGCCACCGCCGAGCGTTGCGACGACCGTCTCCGCGCGCAGGCTCGGTCCCGCCGCCAGCGCCATGCCGGCCGCGGCGACCAGACAGAGCAGCCACATCAGCCGCGGCTTCGTCAGTCGGAAGTACGCGTACGCAGTCGCCAGCGGTCCCGACGCCGGCGCGCTCTCGTCGTCGTCGTCGCCCTTCGGCGCACCCTCCCACTCCGTAGAGGGGAGGTGGCCGGTTTGGGCTTCCAGCGTCCACGCGAGCGCGGCGACCAAGCCGGCGAAGATGAGTACGCCGAGCGCGAGGTGAGCGCCACTGACCGCGGCCGATGTCGCCGTCGTCGCGGCGACCGCGCCGACCGCGGTCTGAACGGGGTAGGCGACCAGCGCCACCGTCACCGCGGCACGGACGCGCCGAGTGGTGTCGCGGCGCCACGCCATCACCGCGGCGACGAGCACGAGCACGCCGGTGACGGCGGCCGCCGTCCGGTGTCCCCACACGACCGCCAGCGACAGCGAGTCGAGGGCGTACCAGCGTCCGCCGCAGGCCGGCCACGAGCGACACGCCGCCGCCGCGTTCGTCAGCGCCGAGGTCGCGCCGACGACGAGCAGCACGTACACGCCCATCGCGGCTGCCGCGAGCACCGCCGTGAACCGGTCGGAGATATTTCGAATCACGAACGTCTCTCGTCGGCTGATTACACCGCGGTCCACTTAGCCTACCCGACTCGCCGACGCACCGATTCAGCACCTATTTATGGACTCAATCCGAACGACCACGATAGTATGAGAGGCAAGCGGCTCGTACCCGTTCTCGTCGCCGCCGTCGGCTTCCTCGCCGCGTTCGTGGACCCGGTCGCTGCCCAGCAGTACCAGTCGGTGACCGAGGGGCTCATCCGCGACCTGAACACGATGCTGCTCGCGGCAGCGCTCCCGGTCACGCTGCTGGTCGAGGGCATCCTCGTCTACACGGTGTGGAAGTTCCGGAACAGCGACGAGGCGAAACCGACCAAGGAGAACCGCCGGCTCGAAATCACGTGGACCGTCGCCACCGCCGTCGTCCTCCTGTTCGTCGGCGTCGCTGCCTACGGCGTGATGGGCGCCAACACGGTCACCGCGACGCAGGCCGACGCGCAGGCCGCGATGGCAGAAGACGACACCGTCGTCGTCGACACCGTCGGTGTCCAGTGGTACTGGAACTACGAGTACCCCGAGGAGAACCTCTCGGTCAGTTCCGGCGCCGCCACCGGTGACGTCGATGTCGGCAATCAACCGATGGTGGTCCCGGAAGACACCAAACTAGTGATACGCACGCAGTCTCAGGACGTGATTCACGCGTTCCACGCGCCCGAAATCGGCCTGAAGGCCGACGCCGTCCCCGGGCAGAAGAACTACCTCATCACGAACGTCACCCAGAAAGGCACCTACCAGCTCTACTGCGCGGAGTTCTGCGGACAGGGTCACTCGGAGATGCTCGGCACCATCGCAGTCGTCGAGGAAGACACCTACGAGGAGTGGGTCGAGGACCCCGAGAACACGACCATCGACGTTTAACGACGCGGCGTTTCTCCGCTCTCCTTCTCTTCGGACGCTGACGACGTAGCTACGCGCGGCGGAGCCGACTGCACTCGCCTTCCGTCACCTCTACCGGGCCGTCCTCGGTCTCGACGACGAGCGCGCCACGCGACGTGACTCCGGTGGCGTCCCCGACGACTGTCTCGCCACTGCGCGTCTCCACGCGAACGCGCTCGCCGAGCGTCGCGCTGCGCTCGCGCCACGCGTCCAGTACCGCGGCGAACCCGTTGTCGGTCGCGACGTCGTCGACGCGCGCGAGCAGTCGCTCGTGCAGCGTCGACGCCACTTCGGTCGCGTCGACGCCTCCGACTTCCGCCCGCAAGGTTGTCACGTCCCTGTCCACGTCGAGGTCACTCGGGTCGAGGGCCGCGTTCACGCCGATGCCAAGCACCGCGAACGACAGTTCGGCGTCCGCGGGGTCCGTGCCCGGCAGCACCTCGTCGACGGGCTTGCCCGCGACCGGCACCTCGTCGACGACTGCCTCGGTGAGTACGCCACAGAGTTTGCGCGCGTCGTCGCCGACGACCACGTCGTTGGGCCACTTCAGCGCCGCGTCCACGCCGAACGACTCGACGGTCTCGGCGGCCGCCACGCCGCCCGCGAACGTCAGCCGTCCCACGTGGCTCGCGTCGAAGTCGGGGTAGACGAGCGTGCTCGACCAGACGCCGCCCGGCGGCGACGCCCACGCGTTCCCCGTGCGGCCGCGGCCCGCGCTCTGCTCGTCGGCGACGACGAACGCGCCGTGGGCTGCGCCGTCGCGGCCCTCGGCGCGCGCGACATCGTTCGTACTCGGGACGGACTCGCGGTGGACGACCGGCGCGTCGACGAGCGAGCGCAGCCGGTCCGCGTCGACTGTCATGACTACCGGTTCGCGGCAGGCGCGAAAAAAGACGGCGGTCGCCTAGAAGCTGAGTTCGGCGCCGACGTACAGCACGACGACGAGGAAGATCCAGACGGCGTCGACGAAGTGCCAGTACATCGAGACGGTGCTGACGGAGACGTCGCGCCCGTGGGAGTACTGGCCCTTGAACGCGCGCACCGTGACGATGCCCAGAAGCACCGCGCCGAGCGTGACGTGCAGGCCGTGCAGGCCGGTCAGCCCGAAGAACGCGCTCTCGAAGAGGCCGCCCGACAGCGACAGCCCCTCGTGGACGATGAACTCGTAGTACTCGTAAATCTGGCCGGCGATGAACACCACGCCGAGCACGAGCGTCGAGACGAGCAGGCCGAGGAACCGCGAGCGGTTCCCCTTACGCAGCGCGACGTGCGCGAAGTGCAGCGTGACACTGGAGACCACGAGGATGGCGGTGTTCGCGAGGACGAGCGCGCCGAGGAACCCCTCGGGGACGTGACTGACTGCCTGGGACCACTGCGAGCCCGCGCGGATGAAGAAGTAGTACGCGAACCCGGCACCGAACGTCGCGATTTCCGTGCCGAGGAACAGTATCATCCCCCAGCGCAGCGCCTTGCCGCCGGTGGTCTCCCGGCTCCAGAAGTGCTTCACGAAGGCGTGGTACACCCAGCCGTACAGGCCCGCGAGGAAGACGAACGCGCTCCCCACGAAGACGGCCGGACCGACCATCGGGGTGACGAACCCGAACGTCTCGTTCTGTCCGAGTACGTACAGCGCGGCGCCGATGTAGAACCCGGCGGCGCCGAGCGCGGTGACGAACGGCCACCAGCTGGCCTCCCCGAAGCCCTTCGGCCAGTCCTCCACGGCCGGCAGGTGGTGGCCGTGGTCGTCGGTCGAGTCGTCCGTGACGGTCATACCAGCGACTTACGGGGCGAATACTAAAAACCCATCCAACTCCGTCCGCGCCGGTGCCGTACCGCAATCCTCACGGTGAGTCGCGCCGAAGCTCCGGCCATGTCTCGTCCCGGCGCACGCGCGCTCGGTGCCGCCGCCGGCCTGCTCGCGGTCTGTGGCGTCGCCGTCGCGCACGGCGGCAGCCTCAGGGACGCCAGCGCGCAGGAACTGGCGGTGCCGACGTGGCTGTTCCTCTCGACGGGGGGCGCCGTCGTCGGCGCGTCGTTCCTGCTGGCGAGTTTCGTCACCGACCGCGAGCTCGTCGCCGCAGTCGACGAGTGGCACCGCCGAATCCCTGCGCCCCGCCGCGTCCTCGCGTGGGCCGGCCGCGCCGTCGGCGTCACGGGGTTCGCGTTCGTCCTGCTCACGGGGTTCGACGGGCCGATGGAGCCGCTGCGGAACGGCGCCATCGTCCTCGTCTGGGTCGGCTGGTGGGCGATGTTCGCAATGTCGACGTACCTCGTCGGGAACTCGTGGCCCGCCGTCGACCCGTTCCGAACGCTGACGCGCCCCGTCGCGTGGGTGTTCGGTGACCGCGACACGTCGCTCTCGCCCGGAGCGGCCGCGTGGGCGTCGACGGCGTTCCTGCTTGCGCTCGTCTGGTTCGAAGTGGTCAGCCCGCTCGCCGACGAACCCCGCTTGCTCGCCGCGGCTTCCGTCGGCTACCTCGCGGTCGCCGCGCTCGGCGCCACCGTCGCCGGCCACGACCAGTGGTTCGCGGAGGTCGACCCGCTCTCGCGGCTGTTCGCGATGTACGGCGCGGTCGCGCCCGTGCAGCGCACCGACGACGGTCTCGAACTCCGACTCCCCGCGATGCGGCTGACCGACGACGTGGTCACCACGAACGGCGGTGTCGCGTTCGTCGTCGCGCTCGTCTGGGGCACGACCTACGACGGGTTCGTCGGCACGCCCGCGTGGGCGTCGTTCGCGCGGACGGTTGTCGACGCCGGCGTTCCCGCGCCCGTGCTCTACCCGGCCGCGCTCCTCGTCGGCTTCCTCGGCTTCCACCGGCTCTACTGGTGGGCCGCCCGGAAAGCCCGCGACCTCGCGCCGACGTACACAGACGCCGGCGTGCTCGCGCGCCGGTTCGCGCCGTCGCTGCTGGCCATCGCCGCCGGCTATCACCTCGCGCACTACCTCGTGTACGCGCTGTCGCTGTCTCCGTCGCTGTTCGGCGCGCTGCTCGCGCCGCTGGATCCGCCGGTTGCGCGCACGCTCGTCCTCCCGAGTTGGGTGTCGGGCGTCGGCATCGCCGCGGTACTGCTGGGCCACCTGCTCGCCATCTGGGTCGCCCACGCCACCGCCTACGACGAACTCCCCGGCCGCATGCAGGCGGTCCGCAGCCAGTACGCGCTCACGTTCGTGATGGTGTTCTACACGATGACCAGCCTCTGGATTATCGGCCAGCCGGCCGCCGAACCACCGTTCCTATGACACACACAGACGCCCCCGAGGACGCGCCGCGGTGCTCGTACTGCGGCGAACCGTTCCCCAGCGAGCGCTTGCGCGCGCTCCATCGCGGCCTCGAACACTACGGCAGCCTCGACGACGACGAGCGCGCCGCCTACGAGGACGCCTACCACAGCGAGGCCGACGACCTCCGGTCGTTCCGGCTTCGAGCGCTCGCCGCGCTCGTCGCGCTGTACTTCGGCTTCCTGATGGTGTACGCCGTCGTCGCCGTCTGAGCGGAAGCGATGGCTTTCTAACCCAGCACGCCGAACGTCGTCGTATGGTCGAGCAAACGGAGCAGGGACTGAGCGACCAGTATCCGCGCGCCAGCCCGTGGCCGATTCCGCTCGTGTTGGGGCTCGTCATCTCCGAAATCGGCATCCTCTTCGACGGGTTGCTCCCCGTCGCCGTCGGCGGCCTCGTGCTGCTCGCGGGCAGCGTCGTCGGCATCCTCCGCGAGTCCGGGTTCGCGTCCACGCTGTACCGGCCGGCGCTGGCAGTCGGCGCGCTGTTCGCCGCGCTCGGCGGCCTGCTCTACGTCGCCACGTCCGCGACCGCACGCGGCCTCGCGCTCGGCGGCACCGGCATCGTCGTCCTCGCCGCCTCGGTCGCGCTGTTCCTCCTCGAAACCGGGCGCCTGTAGCCCCGGGCGGCGCTGAATCCTCAAGCTATATTTGTCCGCCGCTCCGAACTCCCGCTAATGAGTTCCAGCATCTTCGACACGGACACCCTTCTCGACCTCACGGTCAACATCGTCCCGCTCGCCATCCTCGCGTTCTTCTTCGTCGGGTTCGTGGCCGTGAATCCGTGGGGGTCGGGCTTCACCCTCGAACGCGTCATCCAGTTCATCCTCGTGGGTTGGATGCTGGTCGCGCTCACCATCCTCACGTACGTCGCCGCCAAGCGCATCGAGACCGGCGACGAGGAAGTCGGCCCGCACTGACTCGTCGGTCGACCCCGCCGTCACCGCCCGCGAAATCCGCGTATCGTCTCCCGATTCTCCGCGCGTACGCTGGCGCGCCCAATCCTAAGCTTTCTTTACGGTCCGGTACTGACTGTGCTGCATGGCCTCGTCATCACTGGTGCTAACCGTGCTGATGGGCGTGCTTCTCGTCGCGGTGGCTGCCTCCCTCGCTCGTCTCGAGGACTGGCGGTCGTACACGCCTCTCAGTGACGTCGGCGGTGCGCTCGGCGACCGCACCGACCACGGACACGAAGAGAAACCGGGCGGCATCGTCCGGTGGTTCACGACGGTCGACCACAAGGACATCGGGATTCTGTACGGCATGTACGGCGCTATCGCGTTCGTCTGGGGCGGCCTCGCCGTGCTCCTGATGCGCATCGAACTCGCCGCGCCGGCGACCAACATCATCGACCCCGCGCTGTACAACGGCCTCCTGACCAGTCACGGCATCACGATGCTGTTCCTGTTCGGGACGCCGATGATCGCGGCGTTCGGGAACTACTTCATCCCGCTGCTCATCGACGCCGACGACATGGCGTTCCCGCGCATCAACGCCATCGCGTTCTGGCTGCTCCCGCCGGGTGCGCTCCTCGTCTGGAGCGGCTTCCTGCTACCGGGCGTCGCCACCGCCCAGACGAGCTGGACGATGTACACGCCGCTGTCCATCCAGATGTCCAGCCCCGCCATCGACATGATGCTGCTCGGCCTCCACCTCACGGGGGTTTCGGCGACGATGGGCGCCATCAACTTCATCGCGACCATCTTCACCGAGCGCGGGGACGACGTCGGCTGGCCGAGCCTCGACATCTTCTCGTGGACGATGCTCACGCAGTCCGGCCTGATTCTGTTCGCGTTCCCGCTGCTGGGCAGCGCGCTCGTCATGCTGCTGCTCGACCGGAACTTCGGCACGACGTTCTTCACCGTCGCCGGCGGTGACCCGATTCTCTGGCAACACCTGTTCTGGTTCTTCGGCCACCCCGAAGTCTACATTCTGGTGTTGCCCCCAATGGGCATCGTCAGTCTCGTCCTGCCGAAGTTTTCGGGGCGGAAACTGTTCGGGTTCAAGTTCGTCGTCTACTCGACGCTCGCCATCGGCGTGCTCTCCTTCGGTGTGTGGGCCCACCACATGTTCACGACGGGCATCGATCCACGCCTCCGCGCTAGCTTCATGGCGGTGTCACTAGCAATCGCGATACCATCCGCGGTGAAGGTGTTCAACTGGATTACGACGATGTGGAACGGGAAGCTACGGCTCACCGCGCCGATGCTGTTCTGCATCGGCTTCGTCCAGAACTTCATCATCGGCGGCGTCACCGGCATCTTCCTCGCCGCCATCCCCGTGGACCTCATCCTCCACGACACCTACTACGTCGTCGGCCACTTCCACTTCATCGTCTACGGCGCCATCGGGTTCGCGCTGTTCGCCGGTTCGTACTACTGGTTCCCGATGGTCACCGGCCGTATGTACCAGAAGAAGCTGGCGCACGCACACTTCTGGCTCGGCCTCATCGGGTCGAATCTGACGTTCCTCGCGATGCTGTGGCTCGGCTACGGCGGCATGCCGCGCCGGTACGCGACGTACCTCCCGCAGTTCGCTACCGCCCACCAGATTGCGACCGCGGGCGCGTTCCTCATCGGCATCAGCACCCTGCTGTGGGTGTGGAACATGGTCGTCTCCTGGAAGGAGGGACCGAAAGTCGACAGCGGCGACCCGTGGGACCTCGAAGAGACCGGACAGCTCACCAACGACTGGGCGTGGTACGAGCAACAGCGTGACTCGCCGGTCCCGGCGACGGACGGCGGCGAACCTGACGACGGCCAGTCCGCGGACTGAGACCCGCCGCTTTTCTACGCGAGAACGAGCACGAAGCCGGTCAGGAACATCAGGAGTCCGATACCTGCCAGCACCACGAACATGAGCTCCTTGTCGTCCATACGCGATTCGTTGGCGGTGACACCGCAAAAGGCTACCCACTCCGCTGCCTACCGGTACGCGTGAGCGAACCCGACACGCGCGGCCGACGAGTGGTGCTGTGGATGTACGTCTCCGCGGTCGCCGTCGCTGGCCTGTTCGGCTACGTGCTCGGCATCATCGTCTACGGAGACGGCGGCGGCCCCGCCGGCCCGCTCGTGGAGGGGTCGGGTGCCGCCTACGGCGCCGTCGGTCCGATTACGTTCCAGTTGAATCCCCTGAATCTCGCGGCGTTCGGCGTCGTCTCCGTGGGTGTCCTGCTCGGCGTCGGTCTCGCGGCTATCATGTACGTCTCCGAGCGCGCCGACGCCTGAGGGCCCCAGCGCCGCGAGTAGGTATTAGTGGGTGGAAGAACATGCAAACAGCATGAAGGTTCGGGAAGCCACTCACGACGACGCAGACGGTATTCGGCGCGTGGCGGACGCGTCACTGGAGGCGACGTACGCCGGCCAACTCGGCGAGGACATCGTCGCGGCCGCCGCCGACGAGTGGTACGGCACCGACCGACTCGCCGACCGCCTCGACGTCGCGGACGTCGTCTTCCTCGTGGTCGTCGTCGACGACCGCGTGGTCGCGTTCTCGGAGAGCGAACTCGACGTCCGCCAGCCCACCGGCGAGGACTCCCTCGAATCCGCGTCCGGCGTCGCGGCCATCCAGTGGCTGCACGTCCACCCCGACCACCGGGACGAGGGACTGGGCGGCCGCCTGCTCGAACGCACCGAGAGCGACCTCTTCGAGCGCGGCGCGAACCGCGTGGAGGGCCGCGTGCTCGCGGCGAACCGCGCGGGCAACGAGTTCTACCGAGCCAGCGGCTACGGCCGCACCGGCAAGCGGACGCTCGACATCGCCGGCGAGACGTACACCGAACACCTCTACGTGAACCTCTCGGAGGGCGAGGCCGCGGAACTCACGGAGGAACACGAGGTCGACGGCGACACCGTCTTCGTCGCGTACGACGAGCGCGAGCGCGGTTCGGCGGGGCCGTTCCACGCGGCCTACAACACGGCCGACCGCGAGGACCGCTACGGGTTCTACTGTGCGAACTGCGGGTCGCTTGACACGACAATGGACGCGATGGGGCGCGTCGAGTGCGGTGACTGCGGGAACGAGCGGAAGGCGACGCGGTGGGACTCGGCGTACCTCTAAGCGACCGCGGCGGTCTCTTGGTAGCCGCCGAACTCGTCCTCGAACACCTGCATGATTTCGCCCATCGTGGCGTACGCTTTCACCGCGTCCACGATGTAGGGGACCGTGTTCTCGTCGTCGTGGATGCCCTCGCGGAGCGCGTCCAGCGCGTCTTCGACGGCGTCGTCGTCGCGCTCGGCTTTCACGTCCGCCAGCCGCCCGAGTTGGCGCTCGCGGGTGGCGTCCTCGTCGACGTGGAGGGTGTCGGGGCTGGTGTCCTCGTCTACTTCGTAGGCGTTGACGCCGACGACCGTCTCCTCGCCGTCGTCGACGCGGGACTGGTACTCGTAGGCGGCCTCCTGAATCTCGCGGTGGAAGTACCCCTCTTCGATGCCCGCGAGCACGCCGTCCCGAATCGAGCCGTCGCCTTTCGCCTCGATTTCGTCGATGTACGCCATCACTTCCTCCTCGACTTCGTCGGTGAGCGCTTCGACGGCGAAACTCCCGCCGAGCGGGTCGATGATGTCGGCCGCGCCGGACTCCTCGGCGATAATCTGTTGGGTGCGCAGCGCGACCCGTACGGCGTCCTCGCTGGGGAGCGCGAGCGCCTCGTCGTAGGAGTTCGTGTGAACGCTCTGTGAGCCACCCAAGACTGCGGCCAGCGCCTGCAGGGTGACGCGGGCGACGTTGTTCAACGGCTGCTGGGCGGTCAGACTCTGTCCCGCGGTCTGGGTGTGGAACTTCAACTGCTTGGACGCGTCCGCCTCCGCGTCGTAGCGTTCGTCCATCACGCGGGCGTAGATGCGGCGGGCGGCGCGGAACTTCGCAATCTCCTCGAAGATGGAGTTGTGCGAGTTGAAGAAGAAGGAGAGCTGGGGCGCGAACTCGTCGACGTCGAGCCCCCGCTCTATGGCGTCCTCGACGTACGCGAACCCGTCCGCGAGCGTGAACGCCAGCTCCTGTACCGCCGTCGAGCCGGCTTCCCGGATGTGGTAGCCCGACACCGAGATGGGGTGGAACTTCGGCGTCTCCACAGCGCAGTACTCCACGACGTCGGTCACGAGGTCGAGACTGGGCTCCGGGGGGACGACCCACTCCTTCTGCGCGATGAACTCCTTGAGCATGTCGTTCTGGAGGGTGCCTCGAATCTCCTCGCGGGGGACGCCCTGCTGGTCGGCGAGCGCGAGGTACATCGCGTAGACGACCGGTGCGCTCGGGTTGATGGTGAACGACGTCGAGACCTCCGAGAGGTCGATGCCGTCGAACAGAATCTCCATGTCGCGGAGGGTGTCGACGGCGACGCCCTCCTTGCCGACTTCGCCGAGGCTCATCGGGTCGTCGCTGTCCAAGCCCATCAGCGAGGGCATGTCGAAGGCCGTCGAGAGCCCGGTCTGCCCCTCGTCGATGAGGTAGTGGAAGCGCTCGTTGGTTTCCTCGGCGGTGCCGAAGCCAGCGAACTGGCGCATCGTCCACGTCCGGCCGCGGTAGCCGGTCGGATAGACGCCGCGCGTGTACGGGAACTCCCCCGGGAACCCGAGGTCGTCGTCGTAGTCGAGGTCCGCCACGTCATCTGGGGTGTAGAGCCGGTCGACCTCCATGTTCGAGACCGTCGCGAAGCGACCCTTGCGCTCGCCGTAGGCGTCGAGGGTATCGGTCTCCCACTCGTCGCGGGATTCGCGGATGTCCGCGAGGTCGTCGTCGTCGTACATGCCTTCAAATCTTGCCGGGAGAATAATGAAGGAACCGGTCGGGTGCGTCGACGAGCGCAGCGAGTCGACGGAACTAGCGAACGGGGAGGTACGACCCGTGAGCCGCGTAGCGAGCGAAGCGAGCCACGTTGACGCGAGCAGCGGTCGCAGAGCGACCGCCGAACGAGCGAACGCGCAGTGAGAACGCCGTTCAGTAGTGCCCCATCACGCCCTCGCGGCGTGCCCACTGCTGGCAGTAGTGGAACGCAGCGTAGCCGATGACGAGGTAGCCCACACCGGTCGCGACGAGGATACCCAGTTCGGCCGGCGGGAGGTTCCAGAGCGCGACGCCGTCCTGCATCGCGGTCCGCAGGAGACTGCTGCCCTGCGCCAGCGGCAGCCACTTCAACAGCGGGTACTGGTCGACGGGCGCGGCGATGAGACCGATGAACGCGAACTGCACGAGCTGAAAGGCGTTCTCGATGCGCTTGAACCGAATCGCGAGCCCGCCGAAGACGAAGCCGACGCCGATTGCGGGCGCGAGCGCGAGCACGCCCAACGGCAGCACCGTCAGCGGGTCGAGCGTGAGCCAGCGTCCCGTCACGACCATCATCACGAGCAGCGTCGCGGCGCCCCAGAGGAACGACTCAACGACGTTCACGGCGGTCTTGACGGCCATCACCGGCCCGAAGCCGAACGGCGACATGAACAACTGTTCGAGGGTCCCCCACTGGGCCTCGCGCGTGACGCCCCACGACAGCCCCGAGTACGCCGTGAGGGACATGCTCCACAGCAGGTAGCCGACGATGATGCCCTCGATGCTCTCGGAGATGGCGGCGGGTGCGACGGCGCGACCGCCGTAGAACAGGACGAAGAACACCAGCAGGAACGTCCCGAACTGGGAGAGCGTGTTCACGGGGTAGCGAACGAGCAACAGCAGTTTCTTCCGGAACGCGGCGAGGAAGAATCGGAGGTACCCCCTCGCGCCCGTGTCGACGGCGGCGGCTTCGCCCGCGCCGGCGTCGTCGGTCGGCGCGCTCACTACGACCCCTCCGCATTGCCGGCCGCGCGCCCGGTGACTTCGAGGAAGACGTCTTCGAGGTCCGGGTCGAGGCCGTCCACGTCAACGAGCGCGAGGTCCGCGTTCCGGAGCACGTCGAGGACGTCGTAGAGCGCGTCGCCGTCGGTCAGCGTCACGTCGAAGCGCGTACGGTCGCCCGCACGCTCCCAGTCGGCGGCGTCGAACCCGCTCGCGAGTCGCTCGCGGACGCTCTCGGACACGGCTCCGTCGACGGTGACGCGGTACGCCTGCGTCTCGAAGACGCGCACGAGGTCCTCGATGGCGTCGTCGGCGATGACTTCACCGTCCGAGAGGATGACCACGCGGTCGCAGACGTCCTCGACGACGTCCATGTCGTGGCTGGAGAGCACCACCGTAATCGACTCCTCGTCGGCGAGTCGTCGGAGTTCGCGGCGCAGTTCCAGCGACGCCTCGACGTCGAGGCCCAGTGTCGGTTCGTCGAGGAAGACCACGTCGGTGCCGCGCGCCAGCGTACACGCCAGCGACACCTTCTGCCTCTGTCCCCGCGAGAGGTCGTTGACCGCCTCGTCGCCCTTCCCGGCGAGGCCGAACTGCGAGAGCAACCGGTCGTGGCGGTCGCGGGCGGCCGCTGGGTTCTGTCCGCCCAGCGCCGCGAAGAACTCCAGGTTCTCGCGGACGGTGAGCCGCCAGTAGACGTTGCGCGCGCCCTCCAGCATCGCGCCGACGTGCCGGTAGACGCGTCGCGGGTCGTCGTGGGCGTCCTCGCCGGCGATTTCGACGGTGCCGCCGGTCGGAAGCACGAGTCCGAGAATCGACTTGATGGTGGTCGTCTTGCCGGCGCCGTTCGGTCCGAGCACGCCGACGACTTCGCCGCGCTGCACCGAGAACGACACGCCGTCGACGGCGTGGACGGCGTTGTCGCCCTCGCCGTACGTCTTCTGGAGGTCGTCCACGACGAGCACCTCCTCGCCGTCGGGGTCGGCGGAACGCTCGGTCCGCCGTTCAGGGTGGCTCTGCTGTTGCATGCACACGGGTGGACAGCCGACCCGGTTAATTGTTTCCAGACCGACGCGTTCGTCGCGCCTCGTTCGATTTGAACCGCACGAGGCTGGCTTACTGCAGGCGCTCGATGGTCTCCACGAGCGGGTGGTGGGCGTAGTCGACCACGTCGATGTCCGAAATCGACTCCAGGCCTTCCTTGTCCGCCGTGCGGGCCATTCCGAGGTCGACGCGGCGTTCGAGCGCGATGACGTACGCATCCATCTCCTCGATACCCGCGCGCTCGGCGGCCATCACGCGGTGGTGGCCGTCCGCCAGCAGGAGTTCGACGCCGCCGTTGTCGATGACCACCAGCGGCTCCGCGAGGCCGTGTTCGAGTTCGTACTGGCGGCCCTCCAACTCGTCGGCGTACACCTTCCCCTGGGTCGGCACCAGCTCGTCCAGCTCGACGGTGCGGCGCTCCTCGACGGCCTCGATGCCGTGAATCGTCTCCAGCGTGCGCTTGAGCTTCCCGACTTTCTCCGGGGTGGCGCGCTCGATCTGCGAGCGGATGACGTCGGAGTTCGAGATGATGCCCACGAGGTTGCCCGCGTCGTCCACCACGGGGAGCTTCTGGATGCCCGACCGCAGGATGACGCGCGCGGCGTCGGTGACTTTCATCTCCGGGTGGGCGACGATGAGTTCGTCGCTCATCACCTTGAACACGAGTTCGTCGGGGTCCGAGAGGAGGAGGTCGCGCGCGGACACGAACCCCTCGACGCGTCGCCCCTCGGTCACCGGGAAGCCGTTGTGCTCGCTCTCCGCGATGCGCGTCGCGACGTCCCGCACCGTGTCGTCCGGGGAGACGGTCGCGACGTCCCGGGTCATGTAGTCGTCGACCGTGGGTTTCGCGCCGTCGTGGTCGAGGGCCGAATCCATCACGTGTCCGTTACGCGTCGACGGGCAAAAACTCACCCCCCGCGAATCTCCTCGAAGAACCGCGTCGCCACCACGTCCTCGACCATCTCCGTGAGCGTCTGCTCGGCGTCCTCTCCGACTTGGTCGAACAGCCCTAGCGGGAGCTGTGCGCCCGCCATGTCCGCGTGGCCGCCCGCGCTCCCCATGTCGCCGAACGCCGACCGCAACACGGCGCCGAGGTCGACGTCGTTGCCGCGGGCGCGTGCCGACACGTAGATGGTGCCCTCGGTGTACCCGTAGACGAACGTCACCGTCACGCCCCGCATCGCGAGCAAGCGGTCGGCGGCCTGCGCGAGCGTGTCGCGGTCGGCGATGGCGCCCACGCACGACGACAGCACGGAACCGTCGAGTTCGCGGTCGCGGATGGCGCGCGCGATGGTGTCGAGGGTGTCCGCGCTCACCGACGGGCTCTCGATGCGCTCTAAGACGTCGGTGTCCGCGCGGTCCAGCAGCCACGCGCCCGCCTCGAAGTCGTCGGTCGTAATCTCGCGCGCGAAGTCGTCGGTGTCCACGCGGATGCCGTACAGCAGCGCCGTCGCGACCGCGGTCTCGATGTCGAGGTCGAACCCGCGCACGTACTCCACGAGGATGGTGCTGGCCGCGCCCAGTCCCGGGCGGATATCCACGAAATCGGCGTCGACGTCGTCGCCGGGCGGGTGGTGGTCGACGACGATGTCGACGTTCGTGTCCGGGTCGAGTTGGTCGTTGACGCCGGGCGCGGAGTGGTCGACGAGCGCGACGGCGTCGAAGTCCAGTTCCTCCTCGACCGTGACGTTCCGCACTTCGAGGTCGAGGAGGTTGACGAACGCGCGGTTCTCCTGGTGGGAGATCTCCCCGAAGTAACACGGCTCCGTCTCCACGCCGAACTCGTTGGCGATGCGCGAGAGCCCGATTGCGGTCGCGATGGCGTCCGGATCGGGGTTGTCGTGCATGAACACGCCCAGCGTCCCGTCGATGCCTTCCAGCGTCGAGCGCAGCGCCTGCAGTTTCTCCGCGTCGTCGGCTGTCGCGGCCTCCTCCACGCGGTCGAGCACCGCTGCGCCGGGGTCGACCACGCGGTCGGCGACCGCAGCCAGCGCCTCGCGGTCCGCGCTGGTCGCCTCGAATCCGAGGTACGCCACCAGTTCCGCGTCCGGATAGACCTCTCGGGCGGCCTCTGCCGCCAGCCGATTGGCGGCGGCGCCGTCGGACGCCACCACGACGACGTCGACATCGCGCTCCAGCCCACTGATCTCGACGGGGTCGGTGATGTCCCGGACCTCGGCGGCGACCTTCTCGTTGCGTAGTGACTCAACGCGGCTCGCGTCGCCGTCGAGCACGAACAGCTCGCCGCGGCGCTGGGAGAGGTCTTCGACGAGGGCGTGGCCGGTCGTGCCACAACCGAGCACGAGCCGAGAAACCATTCGTTGCCCCGTGCTAGCTACCGAATCCGCTAAAAGGTACCGTTGTGCCCCGTTCGCTTACAGCGCGAACAGGACGTCGGCGGCGTGGACGGCGGTCTGCGCGACCGGGTCGAACGCCACCAGCAGGACGACCGTTGCGACGGCGGCGGCGACGACGGCGGCGTAGAGGCCGGTCGGCGTCCCCTCCAGCGAGAGGTCGTCGCTCGGGTCCTCGATCCAGATCGCCTTCACGACTCGCGAGTAGTAGTACAGCGACAGCGCGCTGTTGATGGCCGCGATGGCCGCGAGCCACGCGAAGCCAGCCTGAACGGTCCCCGCGAACAGCAGGTACTTCGAGACGAAGCCACCGCCGACCGGGAGGCCGGCGAGGCTAAACATGAACACGGTCATCGCGACACAGGCGACGGGCGCGCGGGTCGCGAGGCCGTTGTAGTCCTCGAACTTGCGGCCGACGCCCCAGTACTCCACGAGCGCGACGAACAGGAACGCGCCCGTGTTCATGAACCCGTAGACGAGCAGGTGCGTCATCGACGCCCCGAGCACGAACGCGTTCGCCTCCGCGGCGCCGCTCTGGAGCGCGGCAAGCCCCATCAGCACGTAGCCCGCGTGCCCGATAGAGGAGTACGCGAGCATCCGTTTGACTTCGTCTTGGGTGGCCGCCGCGAAGTTCCCGAGGGTCATCGTGACTACCGCGAGCACGGCGAACAGCAGCGACCAGTCGATGGCCACCGCGGACACCACGTCCAGCGGGAACGCGGTCGTGAACACGCGGAACGCGACCGCGAACCCGGCGGCCTTCGACGCCGACGAGAGGAACGCGCTAATCGGTGCGGGCGCGCCCTCGTAGGCTTCCGGCGCCCAGAAGTGGAACGGCACGGACGCCGTCTTGAACGCGAACCCGCCGGCGAGCATCAGGATACCGAGGCCGAGCACGCCGCTGAACTGGTTGCCAGCGACTTCGGCCGCGATGTTGTCCAGCAGGAGCGTGCCCGTCGTGGCGTACACGAGACTGATGCCGTACGCCATCACCGCGGAGGACAGCGCGCCGATGAGGAAGTACTTCAGCCCCGCTTCGACGCTACTGCGGTCGGTCTTCAGGAACGCGACGAGCGCGTACGACGGCAGGCTCGCCAGTTCCAGCGCGACGAACACGGTCACGAGGCTGTTGGCGGCCGCCATCAGCGACATGCCGGTCGCCGCCAGCAGCACCAGCGCGTAGTACTCGGAGACGTGCTTCTCGCCCTCGACGTAGTCGTAGCTCGCGACGACGACGAGCGTGGCGACGCTCGCGACGACGAACGCGAAGAACAGGCTCAACGCGTCCACGACGAGCGCGCCGTCGAACTGCACGAAGCGGTAGTCGCCCGAGCCGGCCGCGAGGAACCACACTGCGACGGCGGCGGCCGACGCCGCGCCGACGGCGCTCACCGACGCGAGCACGCCGTTCTTCTTGGATTCGGGCGCGATGATGTCGACGCCGAACAGCACGAGCGCCGTCGCCCCGAGCAGAAGCTGGGGCGTCAACGAGGGGAGCTCTACCATCAGAGCTCACCCCCGAGGAGGAAGGTGGTTGCCTCCGGCAGCGAGTCCACCATCGGGTTGACCGCGTCCTGAATCATGCCATAGAACACCTCGGGAACCGTCCCGAGCACGACGACCAGCAACACCAACACGACGATGGCGACCGCGTCGTGGGGCGCCGCGGGCACGATGTCGTAGTCCGTGTCCGCGCTGAACGGCCCGAAGAGGACGCGCTGCATCGCGAACAGCAGGTAGCCCGCGACGACGACGATGCCGAACATCGCCAGCGCCGTGAACAGCTGCGCGTACGGGAAGGTGGCGCTGAAGCCGCCGAGGAAGATGAACAGTTCGCCGGCGAAGCCAGCCATCAGCGGCAGGCCCATGTAGCCGAACGCCGCGGCGACGAACACCGCGGCGGTCACCGGCATCTTGTCCGCGATGCCGGAGAGGTCGCCGACCATGCGCGTGTGAGCGACGTTGTAGATGACGCCGACGCACATGAACATCAGCCCCGAGATGAGGCCGTGGGCGACCATCTGGAACGTCGCGCCGCCGAGCCCGTAGACGTTGTACGCCACGAGCCCGAGAATCACGTACCCCATCGACGACACCGAGGAGTACGCGACGATGCGCTTGAGGTCCTGCTGGGCGAGCGCGAGCATCGCGCCGTAGATGACGGAGACGACGGCGATGGCGGCGATGAGCACCGCGTAGTCGCGCGCGACGCCCGGCAGCAGCGTGAAGTTGAACCGGAGCAGGGCGTACGTACCCATCTTCAGGAGGACCCCCGCCAGCATCACCGAGGCCGGCGTCGGGGCCTGCACGTGGGCGTCCGGCAGCCACGTGTGCAGCGGGACCAGCGGCACCTTCACCGCGAACCCGATGAACATCGCGAAGAACGCGACAACCTTCAGCGTCTCCGCGCCGAGGCCGTACGTCGTCTGGAAGTTCCCGGCGTCGAGCGCGGCCGCGATGGCCGGCAGGTCCATCGTCTGGACCGGGAGCGCGAACACGAGCGCCACGAACCCGATGAACATCAGGAGGCTGGCGACGTTCGTGTAGACGAAGAACTTGATGGCGGCGTACTTCCGGCGCGGGCCGCCCCAGATGCCGATGAGGAAGTACATCGGCACCAGCACGAACTCCCAGAAGACGAACCAGACGAAGAAGTCCAGTGCCGAGAACACACCGAGCAGGCTCGCCAGCATGAACAGCATCAGCGAGTAGAACTGGCTCTGGCGCTCCTGAATCGGCGTCCACGCGCTCACGATGGCGAGCGACGTCAGCAGCGTCGACAGCACGACCAGCGGCATGCTGATGCCGTCGAGGCCGACGTGCCAGTTGAGCGCGTACGGACCGACGCTGATCCAGCGTGCGGTCGTCTCGAACGCCAGCGACCCGCTCTCGAAGAGCGCGTTGCCGCTCGCGTCGAACTGTCCGAACATCCAGAGGCTCCCCGCGACGGGGAGGAGACTCAGGGCGAACGCCAGTTTGCCCGCGACCTCGTCGGGTGCGAGCATGACGACGAACGCCGAAACCAACGTGACGGCGATGAGTGCTTCGATCAACATTCAGAACCACCCCCCGAGGAGGCCGAACGCAACCAGGAGGACGACCAGACTCAGCGTCAACAGGGCGGCGTAGTGAGTCACGATACCGTCCTGAATGCGCTTGACGCGGCTGCCGGTGAACAGGCTCACGCTGCTGACGCCGTTGACGACGCCGTCGACGATGCCTTGGTCGAACGTGTCGGCGGCGCGGGCGACGGGGAGCGTGACGCCTCGGGCGAGCCACACCTGGTACTCGTCCTGGTAGTAGTTGTTGTACAGTACGGTCTTGACGCCGCCGAGCTTCTCGGTGTGCTCGGTCGGCGAGTCGACGTTGTACAGCACCCACGCGAGGCCGGCGCCGCCGAGCGCGAGCGCCAGCGAGATGGCGCCCGGAACGAGCGGGCCGATGTCGGCGGCGTGGTAGCCGCCGAACTCTTCGAGCAGGTGGTGGTAGTGTTCGTAGCCGAGCGCGGCGAAGTTACTGGTCTCCGGAATCACCAGCCACTGGTGGAGGTAGTCGATGTGGAGACCGGTGAGTTCTGCGACCGGCCCCATGTTCACGAGGCCGATGGTGGCCGCCAGAATCCCGAGGACGACCAGCGGGAGTTTGACGTTCCAGCGGACGCCGTGGGGGTCGCGGGCGGTGTCACTGCGGGGTTCGCCGTGGAAGGTGAGGAACACCATCCGGAACGTGTAGAACCCAGTGAAGAACACCGCGAGCAGCCCCATCGCGTACGCAGCGAGCAGAATCGGACTGTCGCCGGCGCCGTAGATGAGCGCCTCGTAGAGAATCTCGTCTTTCGACCAGAAGCCCGCGAACGGCACGATGCCGGCGAGCGCGAGGCTGCCGGAGAGGAACGTGTAGTAGGTCACGGGCATCTTCTCGCGGAGGCCGCCCATGTCCCACATGTCCTCGTTGTGGTGCATCGCGATGATGACCGACCCGGCGCCGAGGAAGAGTAGCGCCTTGAAGAACGCGTGGGTCATCAGGTGGAAGGTCGCGGCGATGTAGCCGCCGGTGCCCAGCCCCAGCATCATGTAGCCGTACTGGCTGATGGTGGAGTACGCGAGCACCTGTTTGAGTTCGTCTTTGACGACGCCCATCGTGGCGGCGAACAGCGCGGTGAACCCGCCGACGAACGCGATGATCGCGAGGACGGTCGGGAGCAGCGCGTAGAAGCCGTACATGCGCGCGACGAGGTAGACGCCGGCCGCCACCATCGTCGCGGCGTGGATGAGCGCGGAGACGGGCGTCGGGCCCTCCATCGCGTCGGGCAGCCACGTGTGCAGCGGGAACTGCGCGGACTTCCCGATGACGCCACCGAGCACGAGCAGGCCGAGCACCATGAACCACGTCTCGGCGTTCATGCCGACGACGTCGAGGAAGTGCGCGACGTGTTCGGGCATCGTGCCCTCGCCGCCCGCGGCCGCGAGCGCTTGCTCGGCGAGGTGCGGGAAGCTGTGGACGCCGTCACCGACTGCGACGAACCGCGCGGTGCCGAACGTCGCGAGGATGCCGACGACGCCGATGAGGAAGAAGTAGTCCCCGAAGCGCGTGACGAGGAACGCCTTCTTCGCGGCGCTCGGCGGGCCGGGCTCCCGGAAGTGGAACCCGATGAGCAGGTACGAGCAGAGCCCGACCAGCTCGAAGAACATGAACGCCATCAGGAGGTTGTCCGCGACGACGAACGCCAGCATCGAGAACGTGAACAGGCCGAGGCCGGCGTAGTACCGCGGCAGACCGGTCTCGCCCTCGTCGTTCATGTAACCGAGGCTGAACACGTGGACGAGGACGGCGACCAGCGACACGATGACCAGCATCATCGCCGACAGCGGGTCGACGAGGATGCCGAAGTGGAGACTGAACGTGTTCTGGCCGACGACCCACGTGTAGAGGTCCTGTGCGTGGTAGCCGCCGCCGCTCACGGCCACGAACGTCCAGAGAGACAACAGCAGCGACCCGGCTGTCGCGATGATGCCGGGAATCGCGCCGCCTTTCGGCAGCAGGCGCGGCGCGAAGTGGCCGACGAGCAGTGCCACGAGGAACGCGGCGAACGGCAGCAGTGGAATGGCCGGAGTGAAATCAATTGCACCTACCATCTTACCACCTCATCGTCGTAGCGTTCCGCACGTCGATGTCGTCGAAGTTCCGGTACAACACGAGGATGATGCCGAGGCCGACTGCGACCTCGGCGGCGGCAATCGCCATCACGAACAGACTGAACACCTGCCCCGTGAGGTTGCCGTAGAAGTGCGAGAACGCCACGAGGTTGATGTTCGCGGCGTTCAGCATCAGCTCGACGCTGATGAGGAACATGAGCGCGTTCTCGCGCGTCAGAATGCCGAACACGCCCGTGCAGAACACGGCCGCGGACAGCAGGAGGTAGTACTCGACGGCGACCGCCATTACTCGCCGTCACCTCCTTCCGTGTCGCGGCTCGCGAGCATCACGGCGCCCGCGAGCGCGGCGACGAGCACGACGTCGATAATCTCGAACGCCGCGAGGAAGCCCTCGCTTGCGGGCGCGCTCTCGCCGGCGACGTTCATCAGGCCGAACAGCGCGTAGCCGATGGTCGCCGTGATGTTGGCGTCGCCGCTGAAGCCGACCGCGCTCCCGAACCCAGCGTTGAGGAACACGGCCGCGAGCACGACGAACAGCGCCACCGCGACGATGCCCGTCACGAACGTCGACGGGTCGCGCAGCCGTGGTCGCGTCGTCATGCGTTAGTCACCTCTTCTGTACCTCTAGTCTGACGTGTCAGCATCACTGCGAACGTGATGAGGATGAGGACGCCGCCGACGTAGACGAGAATCTGCATCGCGGCGACGAACTCCGCCTGTAGCATCACGTAGTGCACGGCGAAGCTCATCAGTGAGCCGCCGAGCAGCAGCGCGGAGTGCCACACGTCCCGCACCAGGACAGCGCCGAGACTGCACGCTACAGTGAGCAGCGCGAACAGCCCGAACGCGATTGTTTCGGTCGTCATTTCAGTCACCTTGTGGTTCGCAAATACGCCCTTTGTAGGTTTCGAGACGGGCGCGGGCCTACTGGTAGTCGACCTCGCCTTCGCCTTCGCCGACCCACGCTCCCCGGTCGGGCTCGCGGGACGCCAGCGGGTCGAGGTCGTTGTACCACGGCACGTTCTTCAACTGTTCTTTGTTGAACACGAGGTCGTGTTTCGTGTCCCCGGTGAACTCGAAGTTCTCCGTGAGGAGAATCGCGTCCACCGGACAGACCTCCTCGCAGAGCCGGCAGTAGATGCACTGGCCGACGTGGAGGTTGTACTGCTCGCCGTTGCGCTGCTTGTCCGTGACAATCTGGATGGTGTCGTTCGGGCAGACGTTCTCGCACTGGCGACACCAGATGCAGCGTTCCTGGCTGAACTTGTGCACCCCGCGGAAGCGCGGGCTGACTTCGGGCGCTTCCTCCGGGTACTCGACGGTGAACGTGTCACCGTCGAGCGCGTGTTTCATCGTCGTTGCCATCCCTTTGAGTAGTCCAATCATAGTCCGAGCACCCCGAGGATAACTGCGGTGAGCACGAGATTAGCGAAGGACAGTACCAGCAGGCCCTTCCAGCCAATCTCGATGATCTGGTCGATGCGGACGCGCGGCACCGCCGACCGGCACCACTGCGTGAACAGGAACACCCCCCAGATTTTGATGGTGAACCAGACGAACCCGGGCAGGACCGGTCCCGCCGGGCCGCCGAGGAACAGCGTCGCGATGATGGCGCCGCCGAGGAAGATGTGAACGAACTCGCCGAGGTAGAACAGCACGAAGTACACCGACGAGTACTCGGTCTGGTAGCCGCCGACAATCTCGGTCGGGGCTTCCGGCGTGTCGAAGGGGTTCCGGCCGACCTCCGCGAGGTTCGCCACCATGAACAGCACGAACGCGAACGGGTTGACGAACGCGAACCACGACGGAATCCGCAATCCGGCGATGGTCGTCAGTTCCGCGGTCTGCGCGGCGACGATTTCGCTCATCTGGAGCGACCCCGTGAACAGCACGACGGAGGCCGCGGTGACGACGAGCGGAATCTCGTACGCGACGTTCTGCGCGACGGCCCGCAGGCCGCCCAGCAGGCTGTACTTGTTGTTCGACGCGTACCCGCCCATCAGGAGGCCGAGGCTCGCAATCGACGCGATAGCGAACACGAACACCAGCCCCGTCTCGGGGTCGGCGAGGTGGATGCCGTTCCCCATCGGAATCACGGCGAAACCGAGAATCGCCGAGCCCGCGAGCACGACCGGCGCGATGTCGAACGCGGGCCGGTCGGCGCCCTCGGGGATGATGAGTTCTTTCGACAGCAGGCGGACTGCGTCGACGATGATGGTGCCCAGCCCCCACGGGCCGATGCGGTTGACGGAGATGCGGTCCGTGAACGCCGCGGTAATCTTCCGCTTCGCCCACGGGCCCGCGAACGCCGTCATCGTCAGCATGATTGTGCCGACGAGGGCCGCGCCGAGCAGCATGGACAACAGCTCCCCGGCGAGACCGCCGATACCGAGGAGGTCCTGAATCGTGTCGGGGAGTGGTGTCGCCGTCGCCATCTATCTGTCCACCTCCCCGAGAATCACGTCGAGGCTGCCGAGCGTGGCGATGAGGTCCGGGATGTACTCGCCGGTGGACATCTCCTGGAGCGCGGAGAGGTTCGAGAACGCGGGGCTGCGAATCTTGAACCGGCCCGGCTTCTCGGTGCCGTCCGCGCGGATGTAGATGCCGAGTTCGCCCTTCGCGCCTTCGACGGCGCGGTAGGTCTCCTTGCCGGCCTCGGGCTTGAGGGTGCGCGGGACGTTCGCTTGGATGTCGCGCTCGTCCTCGGGCCAGTCCTCCAGCAGGTCGACGCACTGCTCGATGATGCGGGCGGACTGTTCGATTTCGCGCATCCGCACGAGGAGGCGCGCGAAGTTGTCGCCGCCGTCCTCGGTGACGACGTCCCAGTCGAGCTTGTCGTAGTAGCCGTAGGGGTCGTCGCGGCGGAGGTCGTAGTCGACGCCGGAGCCGCGGGCGACCGGGCCCGTGACGCCGTAGTCTTTGGCGACCTCGGGGTCGAGGTAGCCGGTGTCGACACACCGCGATTGGAAAATCTCGTTCTCCGTGATGAGGTCGTGGTACTCGTCGAGTTTCCCGGGGAGGTCGTCGAGGAAGTCCCGGACGCTCTCGAAGTACTCCTCGCGGGGTTCGGGGATGTCCCAGACGACCCCGCCGAGGCGGAGGTAGTTGAACATCATGCGCTGGCCGGTGAGGTCCTCCAGGAGGTTCTGGACGATCTCCCGGTCCCGCATACCGTACATGAAGATTGCGGTGAAGTCGCCGTAGAGGTCCAGCGCGAACGTCGCGGTGGCGAGCAGGTGGCAGGCGATGCGGCACATCTCCGAGCCCATCGTCCGGATGACCTGCGCGTACTCGGGGACCTGGATGTCCGCGAGGTCCTCGGCCGCGCGGGCGTACGCCCACTCGTTGACGATGCCGCCCGGACCGTAGTCCCAGCGGTCCGGATACGGCATAATCTGGTAGCGGTACGTGCCCTTCTGGGCCATCTGCTCCTCGCAGCGGTGGAGGTAGCCGATGTCGGGGTTGACGTCCGCGACCTGTTCGCCGTCGAGGACCGTCTCGACGTGGAGGACGCCGTGCGTGGCGGGGTGGTGGGGACCGATGTTGAGGAACATCGTGTCCGAGTCGTCGCCGCCGCGCTGGTGGTCCTCGAGGGGGTTCTTGTTCTCCTCGAACGTGACAATCTGGGGCTTTTCTTGGTTGTAGTCCAAGCCGAGCGGGTGGCCCTGCCACGTGTCGGGGAGCAGAATCCGTTCGAGGTTCGGGTGGTCGTCGTACTGGACGCCCACGAGGTCGTAGGCTTCACGCTCGTGCCAGTCGGCGGTGCGGAACACGGGTGCCGCGCTCTCGCTGACCGGCTCCTCGCGGGCGGTCGGAACGACGATGCTGACCTCGTTGGTCGGGTCGTCGTACTGCTTCAGGTGGTAGATGCTCTCGAAGCGGTCCTCGTGCTCCTCGGCGGTGACACACGAGAGGTGGTCGAAGCCGGCGTCGTCCCGCAGCGTCCGGAGGACGTCCTGGACGGCATCCGCGCGAACGACGTAGGCGTCGGCGTTGAGGTGCTGCTCGCGGTCGAGAACGTGGTCGCCGAGCAGGTCTTCGATAGCGTCACCGTCGACGTCGCCCGACTCGGTCGTCGGGGGTTCGACGTTGCGTTCGTCGTACGTACTCATGCGAGACACCTCCGGTGTCGAGTGTGAGTAGACGAGTCGCAGCCCGCGAAGCGGCGCGAGCGGGAACGTCTCGGCGTACTCATGGCGAATCAGCCCAGTTGTAGCGCATGACGAGCGTCTCCTCGTCGATGTCGTCGGCGAGCTTCTGGACCATCTCGTCGCGGTCGAGGTCCCCGAACTCTTCGAGTTCGTAGGGCTTGACCGTGACCGGGGAGGACTCGCCGTTCGCGATGCGTTCCTGGAGCTTCGCGACGCCGTAGACGAGCGCCTCGGGACGGGGCGGGCAGCCCGGGATGTGGATGTCGACCGGGATGACTTCCTCGGCGCCCTTCACGACGTTGTACCCTTCTTGGAAAGGGCCGCCGGAGGCCGTGCAGTTGCCCATGCCGACGACGAACTTCGGCTCCGGCATCTGGTCGTAGACGCGCTTCATGCGCGGGGCGAACTTCGAGACGATAGTTCCCGGCACGATCATCACGTCGGCCTGCCGCGGGGACGCCCGCGGGACGCCGGCGTGGAAGCGGTCGAGGTCGTGTTTGACCGAGTACGTGTGCATCATTTCGATGCTGCAGCAAGCGATACCGAACTGCA
Organism: Halobacterium sp. CBA1132; assembly: GCF_001485535.1. Classification (NCBI taxonomy): domain Archaea; kingdom Methanobacteriati; phylum Methanobacteriota; class Halobacteria; order Halobacteriales; family Halobacteriaceae; genus Halobacterium; species Halobacterium sp. CBA1132. The sequence continues at coordinate 567,294 of NZ_BCMZ01000001.1, forward strand.
GCATGAACATACTCGACCCGCGAACCCAGTTCATGAACTTGTCGAACTTCGTGAGGATGAACGGCGTCGAGCCGAACGCCTCTCGAAGTTTCGAGTTGAACCGGCTGTCGACGCCCTCCCCCATTCGGGCTTCGCGGGTGTCGGTCAGTGGTTCGCTGGATCCCGTAATACTGTCGCGTGGTTGGTCACTGCTCATGTGGTTTTCCTCCGTGCCGCGGTGTTCGCACCCACCGGACGACGCCTTTCCGCCACGCCCACGCGAGGCCGACGACGAGCACGCCGATGAAAACGAGCATCGGCAGCAGTGCTTGCGTCAGGCCGGCGGACTGGACGGCGTCTTGGTAGATGACGGTCCACGGGAAGATGAGAACGGTCTCGATGTCGAACACGAGGAACAGCAGCGCGACCATGTAGTACTGGATGTTAAACTGGACGCGCGCGTCCCCCGTCGGAACCTCGCCACTCTCGTAAGTGGCTCGCTTCCCTTGTTCAGGTACGGTCGGGCGCAACAACGAGGACACCGTCATCATCGTTACCGGGATGAGGATGCCCACGAGCGCCAACATACCGATGGCGATCCATGGATTCATAGGAGTGTCTCCGTGACGAGCGGGAGTTTGGACCCCACGCCCATAAACGTTGATTTATGCCCGCACGGCCGCACGCGGCAGAATTTTAGCGTTTCAGGGCGACTGCGGCGTTCGGGCGTCGCCCACGTGATTAGTCAGTCCCGTTCCGACCGGAAGCCCGGCGTCCCGCGTTCGTGCAGTTCGCGGGACACGTCCGCGACGCCGTCGCTCTGCTCGGCGTGGAGGTCGCGCAGTCGCTGGGCAAGTTCGTCGTCGCTGGTCGCGAGGAACTGGGCGGCCGACAGCCCGGCGTTGTAGGACTTCCCCGCGTCGACGGCCGTGATGGGTGCGCCGGTCGGCATCCCGATGACTGAGTCGACGGACTTCTCCTGGACGGGGACGCCGACGACCGGAATCGGGTACGCCAGTGACGCGGTCATGTTCGGGAGGTCGGCGGACTTCCCGCCGGCGCCCGCGATGATGACGTCGAGGCCGCGGCCGGCGGCCGTCTGGGCGTACGCGTACATCAGGTCCGGCGTGCGGTGCGCGGAGACGACCCACGACTCGAAGGAGTAGCCCTCGGGCGGGTCGTCGTAGTCCGTGACTTCCGCGAACCCGAGGTCGACGAGCGCGTCGTGGGCGCCCGCCATCACGTCGAGGTCGCTGTCGCTGCCCATGACGATGCCGACGTCCGGCGTCTGTTCGCTGGGGCGGTCGCGCTGTGCTTCCGATTCGAACAACTCGACGAGGTCTGAGACGGTGGTCATTGTTGGAAGGAGAGTGCGTCGCGGGCGGCGCGGGCGCGCATCAGGAGTTCGCCGCGGTCGTCGCCGCCGACCGTGACGTGCCCCATCTTCCGGAGCGGGCGGACGTCGCGTTTGCCGTACCAGTGCAGGGCGACACGGTCGTCGCGGAGCGCGCTCGACGCGCCCGCCAGTTCCGCGGGCCGCTCTTCTGCGTCGGGGTCGCCGAGCACGTTCGCCATCACGGTCGGCTGGCGCAGGCCGGTGTCCCCCAGCGGCAGCCCGCAGAGCGCGCGGGCGAACTGCTCGAACTGCGAGGTGTGACAGCCCTCGATGGTGTAGTGGCCGGAGTTGTGCGGCCGGGGCGCGACTTCGTTGACCAGAATTCGGTCGTCCCCGTCTCGCGGGCTTCGCCCGCTCGATTTTCCCGCGTCGCCGTGCGACGCGCACTCGAACAGTTCCACGCCGAAGACGCCGCGGCCGTCGAGCGCGTCGAGAACGTCGCGAGCGACCGAAGTCGCTTCCTCGCGGACGCGCTCGCTGGTGCGTGCAGGTACCACGGATTCGCGCAGAATCTCGGCCTCGTGGACGTTCTCCGCGACGGGGAACGTCGCCGTCTCGCCGTCCCCGCTGGCGGCGATGACCGAGAGTTCGCGGTCGAAGTCAACGAGCCGTTCGGCGACCAGTCCGTCGAGCCCGCCGAACGTCTCGCGCGCTTCGTCGACGGACTCGACGGGCGCGTTCCCGCGGCCGTCGTAGCCGCCGGTGCGCTGTTTCACCATCAGCGGCCGCCCGAGGTCGTTGAACGCGGTATCGAGGTCGGCTTCGTCGTCGACCGCGCGGAACGCCGGGACGGGCACGCCGGCGTCCTCGAACGCCCGATTCTGGACGAGCTTGTCCTGAATCGTCTCCAGCGTCCCCGGAGACGGGTGGACAGGCACGTCGGCGGTCTCGCTGACGTCCGCCAGCACCGCGGGGTCCGCGAGCTCGATTTCGTAGGTGAGGACGTCCGCGCGCTCGGCGAGGTCGCGGATGGCGTCGCGGTCGTCGAACGCCGCCGTAATCTGGTCGGCGGCGGGCGGACACGCCGGACAGTCCGGCGTCGGGTCGAGGACGACCACGTCGACGCCCAGCGGACTCGCTGCTTCCGCGAGCATCCGGCCGAGTTGGCCGCCGCCGACGACCCCGACTGTCGCTCCGGGAACGGGTACCGTCATCACCCGCGACTTCCGCCTACTCCTGCATAAGAATTGCCGAACGAACCGACGAAGTACTCACGACCGTGATTACCGGGGTTCGGCGAAGCCCGGCGCCTCGGTGTCGACGAAGACGACGATTATCGTGTTCGTCGCCGTGAGTTCGTACGTCCACCCCTCGTAGTTCGAGTGGAGGTGTTCGCGGACGCCCCGGTAGTTCTCGGCCTCCGTCACGACGACCGGCGCGTCCGCCGTCTCGACGCTGCCCGTCGCGTTCCCCGTCGTCGGTTCCGTTAGTCGCACTGTCGAGTCAGTTGTCGCGTCCGCTCGCTCGGTGTACCACGGGAGCGGCAGCCGATTGAACCAGTCTGTGCCCGCGACGCTGTCGGGGTCGGTCGGGTCGTAGTCGCCGGTGATGTAGAAGTGGCTGCCGTAGTAGAGCACGTCCGTCCCGTCGTTGCGGGGCGCGATGCGTTCGATTCGGTCGAGCGTCTCGCCCATGTCGCTTCCGGGCTGGCCGTACTGCACGAGCGCGTTGTCTTCGTCCTGCGGCATCAAGTACGATGTCTCCGCGGTGACAGCGCCCATCTGACCGACGGCCGCCACCAGTACGAGCGCGGCGAGCGCGACGCCGACGCGGTCGTCGCTGGCGTACGCGGAGCGCCCGCGGTCGACGACGACGCGCACGCCGACGGCCGCCGGAATCGCCAGCGGGACGACCGCGTGGACGACCGACCAGTGCCCGGAGATGTCCGTAATCGCGGGGTAGACGACGACCGACGCGACCGCCCAGTAGCCCGCGAACAGCACGAGGTCGCGGGAGTCGTCGGTGGCGTAGCGCTCTGCGAGGAAGCCGACGACCGCGGCCGCGACCAGCATCAGCGACGCCGCGCCGAGCGTCCGCAGCGCGTCCGCGAGGAACGCGATGTAGCTGTGTTGTCGGGACGCGCTACCGCTGATGCCCCACGTGTTCCAGAACTCCGCCCACGCGCCGGCCGTCCCCGCAGCGACGACGCCCGGCAGTTGCGTCGGATTCGCGAGCGCCGCGTAGAACTCCGGCCGGGGCGCGTAGAAGACGACGACTACGACGAGGAACGCGAGCGTCCCGCCCGCGAGAGCGCGCCGCCACGCGACCAGTCCGCCACCCACTCGCTGCAGGGTCGCGTGGAGCACGCTCTCGAAGGATTCACCGCGCGTTCGCGCCGTGAACAGCTGTTCGTCGAGCAGGAGCGCGCTCGCGCCGGCGAACATCGCGACGTAGACGAGCGCGTTCTCCTTGGTCGTGAACGCCAGTCCGAGCACCGCGCCGGCGGCGACGAGGTAGCCGCCGCGGCGGGTGTCGAGCGCGCGCACCGCGAGGCCGAGCGCGGCGACGCTGAACGCCGCGACGAGCACGTCACTGCGCATGAACCGCGAGTAGTAGACGAGCACGGGGTTGAGCGCGAGCAGCCCCGCCAGCGCTGCGACCTCCACGTCGTCGAGGCGTGCGCGGAACAACCACGCTGTCGCCGGCAGGAGCGCGCCGACGACCGCGACGGGCGCTCGCGCGACGGCGTCACTCGCCCCAAAGACGCCGAACAGCCACTCGTTCACGTGGAAGAGGAACGGCCCGTGGACGATGGCGCGATACGACCACTCGCCGGAGGCGGCGTACTGCAGCACCCAGTAGCCGACCCGGGCTTCGTCCCAGTGGAAGGTGCGGTCACCGAGTGCGACCACCCGCAGCGCGAGGGCGGCCAGCACCGCGACAGCGACCGCCAGCGCCGCGGCGCGGCGGCGTCCGAAGGAGGGCATCTCGTTCGCCAAACGGAACGGTGTGCATACAAACTTGTGGGTTCGCGCTGTCTGGAACGGTAGGCCTTTATCCGCCCCGGGAGACCGTTCTGACATGGTAGAGCTCGGGCTCGTCGTTGCGGAGTTCAACCGCAGCGTCACCGAACAGATGGAGTCGGCGGCCGTGGAGACGGCCGACGACGCGGGCGCCGACGTCGTGGAGTTGGTCCGGGTGCCGGGCGCGTACGACGCGCCGCTGGCCGCCGACCGACTCGCGCGACGCGACGACGTCGACGCCGTCGCAGTCGTCGGCGCAATCGTCACGGGCGACACCGACCACGACGACGTCATCGCTCACGCGACCGCGCAGAAGCTCACCGACGTCAGCCTCGACCGCGACACGCCGGTGGCGTTCGGCGTCGCCGGCCCGGGGATGTCGGGCGCGGAAGCACGCGAACGAGTACAGAAGGGAGCGGAAGCAGTAGACAGCGCGATTCACCTCGCGGAGGAACTCTAAGATGGACTTCACCGACAGGGTACGACGAGTGGAACCGAGCGCGACGCTTGCAGTCAGCAACCTCGCGAACGAACTCGAAGCCGAGGGCAAGGACGTCATCGACCTCTCGGTCGGCGAACCGGACTTCGACACGCCGCAGAACGTCAAGGACGCCGCCGAGGACGCGCTGGAAGCCGGCGAGACGGGGTACACGTCCTCGAACGGCATCCCGGCGCTCCGGGAGGCAATCGCGGCGAAGCTCCGCGGCGACGGCATCGACTACGAGGCGGGCAACGTCATCGTGACGCCGGGCGCGAAGCAGGCGCTGTTCGAGACGTTCCAGGCGCTCGTCGACGACGGCGACGAGGTCGCGCTCCTGGACCCCGCGTGGGTGTCCTACGAGGCGATGGCGAAAATCGCGGGCGCGGAGCTGACTCGCGTCGACCTCTCGCCGCACGACTTCCAGTTGGAGCCGGCGCTCGACGAACTCGAAGCCGCGATTTCCGACGACACGGAACTGCTGGTCGTGAACTCGCCGAGCAACCCCACTGGCTCGGTCTACTCCCGGGAGGCCATGGAGGCCGTCCGTGACCTCGCCGTCGAGCACGACGTGACGGTCATCTCGGACGAAATCTACCAGCACATCAACTACGGCCGCGAGCACGTCAGTCTCGCCGCCCTCGACGGGATGTTCGAGCGCACCGTCACCATCAACGGCTTCTCGAAGGCGTACGCGATGACGGGATGGCGGCTCGGCTACCTCGCGGGACCGGAGTCACTCATCGACCAGGCCGGGAAGGTCCACTCGCACTCGGTGTCCTCGGCGACGAACTTCGTCCAGCACGGCGGCGTCGAAGCCATCGAGAACACCGACGACGCCGTCGACGAGATGGTCGACGCCTTCGAGTCCCGCAAGGAGCGGCTGCTCGAACTGTTCGCCGAGCATGGCGTCGACGTGCCCGAGCCGGACGGCGCGTTCTACGTGATGGTGCCCGTCGACGAGGACGACCAGCAGTGGTGTCAGGACGCCCTGAAGGACGCCCACGTCGCCACCGTTCCCGGCAGCGCGTTCGGCACGCCGGGGTACGCGCGCATCTCGTACGCCGCCAGCACCGAACGCCTCGAAGAAGCGGTCGAACGCCTCGCCGAGGAAGGCTACGTCTAAGCGGAACGGCGTTCAGCTGTCGCCTCCCAAGTTTTCCCTCGCGAGGAACGCACCGACCATCGTCACCGCAACCACTCCGAGAATCGCCGCTCGCTGATTTCCGCTAACGAAGACAGCGACGCTGACGGTACCGCCCATAGCCGCGAAGTACCCCACTTTTGCGACGGCGCTCCATGCGTCGCTGAGTCGGTCGGCCGACGTTACGGCTGTCGGACTGAAGTAATACAACAGCACTCCAGCGACGACGGTGGCGGGAACCACGAGGCGGTGCAGCGACGACAAGGACGGGTGACTGCCACCAGTCGCTGTTCCACCCCATCGAATAGTGTCCCTATCACTACATTCGATACCGTGGAGAAAAGTGTAGCGCCGGTGGCGAACGCCTGCGGCCGCGGGTTCGTTTCTTGGCCCTACGGCCACGTGCCGCTGCCTTCGTAGGCGTCGACGACGCGCTGGATGGCGACGACGTACGCGGCCGTGCGGAGGTTCGGGAGGTCGTTGGCCTCGTAGGCGTCGATCATTGCGTCGAAGGCGTTCGTAATCACGGCCTCCAGCTCCTCGTTGACGCGCTCTTCGGTCCACTGGAAGCGCTGGCGGTTCTGCACCCACTCGAAGTACGAGACGGTGACGCCGCCCGCGTTCGCGAGGATGTCCGGGACGACGTGGACGTCGCGCTCCGCGAGCACGTCGTCGGCGTCCGGCGTGAGCGGCCCGTTGGCGGCCTCCACGACGATGTCGGCCTGCACGGCCCCCGCGAGGTCGGCGTCGATGGCGTTCTCCAGCGCGGCGGGCACGAGCAGGTCGACGTCGAGCGTGAGCAGTTCCTCGTTCGTGAACTCCTCGGTGGCGCCGTCGTAGCCGGCGACGCTGCCGGTCTCGCGCTTGAACTCCTTGACGTGGCGCGTGTCGAACCCTTCAGGGTTGTAGATGGCGCCCGAGGAGTCCGAGACGGCGACGACGTGCCCGCCGAGGTCCTCGATGAGGTTGGCCGCGATCGAGCCGGCGTTCCCGTAGCCCTGCACGGCGACGGTAGCTTCCTCGACGTCCTTGTCGAGGTAGTCGAAGACCTCACGAGCGGCGAACATCGTCGAGCGACCTGTGGCCTCCACGCGGCCCTCGCTGCCGCCGTTCTCCAAGGCCTTCCCCGTGATGACGCCGGGCTCGGTCGTGTTCTCCAGCGTCTCGTAGGTGTCTTTGATCCAGTTCATCTCCCGCTGGCCGGTGTTGACGTCCGGCGCGGGCACGTCCTTGTCCTCGCCGATGAACGGGCGAATCTCCTTGGCGAACGACCGCGTGATGCGTTCGAGTTCGCTCTCGGAGTAGTCGCTGGGGTCAAGGACGATACCGCCCTTCCCGCCGCCGTAGGGGATGTCGACGACGGCGGTCTTGTACGCCATCCACCCGGAGAGCGCCTTCACTTCGTCGCGCGTGACGCCGGGGTGGTAGCGGATGCCGCCCTTGTACGGTCCTCGGTCGCCGTTGAACTGCGAGCGGTACGCGTCGAACGTCTCGATGGTCCCGTCGTCCATCTCCACGGAGAGTGTGAGTTCGAGCACGCGCTCGGGCTGTTTGAGGCGTTCGAGCACGTCGTCGCCGACGTCGAGGTACTCGCTCGCGTCGTCGAGTTGCTCCTGCAGACTCTCGAAGGGATTGACGTCCGCCATACGCCGACTGACTCCGCCACTCAGCAAAAACGTGGCGGAGTCCCCATCACATGATGCCGTCGACTGTCACTAAGTCCCGTCGTGGGAGCCAGCGGCCCGCGCCCGTTCGAGAACGCGCTCGGCCTGCGCGACCAGCGGCGCGTCCACCATCTCGCCGTCGACGCGGTACACGCCGCGGCCTTCCGCGTCGGCCTCCTCCGTCGCGTCGAGAATGCGCTCGGCCCACTCGATGTCCTCGTCGGTGGGCGTGAACGCGTCGTTGATGACCTCGACCTGCGAGGGGTGAATCGCGAGTTTCCCGTCGTACCCCAACTGCGCGGCGAACGCAGTCTCTTCGCTGAGTCCGTCCGAGTCCTCGATGTCCGTGTAGACGGTGTCGATGGCGTCGACGCCCGCCGCGCCGGCCGCGAGCACGACCTGCTCGCGGGCGTGCAGGACCTCCACGCCGTCGTCGGTCCGCGTCGCCCCCACGTCCGCCGCGAGGTCTTCCGCGCCGAACACGAGCGCGTCCGTCGGCCCGGCGTCCGCGATTTCCTCGGCGTGCAGGACGCCGCGCGCGGACTCCACGAGCGCCAACACCGGCACGTCGAACGCGCGCTCGTCGAGTAGTCGGCCGAGCGTCGTCACCTCGTCGGCGGCCGTCGCTTTCGGGAGGACGACGGCGTCGAGTCGCGGGTTCTCCCCCGCGAGTACCGTCGCCACGTCGTCGCGGGCGCCCGACCCCAGCGGATTCACGCGCACGCACACCTCGCAGTCCGGGTCGAACTCGGGGTCGGCGAGCACCGACTGGACGGCGGTCCGCGCCTCCGTCTTTCGCGCGGGCGCGACCGCGTCTTCGAGGTCGAAGACGACGGTGTCCGCGCCGGTCTGTGGGGCCTTCCGCAGTAACTCCGGCTGGTCACCCGGCGAGAACAGGACGCTGCGTCGAGCCATGCCGGGGGGTCGCCCCGGCCGCTTGTATGTCTATCGACGCACGAGCAGCGCGGCCGCGGCGGCGAGCGCGACGGCCGCCGCGACGGTGCCAAAGCCGGGCGACGTCGACGGCGTCGAGTCCGCCGTCGTCTGCGCGTCGGTCTGCGTCGGCGCAGTGGTCGTCGACGCGTCGGCCGATGTCTCTTCGGTAGTCTGGGCGACCGTCGTCTGGGTCGCGTCCAGGGATAGCGAGGCGTTCGCCGTGCCGCCGCTGCTCTGGTAGTTCACGTCCACGGGGACCGAATAGTTGCCCGCGCCGGGATTCTGAACGTCCTCGTAGGCGACGACGACCTCGTCGCCGGCTTCGAGCGTGTAGTTCCCGCCGAGGCCGACGACCAGCGTCTCACCGTCGTTCTCGGCACTGACGCTGCTGAGGTCATCGGAGACGTTCACAGTGAGCGTGTCGTTGCTCGTGTTCCCGGTGCGGTCGATACCGATTCTCGTGATGTCGCCCTGTCCGACGTCGCTCACGTCTACCCCCGTTCCGTTGTAGCTAACCTCCAGTCCATTCCACGAGTCGCCGCCCGTCTCGTCGTCGACGACGACGGACACGGTGTGCGTTGCCGTTTCGTTCGCGTCGTCGGGCGTGGCGGTCACGTTCGCCCACGCCGTGACGCTCGTCGTCTCGTCGTCCGAGGCAGTCGTCGTGTCGCTTCCGCTGGAACTGCTCGTCGTCGTGGTCGTGTCACTGTCGTCGGAGTCGGTGGTCGTGGTGGTATCGTCGGAGTCAGTGGTCGTCTGGGTCGTGTCCGACGTAGTCTGTGTCGTTGTCTGCGTGGTCGTCTGTGTCGTCGTCGAAGTGCTGGAAATCGAGAGGGTCGCTGACGCCGTTGCGCTACTGCTCTGCGGGTTGATGCGGATACCGACATCGTAGTCGCCCGCGGCCGGATTCTGTGCGCCCTCGTAGGTAATCACCACCTGGTCGTTCTCGTAGAGGTCGTAGCTTCCCCCGAGAGTAATCTTGATGCTCTCGCCGTTGTTCGATATACTGACACCGCTGATGTCGTCGGAGACGTCGATAGTCTCGCTGTTGTTGGCACGCTGGACGTACATCTCGGTGATGTCGCCCTGTCCGACGTTACTCACGTCGGTCGCCTCGTAGTCGACTCTGAACCCGTTCAACGAGCTCCCGGCCTCATCGCTGTCGACGGTCGCCGTCACCGTGTGGGTCGACGTCGCGCCCGCGTCGTTCGGTGACGCCTCGATTGAACCGCCCGTTGCTGCCGCTCCGACACCTGTGAGGGCGGCGGCCGCGACGACGACTGCCACGAGTATTCCCGCACGGACGTAGTTCCGTTGCATAATCTGTGTGAGACGACGCACGACGACCGAAAAAGGATGGTGGCCAAACGCCGCGCTAAAAGCCTGATGGCCGATATTTCGGCGGTTTTAAGGGTTGGGGCCGACCGCGTTCGTTCATGGCGGGACGCTACTACGAGGGCTTCGAGGTCGGCGAGACCATCGAACACGAGAAGCGACGCACCGTCTCGGAGGCGGACAACCAGCAGTTCTGCGACATGACGATGAACCAGCAGCCGCTGCACCTCGACGGCGAGTTCGCCGCGGACAGCCAGTTCGGGGAGCGCGTCGTCAACGGCCTCTACACGATGAGTCTCGCCGTCGGCCTCACGATTCCGGACACTACGGACGGCACCATCGTCGCGAATCTCTCCTACGACGACGTCGAGCACCCCGCTCCGGTGTTCCACGGCGACACGGTTCGCGTGCAGTCGACGGTGACCGACAAGCGCGAGACCAGCGACGGCGAGCGCGGCGTCGTCACGTTCCACGTCGAGGTGTTCGCCGTGAACCGCGACGACGAGTTGGTCTGTGAGTTCGACCGCACCGCGCTCTCGCTGAAACGCGAACACGCCGAGTGATGTCCGTTCGCGGCCGCGCACGGCAGTTCGCCGCTCGGGCACCCGACCCCGCGACGCTGGCGCGTTTGGGGCTCGGCCTGATGCTCGTCGCGGCGGGCACGCACAAACTCCTCGACCCCGCGGGCTGGACGGTGTACGTCACCGACTGGCTGGCGCCGTGGATCGTCGTCTCGCCGCGCGTGTTCGTGCTCGCGAACGGTTGGCTGGAACTCGGGTTCGCGGCGCTGCTGCTCGCGGACCGCTGGACGGCGTTCGCCGCGCTCGTCGCCGCCGTCTCACTGACGGCGACCGTCGGCTACCTCGCCGTCGTCTGGGCGGCGACCGGCCAGTTCGGGGACGTGCTCGCGCGCGACGTGGGCCTCGTCGGCCTCGCGTTTGCCGTGCTCGTCGACGCGCTGCGTCCCGAGAGTGGGACCAGGACGGGGAAACTGCCTTAGTCGAGGGGGTCGTCGCGTACGGTATGTCTTCTTCCGATAGACTGACAGTCGAGGACGTGATGTCCGCGCCGCTGGAGACGATTGCCGCCGACGCGACGGTGAAAGAAGCCGCCGAGCGGATGCGCAGCAAAGACATCAGCGCGCTCGTCGTAACGACGACGCCACGCGCAATCATCAGCAGCACGGACGTCCTCGACGCCGTCGCGGAGGGGAAAGACGTGACCGAGTTGACGGTAGCGGACGTGATGACGACCGACGTGGAGACCGCCGCGCCCGACCTCTACATGGAGGAGGTCGCCGCGATGATGACGACGTACGGCATCAAACACCTCCCGGTCGTCGACGACGACTACGTCGGGATGATTTCCTCGACAGACGTTACGGCGCACCTGTCGTAGCCCGCCGGGCGGCCGGCGGCCTCAGAGAATCGTGCCGTGTTTTTTCGACGGGCGGTCTTTCTCGACGCCCTCGTAGAAGTCGAAGCGCGCTGCGAGTTCACTCCGTAGCTCCGACGGCGGGACGATTTCGTCGATGACGGTCTCGCTGGCCATCCGGTGGACGTCGATGTCCTCGCGGTACTCTTCCCGGAGTTCCCGTTCGCGCTGCTTGCGCTCCTCGGGGTCGTCGATGTCGTCGAGCTTGTTCGCGTACACCGCGTTGATGGCGGCTTCCGGGCCCATGATGCCGATTTCGCCGGAGGGGAGAGCGATGGTGGACTCGGGGTCGTAGGCGGGCCCGCTCATCGCGTAGATGCCCGCGCCGTAGGCCTTCCGCACGACCACGGACTGCTTGGGGACGGTGGCCTCGCTGGTGGCGTAAATCATCTTCTTGCCCTTCTCCAGAATCGCGTCCTTCTCGACCTGCGAGCCCGCCATGAAGCCCGGCGTGTCACAGAGGTAGAGGAGGGGAATGTTGTAGGCGTCGGACTTCCAGACGAACTCCGCGGCCTTCTCGGCGGCGTCGGGGAAAATGGCGCCCGCGCGCTCGGCGGGCTGGTTCGCGACGATACCCACCGTACGGCCGTCGATGCGCGCGTATCCCGTGAGAATCTCGGGGCCGTACTCGGGCTTGAGTTCGAAGAAGGAGTCCGCGTCGGCGACGCGCTCGATGAGGTCGTGCATGTCGTACGCGCGGTTCGGGGACTCCGGAATCAGGCCGTCGATGCCCTCCGTGGGTTTCGCGGGCGGTTTCGCGGGCTGGCTCGGCGGCTGCTCGTCGCTGTTGTCAGGGAGGTACTGAATCAGGTCCGAGACGAGTTCGCGGGCGTGCTCCTCGTCGCGGGCGACGAGGTCCGCGCTCCCGGACTGGCGGGCGTGGACGTCCGGGCCGCCCAACTCCTGCATCCCGATTTCCTCGCCGGTGACCATCTTCACCATCCGCGGGCTGGCGATGGCCATCGCGGACATCCCCTCGACCATCACGGTGAAGTCCGCGAACACGGGCGTGTACGCGGCGCCGGCGATGCAGGGGCCGTACAGCACGCAAATCTGGGGGACGCGCCCGGAGAGTCGCGAGTGGTTGAAGTAGTACTTCCCGATGCCCTCGCGGTTCGCGAAGAACCCGGACTGCTGGTCGATGCGACCCCCGCTGGAGTCCATCAGGTAGAGGACTGGCTTGCCGGTCTTGAGCGCGCGCTCCTGCATGCGGAGGAACTTCTCGACGCCGCGCTCGGCCATCGACCCCGCCTTCACGGTGAAGTCGTTGGCCATGAAGTGAACGTCGCGGTCCTCGAAGTCCGCGGCGCCGGTGATGAGGCCGTCCGCCGGGAGGCGGGTGTCCGGGTCGGCCTCGTCGACGTCCGGGCTGTCGGGATGCCACGAGTCGAAGTTCGCGAACTTCCCGTCCTCGAACAGCAGGTCGCCGTTGCCGTCCCCGCCGGCCTCCCCGAACCAGAGGTCGAGGCGGTCGCGGACGAACAGTTTGTCCTGCTCGCCGAGTCGTTCCTTGTACTTCTCGGGGCCGCCTTCGAGGATGTCCGCGATCTCCTCGCGGAGGCTCGCCTCGCGCTCGGTCGGTCCGAGGTCGTCGTCCTCGGGGCTGGTGGAGGGCGCGGGGGCTTCGTGGACGGCCGCGGGTTCGTCGTCGTCGCCGAGGTACACTTCGACCTCGTCGGCGACGTGTTCGGCGAGCGCGGCGGCGACCGCGCTGGCTTCCTCGTCGGTCGCGCCGGCACCGATTCGTACCTTCATGGTCTTTCGTGGGTGGGTGAGCGTCAAACCGTTTTCCGTTGGGCGCCGAAACGGCCACAAGAATTACGCCGCTTCTGTCGGAACAGATTCTTCATGACTCCCGTGGCATTCCTCCTCACGGTGCTGCTCGTCGTGGTGTTCGTGGCGTTCGCGTACCTGGTCCCGGGTATCATCCGGACGCTGCACTCGTAGGCTGCTGTCCCGCTTCGGCAGTTGCCGATTGGTGGAGTGCTAAGGGGCTGGCGAGCCAACCCAGCGACGTGACTGATTCGCTGGCAATCGTCGGCGCGGGCGCGGCCGGCGCGGCGGCCGCCTATCGCCTCCGGAACGATGCGCGCGAGGTTACCGTCTTCGAGAAGTCGCGCGGCGTCTGCGGGCGCGCGGCGACGCGGCGCCGCGACGACTGCCGGTACGACCACGGCGCGAACTACGTCAAATCCGGCGACGGCCTCGTCGGCGCCCTCGTGCGCGACCTCGGCGAGGACGGCCTCCACGACATCGCGGAGCCGGTGTGGACGTTCGACGGCGACGGCGGAATCGCGCCCGGCCGGAGCAGCGACGAACCGAAGTGGACGTGGGAGGACGGCATCACCCAACTGGCGAAGCGCCTGTTCGCGCGCACCGACGCCGACGTCCAGCGCGAGACGCGCATCGAGTCGCTCGCACGCGAGGACGATGGTTGGACGCTCACCGGCGCCGCCGGCACCACGTACGGCCCGTTCGCGGACGTACTGCTGACGCCGCCGGCGCCACAGACTGCGGACCTGCTCGCGGCGACCGACTGGAAGGACGACCGACTTGCGGCCGCCCGCGACGCGGTCGAGTCGGTTCCGTACCGCAGCGTCGTGACCGCAGTTCTCCGGTACGACTTCGACGTGGACCGCGAGTGGTACGCGCTCGTGAACACCGACGATGCTCACGATGTTGGCTGGCTCGCGCGCGAGTCCTGCAAGCCCGGCCACGTCCCGGACGGCGAACTGTTTGTCGTCCAGATGGCGCCGGACTGGTCGCGCGAGCACTACGACCGCGACCCGGACTGGCAGACCGAGCGCGCCGCCGAGCACGCCGCCGCGCTGCTCGACGACACCCGCCTCGTGGACCCTGCGTGGACCGACACGCAGGGCTGGCGGTACGCGCTCCCCGAGGACGCGGTCGACCCCGCGCCGGTCGCGGCGATTCGGGACGCCGGCCTCCACGTCGCCGGCGACTGGGTCGCTGGCGAGGGCCGCGTCCACGCCGCCGTCGAGAGCGGACTCGCCGCGGGCGACCGCCTCGCCGACGAGTGAACTCGGGAGGGGTCTGCGTGTAAACGGCTTAGTGGTGTCCCGCCGCGCGTCTACGTATGAGTGACGCGATGCGACGGTTCCCCGTCCCGGACAGCGACGACATCCCCGAAGACCTCCGCGAGCGAATCGCCGAGGAGACCGAGCGCGCCGGCTTCACGCCGAACGTCTTCGAGGCGTACGCGTACAAGCCCAGTCACTTCCGCGCGTTCTTCGCGTTCCACGACGCGCTCGTCGAGGACACGCCCCTCGTCCGGGAGGAGGTCGAGATGATCACGGTCGCGGTCAGCGGCGCCAACGACTGCCTCTACTGCGTGGTCGCGCACGGCGCGCTCTGCCGCATCTACGCCGAAGCCCCAAAACTAGCGGACCAACTCGCCACGAACCACCGCAGCGCGGACGTCTCCGAGGAACACGCCGTGATGTTGGACTTCGCGGTGAAGCTCACGGAGTCCCCGGAAGCCGTCGGAGACGAGGACGTCCAGGGGCTCCGCGACGCCGGCTTCTCCGACGAGGAAGTGTGGGACATCGCGGCCGTTGCAGCCTTCTTCAACCTCTCGAACCGAATGGCTGCCGTCGCGGACATGCGGCCCAACGACGAGTTCTACGCGATGGGCCGTGGCGAGTAGCCCGGGACGGAGGCCGGATTGTCGGCGGACTCGGACGCGCCCACCACTATATTCAAGTGCGTTACACCACGACAGATGTACGTGTCTCGGTGCTCAGTTCCGCGTTTCGTCGTCGTCGCCGTGGTCGTCGCATTCGTGGCGACGAGTCCGATGACGGCGCTCGCGGCTGGCACCACTACTACCACGGTCGATTCGGGCGTCCTCGACGTTGACGTGACTGGCGCGGGCGCCGCGACCGAACGCGGTGGCGTCTACTACGTGTGGGCCGACGAACCCGCGACGGTGCGGGTGACCGTCGGCGACTACCTCGCGGAGTCCGACACCTACTACGCCGACTACACCGTCCGACTGACCGAGACCCGGGAAGCCCGCTACAGCGAGCACTTCGACGACTCGCTCGCCGTGACGACGGTGACGCTCGGCGAACTGGCGACGACCGACGCCGACCTCACGCTCGAATCCCGCGAACAGGACCTCGAACGCGGCCGGCACACGCTGTACGCGACGATGTACCGCTCCGGGCCGGGCGGAACCTCGCGCCTCGACGACCGCGCGGTCACCGTCCACGTCATCGAGAAGGGCGGCGACCTCGACGCAGATGGCCTCTCGAACGTCAACGAACTGTCGCTGGGGACTGACTTCCGCGACGCCGACACGGACGGCGACGAACTCGAAGACGGCTACGAAGTCCACCAGTTTGGCACCGACCCGAACGACCCCGACACCGACGGCGACGGCGTCCGCGACGACGAGGAGGTCCGCGCGGGGACCGACTACGGGGACGCGGACACGGACGCCGACAGCCTCGACGACGTGTCCGAACTCGCGGGTAACACGTCCGCCGTCGAGGCGGACGCGGACCTCGACGGGCTGCCGGACGCGCTCGAAGTCGAATTCGGCACCGACCCGTACGACCGCGACACGGACGGTGACGGCCTCACCGACCTGACCGAGTACCGCGACACGGGCACGGACCCGCTGGACGCGGACACGGACGGTGACGGCCTCGAAGACGGCATCGAACTCCGGCGGTACGGCTCCAATCCGACCGCGCTGGACTCGGACGCCGACGGGATTCCCGACGGCGAGGAAGTCCTGCGCGGCACCGACCCCACGTCCCCGAACGACGACGCGCAGAACCCCGCGGTCGCGGCCGGCACGGGCGCGTTCGACTGGTCGGTGTACTACCCACTGGGACAGCTCTCGCACGCATCCACATGACGCCGAGAACCCTCCTCGTCGCCGCACTCGTGGTGCTCGCTGCGGCCACCGCCGGGGTCGCCGCTGGTGCCGCCGGGCCGGCGACCGCCGCGGAGACAGGGCCGACGTACGTCGACGGTGACGTGACCGAGAACACGACGTGGACCGCCGAGAACGGCCCGTACTACGTGGGCCGCGACCTGACCGTCGCCGGGGACGCGACGCTCACTGTCGAACCCGGTACGCGAGTCAACGTCGGCGAGGAAGTCACGATAACCGTCCGGGGGAGCCTCGTGGCGGCCGGAACCGGACTCGACCCGATTCAGTTCACGACCGCCGACCCATCCTCGGGCCCGGGGACGTGGCAGACCATCGAGTACGCCGGCGACGGCGACTCCACGCTCCGGTTGGAACACACCATCCTCGAACACGCCACGACCGCGGTGACGGCGACGTCGAGCGCGGGGTCGATTCGCGTCGCCGACTCGACGGTCCGCGAGCACGTCCGCGACGGTCTCGCCGTCACGGCCCGAGAGGGAGCGCCGTCGATTCGGATTACGGACTCGCGGTTCGCCGACGTCGGCCGCGCGGGCGTCACCGCCGCGGTTCCCGAGACCGTGCCGTACGTGGATGCCGTGCGCGACCTCCGGGTCTCCGGGACGACGTTCGCGAACACCGGCACGAACGGCGTTCGCGTGCGAGCGAGAGCGATTTCGGACGTCAAACTGACCGACGTCACCGTCGCCGGCGTCTCGGGCACCGGCGTTGCCTTCGAGACCGAGTCGACGGACGCGCGCCCGAAGGCGACGAACGACCACACCGTCGAGGACGTGACGCTCCGCCGCGTCGCCGTCGAGAACGTCGGCGGCAACGGCGTCGTGTTCCAGGGCGGCGCGCTCGAAGACGTACTCGTCTCGGAGAGCGAGGTCCGGGCCGCGTCCGGGAGCGGCGTTCGTGTGCACGGGGCGACCGACGCCGACCGCGTGCGCTTCGCCCGCAACACCGTCGTCGACTCCCGGGACGGACTGCGCGTCTCGCTCCGTCGAACGTCCGGGAGCATCCAGCACGTCTCGCTCGCCGTCCAGCACAACGAGTTCTCGCGCAACGACCAGTACGGTATCGACGCCAGCGCCGAGTACGTCTTCGTCGACGCCTTCGACGTGCGGAACAACACGCTCTCCGGGAACGGCGCCGGCGGCGCGAGGTTCGGCACCCAGCAGGTCGACAACACGGTGTTCGCGGACAACGTCGTGCGCGAGAACGACGGCCCCGGTGTCGCCGTCTCCGCGGTCCGGGTGCGCGGCGTGACTGTTCTCCGGAACCGCCTCGTCGACAACGCCGGCGACGGGCTCTCTGTCGACGCTCACGACCTGCTCGGCGGCGTGACTGTCGGCTTCAACGACGCGCTCGACAACGGCGAGTTCGGCGTCGATGTCGCAGGCCAGCGCGCGGGCACCACCACCGTCGTCCACAACAATACGATTGCGGCGAACGCCAACGGCGTGCGCGTCGCCGGCCCGACACCCACGCGGCTGGCGAACAACTCCGTGGTGCTGAACACGGCCGACCGGGAGCGCGCGGACGGCGGCCGCGACGCCGCCGCAGCGACCGGCGTCGTCGTCGAGAACGCCCCGAACGTCGAACTCGGCCACAACGACATCTACGGCCACATCGTCGGACTACGGAGCGCGCTCGACACCGGCGAAGTCGTCGTCGCCGAACACAACTACTGGGGCGCCCCCTCGGGCCCGTACCACGAGACGCTCAACCCCGGTGGCGCCGGCGACGCGGTCGTCACCGACGGCGGGAAGGCCGACCCCGTCCCGTTCGCCAGCGAGCCGTTCGGCCCGCGCTACGAGCGCCCGACCGCGGCGCTCGTCGCCAACGAGACGACCGTTCGAGTCGGCGACCCCGTCGAACTCGCGGGCCGCCAATCCACCGACGACGGCGACATCGAAGTCTACGAGTTCACCGTCGCCGGCGAGCGCCACGTCGGCTCCTCGCCGACGTACGTGACCAGATTCGACGAACCTGGTACGTACGCGGTCTCGCTTGCCGTCGAGGACGAACTCGGTGTCCAGAGTCTCAACGACGCGACCGTGAACGTCACCGTCGAAGCCGCCGCCCAGCCCACACACACGACGACTGCGACCACGACCGCGACTACCGCCGCGCCCGAACCCGGCGACGGGCGCGACGACTCGCTGCTGGCGAGTCTGTTCTCGCTGTGGGGTGGCCTCGGCGCGCTGATTTACCTACTGGCGCTGGCGCTCGGCGCGTACGGCACGTGGCTGTCCATCCGCGGTAACGACCCGCCGGTCGCCGGAACGACGATTCACGCGCTCGCCGCAGTCGGCGTGCTCACGTGGGCCGTCGCCGGCTTCCTCGGTGACGGCGCGCTGCTTACGTTCGCTGCCGGCGGCGCCGTCGCGTGGGGCGCCGCGACTGGGGTTGTGCTCGCGCTCGCTACAAGATGAGTTAGAGGACGCGTAGCGCGCTCGTCCCTCTCAGAGGTTCGTCTCGATGTCCACGATAGTCTTGGCCGTCTCGAAGATGCCGTCCGCGGCCAAGAACTCCTCCACGGAGTCGAAGTCCGCGGGCTCGGTCGGAATCTGGAGTTCCAACTCCTCGTCGTCGAGGCCGCCCGTGATTCGAGCCAGCGACTGCGTTCCGCCCGCCTGCACGTGAATCACCGCGTTCACCACCTCGTCCTCGACCTGTACGTGTTGAATCTCCAGCGGACCGTCCTGCCCCCCATCCGCGTAGTGCAGTACCGCCGGGACGGCGTCCATCTGGACCAATTTCGTGCCGAGTGTCGCCATACTGGCACACGCGCCGTACGGCCGGAAAAACCGCGCGACTCGCAAGTGCGTCCCTTCGGCTGTGGCGGTCTCCCTGGTCAAGCTCTCGTGTCGTTCGCCGGCAAAATGATGGGCGCTACAGGTGTCTCGCGGCAGGGTACCTTTCACCCCGACGGTTCTATCACTCGTAATCAGTTCTTGTTCGTCGGTCGTGTCGCTGAGTGTATCGATTGTCGTGGTGTCTATCGATTGATTTTGCACCAGCGGCGTTAGGCACGGCGGCGCTTCGAAGCGCGGTCGTGCGTGGCTGGACGGCGGCCTCTCGACCGACATTCTCGAGGACACCGACGATGACTGATTGGTTCTGATGCTTGCTCCCTGCGAACGGAAACGAACTTGGCCCGTAGGTCTGCACGTCCTCGAACCCGAACTGCGGGAAGTATCTGCTGACCGAGATTTTCGAATACAATCGGACAGAGCAGCCACCGAGCTAACTCTCTAAATGCGCGAGCGCGGTGTTCTCGGGGTCGACTTGCTCGATGAATCGAAGGATACGCTGAACGGCTTTCGGATTCTCCTCGATGTGGTAGAAGTAGTGGACCATGCCCTGGACCGCGCGGTCCTGCTGGTGGTAGTCCCACGACGCAATCTCCTGTTCGAGGTCCTCGTCCGTGATTACGGTGACGCCAGCGTCCTCGAGTACGTCGGTGGCGTTATCCGAGACTGACCGGCAGAGGGCGATGACCATCGCCGTGGTGTCCTCGGCCAGCTTCATCATCTCACCGAGCTCCCCTCGCACGTTCCCCATCGTGATGTCGCGGTCTTTCGCTTCGACGGAGAGCATCAGGTCCGGGCCGACGTAGCCATCGATGTCCCCGTACCGATTCTGCCGCGAGGACCCCGTGCGCACCTTGCTCGCAGTCAGGGACAGGTGCGTCCACTTCGCCTTCACGTACCCGTAGGCGAACGCCTGGTACGCCGCACCGCCGTTCTCGTCGGGGTGCGAGCGCTGGTAGTCCTGGAGGATGTCGTAGAAGGGACTGGAGAACGGGGGCTCCCGCGTCGGGAGACTTTGGCTGTCGAGACGGTCGAGACCGACATCGAAGAGGCGCTGAGCCGCCTCGTATCGACCCGTTCGAGACAGTTGGTTCGCCAGTTCGAACATGTCCTCGTACTCGTCCCACTTGCCGGTGTGGTGGCCGGGCGAACTCGGGAAGTTCGTTCGGTTCAGCGCGTCGCGGAAGACCGTGATGACATCGTTCTGGACGGGGCGAATCCCGTACTTGTTCCCGTCGAGGAGGAACGTGAGCGTGTCCGTGTCGCGTTCGTCGTACCGGCTTCGAACGTCGTCGGCAGTCAGGCTCGAGTCGAAGCCGTTCAGCCAGTCGTCGACCTGCGAGAGCTGCTCGGCGACCATGAGGAAGTCGATGGCGAGTCCGAGCGTCCCCTTCGAAGACGCGAAGTAGTCCTCCGCGCGGTTCACGAGCGCCTCGATTGTCTCTTTCTCCTCATTAGACAGCGTCGACGGGTCGTGCTGGTACTCGGTCCGAAAGTACTCTCGGAGGAATTCTTCGATTGCCTCGTCTTCCTCGTCGGTCCGGCCGGCAGTCACTTCGAATCACCGTCGTTCAGATCCTCGACGACGTTCGCGACCTCCTCGCCGGTCTCGGTGAGCGAATACAGTTTTGTCCGGGACTCCGCGCTGTGGGACTGGACGAGGTCGCGTTCGCGGAGTTCGGTGAGAGCACGGCTGACGTGGGAGCGAGCGAGGTTACGTACGTCTGCGATGGAACTCGGATTAGTCGGCTTTCCCGCCAACTCCGCGACGACCGCTTGTCGATACTTCGAACCGAGGACGTAGGCTGCGTGGTCCAACTCTGATTCGTCGTCGTGGTTTGCTGTCAACGTCATCAGCACCGGATGCGTACCCGTTGATGCCCAAGCAATAATAGGAAATTTACCATCCGATTACCAACTTTGTAGTGTGCGAGGAGACGAATGGTTAAGTACGAGCCAGCCAGTAATTCGCTGCAATGAGTGAGGACCTGACGTACGTCGACCTCTTTGCGGGTGCGGGAGGGCTCTCTGTCGGTCTCGAGAACGCAGGCTTCACGCTCAAGCACGCCGTCGAAGTCGACGAAGACGCGCGTGCCTCCTTCGCCAACAACCGGGACGGTTGGGAACCAGCGGACATCTCTGAAGACATTCGCGACATCGAACAGGAGGAAATCGCGGGGCTCGTCGGAGACGAATCTGTCGACCTCGTCGCAGGCGGTCCTCCGTGCCAGGGTTTCTCCGAAGTCGTAAGCCCGGACGGGTCCGACGAACGCAACCACCTCTTCACGAACTTCATCGAGTGGGTGAACGAACTCCGTCCACAGGCCGCGCTCTTTGAGAACGTCCGCGGGATGCAGAACACGGCGGGTGGCAAGTTTCTCGAGGCGGTGGAGAAGTCCTTCGACAAGATGGGGTACGAGGTGACCTACCGTGTCGTCACGTCCTCCGACTTCGGCGTCCCCCAGCATCGTCGGCGTCTCGTCGTCCTCGCGTTCAAGGATGGGCAGCCGGACTATCCGCTGGAAGGATTCGACCTCGACCCGGTCGAGACTCCGGGCGTCATCGACGGTATTGGCGACCTACCCGAAGTCGGACCCGGCGAAGAGGTCGAAGAATACGACCGGGAGCCCCAGACGGTTCTCCAGCGAGACCTACGTGGCGACAACGACCAGCTTACTTCGCACCAGGCAGCGAACCACACCGACGACATGGTCGAGATGATTTCGCACATCCCGGACGGTGGAGACCGGACCGCGATTCCGGACGAACTCCAACCGTCGTCGGGTTACCACAACTCGTACTCGCGCCTACAGTCGGACGCACCCGCGGTCGCGATTACCTCGAACATGTCGAAGCCGTCGAGCGCCCGCTGCATTCACCCGTTCCAAGACCGAGGGCTGACGCCTCGAGAAGGAGCGCGCCTCCAGACGTTCCCGGACACGTACCGTTTCGAGGGCGGGCTGGTGTCTCGCCGTCAGCAAATCGGGAATGCCGTTCCTCCTTACCTCGGTGAAGCGCTCGGTTACTACCTCAAAGAGTCTGTTTACGACGTGGAGTTCTCGGAAGCCGACCGTGAACGAATCTACACACTCCGATGTGGATCACTCACACCCGAGGAGTTCGAAGAGACGCGACCGAAACTGGAAGGTTTTGCACAGCAGGCAACGTTCGACGTAGCGGACTGAGAACCGGGCTGGAGTCTGGCCTTGACGCGACTCACGAGGATGCTAGCCATCTCGTCGATTAGCGGTAAGACAGACTTCGACGACGAGGGGCGTCCCGTAGGTTAGGCGCTCGAACGTCACGCCGCCCACCTCTGTGAGTTGGCTCGGCTAACGCCTTGACGGCGTGGACCCTCGTCACGTGACGGGCTGGGATACGATTGAGATGCCGAATTGGCGAATGGTGATTCGCTCGATTTCTGGAGGAAGAAGTAGCTACGGGGAGAAATAGGGTGGGGCACAAAACGGGTGGTCGCTGTATGGGCGCTGCAGGATTGTGAACCGGAGCCAGACGGTCACCTCGCTTCGCTCGGCGCTGCGACTGACAGGGTTCAAATCCTCGGCCCAGGTTTAGCTCGCCACCTCCGTTCCTCGCAAAATCATGGGCGCTGCAGGATTTGAACCCGCGGCGTCTTGGTCCGAAGCCAAGTGCTCTGTCCAAGCTGAGCTAAGCGCCCGGCACGCGAACGTAGACGGAGGTCGGTTTTAAACCCCGTGATTCGGAGCGGGCGGTATCGCCTCCTTTATTCGGGGTGGTCCGCGTAGGCGTGGGCATGAGTGTGGCGGGGACGGTACGGGGGCTGGTGGAGCTCACCCGGCCGGTGAATACGGTGGCGGCGGGCGCGTTGACGTTCATCGGGGCGTTCGTCGCCGGCGGGGCGTTCGCGGAGCCGGCGGCGACGGCAGCGGCGGTGGGGGCGACGTGGTTCGCGACGGCAGCGGGGATGGCGATAAACGACTACTTCGACCGGGACGTCGACCGCATCAACAATCCGGAGCGCGCGATTCCGCGCGGCGCCGTCTCGGAGCGCGGCGCGCTGGCGTTCAGCGTGGCGTTGTTCGCGGGCGCGGTGGTGCTCTCGGTGCTGTTGCCGCCGCTGGCGTTGGGCATCGCGGCGGTGAATCTCGCGGGGTTGGTGACGTACACGGAGTTCTTCAAGGGCTTGCCTGGCGCGGGGAACGCGCTGGTGGCGTACCTCGTGGGGAGCACGTTCCTGTTCGGTGCGGCGGCTGTCGGCGACCCGCTGGCGGGTGGCGTGCTCGCGGTGCTGGCGGCGCTGTCGACGTTCACTCGCGAGGTCATCAAGGACGTCGAAGACGTGACTGGGGACCGCGAGGAGGGGTTGCGGACGCTCCCAATCGTCGTCGGGGAGCGGCGCGCGCTCGTCCTCGGTGCGGCACTCTTGGTCGTCGCGGTGCTGGCGAGCCCGGTGCCGTACGTGGCGGGGACGTTCGGCGTCTGGTATCTGGTCGTTGTGGTGCCGGCGGACACGGTGATGCTGGCGGCGGCGTACCGGAGCTTCGACGACCCGGAGGCGGGCCAGCAACTGCTCAAGGCGGGGACGTTCGTCGCTGCTGTGGCGTTCGTCGTCGGTCGGTTGGCCGGGCCGTGAGAGGGCCAATCAAAAGGAATTTAAGCGAATCAGCATATCTTTCGGGCAGATGAAAACGGGGGAGTCCGACTCGTCGACACGCCACTCCCCGGTCGCAGTCGGTACGCGAGGGGGAGCATAATGTACGAGCTTGGCGCGGCCTTCTCGGACGTGGACGTCGACCCGGGGACGAACATCCTCGTAGAGGGGCCGCCGATGAGCGGGAAGCGAGACCTCGGGTTCGACGTGCTCGCGACCGGCGCTCGCGGAGGAGAGGGGTCTATCGTCGTCTCGACGAAGGACAGCGCCGAGCGCGTCATCGAGGATTTCGCCGAGCACGTCGGCGACACGGAGCCGCTGCTGGGCGTCGTCGACTGCGTCACCAAACAGCAGGGGATGGGGACGGCGACGGAGTCCGAACTCGTCCGGTACGCGTCCTCGCCGGTGGACCTCACCGGCATCGGTATCGAGCTCTCGGAGCTGTTGCGCGCGCTCTACCAGCAGCGCGGCGTCACACGGAATCGCATCCTCCTGCACTCGCTGTCGACGCTGCTGATGTACTCGGACCTCCAGACGGTGTTCCGGTTCCTGCACGTGTTCACGGGGCGCGTGCAGTCCGCGGACGCGCTCGGCGTGTTCGTCGTCGACTCCAGCGCCCACGACGCGCAGACGGTCAGCACGCTCAAGCAGTTGTTCGACGGTATCGTCACGATTCGCGAGCGCGACGACGGCGGCTTCGAGGCGCGCCTCGTCGGCATCGACGACGGCACCGACTGGCGCGACCTGTAGCTTTTTCGCCTCGGCGCGCCAACGAGACGGTATGCCCGTCGAATCAGACACCGAACTCGCGGAGATTCTGGAGTACGACAACGTCGCTGTCGTCGGGTGTTCCTCGACGCCGGGGAAGGACGCCCACGACATCCCTCAGTACCTCCGCGACAACGGCTACGACGTGATTCCCGTGAACCCGTACGCCGACGAAATCTTCGGGCGGGCGGCCTACGACTCGCTGTCCGACGTCGACGAACAGGTGGACGTCGTGGACGTGTTCCGGCCCAGCGAGGAGGTTGCGGGCATCGTCGACGAGGCGATTGCGCGCGACGACGTGCAGGCCGTGTGGACGCAACTCGGCATCCGCGACGACGACGCCGCACAGCGCGCCGAAGAGGCGGGGCTGCGCGTCGTGCAGAGCAAGTGCATCAAAGTCGAGCACGGCCGACTGAAGGCCTGACTACTGCATCTGGCCGCCTTCCTCGTGGGGTTGGAGGACGACGAACCCGTCGTCGGCACTGAACTCCATCTGGACGGACTCCCCGGAGGTCTGTCCGATTTCGAGGGCCTTGTTCACGGAGAACGACGGCGAGAGGCCGTCGCTCCACGCGACCGTCGCGTCGGGGTCTGTCGTCACGGGCGGATTGATAACCAGCGGGTCGCCGTGGGTCGTGATGGCGACTTCGCCGGGGCCGGTGAGGTAGACGTTCGTCAGCCCGCCGGCCGCGGCGCCGGAGAGGTTCCCGATGGTGCTGATTTCGTAGTCGACGTTCGCGTCGAACGCGAGCACGTCGTTGCCGTTGACGGACAGCGACTCGTCGGCGTCGAGGTCCAGAATTTGGACTTTCTTGCTGCGGTCGGCGACGTAGAGGTAGCCGGTGCCCTCCGCGACCATGACCGGCGTCCCTTCGCTGGTCACTGCTTCCTTGACGAGCCCCGTGAGGCCGCCTTCGGCGCTGGCTTTCCCGGTGAAGGTGAACTCGCCGGTGTAGCCGACCATCGAGCCGGCGCGAATCGTCACGCTGCCGTCGACGGGGATGCCGAGGAGGCGGTTGTTCTCTTTGCGGAATCCGTCGGTGTCGGTGTCCGTGTCGGCGGCCTGCGGGAGGGTCGAGATGTCCATGGCGGTGTCGGTTCGGTTCTTCGGAATCGAGTTATACGCTTCGCCGAGTGGCGGACAGCGCGAACGCTCCCGGCACTCTGGTCACCCCTCCCACTCCTCGTAGCTGCCGTAGACGCCCTTCGAGAGGTAGCGCTCGCTGGAGTCCGGGAAGACGGTGACCACGCAGTCGTGGGGGAGGTCGAGGTCGCCGGCGGCCGCGCGCTCGGCGACGTCCAGCGCCGCGAGCGAGTTCGCGGCGGAACTGGACGCGACGAGGTGCCCTTCTTCGCGGGCGAGTCGCTGCATCTCCGCGTGGGTGTCCTCGTCGGGAATCTGGACGATGTCGTCGACGAAGTCGGGGTCGAACAGCTCGTTCGTCGAGGGGTCGTGGGTGCCGATGCCTTCGGTCTTGTACTCGCCCTGTTCGGCGTCCCGTCCCTGCGTGGTCGCGTACAGCGAGCCCTTTGGCTCGACGGCCGTGACGTGCAACTCGGGGACCTGCTCGCGGAGGTATCGGCCCGTGCCCATCAGCGTCCCGGCGGTGCCACACCCCGCGACGACTGCGCCGACCTCGCCGTCGAGCGCCTGGCTGATTTCGGGGCCCGTCGTCTCGTAGTGGGCTTCCGGGTTCAGCGGGTTCGAGAACTGCTGGGGGACGACGGCGTCGTCCAGTTCGTCGGCGAGCTCGTGGGCGCGGTCGATGGCGCCGCCCATGCCGTCCTCGGTGGGCGTGTTGATGACGTCGGCGCCGAGCGCGCGCATCAACTGCTGTTTCTCGACGCTGAAGCGCTCGGGGACGACGAAGACGGCGTCCACGTCGAGCTGGCCGGCGGCGACCGCGAACCCGATGCCGGTGTTGCCCGCCGTCGGCTCGACGATGGTGCCGCCCTCGGGGAGGTCTCCCGAGTCGAGCATCTGTTCGAGCATGTACTCCCCGATGCGGTCTTTCACGCTCGCCCCGGGGTTGAACGACTCCAGTTTCGCGTACACCGGGACGTCGTCGGGCGATGCGTGGACGCGCACCAGCGGCGTCTCTCCGATTGTCTCCAGCACCGAGTCCAGCGGCCTCCGGTGGGTGGTCATCTCGCCGGAAATTCTTGCCGGCGTTCTTTAGTCGTTGCCATCCGCACCGTCGCTGCCGGCGTCTCCCACGCCCGCGTCAGCGACGACGCTCTCGACGTCGACGCCCTCCTTCTCGGCGAGCGCTTCGACGAGCGCGCGCTGCTCGGCGAGTTCGGTCTCTAGTTCGGCGACGCGCCCGTTGGTTTCCTCGACGGTCCCCGCGAGGTCGTTGACCTGTTCGCGGAGTTTCTCGAAGCGCTCGTAGAGCTTGTCCGCCATATCAGTGACTTTCTGGAGTTTCTTCGCGGTCGAACCGAATCCCATGCCCGCCAGTAGACGGCCGGCCGGGATGACCGTTTCCCTCCCCGCTACGCTGGCGCACCGCTCGCGTGACGCGCTCGCGGATGGTAGATACCCTGCGCTGGACCGATGGACTGCACCGACACAGAGACCCCATCCCGAAAGGCCCTTAAGAGGGAGCCGTCTACGTGAAAGTGGACTAGGCCGGGCGGTTTGGCCCCGCCCTCCTCCCGCGAGACAGCCATTAGCGGGGGCCGAAATCCGGGGGAGTCCGGTCGACGTGTCCGGGCCCCGGAAGCCAACGTGGAAGCCTCGTCCTTCGGGGACGGCGGTCCGCGGCGCGCACCTGCAGGGGTGTCGTCGTCGCGGTTCGTCGGTGCCACTCCGTCAGGCACGGAAGTGAGCAGCGGAGCACCGAACGCTCGTCGCTCGAAGGGTCGCGGGGTGGAGAAGGCGACCGGGACTACCCGGGCAGGAACGCCGGGCAACCTCGACCCGTCCATCATTCATATGTACCTTTTCCTGCGCTCAGTCGCGACGCTCCTTCGCTTGCAAAAGCTACGCTAAAAGCCTCCTCACTCCAGCCGCGGCTCTGCGAGCCGCGTTAGTCGTTCGTCGGCCAGCGCGCGTAGCGCGCTGTGACTCTGCTATCACTCCGTCACGTCGAAGCTCACCCACTCACGGGGCTGGTCGGGGATGCCGCGGGAGCGCAACTGTTGGCCGGTCTCGGTCTCGCGGACGTCGATTCGCGCCGAACAGAACTGCGTAATCGTGCTCACGGTCTACTCGTCGTGCATCCCGGGGTCGATGCAGAACACGCCGATGCCGTCGACGGCGTCGATGCGCCCGACGAGCGTGTGGACGAACCGCGAGACGGTTTTGAGGTCGCCGAACGACAGCAGCGTCGACACCGAGAACAGGCCGGTGCGAACGCGCTCGATGCCGGCCTCGCGGAACGTCCGGTAGACGTCCGAGTAGCGCATGCCGATACCGGTCAGGTCCGACGGCCCGGAGACGGGAAGCACCTGCGCGTGGACGCTCTGGTCGTCGTCGCCGACGCAGTCGAGGATTGCGGCGCGCTCGCGTAGAAGCGGATGTTCGCGGCCGCAAGCCCCTCGTTGTCCTCGAAGCGCGGGTCCTCGTTCACGTCCTCGATGACCGTCACGCCGTCGTCCAAGATTGCGTACGTGCAGACGGTGTTCTCGCGGTCCATCGGCTCGAAACTGAGGCCGTAACACGAGAGGAACTCCTCGCTGTGTGCGTCGATGACGCCGACAGCGGCGGCGTCGAGGCCGAACAGCGCGGTCGCGAGTTCCGTCAGTCGGTCCAGCGACGCGCCGAGTTCCTCGGGGTCGGTGGCGTACTGTTCGAGCGCCGCGACCCGCGCGCCTTCGTCGTCGGGCAGCGGGTACGCGGTCTGACTGCGGAACGCGAGCGCGTGTTCGACGACGCCGACGAGTTCCTCGCGGTCGTCGCCGTCCTTGTGGACGTACTCCGCGACCATCGACCCGAACGCGCCGGTGTCCACGTCGTCCAGTCCCGCCTCCGTGAACAGCACGCACGTCGCGTCGGGGAATCGCTCGCGCACCGTGTCCGCGAGTTCCAGGCCGTTGCCGTCGGGGAGCGCGTGCTCTGTGACCACGCACTCGACGACGTGCTCGTCGAGCACGCCGTGTGCTTCGGCCAGCGACCCGGCCTCCGCAACGTCGAAGCCGGCGTCCGCGAGCGCGGTCGCTGTCCGCTCGCGCGCCGGCGCCTCGGGGTCCGCGCAGAGAATCATACGCGCAGTTTACTATCCGGCACCGTAAAATTTCGTGCTCGGCGGCGTCGATGGACGCTGTGAGCCAGCGCCCGGAACTCACGTCAGTGATTCTATCGTTCCCGGGGCGGCCGCGGATTCAGGCGCGCTGGCCCGCGCTTCGGGCGTCGAATCGGCCGACTATTCGAGGTGGTCGGTCGCCGGCGACCCCGAGATGTCGACCTCGCCGTTCAGGGTGCGAATCGGGTACGGGATGTCGATGCCCGCCTCGTCGAAGCGCTCCTTGACGGACTGGACGTACTCGCTGCGGGTCTTCACGAAGTCCGAGCGGGAGGGGTTGGCAATCCAGAACCGGGACTTGAGGCCGACGTAGGAGTCGCCGAGTTCGGTCAGCCGCACCGTCACGCCGGGGTCGTCGAGGATGTTCTCGTGGTTCTCGGCCTCCTCGACGATGATTTCGGTGGCCGCGTCGATGTCGTCGTCGTAGCCGATGCCGAACAGGAACTGCTGGCGGAGCTTGTCCTTCGCCACCGGGTTCTTGATGACGCCGTCGGTGAGATTCGAGTTCGGGACCGTCAGCAGTTCGTTGTCGAACGTGCGAACGCGGGTGACGCGGAGGCTGATGTCCTCGACGATGCCGGAGTTGTCGTCCCACTCGATCCAGTCGTCGACGCGGAACGGCTCGTCCGTGTAGATGAACACGCCCGCGACGAAGTTCTTGATGACGTCCTGCATCGCGAACCCGACGGCGAGCGTGGCGGCCGCCGCGATGGTCGCGAGACTCGTCAGGAAGTTCCCGTAGCCCGCGAACCCGAACGCCACGGAGATGGCGACGAACACCACGCCGAAGTTCACGAGCCGCTGGAGGGGCTTGCGGGCGTGTGCGTCGAGGTCTCGCCGCCGGAGCACGCGGTCGAACAGCGGCCGCACGACCACCTTCCCGACGAGGTAGATGGCAGCGAACGCCGCGACGAAGTAGAGGAACTGCGTGACCGCGCCCGCGTACTGCGGTACGATGTCCCGGACGAACGGCAGCGGATCCACCGGCATTACTTGTAGACCGCCGTGTTACCCCGCGTCTCGACGACCTCTCCCCCGGCGAGGCCCGAGAGTTCGTCGGCGAGCTCCTCCGTGGAGCCGTCGCCGCGCGCCGACCGCAGGAACTTCACTTTCACGACGTCTCGGTCGTCGAGTTGGTCCGAGAGTTCGTCGGCGACCGCGTCCACGCCGGCCTTCCCCACCCAGACCGTCACGTCGGCCTCGTGGGCTTGCTTCGCTAAGTCCTCGCTCATGTTCTACAGACAGTTCAGGGCGCGAGACTTTGAAGCTTGTTGCATCGGCCGCGCCCGTCTCGCTACTCGTAGGGGTACCGGGCTTGGTGGCCGCAGTCGCACGTGACGACGACGTGGCCGTCCTGCGTGCGGACGCGAGCGTTCCGGCCGGGGACGAGGTAGGCGTCGCAGGCGTCGCAGGTGAAGCGCCGGAACTCGCGGGGGAGCGTGAGCCGGTTGCGTTCCGCGAGGCGACGGGCGAGGCGGACGTACTCGCGGGCGCGGTCGTCGTCGCCCTCCCGCGCCGCTCGCCGCGCGAGGGCGTGCAGTCGCTCGATTCGCTCCGCCGCGATGGACATACCTACCGGCAGGCGTGGGCCACCGAAGACAGTTCCGGTAGGATTATCGGCGGCGGTCGGCTTGCGTCGGGTAATGCGGGCGCTGAACTACCTCGAGTTCGAGGACCGACTCCGCGGGGGTATCGTGACCGCGACGCGCCAGCAGCGCGCGGCCCTCGCGACGACGGACGTCGAGGTGGTGGAGTCGCCGTGGCGCGCGGGCAACCCCGTGCAGTCGCTCGGCACGCTGTTCGCTGGCGAGGGCTACTTCGCGGAGTACGACCTCGCGCACTGCAACCTCGTCGGCCCGGGCAGCGTCGCCGTCGCCCGGCACGCCGAGCGCAACGACATCCCGCTGGTCCTGCACGCACACGTCACGAAAGAGGACTTCGCGGAGTCGTTCCGCGGGTCGTCGACGGTCGCTCCCGCGCTGGAACCGTACCTGCGGTGGTTCTACTCGCAGGCCGATTTGGTGGTCTGCCCCAGCGAGTACACGAAGGGCGTCCTCCAGTCCTACCCCGTCGACGCCCCAATCAAGCAGATTTCGAACGGCGTGGACGTCGAGAGCCTGCAGGGTTACGACGACTTCCGGGCGGACACCCGGGAGCGATTCGACCTCGACGGCATGGTCGTGTACGCCGTCGGCGAGGTGTTCGAGCGCAAGGGCCTCACGATGTTCTGCGAACTCGCGAAGGCCACGGAGTACGACTTCGCGTGGTTCGGCCCCTACGACGAGGGGCCACAGGCCGGCAAGGCGACGACGAAGTGGGTGAACAATCCGCCCGAGAACGTGACGTTCACGGGCTACATGGAGGACAAGCGCGCGGCGTTCGGCGCGGGCGACGTCTACCTCTTCCCCGCGAAAGTCGAGAACCAAGGCATCGCGGTGCTGGAGGCGATGGCCTGCGGGAAGCCGGTCGTCCTCCGGGACATCGACGTGTTCCGGGAGTTCTTCACCGACGGCGAGGACTGTCTGCTGTGTTCGACGTTCGCGGAGTTCCGCGACGCGCTCGAACGACTCGCGGACGACCCAGAACTCCGCGAGCGCCTCGGCGAGAACGCCCGGAAGACCGCCGAGTCCCACAGCCTCGAACGCGTCGGCGACGAACTCGAAGCGGCGTACCGCGACCTCGCGGCGGGCGTTCCGCCAGAAGCCGTCGCTGCCGGCGACGCGGAGGGGTAGCGTGTCCGAGGACTCCCCGACCGTCGCGGCGTTCACCGACTCCTACCTGCCGACGGTCAACGGCGTCACGTACACCGTCTCGACGTGGCACGACCGCTGGCAGGCGCGCGGCGGGCAGATGCCCGTCGTCTACCCGCGCGCCGACTACAACGCCGGCCCCGGCGAACACGCGGTGCCGAGTCTCGGGTTCCCGTTCTACGAGGGGTACCGGATGGCGCTGCCACGAACCCCGAACGCGGTCCAGAATCTCGAGGTCGATGTCGTCCACGCGCACACGCCGTTCGGCCTCGGGTTGGCCGGCATGCGGTTCGCGCGCAAGCACGACCTCCCGTTCGTCGCGTCCTACCACACGCCGACCGCCGAGTACGCCGAGTACGTCGTCCCGGACGCGGCGACGGGCGCGGTCCGGCGCGCCAGCGAGCGCTGGGAGCGCTGGTTCCTCGACCACGCCGACCTCGTGTTGACGCCGAGCGAGCGCACCCGCGACCACGTCTGGGACCTCGGCGTCGACGCGCCCGTCGAACCGCTCCCGAACGGCGTCGACGTACAGACGTTCCGCCCGGTCGAAACCGCGGACTTCCGCGCGCGCTACGACCTCCCTGAGAACGAACCGCTCGTCGGCTACACGGGCCGCCACGGCTACGAGAAGTGCCTCTCGGACCTGCTCGCAGCCGCCGAGGGACTGGACGCGACGGTCGTCTTCGGCGGTGACGGTCCCGCTCGCGACGACCTCGAAGCCGAGGCCCGCGAGCGCGGCGTCGACGCGCGCTTCCTCGGGTTCCTCGACCGCGAGGACCTCCCGGCGTTCTACTCTGCGCTGGACGCGTTCGCGTTCCCCAGCCCCGTCGAGACGGAGGGGTTGGTGGCGCTGGAAGCCAACGCCTGCGGGACGCCCGTGGCCGGCGTGAAAGCCGGCGCGCTCGCCGAGACTGTCGACGACGGTGAGACCGGCTACCACTACGAGGCCGGCGACGTCGACGGCTTCCGCGCGGCCATCGAACGCACGCTCGACGAACGCGAGCGCCTCGCGCAGAACTGTCTCTCGCGGCGCGAGGAAATCAGCGTCGAACGCGCAATCGACGAGTTAGAAGAGCTGTACGGCGACCTCTAGTCTTCGAGCGCGTTCGCGATGCGGTCGAGCTTGTTGTTCGTGCGCTCCAGTTCCTTGCGGAGCTGTTCGAGCTCGCGCTCGACTTTCTCGCTGGAACCGCCCTCCGACTCGTCGGGTCGGCCGCCGCCCATGCCGGGCGGGCCGCCACCGCCGCCGCCCATCATGCCGCCCATCATCTGCGCGAACGGGTTGCCGCCACCACCGCCGCCGCCGCCCATGCCGGGCGGGCCGCCACCGCCGCCCATGGCTTCTTCCATGCGCTCGCGGGGGCCACCTTCGCCTTCCTCGCCCTCGTCGCGTTCCTGTGCGCGCTCCTGACGGATTTCCTCGACGCGCTCTCGGAAGGACTTCTCCTCCTCGTCTCCCTCGTTCTCGGCGTCGGGTTCGTCGTCTGCCATACCACCGGATTGGCTACCCGCACGGAAAAAAGCCGCTTTCCACGGTCGCGCTCGCCGCTTCTAGAACGCGCCGAGACTCGACTGGCGGTCCCGGTCGCTCGCGCCTTCAGTGACATCGTAGCCTACGAGGTCGCGCATGTCCACGGCGTACGTCGTCCCGCCGCGCTCCAGCGCGAGCACGCGCCCCTTCGTTCCGAGCACGGTCCCCGTGGCCATCGTCTCCGCGACCGGGCGCGCGTCGAAGGCCAGCCCGTAGTCGAAGTCGAAGCGCTCGATGGGGTCGTACGCCGCGACGAGGGACTCCCACGCGGCGTCGTCCACGCGGTCGGCGAACCCCCGGATTTTGGTGGGGACGCGCACGCGGTCGGGAATCTCCTCGGCGATGCCGTACTCGATTTGTCGCGCGCGCTTGCCGTCCTCGACGGTCCTGATGTGGGCCGCGCGGTCCGCACCCTGCTCGCGCAGCCGCGTGTCGAGGCGCCACGACCGCGTCACGCCCACCTTGAACGTGTCCGGCGCGAACGCCGCGATGTAGATTGCGTGCTCCTCGTGGCACGACTCGAGGGGCATCGCGCAGTTCCCGACGCAGCGCGCGCACGGCCACGTCGACGTGTGGTCGTCACAGTACGGCGCGTCCTCGTTCCCACAGGCCTCGTGGACGCCCTCGTCTGTGGCGCCCGCGCAGTGGCGCTCGCCGAGCGTGTACGCCAGCGTCTCGCCCGCCAGCAGCGGCACGCGTTCGACGTGCCCCTCGCTAGCGACGCGGAGTGCGGCCGGCCCCTCGCCGGGCGTCGTCTCGTACTCCACAATCTGCACGCTCGCGGGTACGCCGCTCCCGAATAAAGCGGTGACGTTCGCGGGGCCGATGACGTGCGTGTCACCCGGTGGCGTCGACACCCGCGAGCGCTTATCCGACCGGGCGGCCTACGGAGGGGTATGGCAGACGAATCCATTCCGGTCTCCGCAGAAGCCCCTGACAGTCCGTTCCAGACCACGGGCACCGACCACATCACCATCTGGGGGAGCAACCCCGACGACACCATCGCGTTCTACCGCGACCTGCTCGGGATGCCGCTCGTGCTCCGCCAGCCGAACCTCGACGACCCCTCGCAGACGCACCTGTTCTTCGACACGGGCGACGGCCGCATCCTCACCGTCTTCGTCAGCGACGACCGCGCGTCCAACCGCGGCATCCGCACGCAGACCGGCGGCGTCCACCACCTCTCGTTCTCCATCGCGGCGGAGGACTTCGAGGACGTCATGGAAGCCCTCGACGACGCCGGCCACGGCTACAACGTCTTCGACCGAGGCATCTTCTTCAGCCTCTACACGCAGGACAACAACGGGCTCGTCATCGAACTCTCCGCCGACAAGTACGACATCCCCGACGACCGCCGCGGCGAAGTGCTGGCGACCGCCCAACGCCTCCGCGAGGAGGACGGCGCGGACTTCGCGGAGGACCGCCACATGAAGCAGGCGCTCGAAGAACTCGGCCTCGACGCCGAACCCGCGGACCTCCCGGACGCCTCCACCGGCGTCGGTTACTGAACGCAGTTCGATGCTCACGGACACGCCCGGCATCCACCACGTCACCGGCCTCGTCGAGTCCGCCCAGCGCAACGTCGACTTCTACGTCGGCGTCCTCGGCCTGCGACTCGTCAAGCGCACGGTCAACCAGAACGACATGCTGCGCTACCACCTCTTCTACGGGAACGGGACGGGCGACCCCGGGACCGTGTTGACGTGCTTCCCGTACCCCAACGAGGCGCCGGGCCGCGTCGGCAAACCCCAGATTTCGGCGGTGGCGTTCGCCGTGCCGCCGGGGTCGCTGCCGTACTGGCGGGGCCGCCTCGCCGAGCACGGCGCGGACGTGACGGGAACAGATACCCGCTTCGGCGACCGCGTCCTGCGATTCGCGGACCCCGACGGTACGAACGTCGAACTCGTGGCGCGCGAGTCGCCCGTCGAACCGTGGACCGGCGGGCCGGTCCCCGAGCAGTACGCGATTCGGGGCGTCCACAGCGTCACCGCGCTCCCCACGAACCCGTACACGACCGGCGCGCTGCTGGAGACGCTGGGCTTCGAACTCGCGGGCGAGGAACGCAGCCGCGACGAGAACCGGATTCGCTACGAGGCCGATGGCGAGTACGCTACCGTCCTCGACCTCATCGACCGCCCGACCGAGGAGTTCGGCCGCGAGGGCACCGGCTCGATTCAGCACGTCGCCGTGCGCGCCGACAGCGTCGACGAACTGTACGAGTGGCACGACTTCCTCCGCGACCGCGACTACGACGTCTCCCGCGTCCACGACCGGTACTTCTTCCACTCGCTGTACGTCCGCGAACCCGGCGGCATCCTCCTCGAACTGGCGACCGAGGAGCCCGGACTCGCCGCCGACGAGGACACCGCGGAACTCGGGGAGACGCTCGTGCTACCCGACCAGTTCGCCGAGGACCGCAGCCTCGTGGAGGGCCAACTCCCGCCGCTGTCGGTCCCGTTCGCGGATGACTGAGGGCCCGCACGCCGACCAGCCGGTCGTCACCGCGGGCGCGCCGGCCTCCGTCGCGGACGCCGTCGTCGTCCTGCTGCACGGCCGGGGCGCGACTGCGCAGGGCGTCGTGAATCTCGCGGAGCCGCTGTACCGCCACGGCGTGACGTTCGTCGCGCCCGAAGCCGCACGGAGCCGGTGGTTCCCGTACTCGGCGTTCGCTCCCGTCGAGCGCAACGAGCCACACGTCTCCTCGGCGCTTTCGGCCGTCGACGGCGTGCTCGACGACGTGCGCGAGTGGGGCATCCCACTGACGGACGTGGTGTTGTTCGGGTTCTCACAGGGCGCGTGCCTCGCCAGCGAGTACGCCGCCCGCAACCCCCGCGAGTACGGCGGCGTCGCGGCGCTGAGCGGCGGCCTACTGGGCGAGGAAGTCGGCGACTACGACGGGTCACTCGCGGGGACGCCCGTGCTTCTCGGCGTCGGCGACAGCGACCCCGAGGTCCCCGTGGCGCGCGTCCGCGAGACTGCGGCCGTGTTCTGCGCGCTCGGTGGCAGCGTCACGGAGCGCGCCTACGAAGATGTCGGCCACGAGGTCACCGACGACGAGTTCGCGGTCGTCGGGTCGTGGCTCGACGACATCCTCTCGGACAGCGACTGACTCCGGTCGTTTCGGCCGCGCTATCGGGTGGCGACATCCGTGTCACCCGGTAGTGGCCGTGTCGCCGAACGCCCAAGTAGTTCCCTGTCGAACCAAGTAACGTTGTGAAATCTACTATCGACACGTCAGTTGCGAACGCTGCACAGTTCGACGACCGCGCCGCGACGACGGAGGTGTCCGCCTGATGGCGGCCGTCGACGTTCTCCTGCTGGTCGGGCGCGTGCTGTTCGGCGGCGTCCTCGCGTTCATGGGCCTCAACCACTTCATGCAGACCGAATCGATGACCGGCTACGCCCAGCACAAAGGCCTCCCCGCGCCGAAGCTCTCGGTGCTCGCCTCCGGCGCAGTGCTGGTGCTCGGCGGTCTCTCGGTTGTCACGGGAATCGCTCCCGTCGTCGGCGCCGTCGCGCTCGCGGGCTTCCTCGTCGTCTCCGCGCTCACGATGCACGACTTCTGGGCGGTTCCCGAGGACCAAGCCCAAGACGAGATGACTGGCTTCCTGAAGAACGTCGCACTCGCGGGCGGCGCGCTCGCTGTCGCCGCGTCCGCCACGGCCGGCTGGGCGTACAGCGTCGGCATCACCCTCTTCTAACTCGTCGCTTCGCCGACATCTCTTCCGCGACCCGGACTCGTTCTCACGAGAAAACTAGTTGTAATTTTGTTCTTTCCGCGCGCGACTCGTGTGCATACACCGCCCGCAGACGATATTTTGCTAATTGTGTGGAAATAGGAGAAATAGATTTAGAATCCTGTGGGTTCCTCCTTATACACTCACTATACTACTATCACGACCCCATTCGATTAAGCGTTTATACGTTAGCCTTTTGTATAGGAGCGTGGTGTCCAGCGATGTGACGGATTTAATGCCCGAACGTGGAGCAATCTCGGAAATTAGTAGTCGCATCTTGCAAGAACAGCGCAGTTCCGTGAACGGTGCGCCGGCTGTGGTCGGTGTAGGAGGGCGCGACGATGCTTGAGGGGGCAGTCATCGCGCAAGCAGACCCCGGCACGATAGTCAACGGCGTCAACACCGTCTGGACGCTCGTGGTCTGCTTCCTCATCTTCTTCATGCAGCCCGGGTTCGCGCTGCTGGAGGCGGGGCAGGTCCGCGCGAAGAACGTCGCCAACGTCCTCATGAAGAACCTCATGGACTGGGGGATGGGCGTCCTCGTGTTCTTCGTCCTCGGACTCGGCGTCTACGGCATCGCCGGCCAACTCACGACGTCCGGCCTCGCGCTGGACGTCGGGGCGGCGTTCTCGTACATCAACGACCCGAGTTCGTGGATCGGCTCGTACCTGTTCAGCGCCGTGTTCGCGATGACCGCGGCGACCATCGTCAGCGGGGCGGTCGCCGAGCGCATCAAGTTCAAGGCGTACATCTTCTACTCCATCGGCCTCACGGCGTTCATCTACCCGGTCGTCGCCGGGTTCTCGTGGGGCGGCACCGGCTTGCTGTCCTCGAGCGGCTTCCTCGGACAGGCCATCGGGGTCGGCTTCCTCGACTTCGCCGGTGCGACCGTCGTCCACATGCTCGGCGGCGTCGCCGGCCTCGTCGGCGCGTACATGGTCGGCCCGCGGAAGGGCCGCTACGACTCCGAAGGCAACAGTCAGCCGATTCCCGGTCACTCCATCACGCTGGCCGTGCTGGGGACGTTCATCCTCGCGTTCGGCTGGTACGGATTTAACGTCGGGACGCAGGCCGCAGTGCTCAGCGTCTCCGAAGGCGCACTCGCGTTCAACGGTGACGCGCTCGGCCGCGTCGCGCTGAACACCACCCTCGGCATGGGCGGCGGCGCGGTCGCCGCCGCGCTCGTCACCGGCTGGTCGGACGGCAAGCCCGACCCGCTGTTCACCGCGAGCGGGCTGCTCGCCGGTCTCGTCGCGGTCACGGGCGCTGTTCCCCACGTCACGTGGTACGGCGGCCTCATCCTCGGCATCATCGGCGGCGCGCAGGCGCCCATCGTCTACCGCTGGGTCACGGACAAGCTCAAAATCGACGACGTCGCGGCCGTCTTCCCCGTCCACGGGAGCGCGGGCGCAATCGGGACGCTGCTGATTCCGGTGTTCGCGACGGGCGGCTTCTCCGCCACGCAACTCCTGATGCAGGCGGTCAGCATCGCCGTCATCGTGGCGTGGACGGTCGTCACGACCGTCATCGTCTTCAAAATCGCCGACATCGCCGTCGGCCTGCGTCCCGACGAGGACGAGGAAGACATCGGGCTCGACCGCAGCGAACACGGGTACACGGCGTACCCCGAGTTCGTCGACACCGCCGGCGACGGCGGCGTCACGGTCACCAGCGGGGACAGTGGAGCTATGGCAACTGACGGCAGTGGGGTGAACGAAGATGACTGAAAGCGACATCGAACTCGTCATGGCGGTTATCCGGCCGGACAAACTCTCGGAAGCGAAGCAAGCGCTGGCGGAAGTCGGCGCGCCCAGTCTCACCGTCTCGGACGTGAGCGGGCGCGGCAGCCAGCCCGCGATGACCGAGCAGTGGCGCGGTGAGGAGTACACCGTCGACCTCCATCAGAAGGTCAAAATCGAAATCGTCGTCGCGGACATCGACGCCGAGGACGTCGCGGAGGCGCTCAGCGACGCCGCCCACACGGGCGAACCCGGCGACGGCAAGATATTCATCCTCCCGGTCTCGGAGGCCTACCAGATTCGGACCGGCGAGACAGGTATCGACGCGGTCTGACGCCGCGCGGCGACGCTATTTTTGCGTGTCGACCCGCCGGCAGTGGCCACGTTCGGCAAGTACGACCGCGTCGAACGAGTGTTATTTATCCCTCCGTGTCCGAGCGTACCACGAGAGACTCACACATGGACGCGAATCAAACAGTAGAACGCGGACTCCGGGCCGCGCGGCGCAGCCCCGGTGCGGCCGTCGTCTGGGCGGTCGCGGCTTTCCTCTTCCTGGACCTGCTCGCGAAACTCGCGGGCGTCTCGCTCGGGCCCTTCGAGACCCCGTGGTTCGCGCTCTGGTTCGGCGGGGACGTCGCGATTAGCGAAGCCGCAGGGCTGGCGTGGAGCGGCATCGTCATCGGTGCCGTCATCGGCCTCGCGAGCATCGGCCTGTCGTTGACGTACAGTATCCTCAACTTCGCGAACTTCGCACACGGCGACTACATCACCGTGGGCGCGTTCTCCGGGTGGGCGGTCACGTACGTCATCGCGGGCGTCGGCGGCCTGCTCGCGCTCGGCGAGACCGCTCTCAACGCCCTCACGGGCCTCGGTCAGTCCCAGCTCGGGGACGCCGACCTCGTCTCGCTAGTGTTGCTCCGGACGCCGCCGCTGGACGCCGGCGCGAACATCTGGCTGTCGCCGCTGGCCATCGTCGTCGGCCTCGTCGTCGCCGTCGCGATGACCATCGCAATCGCGCTCGTGCTCGACCGCTTCGTCTACCGGCCGATGCGCGACGCCGAGGGCATCTCACTGCTCATCGCGTCCATCGGTGTGGCGTTCATGCTGCGGTACCTCGTCGCGTTCGTCTTCGGGAGCGGTCGCCGCATCGTCACGTCGAGCAACCAACTCCCGTCGATGGACGTCGCCACCGCTGTGACCGACCTAGTGCCGTTCCTCGGTCCCGCCCGGAGCGCCATCATCATCGACCTCCACGAGCTCACGCTCGTGGTCATCGCGGCCCTGCTCATGGTCGGCCTCCACGTTCTCCTCCAGCGGACGAAACTCGGGAAGGCGATGCGCGCGATGGCGGACAACCGCTCGCTCGCGCAAGTCACCGGCATCCCGACCGAGCGCGTCATCAAGTCGACGTGGCTCATCGGCGCCGGCCTGACGGGCGCGGCCGGCTACCTGCTCGTGCTCTCGCAGGGCGGGCTCGGCTTCCAGACCGGCTGGCTGCTCCTCCTGCTCATCTTCGCGGCGGTCATCATGGGCGGCATCGGCTCCATCTACGGCGCCATCGCCGGCGGCCTCGTCATCGGGCTCGCGAGCCGGGTGTCGCTCATCTGGCTGCAGGGCGACCTCTCCTCGTTCGCCCGGCCGACCGCGTTCGCGCTCATGATTCTCATTCTCCTCTTCCGCCCGTCGGGCATCTTCGGGGGGGTGAAGACCGCATGAGCGAGTCGACCACGCGGGACGCCCTCGACCCGCTGCGCACGCTGTTCGCGCACGACGCCGCGAAAGTCAGCGTGATGTTCTTCGGCATCTGGGCGCTGTTCTACGCGTTCGGCACCAT
This sequence comes from Halobacterium sp. CBA1132, assembly GCF_001485535.1. Lineage (NCBI taxonomy): Archaea > Methanobacteriati > Methanobacteriota > Halobacteria > Halobacteriales > Halobacteriaceae > Halobacterium > Halobacterium sp. CBA1132. Next base: position 607,587 of record NZ_BCMZ01000001.1, read on the forward strand.
GCTGGGCTACGGGAACACGGGCACGCTCGCGCTCGTGCGCCGCGTCACGTTCCTGTCGGCGGTGTACGGCATCGTCGTGCTCGCACTGAACATCCAGTGGGGGTACGCGGGCCTGTTCAACATCGGTGTCGCGGGCTTCATGGCGGTCGGCGCGTACACCGCCGCGATGCTGTCCAGTTCGCCCGGTGGGATGCCGCCGGGACTGGGCCTCCCGCTGCCCATCGGCATCCTCGGCGGAATGCTCGCGGCTACGATTGTGGGGCTCGTCGCCGCGCTGCCCGCGCTCCGCCTGAAAGCCGACTACCTCGCCATCGTCACCGTCGCGCTCTCCGAAATCATCCGCATCGTCTACAACACGCCCGCGTTCGCGAACATTACGGGCGGCGCCAGCGGGTTCGACAACCTCCCGACGAACCCCGTCAACGCGCTACTGCTGCAGGACCCGACGAGCACCGTCTCGGAGCCGACTGCCGTCGGCGAAGTGGTGTTCTCGTTTTTCTCGTCGTTCGGCATCGAGCGGTTCGTTGCCATCCCCACGGTCTACACGATAGGGGTGCTGGTGGCGCTGCTGGTCGTCTACCTCGTCCTCGAACGCACCGGGAAGTCCCCGTACGGCCGCGTGTTGAAGGCCATCCGCGAGGACGAGACTGCCGCCCAGTCGCTGGGCAAGGACACCCAGAACTTCAAGGTGCGCGCGTTCGCGCTCGGCTGTGGCCTGATGGGGCTGGCCGGCATCCTCTGGTTCGCCATGGGGCCGCGCGCGTCCATCACGCCGACGACGTTCCGGCCGAACATCACGTTCTACATCTTCATCGCGCTCATCATCGGCGGCGCCGGGTCGAACACCGGCAGCGTGCTCGGCGGCGCGCTGTTCGCCAGCCTGCTGTTCGAGGCGCCGCCGGTCGTCCGCAACCTCATCACGGACGCCTTCGAGGTTTCCGCGGACCCCGCGAACCTCGTCGAGGCGCTCGTCCCCCTCGCCAGCGGCGAGATCATGCCGCTGGCGGGCTTCCTGCTGGGGAACATCGACACGCTCCGGTTCATGGGTATGGGGCTGTTGCTCGTCGTGCTCGTCCAGCGCCGGCCGGACGGCCTGCTCGGCGCGCGCAAGGAAACTGCCGCTGGCGTCTCGCTGGCCGCGGACACGCGCCCCGGCGGTGACACCGCCGCCGAGAGCGGAGGTGGCAGCGATGAGTGACGCCGGCGACGAAATCGCCGACGCCGAGGTGCCCGAGGACGTCGATGTCCCCGAGGACCTCGAACCCGAAACCGCCGACTCCGACATCGAGGAAGGCGCGAAAGAAGTGCCCCGCGGCCTCCCGCTGCGCGTGGAGGGCCTACGCAAGGAGTTCGGGGGCATCACGGCCGTCGACGGCGCGTCCTTCGAAGTCGAAGAAGGGTCGCTGACGGGCCTCATCGGGCCGAACGGCGCCGGCAAGTCCACGACGTTCAACTGCATCACGGGCGTCCACGAGCCGACCGCCGGCGACGTCTACTTCCGCGGCGAGGAAATCACGGGCCTCCAGCCCCACGACATCGCTCAGCGCGGACTCGTGCGGACGTTCCAGATTGCCCGCGAACTCGACGAGATGACCGTCTTGGAGAACGTGATGCTCGCGCCGGACGGCCAGCGCGGCGAGTCCATCACGCGCTCGGTCGTCCCGGGGCTCCGCGGACAGGTCGTCGACCAAGAGCGGGACCTCCGCGAGGAGGCCTGGGAGACCCTGGAGTTCTTCGAACTCGACCACCTCGCCACCGAGTACGCCGGCAACCTCTCGGGCGGCCAGCGCAAACTCCTGGAATTGGCGCGCGCGCTGATGACCGACCCCGACGTGATGTTGCTGGACGAACCGTTCGCGGGCGTCAACCCCACGCTGGAGGAGAAGCTCCTCGACCGCATCCACGACCTCCGCGAGCAGGGGCTGACGTTCCTGCTCGTCGAACACGACATGGACCTCATCATGGAGAACTGCGAGCACGTCATCGTCATGCACCAGGGGCGCGTCCTCGACGAGGGGCCGCCCGAACAGATACAGAACAACGAGGAAGTCATCGAGGCCTACCTCGGAGGGAACGTATGAGCGAGCACGCCTCTCGCGAGTCGGCGCTCCCCGACGACGAGGACGGCATCCTCGCAGTGCGGGACCTCGACGCCGGCTACGGCGACCTTCAAGTGCTGTCGGACGTCGACCTCGACGTCCGCGACGGCGAGTACGTCACCATCGTCGGGCCGAACGGCGCCGGCAAGTCCACGGTGATGAAGTCCATCTTCGGGCTGACGACGTACATGGGCGGCGCGATTACGTTCCAGGAGGCGCCCATCCACGAGCTCCCGCCCGAGGAAATCATCCACGAGGGCATCGGCTACGTCCCCCAGAACGAGAACGTCTTCGCGGGGCTGTCCGTCCGCGAGAACCTCGAGATGGGCGCGTACATCCTCGACGAGGTGCCCGAGGACCGGATTCAGTCGGTGTACGACCGCTTCCCGATTCTCGAGGAGCGCGCCGACCAGAAGGCGGGGTCGCTGTCGGGCGGCCAACAGCAGATGCTCGCGATGGGACGCGCGCTCATGCTCGACCCCGCGCTGTTGATGCTCGACGAACCCTCCGCGGGACTGGCGCCGGACCTCGTCGACGAGATGTTCGACCGCATCGACCGCATCAACGACGACGGCACCTCCGTGTTGATGGTCGAGCAGAACGCCAAGGAGGCGCTGCGGCGCTGCGACCGCGGCTACGTCCTCGTCAACGGTGAGAACAGTTACATGGACGACGGTGACGCGCTCCTCGACGACGAGGAGGTCCGCCGAGAGTTCCTCGGCGGGTAGTCAGGCCGTCACGAACGACGACCCTGCTCCGGTCTGCCCGCCGGCCGACCCGGACGGACTCGCCGGCGCGCCTGCTTCTTTGTCGCCGCTGACGAGGAACGCTGCGATGTTGCTCGACAGCACGTCGTTGTCGCCCTCGGTCGCGGTTCCCGACGTCAGGAAGTCGGTGTCCCCGACGGCGAGCACGTTCCCGTTGCGCGCAGCGACGGTGTACGACGCTTCCTCACGCGTCGAGGACAGCGACACGCCGCTGGCCGACAGCACCGGCGAAGCGTCACCACCGGTCGTCACGGGCGTGGCGTCGGTGAGAACCGCGTCCTCGACGCCGTCTGCGACGCCGCTGTCACCGCCCGCGTAAACGGACTGGAAGTTGTTCGCGTTCTCGGCCATGTCGTAGAGGTAGCCGCTGCCGAAGGACACGCCGAACGTTGCCGCGAGGTTCGTCGGCTGTCCGGACGCCGACACGGTCGAACCCGACGTCAGTCCGGGAATCGAGACGGTCGACGTCGCACTCGTCGTCGTCGGCGGTTCCGCGGCGAGCAGCACGCGGCCGCCCGCGTCGGCGAACGCCTCCACGCCCGCTATCTCGTTCGACGAGTACGTGGTCGCGGGGCTGGCGACGACGAGCGCGTCCGCGCTCCGGAGCGTGTCGTTGAACGCGGCGCCGGGTTCGGCGCCGATGGTGCTCGTCGACCCGCCGCCGTACATCTGGACTTCGTGGCCGGCGGCGACGAGCGCGTCGACGAACGGCTGGAGGGAGTTCTCGCTGACGCCGTTGCCGTGGCTCACGTCTATCACGACGGTCTTGGACTCGTCACCGCTGGGGGCGGTGACGCTCCCGCCCTCCTCGATTGGTTGGGCGACCAGTTCGTTCGTGTCGTAGGCGGGCGCGTCGGGCGCCGCCGAGTGCGTGGGCGAGCCCAACAGGAGGCCGCCTGCAAACGTCGCTGCGACGACGACCGCCGCGACGACCGCGACGACGCCGACCGCGCGCGCAACCTCACGCGGTCGCATTCGCGGTCACCTCCGTCTGTGCGTCCGCCGTCGGCTCGATTGTCCCGTGCAGCATCAGGTACTGGACGGTGTCGACGCCGCGGTACTCGAACACCTGCTCGGTGCTGGCGTCCGCGGCGTCGCCGTCGGCCGCGAGGCCGAGTTGCGAGAGCACCGAGGCTTGGGGTGCTTCCATGCGAACCACGTCGTAGTTGTCGAGGCCCGCGTCGTCGGCGGCGACCGAGATGGCCGTGTCGATGCCGCCGATTTCGTCAGCGAGCCCGTTCTGGATGCCGGTGGCGCCGGCGTACACTTTCGCGTGCGAGACTTCCTCGCGAGTGAGTTCGATGCGGTCACCGCGCTCGGCGAAGACGGAGCCGACGAACGCGCGGCGAAGCGTCTCCACGCGCTGACGGACTTCGTCCTGCGTGGAGCCGCTACCCTTGTCCGGGCCGGTCACGACTTCGCCGGCGGGCACGCCGTCGGAGGGGAGGGTGGCTCGCACGCCGACGCTCCCGACGACGGACGCGGGCGTGACGTAGATTTCGTCCGCGGGCACCGAGGCGTAGTACGACCCGGAGGCCGCGGTGCCGGTGACGCTCGCGACGACCGGCATCTCACCCGCGGTGCGTTTCACCGCGAGGTAGAGCTGTTCGCTCGCCGAAGCGGTGCCACCGGGGCTGTTCACGTCCAGCACGACCGCTCGAATGGAGTCGTTCTGCCGGGCTTCCCGAAGGTCGTCGACGACCGCGGTCGCGGAGTCTCCCGTGATGGTGCCGTGGAGCTCCACGACCGCGACGGAGCCGTCGGCGTCCGTGGCGTAGCCCCACGCCTGCGGCGCGAACGCGACGCCAACGACGACGCCAACGACGACGAGCACGAGGGTGACGCTCCGGACGCTGCCGCGAGCGGTATCGGCGGACGTCACGCCCACACCTCCGCGCTGGCGGATTCGTTCTCGAAGACGGTCACGTCGTCGTACGTGACGGTTACGGACGCCGACTGGCCGTTTGTCGTCGTCCACGACGTGTTGACCTTCAGCGGGACCTTGCGGTCGAGGTCGACCCACAGGGTCCGCGTGACGTCCGCGGCGTCGCCGGTCGCGTTCTCGCGCGGGTCCAGTTCGACGACGGCGGTGCGGTGGCCGTCGTAGGACGTGACCCGTTCGAGGGTGACGTTGCTCGTGCGCACGAGCGACTCCGCCAGTTCGCCGTAGGCGGCGGGCGTCGCGAGCGCATCGGCGCTCGTCCCGGCGTCGAAGACCGGGCCGCTGTCGGCGGACCCGACGACTGTCTCACCGGCCTGTGGGCCGGTATTGTACGTTACTTCTCGTTGATCGCCGCGGACGGTGACGGCCGCGCTGGCCGTGGTGGTCGAGTCACCAACTTCGACGGTGCGGGTGACCGTCGCGTCGTAGCCGTCCAGGGCGGCGTATCGCTGTTCGACTGCGTCTCCGACTGCGGCGGCGTCGACGGAGCCGTCGGCCGACAGCCCGCCGATACAGCCCGCCGTCAGGGAGATGACGACGAGGGCGGTTGCTACCGCCACCCGCATTCGTGTACCTTGCATAACTCTCCGCCCGGCAGTACCGTAGGTACTGACAAAACACGCCGGTGGCGTTCGCAAGCCCAGAGAATTCGCCTCGCCGTCGAAAAACGAGTGGATGCCGCGTTACGCCGAGAACTTAATCTCGTCGAGCGTCTCGATACCGCCGCCCTCCTCGAAGCCGAAGTACTCGTAGGTCGCGGCCTTCAGGTCGCCGTTCTCGTCGAAGTCGACGGCGCTGGACGCTCCAGCGTACTGGATTTCGGTGCCCTCGGCGGCCATCTGCAGACCGTCCGCGAGCGTCGATGGCGTGACTTCCTCACCACCGGGGTTCGCGACGTTCTGCATCTCCTCGGCGATGGCGGCGCCGGAGTTCTCGCCGGCGGCCGCGTTCGCGAGCAGGCAGACTGCCGTGGCGTCGAACGCCTGCGACGTGAACACGCCGGGCTCCTCGCCGTACTCGGACTGGTACTGTTCGTTGAAGTACTCCGTGCCCGGCCCAGCCGCCAGCGGCGCCGTGCCGGTGACGTTGTTGAGCGGGTTCCCGACGTCTGCGGGGAGGCTCGACGAGCGCATCCCGTCCGTGACGAGAATCGGGACATCTGTGTCGAAGTCCGAGTAGAAGTCGTTGAACAGCTGGATGCCGCTCTCGGGGTAGCCGATGACGACGACGACGTCCGGGTTGTCGTTGAGCGCCTGCGAGATGCGCGAGGTGTACGCCGACTGGCCCTTCTGGAAGGACACTTCCTGATACACCTGTCCGTCGCGGTCTTGGAACGCGGATTTGAAGCTCTCCGCGAGCAGCTGCCCGTAGGAGTTGTTCACGTACATCGTCGCCGCCGTCGACGCCTGATGTTGTTCGGTGGCGACCTGCGCGAGCACTTGGCCCTGCAGGGCGTCCGTCGGCGGCGTCCGCCAGATGAGGCCGTTGTCTTCGAGGTCGGTGATCGCGGGGGAGGTGCTCGCGGGCGAGCACCCCACCATCCCCGAGGGGATGAAGACGTTCTTCGCGACGGAGATGGTGACCTCCGAGGACGCTGCACCCGTGACCGCGGGGTAGCCGCCGTTCCGGAGGGTCTGTGCCGCGGACTGTGCGGCGTTGGGGTCCGTCTGCGTGTCCTGCACGGAGAAGTCTAGCGTGAAGTCCGTCTCGCCTTCGAGCAGCGTCTCCGGGAGGACGGCGCCGTCGCGGATGGGGCCGCCGAGGTCCGCGAGGTCACCGGTCGTCGGCAGGAGGACGCCCTGCATGAGCGTCCGGCTGGTACTGCCCCCACCGCTGGTGGTCGTCGTGTCGCCACCGCTCCCGCTGGTCGTTCCGCCGCTGCCGTCGCCGTCGCCGCCGGTACAGCCGGCGAGCCCGGCGATGCCTGCAGCTCCGAGACCGCGGATGACGTCGCGCCGATTGACTCTTGATGGCATACCACGCAATAACACGCAACTGGTATAAATGGGTTCCGGACAGTGCACCTTTCACCGCGCGTTCGGCGGAAATCCGCTGGTCTGAGACGCGAAGCCTCCGCGGTCGGCGGCGGCACAATCAGGGTGTTCTCAGCCCGAGTGGTCAGCATCCTTTTGGGAGTTCCCGACGACTCGTCGGTATGGAACCGACGAAGTTTCTGTTCGTCTCCGCCGACGCTGCCCTCATCGGCGACGTCGCGTGGCAGGTCCACGAGGAGGGCCACGACGTCAAGTACTACATCGAGGCCGACAGCGACGAGGAAATCGGCGACGGGTTCGTCCCGAAAACCGACGACTGGGAGGGGAACGTCGACTGGGCTGACGTGATTATTTTCGACGACATCTGGGTCGGCTCGGACGTCGGAACGGGGCAACTCGCGGAAGACCTCCGCGCGGAAGGGAAGGCAGTCGTCGGCGGCACGCCCAACACCGACCGACTGGAGGAAGACCGCGGGTACGCCATGGAGGTGTTAGAGGGGAACGGCGTGAACACCATCGACCACGAGGAGTTCACGGACTTTCAAGCGGGCATCCAGCACGTCCAGGAGAACCCCGGGCCGTACGTCGTCAAGCCGCTCGGCGAGGTCCAGAACGTCAAGCGCCTGCTGTACGTCGGCGACGACGACGACGGCAGCGACGTCGTCGACGTCCTGCGCGCCTACGAGAAGGCGTGGGGCCACCGGATGAAGGGGTTCCAGCTACAGCGCAAGGTCGAGGGCGTCGAAATCGCGGTCTGCGGGTTCTTCAACGGGAACGAGTTCGTCGAGCCGGTGAACTTCAACTTCGAGCACAAGCGCCTGTTCCCCGGCAACATCGGTCCTTCCACGGGCGAGATGGGGACGAGCATGTTCTGGTCGCGACGCAACGACCTCTTCGAGCGCACGCTCGGCCGCATGGAGGGGTGGCTCGCCGACGAGGGCTACGTCGGCAGCATCGACCTCAACTGCATCGTCAACGACACCGGCATCTACCCGCTGGAGTTCACGCCGCGCTTCGGCTACCCAACCATCACGCTGCAGGAGGAAGCCCTCGAATCCTCGACGGGGGAGTTCTTCGCGGCGCTGGCGAACGGCCGCGACCCCGGCTTCGACGTCCACGACGGCTACCAAGTCGGCGTGCGAGTCGTGCTGCCGCCGTTCCCGTTCGACGACGAGGCGACCTACGACGAGAACTCGCGGAACGCCGCCATCGTGTTCGACTCCGACGAGGACGGCGGCGCGACCACGCCGCCGTCTGGGGTTCACATCGAGGACGCGAAACGAGTCGATGGCCAGTGGCGCGTCGCCGGCGAGTCCGGGATGCCGCTGGTCGTGACGGGGAAGGGCGAGACGATGCAGGAGGCCCAACAGCAGGCCTACGAGCGCGTCGAGGACGTGCTCATCCCGAACCTCTACTACCGTGACGACATCGGTGACCGCTGGGTGGAGGGCGACGGCGACCGTCTGCAGGCGTGGGACTACCTCGGGCCGGCAGACGAGTAACACCTCCAGTTTTCCGCTAGCCGTCCGGACAGACGGCGAGCAAGCCGTCGGGGAACTGTGTGAGCGTCGGCGCGCCCTCCCCGAACGCGGTGTGGACGAACGCCTGCCAGAGCACGCGCTCGGCGTACGGCCGCGAGTCGAGGTCGACGCCGAGTTCCGCGGCGACCGCGTCCTCGTCGACGCTCGGTCCCGGTGCCACGTCCAGGGTCGGTGGCGCGTCGTCGAGGTCGACGCCGAACGACGGGAACAGCCGGTAGGTCGCGTCGATTGCGGGGTGGTAGAACGTCCGGTCGCCCGGATATCGGACGGACAGCACGAGCGTCGCCGTCGCGCGCTCGCCGTCCGGGAGTTCGACCCGTCGCTCGCCGAGCGGGAGTTCGCGGCGCTGTCCGCGTTCGACGTGGTAGCGGTCGCCGTCGGCCACGACGACGGCTCCGCCGGCCTCGACGCGCTCAATTGTGACAGCTACTTGCTGGCGCTCCGCGAGTTCGGCTTCCGTCGAGTCGCCGCCGACTGTTCCCTCCACGACGACGGTCCGGCCGTCGTCGGCCGTCAGCGCGGGCGAGACTGCTTCGCCCTCGCTCGCCGGGTGGACGCGGTACGGCGTCGCGCACACGACATCCCACTTGCTGGCCGGGGGCGTGGAAACATCGAGTACCGAGCGCCAGTAGAAGACGCGGGCCTCCTCGCCGCAGGTGTAGGGGACCGAATCCGGGAAGAACCCGCCGCCGAACCGCGTCGCCTCCAACTCCCGGTATTCGAGGATAGCTTCGAGGTAACGCACTCTTTGTCGGACTGGTGCGGCGCGCTCGCTCGCGCTTGCCAGTGTCCACTCGACGCCCTCGAAGTCGCGCACGGAGTCCATCACCGCGACGTACGCCGTCAACTCGCAAAGCCCTGCGTCCGGAGATGTTCGCCCCGAGACGCGCTAACTGCCGGCCGAACATGTCCGCGCACAATCCTTAGTTTAGGTGTGCCTAATCACCCGGCGAGGTGTTCCAGTCGCGATGGCAGACGTGACCCACGAGCCCGCCGGCACAGTCGCGGACGAACTCTTCGACAAGTACCTCCTCCCGAAAGCCGCGCTCGCCGTCATCCTCGCGGCGTCGCTGGTCGGCACCGCGCTGACTCTCGACCTCACGGGCCAGTGGTCGCCGCTTTTGGCGCTCGCGAAGTGGGGGTACTTCGTCGCGCTCGGCGTGCTGTTCGGCGGCCTGCTCTGGAAGCACGGCTTCGTCCGTCCCGGCGATGTCGACGCCGCCACCGACTACTGCGCGCAGATGTACCGGCGCTTCGACCGCATCGCCGCCGGCGCGCTCGCCGTGCTCGCCGTGACTGGCGTCGCGCTCCTCACCGTCGTCTACGCCGACGCCCCGCTCGGACTCCGCGTCGCGCTCGCCGTCGCCATCGGCGCCACCGTCTCCACGGGCGCTATCGACACGCTCCACGACGCCCCCGTTCCGGAGCGCTTCCGCACGGCTGCGGGCGTTCTCGCGCTCGCCGGTGCGACGGTCACCGTCGCGCTGACTGCCATCACCGATGTCTCGCTCGCGGGCGGCGGCGCCGTCCCCGCCCTGTCTCGGGCGGTCCACTTGCTCGCGTTCGCGGCGTGGGTCGGCGGCGCCGTCTGGAACATCTTCGTCGCCGTCCCATCTGGTCAACTTCGGCCGACGCCACCCGTCGTTCGCGCCGCCGGCGAACAACTCGAACGGTTCCGGTGGACGGTGCGCTTCGTCATCCCGACGCTCGTGCTCACCGGCGCCTACCAGTCCGTCGACGCGCTCGGCACCAGCCTCGCCACCTACGTCGGCACGGCCGTCGGCCTCGCAGTGGTCGCGAAACTCGCGCTCGTCGCCGTTCTGTTCGCCATCTTCCTCGCGTGCCCGATGTGGCGCGCGTGCTCGCCAATCGACGGCGTCTGCGACCTCGCGAAGATGGACGACGAGGTGGGCGACTGATGGCGGACCTCGACGTCCCCGCGACCGTACCCGACGCCGACCCCGACCGCACCGTCGACAACCGGGGCCGCGGCTGCGCGAACGGCATCGTACGCGTGCAGCGCGCGCTCGAAGACCTCCCGCCGGGGGCGGTGCTGGAGATTCAGAGCACCGACCGCCGCGCGAAGACCGAGTACCCGAAACTCGCCGCCGAAACCCCGCACGAACTGCTCGCCGTGGTCGAGAGCCGGCGGCGCGTCCTCCGCAAACAGTACACCACCTACCTCGAAATCCATGAGTGAACTCGTCGACCCGACACCGCCGTCGAGCGGCACCGCACGCACGAACTGGCAGCACCTCGCGGACGCCGACCCCATCGCTGTCCGGGACCCGCTCGCGGAACTCCTCGGCGTCGTCCCCGACGGCGACCCGCTAGTCGTCGGCTTCCCCGAAGTCGTGCTCGCCGCCGGCCACGCCTGCCCCGCCGTCGCGGGCGCCTATCGCGCCACCCAACTCGCGCTCGACGACCTCTACCCCGACAGCCTCCCCGTGCGAAGCGACGTCGCCGTCGAAGTCGGCGGCGAACCCGACGACCACGGCCTCGGCGCGATGGCGAACGTCGTCAGCCACGTCACCGGCGCCGACCGCGAGACCGGATTCACCGGGTTCGGCGGCTACGGCGGCCGCGAGAACCTCCTGTCGTTCACGGACCTCGACGGCCCCGGACGCACGTTCGCGTTCCACCGCCTCGACACCGACGACAGCGTCCGCGTCTCGTTCGCGCCCGGTGAAATCGGGATGTCGCCGCCCGGCGAAAGCGGCGGCAGCGTCGGGGATGTAATTCCGAAACTGGTCGCCGGCGACGCCACCGACGCCGAACGCGACCGCTTCCACGACCAGTGGCACGACCGCGTCCAGCGCGTTCTCGACGCGACCCCCGGCGAGGACAGTCCGTTCACGCTCTGCCACCCCGAGAACTGACTCGCTGCCACCCAGTTTTGTCGCTCGCTGGAGAACTACGAACAACTAAGTTGGCGTCTCGGCACACTTCTGACATGGGCGGTTTGCGACGACACCTGCCGGTCGCCGCCGTCTTGGGGCTCGCGGTCGGACTGCTCGCCGTCTCCACGGCCCACCACGCCCACGAAATCGAGCAGATAAACCACGTCGGCGGGCCGGTCTCCGCGTTCCTCGTCGACGCCGTCCCCGCCGCGTGCCTCCTCCTCGCCGGCTACTGGCTCCACGCGAGCGACTTCGGCGCCGCCGGCCGCTGGCTCGTCGCCTCGTGGTCGGTACTCGGCGGCGGACTGTTCGCCGCCATCACGCTGCTCACCATCGCCATCCGCGAGTTCGAGGGGCGCAGCGTCGCCGAACCCGTCTTCCCGCTGCTCGTCGACACCGGCGTCGGCGCCGTTGCCGGCTTCCTCGGCGGCGTCTTCTACGTTCGTGCGCGCCGCGACGCCGAGCGCGCGTCCCGCGCCAGCGACGCGTTCGCGTTCGTCAACGACGTGCTCCGCCACGACATCCGCAACAGCCTCGGCGTCGTGCGCGGGCAAGCCGACCTGCTCGCGTCCACCACCGACGACGAGTCGGTCGCGGACCGCGCGGCGACGATTCACGACCAGACCGAGGAAGCTCTCGACCGAATCGAGAGCGCCGACACCGTCGCGAGCACGCTCCGCGACGAGGCCGCGTTCGAACCCGTCGACCTCAGCGCCCGTGCCGAAACGGCGGCCGACCGCGTCGCCGACGCCTACGCGGCCACCGTCGACACCGACCTCCCCGAGCAGGCGCCCGTGCTCGCGAACGACGCCGTCCAGTCGGTCGTCGACAACCTCGTGGAGAACGCCGCCGAGCACAACGACGCCGACGACCCGCGGGTCGAAGTCGCGGTCGAACTAGGGGGCGACGCGGTGCGACTGGAAGTCCGCGACAACGGGCCCGGCGTCGCTGCCGACGTCCTCGCGGACGCCGACGGCGGACTCGACCTCGTGCGGACGCTCGTCCACCACTACGACGGCGACATCTGCGTCACCGACAACGACCCCCGCGGGACCGTCTTCGCCGTCGACCTGCCGCGCGCCGACACCGACTGACGCCGTCGGTTCGGCGAGTACGCTTAACTGCTTGCTCCCGGCACACTCGACAAATGGCCGACACCGCGAAGCCGGACAGCAGCGGTCGCCTCGCCGGGTACGCTGTCGCCGCGCTCGGCGCGCTGCTGTTCGCCGTACCGCTGTACGACGTCTGGGACGACACGACCGACCTCGGCTGGAGTCTCCTCCCGACGCTCGTCGAGAACGCCACCCTGTTCGCGCTCGCGGGCCTCGTCGTCGCCGGCGGCGTCTGGCTCGCGCGCTCGCAGTGGGACAGCAAGCACGTCACCACAGTCGCGGCCACGACGTTCGCCGGATTCGCTGCGACGGCCGCGCTGTTCGCGTGGATTGTCGCCGTCCAACTGTGGGCGATGCACGAACTCAAGCCGTACGTCATCGCGCTGGACGCCGTCGTCGTCGGTACGCTCGGGTCGTTCGGCATCGGCGTCTACCGCGCGCGTTCCGAGAGCCGGTGCCGAGCGCTCCGGGTCGAACGGAACCGCCTCGCCGGTCTCTTCGAGAACACCAGCGACGCCGTCGCAACCGTCGAACTCGCCGACGGCGCCCCGACGGTCGCGTCGGCGAACGGGCGCTTCCGTGAGACGTTCGCCGACCCGATGGCCGCAATCGAGGCCGCCGCCGACCTCGCGGGAACGTCGCTGTCGTCGCTGTTCGACTCCGGCCGCGGCACCGACACGACCACCCACGAAATCGCGTACAGCGACGCGGCCGGCGTCCACGAAGTCGCGTACGGCGACCGCGCCGACCGCGGCGACGACGCCCGCGAGTTCATCGTCCAGTTCGTCCCCTTCGACACCGACGACGGCAGGACGTACGTCTACGTCGTCGCCACGGACGTCACCGAGCAGAAGCAACTCGCGCGCGAACGCGAAGCGAACGAACGCCTCGACCTCCTCCACGAGTACGCCTCGAAACTCGTGAACGCTGACGACAGCGAGGGCGCCGCCGCGCTCGCCCGGGAAGCCGTCGAGGAACTGTACGCGCCCTCGGCCGTCCGCGTCGTCCTCGACGACGACGTCGCTGCCGGACCCGCTGACTCCGAGGCGGCCTTCGACATCACTATCGACGTCGGCGACCGCGGCCGTATCGACGTCGCCGCCGACCTCGCGCCCCGCGAACTGAACGCGGTCAACGTGCTCGCGACCCACCTCGACGACGTGCTCGACCGCCTCGACTACGAGCGCGAACTCGCCGACGAGCGCGAGGAACTGGACTTCATCAACCGCACGCTCCGCCACAACCTCCTCAACGACATCCAAGTCGTGCGGGCGCGCCTCCAGACGCTCGACGGCGACGAGGACCTCGTGGACCACCGCGACGTGTTCCTCGACCACCTCGACCGCATGGCGGACTTCGTCCAGACGATGCGCACCTACACCAAGTCACTCGTCGAGGACGACGAACACGTCCTCAAGCCCGTCGACCTCCCGTCCGCGCTCGACGACGTGGTCGACGGCACGCAGAACGCCTACGAGGACGCGACCGTCTCGCTCGGAGACGTGCCACAGGTCGCCGTGAGCGCCGACGAACTCCTCGAACCACTGCTTGAGAACGTCACTACGAACGCCGTCGAACACAACGACAAGGAGACGCCCCGCGTCCACGTCGACGCCGAACGCCACGGTGACTGGGTGACCGTCCGCGTCGCCGACAACGGCCCCGGTGTCCCCGACGACCGCAAGGACGACGTGTTCGAGCGCGGCGAACTCGGCGAGCACAGCTCCGGCAGCGGCTTCGGGCTGTTCTTCGTGCGCAAAACTGTCGAATCCTACGGCGGCGGCGTCGAACTCCGCGACAACGAACCCACGGGCACCGTCGTGCGCCTCACGCTCCCCGTCGCGTCTACTTGAGGACTACCGCTCAGCGTCTTCGACGACCTGCAGGAGTTCGGTCATCCGCTCGTCGTCGCCGTCCAGTTGGTCGGCGGCCTGCTCGCGCACGCGTTCTAACTCGGCCTGCAGTCGCTGGAAGCGCTCGTCGTCGGCCAACTCGTCGTCGTCGTAGCGCGTCTCCAGTTCCGCGACCTTCGAGCTGAGCGCGTACAGCGCCCGCAGTTCCCGCGTGTAGTTCGCGCGCTCCAGGAGCTCCTCGGTCGCCGCCACGACTTCCTCGCGGTCCACGGGCTTCTCCAAGTACATGTCGTAGTCCAACTCCACGACGTCGAGGTCCGGCTCCAGCGCCGTCAGCATCGCGACGCGCGCGCTCCCCTCGTGGTCGCGAATCCGCTGGAGGGTCTCGTCGCCGGAGAGCTCCGGCATCCGGCGGTCGAGGAGGACCGCGTCGACGTGCGGGCCGAACTTCTCGAGGGCTTCCTCGCCGTCGTTCGCGACGACCGCGTTCCAGTGCTGGTCTATCCAGTGGCCGACCGACTCCGCGAACTGCGTCTCGTCGTCTACCACGAGAACCGTGTGGTCGTCGTCGAGCGCACTGCACTCTCCCGAGGCCCCGCTGCCGTCCGTCTGTATGGGCGGGCCGCGGAACGTGTAACTGTCGGCAGTCATACCAGTATGGACGGAGCGAACCCCTAAAACTGAATTGGCCGCGAACGCCGATTCCTCACTCGCCGTCGAGGTCGAACTCCTCGCGGAGCAGGCCGAACGCCTCCCGAATCCCGCCCGCTGACGCGAGGTAGCTCGCGCCCACGCCGGACTTCACGGCGTTCGCCGCGGCGCCGCGGAGCACGCTCGGCCCGACCTGTGCGACCGCGCCGTCCCCGACGCTCACCAGCCAGCCCGGCGAGTCGAACGTGTACCGGTCGAGGCGCGGCCGGAAGCCGTCGTCGCGCTCCCGGCAGTCCGCGACGAGCGCCTCGACGTTCCGCGCCGCGACCTTCGCCTCACGGACGGCCGCCTGCGCGGACGCCGGGACCGCCGTTCCCTCGCTGTCGACGACGCGCGCGGCGTCCCCGAGTACGAGCGTGTTGCCGTCGACAGCGAAGTCCGCCCGGACGTCCACGCGCTCGCCGTCGAGCGCGCCCGGTCCGCGGATGCCGCCAGTCCACACGAACACGTCGTAGGGCACGTCGTCCTCCGCCGTCTCGACGGTGTCGTCCGTCGCTCGCGTGACGGTAACGCCGGTGCGTACGTCCACGCCCGCGCTGTCGAGTTCCTCGCGCACTGCGTCCCGGAACTGCTCGGGGAACGACGGCGCCACCGAGTCCAACTGTTCGAGCAACACCACGTCCACGTCGGCGTCCTCCTCCCGCGCGAACGCCGCGAGTTCGCCCGCCGTCTGCACGCCCGAGAGGCCCGCACCGCCGACGACGGCCGTGCCGCCGCCCGCTTCGACGAGCGACTCGAATTCACGGCGGACGCGCGCGGCGTCCGGCAGTCGCTTCAGTGGTGTCGCGTGCTCCTCGACCCCCGGGAGCCCGTAGAACGCCGTCTCCGCGCCGAGACAGACCGCGGCCACGTCGTAGTCGAGACTGGTGTCGTCCGCGAGTTCGACCCGCTGGGCGTCGCGGTCAACGCTCTCGACGGTCGCGACCTCTACGCGCGCCCGGTCGAAGATGTCGTCGAGCGGGACGGCGATGTCGTCGGCGAACGCCGGGCGGCGAATCGCGCGGTGGAGTTCGTGCTGGACGAGGTGGTCGCCCGTCTCGTCGACCACTACGAGGTCGACGTCCGCCGGGAGGCGCTCCTCCAGTCGGTCAGTCAGAACGACGCCCGCGTAACCACCGCCGAGTACGACGACGCGCATACCTCCGGCTACGCGAGCCAGCGCCAAAACCGTACCTGCCGGTCAGAACAGCGCGTCGCTCTCGTCGAGAATCTCGGCGGGGCCGCCGACCTCCCAGACGTCCGTCTCCACGCCGCACTCCGCAATTGCTGCTTCCACCTCGTCGGCGTGCTCCGCGCGCGTGTTCACGTACACCGTCGCGCCCGTGTCCGTCGAGAAGTACACTGGAACGTCGTCCTCGCTGCGCAGGTCGCGGACCGCGTCGAACACCTCGATAGTGTCCGGCTTCCAGTACACCCACCCCGACGGCCCGGTCATCGTCGTCGCGGCCAGCGACAGCGAGTCGTGTTCGGCCGTCTCGAACACCCGCTGGAAGTCGCCCTCGCGGAGCGCGTCGCGGGCCTCTGCGAGTTGCGCGTGGATGTGCGAGAGGCGCGCCTCGAACATGTGGCTCTCCGCGGCCTCGGCGTGCGCGTGCCCGGTCTCCTTGTACGACGGCACCTTCGCGATGACGATGCGGAGGTCGTCGACGAACTCGTCGGGAACGTCGAGGCGCTCGCTCCGGCAGTCCTCGTCGTTCAGGCCCGTGTGGAGGTCCGAGAAACCGCCAGTAACTGCGCGCGCTGCGGACGCCGACCCGCGGCGCGCGATGGTCGAAATCTCGGGCAGCGAGAGGTCGAGACCGGCGGCCTCGGTGGCCGCGCGAGCGAGCGCCGCGAACCCGGACGCCGAGGAACCGAGACCGATGTTCGACTGGAAGTTGTTCACGCTCTCGACCTGCACGCGGTGGTCGACGCCCGCACGCTCGCGCACCTCGTCGACGACTTTCCGGATGCGGTCGGCGCCGGAGCCGTCGACCTCCTCACCGTCGACGACGTAGGTGTCCGCCTCGCGGTCGGGGTCGAATTCGACGGTGGTGGTGGTGTTGCTCGGCGCGGTGCAGACGCTGATGGAGTCGTGGTAAGGGAGGCGGAGGTCCTCGTCCCGCATCCCGTGGTACTTCACGATGCCCTGAATCGGGTGGGCTCGCGCGGTCGCTTTCATACCCCGATGGGCGTCTGTCGCGCGCATAAACGTCCCGGAAGCCGGTCGGCAGGCCGTGGGAGTTGGGTTGCGAGTGGGGCTGACAGGCGGCACGCGCGTCATCGCGTCGGCAGAGTGGCGTGCCGCGCTCCCGCGGGCACCCTGCCGCCGTCGTCAGGTCACGCGATGTCGTGGTCTCGTCTTCGTATTTGAACGTTCGCCGCGGCGGTTCCGTTACAGGGAAGGGCTGGACCGCCGAGTTCCGGGTATGGGAACGCCGCTGGACACGCGCGAGGCGCAAGCCGAGGAAGTCATCGACCGCCTCGAAGCAGAGTACCCCGAGCCCGAGATTTCGCTGAACTTCTCCAATCGCCTCGAACTCCTCATCGCCGTGATTCTCTCCGCGCAGTGCACCGACGAGCGCGTGAACAAGGAGACCGCCCACCTCTTCGAGAAGTACGAGTCCGCCGAGGACTACGCGAACGCCGACGAGGACGAACTCGCCGAGGACTTGAACTCGATTACGTACTACAACAGCAAGGCCGGCTACATCAAGAGCGCCGCGACGGCGATTATCGAAGAACACGACGGCGAAGTCCCGGACACGATGAGCGAACTCACGGCGCTCTCGGGCGTCGGCCGGAAGACGGCGAACGTCGTCCTCCAGCACGGCCACGATATCACCGAGGGCATCGTCGTGGACACCCACGTCCAGCGCCTCTCGCGGCGCCTCGGCATCACCGAGGAGGAGCGTCCCGAGGCTATCGAGGAGGACCTGATGCCAATCGTCCCGCGCGAGCACTGGAAGAACTACACGCACTGGCTCATCAGCCACGGCCGGGACACCTGCACCGCGCGTAACCCCGACTGCGCGGACTGCGTGCTCGAAGACATCTGTCCGTCCTCGAAGGACGACCGCGACGTCGACCTCGCCGACGGCAGCGAGTGGTAGCCCGCGGTAAGCGCGCGTTTCGCTCCCGCGGACGGAGACTCAAACCGGGACTTTAGCTTTAGGAGAGGCTTTGAGGGAGTACCGAGTAGGGCCGCGTAGATGGCTGGGAACCGCCTACTCCCGTCGCGGTCGACCGTCGAGCGCGGCGACGGCTCACGCGTGGTCGGCATCCGCGAGGACGCCGCCGACGAGGTGTTCGAAGCGCTGTCGTCGAGCACCGCCCGCGAGATTCTCGCCGCGCTCTACGAGGAACCCGACACCGCCTCCAGCGTCGCCGAGCAGTGTGACACCTCGCTGCAGAACGCCACCTACCACCTCGAAAAGCTCGTGGACGCGGACCTCGTGGAGGTCGCGGACACGTGGTACTCCGAGCAGGGCCGCGAGATGAACGTGTACGCGCCCGCGTCGGAGTCGCTGGTCGTGTTCGCGGCCGACGAAGCGTCGAAACCGTCCCTGAAAGAGCGGCTGTTACGCGTGCTCGGCGCGGTCGGCTTCCTCGGTATCGCGAGTCTCGTCGTCCAGCGGCTGTTCGGCGGGCAGACGTCGACTGACTACCAGATGACCGGCGGCGACGCGGGTGGGGCGACGCCGGCGCCCGCGACGACGCAGGGCGGCGATGTCGGCATCATGAACGAGGCCGCCACCGAAACCACGACGGCGACGACGACCGCCACCAGCGCGTCGCAGTCAGCCGCACAGGGCCTCCCCCCGGGGCTGTTGTTCTTCGCCGGCGGACTGCTCGTACTCGCAGTCGTCCTCGGCTACGTCTGGTACCGGCGCCGCTAGAACTGCGTCTGGTACTTCGTCACGAACTGCGCGACGCCGAGCACCCACGCCACCAGCCAGCAGAGCACGTATCCGACGACGCCCGCGCGCAGGCGCAGTCGCCACGCGCTCATGTTCTCGTGAATCTCGTCGAGGTCGACATCCTGGTCGGGGTCGTTGTAGAGGTTGTACTCGCGTTTCGCGCGCAGAATCGGGACGATGCCGGTGAGCGCGAACGCCAACAGCGCGTACGCCTGCACGCCGAAGAACGCGTGGAGGACGGCGAACCCGCCGAGCTGGTCGAACAGCGCGGGGAGCATCCAGGCGACGACGGGCACCGTGTTCAGCGTGAGCCCCACGAAGATGTACGCTAGGTGGTGTTTGAGGGTGCCCCACGTGACGGTCTCGGCGTCGATGATAATCCACGCGCCGTAGAGGTAGCACGGGAAGCTCGCGGTGACCAGCAGCGCGGCGACGCTCGCCACCGTCACGTCTTCGACCATAGCGGGGAGTTCGTGTGGCGCGACTAAACGGGTTCGCTTCGTTCTCTCTGCGCGGAAACCACGGGACAGACTGACACAAAACCTTTGCCGCGCTCGCTTCCAGCCCGAAGCATGTCCCCGAAGCGTGTCGCGGCAGTCGCCCTCTTCGTCGCTCTCGCGGGCTGTGCGGGGTTCGCGCCGACTGACGGCACCGAGACGCCCTCGGCGACGGCTCCGACGTCGACGCCGACCGAGACCACTGCGGAAACGACCGAACCACACACCGGCGTCGGCACGTCGCACACTTCCGACCACCTCACGGTGCGCGCTAGCGCGGGCGTACAGAACCTTTCCGTGACGCTGGCGCCCGACGGCGACAGCGCGACCTACGAGGTTCCCGCCGGCGATGAGCTCTCCTTCACGAGGGAGATTCACGACCGCGGACACGACGTTCACGTCGTCGTCGAGCGCGGCGGAGAAGTCGTCTACGAGGCGGACGTTCTCGGGTACGAGTACCACCAGCTAACTGTCCACGAGAACGACACCGAGGTCACGATGGCCGTCGTGTAGGTCGGAAGCGTTTACCCGCTTCACGCGCAACTGCGAACTGATGACAGACTCCAACGCCGGCGGAGGCGACCAGCCTGCGCCGGACGAGGAGCCCGACGCCGAGACGCCGGCGGACCTCCGAGAGCAGGTCGACTTCGAGGAGTTCGGCCCGAAGGAGATGGCCGAAATGTCCGCCGAGGAGTGGGACGCCGCCTTCGACCCGGACACGTGGATTACGGGCGACCGGCTGCTCGACCGCGTGGAGAGCGACCTCCGCCACCGGGTCGCCACCCGCGACGTGTTCGCGGTCGTCGAACGCGACAGTATCGACGGCGACCCCGTCGTGCTCGCGTACTCCGACGAGGGGTACGCGGTCGTCCACTCGGACGGCACTGTCGAGGGCCGCGGCACCGTCCTCCGGGACGTGAAACCGACGGTGGCGCTGTGTTCGATGGACGACTACGACGTACCCGACGCCCCCGAGAACGCCGGTCTCCCCGACCCGCAGGAGGTCCCGGAGGGGAGTGGCGGCCTCGGGACGACGCTGCTCCAGTACATCGGCCTCGCGCAGGTCGTCGTCGGCGTCCTCCTGTTCCTCTCACCGTTCATCTACGACCCGCTCGTGCGGACGTGCCCGCCCGTCCCTGGGTCGGCCGCGCGCGCTTGCTCGGTCGCCGGGACGACGCTGGAACTGCATCCGCTCGGCAACTCCGCAATCATCGCCGCCATCGCGGGCGTCGGCTTCGTACTGTTCGGCGCGCTGATGTTGCTCATTGTCGCGAACGCCCGTCTGTCGGACCGCTTCCGCTCCGAGGAGTTCCGCAACCGCCTCCGCTCGGCGGGACTGGGCGACGGCGAGCGGCCGTCGTTCGTCCCCGAAACGGATAGCCAGCGAGACCGGTCCGACGCCCCCTGAACCCCGGCAGAACCGGCGTAGGAACCGTCTCGTTCCGCGCGGCCATCGGTGGGTTTATGCGGGAGCCATCCTGACTCACGACTGTATGAAGAGGCGGGACTTTCTGAAGATTGCGACCGGTTCGGCCGGCGGCGCTGCAGCCATCGGCGTAGCCGGCGCTCGGTCGTCCTCCACGTCCGCCGCCGTCCAGGAGGGCGAAGGAAACAACACGACCGCCGGGAACGGAACGGCCGGGAACGCCACGACGGACGGTAGTGGCTCCGGTGAGAGCGACGGGCTCCCGGGCGCGGGCACGACGAAGACGGTGCAAGTCGGGCCCAACGGCAACAACATCTTCGACCCCGAGACCGTCTACATCCAGCCCGGCGCGACGGTCGAGTGGGTGTGGCGGTCGTCCGGCCACAACGTCCACGCGACTGACGTGCCCGAGGAGGCCGATTGGAGCGTCCAGACGGAGATTACGGGGCCGGAGTTCTCGTACTCGTACACGTTCGACGGCCCGACCGGCGAATACAACTACGTCTGCGACCCCCACGAGGCGCTCGGAATGGTCGGCAAAGTGGTCGTCAACGAGAGTGGACAGCCACCCGGCGGCGAAGGCGGCGAAGCCGAGCTCGACCCCCACCACATGGGCGTGCCCCTTCAGGCACACTTCGTGGGTATCGCGACCATCCTGATGATGATCGTGTCGCTCGTCTACGCCTTCTTCGTCCTCAAGTACGGCGAATCACAGAACGCGAGCGCACCCAACAAAGAATAAATGTCCTCGAAAGGCTCCAACTACGGCGACATCCATCGGTACGAGCCCGCCCGCGAGAGCACGGCAGCGACCATCGCAATCGTGTTGCTGACGCTCGTCGAAATCGCGTTCGTGGCCGTGTTCGCGTACGGCCTCATCACGGGCTGGGGCGTCGACCCCGTCGGGAACATGTACCTCGGGTTCCTCCTCGCGGCCATCTTCATCGACCTCTCGTTCGTCCTGCTCCTCTACCGCAAGGAGTTCCTGCCGGACGTGATGATCGTGAAGAAGCGCCGCCGCAAGTGGGAGGACCTCTACGTCCGCGAGGACCAAGTCGACGGCGAGTCGGCGTTCGGGGACGTGAGCGAACAGTTCAAGAAGGCAGTCTACCCGTACTACGAGAAATAATATGTCTGATAAGTACCCAGAGAGTTCGGGACGCCGCCGCTTCGTGAAAGGCGTCGTCGGCAGCGCCGGCGTCGCCGGCATCGGGACCGCCGGCGTCGCCAGCCTCGACGCCGTCACGAACCAGAGCGGGACCGGCGGCGGCCAGACGACGTACTACGGTGTCGAGAACACCGGTGGGCCCGCGCCGCGCGCGATGCCCATGCTCCCCATCGAGATCGACGACGAGGGGTACCTCCGCGGCGTCTACCCCGAGATTCAGGAAGTCGAACAGCAAGGCGAGACCGTTCAGGTCGCCCGCATGGAACTCGGCGGCATCACGTACGAAGTCGACTGGTTCCAGTACTGCGGCGTGCAGGACTACGAGGGACTGCAGCCGAGCTACGAGGGCGACAACTACTTCCGGTACTCGGGCGGAACCAGTTCCTACGACTGGCAGCCCGGCTCCGGGCAGGTCCACGTCGACGACTTCTCCGACTACGACACGTGGGACAACCAGTACGGCGAGGCCGGCATTGGGAAGCCCGCTTCCGTCACGTGGCGCTCCCAGGACACCGACAACTCGATTCCCGTGCAGGTCATCCGGAGCACGCTCCTCGAAGACGCAGTCGAGGAGGCCGACGGTGACATCGGCGAGTGGCTGGACGCCGCGACGCAGAACGGCTTCATGGCGTTCGTCAACAAGTGTACGCACTACTGCTGCGTGCCCGGCTACCGCTCGTCGAACTACGACGGCGCCGGGGACAAGATCTACTGTGCGTGCCACCAATCCATCTACGACCCGTACAGCATCGTCAAACGTAGCTTCACGGCGTACCCGCGCCCGGAGGACGGATAGATGAGCGTCGAACGCAAGGACGACCACGACCACGACGCGTGGCTCGAGGAGAAAGACCTGACGCCGATCGAGCACACGTTCCTCGCGACGCTCGTCTGGCTCGACAAGCGGCTCCGGCTGGTCGACTACCTCGAACTGCTGGAGACGCTGTACTACCGCGTCAACCTCCAGATGCCGAAGAGCCACACCGAGCAGTACAACCTCGACAACAAGTTCTGGTACTGGTACCCGCTGTACTCGCTCGGGTTCTTCTCGACGCTGGCGTACGTCGTCGCGGCGATATCCGGCGCGCTACTCGGGTTCTACTACTCGCCGTCGACGGCCGCCGCCGGCGCGTCCAGCATCGAGGGCGCGACTGTCGCGTACAGCGCGGTGGCGTCCATCATGACGGACCTGAACTTCGGGTTCTTCCTCCGGTCGCTGCACCGGTGGGCCGCGCAGGTGATGACCGCCGCGGTGTTCCTCCACATGCTGCGCGTCTACTTCACGGGCGCGTACAAGGAACCCCGCGAGGTCAACTGGATTATCGGCATCGTCCTGCTCAGCCTCACGATGGTCTTTGGGTACACGGGCTACCTGCTCCCGTGGGACCAGCTCGCGTTTTGGGCCGGACAGATCGGTGTCGAGATGAGCCTCTCGATTCCGCTCATCGGCGAATGGGTCGCACAGCTCGTGTTCGGTGGCTTCTCGCCGGGCCAGCCGACACTCCAGCGAATGTACATCCTCCACGTGTTCCTGCTCCCGTTCGTGGTGACGGCGGTCATCGCCATCCACCTCGGACTCGTCTGGATGCAGGGCATCGCGGAACCCCACT
This sequence comes from Halobacterium sp. CBA1132, assembly GCF_001485535.1. Lineage (NCBI taxonomy): Archaea > Methanobacteriati > Methanobacteriota > Halobacteria > Halobacteriales > Halobacteriaceae > Halobacterium > Halobacterium sp. CBA1132. The sequence goes on from NZ_BCMZ01000001.1 coordinate 631,106, forward strand.
AATACCATGGCAGACGACGAACACACCGACGACGCGGCTCGCACCGACGGCACGGGCATCGTTCCGCCGGACGACGAGACGCCGACGTGGCGCGAACGCAAGGAGCGCACGACCGGCCTCTCCCGGCTGACCTACGAGTACTTCGAGCGCTCCCGCCGCGAGGACCAAGACCTCCGCGAGGAGTCCGACTACGTCGAGCGCGACGTGCTCGCGTTCCCAGTCTGGCCCCACGAACTCATCCGGAATCTCGCGCTCACGAGCTTCTTCGTCGGGATGATTTTCTTCCTCGCGTCGACGCTCCCGCCGCACCTCGGCGCGCCCGCGAACCCGAGTCAGACGCCGAGCATCATCCTGCCGGACTGGTACCTCTACTGGTCGTTCGGCCTGCTGAAGCTCGGCCCGCTGAACCCCGAGCTGGCGATTCTCGGCGGCGAGAAACTGATGGCCGACCGGACGTACGGCGTGGTCGCGAACCTCGTCGTCGTCGGGTTCATCGCCATCGTGCCGTTCCTCAACAAGGGGAGCGCGCGCCGCCCCGTCGAGCAGCCGTTCTGGGCGTCCATCGGCGTGATGGGCGTCGTCTTCGCGGTCACCATCAGCGCGTTGTCGATGAAGAACCTGATTCCCATCGACTCGCACCTGCTGTTCGACTTGACGTTCCTCGTCCCGCCAATCGCCGGCGCCATCGCGTACGCGCTGTTGCGGACGATGCGCGAGGGGTACATGTACGACCTCAACCGCCGGTACTACAAGCTCCGGCCGCCGAAGTAACCGGCTCCGCGCCGCGTCGCTGTCTCTGACTGCTCCCGCCTCACTTCTCCCGCCTCACTTCTCCCGCCTCACTTCTCCCGCCTCACTCTCGCTGCGCTCGTTCTTGTCGACCGCGACAGTGAAGTGCCGGCCGGCCGTTCGACTACGTAATGAGTGACGACGAACGCGGTCGCGACGTGGTCGTCCCCGACCGGCTCTACAAGTCCGTGACCGTCTTCTCCACGCTGTTCGCCGTCGTCACGGTCGTCCTCGGGTTCGTCGCGCTGGACACCGCGACGAACGCGGGGCGGGCGGCGCCCGAGGATGTGAACGTCGCGCTCGCGGCGCTCGCCGTCGGTCTCATCGCAGCGGGGGGGCTCGTGTACGCGTTCTCCTCGCGGTTCCGCGCCAGCGGAATGGCAAAGGATAAAGACAGCGGCGACGAACCTTCAGATAATGGCTGACGAGTTCGCGAAAGGGCTCGGCCTGTTGACGGGCGCGGGCCTCATCTGGATGGTGCTTGCCGGCTGGTACAAGACCCCCAGTTTCTCGGGTGCACAGCTCACCGGCTCGCCGCCGAGCGACCTCTCGATGCTCGGCGAGGGCGCGTTGATACTAACGGAGTCGATGTTCTGGCTGGCCATCTTCGGCGCGTTGCTGTTCTGGGTGGGCGTGCCGCTCGGCCGCGAACTGTACGCGAAGGTCTCCAGCGAGTAACCGCGCCGTTCTCGCCGTCGCAGTCTCCCCCGCGTAGCGTGTCGTCCCGTCTGACTATCGCCTCACTTGCGGGACAGTCCAGGGTGTTCGCGCTGTCGCTTCGACACCAGCTAGCTACGCTGCGGTCGCTCGGAGAAGAGCGTGCGACTCGACGACGCGCTCGTCGCGCCAGTGAGACCGACGAGAGCCGCGCTGGCCACTCGGATAGAAACGGAAAATGCTGCCGCGCTGCCTTCAGACGACCTGCGCCCAGAACGGCTTGATGAGGAAGAAGACGCTGAGGTAGCCAGCGTACATGAGCGTAATCGTCGCCGCGACGATGGCGCCCTTCGGCGCTTCCAGTTCCATCCCTTCTCGGGCTTCGACCTTGCGGGACTCGAACTCGAAGAAGTCCGCGAGGAGCGTGCCGAGAGCGAGTATGGACAACACCATGCCGCCGTGGTGGTGCAGCGACAGGTAGTAGAAGCTCAACAGCACGACCCCCCACATGGTGAAGGCGTGGAACGGGTGCCACGAGAGCGCGTCCGCGCCGTCCTCGGCCTGCCGTTCGTGGGCGCTGTGGGCGATGCGCCGGCTGACGAAGTTCAACACGACCATGAACAACACGGCGTACTCGGCGTAGGGCGCCAGCACCGTGTCGAGTGGCCCGAAGAGCGTGACCGATGGAACTGCCATACGCGTTGGTCGGTCTGTCGCGGTATTATGTCTTTTCCAATACGCTCACTCGAAGCCGACGCCGCGCGACGCCGCGACGACCGCCACGGGGAACGGCTCCCCCCAGTCGAGTTCGACGGGCGCGTGCGGGGCTGCGAACCCGCGGTCGCGACCGTCGACGAACAGCGACACGTCGGCTTCCTCGCGGACGACGGTCACTGCGGTCGGCGCGTCGAGCACCCACTGGACGCCTTCGACGCGGAACGGTGCGAGGGGGACGACCGCGAGTGCGCCGGCGTCGGCGGACAGCAGCGGGCCGTTGGCGTCCGCGGCGTAGCCGTGGCTGCCGGCGGGCGTCGCGACGACGATGCCGTCCGCGCGCACTTCGTCGACGTCGCGGCCGCACGTCTCGACCGCGTACTCGGAGATGCGCGCGGGCTCGTCGGTCACGAGCGTGACGTCCGCGAGCGCGCGCACCGCCGTCTCGCCGGCGTCGACCGCCAGCGTCGGTCTGTCGTCGACCCGGTAGTCGCCGTCCGCGAGCGCGACGAGCGCGTCCGGCAGGTCCTCGTGGGCGACGCCGCCGTACTCGCGCCCGACGCCCACGGGCAACACCGGCGTCCCGGACGCCGCCGCGAGCGCGTCGAGGAGCGCGTCCTCGCCCAGCGCCGCGACTGCGTCGACGTCGGCGTCGCTGGCGAGCGCCTCGTCGCCGACGACGACCGTTTCGCCGGCGTCCCGGACGACGTCGGCGGCAGTCGTCGCCCCGTCACCGAGAACCCCGACGCGTGTCACCGCGCCACCCCACGCAGAATCGTCTCGCTCATCGTCGGAACGCGGGGACGGCAGTCGCAAAAAGGCTACGGGCTCCCGGCGTCAGTACGGCCAGTCGCCGGTAATCTTCATCCCCTCCGCGAGGTCTTCGGCTTCGAGCGCGGCCGCCACGTCGGCCTCGCTGCCGTGCGCGACGGCGAACCCGCTGTCGGCGAGTTCGACCGCCAGTTCCGTGAGCAAGACGGCCTGCTCGCGGAACGTCCGCGCTTCGAGTTTGTCGAGGGTGTCCGCGTGCGTGTGCCCCCACCCGCGGCCGTCGCCGTCGGTCTGACTGGTGACGTGGTAGCCGGGGACGCCGAACTTCACGTACTCCCAGTGGTCGGAGTGTGGCCCCATCTCGGGCGTCACCGAAATCGGGTGGTCGAAGCGGTCCGCGACCCCGCGGGCGGCGTCGCCGAGCGCGTCGAAGTGGTGCGTGTAGAACTCCAGCGTGCGCCCGGCGACCACGCCGTCGAGGTTCAGCACCGCGCGCACGTCGTCGCGGTGTCTGTTCGCCGCGTCGTACGCGGACCCGACGAGACCCACCTCCTCGGCGCCGAAGCAGACGAAGTGGACTCTCGTGTCGAGTTCGCCCTCGCGGTCGGCGAGCGCGTGCGCGAGTTCCACGACCATCGCGGTGCCGGCGCCGTTGTCCATCGCACCCTCCGCGATGTCGTGGGCGTCGACGTGGCTCGTCACGAGCAGTTCCTCGTCGGTGTCCGGGCCGAGCGTCGCGTGGACGTTCTGACTCGTCGCATCGCCGACCTCAGCGGTCACGGAGACGCCGACATCCTCGCCGTCGTACTTTCGAGCGAGGCGCGCGCCGACCTCCTTGGAGACGCCGACCGCGGGAATCTCCCCGAGCGGCTGCTCGTCGGTGCCGACGCTCCCCGTCGGCGGGAGTTGGCCCTCGACGTGGTTCTTGTAGACGAACGCGGCAGCGCCCGCTTCGACGGCGTGATAGTACTTCTCGCGGCGGTGGAGGTAGCGGTCGTACCACCCGGGCACGTCCGAGGCGACCATCACGACCTTCCCGGTGAGGTCCGCGTCCTCGAAGTCGCTCGGGAGGCCGTACCCGAGGTCGACGAACTCCCCGTCGACGTCGCCGTTCGGACTGCGCGGCAGGGCGATGCAGTCCTCTTCGCCCGCGGGCGTCTCGACGGCGCTGTCGCCGCGCGCCCAGCCCTGAATCTCGAACTCGTCCAAGGAGGCGTCGCCGCAGGCGGCCGCGAGCGCGTCCCGCGTCGCCTCGGCGGCCTCGTGTTCGCCCGGCGACCCCGCCATCCGGTCACGCACGTCGACGAGCGTCTCGAGGTGGTTCCAGCCGGTGTCGCTGGTGAACACGTCGCCAATCCAGTCGGTCATGGCCGTACCGACGCTCACCACGCCGTAAGTCGTTTCGAAAGGAGAAATTCGGTGTCGTCGCGCGCGACGCTCCCGCGTTCAGATGTCGCCTTCGTCCTTGAGGCCCTCGATGACGTCGTCGACGAGGGACTCGGCGTCGTCGTAGGGGAAGTCGGCACGACTGGAGAGCTTCGTCGCCAGCTCCATCGCGGTAAACGACTTGCCGCCGGCCTCGAACTTCGTCGAGGGGCCGTTCGGGAGCGCGGGCACGAGGCCCATCTGGTTCTTGACGGGGTAGTCGGCGTTCGAGAACGCGTCCAGGAGTTCCTTGCGGAGCTCGGTTTCGACGTCTGCCATGTTCGCACGTGGACAGCCACCCGGCAAAAGGGTTCTGGAACCCTCGACTCGGCGCGCGGAGTTTCCACGCGCTGACGGCCGCGTTCCTCGCGAACGAGGGGGACACGACGCTCGGAGCGTGGCCCCGTCGGGGGTTAAAAGCACCCTCACAGTTTCGGCTCGCAGTTGAAGGGGCAGCGAGTCGTAGCATCGGGTATGCCTCCGGACGGCCGCGAAACCGGCGCGTCGTGCGACGCGTGGGACAACTCGCACTGCGAGGGCACGCGGTTCTGTCAGCCGCGCTGCCCACGCGTCGTCGACGACGACGGCCGGGCGCTGGTCGTCCGCAGACTCGCGGACGGCGACGCCGACCGCCTCCTCGACATGTACGCGGAGATGTCCACGGAATCGACCACACTTGGCTTGCCACCGCGCACGCGAGAGCGAACCGCACGCTGGCTCGACGGTCTCGACGCCGACGGCCTGAACCTCGTCGCCGTCGACGACGGGCGCGCGGTCGGCCACGTCGCCGCGGCGCCGCTCGACGACCCGGACCCGCGGCTCGTCGTGTTCGTGCGCCCCGGCCACCGCGACCGCGGCCTCGGCACGGAACTCCTCCGCCAGTTGGTCGCGTACGCCGCCGACAGCGGCTGCGAGTCGCTGCTGTTGACCGTCGACGCCGACAACGAGCGCGCCGTCCACGTCTACGACAACCTCGGTTTCGACGTCGTCGAGCGCCTGCGCGCGGAACTCACGATGGAGATCGTCCTCGACGGCCCGCTCGTCGAGCGCGCACAGGCACCGCCCGCGGAGCGCTCGGACCACGGGTAGGGTGGCGGCCGCCGGGCGTTCCAAACCAAAGTATTCAGTACCCGGTACTCCTTACGCCCGAGCATGAACTCCGATGCAGCCGAGCGGGTGACGCGCCGCAGTTTCCTCCGAGCGGGTGTCGGCGCCGCCGCTGCGGGGGCCGCCGCGACCGGGACTGCCGCCGCACAGGAAGGCGAGGGCGGGCCGACAGTCGTCACCGTCGGGCCGGGCGGGAGCAACGTCTTCGACCCCGAGACTGCGTACGTCGAGCCGGGCGGGACCGTCCGCTTCGTCTGGGACAGCAGCGGCCACAACGTCGTCCCGCAGTCGACGCCGTCGGGCTCTAGCTGGTCGGGCCACGAGACAATCGAGGACTCCGGGTTCGAGTACGAGCACACCTTCGAGACGGTCGGCACCTACGAGTACGTCTGCACGCCCCACGCCAGCCTCGGCATGGAGGGCGTCATCGAGGTCACGGAGAACCCGCCGGAGAACACCGGCTACCAGTCCATCCTCCCGGACAGCGCGCTGACGCTCGGCGTCGGCGCGACCGGGTCGCTGATCTCCGTGCTCGGCCTCACTTACCTGTTCATGCGGTACGGCGGCGACTACGAGGGCGACTTCGACGAGTAACGTTTCTCAGACCGTCACCCACTCGCGGCGGTCGTCACTGCGTTCGACGGCGTCCAGCAGCCGCTGGACCGCCAGGCCGTCCGCGAAGTCCGGCGCGAACTCGCTGTCGCCGTCCGCGGCGGTGAGGAACTCGCTGTTCTCGTGGACGAACGTGTGCTCCCAGCCGAGGACGTGGCCGGCGGGCCACCAGCGGTCGCCGTACGGGTCGTCCTCGTCTGTGACGAGCACCGTCTCGAAGCCGCGGCCGTCCCCGCGCCGGACTTCCAGTTCGTTGAGGCGTTCCAGGTCGAACCGAACGGCGCCCTCGGAGCCGTCGATTTCGAACGTGTGGCCGTTCTTCCGGCCGGTCGCGTACCGGGTCGCCTCGAAGGTTCCCATCGCGCCGTTCTCGAACTCCGCGTGTGCCGCGAACGCGTCGTCGACGGTGACGGGCCGCGGGTCGCTCTCGCCGTCGGGAACGCGCTCGTCGACGAACGTCTCCCGGTGGCCGCTCACGGCGTCGATGTCCCCGACGAGGAAGCGCGCGAGGTCGAAACTGTGCGCGCCGAGGTCGCCGAGCGCGCCCGACCCGGCGGCGTCGGCGTCCATGCGCCACGTCCACGGCGCGTCCGCGTCCGCCAGCCAGTCTTGGAGGTAGCGGAAGCGCGCGTGCCGAATCTCGCCGAGCGCGCCGTCTTCGATGAGTCGCTTGGCGTACTGGACCGCGGGCACGAATCGGTAGTTGAAGCCGACGGCCGCCGTCGCGTCGCTGTCGGCGGCGGCGCGCGCCATCCGCTCGGCGTCCTCGACTGTCGGCGCCAGCGGTTTCTCGCAGAGCACGTGGACGCCCGCCTCCAGCGCGGCGATGGAGGGTCCGACGTGGACGTGGTTCGGGCCGAGGTTGTAGAAGACATCCACGTCGTCGAGCGCGTCCCGCCAGTCCGTCTCCACGCGCTCGAAGCCGAGACGGTCCGCGGCCTCGCCGGCGGCGGTCTCGTCGCGCCCGACGAGCACGTCCAGCGAAACCTCCGGGGCGTCCGGGAAGAACTGGGGGAGCGTGCGTAGCGCGTTCGCGTGCGCGTCGCCCATGAACCCGTAGCCGAGCATCCCCACGGAGAGCGGTTCGTCGGTCACTGTGCTGGCCTCCGTCGCGCGCGGTGTCCGGCGTCTGTGTCGCGTACTGTCACGTCCGGAGCGTTCACTCGACATCGGATAAACGTTGCCGGTCAGTACGTCTCGACGTCGAGTTCGACGGGGCGGCGCTCGCCTTCGAGGTCCGCAACGACGCGCTCGACGACGCGCTCGCCCTCCTCGACGACGAGTCCCACGACCTTCTCGACCACCCAGTCCAGAGATACGAGTCGCGGCAGGTCGAGCGCGCCGCGGGCGCTGTCCGTGTCGTACGTGACGACGAACGTCACCCGCGAGCCGTTCTCGGCTTCCGCGACCTCCCAGCGGCCGTGCGCGTCGATGCCGTCGACGAGTCGCCAGTCGATTTGCTCGGGTTCGTCCGTGTCCGTGACCCGCGACCGCACCGTGTGCGTGAGTTTCCACCACGCGAACGTCAGTTCGTATTCGGTTCCCGCGCCGCCGTTCCCGTGCTGAGTGACCGACTGCAGGTACTCCGAGTAGTCGGCGTACCGCGGGAAGTCGGCGACGAACGCGTACGCTTCCTCGACGGGGACGCGGACGTCCGTGCTCACTTCGACCGTGTTCACACGCGCCCTTCGTCGCGCTGTGACAAAGGTCTACTGTGGCTGCCCCCACCGCCGTGCTTGTATCCATCGAGCGCGAACCGGGAGGTATGACAGAACACGTCGCCGTGGTCGGTGGCGGGCCCGCGGGCCTGACCGCCGCCATCTACACCGCACGCGCCGGGCTCGATACAACCGTCTACGACGCCGGTGAGCCGATTCTAGCGCGCAACGCCCACCTCGAAAACGTCCCCGGGTTCCCCGCCGGCGTGAACGCGCGGACGTTCCTCGACGCCACCCGCCAGCAGGCCGCGGACGCGGGCGCCGAGTTCGTCGAGGCGCGCGTCGAGCACGTCACCGACTCCGGCGAGGCGTTCGCCGTCGAAACTGACGACGCCGGCACGGACGCCGCTGACTTCGTGGTCGCGGCGTCGTGGCCCGACAGCTCCTACCTCGACGGCTTCGAGCTGTCGCGCATCGACCGCGGATCGAAGACGATGCTGGACGTCGACGAGTTCGGCCGCACCGACGTCGACGGCGTCTACGCCGCCGGCCGGGTCGCGCGCCAGTACCACCAGACCGTCGTCGCGGCCGGCCACGGCGCCACTGTCGGCCTCACGGTCATCGACGATAGCGACGTCCCTCACTACCACGACTGGGTCGCCCCGGAGGGCTACTTCACGGGCCGCGACCGCGACGTGCCGCCGGGCTGCGAGGAAATCGACGAGGCCGAACGCCGCGAACGCGAACGCGGGAGCCTCGACGCGCTCGCCGCGCTCTCCACGGCGGACCCGCCGACGATGCACCCCAGCGTCGCGGACGACGACTGACCAGCCTATTTATAGCCGGGAGCGCGAACCTCCGGTGAATGCTCTCCGGAGTGAACGTCGCCCTCGGGGTCACGGGCAGCATCGCGGCGGTGAAGGTCGTGGAACTCGCCCACGAACTCCGCCGCCGCGGCGCGAGCGTGCGCGCCGTGACCACCGGGAGCGCCCAACACATCATCGACCCGTGGGCCGTCGAGTTCGCGACGGACGAACCCGTCGTCACCGAGATTACGGGTAGCGTCGAGCACGTCGACCTCTGCGGGCGGGACGGCTGGGCGGACGTCTTCCTGATTGCGCCGGCGACCGCGAACACCGTCGGGAAGATTGCGGGTGCAATCGACGACACGCCCGTGACGACGTGCGCGACGACCGCACTCGGCGCCGACGTGCCGGTCGTCATCGCGCCCGCGATGCACGAACCGATGTACGACCACCCGGGCGTGCTCGACGCCATCGACCGCGTGGAGTCGTGGGGCGTCGACTTCGTCGACCCGCGCGTCGAGGAGGGGAAAGCCAAAATCGCCACCGAGGAAGCAATCGCTGTCGAGACGGCGCGCGCCGCCACCGACGACCCGCTTTCGGGCGACCACGTCGTCGTCACGAGCGGCGCGACCAGCGAGCCAATCGACCCCGTGCGCGTACTCACGAACCGCTCGTCCGGGCGGACGGGTCGCGCGGTCGCCGCCGCCTGCTACGTCGCGGGCGCCGACGTCACGCTCGTCCACCAGGGCGAGGCCGTCCCCTACGCCGACACCGTGCGCGTCGAGACCGCTGCGGAGATGCTGGCTGCGACCCGGGAGGCGTGCGCGGACGCCGACGCACTCGTCTCGGCGGCCGCGGTCAGCGACTACACCGTCGACGCCAGCGACGAGAAGATTCGCTCCGGGCAGGACCTCACGCTGGACCTCGAACCGACGCCGAAACTCATCGACGAACTCCGCGAGACCTACCCCGGCCTCGCCATCGTCGGATTCAAAGCCGAGACGTCCGGCGACGACGACGCGATGGTTGCCGCCGCCCGGGAGACGCTCGAACGCGTCGACCTCTCCTTCGTCGTCGCCAACGACGCCAGCGTGATGGGCGAGGAAGACACCCGCGCGCTGTTCGTGACCCGCGAGGACGCCACCGAGTTCGTCGGCACCAAGACCGCTCTCGGGCGCCGCGTCGCCGACGAAATAGCCGGACTGGACTGACCCACCGTCTCGAAGTATTCCGGCGCACAGCGTGGGAAACCGAAGGTATCATCATACGGCGCAACCACTCGCCGAACACGACAAATGACGCTAGCTACGCGGCCGCAGTCGTCGCTGCGGCCCGAACCACGGGGGGTGACCTGATGGCTGGCGACGACCTGATCGTCCCGGTCGACGACTCGGTGACACTCCGGAAGACGGTGGCGTACGTCGCCGAACGTGCCGCCGACGCCGACGGCCGGCCGACCCTCCACTTCGTCTACCCAGTGTCGGAACGCATCGACACCAGCGAGGAGGGCGCGGAAGCGACCGCCGCCGTGGAACTCCTCGACCGCATCGAAGTGTGGGTCGAAGAGGACCTCGGCGAGGAAGTCGATTCGGTGGCAATCGAGACGGCCGTCGTCGGGCAGACGGAGTACCTCTTCAACCCCGGCGACTACGCCGACGTGCTCGTCGACTACGCCAACCGCCACGGCGTCGAGACGGTCGTCCTCGACCCCGAGTACAACCCCCTCGGGATGGCGCCGCTGCTCCCGCCGCTGGAGGGCGAACTCGAAGCCGCCGGCCTGACCGTCGAACTCGCGCCCGTCGAGCGGCCGACCCGTCGCGGCCCGCTCACGCGGACCGCCGGCCTCGGCCAGTTCGTCGTGTTGTTCTGCTCGACGTACGCGTTCTACTTGCTCGTCTCGGGCACGCTGTCGACGTTCAACATCGCGACCGGCGCCGTCGCCGCGGGCGTCGTCTCCGCGATACTGTGGCGCATTACGACTCGCGGCGAAGTCGAACTGCGGAAGCTCGGCGGCCGCCTCGCGCGGCTCGCGCTGTTCGTCCCCTTCCTCGCGTGGGAGATTGTGAAGGCGAACTTCGACATCGCGTACGTCGTCCTCCACCCCAAACTCCCCATCGACCCGAAGGTGGTGGAGTTCGACGCCGCGGTGTGGTCGGAGCTTCCGGCGACCACGCTCGCGAACAGCATCACGCTCACTCCCGGGACGCTCACCGTGGACGTGACCCAGCGACACTTCACCATCCACAGTCTCACGCCGGGCGCCCGCGAGGACTTACTGGACGGCGCGCTCGAACGCGCGGTCCGGTTCGTGTTCTACGGCCGGCCCGCGGCCCGCATCGCCAGCCCCGCCGAACGCGGCGCGCGCACCGACGACGAGGAAACGGAGGGTGACGACGAATGACGTTCATCTCCGACGTGCTGCTCGGCGGCGCGGCGGCGTTCATCGTCGTCTCCCTGTCCATCCTCTACCGGGTCGTCCGCGGCCCGACGATGCAGGACCGCGTCATCGCGGTCAACGCCATCGGGACGAACATCGTCGTCGTCATCGCGCTCGTCGCGGCGGCCACTGGCAACTCCTCGGCGCTGGACATCGCCATCGTGTACGCGCTGCTGAACTTCCTGATGAGCATCGCCATCTCGAAGTTCACCGTCGAACGGGGTGGTGTGCTGTGACGCCCCGCGAACTCGCCGTGCTCGTGCTCGTCGCCGGCGGCGCGTTCTTCGCGTTCGTCGCCGCGGTCGGACTGCTCCGACTGCCCGATATCTACACGCGCACCCACGGCGCCTCGAAGAGCGACACGCTCGGCGCCGGCCTCGCGCTCGCGGCGGTCGCGGTCACGTTCGGCTTCGACCTCTCCACCGCGAAGGCCGCGCTACTCGTCCTGTTCATGTTCATCACGAATCCGACCGCGGCCCACGCCATCGCGCGCGCCGCCGCCGACCAAGGCATCGAACCGTGGACGACCGACGAGGGTGATAGCGAATGAACTTCGAACTCCCGCTGTTGGTGTTCGTGCTCGCCACCGCGCTGGCGACCGCCGTCCTCCGGGACGTGCTCGCGGCCATCATCGCGTTCGCGACGTACAGCCTCGGCATCGCGGTCGTCTGGGTGGTGCTGCAGGCGCCCGACGTCGGCCTGACGGAGGCCGCGGTCGGCGCCGGCGTCACGACCGTCCTGTTCCTGTTGACCATCGCGAAGACGGTGCGACCGTCGGGCGACCGCCTGCTCGAACGCCTCGACGTACCAGCGCTCGGCGTCGCCGTGCTGTTCGTCGCGGTGCTGGCGGCGACGCTCGGTTCGCTCCCCGAAATCGGCGCGGCGGACACGACCGTCATCACCTCGGAGGTCACGCAGTACTACCTCGAAAACGCCTACCACGAGACCGGCGTGAAGAACGTCGTCACCGCCGTGCTCGCCGCCTACCGCGGGTTCGACACGCTCGGCGAAGCAGTCGTCGTCTACTCGGCGGGCGTCGGGCTGCTCGTCGTGCTCGGCAAGGAGGTGTTCGCGTGAGCGAGTCCAATCCGGAGGCCGCCGACACGGCCGACGACCTGCGCTCGTACGTCGAGAGCCCCATCATCATGGCGACGGTGCGCGTCGTCTCGCCGTTCGTGTTCACGTACGGCCTCTACCTGATGTTCCACGGCGCGAACTCCTCGGGCGGCGGCTTCCAGGGCGGCGTCGTCGTCGCTACCGTGATGTTGATGCTGGGCATCGCGTTCGGCATCGACCCGCTGCGCGAGTGGGTCGGCGAGGCCACACTCGTGCTCGTCGTCGCCGGCGGCGTCGCGGCGTTCGTCGCTATCGGCGTCGGCACAGTCGTCGCCGGCGGCGGCTTCCTCGACTACTCGGCGTACGGCATCCACCACGCCAGCAAGTACGGCATCGAAGTGGTGGAACTGTTCATCGGCGTCATCGTCGCGAGCACCATCACTGGCCTGTTCTTCGCCATCGACGCCGGGAAGGACGGAGGTGACAACGAATGATAGACTTACTCGTTACACGAGACTACTACGTCGCGGCGTTCCTGCTGTTGGGCATCGGGACGTACGTGATGATAGCCGCCGGGAACTTCGTGAAGAAGGTCATCGGCATGAACATCTTCCAGACCGGCATCTTCCTGTTCTTCATCGCGTCCGCCTACCTGAACGGCGGGACGGCGCCGGTGCTGTCCGACAGCGGACCGTACGTCAGTCCGCTGCCGCACGTGCTCATCCTCACCGCTATCGTCGTCGGCGTCGCGCTGACGGCGGTCGCGCTCGGGATGATTGTCCGCATCTACGCGGAGTACGGCACGCTCACCGAGGACACCCTCAAGGAGGTGCGTGAGGGTGAGTGACCTCGTCGCGCTCGCGGTCGCCGTCCCCATCGTCGGGTCGCTCGCGGCGCTGGTCGCGGGCGTCGCTCGCTCCGAGAGCGGGTGGCCGGTCGCGGTCGTCGCGTGCGCCGTCCAACTCGCGGTCGCAGCGCAGTTGGCGGTGACGGCGTTCACCGACGGCTCCATCAGGTACGTCGTCGGCGGATTCGAAGCGCCGTACGGCATCGAACTCCTCGTCGACGGGCTCTCCGCGACGATGATAGTCCTCATCGCCGTGGTGTCGCTGGGCGTGCTCGCGTACTCCCGGCGCGCCGGCCCGCGCTCGAACCCGTTCTACGCGGTGTACATGCTGCTGGTCACCGGCCTCACCGGGATGAGCGTCACGGCGGACCTGTTCAACATGTACGTCTTCCTCGAAATCACGGGGCTGGCGGCGTACGCGCTCGTCGCCAGCGGCGAGCGCGGACGGTCGGCGGTCGCGGCGCTGAAGTACCTGCTCGTCGGCACCGTCGGCGCCTCGCTGTTCCTGCTCGGCATCGGGTACGCGTACATCGACACCGGGACGCTGAACATGGCCGACCTCGGCGACAAACTGGCCGGCGCGGACCCGACGCTCGTCCACGCCGCGTTCGCGTTCATCGTCGTCGGTCTGTTCATCAAGGTCGCGGTGTTCCCGCTGCACACGTGGCAGCCAGACGCGTACGCGGGCGCTCCCGACAGCGTCAGCGCGTACATCTCCGCGCTCGTCTCCACGGTCGCGGCGTACGCACTGTTGCGCGTCGTCTACACGGTGTTCGGCGCCGCGTTCCTCGCCAACAACGAGCTGGCGAACGCAATCCTCGTCGGCGGCGCCACCGTCAGCATCGTCGTCGGCAGCCTCCTCGCAATCTCGCAGGCGGAGGTCAAGCGCATGCTGGCGTACTCGTCGGTCTCGCAGTTCGGGCTCGTCGTCGCCGCCATCTCCATCGGGAACGTGACCGCGCTCATGGGCGCAGCGATTCACCTCGTCGGCCACGCCATCATGAAGGGCGGCCTCTTCCTCACTGCGGGGCTGGTCGCCACGGAGACCGGCGCGCGCAACGTCGAGGAGTTCGACGGCCTCGTCCAGCGCTCGCCGCTGGGTGCGGGCGCGTTCGCCGCGCTCGCAATCGCGATGGTCGGCATCCCGCCGACCGTCGGCTTCGCCGGCAAGTGGTACATCGCCATTGGCGCCGCCGAATCCGGCTCGTGGGCGCTGCTCGCGGTCATCGTCGGGAGCACGCTGCTCACGCTGGCGTACTTCGCGCGCCTCGTCGAACGCATGTTCTTCCGGGAACCGAGCGTCGACCTCGAACCCGCTATCGAGCGCGTCGACGCGCGCACCGACGGCGGCGAACCCGTCGGCGCGTCCTTCGGGATGCGGGCGACGGTGGTCGCTGCTGTCGTCGCGGCCGTCGTGCTCGGGTTCGCGGTGTTCGGTTACGCTGATCAGCTCCGACCAACCATCGAGGTGCTCCTCTCATGACTGAAATCACTTCCATCCGGCCGCTCGCTGCGGTGCTCGTGTCGGCGGTCGCGGTCGTGCCGATTCTCGCCTCCCGCGGCCGTCCGAACGTCCGCGAGGGGTGGACCGTGCTGGCGGCGCTGGCGAAGTTCGGACTCGTGGCGAGCATGGTGCCCGCCGCGCTCGCCGGCGACGTCTACGTCACCGAACTCGGACAGTTCGTCCCGCACGTCGCGTTCACCCTCCGCGCGGACGCACTCGGCCTGCTGTTCGCGCTGCTGGCGAGCACCCTCTGGATCGTGACGAGCTTCTACAGTATCGGCTACATGCGGGGGCTCGACGAGGGCCACCAGACGCGGTACTTCGCGTCGTTCGCCGGCAGCGTCTCCGCGGCGGTCGGCGTCGCGTTCGCGTCGAACCTCGTCGTCCTCTACGTGTTCTACGAACTGCTGACCGTCGCGACCTACCCGCTGGTCGCCCACGACGGCACGGACGAAGCGCGCGCCGCCGGCCGCAAGTACCTCGCGTACACGTTCGGCGGCGGCGTCGCCGTCCTCGCCGGCACCGTACTCGTGTTCTACATGACGAACACGACGGCGTTCACGACCGGCGGCATCTCGGCGCTCGCGTCGGCGGACCCGACGCTCGCCCGCGCCGCGTTCGCGCTGCTGGTCACCGGCTTCGGCGTGAAGGCCGCGCTGATGCCGCTGCACTCGTGGCTGCCGGACGCGATGGTCGCGCCGACGCCCGTCTCCGGACTGCTGCACGCGGTCGCCGTCGTCAAGTCCGGCGTGTTCGGCATCGCGCGCGTCCTCTTGGACGTCTTCGGCATCGACCTCGTCGCGCGACTCGGCGTCGGCGGCGTGCTCGCGGCAGTCGCCGCGTTCACGCTCGTCGTCGCCAGCGTCATCGCGCTCCGACAGGACCACCTCAAGCGCCGGCTCGCGTTCTCGACGATTAGCCAACTGTCGTACATCGTTCTCGGCATCGCCGTCGCGGGCGCCGCCGGCCCCAGCGAGGCCGCGAAGTGGGCGCTCATCGGCGGGCTGTTGCACATCCCGGCGCACGCGTTCATGAAGCTCACCCTGTTCTTCTGCGCGGGCGCCGTCCACGTCGAGACCCACACCGACTACATCTCGGAGATGGCGGGCATCGGGAAACGCATGCCATTGACGATGGGGGCGTTCGCCGTGGCGTCCGCCGGCATGGCGGGTATCCCGCTGATTGCGGGCTTCGTCAGCAAGTACTTCCTGCTCATCGGCACCGTCTCCAACGGCGACCTCGTGTTCACCGCCGCGCTCCTGATTTCGGGCATTCTGAACATCGCGTACTTCTGGCCGGTCGTCTACACGGCGTTCTTCGAGAGCCAGGACGGCGCGGACGACAAGCCGTTCATCTCCAGCGTGTTCGGCGGCCGATTCGCCCGCGAAGCCCGGACTGACGGCGGCCACGACCACGACGGCCACGGCGCCTTCGAGCGGCGCGCGCCCAACGGCGCGGAGTCGACGTGGTTCATCGTCGGCCCGATTCTGTTCGCGGCCGCCGGCTCCGTCGTGCTCGGCGTCGTGCCGGACACCGCGGTGTTCCTCCAACTCGTCCGCGAGGTGGCTGACGCCGCCGTCACCATGGGGGTGATGGCGTGATGGACGCAATCGTTCCGCCGTTCGTCCCCGTGCTGCTGGCGGCGCTACTGCTGCCGTTCCTCGGGCGCCGCGCCGGCCACGCGCTCGGCGCGCTCGCCAGCGCCGCTGTCGTCCCGTACGTCTGGTTCGTCGCCGAGGGAGCGCACTTCCAGACCCAGCTGTTCGGGTTCGAGGCGGTGCTGTTCAACGTCGACCCGTTCTCGACGCTGATGGGGCTCATCTTCGGGTTCATCGGCGCCGTCGGCGTCGTCTACTCGTACGCCAGCGACGCCGACAACCTCCAGACCGCGTTCGCGCTCGGCTACGTCGGCACCAGCATCGGCGCCGTCTTCGGCGGCGACTGGCTCACCCTCATCTTCTTCTGGGAGCTGATGGCCGTCACCAGCACGCTGCTCGTGTGGCACTACGGCGGGAAGGCCGTGCGGGCGGGCTTCCGGTACGCGCTCGCGCACGGCATCGGCGGCACGCTGCTGCTCGGCGCCATCGTCTGGCACTTCGCCGAGACCGGGACGTTCCTGTTCGCGTCCGTCCCAGGCGGCCCCGAAGTCGCGGGTCTCGCCGGGTCCGTCGCGCCCATTCTCGGCGCCATCGGCATCGGCGTCAACGTCGGGTTCATCGGCCTGCACGCGTGGCTGCCCGACACGTACCCGCGGCCCCACGTCGCCGCCAGCGTCTTCCTCTGCGTGTTCACCACGAAGACCGGCGTCTACGGGATGTACCGCGTGTTCCCGCAGGACGGTAACGTCGCCGTCGCCTACATGGGCGGCCTGATGGCCGTCTTCGGCGCGACGATGGCGCTGTTCCAGAACGACATGCGCCGCCTGCTCTCCTACCACATCCAGTCGCAGGTCGGCTACATGGTCGCAGGGGTCGGCATCGGCGGCGCGCTCGCGCAGGCCGGCGCGTTCGCGCACGTCTTCAACCACATCCTCTACAAGGGGCTGCTGTTCATGACGGCGGGCGTCGTCGTCTACCGCACCGGCGAGGAGAGCCTGAAGAAACTCGGCGGGCTCGCCCGGGAGATGCCGATTACGGCGGGCGCGTTCACCGTCGCCGCGCTCTCGATTTCCGGCTTCCCCGGCTTCAACGGCTTCGTCTCGAAGGGCATCGTCATCTCCGCGAGCCACTACAGCTTCGAGAAGGGGCCGCTCGTCCTCGGTGAGTTCTACACGCTCGAACTGCTGCTCCTGCTCGGGGGCGTCGGGACGTTCATGTCCTTCATCAAGTTCGGCTACTACGCGTTCTTCCACGGGAGCTACGACGGCTCCGTGAAGGACGCGAACCGCGGGCAGTCGGTCGCGATGGTCGCCGTCGCGGCGCTCTGCGTGTTCTACGGCGTCTTCGACGGCGCGCTGTTCGCCATTCTGCCCTACGACGTGACGAGTGACGCGGTCGTCCACCACGTCTACCACACGTACACGGTCACGCACATCCTCGAAGGACTAGCGCTGGCCGCACTCGGCCTCGTCGGGTTCGCTCTCGTGAAGAAACCGCTCTCGGGCCTCGGGCGCGTCCCGGACGTCGACAACGTCTACAGCCCGCTGCTGTTCTACGGCACGCGCTCGCTCGTCGTCGGCGTCACCGAACTGTACGCCGCCGTCGACCGCGCGGCCGTCCGCACCGCCGACGCGACCGGCGCCGTCGTCACCGCGCCCGGCGCCGCTGCCGCCCGCGTCTTCGGTAAGGACCGCGTCTCGCTGCGCGCGGACATGAGCACGAGTCTCCTACTGGTCGTCGTGATGGTCGCGCTCGCGCTCGTGCTCGTGCTGTAACCCCCCGCGAACCCCTCTCACTGTCGCGTTCGTTCCGTCACCTTTTATTCACGGCGCAAGTACTTCCTGCATGGATAGGCTCAAGCAGTCGCTGCTGGACGCGCCCATCATCGAGAAAGACGGGTACCACTACTTCGTTCACCCCATCAGCGACGGGGTTCCGGTGCTCGAACCGGGCCTCCTCCGGGAAATCGTCATCCGAATCATCCGGAAGGCGGAACTCGAAGACGTCGACAAGATTGTCACGCCCGCCGCGATGGGCATCCACATCTCCACGGCCGTCTCGCTGATGACCGACATCCCCCTCGTGGTCATCCGCAAGCGCGAGTACGGCCTCCCGGGCGAAGTCGGCCTCCACCAGGAGACCGGCTACTCGGAGAACGAGATGTACATCAACGACGTCGCGGAGGGCGACCGCGTGCTCGTCCTCGACGACGTGCTCTCGACGGGCGGGACGCTGCTGTCGATTACCACCGCCCTGAACGACATCGGCGCGGACGTCGCCGACGTCGTCGCGGTCATCAAGAAGACCGGCCCGAACGAACTCGAAGAGAGCGGTATCGACGTGAAGACGCTCATCAACGTCGACGTGCAGGACGGCGACGTCGTCATCGTCGACGAGCACGGCGACGGCTGACGGGGCCCGCACAGCCGGCGGATTTCGCGACGTGGCGGGGGCTTTTCCTGCGGCCGCCCCTCTGTCCTCGTATGCCGTCTGCACTATTCGTCGTCAGCGAGGAAGGCTACTGGGGAGAAGAGTGCGTCGAGCCGCTCACGACGCTCGACAGCGAGGGCTTCGAGATTACGGTCGCGACACCGAGCGGGTCGCCGCCGGTGCTCGACGAGCGCTCCGCGGACCCCGAGAACGTCGGCGAAGAGACCGCCGAGTGGGTGCGAGATGTCCACGAGAACGACGAGCGACTCAACGACCCCGTCTCCGTAACCGAAGTCGAGGCCGCCGACTACGACGCGGTCGTCTTCCCCGGCGGCCACGGCACCGCGTGGGACGTCAATCAGGACAAGCACGCCCGCCGACTCCTCCGGAACGCCGTCGAGGGCGACAGCGAGAAGGCGCTGGTCGTCTGTCACGCCGTCGCCATCCTCGCGTTCACGCGCGACAGCGACGGCGGCTTCCTCGTCGAGGGCCGTGACATCACCGGCTTCCCGAACGAGTGGGAGGAAGGAATCGTCGACGACCACGACCGGATGCCCGACGGCCGCAAACTCCCCTACTGGGTCGCCGACGAGGTCGAGGCCGCCGGCGCAAACTTCGACCCCGAACTGGACGCCGACACCAGCGTCACCGTCGACGGCGACCTCCTCACTGCACGCGGTCCCGGTTCGTCCAGTGTGGCCGCCCAGGCGCTCCTCGAAGAACTCGACGCGTAGCTGGGGAGAACTCCCACACGGCGACCGAAACAGAACCCTTAACTGCGACACCGCGCTACGATGGATTGCAGCGGGATGGGATAGCCAGGAGATTCCGCCGGGCTCATAACCCGGAGATCGGTAGTTCAAATCTACTTCCCGCTACTCCTCTGAAACTCACGCTCCACAGCGTCGCCTCCGTGCGACGCGTCGCGTGAGTTGCTGTGAGTTAGCGAAGTGGATTCGAACGAGAGAACCGAGCGTAGCGAGGTTCGCGTAGTTCAAATCTACTTCCCGCTACTTCCTGCGAACCACAAACCGCGGAGTTTCATCTCCGCGGTTCGCGTGAGCCTGTCGTCGCGGCGGATTTGAACCCTGCGAGGAACGCGCAGCGAGCGTAGTGAGCGAGCATTTCTCGCTTCGGTTCAAATCTACTTCCCGCTACTTCCTGCGAACCACAAACCGCGGAGTTCCATCTCCGCGATTGCGTCCGTCTCCTTACCTGTGATCCACAGCGTCGCGTTCGTTCAACGCGCCAGTTTCTCGCCGAGCGCCTCGCGGTAGCGGGCGGCGAGTTCGCGGACGACGAAGCGGTCGCGGGGGTCGACACCGAGTACGTGGAGAGTACCGACGTAGACCGGGAGGCCGACGAGCACACCGAGTGGGACGGCGAGCAGACCACCGACTGCGGCGCGAACGCCGGCGAGGACGGCGGCCATCGCGGCGCCGGCGACGAGCGGTCGGAGGAAGGTCGTATCGAACGGCCACAGGCCCTCGAAGCGCCGGAGCAACACGACTTGGATGCCGTTCTGGACGGCGATAGCCAGCGACGTGCCGAGCGCGGCGCCGACGAGGCCGAACTCGCGGACGAACAGGTACGTGAGCGCGACGTTCAGCACGGCGAGCAGCCAGTCGAGGGCCATGCGGGCGTACTGGTGGTCGGTCATCATCAGCAGCCAGCCGGTCGCGCCGACGGCGCTCCCGACGAAGACGCCGCCGAGGTAGACCGTCAGCGGGACGTACCCGCGCACGTAGGTCTCCCCGAACAGCCCGAGGAGTTCGCGACCGAACACCAGTTGGACGGCGAGAATCGGGACGACGCTGGTGACGATGAGCCGCGTGACCGACGAGTAGACGGCGTTCAGCGTCGCGGTGTCGTCTTCCGCGTAGAGCCGGGAGGCGACGGGCGGCAGCAGTTGGTTGAACGACAGCAGCGGAATCCACGCGATGGAAATCAACACGAGCACGACGTTGTAGACGCCGGCCGCGACCGCGGTCAGGAGCGCGCCGACGAGGAGGACGTCGACGCGGTTCTGGAACACCTTCCCGAGGCTGCTCATCGCGACCGGGAGCGCGTGGTCGTAGAACTGTCGGGCTTCCTTGCGGGCGCCGCGCAGTGACGGTCGGATACCGGTGACGCGGGACGTGATTGGGTAGCCGGCGGCGACCACGACGAACAGACAGGCGAGGAACGCCCCTGCGACGCCGACGACGGAGTGCCCGAGCGCGAGCGCGCCGACGGCGCCGGCGAGTCGGGCGGCGGGACGGAGGAGCTTGTTGAACAGGACTTCGCCGCGCGCGGAGCCGCCGGCGCGGAAGGTCGCGGCGTACACCATCACGAGGCCGAGGAGGACGACGAAGACGCCGAACAGCCGCATCGTCGCCGGGAACTCGGGGTGGGCGACCGTCTGGCCGTTTATCCACGGTGCGAGCACCCAGACCCCCGCCGCGATGAGCACGCCGACGCCGAGCGTGGTTGCGTACGCGAGCCCCGTCGCGCGAGACTGACCCGCAGGGTCGTCCTCGTAGGCGGGGAGGTAGCGCTGGAGCGTCGGCACGCTGCCGAACGTGACGAGCCGGGAGAGCAGTTGGGCGATGCGCCACGCGAGCGCGTACACGCCGTACGCGACGGGGCCGAGGCCGCGCGCGAGCACGAACTCCGAGGCCGTAATCAGCGCGCGCTGGGCGGAGACGCCGCCTGACGTGACGACGGCGCCGTGGACGATCGTGAGTAGCGCGTCGCGTTCCTCCTCGGGGATGTCGTCGTCCTGCGCGCCGCTCATCCGTAGCTACCGCCGAGTGGCGGCTGCGAACTTTAAGCCGTTCGATTCGGGGGGCTGCCGGCCCGAGTCGACAGATACCCGAAAGCGTTTAGCGGCGGCCGCGCACGATTCGGTCGATGGAGTACGGCGTCGTCTTGAGGTGGTGGCTGCTCTACCAAGCGCTGTTGGTGGTCGGGCTGCCGTTCGCCGCGCGACTACTGCCGGACGCGCCCGACCGCGGCGCATCGCTGGCCGTCCCAACGGCCGTGGTGTTGCTGGCGGTGCCGACGCTGTGGGTCGGCCAACTCGCGTTCGGGCTGTGGGTCGTCGTCGGCGTCGCGGCGGCGCTTGTCGCGGCGTCGGCGTGGCTGGCGCGCGGCGGCGTCGACGTGCCCAAGCGCCCGCTCGCGGAGGTCGTCGCGGTGTTCACCGTGGCGTTCCTGTTCCTGATTGCGATTCGCGCGGCGGCCGACGGCGTCCACCCCTACGGCGGCGAGAAGTTCCTCGACTTCGGGCTGCTGCAGAGTCTGCTGCGCGCGGACCGCCTCCCGCCGCAGGACTTCTGGTTCGCGGGCGAGCGCGTCGTCTACTACTACGGCGGCCACCTGATCGCGTCGATGCTCGCGTTGCTGTCCGGGACGAGCGGCCGGTTCGCGTACGACCCGGCGCTAGCGGGGTTCTACGCGATGGCCGTGACCGCTGCGTACGGGCTCGCGAGCACGATTACTGCCGCTCGGTTCGAGGATAGCGAGGCGGTTCCGGGGTCGACGGCGCTCGGCGTCGCGGCCGTCGTGTTCGTCGCGTTGCTCGTCACGCTGGGCGTGCCGTGGTACTACCTCGCCGTGCCTGCGGCGTTCGCGGCCGCCGTGTTCGCGGGGTCGACGCGGGTTCGCGCGGGGATTCTGGCGGCGTTCGTCTACGGGTTCGCGAGCAACCTCGTGACGCCGGTGCGCCTGCTCGCGGGCACCTACGACGTGGTGCGGCAGGCGGTCGTCGCGGCGGGCATCAAGTCGAATCGCGCGCCGTCGATTTCGCCCGCGGAGTTCGACATGTGGCACGCGAGCCGCGTGGTGGAGACGGGTATCAACGAGTTCCCGCTGTTCGCGTACCTGAACGGCGACCTGCACGCGCACATGATGAGCGTCGCCGTGCTGTTCCTCGCAGTCGGCGTCGGACTGGCGTATTCGCGAACCCCCGAGTCGTCGCGAAGGCGCCGACTCGCGTTGCTGTTCGGCGCGTTCCCGGTGACGGCGGCGATGATTCTCACCGTGAACACGTGGAGTTTCCCCGCCGTCGCGGGCGTGGCGATGCTGAGCGTCGCGCTCGCGGACGCCGACCCGCGGACGCTGCTGCCCGAGTCGTTCGCCGCGCGAGCCGAGCGCTCGACTCGGACTGCGCGGGAACTCCAGCGCGTTCTCTTCGGTGTGGGCGTCGCACTCGCAGTCGCCGTGCTGGGACTGGTCGTCGCAGGGCCGTTCGTCAGCAATGTCCTGCTCGCGGGCGCGAGCAACCAGCATCCCGCGGCGTTCCCCGTGCCGACGAAACTCGGCGCGTTCCTCCTCGTCCACGGCCTGTTCCTCGTGGCGTTCGGCGCGTACCTCGTCTCCCGAGTCGCCCGTGACGCCTCGGACTGGGCGGCCGCCGGCCTCGCTGCACTTGCCGCGGTCTTGCTCGCGGCGTCGTTCGACCCCGTGATTGCGGGGGTGCGCGTCGGCGTCGTCGGCGTGATGCTCGCCGGCCCGCTACTCGTGGGCGCATGGCTGCTGCGGCGCCGGGACGCGGTCGGCTTCGAGGGCGTGCTCGTCGTCGCAGGCGCGGGCCTCGTCGTCATCATCGAGTACGTCTACCTCGCTGACGCCGCGTCCTACGAGCGCTACAACACGATTTTCAAGGTGTACGCGCAGGTGTGGGCGCTGTGGTCGGTGCCCGCCGGCGTCGCGCTCGCCGCTCTCGCCGCGCGCACGCCCGACGCGTCCCGCGTGCGGTCCGTCGGCGGCACCGCACTCGCCGTCCTGCTGGTCGTGTCGGCGTCCATCTACGGCGGGTTCGCGCTCGCCAACCACGCCGACAACGCGGACGACGCGACCCTCGACGCCTTCGAGTACGTCAACGACCAGCGCCCCGGCGAGGCCGCCGCTATCGAGTGGCTGAACGACAAACCGGGGCAACCACACATCGTCTCCGCGCCGGGGACGACGCTGTACTCGTGGCAGAATCCGGCGTCCAGTCTCACGGGCATCCCGACGGTCGCTGGCTGGTCGCACGCCGGCAACTACCACAGCGACGAGGCCTACCGGACGCGCGTCAGCGACGTGGGCGTCGTCTACGAGACCAGCGAAGCCACGTCGCGGGCGATCATCCTGCGGAAACACGACGTGCGCTACATCTGGGTCGGACCCGTGGAGCGCGAACGCTACAACGTGCGCGTCACCGACGCGGAACCCGGCGTCAGCGTCGCGTTCGACAACGAGAACGTGACCGTCTACGAGGTCGAGCAGTCGGAACTCGTCGAGCGGTGAGAGTCTAAACCGCGAGGTCGCCGGCGCGCTTGTGGACGGTGACGTCGTCGGCGTCGACGGTGTCGACGTCGAGCCAGTGCGGGACGAAGTTGCGCTTCTCGTAGTCTTCGAGTTCGTCCTCGTCGCCGACGACACACCACAGCTGGACCTCGTCGGGGCCGTGCCAGTCGCCGTTGCGCGTCACCTGGAAGAGGACTTTCTCCTCGCCGTCGTACTCGATGACGCCGTCACGGCGCACGCCGGGGTCGCCGTGGATGATGAGTCGCTTCATGCCAGCGGCTTCGGAGGGTGACGGATTAAACGCTTCGAAGCCGGCCGTCACTCGCTGGCGTCGAGCGCGGCGCCCAGCCAGTACGCCGGCAGTCCGAACAGTGCGACGAGGACAACCCACGCGACGAGGAGGAACCACAGCAGCGCGCTCGGTCCGAGCAGCGCCACGACACCCGCAAGTGGCGTGATGGCGGCGACGAAGGGCACGACGACTGTCGCGATTTCGGACCACTGGTTCGCGCGCTCGGTTCTGGTCGCACCGACGACGGTGAACGTCCAGACGTGCGCGGCGAGCAGCCCTGCGGAGAGCGCTCGTCCCGCCGTCGGAAGCGCAACTTCGGGATGTGCACGTGAGCCGATGATGGCACCGAGGACGCCGAGCGCGAGCGGTGTGCCGACCGCAGCGGCGGTGAGCACGCGCGTGTCACCGAGCCGTCCGCTTGCGGCGAGCGCGCCGACGAGGACCGCAGTGAGCGCGGCGAACAGCGCGGTCGCACCGACGAGCATGAAGTAGGTGTCCGCCTGCCCGCTCGCGAACACGACGGCGGTGACCAACACGCCCCCTGCTGCGAGCGCCATGCCGACGCGCTCGGTGTTTTCGGGCGTGCCGACGCGGTCGACGAGCGCCCCGAAGCCGCCGAGGAGGCCCGCGAGCACGACGGCCGGCGCGGCGAGCGCGAGTGCGGCGGCCCCGAGGAAGCCCGGCAGCACTTCGACCCCGATTGCGAGTTCGGTCGCGACTGTCGAGATAACGCCGCTGTCGGGCGCGAACGCCACGAAGTCGTTGTCGAGGTACTCTCCGGCCTGCCGAGTGACCACCGAGTCGCTGCTCGCGCCCGCCGTAATCGTGTAGCTGTCGGGCGCGTACAGGCGGACTGTGTCGGTGTTCACTTCCCAGCCCGAGGGCGCCTCGCGGACGGCGTCCGTGAGCACGATGCCGCCCAAGGACGTGTGGCCGAAGTCGGGGTCCGTGTACGCGACGGTCACTCGGGAGCCGTCGACCCGGAGAGTTGCGTCCGTGGGAACGGGTGCGAGGCCATCGTTCTCGCCCGCGAGCGCGGTGACGACAGCATCTCCGTCGTCCGCTACCCGCGTTGCGCCGTCGCCCGCGAGTTCGTTCTCGACGGCGATGCGCGCGCTCCCGTTCGCGCGGACGCGGACTTCCATACTGGACTCGACGACGGTGACCGATACGCCGGCGTCGCTGGCGGCTGACTCGAACGAGTCGCCGCAGGCGCCGCAGACGTTTTCGGGTGGTGGTGCGGCGGCGGTGCCGCCTGCAGCGAGCGCGAGTGCGACGACGAGTGCGACTGTGGGGAGGGCGAGCGCGCGGCGCGAGACCATGCCGGTGGCGTTGTCACCGCGGAGCAAAAACCTGTGCCTCGGCTGGGAGGTCTCGTCCGCGAAACCAAACGGATTTTAAGCGGCCGCGTGTAACCGAGAGACAACAGAGCTGATTTAGCCTATGGAGATGCCACGCCGATTCAACAGCTACTGCCCGCACTGTGACGAACACAACCAAATCGAGGTCGAGAAAGTCCGTACCGGCCGTTCCTCCGGCATGAAGTGGGACGCTCGCCGCACCAAGCGCGCGAACGCCTCCATCGGGAACCACGGCCGCTTCTCGAAGGTGCCGGTCGGCAACAAGCCGACGAAGAAGACGGACCTCAAGTACCGCTGCAACGAGTGCGGTAACGCTCACCTCCGCGAGGGATGGCGCACCGGCCGTCTCGTCTTCCAGGACTAACAATGTCGGGAGGATTCTTCAAAGTCGAGTGTCCGGATTGTGAGAACGAGCAAATCGTCTTCGGTAAGGCCTCCTCGGAGGTCGCCTGTGCCGTCTGCGGAACGACGCTCGCGCGTCCGACCGGCGGCGAGGCGGAGTTCACCGGTGAGGTCGTCGAGACTGTCGAGGCGAGATGAAGTACGTCGGCTGGCCCGAGGAGGGCGAACTCGTCGTCGGCAAGGTCGACGACATCGAGGACTTCGGCGTGTTCGTCGACCTCGAAGAGTACGAGGACAAGCGCGGCCTCGTACACGTCAGCGAAGTGGCCAGCGGCTGGATCAAGAACGTTCGCGACCACGTCAACGAGGACCAGACTGTCGTCGCGAAGGTGCTGGACGTCGACGAGTCCGCCCAGCAGATCGACCTCTCGCTGAAGGACGTCAACGACCACCAGCGGTCGGACAAGATTCAGGAGTGGAAGAACGAGCAGAAGGCCGACAAGTGGCTGACGCTGGCGTTCGGCGAGGACATGGACGACGACCAGTTCCGCCGCATCGCGAACGGACTCCTCTCGGAGTTCGGCAGCCTCTACGAGGGGTTCGAGCAGGCCGCGATTCACGGCTACGAGGCCCTCGAATCGACTGACCTCGACGACGACGAGCAGGACGCAATCGTCGAGACCGCACGCGAGAACGTCTCCGTGCCGTACGTCACGGTGACGGGGTACGTGACGCTGACGTCGCCGGACGACGACGGCGTCGACGACGTGAAGGAGGCCCTGCAGGCCGCCGAGGGCAACGGCGAGGTGCCCGACGAGGCCGACCTCGACGTGACGTACGTCGGCGCGCCCGAGTACCGGATTCGAGTGCAGGCGCCGAACTACAAGACCGCCGAGGACCAGCTGGAAGCCGCCGGCGCCCGCGCCGTCGAGGAGATCGACGCGCAGGGCGGCGACGGGAACTTCCACCGCGAGCGCCAGCTCGAAGAGGAATGAAGTCCGACATCCGGGTGTGTTCGGCGTGGCGCGAGCGCCACGACCGCCCGGTGTACACGCTTTCTGCGGAGTGTCCCGATTGCGGCGCCGACGCCGTCAACAGCGCGCCGGCGCCGTTCGACCCGGAGGACCCTCACGGGCGGTACCGACGCGCTCTTAAGGAACGCAGCCGCCCCTAGGGTATGGACGAAATCGACATCGCGTGGGAATCCGAGCCGGAGCTGGACGACCCCGTGTTCGTCGAAGGACTGCCCGGCGTCGGGCACGTCGGGAAACTCGTCGCCGAGCACGTCGTCGAGGAGGCGGACAGCGAACTCGTCGCACGCGTGCACAGCGAGCACTTCCCGCCGCAGGTCACCGTCGGGGACGACAGCGTCGCGGCGCTCGCGAACGCCGAGATTCACGCCGTCGACACGGAGGGCCGCGACCTCCTCGTGCTCACGGGCGACCACCAAGCGCAGGACAACACCGGGAACTACCGCGTCACGGAGGCATTCCTCGACGTCGCCGAGGAGTTCGACGCGAGCGAACTGTACGCGCTCGGCGGCGTCCCCACCGGGGAACTCGTCGAGGAGCACGACGTCATCGGCGCCGTCTCGGACGCCGACCTGAAAGAGCGCCTCGAAGCGGCCGGCGTGGAGTTCCGCAGCGAGGAGCCGGCGGGCGGCATCGTCGGTTCCAGCGGCCTGCTGCTCGGACTGGGCGGCCGCCGCGGCTTCGACGCCGCCTGCCTGATGGGCGAGACGTCGGGCTACCTCGTGGACCCGAAGGCGGCGAAGGCCGTGCTCGCGGTGCTCGAAGATATGCTCGGCTTCGACGTCGACGAGGAAGCCCTCGACGACCGCGCCGAGGAGATGGAGGAGGTCGTCAGCCGCCTCCGCGAGATGGAGGAGGGCCCGAGCCCCGGCGGTGAGGAAGACCTCCGGTACATCGGCTGACGGCGACTCGCTTCCCTTCTTTTTGGCGTGCTAGTGGACCGCTGGACCTAACCCCCCGTAGCGCCGACTGGGGTGCGTGAGCGATACTCCGTCGTGGCTGGCGTTCGGCGAGCGCGCCGCGTACCTGCCGGAGGCGGACGCGCTCGTGCTCGCTGATGTCCACGTCGGTCGGGACGCTGCTTCCGACGTGGCGCTGCCGCTCGGGGAGCGCGCGGACCTCGTGGAGCGCCTCGACGCCCTCCTCAGAGAGTTCGAGCCGTCGTCGGTCGTCGTCGCGGGCGACCTTCTGCACGTCCGCGAGACCGTTCCAGAGGGCGTCCGCGAGACTGTCGACGCTATCGTGGCCGCCGTCGACGACGCTGGAGCGACGCTTTCTGTCGTTCGCGGGAACCACGACACGATGCTCGACGCCGTCGACATCGACGCCGAGGACTCGGTCGTGCTCGCGGACGGCACCGCGGTCTGGCACGGCCACGACGACCCGCCCGTGGACGCCCGCCGGTACGTCGTCGGCCACGAACACCCCGCGGTCGAAATCGAGGGCGCGCGCCACCCGTGTTTCCTCTACGGCCCACAACAGCACGAGGGCAGCGACGTCGTCGTGCTGCCGGCGTTCACGCGGCTCGCGCCCGGGACGCTGGTGAACGGCCTCCGCCGGGACGACTCGCTGTCCTCGATGCTCTCGGACCCCAGTGGATTCCGCCCCGTCGTCGTCAGCGAGGGGGAGACGCTGGCGTTCCCCGCGCTCGGCGAGTTCCGCGGGCTACTGTAAGTCCGCGCTGACCGCGTCCGCCGCCGCGTTTCCGCTCTCCAGCGCGCCGTTGATCGAGGAGTCGTGGGTGTAGTCGCCTGCGAGGTAGACCGCGCCGTCGGGCGCGCGGACGTCCGGCAGCGATTCGTGGACGCCCGGCGGTTGGGCGAACTGCGCGAACGGCAGGCGGTCGGTGCGCAGCAGTTCGAAGTCGCCCAGCGACGCCGCCGGGTACCACCCAGCCAGCGTCTCCCGCGTCCGGGTTTCGAGGTCGCCGTCGGACTCGACCCGCACGTCGTCGCCGGCGTCCTCGTGGCCGACCGTCGTCGCGGCGACGAGCGCGCGGCCGTCGGGCGCGTACTCGGGCGCGACGCCGGACAGCGGCGCGACCGTCGTCGGCACCTCGCCGCCGGCGTTGAGGTGGATGCGGTCGCTGTCCGCGAGCGGGTGGCCGGACGGCACCGCGAAGTGCTGGGTGACACAGCCCCGGGCGTCGGTCGGAATCGCGTCGACGCCCGCGAGTTCGCGGCTGGACTTCGGGTCGGCGGCGACCACGACGGCGTCGGCGTCGACCGTCTCACCGGGAATCTGGACATCGACCGCGGCATCTCCCGGTGCGACTCCCTCCACGGGCGTCTCCGTCACGATGCGCGCGTCCTGCTCGATTGCGGCGTCAACGAGCTGGCGCGCGATGGCTCCCATCCCGCCTGCCGGAATCACCGTCTTCCCCTCAGAGAGCATCTTGAACGTGAACTCGAAGACGCGTTTGGAGGTGTCGAGATCGCGGTCGAGCGTGATGCCGCCGTAGAACGGCCGCACGAACCGGTCGACGTACCGCTCGGAGAAGCCGTACGCGTAGAGGTACTGCTCGATGGTGGCGTCCGGTTCCGCGAAGATGTCCTCGACGGACTTCGATTTCAGGTCCGCGCGCAGTCGAACCGTGCGGAGTTTGTCCATCGCCGACACCTCGCTGTTGAATAGCGTCTCCGCGAGCGCGCCGGGTTCCCGCAGCGGGTCCGCGAGCACCGACCGCTGGTCGCCCCGGCAGATTGTCGCACCGGCGGAGAACGCGCGCAGGTCCAGCGCGTCGAAGTCCAGTTCGCGGCGCGCCGCGGGGTACGCGGTGAACAGCACTTGGAAGCCGCGGTCGAAGACGAAGCCGTCTCCGCGCCGCGAACGCACGCGCCCGCCGACGTCCTCCTCGCGCTCGAACAGCGTCACGTCGAAGCCGTCCGCGGCGAGGTGGCGCGCCGCGGTCAGGCCCGCGAGCCCACCGCCGACGACGACAATCCGTGAGTCAGTCATGCCCGAGTCTTCGCCCGCTGGCGACAAGAACGTGCGGGCTCCCGGGGCGGGCGCGCCGGAAGGGACAGGGCTTTTCGCGCCCGCTGCGAAGGCCCGCGCATGGAGACGACGCCGGCCTTCGAGGGGCTTCAGTGCGTAGACTGCGAAGAGACGTTCGACCCGGAGACGGCGACCCACCGCTGTCCGGACTGCGGGGGCATCCTCGACCCGACCTACGACTACGACAGCCTCGACGTGACTCGAGAGACCTTCGAGTCGCGGCGCTTCGACTCGATGTGGCGCTACGAGGAACTGCTGCCGTTCTCGCGGAATTCGGCGATTTCGATGGACGAGGGCGCGACGGCGCTCGTGTCGTGCCCGACGCTCGCCGACGAGATGGGCGTCGGCGAGGTGTACGTCAAAGACGAGGGCCGGAACCCGACGGGGACGTTCAAGGACCGCGGGCAGACGGTCGCGGTGACCGCTGCCGACCAGCATGGCGCCAGCGACGTCGCGCTCGCGTCCGCGGGCAACGCCGGGCAGTCCGCCGCGGCGTACGCGGGCCGCGCGGGCATCGACTCGCACGTCTTCCTGCCGTCGCGCTCGGGGTTCGCGAACAAGGCGATGGTGAACGTCCACGGCGGCGACATGACCATCGTGGAGGGCCGCATCGGGGACGCGGGCGCGGCCTTCGACGACGCGATGGACGAGCACGACGACTGGTACTCGGTGAAGACCTTCGAGACGCCGTACCGCCACGAGGGCAAGAAGACGATGTACTACGAGACCGTCGAACAACTCGATTGGGAGACCCCGGACCACGTGGTCTACCCGACCGGGGGCGGTGTCGGTCTCGTCGGCATGCACAAGGCCGCCAAGGAACTCCGCGACCTCGGCCTCACTGAGGAGCTCCCGGCGATGTACGCGGCGCAGGCGGAGAGCTGTGCGCCCATCGTGCGCGCGTTCCAAGAGGGGCGGGACGTCCACGAGCCGTGGGACACCCCCGACACCATCTGCGGCGGCATCGAGATTCCGGACCCGGGCGCCAGCCCGCTCGTACTAGACGCGCTCCGGGAGAGCGACGGCGGCGCCGTCGCGACCAGCGACGAGGAGATTCTGGACGCCGCGACGCTCGTCGCCAAACACGAGGGCCTGGAGATGGGCGCGACGTGTGCGGCGGCCGCGTCGGGCGCGTCGGCGCTCGCCGAGGACGGCGCGTTCGGCGAGGACGACACGGTCGTCATCCTGAACACGGGCACCGCGAACAAGGACGCAGACGTGCTGCGCTCGCACCTGATGAGTAAGGGAATCTGATTCGGACGTAGTACGCGGACGAATTTTCCGAGGCGCGGTTAGGTCGCCGCCGCCTCGGGCGTTTCGCCGGTCGAACCCAGCTCTCGCTTGTTCTTCAGCGTGAGCGCGACGAACAGCAGGAAGCCGACGCCGCGAAGCGTCAGGTCCAACAGTAGCGCGTTCACCGACACCGTGATTCCGGCGAACCCGAGCAGGTCGAACACCGACGTCGAGAGCATGCCGGGCGCCATGAGGAGCAGGGAACTGAGCGCGAAGCCTGCCCGTTCGAGGCGCTCGACCTTCGTGTACAGCGTGCCGATGACGGTCGCGCCGAGCGCGACGACGCCGAGGAAGACGCCGACGATGGGCACCAGAATCTCGGGCACGGAGTACGACAGCTCCGCGAGGTCACTGAAGTTGACCACGCGGTAGCGCTCGCGCAGCGGCAACTCGGCCGCGTTCGCCTTCTCCCGGAGGAGGACGATGCCGGGCGCGAGCACGAATGCGAACGGGACGATTGCCTTGTTCAGCGACAGCGAGAACGCCTTCACCCCGGTTTGGAAGGGGTCGGATTTCGCCACTCCACTGGCCGCGTAGGCCGCGACGGCGACCGGCGGCGTGATGTCGGCGATGACGCCGAAGTAGAGGATGAACAGGTGTGCGGCCAGCAGCGGGATGCCGAACTCCACGAGCGGCGTCGCGAGCATCGAGATGAGGATGATGTACGTCACCGTCGTCGGCATCCCCATGCCGAGGATGATACAAGCGACAGCGGTCACGAGCAACATCACCACGATGGAGCCGCCCGACAACTCCAGCAACAGCGAGGTGAGGTTCGGCCCGAGGCCGGAGACGCTGATGACGCCGGGAATGATGCCGGCGGCGGCGACCGCGACGACGACCGGGACGGCCGTCCGTGCGCCCTCGTCCATCGACTTGATGACGAAGGTCCCGGTGCGGAACAGCTGATTCTTGCCGAGGTCGGTGCCTGTCCGGTCACCCGCCGACTCCGCGGCGTTCTGCACAGTCGGATTCAGGTCCAGTAGCTTCGACTGGACGTTCGTGTAGACCAGCATCGTCACGGCGCCGGCGACCATCGCGTACCAGCCGAGTCGCGGCGCGACGATGCCCGCGGCCTCCGCGAGCGGGAGGCCGGCGCCACCGGCGCCCGCGAGGAGGCGCGTGAACGGGACGCCGGCGACGACGTGACTCACGAGGTCGATTCCCGTGACGACCGCCAGCGCGCCGACGAGGAAGCTACGCGTCTGTTCGCTGTACGCCGCGATGAACGTGATGAGCGCGACGAGCGCGACGAGCGTGAACCACGCCGAGCGGGACACGGAGAGGCGCTCGATGATGAGGTAGTACAGCAACAGGAAGATGGGGACGAGGTAGAACCAGCCCTGTTTGAGGTGCTCGGTCATGGACGCGGTTTCGAGGTCTTCGACCCCGCCGATTCCCTCTTGGACCGCCTTCAGGTGGACCATCACCCACACGCCGAAGAAGAACACGATGGCCGGCACCGTCGCCAGCAGGATGATGTCGCGGAACGGCGTCGCGGTGTACTGGACCATCAGGAACGCTGCCGCCCCCATCACGGGCGGGAGAATCTGGCCGCCGGAGGACGCCGAAGACTCGACGGCGCCGGAGAACTCCGGCGAGTACCCCGAGCGCTTCATCAGCGGGATGGTGAACGCGCCCGTGGTGACCGTGTTCGCAATCGACGACCCGGAAATCGTGCCCATGAAGCCGCTGGCGAGGATGCTCGCCTTCGCGGGGCCGCCCTTGCGGTCCCCGGTGGCGGCGTACGCGAGGTCGATGAACCACTGTCCGGCCCCGCTCATTTCGAGGAACGAGCCGAACAGGATGAAGATGTAGATGAAGCTCATCGAGACGGTCACGGGAATCCCGAAGACGCCGTTCTCCGTGTTGTACCAGAGGTTCTGGATGATGTCCGGCCACGTCGTTCTCGGAATCGCGAGGAGACCGAGGAACGGCGTGTTGCCGCTGATGAGGTAACCCCACCGGGCGTACACGATGAACGTCGCGACGATAATCATCAGCGCCAGCCCGAGCGTCCGACGGGTGGCTTCCAGAACGAGGAGGATGCCAATCACGCCCAGAATCATCGCGTACGAGACGTCGCTGACGATGGGTAGGCCGCCCAGAACCGGTTCGAGGAACGTGTACACCTCCGTCACCGTCCGGCCGGATTCGAGACCGAACGCGCGCATGTCCTGTATCTCCCCGAACTCCGTGAGGAAGTACAGTGCGCTGAGGACCGCGAAAACCATACACACCACGTCGAAGGGCGTGACGCGACTGCGGTTGGAGTCGACGAACGCCCAGCGGGCGACGCCACGTACTCCGTCCAGCACGCGTGCGACGGGGTTCGAGCCGAGTCGCGCGGTCGCGGCGTCGACAGCCGAACCCAGCCGGCCCGAGATGACGCCCCCACCCATCGACGCGGGGAACATCAGGAACGTCAACACGAGCGCGAACGCCACGTGGATGGCGTTGGCTTGGAGCAGCTGCAGCCCCACTTCGATGTCGGCGACCAGCGGCAGCGGAATCGTGAAGTAGAAACTCTCGGCCGCTAGAATTAGCTGGAACAGCGAGAACAGAATTCCGATTACCGAGACGGCGAGGGCGGCCAGCCCCTTCAGCGACCGCCGCCGCTCGATTTCGTCGATGAGTTCGTCGGCTTCCTCTCTGGACAGTTCCGCTTCGTCGCCGTCGGTTTGGTTGTTCGTACTCATAGGAATGCGTCAGTCAATGTCCGTCGTTCGAGGTGAATGCGAACGTCACTCGCGTTCGTCTCCGCGACCAAGTCGAAGCGTTCGTCGTCGACGACGAGCGTGTGGTTCGCAACCCGGCCGGGTGAGACGAGCAGCGTCTCCGTCGTCATGATGGGCTCGGGCGGCTCGTAGACGAACGTCCCGTTGACGTTCGTGACGTTGACCCGCGACGGGAGCCCCCAACCGTAGGACTCGAACTCCATTCGCGTGTTGACGAGCGTGTCGCCGTCGACGCGGTACTCGTCGTAGACGGGCGTCTTCTCGACGCTGTGCATATACTGGAGTCCGACGGTGCTCCCGGTCTCGACGTGCTCCGTGATGTACGGTTCGCCCGTGTCGATGTCTTCGACGACGAGCACTCGTCCGGTCGAGACGCCTGCCGCTCCGCTGGCGAGCGCTGCCAGTGTCACGAGAAGTACGGCCGCCAACGCTACCACGACTCGTTTTCGTCGAAGGATTCGGTCAATCACGATTGGAAGTGGAGGGTGCTGTTAGGGAACTGAGGGGACGCGAGCGGCGGTGCCGCGGGTGCTTCGGATTACGCGTCGAAGTACGCCGCTGCGCCGTCGTGAAGCTCGATGGACATCCCGTCCTGTGCGCTGTCGGCGGAGATGAAGTCCGTCTTGAGGGTCAGCTCGTCGACGTTGTCGAAGATGGCTGCAGTGACCGTCTCGACGGTGTCAGCGGGCACGTCGGAGTTCGTGGCAATCATCGCCTGCACGGCGACGGTTTCGACGGCTTCGTCGACGCCGGAGTACGTGCCTGCGGGAATCGTGTCGTCGGCGAACCAGGAGGCCGCGTCCTTGACCGCTTGGCGGTTGTCGCCCTGAATCGGGACGATCTGGACGTTGTTCGTGGTCGCGAGCTCCTCGATTGCGCCGACCGGCCAGCCGCCGACGACGAACGCCGCGTCGATGTCGCCGTTCGCGAGCTGTTCGGACGCCTGCGAGAAGCCGGCGTTCTGCTCGTTGTAGTCCGTGATGCCGACCGCTTCGAGAATCTGGTTCGCGTTGACCTGGGTCCCGGAGCCGAGGTCGCCGGTGTTGATGGTCGCGCCGCTGAGGTCGCTCAGCGTCTCGATGTCGGAGTTCCCCAGCGTCACGACGGTGATGGTTTCGGGGTACAGCGTCGCCACGCCTTCGAGGTTCTCGATGGCGTTCCCTTCGAACGTGTCGATGCCCGTTCCGTTCTTCGCGAAGTACGCGATGTCGTTCTGGATGAGCGCGAAGTCCGCGGAGCCGTCCGCGAGGCTCCCCACGTTCTCGACGCTGGCGCCCGTCGACTGGACGTTCAGCGAGAAGTCGGTGTTCTCCTCGACGATGGTCTTGATCTCGTTCGAGAGCGGGTAGTACGTCCCGCCCGTACCGCCGGCGTGCCAGCTCAGGCGCGTGCTCCCGCTGCCGCCGTCAGTGTTCGTCCCCGTCGAGGTACCGTCGCCGTCTCCGTCGCCGTCGCCGCCGTTTCCGCTACAGCCGGCGAGCGCGGCCACACCAGCAATACCTGTCGCTTCGAGGAACCGACGACGTGTCTTTTCGGATGACATACAATGTCACATTGTTCGGAAGGTTTATATCACTATCGTGTAGACGGCGGTGTTTGCCGACACATCACACTGTCACCCCACGTGAACACGACGCGCTACTCGCCGGAACGTAGAATCGCTACACCCGCAGAGACGGGGATAGTTAGTGGCACCACCAACCAACAGTTTCTCACCGCCAACTATTTGTTTAGACGCGTCTAAAGAACGACAACGAATGCTCTCGGACGTCATGGAGGACTACCTCAAGACCGTCTACGTGCTCCAGCGCGAGCGCGGCCCCCCGGTCAAGACCTCCGCAATCGCCGACTACCTCGACGTGACGCCCCCGACGGTCACCAGCATGGTCGGGAAACTCGAAGAGCGCGGACTCGTCGCCCGCGAGAAGTACAAGGGCGTCGAACTCACCCCCGAAGGCGAAACCGTCGCGCTGGAAGTGCTTCGCCACCACCGCCTCCTCGAATCGTTCCTCGCGGACCACCTCGACTACGAGTACGACGAAGTCCACGACGAAGCCGACGCGCTCGAACACCACATCAGCGAGGAGTTCGAGCGACGTCTCGCCCGGAAACTCGACGACCCAACCGTCGACCCGCACGGCGACCCCATTCCGAGCGCGGACCTCGAACCCCCCGAACACCCCGACACCACCGCGCTCGCCGACCACGCCGCCGGCGACCGCGTCGTCGTCGCGCGCGTCGACGACCGCAACGTCGACGAACTGCGCTACCTCAAGGACGCCGGCATCCAGCCCGGCACCGAACTCGCCGTCCGCGAGCACGCCCCCATCGGGCTGTTCGTCGTCGAGGTCGACGGCGAGGACGTCCACCTCCCGGACCGCGTCGCGGGCGTGATTCGCGTACGTGAAGTCGGTGACGGCGACGCCGAGGTGACCGAAGCGTGACCGGCTTCGCGGAGCTGGCCGCCATCGCGTTCGCCGCGCAGCTCGCCGCCCTCCCCGGCGAGAAAGTCCAGTTCATCATCGCCGGGCTGTCCACGCAGTACGACCCGAAAGTCGTCGTCGCCGCCGCCGCCAGCGCGTTCGCCATCTGGACCGCCATCGAGATCGTCGTCGGGAACGCGCTCCGCACCGCGCTCCCCGGCGTCTACCTCGACGCCATCACGGGCGCGCTGTTCTTCGTGTTCGGCGTCCTCCTGTTGCGCTCGATGCCCGCCGACGGCAACCGCGGACCGATGCAGGGCGACGGCGGCATCGTCGCGCTCGGCGGCCGCTTCGAGCAAGCCACCATCTTCGGGCGCGCCATCCCCACGTACTTCGGCGGCTTCGTCCCCATCTTCGCGATGATGTTCGCCGGCGAGTTCGGCGACAAGACACAGATGGTCACCATCGGGCTGGCCGCCCAGTACGGCGCCGCGCCCGCCATCTGGGTCGGCGAGATGGCCGCCATCATCCCCGTCAGCCTACTGAACGCGATGTTCTTCGCGCGGTTCTCCCGGAGCTTCGACGCCCGCCGCGCGCACCTCGCGGCCGCCGCGCTGTTCTTCTTCTTCGCGGGGGACGTCGCGCTCCAACTCGCGTTCGACGTCTCCGTCTGGGAGACCATCGTCGAAACGCTCGCCGGTCTCCTCCCGGTCGCACTGACGCCGTAATCGGGGAACTTTTCTCGAATCGCGACTACCTGTAGTCGTGTTCGACGCAGTCGTCTCCGTGGTCGCCGGGCTCGCGCTCGGCCTGTCGCTGGCCGCGCCACCCGGACCGATGAACGCCGTCATCGCCGAGGAGTCCGTGACGCGCGGCTGGCGCGCCGGCTTCTTCGCGGGACTGGGCGCGATGAACGCCGACGCGTGCTTTTTCGTGTTGGCGTTCGCCGGCGTCGTCGCGTTCGTGCAGGACGCACCCGCCGTCAAGACCGCGATGGTCGGTATCGGCGGCGTGCTCATGCTCTACTACGCCTACGGCGCGTTCCAGAGCGCGGGGTCGTTCTCCGACGCCGACCCCGCCGAGGGCCGCGGCTTCAGGAAGGCGTTCGTGCTCGCGCTCGCGAACCCCTACCAGTTGACGTGGTGGCTGACCGCCGGCGTCGCGCTCCTGAACCCCAGCGAGATTACGGCGTTCGGCCTCCAGCTGTCCGCCGCCAACGGCGCGCTCACCATCGTCGGCTTCTTCGCGGGCATCCTCGTCTGGGTCGCGGGGTTCCCCGCGTCGCTGCGCGCGGCCGGCGAGCGCGTCGACGCGTTCGGCTCGGTCGTCGCGTACGTCAGCGCGGGCGCTCTCGCACTCTTCGGCGTCCTCTTCCTGAAAACAGCGGTCGGGCTGTAGCTACTCGCGCATCCCCGGCACTTCGGCTTCCAGCCACTCGTGGAACCACCGCACGCGCTTGACGCGCTTGTGGGCGATGGAGTCGGCGGTGTCGCTCTCCACGCGCTCGGCGGCGTTCTCCCCGCGTTCGAGCACGCGGTCTATCATCTCCGCGGCGTCGACGTGCGTGCGGGCCTCGTAGCCCATCCGCAGCAACATCAGCGCCGCGCCGTTCGCGCCCGCCTTGTCGAGGACGTCTCCCTCGATGAGACACCGCGTCTCCAGCGGGAGCTCCGAGAGGTCGCCCTGATGGGAGTGGTCGGCGATAGCCGCACACACTTGGTCGATGAACGACGGCGCGAAGTCGCCGTGAGTCTCCAAGTACTTCCGCGCGATGCGCGCGCCCTCGTCGGCGTGCTCCTCCTGTTCGGCTTCCAGTTTCGCGATGTCGTGGAACAGCGCCGCGACACGGACGACGTCGACGTCCGCGCCCTCCTCGGCGGCGATGCGCTCGCCGAGCTCGACGACGTTCAGGATGTGCGTGAACCGGTACTCCGCGGAGTGCCACGGGTACCACCGCATCCGCCCGCCGTCGTCCTCGTTCTCCACGCTCGCTTCGAGGTAGTCGCGGACGAACGCCGCCATCTCGTCGAACTGCTGCTCGGAGACCGGCGACTCCTTTATCTCGACGCCCACGGTCTCACCTCCGTTGCGTGGCGTACACGTACAGTCATTACTACAACGAAGGCTTGTTTCTCTCTTTAGCCTTTTGCAGGTCTCCCGAGAACCAGTGCGTCAGTCGAGGTCGTAGTCCGCGACCGCCGCTTCGCAGTCCCGCATCGCGTCGAAGCGCTCCTCGTCGGGGTCGTCGATGGGGACGGACTCGACTTCCACCCAGCCGTCGTCGTACACCAGTCCCGCCACCCAGTCGTCGGTGCCGAGGATGACGCGCTCGGTGATGACGACGGGTTCGCGGGTGTCGGCCTCGACGGCCTCCTCGCGGTCGACGGGCACCACCAGCGAGAACGCGTCGTCGTGGTTGAGGGCCGCGACCTCCTGCTGTCGCAGCGGCCGGTCCGGCAGCGACTCCAGCGTATCGCTCATACCGACCGCAGGCGGCCGCGACGCTTAGGCCGTTCGCTCTGTCGGCTCCGGAGGCCTATTTATTCACGCCGCTACAACACACACAAAAGCTATATACTGACACTCCATCGGCTCGAATCGAGATGCCGCTCTGCCAGAACTGCGAGTCCTTCGTCACGAAGGACTACGTTCGCGTGTTCACGCCTCCGGGCGTCGAGCAGCCCCGCGTCTGTCCGGACTGCCCCGACATGGTTCGGGACGGCGCCGACGTCCGCGAAGCCCGCGCGACCCGGTCGTAACGCCCACACACTACTCGCGACCCGACGCGCGCTCTGCTCGCCCTCCCCTCGTTTTCGCGTTCGTTCCCCCCGATACGGCGCCCGCGTCTACTTGGCAGCGTCGACGCCCTCGACGAGTTCCGCGCCCGTGATTTCGAAGCGCGCGCCACCGTCTTCGGCGTCCGCGACGGTGACTGACCAGCCGTGCGCGTTCACGATTTCCTCGACGATGGCCAGCCCGAACCCCGTGCCGTCCTCGCTGGTCGTGTACCCGTGTCCGAAGACGGCTTCGCGTTCGTCCTCGGGAATCCCGGGGCCGTCGTCCGCGACGTAGAATCCCTCGTCGAGCGTGCCCACGCGAACCGTGACGTTCTCGCCGGCGTGCTCGACGCTGTTCCGGAAGAGGTTCTCGAACACCTGCTTGAGGCGGTTCCGGTCGCCGCGAACGGCGAACTCCTCGACCACGTCCAGTGTCGCGGTCTCGCTGGCGACGCGCTCCCAGCACTGCTCGACGACCTCGCTCACGGCGACGCGCTCGCGGTCGGAAACCGCCTGCCCCTCGCGCGCGAGCGTCAGCGTGTCCTCGATGAGCGTCTCCATTCGTTCGAGCGCGTCCGCGACCGCGTCGAGGTGTTCACTGTCGCTGTCCTCGCGAACGAATTCCAAGCGCCCGCTCGCGACGTTCAGCGGCGCTCGAAGGTCGTGGGAGACGATGGTCGCGAACTCCTCGAGGCGTTCGTTCTGTCGCTCCAGTTCTCTCGTGCGCTCGCGCAGTCGACGCTCGGACTCCAAGCGCGTGAGCGCCTCCCGAGCGTGGCCCGCGAGCAACTCCGCCAACTCCCGGTCGGTCGAATCGAACGCCGCCGGCTCCCGCGAGACCGCCTGAAACGTCCCGATATTCGCAATCGGCGTCGTCAACGCCGACCGGTACTCGGGGTCCGCGGGCGTAATCTCGTGCTCCCGGAGGTCGTCGGCGACGATGGTCTCCTGTCGCTCGTACGCCCGCGTCGCGAACGTGTCCTCGTCCAGCGGCGTCACCTCCCAGTAGCCCTCCGTGTCCGAGTCCAGCGACCACGCCGCCTGCACGAGCTCGTCGTCCCTGCAGATGTCCACCGCTACCAAGTCGAAATCGAGGATGTCCTCGGCGGCGTCCACGAGAATCTCGTACACCTCGCCGTCCCTGTCCGCCGTCTCCAAGTCAGTCGCCGCGTCGTGCAGCGCCGCCAGCGCCTGCCCGCGCTCGCGGTCCTGCTTCACGTCTCGGACTGTGCAGACGAGCTCGTCGCGCTCGGTCAACGCCAGCGTGTGGTCCTCGACGAACGTCTCGCCGTCCGCGCGCAGCCCGGGCGTCTGCCCGCTCCACACGCCCTCCTCGTGGACTGTCGGGAGAATCTCGTCCTCGACGCGCGACACCGCGTCGTCGGGGTACAGGATTCGCCAGTGCTCGCCGACGAGTTCGTCGGGCTCGTAGCCGTAGAGGTCGGCGTACGCTTCGTTCACGTACATGAACTCGCCGTCCGCGTCGAGGATGCTGATTCCCTCCTTCGCGGCCTCGATGGCGTCCAACTGCCGCTGCCGCTGGGACTTCGCGCGCGCCGTGTCGACGTAGTTCAGCACGCGGTTCGCCAGAATCGTGTACTGCTCGGTGCCGGCCTCCTTCTGGAGGTAGTCGCTCGCGCCCGCCGAGATGGCTTCGCTCGCGACCTCCTCGCTGCCCTTCCCCGTGAAGAGGATGAACGGGAGGTCGGGGTACTGCTCGCGGACGGCTTCCAGGAACTCGATGCCGTTCTTCTCCGGCATGTCGAAGTCGGAGACGACGCAGTCGACGTCGTCCGAGAGCATCGCGTGCGCTTCGCTGGCGTTCGTGGCGGTCACGACCTCGATTCGGTCGTCCTCGCGTTCGAGGAACTCGCCGGCCATCTCCGCGAACCCCGGCTCGTCGTCGACGTGGAGGACGCGGATGGAGTCGGTCATTACCACGACTACGGGCTACAGATTAACGGGTTTGCCGGTTCGCTCGGTTGGAAGCCCGACACCCCTTTAGTTCCTCAGGTCGCTGCGAAACTCGCGGCTCCGGGTCCGGTTCGTCACTGTGCTACTGGTCGAAGTAGTGGAGGATGGCCCGCCAAAAGTGCAAGAAATTTGACAATAGCCCTGGGCAGATTCGAACTGCCGTCATGGGCTCCAAAGGCCCATATGATTGGCCGCTACACCACAGGGCTGCATCAAGAATTCAGGGTTCCGATTTAATATGTATTGCGAGACGCGGATTACGATGGCGGGAGGAGTTCCATGTTTCCGTGCTCGGCGTACGCGTGACAGCTCTTGCAGAGCGCGATGAGATTGTCGACAGTATGCGCGTTCTGCGGGTCGTCGAACGTCCGTACGGGTTTGATGTGATGCACGTCCGGGTTCTGGCCGAGTTCGCGTGCTGTGGCCCCGCACTTCTGACAGCGGTAGTCGTCCCGTTCGAGCGCTTTCCGTCGAACTTCTCGCCACCGGCCGTTGTAGACGGCTTCCCCGTCCCCGTACTGGTCTGACATCCACGCGTTCTGGCAGTCGTTACTGCAGAACCGGCCGTGCCCTTGGCGTCTGTTGCATTCGAGGACCACCATCGGCTCGTCGCAGTAGTCACACGTCCGTTCGATTCGTTCGACGTCGACTGTTTCGGCGTAGGGAGTCCCGAGGAATTCGTCCGCCTCAGCGACGCAATCCGAACAGTAGACACCGTCCTTGTTCGAGGGATAGTAGTCGAAGGTGTCGCCGCACTGCTTGCAGTCGGTCGTCTCTTTGGCGCCGCTGTAGTTCCCGTTTTTCTCTCCTGCCTGTGAGTAGCAGTCGTCGCAGTACGTGCGCCGGGATTTCGGGTCGTAGAACTCGGTGCCGCAGTCGGCACAGGTCCGGTTCGGGAGTGGGTCGCCGTGGACTTTCGTGTGGTGCTGGCGTGTCCCCTGCTCCGTCGAAAGCGTCTTCCCGCAGGTCGGGCAGTCCATACCGACGCCACGCGTGGCCCCGACTAGAAATTTAGCCCACTTAAAGAACTGCTCAGTCGTCGGCTTCGATGCCTTCCTCGACGAGCAGGCCGCAGGCGTCGGCTTCCGCGTCGAAGCACTCCGGACACTGCGGCTCGCGGTCGATAATCATGTCGAGGCGGTCGGCGACCGTCTCGTCGATGACGGGCTCCAGTTGCCGGGCCTCAGCGCGGAAGTCGTCGACGTCGAGGACGTTCGCGAGGAAGCGTTCGAGGATGCAGTACGTCTGCAGCGCCTCGCGGGCGCGGGCTTCGCCGTCGTCGGTGACAGTCGCGCCCTTGTACTTCTCGTGGGCGACGAGCCCGCGCTCCTCGAGTTTCCCCACCATCTCGTTGACGCTCGCCGGGCTGACGCCGAGGCGGTCGGCGAGCTCGCCGGTCGCCGCCGGGCCGTCCTCGAGCTGCTCGACGAGGAAAATCGTCTTCAGGTACTGGTCGGCAGTGTTCACGCGACACACCTCCGCTGTGGGGTCATCTGTTTCGTGCTCATGCGCGGGCCTCCATCAGTTTCGCGACTTCTTCGACGCCCTCTGCTTCCGCGTGGCGAATCTCGCGCAGCGTCGCCAGCACCGACTCGCGGTCGACGCCGAACGCCGCGTCGCTGGCTTCCACGGCCTCGATGAGGTCGTCGTAGAACTTGTACGCCGTCTCCTCGCCGTGGAGCTGGTCGTAGAGTACGCCGTCGAAGTCCTCCGGGCCGGTCTGCCCGTAGCTCCCCGCGACGAGTTCCTTGATTTCCTCGAAGGGGATGCTGTCGGCGTCGAGCTCGTCGACGAGGGATTCGAGGCGGCGGCGGTGTTCGGCGGACTCCGTGCTGGCCTCCGAGAGCAACTCCTCGATGGCTTCGTCGCGTTCCTCGGCGGGCAGCGACTGGTAGTGTCGGTGCGCGCGCGCCTCCACGACCTCTTCGAGCACGATGCCGATCTGGAGGAGGCGCGCGAGCTGGTCGTCGGAGTCGACGCGAGCCGCGACCGTACTCACGACGCACACCCCGACGGCGGTACTCCGGTCATACTACTCGTAACTGAGAGAGAAGCGGACTTAAACCGTTCCCTCCGACGACGGCCTTTCGGTGGCCGTCGACGGAGCGCGAACGCCTACTGCAGGCGCTCGTGGATGCGGGACTGGAGGTCCTCGCGGAGCTCCTCGACTTCGACTTCTTCGAGCACCGGCACGAAGAAGCCCTCCACGAGCATGTCCGTGGCGAGCTGCTCGGGGACGCCGCGGTTCTCCATGTAGAACAGCGTCTCCTCGTCGACCTGGCCGACGGTCGCGGAGTGGCTGGCCTCGGTGTCGTGGTTGTTGATGATGAGTTTCGGGGAGGCGTCGGCCTCGCTCTCGTCGCTCAACATCAGCGTGTTCTCGCGCTGGTAGCTCGAGGTGTCCCAGGCGTCGCTGCCGACGTCCTGAACGCCCTCGTACACCGAGCGCGCGTGGTCGTCGATGACGCCGCGCGTGACGAGGTCGGCGGTCGTGTGTTCACCGCGGTGCCAGACCTTCGAGTCGAGGTCGAAGTGCTGGTCGTCGTGGCCGAAGAACGCGCCGACAATCTTCGTCTCGCTGGAGTCGCCGTTGAGCTCCGTGGAGACGCTGGTCTTCGTCAGGCGGCTGCCGAGGTTGCCCTCGATCCAGTCGACCGTGCTGTAGGTGGTCGCGTCGCCGCGCTTGACGGTGTAGTTGTACGTGTCCTCGTCGAAGTCCTGCAGGCTCCCGTACTGGACGTAGGAGTTCTCGCCCGCGTCGACTTCGACGACGCCCGAGTAGTAGCGGTTGCCGTCGACGCTCTCCGCGCTGTCCTGCCGTTCGAGAATCGTCACGGAGGCGTTCTTCTCGGTGACGACGAGCGTGTAGTTGAACAGCGACCGCGACGTCATCGACGTCCGAATCTTGACGTCCTCGGCGTCGACGCTCGCGGGCACGTAGACGACCGTGCCGGTCGTGAACAGCGCCGTCGACAGCGCAGTCAGGCGGTTCTGCTTGGGGTCGACGATGCTGCCGAAGTGCTCTTCGACGAGTTCGGCGAGGTCGTCGTCCTGCAGGGCCTCGTGGAACGACGCGACCTCGGCGTCCTCGGGACCGACCTGGTCTTTCTCCTCGGTCTGGGAGAGCGGGTCGACGAGCGACTCGAAGTCGAGGTCTTCGAGGTTCGTCCACTTGCGGCCCGGCGTCTCGATGACGTTCGGGTAGTCGAGGTCGTCGAGCGCGTCGAGGGCGTCCAGTCGCGTCTGGAGCAGCCACTCGGGCTCGTCGCGTTCGTCGGCGAGCTGCCGTACGGTCTCTTCGCTGATGTCCTGGTGCAGTTGCGCGCTCATGTTATCCGAGGCTCCCCTCCATCTCG
This sequence comes from Halobacterium sp. CBA1132, assembly GCF_001485535.1. Lineage (NCBI taxonomy): Archaea > Methanobacteriati > Methanobacteriota > Halobacteria > Halobacteriales > Halobacteriaceae > Halobacterium > Halobacterium sp. CBA1132. The sequence continues at coordinate 675,375 of NZ_BCMZ01000001.1, forward strand.
AGTTCGATGAGGCGGTTGAGCTCGACCGCGTACTCGATGGGCAGTTCCTCCGTGATGGGCTCGATGAAGCCCGCGACAATCATCTGTTTGGCGTCGTCGTCGTCGAGGCCGCGCGACTGGAGGTAGAAGACGTCCTCGTCGCCGATTTTGCCGACGGTCGCCTCGTGGGCGACGTCCACCTTCGACTCGTTGATCTCCATGTACGGCATGGTGTCGCTGGTGGACTCGTTGTCGAACATCAGCGCGTCGCACTCGACGGACGTCGAGGAGTTCTCGGCGCCGTCGGCGATGTGGACGAGGCCGCGGTAGTTCGTGCGGCCGCCGTCTTTCGCGATGGACTTCGACTCGATGGTGGACTTCGTGTCGGGCGCGTTGTGGTAGACCTTCGCGCCGGTGTCGATGTCCTGGCCCTCGCCCGCGAAGGCGATGGTGATGTGGTTGTCAGTCGCGCCGCGCCCCTTCAGAATCGAGGACGGGTACAGCATCGTCGCCTTCGACCCCATGGAACCGGAGACCCACTCCATGGTGGCGTTCTCCTCGACGATTGCGCGCTTCGTGTTGAGGTTGAACGTGTTCTTCGACCAGTTCTGCACGGTCGAGTACTGCACGTGAGCGTCCTCTTTCACGAAGACTTCGACGCCACCGGAGTGGAGGTTGTGGCTGCCGTACTTCGGCGCCGAACAGCCCTCGATGTAGTGGACCTCGGAGCCTTCCTCGGCGATGATGAGCGTGTGCTCGAACTGGCCCATGCCCTCGGAGTTCATCCGGAAGTACGCCTGCACGGGCATGTTCACCGTCACGTCCTCGGGGATGTGAACGAAACTCCCGCCGGACCAGACGGCGCCGTGGAGCGCCGCGAACTTGTTGTCACTCGGGGGAACGCACTTCGTCATGAAGTGCTCTTTGACCAGTTCGGGGTACTCCTGCACGGCCTCGTCCATGTTGCAGAAGACGACGCCCTTCTCCTCCCAGCGCTCCTGCATGTTCTGGTAGACGACTTCGGACTCGTACTGGGCGCCGACGCCGGAGAGCGCCTCGCGCTCGGCCTCGGGGATGCCCAGCTGTTCGAACGTGTCCTGAATCTCGTCCGGGAGGTCCTCCCACTCGTCCGCGCCCGAGCGCTTGTCCACGTCGGGGCGGATGTAGGGGACGATCTCTTCGACGTCGAGTTCGGAGAGGTCCGGCTGACCCGGCCAGTCCGTCGGCATCGGCATCTTCTTGTACTGCTCGAGGGCGCGCAGGCGCCGGTCGAGCATCCACTCGGGCTCGTCTTTGTCTTCGGAGATGAGCCGAATGGTCTCCTCAGTGAGGCCTTTCTCGGACTTGAAGGCGGACTTCTCCTCCTTCTTGAATTCGAATCGGGCCTCGGTGTCGGTCTCTTCGAGGTGGTCTTGGTCTGAGCTCATGATGTTGTGTTAGGCCGTCTCGTAGACCTGCTCGCGCACCCAGTCGTACCCCTTGTCTTCGAGCTTCTCGGCGAGTTCGGCGTCGCCTTCCATGACGACTTCGCCGTCGAGCATGATGTGGACGCGGTCGGGTTCGACGTAGTCGAGGATGCGCTGGTAGTGGGTGATCTGGAGGATACCCGTGTCCTGTTCGTCGCGCAGCGTGTTGATGCCCTTCGCGACGTCCTGCAGGCGGTCGATGTCGAGGCCGGAGTCGATCTCGTCGAGCACGGCGATCGACGGTTCGAGGATGGCGGCCTGGAGGACCTCGTTCTGCTTCTTCTCGCCGCCGGAGAAGCCGGCGTTGAGGTAGCGAGTCGCGAACGACTCGTCCATGTCCAGGGCTTCCATCTTCTCGGAGAGGAGTTCCTGGAACTCCGCGACGCCGACCTCGCCTTCGTCGGCGGGGCCTTCCATCGGGGAGTTCTCGTAGCCCGCGTCGTCTTCGGCTTCTTCGTCGTCGTCCTCGCCGAAGAGGAGTTCGTCGCGCTCGTCGAGTTTCGCGTTGAGCGCGGTGCGGAGGAAGTTGACGAGCGTGACGCCCTCGATTTCGGCGGGGTACTGGAAGCCGAGGTAGATACCGAGCGCGGCGCGCTCGTTCGGCTCCAGTTCGAGGAGATTCCACGTGCGTGCGTCCTCGGGAATGTCGGTGTCGCCGAAGTCACCGTCCTCGAGGTGAAGGAGGACCTCGCCCTCCGTGACCTCGTAGGCCGGGTGTCCGGCGATGATTTTCGAGGTGGTCGACTTCCCCGAGCCGTTCGGGCCCATCAGGGCGTGAATTTCGCCCGACGGGATTTCGAGGTCGACGCCTTCGAGAATCTGCTCTCCGCCCTCTTCTGCGACTTTCGCGTGTACGTTTTTGAGTTCGAGCGTAGCCATTGCCTCAGTCGTCTGAGTGGAGGGGCGTTGGACGCATAACGGTTACGGAATTCACGGTCTCCGGTTCGCGTTTGCGAAAAAACTGTTTTCGATTGGGAAAACCTAAACGAGAGCGCCTCCCCGGCGAGCGACCGCCGAGTCAGTCCTCGACGGCGGGTTCGCTGTGTTCGACGTCCGTGCCGAGCAGGTCGAGGAACTGCGAAATCCACTCGGGGTGGTCCGGCCACGCCTGCCCCGTCACGAGGTTCCCGTCTGTCGTCACTTCGTCGACCCACGAACACCCGGCCGCCTCGCACTCCGGCCGCACCGCGGGGTACGACGTCACCTCGTAGCCGTCGAGGACGCCCGCCGCGGCCAGAATCTGTGGGCCGTGGCACAGCGACGCCACGGGCTTGTCCGTCTCGAAGAAGTGCCGGACCGTCTCTAAGACCTCGTCGTACGTCCGGAGGTACTCCGGCGCTCGCCCGCCCGGCACCACGAGTCCGTCGTAGTCCGCGGGGTCGATTTCGTCAAGCGTCGCGTTCAACACGAAGTCGTGGCCGCGCTCTTCGAGGTACGTCTGGTCGCCCCGGAAGTCGTGTATCGCGGTCTTCACGCGGTCGCCATCACTTTTCTCCGGGCAGACCGCGTCGACCTCGTGGCCGACCGCCTGCAGCGCCTGAAACGGGACCATGATTTCGTAGTCCTCGCCGAAGTCACCCACGACCATCAGCAGTTTCTTGCCAGTCATTGTCTCACAGGTATCTGTTGTCGCTACACCGGCATAACTGTTCGCTGAGCGAACAGTCAAGCCCCTCGCGTCCGTCCGAGCGCACATGGTCTCGACAGGACTCGACGGCGACATCGCCGTCGTCACTGGTGCGAGCAGCGGTATCGGCGAAGCAACCGCGCACGTCCTCGCTCGCGACGGTGCGACCGTCGTGCTCGCGGCGCGCCGGCGCGAACGCCTCGAAGAAATCGCCGACGACATCGCCGCCGAGTACGACGCCGACGCCCACGTCGTCCCCACCGACGTCACGGACGAATCCGAGGTCCAGTCGCTCGTGGACGCCACCGTCGAGGAGTTCGGCAGTATCGATGTCCTCGTGAACAACGCCGGCCTCGGCCGCGGCAGCGACGTCGAGAACCTCGACACCGAGTCGTACCGGCAGATGATGGACGTCAACTGCGACGGCGCGTTCTTCGTGACGCGGGCCGCGCTCGAACACCTCCGGGAGGCCGACGGCAATCTCGTCTTCGTCGGGAGTTTCGCCGGCCAGTACCCGCGGCCGTCGAACCCCGTCTACGCCGCGACGAAGTGGTGGCTGCGCGGGTTCGCGCACAGCGTCGAAGCCGCGCACGGCGACGACGGTCTCGCGGTCACCGTCGTCAATCCTACGGAGGTCCGCTCGGAGTTCGGCAGTGAGGACGGCGACGCCTTCGAGGACGTGTTCGAGCCCGGCGAAGTCACCGAACCAGTCGAAATCGCGGAAGCCATCGCGTTCGCCGCTCGGCAGGAAGCGCCGACGACGACCAGCGAAATCGACGTCTACCGCCGCGACAAATTCAGCCACTTCTGACCGCCGGCGGCTGGACGAACGACCAGAAACTCGGCGGCCGCGAAACCTTCTTGTACCGCAACTCCTCTGTGCTAACGTGTGACACGATTCGGGCGGGCCTGACCGCGAGTCGAACCGGCGACCGAGCACACTCACACACAGGACCGTGTCAGCACGCGAATCAGAGCCGATACGACGGAGTATCGAGGTCGAATACTGGGTCGTCGACGGGGACGGCCGACTGACCGAACCCGGCGCGCTCGTCGACGTCGAGGGTGCAGAGCGGGAGTTCGTCGAACCGGTACTGGAAGTCAAGACGACGCCCTGCGAGACGACGGCCGAACTGCGAGCGACGCTACTCGACCGCCTCCGGGCCGTACTCCGCCGTGCGGACGACGCCGGGAAGCGCCTCGTCCCGCTGGCGACGCCCGTGAACCACGACGAGATAGCCGAGCGGACGAGCGACCGCACGCGCATCCAGAGCCGGGCCATCGGCGAACGCTTCGACTACGTCCGGCCCTGTGCGGGAACCCACGTCCACGTCGAACAGCAACCCGGCCACGAGGTCGCGCAGTTCAACGCGCTCGTCGCGCTCGACCCGGCGCTGGCGCTAGTCAACTCCTCGCCGTACTTCCGGGGCGAACGCGTCGCCGCCGGCGCGCGCTCGAAGTGCTACCGCCGGCTTGCCTACGACGGCCTCCCGGAGCAGGGCGAACTGTGGCCGTACGTCGAGGACACCGCCGACTGGGAGGACCGCCTCGACCGTCGCTACGAGGAGTTCGTCGCCGCCGCGGTCGACGCGGGCGTCGACCGGGACACGGTCGAATCGACGTTCGACCCGGAGAACGCCGTCTGGACGCCGGTGAAGTTCCGCGAGGAGTTCGGCACCGTCGAGTGGCGCGCGCCCGACACCGCGCTCCCGAGTCAGGTGCTCCGGCTCGCCGACGACGTGGTCGGCGTCGTCGAGCGCGTCCGCGAGAACGGGTTTCGCGTCGGCGACGACGGCCGCGTCACCGACCGCGGCGTCGTCGCGCCGACGTTCGACACCGTCCGCGAGTACGTCGACGCCGCGATCAGCGACGGACTGGACTCGCCGGCCGTCAGCGCCTACCTCGAACGCATGGGGTTCGACGTGGACGCCTACGACCCGCTGACGCACGAACTCGACGAGCGCGGCGACGCGTCGCGAGAACGAGCGCGAGCGCTCCGTCTGGAACACGCCGACCGACTCGAACGGGACGTGCGGCGCGCGCAGTCGGCCTGCGGCGACTGACGCACCGACCGCTACATGAAGTTCCCGAGGCCGGTCTGGGTCTGCCCGCTCTTGACCTCGTCCCACGAGACGTCCAGCGCTTCGAGGATGCGCTCGATGGGGCCCTTGAGGGTCTTGTCGAGCATCACGTCGTAGTCGATTTCGAACGACTCGGGAATCTGGTCGGCGTACTCGTAGCAGATGACGTCGTGGTCGGTCTTGAACTCCACGTAGAGTGGGTCGTCGCGGATGTCCGGGTTCTCCGCTTCCAGTTCGCGGAAGAAGTCCGGGTGGACCTTCTGCAGGTAGACGCGCTTGGGCTTCGACCCGCGCTGGAAGTTCGTGCCCAGCAGGAGGTTCGCGTACTTCGCGCCCCGAACCTGCGCGGTGTCCGTGTCGTAGTTGTCCAGTCGCTTCCCGATGCCGCTCGGGATGCCGATGTCGTCGAGGTCGACGGCAGCGTCCTGGTACTCCTCGATGACGTCGTGGACGTACTCCTCGACGGCGTCGACGTCGCCCTCCTTGACGATGAGTTCGATGACGCGCTTCTGGACGCGCTTGGTGATGGGCGCGATGTCCGAGCGCTGGTACTCGAAGCCCGTGATGTCGATGTCGTCGACGTCCTTCCCCTCCTTCCAGACGATGTGACCGGCGTAGCGCTTCTTCTTGCCCGCCTGGAAGAACCGTCGGTAGAGCTTCTCGAACTCGATCTGGAAGCGGTGCTCGTCGGCGTTCAGCTCCTCGCTGGCGAACTCGTCGTAGGCGTCGTTGATGTGGTCCTCGATGTCGAACGACTCCTCGATGGCCTCCTCCGTCGAAATCTGACCTCCGAGTTCCAACATAACGCTGTCCGTGTCGCCATATGCCACTTCGTGGCCGACCTCGTTGGCGGCGTCCTCCGTGAACGAGATGACTTCGCGGCCCGTGGCGGTGACCGCCGCGCCCATCTCCTTGTCGTAGAGGCGGAAGCGCTCCCAGCCCAGCACGCCGTAGAGGCTGTTCATGATGACTTTGACTGCGGCCTGCTGGCGGTCGTAGCGGTCGTAGGCCTCGCTGTCCGGGTCGTGCTCGTTCCTGAGGGCTTTCTTCTGCTCGCGCTCCGCGAGCGTCTCGTCGATGATCTCGCGGATGATGCCGTCCGGTTCCTTCCGGAAGTGCGTCCCGTTGGGCGCGCGGTACGTCTCACCGTCGTAGGCCTCGGGGTCGACTTTCGTCTCCGGTGACGCGTTCGTCGTCACCATGCACATCGGGTAGAGGCTCTTCAGGTCGAGCACGGTGACGTTCTCGCGGACGCCCGTAATCGGGTCGAACACCGCGCCGCCCTCGTAGTCCTCGGACTCCTGCTGGCCCTTCGACGGCAGCACGAACCGGCCGTACGCCTTGTGCAGGATGTACACGTCCACCGCGTCCCCGGGCGTGGTCGCGTCTTCGAGCTTGCAGCCGACGAACTCCGCGACCTCCTTCCAGAACGGAACGATGTTCTGCTTGCGGTCGATTTCCACGCAGAGTTCCACGTCCCTCACGTTGTACTCCAGCAGGCGCTCGGGGTCGTCCTCCCAGAGGTCGCCGATGTCGCCCGTGTAGCGCTCCTTGCCCGCGTCGAGTTCCTTCTCGCCGACCGCGTCCAGTCGGTAGGAGTCCAACTCGGAGCGCTGCATCCGCTGGTAGCCGTACAGCAGGTCGAAGACCACGCGGCCCTTGATGTTCGGGCCGCCCCAGCCGGACGTCCACACTTCGCCGACGCGCGAGAGCCGGTCGGAGTCGATGTCGTGCTCGCCGTACGAGCCGAGTTCGTCCAGCCGGTCGACGTAGTAGGGCGCGTCGAAGTCGTCGAAGTTCCAGCCCGTCAGCACGTCCGGGTCTGTCTCCTCGATGTAGTCGAGGAACGCCTCGTGCATCGCCTCCTCGCTGTCGAACGCCCGCACTTCGAGGTCGGCGCCGTCGTCCATCAGGTCGTGGTCGACCAGCGCGTCCGGGGACGGTGCGGTGGCCTCCGGCGCTTCGTACAGCCACGCGATGTACTCGTCGCGGTAGGAGTCGTGGCTCGTCAGGCAGACGATTGGCTCCTCGCCCTCCTCGGGGAACCCCGAGCGGTCGTCGACCTCGATGTCGAAGGTGTTGACGCGCACGTCGGCGTCCACCTCGCAGGTATCGATTTCGTCGTGATGGACGTAGATTGCGCCGTCGTCGGCGCGGCGCTCGGGCACCCGCAGGCCGCTCGTGATGTCCTTATCGATGAGCAGGCGGTTCGGGAACAGGATGTCCGCCTCGTAGTGGTCGAAGCGGTCCCGGACGTTCCCGACGTCGCGGGGCGTCCGCCCGAAAATCTTCGTGAGCTTCTCGCCCCGGATAGACTCGTAGGGGTCGCCGTTGTCGTCGGTCTCCTCGGAGCCCGTAATGACGTCTTGGGCGAGGTCGTCATCGTCGATGCTGTCCGTGGGCGCGTAGAAATATGGCCGGAACCCGTGGACGCGGACGTGCTCGGCGGTGTCGTCGGCGGTGCGACCGAACACGTGGACGACCGGGCGCTCGCGGTCGCCGTCGCCCTCGACGGTGTAGTCGACCTGCGTGACCATCAGTTCGACGTCGCCGTCGGCGTCCGGGAGCGCCTCGGCCTCCGCGGAGACGATTTCGTTCACGACCGGGTCGCCGTCCCCCGCGACGACTTCCGCTTCCGCTTGCGCGCGGACCGTGTCGCCGGGGTCGTCCGCCGCGTCGTCGCCGGCGTCGCTCCCCTCGTGCATGAACTCGGAGAGGTCCGTGTCTTCCATTACGTAGTCGTTCGGTCCTGTCGCCTAAAAACTCGCCCTTCGGGCCGGCGAAATCGGCCACCGGGGGAAGGCTTATGACATGCTATGGCTTACCACAGTTCGAGGTGACAGACGTGACTGACCACGCAGCGGGCGACACGCACCGCCACAACGACGTCCCACAGCTGCCAGAGGGAGACGATGTCCGAGACTCCGTGGAGTCGTACGACACAGAGGACGGCGTCGTGTTCTACGACGCCGACAATCCGCTCGCGTGGCTCAAAGCGACGAACGCCGTGTCGCTGGGCGACGTGCTCTGATAGGCAACGCTTTTCCACCGACGACGCCCTTCTGTGAGCGTGTTCGACGAGTCCGAGGCTGACGGCGACCACGACTTCCTCGACGACGAACCCAGCGACGCCGAGCAGGAACTCGCCCCGAAAGTCGAGACGCCCTCGGTCTCCGCGCCCGAGATTCCGGACGGCTCCGACGCGCCCGCGGGCCTCCGCCGCCGGTTCTGGACGCTCGTCGTGACGTTCAACGTCGCCCTCATCGCCGTCAGCCTCGGCCTCATGTTCGTCGCGTTCCGCGGCCGACTGCAGTACGGCGGGGCCGCTGTCGTCCTCGGCCTCGTGCTGTTCGCGTTCGGATACCGGCGCTTCCGCCAGTACACCGCCGAGGACGGGGACGATGCCGAGGATGCGGACGACGCTGACGCCGAGGACGCCACGGACGAGTGACGGCCCGGAAGGCCTAACGCCGCGCACCCACTCCACTCACGTATGCGTACGGTCCGCGACGACGACGGCCACCGATACCTCCTCCTCAAGCAGAGCAGCGACAGCAGCCTCGTCCGCGACCCCGAGACCGGCGACGAGCGCCACCTCCCGAACGACAACCTCGAACCCGTCGACGGCGAAGCCCCGCTGACCGCGCTCGCGTCGGCGGTGCCCGAACCCGCGCGCCGCGTCGTCGCCGGCTGCCACGACGACTGGCACCTCGGCCTCCTCGTCGACCTCGCCGACCGCGGCCCGCTGGCCGCCCGCGAGATGCTCGGCGCGTACGACGCCTGCGAGAGCGACTTCCTCGGTGGCGTCACCGAACTCCGCGCCGCCGGCCTCCTCGAAGAAGCGACGGTGAACGGCGAGCGCGGCTACCGGCTCACCGAGACGGGCGAAGCCGGCATCGAACGCCTGCGAGACTGACGCAGGCTACGCCCGCTCGGCGAGCTTCTCGAAGTCCCTGCGGAGCCAGTCGACGCGCGTCGCGAGGCGGTCGCGCTCGTGACGGAGGTCTTGGAAGTACCAGTCCGTGTCGTCGGCCAGCGACACGCCGTCCAGTTCCGCCGCGTCGAAGTCGTACTCGTCGCGGTACGCCGACGCCTGCGCGTAGAAGAAGTGCGTGTCGGCGACGGCCGCTGCGGCCTCCTCGGCGTGCTCTTCGGCGTCCGCGACGGCGGCTTCGGCCCGCGAGACGGCGTCCGGCAGCGACTCCTCCGTGGAGAGGCCGTCCTCGCCGTCGAATTCGAGTGCCGACTCCACGTCCGCGAGCGCGTCCTTCCCCTCGCGGCGCTGGCGCTGAACCTTCGCGAACTCGTTTCTCGCAGCCCGGTAGCGTTGGAACGCCCGGAGGTACAGCAGTTCGGTGAGCGCGCGCACGCCGCGACGGAACTCCTGCCACGTCAGGTCCGCTCGCTCCCCGGCGTCGTTCAGCCGCGGGAAGACGTGCTCGGCGCAGTAGTCCGTGACGTACGCTCGGAGCACGTCGGCGTCGTCGGCGTCCGCGAGCGCGTCCCCCGGCGCGCCGTCGTCGTGAAAGTCCGCTGTGAGTGCGCCGACCTCGTCCCGGTGGTCTTCCAGTAGCGTCTCCGAGACGGCTTCGACGCCGTCGACGCGCTCCGCGACGAGCGCTTCGTGGTCGTACTCTCCCTCCGTCAGCGACAACCCGCCTGTCGTGTCAGTCCCCATCCACTTCGGTCGTGTCGCCGGCGAATCATAAAATCTGTTGGATTTTTCCGGGGTTCGGTCAGTCCGCGATTACCTCATCGGCGTCCCGCACCACCCGCGAACGGTTCGTCGTCGCGTCCTTCTCGACGCGCACCACGTCGTCGGCGGCGTCCACGAGTTCATCGTCGTGGCTCACCACCACGATTTGCTCGACGCCCAACCGCCGCATCTGTTCGACCAGTTCCACCAGTTGAGAGACGTGCCCGGAGTCCAGGAAGACGGTGGGTTCGTCGAGGATGAGCGGCGGCAGCGGCGCCTCCCCATCGATGCCCTCCGCGAGCAGCCGGTAGATGGCACACCGCAGGCTGAGGTTGAACAGCGCGCGCTCCCCGCCCGACAGCTGCTCGGGTTCGAGGGGTTCGCCGTCCTTCTGGTAGACGGTGAGCTCGTAGTCCCCGGAGAGTTCGATGCGGGCGTACGAGTCGTTCTGGTACACCAGCTCGAACGTCTCGTTCAGCAGGCGCTCCAGTTTCGCGACGTTCTGCTGGCGCAGTTCCGCGCGCAGGTCGCCGTACGTCGCCTCCAATTCGGAGACCTCCTCGTGTATCTCGTCGAGTTCGTCGAGGCGCGCGGCCACCGTCTCGCGCTGGTCGCGCAGCGCCTCCAGTTCCTCGATGGCGTTCCGGGCGGCGCCGATGTCGCCCTGCAGGTCGTCGCGGCGATCCCGCAGGTCCTCCAGTTTCGGTTCGACCTGTTCGAGGTAGTCCTCCGCGCGCTCCTTATCCGCTTTCGCCGCCTCGATGCGGTCCTCGTCGAAGTCCGCTTCGAGGCGCTGCTTGCGCTCGCGCAGGTCGCTCAAGCGGTCGCGGCGCTCGCCGTTCCGGTCGTCGAGGCTCGCGCGCTTCTCCGCGAGCTGGTCGGCGCTATCGCGGTGGTCGGCGGCCTCCGCCACGACGTCCCGGAGGTCGGCCAACCGCTCGACGCGCTCTTTCAGCGCGGACTGCTCGGCGTTCAACTCCGCGAGTTCCTCGCGCTTGGACTCGGCCTCCTCGCGCTTGGACTCGGCCTCCTTGCGCGCCGTCTCCGCCTCGCTTTCGAGGTCGTCGGCTTCCTCGCGCTTGGACTCGGCCTCCTCGCGGGCCTCGCTGGCGGCGTCCTCGCGGTCGTCGCAGCGCTCGACCGCCAACTCGCGGTCGCGTTCGAAGTCCGCGACCTCGCGCTCGCGCTCCACGAGCTCCTCCGCGCGGTCGATGCGCGCCGTGACATCCTCGACGTCCTCCTCGATGGTCTCTAACTGGGATTCGAGGTCCGCGACGCGCTCGCGGTACTCGTCGACGCTCTCGACGTGCGGCGACCCCTCGATTGGCTGGCCGCACTCCGGGCACTTCCCCGCGTCCAGTAGCTCCTCGGCCTCCGCGACGCGGTCCTCCGCGGACTGCAGGTCCGCGCGCACGCCCTCGCGGCGCTCCCGGAGGTCGTCGAGGTCCGCTTCCAGCGAGTCGCGGTGGGCCTCCGCGCTCCCGAACTCCACGGGCGCGTCCTCGAAGTCCGCCTTCGCCTCCGCGATTTTCTCGTCCAACTCCTCGATGCGCTCGACGGCCTCCTCGCGCTCGTCGGCGAGTTCGTCGGCCTCGCTTTCGAGGTCGTCGGCCGCCTCTCGTAGGTCCGCGGCGCGTTCTTCGAGTTCGTCCGCCCGCTCGGCGGCGTTGTCGGCCTCAGTCGAGAACTGCGAGACCTCCGGCGCCACCTCGGAGACGCGCTCGGTCACGCTCTCGCGCTCCGCAGCCAACTCCTCGCGCTTCGCGTCGGCGACCTCTGCATCCGCCTCGTCGAGGTCGGTCTCGGTGACCAGTTCGTCGGCCTCGGCTTCGAGTTCGTCCGCCCGCTCGCGGTGCTCGGTGATTTCGTCCGCGAGGTCCTCGCGCTCGCTCTCGGTCTCCGCGATTTTCTCGCGGATGTCGCTAATCGTCTCCTCGACGTCTTCGAGTTCTGCGCGCTTCTCCTCGTAGGCTTCGAGGACGCTCTCGGCGTCTTCGAGCGTCTCGCGGGCGGTCTCGCGCTGGTCCTCGAAGTTCTCGATTTCCTCGGCGACTTCGGCGAGTTCGGACTGTAACGCGGCGAGCGTGTCGTGGGGGTCGTCGTCCTCCTTGGCCTCGATTTGCTCGTCCAACTGGTCGAGTTTCCCCGCGACGTTGCTCCTGACGTCCTCGACGCCGAGTCGTGCGTCCCCGGCGCGCTGGCGGTAGTCCTCCAGTTTCCCGAGTTGCAGGAGGTCGTCGAGCATGTCTTGGCGGGTGCTCGGGGAGGCGTTGATGAGTTTGTTCACCTCGCCCTGCCGGACGTACGCGCAGTTCACGAACGCCTCCGCGTCCATCCGCAGCAGGTCGCCGACGTACGCCTCCACGTCGGTGACGCCGTCGATGCTCCCGGACGGCGTCTCCAGCGTGCAGTCCGGTGTCGACGCGCGCTCGCCGGTGTTACGCACGCGGCGGTGGACGTGGTAGTCGCTGCCCGCGTGCGTGAACCAGAGGTCGATTTCGGCTTCCTCGGCGCCGATGGTGACGATTTCGTCCAGCGTCTTGTCCAGCGCGCTCGCGCCGTACAGCGCGAAAAAGCAGGCTTCCAGGAGACTCGATTTCCCGCTGCCGTTCAGGCCGTGGATGACCGTGACTCCGCGGTCGAGGCGCACGTCGGCGTCCTCGTAGCACTTGAAGTTCTTCAGGGAGACGCGCGTGAACCTCACGAGAAGTCCTCCATGGTGGTCGCCTGCGCTCGGTCACTCGGTTCGTCGTCGGCGTCCGCGTCCGTCGTCGGGTCGCCGTCTAGCACGTCCTCGACGCGCTGTTTAACGCGCTCGCGGACGTTCGCGTCCGCCACTTCGAGGTCGCGGATCGTGTCGTCGATGTCGAGGCTGGCCTCGCCGAGGCCCATCTCGCGGACGCGCTCCCGGACCGCCTCGTCGGGGTCCGCGAACGACACCTCGACATCGTCCTCGGTTTCGACCTCGCGGCGGTCGTTGACCCGAGTGAGCAGCGCGCCCCGCTCGTCGCCGAAGCGCTCGACGTCGGCGGGCGTCACGGTATCGCCGTCGCCCTCCACGGTGACGACGACGACGGCGTCCTCGACGTCGCGCTCTCGAACGCGCTCGCGGACGTACTCGGTGCCGTCCTCCGGCCCGAGGTCCACGTCCACGAACACGAAGTCGCGGGTCTCGATGCCCTTCCGGGAGATGGCGACGTCGCCGTCGCCGAACTCGACGACGTTGTAGCCGCGGGGGTCGCGTTCGCTGGCGCTCGCGCGCTCCGTCGACCCGCAGTACGTGACCCACGTGTCGCCGACTTGCGCGGTGTCGGCGGCGTGGTTGTCGCCGAGGAGCACGGCGTCGAAGTCGACGTTCGACTCGCCGAGCACTTCGTCGAGGTCCCAGTTGGCGTGCGCGAACGGCGTGAACAGGCCGTGGGAGACGAGCGCGGTGTGGTCGGCGTCCGGGTCGTCGAACTGGTAGTCGAGGGCCGGGCGCTTGGACTCGGGGACGTAGTCGAGGCCGTAGAACGTCGTGTCGCCGACGCGGCGGCCGGTCTCGTCGAGGCGCTCGGCGAGCCCCAGCGTCTCGAAGAGGTCGAGCCACTGGGCGTCCCGCGTGCCCTCGTGGTTGCCGACGATGGCGAGGAACGGGATGCCGGCGTCGCGGAGCGGCCGCAGCGCGGAGATGGTGCCGAGGATGTCGCGGAGGCCGGGACGCCGGTCGTGGTAGAGGTCGCCGGCGTGGACGACGGCGTCGACGTCCGCCGCGACGGCGTCCTCGACGACGGACTCGAAGGCGTCGAGGAAGTCCTGCCGGCGCTCGGGGGAGTGGTACTGGCGGTAGCCGAGGTGGGTGTCCCCCGTGTGGATGACGCGAGCCATTACTGTGGGGATGTAGCGCTACGCCGGATAAAGGTTCGGCGCTTCCGCGAACCGCAGGCTGGAGGAGATACAGCGAGTGTCGAGTGCTGGAGTCGGCGTCAGGCGAGCGTGTAGATGCGCTTTCGCGCGTCGGAGAACGAGAAGCGGGACTCGACGACGCCCTGTTCTTCGAGGCGAGTGAGCGCGTACCGGACGGTCCGGGCCGGAAGCAGGGTCTCCTCCGCGAGTTCGCTCTGTGTGAGGGTGTCGTTGTATTCGAGGACTTTCGCGACGAGTTTCGCGCTCGGCGGGAGGTCTTCGAGTGCTTCGACAGTTTCGCCGTCGATTGCGGTGGCGCTCATATCCACCGTTACTGAATGCACTTAGATAATGGTTTCGCTATCTAAAATGCACAATAGTAATCCATAGGTCGGTGCTGCCGGAACCCTGCGTCCCGACGCACGCCACGCCCGAGCCTGCGAGTCCGCGGCGAACAGCACGCACGACGCTCGGACTGGGCCGGACAGGGTCAATCCGGTCCGTATTCGGGGACGCGGCGCTGCTGGTCGCTGCGCCGACGTGGCGAGGGGTTAGGCCACCCGAAGCCTCTTATGAACTAACACCCTACCCAGTGGTGATGACTGAGACCGCAGAGGACGCCGAGCTGCCCTACGACGAGGGTGCCTCGCTCCAGGAGAAAATCGAGGCCCTAGAGGAGCAGCTCTCCGCCCTCGAGGACGAGAACGAGGAGATGCGGGACCGTCTGCTCGACGCCAACGCCGAGAACAACAAGTACCAGCAGAAGCTCGAACGGCTCTCCCACGAGAACAAGAAGCTCAAGCAGTCGCCGCTGTTCGTCGCCACCGTCCAAGAGCTCAACGACGAGGGCGCCATCATCAAGCAACACGGCAACAACCAGGAGGCGCTCACCGAGGTCACCGAGGACCTCCGCGAGGACCTCGAACCGGGCGCCCGGGTCGCGGTCAACAACTCTCTCTCCGTCGTCGAACGCCTCGACGACGAGGCCGACGTTCGCGCTCGCGTCATGGAAGTCGACGAGTCTCCCGATGTCGGCTACGAGGACATCGGCGGCCTCGACGAGCAGCTCCGCGAGGTCCGCGAAACCGTCGAACTCCCCATGAAGGAGCCCGAGATGTTCGACACCGTCGGCATCGACCCGCCGAGCGGCGTGCTCCTGCACGGCCCGCCGGGCACCGGGAAGACGCTGATGGCGAAAGCCGTCGCCGCTCAGACGGACGCGACGTTCATCAAGATGGCCGGCAGCGAACTCGTCCACAAGTTCATCGGCGAGGGCGCGAAGCTCGTCCGCGACCTCTTCCAGGTCGCCCGCGACCACGAGCCCGCCGTCGTCTTCATCGACGAAATCGACGCCATCGCCTCGAAGCGCACGGACTCGAAGACCAGCGGTGACGCCGAGGTCCAGCGCACGATGATGCAGTTGCTCTCGGAGATGGACGGCTTCGACGAGCGCGGCGACATCCGCATCATCGCCGCCACCAACCGCTTCGACATGCTCGACCGCGCCATCCTCCGGCCCGGCCGCTTCGACCGTCTCATCGAGGTACCGAACCCGAACGAGACCGGCCGCGAGAAGATCTTCCGCATCCACACGCGGAACATGAACCTCTCGGAAGACGTCGACTTCGCGCGCCTCGCCGCCGAGACCGACGAGAAGTCCGGCGCGGACGTCGCCGCCCTCTGCACGGAGGCGGGGATGTTCGCGATTCGGGACGACCGCGAGGAAATCACGATGCAGGACTTCCAGAACGCGCTGGAGAAACTCGAACAGGACACCGACGCCAGCGCCGAACCCTCGCGCACGTTCGCGTAGACGGCGCCCGCAGTTCTCGTTCTCTCCTCTCCGCTCTCGCCGCGTAGCCGTCACGCCGCCGAACGGAGCGACAGGCGCCTCACAGTGCGGTGAAGAGCGCGTACGGCACGACGAACAGCAGGACGGTCACCGCGAGCAGGACGAGCCCGTAGCTCGCGAACGTAGCCAGTGCGGTCACCCACGAGGGGTGGTCGAAGTCCGAAAGCGTCGCGGTCATACCCGTCGGTTGCCGCGCGCGGCCCTAAAAGTTCGCCTCTAGACGATGTCGCCGATGCGGCGCGGCTCCCCGGACAGCGCCGGGTTGTCCTCGACGAGTTGGAGGACTTCGTGGTCGGTGACTTCGTGGTAGTCCTTGTCCGTGGCTTCCTCGATGAGTTCGCGTTCCATCCGGAACTCGGTGCCTTCGTAGACGACGTCGACGCCGTCGTCTTCGAACGAGAGCGTAGTCATGGTCGCGGGTAGGCGGCGCGCGGACAAAAGCCCGCCGTCCGACGGTTGGCGTGCGTTCTCGCGGGGTTTATTGGCGTGCGGGGTGATGGGACGGGTGTGCTCGGCCCGAACCCGATAGACGAACTCGTGGTGCCCGACGGCACCACCGTGCAGGAACACGATGTCGTGGTGGACGGCGACGTGCTGGTCGGCGGCCAGTCCACGGTCGAACTCGGGGTTCGCGGCCACAGCGTCATCGCGGGCGAACGCGTCTCCGTCGCCGGCGACATCGAAGCCGACGGCGACTGCCGACTGGACATGTGGTGCGATGTCGACGGGAACGTCCTCGCCAGCGAGGACGCCTACCTCGGGGAGCGCGTCCACATCACGGGCCGCCTGGTCGTCGGCGGCGACCTCGACATCGGCGACGACGTCGACATCGAGGAGGGGTTTGAGGCCTCCGGTTGGATTGTCATCCGGAACCCGATGCCCACCATCACGTTCTTCGTCGTCTACCTCACGCACCTCCTCCAAATCGGCGAGGAGGAGGAAGCCGAAGAACTCGTCGACCAGTTCGCCACGGACGGCGACGCCCAGCCGTTGACGATTCCGCGCTCGGCGAGCGTCTCCGACGACGCGTGGCGGGTGTCCACGCCCGCGACCGTCGGCGACGGCTGCCGGCTCCACGGCAACATCCGCGCGACCAGCATCGAGGTCGGCGAGGACAACAACGTCTTCGGCAGCCTGCGCGCGCAAAACGATGTCTCAGTCGGCTCCGGGACGAAGATTCACGGCGACGTCACCACCCGCAGCGGCGACGTCCGCGTCGAACCCGGCGCTATCGTGCTCGGCGACGTCTCCGGGCAGGACGTCCACGTCCACCCGGACGCCGACGTCGACGGCGTCATCCGCGCCCGCGGCGAGATGCACCTCGGCAGCCGCGCGGACCGCGACCCCGAATAGTTTAGTCGGCTCCTCGACCAGTCCTCCCTATGTCTGACTCGCCCTCCAGCGGCGACGCCGACGCGGGCAATCCCCACGTTCCCGAGCGCGGCGAACCCGACACCTCCCCGTCGCCGCTCGCCGTGGGCGTGACGCTGTGGCGCGAGGGAGTCGTCGCGTTTCTGGGCCTCGTCGCGCTGCTCACCGGCGTCCACGGCTTCTGGTTCGTGCTCGGCGGTGGCTTCTACGACTACCAGTACGAGGTGTGGGACCTCGCTGGCGACCTCGCGTACCTGCTCGCGGGCGTGTTCCTCCTCGTCGTCGCCGTCGGGAGCGCCGCGACGCGCCTGCGCGTCGATTAACGCTCGTGCTCGTCGTCGAGCGGGTCCTCGACCTCGCCGGCGATGGCTTCCAGTGCGTCCGTGACCGTGACGAGGCCGACGACGTGGTCGTCCTCGTCGGTGACGAACGCCAGCTCCTGGCGCTCCGACTGGAAGCGGTCGATGGCGTCACTGACGGGTAGTGACGCCGGAATCGTCATCGGCGGCTGGGCGACGTCGTCGAGGGTGTCCTCACCCGACCGGAGGTCGTCGAGGTCGCGGAACACCGCCGGCAGGTAGACGATGCCGCGGAAGTCGTCTAGGGTCTCGCCGACCAGTGGGTACCGGACGTGCGGCGTCTCGCTCATCCGTTCGAGGTTCTCCTCGAGGCCGAGGGTCGTCGACAGCGCGACGACGTCGTCGGCGTCGACCATCACGTTCTCGATGGGCATCTGGTCGATGTCGAGCGCGCCCAGGACCTCTTCGCGGCGCTCCTGGGTGAGGTCGGACTCGCCGAGTACGGACCCGAGCCGGTTCCGGAGGTCGGCGCGCGACTCGATGACGTCCTCCTCGGTCTCCAGCCACGCACCCGTCATCTCGACGCCGAACAGCTTCAGCGTCCCCTTCGCGACGCCGTCGCCGAGCTTGATAATCGGCGAGATGGCGAAGTGGAACCAGTACAGCGGCCCGGCGCCGTACTTGGAGACGAACCGCGAGCGCTCCACGCCGAGGTAGGTCGGCGTCTGTTCGCCGTGCGTGAGGTGGACGAGGTTGATGATGAGGAACGCCAGCACGGCCCCGGCGCCGACTGACGCGAGCCACGTGTTGTGGAACACCGGCTCGAAGATGGCTGCGAGCGCCGGTTCGGCGACGATACCGACCGCAATCGAGGACGCCGTGATGCCGACCTGACAGGTGGTGAGGTAGAGTTCGAGGTCGTTGGTCATCTCCCACGCGCGCTCCAGGGCGGGATTCCCGCCGACGAACTCCTCCTCGGTGAACTGGCGTGCGCGCGTCAGCGCGAACTCGATGGCGACGAAGAAGCCGTTCGCGAGAATCAACCCGAGCCCCGCGGCGAGGCGGAGCGTGACCTCCAGCGTGTTCATCGGGTGTGTGGTTCTGTCGGCTGCCGAAAATGGCTTGCGGCGGGTCGGGCAACCGAAAGCCCTTCTTTGGCGCTCGCGCTACCCCGTGGTATGCTCTCTATCGCGCTTGCCGGGAAGCCGAACGCCGGCAAGTCGACGTTCTACACGGCCGCGACGCGGTCGGAGGTGGACGTCGCAAACTACCCGTTCACCACCATCGACGCGAACCGCGGCGTCACGCACGTCCGGACCGAGTGCCCGTGTCTGACCCGCGAGGAGCGCTGCGGCCACGAACACTGCCACGACGGCAAGCGCTTCGTCCCCGTGGAACTGCTGGACGTGGCGGGACTGGTGCCGGGCGCCCACGAGGGCCGCGGGCTCGGCAACCAGTTCCTCGACGAACTGTCGAACGCCGACGTCATCGTGAATGTCGTGGACGCCTCCGGCGCGACGAACGCGGAGGGCGAACCCGTCGAAATCGGCGAGCACGACCCCACCGAGGACATCGACTTCGTCGAGGAGGAGATGGACCTTTGGCTGGCTGGCATCGTCGAGGACAACTGGGAGAGCGTCGAGCGCGCGTCCCGCTCGCCCGGGTTCGACATCGAGGAAGCCGTCACGGACATGATGACTGGCTTCGGCGCGAGCGAGTACCAGGTCGCGGCCGTCCTCCGGGACATCGACTACCCCGAGGACCCCATCCAGTGGAGCGACGAGGACCGCGAAGCGCTCGCTCGCGGCGTCCGCGAGCGCACGAAACCCATCGTCGTCGTTGCGAACAAAATCGACGTCGCGCCCGCCGAGAACGTCGAGCGCCTCATGGACCTCGACAAGCCCGTCATCCCGGCGACCGCGCAGGGCGAACTCGCGCTCCGCCGCGGCGTCGACGCCGGCTTCCTCGACTACGACCCCGGCGACGAGGACTTCGAGATTACGGGCGAGGTCAGCGACGGCCAGCGCGAGGCCCTCGACGAACTCGCGGCGACGATGAACGAGTACGGCGGCACGGGCATCCAAGCCGCGCTGAATCACGCGGTCTACGACCTGCTGGAGATGGTCACCGCCTACCCAGTGCAGGACCAGTCGAAGTGGACCGACGCGAAGGGCAACGTCCTCCCGGACGCGTTCCTCCTCGAATCCGGGTCGACACCCGTCGACTTGGCGTACGCCGTCCACAGCGACATCGGCGAGGGCTACCTCCACGCGGTGAACGCCAAGACGAAACGCGAAGTCGGCGAGGACTACGAACTCGACGAAGGCGACGTTATCAAAATCGTCTCCACCGCGAAGTAGCAATCATGCGGGGCGGTCGTCGTCCAGATTTCCTCGAGGTCGCGCCCGCTGAACTAGTACGTAGGCGTGCGGATTTATCGCCGAAAACCCCATACGTTCTGTTCTTATTAACGGGGCTATGGATTGGATAAGCCTGATTGCTACTGGACTAATCGCTCTCGCTTGGCTTATCGTACTCTATCAATCACAGAATGAAGACTGGGTTCGGGGTCGGACGGTCGGCTGGATTGTTTTTATCAGTGGTGCAACTGGCGGGGTGTTGCTAGACAATTACCTCCCCCAAGAGTCGTCACTCGTTCTGTGGATGGAACTACTCCCTCCTGTGATTATGCTCGTCGGGATAGTGTGGGTTTGGAAATCTAGTGGGGACAATCGTTCAGCCAAACTACGATAAATAGACGCTTTGCACGTAGTATCCGTTCACCAGTCCTCTGATTGCCGAAAACGTATTCCGTACCGGTAGTCACGCCGACGCGACGAACGCGCCGACCGCCCGCTCGACGACGAAGGCGTCGTCGCCGATTCGCTCGCGGATGGCGGCTTCGAGCGCGAACGGGTCGTCGGCCTCGAATCCCGGCAGCGACTGCAGGTACGCGACCGCCGGCTGGGAGTCTGTGATTTCGAGGGCGTTCTCGAAGCGCTCCCTGTCCACACCCGCGAACACCTCGGTGAGCTGTTCTTCGCCGTTCTCCAGCGTGAACCCCGAGCGCTCCGGAAGTGTGCCGTACCCCGCGGCGACGTCGAACAGTTCCTGCAGGTCGTCCTCGCCGCGCGCCGCAACGTACAGCGTTCCGTCGTCGGTCAGCACGCGTCGAATCTCTCGGAGCGCCCGCTCACGGTCCGCGTCCGTGAGATGCGAGAGCACGAAGTGGGCGGTGACGGCGTCGAAGGTGTCGTCGGGGTACGGGATGTCGCGGGCGTCCACGGCGTCGAAGTCGAACTCGCGGTCGACGTCTTCCAGCGCCTCCATCGCGTCCATCATCATGCCCGCGGAGTTGTCCGTCACGGTGACGTCCCAGCCCGCGGGAATCCGGTCGGCGTTGCCCGACCAGAGCGCGCCGTGGCCCGCACCGAGCGAGAGCACGACGGCATCCTCGGGGAGGTCGAACTGGTCGAACAGTCGCTCGTGCAGCGACCGCTCGCTCGTGGAGAACCGCGCGTGCAAGACCTGTCGGGCGGCGAGGTTCGACGCGTCCGCGTACTGGTCGGCGAGCGCGTCGTCGTCCTGCCAGGCGTCCATGGCCGTCCAGACGCCGCCCGCGCCCTTCAGCACACCGCTCTCGCCGCGAGCGGGCTACGCGAGCGGCCGGAACCAGACCGCGGCGACCAGCACCGCGAGGAAGACGTAGCAGCCCCGCACGAGCAGCATCGTCGCGACGGTGGGTTCGGCGCGTGCCGCGAACCACGCGACGACGGCGAACGCGGCGACTGCGGCGACCGCGCTCGGCGGGAAGACGGCGAGCGCGGCGAACGCCACGACGCCCGCCATCGCAGCCGTCATCAGGCCGTACGCGAGCCGTCGCGCGCCCGGTTTCCCGAGCACGACGGCGACGCTGCGCTTGTCGATGGAGCGGTCGTAGTCGTAGTCCTGCGCGTCGTCGACGACCTTCACGCCCGAGAGCAACACGAGCAACACGCTCGCGAACGCCAGCGGCTGGAGCGCGAACTGCTGGGCTTGCGCGTAGTAGCCGCCGACGAGCGCGACGGCGATGCCGAACGGGTAGCCGGTCGTCGTCGTGACGGGGTTCGTGTCGAGTTGGGGCGCGTGGTGGTATCCGACGAGCCACGCGGGGACGGCGAGCGCGGCGGCCCCGGGGCTGACGAGCCACCAGAGCGCGGCGACACAGGCGAAGAACGCGACGGACGCACCGCGGATTGCGGCTCGGCAGCCTGTCGCGGTGAGCGGGTGGTCGTCGTCCTCGCCGCGCACGTGGAAGTCGACGTAGCCGTCCTTGACGTGGGCGGTGTAGACGGCGAAGAACATCGCGGCGAGGTGGACGCCCGCGACGGCCAGCGAGAACTCGCCCGCGAGCACGGCGCCGAAGCCGGCAGCGGCCAGCGGCGGCAGCATGAACACCGGGTGGACCTGCGACGCCAGCGCTGCGACAGTCGCGCGGCCCCCGCTCCCGTGCCGCGTGATGTGCATACTCGTATCATGGGGCGCGGGCGGCATAACTGTCAGGGAGCGAACTACGCGGCAGTATTCAGATTAGCAGAGAAAATCGGAATCACCGAAGTCCTTCTCGAAAGCCCTCGACGGTCTCGGCCAGCGGGAGACTCGCGGTGCTCGTCTCCCGAGGTCTCGTTCGTTTCACTCACGAGACTCCCGCGACTCGCTCACTGCGTTCGCTGCGGTGCTTTCGTCGTCCTCAGAACGCTGTGCGTTCTGATGGGCTGCGGAAGACGCGACGCGTCTTCCGAACGTCGGGGTTCGCCGAGTGGGCGGTCGGCTGCGCCGACCGCCGCAAAACGTGGCGGCTTCGCCGCCACGCGCGCCTCGCCCTTTCAATCCGCCGGAAATCGGAGATTTCCGAGGCCTCGGGAGAGCGTAGCTCTCCCGGCGACCGCCAAGAAACCGGCTGATTCACCGGCTGAAACTTCGAACTGCTGAGCCTGGCCGCGAAAACGAGAACGGGCTGCTACTGGAGCGCGTTCGTCGCCTCGCGCATGACGTCGAGGGCCTCGCGGAGCTGTTCGGTGTCCGTGGCGTAGGAGATGCGAGCGTAGCCCGCGCCGCCCTCGCCGAACGCGTCACCGGGCACGACGACGACGCCGCGCTCGATGACCTCGTCCACCCAGCCGTCGGGCACTTTCGGCATCGCGTAGAACGCGCCCTCCGGCTTCGGCACCGTCAGTCCCATGTCTTCGAGTTCGTCGAGCACGAGGTCGCGGCGCTGCTCGAACTGCGCGACCATCTCGTCGACGACGTCCTGCGGGCCGCTGAGCGCGGCTTCCGCGGCGTACTGGGCGGGCGCGCTGGCGCACGCCTGCGAGTACTGGTGGACGCGAAGCATCCGCTCGGCGCGGCGTTCGCTCGCGGCGACCCAGCCCAGCCGCCACCCGGTCATCGAGTACGTCTTCGAGCACGCGTTCACCACGACGACGTTGTCCGTCTCCGCGAACTCCATGGGCGAGCGGTGCTCGCCGTCGAAGACGATGTGCTCGTACACCTCGTCGCTGATGCAGAGCACGTCGTGCTCGTCGGCGATGCGCGCGAACTCTCGCATGTCCTCCGGGGACTGCACCGCGCCGGTCGGGTTCGCGGGCGAGTTCACGACGAACGCCGCTGTGTCTTCCGTGATTCGTTCTTCGACGGTCGCGGGGTCGAGCGTGAGGTCGTCGCGCAGCGGCAGCGGCACGGGGTCGCCGCCCGCGATTCGCGTGAGCGCGTCGTAGGAGACGAACCCGGGGTCCGGGAACAGCACGTCCTCGCCGGGGTCGACGTGGGCCTCCAGCGCGAGGTGCAGCGCCTCGCTGCCGCCCGACGTCGCGATGACGCCCTCCGGGGCCACGTCGAGGTCGTTGTCGCGCTCGTGCTTCTGGACGATTGCGTCCACGAGTTCGGGCGTCCCGCGATTCGACGTGTACGCGTCCGCGTCGCCCGCCTCGATGGCGTCGACGGCGGCCTGTCGGGCGTGCTCGGGCGTCGGGAAGTCGGGCTGACCGAGGCCGAGGTTGATGGCGTCCTCGCCGGCCGCCTCGAACACTTCCCGGATGCCGCTGATGGAGATGGCTTCGACTCGCTGGGAGAACTCCGTCATACCAACGACCCGGACTGCGGGCGCCATAATTCCTCCTGTCCGGCGACCGGCTTCCGCGAGCCGAACCGTTTTCTCCCGCAGTCCACGAACGGGAACATGGACCTCTCTGTCGTCGACCTCTCCCCGGTTCCCGAGGGCGGCACCGCGACGGACGCCTACGCCAACACCGTCGAGGCCGCCCAGCAGGCCGAACGACTCGGCTACTCGCGGTTCTGGGTCGCCGAACACCACGGGATGGGTGACACGCTCGCCGGCACCACTCCCGAAGTGCTCTTGGGGCACCTCGCCGCCGAGACGGATACGATTCGACTCGGTTCGGGCGCCGTCCTCCTCAACCACTACAGCCCGCTGAAGGTCGCCGAGCAGTTCGGCGCGCTGGACGCGCTTGCGCCGGGCCGCGTCGACGCCGGCCTCGGGCGCGCAAACGGCTCTCCCGCGGTCGACAGCGCGCTCGGCACCGAACGCCACGTCCAGAATCCCGACGAGGACCACCGCGAGAAAATCGAGGCCGTGGTCAGCCACCTCTACGACGACCACCCCGACAGCCACGCCTACGGCGACATCGAGATTCCGCGCTCCGACGCGGACGCGCCGACGCCGTGGGTGCTGGGGTCCAGTCCCTCCAGCGCGGAAATCGCGGGAAAACTCGGCCTCCGGTACTGCTTCGCGGCGTTCATCCGCCCGCAGTTCGCCGAACACGCCTTCGAGCAGTACCGCGAGACGTTCCAGTCCACGCAGGTCGCCGGCAGCGTCGACGAACCCGAGGGGATGGTCGCGGTCAACGCCGTCTGCGCGGCGACCGACGAGGAGGCCGCGCGCCTGCGAGCGACCGCCGAAGCCTCCTTCGAGCGGATGCAGCGCGGCGTCACCGGGACTGCGCCGTCCGTCGAAGAAGCAATCGACGAACTCGGCGGCGTCCCCGAACCGACACCCGAGACGCTGGACGACGACGAGTGGCCGCGCGCGATTTCCGGCAGCCCGGAGACGCTAAACGGTCTCCTCGAACAGCTCTCGGACCGCGTCGGCGCCGACGAAGTGATGATTCAACACGTCGTCGCCGACCACGACGACGCGCTGC
Organism: Halobacterium sp. CBA1132; assembly: GCF_001485535.1. Lineage (NCBI taxonomy): Archaea > Methanobacteriati > Methanobacteriota > Halobacteria > Halobacteriales > Halobacteriaceae > Halobacterium > Halobacterium sp. CBA1132. Next base: position 699,830 of record NZ_BCMZ01000001.1, read on the forward strand.
GCTCGCACGAGCTACTCGCCGACGGCGTCGGGCTCACGCCGCACTGACGAGTCTGTCTCGGAGTCTGCGACCTGCGCGTCGGCCGACCGGTCCGCGGTTTCGACGCCCGCGAACTCGAAGCGCGCGCCGCCGCTCTCGCTGTCCGTGACGCTGACGCTCCAGCCGTGGGCGTCGGCGATGCTCTCGATGATGTTCAGCCCGAACCCCGTGCCCTCCGGCGACGTCGTGAACCCGGCGTCGAAGACGTCCTCGCGGTCGCTCTCGGCGATACCGGGACCGTCGTCAGCGACGTAGAATCCGGGGCCGTCGTCGAGGGGACCGACAGAGACGGTGATGTCTTCGCCGCCGTGTTCGACCGCGTTCCGGAACAGGTTCTCGAACAGCTCCCGGATGCGGCTTTCGTCGCCGGCGACCGTCCCCAGCGACGACTCCACGTCCAGCGTCGCGTCCTCGGTCTCGGTCGTCTGCCACGCCTCGGTCGCGACAGCCTCGAGGTCGACGCTGTCGAAGTCGCTGACTATCTGTCCGGTGCGCGCCAGCGCCAGCACGTCCTCGACGAGTTCGTTCATTCGCGTGAGCGCGCGAGACGCGCGCTGCAGCGCCTCGCTGTCGCGGTCTTCGCGCGCCAACTCGACGGACCCCTCCGCGACGTTCAGGGGGTTGCGGAGGTCGTGGCTGACGACGCTGGCGAACTCCGCGAGGCGCGCGTTCTGGTTGGCGAGTTCGCGCTCGCGGCGCCGCAGTTGCTTGCGCGCCCCGATGGACGTGACCGCGTGCCCGATGGTCTCACCGAGTTCCGCCAACACCTCCTGCTCGGGCTCACCGAAGACGAACGAGCGGTTCGCGTACACGCTCAAGATACCGTACACGGTGCCGTCGTCGGTTATCGGGACGACTGCGACCGACTCCACACCGTGCTCCGCGAACAGGTCGTGCCACGGCTCCATCGACGGGTCCGCGAAGACGTCTTGTGAGCACTGAATTTCTCCCGTGCGGACGGCGCGCCCACCTGCTCCCTTCCCGAGCGGTTCGTCCTCGTCGAGCGTGATGACCACGGACTCGTAGTACTCGTCGTCTAGTCCCGCCCACGCGTCCGGCGTGAGCGTGTCGTCGCCGGGTTCGTAGCGCCCGATCCACGCCGACTCGTAGGGCGTCGACTGCTGAAGCCGCTCGCAGACGCGGCGTTCGAGTTCGTCCCGGCTCTCCGCGTCCACGACCTCCCGCGTCGCGATGCGGAGCGTGTCGTTGATGCGGCTCAACTGGTCGACGCGGACCTGCTGTTGGCGGCGGCGCGCGTCGTAGACGCCGACGAGGTAGCCGATGAGGCCGCCGAGCGTCGCCGCGTTCACGAGCGTGGACTCGGGATTCGGCGGCAGCCCGCCCTCGCCGGCGGAAATCGCGAACAGCCACGCCGTCGCGCCGACCAGCACCACCATCCCGACGCCCACCCACGAGAGCACTCGCGCGGTCGACTGGTCGGCGACGCCGGCGCCGCGTGCGAGTTGGACGCCCGCGACCACGACGGCCCCGGACAGCACCAGCGGGAGGAGTGAGTCCACGAGCACGCGCGCTGGCGCTCGCTGGAGCGAACCGACGGCCTGCACGTGGAACGCGGTGAGGACGAGACCAAGCACCGCGAGGGCGGTGCCGCCGGTCCGGGACGAGAGGGTCACGAATATAACGAATATACGTCCTGTTCGAATAAGAGTCTACCCCCGCTCGGAGCCGAGAGCGAGACCGGGCGACCTACAGTTCGATGCGCTCGACGAGCTGGTCGCTGTCGCCGCCCGTGTTCAGCGCGACGATGCGGACGTCGTCCTCGATGCCGGACTTGTGGAGTTTCTCCTTGAGGAGGTTGTCGACCTGATAGACGCCCGCGGCGTTGCCCATCTCGATTTCCACGAGTACGGGGCGCTCGTCGCCCGCTTCGAGCGTGACCGAGTCGATGGCCTGACTGGAGATGGTGTTGATGCCGCGGCCGCCGCGCTCGTAGGGGAGCCGCGAGCGCCCGCGCTCCATGTCGAGGCCGTCCGCGACGCGGATGACGCCCGCCTCCGTCGTGAGCGGGTCCTCCTCGGTGTGGTGACACAGAATCGCGTGCAAGACCTCTGCTTTCACGCGCACGGCGTCGGCAGTGTCGTAGAACTCCGGGAGGATGCGGTCGAGAATGTCCGCCGCCAGCGGAATCGAGTAGTACGCGTGGTCGTCCCGGTGGACGACGTGCCCGATGTCGTGCAGCGTCGCCGCGAGCGCGACGATAACGCTCTCGTCGGCCTCCGCGAGCCCCTGGTCGGCCGCGCCGTTGAACTCGACGCCGCCGCGCTTCAGCAGGTCGTAGAGCCGGAGCGCGCGATTCCGGACGATTTCGATGTGCTTCGTGCCGTGGTCGTTGTACCCCTTCCGCTTCACGGGGTTGACGTTCTGCGCGTCGAGGTACGTCGTAATCTCGGGGTCGTCGGTGACGAACGCCAGCACCTCGTTCAAGCGCTCGTCTGGGAACGCGTGCTCGGCGTTCGGGTCGTACTCGCGTTCCGTCTCGGACTGCGTGGCGTCGCTCATGTCCCGTAGTTTCGCGGCCCGCCGTGAAAAGCCGTGTGACGGTTTCGGCGAACGCGCGCTCGTTCGGTGACGCAGCGATAGCACGCACCGCACGCACGTACACACGGGCCGCTCGCGCCCGCTCGACACCGTTACTGCGAAACTGAAAGGAGCATAAAGCCTATAGTCGCGAACAGGCTACCATCGAATAGCGATGTTCACCAGTACTCCCCTGTTCATCGGCGGGCTGCCGGGCGGCATGGAGTGGGCAGTCATCCTGCTCATCGCCGTCCTCCTGTTCGGCGCGAACAAGATTCCGAAGCTCGCCCGTTCCAGCGGCGAAGCCATCGGCGAATTCCAGAAGGGCCGCGAGGAAGTCGAGCAAGAACTCCAGGACATGCGTGACGGTCCCGACGACGACAGCGAGTCCACGACCACGGACACCGAAACCACGTCCGAATCCACGACCACCGACACGGACTCCGAGACCGCGTCCAGCAACTAGCGTAACGGTTTTTCTTTGCCCCGCCCTCGCTCGACGTAGAGGGCGTGTGGCCAAGCGGACACGGCGAGAGGTTCCTAACCTCTAGATCGCGGGTTCGAGTCCCGTCACGCCCGCTCACTCACTTCGTTCGTTCGCGAGCGTGACGTACCTCGCGAACGCTTCGCGTTCGCTCAGTCCCGCCACGCCCGTTTTCCGCTCGTTCTCGGGAAACGACTGTTCGGACCCGAACTAATATCATCAACGTACATTATTGTCCGGTATGGAGCGACCACTTCTCGTCACGGACTTCCTCGACCGCGCCCGCGAGTACTACGGCGACGAGACCGCTGTCGTCGCGACGACGGGGCAGCGGTACACGTACGACGAACTCGGAGCGCGCGCCGACCGGTTCGCCGCCGCCCTGCAGGCCCGCGGCGTCGAGCAGGGCGACCGCGTGGCCGTCCTCGACCCGAACACGCACTACCACCTCGAAGCCGCCTACGGGACGATGCAGGCGGGCGCGATTCACACGCCGCTGAACTACCGGCTGACCCCCGAAGACTTCGAGTACGTCCTGAACGACGCGGGCGTCACCGCCATCTACGCCGACCACGAGTACGCCGAGAAGGTCGAGGCCGTCCGCGACGAGGTGCCCGTCGAGACGTTCGTCACGAACGACGCCGACGCCGTCGACGGCGACTGGGAGGCGTTCGACGACGTGCTCGCGGACGCGGGCGACTACGACCGCCCGGAGATGGACGAGAGCGACGTCGTCACCATCAACTACACCTCCGGCACCACGGGCGACCCGAAGGGCGTCTGCCGCACGCACCGCAACGAGACGCTGCACGCGTTCCTCGTCTCCTACCACCAAGACGTCCGCGACACGGACACCTACCTCTGGACGCTCCCGATGTTCCACGTCAACGGCTGGGGCCACATCTACGCTGTCACGGGCGCGGGCGCCACCCACGTCTGCACCCGTGGCGTCGACGCCGCGTCCATCTTCGAGACGGTTCGCGAGGAGGACGTCTCGTACCTCTGTGCGGCGCCGACGGTCCTGAACATGCTCCAAGACTACTACGCGGACCACGACATCGAGCCGTCCGGGGACGCGCCCGTGCGGGTGGCGACCGCTGGCAGTTCGCCGCCCGAGGCGACGATTCGCACCGTCGAAGACGAGTTCGGCTGGGCCCTCGTTCACGTCTACGGTGCGACCGAGACCGGGCCGCTGATTACGACGTCGGGCGCCGAGCGCCTGCTCGACGGCGAGGACCGGTACGCGCTCCAGAAGCGACAGGGAATCGGGTTCCTCGGCACCGAAATCCGGGTCGTCGACGAGGACGGCGAGGACGTGCCGTGGGACGACACCACCATCGGGGAGATCGTCGTCAGCGGCAACCAAGTGATGGACGGCTACTGGAACAAGCCCGAGGCCACCGAGGAGGCGTTCAACGACCGCGTCGAGGGGTACTACCACACGGGCGACCTCGCAGTCGTCGACGAGCACGGCTTCGTCGCCATCCAAGACCGCTCGAAGGACATCATCATCTCGGGCGGGGAGAACATCTCCTCCATCGAACTGGAGGACGTCCTCTTCGACCACGCCGAGGTGGGCGACGCCGCCGTGATTCCGTCTCCGCACGAGGAGTGGGGGGAGACGCCGAAGGCGTTCGTCGTGCCGGCGTCCGGCGACCCCGAGAACCCGGGCGTCACCGTGGACGAGCTCGCGTCGTTCACCCGCGAGCGCCTCGCCTCGTACAAGGCGGTGCAGCGCGTCGAGTTCGTCGCGGATCTGCCGACGACGGCCACCGGGAAGGTCCAGAAGTACGAACTCCGCGAGCGCGAGTGGGCCGACGAGGAGTCGATGGTCGGTCAGGGGTGAGGCCGTTGTAGCGGCGTTCGCCCGCTCTCGTGGTCGTTTCCCAACAGTTCCCCGTCACCTTCTTGCGTGTCACCGGCCAACGAGATGCTGTATGGACGCGCGCGGGCAGACGGAGACCATCGGGATGGTGCTGTTGCTCGCCATCACCGTCGTCGGCGTCGGTGTCGTGGTGGCGGTCGGCGGCAGCGCACTCGACACCGCACAGAACCAGTCGTCGGTCCAGCGCGCCGAGCAGTCGATGAGTCTCTTCGACGCGCGCACCGCGCTCGTCGCGCTCGGGCGCTCGGACGGCCAGTCGCTGACGCTGGCGAACGCCGAGCGCGGCAGCTACGAGGTACGGCCCGACACCGGCCGCATGGTGGTCGTCAGGGAGGGCGAGGACGGCTCGACGACCGAGTACTTGGACACGACGCTGGGGTCGGTCGTCTACGAGAACGGCGACAGCGAGGTCGCGTATCAGGGCGGCGGCGTGTGGCGGTCGCGGGGCGCCGGCGCGGAGCTGGTGTCGCCGCCCGAGTTCAACTATCGGGGCGCGACGCTGACGCTCCCGGTGATTCGCGTGACCGGCGACGAACAGGCGGCGACCGGCGCGCCGACCGCTCGCGTGACACAGAACGAGGCGGCGTCGAACCGCTCGGTCTTCCCCGGCGAGGGGCGGACGAATCCTCTGCAGAACGGAACTGTCACCGTCGCTGTGGAGAGCGACTACTACCGGGGCTGGGCGTCGTTTTTCCGGTCGCGGACGAGCGGGAACGTCTCCGTGCTGCCCGACCAGAACCGCGTCGAACTGGAACTCGTCGCGCGCGGGACCGGCGGCCAGTTCACGCTCCGAGAGACGCCACTGGAGTTGCGCGGGCTCGCCGGCGACGACCCCGTGGAGTCGCTGACGTTCACGCTGAAGCCGAACAAGAACTCCGACTTCAGCGACCTCCACTGGACGCTCGTCGCGGACGACGGCGGCTCGCGGCGCTTCGAGTTCGACATTCAGGGCGCGGACGTCTGTAAGGGCAGCCAGCCCGAAGTCACGCTGGAGTACACGGACGGCGGGACGACGCACACGTGGAGTGGCGACGACCTCTTCTCGAAGACCGACTCGACGTACGCGTACAGCTGTAGCGACGACGAGACGCCGACGATGCACCTCGACTTGACCGGGGACACGAACCTCACGTACCAGAACGGCGGGGCGGCCCCAGTCGCGAACAACTCCACGGGGAAGCTCGTGAACTACGTGCTCGGCGAGATGGGGCCGAACGTCGACTTGAAGGTGCTCTCGAAGGGCAAACAGAACCCCTCGGGGAACTCCGCGAGCACCGACCTCTCGGCGTCCACCGGCGAACTCGAATACGACTCCTCCGGGGAGCGCGTCGTCACGTTCCTCCACATCACCGAGAACGCCGTGAACGTGACCGTCCGGTAGTCACGTCACTTCGATGTCGACGTAGACGCCCTGCACGTAGACTTCGTCGCCGGGGAGCGAACACTCGACTTCGCCGGTGCGGCCGTCCGCGGGGCCGTCGCAGTTCTCGCCGAGTTCGGCTTCGAGGTAGCGCTCCCACGCTGCGGCGCGCGGCGACGTGACCGTGAGATTCGCGGGCGTCGAGAACGACTCGACGGCGCGGCTGGAGACACTCGTCCGGGCGAGCACTCGCTGCGTGCCGTCCGTGGAAGCGCCCCGGCCGTCCGCCTCGGTGGCGACGAGCGGGACGAGCGTGCGCTCGCCGGCCGAGATACGGGGTTCCTCGAACAGCACCGCGCGGTCGCCGTACTGCCGGAACAGCGCGCCGTTCGAGTAGACGAGTCGGTCCCCGTCGTCGGCCCGGTACACCAGTGGCGTGACGGTCGCCTCGTAGGCGGCGCTGCCGTCGGTCGAGACGTTGAACGTGACTGGCTCCCCGAACGTCAGTGCGCCGTCCGACAGCAACACCTCGGTCGTGCGGCTGGGCGCACCGCGGACCGCGAGGTCCTCGACGTTCGAGGCGAACACGTCGAACGCGCGCTCGGTGTTCGCGAACTGCTGGGCGTCCCGCGCGCCGGTGAGCGCGTCGAACCCGCCGACGTAGACGACCGCGACGGTGGAGACGATGATACCGAACACGAGCACGTACCCGAGCGTGTCGCTGACCGCGCGCTCGTCCGGGAGGCCGTCGACGCGCACGCTACGCATCTTCGACCTCCAGCGCGCCATCCTCGTAGACGACGGCGAAGTCGCCGCCGGAGACGGTCGCGCTCTCGACGCGCGTCTCGGTCTGGAATTCGACGGTGATGGTGACGTCCGAGCGGTCGGCGTCGAGGACGACGTTTTCGTTCCCGGACTCGTTGACGCGCACGTCGTACGCGAACCCCGCGACGCGCGACGGAGTTTCAATTGTGTACCGGACGCTGCCGCCGTCGCTCGCTCGCGCGAGTCGGTCGGCGGCCGCGAGGTCCGCGGCGACCCGGTCGCCGACGACGCGGAGTTCCGTCTCGACGGCGCGGTCGCGCTGGGTCTCCACGAGCGACCCCGCGGAGAACAACAGCATCGTCACGAGGATGGCGGCGACGCCGACGTTCAACACGTAGCCCAACGCCGTGGAGACGCCCCGGTCGTCCGCCCGGAACGACCGCTTCACATCCGCCACACTACCACCTCCACTTGGACGACGGCGTACGCGTGCCCCGGCGCGTTCGGCGCGAAGTAGCGCTCGTCAGTCGCGTCGTCCGCGTCCGCGAGCGTCTTCGCCGTCGGCTCGAAGCGCGCGCCGTCGCGGCGCGTCACGGACTGATTGTCGTAGAGTGTGACAAGTCGCGTGGCGGCGACGGCGTCCGCGCTCGGCTGGCCGTGGTAGGCGAGGCGGCGGACGCGGCGGTCGCCGTCCGCGGTGACGTAGTAGGCGTTGACGTTGTACGCGATTGCGCGGTCCCCGAACGTCTCCTCGACGGCCAGCAGGAACGACGCGCCCGGCGGGTCGCCGACGTAGTAGCCGTCGCTGCTGGCGTTCACGAACGACGCCCCGGTGCCGTTCCAGTAGCGCAGCGTCCGCGAGAGGTTGCCGTTCGCGCGCTCGGTCTCCAGCAGCCCGGAGGCGACGCGCTCGTGTTGGGTCTCGATGTGCTGGCTGGCGGTGCTGGCCGTCAGCGGCGTCACCGCCGTCGCCTGAATCGTGAACACGACCGTCGCGACAATCAGCAGCGCGGCCGCGACGCCCTCCAGCGTGTGTGCTTGTGCGCGCACGCTACCACACCCTCACGACGAGTTCGTAGCGGTCGCCGCCGACGGTCACGGTCCGCCACGCGACGGTGGCGTCGGCGTCCGCGGACACCGACTGCCCGGTCGCCGTGCGCACGCCGTCGATGGTCGCCACGTCGCCGGCGGCGGTAGTCAACGTCACGTTCACCGACTTGTAGTCGCGCAGCGCCAACTCGTCGACCTCGTCGCCGTCGAAGAACGCGGCCGTCTGGTCGGTGTCGAGCGCGTACGGCTGGTCGGGCGACCCGAGGCGGTCGGTCGAGAGGTCGTCCGCGATGCGGTTCGCGGACACCGGGTCGCCCACGTCGGGGTCCGCGAACGGCGTGATGATGCCGGGGACGAACGCGAACGCGAACGCTACGGTCACGAGGAAGATGCTGACCCCGGCGGCGAAGTCCATGGTGGTCTGTGCGCGGGACATGGTCACGCGAAGGAGAACGCGACGAGCGCGACGGTCGGCAGCGCGACCGCGAACTTCACGCCCGAGAGCAGGTCCGCGTCACGGATGTAGCCCGCGACGAACCCGGAGATGATTCCCTGCATCGTCACTGCGTGGAAGAACATCATCCCGAGCAGTTCGGTGTCGATGTTCCCCCCGAAGCTCAACTGTTGATTCGCGCCCCCTGCGCCGCCGGCGCCCGCCGCGCTCGTCTCCAGTCCCCCATCGTGCCGAGGAACTTCACCTGCAGGATGAGCATCACCGCCAGCAGCGTCAGATACGTCATCACGATGATGACGACTTGCATCCGCGCCCGCGAGCGCCGCTCGCGCTCGATGTCGTCTTGGTTCTCGCTGGCCTGCGCGGCCGTCGACAGCACCGCCGTAATCTGACTGGAGGCCTCCTGGGCCTTCGTGATGAGTTTCACCGTGCGGGCGAGCCGCGGGATGTGGTACTTGTTGTTGAACTCGACGAGCGCGCGTTTGAGGCTGGTGCCGTAGTTGACTTTCGCGTACATCGTCTCGAACTCCTCGCCGAGCTTCCCGCTGGTGGTCTCCGAGACGGCGCCGATGGATTCCAGAATCGTCATCCCGGTGTCGTTGGCCGACGAGAGCTTCCGGAGGTTGTCCGAGAGCTTGTTCGTGATGCGGCGCCGCGAGCGCACGTTCCACTCGCGGAACACCGCCAGCGGCAGCCCAATCAGGTACAGCGGGAGGTAGACGTAGAGGAACGTCCCCCAGATGGGGGCGGCGACCATGCCGTCCAGCGTCGTCGGCGCGATACCCGCGAGCAGGGCGTTCGCGACGAGCACGCCGGTCACGGGCACGGTGAACGCGAGCGTAAACAGGGGGTTGTCCCGGAAGAAGCGCGCGGGGTGGCGCATCAGTTGCTTCGTCTCGTAGGTTCCCTCGCGGCGCTTCACGCGGTCGAAAATCGAGTACTCGCCGACGAAGCGCTCGACCACGCCGAGATTGAGCAGGCCGGGCTCGCGGCGGCCCGTGTCCTCGCCCTCGAATTCGAGGAAGCCGTCCCCGATTTCGTCCTGCTTGACGGTGGACACGAGCACGAGGAAGCCGAGGCCGACGATGGGCGTGAGCACGTAGACGGTGGCGTACAGCAGCTGCATCTGCGCCTGCCCGAGCATGCTCATGATGACGAGGATGATGATGAGTAACAGCGGGAACAGCGACAGCGTCATGTACATCTCGCCGAACAGCTCCAGGGTGTCCAGCGTGAGTTCCTGTTGCTGCTTGGCGGTCCGCATGTGCTTGTCCTTCTTGTCCGAGAGGAACTCCGTCATGTCCCCGCCGGAGTTGATGATGGAGAGCATATCCGTGAGGAACTGGCTGAGTTCGTCGCTGGGCGTCTCCATCGAGCGATTCCGCACCGCCGTCCGGTAGTCGGTGTCGAAGTACTCGGTCTCCTGGACGATGCTGCGGAACTCCATGGCGACCTCGCCGTACGTGTCGTCGGCTTTCGCCATCGCCTCCAGAATCTCCAGTTGGTTCATGCCGCCGATGGACAGCGCGTACATGAACGAGACGGCGTCCGGCAGCAGCATGTTGATCTCACGCTCCCGGCTGCTCGACCGCATGTACGGCACGGACAGCAGCCCACCGAACCCCACGATGAAGCCGACGAACCCGAAGACGAGGCCGGTTCCGACGACCAGCGCGGGCACCTTCAGCGCCTGCACGATGGCCAGCAGCGTCTCGCTGGGGACGGGAACGCCGATGAGCGTCTCCGTCTCTATCAGTCCGGTGTAGAAGAGCCCGTAGCCGAGCGCGAGGCCGAGCAACCAGAGCACGACGCCCGCCACGACGCCGGCGCCGATGGCGCGGGAGACGAACAGCTCCACGGGGTCGTCCATGCGGGCCTCCGCGAGCTTCGTCTCGACGTCCGCGACGAAGTCGCTGCCGTCGCTGAACGCCCACTGGTAGACGGGGAAGAACGCGTCCGCGATGGCGTCGGCGCCCTCGCCGAACGACTGCGACCCCGTGCTCATTCGGCGCCCTCCTCCCGTTCGTCCTCACCCTCACCAGTCTCGGTGGCGGCCGCATCGTCGCTGGCGGTCGCCGGTTCGAAGCTCCCGAAGCCGTCGCTGTCGCCCACCCGCTCGACTGCGGGCTCGAGGTCGTCGTCGGCGAACGGGTCGCTGCTCTGGGTGTCCGTTCGCTCCGGTTCGTCCGGCAGGTCGGCGTCGGCCACCTGCTCGATGGCGGCTTCGAGGTCCTCAGCATCGAGCCCGCGTGTGTCTGCCACCACGTCCTCGGTGGCGGCGTCGGGCGTGAGCGCGGTCGCCAGCGAGTCCGCCTCGTCGCCCTCGTACTCCGCGAGCACACCGCCGTCCTCGCGGGCAGTTTCGAGGATTGCCTCGGCCTCTTCGAGCACGCTCTCGGAGGGGTCGGGTCGGGGCACCATCGCCTCCTTGTCCGGGTCGACGTCGATGAGCACGCTCTCCATCCCGCGGAGGTCCTCCAGGGCGTCCTCCAAGTGGTCGTTGGCGACGAGCGTGAGGATGGTGTCGGGGTCGTTGATGTACGCCTGCGCGGTCGCGGCGACCTGCGCGTACTCGTTGAGGCCCTGCTCGATGAGGTACGCCAGCAGGACGCGGCGCTCCTGCAGTTGGCGGTCGAGCTCCATCTGCGTCCAGCCGCGGTCGAATTTGATGTCCTCGAGCGTCGAGGAGTCCGCCGTCTGCCGGTAGGTATCGTCCTCGGGTTCCCACTGGAACACGTCGTTGACGTTGATTTCGTCGTTCTCGGGGTCGTAGCGGTTGATTTCCGTGATGGAGCGGTTCCGGCGGACCTTCTGGCCCCTGACTCGCGTCTGGGACTGCACCGAAACGAGGTCCAGCGCCGTGAACAGCGTCTTCGAGACGTTGATTGGTTCGGTGGTGAAGCGCTTGAGGACCTCGCCGACGTTGTCCGCGTGGAACGTCGTGTACGTGGTGTGGCCGGTGCTCATCACCTGGAAGAGCGTGCGGCCCTCCTCGCCGCGCACCTCGCCCATCACGATGTAGTCGGGGCGCTGGCGGAGCGCGGCCTCGAGCAGGTCGAACTCGTCGATGTCGCCGGTCTCGTCCTCACCGAAGCTCGGGCGGGTGACGCTGGCAATCCAGTTGCGCTGGGGGAGTTCGACCTCGCGGGTGTCCTCGATGGAGACGATTTTCGCGTTGCTCGGGATGAACAGGGAGACGGCGTTCAGGCTGGTCGTCTTCCCGGAGGCGGTGCCGCCCGCGAACACGAGGCTCTTGTGGGACTCGATGCACAGCCAGAGGAACGCCATCTCGTCGAGGCTGAACGTCTGCCAGTTCACGAGGTCGACGGGCGTGAACGGCACGTCCTTGAACTGGCGAATCGTGTAGTTGGTGCCGTGGTCTGAGACCTCGCGGCCGAGCGTGAGTTGGGCGCGGGAGCCGTCCCGGAGCGTGGCGTCGACCTGCGGCTGGCGTTTCGAGATGCCCTTCCCGGAGCGCTGTGCGAGTTTCACCACGAAGTCGTCGAGGCTCTCGCGGCCGTGGTAGACGTTCGTGATGAGGTTCTCGTAGTCGGTGTGGTAGACGAACACCGGCGAGTCGTAGCCGTCGCAGGAGATGTCCTCGACGTTGATGTCGTGTTTGATGCCGTCGATGCGCTCGTAGCCGATGAAGTTCCGCTGGAGCACGTACAAAAGCGTCTCCACCTGGTACTGGGTGAGCGCGTCCGAGTCCTCCGCGAGCACCGCGGGTTCGGGGCGCGCCATGATGCCGTCGAGGTGGTCCTCGTCGGACTCGACCGGCGGCTCTCCTCGCCCGACGGCCGCTAACAGTTTGTCGACGAGCGACTGCTCGCGCGCCACCGGGCCGTCGTAGAGGTCGTAGCGGTCGAGGAGCTTCCGCGTCTCGCGCTCGATGACGCCGCGGCGCTCGGCCTCGTCGCCGGCGGCCGCCACGTCGTCGCTGGCGTACTTGATGGCGGTCCGGAGCTTCTCGGTGAGGAACTCTTGGAGGTCCGCCTCGATGGGGTTGCGGTACGGCTCCACGAGGTAGTACTTCTTCTCGTTCTCGCGGTCGGAGTGGAAGATGACGACGAACGCGTACGGCTTGTTCACCCAGTAGCGCTCGACCTCCCGGAAGTGGCGTTTCTTCCCCATCGGCACCGCCTTCTCCAGGTCGTAGCGGTTCGCGATGGTGGTCCGCCCGTCGACCGTCGAGAAGAACGCGTCCTCGTCTATCTCCTCGTGGATGTCGACCGTGCGCTCGGCCTCCAAATCGAGCATCTCGTCGGCGGCGTCGTCTTTCACCGACAGCCACTGCTCGACGTTCTCGGGGTCGAACCCGAGGTACTCCACGGGGTCGAAGCGCACGATGTCGCCGGCCTCGTCGCGGGGCCGCGTCCAGTCGTCGTCCCCGACGTAGTAGTACTCGCGCTTGAAGTGCTCCCACAGCCACTCGTCTTTCGCGACGGGCGTCGTCGCGGGGTCGGTGAACTCGTCGAAGTAGTCGTGGAAGTTGCTCGCGCGCCGCGCTGCCGTCCCGAGCACGTCGCCCTTCTCGTCGGGGTCGAAGCCGAGGTCGTCGCTCGGGTCGGCGTCGATGTCGTCCCACTTCGGCTCCGGCGGGTCCGCGCCGAGTTCGTCCCACTCGGGGTACGGTGGCTCGACGTCCTCCTTGCGGCCCGCGTCGGCGGCTGCGAGTTCGTGCTGCGCGCGCTCGCGCCGCTCGCGGACTCGCTCGGCCGCGTCGCCGTCGCCGTACTCCTCCAGATAGTCCACCCACGAGTAGTCCCCGACCGTCGCGCCGCCGTCGCGCTCGCGGACGGCGGGCGCGAGCCCCTCCCAGTCGTAGTCGCGGTTCCGCGCCGTCGGTGTGCCCTCGGCCGGTGAGTCGTCGGTGCCGCCGCTGGCGGTCGCCCCGCCGGCTCCGGCATCGTCCCCTGCCATTAGCGGGTACTGGCCGGGCAGCCGCAAAAACCCTTGCGACAGATTACCACGCCGCTTGACACGAGCGCGACCGTGCTACCGGTACTCGTCGACGACGGTCACCTCGCCGTTCGACACCTCGATGTCTACGAGCGCGGTGACGTCGTGGGGCGAGTCGGCCATCTCGCTGTCGGAGCCGACCTTCCGGATGACCACGACGACGTCCGCGATGTCCGCGCCGATGCCGTCGAGGGCGTCCGTGAGCGCGCGCAGCGTCCCGCCCGTCGACAGCAGGTCGTCCAGCACGAGCACGCGGTCGCCCGCGTCCACGTCGTTGACGTACATCTCGCCCTCCGAGTAGCCGGTCTCCTGGTGGATTTCGACCTCGCCCGGCAGCCCGTACTCGCGCTTCCGAACGACCGTCACCGGGAGGTCCGTCTGCAGGCTCACGGCCGTCGAGATGTGGATTCCCATCGCCTCCGGCGTCACGATTTTGTCCACGTCCTCGAGGTCCGCGACCCGCGTGATGCCGACGACGACCTCCCGCAGCAGCGCGGGCTCGAGCATCGGCACGCCGTTGCTGATGGGGAGGACGACGTACTCGTACCCACCCTCTTTCTCGATGACGGGCGCGCGCTGGAAGGACTCGCGTAACCGCTCCATACCCCGCGTTCGCCCGTCGAGCCAAAAGGATGCGGGGTTCGTGTACTTTCGGTGCTTACGTCGGTTTCGTCACTAACGCTCTTGGCGCTGGAGAGCGTACGTTCACCCGAGATGTCAATCGACCGCGAGACCTTCGAGAACGCCAGCGAGGACGAGCTCGCGGGACTGTCCGTTCCCGAGCGCGTCCTCGGGTTCCTCGCGAGCCACGACGGACACGCGTTCGAAGCGGGCGAGATTGCCGCTCGCCTCGAAATCGACGAAGGAGCGGTCAGCACCGCCCTCACGCGGCTCAAGGACCGCGACCTCGTCGAACACAAGGCGACGTACTGGGCGGTCACCGACGACGAGCAGCGACTCGCGGAGTACGACGGCTACGAGCGCGCCACTTCCCTGTTCAACGAGCAACTCGGCGAGGAGGACGCGGACGCCTGGCGCGAGCAGTCGCCCGAGGGAGCGCACCCGAGCGTCGACGACGAACAGTGAGCGACGAGGAACCGACGCCGATTTTCGAACCGGGTGACGTCGTCTACGGCGTAGACCCGTTCGACGGTGCCAAGCAGGCACGCCCCTGGCTCGTCCTCTCGAATCACGAGGGCCGACCGTTCCACGGGGAACAGTACGTCGCGGTCACGCTGACGACGAAATCGTGGATGGACGGCCTCCTCGAAATCGCGGACGACGACTGGATACGCGGTGGAACACCCGAACAGAGTCGCATCGTCCCGTGGGGCGTCCAGTCGCTCAGTTCCGACGACGTCGCGTTCTGGCAAGGGCGACTGACGCAACGCCTCGTCGACGACGCCGTCGCGTCACTGGTCGACGAAGTCCAACAGTAGCTACCGGGCTGTCGATTCGCCGTTCAGACCGACACGTCCGAGAAGTCGAAGAACGGCGTCTCGTACCCCTCGTGGCGCGACACCTGCGGCGGCGTGTCGACGCTCACGGTCACGTTCTCGATTGCGTCAGAAGCGGAGACGACCGCGCCGTAGTGGTAGCCGAGGTCGGCGTCGAGCGTCGGTACGAGGTCGCCGTCGAACGCGCGCGCGTCGCCCGAGTCGACGGTCGCAGAGAGTGACGCGCTCGGGAGCACGAATCTGTTGTGTGGCGTGCGCAGCGACGCCGCGACGTACGTCTCGCCGTCGCCCGCGAGGTCGCCGTACTCCCTCGCGGTTCCGACGACGAGACTGGCGCCGCCAGTCTCGGCGCTCCCCCGCACGGACATCGGGAAGTCGCCTGTGGGCGGCGCCTGCGAGAGACGCGCGCTCTCCATGTCCATCGCGTCGACGGCGCCCTCGCTTCCCTCCCGGTCGGCGGGGATGTCCTCGAACGGGAGGTCGTCGAGGCTGCTGCGGTCGAACGTGAACGAGAAGTCGAACTCCGCCGGCTCCATCGAGACTGTCTCGGCGCTCGCTCGCCGCGTCGTCGGCGGAACGACCCGTACCGTCACGTCGTAGTTGCCCTCGCCGCCGAGCGCGACGTTGTCGCCGTGGTGGACGCCCATCTGCTGGGAGAGCATCTGCCACGGCGTCACCGACGACGTTTCGTCGTTCTGCCCGGTGTACGCAACTTCGACGCTGGCGTTCGGGAGTACCGTGCCGGTCTCGGCGTCCCAGACGGCGACCATCAGGTGAACGTCGTCCTCGCCGCGGACGTTCACGCGGTCGGTGTCCGCGCCGCGCACCAGCCAGAAGCGGTGCGGGAACGTGTAGGTGAGCGCACACGCGTACCGGCCCTGCGTCTGCATCCCCGCCATCTCCATGCCCTCGACGTGCGAGGGAACGTAGGCGGCGTCGGGGCGGTTCTGTGGGAGCGGCGGCTCGCGAGTCGCGCGCTCGGTTTCGAGGACGCCCAGACAGCCGGCGGTCGCGCCGAGGCCGACGCTGCCCGCCGCCGCGAGGAACGCGCGGCGACTCCGCTTACGCATCGCGGCCCTCCGGCGTCGGGAGCGCGCGGCGCGACCGCGGCGGCAGCAGGTAGTTCCCGCGGTGCGTCACCGAGAGGTACTGGCGGATGCCGTTGTTCTGCGTGCGGCCGACCGGCGTCTGCCCGCTGACGTCGGCGCCGTTCATCGCCTCGCGGGTGCGCTCGAAGTCCGCGATCTCGCGCTGGAGCGCGAGGAAGTGCACGCCCGCGCGCCCGCCGTCCGTCGAGTCGAAGTCCCGGCGGAGGATGACCGGACGGCCGTCCTCGCGGACGCCCGCCAGTTTCTGTCCGTGCCCGACGACGCCGCGCTCGCTGCCCGTCTCCACGGGGTCGCCGCAGTCGTCGAGTCCGGGGTCGTCGCCGAGGTTCTCGCCGGTTCCCTCGACCGCGCCGCTGTCGGCGTGCGCGGGACAGAACATCTGCGCGACTCTCGACTCCCGGTCGTCCTGCTCGTACCACTGCGTGAGATTCAGGTCGATGTGCGAGACGTGCTGGGTGGTGCCGCCCGCGAACGGCCCGGACTGGATGGTGACGCGGTCCTCGGTCGCTTGGCTCTTCTCGAAGTCCGACTTGAACCCCATGTAGAGGGGGGCGTCGTCGGGCACCGGCTCGGAGTCCGGGACGCCGTCCGCGTCCTGATTGTCCGCCGGCAGCCCGTCGCCGACGAACCCCGAGCGTCGGTCGGCGACCGTGAACGCGTCCGTGAGCGCGGCCTCGACGTCGACGCCGTTGGCGGTGTCGCGGTTCCCGCGCACCGCCTCCTCGGCTTCGAGGACGGCGCTGGCGTGGTCGCTGGCGAGGTGGAGGATGGCGTCCGGCGTGTCCAGCGCTGGATCTTCGAGCGCCGACAGCGGCTCCGGCTGGGGGAGGTCGACGCCGTCGAGGTCGGCGTCGAAACGCTCGAAGTACGCCGGCGAGTAGCCAATCGTCGCCAGCAGGCCGTCGTTGGACCACTCGTAGGCGCGTTCGAGCGTGCGGAGCGAGGCTTCGACGGCTTCGCGGTCCGCGTCCGCGGGCGCGCCGTCGAGGTCGAGGTGGAGGAGCGCGTGGTGGCGCGGCGGCAAGGCGTTCCCCGCGTCGTCGCGCGCGAGCACGTCGTTCCACGCGTGCTGGCGCTCGGGCAGCGACGCCGGATCGTCGATGCCCGCAGGAATCTCGGCGTCTTCGCGGTCCACGCAGGCCGCGAGCGCGCTCGCGCCGCCGATGGCGACCGCGGACTTGAGGAACGCGCGGCGGCTCACGCCGCGGGAGTCCGGGAGCATACGCCGACGTTACGCGCTCACGCGAAAAGCCGTTCTGGTGCGGGCGTCGAATTCGACGCGCGTACCAGAACCCGGAAGGCGCCCGGCGCGAACACCCGAGTATGCATCCGCTCCGCGCCGCCGGCCGCGCCGGCGGCCTCCTCGCCATCGTCGCGTTCGCGACACCGGCGACAGCACACTCCGGCACCACGCACGCCGGCACGCCGCACTGGCTGCTGTTCGCGCTCGCATTCGCCGGCGTCGGCGCCGCCGTCGTCGCGATGGCCGCGTACCGCCGCGGGCGGGTCGACGGGCCGACGGGCGCCGCCGCTGGACTTGTCGCCGCGGTCGCCGGCGGGTTCGGGCTGGTCGGCCTCGTCGAACTCCAAGTCGTCGCCGACACCGGCCCGCAGATTCGCTCGATTTACCCGGCGCTGAGCCTCGCTGTCGGCGCCGCGATGGCGGTCGGCAGCCTCGTCGTCGCCCGCTCGCGGTGGCCCCGGCGACCGCGGTACGCCGCGCTCGGCGTGCTGTTGGCGGCGTGGGTCGTCTACCCCGTCGCGATGCCGAACGGCGGCACCTACCACCCGCTCGGCTACGTGCTCGTCGCGTCCGTCACGTTCGCCGTAGGGTACGTCCTCTACCGGGACGCGTGGGGAGTCGTCCAGAGCCTGCGCCGCGACCGCCGACCGCTCGGCGCCGGCCTCGCCGCTGGCGCGCTGTTCGTCTGCTTTTTCGCGTTCTCCGCGGGGACGATTACGCTCAACCCCGACGCCGGCGTCGGCGCGCCCACGGAGTCACTGGTCGTGTTTCTCCCCGTCGCGGACCCGCTGGTCGCGTGGCCCGCCGTCGAGTTCGTCTTCCCCTCGATTCCGCTCGCGGGGTTCGTCTCCGTCGGCACCGTTCTCCTGATGGGGCTGCTCGGGAGCCTCGTCGCCGTCAACGTCGGCGTGCTCGTCCAGCAGTCGCGGGCCGGGTCTGCCGACGGTAGCACGTCCGCGCTCGGAATGGTCGCCACGACCGGTGCGACGGCGTGCTGTTGCTGTGCGCCCGCGTTCTACGGCGTCCTCTCCGTGGTCTTCGGCGCCGCCGCGACGCCCGCGTACTGGGCGTTCCTCGACCCGACGTCGCCCGTCGGCGGCGTGTTCTTCGCGGCGAGCGTCCTGCTGTTGCTCGGGAATATCGTGCGCGCGACGGGCGGCGGTCAGTCGGTCGGCGCCTAGTCGAGGAAGTCGTCGAGGAGGCGTTCGAAGCGGTCGACGAACCGGTCCGCGGTCGACGGCTCCACGGCAGCGAGCAGTCGCACCGTCGCCTCCGGGCGAACGACCGCGAGCGTGACGCGGTTGCGCTCGTCGCGGCGCTTCTCGACGACGCCGCGGTCGGTCAGCGCGTCGAGGTGGTGTTCGAGCGTGGAGCGCGCGACACCGACGCTGTCAGCGACTTCGGTGGGCCGCGACGGTCCCGCGTCGAGGAGGTAGGAGATGGCGTCGCGAGCGGTCTCGCGGCGCGCGAGCGCGACGACGCCGCGCTCCCAGTCGTCGTACGTCGGCGGGAAGTAGTGCGTGCGCCCGGAGATTCGTTCGACCGCGAGGTCGCCCGCGTCGAGCAGGCGGCGGACGTGGTGTTGGACTTGTCCGGCGGCGAGGTCTGTCTCGCGCACGACGGCGTTGAAGTGGACGCCGGGGTCGTCGTGGACGTGCGAAGTAATGCGGTCGCGGGCGTCAGTCACCGTCCGCCACCCCCGCGGCGTCGCCGGTGACCGAGCGCGCGTACCAGACCGCCGCGATGACCAATCCAGCCATCGCGACGTCGAGGGCGTGTTCGAGGACGTGGTGGACGTCGCCCGCGAGCAGGCCGCCGACGCTCGCGCCCGCGACGACCGAACGCGCGAGCAGCGTGGCGAGCGCAAGCGCCACCAGCAAGTACGGGCGGGAGCGCCGCCGCAGGAACGCCGCCAGCGCCGCGCCAGTGAGGAGCGCCGACGCCACGCCCGCGGCGGCGAGCGCGACCACGAGCGGGAGGTCCAATCCCGGCGTCTGGGCGTGAGCGACGGGAAGCACAACGCTTGGTTGCGCGTGCAGCCATCTAAGCATACGGATTCGGCAGTCCGGAGGCGACCGAACCGAGACACACGCCAATACGCCGACGGCACTGTCGTCGCGCTGTCGGCGTCCCGGTCCGTGGTATCGGACAACGCTTAACACTGCGCGGAGCCATCGTCCTGTATGGACGATATTTTCGTCGGCCGACTGATGTCGGACAACCCCCACACTGTCACCCCCGACACGCTCGTCGAGGACGCCGCGGACGTGATGCGGGACAACAACATCGGGTCGGTCATCGTCGTCGACGACAACGGCCACCTCGAAGGCATCCTCACGAACACCGACTTCGTCACCATCGTCGCGAAGAGCAAGCCGAAAGCCAACACCACCGTCGAGCGCTACATGACCACGGACGTCGTCACGACGGGCGTCCAGGACTCGATTCGCGACGTCGCCGACGCCATGCTCGAACACGGCTTCCACCACATGCCCGTCGTCGACGACGACGACAACGTCATCGGCATGATCACCACGACGGACCTCGCGTCGTACATCTCCACCGTCCAGACGCCCAGCCCTGCCTGATACGACGTTCTGCGGGCCACGACGCGCCGAACCACGAGCGAGCGTCTGGGTTGCCGCTTCCACGGGCGTTATGTGCGGGGTTCGGCGATGATTCACTGTGAAGACACGGACGCTGGCGTGCGGTTTCGACGACGCACGCCTGCTGGTGAAAGGCGCTCTGGAGTTCGTCGACGACGTCGAAACCTACCACGAGGGCCCGGAGGGACTCGTCGTCGCGAAGACCGGATTCCGGTTCGGCGCGCTCACTTCCAGTTACGGTGAGACCATCACGGTGCAGTTGCACGCGGTCGACGACGAGACCACCGAAGTCACCGTTGCCGCCGAGAAGAACGTCGGTCTCGACGTCGGTGCGAACCCCGAGAAGTACGTGCTGGCGTTCTTCGACCGTCTGGACGCGCTCGCGGACTCGTCGATGACCGACGCCGTCGCCGTCGTCGACGAGCACACCCGCGACGGCACCAAGGAAGTCACCGACCCGAGCCAGCAGGCCGACGGAACCGCCGTCCTAACCGCCGTGTTGGTCGCCATCTTCGCGTGCTTCCTGCTGACCATTCTCTTCGTCTAACTATGTCACTGAAATCACTCGGCGCTGCCGGACTGGTGCTCGCGGTCGTACTGTTCCTGCTCGCGGCCGCTCAGCCCGCGACCGTCGCGGAGTCCTCGACGGCGTGCGTCGACTCGGCGTACTACCAAGACTGCTCGACGGTCGAATACGAACGCGCGAACCCCCAGCGCGCCCAGTTGTTCGTCGTCGCCGGCATCGCTCTCGTGGCGAGTCTCACTACGTACGGCGTCGGCGCCGCGCGTTCCTCGGGAGACGGCTCGGGCGGCAGTAGTAGCTCGAAACCCCGCCCGGCCTCTGTCGAATCAGGGGGGACCGACACGCTCCGCGAACAACTGGCTGCCCGCCAATCCGAGCAGGAGGGCGACGAAGCGAGTTCGGACGCGACCCGAACGGAGGCCGAGAACGCACAGCCGACACCGCCAGCCGACACAGCAACCGTCGGTACGGAGTCCGAACCGAATGGGCGCACCGACGCTGACGCCGAGTCCGGCTGGAGCGACAATCTACTCACTTCCTCGACTGTCGGCGTCGTCGGGAGTGCGCTCGCCAGCGCGTTCCTCCTGAGTTGGCTGCTCGGCTCAGTGACGTACGTCGACAGCGCGCTCGCACAGACACTCCTGTTCGCGTTGTTCGCCGTGCCCGGTGTCTATCTCTACGCTCGGTACGTCGACGGCGCCGACGGCGGCCGCGCACCGGGGGTGAGCGACTGATGGACCGCCGCGCGTTCCTTCGGTCGATGGGACTCGGTGTCGGTGCGAGCGTGCTCGTCGGCGCGTCTCCGCTCAACCCACTCGACGCCCGGCCCGCCGCTGAATCGCCGCCGGACACGACCCCGGAGCCAACGAGTACGACCACGGCAGAACCGACAACTGCCGCGCCCCCGGAGCACCGCCGCTGGACGCGAGACCTCTACGGAACGGTCCGCGGGCTGGTCACTGACGACGCCGGCGAGGAGCTGTACGTCTCCATCGGGAGCAACGTCTACCGGCTCGACGCTGGCACTGGGGAGACGGACTGGCAGACCGAGTCCGAGCAGACCATCGAAGCACCGGTCGCGCTCGGTGAATCCACCGCCTTCGCGATGGGCGACGAGGGGCGGTTGCTCTCGATAGCTCGCTCGTCCGGCGAGCGGAACTGGTTCGAGGACGTCTACGTCTACCGGGCGGCCCGACCGCACGTCCACGACGGGACTGTCGTCGTACTCGGACAGCGCGTCCACGGGTTCGACGCCGACTCCGGCGACCACCAGTGGCAGTCCGAACAGACGTTCACGACACCGGGCGCGCTCCGGGACGGCGGGATTCTCTACGTCGGCTCCGGGCGCACGTTCGCGAAACTCGACCTCGCGGACGGCTCGACGGTCTGGCAGTGGGACGACCGCGACCACATCGACATGCCGGACGGCAACTTCCGGCTCGACGCCGACCGCGGCCGCCTCTACGCGACGTACAACGGGATGTTGTTCGCCGTCGAGACGGAGACCGGGGAGGTCGCGTGGCGGGCCGACGGGAACTTCGTGCGTGCGCTCGCCCAGTACGGCGACTACCTTTTCGCGGTCACGGAGACGGACGCGGACAACACGAAGTTCTCCGCCATCGACCTCGACGGCCCCGAGGTCGCGTACGAACAAATCGCGCCGCTGGACGTCGACGGCTGGTCGTACGGACACGTCACGACGTCGCTGGCGACCCACAACTCGTACGCGGTCGCCGGGACCGACACTGGCCACCTCGTCGCGCTCGACGCCGCGTCTGGCCGCCTCGTCGGTGCGGTTGCCGTCGCCGAGGACCCCCTCGCCCGGCTCCACGTCCACCGTGACGCTGCGTTCGTCTCCGGCAGTGGGTTCCTTCGCAGCGTCGACCTCGCGACTGCAGACCTCACGGACGACTGATTCGGAAGTTGGTGAGCGAGTAGGGCCCAGAGCGGGCGAGTCTCGACGTGTCACCAACTGACACTGTGGTTGGCGACGAACACTCTCGTGCATGACAGACTCACACAGCTACGACCACGAACACGTCGACGCGAACCTCCACGGCTACGTCTACGAGGTCGAGAGCGGCACGCCGCGCTACCCCGGCGGTCGCGTCGCCGAGGACATCAGCACGCGCGTCGAGTAACGCCGCAGTCGCGTCTCTCCGTCAGGTCGCTCGCTGGCGTTCGGTGACGAGCAGCCAGACGGCGAGGACAGCGGCGAGCACGAGCGAGGCGAACAGCACGCCGAACGCCGCGCGGAACCCCGACCGCTCGGAGACGAACCCGACGACCGCCGGGGAGACGGCGCCCGCGCCCATCAGTATCGTTCTCGCGGCACCGAGGCCGCCGCCCGCCATCGAATCCGGCACCACGTCCACGAGGTAGACGCCGCGAACCGGCCGGAAGCCGTGGCCCCCGAGGCCGAACGCGACGACCATCGCACCCAGCACGAACACGGACTCGCCGGCGACGAGCAAGCCGAACAACCCCGCCGTCGCGAGCGCGAGCGTGGCGACGACGACCGACAGCGCGCTGAACCGGTCGCTGAGTTCGCCGGTCGTGAGTTGGACGAGACTCACCGCGAACAGCGCGCTGTACAGCAGGCTCGCGGTCGCGCTGTCGAGGCCCGCGGCGTCGGTCAAGTACAACGGGAGGAACGCGACGACGCCGTTGTACGTGAACGAGAAACCGACGGTGACCAGGAGGAACACGTCGAAGCGGCGGTCCGCCAGCAGCGCGCGGTAGTCCGCGACCGACGCCGCCTCGCCGTCCGTCGTCGCGCTCACGTCGGCGTCGTCGGGCGCTCGCAGTCGGAACGCGACAGCGAGCACGAGCGCGAGCACGCCGCCACCGAGGAAGAGGGCGCGCCACCCCGGGTCGGCGGCGACGGCAACGACCACCGCTGGAGCGACCACGCCGCCGAACGCGCCGAACGTGTCGTGGACGCCGAGCGCGCGTCCGCGCTGCGACGGGTACAGCGTCGCCAGCAGGTCGACCGCGACGGTCTTGTGGACGCCGGTTCCGACGCCGACCAACACCATCCCGCCGACCAGCACCGCCAGCGGCCCCGGCACCGCCAACACGAGCGCTGCGACGCCAGCGACCGTCACGCCCGCCGTGACCACGCGCGCCGCGCCGAGTCGGTCCGCGACCACGCCCGCCGGGAACTGCAACAGCGCGTACACCAGCATCATCGCGGTGAACGCCGCGCCCAGCACGCCGTTCGAGACGCCGTAGAGGTCGCGGAACTGCGGGAACAGCGGCGGGAACGCGTACCGGAGGAACTTCGCGAGGAACCAGATGCCGGACGTCAACAACAGGACGTCGAAGCCCGCGCGCGTCCGCTCGGTCATGGTGGAATATCGGCGGGCGTGACCTGGCGCTCGCTGGAATTGCGAGCGGGCGCGGAGTGCTGTCTCGCTTGGCTCACCACGAACAGTACAGAGGCGTGAGGTAACCCTCTTGAAACTACGGGATGCGACGGGGCGGCCCGCTGTGGCTGTCGCGTCAGTAGACGCGCTCGGTCGCGATAGCGGCGCCCTCCACGAGCGCGTCGAGCTTCTTCCACGCGATTTCGGGGTGGACCATGCCGATGCCGGCCTGCGTGCCGAACCCGCAGTCCGGCGCGGCGACCAGCGGCGTCGAGTCGTCGACGGCGTCGGCCACCCGTTCCAGTCGGTCCGCGATGGTTTCGGGGTGGTCGACGACGTTCGTCTTCACGTCGACGACGCCCGGGATGAGGTCCCAGCCGTCCGGCACCGGGTGTTCGGCGAACGCGCGGTACTCGTGTTGGTGGCGGGGGTTGGCCTGCTCGACGCTCAGGCCGGTGATGTCTGCTTCGTAGATTTCCGGGAGGAGGTCGGCGAGGTCGGCGTCGAGGTGGTGGGGGCCCTCGTAGCTCCCCCAGCACGTGTGCAAACGCACCTGTTCGGCGGGGACGTTCGACAGCGCCTCGTTGAGCGCTTCGACGTTCAGTCGGGTGGCGGCTTTGACGTCGTCGAGCGGCGCGTCGGCGTACGCCGCGGTGTGCCCGACGGTGAGCAGTTCCGGCGCGTCGATCTGCAGCGTCGTCCCGGTTTCGGCGACGAGTTCGTACTCTTCGGCTATCGCGTCCGCGACGGCGAACAGGAACTCCTCGTAGGAGCCGTAGTGGTCGTCGACGTGTGTGGCGGCGATGACGCTCGGGGACGCCGACGTCACGAACGTGTCCTCGAAGTCCGCGTCCACGTCGTCGAGGGCGGCCTGAAAGCCGTCGAGTTCGGCTTTCGCGTCCTCGTGGCCGGTGTACTCGACGGGGCCGTCGACGACCGGCTGCATCGAGAGGTCGATGACATCCGTCTTGAACGACTCCGAGGCGTAGTCCGGGAACTCCTGGAGGTCCGCCCACAGTTCCTGTTCGCGCTTCCCGTCGATGCCGCTGAGGCGGTCCGCGACGTACCAGTTGAAGGAGACGCGGGACTGCTCGCCGTTGTTGACGTCGTCGAGGCCGACGTCCGCCTGCCGCTGGACGACGCCACGCGTGGCGTCTGCGACGGTTTCATCCCACTCGTCGGGGTCGATGTCCTCGCCAGCTTGGCGCTGCTCCAGCAGGTCGAGCAGTTCCGGGGGTCGAGGAAGGCTACCGATGTGCGTCGTGCGAATGCGGTCGTTCGCCGTCATTAGTTACTCATGTGAGTAATAGTCGCGCGTCCAAATATAACCAACGGTATTTACTTCCGCGTTCGCCGGAGTCGTCGACCGGTGCGCGCCTCGACTCCGAAACGGCGGGCCGAGGAGGCGGTCGAAACACAGCTATTATTGGCGCACGACCGCCCGTTCCGAGTGGACTTAATGGGGTTGCACACCGCGGTTCGGCGGGAAGTGACGGCGCTGTGGGGCGACGGGAAGGGCGTCTCCCTCGTCGCTGTCGCGACCGGCTGGGGCCTGCTGAACGGCGGGCGGATGGTCTACCCCGTTATCATCCCCTACCTCCAGACCGACTACGGGCTCTCCCTGACGGTGTCGGGACTGCTCGTGACCGTGCTGTGGTTCTTCGCGGCAATCGGCCAGCTCCCCGGTGGGATGCTCGCCGACCGGTACGACGAGCGCGCGCTCATGGCCGTGAGCGCGGTCGTCGTCGCCGCGGCGCTCGGCCTCGTCGTCACGTCCTCGTCGCCGCTCGTCCTGTTCGCCGCGACCGCCGTCTGGGGGCTCGGGCACTCGCTGTACCCCATCGCCAGAATCACGATTCTCTCGAAGCTCTACACGCAGCGCCTCGGCAGCGCGCTCGGCGTCACGATGGCGACCGGCGACATCGGACAGACCGTCCTCCCGCCGATTGCCGCCGCGCTCGCCGCCGCCGTCGCGTGGCAGGCCGGCCTCGGCTTCGTCGCGCCGCTGCTCGTCCTCGCCGGGATTCTCGTCTACGCCACGTCCCCGAGCCGGGACGACGCGGACGACGGGACGGACGCCGAGACGGATTCGGAGAGCACGCAGTCGCTGCGGGACGCCGTCGATGTCCTCGCGGAACTCCGGACGCCCGAAATCGGGTTCATGACGGTCATCCTCTTCCTCTATA
This sequence comes from Halobacterium sp. CBA1132, assembly GCF_001485535.1. Lineage (NCBI taxonomy): Archaea > Methanobacteriati > Methanobacteriota > Halobacteria > Halobacteriales > Halobacteriaceae > Halobacterium > Halobacterium sp. CBA1132. The sequence goes on from NZ_BCMZ01000001.1 coordinate 725,859, forward strand.
TCTTCGTCTGGCAGTCCTTCACCGCGTTCTACCCGACCTACCTCACGTCGGTGAAAGGCCTCTCCACCCCGCAGGCGAGCGTGCTGTTCGGGTTCTTCTTCGCGGTCGGCGTGCTCGTCAAGCCGCTGGCCGGCGCGGCCTACGACCGCATCGGGATGCGCCGCTCGCTCATCGGAATTCTGCTCCCGGCCGCCGCTGGCTTCGTCCTGTTGCCCGTCGTCTCCGGCGTCTGGCCGCTCGTCGGCGTCACCGCGCTCGTCAGCACGATGCTCGGCACCGGCGCAATCACGCAGTCGTTCCTCGCGGACGCGTTCTCCGAGGCGACCCAGGGCACCGGCCTCGGCGTCGTCCGCACGCTCACCGCGTCGTTGGCCGCCGCCGGTCCGGTCGTCTTCGGCGTCGTCGGCGACCACGGCTACTTCGACGAAGGCTACGTCTTCCTCGCGGTCGTGATGGCTGTCGTCGTCGTGCTCACGTACCGGATGCCCGAATCGGCCTGACCGAAGTTGCGCGTCCTCGGCCGCGTTCGAGCTTCGCGCCTCGCGCGTTCTGCGAGAGAAGTTGCAGCGCGTGAGAACACGACAGCTACGTTATGTGGGTAGGTTGAAACTACGTGTACATGCGACACACGGCGTGCGTCGTCTGTGGCGGCTGGGTCGTCTTCTTCGCCACCTTCGCACTGCTATCTGTCTTCCCGGGGACGGGGAATTTCTTCCTCCCGCTCCTCGGTGGTTTCGTCGCCGTGCTCCTCGCGACCCCCGTCCTCCACACGGGAATTCGGGTGCGTAGCTCGGGCGACGCTGGTGCTCGGAGTTAGGTAGATTCGCGTATGGGGGTTCGGAGTCGCGACCAGTTTTGATAGGCGATACGCGCCGAAGTATGCACACGAACTTCCGGATTCGTGTACAGTCTGGGAAACTAATTCTCTTAATGTGGAACTTGGTGTGATGAGGGGTTCTAACATCGCTGCACCGAAGGATTATTTGCGACCCCTGACGCATCCTACCTAAGATGGGAGATAGTTCGTATCTCTATAGATTGCGGACTTCACCACGCTTCTTAGCAGCGGTAGGGGTGGTAGCATTTGCAATTCTGATTTGTAGTTTCATTATCCGTGTGAGGATTATTCTGGAGTATCCTGCATTCGGGGATATAACGGGCGTTGTAGGAACCATTTGGAGTGTTATTCTGAGCGGTGCAACACTCGGCTCCTTTGGCCTCGCTGTGCACAACTACCGTACCGATGACGAGTCAGAAGGGCCAGCCACGGGATTTACTGTTGAGGGGGATATCAAGGGAGAAGGCCATGAATTCCACCTTTATCTATCGCCTGATGGTAGCGAACAAGCGGAAGAGAATCAACAAAATCATTCAGGCGATATTGACGAAGATGGAGGTGCGGAAGAGGATTAGAAATCGAGTTGGCGGGTCACCCATTCTCGACCGGCTGCAGTCATCATCGCTTCCCAAGAATTGAACCCAGTATTTTCTCCGACGTACTCGTCAAATTCATCCTCGGGAATCTGTTTGAAGTCCTCCTGCGTTTCGACGGACCACGGGCTCTTTTCCAAGAATTCATCAAATGAGTTAAAATCAGTATTTGACCTCATGAACCCTTCCGTGAACAATTCGTCCATCGGAATCTGGTTTTCTCCCGAGATGCTATCTAGAGAATCAACGAGATCGTCCATACCCTCAATGTGGACGGACATACGGAACACATTCTCCGCGAGACTATTAAACAGTCCGGCTAGGTGAAATCCCTTGGACGTTCCAGCTATGTGAGTTAGAATTCTACTGCAGAGCAGTGCGGCGTGTTTTGGATAGTGACCTTAGTCACACCTAACGGAGAACCGAACAGCTTCCGTGAGGCTCTATGGGTGTGATCGGCTCAATCACGCCGACTACACCTACCAAATTAACACACGCGTAGCTCCGTGCCACAAACTGTGTGTGGACTCGTCGGGACTGAGCGAAACCGAAGGTTTCGCGAGGTACGACGAGGCCACGACTGAGGGAGCGCAGCGACCGAAGGAAGTGGACTCGTCGGGGGAGAGCTTTCCCCGCTTCCAAGACGGTAGCCGAGGCGTTCCGTTCGGCGGTTGAACTCTCGCGTTCGTCGGTGGCGATACGATTGGTCGGATTAGTGGATTTGACAGTCATAGTTCGTCGAGGAACTCTTTCCGTAGTTCCATGCGCTCGCGCTCCGTGCGCTGGTCGTAGTGCTGTTCGAGAACGTCGCCGGACACGTCGGAACGGTCGCTTACAACCTGCTCGGGGGTTCCATCCCGGAGCATTCGCGTGAGTGCGCCGCGACGGATTCCGTGGGGCGAACGGCTACTCGGGCAGCGACTCGCTTGGTCGCTCTCCATCGCGTCGCACGTCTCCGGGTCCCGCTCGTGCGGGCACGTTCCGACTTCGCAGGGCCGCGTCCATCGGTAGATGGTCGTCCGAATCGCGTTCTCCGAGAGACGCCCATACCGACTTGTGATGAGTGGATGGCGGTCGTGATCGTCGCGGCTCTCCTGCCGGTTATACTGAACGTAGTCGTCAATGACTCCTGCGTAGTAGTCACCCACTGCAATGGCGCGCTCTGCCGCTTCGCCGTTCTTCAGCGGCGTTTCTGTCTCTGGCCGGTGGCGCACTCTGAGACACGGGGCGTCGGGGTCCCAATCTGAAACATCGAATGCCCGAAGCGTTCCCAGCCGAATGCCGGTGTGCCAGAGGAGCCCGAAAATCACGTGATCGCGAGACGCGTATTCGAACTGGTCGAGGTGGTCGAGGACGACCTCGCCTCTACTCTCGCTCAGTTTCACGTCCCGAGATTCTTCCTCCCTGCTGACTTCGGGTAGAACGACTTTCTCACGGAGGCCCGGCGTGACGGCATCCACGGACGCTGCAAATTCGAGGAATACCCGAAGCGTCGCCAAGTGGGTGCGGAGCGTCATCGTACTGATGCCGTCCCGACTCCGCCACGTCCGGTATCGGTGAAGATCGCGACCGGACAGCTCGTTTAGGTTCTCAATATCGTGCTCGTCACAGAACTCTACGAGCGTATCTAACCGATACTGGTGGTTCTGTAGCGACTTCTCAGAGAGTTCCGGCTTCCGGTGTTCGAGATACATCCGAACCGCTTCCTGAGGAGTGAGCGGCTCCAACTCGCTCACTCGTCTCCCTCCATTCCGTCGGCGGTTCGATAGTGACTGCGAGGCTGTTCGTCAGAATTTTGGTGGTCGTCGTTGTGGTCTTGCATGGTCTGGTAGGCCTGCCGTTGGCGTGCGCTACGGCGTCGTCGCGGCGGGGTCTACGAGACCCGCGGATTGCCACCCGACCGCACCAACTCAGTGCCACCTGTAGGGGTGCGGTCGGGAATGGCCGCGACGGAACGATTTGCTTCTCGGACGCCTTGGCCCATAATACAACTCCTGCCGCTCGGTGAAAGTGGAACTGGAGCAATCAAATTACGGAGTGCTTGTTTTCGGAGGTAAGGACTAGTCTCACCCGCAGTCCTTGGGTTAAGTGCTCCCTCGTCCACTTTCGCGATGTGGTCGTCTCGCATGGGCTTTGGCGAGGCGCCCCCGCCGGCTGCCAACCGGCGCACCGACCAACTCCTTCTCCGCGTCGACGAGGACTGCCTCACACCCACCAAGAAATCCAACTCACTTAGAGCTTTGCAACAAAACGTGAATTCAAAGTACAAATGTTACGCCCATACTGCACATCGGAGCGACTAAGCGAGCGTTGTCCGATAACCGACCCATGCGGCCCCGAGTACCCGGTATGAACGAAGTAGACGACGCTATCTTAGAGTTCTTCGAGGAACTCGGGGAAGTTGGTGGGGCGCGAGTTGCGCAGCCACCTTCGCCGGTCAAGCACCACCTTGTCGACGTTCTCGGGACGGTCGACCGCGAGCGCTCAACATTCTCTCGCCGAATGAGCAAACTGGAGGAGAGAGGACTTCTTGAACGGGTTGGAGAGGATACAGCATACTACCAAATCACGGAGAAGGGCCTCGCGTATCTAGGAGGAGAGCTTAGTGCTGGCGACCTCGAAGAGGAGTAATCTTACAAACCGGCTAATACCGCCGTTAAGCACCTGTTTCTCCGAGTGCGACTGACCGCAACGCTTTCACAGTGTCAATGCATAGCTGAATTTACCTCGGTGAAACTCCGAGGTGTGAATCAGCATCTCGAAGCTGATTTTCTTCATGGGGCCGCGGTGGTTCCGCGGCCTTTTCATACGTCATAGACGACCGTCACTGACCTGTTAGACGTGTAATCACTTCCCACAGAGACTTTATTATAATCGGTGCCTAAAATTCGGTAAGCGCTGACTAATAGTGTCATGCGCGTTAACTAAAATGAAGAAAATCAGTTTCGAAATCCCCGACTTCGACGAACGTGGTGTGTCGCCAGTTATCGGCGTCATTCTGATGGTAGCGATTACAGTCATTCTGGCCGCCGTTATCGCGAGCTTCGTGCTCGGCTTCGGCGACAGTGTGAGCGAGAACGTGCAGGCCGGCGCCGACATCAGCGAAAACGACGATGGCACTGCAACAGTGACGTGGATTAGCGAAGGGAACGCGGACCGACTGAATGTGTCCGTTCCCAGTGGTGCCGAGGCAAACATTAGCGGTGGGCTGAGCGGCGAGATACAGCAGGTTGGGGGGACGCTCACAGTTCAACAAAACGCATCTGTGTCCGGCACAACGTCAGTCACAGTGACGGTCACCGCAGTCGGAAACGGTGGTTCCCGGACCGTCGTCACGCAAGAGACCGTTGAGGTAGAGGCCAACCCGTAACACGTTCCGTCGTTTAGCAGTTCTATATTTTCGCGATTCCTTGGGTTAAGTAGCGGATGCGCGTCGTCTGACGCGCAGCATGGCAACTTCAGACGTATTCAGCCTCCACACGAAGGGAGGCTTTGACCTGCAAGACGTAATCGCAGCACCGTTGTTCAGCCTCGCCGCTGTCGTTATCACCGGCATCGGTTCGTTCACGCTGTTCGGCTACAGTCTGGACCAAACGCTGTTCTCAGGCTCGGGCATCAGCCTCAGCCTCGCGGTCGTCGTCGCGGTCGTCGCGCTCGCGGCGTCGTGGGCGACGAACCGCGCCGGCGACGGCTGGGACGACCTCGATGAAATCGAGTCCGTCGCCGTGGGCGGTGGGCTGATTGTCCTCGTCGGCATGGCGTTCATCCCGGCGATTCAAGACCTCGTGCTCGGCAGTCAGGCCGCCGGCGCCGTCGCGTTCATCCTGCTGTCCAGCGCGTACACCGTCACTGCGTGGTACTGAGGTGGTGTAAGTGAGGAGAAGCCTACAAACCACGTTCGCCGTCGTCGCGGGCCTCATGCTCGTGGCGACGCTCGCGCTCGGCGGGGCGATGATGCAGCCGGGCGTCAACTCGGTGGACGACGCCACCGGCGAGTACGTCGGGAGCGCCGACGGACAGGTGGCGCTGGCTATCGGCGCGGGCATCGCACTCGGCGCCGTTATCGGCGCGGTCGCGCATGACCGGCTGTCGAGCGGTGACGTGAATACGACCGCGTTGCAGAAAGCGGACGCGTTAGAGACGAAGAAGGCGATTTACGACCAAGCCGCTCTGCAGAAGCAGAACAACGAGAATATTTTGACTGCGTACGGGAACTACCTCAACGACACCGAGAGCATCGCGCTCATGGAAGGCAAGAGCGCTTACATCCGCGCGCTCGAAAACGGGAGTGCGGAGGCAATTGCCCGTAATGCGGCGACTGAGGCTGTCGCTGATTACTACGCGACGAAGCAGCAGAATATTATCGCGGCGTGGAACACCTCTGCCCTTCTGTTGAAGTCGAGTATTCATACCGCCGAAAACACCTCGGGGGTTAGCTCGAACTTTGTGTATGCTCATATGGACAGTACCGACGGTGCTGGGTACTCCGGTCCGACCGATGCTAATGCTACTCTTCAGCATACGCTAGTGAACTCGTCCACTCGGAGTGTGGAGTCGATTGTTCACGACCACGGTAACGGGTTCACGTTCCACGCTACGTTCGCGAAGAAATCGGGTTCTGAACACGAGTCGTTCGACGTTGGCGACTACTACGTGAAGCCACCTAATGACAACTACGCCGAGTTAGTTGTTACTAACCCTGACACGTTTAACAGTCGTTGGACGGCAATAGAAGCGCAGAACGACGAAGTACAGGTTCAACTTGATTCGTTCATAAATAACACGTATTCGCAGTACCAGCAGGGTGAGATTAATACGAGCGACCTCGTGGACCCATATCTCGGCGCTCGCGAATACTCCCCGGAAACCTCGAATACGTGGACACTTCGCACCCTCACGTCCGTCGGGGTTGCACCGCCCGAGAACCTGTCATCTGTCGGCCGCATGAACGTCACCGCCGGCAGTCAGACTTACAGCGGCGTGCTGATGAGCGACGGCGTGCCCGCCAATAGCTCCGGGTTCACGGTCGGAGAGACCTACAACGCCAGCAACATCACCGGCGCGCAGTTCGTCGCGCTCGACGACGGCGGGAGCCACAAACTCACTGGTGAGTTCACCCTCTCGTCGGTCGACGGCCGCGCTGCGGGTGAAACGCTGGAGTACCGGACTATCAACTATCAGACTGCGGATACGCAGGAGTTCAAAGCTCTACAGGAGAAATTGGACAAACTGACCGCGGAGATTAATGCGAAACAGCAACAGGAGCGCAACGCCGGCGGTGGCGGCCTCCTACCCGACTTTGGACAGGGTGGCGCCATTCCCGGCGCCGTGCTGCTCGCCGCCGCTGCCGCGCTCCTGCTCACACGCAACTAATCCCTTCCGTTACCCCATTTATGCACGCGAAAACCATACTCTCGCTAGTCGTGGTGCTGGCCGTGCTCGCGGTCGCGCCCGCCGCCGCCGTCGGCACGACCGCGACCGACGCCAGCCCACAGCCCACAGTCGCACAGCAAGCTAACCCGTTGAATAACTCGACGTCCACCGATTCGGCGAGCAGCGGTGAGCGCATCGACTCGTCGCTAACGCTCGTCTCCTCGTCGTATCATCCCGGCAGCGGCACCGTGACCCTCGTGCTCAATTCCGACGGCGCGACGGCCGTCACACTCTCGGACGCCGGCGGATTCATCGACGGTGGCACTATCAACCGGCGGACGTTCGTCGCCCAAGACGGCCGAAACAGCGTAGAGTTCGCGGTGACTGCGACGAACCGCGGCTACGTCGGCGTGTCCATCGCCACCGAGGAAGTGCTGTACGCCGAGGTCGTGCGCTCGCCGACTCCCTCGCCGTTTAGGGACTCGTCGGGTACGGTCGGCTGGATGGCGGGCGCGGCCATCGTGCTGCTGTCGTTCGTCGGCGCGGCGGGTTGGAAGCTTCACAACGAAGGCGGAGAACCCGTGGAGGCGTCGATATGAGCGACCTGAGTTCGACGTTCGGCAGTTGGTCGGACCGCGTGACGTACGTGCTCGCGGAAGCACAATTGCTCGTGGCGGGCGTGCTCGTCGCGGCGGGTGTCGGCATCTGGTGGTTCAACCCGAGCGTGCCGGGCGCGCCGCCGTGGACGACGAACGTGCTCGTCGGCTGGCTGGTGCTCGGGCCGCCCATGTTCATCGCCGGCCTGCGGTTCGTGGACTGGCTTCGCACCCGCAACTACGTCGAGGTGCACCACATCAACGCCGTCGAGGACACCGCGAGGACGTACTTTGTGCCGCCGGAGGTGTGGGGCGCGAAGCGCGTTGATGGCCCCGCTCCGTACCGGATGAACGACGGTGACGCTATCGCCGTCCGAGAGTTCGACTGGGCGCCCGAGTACGGCGACAACGGCAGCCTCCGCGTTAGCGGGCTGTACCTCTCGGAAATGGAGGATACGAAGCTTCTCACGTCAAAAGCGCACATGGAACGGATGTACGAGGACCTCGTAGACTCGCACCTGTCGCTCGCGTACCTCTCCGAGTCGATTAGCGACCTCTCGGCGGACCTGCAAACGCGACTCATCAACCGCGTGGTGGAGGCGCGAGAGAAGGGCGAGCGACTGGATAAGGACGCCGTGAAGGACGTTACTGAGGAGTTTCGCGAGCGCGCGGAAGGCATGACAGACGACGAACTCAGCGACATCACGGCCGACGACCTCCCCGACCACCTCCCCGACGCGCTCCCGGCGGGCGAGACGCACGACCCGAGCGCGGGTGCGCCGTCGAGCGATGGGCATGGGCAGACCGCAGCCGACGGAGGAACCCAGGAATGAGCGACGAACAGGGCGACCAGACGGACCCGCACATCGTCGCGGGCTACCGCGAGCACGTCGATGGCTACGACGAGCGCGACCCCGAGGCGTACCCGCACACCGCGCTTGTTCGTAATTCGGACGTATCGCGGTTTCTCTCGGTGGTTGAACAGGAATATGACCCCGACAAGGCGAAGGCGGCCGAACGAATGCCCGGCGAAGCACGCGACCTCGAAACCGTCGAGAATATGCGTCGGATGGAAGCGACCGACGCCGGCCGACAGGCCGTCGAAGACGGCGACATGACCACGCTTCAGCACCAACAGGGCAACACGAACCAGCGCGCCGATATTAGCGGCGTGAAGGCCATCCAGAAGGTTGACGACCTCATCAACGGCGCCGCGCCCGTCGTCGTAATTCTCGGCGAGATGGGCGCCGGGAAGTCGAACTTCGCGAGCCTCCTTGGGCAGCGCTACGTCCACAAGAACCCGTCCGCGCTCGTCGGGACGAACATCAAGAGCCTCCGCGAAAAGAGCGACTGGAACGACGAGCGCGGCCATCAGCGCGACGGCTACCTACCGAGCTTCCCCAGTCTGAAAACGTGGCTGCAACAGGATGGAAACCCGCTGCATCACGACCAGACAGCGAAGCTCGCAATCCTCGACGAACTCTCCTCGGCGGCGAGCGGCAGCGGGAAGGACGGCCAACTGACGCGGAAGTTGATGGGTCCGCTCGTGTTCAAGGTCCGCAAGTACGGCGGCGCTCTCATCGTTATTGCTCACGACGAGAGTTCGATTCATCCGCTCTTGTGGCGGCTCGGCGTCATCGTGAAGAAAGAGAGCAAGAAGAAGGCGAGCATCTGGGACCGCGTGACGAACGGCGAGCTACGCGGGAAAGTCGGCGAATTCGAGGGTGTCCCGAAGTCAGACTGGAATTACAACGACAAGGAAGCCTCGTCGTGGTCGTGGCAGAAGACGAGCGACGATAGCGACGAGCCTGAAGTCGCTGAGATGGACGTGAAGCGCGTCTCTATGTGGACAATAGCGCAGGGCATGGAAGCGGGAAATTCGCCCCGCGAAATCGCCGAAAATGTGCCGTACACGCATACTACCGTTCGAAATTGGTGGGAGGAATACCAAGACGGCGGCGAGAAGCGTGAATGGGTTTCGGACGTGGAGGCCGCAATCGCATGACTGCGCCGACCTGTAAACGTGTAAAGCGTAACCAGCCCCCCTTTACTCTAAGCCCATCGCGACGAGGCCGTGCGCTGGAGGGCGCACGCCCCGATGGGCGCGCGTCGTTCGGCGTCGGCCCGGAGTATATATATAAGAGCGCGCGAGGCGCGGGGGGCGCGTAGCCGTGCCGTCCCACCGAGCGAACTCCTACGGCACCGCTGTCGAATACAAGATGGCCGAGCACTACGACGTAGACCTCGCCCGCGCCAGCTGGAAGGACGCCGACGCGCCCGACGGGACGCCGGTCGAGATTAAGGCCGCGATGCACGAGCACGCGGACGGCCAGCCGGGGAACTTCAAAATCTATCGAGAGTACCACGAGAAGCTACAGCAGCAGGGCGGCGTGTACCTGTTCGCAGCGTACCGGGTTCGCGGTCGCGGCGTCGAGGTGTTGGCGCACGGTCGCCGTCGAGCAGCGAACCTCCCGACGGTTCGATGGCACGGTGGCGGCGACCACCGAGGGACCGAGCAGGCGAAAATCGGGATTAAAGAAGTTCTCTAGTGGTACTATCAGAGTCGGCTGTCATATGATATCGGGCAGTATCTACGCGGCTTTCTACCTTCGGGGAATCTTCTGGAAGTCCATTCAATAATGCATATCTGAGCGTGGTTCTTCCTTTGATGGGGATTCTGTAATCAAATATCTGATCTGCTCTCTCTTCCCCATCTGGACCAACGTATTCTACAAATAATTTAATCGTCATTTGCTCTACCCCATTATGGTCGAGCTCATCTGTTACATATTCAAAAATTCCTTCATTATTCGGTGGTGCTGTATCAGAGAGTTTCATACCAGCATGAGCGGTGAAAACGACTTGACTGTCACCCGGGTTCAGATATGCACTTTGCGTGTTCACCCACGGATTGCCGCTTCCTGTTTGTCTCTCCCTGGCCATAGATTGAATTGTGGTCTCTGGATGGAAGCCTTCAGTATCAGTTGAAGGCTGAATTCGAAGCCTCAAGTTACGTGCCACCCCTTTTCCAGTATTTGAGAGTTCAACTTTGTATTGGCTCCCTTCAGAACTATCTATAGGTTCACCTTTGATTCTGTCAGCACTGATGGATGGCTCATGCTCGATCTCTTGAAGTTCTGTTTGCGTTTTCAGAACTTGGTGCTGCTGAGTATAGAGATACGCGAGGGCAAGAGTTGCTGCGCCACCAATTCCGCTCATTAATGGCCCGAATGCCTGTGAGAACCCGACCAAACCAGATACAGTAGGAGAGAAAACTAACCACCATAGTATGAGAATCACAGCGGCTGAAGCCACATAGAGTGCTCGTTGAGCGGGATTTCCATTAAAGTCCAATCTACTTCTGCTCATATTCCTCCAAGAGAATCCAGAAATATAAGCGCTCAATTAGGATTCCCCGTCAATCGCACCTCTACTTTGTTCTAATCTCTGTTTCAATACTGAAATTGAGTCTAAGCTCGCGTGTACTCAAGACTTCCGCGAGTTCCTCGGTCATATCTGGGTGATTGAGCGCACGCTGTTTCGCTTTCCGGTCGAGGCGGGCGTGCTCGCAGGCGGCGACGACCGCGGCGGTCTTGGTATTCTCGTCGAGGGCGTCCATGGCGGCTTCGATGGCGTCGAGGCGGTGGGCGTAATCGCCGTCGGTTCGGATTCGCATACTCGGTTCGTACACACGACCCGGCTTAACCCATGTATCTCGGCTCACTCAACGGGTGATTTCACCCCGATTTTGCGCGTATCGGGGTGGGCGGCGCGGTCGTGATCGGCTGCGGTGGGCGGTGGGCGGCGAGATATGCACACGAGCTTCGCGGGTTCGTGTGCAGATTCGGGAAAGCGATTCTCTCGACGTGCAACCCCGAGGAGTAAGGTTCTAGCGGACTCTGCGATTTTCACTCTACAAATGACTTAGGTCCAAATGGTCCAAGTCAGACATGTATTCAAGATATCGTAATATGCCGATTCCCATCTGTAGAATATCTACAGCCGTGTTATGGTGAATCTCTTCACCATGGACTGCCTCATTACAGACCTTTCTGACCTTCTGTAGAGCATGCATAATTTTTGAAGATGCTCTACTCGAATTCTCAAGATGTGTTCGAAACTCTTGATGTGGTATCTGTCCAGGGTCAATATCAATTCCAAAAGACTCTAGATATTGCTTCTCCGCAATTTCCAGTCCAGCTCGAAGTTTAGTTAGCCCATATCGAGGGTCATAGTTCAGGTCCTTGTAGAGTTGTTTTTCGAACTTTCTGAGCTGAGGACTGGGTTCTGCGGGGATATTCTCAGCAAATTGAGGGATGGCTTTCACTCTACCGACTGTTTCTGGTGTGTCGGTTGTCGATACACCGTCTTCTATTTCTTCTTCAGTCTCACTCTCTTCTTCGCCCTCTTCTTCGCCCTCCTCTTCGCCCTCCTCTTCACTCTCTTCTTCAGTCTCACTCTCCCCCTCAACTTCGATTGATTGCTTAATGTCCTCAAACAGAGGCCTGACCTCAGCTTCAACAGCATCCACATCGTTTTGCAGGCCGATACCACCCATATTACCCACTTGCACCCATTCTAACTCTGGGATATATGGCAGGAATGCGATAGCTCCAAGCAACGCAACCATTTCCCAGTTGAGGTTAAACATCCCGGGAAAGAATGCATGTCCGAAGACAAGTACTACAGAAAATAATATCGAGAATATCGGAAAAACACGTTGAGCCTTCTCGAAATCATCGGTGGCCTCTGATTCTCTCTCCTCTCCCGGCATTATGTGCTGTTTAAACTACCGACCAGATAATAATTAGGCTCGATAGTATTCACAACGGGCTGTCTTCGAGTAGGATGAATAGTTTCGTATATCGTATGCTGAACTGTACGGTGTGTTTTGGATTGGTGGCCTTAGCCACACCCCTAACGGAGAACCGAACGGGGTCCGTGAGGTTCTCCGCGTGGGTGCGTCGGCGCGACCGCGCCGGCCGCTCGCGTCGAGCGCGCCCATCGCAACTGAGATTTCACTAACGAGCCGTCTCACGGCAAGTAGAATTGCGTAAAATCAGGTGTTGGACGGCGTTGCCACTATCCGCGGGCCGCGCTACCGGAGTATCTTCGTCGCGCGCTCGCTGGTGCGAATGTCGCTGTGAGACGTGTAGCGGACGACGGCAGCGCGGAACCGCTCGGGATCCTGACCTGCCGCCTTCCACTTCTCGTAGCCCGTTTTGATTTGCTGCACGACGTTCGCCGGTAGATTCGTCCTGTACGCCTTCCCGTCGGGTTCCATGCCTGTCAGGTCGATTTCGAGGGCATCCGCGCGGTTGCGGATGTCGACGCCGTGGCGGTTACACCACGCGACCCAATCAGCCATCGCGTCGGACGCCCCGCGCTCGGCGGCTTCGATGGCCTTCGCGGAGGTCTCGACAACCGTGCGCGTCGCCTCACGGGCGTCCTGCACGGCGTCGTGAACCATCTCGGCCACGTAGTCCGAGCGCAGCCCGACCTCGCCGTACTTCCGGGAGACGAGTTCCTCCATCGACCGCAGCGCCCGCCGGACACTCCCAACGTGGCGGCCGTTCACTTCCGCAATATCTTGGGGCGAGACTTCACCGCCGTCGGTGACGAGCGTGCTCAGTGATTCCCACTGGACGGGACTGAGGCCGTCGGTGAGGTGCCGCACGACGATACTCTCTTGCTCTTGGCGAATCCGGGCGAGGTCCAACTGAATCGGGTCCGGGCCGCGTTCGCTCGTCGACGGCGACCAGTAGGCGTCCATCTCGACGTACGGACCCCGGCCCATGTCACCTGGCGCAACGTCGAGGCCGGCGTCGGAGAGCACCGACAGCACCGTCTGGTCTAACTCACGTTCGAGCGCGACGAGATTCTCGTATCGCACCGTCTGCTCGCGCCCGAGCAAGGAGTGCTGAAGACTCGCACCGACCTTCGGGTGCGCCAGCGCTTCCGAGGCGTCCAGCGTGGCCGCCTCGCGGGCGTAGTAGTGCTTGACCTCCTTCGGGTACTGGTGGCCAGGGAACGCCTCACTGAGCCGCTGGGCGTCCAGCGTAGCCGTGTGGTAGTAGCCCTGCACGTTGTTCCCGTGCTCGTCGTTGTCGTTCTGAACGAGCTTCCGGTAGCCCGTCCGGTCGTCCTCCAGTAGATGCGCCATGGAGGCTATCGGCCCATCGCGAGCGTGGACGGGACCACTCGAATCGCGATGGAGGCGAGCGTACTTCTCGGCGTCCATGATGTTGCTCGTGTTCTCGGGATTCTGGAAGTACTGAGCGGAGAAGCCGAGGACGCGCGCGGCGGTCTGGAAGAGGTCCAGATACCGCGTGAATTCGATGTTCGACCCCTGGATGCGGAGGTCTACACCGTCGTTCTGCAGGGTCGGCGGCACCGGAATCTCGACAATCTCGCCGTCGTCTTTCTCGGCGTGGAGACCGCCCCAGCGCGGCGACATATGGGCGGTGAAATCTTGTTTTCCGACGGGGTCCTCGTCGGGGTGGCGCGCAATCTTGAACTGGAATTCGCGAATCGTGTCGTGCTGGACGCTCGTGCCGCCGTCGGTGACACCGCCGGTCGGCGGGAGCAATCCACCCTCGTCGCGATAGGAGAGGCGTGCAGTCCACTGTTCGCCGGCGTGCGTGAACTCGGCGCTCCGACTGCCGTCCGCATCTTTCACAAGAGCGTCCGAACCGAACCATGGGCCGAGGTCGTTCTCCGCGAAGTGAAGGTGCGCGTCGAACTCGTGCGGGGCGAGGTCGAGCGTCCTCACGGCGACCCCTCCACGGTGTCCGGGTCGAACAGGCGGCTCCACGCGAGCTGCCGATACCCCTTCTCGGCGCGGTCGCCATCGACGCTGGTCCAGCCGTCCGGGAGCAGTTCGTCGATGATGCTGGCGGGGACGGCGAGCATCGCGAGTACGCGCTGGTCGCGGGGGTTGTAGACCGCGAACAGGTACGCCGCCGACTCCGCAACGAGCGTTTCGTGCTGGCGCTGGCGGATGTAGAAGCGACCACGCGCGCCGCTGGCGAGCCGCCGCTGGGCGGCCTTAATCTCGACGGGCGTCCCGTCGGCCAGCAGCGGCGTACTGCCGAAGGTCACGCGGTCGCTCGGCTCGAACAGACCGGCAACGCGGGCGTCGTGCCACTCCGCGGTCGTGTCGCTAACGTAGCGCAGCGCGGGCACGAGGTTCAGCACTTCGGCTTCGATGGCCTCGCCGGCGGCCTTCGAGGACGTGCGAGCGCGGCTCACGCGCGACCACCCCACGCGGCCGGCCCGCTGTCGTAGATGAGCACGGCCAGCACGCCGAGCACGGCAGCGACGAGGCCGGTCAGGCCGGGGTTCGGGTAGACGGTCGTCAGGGCGTAGATGGCCGTCCAGAACTGCATCCAGAAGCCGAATCGAAGCCCGCCAGCATCGGCAACCTCGTGGGTCACCGCATGTCACCCCGTTCATGGCGGCAGTCGGGACAGACGTGCTGCGGGTCGTGAGTGCGACCGTCGCAGTACCGGCAGTCTTGAGGTTCAGGTTCCCCGCGTGCGGAGACCTTAGCCGGGTCGTTCCCGAGGCTCACAGCGACCGACCTCCGAACAGCGGCGCGTCGTGGTCGTCGTCGATGACGCCCAGCGGACTCAGGCCCGCGTCCTCGGGATCGTGGTCGGCGAGGTGGTCGGGGCGGGACTCGTCACGGGTGAACTCGTATCCGCATAGCGGGCAGTGCGTGAGCGTGACGAACCGGCGGCTCCGCGAGTAGGTCCGCGCGCGAAGACTCACGCCGACCACCCCCGTTTATCCCCGGTTTCCCAAACAGAACCGCAGGACTGCGTAGGCGCGGAACTGGTCGGCGGTTGGACTCTCCTCCCTCCGAAGGTTCGTTCCGTGTTCGCAGAACCGGAAGTTAGCGAATGGCGGTCGCTACGTAGTGAAGAACAGCAACCGACTACGCCGAAGAAACTGGGATGGACTCGTCGGGATTTGAACCCGAGGCCTTCCCCGTGCCAGGGGGATGATCTACCACTGATCTACGAGCCCTCGAACGCATTCCAACGTTTCCCGTGGTCGTTGATAAACCCCGCGAATTCATTTGGCGGCGCCACGGGGAGATGGAAACCCTTTACGTGCCCGAGGGCGTTCTCGCCTGTAGGGAACCACACGGCCGTAGATCCGACGGCGCCGCGCGGGTTCGGACGCAAATTGCGTCCGCTGGCGCGGCTTGGGACTGCGGTAGTGTTCCGGCACCAGTCGGTGCCGCCAGCGTTTCGTGTAGTTCCAATCCGAACAATGGCACGAATGCACACGCGCCGCCGCGGGTCGTCCGGCTCGGACCGCCCGGCGGCAGACGAACCACCGGAGTGGAGCGACGTAGACGAAGACGCAATCGAGGACCGCGTGGTGGAGCTCGCCGAGCAGGGGCACGACCCCTCGCAGATCGGCATGAAGCTCCGCGACGAGGGCGTGCAGGGCACGCCGATTCCGGACGTCAAGCTGGCGACCGGGAAGAAGGTCACCGAGATTCTCGAAGAGAACGACGCCAAGTCCGACCTGCCCGAGGACTTCCGTAACCTCCTCGAGCAGGCGATTCGGCTGCGCGAGCACGTTCAGGAGAACGGACAGGACCACCAGAACAAGCGCGCGCTCCAGAACACGGAGTCCAAAATCCGTCGGCTCGCCAACTACTACCGCGGCGACGAGCTCGACGAGGACTTCAAGTACTCCTACGAGAACGCGGTCGAACTGCTCGAATAGATGGCGACGACGGGACGCACCACAGCTGCGACCGAGCCCGACGCCGAGTCGGTGCTGGCCGACGCGGAGTTCGTCCGCGTGACGGCGGCGCCGACCGGCGGGAGCATCGCGGCCGCCGCGATGCTCGCCGGGGCGTGCGACGAGCACGACGTACCGTATCAGGTGCGCGTGACTCGCGGCGCGCCGTCGGTGCCGGACGCGGCGGAGACGTCCCTCGTGGCCGTCGGCGTCGAGTCGCCGGCTGCCGACGCGTCGTTCGTTGAGGACGCGCCGAACGCGGCCTTCGACGCGGCGCGGGAAGCCGGCGCGGACCCCGACCCAGTGGTGGCGTTCGCGGGCGCACTCGCTGACGGCGTCGAGCCGGCAAGTGACGTCCGGGAGGCCGCCGGACTGACGCGGCGCCCGGGCGTCGGGATTCCGACCGCGGACCTCGCGGCGGGACTGGCGCACTCGACGCGCGTCCACGCGTCGTTCTCGGGGGACGAGCAGGCGGCGGGCGCGACGCTCGCTGAGCTCGGCCTCCCGCCGGAACTCGACGAAGCGGCACAGCGCCGCCTCGCGTCGGTGGTCGCACTCGACGCGACCGGCACGACTGCGCGCGCCGCGGACCGCGTCGCGGACGTCCTCCGCCCGCACGAGACGCCCGCCGGCCCCTTCGAGACTGTCGAGGGGTTCGCGGACGTACTCGACGCGCTAGCGTGGACGGCGCCCGGACTGGGCGTCGCGCTGGCACAGGGTGCGGTCGACGCGCCGACGGCGCTGGACGCGTGGCGCGACCACGCGACCGACGCGCACGCGGCGGTCCGACGCGCGGACCCGTCGCGGTACAGCGCCCTCGAGGTCGTCGAGGCCGACGCCGCCCAGTCGACCGTCGCGCGACTCGTCCGGGACTACCGCGCTCGCGAGTCCGCGGTGCTCGTCGTCGACGACGACACAGCCGCGCTCGCGACGACCGACGTGGACGCCCGTGACGTCCTCCCGAACAGCGTGGGGACGTCGACGCTGGCGGTCGCAGCCGCCGAACCGAATCTCGTAGAAACCGTGCGGGGTGAACTATGACGCGGCACGCGACGATGACGACCGCGGTACCGGACCCGGAACTGGTCGCGGCCGCCGTCCGCCCCGACAACACCGCCGAGATGGACACGCGAGTCACGGAGGGCGCCGTCGTCACGCGCATCGAGCGCGACGACACGGGCGGCCTCCAGTCGACCGTCGACGACTACGTCGTGAACGTCACGGTGGCGACCGAGATTGTACAGCACGCAAACCGACACACGACACACGAATCATGAGCGAACGTTCCGTATCCAAGCAGAACCAAGAGAAACGGTGGTACACCGTGCTCGCGCCGGAGGAGTTCGACCGGCAGGAGCTCGGCGAGACGCCCGCCGAAGAGCCAGAACAGGTCTACGAACGAACCATCCAGACGACGCTCGACGAACTCGTCGACGGTGGCGAGAACAACGTCAAGCTCACCTTCCAGGTGACCGACGTCGGTAGCGACACCGCGTCCACGGAGTTCGTGAAGCACGAACTCACGCGGGACTACAAGCGCAGTCTCGTGCGCCGCGGGTCGTCGAAGATTGGCGTGACCATCACGGTCCTCACGACGGACGACTACCGCGTGAAGATTCAGCCGGTCGCGTACACCACGAAGCAGGCCGACCAGAGCCAGCAGAAGGCCATCCGCCGCACGATGATCGACCTCGTGGAGGAGGCCGGCGAGGAGCGCACGTTCGAGGCGCTCATCGACTCCATCACTGAGGGTCGGCTCTCCTCGGCCATCTACGACGAAGCGAACACCATCTACCCGCTTCGCCGCGTGGAAGTCCAGAAGGCGACGCTCGAAGCGCCGCCCGAGGAAGTCCACGAGGAAGAGGAGACGTCCGTCGGCGTCGACGAAGACGAAGCCTAAGCTTCCGACCGCCGGAAGTTCACACTTTTCGCGCGCTACGTGGACAGCGACAGCGCCGGTCGCGTCACTCGGTGACGACGACTTTCCCGAGCATCCCCGCGCCCTCGTGCGGGATACAGAAGTAGTAGTAGTCGCCGGGCACCTCGAAGGTGTGCTCGTAGGTCTCGCTCGGTTGGACGATGCCGCCGCCGTTGATGCTGTTCGCCCACGCTTCTCGGGCGGCGTTCTCGTCTTCGAATCCGCCGGACGCCCAGTAGTCGGCGCCCTCGGGGACGCCGTCGTCGTAGGCGGTGACGGTGTGGTTCCGCGAGCCGGTGTTCGCCCACACGACGGTGTCGCCGGCGGCGGCTTCGAACGTCGGCACGTCGTTCCCGCCGACGGCTGGCTCCGGGACGAACGCGTTCGACTGCATGCCGATGTCGTACTCGGAGCTAGACAGCGACGGCCCGATACACCCGGCCAGCGTCGCTGCGACGCCAGCCCCTGCGGCGGCGAGGAACGCCCGGCGTTGCATACTCGACAGTCGGACCGTCGGGCATTTATACGACGCGGTCCCGCCGACGCGAGCGCCGAAGCGGAGACGACGCGGGGCCGACGGGAGCACGGATGTAAACACGTAAGGACGCCTGCCGAGATGCGTGGAACATGCAACCCCGCTTCGTCGGCCGGTTGGGCGTCGCGGACGCCGTGACGGCGGCGAACGCGGCACTCGGGTTCGTGGCGGTGGTGGCGGCCACCGTCGACGTCGCGCTCGCCGCGCGACTGGTGTTGCTCGCCGCCATCGCCGACGGCCTCGACGGCGTGCTCGCACGCAAGTACGGCGGGACGCCGGCCGGCGAACACCTCGACTCGCTGGCGGACGTGGCGTCGTTCTCCGTCGCGCCGGCGTTCCTCGTCGCTATTGTCGCCCGTAACGCGTGGGGCTTCGAGAGCAGGTGGGGCGCCGTCGCGCTCGCCGCGTGCGCGCTGTTCGTCGCCGCGGGCGTCGTCCGCCTCGGCCTCTACACGGCCTACGACACGGGCAACGACCACACCGAGGGCGTGCCGACGACGCTCGCCGCGACGCTGCTGGCGGCGGGCGTGCTCGCCGGCGTCGGCGGCCCGAAAATCGCTGTCGTCGCCGTCGTCGCGCTCACCGCGCTGATGGTCTCCTCGATTACGTACCCCGACCTCTACTCGCGGGACGCGCTCGCGATGGGCGCCGTGCAGGCCGCTGCCGTACTCGCGCCGACGCTCGGCCCGCGGCTGTTCCCGCGGGCCCTGCTGGCGTGGGCGTGTGCGTACCTCGTGCTCGCGCCGCGGTTCTACTGGCGCGGCGAAGGGAAACGCTCATAGGCGCGCTGGCGGAAGAACGTGGTATGAGCGACGGGGACGAGGAACCCGAGGAGTCGGCCGACGCGCCGGCCCCGGACGTGGACGTAGAAACGCTTCAGGGGCGTCTCGACGACGCCGCCGACGCCCTCGAAAACGCCGAGACCGAGGCCGACCTCGACGACGCCGAAGCCGTCCTCGACGGCGTCGAGTCCGACCTCGAAGCGGCGGACCTCCCGGAACCCGACGACGAAGACGAAGAGGACCCCGCCGACGAAATCGAGTCCCGGCTGTCCGAACTCCGCGACGACCTCGAAGCCCAGCGCGGGCCGTACGCCGAGGACGTCGTCGCGGCAATCGAGGACGCCCAGTCCACGCTGGAGTCGACGCGCTGGACCGAACAGGGCGAAGAACAGCTCCAGACCGCCGTCGAGGAGTACCTCGACGACGCCGGCGAGCCCCTCGACGAGACGTTCGACGGCGCTGACGAGGCCGACCCCGAGGCGCTCGCAGCGGCGCTCGGCGAGGTCGCCGAGGCCGTCGGCGCTGCCGGTCTCGACGCCGACGAGGACGCCGAAAACATCGAAGCACTGACTGAAGTGACCGAAGCGCTCACCGCGGGCGTCGAGGACGCCCAAGCGTGGGACGACCTCTCGGTCCGACAGAAGCTCCGCGCGGAAGGCTACTACGACGTGATGGGCCAGAAGCACAAGGACTTCCCGCCGGAGTGGACGGCGCTCAAGCAGTGGGAGCAACGCGAGAACGTCGATATGATTCTGCTCTGCCTCGAACACATGGGCGACTCCGAGTTCATGGAGCGCCACTGCTTGGAGGCGCTCAAGCGCGTCGCCAGCGAGGAAGCCCTCGACGAGGTCGGCCAGCGCGCCGCGCGCCGCGACACGCTCGCGGTCGAAATCGTCGGCCGCATCGGCAGCGAGGACGGCATCGAGCACGTCATCGACTTCATCGACGCCGACGGCAACCCGGACCTCCGCACGACCGCGCTGAAGTCCCTCGGCGAAATCGGCAGCGAGGAGACGACCCAAGACGTCGCCGACCAGCTCGTCGCCGACAACGACAGCGTGCGCAGCCGCGCGGCGCGCACGCTGGGCCTCATCGGTGACACGCGCGCCATCGCGCCGCTGACGGACGTGCTCGCCGACGACGACAGCGACACGGTGCGCGCGTCCGCCGCGTGGGCGCTCGTCCAAATCGGCACCGAGCGCGCGCTCGAAGCCGCCGCCGAGTACGCCGACGACCGCGCGTACATCGTCGAACAGGAGGCCCAGAAGGCCGCCGACGCGCTCGACGCCGGCGCCGCCGAAGCCGCCGCGTAACCCTTCTCGCACTCCCCGACCTTTAGGTACGAAGCCGGGACCAACCCGGGGCGTGCTCGCGCGCCTCGCGGTCGCCGTCCTGCTCGCGTCGGCGACCATCACGGCTGTCGCGCCGAACCCAGCCAGCGACGGCGACGCCGGCGAGTTCGTCGCCGTCACGTTCGACGAACCGACGAACACGACCGGCTGGACGCTCGCCGACAGCAACGACGCCGCGCGACTCCCGAACCGCACGCTCTCGGGAACGGTCGCGCTCTCGACCCAGCCGGAAGTAGCCCGGAACCGCACGGAGTACCCGGTCGTCGGATTGACCGGCTCGCTCGCGCTCGCGAACGGCGGCGAGACGGTCGAACTCCGCGCCGGGAACCACACCCTCAGCGAACTCGCGTACGCGGACGCGCCGACCGCCGAGCGGTGGAACGGGAACGAGTGGACGCCGCTGGGCGCGTCGTCGTTCGCACCGCTCGCCGCCGCGAACGTCTCCGTGTCCGCGTTCGCGCTCCCGGACGCCGCCGGTCCGCCACTCGACGTGCTGGAGTCCGCACAGAACCGCCTCTTCCTCGCAGGCTACACGTTCACGTCCGCTCGCGCCACCCGCGCGCTCGTCGCGGCCGCCGAGCGCGGCGTGGACGTGCGCGTACTCGTGGAGGGCGGCGTCGCCGGCGGCGCACCCAGCCCCGAGGACCAACGACTCGACGCGCTCCGGGATGCTGGTGTCGACGTGCGCGTCCTCGACGGCGAGCGCGCACGCTACAGCTTCCACCACGCGAAGTACGCCGTCGCCGACGACCGCGCGGTCGTGCTCTCGGAGAACTGGAAGCCCTCCGGCAGCGGCGGCCACGGCAACCGCGGGTGGGGCGTCACCGTCGTGGACCCTGCCGTCGCTGATTACCTCGCGGGCGTGTTCCGTGCGGACATTGGCTGGCCGGACGCCAAACCGTGGCGGGGCGTCCGCGAGAACTTCACCGTCGTCGACGGTGAACCGGCGACTGCGTCGTACCCGACGCGGTTCCCGCCGGTCGACGCGCGAGCCGACAGCGTCCGCGTGCTGGTCGCACCCGACAACGCGCGCGCCGGCGTCCGGAACCTCGTCCGGTCAGCCGAGGAGTCGCTGGTCGTCGAACAGGCGAGCCTCGACCGAAACAGCGCGTTCACGAACTGGACGCTCGACGCCGCGCGCCGCGGCGTCCGCGTGCGCGTGTTGCTCTCTGGGAAGTGGTACGCCCGCGACGCCAACCGCAACACCACCGAGCGCTTGAACCGCGTCGCCGCCGCGGAAGGGCTGAATCTCGACGCGCGACTCGTCGAGCCGCGGTCGCGCTTCGAGAAAGTCCACGTCAAGGGCGCCGTCGTGGACGGCGAGCGCGCGCTCGTCGGGAGCCTGAACTGGAACGAGCACGCCGCCACCGAGAACCGCGAAGTCGTGGTCGTCGTCGACGACGACTCGGTCGCGCGCTACTTCCAGCGCGCGTTCCGCGCGGACTGGCGCGGCGGCGCGTGGCGGCTTCCCGTCTCGCTCGCGGTGGTCGTCGCCATTGTCGTAGCCGCCGCTGCGGGCTGTGTTCGACGCGTCGAGTTCGGCGGCGACAGCGACGTCGGCCGCGACGGCTTCTGGCAGGAGAACAGGGAGCGCTGACTACCGCTTGGGCGCCGTGTGGAGTTCCTCGTCGAGTTCGGCTTCCGCCATCTTCTCGATGAGGGCGTCCAGCACTTCCTCGCGCATCCCGGGAACGAAGCGGATGGAGCCGACGACGAGGTGGCCGCCGCCGGAGACGCCCGCGCCCGGCAGTTCCTCGTTGAGTTCCTCGACCATCGTCGGGATGTCGAGGCGCACGCCGTCGCTGCGGAGGACCGCGAAGTCCGGGCCGTAGCCGATTGTGATGACGGGTTCGCCCGTCTCCTCGACTTTCCGGTCGTGGATTTCGCCCGTGGTCTTCCCCGGCGCGGGGTACGTGAACCGGTGGGCGTGGTTCTCCACGTCGATGCGGTAGAGGTTCGCGCCGTTCGCGACGCGCTCGTGTTCGACGTGCGGGGACGCCGCGTCGAGCTGCTCGGCGACGTCCTCGGCGGCGCGGTTCGCGAGGAACGGCACGAGTTCGCGGTGGCGCTCCTCGTCGCCGTCGACGTTCAGCACGTCGTTGATGAGCTGCGTGCCGGGGTCGTAGCGCAGCATGTACGCCTCGTAGTCCAGCGCCTCGCTGATGTTCTGGAGGAACTCCTCGTCGTAGCCCGCGTCGCGCGCGAGTTCGAGGTAGTCGCCCATCTCGTCGGCCTTCGAGCGGTCCGAGAGGCCGGCGACCGCGGGGACGTGTTCGAGTTCCTCGGTGAGACCGGGGTAAATCATGCGCGCGAGTTCGACGCACAGCATCCCCGTGGTGATGCGGTAGTCCTCGCCGTGGAGGTAGGGGTTGACGTGCTCCTCGACGAGCGGGTCGACGGCCTCGGGGTCGGGGTGGTGGTGGTCGACGACGACGATGGGGATGTCGTAGTTGTCAAGCGCCTTGTACGCGGGCGTGTCCTCCTCTGTGCTGCCGTTGTCCAGCATGAGCAGCAGCGGGAGCTTCTGCCCGTGGCGCGCGCGGTCTTCGAGCGCGAAGTTGAGGTCGCGGGTGGCGTCCTCCATCTCGTAGTACGGCGCCTTGCTCGGGAGGCGCTTGAGGAGGTGGCGGGCGGCGTCGGCGTCCTGGTGGGCGTCCTCGATGAACTGCGTGAGCGCGTACTGGACGGGGACGCTCGCGGCCATCCCGTCACCGTCGGCGTGGTGGCGCATCCGAATCGGGCGGCCTTCCAGTACCGCGCGGCGGAGCGTGCGCGCGACCGAGCGCAGTTCCGGCAACATCCCTTCGAGGGCGGGCCAGTCGACCAGCGGGTCGACGTCGATGGGTTCGGCGCGCTCGGCGAGCGCGGCGTCGAGGCGGCCCGCGACCTCGGCGGCCTCGTCGCCTTCCAGCACGTCGATTTCGGTGACTTCCACCTGGTAGGTCCCCTCGCGCTCCTCGACGTCGCCTTTCACGTGGACGAGGTCCCCGACTTCGACGACCGGGTGCGCGCGGACGCCGGCGGCCTCGAAGGCCGTACACGGCACGGCGCTGGTCTCGTCGCGGACGCGGAAGATGGTCGGGCCCGCAGTCTGCTTGATTTGGACGACTTCGCCCTCGACGTGGACGGTCTCGCCGACCCGGTCACCGACCGTCTCGGCGTCCACGCGGTCGTAGCTGTGCGCGCGCTCGACGGTTTCGTAGTCGTCGAGGGTTGCGAGTTCGAAGCTCAGGTCGCCGTTGTCGCGGACTTCCGTGAGCTTCACGACGACGTCGTCGTCGACGTCGAGGTCCTGCTCGCCGTCGAACGTGGACTCGTGGACGAGCCCGGAGACGTGCTCGGAGAGGTCGACGAAGACGCCGTAGTCGACGACGCCGTTGACGGTCGCGTGGTAGTACTCGCCGGATTCGACCTCCTGTGTGGTACACGAGGCGTGGAGGTCGACGACGACCGGGCGGTCGGCCCCGTCGTCGGAGGAAGCGTCAGTCATCTTGAGCCTAAATTCGGCGTCTGCGTTTTTAACCCTTTTCAAGCCTGTTTGCGGCCGAACGCGAAACTCCCAGAGCGCTTCCGGAAGCCTCAACAGTCACCGCCGCGGAGTACCGACTATGCTGTTCGGAGGGCGTCCCGACGTCGTCGGCATCGCACGGGAAGCCCTAGAGTTCGCGATGGAGGCCGCCGAGGACAGCCATCCCAACGAGTACCTCGGCCTGCTGCGCGCGACGCCCGCCAAGGAGTTCGACGAGGGCCCCGACGACGGCTACGTCGTCACGGACGTGTTGATGGTGCCGGGCACCGAGACCAACCCCGTGAGCGCGACGTTCAACTCCAGTCAAGTCCCCAACGACATGCGCACCGTGGGGAGTGTTCACTCCCACCCCAACGGCGTGCTCGCGCCCTCGGACGCGGACCGCGCGACGTTCGGCAAGGGGAGCGTTCACGTCATCCTCGGCGCGCCCTACGACCCGAACTCGTGGCGCGCGTTCGACAACGAGGGCGAACCTCGGAACCTCGACGTCTACGACGTCCCGCTCCCCGAACCCGAATCGTTTTTCGACTTCACGCAGGAAGACATCGACGAGGAACTGTGAGACGAGTCGTCGCGCAGGGGACCTTCGACCTGATTCACCCCGGCCACATTCACTACCTGGAGGACGCTGCCGCGATGGGTGACGAACTGCACGTCATCGTCGCGCGCCGCGAGAACGTCACCCACAAGGAACCGCCGGTGCTCCCGAACCGCCAGCGCCGCGACGTCGTCGCCGCCCTCGACGCCGTCGACCACGCCCGCGTCGGCCACGACTCGGATATCTTCGCCCCCATCGAGGACATCGACCCGGACGTCATCGCGCTCGGCTTCGACCAGCACCACGACGACGACGCCATCGAAGCCGAACTCGCGGACCGCGGCGTCGACTGTGAAGTCGAGCGTGCGTCCGCTCGCGAGAAGCGCTACGACGACGAAGTACTGTCTACGGGCGACATCGTCGACCGGATTCTCGACCAGCGCGGCTAGGGTTGTTTTTGGCAGTTTGTTCGCTCGACTCTATCGGCGACATCTCCTCGAAAGCCCCCGCTCGCTCGCGGTCGCTCCCCAGCATATCGCCTCCCTACGGTCGGCGATAGCGGCTGGCGAGACGACCACGTGAACGCGAGCGAGCGGCCCCTTTCAGTCCCACCCATCGTTGATTGCCCAACTGGCCCTTCGCCTGTTGAGTTTCCGATAGGCTGGGACTTCGAAAAGGGCTGCGCGCTCGCGCTTGCCTGGTCGGTTCGCGACGCGAGCACCGCAGCGTAGCGAGGAGCGCGGCGAGCGACCGCGAGCGCGCAGGGGCTTCCGGGGGAGAACGTCTCGCTAGCGGTCAGTTCTACGAGAGAACGGGCAGAGAAACCGTGCTACAGCCCGAGTTCGCGGCCGATGACGAGGTGTTGTATCTCACTCGTTCCCTCGCCAATCTCCATGAGTTTGGCGTCGCGGAAGAATCGCTGGGGAGCGAAGTCCGTGGTGTAGCCGTAGCCGCCGAGCGTCTGGACGGCGTCCTCGGCGACTTCACGGGCGGCCTCGCTGGCATCGAGTTTCGCGAGCGCCGACTCCTGGGTGACGGATTCGCCGTTGTCGTAGCGCGTCGCGGCCTTGTGCGTGAGGAGGCGGGCGCGCTCGGTCTTCCGGTGCATGGAGACGAGCTTGTTCCGGATGGCGTCGAACTCCGAGATGGGCTGGCCGAACTGCTCGCGCTCGACGGCGTACTCCTTGGCGGCCTCGTAGGCGCCCTGTGCGAGGCCCGTAGAGAGCGCGGCGATGGAGATGCGGCCGCCGTCGAGAGTCTTCTTCGTCTGCTCCCAGCCCTCGCCCTCCTCTCCGAGCAGGCGCTCGGCGGGAATCTGGCAGTCGTCGAACTGAATCTCGCAGGTCGGGGAGGCGTTCAACCCCATCTTGTCCCACTCGGTCGTGACCTCGAAGCCGTCGTCTTCCTCGGGGTCGACGATGAACGTGGAGATGCCGCCGTAGCCCGCGTCGGGGTCCGTGACGGCCTTCACGAGCACGCTGCCCGCGACGGAGGCGTTCGTGATGAACTGCTTCGTGCCGTTGAGCACGTACTCGTCGCCCTCGCGCTCCGCGGTCGTGTCCATGTCGCTGGCGTCGCTACCGCTGTCGGGTTCGGTGAGCGCCCACGACCCGAGGTACTCGCCCTCCGCGAGCGGGCGCAGCCAGCGTTCCTTCTGCTCGGCCGTGCCGAACAGCTCTATCGGCTTCGACGCCAGCGAGACGTGCGCGGCGTACGACAGCCCGATGGAGCCCGAGACGCGCCCGAGCTCCTCCGCGACGAGCGCGTACATCAGTTGGTCGCCGCCGAGCCCGCCGTACTCCTCGCTGACGGGCACGCCCATCATGTCGAGGTCCGCGAGCTCCTCGAACACCTCCGCCGGGAAGCGGTGTTCCTCCTCGATGTCCCACGCGATAGGCTCGATTTCGGCCTCCGCGAACTCCCTGACAGTGTCCCGAATCATCCGGTGTTCGTCGGGAAGGTCGAAGTCCATACTGCAAACTTTGCCACCGACAGCATAAACACACCGGAACGACCGTGAACGATTCCGCCGTTCGGTCGGTTCGCGGCCGCTCTCCGTGGGTCGCGCAGTGTTTCCACTCTCGGCAGCGTGGCCTCGAACACGTGGCTCTCGGGTCGCTTCACTCACGGCTCCCTACGGTCGCCGTTCGTCGGTTCGTGTCCTCGCTTCGCTCGGACAGCGCTCCCCGCTCGCTCTAACGTGCTCTCCCTACGGTCGAGCACGCTGCTCGCGGCTCACTCCGCTCACGGTTCACTGCGTTCACCGTTCGTCGTTTCGTGCTCTCCCATTCGGTCGAGCACGCGTTCGCCGCTCACGATAACGTGGCCTCCCTGCGGTCGGCCACGCACCCACCGGAATTTTATTCGCGCGGCCCCTCTCGTCGGTGTGAGCATCCGCCAGTTCGTCCGCGGGACCGTCCCGTGGGAGTCGTTGGAAGCCGTCGCCCGCGAGGTCGCGGACCGCTACGACCAGTCGTCGGTCCGGGTGACGTTCCTGGAGACGGACAACTGGCTGTCGACGCCCTGCGTCGTCAACGACCGCTGGTTCGTGAAGGTGATTTCGGGCCAGAACGCGCTCGTCCACGCGCTGTTCACGGGTGCGCGGAACCTCGGCGCGTTCTCCAGCGGGCGCGAGGGCTTTTTCGAGCCCTTCGACGGTCCCGTCGAGATGGCCGAACACGAACTCGAAGCCACGCGGCGACTCCGCGACCTCGGCGTGAACGCGCCCGAACCCGTGGAGGCGTTCGAGGTGGACGGCCTCGGCGTGCTCGTCCTCGAATATCTCCCCGACTTCCGCCCGCTGGACGACCTCCCCGAGGCGGACGTCGAGCGGTACGCGCCGGAGTTGTTCGGTGCGCTCGCGACGATGCACGAGAACGGCGTCGCGCACGGCGACCTGCGCGGCGAGAACGTCCTCGTCTACGAGGGCGAACTCTACTTCATCGACGCGACGAACGTCGCCGAGGACGGCCTCGACGGTGCCCGGGCCTACGACCTCGCCTGCGCGCTGGCCGCGCTCGAACCGCTCGTCGGCGCGCAGACCGCCGTCGACGTGGCGCTGGACGCCTACGACACCGGCGACGGCGCGCGGACGCGAGCGGACAACGCCGCGGCGCTGCTGGACGCACAGGACTTCCTGAGTTTCGTCCAGATTCGCCCCGACCACGCCTTCGACGCGGCGTCGCTGACGGGCGAAATCGAGAAGGCGGCTACCGGCCCCGGCGACGCAGCGCGCTGACTGACGTCGAACCCACAAGGTGTACCTTTTTCACCACGCCCGTCGCAGTTTTTGCCGATGACGTACCAGCATTACATCGACGGCGAGTGGGTCGACGGCCACGGGACCGAGACCTTCGAGAGCGAGAACCCCGCGACCGGCGAGTCGCTCGGTGAGTTCCACCGCGGCACCGAAGCCGATGTCCGCGAAGCCGCCGCGGCCGCCGACGAGGCGTTCGAGGAGTGGCGCGAACTCTCCCACATCGACCGCGCGGAGTACCTCTGGGGCATCTACCACGAGCTCAAGGAGCGCCACGAGGAACTCGGCGAAGTCGTCACCAAGGAGTGCGGCAAGGAAATCAGCGAGGGGAAAGCCGACGTCACCGAGGCGTGGCACATGGTCGAGTGGGCGGCCGGCGACGCCCGCCACCCGAAAGGCGACGTGGTGCCCTCCGAGATTCCGAGCAAGGACGCCTACATGCGCCGCAAGCCCCGCGGCGTCGTGGGCTGTATCACGCCGTGGAACTTCCCCGTCGCCATTCCGTTCTGGCACATGGCCGTCTCGCTCGTCGAGGGCAACACCGTCGTCTGGAAGCCCGCCGAGCAGACGCCGTGGTGCGGTCAGATTATCGCGGAGATGTTCGAGGCGTCCGGGATTCCGGACGGCGTGTTCAACATGGTGCAGGGTTACGGCGACGCGGGCGCCGCCGTCGTCGACGACGACCGCGTGGACACGGTGCTGTTCACCGGGTCCGCGGAGGTCGGCCACGAAATCGCACAAGAAGTCGCCAGCGACTCCGGGAAACTCGCGGCCTGCGAGATGGGCGGAAAGAACGGCATCGTCATCACGGAAGAAGCGGACCTCGACATCGCCGTCCACTCGGCAGTGATGAGCTCGTTCAAGACGACCGGCCAGCGCTGCGTCTCTAGCGAGCGCCTCATCGTCCACGAGGGCGTCTACGACGAGTTCAAGGAGCGCTTCGTCGAGGTCGCGGAGTCGGTCGCGGTCGGCGACCCGCTCGACGAGGACACGTTCATGGGCCCCGCTATCGAGCCCGAGCACGTCGAGAAGATTCGGGAGTACAACGACCTCGCTCGCGAGGAGGCGACGAACGTGCTCGTCGACCGCGCGAACCTCGACGACGAGGAAATCCCCGAGGGGCACGAGAACGGCCACTGGGTCGGTCCGTTCGTCTACGAGGTCGACTACGACCCGAGCCTCCGCTGCCTCAAGGAGGAGGTGTTCGGCCCGCACGTCGCGCTCGTGGAGTACTCCGGGGACATCGAGCGCGCCGTCGAGATTCACAACGACACCCCATACGGGCTCGCCGGCGCCGTCATCAGCGAGGACTACCGCCAAATCAACTACTACCGCGACCACGCCGAGGTCGGCCTCGCGTACGGCAACCTCCCCTGCATCGGCGCGGAAGTCCAGTTGCCGTTCGGCGGCGTCAAGAAGTCCGGCAACGGCTACCCGAGCGCTCGCGAGGTCATCGAAGCCGTCACCGAGCGCACCGCGTGGACGCTCAACAACAGCAAAGAAATCGAGATGGCACAGGGCCTCTCCGCGGACATCAAGACCGGCGACGACTGAGCGGCCGGTAGCGGTCCTGGTGGAATCTCCAAGGGCGAACGCCGAACGAAGTGAGGCGTGAGGGCTTGGTGGCTGCAGGGGCTGAGCGCGGACATCAAGACCGAGGACGACTGACGTAGCTTAGCTTCTGTTTTCTTCGAGCGACGCCGACAGCCGCGGCTCGCGGGTGCGTGAGAGAGGAAGGCGGAAGGGGTGGCGGTTGACTTCCCGCGGACTGCGGCCGTGGGCCGGGACACGGCCGCGTCGGCGGACGCGGAGCGGACGTGGGCGCGAGGTTCTTGCCGGTTCGACGAGAAAAGCGTCGACTACCGGCAACTGAACGTAGCGCGCCACGCCACTTAAATTCACGTATCGCGGGTATCCGTGAGTCAGTTCCGTCGGTCATCGAGCGCGGGGAACCCCTCGCGGACTGTCGCGACGCGCTCGGGGTCGAGGTCGGCGTAGACGATGTCGGGGTGGTCGCCCGTGCTCGCAATCGCGTTCCCCCACGGGTCGTAGACGGTCGAGCGCCCGAGCAGTTCCGCGTCGTCGAACTCGCCGCTGCCGTTGACCGCGGCGACGTACGCGAGGTTCTCGACGGCGCGCGCCTGCGGCAGGAGCGTCCAGTGCTCGACGCGCGGGTACGGCCACGCCGACGGCACGAGCAGGAGGTCGACGCCGTCAGCGACCAGTTCGCGGTACAGTTCCGGGAACCGGAGGTCGTAACACGTCGTCACCGCGGCCGTGAACCCGCCGAGTTCGGTGGTCGGGACGCGCTCGCCGGGCGTCAACAGTTGGGCTTCCGCGGACTCGTAGCCGAACAGGTGGTGTTTCCGGTACGCGAGCAGGCGCTCGCCGTCGGCGTCGAAGAGCACGCTGGTGTTCGCCAGTCCCTCGTCGTCGGGGCCGCCGGCCGTCGCGGCCAAGTCCTCGACGATGCTGCCCGCGAGCACGGCGACGTTTTCCTCTGTGGCCGCCTCGCGGACCGCGGTCAGCGACGGGCCGTCCAGCGGTTCCGCCGCGCGCTGGTAGCTGTCGAACGCGAAGAACCCGACGTTGAAGAGTTCGGGCAGGCAGACGAGGTCCGCGCCCTCGGCGGCGGCCTCGCGGACGGCGGCGACGGCGCGCTCGACGTTCGCGTCCACGGCGGCGCCCTCGACGGCAATCTGGGCGAGCGCGACGCGCATCTCAGGCGTCCGCCTCCAGCGCCGCTTGGAGGCCGTCGAGTTCGTCGTCCAGGTTGCGCTCGAAGAACGTCTCCACGCCCGGCACTTTGCCGTCGACGACGAAGCGATTGGTCACGCGGGAACCGCCGTCCGCGGCCTCGACCTCGTGCTCGCCCGTAACGTCGAAGATGCGGGACTGCCCCACGAACTTCACGTACCGCGGCGGTTCGACGTCGACATCCCGAGTTTCGACCGGAATCGTGCTCCGAACCACGGGAATCGGGAGGCGGACGTGCCACGTCGTCGTCTCGCCCTCGTGGTCGTAGCTGTCGACGACGCTGATGGCACCGGCGCGCTTCTCGGGGTCGGAGATGAACGCCCACACGTCCTCCGGAGAGACCGACACCTCGAACGTTCGCTCGACCCGAACTGTCATACGCGGAGTTGTCCGCCCGCCAGCAAAAAGCCGCCGGTTACGCTGGTTCGACGCGCCACGTCGTCGACTTCGAGCGACTCCACTTCTCGATGTCGACGTCCTCGGTCTTCTCCGCGAGTTCGGGGAGCCGAACACCGACCTGCTTCGAGGAGAGGCCGAGGTGGTTCGCGATGTTCTTCGAACGGAAGTACCGCTCGCCCTTCTCGACGCTCTCGTGGAGGAACTCCAGAATCCGGCGTTCCTCGTCGGTGTATTCGTCGGTCATTACGACGAAACTACGCACTATATCCGTTTATCCCTTGTGTTACCCCCACACGTGGAGGGCGGCGACACACAGCGCCGACAGCGTGACGGCGCCGGCGAAGCCGAGTGCGGTTTGGAACTGTCCGGGCGCGACGAACGTGTACGCGGCCGCGGCGACGGCGAGCAGGCCGAACGCGAGGCCGACGCCGACGCCCATGTCCGTTTCCTGCGTGGACCCAGTCGTCATGGGAGGGCGTTACGCGGGGTGTCCCTTAACTGGTTCTACTCGGGGCGGCCACGGGGCCGACAGCCTTTCACTGCACAAGCACTCGAAGTCCAGCATGAACGTCCGCGCGCTCCTGTTCGGGAGCACGATACGGGTCGCCGTCACGGTCGTCGCCGGCCTCGGGTTGGTCGTCGGCGGCGCGTTCGTCGGCGGGTTCGTCGGCGTGCCGAGCGTCGAACAGATAGACAACGAGTTCGGCGCGGTCAACGAGACGCAGACCGAAATCCGGACCGACCTCGTCATTCACAACCCGAACCCGGTGGGCGTGCGACTTGGCGGGACGAGCGTGAACTACACTGTCGCGATGAACGACATCCGGATGGCCAGCGGGGACAAGCGCGGCGTCGGCGTCGGCACCGGGAACTCGACGGTGAACTTGACGACGTACCTCCACAACGAGCGCATCCCCGCGTGGTGGGTGAGCCACATCCGCGGCGGTGAACAGACGAACCTCACCGTGTCCGCAACAGTCAACCCCGGCTTCGTCGGCCAGTCGGCGTCGTTCAAGCCGGCCGCCGAGACCATCGAGACCGACCTCCTCGGGCAGTTCAACTCCACCGAGGATCGCCCGGTGAACGCTGGGTCACCGCTCGTCGAGGATCCCGTGCTAATCGTCCAGCGGACGAACGCCTCCTGGGGAACGGTCACCGACGCGGAGACTCCTATCAATCTGGAGTTCGAGGTCTACAATCCGAAACTGTCGCCAGTCGTCGTCTCCAACATCGGCTACGACATCTCGATGAACGACGTGGCAGTTGGATCGGGCGAAACCGAGAACGCCGAGTCCATTCCCGGGCGGAGCGCTCGCGTGGTGGAGACGCCGACGGTCATCGACAACCAGAACCTCGACGAGTGGTGGGTGACCCACATCGACAACAACCAGACGACGGACCTGCGCATCGAGTTCTACGCCGAACTGGACGTGCCGGGCTCCGAGGAGCCGATTCGAGTGCCCTTGGACGAACTGACCTACACGCAGACCATCGAGACCGACATGTTCGGGTCGAAGAGCGCGCCGAACGGCACGGACGGCGACAGCGACGGGAACCAGACAACCACTGACGGGACGACGACTGACAGCACGACGACAACCGGGACCACGACTTCCGGCGACGGCACGACGACCAGCGACACCACGACCACTGACGGCAGTTCGACGACCACCTCCGGCGACAGTACGACTGCCGACGACAGCACGACCACCGACGGCGGCTTGCTCGCGCGCGGTTCGCAGCCAGCCTGAATCACGCTACCGCTCGTGGGTGCAGGAGCCACCCGCGGATGGGATAGATTTTTACGCGCCGCGTCGCTTTCGACGCACATGAACCGGAGTACTCAGTCTCCTGGTCGCGTTCTCCGAGCGTGAACAGCCCATCGCCGCCGAGCCAGACGGCGGCGACATCCGCGTCAGCGTGGACGGCGAGACCATCGAACTCTCCCGCGAGCACGCCGCCGAACTCCGGGACGCCGTCGGCGACGCGCTGACGAGCCGCGAGGAGTTCTTCCGCACTGCCGCCGTACACCGTGAGGACGGCAGCTACGTCGTCGAACGCCGCGGCGCCGACTCGACGGGTAACTCCGCGGTCTTCGACAGTTTTGCCGACGTCCACCGGCTGTTCGAGCGCCTCCCCGAGACGTTCGGTGCGGAGAACTTCTCGGCGGCCGGCTTCACCGGGTCGCGCCGGCACATGCTCGTGCGGCACTTCGCCGAACACCCAGCGTTCCCGTGTACGCTGGCGTCACGAAACCCCCTGCGGGGTGAGAAAACCGAGTAACTGCGGCGACCGCAGTTAGCTGATGGTGGTGTGACTGGACTGCTCGTTGAGCGCGAGGTTCGCCGCGATTTCGGCGTTACGCATCGCGTACTCGGCGGTGTGCTGGAGGCTCACCAGCACCTCGCGGACTTCGAGGATGTCCTCGTTGTCCATCTCCGGGAGGTCGTCGAGGATGTCGCCCTCGCGGTCGCCCAGTTCCGAGAACAGCTCGCGGACTTCGACCGTCGCGTCGTAGTCGCGCGTGACGACGGCGTCGACGGCGGCCGCCGTGATCTCGTCGACTTGGTCGGTGAACTCGCGGATGCGCCGCATCGTGGACTGCTCGACGTCGAGGGTGTGGCCCTCGGTTTCGAGGACGATTTCCGCGATGTCCTCGGCGTTGTCCGCGGTGAGTTCGAGGTTCTTCGCGACCGACCGGTAGCCGATGAGCGGGAAGCCGTCGTCGAGGCCGACGGCGCGCGCGAGGTTCGGGTTCTGGTAGGCGGTGAAGATGAGCCGGAGTAACAACACGAAGATCTTGTTCGCCTGCCGTTCGCGGTTGAGCGCGCGCTGAGCCATGTCGGGGCTGCCGTGCGCGAGCGCCTTCACGGCCTCCTCGCGCATCGTCGAGCCCGTGCTCTCCAGGCGTTCGAGGAGGTTGTCGAGGTCGAAGTCCTCGGGGTCGACCGAGCACCGGATGGTGATTCGCTCGGGGGTCTCCTCGACGACGCCGAGGCCCATGAGCTGGGTCTCGGCCTTGTAGACGGCGTTGATGTGCTCGGAGTCGAGGGCGTCCTCGCTCTCGACGTGGATGATGCGGCGGCCGAGCACGTACTGGCCGACGATGGCGCGCTCGACGGCGTCCGCGTCGAAGTTCTCGGCGTGAATCGTCGCCTCGGTCTCCTCGCCGTGCGCGGACTCGGGCGTGACCGTCAGCGAGCCCTTCCCGCTCTCGCGGACGGTGACCTCGTCGCCCTTCTCGACGTCCTGATTGCGCGCCCACTCCGCCGGGAGCGTCATCGCCAGCGTAGACGGGCCCAGCCGTTGGACTTTCCGGGTTTCCATACGCCCAGAACGCACTGGAACGGCCTTAATCTTATCCCTCGAACCTTATACTTGCCTTAGGGTGTCTCCGACACTCACGAAACCACCCCTCAATTCCGAGAGCCTTTTGCCCGTCCCGCTCGTGGGAGTACACATGGGTTTTGGTAGCTACGACGAGTCCGAGCAGGAGAACCAGAATACAGACATCGACGAAGACGGCGCAGTCAACGTTCACGAGAACGACCACGACGGCAGCGTCAACTTCGACACCGACGCCGACAGCGACGAACTCATCGACCAGCTCCAGTCGATGAAAGACGACTAACGGCTCTCTCTCTCCTGCTCTCGCGGACTACACCACTTTCATCATCCGTCGTTCGAAGCGCCCAGTTCTGACTTTCCGCCAGCCGCGCAGCGACTCGTCGACGGCCTCGTCGCCGGTGTCCACGCGCAGCACGCCCGTCTCGTCGAGCTTTCGCGGCGACGCCAGCACGCGCACCTCGCTCTGTTCGACGACCGCGGGCGAAATTTGGTGGTTGCCCCGGCCGAAGACGAATCCCTGGCCGCCGATGGGTGAGACGAGAATCACGTTCTCGTCGCCGAGCGCGTCCAGAATCTCGGCTTCGCTGCCGTCCCTGACGACGAGTTCGCCGTCCCGGTAGACGTCGACGCCCAGCGGCGACCCGTCGACGCCCAGCGCGTCCGCGACGTCCCCGAGCGTGCCGCCTGGCCCCAGCACGTACGTCACGCCGGCTTCGACTTCCTCGGCGACGGCTTCCGCGAGCGCGTCCGTGCTCCCCGCGTGGACCTGCTTGGCGGACTGAACGTCCTCCGCGACGGGCACCTCGACGACGCCCCGGAGGCGCGTGCGCACCTCGCCGTCCCGGTACGCCTCCTCGTCGATGTCGTTGACTTCCCGGCTCTCGGTGTCCTCGAACGTCGCCGCGACGCGGCCCGCCGCGGCCGGCCGCACCGCGAACACCGACGAGTACACCTTCACGCCCGCCGGCACGCCGAGTACGGGCGTATCGGCGTTCGCCTCGTCGAGCGCGGTCACGACGTCGGTGGCGGTGCCGTCGCCGCCGACGAACAGAATCAGGTCGACGCCACGGTCGACGAACGCGCGCACTGCGTCTCTCGTGTCCGCAGCGGTCGTCTCCTCGCTGTCGGGTTCGCCGACGACCACTGGGTCGAACCCCGCCGCGCGCGCCGCTGCGGCTCCCATCTCGCCGCCGTACGCCAGCAGTTCGGTGTCGGGCGCGCGCTCGTACAGCGCTGCGAGCGCGTCGCGAGCCCGGTCGGGCGCGCGCTGCTCGGCGCCCCGCTCGCGGGCCGCCTCGACGTTCCCGTCCGTCCCCTTCAGGCCGACGCGACCGCCCATCCCGGCGATTGGGTTCACGACGACGCCGACAGTTCGCATACCCTGACTAGGGTGTTCGCGCCGAAAAGCCGACCGGTCGGTCGTTCGAAAGTATCACAGTCGTGGCGTGACGTGCGTACGACGATGCCGACTCCCGACGCCGACATCGCCGAAGCCCTCCGCGACACCGTTGGCGACGCGCTCCGCGTCGTCGGCTTCCACGAGGGGTCCGACTGGCACATCGAGTACATGCGCGAAGACGTCCGCGAAGGGTACGCCGACGCGTCCATCGACGACATCGCCGACGACCTCGTCTTGGACGTGCTCGCTTCGCCCCGCCAGGAGTCGCTGTACGAACTCGGTGACCTCCACGCGACCGTCCGCCTCTTCGAGGACGGCGTGGTCGTACACGTTCCGACCGACGACCGCTCGGGCTACCTCGTCTCCCTCGACGCCGGCGGCGACTACACCGGGCGAGACATCGTCGGCGTCGTGCGCGACGCGGCCGACGCGTGAACCAAGAATTAAGACCGGCCGGCCGGAACTACCGTCCATGAGCTACCTGCTGGCCGCGACCGAGGGCGCCGTACTACCGATCAACGCTGTCGGCTGGACCGTCACGATTCTGGGCGTCGTCCTCGCCGTCGCGTGGACGGCCTACCTCTACCGCTAGACGCGTTCGCGCAGCCACGCCGCGGCCTCGCGGACCGTCTGCTCGTCCTCGTGTTGGATTTTCACGCGCACGCCGTCACCGGGATAGCTCCCGACGGTGACGCCGAACTCCGCCTGTAGTTCCTCCAGCGGCGCCACCAGCGCGCTCTCCGGGGCGTCCACGTAGACGAACTCGACGTGGTTGGTCGTCCCCGTGAACTCCCCGGCAACGGACTCGAACATCGACTTCATCTCCGCGGGGACGCCCGGGAACACGTACGCGTTCTCCACGACCGCGCCCGGCGCGACGCCGACGTCGTTCTCTACGAGGCGCGCGCCCGCCGGGAGCGCCGCGGTGCCGTCCGTGAGGTCCTCGAACTGGTAGCGGTCGTGGCGCTCGAAGTACGAGACTGCCTCGGGGTGTTCGGCCATCTCGCGGTCGAAGGCGGCCGCGACGCCGTCCATCGTCACGTCGTCGTGAGTCGGGCCGACGCCGCCCGTGACGACGACCGCGTCGTAGCGGTCCGAAAGCGCCCCCACCTCGCTCGCGATGGCGTCCCGCCGGTCGGGCACCACGAGGACGCGCTCGACGGTCGCTCCGCGCTCGGTGAGGCGAGCGCCCAACCACGACGCGTTCGTGTTCTCAGTGTCCCCGGCGAGGAGTTCGTCACCGACTGTGACCACCGCAACCTGCATGCTCGCTCGTAGGCGTTCGACGGGGAAAAATCACGTCCCCGCGGCTCACTGCTCGTAGTCGAGGCCGGCTTCCTCGCGCTCGCGCTCCAGTCGACGGATGCGGAGCCGGTAGTAGATGACGCCGCCGACTGCGGCCAGCGACAGCACGCCGATGAGACCGGCGAAGATGTAGAGGTCTCGGACCAGGTAGTACTCGGCGCTGACGGTCGCGTTGGACAGCGACGACCAGCGCACGTGAACGCGGTTGTCCTCGACGGACGTCTCGTAGCCGCCCGGCGAGATGTCCCCGAAGATGGGGAACGACGCGCGCATCCCCGCCGGCAACACGACTTCGTGTGACCCCTCGAAGTCGAGGGGCGCGTTCACCGAGCGCGCGCCCGCCGTCCCGGTGTACGCGAACGTCCCGTTCGCCGCGGGCAAGTCGACCACCGTGCGCTGGTTGCGCGTCGAGACGTCGATGGCGTCAGCGGCCACGACGGTGCCGTTCTCGTAGCGGAACTGCACCGCCGAAATCTGGACGGGGTTGCGGCCGGCGAACCCGCTCGTGGACGCGAGACGCACGCGCTCGGTACCATTCACCGTCGCGACGGTCTTGTACTGTTGGCCGGTGACGTTGAGCGTGACGTCGGCGTCGCTGTTCCAGTTGTACGTCGCGTTCTGCGC
The DNA here is from genome assembly GCF_001485535.1 of Halobacterium sp. CBA1132. Taxonomy (NCBI): domain Archaea; kingdom Methanobacteriati; phylum Methanobacteriota; class Halobacteria; order Halobacteriales; family Halobacteriaceae; genus Halobacterium; species Halobacterium sp. CBA1132. The sequence continues at coordinate 763,764 of NZ_BCMZ01000001.1, forward strand.
GAGTTGCTCGTCGCTGGGCGCGGGCGCGCCGCCGAGTCCGGTGCCGGCGCAGCCGGCGAGCGCGACGAGCGCGAGCACGCCCAGCGCCACCTTGCGCCTGCTCATGGAACGACTGCGAGCAGCTCCGAGGGGAGGTACTCCCCGATGGCCGCGAGCAGCCCCGGCGGGTCAGTGTCCTCGCGGCAGACGATGCTCTGTTCGAGCAGTCCGAGGCGTTCGACGGTGACGATGTCGCGGGCGTGGCCGGCGCGGTTGACCGTCGCGCGGACCTCGCCGCGGGTCGCGCTGTTGACGTTCAGCCGGCCGGTGCCGCGCGTCCAGTCGTACAGCCGGTCCTGCTCGACGTCCGCGAGCTCCGGCGTGTCGCCGTACGTGAACCGCAGCGGGACGTGCTGGACGAGTCCGAACCGCTCGCGAATCTGAGCCGGCGACCCAGGGCCGAGACCGAGTTCGTCGGCGGGCACGACCACGTCCTCGCCCGCGTCGAGCACGAACCCGTCGTCGTCCCAGGATTCGAGCGTGCCGACGTACGTCTCGCCGGCCTCGAAGCCGTCCGTGATTTCGCCCCACGTCTCCGCGAGGACGTTCCGCGCGGCCACCTCGTCGGGACCGTCAAGCGTCACCGTCGGGAAGTCGTCGTGGCGGACGCCGATTTCGTACTCGACGTCGAGTTCGCCGACGTCGTTGTCGACCTGCGACCGGAGGCTGTCCAGCGACCGCTCGCGGGCGTCACCCTCCACGTACAGTTTGGTTGCGAGGACGACCATCAGGCCCTCACGCCGAGTTCCGAGCGGAGGTTCTCGATGCGTTCGTCCATCGCTTCCACGAGGTCCGTGTTCTCCATCGCTTCCACGGGCGACCCGCACTCGGGACACTCGAAGCCGAGGTCCATCGCCTCCCCGAACTCGAAGCGAATCGAGCACACCTCACAGAGGTAGAACTCGTTCTCGAGCTCGTACTCGCGTCGGTCGGCGAGCGCCTCCAGCAGGCGGTCCATCTCCTCGCGGAGGTTCTCCGGGATGTTGTCGTACTCGAACGTCCAGAGGTACGTCAGCCACCCCGAGTCCTCGTCGCGGACGCGGCGGTACGTCGCGAGGTCGTTCTCGTAGAGAATGAACAGCGCTCGGCGCACGTCGTTCAGTTCGAGTCCGAGCCGTTCGGCGAGCTCCTCGTCGGTCACTTCCCCGTCCGGCGGAGACACCGCCACCGGCATCCCCTTCGGACCGACCAACTCGTGGAGGTACTTCTGAACCACGGGGTCGTCGAGTAGCTCCTCAAAAGCCATTACGTCAAAAAGGGGTCCGCGCCGGCATTAAGTCTTGTCACTCCCCCGTCTGACGGCCGCCGCCGGTCAGTCTGCGCTCGGGGTCGCGCTGTCTGCGCACTGGTCGTCTCGCCGCGTGACGTGGCCCGCGAGCGCGCCGCGCTCACTCCCCGTCGATGTCTTCGACGTGCTTGCCGAGCGCCTGCGGTATCACGCGCTGTTCGGCGTTCTCGTACTCCTGTTCGAGTTCGGTGCCGTCGAAGAGGTGGTCGAGGAACACCGCCAGCCCCGCCACCTCCGAGTGGGGTTGGTTCGTGACGCCGACGTTGAAGTCGGCTTCCTCGTACACCTCGAAGGAGACCTTCTCGCCGCCGACGACCACCAACACCGGCTGTCGCTGGTCGCCGTGGACGCGCCGAATGTCGTCCTCGACGTCCTGGAGCCGTTCGCCGTACATCGTGAGGTGGACGACACAGCCCTCCCAGTCGCGGATGAACGCGTCCAGTTCGTCCGTCAGTTCGACGTCGAAGGGGCCGCCGAACCGCTCGGTGATGTCCGCGACCGTCTGCTCGGACTGGCCGGCGTTCCCGGGGAGGACGACGCGGTCCGCGCCGAGCGCGCGCGCCGTCAGGCCGACGTGCGTGGTCATGCGGTCGTCCCGGCCCGGCCGGTGGCCGTACCGGAGCACCGCGACCTCGGGGTGTCCCTGCATACGTCCGCGAACTCGCCGCGCCGGGGTACGCGTTTCGAATCGCGCGGTCTGCGTCAGTCGTCGGCGTGCGCGAGTTCGAAGGGGTACGGCGGCAGTCGGAGGTCCTCCAGTTCCGCGAGGTGCTTGACGTTGTAGACGACGCGCAGTTCCTCGGTGGTGGGGACGCCGTTGCAGGAGAGCCGGATGTCCCGGTCGACCAGTTCCGGGGAGAGGATGTGGTCGGTCGGCTGGGAGAGGTCGCCGTCGACGACCACGACCGCGCAGTTCGCGCACGCGCCGCCGCGGCAGGCGTACGGCCACGCGAACCCGCGGTCCTCGGCGGCCTCCAACAGCGACTCGCCGGGCGCGACGTCGAATTCGCCGTGGTTCACGGGGTCGAGGCCGGCGTCGTCGGCGCGCTCGAAGAGGTCGGCGTCGCCCAGCGCCCACCCGTAGTCGTCCAGCACGGCGTAGTTCAGGTACTCGACGTGGGACTCCTCCCACGGCCGGAAGTCCTGGTCGGGGTCGACGCCGTAGTCGGTCGGCGACTCCTCGGTGAAGCCGGCTTCCGTCGCGAGGTCGGTGCCGTCGTCGGCGTCCTCGCTCGTGGCTTTCTCGTAGGCCGCACGCACCAACTGGAACTGCGCCGCGGACCCGCCCTGGTCGGGGTGGGCTTCCTTGACGCGTTCGCGGTACGCGCGTTCGATCTCCCCGTCGCTGGCGTCCTCGTCGACTCCCAGCACGTCGAAGGGAGAATCCATACTGGACTCGAAGGGCCACACGTTCAAAAGTCTCTCCGCGGGCGCGCCGCTTGCCGGAGCCTCCCGGGCATCGGAAAACCCTTGCCGGACCGACGGGTGTCGCCTACTATGGACCTCACAGGCAAGCGCGTCGTCGTGACGGGCGCCGCGGGGCTCGTCGGCTCGCACCTCGCGGCCGCGCTCGCGGAGGACAACGACGTGCTCGCGGTGGACAACCTTTCGAAGGGGACTCGGGACCGTGTGCCCGACGGCGTAGAGTTCGCAAAAGCGGACGTGCGCGACCCCGACGACGTGGCCGACGTCATCACCGAAGACGTGGACATCGTCTTCCACTTCGCGGCGTACACCGACACCAACTACGGCGAACCCCGACAGCTGTTCGAGGAGAACACGGAGATGACGTACAACGTCCTCGAACGCATGCGGGAAGTCGGCGTCGACAAGCTCGCGTTCACGTCCTCGTCGACGGTGTACGGCGAAGCGCCGATGCCGACGCCCGAGGACTACGCGCCGCTCGAACCTATCTCGGTGTACGGCGCGAGCAAGCTCGCCGACGAGGGTTTGGTTTCGACGTACGCTAACTCCTACGGCATCCAGTCGTGGGTGTACCGGTTCGCGAACATCGTCGGGCCGCGCCAGCGCGGCAACGTCGTCCCGGACTTCATCGAGAAACTGCTTGACGACCCCGAGAACCTCACGATTCTCGGGGACGGCCGCCAAGAGAAGTCCTACCTCCACGTCGAGGAGTGCGTCGACGCCATGACGCACGTCGTCGAGCACGCCGAGGATGACTACAACGTCTACAACCTCGGTACGCGCACCACCACCTCCGTCAACCGCATCGCGGACATCGTCGCCGACGAGTTGGGCGTCGACCCCGACTACGAGTACACCGGCGGCGACCGCGGCTGGACCGGCGACGTCCCGAAGATGCGCCTCTCCATCGAGAAGCTCTCCGCGCTCGGCTGGGAGCCCAGCCAGTCCAGCGACGAAGCCGTCCGCGAGGCCGCGCGCGGCCTCGTCGCGGAACTTCGCGCGGAACGCGAGTGAGCGCTCGATCGGGAACAAGCCCTATGGCGGAGCGGCAACCACTACGAGGTAATGGGCTACGACGTCGCTGAGTTCCTCCCTATCGAGGAAGTCCCCGAGGGTTCGAATATCCTCGTCGGCGGCCCGCCGCTGACGGGGAAACGCGAGCTCGCGCTATCCATTGTCGACGACGGCTGCGAACACGGCGAAGGCGGTATCGTCGTCGGCACGCACGACAGCACGAAGGCCGTCCGGAAGCGCGCGCCACACGTCTGGGAGCAAGTGAAGGAGGGCCGCGCCGGTATCGTCGACTGCGTGACCCGCCAGCGCGGCGAGTCGGTTCGCGACCAAGAACTCGTGAAGTACGTCTCCTCGCCCGGCGACGTCACGGACATGGGCATCCGACTGGGCGGCATCTTCCAGCGCCTCGAACGCAACTGCGATAGCCTCCGCTTCGACATCTCCACCATCTCCACGATGCTGATGTACGCGGACGTGCGCCGCGTCTACCGGTTCCTCCACGTCTTCGCCGGCCACATCGAGCGGCTGGACTGGCTCGGATTGGGTGTCCTCGACACCAGCAACCGCGAGAGCTTCGACACGCTCGCGCCGCTGTACGACGGCATGATTCAGACGCGCAGCGAGGAAGACGGCCGCGAGTTACGCGTCGTCGGTCTCGGTACATCACCCACCGAGTGGGTGTCCTACTAGTCGAACTCCTCGGCGAGTTCGTCGGGGTCGTCGACGGTGTCGCCGTGGTCGGCGAAGTTCTCGTCGACGAACTGCAAGAGGGCGTCGATTAGCGTTCCCGTGTCCTCGATGGTGTCGCGGTCCAACGAGACGATGACGCCGGTCCACTCGTCGAGTGGCACCTGCACGACGACGACCTCGTGGAACCACCGGACGGTCGCGTCGAGGTGGCCGAAGCGCGCGAACTCCGGCTGTTCGAGCGGGTCGTCGAACCCCTTCAGGACGAAGTGTTTCGCGATTTCCTCGAACTCCGCCTCGGTGTACTCCTCCGAGAGGTCGTCTCGCTGGTAGACGGTCTCGTAGTCGTCGCCCTCGTAGTGGACGGCCGACCGAACGTCACCGGCGTCGAGCTCGCGCAGATACCTGGCGAGCGATTCGGCGGGCATACCCCACCGTTCGACGGCACGCTTGGTTAATCTTCCGTCGACCGAGAGACGGAAAAACGCCCGCACAGCCGAAGGTTCAAGCGGCCGTCGCACCTTCCCGGAGGTATGCGAATCGAACTGCGGGTGTGCAAACACTGCCACGAGGGCGAACACGGCAATCCCGAGAAGACAGCGGTGACCAAGGACATGGTGGAGATTGCCCGGCGCGTCCGCGAGTACAAAGACCTCATCGGACTGGACGCGCTGTACGTGACGATGGTCGAGGAGGGCGACCCCGGCGGCGCCGAGGAACTCCCCGCCATCGTCGCGAACCTCGACCACGACCAAGTGAACCTCGCGGACACCCAACTCGTGATGGAGGACGACGACGGGAACATGCTCGTCTACCCCGAACCCGAGGACATTCTCGACGTGCTCACGCGGAACATCGACCAGATTAGCCAGCAGACCCGGCAGGACGTCACCGTCGAACTCTCCGAGGAGTCCGCGGAGCTACTGACGGCGTAGAACGACGAGAAGAACTCGTTTTCCGCGCGATTCAGCCGACGAACGGCAGTGCCAGCAACACGAGGAACACCGACACTGCGAGCGCGCGCAGCAGGTCCGACGTCGGGTCGACGCCGTCGTCGATGTCACGACCGATCCACCAGACGGTGAATACGCCGCCGACGGCGACGAGCAGTGCGAGCACGACGTACACGAGGTCGAGTGCGCCAGCCATGACAGCAGCTAACACGACCAGCGACTTAAGCGAACCGGCTGACGGCGAAAAAACGGCGGCGGCGTGGCGTCAGTCCTCGGCGGGCGGCTGACCACCGTCGGTGGCGGCCTCCGCTCCGGAGTCGTCTTCACCGGCGACCTGCTGCTCGTAGCGAGCGCGCAGGACGTTGCCGTACGTCGACAACACGACGCCCAGCAGCAACACGAACATCCCGAGGTTGATGCCGATGGTGAGCAGCACGCTCGTCGGGCCACCACCGGGGGTCAACTGCGCGGGTATCGGATACCCGGAGTCGAAGATACTCCCGACGAGCACGCTCACGATGCCGATGACGACGGCGGCGCCCGCGAGGTTCACCGCCCACTTCCACGTGGGGCGCAGCGAGAGCAGCTCGATGCCGGTGCCCTCGTGGTCCTCGGGTTCGTCGTGGGGCATCATCGACTTCGGCACGAACGCCTTCATCTCCACGGGGTAGAACGCGGGGTGGAACCCGTGTTCGAAGATGTGGAACATGATCCCCATCACCATCACGACCCCGAGGAGGCCGTGGAAGGTGACGAACGCGGTCGCGGCGGCCTTCGTCTGGAAGAACTGCGCGAGCCCGACCTTGCTCCAGATGAGCAGCCCCGAGATCATCAGGAGGACGAGCTCGACGGTGAAAATCCAGACGACGCCCTTCCCGACGTACGACAGCAGCGGGACCTCGTCGGAGGAGTAGCCCGCGAACTGGCGCGCGTTCGGGTGGCGTTCGTCGGCACGCCCGAGCACGAACTGCACGTCCTGCACGAACGCTTTCGCGTCCGTCGGCGTCGGCAGCACCGCCTTGAAGTTCTTCCGTCGGCCCGGCCCGATGAGCATCAGCGTCACCCAGAAGACGGTGAGCACGATGAGGCCGAAGCCGGCGATGCGGTGGAGCGCGAGCACGCCCGCGTTGCCGCCCATGAACTCGACCATCCACCAGAGTTCGTCGTTGAACATCACGGAGTAGCCCGTGAAGAACAACAGGAAGACGTCGAGCGCGAGCAGCGAGTGGAAGTACGTCGTGACGCGCGTGAACTTCCCGTGGTCCATGTTCGTCACGCGCTCTCACCTCCGCTGTCGGCGTCGCGGCCGCCGTCCGTGGCGACCTCCGCGGGTTCGTCTGCGTCGCGCATCCGCGCGCCGAGGCGCCGGAACGCGCCCCAGTGCACGAACACCAGCACGAGGATGAACACGCCCATCAGGACGTCGACAGCGTGGATGACGACGATGAGCGAGTCGAGCAGCGGGTCGGTGTTGCCGGCGACGAAGTCCGTGCCGACGCCACCGCCTTCGACGGTCGGGTTGACGCGGTACAGCGTCTCGAAGCTCGCGTCGAAGGAGCCGTTGACGTACCAGACGGAGGCGACTGCGACGACGATACCGACGAGGGCGCTGACCGCGATGGACAGCGCCTCCGACATGCCGCGTGCGTCGTCGCTGCGAGCCATCAGTTGAACACCTCCGCGTCCTCGCCGAAGATGACCTCCATCGCTTCGTCGTTGAAGAACGGGTCGCGGTCGCGCTTCTCGAACTCGTCGGCGATCTGATTGGGCTGACCGACGAGGATGGCGTCGGTAGCGCACTCTTCGGCGCACGCCGGGCCCTTCCCGATGTCCTGGCGCTCCTCGCACATCGTACACTTGTCCATGATGCCGCCGGTGCCGACGACCGCGTTCCCGCCGTCGTTCTCGTCGGGGAACTGCGGGGCGCCGAACGGACACGCTGACAGGCAGTACTGACAGCCGACGCAGAGGTCCTCGCTGACCTGCACGAAGTCGTCGTCGTTCTTCTGGAGCGCGTCGGTCGGACACACCGACACGCAGGGCGCGTTCTCGCAGTGGTAACACTGCATCGGGATGGCGGTCTCGCCGGGGAACGCGCCGTCGTCGAGGGCCTGCGAGCTGTTGGCGTTGTAGCCGTCGTCGGCCTGCTCGCCCTCGAACATCGTGGAGATGCTGATACGCTGTTCCTCCGGGCCGATGTCCCACGTGCGCTTGCACGCGACGACACAGCCGCCGCAGTCGATACAGGCCTCGACGTCGGGGAAGATGCGAGCACCTTCGCCGGTGCTCATGACCCCCTGGCTCAAGACCTCACGTTGTGATTGTTGATTCGATGACATTGGTTACTGAACGGGCTTGTTCTCCCGGACGTCGAAGTCCTTCTGTCGACCGATGTTGGCCTCGTCCTGAGGGAACGAGAACGTCGACAGGTCGACGTCCATGTTGAGTTCGTCGACGACGCTCTGGGTCGCCTTCCGAACGCGAGCCATCGCGGCCTTCGTCTCCTGCATCTGGGTCTCGACGTCGTACCCCGGTGACGTGATGGAGTTCACGCTGTCGCCGATTGCGAACGGCGCCATGCCGTCCGGGTACTCGTCGAGGAGGCTCTCCCCTTGGAAGATGCCGCCCCAGTGGTACGGGAGGAACGTCTCCTCCGCGTTCGGTCGCCGAGTGACGCGCGCCTTCACCAACACCGACCCGCGGTTGGTCGTCTCCACGACCACCAGGTCGCCGCCGTCCACGCCGAGGTCCTCGGCCATGTCCGGGTGAATCTCGGCGTACATGTGCGGCTGGAGGTCGGCGGTGAAGATGTTCGACCGCGTCTCCGAGCCACCACCCTGATGCTCGACCTGTCGACCGGTCGTCATGATGGTGTCGATGGCGCCGTCCGAATCCGCGATGCGGTCCATCGCGCGATTCTGGACCTCCGAGTTGTTCTGGTCCAGCCGGTAGATGTTGTGCTGCTGGCCGTTCGCTGGCCACTGCTCGGTCAGCTCGGCCTCCGGACTCTCGATGGGTTCGCGGTGAACCGGCGTCGTGTCGAGGAAGTTCCAGGCGACCGCACGTGCCCGACCGCGCCCCGTCGGCGGGTCCGGCTGCGGGTTGTCGAACTGCCGCCAGAACTCCATGTCGAAGTCGTACTCGTCGCGCTTGTTCAGTTCGCGCGCCGTGTCGAACGCCGAGTGGTCCTCGCTGAGCGCGTACTCGTACGGCAGCGACAGCGTGGACGGATTGTCGAGGTCATCCGGGAACACCGTCGCGAACCCGGGGTACTCCGGAACGCCCTCGAGTTCGCCCGCGTACCAGTCCGGCGAGAACGACGCCCGAAGCATGTTCAGGCCTTCCTCGCCCTCTTGGTCGTAGGTCTCCTGCAGCGGGTACTCCTTGCTGGTGTCCATCGACGCCCACTCGTCGGGCGTCGGCGCCTTCGTCCCCCAGCGGGAACGGAAGTCCTGTCCGCCCTCGCGGGGGTCGACTTCGTCGGTCCAGAGAATCGGCGTGCCCGGGTGTCCGTCACCCCAGCACGGCCACGGAAGACTCCAGTACTCGCCGCTGACCGGGAGTTCGGAGTCGTGGCACTTCGTGTCCTCCTCGGAGAACGCGTAGTCGTACTCTCGGTGTTGCTGGAGCCGCTCGGGGCTCTGCTGGTACCCGATGGTGCGGACGCCGAGGTTGATTTCGCGCAGCGCTTCCTCGTACGTCGACTTCCCGTTGAACAGCTCGGGGCCCGAACCCCAGTCGAAGTGCTCGCCGAAGCCGAGGCGGTCGGCCAGCTCCTGCATGATCTGCAGGTCCGGCTTCGCCTCGTGGCTCGGCGGCCGCACGGGCTCGCTCCACTGCACCGCGCGGTGGGAGTTCGTGACCGAGCGGTAGTGCTCGTACTGGCTGGCGGCCGGCAGCAGGATGACGCCGTCGTCGCGGTCCGGCAGCACGGACGCCAGCGACGGGAACAGGTCCACGACGACGAGGAGGTCGAGCGCCTCCATCGCCTGCCGCATCCGCGGCATCTCCGAGATGGAGTTCGAGGAGTGCCCCCAGAAGAACGCCGCTTTCACGGGGTTCTCTTGGTACAGCGACGATTCGAGCAGCCGGTCTTCCTGGTCGAGTGCGCCCTCGAACCAGCGGGCGACCGTCAGCCCGTTCTGGAACATCAGCGACCGGTCCTCCGCGGAGGCGTCCGGGTCGCCGCCCTGCTTGCCGAACTCCTCGGGCGGCATCGTCTCGAACTTCTCGTAGAGGTCCTGGTAGCTGACGTCCCCCGAGGTCACCGGCGTCTGGTCCCAGACGTCGGCCCAGTACTCCCAGGAACCACGGCTGGAGACGCCGTAGTAACCGGGGAGGATGTGGCTGGCGACACCGAGGTCGGTCGCACCCTGCACGTTCGCGTGGCCACGCATCACCTGCAGGCCGCCGCCCGAGTGGGCGGCGCTCCCGGAGGCGAGGCTCGTCAGCGCGTACGAGCGAATATTCTGCGTGCCGTTGTTGTGCTGGGTGCCACCCATCGCCCACTCGATTTGGACGTTGGGCTTGTTCTCGATGATGAGGTCGCCGAGTTCGCGGACGCGGTCCGCGCTAATCCACGTGATTTCCTCGACGGTCTCGGGGTCGTAGTCGTCGAGTTCGCCGTCGACGTCCGGCCACCCCTGCACGCGGTCCTCCAGCATGTCGTCGTCGAGCTCGCCCTGCTCGCGGAGGTACCGCATGAGCCCCATCATCAGTGCGACGTCCGTCCCGGGACGCAGCCGGTAGAAGTCGTCCGCGTGAGCGGACGTCTTCGTGTACCGGGGGTCCACGGAGACGACCGTGCCGCCGCGGGCCTGCCCCTCGAGGATGTGCTGCATCGCGATGGGGTGGGCTTCCGCGGGGTTCTGCCCGATGATGAGGTTGAGGTCGAAGTTCCGGTAGTCGTTGACCGTGTTCGTCATCGCCCCGTAGCCCCACGTGTTTGCGAGGCCGGAGACGGTCGTGGAGTGGCAAATACGGGCCTGATGGTCGATGTTGTTCGTGCCCATGAACGAGGCGAGCTTCCGCGACGCGTACGCCTCCTCGTTGCAGTGGTGGGCACTCCCGAGGAACATCAGGCTGTCCCGCCCGTACTCGTCCCAGATTCGCTCCAGTTCCTCGGTGATGTGGGAGTACGCTTCGTCCCACGAAATCTTCTTCCACTCGCCGTCTTCCTTCCGCATCGGATGTTTCAGACGTCGCTCGGAGTGTTCGCTGCCGTAGATGGCAGCCCCCTTAGAGCAGAGCGACCCGTTGTTAATCGGGTTCTCCTCCCAGGGCTCCTGCCCGACGAAAGCGTCACCTTCGCGTTCTCCGCGGAAACCACACCCGACCGCGCAGAAGTTACAGATGGTTTTGGTGAGCGTCGAATCGTCGCCGGAGACGTCGGCGCCACCGCTTTCGCCGTCCTGAGCGAGCGTCTGGCCGGTTATCCCGCCACCGAGGGCGATGCCGCCCGCGAGGGCGCTCGCCTTCATGAACGAGCGGCGGTCTAGGTCCAGAGAGACCGGTTGTGTACTCATGGTTTAGAGCCTGTCACCGTGTAACACGATTAATGCGGTGGGAGCCACTTTAGTGTTCCTGCCTAGCGGCAGTATTCTGTCCTCAGAATCCCAGGAAGGAAGCGGGGAATGCCGGTTCTCGGCTGTTGACAGCCGCAACCTCTTTCGGTGGGCGCACGTAACGGAGAGTGAATGAACGTCGGGGCGTTCGTCTGTGGCTGCGGTGGTACGGTCGACCTCGACCTCGAAGGCGTCCGCGAGGGCGTCCGCGACGTCGACGTCGTGGCCAGCGGGTCGCGTCTCTGTACGGAGGGACTCCCGAAGGTCCGGCACGTCGTCGAGGAGTACGACCTCGACCACCTGATAGTCACGGCCGAAAGCGACAGTTGCAAGCAGCGGTACCGGACGGTGCTCGACGACGCGGGCCTCCATCCGGAGGCGATCTCGTTCGTCAACCACCGCGAGCGCGGCGCGTGGGTCCACGACGAGACCGACGCGACCGACCTCGTCGCACGGAAGATAAACGGCGCGTACGCCGGCCTCCGAGAGGAGGCGCAGCCGCGGTCGGTCTCCCGTGAGGCCGGCGACGACGTCGTGGTCGTCGGCGACCCCGAGGCCGCCGAGGCGCTCTCCGACTCCGCGGACGTCACGCTGCTGGCGGACGGACGGGACTTCGCGGACGCCGACTACGACCTCCGCGACGTCACCCTCGCTCGCGGCCGCGTCACGGACGTCGACGGCGTCTACGGCGAGTTCGAGATTCAGGTGCAGGCCGGCGTCACTGAGGACTGCATCGACTGCATGGAGTGCGTCGAGCAGGGGCCCGACGAGTACGTCACGAGCAAGCCCGTGGACGTGCTGCCGGGCGCGCCGAACGGCGACTGGGTGGACTGCTGTCCGACCGACGCCATCCACCCCGAGGAGCGCACCATCGAAGCGGACCAAGTCGTCTACCCGGACGCGTCGCGGTCGACTCGCGGCGGCCGCATGGGGTTCTACACGGGCCCCGTCGACGCCGCCACCGTCGCGGCCGTCCAAGACCTCATCGGCGGCATCGAGAAGCCCCAGTTCCTCGACGTGGAGATGGACGTCTGCGCTGCGGGTGGGTCCAGCCAGCAGGGCTGTACGGCGTGTTCGGACGCCTGCCCGCACGGCGCCGTCTCCCGCCCCACCATCGACAGCGTGGAGTTCGACGAGGTGGCGTGCGAGGGCTGTGGCGCGTGTACGAGCGCGTGCCCGACCGGCGCGGTGCGCGCCCGCGAACCGTCCAACGAGCGCATCTCCCGGGAGGTCGAGTCGATGCTCGCCGAGACCGACGACTCCGGCCTGCTCTCCGGCTCGGACGGCATCGACACCGGCGTCGTCGCGTTCGTCTGCGACGAGCGCGCCGCCCGCACGCTCGACGACTTCGGGCGTCGCGCCCGCCAGCAGGACGGCATCGAGTACCCGCCGCTGCTCCCCGTGGAAGTGCCGTGCGCGGACACCGTCGGCGAAGCGCACGTCCTGCACGCGCTCGCCGCGGGCGCGGACGGCGTCGCTATCGTCGGTTGCGGCGGCGACTGCCTGCACTCCGGCCCGGACCCGAAAGCCGAACTCGTCGAGCGCATGAACCGGGCGACCGAGGACCTCGGCCTCGGCAAGCGCACCGCGTTCTTCGCGCCCGAACCCGGCGAACCCGAGGCGTTCGTCGAGGACATCAGCCGCTTCGTCGAACTCGGTCTCGACCCGTCGCCGGTCCCCACGGGCCACGAGGCCGAGGGCGTCGCGGACCCGACCAGCGAGAACCCCGAGTTCAACACCCACGACTGGGGCTTGGAGAGCGTGCGCGCCATCGTCCCGCACGTCGAGCCCCGGGACGTGATTCGCGGGCTGGAGTCGTTCGGCCGCGTGGAAGTCAACGAGGACTGCACGTTCACGCCGACGTGCTCGAACCTCTGCCCGACGGACGCGCTCCGCCGGGAGGAAGCCGGCCTGGAGTTCGACCACGAGCGCTGCGTGAACTGCGGGCTCTGCGAGGAGGGCTGCATGGAGGACGCCATCCGCGTGGACGGCGGCCTCGAACTCGGCCTGCTCCCGGAGAACAACGACGGCGACGCGTGGACGGCCGTCGCCGACGGCGAGATGCGGGAGTGTCGCCGCTGCGGCAAGCCGTTCACCAGTGAGGCGTCCGCCCAGAAGATCAGCGACGAAGTCGGGGACGTCGTCTCGGGCATCGCGCCCGACGCCGACGGCGACGTCTTCGAGTACTGCAGTGACTGCCGCGCGAAACTCGTCTACGACAGATAACCATGAGCTTGGACCAGCAGGCACTCTACGACGCGCGACTCGAACTCGTCGACTATCTCGTCGACGCATTCTACGACACCCCCGACGAGGCGTTCGTCGAACGCCTCCTCGACGGCGGCCTCGACACGCCCGCCGACTCCATTAACGACGACCTCGACCAGGGGTTCGAGTACCTCCACGAGTTCGTCGCCGAGAACGAGGACCGCGACGTCGAGGCGGTCACCGACGAACTCGCCAAGGAGTTCACGCGGGTGTTCGTCGGCCCGCGGCCGCCGGTCCAGCCCCACGAGACGTACTACCGCGAGGACACGGACTTCCTCTCGTCGGGGCTGGCGGAGGTCGACGCCAGTTACAGCGCCGCGGGCTGGAACGTTCCCGAGTCGATCAGCGAAGAAGCAGACTACGTGGGCGTGGAACTACTGTTCCTCCGGAACCTGTTGCGCCGCCAGCAGGCCGGCGAGGAGGAGGCGGTCGGCTTCGAGCGCGTGTTCCTCGACGAGCACTTCTCGACGTGGCTGGACGCGCTCCTCGACGACGTCATTGACGCGACGGACGAACCGTTCTACCTCGCGGCAGTCTACGTACTCCGCGGGTTCGTGTCGTTCGAACGAAATCTCGTCGAGTAACAGTTACTCGTCGCTGTCGCCGGATTCTTTCTCGCCGTCGTTGATTTCGCCGGGCGCGATGGCGTGGTCTGTCACGTCCTCGCCTTTGTACTGCATCGCGCGGCCCTGCGGTTTCCAGCCGGACTCTTTGTGTGCCATGCTATGTCGTAGCGGCGGGAGCGTAGAAAACGTTGTGGTCGCTTACTCCGTCGGCGGCGCGTTCGGCGGGCGCTCCTCGTTGTCGTAGTTGTCGAGGAACACCGTCGCGAACAGGTCGGTGTGCATCGACAGCACGGCCGCGGGCTCGGTGCCCGCCTCCTCGGCTTGCTGTTCGAGGAACGCCGCGAGTTCGTCGGTCGGCTCGTACGTAATCGTCTTCCCGTCGACGTCGAAGTCGACGTCCTGCTCGCCGGAGACGAGATGTTCGACCTCCAGCAGCGCCTGCTCGACTTTCGTCTCCAAGGCGTCTTCGCGGTCGGACATCCGCTTGTCCGCCCACTCGTCGGCGGCCGCAATCAGGCGCTCGCTCGCTTCGAACTGCATCAGAAGCTCAACCCCTCGCCCTCGAAGGCGACCTGCCACGTCGTCACTTCCTCACAGACGGGACACTCGCGGGCCGTCGCGTTCGTCTCGCAGCCCGGCATCCGCGTCATGTTCTCGCACTGCGAGCATTCGTACATCATTGCGGCGGGAACGACTCGGGAGCGGGCTCGCTCTCGCCGGCTTCGTCGTAGACGTAGACGACCGCTGCGGCGAATCCGAGCAGGACGAGCAGCCCGAGCGCCCCGCCGACGAACGTCTGCCCGACGTACGGACCGGTGACGCCGGAGTACGCCTCCGCGAGGTTCACGACTTCGATGCCGGTGACGATGGTCCACAGCAGCACCAGCAGCGCCGCGACGGGCAGCCACCCGGTCTGGTCGATTGCGTCTCTGAGGCTCATGCTCGTTGGGACGGGCTCTCGCGTAAAAAATCATTCCCCCGCGGAAGTCGCTCTGTCGCCTTCACTCGAGGAGTTCCCAGCCGGCGCTCTCGGCGGCGTCGGCGAGGTCGACGAACTCCCAGCCGGCCTCCTCGGCAATCCACTGCTCGCCGTCGGTGCCGACAACGACCATCCGCTCGGAGTAGAACATCGAGTGCTCGTCGATGGCCGCGAGCCGCTCGGCGGGGCCGTCCCCGGAGCCGTTGAAGAAGTCGATGTCGAGTTGGTGCTCGCGCAGGAACGAGTTGATGGCGTGAGCGGGCACGTCCCCGACGAGGCCGACCCAGTCGGACCACTCGTTGGTCTCCGCGAGCGCGACGCGCGGGTCGTCGAGGCGCTGGACGGCCTCGTACGTGTACGCGGTCGCCATCTTGTCGACACCGCCGCCGTGGGGGCCGTTCGCCTCGGGCGCTTCGACGCGCTCCTCGGCAGGACCGGCGCCGCCCCCGGCGCCCCCGTGGTCTTTGGGGATGCCCGCGGGGCTGTCCGACGACTCGTAGGGGACGTGCGGGATGCGGTCGCCCTGCGAATCTCCCGCCTGCTCGGTGGCGTCGTCGGTGCCGGAGTCCGGAGTCGTCCCAGTGCTGTCGGCGCCCGCCGCCTCACCGACGTCGCCGTCGATGTCGGCGGACCCGTCGTTGCGCCACAGCCAGTCCCCGTCGTTGCCGTCCGCTTCGTCGGTCTCCACCTCGACGTCGTCTAAGTCGATTCGTTCAGTCACTGTGTAACCTCCGTCAGTTCGAGTCGTTCGAGCGTTTTCTCGGTCGGGACGCCCTCGCTGTCCCAACCGCGGGCGTCGTAGTATGCCGCCAGCATCGCGTCGAAGCGCTCCCGGTCGACGGCCGCACCCTCTTGTGGGCCGTCCGGCAGCGGCACGGTCATCGCCTCCGGGAGCGCGTCGTCGTCGCTGTCGTGGCCCTCGCGGACGTTGAACAGGCGGGTGAGATTCCACGCGCGCTCGCCGAGGTCCGCCAGCGACTCCGCGCTCGCGTCCACGCCGACAGCGCGCAGCCAGCGTGCGCCCTGCTCGGGCGCCGCTTCGCCCGCGAAGTCGTCGGCCACCAGACACCAGCGCGCGCTGCGGGCGTTCTGCTCGTCGACGACCGCTCGCACGCGGTCTGCGTCACTCCACGACTCCGCGGCGACCGCCGCGTCCTCGATTGGGCGGGCGCGTCGGTGGCACGCCCCGCGGTCGCTGGTCGCGTACGCCAGCGCCATCGCGGGCGCCGCCCGCGGGTCGTACGTCGGGAGTTCCATCGCCTTCACCGCGGGAATCAGCTGGTCGAAGCCGAGTCGGTCGGCCGCCGCGACGACGCCGTCCGCGAGCGCGTCCCCGAGGTCGGTCTCCCGGGTGGCGACCTCCCGGATGAGGCGGCGCGCGCCCTCCGGGTCGCCGAAGTCGACGGTCCTGTCGAGGGCGCCGCGCTCGCTGGCGCGCGCGGCGAACGCGACCGCGCTCCCGGCGCTGATGACGTCCACGCCGAGGCGGTCGCAGAGCCCGCTGAGTTCCGCGACGGCGTCGAAGTCGCTGATTCCGAGGCCGGCGCCCAGCGTGATGGAGGCCGCGCCCCGGGGCACGGTCTCGCTGTCGCCGTCGGGCACGCGAAAACCACCTGGTACGGCGTCGTCGGGCCGCTCCCGGCCGACGCTCGCTTCGCGGACGGCTTCGATGCCGACGTCGTCGGCGCCGTCGAACGTCCCGGACTGCCAGCCGCGGGTCGGCAGCGCGCCGACCTCGTCCGCGAAGTCGACGGATTCGAGGGTTTCGCTGGCGGCCTGCCAGCGGCCGACCTCGGCGTCCGCGAACTCGTCGCTGGCGGCTTTCAGTTCCGGTGGCGTCTCCGGCGGGTCGTCGCGCGCGACGACGGCTTTCAGGCCTTTCGCGCCCATCACGGTGCCCGCGCCGCCGCGCCCGGCGTGGTGGTCGCCGCCGTCGGTCGCGACCGTCGCGAACCGCACGCCGTGCTCGCCAGCGGGGCCGACGCACGCGACCGCCGAATCGGGGTACTCCGCTGCGGTCTCTGGGGCGTCGAGGCCCGCGAGTTCGGGCGCGTCCTCGATGTGGGCGGTGCCGTCTTCGACGACGAGCACGCCCGGTTCGTCGCGCTCGCCCTCGATTAGCACGAGCAGGCAATCGTCGAGGCTGCCCGCGAGCCGCGCGGCGAAGTCGCCGCCGGCGTACGAGTCGAGGAAGGCGTCTGTGAGCGGGGACTTCGTCACGACCGCGAATCGCGGTTCGCCGGGCGCGCGCCCGGTCAGCGGTCCGACCGCGAACGCCAACAAGTTCTCGGGGCCGAGCGGGTCGACGCCCGCCTCGGTGTCCGCGAGCAGGTAGCGCGCGGCCAGCCCCTTCCCGCCGACGTAGCGCTGTCGCCACTCCGGCGGAATCTCCTCGCGCGACACGGTCCCCGCGCCGAGTCGCACGCGCAACACGTGGTCCCCAACCATGCCCGAACGCAACGGTTGCGCGGGGTTAAGCGTTGTCGCTCCGGAGCCTTCAAGCGACTGTGGCGCCGACGCCCGGTCGTGCGCTCAGCAGTCGTGCTCGCGGGCGGCCGCTCGACCCGCTACGGCGACGGCGACAAGGCGCTGGCGGACCTCGCCGGCGTCCCGATGCTGCGCCGGGTCGCCGACCGCCTCGCCGACGTCACCGACGAACTAGTCGTGAACTGCCGGGACGACCAGCGCGGCCCGCACCGCGACGCCCTCGACGGCTATCCGAACCCCGTGAAGGTCGCGGAAGACCCCGAACCCGACGAGGGACCGATGGCGGGCATCGCCGCGGGCCTCCGGGAAGCCAGCGGCGAGTACGCGCTCGTCGTCGCCTGCGACATGCCGTTCGTCGACCCGGCCGTCGTCGACCTCCTCTTCGACCGCGCGGACGGCCACGACGCCGCCGTGCCCGAGATGGACGACGGCTGGTACCAGACGACGCAAGCAGTCTACCGCGCCGACGCGATGGCCGCGGCCTGCGCGGCCGCCCTCGACCGCGGCGACCGCAAGATTCTCGCGCCGCTGGACTCGCTGGACTGGGTCGCCGTGCCCGAGAGCGACGTGGCTGGGGCTGGCGACCTCGAATCCTTCCAGAACCTCAACACGCGCGAGGCGGTCGAGGACGCGGCCGAGCGGTTCGCGCCGCAGTAGTTCAGACGTCCGCGCTCGCCGCGCCTCGCGGAGCCGCCTCGGTCCTGCGATTCGCTCTCGTGCCTCAGAGAATGCTCCCGGCGGCGACGAACCCGAGGACGGAGCAGACCGCGACGCCGACGGCTCCGAGGAAGGCGACGAGGTCGCGGTTCGTCTCGGGCGCGAGCGCGAGCGCGCCGCCGAGCAACACGACGCCACCGACCGCGGGAATCGCCGCGAGCTGAACGCCGGCGGCGCCGTGTAACGCGGCGAGCGCGAGCAGCCCGATTGCGAGGACGACACTCAGCGCGCTGCCGGTGTACCGTGCGACGGTTGCGACTGCCATACCGGATTTTGGCAGGCGGTTGTCAAAACCGTTCCGACGAGCGCGACGAGACTGGCTGCCCCACTCGCCGGCCACCCGTCAGACGACGGTCTTCACCGGCTCGTCGGCTTTCAGCGACGTGACGACGACGCGGGGCACGTCCGCGCGGTCGTGGACGCCCTCCGCGATTTCCGTGGCGGTCTGGACGAGCGCAGCGTCGTCGGCCATGTTCACGAGCGGAACGACGGTCGCGCCCTCGGGAACGTCTTTCATTCCGCCGTCGGGGTGCGCGAGCACGCTCGCGACATCCTCGGGGCGAATCTCGTCGCCGACCGCGAGGTCCGTGATGGCGGCGACGCGCTCGGGGCGGTGGGCGACGGCCTCCGAGAGCGGTTCGCCGACCGACCGCACGCTCGCAATCGGCACCACGACGTCCGCGCAGTCCGGAATCTGCGGTTCGTGTTCGCCGGGCGCTTTCAGCCGGCGGGTGCGCGCGCCGTCGGCTTTCACGAGGACGGCGTTCGCGCCGGCGTCGGCGACGCTCGCGATTTGGTCCGTGTCGTAGCCGCGGTAGCGGTCCTCGTACTCGCGCTCGGGCACTACGCCGAGCGGCCAGTCGGCTGTCTCCCGGACGGCGGCGGCCGGGTCGTCCGTGACGACGACGCGGGAGACGTGTTCGTCGAAAATCGGGATGCGGACGGTCGCGGTGACGACCGCTCGCTGTACTCGGTCCGCGAGCGCGTACAACAGCGACTTCTTCCCGCCCGCACCGACCGCACAGACGACTCCCTCGGCGTCGACGGCGTCAACGAGGTCCATTCAGTTCGCGAGCAGCAGGTGGTCGTCGTCGAGTTCCGTCACGACGTCCTGCACGTAGCGGTTCTCCCACTTGCGGCGAGCGCGAAGCTCGCGGTCGCCGCGCTGCGTGACGTCGTACTCGTTGGTGCGCTCGTCGCGCTGCCCCTTCTCGATGAGCCCCTTCTCGACGAGCGTGTCGAGGTTCGGGTAGAGGCGGCCGTGGTTGATGTCGGACTCGTAGTACTGTTCGAGCTCCGCTTTGATGTCGAGGCCGTTGGGGTCGTCGAGACCCGCGGTGACGGCGAGGAGGTCGCGCTGGAAGCCGGTGAGGTCGTCCATGGTTCTGGTCGCATCGTGGGCCGGTGTCGTATTAAGCTCGGTGGCCACGGACGAGCGGCGAAACCGCCGTGAGACGCCGACTCAGGCTTCGACGCGCGGCGGCGTGAGGAGGTCCGAGTCCGCGAGCGCGGCGCACGCGCCGGTGATGGTGAGCAGGCGCTCGGCGGTGAAGAAGTTCGGTTCGTGGGCTTCGGCGTCGATGATGCCGACCACGTCGCCGTCCGCGAGGATGGGACAGCAGAACTCGCTCTGGACGCTGTCGTCGCACTCGTAGTACGGGCCGTCGTAGTCGTCGACGTCCTCGACGAGCACGGCTTCGCCCGTGCGGCCGACCGTCGAGTTGTTCGAGCGCTCGGCGAACGCCTCAGTGAGCGGGAACTCCGCGCGGGAGTGCTCGCCGACGTAGGCTTCCTTGACGAGGACTTCCTCGCCGTCGGGGTCGGTGGCGCGGCGGTAGACGCCGAGCCAGTCGGGGTTGGTCTCCTCGGCGAGTCGGCGGACCGTCTCGTCGAGCGCGACGAGTCGCGCCGTGTTGGGGTGGTCGCGCAGTCGCTCGGGGTCGTACTCCAGCCCGCAGATGGGCGCGAGGTTGTACGGCTCGTCGGCGAGGCCCACACCGCAGGAGCCGTCCGGCCCGAGTTCGGGGACGGGGTAGACGTAGCGGTCTTCGACGGTGTCGGCGTCGACGGTGGCGTGCGGCGGGCGCGCGACGAGCGCCGTGCCGCGCTGGGCGGCGTTGGTCGCGCGGTCGGCGTACTCCGGGAGGCCCACGGCCCGGAGGTAGGACTCGTGGTTCATACTGTGTCGTTCGTCGCGCGGACGTATATGGCCGTTCACTCCGGCAGGGCGCCGGCGTCGAGCGCGCGCTCTCCGCGCTCGGTGAGGCGGTAGACGACCTCTCCGGAGACGGCTTCGACGAGTTCGCGCTCGGCGAGCGCCTCGAAGCGTGCTTCGACGTACGGCGTGTGCATCCCGATGCGGTTCGCGACGATTGCGGGGTACTCGGCGCTGTGTCCCGAGAGGAACGTCAGGATGGCGACGTCTGCTGGGCGACTCCACGCTGGTCGGCCCGGCGCTGCCTCGTGCATACCTCTCTATGGGGTGTGCTACCACATAACAGTATCGTCGGTTTCGCTCACGTCGTGACGACGGTGACCGCGCCGTCGAACTCCAGGATGATACGCTGGGTGACGTCCCCGAAGATGGCTTTCCCCGCGGGGGAGCGTTTGCGTCCCGCGAGGAAGATGTGGTCGGCGTCTCGCTCGTCGGCCAGCGCCAGCACCTCGTCGCCCTTCTCGCCGAGGCGGCCGACCGGCTCGTAGTCGACGGCTACGTCGTCGAGTACGTCCCGGCCGACGTCGTTCGCGAACTTCTCGGCGCCGTCGAGCGCGTCGTCGACGGTGTAGTTGACATCGAGGCTCGGGACGCTCATCATCGACTCGCGTCGCTCGGCGTACTCGGCGTCGGTGGTCACGTGCGTCAACAGCAGTTCCGCGCCGACGCCCGCGGCGAGTTCCCCGGCTTCTTCGACGAGGGCTTTCGCGGAGTCGGAGGCTTCGACGACGGCGATTGCTCGGTCCATACTCCACCGCCGTCGGCGCCCCACCTTAAATGCCGTGGGCCACACCGGGGTTGGCACGTGGCAGCCGAACGCATTTATACGAGGGATGGAACGGTCCGAGTATGAGCCTCCGCGAGGTGGTCGCGACGGTCCGGGGGCGCGAGAAGACGCTCACGGTGTACACCGAACCGGGGACGAGCGTCGTCCCCGAACTCCGTGAGTACTTCGCGTCCCAGAACGTCGTCATCGAGGACGCCGACGCCGGGAGCGACCCCGAACACGCCGTGCTGTCCGACGACGGCGAGTTCCTCACGGCGGTCGGCATCGACGCGCTCCGCGCGCTGACCGACGGGAGCCCGCGGTCAGTCGGCGAGGACGCCGCCTACGGCCGCCTGCTCTCCCACCTCGACCGCACCACGTTCACGTCGTACAGCCACCGGCAGATGCTGCAGGCCTCCCGCGAAATCGAGGACCGCGCGTGGCGGACCGGCGAGGGACGGCTGTACGCGGGCTTCCAGCGGCTGTCGAACTTCGCCGGCGAACGCTCCGTCTACGAACGCCTCGCCGGCACCGACCTCGACGTCCACATCTACGGGCTGCCCGACGACACCACCGACATCCCCGACGGGGTGACCTTCCACGGCAGCGCGATTCCCGACGTCGCGTCGCTGTGGTTCGTCGTCTTCGACGGCGGCGACGACCCGCGGCAGGCGTGCGCGCTCCTCGCGGAGGAGCGCGCGGACGACGAGTTCTACGGCTTCTGGACGTACGACAGCAGCCTCGTCGACGACGCGCTGGACGCGCTCGGGAGCGCCCGCCCGTCTCCCTGACCGGCGGGTAACGCTTTCCCGCTGGCGCGCGAACGCCCGGCTATGCGAGTGTTCGACGCTGCACGACTCGTCGACGGGCGCAGCGACGACGCCGTCGACGACGCCCGACTCGTCGTCGATGACGACGGCACGATTGCCGCAGTCGGCCCCCGCGAGTCCGTGGACGCGCCGCCAGACACCGAGCACGTCGAGTTCCCGGACCGGACTATCGTCCCCGGGTTCGTCGACGCCCACGTCCACCTCCAGGGCGCGCGCTCGATGGACGTCGCCGACTGGACGACCACACCTGACTCGCTGGCGGCCGCCCGAGCCACCGCGGACCTGCGGAAGCTCGCGGGCGCGGGGTTCACGAGCGTCCGCGACCTCGGCAGCACGGTCGGTCTCGGCCTCCGCGAAGCCGTCACTGACGGCGAAATCGCGGGGCCACGCGTGTTCACCAGCGGGCGCGCCATCTCCCAGACCGGCGGCCACGGCGACATCCACGACCTCCCCCACGAGTGGGTCGCCGACGGTACGCCGCTGTCCACGCTCGCGGACGGCGCCGACGAGTGCCGGCGGGAAGCCCGCAAGCGCGTTCGGGACGGCGTCGACTGCCTGAAAATCATGACCACGGGCGGCGTGTTGAGCGAGCGCGACGCCCCGGACCGCCGGCAGTTCACGGACGACGAGATTGCGGCGATGACCCGAGAGGCCGACCGCGCGGGCGTCGATGTCGCCGCCCACGCGCAGGGCGCTGCGGGCATCGAGGCCGCGCTCCGGAACGGCGCGACGACTGTCGAGCACGGCTTCTATCTGGACGACGACGGCGTGAGCCTCCTGAAAGAGTGCGGCGGCACGTTCGTCCCGACGCTCTCGATCATGCACCGTATCACCGAGCGCGGCGCCGACCACGGCGTCCCCGAGTGGGCGCTGGAGAAGGCACGCGACGCCCGCGACGCACACGTCAAAGCCGTCCAGCGGGCGTACGACGCCAACGCCGCCATCGCCGCTGGCACGGACTTCATGGGTCCCGAGTTGGTCCCGCACGGCGAGAACGCGCTGGAGATGGAACTGCTCGTGGACGAAATCGGGTTCTCGGAGATGGACGCCATCCGAGCGGGGACGCGGGTCGCGGCGCGCACGCTCCCGCGGGACGACCTCGGGACGCTGACACAGGGCGCTCGCGCTGACTTCGCGGTCCTCCGAGACGACCCGCTGGCGGACATCTCGGCGGTGCGGCGCGTCGAGGAGACGTACGTGGACGGCCGGCGCGTGAACGTTTGACCTACTCGTACTGGCGGGAGCGCACCGCGGTCACGAGTGCGACGAGCAGGACGACGAGCGCGTAGCTCACGACGACGACGCCGGTCGTGCGGTCGAACGTCTCCGCGACCCCGAACGCGAGCGTGAGCAGGCCGAACACGGCCAGCGCCAGTCCGAGCAGTCGAGCGAGCGCGACGGGGTCGTCGGCGGCCTCGGGGTCGTAGAGCGGAATGTCGTCCATCGACTCACGGCGGCGCAGCGCCAGCCCCGCGGCGACGAGCGCCACTCCGAGCGCGCCGTACAGCACGCCGGCGACCAGTCCCATACGTGGTAGTTCCGGAGTGCGGGCTTAATGCTTACTGCTGTTACACGACCGCACCACGAACGTTTACTCGGTGGCGGCGGTAGCCCGCCCCATGTGGGACCTCACGCACGAACTCGGCTCCGGGCTGCCGTACCCCGGCGACCCGCCCGCGTCAGTCACGTCGCACGCCACCGTCGACGCGGACGGCTACCGGGTCGCCGACATCGCGTGCTCGACGCACTCCGGGACGCACGTCGACGCGCCCGCGCACCTGCTCGCCGACGGCCGGACGCTCGGCGCGTACGACGTCGAGACGTTCGCCTTCGACGCCCGCGTCGCCGATTGCTCGGCGTTCGGCCCGCGAGAGCCGATTCCCGCCGACTGCGTTCCCGACACGGACGCCGACCTCGTCGTCTTCCGCACGGACCACAGCCAGCACTGGGGCAACCAGCGGTACTTCGACCACCCCTACCTGACGGCGGGCGCCGCGTCGCGCTGCGCGGACCTCGGCTGTCACGTCGCTGTGGACGCGCCGAGCGTCGACCCGTCGCCGTCCGAACGCGCGACCAGCGAGGAGCCGAGCGGCTATCCGGCCCACCACGCGCTGCTGGGCGACGACCGACTGATTCTGGAGAACGTGACGAACCTCGACGCGCTCCCGCGACGGTGCACGATTCGCGCGTACCCGCTCCCCGTGGACGCCGACGGCGCGCCCGTGCGAGCGGTCGCGGACGACTAAGCCTGCTCGGCGGTGCCGCGGTCCCGGACGAACCCGGACTTGAACGCGATCCACCCGAGCACGCTGATGAACAGAATCGGCGGGAGGATGACGAACCCCCACAGCGGATTCAACCCCCACACGAGCAACAGGAGCACGTCTGCGATGCCGAGCAGGAGGAACGGGGTGATGGCGAGGAGCGCGTCCCGTCGGCTCCCGCCGGCGTCGTCGGCCTCAGTCGGTATCGGCGCGTCCATAGCTGGGGGTTCGCGAGCAGTGACCAAAAGCCCACGCTTTGCGCGCTCGCGGCTCGCGACGCACGAGGCTCGTTCGCGACCTATCACGTTCCGTAACTCGGTTCGCTCCCGCGGTCGCTGTGAGCGCCGACAATCCGCCGCGTTCGCCCGGCCCAGCGCGGTAGTTCGCTGACTAGTTCGTTTCGTCCGCCGTTCGGCTGTAGTTTGTAACGGGTTCGGCGCGTACAACTCGTCCCAATCCTCTTCGGTGAGACGCTCTTGGCGCCGGACACACGATGTCTCAGTTCGACTCTGACCACCGCGGAGCCCGCGGCACGCCGGTCGGTGCAGAGGCGGCGGGGACGGAGGGGTTCGTCGGCCGGAACAGTCTCCCGATAAAAGTGGCGGCGTTCTACGCCCTCGTACTGGCAACCGCCATCCTCGCTCGGCGGGTCGTCAGCGGCCCGAACGTCGAGATACTGCTCTCGATTGCCATCTGGTTCACCGTCATCTTCGCCGCCTGTAGCGCGCTGCTCGGCGGCGTCGTCAAACTGGTCGGCGCCGTCCAGCAGCGCCGCCACGACTACGAGTGACCGGCCGGCTTTTAGGCGCGAGCGCCGTCAGTTCGCGTATGCCCGACTACGTCTCCGAGGAGACCGTCGAGACGGTGACCGGGACGGTCGCCCGCGCCGGGGGGACGCGCCGACACGAACTCCGCCTGCCCGCGGACGCGGCGCCCGACTTCCCCGCGGGCGAGGTCGTCCGCGTCGTCCTCGACGGCGACGAGTACCACGTCCAACTCCGCCACAGCGCCGACGGCGCGCCCGTGATTCGCGGCGCGTACGACACGCCGTCGCTCGCCCGCGACCCCGGCAGCGCCACCAACCACCTCGCCGCGTGGCTGGACGACGGCCCGCTCGAAGACGGTCGGTCCGTCCACGTCGACGTCGTCGAATCCGGATTCAAGTACGGCGTTCGCGTCCCTGGTGAGTCTGCGCGGTACGCAGCGACCGAACCGCCGGATTCGAGCCTCTCGGCCATCGCCGAGTCCCTCGACGAGTAGTCACTCCAAGTCGCGGAACACCACGCGGTAGTCCCGCGGGTCGAAGCCGTCCGCGATGTCGTCGGCCCGGTCGCGGAGTTCGCGGACGCGCTCGGCGTCTGCGTCGCCCGTCGCATGCCGCTCGCTGGCCTCGTGGAGCGCTTCGACGGCCGCGACGTACGCCGACAGCGAGAGCAAGCGCTCGACGACAGCGACGAGGTCGTCCCCCGACACCGGCTTCCTGACGTACGCGTCGTAGCCGCGCCCGACGACGTTCTCGTCGGGTTCGTTCGCCGTCACCATCGCCACCCGGCAGTCGTAGCCGGCGTCCCGAATCGCCGCCAGCACGTCATCGCCGGACATGTCCGGCATCTCCCTGTCGAGGAGTACGACGTCGACGTCGGCCGAGAGCGCGTCCAGCGCCGCTTCGCCGCCGTGGGCGGTCCGGACGTCGTATCTGTCGCCGAGTCGGTCCTCGTAGAGGCCGAGGTACTCCTGTAAGTCGTCGACGGCGAGCACGGTCGCTTCGTCACGCCCCCTACTCATGACTAGTCGTACTGACACCGGGCCCGGGGTGGTGTAAGTGTTGTCCTACTCACTATCGCAATCGGTGACCTCGAACCGGGCGCCGCGCTCGGCGTCGTCACCCGGCGGGACGGCGTCGATAGTCCATCCGTGGGCGTCCGCGATGCTCTCGACGATTGCGAGGCCGAATCCCGTCCCGTCGTCGGTGGACGTGAACCCGCGCTCGAACACGTCGTCGTGGCTGCCGTCCGGAAGTCCGGGGCCGTCGTCCACGACCGCGAAGCCGTCCTCGCACGACGTCACCGTGACTTCGACGGCATTCTCTGTGCTATTCGCTTCGTCTGTCGAGCCATGCTCGACGGCATCCCGATGAGCGTGTGAATCGGGGCCTGTGGAGCCATGCTCCACAGCGTTCCGGAACAGGTTCTCGAAGAGCTCTTGGAGCCGCGACGGGTCCGCCGCCACGACGAGGTCGGTGTCGACGGTCATCGTCGCGTCCGCCGTGTCGACGCACCCCCAGGCGTCGGTCGCGACGTCCGCCAACTCGACGGGCTCGGTTTCGTCGACGAGTCGGCCGTGCCGGGCGAGTTCCAGCACGTCCTCGACGAGCGCTTCCATGCGGTCGAGGGCGTCGGCGGCGCGGTCGAGGTGGGCGTCGTCGCCGGTGTCGGTCGCGAGGTCCAGACTCCCGCGCGCGACGTTTATCGGGCTGCGGAGGTCGTGGCTGACGACGCTCGCGAACTCATCTAAGCGCTCGTTCTGCCGTTCGAGGTCGCGCTCGCGGGCCTTCCGCTCGGTGATGTCCCGGATGGACGCAAGCACCGCGACGTCGTCCTCGTAGTCGATGCTCGTCGCGCTGAACTCGCAGAAGCGCACGTCGCCGTCGGGCTGCTGGATGCGGCTCTCGAAGGTCTGGTGGCGGCCCGGCGACGCCGTCAGTTCGGCGACGACGCGTTCGAGTTTCACACGGTCCTCGGGGTGGAACAGTTCGTCGGCGTCGACCGCGAGCAACTCTTCGTGGGAGCGTCCGAACAGCGCCGACGCGCGCTCGTTGGCGAACGACAGTTCGCCGTCCGCGTACGTGACGACGGCGTCGTGACTCTGCTCGACGAGCGTCCGGTACTTCCGCTCGCTCTCCCGGAGCGCGTCCGCCGAGCGGAGGCGCCGCAGCGTCGCGGAGACGTGCGCCATCAGGAGTTCGACGAGTTCGGCGTCCGCCCGCGAGAACGCGCCGCGCTCCCGGGAGCCCGCTTGGAACACGCCGACGTCGTCGATGGGGACGCTCAGCACGGAGACGTACTCTGGGTTCGCGGGTTCGGCGTCCTCGTGGGCGGTGACATCGTCGACGACCATCGTGGAGTTCTCCTGGTAGGTCCGCCCGGCGATGCCGGCGTCGGCGGGGAGGCGCTGGGAGTCCCCGGACTCCAGCCCCGTCGAGGTGGCTTTCGGCACGAGGTAGCCGTCTTCGACGACGTCGATGCCGCAGATGTCGAACTCGAGGATGTTCTCGGCGGCGTCGATGGCGAGGTGGTAGATGCTGGTGGCGTCGTCGCAGCCCACCATCGCCGCGGCGATGCTGTGGAGTTTCTCGAACTGCCGTCGTTCGGTCCGCAGGGAGTCGCGCAGTTGGTCGCGCTGGCGGACGGCGTCGAGGCGTGTGATTGCTTGGGCGACGACGCTTCCGACGACGGCGAGCTGTTCGCGCTCGGCGTCGGTGTCGGCGCGCTCGTCGGGTCCGAACGATAGCGTCCCGTAGTGGTCGTCGTCGTCCGCGACGGGGACTGCGGCGGCGTGGGCGTCGTCGTAGGGGACCCACGTCACCGCGCGCTCGTCGACGGCCGGTGCTGCTACGTCGTCGTCGAGTCGCTGGGGCGCGCCGTGGGCGTTGTCGGACCCTGTGGGCGTCGGGCCGCTTGCAGCGCTCCGGAACGTCGGCGTGACTGCCTCCGGTTCCGGCGGTTCGACGGACGGCTGGCTCGCCGTCACGCTCTCGCCGTCGGTGGTACAGACGCAGGCGAAGTCGTAGCCGGCGTCGACGACGGCGTCGCAGACGTCGGCTCGGAGCGCGGGCACGGTGTCGGCTCGCTGGACCGCTCGCGTCACCGCGCCGACGAGTGGCCGGTCTGCGCTCATCTGGTCAGTCGCTGCCCGCGTTCCGGTCGGGGACATCGCGGAACGCGACGCGGAAGTCGTCGAAGCCGAAACTCTCGACGGTGTCGTCGATTCGGTTGCGGAGTTCTCGGATTTGGGCGACGACCTCCTGGTAGGAGTCGTCGAGTTCGAGGTCGCCGTCCTCCGCTTCGGATTCGAGCAGTGCGCGCTTCGACGCCAAGGCGTACAGTTCCTGCAGGCGGTCGTCGTAGGTCGAACGGTCGAGGAGAGTGTCGACCACGTCGTTGAGGTCGTCCTGGTCGACGGGCTTGAGGAGGTACTTGTCGAAGCCGAGTTCGACGACGTCCGTGTCCGGCCGGACGCCCGTGACCATCGCGACGCGGCAGTCGTACTCCGCGCGGCGGATGCGGTCGAGGACATCCTCGCCGGACAGCCCCGGCATCCGTCGGTCCAGTAGTACGACGTCGACGCCGCTGCTGAGTTCGTCGAGGGCGGCTTCGCCGGTGGTCGCAGTCTCGACGGCGTATCGCTCGGAGAGCCACTCGGAGTACACGTCAGTGAGCGCTTCGTCGTCGTCGACTACGAGTACGCGAGCCCCTTGTTCCGTCATGCCTGAGCGAGTCTGTCCTGTATCGAGAGTGACCTGTGTTAAAGGTTTCTCACGCGATGTGTTGCCCGTCGAAACAGCCCGACGACGCCGGTCGTGGTACTGACTACCACCGTAACAGTTTTCAGTATCTACCTTACCCTCCGGTTACCGCGATAGAATCCTTAGGACAGCCCAAAAGTCGGCTATTCTCGCTTCTTCTCGCCTATACGGGCGCTTACGTGTGTGTCAAGGATGCGCAAAACCGCGAAAGATTTAAGTACTTATCGCTCCTACTAATGAGTACGACAAGTCGGGAGGCGACCCGCGCCCTCCACCCGACGTTTCCACCATCATGAGTGACACCACAATCCGAACGTACTCCAGTGACCGACAGCAGAACGAGACCGAATCCGAGTCCGAGGTAGAGTCCGCAGACGAGACGCTGAGCTGCCCCGAGTGTGGCGGCCGCGTTGTCAACGACGAGGAACACGGCGAAACCGTCTGTGTCGAGTGTGGCCTCGTCGTCGAGGACGAGAGTATCGACCGCGGCCCCGAGTGGCGCGCGTTCAACTCCACCGAGAAAGACCAGAAGAGCCGCGTCGGCGCGCCGACGACGAACATGATGCACGACAAGGGGCTGTCGACGAACATCGGCTGGCAGGACAAAGACGCCTACGGCAACTCCCTGTCCAGCAATCAGCGTCAGAAGATGCAGCGCCTCCGCAAGTGGAACGAGCGCTTCCGCACGCGCAACAGCAAGGAGCGAAACCTGAAGCAGGCGCTCGGTGAAATCGAGCGGATGGCCTCCGCGCTCGGCCTCCCGAAGGAGGTCCGCGAGACGGCCTCCGTCATCTACCGCCGCGCCCTCAGCGAGGATTTGCTCCCGGGCCGCTCCATTGAGGGCGTCGCCACGAGCTCCCTGTACGCCGCCGCCCGCCAGATGCAGACGCCGCGGTCCATCGACGAGGTGGCGAACGTCAGCCGCATCGACGCGATGGAGTTCAAGCGCACGTACCGCTACATCGTCCGCGAACTCGGCCTCGAAGTCGCGCCCGCCGACCCCGCGAGCTACGTCCCCCGGTTCGCGTCCGAACTCGACCTCCCGGACGAGGTCGAGCGCCGCGCTCGCGAACTCCTCGACAACGCCAAGGAGGACGGCGTCACGAGCGGGAAGTCCCCCGTCGGCCTCGCCGCTGCGGCCATCTACGCGTCCAGCCTGCTCACCAACCACAAGGTGACCCAGAGCGAGGTCAGCGACGTCACGGACGTCAGCGAAGTCACCATCCGGAACCGCTACCAGGAGCTGCTCGAAGCCACGGAAGTCGCCGCGTAACGCGGCCGACTGCGGTCACTGGTGGTGGTCCGACGACGCTTTTTCACGTTTTCACGGCGCGCAGCGGTAGCTACTCCTCGACTCGTTCGCCCGCTCGAACCGCGGTGTCGAGGCGGTTCTCGGCCGGCGGGAGCGCGCACGCGAACTGGTCGGCGTACGCGCAGAAGGGACTGTACGCGAGATTGAAGTCCACGACCACGTCGTCGCCCTGTTCGGCGTCGGCGGCGTCGACGTCGAGGTAGCGGCCGCGGTTGTAGGTCTCGTCGCCGTTCGTCTCGTCGGCGAACGGCACGAACAGCGAGTCCTCGCCCTCCACGCGGAACGCTTCGAGGGTGCGGTGGTCGCCGTCGAGCGTGAATCCGAGGACGCCGACACGCTCGTACTCAGCGGGCGGCCCCTGCGTCGTCTCCAAGGGGACCTGCTCGGGAGTCTGTGCGCGGCCGAACCGGGCGACGACGCGGTAGTCGGGGTCGGGCTCGAAGTACGCCAGCCCGTCGAAGTCCTCGCGTTCGCCCACCGGAATCGGGGACTGGGGGTGTTCCGCGAAGAACTCGTCTTTCTCGGCGCGGTGCTCGCGGACGCGCTCGCGCCACGCCGCCTCGTCGAAATCCGGCTCGTCGGCACTCATAGCTGGCCGTGGTCGCGGGAGCGCCGTAACCCTGGCGGCTCGTCTGGGTGACGAATCCCTTTTGTCTCCCGGCCGCCTCATGTCGCGTATGAACATTCTCGACGGGGGCGAGGGCGGCGGCCAGTTGGTCCGCACGGCTCTCGCGCTGTCCGCGGTCACAGGCGAACCGTTCCGGATGCGACACGTCCGGCGCGCTCGCGCGAACCCGGGATTGCAGGCCCAGCACTGCGCGGCAATCGAGGCAGTCGCGGCGGTCTGCAACGCCGAGACGGGGGGCGTCGAAGTTGGCTCGGAGTCGTTCACGTTCGAGCCGGGCGAGGACCTCGACGAGGACCTCGACGAGGCCGAGCAGGACGTCCGCGGCGGCAGCGTCTCCGTGGAAGTCGGCACCGCGGGCAGCGTCCCGCTGGTGTTCGACGCGCTGCTCCCGGTCGCCGTCGCGCTGGACGAATCGTTCACCGCGCGACTTGAGGGCGGTACGGACGCGAAGTGGGCGCCGCCGTTCGACTACTTCCGCCACGTCAAGCTCCCCGTTCTGCAGGCGCACGGCCTCGAAGCCGACGTCGACCTCGAACGACGCGGGTTCTACCCGCGCGGCGGCGGGAAGGCGACACTCACTATCGAGCCGTCGACGCTCGACGCGCTCGACGTTACGGAACGCGGCGAGCGCGAGTCCTTGACGGCGTACTCCGTCGCCGAGGAGTCCGAGAGCGACGACGACGTGGCCGAGCGGCAGGCCGAGCCAGCGCCCGACGCGGCGGACGTCGAGACCGAGTACGTCGAAGCTGACTGCTCGGGGTCGGCGTTCGTGCTCGCGGCCGAGTACGAGAACTCCAGCGCGGGCTTCGCCGAACTCGGCGAGATGGGCAAGGAGCCGGAAGCTGTCGGCGAGGACGCCGTCGAGCGCTTCGAGGAGTTCGAGGACGGCGACGCCGCCGTCGACGAGTACTTCGCCGACCAACTGCTCCCGTTCGTGGCGCTGGCGGGCGGCGAGGTTCGCGCGCCCGAACTCACCTCGCACGTCGAGACCTGCATCGACCTCCTCGGGGAGTTCGGCTACGACGTCGACGTCGAGGACGACGGCGACACGGTCCTGCTGTCGGCGTAACTACTTCTACAGGACGAGCGTGGCGAAGCCGGCGGTCGCCGCGCTAATCGCGAGCCAGCCGGCGAAGTTCCACCACGGCACCTCGCGAAAGCGTGGTCCCGGCAGGTCGTCGGTGTACGTCCAGCGGCCGTCGGCGACGCCGCGGTGGTCGACGAGCGCGTCGTAGCTGGTGGCGAGCGCGGCCGCGAGCGCGACCGCCGACCAGCCGTCGGCGACGAGTAGCGCCGCGCGGAACGCAACGTAGACGGCGCCCGTCCACCCGAACAGCACGTAGACGGGGACGCCAACGACCTTCGGGTCGACGTGGTGTTCGAGCCACCCGATATTGACGACCACTCCTTCCGCGACGAACGCGACAGCGGCGCCGCCGCCGAAGAACGCGAGGACGGCCACCGGAGGCCACGTTAGGGCAGCGTGCGCGAGTGCGAGGACACCGACGGCGGCGACGCTCGCGGCGAACGCGCGATTACTCGGCATACGGGAAGCGGGAACGGCGACCACGAAAAGCTAGTCGGTGAGGCCGTAGCCGCGGCGGAACAGCCAGACGTCGACGGCGAGCACGACGACCGTCAGCGCGGACAGCACGACGAGCGCGGTGTCGGGCTCGATGTCGGAGACGCCGATGATGCCGTAGCGGACGCCGTTGACCATGTACACCATCGGGTTCAGATAGCTCGCGGTGCGCGCGAGCCCGGAGAGCGCGTCGAGGCTGTAGAAGACGCCGCCGAAGAACACGAGCGGCCGGAGGATGAACTGGTTCAGGACCGTGAGGTGGTCGAAGTCCTCCGCGACCAGTCCGCCGATGACGCCGAACGCCGCGAACAGCGTGGTGATGACCCCGAGGAACGCCACCGCGTAGAACGGGTGGGCGAGCGTTCGCACGGGCGTGAACAGCGCGCCGATGACGCCGATGAGCGCGCCGATGAGGACGCCGCGGAGCGCCGAGGAGACGACGTACGCGACGACCATCTCCCAGTACGCCATCGGGCTGGTGAGCGTCTCGTGGATGTACTCGTTCCAGCGCCCGTGGAAGATGGAGAAGGAGGCGTTCTCGAAGGCGTTCGAGACGGCGCCCAGCACCGCCAGTCCTGGGAGGATGAACTGGATGTAGGGGACGCCGCCGATGTCGCTGATGCGTGCGCCGAGGATGACGCCGAACACGCTGAAGTAGAGGACGTTCGTGATGAGCGGCGGCAGGAACGTGTTGTACGGCCGGCGGACGAACCGCAGAATCTCGCGGCGCGTCAGCGCCTTCAGTCCGGTCGAGACGCTCACGGCGCCACCTCCTGTTTCTCCTCGTCGTGACTGCCGCTGCTGCCGTCGGTGGCGTCGCCGCCCGTGCGCGTGATGTCCACGAAGACGTCTTCGAGGCTGGTGCGCGCGACGTCGACATCGAGGACGCGGTGGCCCGCGGCCTCCAGTTGACGGACGGCGACCGGGACGACTTCACTGCCGCTGCTCGCGCGCAGCGACACGGTGGAGCCGTCGACGGTGACGTTGTCGACGCGGTCGTCGTCGATAGTCGGCGTCGAAGTGGGCGCGGCGTCGAGCGTGAGCGTCACCTCGTCGGTGCCGCGCTCGGTGAGGTCGTCCGGGGTCGCCACAGTCACTTTCCGCCCGGAGTCGATGATGGCGACTTGGTCGCAGAGGCGTTCGGCCTCCTCGATGTAGTGCGTCGTGAGGAGGATGGTGGTGCCGTCGTCGTTGAGCCCGCGGATGACCTCCCAGAGGTCGTGGCGGAGTTCCACGTCGACGCCCGCCGTGGGTTCGTCGAGGATGAGGAGGTCGGGGTCGGTGACCATCGCTCGCGCGAGCATGAACCGGCGCTTCATCCCGCCGGAGAGCCAGTCGAAGCGCGTCTCGGCCTTCCCGCCGAGGCCGACGGTTTCGAGGGCGTCGGCCGCGCGCTCGGCGGCCTCCTCGTCGGAGACGCCGTGGTAGCCGGCCTTGTGCATCAGCACCTCGCGAATCGGGAAGAAGCGGTCGACGTTGTACTCCTGGGGCGCGAGGCCGATGGCGTCGCGGGCCTCTTGGTAGTCGTCTTCGACGTCGTACCCGAACACTTCGGCGGTGCCACTGGTCTTGCGGACGAGCCCGACGAGCGTGTTGATGAACGTCGTCTTCCCCGCGCCGTTCGGCCCGAGCAGCCCGAAGAAGGAGCCCTCGGGGACGGACAGCGAGAGGCCGTCGAGCGCGCGGACGTCCCCGTACTCCTTGACGAGGTCGTCGGTGCGTATCGCTGGCGGCATTGAAAGTACGGAAGTCGCGTGACGCGGTTAAGGCCACGGAAGTCGGCGGCCGGTTCTGGGTCAGCCCGTGTTCTGCATGCCCGCGGCGACGCCCATCACGGAGAGGCGGAGCGCGCGCTCGGCGCTCTCGCTGCGGTTCTCGCGGTCCAGCAGTTCGACCTGCAGGAAGTTCAGCGGGTCGACGTAGGGGTTGCGGCGGTCGAGGCTCTCGCGGAGCCACGCGCGGTCGACGAGGTCGTCGCGCCCCGTCACCGACAGCACCTCGTCGCGGGCCTGCTCGTACTCGCCGTCGATGCGCGGCTGGAAGCTCTCGCGGAGGTCGTCGGGCGCGAGCGCGGCGTACTCGTGAGTGATTTCGGGCTCGCTGCGCGCGAGCGCGAGCGCCGCGTTGTCCAGCGTCGTCCGGAAGAACGGCCACTCCTCGTACATCTCTTCGAGGAGGGCGTCGTCCTCGCAGGCCGCCAGCCCCGCGCCGAGGCCGTACCAGCCGGGGATGACACACCGCGTCTGCGTCCACGAGAACACCCACGGAATCGCGCGCAGGTCCTCGACGGCGCGCTCGCCCGTCCGGGAGGCCGGCCGCGACCCGAGGTTGAGGTCTTCGACGACGTCGATGGGCGTTACCGCCTCGAAGTACGAGACGAACCCCTCCGAGTCGAGGAGGTCGCGGTACGCTTCGCGGGCGGTCTCGGCCATCTCTTCCATCGCGTCGACCCACTCGTCGGGGACGTCCGGGTCGTCCTCGCTGATGGCTGCGTGGCGCGCCCGCACCTGCGCGTTCAGCATCTGTTCGAGTTCGCGCTCCGCGATGCGGGGGTTGCCGTACGTCTCCGCGATGGACTCGCCCTGCTGGGTGAACTTCACGTCGCCCGTCACCGTCTCCTTCGGGAGCGCGAGCAGCGCCTCGTTCATCGGGCCGCCGCCCCGCGAGATGGAGCCGCCGCGGCCGTGGAAGAAGCGCACGTCGACATCGTGGTCGTCGCAGATGGCGGCGAGGCGGCGTTGCGCGCGGTCGAGTTGCCAGTTCGCCGCGAGGAACCCGTTCTCCTTGTTGGAGTCGGAGTACCCCAGCATAATCTCCTGCGTGCTGTCGCGGGCGTCGACGAGCGCGCCGTACGCGTCGTTCTCGAACAGCGTGCCGAGAATCTCGCGGGCGTTCGACAGCGCGGAGCGCGTCTCCAGCAGCGGGACGACGTCGAGGCCGCCGTGGTCGGGCAGCGAGAGTACGTCGGCCTGGTCGGCGAGGAAGACCACTTCCAGCACGTGACTCGGCTGTTCGGTCATGCTGATGCAGTACGCGTCGATGGCGTCGGCGCCGTACTCGCGGTGCCAGTCCGCGAGCGCGTCGAAGCGCCCGAGCACGCGCGCCGTCTCGTCGTCGACGCCGTCGGTGTCTTCGAGGTCCAGCACGGGGTCGTCTTGGAGAACCGCCTCCGTGAGGAACTCCACGCGCTCGTCCTCGGTCATCTCGGCGTAGTCGACGCCCTCGCGGGCGAGCGCTTCGCCGACCGCGTGCGTGTGCTTCTCGCGGTGGTCGCGGAGGTCCAGCGCCGCGAGGTAGAAGCCGAACGTCTCCACGCGGCGCACGAACGGCGCGACGTGCTCGTCCGCGACCTTCCCGAGCCCCGCCTCCCGCAGACCGGATTCGAGCGCGCGAGCGTCGTCGAGCAGGCTCTCGGCGTCCGCGTAGCCGCCCGGCTGGACGTCGGTCACGCGGTCGACGCGCTCCCGCACGACGGCGACGACCTGCCGGAACAGTTCGTCGGGGTAGCGCTCGGCGACCTGTTCGACGACCCGCGGGACGACTTCCTCGGCGTCGTCGAGGAGAGTGGCGGCGTCCCCGCTGTCCACGCGCGTGCCGTCCATCGAGAGCGCGCCGAGCAGGTCGTCGAGGTCGTCGAGGTAGCGCTCGGTGACGAGTCGTCGCTGCCGGTCGAGCACGCGCTCGGTGGTCTCGGTGGTGACGTACGGGTTGCCGTCGCGGTCCGACCCCGCCCACGACCGGAACGCCAGCACCTCGGGGACTTCCGGCGGGTCGTCGTAGCGCGCGGCGAGCGCGTCGTCGAGGTCCGCGTACACCTCGGGGACGACGTCGTAGACCGCGTTCGCGAGGTAGAACTGGACGTCGCGCGCCTCGTCGAACGGCGTCGGCTGGCGCTCGCGCACGCGCCGGGTCGTCCACAGCGACTCGATGTTCGCTTCGACGCGGCGCCACGTGCGCTCGCGCTCGCGGGGCGTGAGCCGCCGCTCGTCGAGGCCTTCGAGCAGTTCGCGGATGCGCTTGAGGTGGGCTTTGACGGTCTTCCGCCGGGCTTCCGTCGGGTGCGCGGTGAACGTCGGGACGACGTGGACGTCGTCCAGAATTCCGGCGACTTCGTCGGCGCTGGCACCGGCGTCCGCGAGCACGTCGATGGCGCCGCGTACGCTGTCGGCGAGCGTGCCCTCGGCCTCGCTGCGGCGGAGTTCGCGCACGCGCTCGCGCTCCTCTGCGAGGTTCACGAGTTCGAAGTAACCCGCGAACGCCCGCGAGAGGTCCTCGTAGTCGTCGACGTCGGCGTCGGCGACGACTTCGCGGAGGGCGTCGCGGTCGTCGCGGTCGCCGCGTCGGTAGTCGATGGCCGCAGTTCGCGCGGCTTCGACCGCGTCGTAGGCCGCCGGCGACTCGTGGGCGCGCATCGCGTCGCCGAGCGAGGCGCCGAGTTCACGCACGTCCTCGCGGACGCTCCTGCTGTGCAAATCCATACCACAGGAGTCGTCGTCCGGGGTTTTCAAAATCGGGGTACCCAGAAGATATTGCCACTCGATTGTGAGTAAAGAATTAGACTACGCCGCTGAACTCTCCCACGGCGCCGCCGACGGCGAGTCCTCGGGCGCGACGGAGACGTTCGTCTCGTAGGTCACGCGGTCGTCACGCACGGTGACGTTCACGGTCGCGCTGTAGAGCGCGGGCGCCACCGCCGGCAACCCGCTGTCACGGCTCGCGTACGTATCGCTGGGCACGCTGTCCTCGGCGTTCGGCACGTCCACGACGAACCCGTACCGCCCCTCCGCGTTCTCGCCGTTCGCGACGCGCACGTCGTAGGGCGCGCTCACGTTCTCCGCGAACGTCCAGTTCGCCACCCGCGTCCCGTTCACCGTACCGTCGGTGATGTCGACGGCGACGGTCTCGGCGGGTTCGGTGTGCGTCGCGACCAGCGTCCCGTTCAGGAACGCGGTGACGTTCGTGTCCGTGCCCTCGTCGGCGACTTCGACCCGCCACGACGCCGCGCCGTCGGAGACGTTCACGGTCAGCGGGTCGCCGCCCGTCGGCGTCACGACCGCCTCGAAGCGCCGCGTCTCGCCGACGCCCCTCGCCGCGACCCAGTCGCCCGCGCCGGTCGCGTTCGAGAAGTTCCGCTCGTTGGACTGTGCGACTCGCGTCCCGTTCTCGACGTCCGCGACGGCGGCCGCCGTGACGGTGCCGCCGCTGGCGGTCAACAGCGACGCGTTCGCGTCCCACGTCGCGACGCCGTCGTCGAGGGCCGCGCGCAGGGTGCTCGCGTTCGTGTCGTTGTACGTGTTCGCCTGCACGAGCAGGCCGCCGACGGCGCCCTCGACGGCGCGCTCGTGGCCGACCACGTCGTCGGTCTCGCCGTGGTTCCGGGTCGCGAGGTTCTCCGTGAACACGACGGCGTTCAACACCAGCGCCAGCACCACGAACGCGAGCGCGAGGCCGAGCCCCGCGACGAGCAACAACTGGCCCCGGTCCCGGTCCATGTCTCCCGGAAAAGCGGGCGGCGCACAAAAGGATTGCCGCAGTCATTCGGCGCCACGGCCGCCACAAACGCGAACCACGGGAGGCTTTACCGTCGCTCGCTGTACCACCGGCCATGCGCGTGGTCGTCGTCGGCG
This sequence comes from Halobacterium sp. CBA1132, assembly GCF_001485535.1. Lineage (NCBI taxonomy): Archaea > Methanobacteriati > Methanobacteriota > Halobacteria > Halobacteriales > Halobacteriaceae > Halobacterium > Halobacterium sp. CBA1132. The sequence continues at coordinate 801,500 of NZ_BCMZ01000001.1, forward strand.
CGGGGTCGCTCGGGTCGCTGCTCGCGGGAGCGCTCGCCACGGCGGACGCGGACGTGATACTGCTCGGCCGCGACAGCGAGCACGTCCGCCGCGTCCACGAGGACGGTCTCCGGTTCACGCACCCGGACGGCAGCGACGAACGAATTTCTCTCGACGTGGCGTCCGAACGAGCGGCTGCCGCGGACGCTGACCTGCTCGTCGTCTGCGTGAAGAGCTACGACACCAACGAGGCCATCACCGGCGTCGCGGAACACCTCGGTGACGCGGACGTACTCACGCTCCAAAACGGCCTCGGGAACGCCGAGACGATTGCCGAGCACGTCCCCCGAGAGCGCGTGCTCGCGGGGACGACGACGCACGGCGCGGTCATCGAAGCGCCCGGCCACGTCCGGCACGCGGGCCGCGGCGACACGACGCTCGGCCGGTACTTCGCGGCGAACGACGCGCGCGTCGACGCCGTCGCGGACTGCCTGACCGCGGCCGGCGTCGAGACCACCGTCACCGACGACCCCGAGGCCGCGGTGTGGACGAAAGTCCTCGTGAACGCGGGCATCAACGCGGCGACGGCGCTGGCGCGCGTGCCGAACGGCGCGCTCGTCGAGTCCGAACACGGCGAGCGCGTGCTCCGGCGCGCCGTCGAAGAAGGGGTCGCCGTCGCGCGCTCCGAGGGAATCGCTGTCCCGGACGACGTCGTCGAGCGCACGCGAACGGTCGCCGAGCGCACCGCGTCGAACCGCTCGTCGATGCGACAGGACGTCGAGCGCGGCGGCCGCACGGAAATCGAGGCGCTGAACGGTGCGCTCGTCCGGCGCGGCGCGAGTCACGGCGTCGAGACGCCGGTCAACGAGACGCTCGCCGACCTCGTGCGACTCACCGAAGAAAAGTAAGACCGCAGGGCGCGCGTTACGCCTCGCTGCGGGTGATTTCGTAGGAGAACTGCATCGCGTTCTCCGGCATGATTTTCACCGACCACGCCCCCGAACTGGGGTCGTCGAGCCGGTAGCGGAACTGCTGGCTCTCGGGGCCGCTGGTGTACGTTCCGTCGGTCGCCGCGCGCTGGCGCGAACTACCGAGGTCGACGCTCCCGCGGTTGGTCACGCTGACGCGCTCGGCGTCGACTTCGGTGCCGTTCGGCGCGACGAACGTCACGTCGAACGACGCCGGCTCGCTGTCCGCGCTCCGGTACCGGCTCGCGGACAGGTCGAGGGTGACGTTCTCGGTGTCGTCGCTCACTTCGAACGACGTCTGGTAGGGCTGGTCGGGCTGGGTCCACACTTGGAATCGGAGGCTGACGCGCTGCCAGTACGAGGACTGGTCGGGGCGCGCCGGGTCCTTCAGTCCGAGGTCGAGTTCGGCGCGGTAGTCACCGCGGTCCGCGTCGCCGGGCGGCGTGACCGTGACCGAGATGGTCGCGGTCTCGCCGGGCGCAATCTCGTTGGGCGCGTCGATTTCGACCCACGAGCGTTCGAGCGTGTCGCGGCCGTTGTACGGCCGGTAGCGGTCCTCGGTGACGAGTTCGGGGCCGACCGGCACCGCCTGCTCGCCGGTGTTCTCCACGACGAACTCGCGGGTGAACGAGTCACCGGCCTGCACCTGCGAGTGCACGTACGTGTCCGAGACGATGCGCACGTTCGGTTCCTGCCACACTTCCACACTCAGAGAGACGCCGTTGACCGGCTGTGCCGGCCGACCGGGGTACGAAATCGTCTCGTTCGTGAGCGCGATTTCGCCGGCGTAGCGGTTGAGTTCGGCGTCCTCGGGCACGGAGACGGTGACGTCGAAGGAGCGCTCCTCGCCGGCCTCGATTTCGAGGTCGGAGGTCCCGATGGAGACCCACTCCGAGTTCATGGGTCGTTCGCCGCGCGGCGGCACGAACAGGTGCGGGGAGAGCGTCACGGCCTCGTCCTCGCCGTTTTCGACGGTTATCGTGACGGTGTCGCTCTCGCCGGGCTTGAGGCGGAGGCTCCGGTACTGTTCGTCGACGTAGAGTCGCGTGTAGTTCCGCTCACTGTCCGACTGCTGGGCCGCGTCCGCGTTCACGTTCGCGTCGGCGGACGGGGCCGAGTCGGCGGCGGGGCTGTTCGGCTGTGCGAGTGCCGTCGCGCCCGCTGCCGAGACGACGAGCACGGCAGCGACGGCGACGGCGGTAATCGTTCGGGCGTTCATGTGTACCTGCCAGTCCCGGCAGCGCTATCGCTACGTCGCAGTACCAATCAGGGCTCGCGGGGACCAGCGTCAGTACTGTCAACTGGTCGGCTATTAGTAACTCGGTTAAGTCAAACGCGGATAGAACGCCCGACAGATTCTTGTGGGTGCGACGGACGTCCGACGTCAGGCTTCGCTGGGACGCGGGCAGTCGTAGGTGTCCCGAACGGTGTCTGCCAGCACCGAGTCCTTGTGGGCAACGAGATAGACGATGACGAAGTCGTGTTCGAGCGGCCGGAAGACGAACACCTCGTGCTCGTCGTCCGCGTCCTCGTCGAGGCGGTCGACGAGCGGTTCCAGCGGGAGCGCTCCCGTCCGAATCTCCTCGAAGACGTCGCGCTCTCCGGGCTGTTGGGCGAACGCGTACACCGCGCCGTTCGGTTCGCCGTCCGCGCTGAACGTCGGGCGGCCCTGCACGCCGTCGCCCTCCTGTCGGGCTTGCTCCATCGTTTCGAGCGCGGCCTCGAACAGGCCCGTGACGGCGTCGGCGTACGTGAACAGCGTGCGCTTGCGGACGTCGAGGGCGGCGAAGCGCGCGTCACCGTCGCTCCACGTCAGCGTCGCGTCGACGAGGTAGCCCGGCCGGAGCGCGTCGACTGCGTCGGCGAGGTCGTCGTAGCCGTCGGCGGCCACGCGGACTGGCTCGTAGTCGGCCCGGTCGAGCAACAGGAGGTCGTCGGCGTGCTCGGGGGCGGCGCCGAGCACGCGGAACGTGCTCTCCGTCGTACTCTCCATGCGCCGAGATTGCGCGCGAGAAGGATAAGGCCGTCCGTCTGTGCGTCCGACAGTTCCCGTCGAGTCCTCGGTCAGTCCGCGGAGACGCGGCCGGCGTCGTCGCTGCTGTCCGCGCAGCGGCGCTCGATGTCGACGACGCGGAGGTCGCCGTCGAGCGTGACGTCCATCGCTTCGTCGTCCAGTGCAATCGTCACCGAGACTCGCGTCGGGTCCGCCTCGTACGTCGTCGACGCGTCGGTCACGCACCACGGGAGCGTCCAGTGCTTGCGGGTGTCCAGTTCGACGCCGTGGTCGGCGTGGAACGCCACGACGCTGGAGTTGTCCAGCAGCGACAGCCCGACCGGCGAGGAGATGGTGTGCTGGCACTGCCCGCACGTGTGGTCGACGCTCACGTCCAGTCCGAGCACGCCCTCCTCGTCGGGGACGATGTCGGTGTCCACGCGGCCGCCGCACTCCGGGCAGACGCCGTCCGCGGCCAGACAGTGCAGGTGGCGCACGCGCTGGTCGAACGCCGCCTCGATCTCGGTCGTCGAGCGGTCGCGCAGCCCGCCCGGCGGGAACGCGTACCGACCGTAGACGCTCTCGCAGTCCGCACACCGGACGGTGAGGCGCTCGTCGGCGTACGCGGCTTCGAGGCTGCCGCCGCAGTCGAAGCACTCGCCGGTCACGGGGAACTCCAGTTCGACTCGCTCGGTGAACGTCCCCGCGAGGATGGCGCGGACGACTTTCTCGCCGGCGTACTGGAACTCGTAGCCACCTTCGACCTGCCGCACGAAGTGGTCGGTGAGTTTCGAGAGGTGGTAGTTGAACTGCGCGCTGTCACTCATCCCGACGCGCTTGCGGAGGTCCGAGAACGCGACCGGCTGGTCGGGCGCCAGCCACAGCTCTTGGAGGATAGTGATTCGGGTCTCGTTGCCCAACAACGCGAACGCCTCGGCGGGCGGCAGACTGTCGTCGAGGCTGCCGTCCGGGTCGAGGGGCGCGCCGTCGAGGGGGGTGTCGGAGCCGCTCATACGCCCGCGTACGGCGACACGAGTGATAAGCCCTCGCAAAAACCCAGTTACGTGACTCAGGCGAGGGGCGTCGCCAGCACCACGGCGGCCGCCGTCGCGAACACGCCGAGGGCGAACAGGCCGACGTTCCAGACGGTGCTGTCGGCGGGCGTCAACCCCAGCGAGTAGCGCTTGCCCGACACCGGCCACAGCGCCGCGACGCCCATCGGCGTGAGCGCGTCCGCCAGCAGGTGCGCGAGAATCGCGAGCGCCGCCGCGGCGCCCGCACCCACGGTGAGTTCGACTGCTCGCTCGGACGCAATCCCCAGTCCCGTGGGGCCGGTGAGCACCCACGCCGCGCCGCCGACGACGACACCGACGACGCCCGCGAACAGCAGCGTGTGCGTGACGCCGCGGTGCGAAATCAGTGGAACGTCGTGGTCGGCGTCGGGCAGCGGCGTCAACGCGAGCACGAGCGCCAGCCCCGCTGCGGCCGCGACGACGCGACCGAGCGAACCCAAGACGTACAGCACTGGCGCGTACGCGAGTAGCGCGACGCCGTAGTGGCCACTCCGGTACACACCCACCCCTCGGTCCCGAGCAAGTAGAACGTTCCGGGAGTCAGGGCCGCCGCACGAGCAACACCGCGCCGACGACGAACGCCAACACGTACGCGGGGTGGCCCTGCGCGTACGCCACTGCTTCCGGCAGCGCCGCGCTCACGTCTCCCGTCGCGACGGCGGTGTCGAGCGACTGGTCGGGCGCCTGCGCCCACAGCGCGAAGTGCGCTATCGCCGCCACGCCGAACGCCACGCCGATCAACTGGTAGGCCCGGTCCGCCAGCGCGTCCCCGAACGTATCCGTGAGTCCCATACGCGAGTGGTGGCGCCGACAGTAGAAAAACCGTCCGCAGTCGTGCGACTCGCTGCTCGAAGTTTGGGTGCGTTTGGACGCACAGCCGTCGCTACGTAGTGTGGCGTCTCAAAGAAGTGGAAACGTCAGCCGTCACTGAAAGCGACGGCGGATAGGACTTAGTTGCGGACGAGGTTCGTCGCGCGCGGGCCCTTGGGGGACGATTCGATGTCGAACTCGACTTCCTGACCCTCTTCGAGGTCCGGACCGCCGACGTCCTCCATGTGGAAGAACACGTCCTCGTCGTCGTCCACGTCGTCGCTGTCAGTCGAAATGAAACCGTAGCCGCCAGTGTCGTTGAAGAAGTCAACCTTGCCTTCTGCCATTACAATACATCGTAGGGCCGCTTCGGGGATAACGCTTCCGAGAGTCGAGTTACCACGGACCTCGTGGGTTGTGCGGCCCCACTCGACTACTGTTAAGGGCATCCAGCAGCGAGCTACCGGCATGTCAGCGTTCGAAGCGCGCACCCGGCGTTGCCAGCAGCGACTCCGGGAGCGCGACGCCAGCGGCGCCGTCCTGTTCCCGAGTCCGAACTGCTACTACCTCGCCGGCTTCCGCGAGGAGCCGGGCGAGCGCCACCTCTTCCTGTTTGTGCCCGCGGACGGCGACCCGGCGTTCGTCGCGCCCGAGCTGTACGACGAACAGCTCCGCGAGGCGACGTGGGTCGCTGATGTTCGGACGTGGGCGGACGGCGAGGATCCGACCGAGTTGGTCGCCGAGACCGCCAGCGACCTCGGGATGACCGACGGCGAACTGCTCGTGGACCCGACGATGTGGGCGCGGTTCACGCAGGACCTCCGCGCGGCGCTCCCGGACGCGACGTGGGGGCTCGCGGACGACGTGCTCGCGCCGCTGCGCGTGCGGAAAGACGACGCCGAGTTGGACGCGCTCGGTCGCGCAGCCGACGCCGCGGACGCCGCGATTCAGGACGTCCGCAACCTCGGCGCGGATGCGGTCGGGATGACCGAGCGCGACCTCGCGGCGTTCGTGGAGGACCGTCTCGCCGCGCACGGCGGCGACGGCACGTCGTTCGAGACAATCGTCGGGAGCGGCCCGAACGGCGCGAAACCTCACCACCACCGCTCCGAGCGCGAGATTCGCCGCGGCGACCCCGTGGTGTTGGACTTCGGGACGCGCGTCGACGGCTACCCGAGCGACCAGACGCGCACGGTCGTGTTCGCGGGTGACCCCCCGGAGGAGTTCGAGCGCGTCCACGACGTCGTCCGCGAAGCACAGCAGGCCGCGGTCGACGCGGTCGAACCGGGCGTCCCCGCCGAGGACGTGGACGCCGCCGCGCGCGAGGTCATCGAGAACGCCGGCTACGGCGACCAGTTCGTCCACCGCACGGGCCACGGCGTCGGCCTCGACGTCCACGAGGAGCCGTACATCGTCGACGGCAACGACCGCCCGCTGGAGGCGGGCATGGTGTTCTCTGTCGAGCCGGGTGTCTACCTCGACGGCGAGTTCGGCGTGCGCATCGAGGACCTCGTCGCGGTCACCGACGACGGCTGCCGGCGCCTCAACGACACGCCGCGGGGCTGGCGGCCGTAGCCCGGCGGCGAATCCTCAGTCTGCGGGAGCCGGCCCGACTCCGGCGGTGTTTCGTTCCGAAATGGTTGCGCTTTTGTCCGCGCCACTCCGACCACGACGTAGTCGTGGTCCCGAACCCGTTCAGTCGACTCCTCCGCGAAATCGGGCTGGCGCTGGCGCGACTCGGACTCGTCTCCGAGGAGCGCGCGCTCCGCACGTCGGAACTGGCGTGGCCGCGCATCGTCACCGGCGTCGCGCGCATGTCCAAGAGCGCCGCCGACGTCGCGATGGTCGGCGTCGCTCTCGGCAGTTCCGCCATCGCCGGCGTCGGGTTCGCGGGGCCGTTCTGGGGCGCCGCGTTCAGCCTCGGTGGCGGCCTCGCGGCCGGAACCATCGCGCTCGTCTCCCAGCGGTTCAGCGCCGAAGCCTACGACGAACTCGGGCAGGCCATCCGGTCGAGCGCGCTGCTGGTGTTCGCGACGACGCTCCCCGTGGCGGCGCTGTTCTACCTGTTCCCCGTCGAACTCATCGACCTGCTGACCGACGACCCGGTCGCCGTCGCGTACGGCGCCGACTACCTCCGCGTGCTCGCGTTCGGCGTGCCGTTCGCCGGCCTCAACCTCGTCGGTAGTCGCGCGCTCATCGGCGCCGACGACTCGTGGACCGCGATGGTGTTGCGCGCGGGCGGCGCCGTCGTCAACATCGGGCTGAACGCGGTGTTCATCTTCGCGCTCGGGTGGGGCGTCGCGGGCGCCGCGCTCGGCACCGTCGTCAGCAACGTGGTCATCGTCGCGGCGTTCGTCGTCGGCATCACCCGGGGCCGCCTCCCGCTCGTCGGCGCGTTCCCCGTCACCGTCTCGCCGTTCGGCGGCTACTGGGACCGCGAGACGTGTCGCGACGTCGTCAGCATCGGCCTGCCCGTCGTCGGCCGGAACTCCGTCTGGACGGGCGCGCGCTTCCCGCTGCTCGCGTTCGTCGGCATGCTCGGCTCCGAAGTGGTCGCGGCGTACGTCGTCACGCGACGCATCTGGGGCATCATGAACGCGCCCGGCTGGGGATTCGGGCTCGCGGCGTCCAGCCTCGTCGGTCAAGAACTCGGCCACGGTGACGAGTCCACCGCGGAAGCCTACGGCCGCGAAATCGTCCTGTTCTCGGTCGCCACGTACGCGCTGTTCGCCGCGCTCGTGGCGGTCTTCGCGCGCGACATCGTCGTGCTGTTCGTCGAGGACCCCAGCTCTGCGAGCGTCCACATCGCCGTCGGAATGGTGTACGCGGCCGCGCTCGCCATCATCCCGCAGGGTGTCACCGCGGCCGTCGCGGGCGCGCTTGACGCGACGGGCGACACCCGGTGGCCGTTCTACAGCAAGGCGTTGGGGATGTTCGGGCTCGCCATCCCGCTGGTCTACCTCGGCGCCACCACGTCGCTGGGCCTCTGGGGCATCTACCTCGCGTTCTTCGCGGAGACGCTCACGCCCGCGTTCATCAACTACTACCGCTTCGCGACCGGGAAGTGGAAGGCGATTAGTCGCGGGTATCGGCCGGAAGCCGCGACCGACGACTGAGAAGAAAGCCGTGGGGGGGAGTTGAACCCCCGACCGGTCGATTACAAATCGACTGCTCTGGCCACTGAGCTACCACGGCGCGCGTCGCCACCTCAACGTACAGCCAACGACGAAATAACCCCTTTGATACCCGCCGGCTTCGCCGCCCGACTCCGTGACGGCGCGCGTGGCCCGCCGCGACCGGCGACGAGCTTTTTGTGTGTGCCGGGCGACCGTCCCGATGATGCACTGGAGTGGTCGCGCGTGAGTCTGTCCGTGTCCAGCCCGGCGTTCGACGACGGCGCCCGGATTCCCGAGAAGTACGGCCACGACGCCGCGAACGTCAACCCGCCGCTGTCGGTGGCGGGCGTCCCCGACGACGCGGAGTCGCTGGCGCTCGTCGTGGACGACCCGGACGCCCGCGAGCCGGCGGGGAAGGTCTGGGACCACTGGACGGTGTGGAACGTCCCGCCGAGCGTCGATGAAATCCCCGAGAACTGGGATGCGAGCGCCGACGGCGCCACCGAGGGGACGAACGACTTCGACGAGCGCGGGTACGGCGGGCCGGCGCCGCCGGACCGCGAACACACGTATCAGTTCAAGCTGTACGCGCTCGACACGGAACTCGACCTGCCCGAGTCGGCGGGCCGCGAGGACGTCGAAGCCGCAGTCGAGGGCCACGTCCTCGACGACGCGCTCCTCGAAGGGACGTACGCGCCCTGACGCGCGAGCGCCCGCGAAGAGTACGGCATTTACGCGAGCGCCGCCTTTTCGGGATATGGTCGCGCCGCTCGCCGTCGACATCGACGGCACGCTGAGTCGCCCGGACCGGTCCATCGACAGCCGCGTGCTGGACGTGCTTCGGGAGTGGGACGCGCCGGTCGTGATTGCGACCGGGAAGGCGCTGCCGTACCCGGTCGCGCTCTGCCAGTTCGTCGGCGTCGCGGAGCGCGTCATCGCGGAGAACGGCGGCGTCGCGTACGTCGACGACGAACTGTTCTACTTCGGTGACAGGGACGCCGCCGCGGACGTGCGCGAGGCGTTCGCGGACGCGGGCTTCGACCTCGGCTGGGGGGAGTCGGACCTCGTGAACCGCTGGCGGGAGACCGAACTCGCGGTCAACCGCGAGCGTCCGCTGGACGTGCTCACCGACCTCGCCGACGAGCACGGCCTGAGCGTCGTGGACACGGGGTTCGCGTACCACGTGAAGGCCACCGAACCGAGCAAGGGCGACGCGCTGAACGTGGTCGCCGAGGAACTCGGCTACGAACCGGGGGACTTCGCCGCAGTCGGCGACTCCGCGAACGACGTGGAACTGTTCGAAGCGGCGGGCGAGTCGTACGCCGTGGCGAACGCCGACGACGCCGCCCGCAGCGCCGCCGGGGTGGTGCTCGACGAGTCCTACGCCGACGGCTTCCTCGCGGCGACGCGGCGCATCCGCGGCGAGTAGCGAGTCGGGGAATTTAGTGGCGCCGCGCGAACCACCGCACATGGACTTGGCAGCGCGCCTCGCCGACGCGCCGTCGCCGACGATGACGCTGCTTCCCGACGGGAGCGTCGACCGCCGGTACGGTGTGCTCGACCGCGAGAACGCCCCCGCGAGCCGTGAGGCGTTCGTCGAGCAGTTGTCGGGCGGCCAGCGGTCGTTCGTCACGGAGCACCGTGGCGTCGAACCCGGCGGGCAGGCGGTCAACGCCGCGATACAGGCCCGGGAACTCGGCGCGGACGTCGACCTGTACGGCCACCTCGACCACGAGGTGTTCGGCGTGCTCGACGCCGACACCGCGTCGATGGGCGCGCCCGCGTCCGTGAACGTCTACGAGTTCGAGGACTCGGCGGTCATGTTTACGACGGAGTCGGCGGACATCCGGTCGTGGACGTACGACGACCTCGCGGCGGCGGGCGGCGACGCGGCCCTGGACGCGGACGCGGTCGTGTGGACGAACTGGGCGTCGTTCCCGAACGCCACGGACGCGCTCTTGCGCGCCGCCGACCGCCCCGGCGATGGCGGCGTGTTCGTCCTCGACCCGGGCGGTGTCACGGCGCGAACGGCGGCGGAGCGCGCGGCGTTCGTGGACGCGCTGGGCGCGCTCGCGGACCGCTACAGCGTGGTGGTGAGCGCGAACGCCGAGGAGCTCGGGTCGATAGCGTCGACGGTCGGCGTCGAGGGGAGCGTCGTCGAGCAGGTCCGAGAACTCCGCGACCTCGCGGGAATCACCGGCGTCGTGATGCACGGGGAGCGCCGCGCGGTCGCGGGAACACGTGGCGGCGTCGTGAACGTGCCGAACTTCGAGTTGGCCGGCGTCTCCCGGTTCACTGGGGGCGGCGACCGCTTCTCGGGGGCACTCGGGTTCGCGCGGGCCTGCGGGTGGGCGTGGGAGCCGTCGCTATGGCTCGCGAACGCGTGTGCGTCCTACTACATCGGGACGGGACTGACCGGTGACCGCACCGCAATCGGGACGTACAGCGCGGAGACGACCGCGCTGGCGGGGGAGAGCCGCAACGATTAACAATCAGTCAGCCGACAAAACGAGCGATGAGCGGTGACCCGAAGAACTCCGGCGAAGGCCCGAACGCTGGCGGCGTCCGCGACGGGACGACGCTCGTTCTCGGCGACGGCAGTCACGACGCCGCCTGCCGCCGGCTCGCCGACGAGTGCGCCGGCGACGCGTACCGCGTCCGCGCGACCACCGACGCGGCCGACGGGCGCTGCTGCGCGGGCGTCGACGACCTCTACGACACGGGGGCGTACGACGCCATCGCGCTCCCGGAGGCCGGCGTCGTGGTGTCTGATACGATTGCGAACCTCGACGCGCCGGCGGGTCGACTCGTCGTCTGCGTCGACGGGCTACCGCGGCCGACCGGCGACGACGAGCGCCGGACACTCCTCCAGTTCCTCCACGCCGTCACGCACCGCGTCGGCGCCGCGAACGGTCGGTGTCACGTCCACCTCGGAGTGGACGCCGACGACGACCTCGCGGCGGTCGTGGAACCGCTGTTCGAGACGGTCGTAGACGCCGACAGCGACTGACGGTCAGTCGTCGGCCGCGAGGTCGTCGCCGCGGCCGTCCTCGAACTCCGCGCTCTCGGGCACGTCGGCCGTGTCGTGGACGCCGACCGGCGGGAGGTTCACGTCGGCAGCGGGCGACTCCGCGAGGTCGATGTCGCCGTCGATGCCCGCCATCTCGCCGTCGGCGTCGCGCGCGTCTTGGTCGATGCGCATCGAGCAGAACTCGACGCCGCACATCGAGCAGAAGCGCGCGTCCTCGTAGTTGTCGCCGGGCAGCGTCTGGTCGTGGTAGTCGCGGGCGCGCTCGGGGTCGAGCGCGAGGTCGAACTGCCGCGACCAGTCGAAGTCGTAGCGCGCCTCCGAGAGCGCGTCGTCCCAGTCGCGGGCGCCCGGGAGGCCGGCGGCGACGTCGCCGGCGTGGGCGGCGATGCGGTACGCGGCCATCCCGTCGCGGACGTCCTCGGCGTCCGGCAGCCCGAGGTGTTCTTTCGGCGTGACGTAACACAGCATCGCGGCGCCCGCTCGGGCTGCTTCGGTCGCGCCGATGGCGCTGGTGATGTGGTCGTAGCCGGGCGCGACGTCGGTGACCAGCGGCCCGAGGACGTAGAACGGCGCGCCGTCGCAGACCTCCTGCTGGCGCTCCACGTTCTCCCGAACCTCGTCCATCGGGACGTGGCCGGGGCCTTCGACCATTACTTGCACGCCGTGGTCCCACGCGACCTGCGTGAGGTTGCCGAGCGTCTCCAGTTCCGCGAACTGGGCGTCGTCGCTGGCGTCGGCCAGCGACCCCGGGCGGAGGCCGTCGCCAAGCGAGAACGTCACGTCGTGCTCGCGGAAAATCTCGCAAATTTCCTCGAAGTGTGTGAACAGGGGGTTCTGGGCGGCGTTCTCCTCCATCCACTGCGCGAGAATCGACCCGCCGCGGGAGACGATGCCCGTGGTGCGGCCGTCCGTCAGCGGGAGGTGTTCGGCGAGCACGCCCGCGTGGATGGTCATGTAGTCGACGCCCTGTTCGGCCTGCTTCTCGATGACGTCGAGCAGCAGGTCGGGCGTGATGTCGGGCACGTCGTCGACGCGCGTGACGGCCTCGTAGATGGGGACCGTGCCGACGGGGACCGGCGAGTGTTCGACCTGCATCTCGCGGATGTCGTCGAGGTTCTCGCCCGTCGAGAGGTCCATCACGGTGTCGGCGCCGTAGTGGACCGCGCTGTGGAGCTTCCGGAGTTCCTCCTCGCGGCTGCTGGTCGTCTCGCTGTTCCCGATGTTGGCGTTCACCTTCGTCGCGAACTCCCGCCCGATGACCATCGGGTCGAGGGCGTCGTGGCTGTGGTTGCTCGGCACGACGGCCTGCCCGTCCGCGACCTGCTGGCGGACGAACTCGGGGTCGCGGTTCTCGCGCTCGGCGACTCGCTCCATCGCGGGGGTGATCGTTCTGTCGCGGGCGCGTTCGAGCTGCGTCGGCATGAATAACTAGGTGGTAGAACTAGGTAATAAAACGTGGTGGTGGGGACGACAGCTATGCAACCACGGTTTCGAAGAACGACTAATCTGGGATGACGGCTCTGGTATAGATTTATTGAACGGAAAGGAAAGACCGTCGTCCTTCCAAGAATTCGTTGATCATCCGTTCTCCACGGTCATCAATTAGATTCGTGATATCCGTGATATCAGAGTATTTATTAAACTCCTCTGAGCTAATTCCGGTGAACTTTTCGAGTTCGGATTTTAGCCACGGATCCGAGATCTGATCAAGGGACTTCGTCCCCTTTGATACGTTCTCCTTCTCAGGGATCTCTGCTAGGTTTGCGATATGATGCTCGTATTTTTCGAGACCTTCATCTGGTGTTCCTTCGAACTCCTTACTGGGGATGATGTGGTCGATAGACATTTTTCCGACATCAGTCGGTCTGGTTCCCGTTAGTGCGTAGTAATACCGCAATAGGACTTTCACTCTGAGACTCGGATTCTTATTATTCAGTTGATTCTGTCCTTCGATTTGCCCCTCTTCGACTAAGCTTCTGAGTAAATCCTCCCAGTCTTCCGACGCCACCGGATCGAATAACGGACTATCCTCAGTCAAATTCTTCAAATTATTCGCAGTACGTGTGTCACTAGAGCCGCTCCAGAGACGGGTAACGTACTCGTATATCATCCGATCGAACAGAACCGCACCCTTATTTTGGAAACTTTGGAATTTCCCCGAGGTGGTTGAAGAGGGCTCACCCAGTAACTCCCAGTATTTCAACATACAGAGAAGATAGTTTACCGCAACTGCTTCTGATGTCATTCGTACTAGTGGATCATTCCAAGACTTCCAGAAGCTGAGTAGGCTGTGACCGGAGGTGAACGATTCAACTTGATTGATTTTCTGCTCTAATTCGGTCGAGCTCCAGTTGATCGTCTCCGTTTTGGCGAGCGCCTCAAAATCTTCCTTAGAAATCCCATTCAGGTAGTATCCGCTCATTAATTTGAATCCGATACGGACTTCGCGCTCGAAGCTATAGCCGCTGTTCGGAAAAATTGTCGGAATTTCTAGCCGGCTATACAAGGTCGCTGGTCTGTCCCACCGTACTGCTTCTTGATGAGATACTTCCATCTCCTTCTCGTATAGGGTTTTAATATCCGAAAGGATAGCCTCACTTGGATCTTCTAACTCAATGTTATATGCCGGCTTAGCCGAGAGGATTTCGACCGCGGTCAAGTCTGTCCCCTCGCTATTGATAATCTCGAAAATCTTCTTTTCGTCGTTTGCACTGGCATCACGGACCTCCATATATCCGATTTTTCTGTTGCTTAGGGTGGTGTCTAGACCTTCAAGCGCCTCGAATGCACGAAGTACTTGATCCCAGTTCCTGTCGATCTCTTTCCGTATCGTCTTCTCAGTCGAATTCCCGCCTTCTCCCGGATCTTTGCCACTCATCAACCAGTTGTAGAGTTCGTCTTGGTCGAAGGCTTCTATTTCCGGTGTCGTCCGCCCACCTGATCGGTATTCGATCCAATCTAGCAACTGCTCCGTGTCGACGTACCGATACCCATCCGTCGGATCGGCAATGTAGTCCAATCCGTTGACCTCATCTCTGAAGTCAAACGGTTTTGTAATGCCACTCGATTTTCTCCGTTTTGGATGGACTGTAAGTATGATATCTAGTAATCGGATTAGATTTTCATCCTCACCGTGGTCTGAGGTTTCAGCATACGAGTCCGGGTCTTGCGCGTCTCTATCCGGTTGTGCTTCATTTTCTTCGGGTTCCTCGAACTCGCCAAAGTACTGGTCGACGTATCTCCAGTACTGTTCACGGAGATCATCTTCAGAGACACTCAGATTAAAACCAATCGCGGAGCGTGCCCAATCATACACTTTCTCGGGGTTTCTCATCTCGTCTAACGCGAACCGTCGCTGTCGTCCATCGAGTAGATACTTTTTGCCAGCATCTTTCGATAGGACGATAACTCCGAGAGGATATCCTTTGAAAACGCTAAGACAGAGTTTGAAATTATCTTTATCCGTCCACGTGAGCTTCCGCTGGAAACGAGGTAACTCTATTTGACTATCGTCAACAAATGAATTGATTGACTCGGTATTGAGATCATACCCGGGCATTCTTTGACGTTTGAATCTGTATATATAAATTAGTTACCATGATGTGCCAATTTAGATAAATGATATATGGCTGATTGACATCGATAATTTCTATTCAGTAAGTGACTATAGAACCGCGGGGCTCAGGCGTGGGGCGCGAAGACCTCCTCGTGGAGGCGCCCGGTGACCAAGTCCAGCAGCGTCTGGAGGTTCTGCGTGTCGTAGCGGTTGTACTCCACGAGCTTGTCGAGGGCGGCCTCGTCGCCGTCCTCGTAACGGTGCCAGAGCCGGACGGCCTCGCGGCCGTCGACGTCCATTCCGTCGCGGTCGATGCCGAGGTCCTGCTCGATTTGCTTGAGGCCGCCGGTCAGGTCGAGGCGCCGGCAGAGGTACATCAAGTCGAGGTGCGGAGCGTCGACGTTGACGTCGTAGTTGTGCTCGACGAACGGCTGGTCGAAGCGCTTCCCGTTGAACGAAACCACGAGCGAGGCGTCCAAGAGTTCCGCGAGGTTCTCGCTGGTGAGGTCGTCGCCGCGAACGAGCGTCTCCGTGCTCCCGCCGTGGTGGACGCTCACCGTCGTCACGTCGCTGGAGCGCTTGTCGAGGCCGGTGGTCTCGATGTCGAAGAACGCGACGTCGTCGGCGACGTTCTCGTAGAGCCGCCAGAGCGCGTTGTTCGGGAAGGTCTCGGCGAAGAACTGGGTGTCGCCCGTGTCGAGCGCGGCCCGCGCGTCGTCGATGAACGCGTGGACGTTCTCGGCGGTGGTCTCCCCGACGCCGGGCGCGCTCGCGTCGAAGTCGTCCCAGTGCGTGACGCCGTGCTGCCAGAGGCGTCGCTCGGTGGTCTCGCCGACGCCGGGTGCGGGAATGAACGAGTTCTCGGCGCGCATACTACTCGGTGGACGCCTGCGGTACAAAGGCGTCGCGGTCCGGTACTCCTCAGTCCAGCCCCTCCCGTACGAACGTCTTGATGCCGCGGCGGAGGCGCTCGCTGACCGCCTGCGAGGAGACCCCGAGTTCGTCGGCGACGTCGGACAGCGACGCCTGCCGGGGGACGTCGTAGTAGCCCAGTTCGGCGGCGGTCACGAGGGCCTCGCGCTGTTTCGCGGAGAGCCCGTACTCGTCGCCGAGCGCTGTCTCGGTGTCGCTGTAGACGCCGCGCAGGGTGACGTCGACGCCGCGCGCTTCGACGCGCGGCTGGAACTCCGAGAGGCTCTCCCGGTTCGGGAAGCGGAGTCGCGCCTCCACGCCGTCCGCCGAGGAGGTGACGCCGAGGCGGGAGGCCTCCATGCGGTCGTCCATCGGGTACAGCGTTACCGGCGTGTCCTCGCTGACGGAGACGCGGTAGAGGCGGTGGTCGTCGCCGTCCTCGACGAGCGCGGCGTCGTCGACTGTCGGGTCGTCCTCGACGGCGCTCTCGAAGCGGTCGAGGTCGCCCTCCGACGCCCACACGAACAACACCGGTTCGTCGGGGTCGGCGGCGACGGCCTGTTCGACGTCGAGGTGCACGCCGCTCTCTTCGAGCGACGGCATCAGCGGCAGTCCCGGATGGCGGAACGTGAATTCGGCGATGACCCCCACGACTGCACCGAGAACCCGGGTGCAGAAATATCAAACGGTTGTTATTATTGGCGATAATTAGCGGGTGTACGCCAAGGCTCACCCGAGGTGGGATACGACCGCTATCGGGGCGTCTGCGGACAGTAACCTGTCTGATTGCGACGCACCTGAACCCGAGGCCTTCCCAGTAATGGTTTTAAATACTCCGCGGAAAGATTGTGTCTGTATTCTGACTCGTCTGCTCGGTGGCCGCCGGAAGGCTTCAGTTCGCCCGGCGCGTACCCCACGGCGTGCGTCGAATCGCGCTCGCCCTCGCCGCCGGCGTCCTCGCGCAGGCCGCGCTTCTCGCAGTCGTCTCCGGCATGCCACACCACCACCCGACCGCCGGGACGCTCGCGTTCCGTGTGGCCTCGGTCGGCGTCGTCGGCGGATTTGTCGCCGCGACTGCCGCCGGCCGCGCGCCGCTCCGTGCGGGCGCTGCGACCGGTTCCGTCGCGGGACTCGGTGTCGGCGCGGGGTTCTGGTGGCTCGTCTTCCACGGGGACACGGTCGGCGTCTTCCACCACCTCCACTACGCGCTCGTGACGACGCCCGCGCTCGTCGACCTCATCGCGGGTGCGCCGCGTCTCGGCGTCGCGGGCGTCTCACTCGTTGTCGCGTTCGCGTTCGCCGCCAGCGGCGCGCTCGGCGGATACGCCGTGAGTCGTCGACCGTGACTACGTCGCCGCGCGCGACGCGACCAGCGCCAGCACCCACGTGACGACGAATCCGATGGCTGTTCCGGCCGGCCCGCCAGCCACGAACCGAACGCCCGTCGCCACGAGCAGGTAGCACGCGACGACCGCGACGCAAGCCGCCAGCGCCCACGCGACGCCTGCGAGGTGGGAGTCGACGACGTCCGTCCACGAGTCCTCGTAGACGTTCGGCACGGCGACACCCGCCAACATCACGACGGCCAGCGCGTCGCGCTCGACGGCCACGTGCGAGAAGGCGAGCGCGCCACCCCCGACGAGTGCGGCGACGACCGACGTCGCGGTGACGGCGAACTCCACGCTGACGAGCCACGCCCGGAACCGTGTGAGTGCAGACATACGACATCGTTCTCTCCGGACGGCTTGAACGTAGCGCCGAGTCGCGCGCGCCGAACCCGGACCGCAACGCGTTAGGGGCGGTGGTGTCGTACGTGGTGACGGTATGACGCTACTGTGCGCCGACGCGGTCGTCTGCGACGCCGAGCAGGTCATCGAGGACGGCGCGGTCGTCGTCGCCGGCGACCGCATCGAAGCGGTCGGCGACCGCGCGGCCCTCGCGGACGCGTACCCGGACCACGAGCGCGTCGAGTGCGACCTGCTCGCGCCCGGGCTCGTCGGCGCGCACGTCCACTCCGTGCAGAGCCTCGGCCGCGGCATCGCGGACGACGAGGAACTGCTGGACTGGCTGTTCGACCACGTGCTCCCGATGGAGGCGTCGATGGGCGCCGACGAGATGCGCGCGGCCGCGGACCTCGGCTACCTCGAAATGGTCGAGTCGGGAACGACGACCGTCGTCGACCACCTCTCGGTCGCGCACGCCGAGGAGGCGTTCGACGCCGCCGTCGACGCCGGCATCCGCGCGCTCATGGGGAAAGTCCTGATGGACAAGGACTCCCCAGACGGCCTCGTCGAGGACACGGACGCCGCACTCGCGGAGTCCGAGCGCCTCATCCGCGAGTACGACGGTGCGGGCGGCGGCCGCGTCCGGTACGCGGTCACCCCGCGCTTCGCCGTCTCCTGCACCGAGGAGTGCCTGCGCGGCTGCCGCGAGTTGGCCGACGAGTACGACGTGCGCATCCACACGCACGCCAGCGAGAACCGCGGCGAAATCGAGACCGTCGAGGACGAGACGGGGATGCGCAACGTCCACTGGCTCGACGAGGTCGGCCTCACCGGCGAGGACGTGGTGCTCGCGCACTGCGTGTGGACCGACGAAACCGAGCGCGAGGTGCTCGCCGAGACGGGGACGCACGTCACGCACTGCCCGTCCTCGAACATGAAACTCGCCTCCGGCGTCGCGCCGATTCGGGACTACCTCGACCGCGGCATCAACGTCGCGCTCGGCAACGACGGCCCGCCCTGCAACAACACGCTGGACGCGTTCACGGAGATGCGCCAGGCCAGCCTCCTCGGGAAGGTCGAAGACCTCGACCCGACCGCGATTCCCGCGCGCGCCGTCTTCGAGATGGCGACCCGCAACGGCGCGGCGGCCGCGGGCTTCGAGGACGTCGGGAAACTCCGCGAGGGGTGGAAGGCGGACGTCGTCGGCCTCACCACGGACAACGCGCGCTCGACGCCGATTCACGACCCGTACTCGCATCTCGCGTTCGCGGCGCACGGCGACGACGTGACGTTCACGATGGTCGACGGCGAACTCCTCTACCGGGACGGCGAGCACGTCCGACTGGACGACGCCGGCATCCGGGAGCGCGCCCGCGAGTTCGCGCGAGCGTACTGATTCCGGCACCACGCTTTTCGGGCGGGCGCACGCACCCCTAGGTAGATGTCTGGAAGCGAGCCAGTTCAGTGTCCCATCTGTGGCTGGACGGGCCACGCCAGCGACCTCGACGAGGCGGCGTCGGGGTCGGCGTGCCCGACCTGCGGCGAACCCGTCAGCGCGCCGTCGGCCTGACGGCCAGCCCGCCGCGACCTCCTCGTATTTTCACGTCACTCGGGGTCGGCGCTGTCGTCGAATCGGACTGACACGACGACGCGACAACGATAACAACGTTTTCAAGCGCACCGGCCGGAGGTGAGTGCATGAATCGCGGTCTGGCGTGTTGGGTGGTCGGGTTGCTCGTCGTCGCGGCTGTCGCCGCGCCAGCGGCGGGCGCCGGTGCGCCGACCGGCCCGTTCGGACTGGCACAGGAAGACTTCGACCCGGACGACGTGACGCTGTCCGCGGCGCTGGACGAGGACGGCAGCGCCGGGTGGTCGTTCAAGTATCGGATGGCGTTGACGACGGAGAACGAGACGCAGGCGTTCGAGGAACTGCAGGCCGACGTCGAGCAGAACCGCTCGGCGTACATTGACCGCTTCCGGTCCCGCATCGAGTCGACGGTCGCGAGCGCGGAGAACGCGACCGGACGCAACATGAGCGTCGCGGACGTCGGCGTGGAGACGCGCCTCCAGAGCGGCACGGAGTTCTCGGAGTCGTACGGGTTCGTGGTGTACACCTTCGAGTGGAGCGGGTTCGCCGCGACAGACGGCGAGCGAATCGTCGCCGGGGACGCGCTGGAGGGCTTCTACTTGAACAACGAGACGTCGCTGCAGTTCTCGTGGTCGGACGGCTACACGGCCACGGACGTCGACCCGCCGGCCGACGAGTCGACGGCGACGTCGGTGCAGTGGCTCGGCCCCGAGGAGTTCGCCACGAATCAGCCGCTCGTCGTCCTCGAACCGGCGGACCCGGCAGACACGACGGAGGGGACGACACCCGGCTCCAGCGGCGAGAGCAGCGTCGTCTTGCCCGCGATCGTGGGGGCTGTCGTGGCCGTCCTCGTCGTCGCCGCTGTGGGCTGGCTGTACCTACGTCGTGACGACGATGGCGCGGACGGAACCGGGCCGACCGAAACGACTCCGGGCGGTGGCGGCGACGACGCGGCCGGCAGCGCCAAGTCCGTCGACGAGGAGTCGAACGCGAACGCGGAGGGAGGAACGGCGACGGAGCCGCCCGCGGAGCTGTTGAGCAACGAGGAGCGCGTCGAGCGGTTCCTCAGCGAGCAGGGCGGTCGCGCGAAACAGCAAGACGTCGTCGAGGCGATGGGCTGGACGGAGGCCAAGACCAGCCAAGTGGTCAAGGAGATGCGCGAGAACGACGACTTGGAGTCGTTCCGCATCGGCCGCGAGAACGTCCTGAAGCTCCCGGACGCCGACATCAGCGAGGAGTAGCCTTCCTTTCCGAACGTTTTCTGCGGGCGGCGAGCACGTTCGATAGCCCTGCTAGTGCCGCCCGAGCGAAGTCGTAGCACGGCGGCCGCGATGCGGCATCTCCTTATGTACTGCGCAAATACTGCCGAGACATGACAGAGAGCGGCCCACTGGACAACATGCTCGCGCAGATGGAGCAGGCGCGGGAGTACGTCGACATCGACGACGGCATCTTCGAGCGGCTGAAGTACCCCGAGCGCACCCTCTCGGTGAGTCTCCCCGTGGAGATGGACGACGGCTCCGTGGAAGTGTTCGAGGCCTACCGCTGCCAGTTCGACGGGGCGCGCGGCCCGTTCAAGGGCGGCATCCGCTACCACCCGAGCGTCTCCGAGGAGGAGGTCTCCGCGCTCGCGGGGTGGATGACGTGGAAGACCGCGCTCGTGGACCTGCCGTTCGGCGGCGCGAAGGGCGGCATCATCTGCAACCCCAAGGAGCTCTCCCAGTCCGAAATCGAGCAGCTCACCCGCCGCTACACGGAGGGCATCCGCCGCATCATCGGCCCGGACACGGACATCCCGGCGCCGGACGTGAACACGAACCCGCGCACGATGGCCTGGATCATGGACACGTACTCCGTCTACCAGGGCTACGCTGTCCCCGAAATCGTCACCGGGAAGCCGCTGGAAGTCGGCGGGACCGCGGGCCGCGTGGAGGCGACCGGCCGCGGCGTCACCATCGTCACCGAGGAGACCTTCGAGTACCTCGGGGTCGACGTCGAGGACGCCGACATCGCCATCCAGGGGTTCGGGAACGTCGGCAGCGTGACCGCCCAGCTGCTCGCCGAGCGCGGCGCGAACGTCGTCGCAGTCTCCGACGTCACGGGCGCCATCTACGACCCGGACGGCCTCGACGTGGAGGACGTCGGCGCGCACGTCGCCAACGACGGCCGCCTCGAAGACTACGATGCCCCCGAACACATCACCAACGACGACCTGCTGACGATGGACGTGGACGCGCTCATCCCCGCGGCCATCGAGGACGTCATCACCGTCGACGTCGCCGAGCGCCTGCAGGCGGACGTGGTCGTGGAGGCCGCCAACGGCCCGACGACGTTCGACGCCGCGGGCGTCCTGAAGGAACGCGACGTGCCCGTCGTGCCGGACATTCTCGCGAACGCGGGCGGCGTCATCGTCTCGTACCTCGAGTGGGTGCAGAACAGCCAGCAGTACTCGTGGGAACTCGAAGAGGTCAACCGCGACCTCGAAGCGCGACTGACGACGGCGTTCGACGAGATGCTCGCCGCCTACGAGCAGAAGGACATCCCGGACCTGCGGACCGCCGCGTACACTATCGCGCTCGAACGCACGGCCGACGCCCACGAGTACCGCGGGCTGTTCCCGTGATCACGCGTGACGCTGTTAGGACCGCGTGAACTGCGCGAGGACGAACACGACCAGCACGAGCGCGCCGAACGCGCCGACCGCGAACCACAGTCCCGCGACCTCCGGCGCCGCCACCACCTGCGGTGCGAGCAGCCAGACGACTGTTCCGACGCCCACGAACAGGAGTACGTACACGTACGCTCGCACGGCGTCGTAGGCGAATCGCAGTCGGTCCATACCCCGACACTACTGTTCGCGTACTTAGATATTCGGGTGGCTCGTCGCCACCGGGAACGCGCGACGCCGTCGGGGAAGCCCCGGTGCGGGCGTGAAAACTCGAAGCACTTTAACGCCAGCGCGGTGACGAGAGTAGTATGACCGACGTAGACGTGGCCATCGTGGGCGGCGGGCCGGCGGGGTCGGCAGCCGCGTACGCGGCCGCCGACCGGGGCGCGGACGCCGTCGTCTACGAGAAGGGCGTGCCGCGGGCCGACCGCGACCGCCTCGGCTCGGACTCGACGGACGCCGCGGGTTTCCTCGACTACTGGCTGGAGGTCGCGGACCTCGACTTCGCGGAGATTCCCGACGACGTCGTCGAGCGGGAACTCGAGGACGCACAGTTTATCGGCCCCGAGGAGGAGGTCGTCGTCGACCGCACGGGCATCGACGCCGACTACGACAACTTCGGGTTCACGTTCCACCGCGCGAAGTTCGACGACTGGCTGCGCGACCGCGCTGAGGACGCTGGCGCCGACTACGTCGCCGGCACCAGCGTCAAGGGCGTCGACTCGGACCTCTCTGGCGGCCACGAGCACACGCTCACGCTCGGCGACGGCGAGGAAGTGACCGCGGAGTACCTCGTGCTCGCGGACGGCCCGCAGCGACAGGTCACGATGCGTGTGCTCGACCCGCTGCTGCCCGAGGGCAAGCGCGCCAGCGACCTGCTCAGTCCGCCGTCGGCGAACCACATCGCGTACCAGGAGTACCGGCAGTTCCCCGACGAACTGTTCGACGACGACACGCTGAAGTTCTGGTGGGGATGGATGCCCGGCGAGACCGCCTACCCGTGGGTGTTCCCGAACCGGGACGGCGTCGCGCGCGTCGGCCTCACGATGCCAATCGGGCTGGACATCGAGGACTTCGACGCGAGCGAGTGGCGCCTGCTCCGCGAGGACGACGACCGCATCCCCTCCGGGAAAGAGTACCTCCGGCGGCTCCTCGAAGACCTCTACGGCGACGAGTACGACGTCGAGGCGGACTTCCCGCTCGTGGAGGGGCACGGCAAGTCCAACAGCACGGAGACGTACGCCATTTCGTCGACGCGCCCAATCGAGTCTCCGACCGACGCCGGTATCGCCGTCGTCGGCGGCGCGATGGGAACCACGTCGTCGTTCCACGAGGGCGGCGACCACGTCGCCTACCGCACCGGCACGCTCGCCGGCGAACTCGTCGCAGAGGGCAACCTCGAGGAGTACAACGCCGCGTGGCACGACGCCATCGGCGAGGAGATTCGGCGGAACGTCGCGATGGCGGACGTCGTCGCGGAGTTCGGTCCCGACGACTGGGACAAGACCATCCGCATCACTCGACAGATGCTAGCGGGAAGCGACAATGGGAAGATTATCTCGAAGTCGAACGCGCGCTCGGCGGCCGGCGGCCTCAAGCTCTACACGAAGTACAAGCGCGCGAAGTTCCGCTACCGGAAGGGCAAGTACGCCCAGATTCGGGAGAGCGACTACTCGCTGTAGCTCGCCGCGACCGCAACTGGTTCCCGGGGTGAGGACGAACGCCGAGTATGCTCTCGGAAGGCGATTCCGCACCCGACTTCGAGTTACAGAATCAGGACGGCGAGCCGGTCGCGCTGTCGGATTTCGACGGCCAGTACCGCGTCGTCTACTTCTACCCGCGCGCGGACACGCCGGGCTGTACGACCGAGGCGTGTAGCTTCCGGGACAACTGGGACGAGTACGCGGACCGCGACGTGCCCGTCTTCGGCATCAGCGACGACCCCGTCGAGGACCTCAAGGACTTCGCCGAGAAGTACGACCTCCCCTTCGACCTGCTCAGCGACGAGGACGGTTCGGTGTCCGAGGCGTACGACTCCTACGGCGAGAAGAACGTCTTCGGGAACGAGGTCGTCGGCACCTTCCGGAACACGTACGTCGTCGGGCCGGACGGCGACATCGTGGCGGCGTTCGAGGGCGTCGACCCGGACGAGCACGCCGAGGAAGTGCTCGCCGTCATCGACTAGCCCCAGTCGCCGCCGACGCGGTCGACGCCCTGCATCTGGGCGCCCGCGTGCTCGGTGAACACGACTTTCAGATTCTCGTCGGGGACGCCGAAGCGCTCGGCGGCCTCGTCCATCACGCCTGTCGCGAACTTTCGTTTCGTCTCTTCGTCGCGGCCCGTCCGCACGTCAGCCGAACAGAACACCTGCCGGCCGTCCGCCGCGCGCCCCAGCGAGAGGTGTCCGTCGTCGCGCACGACCACCGCGACGTACGACCGGTCGGCGTCCATCGTCTCGGCGTACAGGTCGGTGACGGTGTCCGCAAACGCGTCGGCGTCGGCGTCGCTCATCTGGAAGTCGGCGTCGAACTGGAGCAGTGGCACGGTCGGCCGGACGGCCGCCTGCCCTGTCGACCTGTCGGTGTCTGTCCGCCACAAAACACTTCGGTCGCACGCAGTTTGCTTCCGAACGCACATGTCTACGAAAACCCGCTTTGCAGCCCTCCTCGTCGCACTCGCAGTGGTCGCCAGCGCGACGGTCGGCGTCGCCGCAGCCGCGTCCAGCGGCTCGATTTCCGCCGACCCGTCGTTCCCCAGCGGCACGTCGACGCACACCGTCACTGCGACCGCAGGCGACGCCACCGCCGGTTCGTGGAACGGCTTCGCGGTCGACTACTCGAACTCCGGCGTCGACGTCGGCAACGTCAGCCGGGCCGACGTCGCGAAAATCGGCATCGACCGCGGCGACGACGCTTCCGGGGACACGATCGACGTGAACGTCTCCGACGACCTCGACAGCGTCGGCGCGTCCAACAACGGTCACCTGTTGACGCTCGGCCTCGGCGGTAGTTACGACCTCGACGCGGGCGACGAGGTTGTCGTCGTCTACGCGGACGCCTACCACCCGATGGCGCAGGGCAGTTGGGAGACGCCACTGGACATCAACCCGCAGTCCAGCGGCGGCGAGACAACTGCGACGCTGACCATCGAGTCGGCGAGTACCAGCGACGACACGCCGACCACCGCGGGCGACGAACAGACGGGGTCCACGACCGACGGCACGACGGCCGCCGACACGACCGAGAACTCGAACGCCAACTCGCCCGGCTTCGGACTCGCCGTCGCCGCGCTCGCGATTGCCGGGGCCGCGCTGCTCGCGTACCGCGACTGACGCACCTATCTCTTCACGCTGACCGAGATACCCTCGCCGAGCGGCACGAACGCCGTCTCGAAGTCGGGGTCGTCGCGGACGTGTTCGACGTACGCCGCGATTGCCGCCGTGTGGCCGTCGACCGGTTCTGCGCCGTCCAGCGCGGCCGTGACGTTCTCGGGTTCGACCGGCCCCGCCATCACGTTGTCCGCGACGACGCATCCGCCGTCGGCGAGTTTCTCGCGGGCGTCCTCGAAGGCGTCGACGTACTGGGGTTTGTCGTGGTCGAGGAGCACGACGTCGAAGGGGCCGTCGTAGCGCTGGAAGGTCTCCATCGCGTCGCCGGCCTCGTAGTGCGCGGTGGCGCCGTCCTGTCGGTCGAGGAACTCTCGGGCGGTCGCGAGGTTCGACTCGTCGTAGTCCGTGAGTACGATGTCGCCGTCCGCGGGGAGCGCGGTGCGGAACCACGCCGCCGAGTAGCCGAACCCGGAGCCGAACTCGAAGACGCGCTCGGCGTCGGCAAGCGTCGCCACCACGCGGAAGAACTGGCCGACGTCCGGTCCGACGATGGGGAAGTTCTGTTCGCGGCCGTACTCGGTCATCTCCGCGAGTAGCTCGGTGGGCTGGGGGTTCGCGGCGTCGAGGAAGGCGTCGAGGGTGTCACTCAGCACGTCGTTCATGTTTGCGGCGACGGCGCCGCGGCCCAAAGCCGTACCGGGTCAGCGGTTCCGGCTCACGGGGAACTTCACGCGCTCGGGGTGCTCGTTGAACGCTTCGAGCACGCGCTCGTAGAGGTCGTTCCGGACGCGCTGGGCGCGCTTCGGGCTGACGAGGTAGCGCACGCGGAGTTCCACCCACGACTCCCCCTGCTTGACGTTCACGCTCGGGCGGTCCTGCACCTCCAGTTCCACGGGGGTCTCCGCGAGTTGGCGGCGGAACTTCTCGACTTCTCGGGCCATCTGCTCGCCGAGGTACTCCTCGGTGGTCTCCTGCAGGAGCGATCGGGCGAATTCGAGGTCCGTCTCGTAGGCGACCTGTACGGGGAGTTCGTTCCACACGTACGGGAACTCCTCGCGGCTGAAGTTCACGATATGGCTCGTGAGGACGACGCTGTTCGGCACGGTGATGTGCCGGCCGGAGGGCTGGTTCGTCGAGACGAGTTCGCCGTTGACCTCCCAGAGGGTCGTCACGAGGTAGTCGACGTCGATGACGTCGCCCTTCGAGTCGTCGATGCGCACGCGGTCTCCCACTTGGTAGGGCTGCTTGGTCATCACGTACACCCACCCGAGCAGGCTCAACAGCGGCTGCTGGAGCGCCAGCGAGACCGCCACACCCGCGACACCGAGGGAGACGAGCGCGGGCACCCAGCGGTCGGTGACGACGCCCAGCACCGCGATGGCGGCGACGACCAAGAACGCGAGGCGGAGCACGGACTGCGCGCGGTGGCGGCGGCGCTTGTCCATCGTGGACGCGAACGCCAGCGACGTGACGAGGTGGTAGCCGGCAGCGACGGCGAGCGCGACGGCGGCGGCCGTGAGGCCGCGCGCCGCGACGACTGCGACTGGGTACGTCGTGTCGAGCGCGGCCGCGAGCGCCGACGGCACTACTGCGGCGAGAACGCCGGCGGCGAGCGCGGCGAGGACGTAGAACGTGGCGCGGCGGGTCACGTCGGACGGTGACGGCGGATCCGCAAAGAGCTACCGGCGCACTCTCGCTTCAGTCGTCGGTCCACTTGATAGAACAGCCACGGGAGGGGCGCCACTCCTTTTCGACCGGCTCGCCTGCGAGAATGCTGTCGATGGCGTCGCGGACGTCGCCGCCCGGCCGCGTGGGCTCGTCGCTGGGGTTGAGCGCGTCGTCGAGGCGGCCGTGGTAGGCTACTTCGAAGCCGTCGTCGGTGTTCCGCAGGAGGAACGGGTCCGGGGTGCAGACCGCGCCGTACGCGCGAGCGACCTCCTGGGATTCGTCGCGGAGGTAGGCGTCGTACTGGATGGTGCCCTCGTCCACTAACTCCTGCATGCGCTCGAAGGAGTCGTCGGGGTACTCCTCCGCGTCGTTCGGATTGATACCGACGACTGCGGCGTCGTCGTAGTCCGCCGCGATGTCGTTGAGCGCGTCGAACTTCGCTTTCGCGTACGGGCAGTGGTTGCACGTGAACACCAAAAGCACCGCCTCGTAGTCGTCGAAGTCGTCGAGGGCGTGCGCTTCGCCGTCCGTCCCCGGAAGCTCGAAGTCGGGCGCGGGGTCGCCCTGCTCCAGTTCCGTCTCGGATTCCATCTCGACCATACTCGGACGCAGGGCCGCGAGCGGCAAAGTAGGTCGGGTTGCGGCACCCGTCAGGCCGGCACGTAGCCCTCCGGGGTCGCTTCGAGGCGACCCTCGTGGACGAGATGGTCGAGGTGCGCGTACGCCTCGCCGGGGCCGTGGAGGACGTGGATTCCCGACAGCGACCCGAACAGTTGGGCGCTGACCGCCCACGGCGTCGCGGGCGCGAGGTCGGCGACGGCTCGCTCGACGCGTGCAGTGCGCTCCTCGTGGTGGGAGGTGATGTCCCGGGCGCGCTCGCTCGGCGCGATTATCGGGCCGCGGTGGCCGGGCCACGCGCGGTCGAGGTCCAGCGCTTCGATGCGCAGCAGGCTGTCGAGATACTGGGCGAGCGGCCGGTCGACGCGGATGTCCGCGCCGCCAACGTTCGGCGTGTACTTCGGGAGAATCGCGTCCCCGACGAACGCCTCGCGGCGCCCGTCGCGCTCGACAACGTACGCGACGAGGCCGGCGGCGTGCCCGGGCAGGTGGACGACTTCTGCCTCGAACGGGCCGAGCGAGACGGTGTCGCCGTCTGTTATTTCGGTCACGTCTGCGGGCTCGCCGCGGAGGTCGCTGTGTTCGTCGTTGAACGCTAGCAATCCCTCGCGCTCGTCGTCGGGCAGCCCCCAGTCGTAGAGTGCGGCCTCCTGCGCGTCGTAGAGGTCCTCGCGGGCGGTCCCGCGCTGCGCGACGAGGTCCGCGTCCGCCTCGTGAATGACGACGGTGGCGTCGCTCTCGGCTTGAATGGCGCCCGCGAGGCCCGCGTGGTCGTTG
This sequence comes from Halobacterium sp. CBA1132, assembly GCF_001485535.1. Lineage (NCBI taxonomy): Archaea > Methanobacteriati > Methanobacteriota > Halobacteria > Halobacteriales > Halobacteriaceae > Halobacterium > Halobacterium sp. CBA1132. The sequence goes on from NZ_BCMZ01000001.1 coordinate 829,309, forward strand.
TGCCAGTGCGTCAGCAGCACGCGATCCACGTCCGCGAACGAGACGCCGCGCGCGTCGAGCGCGGCCCGCAGTTCGGCTTCGACGTCCGGCGTCGCGACGCCCGTGTCCACGAGCGTCGTCGGCGCGCTCGCGTCGCCGTCCCCGAGGAGGTAGACGCTGTTCTGCCCCTCGAAGGCGGCATTCGACAACTGGATGTGGTGCACGCGCTCCCCTACGCGACACCCCGACAAATGCGTATGCCTACCGGACGCGGTAGGACTCGGGGCCGACGAGGAACCGCCCGAGGTCGGCCTCGCGTCGGTAGTCCGTCTCGCGGAGGCCGCGCAGCGCGTCGATGTACGTGGCTTCGTCGTCGTCGGTCCACTCGCTGGGGTCGAGCGCGGGCACGACCAGCCAGCCGCTCCCGTGGAGTTCCTCGCCGTGGACGTCCGCGAGCGTCAGGTCGTCGGCGGCGATAGCGGTGTAGTTCTCGAAGACGTGGCGGGTCGCGCGCTCGCCCACCGGGAGCAGGACGTGAGCGGTGATGGCGCGAAGTTCAGCGTCGAAGAACGGCTCCATCTCCACGTAGTCGCGTTCCGTCGGGTCGCCGTCCGGGACGCAGGAGTGAAGATACGAGAGGAAGAGTTCCACCGGCTCGCCGTCGTCGTCGAGCAGGCCCGCCGCGGTCAGCGAGCGCCGGAGGCGCTCGCCGCTGTCGGTTCCCGTGAACGGCACGCCCGACTCGGCGCCGCCGTGGACGCCCGGATGGTCGCCGACGACGTGGAAGTCGGCGTTCGCGTCGCCGTACCCCGGGACGAACGACTCGCAGGGCGGCTGCATGCCGAACGGGTTGCTCGTTCGGTCCGTGACGTTCTGCACGCCGCGGCGTAAGCGACACCGTGACTTAAGCGGTCCGAGACTGGCCGGCGTCGCCGGACGCCCGCCCACAGACATTTCCCGGCTCCGTCCGAGGCTCCCGCCATGACCGCCGTCTGGGTGCTCGGCGACCAGCTCTCCCGCGAGCGCGGCCCGCTCGCGGCCGACCCCGAGCGAGTCCTGTTCGTGGAGGCGAGCGAGTTCGCGCAGCGGCGCCGCTACCACCCCCAGAAGCTCGCGCTCGTGCTCGCGGCGATGCGCAACCTCGCCGACGACCTGCGAGCCGCCGGCGTCGACGTCGCATACGAGCGCGCGGACTCGTTCGGCGACGGCCTCGACGCGTACTTCGAGCGGTACCCGGGCGACGAACTGGTCGTCCAGCGGCCCGCGACTCACGGCGCCGCCGACCGCCTCCAGCGCCTCGTCGAGCAACGGGGCGGGAGTCTGCGCGTCGTCGAGAACGAGCAGTTCCTCTGCTCGCCGGACGCGTTCGACGCGTGGGCGGACGAGCGCGACGGCGACGCCTACAGCCACGAGGCGTTCTACCGTTGGATGCGCCGCGAAACGGGGTATCTGATGACCGACGGTGACCCCGAGGGCGGTGCGTGGAACTACGACGATCAGAACCGCGAGACGCCGCCCGACGACTACGAGAGTCCGGAACTCCCCGACTTCGAGTACGGCGAGCACGCCCCCGAAGTTCGGGCGTGGGTCGCCGCGGAGGTCGACACGTGGGGCGACCCAGCGGGCTTCGACTGGCCGGTGACTCGCGAGCACGCGGAGCGCGCGCTCGCGGACTTCCTCGACCACCGGCTCGCCGACTTCGGTCCCTACGAGGACGCGATGCTCGACGACGACTGGCACCTCGACCACAGCCTGCTGTCGGCGGCGCTGAACGTCGGACTGCTCGACCCCGGGGCGGTCGTCGACGCCGCGATTGCCGAGTACCGCGAGCGCGACGACATCCCGCTGCACTCTATCGAGGGGTTCGTCCGTCAGATTGTCGGCTGGCGGGAGTTCGTGCGCCACGTCTACCGCCGGGAGATGCCCGCGCTGGCGGACGCGAACCAGCTCGACCAAGCCCGCGAGCTCCCGCCGCTGTACTGGGACCCGGACGCGACCGAGATGGCGTGCCTGAACGCCGCCGTCGGGCGCGTCCACGACCGCGGCTACACCCACCACATCGAGCGGCTGATGGTGCTGTCGAACTTCGCGCTGCTGTACGGCGCCAGTCCGCAGGCGCTCAACGAGTGGTTCTACGGCGGGTTCGTGGACGCCTTCCACTGGGTCGTCACGCCGAACGTCGTCGGCATGGGGTCGTTCGGCACGCCGGCGTTCACGACGAAGCCGTACGCCGCGTCCGCGAACTACGTCGACCGCATGAGCGACTACTGCGCGGGCTGTCACTACGACCCGGACAGCACGACCGGCGCCGACGCCTGCCCCCTGAACAGCCTCTACTGGGCGTTCCTCGCCGACCACGAGGACGACCTCCGCGAGAACCACCGGATGGGGCTCGTCTACAGCCACCTCGACGACAAGCGCGACGCCGGCGACCTCGCGGCGATTCGCGAGCGCGCGGACGCGGTCCGCTCGCTCGCCGAGTCCGGGGAGCTCTGAGCCGTCGCCGGGTTCGGCCACACCGTTCATGGGCGCGGCGGCGCTCCCGTCGACTATGGCAGCCATCAACCCGGACGCGACCACGGAGCCGCTGGCCGACGTTCCAGAGCGTGTCGAGGGTACGCGGCTCGTCGGCGTCGACGCCGCGGGCGTCGCTATCTACTTCGACGAGGCCGACGAGCGCGCCGTCGAAGCCGTCGAGCGCGACGGCGAGTGGGTCGTCGGGGACGAGCGAACCCGCGGCGCGCTCGAAGACGTCGTCGACGACATCGGCACGCTCACCGGCTGGCGCGGCCTCTCGCCGTTCGGTCGCGGTGAGACCTGAGTGCGTCCGCGGGAGTGTGGGGACGATTACGATTAGGTAACGGGCTATCGTTAGGTAGCCTTAACTTGCGGTCCGCCTTATCGGGAGTTATGAGTGAATCCGAGCAGTTGCCCGCTTGGTGTCCCGGCGACGGCTGGTGTTCGATTACCGCGACGGCGTCGCTCGTCGGGAAGAAGTGGCACCCCGTCATCATCCACCGGCTGCTCACGCGCGGCCCGCTCGGCTTCAACGCCCTCCAAGAGGAAGTCGATGGCATCTCCAGCAAGGTGCTCTCCGAGAGCCTCGACGACCTCGAAGAGAAACAGGTCGTCTCCCGAACCATCGTCAGCGAGAAGCCAGTCCGCGTCGAGTACGCGCTCACCGAACTCGGGGAGTCGCTGGAACCGGTGGTGACGGCACTCGAAGACTGGGGGAACGAACACCTCGAACCAGTCGACGAAGAAGCAGCGTCACTCGTCTGAGCGCCGCGAACGCCACTGCGACTCCGCGGGTGTGGAAACGCGACGACCGGCTGGACCGCTAGTCGAGGACGGCTTCGGCTTCCGGCTTGGCTTCCTCCTCGGCGTCCTCGCTCTCGTCGAGCGAGAGCCGGTAGAGGTTCTGTCGAGCGTCCGGAATGTAGATGTCCTTCTCCACGACGTCGGCTTCCTGCAGACGGTCGAGGGCGTCCCGAACCGTTCGCTGGGACAGCCGGGAGTTCTCGACGATCTGCTTCTGCGTGAGGCCGCCGTTGTACTCCAGTACTTTCAGCACGAGCTTCGCACTCGGGGGGAGGTCCTGAACGAGTTCGTCGGTCGTCGTCATCTACTCTATCAGTGGACCGCCACCCCCTTTAGCGCTCGGTAACGGATGTGTGAGCCACTTACCACCCGGTAACCGCCCCCCTAATTCGCGGTGCTCGAGCGGCGGCCACGCGCGACGTCCCTCGAAAAACCAGGGGTGCAGCGCGCCTAGACGGTGTCCGCTTCGATGCTTTCGATGTACGTGCCCTTCCAGTTCAGGATGTTCTCGATGGCGTCGTGGCCCGCGTCCGTGATGCGGTAGTAGTTCGTCCGAGAGTCGCGTTCGCCCTTCTCGACGAGGCCGCGCTCGGCCAGCGAGTCGAGGTTCTGGTAGACGCGGGCGTGCAACACCTCCGAGCCGTAGTACTCCTCCAGTTCCGACTGAATCTCCATGCCCTTCGGGTCGTCGAGCCCGCAGAGCACGCAGAGGATGTCCCGCTGGAATCCCGTCGTCTCGTCTCGCTGTCCCATACCCGACCCAACTCTTCGTAAAATTATAACTATTTCGCCGCTAACTTAATCGACTACTCGTCGAGTTCCGCTTCGTAGCCCGCGAACTCCACGGCCTGCAACAGCGACTCGGCGTCGGCGTCGCCCTCTACCGTCGCGACGCCGTCTTCGTGGTCCACAGTTGCCCCCTCGACGCCGTCCACCCCGGACAGCGCGTTCTCCACGATGTCCTCGCAGCCCGCACAGCCCATGCCTTCGACGGTGAGTGTCGTCGTCATGCCGACAGCACGTACACGGCCCCCCGGCTAGGGTTTTTCGGCTGTCCGCGAAGCCGCCGATTCGCCCTCGCTATCGACCAAACAGCCGGTAGTCCTCGTCCGGGGAATACCGCCGGAACAGCAGGCTGTTCGTCAGCACGCTCACGCTGGAGATAGCCATCGCCACTGCCGCCAGCACCGGCTGGAGCAGGCCCAGCGACGCCAGCGGAATCATCGCAGTGTTGTAGCCCAGCGCCCAGAAGAGGTTCTGCTTGATTTTCGAGAGCGTCCCCTCGCTGACGCGGATGGCTTTCACGACGTCGTAGGGGTCGTCGCGCATCAGCGTCACGTCCGCGGCCTCGATGGCCACGTCCGTCCCCGAACCGATGGCGACGCCGACGTACGCCGTCGCCAGCGCGGGCGCGTCGTTGACGCCGTCGCCGACCATCATCGCCTGCGTGCCGTTCGCTTGGATGTCGTCGACGGCGTCGGCCTTCTCGTCGGGGAGCACGCTCGCGCGGACGTTCGCGGGGTCGACGCCGACCTGCTCGGCGACGGCGCGCGCGGTCCGCTCGTTGTCGCCCGTAATCACGTGGACGTCGACGCCGCGCTCGCGGAGCGCCCCGACGGCGCGCTCGGCGGACTCCTTGACGGTGTCGGCGTCCGCGACGACGCCGGCGACGCGGCCGTCGACGGCGACCAGCATCGCGGTCTTCCCCTCGCGTTCGAGGCGCTCCATCTCCTCGGCCGCGGGCGCGACATCCACGCCCGCGTCTTCGAGGAGTTTGCGGTTGCCGACGAGCACCTCGCGCCCGTCGACGGTGGCTCGCACGCCCTGTCCGGGGACGTTCTCGAACGCCTCCGCGTCGCCGACCTCCACGCCGCGCTCGCGGGCGCCCTCGACGATGGCGGCGGCGAGCGGGTGCTCGCTGCCGGACTCCGCCGCGGCCGCCATCCGCAGGACGAACGACTCGTCGACTGGCTCGGTGTCGGCCGTCGCGGCCGCGCCGCCGTCCGGGGCCGCGTCCTCGTCGCCCGCGACGGCGACCACGTCCGTCAGCTCCATCTCGCCGGTGGTGAGCGTGCCCGTCTTGTCGAAGACGACCGTGTCGACGTCACGGACGCGTTCGAGCACGTCGCCGCCCTTGAACAGGACGCCGTTCTGCGCGCCGATGCTCGTCCCGACCATCGTCGCCGCCGGCGTCGCGAGCCCGAGCGCGCAGGGACACGCGATGAGTACCGCGGACGCGAACACGACGACGCTGAACTCCAAGACGCCGACCGCGGCGGGGCCGCCGACGACGACGCCCCACAGCGGCAGCGCCTCCACGAACCCCGCGAGTGCGTCGGGGAAGGCGTACCAGACGACCGCCCAGAGGATGGCGTTGCCGATGACCGCGGGCACGAAGTACGCGGAGATGCGGTCCGCGACGTTCTGAATCTCGGGCTGGCGGGACTGGGCTTCCTTGACCGTCTGGACGATCTGCTGGATGGCGGTGTCCTCGCCGACCTTCGTCGCTTCGACGACGAGCACGCCGTTCTCGTTGACTGTCGAGCCGACCACCTCGTCGCCCGGTTCCTTCGAGACGGGGACCGACTCCCCGGTGACCATCGACTCGTCGACCGCGGACTCGCCGTCGACGACCACGCCGTCCGTCGGAATCTTCTCGCCCGGACGGACCTTCATGCGGTCGCCGACCGTCACGTCCGACAGCGGAATCTCCTCCTCGCTGCCGTCCTCGCGGACGACGGTCGCGGTGTCGGCCTCCATCTCCAGGAGCTTCCGGAGGGCGTCGCTGGCTTGGCTCTTCGAGCGCGCTTCGAGGTAGTTCCCGAGCGTGATGAACACGAGAATGAGCGCCGCCGTGTCGAAGTACAGGCCCGCTCCCGGCAGTATTCCGAGCAGCGAGACGATGGAGTAGACGTACGCCGTGGTGGAGCCGAGCGCGATGAGCACGTCCATGTTCGCGGTCCCGTTCTTCACGACGGCTTTGTAGGAGTTCTCGAGGAACTCGCGGCCGAGCACGACGTAGACGGGCGTCGCGAGCAGGAACTCCACCCAGCCGAAGGGCGCGCCGAAGACGGTCTCCGGGAGGACGCCGCCGCCCAGCAGGTGCGTCTCCGCGACGAAGAACAGCAGCGGCGCGGACAGCAGTGCGCCGAACAGCGTGAGGTTACGCTGGTGTCGGGTCTCGGCTTCCCGGGCTGCGTCGGCGGCGCTCTGCCCGTCGCTGGCGCTCTCGCCGTCCTCGCTGTCGTCCTCGCGGACGGCCGTGTAGCCGGCGTCCTCGATGGCGTCGTAGACCGCGTCGAAGTCGACATCGGCGGGGTTGTAGCGGACGCTCACCTCGTCGGTGGCGTAGTTCGCGTCCACCGAGACGACGCCGGCCACGTCGCCCACCGCGTCCTCGATTGTGGTCGCGCAGTTCGCACACGACATGTCCGTCACGGCAATCGTCCGGTCGTCGTCCACGGGGTCGTAGCCCGCGTCCTCGATGGCCGCGTAAATCTCGCCCAGCGACACCTCGTCGGCGTCGTACTCGACGGTGCCGCCGTCAGTGGCGAAGTTCACGTCGGCGTCGCGGACGCCGTCGAGAGCGGTGACCGCGTCCGCGACCGTGGACGCGCAGTTCGCGCACGTCATCCCGGAGACATCGAGGTGGATTCTACGCGCTGTCATTACGTGCTAGTACGTCCTAACCGTTCAAGCGACTTGTCCATTCGAACGTTCGGCTATCGGGGTGTCGGACTTTGGAATCCGAAGTCCGCGGCGTCAGTGGGCGGGCGCGTAGCTCTCGGAGACGACGTTCAACACGAACACGCCGGTCAACAGCAACGCGATGCCGAGGACAGCGGCGGCGTCCACGCGCTCGTCGAAGAACACCACGCCGGTGCCGACCGCACCGACGATACCGACCGCCGACCACGTCGCGTACACCAGTCCGACGGGCAGCGTCTCCAGTGTGCGCCCGAGGAAGTAGAACGAACCGAGGTAGGCGACGACCACGACGCCCGAGGCGACGGGGTTCGAGAAGCCGTCCGAGAACTTCAGCGCGGCCGTCCCCGCAATTTCGGCGGCGATGGCCGACGCCAGATACACGTACGCGTTCATGCGCTGGCGGTCGCTCCCGCCGAAAATAACAGTTCGGTCGCGCTGCACGCGACGAGAACGCGACCCGACTCAGAGGTGCAGAACCACGAACGCGGCCGCGACACCGACGAGCGAGACGAGGTTCAGGCCGACCGACTGCTTGTGGTAGCGCGCGAACGCGTCCGAGCCGGCGGCCTCCATCTTCGGAATCAGTTGGTAGCGCGCGTAGAGGTTCGCGAGGAACGCCGCCACCACGCCCACGTCAGCGACGAGCGGCGGTTCCGGGACGGACGCGACCGACGGCCCCAGCGCCCACACGACGAGCGCGACGGCGCCCATCCAGATGCCGAACGAGTAGTACCGCGGGAAGACGACGTTCACGGCGTCTCCCGCGCGCTCCTCGCCGAGTTCGTCGAACAGCGCGGGCGCGGCGACGAACGAGAAGAAGACGATGCTGCCGAGCCACGCGCCGAGCGCGGCGTGTACGAGGAGGGAGGCGACACTCATGTCAGGACTCTGGGCGGCCAGCCTTCTCAACGTTCGGGGTTTAAGTCGACGGCGCAGGTACGATACGGCGATGTCGAGACAGGGGCGCCGCGTGCTCGCGTACACCGGGCTCCTTGCGGCCGTCGCGGCGACGTACACCGTCGCGTTCAAGCACGGGATGGCGTTCTTCGAGGGCCGCGAACTCTCCTACCTCCAGTCGCTGCAGTTCGTCGCGCAGACGTTCACCACGACGGGGTACGGCGAGTTCGCGCCGTGGACGTCGACCGTGATGCTCGTGACCGTGGTGGTGATGCAGCTCAGCGGCGTCTTCCTCATCTTCCTGACGCTGCCGCTGTTCGTCGTGCCGTGGATCGAGGAGCGCCTCGAAGTCGAACCGCTGCGCAGCGTCGACCTCGAAGACCACGTCGTCATCTGCGGGTTCGGCGCGCGCGACGAGACCCTCGCCGCGGAACTGGACGCGCAGGGTGTCGAGTACGTCGTCCTCACTGACGACCGCGACACCGCGCTCTCGCTGTACGAGGACGGCTGGCCGGCGGTCCACGGCGACCCGGAGACCGAGCGCGGCCTCGAACGCGTGGACGTCGCGGACGCCCGCACCATCGTCCTCGACGAGAGCGACGAGCGCAACGCCACCATCGCGTTGACCGTCGGTGACCTCGCGCCCGACGTCCAGACGGTGTGTTTCGTCGAGGACCCGTCGCTCTCGGAGTACCTCCGGTACGCGGGCGCCGACCGCGTGCTCGGCCCGCGCGAGATTCTCGGGCGCAGCCTCGCGCGCAACGTCACCACCTCCATCACCTCGCGGCTCGGGGACGCGGTCGAAATCGGCGAGAACTTCGAAATCGTGGAGATGCCGATTCAGTACGGCAGCGACCTCGACGGCGCCACGCTCGGCGACACCGACCTCCTCGAACCCGGCGGCGTCAACGCGGTCGGCGCGTGGTTCGCCGGCGAGTTCGTCGGCTCGCTGGACCCCCACAGAGAACTCACGCGCAACACGGTGTTGCTGGTCGCCGGCCGCGACGCCGACCTCGAAGCCTTCGAGGCGCGCACGCTCGCGCCCACGGACGAGCAGGGCGACGGCCACGTCGTCGTCGCGGGCTACGGTGAAGTCGGGTCGACCGTCCGCGAAGCGCTCGACGAGGCCGACATCGACACGACGGTCGTGGACGTCGAGGACCGCCCCGGCGTGGACATCGTCGGAGACGCCACCGAGGGTGGGACGCTGCGCAGCGCGGGCATCGAGGACGCGTCCGCGCTCGTGCTCGCGCTCGGCGACGACACGTCGACGGTGTTCGCGACGCTGGTCGCCCGCGAGGAGAGCGAGCGCGTGGAGATTCTCTGCCGGGCGAACGACACCGAGAGCGCGCGCAAACTGTACGCCGCGGGCGCGGACTACGTGCTGTCGCTGGCGACCGTCGCGGGCCGGATGCTCGCCCAGACCATCCTCGACGAGGACGTGATGGCTCTCGACAAGCAAATCGACGTGGTGCGAACGGAAGCCCCGGCGCTCGTCGGGAAGACGCTCGCGGGCGCTGACGTCCGCGCTCGCACCGGCTGTACGGTGGTCGCGGTCCAGCGCGGCGACGAAGTGCGCTCCCAGCCGGACGCCGACTTCCGGATTCGCGAGGGGGACGCGCTGGTCGTGGTCGGCGCGGACGCCGACGTCGCGCGGTTCAACGAGGTCGCGGGCGTCCACGCCGGTCCTCCGTGACCACGCCCGATAACGATTTTAGAAGTGACACGTCGGCGGTGGCGGCGTCTCAAGCCGCGACGCCACGGAGACGCCCTGTACCGGGTCTCGGACGGCTGAAACCGGTGCAGCCCCGCGCATTCCGCACATACTTATGTGCCTCCACCCAACTATCAGCAAGCGGAACAAGCCGACGTGTTGTCGGTTTCGCTCGTACAAATGACGTACAACGTCGACGGGGTGCTCCCCACCGGGCTGGTCTCGGGGTTCGACGACGGCACGAACCTCCTGTTGAGCGGTCCGGCGATGTCCGGTAAGCGCGACCTCCTCCTGTCGCTGCTGGCGCGCGGTGAAGCGGACGGCGACGGCGCTGTCATCGTCACCGCGCGCGACCCGGCCGACGAGGTGGCCACCGAGTACGCCGACGCGGTCGACGCGGAGCCGCAGTTCCTCCGCATCATCGACTGCGTCAGCGCGCAGAGCGGCAGCGCTACGAACGGCGACAACACCCACTACGTCTCCTCTCCCGGTGACTTGACGGGGATGGGAATCGAATTCTCGGAGGTCGCACGCAGCGCCAACGACGCGGGCGTCGACCGGCTCCGCGTCGGCTTCGACTCGCTGTCACCCCTCCTGATGTACGTCGACCTCCAGCGGCTCTTCCGGTTCCTCCACGTGTTCACGAGTCAGATACAGTCCCAGGGCTGGCTGGGCGTGTTCTCCGTGGACCCGGAGAGCCACGACGACCAGACCATCAACACCATCAGCCAGCTGTTCGACGGCGTGGTCGACGTCCGGCTGACCGACGACGGCGACCGCGAGGTCCGCGTGCGCGGCATCTCGGGCACGCCGACCGAGTGGACGCCCGTCGAGTAACTTCTACGCCCGGCGTTCGTGGCGCGCGGCCGCGATGTCCGCGATTGATTCTCGCTGCGAACTGTACGCGAGGTGTGCGACGCACCCGCAGTCCGACGCACCCAGCCCAGCGACCGCGCCCCCTGCATCGTTCAACGCGCGTGCGGTTTCGCACTCCACGTCCTCGTGTTCGGTGACGTAGACCGCGTCGACGCTCGCCGCAGGGTGGCCGAGCAGGTAGTCGACGTGCCAGTGGCGGGTATCTGACTCGCCCCGAGCTAGGCGGCGGTGGCGCTCGACGCGTCCGAGTCCACCTGCGCCGAACGCGCTGCCCGTGTACGCGTACCAGCCCGCGTCGAGGTCGTATTCGCCCTTCGCGCCGAACGCCACGGTCGCCGGCGCCGCGAGTTCCACCAGCAGCGTGTACGTCCCCGGCGCCATCTCACTCGTGCCCGGAGACCCGCACCGGCTCGTACGGCGCTTCGAGGTACTCGATGTCGGAGTCCGAGAGGTCGATGTCGAGGGCTTCGACGGCGTCTTCGAGGTGTTCGACGCTCGTCGTGCCGACGATGGGCGCGTCCACGCGGTCCTTGTGGAACAGCCACGCGAGCGCGATTTGGGCCATCTTCACGTCCTTCTCGTCGGCGAGCTCCTGCACACGCTCGTTGATTTCGGGGCCGCCGCCCTCCCGATAGGGGTGCTCGTAGAGGCGCTTCTCGCTCTCACCGCGCTGGGTGGCTTTGACGTCCTCGTGGGGCCGCGTGAGGTAGCCGCGCGCGAGCGGCGACCACGGCATTACGCCGACGCCCTCCTTCTCGCAGAGCGGCAGCATCTCGCGCTCCTCCTCCCGGTAGACGAGGTTGTAGTGGTTCTGCATCGTCACGAACCGCTCGTAGCCCGACACGTCGCTCGTGTGGAGCGCGTCCGCGAATTGGTGCGCCCACTGTGAGGACGCGCCGATGTAGCGGGTCTTCCCCCGGCGCACCGCGTCCGTGAGCGCCGCGAGCGTCTCGTCGATGGGCGTGTCGTAGTCCCAGCGGTGGGTCTGGTAGAGGTCCACCGTCTCCATCCCCAGTCGGTCCAGCGAGTTCTCCAACTCCTGCTCGATTGCCTTCCGGGAGAGCCCGCCCGAATTCGGGTTCTCGGCGTCCATCTGGAAGTACCCCTTCGTCGCGACGACGTGGTCGTCGCGGTCGTAGTCCGCGAGCACGTTCCCGAGCACGCGCTCGCTCTCGCCCTCGGAGTACATGTTCGCCGTATCGAAGAAGTTCACCCCCAACTCGATGGCGCGCTCGATAATGGGGCGCGCGTCCTCCTCGTCCAGCACCCACGGCCGCCACTCCGAGGAGCCGAAGCTCATGCAGCCCAGACAGATGCGTGAGACTTCCATCCCGGTGTCGCCGAGTGTCGTGTACTCCATAGGGGGAGCGTCGGCCGCGCGGCCCAAAGGCGTTCGCCAACCGGTCGTCGAGGGTTCGACAGCGCTACTCGCTGCCGTCCGTGCGACTACCCATGGAGGAGGTCGGCGTCCGCGCGAATCGACTCGTACACCTCGTCGGCCCACTCGACGGCGTGCGGTTCGTCGTTCTCGACCATGCCGGCGATGCCGTGGTCGTCGAAGAAGAGCGCGCAGGCGACCGTGCGCTCGGGCTGCTCGACGACCACGAGCGCGTAGTCCAGCACCGTGGTCGCCTCCCGGAGCGTCAGCCGACCCGTGTCCAGCGCGTCCTCGATGACGTCCGCGTGCGAGGAGAGCAGTTCGTCGAGCGCCGCCGGCGCGACGGTCAAGTCGACGCGCGCTCGCCCGTCCACGATGCGGTCGTGGAACCGCGAGACGTTCTCGTCGAGGACCGCGGGCGCGAACCCCCGGACTGCGGTCGCGTCCTCGACGATAGACTGGTACGTGACGTACGGGCGCTGGGGCGCTACCGGGTCCGACTGGACGACGTTCGCGCCGTGCAACAGCGCGCTGTCGACTGTCGCGTCCGCCGGCAGCACGTCCAGCAGTCCACCCGCCTCTTCTAGCGCGTCGAGCGTCTCCACGAACTCGTCGTAGGCGTCCAGCGCGAGCCGCCCGCGGAGCGTGAGCGCGACGCCGCCGTTGCGTTCCACGAACCCGCGCGCTTCGAGCGTGCGAACCGCCCGGTCGACCGTCGACCGCGACATCGACTGCGCGGCCACGAGATCCTGTTTCGGCCGCGGTCCGTCGCGGAGCGAGCGCAACAAGTGCGCGCGTCGGGCGAGCAACGCGGTGGCGTCGTCCTCGGTCATCGTCTCATCGAACAGTTGCCACGTACCACTACACGCATATAAATGACCACTAGAGTTATCACTCCGCCCCGAAACCTGCGGAGGTGTGCAAACGGTAACGTGAAGGAGACCGCGTAACGACAGTAACCTGCTGGTGTACGAACACCGGCTGTGCCTCTGACATGCTCCACGCCGTCGGTGCTTTCACCGGCGGCTATCGGAGCGACAACGTGATTCTCTACAGCGACCGCACTGGTCCGTGAGCGCGACTGGACAGCTACGCGACCGACTCGACGAGTTCCGGGCGGTCGTTGGCCGGATTGTTCACCGCCTCGGAGACCGGCCACGCCTGCAGGTCGACGTCGCTCGGTTCGAGGAGGTCCGTGGGGTCCTCGGCGGATAGCCACCGCTGGCCGGTCGCGGCGTCGAGGACGACTGCCATCCGGTGGTGGTAGTCCGCGAGGAAGTCGTTCGGCTCGGTCGTCACGACGGTGAACGACCGCACCGGCTCGGCCTCGCGGCTCGGGCCGCCGCCACCGAACTCCCCGAGCCCGGTCTGTTTTTGCTCGGGCGTCCACGTCTCCCACAGCCCCGCCAGCAACATCGGCCGGCCGTCGGCCCGTGAGACGAAGTACGGCCGCTTGCCGTCCCCGGTCTCCGTCCACTCGTAGAACCCGTCCACGGGCACCAGACACCGGCGCTGCCGGTACGCCTCCGCGAACAATCGATTCTCGGTCAGCGACTCCGCGCGGGCGTTGATGGGGTCCGGGCCCTCGTTCGGCCCGTCGGACCACGACGGTACCAGCCCCCAGCGCGCCGTCGAGAACTCGGTCGGGTCCTCGTCGAGGAGGACGGGAAGGTCCTCCGAGGGCGCGGCGTTGTACGTCGCCTCGTAGCTGGCGTCGTCGACGCCGAACTCGGCGGCGAGTTCGCTCGGGTCACTGAACAGCGCGTACCGGCCACACATACTCGAAGGGAGGGACCGAACGCTAAAAGTCAGTCCGGTAGCGCGGCTTCGAGGTCCTCGACGACCGCGTCGTTCCCGACGAACGTCGGCACGCGCTCGTGGAGGCGCTCGGGTTCGACGTCCAACAGCGACTGCGACCCGTCCGTGGACGCGCCGCCGGCCTGCTCGACGACGAACGCGATGGGCATCGACTCGAAGTGCGCGCGCAGTTTCCCCTCCGGCCGGGACTGCAGTCCGGGATACCCGAAGACCCCACCGTACGTCAGCACTTGGTTTACGTCCGCAATCATCGCGCCGCCGTACCGGAGCTTCAGGTCGTCCTCGACGTCGCGGACGAACGACTCGAAGTCCGCGGTCCAGTCGGGCACGCGCCCCCCGAACCCGTACACGACGGGGTCGTCGGGGAGCGAGACGGACCCGAGGTCCGTGCGCCCGTCGGCTTCCACGAGGTACTCGGTGACGCCGTCGTCGCGAGCGACCGTCATCGTCGTCGTCGGCCCGTACAACACGAATCCCGCGGCGACGAGGCTCCGGCCCGACGCCGGCAGGCGCTCGTCGTAGACGCCGAACACCGTCCCGCAGGGGTTGTTCGACTTGACGTTCGAGGAGCCGTCGAGCGGGTCGACGGCGACGGCGTACCCGTCGTCGGCGTCCCCGACGACTTCGAGGTCGTCGCGCTCCTCGCTGGCGTACCAGTTCACGCCGTCGACAGCCGCGAACCGCTCGAACAGCAGGTCGTCGGCCCACACGTCCGCCTCCAACTGGACGTCCCCGGTGACGTTCTCCGTCGCCGCCTTCGCGCGCCGCTCCGGGAGCCCATCACGGATTTCGGGGGCGGCGTCCGCCACCACGTCGAAGACTTCCTCGACGACCATCAGATGCGGTCGAGCGCCTCGTCGACGCTCGTCTCCTCGTAGATGACCGCTTCGAGCGCGTCGAGGAACGGTTCGGGCTCCTCGCGCTGCCAGACGTTCCGGCCGACTGCCAGCCCCTTCGCGCCCGCGTCGACGGCGCCCTTCACGGATTCGAGGAAGTCGCGGTCGCTGGTCTTCGACCCGCCGGACATCACCACGTCCGTCGGCCCTGCCATGTCGACGGCGTGCGCCATTCCGTCGGTACTACCCGGGTACTTCACCTTCGCGACGTCCGCACCGAGTTCCAGCGCCTGCCGCGCCGCGTACGCGATGGTCTCCGGGGACGTGTCGTCCTTGAGGCCCTGCCCGCGCGGGTACGACCACATCACCACCGGGAGATCGTAGTCCCGAGCGGCCTCTTGTGCCGTTCGGAACTCCTCGGCCATCTCGATTTCGTGGTTCGAGCCGCCGTACAGCGTGAACCCGATTGCGTCCGCGCCGAGTTCGGCGGCGTACTCGACCGTCCAGTTCACCGCGGAGTCGGGTTCGCCCATCCAGAGGTTCGACGTGCCGTTGAGCTTCGCGAGCAGGTTCACGTCGTCCTCGTAGGAGGGATAGTACGCCTCCGCGATACCCTTCTGCGTGGCCATCGCCGACACCGCGTCGTGGGTCGCGATGTCCCAGACGACGCCCGGGTCCATCGTCTCGGGCACTTCCTCGAAGTCCACCGGGCCGTGTTCGAGTCCGTGGTCGTACGCCAGAATCAGTACCTTCCCGTCGCGCGAAATTGGAGAGTCCTCGAAGGGACGCATCAACTGCACGTGCGGCGAGGACGTATAAGTGTCTAACTGTCCGCGAGCCGCCGCGAGCCGTCTGAATTCCGCATATTTACTGCACTCCGAGTAACTACTGTTCGTGTTCGACGGCAGCGCGCTTCCACGCCGCGACCGCCGACTCGGAGACACCCAACGAGTCCGCGACGTGCTCGACGTGCGCAGTCGCGAGGCTCCGAACCGAGGTGACGCCCGCCCGAGCCAGCAGTTCCGCGTCGCGAGCGTCTACACCCTCTAGAGCGGTCACGGGCGTCGGCGTCGACTGCTCGCGCCACTCGCGCTCGTCGCGCTCGGGCGACGCGTCGTGGTCGTCGCCGTTCGGCCACGACCGCTCGCGCCACGCTGTCTCGTCCTCAATCTCGTCGGCGTCGGACTCGGCGCCGCCGCTGGCTGTCGAGGGCTGTTTCTGCCACGCCGACTCCTCGGCTGACGCCGCCCCGCTGCCGTCCGCGGACGCCTCGTCGTCGTCGTAGCTCGCGGCGACCCACTCGCGCTCGTCGTCGTGCAGCCCCCGCACCTGCTCGGCGCGGCGGTCGAGGTCTTGGCCGCCCTCGAACGACCACTGCAGGGAGTGCTCTCGCCGGATGCGCGCGGCGACCCCGGGATTGACGCCGGCGTCGACGAGTTCGGCGTGCGAGACGGCCTTCGATTCGAGGTCGCCCGCGTCGATGCCAGCGTCAGTGAGGACGTCCGCGGTCGCTGGTCCGACACACTTCAGCGACAGCAACGCGGTCCGCGTGTCCTCGTCTGCCACAGTTGCTGGGACGAAGCTCCCGAAGGTGCTTGAGTGTTTCCACGTTCCGGCACGCTTAGGTGACCGAACGTCGCAGTCGCACCCATGCGAGACCTCCGAGACATCGACACCGTCGGCGTCGTCGGCGCCGGCACGATGGGCGCCGGCATCGCACAGGTCGCCGCGACCGCCGGCTACGACGTCGTGATGCGGGACATCGAGACGGAGTACGTCGAGGCTGGCTTCGAACGCATCGAGGACTCCCTCGACCGCTTCGTCGGAAAAGACAAAATCGATGCTGACGAACGTGACGCCATCCTCGACCGCATCGAGGGCACGACCGAACTCGCTGACTTCGACGACGCGGACCTCGTCGTGGAGGCCGCCGTCGAAGACATGGACATCAAGCAGGACATCTTCGCCGACCTCGACGACGAACTCGACGACGACGTGCCGCTGGCGACGAACACGTCGACGCTCTCGATTACGACCATCGCGTCCGTGACCGACCGCGAGGACCGCGTGATCGGCCTCCACTTCATGAACCCAGTCCCTATCATGACCGGCGTGGAGGTCGTCGTCGGCGAGAAGACCAGCGAGGCGGCGGTCGAACTCGCACACGACTTCGCCGAGGCGCTCGACAAGGAGACGTGGGAGTCAGACGACAAACCCGGGTTCGTCACGAACCGCATCCTGATGCCGTGGATCAACGAGGGCATCCGCGCGTTCGACGAGGATGTCGCCACGAAGGAGGACATAGACAAGGGAATGGAACTCGGCACGAACGTCCCGATGGGGCCGCTCGAACTTGCCGACCACATCGGCCTCGACATCTGTCTGGACGCCAGCCAGACGCTCCACGAGGAACTCGGCGACCGCTACAAGCCGGCGTACCTCCTCAAGCGCAAGGTCGACGCCGGCGACCTCGGGAAGAAGACGGGCAAGGGCTTCTACGAGTACGAATAACAGGGGCTTGCAGGCGGCGAGTCCTCCCGGTGCGCGCTGCCGCCGTTCCACATCCTGACGCACCGGGCGACGTTCAGGTCACGGCCCGGATTGGTCCCACTCTCCTACTTGAACCTACGCGAGTAGCAACAGCAAGCATCCGCGAGCCTCGCGGCTCGATAGAGCCCGAGGCGAGCGGTTCCCTGCTCGAGTGAGCAACGCGAACGAGCGCAGGCCGACGAGTGAACGGAGCGCTCGAAGAGCGCGGAGTGAACGAGGAGTGCTTTTTCCGCAAGTTTTTGCCAGCGACGGCGCGCTTCGCGCGCCGAACGCAGCAAAAAGTGCGTTTAGAAGCTACTCTTCAGTTTCTCGAAGAAGCCTTGTTCGACGTCGATTTCTTCGCCGCCGGCTTCCGCGAACTGTTCGAGGGCGTCGCGTTGTTCGTCGTTGAGTGAGTCGGGGGTGACGACTTGCACGGTGACGTAGAGGTCGCCGGTGCCGCGGCCACGCAGGCGGGGCATTCCCTTGCCTTTGAGTCGGAAGGTCTCGCCGCTCTGCGTACCGGCGTCGAGGTCGAACGTGGCGCCGCCGTCGAGCGTGGGGACTTCGATTTCGTCGCCGAAGACGGCTTGCGGGAAGGAGACGGCGTGGCGGTGGTGGAGGTCGGCGCCGTCGCGCTCGAAGTCGGGGTGGTCTTGGACTTCGACTTCGACGAGCAGGTCGCCGTTGCGGGCGCCGCGGTCGCCGGGCGCGCCTTCGCCGTCCATGCGGAGGGTCTGCCCGGAGCGGATGCCGGCGGGCACGTCGACGGTGAGCGTCGTTCGTTCGCGGACTTGTCCCTGTCCGCTGCACGTCGAGCACGTCTCGGAGGCGAGTTCGCCGTCGCCGCCGCAGCGCGAACACTCCTGGGTCTGCTGGACGCGGCCGAGCGGCGTCTGTCGGACTTGCGTGACTTGGCCTTGGCCGTCGCACTGCGGGCACGTCCGCACGTCGGCGTCCTCGGGGTAGCCCGCGCCGTCACAGTCGGGGCAGGCTTCCGGGCGTCGGACGGTGACTTGCTTCTGGACGCCTTCGTGGGCTTCGTCCAGAGAGATGGAGAGTCGCGTGCGGAGGTCGCGGCCCTGCTGGGGGCCCTGCTGGCCGCGGCCGCCGCCGCCGAAGAACTGGTCGAAGATGTCGCCCATGCCGCCGCCACCACCGCCGGCACCGCCGAACGGACCGCCGCCCATGCCGCCCGCGCCACCGGCGCCGCCACCGCCGCCGCCGCGCTTCTCGGCTTCCGTATAGCGCTCGTGGCCGAGTTGGTCGTAGCGCTGGCGCTTCTCGTCGTCGGTGAGGACGTCTTTGGCTTTCTGTATCTTCCGGAACTTCTCCTCGGCGTCGGGGTCGTCGTTGACGTCCGGGTGGTACTCCGAGACTTTGTCGCGGTACGCCCCCTTGATTTCGTCCTCGGAGGCGTCCCGGGAGACGCCGAGCGCTTCGTAGAAGTCTTCGCTCATCAGTTGTGCGTACGTATCCCGTTGAGCCACTTGAAACGCGCGCTTGTCGGCGTTGGGCGCCGCGACGCCGCCGAATCCCGCGCGCGTCGTTGCCGTCGGGCTATTCCGTGCGGTCGACGAGGTCGTCGTGGTGAACCTCGTAGATGGTGACCGCGTCGTTCCGGTAGACGCGCTCGATGCCGGGGTCGTCGCCGAGGGCCGCGATGTCGTACTCCTCGCGTTCCAGCGGCCCGACCCAGACGTACTGCACGTCGTACTTGTCGAGCAGCACGGCGCGCGAGCGGTCGTCCCTCGTCTCGTAGAGGATGCCGACGTCGTCGACGCGCTGGTAGTAGGGGTCGTCGCCGCGGTAGCCGGTCTCGTGGAACCATCCCGCGACCGTCGGCAGGCCGCTGAGCGTCGAGACGGGGTTCTGCCAGCCGCGGCTCAACCCCGGTTTCTCGACGAACGTCGGCGTCCCCGTCTCGCGCTCCATCCACAGCACCGACTGCGTGGTGCTCACTTCGTCCTCGAACCACGCTATCGCAGCAAACTGCTCGGGGTGGTCCTCGCGGTGGTCGGCGTACCCGTTCAGCGACGGTTCGACGCCGTCTTGGTACGGTCCGACGACGTCCGTCGCGACGACCAGTGGCGCGAACAACGCCGACGACACGACCGCGACCACGAGCACGACGGAGACGGCGGTTGTTGCGGTCGCCGCGCTCGACCGTCGAATCTTGGATACCGAGGGTGCGGCGGCGCGCACATCGCTCGCGAGCATCGCGGCGATGGGGCCGGCGGCGAGCCCGCAGAACACCCAGCCCTGAATGGCGACTTTCAGCGTGGTGTTCCAGCGCGCGAGTTCGAACGGGTGGACCTTGGCGTGGACGAGTTCCATCGCGAGCACGAGACCGACGCCGCCGACGACGAGCATCGCCTCGAAGCCCGCCGACGCCCGGAAGCGCATCGCGAGCCACGCGCCCGCGACGACCGGCAACAGGACGACGATAGCGCCGAGGTCACCGACGAGCGCGCCGACGGCGACGACGACTGCAGCGGCAGCAGCGGCTTTCAGCACGTCAGCTGCGTCACTGTCCTCGATTGCGCTGCGGCGCGTGAACAGGTACGTTGCGAACAGCGCGAGTAAGGCGCCGTAGATGAGCAGGACGCCCGCAGCAGTCGTGCGCGGCGGGAACAGCCCGATACCGTCGTTCGGCGGGACGCTCGCCAACAGGAAGGGGGACGCGAGTACGTACCCGACGGCGCCGACGCCCGCCGCGACGACTGCCGCGAGCACGGTCCGCCACGCCTCGGCGAGCGCCAGTGCCGACCGCGACTGCTCGCGGTCCGGCGCGACGGCCCGGAGTCGCTCGCCGAGGCGACCCGGTGCGAGCGTCGCGGGGTGCGGGCCGGCGTAGACGACTGCCAGCCACGCCATCCCGACGGCGCTCGGCAGCGACCACGTGTTCGTCACGCCGAAGTAGCCCGCCACCGCGCCGAGACCGCCGAACAGCAGGCCGACGCGGCGCTTCCGAGCGCTCGCCGGCGCCTGCACGTACGCGTACGCCAGCGCCGCCGAGAGGACGAGGAAGCCCGTTGTCACGGTGTGGCCGTGCATGTCGGCTTTCACGAACGAGTACAGCGGGAACTCCTGAAGGGTCCCCTCGACGACGTAGCGGGTGTCCCACCACCCCCACGTCTTCAGCGAGGACTGCTCGAACAGAATCTGTGGGTAGTCCGACCTATTCAGGTTGAACGCCGCCCGGCCCCACTTCACAGCGAGGTCGCGGGGCAGTTGCCCGAGCACGAACCGAACGGCGGTGACGGCGTTGCCCGCAAATGCCACGAAGAACACGCCGAGCGCGCCGCCGACGCGCCGCGAGTAGCCGCGGTCGCGCGTAATCCACCCGCACAGCGAGTACGCGCCCACGACGAGCGTCCCGAAGTACCCCGCGAGCGCGACGTTGTGGACGTACTCCACGCTCGTGTCCGTGAGGAACGCCGCGACCGCGTTGAACACCGGGAGCCCGTAGTAGTAGCGCACGGGCTTCCCAGCGTACCACATGTCTTCGGGCGGCAGCGCCTCCGTGCGCAGAATGGCGTTCAGCAGGCCCGTGTGGAGGAACTTCTCGCCGCCCCACCCGCTCATCACGGGGTTCATCGACCGCAGCGCGAGCACGAACCCGAACCCGACCGCGAACACCGCGAACGCGCCTGCGACCCGCTTCCAGTCGTAGTCCGCGAGGCCGCGGCGCTGCGCGAGTCGATGACCGACGCCGCCGAGCACGAGTAGCGCGGCGACGCTGACGAGCGCGGTCCACGGCCCGAAACTGAACTGCCCGACGTAGAACGCGACCATCGTCACCACGACGGTGGCAATCGGAATCGCGAACCCCGCGCCGTCGTCGGGTGCCGACGGGAACAACAGCCGTGCTATCGGCAGCGCAGCGACGAGGAACGCGCCGTAGAGGACGAGCCATCGGGCGGCGACGGCGGCGCCTGACATATCGAAGTGGCGGACCACGCCGCGCATAAACCTTCTGTCCTCGGCGTACGTGAAGCCCTACGGCAGAAACGAACCAACAGCGAAACACCGGGAGAACAGCCCCCGAATCGGAGACTCGCCGTCTTCCAACTTCGAAAACCTCGCTGCGCTCGGTTTTCGAAACACTGGACGACTCGCGCTGCTCGTCGTCCAACCCCGAGGTTCCGGCGAGTGTAGTGAGCCGGAACCTCGGACACCGGGAGACTCACTCCGTTCGTCTCCCGAGCGGAAGAGGCCTCCTCGACTCGCGTTACTCGTCTGCGTCGTCCGCTTCGAATTCGAGACGTTCGCTGACGCTCACGTCTCGAAACACCGGAAGACTCGCTGCGCTCGTCTTCCGAGCCGAAGAAGACAGCGAGTCGCGTTACTCCTCGCTGTCTTCTTCGACGTCTTCGAAGTCGGCGTCGACGAACTCCTCGTCGTCGCCGTCTCCACCTGCACCGGGGCCGGCACCGCCCATGCCGCCCATGCCGGCACCGGCCGCGCCGGCGCCGCCGGCGCCAGCCTGCGCTTCCTGCTGGTAGGCCTGCTTGCCGATTTCCTGCAGGGTCTTGCTGAGGGACTCGGTGGCGTCTTCGAGTTCCTCGGGGTCGACGTCGTCCTCGTCGAGGAGGGCTTCGACGTTCTCGATCTCGTCGTTCACGTCGGCTTCGAGGTCCTCGTCGACGAGCTCCTCGTTCTCCTCGAGGAGGCTCTCAGCGCGCTGAATCGCGGTCTCGGCGTCGTTCCGAGCCTCGATGCGCTCGCGGCGCTGCTCGTCCTCCTCGGCGTGCTCTTCGGCCTCGCTCTGCATCTCCTCGATCTCCTCGTCGCTGAGGCCGACGCCGCCCTCGATGGTGATGGACTCGGCGTTCCCGGAGCCCTTGTCCTCGGCTTCGACGTTCACGATGCCGTCGGCGTCGATCTCGAACGTGACCTCGATTTCGGGGGTGCCCGCGGGCGCCGGCGGGATGCCCGTGAGTTGGAAGTCACCGAGCAGTTCGTTCTCGTTAGCGATTTCGCGCTCCCCCTGGAAGACGCGAATCTGGACGCTCGTCTGGTTGTCCGCGGCGGTCGTGAACACCTTCGACGCGGTCGTCGGAATGGCGGTGTTCTTCTCGATGAGGCGCTCGAAGAGACCGCCCTTCACTTCGATACCGAGCGAGAGCGGAGTGACGTCGACGAGCACGATGTCGTCGACTTCCCCGGAGAGCACGCCGCCCTGCACGGCCGCGCCGAGCGCGACGGCTTCGTCGGGGTTGACGTTCTTCTTCGGCTCCTGCCCGACGAGCTCCTCGACTTGCTCTTGAACCTGGGGCATCCGCGTGGAGCCGCCGACCAGAATCACTTCGTCGATGTCGTTCTTATCGAGACCGGCGTCTTCGAGGGCCTGCTCCGTCGGGCCGACGGTGCGCTCGATGAGGCCCTCGGTGAGGTTCTCGAAGGTCGCTCGCGTGATGTCCTGTTCGAGGTGGACGGGACCGGAGTCGGTCGCGGTGACGAACGGGAGGTTGACCGTTGTCTCCTTCCGCGAGGAGAGCTCGATTTTGGCTTCCTCGGCGGCGTCCTTGAGGCGCTGGAGCGCCTGCTCGTCGTCGCGCAGGTCGATGCCGTGGTCGTTCTCGAACTCGTCGGCGAGGTGGTCGATGATAGCTTCGTCCCAGTCGTCGCCGCCGAGGTCGTTGTCCCCGTTGGTCGCGACGACTTCGTAGACGCCGCCGCCGAGGTCGAGAATGGAGACGTCGAAGGTGCCGCCGCCGAGGTCGTAGACGAGCACGGTCTGGTCGCGGTCCTCGTCGAGGCCGTACGCCATCGACGCCGCGGTCGGCTCGTTGACGATGCGCTCGACCTCGAAGCCGGCGATTTCGCCGGCGTCCTTGGTCGCTTGGCGCTGCTTGTCGTTGAAGTACGCGGGCACCGTGATGACGGCTTTCTCGATGTCCTGCCCGAGGTACTCCTCGGCGTCGTGCTTGATTTTCTGGAGGATCATCGCCGAAATCTGCTCCGGCGTGTACTCCTCGCCGTCGAGTTCGACCGTGTAGTCCTCGCCCATGTGGCGCTTGATGGACGCCACCGTCTCCTCGGAGTTCTGGACGGCCTGATTCTTCGCGGGTTTGCCGATGAGGCGCTCGCCGTCGTCGAACGCGACCACCGACGGCGTGGTGCGGTCGCCTTCGCTGTTGACGATGATTTCGGGGTCTCCACCTTCCATCACCGCGAACGCGCTGTTCGTGGTGCCGAGGTCGATGCCCAAAATCTTCTCACTTGCCATGTTACCCGTTTGTAAGCCGCGTTTTCCCTTTAAGCCTTGCTAGTGACAGCGAGTACCACGAACAGCCGGGTCGCCGCCCTCGTGCGTTTCTGACGAGTGGCGGAAAAACGGGCCGGGGAATTTATCACGAACCGGTGGTCAGTCGTCTCGCCCTCCCGCAGTCTCCCCGGAGACAGCGCCTGGACCGTCGGCCAGCGCCGCCAGCACGTCCTTGAGGACGTCCTCGCGGCCCGCCGAGGAGAAGAACTCGTGGCTGCCGTCGTACACGCGGAGGTTCGACGCCGGCGTCCGCGCGCCGATGGCTGGGACGCTCACAAGTTCGTCCGTCAGCGTACAGAACACGGTACTTCCCTCTCGGAACGGCGGCAGCGCCGACTGCGCTCGCTGAATCTCTCTCGCGAACGCCGGCGACAACCCACCGGGTCCCTCGCGGGGCGTCGACTCCTCGAGGTCCCCGACAGCGTCCTCCGCGCCCGACGGGAGCAACCGCTTGCTCGTCGGGAGTTTCGCGAACCACGGCAGGAACAGCGACTGGACACCGGGCTTGACGCCCCACCACGGGCTGAGGTAGACGCGGCGCACGTCCCAGTCGAGGTGCGCGACGATGAGTCCGCCGGTGCTGTGCGAGAGCACCGCATCGAACTCCCGGTCGGCCGCGTACGACTCCACGGGCTGTCGGTACTCGCGCTCGAACGACGAGATGTTCGTCGGAATCGTCGCGGCGTGGACCTCGTAGCCGGCGTCGGCCAGCGCGTCCAACAGCCACGCGACGTTGTCCTGACTCGGGTCGTTTCCCCACCCCAGCACGAACAACAGCGGGGTACCCTCGCCGTGCACTGAGAAGTTCACGCCGGCAGCGACGGCCCGCCCGCCCAAAACAGTTCCCGCTACTCGCCGTCGCTGACCGTGACCTGCGCGGGCCGCAGCACTTTCCCGCCCATCTCGTAGCCCGACCGATACACGTCAACGACGGTGCCATCCGGCTGGTCGCTGTCCACGCGCATCATCACTTCGTGGCGCTGCGCGTCCACGCTCTCGCCGGCTTCGGGCGCGATTTCGTCGACGCCCTCCGCGTCGAGCACGCGGTCGAACTCCTTTCGCGTGAGCTTCACGCCCTCGCGGAGGCTGTCCACGTCTCCGCTCTCCTCGTCGAGCGCGCGACCGAGGTTGTCCCGCACGTCCAGCAGGCGCTCCACGAGGTCCTCCGTGGCGCGCTCCCGGATGTCCTCTTGGCGCTGTTTCGCGCGCTGCTTGTAGTTCTGGAAGTCCGCCTGCTTGGCCTGCAGTCGCTCGGTCAGGTCGTCGACTTCGGCTTCCGCGTCGTCGAGGTCTTCCTCCAGTTCCGCGACGCGGGCTTCGAGGTCGGCGACCTCGTCGCCGAGGTCCTCGTCGTGCTCGCGGACGCGCTCGGCCAGCGAGTCGCTGGCGTCGGCGTCTTCGTCCGCGTCGGCGGCCTGCTCGGCGTCGTTGCTCATGTGTGTGGGAAACGGATACTCGGGTTTACGGATTTCGGGACGGTCCGCGTTCGGCGCGGAGTCCGACGACTCATTAGCGTCCGTCTCCAACCCTCGGGCGTGACAGTCCGGCTGGCGTTCGAGGACGGCACGCTGCGCGTCGAACACGACGGCGACGGCCCGCCCACGGACGGCGTCGGCAGTCTGCCCGGCGTCGAGTACGACGACCGCACGGACACGGGCCGAGCGCCCGCGATGGCATACGCCGACCTCCTCGCGTACCTCCACGCGCGCGAGATTCCCTACGAGGACGACGCGCTCCACGCCGACGCCCTCGCCGTCGAATCCGCGTACGAACTCCGGGACTACCAGCAGGACGCCCTCGACGCGTGGACCGGCAACGACCGCCGCGGGGTACTCGAACTTCCCACCGGCTCCGGGAAGACGGTCATCGGCCTGAAAGCCATCGAGGCGGTCGGCCAGTCGGCGCTCGTCGTGGTGCCGACCATCGACCTGTTGACGCAGTGGAAGCGCGAACTCGGCACCGAATTCGACTGCGAAATCGGCCAACTAGGCGGCGGCGAGCAAGAAGTAGAGTCGATTACGGTCGCGACCTACGACTCCGCGTACCTCCGCGCGGACGACCTCGGCGACCGGTTCGGACTCGTGGTTTTCGACGAAGTCCACCACCTCGGCGGCGAGGAGTTCCAGAACATCGCGCGCTTACTCGCCGCGCCCGCTCGGCTCGGCCTGACGGCGACGTTCGAGCGCCCGGACAACGCCCACGAGGTCGTCGCCGAACTCGTCGGCGATGTCGTCTACCGGCTCTCCGCGGACGACCTCGCGGGCGACCACCTCGCAGAGTACGACGTCAAGCGCCTCGAAGTCCCGCTCACCGCCGACGAGCGCGAGCGCTACGAGGCCGCGCAGGGGACGTTCACGGACTACCTCCAGCAGTCCAACGTCCAGTTGCGCTCGGGCAGCGACTACCAGGAACTCGTGAAGCGCTCCGGGAACGACCCGCGAGCGCGGGAGGCACTGCTCGCGAAACAGCGCGCGCGCCGCATCGTCCGCGAGAGCGACGCGAAAGTACAGCGCCTCGAAGAGATTCTGGACCGGCACCGCCACGACCGCGTCATCGTGTTCGCGGCGTCGACGGACCTCGTCTACCGGCTCTCCGAGCAGTTCCTGCTGCCCGCCATCACCCACGAGACGGGGGCCAGCGAGCGTCGGACCATCCTGGAGAAGTTCCGGAGCGGCGACTACTCGCGAGTCGTCACGGCGAACGTTCTCGACGAGGGCGTGGACGTTCCGGACGCGAACGTCGCGGTGGTGTTCGCGGGCAGCGGCAGCGAGCGCGAGTTCACGCAGCGCCTCGGGCGCGTGCTCCGACCGAAGGAGGACGGCGGGCGCGCGCTGCTGTACGAACTCGTGAGCGCCGACACCGCAGAAGAGCGCGTCGCCGACCGCCGCCGCTAGTCCTCGACGATGTCCGTGTTCCAACTAGCGTTCGTGACGTCGTCGTAGGCGACGTCGTACTCGACGCGGACGACGGTCGTCTCGTTGGGGCCGAGCGTGATTTCTCGGACGCGCGTGTACGCCTTGTCGTCGAACTCCGTGTTGACGTACAGCGTTCCGGACGCCTCCCGCCCGGAGGGGTTGCTGACGGTGACGACGACCACGACGTTGCCGTTCTCGCCTTCCTCGTACGTCGAGTCAGTGACTGTCAGATCGGCCTCGCCGTCGCCGCTTCGCAGGCAGCCCGCCAGCGGGAGGGCGACGCTCGCGGCGGCCGTCCGTCGGAGCAGCGTCCGCCGGTTCATACGTCCCGGTCCGGGCGTACCGGCAAGAATCTTCTGTATCCTTTTGTGCGCGCGCCGCCAATCTCGTCGCGTGCTGACGAAAGACCTCCTGCGAGTGTCCCGCGCCGGCGGCGGCTACCAGCCGCAGTTCGCGGGAACGGAAGACGAGGCGCTCGCGGCGCGCGTGCTCGGTACGTTCCAAGGGCACGTCGGCGAGGAGCGCGCGTCGCTGCGCGAGTCGCTGACCGGCGTCGAGCAGGAGGCGCGCGACTTCAAACTCGTTCGGGGGTTCGCGCACCTTGTCGAGCGCGACGCCGCCTTCGAGGTCGAGTCCGAAGTCGACCCGCGGTCGGCGCGCCGCGCGGCGTTCGCGGCAGCCGAGGACGTGGTCGTCGTCGACGCCGACGAGCGTGAGCGCGCGCTCTCAGAGGCTGCCGACGGCTTCCCCGGCGACGTGACGCCCAACGAACTCGCGGCCTCGCTGTACGCCGACCGCGAGACTCGCGAGGTGCTCACCGAGGTCGCCTCGCGCTGGACGCCCGCGTCGCTGGTCGCCCAGTACAACCTCTCGCTGGCGATGACCGCGCTGTTCGACGCGACCGAACTGCGGGTGCGCTCCTCGGACCCGCGGCGCCTCGTCTCCGCCGTGAAGCGCCTCGGCTTGCTGTACGAGGTGATTCCCGTCGAGGGCGGCGAGGGCCGCGAGGTCGTGCTCACGGGGCCGGACGCGCTGTTCCAGCGTTCGCGGCGGTACGGCACGCGGTTCGCGCGCGTCCTCCGGACGGTCGCGAAGGGCGACGACTGGCGAGTCGAAGCGACCATCGACGACCGCGGCACGGAGCGCCTGCTGGAACTCTCTGCGGGCGACCTCGACGTGCCGGACGCTGACCCTGTCACCGACGTGGAGTACGACAGCGGCGTCGAACGGGAGTTCGCCGCGCGCTTCCAGTCCCTGGACTTGGACTGGGACCTCGTCCGCGAACCCGACGTGCTGGCGGCCGGCGACCGCCTGATGGTCCCGGACTTCGCGTTCGACTACGCGTTCGGCGACGAGCGCGTCTACTTCGAGATTATGGGGTTCTGGACGCCCGAGTACGTCGAGAAGAAGCTCGCCCAACTGGACGCCACCGACGAGACGCTCCTCGTGGCCGTCGATTCGAGCCTCGGCGTCGGCGAGGACATCGAGTCCCGCGACCACCGCGTCGTCGAGTACACGGGCTCCGTGCGCGTGAAAGACGTCGTGGACGCGCTCCGCGACCTCGAAGCCGACCTCGTCGCCGAGTCTGCGGCCGACCTCCCGGACGAACTCGTGCCTGACGCGGACGCGATAACGCTCGAAGCGCTCGCCGCGTCCCGCGGCGTCAGCGAGGACGCCATCGAGGACGTTGCGTTCCCCGAGCACGAACTCGTGGGTCGGACGCTCGTCCGCCCGGGCGTGTTGGACGACGTGGCCGCGGAGCTGGCGGCAGGTATGTCGCGGGCGGACGCCGAGGCAGTTGCCGAAGAACACGGAATCGACGACGCGAGCGCGCTGTTCTCCCGGCTCGGCTACCGCGTCGAGTGGGAGGGGTTGAGCGGCGGGACGCTGCGCGAGAAATAAGCCATGGATGTTATCTCCACAAACATAACCTATATGGGTTATTACCGAGTACATCGTGTTGATGACGACCCGGTACGTCCTTCTCGGCGACGTTGTCTCCTCTCGGGAGATAAACGACCGCGCGGAGTTCGGAGCGCGGCTCCGCGAGGCCTGCCGGACGGTAGCCGAACAGTACGAGAATGCGTTCGACGCACCGCTCAAACCGCTCAAGGGCATCGATGAGATCGGAGGGGTTCTCAACACCGTAGAACCGCTGTACGACATCCTCGACACGCTCCGCGCTGCGCTCCACCCGCACGAACTCAGAGTCGCCGTCGCTAAGGGTGTCGTCGACGTCGGTCTCGACTCGGGAGACGTCTCACAGATGGACGGGCCCGCGTTCCACCGGGCGGACGAGCTCCTCTCGGAACTCGAACGTGGGCCACTCCGGTTCGCGTTCGATTTCCAGACGGAGTCGCTCGACACGGCAGTTGCCGACGAGGTGAATCTCCTGTTCGCGTCCAAGCGCCGCTGGACGGACCGGGAGCGCGAAGTCGTCGAGAGCTATCTAGAGACAGGTTCGCAAGCTGAGACAGCCGATGCACTCGGTATCTCGCAGGCGGCGGTCTCTCAGACCCTTTCACGCGCATCGTGGCCGACCATTCGTGAAATTGAAACCAGATTACGAACCACCCTGCAGACAGTATGAGCGCTCTCCCGTTCGTTCCGACCGCGGAACGACTTGTCGTCGTGGTCGCCAGCTACGCATTCCTGTTAGCGACGAGCGGGTTCGTCGTCACACGAGCACTCCGTACCGTCCCGTCGGACGACGACGTGCCGACCGGCCGCGAGCGCGACGTCGGGGTTCTCGTCGGGAAGTGTGAGAACGTACTAACGCTCACGTTCGTCCTCGCTGGCGCGTACACCGCACTCGCTGTCGTGTTCGCCGCGAAGGGAATTGTTCGGAAGGACGACATCGAGAAGAACAGCCTGTTCTACCTGGCCGGAACGCTGGTCAACCTCACGTACTCCGTGCTCGTCGGACTCGTGGCTGCAATCCTCATCGGCGTTCTCTGAACTACAGGTCCCGGCGGTTCCCCTTCGGCACCATCGACTTGAGGTCGCCGTACGTGTAGAGGCCGACGCCGATGGGTTCGACGCCGCCCGCGAGCTCGTGGGCGACGACGAGGTAGCCCCAGTCGCCGTCCCACGCTATCTCCTGCTCCTCGCCGGCGACGAAGCGCTTCGCCTCGTCCTCGTCGAGCACGAGGACGTTCTGCTCGGCGTCGCGGCCGAACCGCTGGACGGCGTCGGTCGTGGGCTTCCAGTGCTCCTGGCGCGTGCGCAGGATTTTCAGGCCGAGCGCCTCGACGGGCACCGGCTCCCCGGGGTCGTAGGGGAGCGCCCAGACCTTCCCCTTGCCCTTCTCCCAGAACGTGTACTCGTCGAAGGTGTCCTCGGGGACGGCGAACCGGTCGACCCACCAGTCCACGACGGCCCCGCGGGTCGGCCGACCTTTGACCGTCCGGTCGGCGTCCGTCTCGGGGAGGCGGTCGAACTGGCCGCTCCTGTTCCGGCGGAAGTAGTCGACACCGCTGTCACCACCGCCGT
This sequence comes from Halobacterium sp. CBA1132, assembly GCF_001485535.1. Classification (NCBI taxonomy): domain Archaea; kingdom Methanobacteriati; phylum Methanobacteriota; class Halobacteria; order Halobacteriales; family Halobacteriaceae; genus Halobacterium; species Halobacterium sp. CBA1132. The sequence goes on from NZ_BCMZ01000001.1 coordinate 859,046, forward strand.
CGCTCTCGCTGGAACCGCGGTCGTCGTCGGTCACGCCGTCACCTCCAGTTTCGCGGCGAAGAACCCGCCCGTGTCGTTCTGGTGGGGGTAGTAGCGCCGCGTCTTCGTCAGCGAGTCGTCGTACGTCTCGCCGTTCCACTCCGTGATGCCGGGCGAGGATTCGAGGCCGGTGTCGAACTCGACGAGCTGACAGTCGCCGTCCGCGAGGGCGCTGTCGACGACGGCCTCGTTCTCTTCGGGGGCGAACGTGCACGTGGAGTACACCACGGTCCCGCCCTCGCGAGTGAGTTCGATGGCGCGTTCGAGGATGTCCGACTGGAGCGCCGCGAGGTTCCGGCTGGCGCTCGCCCCCGCGCCGTCGAGGGCGTCGGCGTTCTTGCGGACGGTGCCCTCACACGTGCAGGGCGCGTCGACGAGCGCGCGGTCGAAGGCGTCCACGTTCGGGAACGCGTCGAGGGTCGCGCGGCGAGCGTCCGTGTTCGTCACCGCCGCGCACGTGACGCCGAGCCGGTCGGAGTTCCCGCGCAGCGCGGAGAGGCGGCCGAGGTTGTCGTCGTTCGCGACGACCAACCCCTCGTCGTTCATCTCTGCGGCGATTTGGGTGGTCTTCCCGCCGGGCGCGGCACACGAGTCCCAGACGACTTCCCCCGGTTGCGGATCGAGAATCGCAGGCGGCACGGCCGACACCTCCTCCTGGCCGTGAATCCAGCCGTGGACGTAGGGCCACGTGTTCCCCGGTTTGCCGGTGGCGACGCCCAGCACGTCGCTGTTCCAGTCGCGGCCGTAGACGTCGACGCCCTCGGCTTCGAGGGCGTCGACCACGCGGTCCCGGGTCGCCTTGATCGAGTTGACCCGGACCGTCGTGGGGAGGTGGCGTTCGCAGGCGTCGAGGAACGCGTCGAAGTCCTCGATTATCGGTTCGTATCGCGAGAGCGCGTCCATCGACGCAACGTAGACTGGACGGGCGCTTGTGGGTTACGCTCGGCGACGGGCGCCCCCGCGTTTATGCCGCTTCCGGGCTACGGCCTAGGCATGGCAACCATCCGAACGGAGACGGAGTTCGACCTCGACTCCCCCGAACTCGTAGAGGGCCTGCCCGGGGTCGGCCTCGTCGGGAAGATCGCGACCGACCACCTCGTCGACGCCTTCGAGATGGAGTACGTCGCGAGCGTCGACTGCAGCAACGTCCCGCGGGTCGCCGTCTACGACGAGGACTCCCGGGACGTCCTCCCACCGGTACGCCTGTACGCCGACGAAGAGCGCGACCTGCTCGCGCTCCAGTCCGACGTCCCCCTCACGCGCGACACCGGCGGCGAGTTCGCGGACTGCATCACGGAGTGGCTCGGCGACAACGACGTCACCCCGCTGTACCTCAGCGGCCTCCCCGTGCAGGACCTCGACCACTCCGAACTCCCCGACGTGTTCGGCATCGCGAGCGGGAACGGCAGCGAGCGACTGGACGCCGCGGACATCGACACGCCGCCGGAGCGCGGCCTCGTCGGCGGCCCGACGGGCGCGCTCGTGAACCGGGCCGCGATGGCGGACCTCGACGCCGTCGGTCTGGTCGTCGAATCCGACCCCCAGTTCCCCGACCCCGCCGGCGCCAAGCGCCTCCTCGACACCGCCATTGGACCGCTGACCGACATCGAGGTGCCAACGGACGACCTCGTCGAGCGCGCCGAGGAGATTCGCGAGCAGAAAGAACGCCTCGCCAAGCGCATGCAGGAAGCCGAGGAGGAGGAGTCCACGCAGGCCCGCCCGATGCGGATGTTCCAGTAGCGTCGGGCGCGTTCCCGGTTTTCCCGGACCCGCTTTCGTGTCCTCTATCGTACACCTAGCGGCACGCTCAAGATGCGCCGCCCCCTCTATACTCGGAAGCAGCGATGACCTCAGTCGATTCTCTCGCGGTCCTCTGCGTCGACGACGACGCCGGCCGTGCCGACGACGTCGCCGCGTTCCTCGAACGCGCCGACACCGACATCTCGACCACGCCGGTAGCGAGCGTCACGGACGCAGTCGCGCACATCGACGCGGGCGGCGTCGACTGCGTCGTCAGCAGGTGGGCGATGGCCGGCGTCGACGGCGTCGCGTTCCTCGAAGCCGTGCGCGCGAGCCACCCTGACCTCCCGTTCGTATTGTTCGCCGCCGACGGCAGCGAAGCGGTCGCCAGCGACGCCGTCGCCGCCGGCGTCAGCGAGTACGTCGCGGCGGCCGCAAACGAACAGTACGACGGCCTCGCGAGCCGAGTCCGTGCCGCCGTCGACCGCGCTCGCGACACCCGCGAGGAAGCCGCGACGCTTGAGCGAATCCGCACCGCGCTCGACGCCGCGCCCGACGCGATACTCGTCGTCGCGGACGGCGAGTTCGTGTACGCGAACGCCGCCGCGGCCGACCGCTTCGCTGCCGGCGACCCCACCGACCTCGTCGGTGAACCCGTCTCGGCGGTCGCCGCGTCCGGCGACGAGCGCGCCGTCGAAACCGCGTTCACCGCCCCGTCCACGGACCTCGGAGACAGCAGGCAGTCGCTGTGCGCGGTCACGGGCGAGGCGTTCTCCGGCCGGGTCGCCAGCCGCGGGATTCCGTGGGGCGACGAGCGCGGCGTCGTCGCGGTGGTCCGTGACGTCGTCGGCAGCGACACCGACGACCACGTGCAGACGCGCTACCGCGCAGCGTTCGAGCAGGCGATGGACGCCATGGTCGTCGCCGACGACGACGGCCGCTACATCGACGCCAACGAGAGCGCCCTCGAACTGTTCGACCTCTCGCGGGAGGAACTGCTCGGCAGCCGAATCGCCGAGTTCGCGCCCGAGGACTACGACTTCGACGCGGCGTGGAACGACTTCGGCGCCGACGAGACGGGGACCGGGTCGTTCCCGCTCGTCCGCCCGGACGGCTCTCAGCGCCTCGTCGAGTACGCCGCCACCGCCGACATCGTCCCCGGCGAACACCTCTCCGTGCTCCGGGACGTCACCGAACGCACCCGCCTCGAAGAAGCCCTCCAGTCCGAGCAGGCGGCGCTGCGCGAGATGTACCGCATCACCGCGGCGCGCGACGCCGACTTCGAGACGAAACTCGACGACCTGCTCGCGCTCGGCTGCGACATCCTCGACGTCCCCTACGGCTTCCTCACCGAAATCGACGACGACACACAGAACGTCGTCCAAGCCCGCGGCGACCACCCGCTGCTCCAGCCCGGCGCGAGCTGTCCGCTGTCGGAAGCCTACTGCCGGAAGACGCTCACCGCAGACGAAATCGTCACCGTCCAGAACGCGGTCGCCGGGGGGTGGAGCGACGACCCCGCCTACGACCGATTCGGCCTCGGCTGCTACGCCGGCGCCGAAATCGTCGTCGACGGCGAGACCTACGGGACGTTCTGCTTCGCGGACACGGAGGCCCGGGACGAGCCGTTCTCGGAGACCGAGCGCACGTTCGTCGAACTGATGGCGCGGTGGGCGAGCTACGAGATCGAGCAGCGCCGCTCGACCGAGCGCCTCCGCAAGCAGAACGAGCGCTTAGAGGAGTTCGCGTCGATGGTCAGCCACGACCTCCGGAGTCCGCTGAACGTCGCCCGCGGCTTCCTCGACCTCGCGCGCGAGAACGACGACCCCGAGAACTTCGACCGCGCCATCGACGCGCTCGACCGCATGGAGCGCATCGTCAGCGACGTGCTCTACCTCGCGCGGGAAGGCGAGGAAATCGGCGACACCGAGACGGTCTCTCTCGACGAGGCTGCCACCGCGTCGTGGGACGCGGTCGCCGCCGACAACGCGACCGGCGGACTCTCGCTCGGCGAGAACCTCGGCGAAGTGGTCGCCGACCGCGACCGCCTCTGTCAACTACTGGAGAACCTCTTCCGGAACTCGCTGGAACACGCCGGCACCGACGTGTCGGTTCGCGTCGTTCCGGCCGAGACGGGTTCGCGGTCGAAGACGACGGCCCCGGCATCCCGGTCGAACACCGCGCCGGCATCTTCGAGCGCGGCTACACCACCGACGACGACGGCACCGGATTCGGGCTCTACATCGTCCGCAAAATCGCGAACGCGCACGGCTGGAACGTCGAAGCCACGGACGCCGAGGACGGCGGCGCGCGCTTCGAGTTCTCGCAGGTCGAACGCGTCAGCCTCCGTCACTAATCCCGCAGCCACGCCGGCGTTTCGACTGACTGCGGGGAGTTCTCGTGTAACTGCTTCAGGCAGCGCGTGATGAACTGGACGATGTCGCGGCCCGCCTCCGGCGACAGCGTGATAATCGTCCCGGAGGTCTCCTGCTGCATGAAGTGGAACAGGATGGCGTCGTCGTAGAAGTGGACCGTGCAGTGGTCGTTCCCGAGGTCGAACGGCTCCACGTCCGCCTCCTTGCGGTTCTGGTCGCGGTAGTAGTCGAACAGTAGCTCCAGCTCCTCGTCGGTGTAGAGGGCGGCCACGTCGTCCCGCAGGAACAACACCTCGTAGTCGTCCTCGGTGTAATACACCGCACCGCGCAGGTACTCTCCCGCCTCACTCCGCAGAAACGCAATCAGCTCTTCTGTGCCGGTCTTCCCCATACCCTATCGACGAGCCGACGAAATATGACTCTTCGTGCTACCATTCCCCACGCTCAAACTACGGCTACGAACTCTGGCAGCGCGAAGTTCGTCTGCCGGCGTGCGACTCCCGACGCATCTCGTCTCCGACTGAGCGGGATTTCGCCACACTTCCACGGCGAGAAATACCCGGCAAGTGCGTATTGACCGCCAAACTCAAGATGTTGTGTAAGGAATTCTTACGTATACGATGACTTCCGACGAACCTGAAGTAACCACGGTCACCTCGAAAGGACAGATTACGATTCCCAGCAGGCTGCGGGACCAATTTGGTCTCGAACAGGGAACGAAACTGATGGTCGTCCCGACGGAGTACGGCCTCATATTGAAGAAGGTCGAGTTGCCATCGGTTGCAGAATTCCAGCAGCGCGTCGAAGAGCGTGCCGAGACACTCGACCTCTCAGAAGACGAGGTAACAGAACTCGTCCACGAGGCACGAGGCACTGAGGAATGAGAGCGGTTCTGGATACGAACGTCCTCATCTCGGGTGTCATAGCAACTGGTGTCCCACACGAACTCCTCGTCCGGGGGTTCGATCACAAGTACCAGATCGTCGTCTCCGTCGAGACGCTCACAGAATTCCGCGAAACGCTGCTCAAGTACCCCGAACGGTTCCAGATGAGCGAAGACGAGGTGCAACAGGAAGTCGAAACGATTCGGTATTTCGCGGAATTTGTCGACCCGGACGAGGACATCACTGCGGTCCAAGCGGACCCTGACGACGACAAATTCCTCGAAGCGGCTGTTGCTGGTGACGTCGATTACCTCGTCTCTGGGGACACTCATCTCCTCGATATGGCGTCATTCCGCGGAATCGATATCGTTGAACCACGAGCATTCTACGAACGACTCGACACACAGTAGCTGTACTGTCGGCTGCGTAATGCGGTCTCTCACGTCCGTTCGAGACAATAATGCACCGACCGGGATTTGAACCCGGGCCACCGGAAGACTCGCTGCGCTCGTCTTCCGAGGTCGCAAACCGTCGCTCTGCTCAGGTTTGCTCCCATGAGCTTGGAAGGCTCAGAGTATCAGTAGAATCGAAGGAGTGCACCGACCGGGATTTGAACCGAAGCCAGACGTGCTCAGTCGCGGTGCTCCCTGCGCGCGACTGGCAGGGTTCAAACCCCTGCGCATTTCGTCTCACTTCGTTCGACAGAAATGCACCGACCGGGATTTGAACCCGGGCCATGAGCTTGGAAGGCTCAGGTCCTAGCCACTAGACCATCGGTGCGCTGCGCTTCGCTTGCGCACCGTGGCTCGCAAAACCGCCGGTTTTGCTCACCATCGGTGCTCGTTCCACTCGCACCGCGCATCGGCGAACTTCGTTCGCCTCACCATCGGTGCTCACTTCGTCGTTCCCTCCCGTCGCTTAAGGGCGTTACTCTTCGCCGTGGACGACGGCGTAGCAGTTCCCGCTGGCGGTGAACGTCTCGGCGACGGCGAGTGCGCTCGCTCGGAGGTCCGCGCGGAACTCGTCGGGGCTGTAGACGTGATAGAAGCGCGGGACCGTCTCGCCGCCCGGGAGCGTCCAGTCGACGGTGGTGTCGAAACTCGCCTCGCTGTCGAATTTGTCGTGGGTGGTGCTCCACGCGCTCACGAGGGCGTCGCCGTCCGCGGTGAGCACGCGCGCGAGTTCGTCGAGGCTGGCGACGCGTGCGTCCCGGTCGGGGAGGTGGTGGATAGTCGCGATGTACACCGCGAGGTCCGCGGTGTCGTCGGCGAGCGGGAGGCGTTCGGCGTCGCCGGCGACGAGGTCCGCGTCGAACCCGCGCTCGCTGGCGCGGTCGCTGGCTTCGTCGAGGAGGCCGCGGCTGGCGTCCACGCCGACTGCGCGCTCGGCGCATTCCGCGAGCAGTTCGGTGTGGCGCCCGTTCCCGCATCCGATGTCGACGGCGACGCTGCCGGTGCGGTCGGCGAGGAACTCCTCGATTTCCGGCCACGGGTACTCGCGGGTCTTCGAGAAGTGTTCGGCGATGCGGTCGTACGTGTGGTGGACGCTGGTGGTGTCAGTCACGAGAGTCACCCGAGAACGAGGAATGTACCGTACGCGATTGCGAGCATCGCGGTGGCGTGTTTCGCGCCGGCTTTCACGCTGCCCTGTCCCATCTGGCCGGCGACGAGCCCCGAGCAGACCGCCTGCACCAGCCCCGTGTGGAAGAACACGAGGCTGTAGGCGTCCTTCGTCGCCTGCGTGAGTTCGGCGGTCCGCGAGAACGCGCCCGAGCTGCCGCCGCTCGGGAGTTGGTCGGTGGACGCGGCGGCCTCCACCACCGGGATGTTCGGGATGAAGATGACGTCCAGCGCGACGATGATGGCGAGGAACACGAAAAACGCGATGTAGACGACGACGAGGTACGTCAGCAGTTCGCTGCGGCGGTCGCGTTCGAGGCGCCGCGTCGCCTTCGCCTCGTTGGCCGCGATGCGCAGGACTGGGCCGAGGTCGCCGCTGGCCCGCATCGCGTTCGTCGTCAGCGTCACGACCCGAGAGATGGCCGGCGTGTTCGTGCGGTCGCGGAAGCGGCCGAGCGCGTGCTCGACGCGGGCGCCCCACTGCACGTCCGCCCACGTACGCTCCAGTTCCGTGGTGAGCGGGCCGAGGTCGCCGCCGACGACGCGCCCGAGGCTCTGGACGACCGGCATCCCGGCTTCGTTCGTGGACGCGAACCGGTCGAGGAAGTCCGGGACGCCCGCTTCGACGGCTTTCACGCGGCGCCGGTGGAATTCGTACACGACGGTGAACGTTCCGAGGACGAACAGCGCTGCGTGGATGAGCGGGTCGTCGTACGCCGTGAGGTCGGCGACGCCAGCCGTCGCGAGCGGCCACCACTGCACGAGTAAGTAGAGCGCGGCGAGGGGAACGGTCGCGTACAGCACCAGCGTCGGGGATTCGCTGACGACCGATACGGGGTTGCGGAGCCGGTAGAGTATCGGCCGCAGCGTCTCGTACGTGGCGAGGCGCTTCCGGTTGCGCTCCGTCGACGCGCCCGCCGTCGAGCCGCCGTCGGTGCGTGCGGCCGACCGCTGCGGGATGGACTGGAAGCGCGTCGCCGCCTCCGAGTCCGCTTCGTCGGTGGCGGTGCCGCCGGTCGAGGTCTCGGTGATGCTGTCGAGGTAGACGACGAATCCGAGCGTCGCCATCGGAATCAGGAGGTACGCCGTGAACTGCAGGAACGTCAGCGTGTCACTGAGCGTGAGGCCGATGACGACGAGGATGGTGATGAGGAACAGCGGGCCGGCGACCAGCAGCGTGACGTACGCTTCCGCCAGCGTCGCGAGCAGTTCGAGGAACTGCTCCTGTTGGGCTTCGGCTTCCTCGGCGTAGTAGTCGTACTGGCGCTTGAGGAACCCCGGGAGGTCGCGGCCGCTCTGGAGGACGCTCGTGAGGTTCTCCGCGAACTCCGAGAGTTCCTCGCTGGGCGTGCGCTGGCCGAGTCGGCCGAGCGCGCGCAGGATGTCCGCGCCGTACATGTCGACGTCCTTGACGGCGACGGACATCTCCTCGGCGCTCTCCCCGTAGACTTCGCGGTTGCGCGAGAGAATCCGCAGCACCTCGGGGAGCGCCATCCCGCTGCGCGAGAGCGCGTACAGGAACGCGACCGTGCGCTCCATCGACACGTCGATGCGGCGCTCGCGCTCGCCCGCCCGATAGCTCGGCATCGACCACCGGAACTGATAGGCGGCGTACGCCACGAGCACGCCCAGCGTCGCGCCCGACGCCAGAAACAGCGCGAAGAACTCACTAATCGAGAATCCACCGAGTCCCTCCACGAACAGCCCTTGGACGGCCTCGGGGAACCGCGCTTGGAGGCTCTGTGAGGCGGAGCCGAGGAACACCAGCACGCCCGCGACGAGGTAGACGCCGAGGATGCTGCCCGCGAGCGCGCCGACCGTCGCGTAGAAGAACGTCCGCGAGGCGTACACGCGGTACGTCTGCGCGACGTGTGCGCCCTGCAGCGCGGCGACCTGGCTGGGGTTGAATTCTCGGCGGCGGCGCGCGAACGACCCGAACGCCGCCAGCGACACTCGAGAGATGAACCGGTCGACGGACTGGACGACCGGTGCCGCCGCGAGCGCGAACAGCGCCGCCAGCACGGCGACCAGCGGCGCGAAGACCAGTGGCGACGCCATACTACTCGGAGACACCCGGCGCGTTCACGACGACGTCCTCGTCGAGTTCCGCCCGGACGCGCTCGACGACCCGTTCCGGGTTCGCGTAGTACTCGTTGACGACGGCCGTGAACTGGCGGTAGTCGGTGACGTCCTTCTCGGTGAGATAGCGGAGGACGCGCTTGCGATTCCGGAGTTCGCGCAGGAGTTCGCTGCGCGACCAGCCGCGCTCGTCGCGAATCTCGTCGAGGACCACGGAGTCGCGCTGCTCGAAGTCGTCGTTGCCGGCGTTCCACTCGAACGCCGTCGAGTAGTCGAGGTCGCCGGTGCGCTGGTCGATACCCTCGATTTCCGCGATGACGCGGTTCCGGCGCACGCGCTCGCCGCCGACGTGCGTGAGCGTCTGCACGCACAGCACGTCGAGGCTCTGAATCATCGCCCGCGGGACGTTGATGGGTTCGTTCTCCAAGCGATTGATGACCGTCTGGACGCTGTCGGCGTGCATCGTCGAGTACGTCGTGTGCCCGGTGTTCATCGCCTGGAACAGCGTCATCGCCTCGTCGCCGCGCACCTCCCCGACGATGATGTACTCGGGGCGGTGCCGGAGCGCCGACCGCAGCAGGTCGTACATCGTGATGTCCTCGCCCTCGCCGGTGGACTCCCGGGTGACCGAGGAGAGCCAGTTCTCGTGGAACAGCGTCAGCTCGCGGGTGTCCTCGATGGTGAGCACCTTCGAGCGCGGCGGCACGAACATCGAGATGGCGTTCATCGACGTCGTCTTCCCGGACGCGGTGCCCCCCGCGAACAGCAGGCTCTTGTTGGACTCGATGGCGAGCCAGAGGTACGCCATCTGGTCGAGGTCGAACGTGTTGTAGTCGACGAGCGTCGCGGGCGTGAACGGGTCCTCGCTGTACTTCCGAATCGTGAACGCCGACCCGCGCGGCGTGACCTCCTCGCCGAGCGCGAGTTCCGCGCGGGAGCCGTCCCGGAGCGTCGTCTCCGACACCGGGTCACCGATGGAGATGTGGCGCCCGGACTGCTGGGCGAGGCGCACGACGAACCCGTCGAGTTCCGCCTGCTCGTAGGTGACGTTCGTCTCGATGTCCGTGTACTGGTCGTGGTAGACGAACAGCGGGATGCCGTAGCCGTCACAGGAGATGTCCTCGATGTGGGGGTCGCGCATCAGCGGGTCCAGTTTCTCGAACCCCTCGAACGAGCGGTGGAGGTAGTAGAACAGCCGGTAGAACGCGTTCGCGTCGATGTCGATGCCGTACTCCTCGACGAGCCGCTTCATCTGCTGTTTCAGCACGCCCTCCGGGTCGTCGGGTTCGTACTCGGCGTCGTAGATGAGCGCGTCCCGGATGTCGTCGTACAGCGTCTCCAAGAGGTCCTTCTCGAAGTCGTCGAGCGCGGGTTCGACGACGTGGTAGCGGTACTCGTCGCTGTCTTCGTCGTGGCCGACGAAGACGAAGGCGTACGGCGCGTGTACCCAGTAGCGGTCGACCTCCTCGTAGCCGTCGAGGCCGTCGAAGTCGACCAGCGAGCCGTGGGCGGCGGGGTCGTACTCGACGAGTTCGACCGTCGACCCGCGGACGACATCGACGACGCGTTCGGCGCGCTCTCGGAGCGTTTCGAACTGTCGTTCGAGGTCCGCGAGGAAGTCGTCGGGCATCGATTACTACCTCCAACTTCGCCCGCGTCACCTTAAAGGCTGGCTGCCGAACCGCGGTCGGGCTACACCACGGCGTTCGCGAGCACCGCGCCGTCGTGTACTCTGTCGGGTCGGCGTCCGTCTTTGCCCGGGCGTCGAACTCGGGGGAGCGTCCGTCGCTCGCGTCGGAACGCGGGAACTAAGGCAGCCGAGTGCTACCACGACGCATGGGCATCGTCAACAGGGTTTCGGCCGCGCTGTCGGGGAGCGTGGAGACGGGGATGGACGACGTGGAAGTCGACGCCTCGCGGGGCGCGTACTGGTGTGACGACTGCAGCGTCCGCCTCCGAGACGTGACTATCGAGGACGAGGGATTGGACCGCGACGAAGCGGGGACGCCGCTGTGTCCGGACTGCGGGGACCCGATGCGCTTCGAGCGCACGTACGCCGACGGCTACACTCACTAACCGACCCGGTCGCGGGCTCGCGTCCGCAGCACGACCGCTGTCTCGTTCTCCGTGTCGGAGGGATCGTCCGGGAGCGCAGCGGCGTCCGCGTCAGTCATCCTCGCTGGGGTCGTACGCGACCGCGTCGTCGGGCGCCGGCGGCGAGCCGACGGCAAGCAGTTCGACGCGCTCGCTGGCGTCCTCGGGGTTGTGCGCGCGCTGCGGGCTCTTCGGGTCGACCGTGAACAGGTGGCCCTCCGGCACCTCGTAGGTCCGCTCGGGTGTCTCCACGAACAGCGTGCCCGACAGCACGAAGAACGCCTCCTCTTGTTGTTCGTGGTAGTGGTACGCCAGCGGCACCTGCTCGCCGGGCGCCGCCCGGAACAGGTTCATCGCCATCTCGTCGAGGTCGCCGGCCTCGGTCAGCGAGCGGTACTCACAGGGTCGTCCCTCCGGCACTTCGACGTCGTCGGGGTCGACGATTCGGTAGCCCATGCCTGTAGATACCACACGCGGGTTAAAAGCTCGTCGCGTCCGCGCCGCGCGGGCGGCAGAATTATGGCCGTTCGCGTGTGACTAGGGCGCATGGAAGAGCAACAGCCGACCGAGGCGTGCGGCCGCTGCTCGATGACGACAGTCGTCGACGCCGTGGACGCCAACAGCGACGAGGGAATGGCGGACCCCTTCGACGGCGAGCGCATCGAAGTCGAGGAGTCCGACGTGCGCCGCGTGTCGCCGGTCGCGTGGATGCAGAACGCGACGGCACGGCTGAACGCGGCCGTCCAGCGGCTCACGTACGGCCAGTGACCGACACCCAGCCGGGGCGTTACGTTCATTTCCCCGTCTCCCCTATCCACGCGTAGGGAATGCGCCGGGATTACTTCGAACTGGACGTCGCGAACGTCGATTGGGTCGACGAGGACGGTGACCCCGAGAAGCCGAACGTCACCATCGAGTTCACGGGTGCGGCCGCGGAACTCGAGGACAGGCTCACGGACCGAGACGGCGACCGCCTCGACGCCGGGGAGACCGACGCCACGTTCCGGCTGACGGACGACGTCGACGACCCGGACGCGGGCGGCGTCGTCGCGGTCACGAACCGCATCACGGGAGAGTTCGTCCTCGAACTGAACCAGGACGCCGACGACGTCCTGCAGTTCGTGCGGGCGGCCCGCCGGTACGGTGAGGCGACCGGCGACGACGGCCAGTACCGCGTCGAGATTCTCGTCGACGGCGAACAGCTCGTCGTCTACGAGAAGTCGACGTTCCTCGTCTACAGCGAAGACGGCGACCTGCTGCGCAGTCACAGCCTCATTCCGAGCGGCATCGAACTCTGATTCTCGCGGCCGGGAAGGGCCGAACCTAAGTGAACGCGGCCGGTTTCCCCGCGTATGGACCTCTTCGGTACGGCAGGGATTCGAGGGAGTGCGGCCGCCGACGTGACCCCGGAACTCGCGGTCGCTGTCGGCGCCGCGGCCGGCGCGGACGCTCGCGGCGACGACGAGGCGTTCGTCGTCGCGCGGGACGGCCGGGAGACGGGGCCGGCGCTGGCGGCGGCGATGAGCGCGGGCTTGCAGGCCGGCGGGATGCGCGTGCTGGACGCGGGCGTGTTGCCGACGCCGGCGCTGGCGTACGCCTCGCAGGGGAAACGCGGCGTTCAGCTCACGGCGAGCCACAATCCGCCCGAGGACAACGGCATCAAACTGTTCGTGGACGGCTCCGAGTACGACCGGGAGCGCGAGCGCGCCATCGAGGACCGCGTGGACAGCGACCCCGAGTACGCGTCGTGGACCGACTGGGGGAAGACCGAGTCCGTCGAGGTACTTCCGGACTACCGGGCGGCCGTCGCCGAGTACGCTAGCGGGCACGGCGCGCCGCTGGACGGCTTGACCGTGGCGGTCGACTGCGGGAACGGCGTCGCGAGCCTCGCCACGCCCCAGGTGCTGCGCGAGTTGGGCGCGCACGTCGTCACGCTGAACGCGAACGTCGACGGCCACTTCCCCGGCCGGCCGAGCAAGCCGACGCCGGAGACGCTCGGCGACCTGATGGACTTTGTCGCGAACGGCGACGCCGCGTTCGGCATCGCCCACGACGGCGACGCCGACCGCATCGTGCTCGTGGACGGCGATGGCGAGGTCGTACACGAGGACACGGTGCTCGCGGTGCTCGCGGAACACTACACGCGAGACAGTGACGCCGACGACCCCGTGGTGGTGACGACGCCGAACGCGTCCGCGCGAATCGACGAGCGCGTCGAGGACGCCGGTGGACGCGTCGAGCGCGTTCGGCTCGGCGCGCTCCACGAGGGCATCGCGTCGGCCCGCGAGGACGGCGGCGACGTAGTGTTCGCGGCGGAGCCGTGGAAGCACGTCCACACCGCGTTCGGCGGGTGGATAGACGGCGTGGCGTCGGCGGCCGTCCTCTCGCGACTGGTCGCGGAGGCCGACGGACTCGCGGCGCTGCGCGACCCCGTGACCGAGCGCCCGTACCGGAAAGTCAGCGTCGAGTGCCCGGACGCCGCCAAGGACGCGGTGATGGCGAAACTCGGCGAGGACCTGCCCGCGGCGTTCCCGGACGCCGACGTGAACACCGAGTACGGCGTCCGCTTGGAGTTCCCGGACGCGTCGTGGACGCTCGTGCGACCCAGCGGCACCGAACCCTACGTTCGCGTGTACGCTGAGAGCGACGACGTCGACGAACTCGTGGAGTCCGTCTCTGGTGTCGTCGAAGACGCGGTCGCACAAGCCTGACAACACGCCCACGTTTTGCCGCTATCCCCCACAAACGACGGCTTTATCACCGTACGAATGTCTCCTTTGACGCAAGTATGTCCAACTTCGACAGGCGGGAGTTCATCAAGGCCACGGCAGGCATCGGCGCAGTCGGACTCGCGGGGATGGCGGGCTGTACGGGCGGCCCCGCCAGCGACGACGAAGAGACCACAGAGGGGTCCGAGGGGACGACCGAGGACTCCGAAGGGACGACTGCCGAGGAGTCGGACACGACCAACGTCGGGATGGTGTACGCGACGGGCGGCCTCGGTGACGGGTCGTTCAACGACCAGGCCCAGTCGGGCATCAAGCAGGCGAAAGAGGAGTTCGACCTCGAGTTCAGCGAGTCCCAGCCGGAGTCGGTCTCGCAGTTCGGCAACTACCAGCAGCAGTACGCGAGTTCGACGAACCCCGACTACGACCTCGTCTCCTGTATCGGGTACCTGCACGCCGACTCGCTCGCGACGACCGCCGAGAACTACCCCGAGCAGAACTTCCAGATTGTCGACAGCGCCGTCGACGCGGACAACGTCGGCAGCTACGTGTTCCGCGAGCACGAGGGCTCGTACCTCGTCGGCGTGCTCGCCGCGCACCTCACGTCGATGAGCTTCGAGGCTGGCGCCGGCTCCACGCAGTCGGACTCCACGAACGTCGGCTTCATCGGCGGCCGCGAGAGTTCGCTCATTCAGAAGTTCGAAGCCGGGTTCACCGCCGGCGTGAAGGCCACCAACGACGACATCGACGTTCAGACGTCGTACGTCGGGAGCTTCAACGACACCACGGCCGGGCAGGAGGCCGCGCTGTCGATGTACAACTCCGGCAGCGACATCGTCTTCCACGCGGCGGGCAACACCGGAACCGGCGTCTTCCAGGCCGCACAGGACCGCGGCCGGTTTGCGGTCGGCGTCGACCGCGACCAGTCGGTCACGAAGAGCAGCTACGCCGACGTCATCCTCGCGAGCATGGTCAAGCGCGTCGACACCGCTGTCTACAACGCCGCGAAGGCGACCGTTAACGGCAACTTCGAGACCGGCACCACGACGACGCTCGGCCTGCAGGACGACGGGGTCGCCTGCGTCTACGGGCAGGAACTCGAATCCGACATTCCCGACGACGTCAAGACGGCAGTTAGCGAGGCCCGTCAGGCGATTATCGACGGTGACACCTCCGTCCCGCAGGACCCCTCCAACGTCTGACGGCGGCGCCCGAATTAAATTTCTGCACGAATGACACAAACGGATACGGCCGTCCGACTCGAAGACATCACGAAACGATTCCCGGGCGTCGTCGCCAACGACAACGTCGACCTGCACGTCGAACAGGGGTCGGTCCACGCCCTGCTCGGCGAGAACGGCGCGGGGAAGACGACCCTGATGAACGTCCTCTACGGGCTCTACCAGCCGGAGTCAGGCAGCGTCGTCGTCGACGACGAGGTCCGCGAGTTCGGCTCGCCGCGGGACGCCATCGACGCCGGCATCGGGATGATTCACCAGCACTTCATGCTCGTGGACACGATGACCGTCGCTGAGAACATCGCGCTCGGCAACGAACCCCGGAAGTGGGGTGGCCTCGCCGTCGACCGCGAGGCCGCGCGCCGCGACGTCGTCGAACTCAGCGAGCGCTACGGGTTCGACGTCGACCCGGACCAGACCATCGCCGACGTCAGCGTCGGCGTCCAGCAGCGCGTAGAGATTCTGAAGGCGCTGTACCGCGGCGCGGACGTGCTCATCCTCGACGAGCCGACCGCCGTGCTCACGCCACAGGAGGTCGAGGACCTCTTCGACGTCCTCGACGAACTCACCGACCAAGGGAAGACGGTTATCTTCATCACGCACAAACTCGGCGAAGCGATGCACGCCGCCGACGATGTCACCGTCCTCCGGGACGGGAAGAACGTCGGCACCGTCGACGCCGACGAGACCACTCGCGAGGAACTCGCGGAACTGATGGTCGGCCGCGAGGTCGTCCTCGACGTCGGCTCGACGCCGCCGGATGTCGGCGACACCGTCCTCGACGTCGACGCGCTCTCCGTGCTCGACGACCGCGACGTGCCCGCCGTCACGGACGTCTCGTTCGTCGTCCGCGAGGGCGAAGTGTTCGGCGTCGCGGGCGTCGACGGCAACGGGCAGGCCGAACTCGTGGAAGCGATTACGGGGCTTCGCGACCCCGACGCAGGGACCGTCGAGTTCGACGGCGAGGACATCACCGACGCGCCGCGCCGCGAGCGCATCGACGGCGGGATGGCGTACATCCCCGAGGACCGCCAGGAACGCGGGCTCGTGATGGATTTCGACCTCGTCGAGAACGGCATCCTCGGCAGCCAGCGCAACGAGGCGTTCTCGTCCGGCCCGACTATCGACTGGGACGCCTCCCGGTCGCACGCCGATGCCATCGTCGAGGAGTACGACGTTCGACCGCCGAACGCGGACAACGACGCGGTGTCGCTGTCCGGCGGCAACCAACAGAAGTTCATCGTCGGGCGCGAGTTCGAGCGCGACCCGCGACTCGTCGTCGCCACGCACCCGACGCGCGGCGTCGACATCGGCTCACAGGAGTTCATCCACGACCGCTTGCTCGAACTCCGCGACGAGGGCCGCGGCGTCTTCCTCGTCTCCTCGAAACTCGACGAAGTACAGGGGCTGTCCGACCGCCTCGCCGTGATGCACGACGGCGACCTGATGGCCGTCGTCGACCCCGACGGCGTCACCGAGGAGGAACTCGGCCTGCTGATGGCGGGTGAGTACCCCGAGGGGTACGAACCCCGCAGTGAGCGCGACGCCGAGGGGGTGGCGCAGTGAAGCTCCCCGACCGAGCGAACGACCTGCTCGGGCGCCTCGTCCGCGCGTCGGCGTTCGAGCGATTCCTCATCAGCACGTCCGCGCTCCTGCTGTCGGTGTTCATCGGCGCGCTCATCATTCTCGGCGCCGGCCGCATGACCGACTGCGCCAGCGCCGCGTACACGCTGGCGTTCCCCGGTGCGTTCGTCACGTCCACGCTCCCCGGACTGGTGCCGGGTGTCGTGAAGTCCGCGCTCCCCGCGGGCCTGTGGCCGTCGCAGTCGCTGTTCGCGATGGGGTTCTGCTACGACCCGTTCGCGGTGTACGACCTGCTTTTCCTCGGCGCGCTCGGCAACGTCGTGAACGACCCGCTCAACGGCCAGTTCGCGACGACGCTCGCCGAGACCACGATTCTGATGTTCACGGGCGTCGCGGTCGCAGTGGCGTTCCGTGCGGACATCTTCAACATCGGTGTACAGGGACAGCTCGTCGTCGGCGCGCTCACCACGGGCGTCGTGCTCTCGTTCCTCGCGCCGCCGCTGGCGAGCCTCGGTGTCGTCGCCACGCTCGTCTTGCTCCCGCTGGGCCTCTTGCTCGGCGGCATTTCGGGCGGCCTCTACGCCGCGATTCCCGGCGCCTTGAAGGCGTACGCGGACGCCAACGAGGTCATCACCACCATCATGCTGAACTTCGTCGCCACCTCCATCGCGCTCTTCTTGGTCTCCCGCGCGAAGTACTTCAAGGACCCCGAGAGCTTCGCGAACCAGACCGTCCCGCTGCCGGACATCGCGCTGTTCCCGTCGTGGCTGTTCCGCGCCCGCGACGACGCATCCATACTCGCGCTCGCGCTCGCTATCGCGGTGCTCGTCGGCATCTGGTATCTCCTCCAGCACACGCCGTTCGGCTACGACCTCCGCACGAGCGGTCTCCAGCCGGACGCCGCGGAGTACGGCGGTGTCGACGCCGACCGCACCATCGTCTCCAGCATGACGCTGTCCGGCGCGCTCGCCGGCATCGGCGGCGCCGTCTACGTGCTGATGGTGCTGGGGAACTTCCAGACCGGCGTCCCCGACTACGGCTTCGACGGCATCACCGTCTCCATCCTCGCCGGAAACAATCCGCTCGGCATCGGCTTCGCGGCGTTCCTCTTCGGCGTGCTCAAGAGCGGGTCCATCGTCGTGCAGGTCGGTTCGGACGTTCCGCCGACGCTCGTCGGCGTGCTCCGCGGACTCATCATCCTGTTCGTCGCGATGCCCGAGTTCTTCCGGATGCTCGGCCGCAAGTTCGGTTCGTTCGGCTCGCCCGGCGAGCCAGTTGGCGCCGACGGCGCCACCGGAGGTGGGAGCGATGAGTGACGAACCCCCGGTCTTCGGCACCGTTCGTCGCGCCGCTGCCGCCACCTACGATTGGCTGTTCGTCGGTCGGAGCCACCTCCAGCAGTCGGTCATCAGCCTCGTCCTGCTCGCCGCCATCGGCCTCACCGCCGCCGGCGTGTTCGCGCCCGAATCCGACGCCGGCCGACTGTTCGCCGTGCTCACCGCCGACTCGACGCTCGCCGCGACGCTGCGACTCTCGGTCCCCATCGCGTTCGCCGCGCTGGGCGGTATCTTCGCGGAGAAGAGCGGCGTCATCAACATCGGTCTCGAAGGCCTGCTCATCATCGCCGCGTTCACCGGCATCTGGGCGACCGACGTGACCGGAAACGTCTGGTACGGGCTGCTCGGCGGCGTACTCGCGAGTACGCTGCTGGCGGGCCTGTTCGCCATCGTCTGCATCGAGTTCCGGGCCGACCAGATTATCGCCGGCCTCGCCGTGTGGCTCATCGCGCTCGGCCTCGCGCCGTTCCTCTCCTCGGTCATCTACGGGTCGAAAAACACCGTCAGCGTCGACACGTTCCCGACGCTCCCGCAGATGGGGATTCCGGTGCTCTCGGACGCGGTCGCGTCACCGATACCGTTCGTCGGCGTCGCGCCCGTCGACATCCCGTTCTTCGGCGCGCTGTTCGACGCCAGCCCGCCGGTCTACCTGATGCTGCTTGCCGTCGCGCTGTCGTGGTACACGCTCCACCGCACCGCGTTCGGGCGCTGGGTCGAAGCCAGCGGCGAGAACCCGAAGGCGCTGGACACCGCGGGCGTGAACGTCCACCGCGTCCGGTACGCGGCCGTCCTGCTGTCGGGCGTGCTTGCGGGCGTCGGCGGCGCCGCGCTCGCGCTCGGCGTCGGCCAGTTCACCGGAAACGGCCCGACGATGGTCAACGGCAAGGGGTTCATCGCCATCGTGGCGTACCTCTTCGGGAACTACCACCCCATCGGGGCGCTCGGCTCCACGATGCTGTTCGCGGGCCTCGACGCCACGCAGCTCACGCTGCAGGCGCGGGACGTCTTCCAAGTGCCGACGGAACTCGTGCGCACGATTCCGTACGTCACGGTCATCGTCGTCCTCGCCGTGTTCGGTCGCACTCGCATCCCCTCGGCGGGCGGCGAGCACTACGAGTCCGGCGAGGACGAGTAACCGAACGCGGCGGCTTTTTGTCGCGGCTGCTCGAAGCGTCTGTATGGACGACGACGAACTTCTCGCTGCCGCTCGTGACGCGCTCGAAGAAGCCTACGTGCCGTACTCGGAGTACCCCGTCGGCGCCGCAGTCGAGACCGCCGACGGCGAGGTGTACGTCGGCACGAACGTCGAGAACGCGAACTTCTCGAACAGCCTCCACGCCGAGGAGGTGGCGGTCGGGTCGGCGGTCCGCGACGGCCACCGCGACTTCGCGAAAGTCGTCGTCACGTCCGAAGCGCGCGACGCCGTGACGCCCTGCGGGATGTGCCGGCAGACGCTCGCGGAGTTCTGCGACGACGACGTGCCCGTGCTCTGCGACACCGGCGACGGCTTCGAGCGCTACACCATCGGCGAACTCATTCCGGACACCATCACGCCCGAGATGCTCGGGCACTGAACAGCGAGCGCAGCGCGCGCCGGTTCAACAGCGCGAACCCCGCTGCGATGATTGCGAACCCCGCGGCGGTTACCGGCCCGATTGCCCGACCGAGGAGCGCCCAACTGGAGACGGCGGTGACGACCGGGACGGCGTAGGAGACGAGGTTCGCGCGTACCGGTCCGACGGCGTCGATGAGCTCGAAGTACAGCGGGTACGCAAGCGCCGTCGAGACGACGCCCGTGTACGCGATTGCGGCGAGCAGCGGCCCGGACGCCGGCAGCGTCTGGGGGTCGCCCGCGAGTACGCTGGCGATGTGTGCGAGCGCGGCGCCGAACGCCAGCCCCCACGCCGTCTCCGCGAGCGCGTCGAGGTCGCTACTGATTCGGTCGACGACCACGCTGCCCAGCGCGAGGCTCGTCGCACCCCCGAGCAACAGCAGTTTCCCGGTCGTCCCGTCGGCGAGCGCGCCCGACGACGGCCGCACGACGACGGCGACGCCGGTGAGCCCCACCACCAAACCGACCGCTTCCACGGCGTCGAGGCGCTCGGACGGCGACACCGCGGCCGTCAGCCCCGCCGCGATGACGGGGTTCGTGGAGAACAGCACCGACGCGACCCCGCCCGTGGTGTACTGCTGGCCGACGAACAGGAACGCGTTCGTCAGCGCGACGACGAGCGCGCCGTTGACCGCCGCGCTGGCGACTTCCCCGCGAGTCCGCGGGGCGAAGCGCTCGCAGACGACGTACGCCGCCGGCAGCGCGACGACGGCCGCAGTCTCCAGCCGGTACGCCGCGAACAGCAGCGCCGGCAACTCCCGCAGGCCGACGTCGATGGCGACGTACGACCCGCCCCACGCTATCGCGACCACCGCGAACAGGACCGCGACGCGACTCCGATGCACGGCGGACGAACGGCCCGCGGAGCGAAGTGCGTTCGGCTTCCGGAAACACGAAGACACTTTGCCCGTCGCCGGCCAACTCGGTGGCATGCCCGGCGACAGCGAGGACCCAAACGACGAGGTCCAGTATCACGTCGAACTCGCTTCCGGCGACGTCGCGGACGCCGTGTTGCTCCCCGGCAACCCCGAGCGCCTCGACAAAATCACGCCGCTGTGGGACGACCACGACGAGGTCGCACACCACCGCGAGTACCGCACCGCCACCGGCAGCTACGACGGCACGCCGATTTCGGTCACCTCCACCGGTATCGGGTCGCCGTCGGCCGCCATCGCCGTCGAGGAACTGGCGCGAATCGGCGCGGACACGTTCATCCGCGTCGGCTCCTGCGGCGCGCTTCAAGCCGAGATGGACCCCGGCGACCTCGTCATCACGAAGGGCGCGGTCCGCCAAGAGGGCACCAGCGGCGAGTACGTCCGCGAGGACTACCCCGCGGTCGCCAGCCACGAAGTCGTCTCCGCGCTCGTCGCCGCCGCCGAACGCCTCGGCCACGACTACCACGTCGGCCTCACGATGAGTTCGGACTCCTTCTACGCGGGACAGGGCCGTCCCGGGTTCGAGGGGTTCGAGGCCGCCGGCAGCGACGACCTGATTCAGGAACTCAAGGACGCCAACGTCGCGAACGTCGAGATGGAGGCGTCGGCCATCCTCACGCTCGCGAACGTCTACGGCCTCCGCGCGGGCGCGGTCTGTTCGGTGTTCGCGAACCGCGAGACCGGCGAGTTCCTCACCGAGGGCGAGTCCAACGCCGCTGAGACCGCGAGCCTCGCGGTCCACCTGCTCGCGAAGATGGACGAGAAGAAAGCACAGGCGGGCGTCGATCAGTGGCACGCCGGCCTGAGTTTGGAGTGACACTACTCCCCCGAAACTTTCTTCTGCGGTAACACGTGACTGGGATGACGTGAGTCACGATATCGCATGTCACTGACCAACGCGAGACGACCGACGAGCACGCGAGAGCGGTACCGCCTGATGGCTGACGCTGCCTCCCGACCGTTCGCCGTCGGCGCCGTCGCCCTGCCGCTCGTTCTGCCCGTGCTGGGGTACGCGTCCGGCGACGTCCGAATCATGTTCACCGTCCACCTCTTCCTCGGGGCGTTCTGGTTCGGGACCGGGGTGCTCGGCGCGGTGGTCCTCGGCCCCGTCATGGGTGGACTCTCCGAGACCGCCAACGAGGAGTTCGCCGCGGGCTTCGTCCCCAAGATGAACCTCCTCATGGAGCCCATCTCGGTGGGGGTCGTCGGCTCCGGCGTCGGCCTCGCCGCCATGATGGGGCTGTGGGCGTCCCCGACGCCGTCCCTGTGGGCTGCGAGCGCGCTCGCCGTCGCGCTGCTCGTCCTCGGGTTCGGGCCGCTGCACAAGTTCACGTCCGGGATGTTCGACGAAATCGCCGCCGACGACACCGACCACGAACGGCTCGCGGAACTGAACAAGAAGTACGGGATGTTGAGTCTGGTCGAACTCGCGCTCATGGTCGCCATCGTCGCCTCGATGTCCGGCCTCCGGTGGGGGCTCTGAGCCGTCGGCCGACTCCCGAAACGCTAAACCCGGCGCCGTCGTGGTCGGCGTATGCGACCGATTTGGGACGACGACGGGCTCTCCTCGGCGTTCGTCTCGGCCTTCGAGGCGTGGGCCGACCGCAACGACGGCGACATCGAGGAGACCACCGAACAGACGCTGTTCTGCGAGTTCCCCCCGACCGACGAACAGATTCGGCTCCGCGTCGGCCTCTACGAGGCCGACGGGCGCCACCGACTGCGCTTCGAGACGGTCCGCGAGGAAGTCGAGTTGAAGCTACTGACGCGCTTCGAGACGACCGAGAGTAAACTCATCCTGCAGTCCGACAAGGCCAGCCGCACGTTCCAACTGGACGTGCAAGCCGGCGAGTGGCGAATCCAGAAGCGACCCGTCGCCGACGTCTAGAGCGCGTCCCACGCCTTCATCGCGCGCGACCACGACGTAATCTTCGCGATCCAGCGCGCGGCCGCGCCCTTCTTCAGCATCTTCGCGGGCGTCCCGTTGAACGTACGGACCGGCGAGGCGAAACCGTTCATCTGCACGTCGTGAGCGATGGCGGCCTCCCCGATGGAGACGAGCGTTCCCTGGTCGTCGTACGTCCACGTTCGCAGCGGCCGGTCGTCGATGGCGCGCGCGATGTTCTCGGCGGCGACGTCGGCGGCCTGCCACGCGGCCTGCGCGGTCGGCGGCGCGACTTCGTCGTCGGGCTGGTCGACCAGCGAGCAGTCCCCGACGGTGAACACGCGCTCGTTCCCGGTCTGGAGGTTCGAACCCGCCTGCAGGCGGTTGTGCTCGGCGTCGAGATCGACGTCCCCGAGTTCGCTGGGGCCGGTGACGCCGCCGGTCCAGAGGAACACGTCGTAGTCGAGGTCGTCGCGCTCGTCGAACTCGAGGTGGTCGGCGGTCGCCGCGGTGATGGGGTCGTCGGTGAGAATCTCGATGTCGCGCTTCTCGATGCGGTGGCGGAGCGCGCCCTGAATCTCGCTGTCGCCCGGCGGGAAGATTTCGGGCAGCGCCTCCACGAGCGTGACGTCGATGGGCGCGTTGTGGCGGTCGCGGAACTCCGCGAGTTCGCCCGCGCTCTGGATGCCCGAGAGCCCGGCGCCGCCGACGACGACCTTCGCGGGGTCGTCCCGAGTGGCTTCTCGCGCCGCGGCCGTGACGTCCTCGTGGATTTCGATGGCGTCGTCGAGGCCCTTCAGCGTGTGCGGGTGTTCGGCCATCCCGTCGATGCCGTAGGTGGCCGTCTCCGACCCGATGCCGACGAGGAGGTAGTCGTAGTCGACGTCGTCGCCGTCTTCGAGTTCGACGGTGCGGTCGTCGATGTCGACATCGACGACGTCGTCGTGGACGAACCGCGTCCCGCGGGACTTGATGTCTTCGACGGGAATCGTAATCTTGTCCTCGACGCCCGGGTCTCGGATGACGCGGTGGGCTTCGTGGAGGACGAGGTGGTAGTCGGTGTCGGATACCCAGACGAGTTCCGCGTCGGGGCCGAGTTCGTCTTCGAGTTTCGACACCGCGCCGGCGCCAGCGTAGCCGGCACCGAGAACGACGACTCTAGTTGTCATACTGAGACCTGCGTCGCCCGGTGATACAAAGGCTTTGAAACGTCGCGCGTCAGTGGTCGGGTTCTTCGGCCGGCGCTTCCATCGAGTCGATTTTCAGGATGAGAATGTTCGCAGTGTCGTCTTTGCCGTCGAGCGTTCCCTCGATGACGAGCTTCGACAGCGGCGTCGGACCGACGGTGACGCTGTCGCCCTCGTGGAACTCCCGGATGGAGCCGCGGAGGTGAATCTCGGCGCGGCACAGCTCCGGGTGGTGGACGCTCGTCAACCCGACCTCCTCGACGTTCGCGTCTTCGAGGCGTTCGCCCTCGTGGCGCACGGGCACCTCGGCGGTCGTGTCGAGCTTCTGGATTTCCAGCGCCTCGTAGGCGTTGACGGTCGGCTTGTAGCCGCCCTTCGGGCCGGGGACGCCCTCGACGAGTTGGAGGGCTTTCAGGCTCTGCATCTGGTTCCGGATTGTACCGGGGTTGCGGTCGACCTCCTCGGCGATGTCCTCGCCTTTGACGGCCTGCTCGCGCTCCGTGTAGAGGTCTACGAGCGCGCGCAGTATCGTCTTCTGACTGGAGGTCAGTTCAATCGATGACATACGAATGGGTTGGCCGGTGTTTTCCATAAATCCCCCGATGGGGCGCCCGGAGACAGACGGCGAAGCAGTAGGTTTTACGGCCCGACCGTCGATTCACGAACATGGACGGAAATCGCGTGCTGGTCACGGGCGGCGCTGGGTTCATCGGATCGAACCTCGCGAACCACCTCGCCGCCGACAACGACGTCGTCGCGCTGGACAACGGCTACCTCGGCACCCCGGAGAATCTCGACGACGCCGTCGAGTACGTTGAAGCGAACGTGCTCGACGACGACCTGCCGACTGAGGGTGTCGACGTCGTCTACCACCTCGCCGCGCTCTCGTCGCGACAGATGCTCGAAGAGAACCCACGCGAGGGCGCTCGCGTGAACATCGAGGGGTTCGTCAACGTCGTCGAACAGGCTCACGACGACGGCTGTAACACCGTCGTCTACGCGTCGACGTCCTCGGCGTACGGCAGCCGAACCGAACCCAGCCCCGAGGACATGGACCTCGAAGCCGCGACCGGCTACGACGCGTCGATGCTCGGCCGGGAGCGATACGCCGAGTACTACAACAGCTTCTACGACGACATCACGTGTGCGGGGATGCGGTTCTTCTCGGTCTACCAGGGGTACGGCGGCAACGAAGGCCACAAGGGCGAGTACGCCAACACCGTCTCGCAGTTCGCGGACAAAATCGCGAACGGCGAGTCGCCCGTGCTGTGGGGCGACGGCTCCCAGACGCGGGACTTCACGCACGTCGACGACATCGTCCGCGGGCTGGTGACGACCGCCGAGCACGAACTCACGGGCGTCTACAACCTCGGCACCGGCGACGCCTACTCGTTCAACGAGATGGTCGACCTCATCAACGACGCGCTCGGCACGGACGTCGAACCCGAGTACGAGCCCATCCCGCTGGAGAACTACGTCCACGACACGTGCGCGGACATCTCCAAGATTCACGAGGCGACCGGCTGGGAGCCCCAGATTTCGTTCGCGGAGGGCGTCGAGCGCGTCGTCGAACCGTACCGCGAGGACTGATTCTGCGGTGTCGGCTTCGCGGTCGTGGAACCACACGCACTAAGGACTGCTCGCCGTAGCTACGGGCATGACCAAGACCGTCCACGTCATCGGCGCACCGATGGACTACGGCTCGGACCGACGCGGCGTCGACATGGGGCCGTCGGCGATTCGCTACGCCGACCTCGCCGCGGAACTGGACGCGGCGGGCGTCGACGCCGTCGACACCGGCGACCTCGCGGTCCCCCGGGCGGAGGAGCGCGAACCGAGCGACGGGCGCGCGAAGTTCCTCGACGAAATCGAGGACGTCTGCACGCGCCTCGGCGACGAGGTCGCGGACACCATCGCGGACGACGCGTTCCCGCTGGTGCTCGGCGGCGACCACGCGGTCGCCATCGGGTCGCTGTCGGGGAGCGCGCGCGACGCAGAAATCGGCGCGCTCTGGCTGGACGCCCACGGCGACTTCAACACGCCCGCGACCTCCCCCAGCGGGAACGTCCACGGGATGCCGCTGGCGGCGGCGCTGGGCCGCGGCGAGTTCGCGGACACGGAGTGGGCGAACGCCGCCGGCCTCCGCGAGGAGAACGTCGCGCTCGTCGGCCTCCGGAACCTCGACCCGTCCGAGCGCGAGGCCATCCGTGACAGCGAGATGACCGCGTTCACGATGAGCGACATCGACGAGCGCGGCGTCAACAGCGTCGTCGACGAAGCCCTCGACATTGTGACCGCGGGCACCGACGGCGTCCACGTCTCGCTGGACGTCGACTGGCTCGACCCGGACGAAGCCCCCGGCGTCGGGACGCCGGTCCGCGGCGGCGCGACCTACCGGGAAGCCCACGCGGCGCTGGAGGCGATCGCACAACGGGACGCAGAAGAAGACCTCCTCCGCTCGCTGGAAGTCGTGGAAGTGAACCCGATTCTGGACGAGTCGAACCGGACCGCGGACATCGCCGCGGAACTGGCCGCGAGCGCGCTCGGGAAGCGAATCCTCTAAACGTACCTTTTGCGCTGCGCTCGGCGGCTTCGCCGCCGAGCTCGGCAAAAGCTACGCTAAAAGCACTCCTCCTTCGGTCCGTTCGCTACGCTCACTCTCCCTCAGTCGTCGGCCTGCGCTCACTCGCTTCGCTCGTTCGCGCAGTGAACCGCGTCGCTCGGGTCCGTTGGACCGCTCGCTCGCGGATGCGATTTCGATAGAAAAGTTGGTGGGCCGTTACTCGTCGGCTTCGCTCTCGTCTTCCTCCTCGCCGTCCTCGCTGGGGCGGTAGACGGAGACGTCGGCGACCTCGTCGCCTTCCTCGACGCCCATCACTTTCACGCCCTTCGTGTTCCGGCCGACCGTCGAGATCTCGTCGACGGGGAGCCGGATAATCTGGCCCTCCGCGCTCATCGCGACCACGTCGTCGTCCTCAGTCACCGTTTCGATAGACACGACGTTGCCGTTCCGTTCTTCGGTCTTGATGTCGACGAGCCCATATCCGTACCTGGACTGCGGTCGATACTCGGTCACCAGCGTTCGCTTCCCGTACCCGTTTCGGGTGACTGTCAAGAGACTCCGGTCGTCGTTCTCGTAGGTCGCCGCGAGGCCGGCGACGTGGTCACCGTCCCGGAGCTTCACGCCGTTGACGCCTTTCGTAGCGCGACTGGTCGACCGGACCTCGGCTTCGTCGAATCGAATCGTCATCCCGTGTTCCGTGCCGATGACGAGGTCCATCTTCCCGTCAGTTACCTCGACGTCGACGAGCTCGTCGCCGTCGTTCAGCCGGATTCCGATGATGCCAGTCGAGAGGACGTCCTCGTACTCGGTTGCGGGCGTCCGCTTAGCGATGCCGTTCTTGGTGACCATCGTGAGGTACTCCCCGTCCCCGAAGTCGTCCGTGTTGACGATGGAGGTCACTTCCTCCCCGTCGTCGAGGTCCAGAATATTCACGGCGGACGTGCCGCGAGCAGTCCGGGACATCTCGGGAATTTCGTACGTCTTGAGCTGGTAGACCTGCCCCTGGTTCGTGAAGCAGAGCAAGTAATCGTGCGTGCTCGCGGTGAACACCGCGGAGACGCGGTCCTCGTCTTTGAGGTCCGTGCCGATGATGCCCTTGCCGCCGCGGTGCTGGGCGTCGAAGGTGTCCGCGGGCACACGCTTGATGTAGTCGCTCTCGGTGAGCACGACCACGACGTCCTCCTCGGGGATGAGGTCCTCGTCGGTGACCGTGCCGGTGTCCTCGATGAACGACGTGCGGCGCTCGTCGGCGTACTTGTCTTTGACTTCCTGGAGTTCGTCTTTGATGACCGAGAGGAGTTCGTCCTCGCTGCCGAGAATCTCCTCGAGGCGCTCGATGCGCGCGGTGACGTCCTCGTACTCGGACTCGATTTCCGCGGTCTCCATCGACGTGAGGCTGCCGAGTTGCATCCGCACGATGTGGTCGGCTTGCGCCTGCGTGAACCCGAAGTCGTCTTTCAGGGCTTCCTTGGCGTCGTCGCGGTCCTCGGCGTCCTGGATGGTTTCGACCACGTCGTCGGCCTGCTCCAGGGCCTTTAGGCGGCCTTCGAGGATGTGCGCGCGGTCCTCGGCCTCCGCGAGGTCGTGCTCGGAGCGCCGCCGCACTACTTCCTTGCGGTGGGCGACGTACTCTTCGAGCATCTCCTTGAGCGTGAGGACTTTCGGCTGGCCGTCCACGAGCGCGAGGTTGATGACGCCGAACGTGCGTTCGAGGTGGGATTCGAGCAGGTGGTTCTCGACGACGTCCGTGTTCGCGTTGCGCTTGAGTTCCACGACGATGCGGATGCCGTTCCGGTCGGACTCGTCGCGGAGGTCCCGCACGCCGTCGAGGTCGCCGTCGCGGACGTCGTCCGCGATGCGCTCGACGAGCTTGGACTTGTTCTGCTGGTAGGGGAGCTCCGTGATGACGATGCTGTCACTCGAATCCCCCTCCTCGACGTGGTACTCGGCGCGCATCCGGACGCGGCCCCGGCCCGTCTGGTAGGCCTGCTTGACGTCCGAGCGCCCGACGATGTTCCCCGCGGTCGGGAAGTCCGGCCCCTTCACGTAGTCCATCAGGTCGATGACTGTACAGTCGGGGTTGTCGATGAGGTGGACTGTCGCGTCCACGACCTCGCCGAGGTTGTGCGGCGGGACGTTCGTCGACATCCCGACCGCGATACCCGACGACCCGTTCACGAGCAGGTTCGGGAACGCCGACGGCAACACCTTCGGCTCCTGCAGGCGGTCGTCGTAGTTCGACTGGAAGTCGACGGTGTCCTTCTCGATGTCCGTCAGCAGCTCCTCCGCGATGGGTGCCATGCGGGCTTCCGTGTACCGCATCGCCGCGGCGGGGTCGCCGTCGACGCTGCCGAAGTTCCCCTGGCCGTCTACGAGCGGATGCCGCATCGAGAAGTCTTGGGCCATCCGCACGAGCGCGTCGTAGATGGCGGAGTCGCCGTGCGGGTGGTAGTCCCCCATCGTGTCCCCGACGATGTTCGAGGACTTCCGGTGGCTGGACCCGCTAGTGACGCCCGCCTCGTGCATCGCGTAGAGGATGCGTCGGTGGACGGGCTTGAGGCCGTCCCGGACGTCCGGGAGCGCGCGGCCCGCGATGACGCTCATCGCGTAGTCGATGTACGACTGCTCCATCTCCTCGTCCACGCGGACGTTCTTCACTCGGTCCGCGACTTCCTCGGGTGCGTCTGGGTCTGGTGCGTCCGAACTCATGTTAGATGTCCACCCACTCTGCGTCCGTGGCGTGGTCCTGGATGAACTGCTTGCGCGGCTCGACGGCGTCCCCCATCAGCACGGAGAACATCTTGTCGGCGGCCGCGGCGTCGTCGACGGTGATGCGCTTGAGGATGCGGTTGTCGGGGTCCATCGTGGTGTCCCAGAGCTGCTGGGGGTTCATCTCCCCGAGGCCCTTGAACCGCTGGACCTGCGTCGGGTTGCCGTCGCACTTCTCCTCGATAATCTGTTCGCGCTCCTCCTCGGTCATCGCGTCGTACGTCTCGCCGCGGTACCGGATGCGGTACAGCGGCGGCTGGGCGGCGTACACGTAGCCGGCCTCCAGCAGCGGCTTCATGTGGCGGTAGAAGAACGTCAACAGGAGCGTGCGGATGTGCGCGCCGTCGACGTCGGCGTCGGTCATCATCACGATCTTCTTGTACCGGAGGTCGTCGATGTCGAACTCGTCGCCGATACCCGTGCCGAGCGCGGTGATGATGTGTCGAATCTCGTCGTGTTCGAGAATCCGGTCCAAGCGGTGTTTCTCGACGTTCAGAATCTTCCCGCCGAGCGGCAGAATCGCCTGGAACTCGGGGTTTCGGCCCTGCTTGGCCGAGCCGCCCGCGGAGTCGCCCTCCACGATGAACAGTTCGGCGTCGTCGGGGTCTTTCGTCTGGCAGTCAGCGAGCTTCCCGGGGAGGCTCGTCGAGGAGAGCGCGCTCTTGCGGCGCGTGAGCTCCTCGGCCTTCTTCGCGGCCTTCCGCGCCTTCGCGGCCTCGACGGCCTTCCGAACGACGGCTTCGGCGGTGTTCGGGTTCTCCTCGAAGTACGTGCCCAGTCCCTCGTGGACCGTGCCCTCGACGATGCCCCGGACCTCGCTGTTGCCGAGTTTCGTCTTCGTCTGCCCCTCGAACTGCGGGTCGGGGTGTTTCACGGAGACGACGGCGGTGAGGCCCTCGCGGATGTCCTCGCCCGTGAGGTTCTCGCCGTCGAGCTCCGAGAGTAGGTTGTTCTCGTTGGCGTAGTCGTTGACCGTGCGCGTGAGCGCGGTCTTGAACCCCGTGAGGTGGGTGCCGCCCTCGCGGGTGTTGATGTTGTTCGCGAAGGCGTGCGTCGAGGACTGGAGGTCGTCGGTCGCCTGCATCGCGATCTCGACCTGGATGCCGTCTTCCTCGCTCTCGAAGTAGATAACGTCGTCGTGGAGCGCCTGCCGGCTCTCGTTGAGGTACTCGACGAACTCCCGGATGCCGCCCTCGTACTCGAACGTCGAGGACTGCGGTTCTTCCCCGCGCTCGTCGGTGAGCGTGATTTCGACGCCGGAGTTGAGGAACGCGAGCTCGCGCAGGCGGTTCTCGAGCGTGGAGTAGTCGAACTCCAGCGTCTCGAAGATGTCGGCGTCCGGGCGGAACCGAATCAGCGTGCCCGTCTCCTCGTCACCGACGTCGCCGATGCGCTCGAGGTCGGTGACGGGTTCGCCGTGCTCGAACTTCTCGCGGTACTTCCCGCCCTCGCGGGAAACCTCGACGGCGAGGCGCTCGGAGAGCGCGTTCACGACGGAGACGCCGACGCCGTGGAGCCCACCCGACACTTGGTAGGACTTCCCGTCGAACTTCCCGCCGGCGTGCAGGACGGTGAGGATGACCTCGACCGCGGGGCGGTCGTACTCCTCGTGGGTGTCTATGGGGATGCCGCGACCGTCGTCCTCCACGCTGACGGAGCCGTCGTCGTGGAG
Source organism: Halobacterium sp. CBA1132 (assembly GCF_001485535.1). Classification (NCBI taxonomy): domain Archaea; kingdom Methanobacteriati; phylum Methanobacteriota; class Halobacteria; order Halobacteriales; family Halobacteriaceae; genus Halobacterium; species Halobacterium sp. CBA1132. Next base: position 889,384 of record NZ_BCMZ01000001.1, read on the forward strand.
TGTCACCTCGATGTGGTCGCAGTACCCTGCGAGCGCTTCGTCGATGGAGTTGTCCACGACCTCGTAGACGAGATGATGGAGGCCACGAGCGTCAGTGGAACCGATGTACATCGCCGGCCGCTTCTGGACGGCTTCCAGCCCCTCCAGAACCTGGATTTGGCCAGCGCTGTACTCGCTTTGGTCAGACATGAACGTTGCATCTCCCTAGGCTCCCCGCTGGTAAAAAAGACTCGCACGCGTGCGCGCGAAAACCGCCGAATCGTCTTGCGTCCGTCCGCCGTCAGTCGTTCACTTTCACTTTCACCCCGCACACCGCTGGGGTTTTACCCACCGAACGGGAACTACGTGTATCGAATGACGTCCTTCCAGTCGACACTCGGCGAGGAGGAGGGCATCGCGGAGGAGCTCGCCGCGAGCCAGCGCGAGATCTCCATCGCCGAGTTCTTCGAGAAGAACAAGCACATGCTCGGCTTCGACAGCGGCGCCCGAGGGCTGGTCACGGCCGTCAAGGAGGCCGTCGACAACGCCCTCGACGCCACCGAGGAAGCCGGCATCCTGCCCGACATCTACGTCGAAATCGAGGAGGGCCGGGACTACTACACCCTCGTCGTCGAGGACAACGGCCCCGGCATCACCAAAGACCAGATTCCGAAAATCTTCGGGAAACTCCTATACGGCTCGCGCTTCCACGCACGAGAGCAAAATCGCGGTCAGCAAGGAATCGGGATTTCAGCGGCTGTATTGTACTCTCAGTTGACTTCCGGGAAGCCGGTGCGCATCGAGAGCCGCACGCAGGACTCCGGCGTGTCGAACTACTACGAGCTCATCATCGACACGGACACCAACGAGCCCGAAATCAGCGTCGAGGAGGAGCTCTCCGCGGCGGAGAGCGACCTCCGGGGGACCCACGGCACGCGCATCGAGATGGACCTCGAAGCGAACATGCGCGCCCGCGGCCAGCTCCACGACTACGTGAAGCACACCGCGGTCGTCAACCCCCACGCGCGCATCGAACTGCAGGAGCCGAAGGGCGAAATCAAGGCCGAGCGCGCCGAGGGCGCGGGCCTCCCCGAGGAGACCGAGGAGATTCGCCCCCACCCCCACGGCGTCGAACTCGGGACGCTCATCAAGATGCTCGGCGACACCGACTCGCACTCCGTCTCCGGGTTCCTCCAGTCGGAGTTCACCCGGGTCGGGAAGAAGACCGCCGACGGCATCGTCGACGCGTTCCGCGACCGCCACTACGGCCGAGAATTACGGTGGCGGCCGCCGGGCATCGACTCCGAAACCGACCTCGAAGCCGCCGTCGTCGACGCCGTCTCGAACAAGGGCGCCGACGACACCGCGGCGTTCGCCGAGCGCGTCGCCGACGCCGTCGAGGACGCCGAGCGCGTCGCGTACTCCGAACTCGAAGCGCTCGTCGCCGACGCCGCCACCGACTCCGAGGAGTCCTCCGGAACGACGTTCGGTGACACCGTACAGGAACACGTCGTCGACGCGGTGTGGGCCGCGCTCACTGAGGACCGCGCGGCGGACGTCTTCCACGCAGTCGACGCCGCGACCACCGTCCAGAAGGACGACGCGACCGTGCGCGGGCTCGCCGAGCGCATCGCCGACAAATTCGGCAGCGACACGCCCCGCGACCGCGTGACGCGCGCCGAATTGGCGGAGTTCGTCTACCGCGCCGCCGAGATGACCGAGGAGGTCGAGGACGCCACGGTCGGCGACACCGCCCGCGAGAACGTCGTCGAGGAACTCTGGACCGACATGGCGACCGTCCCCGACGACCTGCCGAAGACCAAGGCCGTCGCGAGCGACCGCGACACCGCCAGCGAACTGCTGGACGCGATGGCGACCGTCGACGTGATGGCGCCGCCGACCTCGTGTCTCTCGCCCATCGAGGCCAACCTCGTGGAGGCCGGTCTCCGCAAGGAGTTCGACGCCGAGTTCTACGCCGCGGCGACCCGCGACGCCGAGGTCCACGGCGGCGACCCGTTCATCGTGGAAGCCGGCATCGCGTACGGCGGCGAACTCGAAGACCAGGGCGGCGTCGACCTGCTGCGGTTCGCGAACCGCGTGCCGCTGGTCTACCAGCGCGGCGCGTGCGCGACGACGAACGTCGTCAAGGACATCGGCTGGCGGAACTACAACCTCGACCAGCCCGGCGGGAGCGGCCTCCCGCAGGGGCCGGCGGTCATCATGATTCACGTCGCGTCGACGAACGTCCCGTTCACCAGCGAGTCCAAGGACGCCGTCGCGTCCGTCGAGGAAATCGAGGACGAAATCGAACTCGCGGTGCGGGAGGCCGCCCGCGAACTGAAGTCGTTCCTCAACAAGCGCCAGTCGATGCGCAAGCGCCAGCAGAAACAGAACGTCATCATGGACATCCTCCCCACCATGGCGGAGAAAGTCTCGGAGATGACCGACAACGAGCCCCTCGACGTCGACGACTCGCTGGCGCGCATCATGAACAACGTCCTCGTCGAGCGCGAACTCGACGACGGCGAGGTGACGCTGCGCGTCGAGAACCACGGTAGCACGGCCGCGGACGTCGACATCACGGACATCGTCACCGCCGAGCCCGCGGACGCCTCCGACGGGAACGTCGTGGAGATGGACGGCGAGTGGTTCGTGAAGTGGTCGCCGTCGGTCTCCGGCGGCGACACCGCGGAACTGACGTACAGCGTGGACGAAGACGCGGAGTTCGACCTCTCCGTGCAGGGCGTCGAGGACGCCCGCCTCACTGTCGACCAATGAGCGACGCAAACACCCCAGACACCCCGAAGGGCGACGACGCCCGCGACCAGCTCGTCGAGCTGGCCGAACAGTTCTACGACCAGTTCGCGGACGGCGACGTCCCGAAGATGACGCTGCCGACGCGCTCGAAGTCCAACATCGAGTACGACGAGGGCGCCGACGTGTGGGTGTACGGCGACCGCACCAGCACGCGCTCGGCGAACTCCGTGCGGGGGGCGCGCAAACTCCTGAAGTCCATCTACACAATCGACTTCCTCGCCCAGCAGCTCGACGAGAACCGTTCGTCGACGCTGCGTGAACTGTACTACCTCTCCGAGTCGTGGGACGAGGAGGAGGCCCAGTTCAACGACCAGAGCGAGTCCGACAAGCTCGTCGAGGACCTCGAAATCGTCTCCGGCGTGAAACGCGAGGACTTCCACATGCGCCCCGAGGAGTCCGGCGCGAAGGTGATGGGGCCGCTGCGCATCCGCGAGCAGACCAACCGCGGCGACCGCGAGATTCACTGTCAGGACGACGTCGGGCAGGGCGGCTACCAGATTCCGAACAACCCCGACACCATCGAGTTCATGGAGAGCGACGCGGAGTTCGTGATGTGCGTCGAGACCGGTGGGATGCGCGACCGCCTCGTCGAGAACGGCTTCGACGACGAGTACGACTGCCTCGTCGTCCACCTCGGCGGCCAGCCAGCGCGGGCGACTCGCCGGCTCACGAAGCGCCTGCACGACGAACTCGGCCTCCCGGTCACCGTGTTCACTGACGGTGACCCGTGGTCGTACCGCATCTTCGGCTCCGTGGCGTACGGCTCCATCAAGTCCGCGCACCTCTCGAAGTACCTCGCCACGCCGCAGGCGCAGTTCGTCGGTATCCGCCCGCAGGACATCGTCGACTACGACCTGCCGACGGACCCGCTCAGCGACTCCGACGTGAACGCCCTCGAATCCGAACTGGAGGACCCGCGCTTCCAGAGCGACTTCTGGACCGAGCAGATCGAGCTCCAACTGGACATCGACAAGAAGGCCGAACAGCAGGCGCTGGCGTCCCGCGGCCTCGACTTCGTGACCGACACCTACCTCCCGGAGCGCCTCTCCGAGATGGGCGTCATCTAGCGGGTCGCGGTTTGCCGCGTGGGATAGAGGCAAGGCAGTGCAGTAGCACGTCGGAACTATGGACTCCCGACCGGCGCTCTCCGAGCACCCGCTCGTCGTCGCTTCCGTCCTCCTGACAGCCGTCGCGTCGGGCGCTTTCGAAATCGTGCCCGCGAGCACGACGCCCGTGCTCGCCGACCACCTCGGCGCGAGCGCCGCGGAAGTGAACTGGCTCGTGAGCGTGATGCTCGGCGTCGCCGTCGTCGCCAGCGTCCCCGCGGGCGCCGTCGTCGACCGCTTCGGCGCGGCGCGGAGTTTCACGTTCGCGACGTGCGTGTTCCTCGTCGGCGGCCTCGCTAGCTGGCAGTTCGCTCAGCGGGGCGCGTACTGGCCGGTGCTGTACGCGCGCGTCGTCGCCGGCCTCGGATTCGTGCTCATCTGGAACACCGGCCTCACGGTGTTCGGGCAGTTCCAGAACGCCGCCACCGCAACGGGGTTGTTCACCGCCAGCGGCCCCGTCGGGTTCGCCGTCGGCCACCTCACGGGGCCGACGATTGCCAGCGAGTACGGCCCCGCCGCCGTCTTCCTCGTCTATCCGCTGTTCTTCGTGCCCGCGCTCGCCGGCATCCTCGCCGGCTGGGAGTCGGACCTCGCCGGCGGCGGCACCGGCGAGATTCCGTCGCTGTCGAGCGTGGTCGGCGTCGCGCGCAACCGCACCGTCCTGCTGGTGTGCGCGCTCGGGTTCGTGTCGTACTCGCTGTACCTCTTCGTGAACAGCTGGGTGCCGACGTACCTCACCGCGGAACTGTCGCTGTCGCTCGCGCAGAGCGGCGCGCTCACCGCGATGTTCCCCCTGCTCGGCGCGGCGGCGCGCGCCAGCGGCGGCGTCGTCACCGACCGCCTGCTCGGCGGCCGCACCCGCCCGGTCGTACTCGTATCGCTGGTCGTCTCCGGCGTCGCGCTCGCGGGTATCGCCGCCTCCTCGACGTACCTCGTGGTCGCCGCGTTCCTCCTCGTCGGCGGCTACTTCGTGCAGTTGAGCCTCGGCCTGTTCTACAGCGTCGTCCCCGGCGTCGTCGACGACGCCGACGTCACCACCGCCGTCGCGCTGCTCACCAGCGTCGGCCTCTTCGGCGCGTTCAGCGCGCCCCTCGTCGCCGGCGAAATCATCGCGGCGACCGGAGCCTACCTCGCGGCGTTCGGGTACGCGCTCGCGCTCACCGTCGTTGGCCTCGTGCTGGCGCTCGCGTACTTCGAGGACTAGTCCAGCAGGCCGGGCACGTCCGCGAGCGAGTCGCAGACGTAGTCTGGTCGCACGTCGCTGTCCGCGAGGTCCGCGTCGCCGCTGACGCCGGTCCGCACGAGTACCGTCGTCATCCCTGTGCGTTCGCCCATTTCGATGTCCGTGTCGAGGCGGTCGCCGACGAGCACGCACTCGTCGCTGGGTACGCCGATGCGGTCGGCGGCGAGGCGCGCGGTCGTGGCCGACGGCTTCCCGAGGACGGCGTCCGGCTCCCGCTCGGTCACCCCTGCGACCGCGCGGATAATTGCCCCGGAGCCCGGCGACCGGCCGTCCTCCGTGGGAATCGTCGTGTCGCGGTCCGTCCCGACGAACGCCGTCTCGTCGTCGAGCGCGTCCAGCGCGGCTTGTAGGTCCCGGAAGTGGAACTCGCGGTGGTAGCCCGCGACGACCACGTCGGCGGCGTCGGGGTCGTCGGTCAGCGGGACGTCGGCGTCCCGGAGCTGGTCGACTATCGAGGCCTCCGCGATGGGGAACGCGCGCTCGTCGCCGTGGTTCTCGCGGAGGTACGCGACGGTCGCGTCCGTGGACGTGAGCACGTCCCCTGCGGTCGCGTCGATGCCCAACGCTCGGAGTCGCGCGGCGTACTCTCGGGGCGCGATTGTGGGGTTGTTCGTCAGGAAGAGCACGCGACTCACGCGCTCCCGGAGCGCCGCGATTGCCTCGCGGGCGCCCGGAATCAGCGTCTCGCCGCGGACGACGGTGCCGTCGAGGTCCACGACGGCGCCACGGACGTTCATACCACTCTTTGGACGGCTGGCGTGTTCAACGCACCGGCGTCAGCCCTGCTGGTCGGCGAGGCGCTCGACGCGCTCGATGGTGTCCGCCGTCTCCGGGGTCTTGTCCTCGCGCACGGAGACGAACCGCGGGAACCGGAGCGCGTACCCCGACCCGTACGTCGGCGACGTCTGAATCTCCTCGTAGCCGACCTCGAAGACGACCGCGGGTTCGAGGTCGACCGCCTGGCCGTCCTCCGAGCGAACGTGTGGCTCCAGTAGTTCCGTGAGGTCCGCGAGCTCCTCGTCAGTGATACCGGTGGCGACCTTCCCGATGGTCTCGAACTCGTCGTTCTCCTCGTCGCGCGCGGACAGCGCGAACGTCCCGAGGAAGGAAGCGCGCCGGCCTTCGCCCCACTCCGCGCCCGTCACTACCAAGTCCAGCGTCTCCACGTCGGGCTTGCGCTTCAGCCAGTGCTTCCCGCGGTCGCCGGGCGTGTACGCCGCGTCCGGGTCCTTCAGCATGATGCCCTCGTGGCCGGCTTCGAGGGCGTCCGCCTCGAAGGCCGCAATCTCGTCGGCGTCGTCGGTGACCAGAATTTCCGAGACCGCCGACTCGTCGTCGACGACCTCCCGGAGGCGCTCGTGGCGCGCCCGGAACGGCGCGTCCAGCAAGTCTTCGCCCTCGGCGTGCAGGCAGTCGAAGGCGTTCAATTCGACGCGAATCTCGTCGCGCATCTGTGCGACGTCGTGCTTGCGGCGGAACCGCTTGAGAATCTCTTGGAACGGCAGCGGGTCGCCGTCGTCGTCGACCGCGACCGCTTCGCCGTCCAGAATCACGGGCGCGTCGACGTTCCCCTCCACGAACTCCACGAGTTCCGGGAGCGCGCTCGTCACGTCCTCCATGTTCCGCGAGTACAGCGACACCTCGTCGCCGTCCCAGTGGACTTGAACGCGTGCGCCGTCGAACTTCGTCTCCACGGCGGCCTCGTCCCACTCGTCGAGGGCGTCGGCGACCGTGCCCGCCTGCGCGAGCATCGCCTGCACGGGCCGCCCGACTTCGAGGTGTATCTCGTCGAGGCCGGCCTCGCCCTCGTCGCGGGCGGTGACGGCTACGAGGCCGTAGTCGTTCGAGACTTGGAGCGCGCGCTCGGCGGCCGCCACGGGCACGTCGAAGGCCGCCGCGATGGCGTCCCGGACCGCGCCCTCGCCGACGCCGATGCGCATCTCCCCGAGGACGAGCCGCGCGAGGTACCGGGCTTCCTCGCCCGAGCAGTCGTTGAACAGTCCGAAGAGGAGGGTCACCTTCTCGTCTTGGCTGCCGTCGCCCTCGGCGGCCGCGAGCGCGGTCAAATCCTCGTACACGTCCGCGACCGTCAGGCCGTCGTCGGCGTCCCCGCTTGCGAACGCGCCCAGTCCCGCCTGCCCGCCGAGGTCGAGACTCGCCGCGACCTCGCCGATGTCGCCCGTCTCCGCGAGGCGCTCCTCGACGTCGTCGACGGTGACGTTCGTCGACGCCGCGCGCGCCAGCGCCTCGTAGCAGAGGCGCGGGCCGATGTCGAGTTTCGTCTCCGAGTGCGCCGGGAACACTCGCCCCTGTACGAACCGCGCGACCACTGCGAGGTCGTCGCCCGCCTCGGCGAGCAGGTCGGCGACCTTCGCGACGACGTCGAGGTCCGCGTCAGTCGCCTCCACGTCGGCGGCGCGCGCGGCGAACGAGCCGAATTCCATCACGCTCGGGTAGCCAGTACCCGCAGATAAAACGCGCGAACCGCGTCCGCCCCACCCACCGCGCTTATTAGGTGCGGGGCGACAAAGCCCACCTCATGACAGGCCCGGACCTCGTGGAGCGAGTGCGCGACACCCTCGACGTGGACGCGGCGGCGTTCCAACAGCGGGTCCGAGAGGACGCCGAAGTCGTGAAAACCGAAGTCGCAGCGGGCACGTTCGACAACCCGCAGGCCATCGTCGGCCTCGAATACGAGTTCTACGCGGTCAACGACGAGGGGTCGCTGGCGCGCGTGCCGCGGCGCGTGCTGGAGTTCGTCGGCTTCGAGAAGGAACTGGGCCTCCACAACGCGGAGATGACGACCAGCCCGCAGCCGCTGAACGAGCACGGCCTGCGCGCCCAAGAGATGGAGGTCCGGGCGAACCTCGACGCGGCCGAGGAGCCGATGGACGCGGAGGGACTGCACCTCGTCAGCGACGGCATGTGGACAATTCCGCCGGAGGGCGAGACTGCTCGCGACTACCTCACGGACAGCGTCACCCGCGAGGGCGCCGAGATAGCGACGAACATGTCGGCGTCGGCGCGCTACCACGCGATGGCCAACACCGACCAGCCGGCGGGGATGCGCCTCGACGCCCCGCACGTCTCCCTGGAGGCGGACACCGTGATGCCGGAGGCGCTCATCACGTCCATCCAGCCCCACTATCAGGTGCCCCAAGCCGTCGACCTGCCGACGTACTTCCGGTACGCGCTCCGGTTCGCGGCGCCGCTGCTGGCGCTGTGCGTGAACTCGCCGCTGTTCCCGCCGGACCTCTACGACGAGGACGCCACGTCCGAGGAGATTCTCGTCGACGGCTGGCAGGAGTCCCGCATCGACGTCTTCGAGACGGTGCTGAACGTCCCCGGCGAACAGCAGAAAGTCCGGTTCCCCGAGGACTTCGAGAGCGTCGCGGACGCCGTCGACCGGGTGGCCGAGGACAACACCATCGTCCCGATGCCCGTCTCGGGGAGCGGCCGCTTCGACGACGAGTTCGCGCACTGGCGGCGCAAACACGGCACGTTCTGGCGGTGGGTGCGGCCGGTGTTCGGCGGGTCCTCCAAGGAGGACGCCAACGCGCGCATCGAGTTCCGGCCCATCGCCGGCCAGCCGACGGTCCGGGACACCATCGCGGTGCAAGCGGCGTTCGCGGGCCTGCTGGAGAACCTCCCGCGGACCGAACACCCGCTGTACGACCTCGACTGGGAGACCGCTCGCGAGGGCTTCTACGACGCCGCGAAAAACGGCTTGGACGCGGACCTCGCGTGGCTGACCAGCGACGGCGACCGCGTGACCGACACCGACGAGATTTACGCGGACCTCTTCGAGCAGGCCGAAGCCGGCCTGTGTCGGCGCGGACTCTCCGAGGAGCAGGCCGCGAAGTACCTGTGGCCGCTGCGCCAGCGCGCCCGCCACGGGACCACGCCCGCGTCGTGGAAGCGCGAGCGCGTCCGGGGCGCGCTCCGCGAGGGCAACTCCTTCGAGAACGCGGTGTACGCGATGCAGTGCGAGTACATCGAGAACCAGCGCGAGACGCTGCTGTCGGGGAGTTTCGCGGACTGGCTCGGGCGCGGCGACGGCCTCGACTGACGGCGGACGCGGGGCTGGTGACCGAGAGAAAAACGGAGGAGATGAAAGCGGAGTGAGAGCCGATTACAGGACGTCGTCGACGTCCTTGTGGCCGATGATTTCGACGTTCTCGCGGGTGATCTTCGTGACGTGGATACCGTTACCGGACGCGGTGTCGCGCTCGCTGGCGGAGTCGATGGCCTGTGCGGCCACCTGCACGGCCTCGTCGGTGCTGAGGTCGTCGCTGAACTCCTGTTCGAGCACACCGAGCGCGTACGGCATCCCGGAGCCCTGCGCGGTGTAGTTGTCCGAGAGCGAACTCCCCGAGGGGTCGAGGCTGAAGACGTGGCCGCCGTCGTCGTCGACGCCGCCCAGAATCGGGACGACGCGGAAGAACGGACCGCCGCGGAGGAGGTTCGACGCCATCGTCGCGAGCGCGTTGACGTTCATGTACTCGCCGCGGCGGGCCTCGTAGAGGTTCGCTTCCGCGCGCAGCGAGCGGATGAAGCTCTGCGCGCCACCGACGGAGCCGGACATCGACAGCGCCGCGTTGGGCTGAATCTCTTCGACCTTCTGGACGTCCTTGTTGGAGACGACGCGGCCGCCGAGGCTCGCGCGCATGTCGGAGGCCATCACGACGCCGTCGTCGGTGGTGAGGCCGACGATGGTGGTGCCGGTCTTGTTGACGTACTCGTCGTCGGCCGCCGAGCGGTCGCCATCGGGGAGAGAGCCGACTTCCGGCTCGTAGGGGTTCTGGGTGCCGCCGAACCGCGCCTGGTTCCGGGCGAACTCCGTGCCCTCGTTGCTGTTGAACATTACCAGACGTTACCAGTCCGGGACTGATAAAACCATCTTTTCCGGGGATTCGCGACGCGGGAGAATCGGGTGATAGCGGCCGTCTCCGCCGGATGTTCAGTTCGCAGCGCGGGCCTCGTACGCTTGCTCGGTGCGCTCGACGAGGCGGGCGACGGGGAGCGTGACGCCGGCGCGGCGCGCGAGCAACGCGACGGGCAGCAACGCGATGCCGAGGGCGAGGACGGACTGGTACAGCGTGAACAGCGCGAGTCGGGTGGTGCGGTCGAGCATCGGGATGATGTCCGCGAAGGCGTATCCGTATAAATACTTTCCGGAGGGGTGGCCGGGACCAACGCGCCGCTGTCTTGCGATTATCGTTTCGGGCGGTTCACTCGATTGATGACGCCCGCAGAGGCTGCGCGAATCGTAACCGCGCCGTCGCTGTGTCGGGACCACTCCATAAGTTATGAAGACGTTTCGCGTCACGTCCGCCCGGGACGGCCAAACCACAAAGCACGACATTCCGCGCCCCCTTGAACGGATATGAGCAACTACGTCGTTGCGATGGAAGCCGCCTGGTTGGTCCGTGACGTCGAGAACTCCGACGACGCCATCGGCGTCGCCGTGAGCGAAGCCGGCAAACGACTGAACGACCAAGACCTCGACTACGTGGAAGTCGAGGCGGGCGTCACAACGTGTCCCGCCTGCGCCGAACCGCTGGACGCCGCGTTCCTCGCGGCGAACACCGCGCTCGTCGGTCTCGTCCTCGAACTCACCGTGTTCAACGCGGACAGCGTCGAGCACGCCGAGCGCATCGCGAAGAGCGAGGTCGGCGGCGCGCTCCGCGACGTCCCCCTCGAAGTCATCGAAGTCGTCGAGGAGGGCGGCGAGGAGGAAGCCGAGCGAGAGAACGAATAACCTCCCGAACCTTTATTAATAACTGTTGGTAATTGCGGCGTATGCGTTTGCCGACGCCGAAGGACTTGCGCGAACGCCGCACCTCCCTTGAGCTCACGCAGAGCGCCCTCGCCGAGCGCGCGGGCGTCTCACAGCCGCTCATCGCCCGCATCGAGGGCGGCGACGTCGACCCGCGACTGTCGACGCTGCGCCGCATCGTCGAGGCGCTGGACGAAGCCGAGGGCGACGTCGTCCGCGCGAGAACACTCATGCACGAGGACGTCATCAGCGTCGCTCCCGAGGACGCCGTCAGCGACGCTGTCGAGAAGATGCAGAACGCCGGCTACTCACAGCTCCCGGTCATCACGAACGGCGTCCCAGTCGGCTCGATAAGCGACAGCGACGTCGTCCACGCCGGCGAGGACGTCGGCGACCACCCCGTCCGAGACGTGATGAGCGAGAGCTTCCCCACCGTCTCCGAGGACGCCACGCTCGACGAGATTTCGAGTCTGCTCGACCACTACAAGGCCGTCATGGTCACCCACGACGGCGAGACGGTCGGCATCATCACGCAGGCCGACGTCGCCGCGCGCATCAGCTAGAGCGACAGTCCGCGAATCTCGACGCTCGACTCGTCGCTCTCCGCGACGTCACCGATTTTCTCGCCGTCAGTCGCGGCGACGAGCGCGTCCGCATCCGCCGGGTCGACGGCGACGACGAACCCGGTGCCCATGTTGAACGTCCGGTGCATCTCCTCGTCGCTGACGTTGCCCGCGTCCTGCACGAACTCGAAGACGACCTGCGCCGGCAGCGGGTCGGTCACGTCGTAGCGGTGGGCGCCCATGCGTTCGAGGTTCGTCCACCCGCCGCCCGTGACGTGGGCCGCGGCGCGCACGTCGTATTCGTGCAGCGCATCGAGCAGGTACGTGTAGATGCGGGTCGGCTCCAGCAGCGCCTCGCCCACGGTGTCGTACTCGTCCCCGGGGAACGGCTCGTCGAAGCCGCCCGCACGGTCCGCCGCTTCACGCGCGAGCGTGAGCCCGTTCGAGTGGATGCCCGACGACGCGAACCCGACGAGCACGTCGCCTGCCCGTGCTTCACCGGCGAGCAAGTCGTCGTCGGTCGCGATGCCGGCGACCGTGCCCGCGAGGTCGAAGTCGTTCACGACCTCCGGCATCACGGCCGTCTCGCCGCCGACGAGCGCCACGCCCGCCTCTTCTGCGCCCGCTGCCAGTCCCTCGCCCAATTCGGCAGCGCGCGTCTCGTCGGGCACGTCCACGGCGAGGTAGTCCACGAACGCCGCGGGCTCGACGCCCGCCGCCACGAGGTCGTTGACGTTCATCGCGATGCAGTCGATACCCACCGTCGAGTAGTCCTCCATCGCGACCGCTACGAGTAGTTTCGTGCCGACGCCGTCGGTCGCGAGCGCGAGGTACTGGTCGCCGAGGTCCACCAGTCCCGCGTACTCGGTGGTGTCCCCGACCTCGGAGACGGCGCCGACCAGCGCCGCGGTCGCCGCCTCGCTGTCCTCGATGTCCACGCCAGCCTCGGCGTACGTGAGTTCGTCGTCGCTCCCGTCGCTCATACACGACCGTGTGTAAGTCGGGGCGAAAAGCGTGCCGGTCTATGCGCGGACGACTATATACCGAGGAAGAACACCAGCGCCGGCCCGATCGTAATCACGGCAGCCACCGCGTACACGGGCTTGCTCCACTGGAGGACGGTCGCGCCGTCCAGCGGCCCGAACGGAATCATGTTGAACCCCGACAGCAACACGTTGATGTAGAGCGCGCGCCACCCGGCGTCGGGCGCGACGGTCAGCAGCAGGCCCAGTGAGACCACTGCGAGCGCGACGTTCGTCAGCGGTCCCGCGAGCGCGATGAGGCCGTGTTCGCGGGGCGTAATGCGGCCCCGGTGGTGGACCGCGCCCGGCGCCGCGAACAGGAACCCCGCGAGCCCGCCCGCGACGGCGAGCGCGAGCATCCCGAAGTCCGCGCGGAACTCCGCGTGCTGGCCGAAGCGCACCGCGACGACCTTGTGCGCGAGTTCGTGCAGGAGGAACGCGACGCCGACGGTCGCGAGGCTCAACGCGAACTCTTCGAGGAACGGCGCGCTCGCCAGCACGTCCCCGATGGTCGTCACGGAGACGCGCACGGACAGCAGGCTGAACGCCAGTCCGAGCGCCAGCCACGCGACGAGCAGGTCCCGGAGTTCGCGGTTACTGAAGTTCATCGCACCAGCCCCCAGATGGCGTCCGCGCTGTTCTGCGCGCCCCGGACCATCGCGTCAGTGACCGCGCCGACGCTGTCGAAGGGGCCGCCGATGAGCGGCAACACGACGAACGGGAACAGGACGCTGGCGACGATGCTGCCGATGTTCGTCATCGCGACCACCGCGATGAGTCGGAACAGCGGCACGTCTATCATCTGGCCGAGCAGGTCCCGAATCGGCGTCTCCTGGTCGTCCATGAGTTCGTTCAGCGTGCCGATGTCGGCGACGCGCACGGAGAGGTAGCGCAGTTCGACGTAGCCCGCGAACCACCCGGGCGCGAGCAGCGGATTGATGCTCGTCAGCCACGCCACCGCGCCGCCGACGCCCGCGCTCGTCCAGTGTGCGCCCGCGAGTTTCGCCGCGGCCAGCGAGATTAGGCCGTTGAATAGAAACCACGCGCCGAACACCTGCAGGAGGACGGTGTTGTCCACACCCGCCATCACCAGCAACACGAAGAACGCGAGGAAGCCGACCGTAATCAGCAGGCCGAAGACGCGCGCGACCGAGAACCGCTTGCTCTGCGTCCCGGTCAGTGACTCCATCGGCGGGAGGTCCTCGGGGTGGTCGAGGTAGTGTTCGACGCCCTCGCGGTGGCCCGCGCCCAGCACCGCGACGACGTGTTTGCCCTGCGCGCGCAACGCGACGAGGTTGTGCGCGATGTAGGCGTCGCGCTCGTCGATGAGCGCCTGCGCACCGGCGGGGCTGAACCGCCGGAACTCCTCCATCATCGCCGACACCACGTCGGCGTCCGTCAGGTCGTCCATCGTGAACTCCTCGATGTCCTCCTCTGGCGCGGCCCGCGCGAACAGCGCGACGAACACCGCGCCGAACACGAGTGCGCCGACGCCCGCGAACAGCACGGCTTCGGCCAGCCCCGACAGCACGACCAGCGCCGTCTCCACGACGCCGATGGTCGCGGGCGGCGGCGGCAGCAGGAACGGCCCAGCGATGAACTCCGCGGCGACGCCAACGACGAAGCCGACGAACGCGCCGAAGCCCAGGCCGAGCGTCCTGCTGTCGGTGACGCCGAGCGCGAGTTCCCCGACCAGTCTGAGCTTCTCGACGCCAGTCATGCGCGCCCAGAAGCGCTGAATCGTCACCTGGATGTCGCGGTCGACGAGCGCCACGTCCGCGCCGATGCGCTCGGCGGCGTCGATGCCCGCCTTCATGTCCGCCCCGGGTTCGATGCCGAACTTGTCGCCGAGGCGCTGCTGGACGTACGACAGCAGCCAGTACGCCAGGAACTGGAACGCCATGCTCCCCTTCAGGAGGTCGCTGGCGTCGAGGTCCTCCGGCGCGTCGCCCTGCATCTGCCGGTAGCGGCCCTCGTCCAGTTCGACGGCGACCGTGTCCGGGTTCTCCTCCTCGACCACCCGCTCGACCTCCTCGACGCTGTCCGCGGAGACGTGGGCGGTCCCGACGACCCGAACGGAGCCCTCGCGGGTCGCCGCGGATTCCTCACTCATTGCGTTGACGTTAGTCGTGGCGGCCTTACGCTTGTCGGATGGGCGACGTGCCGGCCTCCCTCGGCGGGTTCGTCCCTACTCGGAAGCATTCAAGCCGCCCGCCACAGAACCACGAGGCATGACCGAATCCGCGCGCCTGATGGACTCCTACACGGAGATGACGGAACTGCTGTTGCCCAACGACACGAACAACCTCGGCCGCGCGCTCGGTGGCGCGGTCCTGCACTGGATGGACATCTGCGCGGCCATCGCGTCGATGCGGTTCTCCGGCCGACAGTGCGTCACCGCGTCGATGGACCACGTCGACTTCATCGCGCCAATCGAGATGGGGGAGGTCGCCGTCGTGGAGGCGTTCGTCTTCGACGTCGGTCGCTCCAGCATCGACGTGAAGGTCGAGGTGCGCGCCGAGGACCCCGTGGAGGGAACCGAGCGCAAGACCACGACGTCGTTTTTCACGTTCGTCGCGCTCGACGACGACGGGAAGCCCACGGACGTTCCGCGGTTGGCCTGCGAGACGGAAGCCGAGGAAGCGCTCCGGCAGGACGCGCTCGACGCGCACGCCGAACAGCAGTAGTCAGTCGTCGAGGCGCGGCACGTCCAGCGTGACGACGGTGCCCGTCGGCTCGTTGTCCGCGAACGTCACGCGCCCGCCAGCGATGTCCGTGCCCCAGTGAATCAGCCACAGGCCGAGGCCGCTGGCGTGGTGCAGGGGTGTCTCGGTCCCGCGCTCAAGGGCCGCGTACTCGCTCTCGTCGACGCCGGGTCCGTTGTCGGTGACGCGAATCTCGACGCGGTCGGCTCCCACTTCGACGTCGACATCCACGTGCGGGTCGTCGCTGGTGTTGTGCTCGGCGGCGTTCTCGAGGACGTTCCAGACGACGGCTCCGAGCGTCGCCGGCAACTGGCAGCCCGGCGGGAACGCCGAGACATCGACAGTCACGTCGGGGTACGTGTCGCGGAGTCGCCGCACGCGGCCGTCGAGCAGTTCGTCGAGGTTCGCCGGCACCTGTGTGTCCTCCTCGCGTTCGAGGAGGTCGACGATGACGCGCGCCTTCTCGCCGAGCGCTCCGATTCTAGCCGCGCGCTGCTCGATAATGTCGACGGCTTCGCGCTCCTTGTCGGAGTCCGGGGAGAGCTGGCTCGCGTACCCGAGAATCATCTGGGTGTCGGTGCGAACGTTGTGTCGGAACGCGCGGTTCAGGACTTCGAGGCGCTGCTTCTGCCGGAGGTACCGACTGACGTCGTGGAACGTGACGACGCGCCCGATGAGCCGGTCGCGGATGTCGTGGACGGGCGTCACGGACGCGTCGAACGGTGTCGGGTCGCCGTCGACGTCGATGGTGACGTGCTCGGGCCGGCAGTCCGCGTCGAGCGGGCCGAGCGACGGCAGCATCGAGGACACCGACTCCCCGATGGCGTCGGCGCGCGCGCGGCCCAACAGCAGTTCCGCGCTCTCGTTGGCGTCGACGACGTAGCCGTGACTGTCGACGACGAGCGCGGCGTCGTCCATCCGCTCGAAGACGAGTCGGCGCGCCCGCCAGTTCGGCGCGGGGATCTTGCTGAAGAGGTTGAACTGCGTGAGCGCGCCGAGGAACGCCACGCCGGTGGCGGCGAACGCGATTGGCGTGGGGTCGAACTCGGGCAGCGGGAGCAGGCCCGCGACCGAGAGGATGTTCGTCACCCACGGCGTCAGCGACCCGAACAGGAGGGCGGCGCTCTGCCCGCGGAACAGCATCGCGTTGCTCCGAATCAGCCCGACGAGCGGGATGAACCCGAGCACGCCGAGCACGTACGTGTATGCCGCGACCACCCAGTACCACGGCCCGCCGGTGCGGTAGAGTAACTCGAGGTCGCCGTAGGAGACCACGCTCGTCGACTGGTAGAGCAGGTCGTGGGAACTGCTGGTCGCCGCCAACAGCACGGTGACGGCGGGTACGACGGCGAGTCCGGCGACCACCTGCGGGCGCACGTACTCGTCGCGGCCGGTGTACGCGAGCGTGAACAGCAGCCACGAGAGGGGGATGACAACCACGCCGACCCACTGGACGTCCGACCAGAGCATCTTCCGCGCGACGGATTCCGCCTGCAGTTCGAACACGAGGAATCCCGCCCACCAGACGACGCCGCCGAGCATGAGGACCAGCGCCGACGCGCCCGGCTCGGGGCGTTCCCGCCACGCCAACAGCGCCGCGGCGACGCTCACTGCGACGCTGACCAGCAGCACTGCCGTCAGGGCGTCGGTGACCCCAATCACTGTTCATTCAGATAGGTCCTGTGATTGTAAAAGCCGTGACGGTCAGCGAACGTTGCCGCATGTGGCGCCGACGCGGCCGACTACATCACGGCGACCACGGCCAGTACCGCGCCGACGACTACGTACTCGAACTCGGGCGCGACCGTCAGCCACGGATGGTCGGCGTAGCGCACCAGCAGGGTCGTGACGACCAGCGAGTACGCGAGGCCCGCGCCGAGCGCGAACGCGACCACGAGCGAGAGGTAGCCCGCGGTGACGGCGTACGCGAGGAGCGCCGCGGTGGCGACGTCGACGGCGTAGAGCGCGAGTCGTGTGCGTTCGACGCCAATCACGACTGGGAGCGTGCGGACGCCGGCCTCCCGGTCGCCCGCTCGGTCGCGGACGTTCGGGAGTTCGGTGTCGACGAACGACCGCAGGAAGAAGTACGCGAACACGACCACGACGGCGGGGGTCACGCCGCGGTCCGCGAACGCCACCGGCAGGAACGTCAACGACACCGCCCACGCCAGCGCGACGACGGCCGTGTTGACGAGGAGGACGTCTTTCAGTCGCCGCAGCCCCGCGCCGATGCGCGGCAGCCAGTCGCTGGCGTACAGCACCCAGAACGCGCCCGGGAGCAGCGCCAGCGCGAGCGCCAGCGGTCCGCCGAGCATCGCGAGCGCGACGGCGACGCCGTACGCGAGCGCCGCCGCGGCGTACAGCGTGCCCTCGTAGCGGCGCACGAACGCGGCCTGCCCGGGTTTGTCGATTTCGTCGTCGTCGACGTCGGCGATGCGGTCGTTCGCGTAGACCGCGAACGCCACCAGTCCGACCACCGCGGGCGCGGGACTCGGTGGCAGCGACAGCACTGCCATCGCGATACCCACCTCGACGACCGTAATCACCGAGAGGTACGCCGAACTGTAGAACAGGAGCGTCCAGAGTCGTTTCACGCCCGCGAGAACGCGAGCGAACTGTACGAGCAACCACGCCGAGTCGCCGGGGAACATCGCCCGGCGGTCTTCTTTCTGTGACATCGGTTGTGTCGCCGGGCGGCTGTGCCGTCCGGCGTGGAACGTAACCACACACTCCCGCTTAGTAGTGTTTTCATTTAGTCAAATATCAAACTAGAAAATACCTATCGTGACCCGCGACGCGCAGGTTTTTCCGCGACGACGGTGTACCGCCGACTATGGCTCTCGACGCGCCCGCACCCGACCCGCCCGAACTGGAGGGCGACCCCGACGAGTACGACGACGTGACCGTGCAGGGCACCGACTACCACCGCGACGACCTCGAAGCGTTCCTCCGTGACGGCGCGTGGGAGGAGGCCTTCGAGTCGTGGGCGGCGGAGACGGATTTGAGCCGCGAGGCGTTCGACGTCGCCGTGGACCTCGCGCTCTTCGACCGCTTCGACTTCTTCTGGGACGACTTCGCGGACCGCGTCGGCTACCACGCGCCCGGCCTCCCGGAGAACTGGCGCGAGCGCAACATCCACCCCGAACTGAACTCGTGGGAGACCGTCTCCGCCATCAACGCGTCGCTGGCGGAACTCGGCGCGGAAGCCTCGCGACTGCTCAAGGAGGAGTACGTCGACTGGGAGGCGGAGTACGACGCGCCCGACGACCTCCCAGAGTTCTAGCGGTCGTTGCTAGAACGGGCCCACCGGTACAGCGTAGCGGCGAGAATGGCCACTCCGTAGAGGTACACCGCTAAGAAGACCGTGTACGCCCATCCGGTGAGGCCGGGGAGGAGCGGATTCTGTATCAGGTCGGACCCGGCAATCAGTAGGTAGCCGGGAATCTGGACGAACTGCACCTGCACCAGCGTCGAGACGGCGACAAGGGCGACTGCAACCACGAAGGCACTCAAGACATCTCCCCCGATGAACCGGTCCGAGGCCCGACTGGAGGCGCTGACAGCCATAGAGAAAGCTACGTGAGGCGACAATGTATGTCTACCGGCTGAACCGACCGGCTGTTTCACTCAGGCCGAGAATACCGCGTCGAAAGCGCTGCTACGTCAGTCCTCGACCGCAGCCGCGGCGTTGATAATCGTCTCCTCGCCGAACGCGGGGCCGACCAACTGGAGGCCGACGGGGAGGCCGTCGGACTCGCCGGCGGGCACCGAGATGGCGGGGAGGTTCGCGAGGTTCACGGGCGTCGTGTTCGCGTCCGCGAGGTACATCTTCAGCGGGTCGTCGAGGCTCTCGCCCAGCTCGGGCGGGAGAATCGGCATCGTCGGCGAGGCGAGCACGTCGACGTCCTCGAACGCCTCGTCGAAGTCCTGTTTCACCCACGCGCGGGCCTCTTGGGCCTGCTTGTAGTACTTGTCGTGGTAGCCCGCCGACAGGGCGTACGTTCCGAGGAGGACGCGGCGTTTCACCTCGTCGCCGAAGCCCTCCGAGCGCGCTTCGGCGAACGACTCGTTCCAGTTGCCGTCGTATCCGCCGCTGTTGCCGTACCGGACGCCGTCGAAGCGCGCGAGGTTCGAGGACGCCTCCGACATCGCGATGACGTAGTACGCCGCGACGGCGTACTCGACCGACGGCAGGCTGACTTCTTCGACGCTCGCGCCCTGCTCGCGGAGGTCGTCGATGGCCGCGTCGAACGCTTCCACTACGCCGTCTTCGGCGCCCTCCACGAGTTCCGTGGGCACGCCAATCGTGAGGCCGTCGACGTCACCGTCGGCGGCGCTCGCGAAGTCCGTGTCCGCGCCCTCCTCGCTCGTCTCGCGGGCGTCGCCCGCTCGACCGTCCGAGGTGCTGCGCACCTCGCGGGTGGTGCCGTCGTTCTCGTCCGGCCCCGCGATGACGTCCAGAAGCGCCGCGGCGTCCTCGACGGTCGGCGCGATGGGACCGATTTGTTCGAGGCTGTTCGCGTACGCGACCAGTCCGTACCGGGAGACGAGCCCGTAGGTCGGCTTGATGCCGACGACGCCGCAGAACGCCGCGGGACACCGAATCGACCCGCCAGTGTCCGTGCCGAGCGCGAGGTCCGCGTCGCCCGCCGCGACCGCCGCCGCGCTGCCGCCCGAAGAGCCACCGGGAACGTGGTCCTCGTCGACGGGGTTCTTCGTCGCGCCGAAGTACGACGTCTCCGTGGTCGTCCCCATCCCGAACTCGTCCATGTTCGTCTTCCCGGGGATGGTCGCGCCCGCGTCTTTGAGGCGTTCGACGACGGTGGCGTCGTACGGCGGGACGTACGCTTCGAGCATCTTCGACCCGCAGGTCGTCCGGACGCCCTCCGTGGAGATGTTGTCCTTGACGGCGACGGTCTTCCCGGCGAGCGGGCCGTCGTCGCTGCCCTCGATTTCCTCGTCGGTGATGTACGCGTTCAGGCTCATTACGACACCTTCGGGCCCTTGAAGCGCCCGTCCTCGCTGTCGTCGGCGTTCTGCAGGGCCTGCTCCTGCGTGAGGCTGTCCTCGACCTCGTCGCTGCGCATCACGTTCACGAGGTCGGGTTCGGCCTCGACTTCGGGCACCTCTTCGAGTGCTTCGAAGTGTTCGAGGATGTCGCCGAACTGGTCGGCGAACTGCGCGCGCTCCTCGTCGTCGAGGTCCACGCGCGCGAGGTCCGCGACGTGCTCGACCTCGTCGGCGTCCACAGAATCGCTCATGTCTCCGGAGTCGCGCGTGGCGTCGGTAAGCGTTTCGATGCCCCACGACCCCGGGGCGTGTGCGACTTTCTGCCACAGTCCTTTTGTGCGGTCGGCCCTACTGTCTACGCGTATTAGACCCTTCCTCGACCACAGAAACCCAAATGCTCCATGAGTGACACCACGCGAACCCGCGACGTGCGCGAGGACGCCGAGAGCGAAACCGAAGACGAGCGCGAAGCCGTCGACGAGGAACTCCACTGCCCCGAGTGCGGTGGCAACCTCGCCGTCGACGACGAGCGCGGGGAGACCGTCTGCGAGGACTGCGGCCTCGTCGTCGAGGAGGATAGTATCGACCGCGGCCCCGAGTGGCGCGCGTTCGGCAGCGAGGAGAACGACCAGAAGTCCCGCGTCGGCGCGCCGACGACGAACATGATGCACGACAAGGGGCTGTCGACGAACATCGGCTGGCAGGACAAAGACGCCTACGGCAACTCCCTGTCCAGCAGTCAGCGCCAGAAGATGCAGCGCCTCCGCAAGTGGAACGAGCGCTTCCGCACGCGAACGTCGAAAGAACGGAATCTGAAGCAAGCGCTCGGCGAAATCGAGCGGATGGCCTCCGCGCTCGGCCTCCCGAAGAACGTCCGCGAGACGGCCTCCGTCATCTACCGCCGCGCCCTCGACGAGGACCTGCTGCCGGGTCGCTCCATCGAGGGCGTCGCCACGAGCTCCCTGTACGCCGCCGCTCGGCAGGCCGGCGCCCCTCGGAGTCTCGACGAGGTGGCGAACGTCAGCCGCGTCGAGCGCGACGAAATCGCGCGCACGTACCGCTACGTCGCCCGCGAACTCGGCCTCGAAGTCGCGCCCACGGACCCCGCGAGCTACGTCCCGCGGTTCTGCTCGGACCTCGGACTCACCGACGAGGTCGAACGACGCGCCCGCGACCTCCTGGAGAGCGCCGAAAAGGCAGGCCTCTACTCCGGGAAATCCCCCGTAGGGCTCGCTGCCGCGGCGGTGTACGCCGCCAGCCTGCTCGTCGACGAGCGCATCACGCAGAGCCAAGTCAGCGACGTCGCGAACGTCAGCGAAGTCACCATCCGCAACCGCTACCACGAGATTCTGGAGGCCGGCGGGGAGGCGAACGTCGAAGCCTGACGCCCCCGGAGCGTAACCCCTATCTGCCGCGTCGCGAACCTCCGCTATGGAGACGACGCGTCACTTCACCGCCACCGTCTACGTCGTCAACGACGGCGCCACTGCGCTCCACGAACACGACCGCCTCGGCCTCACGATTCCGCCGGGCGGCCACGTGGACCGCGACGAACTCCCGCACGAAGCCGGCAAACGCGAAGTCGAGGAGGAGACCGGCTTAGAGCCGACGCTGCTCGGGGAAGCGCCGGACGTGCCCGCGCCCGACGGCTTCGCGCTGCCGTCGCCGCGCTACCAGCTCTGCTACGACATCAACGTCCACGAGGACGGCACGGTCGGCCACCAGCACATCGACCACGTCTACTTCGCGACCGTTCCCTCACGGGACATCGACCCCGCGGACGGCGAAGCGGGCGTCGACGCGTGGACGTGGTACGACCCCACGGACCTCCGCGAGAGCGACCTCGACGCCGACACTGTCCAAATCGCGCTAGAGGCCATCGGCGCTGCCAGCGACGCGTAGTCAGCCTAGCCGGTTCCGGATGTACTTCGTGACGTGGTCGTCCATCCGGCGCTTGAACCCCGCCCGCCGCGCGAGCCGGTCGACCTCGCGGGCGACGAGGCTGCCGTACTGGACGGCCTTCTTCTCGCGGTCGCAGACCGCGTCCGGGAGTCGCTCGCGCGCCGCCCCCCGGAGCGCGCGCTTCCGCGTCTCTCCCGACACCAGCCACTCCTCGGGGAGTTCCAGCGCCGCGCGCACGACGTCGTCGTGGAGCAGCGGCGTCACCGGTTCGACGCCCGCCGCACGCACGGCGCGCACGTCTCGCTCCAGTTGCTCGGGCAGCGTCTCCAGCACCTCGCGGCGCGCCTCTCGGACGGTGTCGGCGTCCGTCCGCGGGTCGTCGGGTGCAGCCGCGACCTTCGCGTACCCGCCGAACAGTTCGTCTGCGCCCTGTCCGAGTGCCAGCCGAGAGAAGCCGTCGCTGGCGGCGCGCTCGGCGACGAGATAGATGGGGAGCGCGATTTGGACGGCCATCGCGTTCGTGCGGCCGATTGCGCGCGCCACCTTGGGAATCGCGGCTTCGATGTCGTCCAGCGTCACCTCGTGGACGCGCAGGTCGTCGGCGCGCCCCATCGCCGCTGCCGACTCCCGCGCCGCCTCGATGTCCGCGCAGCCCTCGTATCCGACGACGTACAGCGGCGCGTCGAGGCCGACGGCGACGAGCGCGGAGTCCACACCCCCGAGAACGCGACCGCGAGGCCGTCCTCGGACACGTCGAGCGCCCCGTCGAGCGCGTCTCGAACGGTTCCCACGGGGTCGTCGGCGCTCGCGGGCGGGTCGGGGAGTTGCCACGCGCGCCGCGTCTCGCCGTTCTCGCGGACGTGGCCGGCGGGCAGCAGCGTCGGGTCGTCGAGGTCGCTGGGGTCACTGCTCCACGCCCCGCCGTCGACGTAACAGAGGTCGCGCCCGAGCACGTCCCGGATGAGGCGGCCGTCAGCGAGGCGCCCGGCGAATCCGTCGGTGCCGGGGAGCGGATTCTCGTCGTCGAGCGCCCTGTGGACTGTCGCGTCGAGGGCGTCGTCCATCCGTCAGAAGAACTCCGCGAGGCGGTTCTTCACGCGGCGCTTGGCGCCGCCCGCCGCCTGCCGGAAACTGATGCGCCACGGCGTGCGCTTGCCCTCCACGCTCGTCCGGCCGTCCCGGATGGCGTCGAGGATGCCGTCGAGCGAGCGCTCGTCGGCGCCGACGCGGGTCACCGCCTGCCCCACCATCTCCGCGATGTGGGCGTCGCTGCCCGCGGTCATCGGGAGGTTGTGGGTGCGCGCGAACCGCTCGGCTTTGCGGTTCGCGCGGCCCGTCAGCAGCCGCGAGTTGTACACCTCGATGGCGTCGGCGGACGCCAGCGTCGCCGTCGAGATGTTCGGCGCGACGCCGCTTCGCGAGGACTGGAACGGGTGGGGGACGACGGCGAGACCGCCGCGGTCGCGAATCTCGTCGAGCGTGTCCACGAACGGCTCGCCCGACGGCACCGCCTCCTCGACGCCGAGGGCGAGGACGTGGCCGTCAGCGCTGGTCACCTCCATCCCGGGGATGCCGACGAGGCCGTACTCCTCGGCGAGGTCGGCGGCCCGGAGGCTCGCCTCGATTTCGTCGTGGTCGGTGACCGCGAGCGCGTCGAGCCCCACCGCCTGCGCCTGCTCTAAGAGCATCTCGACGGGGTCGCGGCCGTCGTAGGAGAGTTCGGAGTGCGCGTGGAGTTCGACGGAAAGCACGCCTGCAGGTAACGCGGGGGTGGCCAAAAGCGCCCCGGTACGGGCTCGTTCGGCCGACGCCCCACGCAGATAGTGGGCACGTCCGTGCACATGGAAACGACTAAACGCTCGCGGAAGGACCACGAAGGTGAATGCCACTCGCCGAATCGGACCGACGCCTCGTCGAAGCGGAACTGGGACGGGACCCGACGCGGGCGGAGGCCGCGCTGTTCGAGAACCTCTGGAGCGAGCACTGCGCGTACCGCTCCTCGCGCCCGCTGTTGTCCGCGTTCACCACCGACAGCGACGACGTCGTCGTCGGACCGGGCGACGACGCCGCCGTGGTGTCGGTCCCCGGCACGGACCAGTTGGTGACGTTCGGCGTCGAGAGCCACAACCACCCCTCCTACGTCGACCCCTACGACGGCGCGGCGACGGGCGTCGGCGGCATCGTCCGCGACACGCTCTCGATGGGCGCGTACCCCATCGCGCTCGCCGACGCGCTGTACTTCGGGGGCTTCGACCGCGACCACTCCCGCTACCTCCTCGACGGCGTCGTGGAGGGCATCAGCGACTACGGGAACGCCATCGGCGTCCCCACGGTCACGGGGAGCACGCAGTTCCACGACGGCTACGAGGGCAACCCGCTCGTGAACGTCGCGTGCGTCGGCCTCGTCACCGAGGACCGCCTCGTCACCGCCGCCGCGAAAGAACCCGGGAACAAGCTCGTGCTCGTCGGGAACGCGACCGGACGGGACGGCCTCGGCGGCGCGAGTTTCGCGAGCGAGGACCTCGCTGAGGACGCCGAGACGGAGGACCGGCCCGCGGTGCAGGTCGGCGACCCGTACACGGAGAAACTCCTCGTGGAGGCCAACGAAGCGCTCGTCGACGAGGGCCTCCTGCAGGCTGCCCGCGACCTCGGCGCGGCGGGACTGGGCGGCGCGTCCTCGGAGTTGGTCGCGCTCGGCGGCCTCGGCGCGCGCATCGACCTGAACGAGGTCCACCAGCGCGAACCGAACATGAACGCGCTCGAAATCCTGCTCGCCGAATCCCAGGAGCGGATGTGCTACGAGGTCCGCCCCGAGGACGTCGAGCGCGTGCGGGAAATCGCGGAGCGCTTCGACCTCGGCTGCTCGGTCATCGGCGAAGTCACCGACGGGAACTACGTCTGCGAGTTCGACAGCGAGGCGCAAGGCGCCTCGGAAGACGCGAGCGGCGACAGCCGCGAGCCAGAGACCGTCGTGGACGCGCCTGCTGAGTTCCTCGCGGACGGCGCGCCGATGAACGACCTCGAACGCGAGGAGCCGACCGAACCTGAGACGGACCTGCCCGACGCCGCCCTCGGCGAGGCGTTCGACGCGGTGCTGTCGAGTCCGAACACGGCGAGCAAGCGCTGGGTGTACCGCCAGTACGACCACGAGGTCGGCAACCGGACGCTCCGGCGGCCCGGCGAGGACGCGGCCGCGCTCACCCTCCCAGAAGCCGACGGGGAGACCGCGCTGGCGTTCTCCGCGGGCGCGAACCCGAACTGGACGACAGCGTCGCCGTACCGGGGCGCGTACGCGACGGCCGTGGAGAACGCGACGAACCTCGCGGCCGTCGGCGCGGAGCCGCTGGCGGCGGTGGACTGCCTGAACGGCGGGAACCCCGAGAAGCCCGACGTCTACGGCGGCTTCGCGGCGGCCGTCGACGGTCTCGCGGACGGCTGTCGCGCCGTCGACGCGCCGGTCGTCGGCGGGAACGTCAGCCTCTACAACGACTCGGTTGCGGGTCCCGTGCCGCCGACGCCGACGCTCGCGATGATCGGCGTCAGGCAGGGCTACGACGCGCCCGGGATGGCGGCCGCGGGCGATGGAAGTCTCGTACTCGTCGGCGGCCACGACGAGACGCTCGGCGGGAGCGAGTACCTCGCGCAGTTCGACGGCAGCGCGCCGTTTCCGGAAGTCGGGGCTGCGGGCGTCGCGGGCGTCCGGACGGCCGCGAATCACGACGCGACGCTCGCGGTTCACGACGTCAGCGACGGCGGCCTCGCGGTGACGCTCGCGGAGATGGTCGACGAGGACGCTGGCGTCGCTGTCGACGTGCCCAGCATCGACGCGCTGTTCTCGGAGGCACCCGGCCGTGCAGTCGTGGAGACGACCGACGCGGACGCGCTCCGTGAGGCCATCGACGCGCCCGTCGTCGACATCGGCGAGGCGACTGGCGACGGCGCGCTGGCGCTCGCTGTGGCTGGGCAGTCCGTCGACTACGACTTCGCGGAAATTGTGGACGCGCGAAGCGTCCTCGAACGCGAGCTCGACTAGAAGAACGCCGGCACGAAGTACGCTACTGCGACGCCGACGAGCAGCACGAGAAAGCCCGTGCCGACCTGACCCGTCGAGTAGTCCTGCATCGGTGACGTGACGCGACCCGCGTCGTCCGCGTGGTCGTCGTGAGCGTGGTCGTCTGCCATGCGCGGCGGTTGCACGCGGCCCTACTTGGCAGTACCGAACCCGCGCGGTCAGTCGCGGGTGTGTCGGACGATGTGGACGTCGTAGCGGTCGTCCGCGGAGACGTTCTGTCCGACGGAGGTGATGCCGCCGACCATCCGCCCGGCGTTGTCGCTGCCGATGAACACGACCGTCGCGTCGTGTTCGACCGCGAGGTCGCGGACCGCGCGACTGACTCGGCCGCGCGGCGCGTACTTGTCCACCACCCGGTAGTCGAACCCGACGTCGGGGTCGAAATCCGTGACGTTCTCGGTGAGATTCTGTGCGACCTGTTCGACGCTGAACGTCTCGTCGCCGCCCAGCCAGCCGCGTTCGCGCGCTTCCGTCGAGTCCCGCGGAATCGCGGTGACCGCGACCACCGCCTCCCCGGTCGCTCTGGCGAACGCGACCGCGCGGTCGAGCGCGGCCTGCGAGAGCGGCGAGTTGTCGAACGCGACAACGTACGTCATGACGTATCCCTCACGCACGGTTGTTGGATGCCGGAGACGAAACCACTATCGGAGGGTCCGTCGAACTGAAGCGTATGCTGACCAAGCGCGTCATCCCGTGCGTCGACGTCGACTTAGACGACGACGGGAACGCCGCCGTCTACACGGGCGTGAACTTCGAAGACCTCGAGTACACGGGCGACCCCGTAGAGATGGCGAAACGGTACAACGAAGCGGGCGCCGACGAGTTCGTCTTCCTCGACATCACCGCGAGCGCGGAGGGCCGGGAGACGATGCTGGAGACCGTCGAGCGCGTCGCCGACGAGGTGTTCATCCCGCTGACCGTCGGCGGCGGCATCCGCGACAAAGCCGACATCAAGGAGACGCTGCGCGCGGGCGCCGACAAAGTCTCCATCAACACGGGCGCGCTCGAACGCCCCGAACTCATCACGGAGGGCGCGAAGGCGTTCGGCAACCAGTGCATCGTCATCAGCGTGGACGCGCGGCGGCGCTACGACGAGCAGGGCGAGCACTACGAGCAAGTCGACGGGGAGTCCTGCTGGTTCGAGGCGACCGTGAAGGGCGGCCGCGAGGGGACCGGCCGGGACGTCGTCGAGTGGGCAGCGGAGGCGGAGGAGCGCGGCGCGGGCGAGCTGTTCGTGAACTCCATCGACGCCGACGGCACGAAGGACGGCTACGACCTGCCGCTGACGGGCGCGGTCTGTGACGCCGTCTCGACGCCCGTCATCGCGTCCTCGGGGTGCGGTTCGCCCCAAGACATGGTCGACGCCTTCGACGCCGGCGCGGACGCGGCGCTCGCCGCCTCGATTTTCCACTACGGCGAGTACACAATCGAGGAGACCAAGCAGTACCTCGACGACCACGACGTCCCGGTCCGACTGTAGGAGCGACGACTACGGGAGCGTTATTTCCCACCGAACGCTACGAATGATTTATCATCGAAGCCTCATACATTAGTGATATGTCTCACTCTGGCGTGCCCGGGTCGGGGGACCCGGGAACGACCCCCTGTCCGGCCGACGGACCGCTCGACCCGGGTCGCTCGGCGGTGGAAGCCGTCGAGTGTAACTCCGCGCGATTCGTGAACCTCGCGCACTCGTCTCGGGGCGTGCAGCCGACGTATCTGGTGTTGACCGACAGCGACGTCGACGGCACGCAGCTGTCGCTCACGGACGTGCTGTCGATGCCCGAGATACAGAACGCCGTCGCGTACTTCGGCGCGGACACGGACAGCGTCCGCGTTCGCACGCAGTCCGGTCGTCGCAAGGCCCTCGAAGAACACGTCGACGCGCTCGCCGAACGCAGTTCCGCGCCCGCCTTCGAGTTCGGGGACCGCTGCTTCGAGTTGTCCGTCGTCCTCGGTTAAGCCGCCGCTTCGAACGCGTCCGCGAAGTCCCGGAGTTCGTCGCCCATCAGCGTCGCCGCCGACTGGAGGGCGTCGAGGGGGTCGGTGCCGTCCTCGGTCTTGATGGTGAGCACCGGTTCGGTCTGTCCGCCGGACTGCTCGGGGTTCATGTCGTACGAGGCCGCGGCGACGCCGTCGGTCTCGATGAGCGAGCCCTTCAGCCCGTTCATGAACGTGTGGTCTTCCCCGGCAATCTCGATAGTGAGTTCCGCGTCTCCCTTCTCGATAACCCGCAGGTCCATGCGTGTAGATTCGCTCGTGGCGCGTTTCAACGTTTCGAACCGTCGGCTCGCGTGCGGACTGTTTATGCCGCCGGCGCGAGCCACGTGGACGTATGAACGTCTCGCCGGTGGTCGTCGTCGCCGCGACGACACTCGCGCTCCTCGCGGTGACTGCCGCGGTGCCGCGGTTTCGTCGGTTCTCCGCGCTGGCTCGCGTCGCACCCGTCGCCGTGCTCGTCGGCATCGCTGGTGCTGCGGCGCTGCAACTGCTCGACATTTGGACCGCCGCCGCGTACGCGGCCGTCGTCGCGCTCGCCGCGACCGGCGTCGGTGTGCTCTCCGTCGGCGAGGGCCGCGCTGCGGTCCGGCGCGTCCGCAGTCGACTCTTGTTCGGGATTCCGTGGGGGACGCTCTTAGTCGTCGCCGCCGTCGCCGCGTTCTACCTCGTCGTCCAGTTCGGCGCGACCGGACGACCGCTGGTCGTGCCGTTCGTCTCGTGGTCGTACTTCTACCCCGTCGGCATCGTCACGTCCCCGTTCGCGCACGCCAGCCTCGGCCACGTTACGGGAAATCTCATCGCGACGGTCGCGCTCGCGCCGCTGGCGGAGTACGCGTTCTCACACTACCCGACCGAGCGCGGCGAGACCTCTTTCGGGTCGTGGCGGACCAACCCCTACGTCCGCGCGCTCGTCGTCTTCCCCGCGGTTGTCTTCGGCGTCAGCCTGCTGACGGGCGTGTTCTCGTGGGGCGCGACAATCGGCTTCTCCGGCGTCGTGTACGCGTTCGCGGGATTCGCGCTCGTGCGCTTCCCGCTGGCGACCGTGCTGGCGGTCTCCGCTCGTGAAGTCCTGTCGCTGCTGTGGACGGCCGTCAACGACCCGATTACGTACGCCTCCGCGTCGCCGTCGTTCTCCTCGCCGTGGTGGGCGGGTATCTCCGTGCAGGGCCACCTGTTCGGGTTCCTCGTCGGCGCCGTGCTCGCCGCCGCGCTCGTCGTCCGCCGCCGGAACCGGCCGTCGGCCGCCCGCATCTGGTTCGGGTCAGTCGTGTTCGCGGCGTCGATGTCGCTGTGGGCGGTGTGGTGGTACGGCGCCGTCGACGAGTACGTGCTCTTCCGCGCGCTCGGCGTGCTGTTGGTCGTCGCGCTCGCCGCCCTCCTGACTGCGGTCGTGCGCGCCGACACGAGCACGCTGTTCGGCGACGTCTCCACGCGGAAGGTCGCGTTCGTGGTGTTGCTGTTGCCCGTCGTGACGATGTCGATGGTCGCCGTGCCGGTGAACCTCACCACCGTCGCGGACGCCGACCTCCCGGGCGACCCCGTCGAGGTCCGCGGCTACGAGGTGACCTACGCCGAGGACGTCACCAACGAGCGCGTCGCTGGCGTGGACGTCCCGTACTTCTCGCAGGCGACGAACGTCTCCGCCAGCGGCGTCATCGTCGCCAGCCCCGAGCGCGAAATCTGGACCGAGGAGGTGAGCGCGGGCAGCCTCGGCTTCTACGGCGACCAGTCGGTCACCGTCGGCGGCGTCGGCTGGCAGGAGTCCGTCGGCGTCCACCGCCGCGGCTGGGTGCCCGCGGGCGCCAGCCCGGTCTACAACGTCTACGTCACGCCGCCAGACAGTGCGACCCGCCACGTCTACAGCTCCGACAACGCCACCGCGGACCCGGTTGTCGCCGGGCGACAGGTGCGCGTGACAGCGAGCAGCGGCGGCTTCGACCTCGACGTCCTGCGCGATGAGCGCGTCGTCGACTCGACGGCGATTCCACAGCAGAACGAGACCACTAATGCGGGCGGGCTGACGTTCGTGCGCAACGGGAGCCGTGTGCTGGCCGAGCACGAGAACACGACTATCAGCATCGCGAGCCGGGAGTCCTACGAGTAGCCCGCCCACTCGATGCGGAACGCTTCGACGTCCAGCACTTCTCGCTCGCTGGTGTGGAACTCGAACTGCTGTGCGACGTCCAGTTCCGCGGCGAACGCGTGGGTCACCTCGCCGCCCTCGTCGGCGGCGAACGACTCCACGAACGACTGGCTGCCGGCGTTGTGAATCGAGTAGGAGACGCCCGCGATGTCGGCGGCGGTGGCGAGGAACGCGCGGTCGGCGTGTTCGCTGCCGCGCTGCGCGCCGAACGGCGGATTCATCACGACCGTGTCGACGCTCGCCAGCGGCGGTCGCGTCGCGTCCCCGAGCAGCCAGTCGACGGCGACGCTCGGCTCGACGCGCGGTTCGTTCTCGCGCGCGACGGCGAGGGCGTCCGGGTCGCGTTCGACCGCGAGGACGCGCTCGGGGTTGCGGGTGGCGGCGCCGAGCGCGAGCATCCCCGTGCCGGTGCCGAGGTCGGCGACCGTGCGGCCGGCGAGGTCGCCGTGGAGGTCGGCGAGGTGGAGGAAGTGAGCCGCGAGGTCGGCGGGCGTGGGGTACTGTTCGAGCGCGGCGCTCGGGTCGTCGAACCCGTCGACCGCCGAGAGGCGCTGTTCGAGCGCGCGCTTCATATCCGAGCGGACGGCTCGGGGGGCGAAGAAAGCTCCGTCACGGCGAGACAGTCAGTTCAGCGAGAGACCGTCGACGTCGACGGCGAGGCCGTCCCGGCGGGCGCGCTCGGCGACGGCGGAGAGGGCGGGCCGGACTTTCTCGGGGGCGGCGGCCTCACGTACGTCGACAGTGAGGCGGTTCGCGCCGAGGAACGCGGCGTTCTCGACGAGTTCGCGGAGGCGGTCTGCTTCGCGCTGGGTGGCGAGCGAGCAGTCCTCGTCGAAGGCCGCGTCGACGGTGACTTCCGCGGGGACGTAGCCCTCGTCGGCGAGGTCGTCGGCGAGCGCGCGCAGGTCTTCGCGAGACGCGTCGGCGATGGTGTCGGCGTCGACGGTTACGGGAGTGGAGTCGGTGGGGCGACAGCCCTCGATGGGGCTGGTTCGGCGTGACGTGCTCATGCTGCTCACACATACATGGGGGAAATACAAAAAGGTTTGCTAATGCACAGTAGTAATTCTATTGGGGGGTGCCCGACCCCGTCGTTATTTGCTGGCGCGCACGTATGTGAGCGCATGAACGGCGGGACGAACGCGACCAACGAGTCGATTCGCGTCCTCCACGTCGACGACGACGAGGCGTTCGGCGGCCTCGCCAGCACGTACCTCGAACGCGTCAACGAGCGCCTCGACGTCGCTACAGTCACCAGCACGACCGACGCACTCGACCACCTCGCCGACCACGACGTCGACTGCGTCGTCTCCGACTACGACATGCCCGAGCAGAACGGCATCGAGTTCCTCGAAGTCGTCCGGGAAGACCACCCCGAATTGCCGTTCGTGCTGTTCACGGGGAAAGGCTCCGAGGAGGTCGCCAGCGACGCCATCTCAGCGGGTGTCACCGACTACCTCCAGAAGCAACGCGGCACCGAACAGTACACCGTGCTCGCGAACCGCGTGCAGAACGCCGTCGAGAAACGCCGCTCCGAGCGCGCGCTCGACGAACGCAACCGCCGCCTCGAAACCCTCATCAGCAACCTCCCCGGGATGGTGTACCGCTGCCGGAACGACCCCGACTGGCCGATGGAGTTCGTCGGCGGCGAGTGCGAGCAACTCACGGGCTACGCCGCCGACGCCCTCGAATCCGGCGACGTCGTCTGGGGAGAAGCGGTTATCCACCCCGACGACCGCGAGGAGATGTGGGAGGTCGTCCAAGACGCACTCGCCGACGACGCCGCCTTCGAGGTCACGTACCGCATCCACACGCAGGGCGGCAACCGGAAGCACGTCTGGGAGCGCGGGCGCGGCATCTACGACGCCGACGGCGACCTGCGCGGCATCGAGGGGTTCATCACCGACATCACGCAGCAACACGAGCGCCAGCAACGCCTCGAACGCACCTCCGAGCGCTTCCGGGCGCTGTTCGAGAACTCCCCGGACATGGTGAACATCCACGACGCCACCGGCACCATCGTCGACGCGAACCAGCGGTTCTGCGACGAACTCGGCTACGACAGCCGCGAAGTCGTCGGAATGAACGTCTGGGACATCGACACGATGGCCGAACCCGAGGGCGTCAAAGCGATGGAATCCAAGATGGACCACGGCGGCGTGCAGCGCTTCGACGCCGAGTTCGAGCGCGCCGACGGGTCGACGTTCCCCGTGGAAGTCCACCTCGCGAAACTGGACGTCGGCGGCGGCCCACAGTTCCTCGCCATCAGCCGCGACGTCAGCGAACGCGAGGCCCGCGAAGCCGAACTCCGCCGCCTCAAGCGCCAGTACGAGACCGTCTTCGAGAACGCCCAAGACGGTCTCTTCCTCCTCGAAGTCCTCGGCGACGGGGACGACGTGGAGTTCGTCTACCGACAGCTCAACCCCGCACACGAGTCGATGAGCGGCCTCGACGCGGACGAAATCCGTGGGCAG
Organism: Halobacterium sp. CBA1132; assembly: GCF_001485535.1. Taxonomy (NCBI): domain Archaea; kingdom Methanobacteriati; phylum Methanobacteriota; class Halobacteria; order Halobacteriales; family Halobacteriaceae; genus Halobacterium; species Halobacterium sp. CBA1132. Next base: position 922,200 of record NZ_BCMZ01000001.1, read on the forward strand.
ACCGAGACCGAAGCGTTCGCGTTCGACGAGAGCCTGAGCCGCAAGACGACGTCGTACCACCGCCAGTGCTACGAGCGCCGCGAGCCCGTGGAGTTCGAGGAAGTGTTCGAGTTCCCCGCGGGCGACGTCGCCGTCTCCGGGACCGTCTCCCCGGTCATCATCGACGGCGAAGTCACGCACCTCGTCGGTGTCACCCGCGATGTCACCGAGTTCAAGGAACGCGAGCGCGCGCTCCGCCGCGAGCGCGACCGCTTGGAGGAGTTCGCGGACATCCTCAGCCACGACCTCCGCAACCCCCTGAACGTCGCGGAGGGGAACCTCGAAATCGCCCGTGAGAGCTACGACAGCGAACGCCTCGAAACGGTCGCCGACGCCCACGACCGGATGCGCGCGCTCATCGACGACGTCCTCGCGCTCGCCCGGCAGGGACGCACGGCGACCGACCTCGACGACGTCGCACTCGACGCTGCCGCCGAGCGCGCGTGGGCGTCCGTGGAGACGCGGGCCGCGACGCTCGTCGCGGACGCGGAACTGACGGTGCGCGCCGACGAGGGCCGCCTCGCCCAACTACTGGAGAACCTCTTCCGGAACTCCGTCGAACACGCCGCCGCGAACCCGCCCGAGGACTGCGTGACGGTCCGCGTCGGCGCTCTCGACGACGGCTTCTACGTCGAAGACGACGGCCGCGGCATTCCCGACGGGGACCGCGAGCGCGTCTTCGAGTACGCCTACTCGACGAACGACGACGGGACCGGACTCGGACTCAGCATCGTCGCGGAACTCGCGGACGCCCACGGCTGGGCGGTCGAAGTCACCGACGGAGAAACTGGCGGCACGCGCTTCGAGATTACGGGCGTCGAGCGCGTCGCGTAGCGCTCACCAGGTGCCGTGGAACGTGTCGAACGACAGGTCTTCGAGGGGCTTGTTGCCCACCGCAATCTCGTACTCGCCGGGCGTCAGCATCGGCTTGTGGAACTGCGGGCCGTCGTCGGTCGTGATGCGCGGACAGCCCGTGTTCACGAACGCGTCCATGTCGAAGTTCCGGAGGCGGTCCGGGGTCACCTCGTCCATCGTGATGAGGTAGGCGTTGTCGTTGTTCTCGACGATTTCGTTCGCCTGGTCCCAGCGACCCTGCCCGATTTTCGTACAGAAGATGACGCCCCACTTCTCGGCGCTCATCGCCTTGTGGACGGTGGCGTAGCGCTGCTTGAGGAACTTCTCCGTGTCCGCGACGTCGACGGTGTTGTTCACGGGGTCCGCGATGACGACTTTCTTGTCGGGGTGTTCCATCGCGAGACCGAGCGGGTGGAACTTCCCGCCGCCGACGTACAGCACTTGGTCGGCGTCGATGTCCGCGCTCGCGTAGTTACAACCGAGAACTTGGCCTTCGTGCGTGAGGCGGTCGTCGCCCTTCCGCGTGTGGACGTCGAAGTCGCGGGCTTCCAGCCACTCTTTCATGTCCTCGAAGAGGTTCATGTGCTGGGCGGTCGTGACGAGGCCGACGTCGCCGATGTCCAGCTCTTCGAGGGACTGCTCCATGATGGGTTCGACGTCGACGTTCGAGAACAGCGGCACGTAGATGATTTTCTCGGACTCCTTCATCGGGGAGTGCCCGAAGTGAACGAAGACGTCCGTCCGCCGCATCATGTACGTGTCGAGGTCGCAGGCGCCGTAACACGGCTGGCCCGAAATCATCACGCGCGTGTCGTCGGGGAGTAGCTTGCGGAGGTCGTCGGCGACCCCGGGCGCGCTTCGCTTCAGCCCCTCGGGGAACTGCATGCCGACCTTCTCCGCGTCGCGCTCCTCGACCGCGTCCACGATGCGGTCGAGTTCGTAGTCCCACGTCCGGTCGTGTTTCAGGGAGAGTCCGGTGTTCCGGAGGTCTCCGGCCGAACGTGTCTCTTCGTGACTCATTGCACTCCGATACTGGCTTCGGTCGTTTAACCTCGGCGGTTTCACGGGTTCGACTGCAGTCCACTCGCATACGCGTTGCAGTGGCATGCGAACCCGTCACAACAATCTCGACCCGAGCAAGCAAGGCTTTTCTGTGACATGCTGTTTGCTGGGGTGTGTCCGACACTGAACGAGGTTCCAGCGACGCACAGCGTTCGAGTGATACCAGCCACTCGATGCCCTCGCGCCGAGGATTCCTCGGCGCGGTCGGCGCCGCATCGACGGGCGCTCTCGCGGGCTGTACGAGCCTCTTCGGCGGCAGCAGCCAGGACGTCCTCCGTGTCACTGCGTGGAGCGGGAACTACGGCGAGCGCTTCGAGAACGCCATCAAGCCGATCTTCGAATCCCGGTTCGACGCCGAACTCCGCGTGAACTTCGGCTGGAACGAGATTCTCGCGAACATCAAGGCCGCACCGCCGGACGACCCGCCCTACGACGTGACGGTCACGTGCGAGCCCATCTACTACAACGGCCGCAAATCGGGGCTGTTCGAGCCGCTCCGATACGACGAGAACATCCCGAACATCGAGAACGTCATCCCCTACTACCGGGATATCCGCCCCATCGAGTACGGGGCGCCGGTCGACGGCGCGCCGCTGTCCATCCTCTACCGGAACGACCTCGACGAGCCGGTCGAGACGTGGAGTGACTTCACGGGGTCGACGGTCACCGAATCCAGCGGCGTCGGCGTCGACTCCGGGTTCTGGATCTACCCGCTGCTCGCGGCCGGCGTCGGCACCGACGCCGCGCCCAGCGCGCAGGAACTCTACCAGGAGCAGTACCACGAGGACATCTTCGACACCCTCGAAACGTGGCCCATCGAGGGCTGGGCGTCCTCCGGCACCGACGTCTGGCAGCAGTTCGACAACGGCATCATCGACGCCGCGCAGTGGTACTTCGGCCAGATCTACTACGACATCGAGGACCACGACAACATCGACTTCGCGATGCCGTCCGCGAACGCCGCCTACCTCGACAACTGGGCGGTCGTCCGCGGCACCGACCAGCGCACGCTCGGAGAGGAGTTCATCAACATGCTCCTCGACCCCGAAGTCCAGAGCAAGTGGTCCGAGGAGTCACCGACGCTGTTCACGACCGAGGACATGGAGTACGCCGGCGACCTCGGCGAGTACCTGCCGTCCAACGCGGAGGAAGCCCAGCAGTACGCCATCCCCCAGTGGGACGACCTCGCGGAGTACTCCGAGACGTTCTCCGAGAAGTTCCAGACGATGAAGACGCAGGGCTGACGCCCGGTGAACACAATGGCAACAGTCACCCTCGACGACCTGACGAAGAAGTACGGCGACCTGACCGCAGTAAACGGCCTCGACCTCGATGTCGAGGACGGGGAGCTCCTCTGCCTCCTCGGCCCATCCGGGTGCGGGAAGTCGACGACCCTACGGATGCTCGGCGGCCTCGAAACGCCGACGGACGGCGACGTCTACATCAGCGACGAGCGCGTCACCGACACGCCCGCCTACGACCGGAACACGTCCATCGTCTTCCAGTCGTGGGCGCTGTTCCCGCACAAAACCGTCGCCGAGAACGTCGCGTTCGGCCTCAAGATGGACGGCGTCGACGAGGACGAACGACTCGCGAAAGCCCGCCGCGTCCTCGACATCGTCGAGATGGGAGAGTTCGAGGACGCCGACCCGGAGGACCTCTCCGGCGGACAGAAGCAGCGCGTCGCTCTCGCGCGCTCGCTCGCCGTCGAACCGGAGGTTCTGTTGCTCGACGAGCCGTTGTCGAATCTCGACAAACGGCTCCGCGAGCAGATGCAACTCGAACTCCGGAACATCCAGGCGGAAGTCGACACCACGTTCGTCCACGTCACCCACGACCAGAACGAGGCGTTCACGCTCGCCGACCGCATCGGCATCATGAACGACGGCCAACTCGAACAGGTCGGGGCGCCGCGGGAAGTGTACGACGACCCGAACAACCAGTTCGTCGAGGAGTTCCTCGGTGACACGAACCTCGTCTCGGCGACCGTCGACGAGCTGACCGCCGACGGCGTGGTCGCCGACGTCGAGTTCGGCACGACGATCGAGGTTCCGACGCCGACCGACGACCTCGAACCGGGTGACCCGCTGTCCGTCTCGTTCCGCCCGGAGATTCTGACCATCGAGCCCGCCGAGAGCGACGGCACCGACGCGGCCGCTCACGACGACGGGTTCACGAACGAACTCGTCGGAGCCGTCACGGACGTCCTCTACCGCGGTTCCTCGGTCCGCTTCTACGTCGAAATCGGCGACAGCAGCGTCTTCTTCGAGCAGAGTGTCGGCGCGGAGACCGACTTCGAGGTCGGCGACCGCGTCCGCGTCACGTGGGACCCGACCGACCTCCTCCTGTTCTCGGCGGGCGACCGCGTCGGCGGAGGTGGAACCTGATGGCGGGTCACGTCGACTCCGTGTTCACGTGGTTCGGCGAGCGCATCAAAGACCAGGACTCCACGGCGCTGTTCCTCCTGGTGCCAGTGACGCTGTTCGAAGTCGCGTTCTTCGTCGTTCCGTTCTGCATCCTCCTCCGGATGAGCTTCAACGCACAGTCGCCGAACGGCTTCTACGAGTCGGCGTGGACACTCGCGTCCTACCAGGAAGTCCTCCGGTCGGACCTGTTACACGACATCCTCCTGTTCTCGTTCAAGTTCGCCGTCATCGCCACGGTGCTGTCCGTGATTATCGGCCTGTTCTACGCGTACGCCGTCTACCGCGCCGACGGATTCAAGCGCTCCATCCTGCTGTTCGCCGTCGTCCTCCCGCTGCTGACGACGCTCGTCGTCAAGACGTACGCGTGGCGGCCGCTCCTCTCGCCGGACGGCGTGCTCAACAACGTCCTGCTCTCGCTCGGCGTCATCTCGACGCCAATCTCGTTCGCGCCGGGGCTGTTCGGCGCCGTCGTCGGCCAAGTGTACATCGTCGTTCCGTACAGCATCCTCTCGATTTACAGCGTGCTCTCGACCATCGACTGGGCGGTCGTGGAAGCGGCCCGCGACCTCGGCGCGTCCCGGCCGCGCTCGTTCGTCGAAGTCGTGCTACCCGAGGTGCTCCCGGGAATCGCGGTCGCGACCGTCGTCTCGTTCGCGTGGAGCGTCGGCGCGTACGCCGCACCCTCGCAGCTCGGGTCCGGCCAGCAGACGACGTTCGCGATGTACGTCGAACAAATCATGCTCAACCAGTTCAACTGGCCGTTCGGCGCGGCGCTGTCGGTGGTCATGCTCGGATTGATGCTCGTGGTCTCGCTGGCCGCGTTCCGCCTGCTCGGCGGCAGTGGAGGTGTCGGCGATGTCTGAGAACGGCCTGACCCGCGAACGCGTCGAAGACCTGCTGTTCCAGGCCGGCTACTGGACGGTGCTGGCGCTGATGTTGCTGCCCATCGCCGTCGTCTTCGTGACGTCCTTCCAGCAGGCTGACCTGCTGCAGTTCCCGCCGAAGGGGTTCAGCACGAAGTGGTACGCGCAGTTCTTCTCGAGCCCGCGCTGGCTCGGCGCGGTCGTCGACAGCCTCGTCATCGGCGTGGGCGCGTCAGCGGTCTCGACCGTGCTCGGCGTCGCCGGGTCGCTCGCCGTCAATCAATCGGACAGCCGGCTCGCGGACGTCCTGGTTCCGATCGTGTTGCTGCCGCTGCTCATCCCGCCGGTGGTCCTCGGGCTGACCTTCCTCATCTACTTCGAGACCATCGGCATCGGCAGCGACTACGTGCAGGTCATTCTCGCACACGCGTTGTGGGCGACGCCGCTGGCGTTCTTCATCATGCAGTCGGTGTTCTCCCGCTTCGACTGGAACCTCCGAGACGCCGGCATGGACCTCGGCGCGCGACCCCACCAGACGTTCTACCACGTCGTCCTGCCGAACGTGAAACACGGCGTCATCATCTCCGCGCTGGTGACGTTCATCATCAGCCTCCAGGAGTTCATCATGGCGCTGTACCTCACCGGGTTCGGCACGCGGACCATCCCGGTGCTGGCGTGGAATCAGCTCACGCAGTCGCTGACGCCGATGGTCAGCGTCGTCTCGACGTTCCTCATCCTGGCGTCCGTGCTCGCCGTGCTCGTCTCCACGGCGCTCATGAACATGGAGTGGCTGGCCGACCAGCTGTAGGTCGGTCGCCCGCCGGCTCCGGCACCTTCAAACCGTCCGAGCCCGAACCGCGAAGTATGAGCGTCGATTCCGATTCCGCGGCTGCGACTGGCACCACCAACGCCGACGACATCGCGCGCCAGCTCGGCGAAGCCATCGAGGAGTCCCCCGAGTACCAGCGCTACGAGGAGACGAAGGCCGCCGTCGAGGACAGCGAGGAAGTCCAGAATCTCATCGACGACTTCGAGGACCTCCGCCAGGAGTTCATGCTCGCGCGACAGACCGGCGACGCCACGCAGGAGGACGCGAAGAAGGTCGAGGACGCGCAGAACCGCCTCCACGACCATCCCGTGATGGCCGACCACCTCGACGCACAGGACGAACTGGAAGCCAAATTCGAGTTCCTCAACGACCTCATCTCGGAGCCGCTGGACGTCGACTTCGTCGGCGAGTCCGGCGCGTGCTGTCAGGACTAGCGACCGCTACTCGTCGTACTTCTCGCTGATTGTCGCTTCTTCGGCCGCGAGCGTCTCGATGCCGGTCTTCACGCCGTGCGTGAGGACGATGTGTCCGAGGTCCGTGAGCACGTAGTACGAGTACGGCTCGTCGGTACCCGTGTTCGGCTCGCGGCAGTCCCTTCCTCACCGTAGTCCCCGCCTTGCAGCACGTGCATCTGCCGTGCCTGCGTCCGCCGCCGCGTCGCGAACCCCGGGACGCTAAGGGGTTGCGCGACCCACGACGGGATATGGTTCACTCCGACTGGGGCGACTGGCTGCCGACGGCCGTCGAAGCGGCGAACCCCGACGGCGTCGCGGTCTGGTATCTCGGCTGCAACGGCTTCGTGCTCAAGGGCGAGGGCGGGACGACGCTGTTCATCGACCCCTATCTGGGGACGGGTGACCCGCCGCGCACGATTCGGATGATTCCGGTGCCGTTCGACCCACGCGACGTCACGGAGGCCGACGCTGTGTTCGCGACACACGAGCACGTCGACCACGTTCACGGGCCGAGTCAAGCGCCGATTCTCGCCGAGACCGGCGCACAGTTCTACGCGCCCGACGACTCGCTGACGGTGGCGCGCGGCGAGGAGTCGTGGGACGACAACTACGCCCTCGACACCGACCAGTACAACGAGGTCGAGGAGGGCGACACGTTCGAGGTCGGCGAGTTCACGGTCCACGTCGAACCCGCTCACGACCCGGACGCCACCCACCCCGTCTCGTACGTCATCGAGCACGACGCGGGCACTATCTTCCACGGCGGCGACACCAAGCCCAGCGACGACTTCGAGCGCCTCGGAAGCGAGTACGACATCGATCTCGGAATTCTGGCGTTCGGCACCGTCGGCATGGTCCCGGACAAGCAGACCCGCGTGCCGAAACGTACGCGCTGGTACAACGACGAGAACCAAATCATCGAGGCCGCCAACGACCTCCAGTTCGACCGCCTGCTGCCCTCTCACTGGGACATGTGGAAGGGCCTGACCGCGGACCCCACTGCCCTCCACCACCACGCCAACTCCTTCGAGTACCCGGAGCGACTAGACATCGTGGAAATCGGCGACCGCGTAGACGTGACAGGCGAGTAACTGGCAACGGGAGTCGGCGGGTAATTTAAGTCCTCGTCCGCGTACGTGGTCGTATGCACGACCAACCCGCGGGTGGTTCCGATGAGTGACGAGACGGTCGTCGAGACCGACGGCGTCACCGTCAGCAAGTTCTTCAACGCCGAGGACTTCCCCGTTCCGGCGGTCGCCTTCGACGTCGACTCCTCCCGCGACGACGCGGTCACGCTCCGCATTGTCGACGAGATTCCCGACGAGTTCGGCATCGACCAGATCGGGTTCCACCCCGAGTACGGCAGCGAACACTGGACGGCCAGCGGCGACGGCGTCGTTCGCTTCGAGCGCGAAATCGAACCCGGCGAGTCGTTCACCACGGTCTACGGCGTCCGCATGGAGGAAGGCCAAGACGAGACGCCGTTCCTCTCCGCGCCGACGGTCGAACTCGACGGCGAGGACATCGACGACGTGGTACCGCCGGAGTCCACGGACGTCGTCCGTGAACTCGCCGGCGGGGACCGCGACACGGTGCCGGGGCTGGAAGACGACGCCGAGGAGGCCGGCCTCGAAGCCGACATCGAGGGCAGCATCGAGTCCCTCGAAGAGGAGGACGCCGAAATCCTCGAGGGCGACGTCGACCTCGGCGACGAACCGAGCGACGACGAGGAGCTGGACACCGAGGACGAAGCGTTCGAGGCGGAGCCGGAGCCGTCGACCGAACCCGAGTCCGAGGGGTTCGGCGGCGAGCAGCCCGAACCGGACGCTGACGACGAGGAACCCCTCGCAGAGCCGGAAGCCGAGGGATTCGGCGAGGAGGAAGCCGACACCGAAGAGCCCGCGGAACTCGAACCGGAGCCCGCGCCGTCGTCGGTCGGATTCGACGCCGGCGACCTCGTGGCGACGCTCGCCGAGGCCATCCGCAACGACGAGGTCAGTGACGACGACCTCGAAACCCTGCAGGACGCCTTCGGCGGCGTCCCCAACAGCACGCAGGTCGAAATCGAGCACCTCCAGAGCCGCGTCTCCGAACTGGAGGCGTACACGGACGCCCTCGAGGAGTTCCTCGACGAGGAGGGCACCGCCCAGCAGCTCGTCAGCGACGTCGAGGACGAGGTCGCCTCGCTGTCCGCGGCGCTGGACGACCTCGACGACGAGCTCGGCGAGGTCGAAGCGAGCGTCGAGGACGCCGCGGGCGACCGCGAGCAGCTCCGCGAGCGCGTCGCGGACGTCGAAGCGGAAGTCGACGCCGTCGACGACCTCCACGAGGACGTCGAACGCCTCCGCGGGGACGTGGACGCAATCGACGAGCGCCTCGAAGACACCGAGGACGCCGTCATGGAGGTCGACGAACTCGAAGACGACCTCGACGACGTCAGCGAGGACCTCGAGGACCTCGAGGACCACGTCGACGAGATCGAGGAGTGGCGCAGCCAGCTCTCCGACGTCTTCGGCGCGTAACGCCGCCGCAGCCGCCCGGCTGGGGGAATCACAACCGTTTTCGGCGCCCGCGGCCTCTACTCGACAATGACAGCGCCGGTGCGCGTCGCCGTCCCGCGGAAGGGGCGGCCGCTGGAAGCCGTACTCGACAGATTCGCCGCTCGCGCCGACGCGACTTCGGTCGCCGACGACGTGGTCTCGACGCTGCGCTACGAGAAGGCCGTCACGAAAGACGAGCAGTCCGCCGAGCGCGGCGTCTACGAGCGGCTCGCGGAGTACAGCGAGCCCGCCGAGCCCCACCAGCCGGACTTCACGCTGCTGCGGGACGCTCGCGCGGGCAAACCCCGGCGCGTCGTCTTCGACTCGCTGACCCTCGACGTCGAGGGGACGCCCGTCCAACTGGTCGGCCGCGAGGAGCCGTTCCGCGCGCTGCGCACCCACGAGTTCGCGCTCGGGTTCGACAGCGCCGACCTCGTGCTCGAAGAGGTCGTCCAGCTGGAGCCCGAACCGCTCTCGACCATCGCGGACCTGAACGACCGCATCGACCCCCACGACACGGACGTCCGCGTCATCTCGGGGCTCGGGGACACGGTCTACCACACGCTGCTGGCGACGCCCGCCGCCAGACAGTCCGTCGGTGCCGACGAACTCGACCGCGCGTTCCTCGCCGCCTACGAGGGCGAGGTCTGCATCAGTCCGCGCTACGAGCGCCTCGTTCGTGCGGTCCTCGGTACGGACGCCACGGAGGGCGTGAAGTTCGTCTACCCCGACGCCGGCCGCGAGGAGGAGGCCGCTATCGCCGACGTCGGCGTCGGCGTCTACCTCACGGTCACGGGGTCGACGGCCCGCGAGCACGGCCTCGAAGTCGGCGAGCGCCTGTTCCCCAGCGAGACCGTCCTGATGGAGAACCAGTCCGAGGCCGGCGGCGAGGGCGTGCAGGCGGTCAAGCGCGCGCTCGCCGCGGACGCCGACGAGACCGCGATTCCCCCGCAGTAGCCGTCTGCCGCGACACTCACTCCGACTTCCGCTCGGCGAGGTAGTCGCGAGCGCGCTCCAGCATCTCGTCTTTCAGCCCCACGAAGACGCCGCCGTCCTTCCCGCCGACGAACGTGTTCTCCCCGGGCTCGATTGTCTCGTTGATGTCCGGGTGTTCGACGCCGATGTGTGTGACTTCGGCGGCCTCGCCCTCCTCACGGACGTACACCTTCGCGTCCTCTACTCGTATTTCGACGGATGTGGCCCGGTCATGCCGTTGGCTTCGACGGCCAGCACGAAGGTCCGGTGGCCGCGAGTTCGGCGCGTACGCTTAGAGCGTCAGCGTCACCGACGCCGTGTCGAGGAACGCCGTCTCGTAGCCTTCGTGGCGGCCCACTTGGGGCGGCTGGCGCACCGACAGCGTGAGTTCGTCGCCGGACTCGACGCTCGGCACCGCGGCACTCAAATGGAGGCCGAGGTCCGGGCTGAGCGTGCGCGACAGCGTTCCCTCGTAGACCGTCTCGCCGTCGCGAACGAGCGTCGCGTCCAGCGCCATCGACGAGAGTTCGTAGCCGTTGTACCGGGTGCGCGCGGACACCGCCAGATACGCCTGCTCGGGGCTGCCGACGCGCTCGGCGTCCGCGAGGTCCGTCACGACGTAGTAGGCGTCGTCGATGGCCGCGGTGCCGCGCACCGTCCCCGGGAGGTCGTCGGGCGCGGGCGCAATCGACTTCGGGTAGCTGGTGTCCCGGGGCGCGAGCGCGCCCGGCTCGCCGGCTTCCTCGATGGGCGTGGCGCCGACTCGCGCGCGTGTCTCCTCAGTGAACTCCACGGTCATCTCGGCGCTCTCCACGCTCTCGAAGCGCCCATCGAAGGCGCCGGTCTTGCGCGGGGCGGTGGCGCCGATAGAGACGGTCGCGGTGTACGCGCCGTCGCCGTCCAGCGCGAAGTTGTCGCCGTAGTGCGAGCCCATCGGCTGGGAGAGCATCGGGTACAGCACTTCTTGCTGGAGGTACTCGCCGCGCTCCAGCTCCACGGAGACGGCCGCGGCCGGCAGCACCGTCTCCGTCTCGGCGTCCCAGACGACCGCCATCAGGTGGAGGTCGTCCGCCGCTTCCTTCGCCGTCTTCGAGACGTCCTCGTTGGTCAGCGTCCAGAACGTGTGCGGCACCGTGAACATGAGCGCGACCGTGTAGTCGCCGACGGTCGTCGTCCCCTGCATCGCCATCCGCTCCTCGAAGGGCTGGACGTAGACCCCGTCTGGCTTCTCGGTCGTCGTCCGGTCGGTCGTCGCGGGCGGTGCTGTCGTGGCGTCGTCGGTGGTGTCGCTCACGCAGCCGGCGAGGAGGGGCGTGGAGGCGAGCGACCCGAGCGCGAGGAACCGTCGGCGGCGCATACTCCCGCTCGCGTTCGGCTGGACAATAGGTTTCCCGGTGTCCAGAAGCGTTAACCTCGCGTCTCGGGTAGACGGCCGTATGCGTCGCGCCGCCCTCGCCGCCCTCCTCGCGCTCGCACTCGTGGCGTCCGCCACACCCGTCGCAGCGCACGGCAACCACGTCGAGGTCGACAGCCAGCACTCAGCGGACGGCACCGTCGTCGTGGAGGCCGTCCGCCCGCTCACGGACGGCTTCGTCGTCCTCCACCGCGCGACCGACGACGGCGACATCGGCGCCCCTGTCGGCCACACGCGGGTCGACTTCGAGGACGCCTTCCAACAGAACGTGCCCGTCGAGATGGACGCCGACGTGTGGGCCGACTGGCCAGCGAACGGGTCGCTGTGGGTGGTTTTCCACGCGGACCGCAACCAGAACGGCGAGTTCGACCCCGGCGTGGACGAGCGCGCGTCGGCGTTCGGCGCGTCGACCGGCCAGTCGGTGACACTCGAAAAGAGCGACGAACCGGCGAGCGTGGTCGCCGAGCGCGCGCAAGCCCAGCAGACAGCCACCGCGACTGCGACCGTCGACAGCGTCGTCCTCCCTGAGGACGGATTCGTCGTGCTCCGCACCGACTCGGGGACGGACGGCCGCGTCGTCGGCACGAAGGCGCTCACTGCGGGCGCCACCGAGAACGTCAGCGTCGACATCGACCCTTCGGTCTTCTCGGAGAACCAATCCACGGTCGGCCTCTACGCGCAACTGTACACTGACAACGGTGACGGCGAATTCTCCGCGAACGATTCGCTCGTGCGCGCCGGCGACAGCCCCGTGAGCACGTACTTCCTCGTCTGGCAGGTCGACGAGGTGTCGACGCCGAGCGAGCCGGTCGTCCGCACGCCCACGAGCGACGACGGCGTGGTCACGCCCACCGCGACCGCCACAGACGCCGAGGACGCGACCACCGGCGAGTCCGGTTCGGCGGTCCCCGGCTTCGGCGTCGTCGTCGCGCTCGTCGCCCTCACGCTCGCCGCGCTCGCCCGGCGGTAGTGCCGCGACCCCGGCTTTCTTCGGTCGGTAGCGGGTAACTCGGCACGCATGATTGTACTCCACGCGACGTTCCCCATCGACCCGCAGCGACGCGAGGACGCGCTCGAACTCGCGGACCACCTCGTCGATGAGTCGAATCAGGAGGACGGCGTCGTCGACTACCGAGCGGCCGTCGACGTGCAGGACGAGAACCTGATTCGGTTCTTCGAGCAGTACGAGGACGAGGCCGCCGTAGAGGCCCACGAGAACAGCGACCACTTCCAGCGCTTCGAGGCCCAGCTCCCCGAGTTGCTCGCCGGCGAACCCGAAGTCCTGCGCTTCGACGTCAGCGACGCCACCGAACTCGAACTGTAGTCACGGATTCGGTTTCGGGAGCGCGCGCGACTCCCGTGGCGGCACGAGGAAGTAGCCGCGGCGCCGCACGAAGACGTATTCGAGGATGCCGTTGTTGACGCGCTGGCGGACCGCCGGCGTCACCTCGGTCACGTCTGTCCCGTTCATCGCGCGACGCACCGCCTCGAAGGTCGAAATCTCGCGCTGGAGCGACGGGAAGTGGAGGCTCGCGACGGCGCGGTCGGAGCCGACGTCGTCGGTGGACTCGAAGTGCCGGCGGAGCACGCGCACGCGGCCCTCGCTGTCGCGGTTCGCGCGAGCGGCCTTCTGCGCGTGGCCGATGCGGCCGTACTCGCGAGCGTGGGCTTCGATGTCGTCGACGTAGTCGTCCACTCGACTGTTCGCGCCGAGGTTGTTCCCGACGCCCTCCACGAGGCCGTCGGCAGTGTGGCCGGGGCTGAACAGTTCCATCACGCGCTCGTCGTAGCCCTGTTCGCCGTACCAGTCGTCGAGGCGCTGGCGGAGGTTCGAGACGACTTTCGTCGTGCCCCCTGCGAACGGCCCGGACTGAAGCGTGACGTAGTCCTCGGTCGCCTGATTCTCGCGGAAGCCGGCCGCGAATCCCATGAACAGCGGGGACTCCTCGGGCACCGGCTTCGACTCCGGGATGCCCTCGGCGTCTTGGTGGTCGGCGGGCAGCCCCGCGCCGACGAAGCCCGTGCGACGAGACTCCACGGAAAAGGCGTCGGTCAGCGCCGTCGCGTTGACGCCGTTTGCCGTCTTGGTTCGGCCAGTGAGCGCGTGTTCGGCTTCCAGCACGACGTCCGCGCGGTCGCTGGCGAGGTGGACGAGCGCGTCCTGCGTGTCGAACTCGGGGCTCTCGAACGGGGATAGCGGTTCGGGTCGGGGGAGGTCGACGCCTTTGAGGTCAGTGTCGAAGCGCTCGAAGTACGACGGCGAGTACGCCACCGAGAACAGCAGGCCGTCGCTGGACCACTCGTAGGCTTCACCGAGCGCAGCGAGCGCGTCCGCGACGGTCTCGCGGTCGCCCTCGGTGGGCGGGCCGGTGCGGTCCAGCGAGAGGTACAGCAGTGTCTGGTGGCGCGGCAGTTCGACGTTCCCGGCGTCGTCTGTGCGGACGTGGTCGTTCCACGCGTGCTGGCGTGCCGGCTTCGACTCGGGTGAGCCACGCGGCGGCGAGTCGTCCGGCGCGAGGTCCACACAGGCGGCGAGCGCGGCGGTGGAACCGGCGGCGACAGCTGCCTTCAGCACGTCGCGGCGGGACCTGTCGGCGGGCGGCATTCGACCGGAGATTCGGTCCGGCGGGGCTTGGGTCTACTGGACTTTCGAACTGGACGCGCGATTCAGGAAGTGGACCGCGACCGCGCCCAGCACGAGGTCGAGGGCCGCCAGCACGGCGAGCGCCGGGACGAGCGTGTCCCACATCCCGCCGAAGCTCGTGACCTCGACGACGGTCATCACGTCCTGCCCGAACATCAGCGCGCGCGCCGCGTCGACGCCGTACGTGATGGGGTTGAGCGCGGCGACCGTCTGCACCCAGCCCGGGAGGATGTCGAGCGGGAGGAACGCGCTCGACAGGAACAACAGCGGGAACTGCAGGAGGTTCACCGCGATAATCGTCGACTCCTGGTCGCGGGTCAGCAGCGCCATCACGTTCGAGAACGCCGTGAACCACACGGAGAACACGATGCCGACGGCGACGATGCCGAGCGCGCCCAGCCAGCCGGTCGCGACGTACTCGGTGACGGAGGCGCCCGTGTCCACGTAGAGGAGGACGTAGCCCAGAACGAGGATTATCGACGTCTGCACGACGATGCGCAGCACCTCCGAGAGCGACTTCCCGAGGAACACCGCGCCGCGGTGCATCGGCGACACGAGCACCTTCTCGAACATCCCGCTCTCGATGTCCTCGACGAGACCGATGCCCGACGTCGTCGCCGCGATGAGCGACGTCTGCACGACGATAGCGGGCACGAGGTACGTGATGTAGCTGGCGTCCATGCCGAGGCTCTGACTGATGGCGCCGCCCGTAATCTGCCCGAACACCTCCGTGAACAACACGAGGAAGATGATGGGGTTCAACAGCGACACAGTCATCACAAACGGGTTGCGCGTCGTCTTCAGCGCCCACCGCTTGAGGTTTATCCACGTGTCCTGCGCGAACCCGTTGCCGGACGCCCGCTGCTGGCTCTCGTCGCTCATTCGGCCACCTCCGCAGCGGGCGCGTCGTCTTCGTCGAGGCCCTCGCCGGTAATTGCGAGGAAGACGTCGTCGAGGGTCGGGTCGCGGACGTTGAACCCGGTGACTGCGAAGCCCGCTTCGTCGAGCGCGACGAGCAGGTCTGTCCCGTTGCGTCGGGCGGACGCGGACCGGACGCTGAGCGCGTCGTCGGTGACTTCGACCTCCGCGTCTTCGAAGAGGTCCGCGTCCGCGGCGACCTCCCGAGCGCGTTCGAGCGTCTCGCTGTCGGCGTCCTCGAACTCGATGTCGAGGACGGCGCCGCCGACGCGGGACTTCAGTTCGTCCGGCGACCCGGACGCGACAATTTCCCCGTCGCGGATGACGCTGAGGCGGTCGCAGAGCTGGTCGGCTTCTTCGAGGTACTGGGTCGTGAGGAAGACGGTCGTGCCTCGGTCGTTGATGCGCTCGAAGTACTCCCAGAGGCGGTTGCGCGCCTTCGGGTCCAAACCCGTGGTCGGCTCGTCGAGGAAGACGATTGGCGGTTCGTGGACGAGCGCCGTCGCGACGTCGAGGCGCTTCTTCATCCCGCCGGAGAAGTCCTTGGCCTGCTTATCTGCGACGTCCGCGAGGTCCACGAGGTCCAGCAGTTCGTCGATTCGCTCGCGGCGGCCGTCTGCGGAGACGCCGTACGCCTCGCAGGCGAACCGGACGTTCTCGCGGGCGGTGAGTTCGGGGTCGATGCTCGTCTCCTGGGCCATGTAGCCGATGGACTCCCGGACTGCACGGGGCTCGGTTTCGACGTCGTGGCCGTTGACGGTGACCGTGCCGTCACTCGGCTGGAGGAGCGTCACGAGTACCTTGATTGTCGTGGTCTTCCCCGCGCCGTTCGCGCCGAGGAACCCGAAGAACTCGCCCTCCGGAATCTCCATGGAGACGTCGCGGACGGCTTCGGTCCCGTCCGCGTACGTCAGTTTCACGTGCTGGGCGTCGATTGCGTTCACGGCTGCTCGAACGGAGTGAGCGCCCATATACGCTTTGATTGAACATTCATTCAGCACGGTGGCAGGAGAAACTGGCATCCAGTGAACGAACGCGCAGTCACGAACGACTGTCAGCAGGGCGCGAGAACGGTGTTATCGCAGTCTGAGCAACAAACCCGAAACGAAATCCAGACACCGATTCGATATAGCGACATACAATTTACTAGCTGCCGTTCGAACGGTAGGTCAGCGAGTACACGTTCGCGAGGTAGACCTCGCGCACTCTGTCGCCCCAGTTGTGGGTGTACGTGTCGATGACGTCGTCGGCGACGTCGCCGCGGAGGTACTTCACGACGCCGCGGTCGCCGGTGCGGTCCCGGAGGTGCGTCGTGAAGAAGTGCCGGAAGTAGTGGGGCGTGACGTTCTCGGCGGCGTCCGCGCCGCTGCGGTACCAGCCCGCGCGCTCGGCGTGCTCGCGGACGAACGACCGCACCATCTCCGGCGTGAGCCGTTGCCCCCACGCGTCCCGCGTGCTCGCGAACAGCGGCTCCGCCGGCGACGGCGTATCCGGGCGTATCGCCAGCCAGCGAACGAGTGCGGCCTTCAGCTCTTCGTCGACGGGCACGAGTGTCGCACGCTTGCGCTTGTTCGACGCCGTCCGCTCCTCGCCGTTCGTCACCGCGCCGCGGCTCACGTCCGGGTCGACGAACAGCGTGTTCGGACGGCCGTCCAGTTGCGCGCGCGTTCCGAGGTCGTAAACGGCCTCGACTTCGGGCGCGGCCAGTGAGAGGTCGCGAACGTCGAGATTACAGAGTTCACCGACGCGCAGTCCCGTCTTCAACAGCGCGAGGACGACCGCGCGCTCCAGCGGGTGCGTGATACCGGCCACGAACGACCGCATTCCCTCGATTGAGACCTCCCGGCGGGTCGGGTCGGTGTCGATGGCTTCGTCCATCTCCTGGGTGACCAGCGTCATCGGGTTCCCGTCGAACTCCCCGACTTGGGTCATGTACCCGTAGAATCGGTTGAGGTAGGAAGCGTACGTCGCGACCGTGCTGTCCGCGTGGTCGCCGCGGAGTTCGTGCACCCACGCCAGACAGTCACGGCGGTCAGCGTCGGCCGGCGACACGCCCGACTCGGCGAGAAACGCCTCGAACTGCCGGAGGACGCGACCGTAGGCCTCTCGCGTGCGCTCGGACTTCCCGTGGTAGGCCATGTCTTCGAGGAAGTACTCGATGGGGTCGTCGGTGTCGTGGCTCCGGCCGGTGTCGGCGGCGCGCTCGCTCATTGGTCCTCCCGGCGGACGTAGCCGCCCTGCCGCGGGTCGTGGCGAATCGCCCCTCGCTCGACCAGCGACTGCACCGCGTCGTCGAGGCGGTCCTCGAAGTCCCCCGAGAGCTCCGAGACCAGTTGGTCCCACGACACGACGTCCGCCGCAGACACCGATTCGAGGACCCGGTCTTCGAGGTCACTACCCCCAGGGGAAGCGTCCCCAGAACCGCCCTCCTCGCGGTCGTCGAGGAAGCCGCTTCGCCCGGCCTGAACCATCGTCCGCAGGTACTCGCTCTGGGACATGTCCAGTTCGTCGGCGTGCTCGCTCCACTCGGATTTCTGCTCGCGGGGCACGTACGTCTTCACGACCGCGCGGTCGTCACCAGCCATACTCCCCGCATCTCCGCCCGGGAACTTCAGTGTTCCGTACACACCGATAAGGGTCTTTATACTTGTCTGCGGGGCTGGTTTGGGTGGGGGTTTGCGGTGCCAGATTGACTGAACGGGGGTTATGTGTACCAGATTCCGGGAATATAACGCTCAGTCTCGTAGTGCTATCTGGCATCATTAGACTGTCCCCTCGACGGCGCGCATCCAGACGAGTATCTGTGCGAGCTGCTCTTTCGTGAGCCGGTCGCGATCCTCCTCGACCTCGAAGCCGACTCGGTCCGCAATCTCGAGCAGGAGTTCGTGTCGCGTGTAGCTCAGGGTGTAGTAGTTGACGACCCGGTCGGCGCCGACGTCTGTGAGCCAGTTGGGGTCTTGCTGGCGGTAGTACTCTCGTGAGCGGCCAGGCGGCTTGTGCTGGTCGTCTTCGTCGGCGTTTGTGTTGGTGTCGTGGTTGGTCATGCATTGTTCTCACTCCGTGGAGCCGCGTTCGCGCGGCCAGATGTAAATCGCATGTCGCTATATGTTCCCGAGGGGGCCGGGCGGGTGCATACGGGGTTACCAACCACGTTATTGGCCATGTGGTTAAGCCCTCTTAGTTCTTCCCCACGCGGGCAAGAACTATGGTTCTGCCCCGTATGGCTAAGACTATGGCCCCAGAAGGAACAGCCACAGACGTGCCGCGTCCTCGAAAACCGCCCGAACCGGACGAAGTCCTCGACGAGATGGACGTCAACCGCTGTTACGTCGTCGCCGATCTCGTCGTCGAGTTCGAAGACGAATACGACCCCAGCCGGGGAACGGTCCGAAACCGCCTGGAGTTCCTCGTCGAGGAAGGTGACGTCGAGCGCGTCAAGCACGCGAACGACACGGTCACCTATCGCCGCGTCGAGTGAACGCGAGCTCGTCGAGCGAGGAATACGTTTCTCGGACTGCGCACTCGTCATAGGCACACCTCCGACCCCTGGCAGGGGTCTGCGTAGATGCTACCGTTGCTGAACACGGCCAGGAGGACGATGCAGAGGATCATCCCCACGGAGAGACCGAGCAGGAAGACCTCCACACGGCTCAGGCCTCCCATGAACGTCTGCGGATTCTGCTGCGAAGATCCCTCGCTACTCACTGTCCTCACCTCCCGAACTCAGCGTCGAGAAGCACCACATCCAGCTGAGGAAGAACAGCGTCGCTCCGAAGAGCAACGTCACGAGACCGCCTTCGATTGTCTCAAACTCCCCAGCGATGCTGATGATGGCGAACGACGCACCGACTCCGAGAGCAGTCGGAACGATTGCGTACGCGGCTTCCCGCAGCTGCAGGTCTCCGCGGTCGAAGTCCTCACTCGCCATCGGAGGATAGCACCTCGACGTTTACCTCAGTACGGGCCTCGTGGCGAAGCTCCGCTAGCGGAGTGTCCTCGCTGACGACGCCGTACCCCTTCGCCTGCCTGAGCGCCGTCTCTCGGAGTGTCTCCACGTCCGCAAGCGCGGGGCCGACGCTCATCTCCTGCTCTCCTCCGAGGCTGTGCAGTCGTGACGCCGCCGCGTCTATCAACGCGATTGCTTCAACGAGGTCGTGGTGCGGACCTCCACGGCCGTCTCGTTCACTCGTCATCGTACCACCCCACGCCGACTACCTCCCAGTCACGAGGAACGAAGTGCTGGTCCATCTCCACGGAGACAAGCGCTCCGTGCTCCTCGATCCGGGCACGCTTCACCACATCTCCATCGGGGTGCTTGACGCGGGCGACCGTCGCCATGCCGTTCGGCAGCTCCGGCAGGTCACCCGCCATCAGGTGTTCCTGCGGGCTCGGACGCGTGATATGCGGAATTGCCTGCCCGTCCTCCGCAGTCACGCTCGTAGCACCCCCAGGTAAAGTGCGATACCGCCGTAAACGAGCGCCACGACGGCAAACTTCACTGTCATCTGCTTCTCTCGCATCATCGTCGCGCCGTAGTGGAACGCAATCATCCAGGCCAGAATTGGTCCAGCCAGCACTGCAGGCCAAGACGCTCCTGCGTCCCGTAGCGCGCGCCCGATCTCGACGGTGACGGCAGACGATAGCACGATGCCAACGAGAGCCCCGGAGGCCCAATTGCAGACCTCCGTAATCTCGCCCCACGGAAGGCGCTGAGCGGTACACTCTGCTGTATCGCTCATGCGTTCTCACCGTAGTTGAACTGGACGCCGCCGTACGGCGCGTGCTCGTCGTCGTAGACAAGACCACAGGGAACGTCGCACTGGACGAGGCGGTGGGCCATCTGCTCGGCGACACTCCGGCAGTGGGCGTTCTGACCGCTCACCCAGACGACACCGTCCTCGATGTTGAACGTCCGATCTTCGAAGTGGCGGCCGAGGACGTCCTCGACGACCGCCCGGTAGTCTGCCGGTTCGGTGGACCGCTCGATAGCAGCATCTGTATCACTCATCTTCGCCCACCTCCAGCTCGTCGAGGACCTCACGAAGCGCACCAGCTTCGCCCGACATGAGGTACAGCTCTTTGTCGCAGTCGATGCCGCCGAGTTCGATCATCACGTCGCCGCCCGGGTAGACCTCCGCCCAGACCTTCCGCGCCTCCTCGGGCCGGCGCGTGGCAGCCTGAGGCCGATCATCTCCCGCACTCTCTTGCTCACTGGGCAACGGGACCACCCACTTCGTAGACGTTGAGCGCGTCGCCGAGCTCGTCTTTCGCTTCGGCCATCGCTTGCTCGATGGCGTCCTCACGCGTCAGTGCGTGCGGGTAGTACCACTCCCACTCGCCGTCCATGTCCTCGATGGCGATCTGCCACTCCGGCAGGTCGAACTTGTGGACGTCCTCGAAGGCATCGAGGGCGCGCTTCAGTCCCTCGTTGACGCCTTCAAGGTGAGAGCGGTCGACCGATTCCGGCCCGGTGTCCTCGATTTCGGACTGGACGCGCTCTTTCTCCTTCACCAGTTCAACCATCGCCTCAGTCGCTGACTGAGGAGAGACTGCCGTGGACCCATCGCTGTCGGTGTTCTGACTCATGACATCAACCTCCGTAGGAAACCGCGGGAATCACTGTCTTTCTCGTCTTCCTCTGCCTCTTCGAGGACGCGTTCGGCTTCGTCGGCGGCCGCGTGAAGGCCGTCAGCGATCTCCCGCGCTTGCTCGATGCTGAGGCTGTGGTAAGTGTGGAAGTGCGGCCGGTCGTCCTCGCGGTCGATCTCCCGGACCGTGCCTGCTGCGAGCGCGACGTCCGGGCCGTCCCGGTGGACGGTCACGCCGAAGTCGGCGTCCTGCGGGTCCAGCATCGAAACGCTCAGCAGCTGGGAGTCGAGCTCGACGCTGTTGTACTCGCTCAGCGTGACCTCGACGACGTCCGAGTACTGGTCTTTCTGCTCGGTAGTTCCGTGCAACTCCTCACCGCCGTCGGCGCGCGCCTTCTCGCTCCGGCAGACCGAACACGTGACGCCTTCGCCGCTCGTCGGGCCGCCGCACTCGGGGCACTCGTAGTCGTCGAGGTCGCTGGTATCGGGAGCGTTGTGCTCGACGCTGCAGAGCTCACAGCGCGCGCCCTGACAGTCGCGGCCGCATTCGAGGCAGTCGGACATCACGCGTCACCTCCATCTGCAACGAAGGGGTCGTTCTCGCGTGGGACGAGCGTGAGCCCAGCGTCGTATTCGTAGACGCGGACGTCCTCGCCGCTCTCGAAGTCCTCGAGCGACCGGAGTGCCGCAGGACGCACGTGGACGAGGAGGCCGTGGCCGCGGTTCTGCATCTTCGCGGTGCCGATGGTCTCGCAGCCCGCAGTCTTCTCGACCAGCTGGACGCCCGCTTCGTTCTCGTCGTCGATGGCGACGACGTCCGTGTCGGTGGTCCAGTCGATGTGCGCCATCGCAGCGACCGACACCTCGACGGTGTAGCCGTCTGCGGAGTAGACGCCGCGGTAGCCTGGGCCGGTCGGGTTCGTGTACTTCGAGGTGACGCCGCCGTCGGCGACGAGTGGCGGCGTCGCGCCACCGTCCGGGTCGTCGTCGGTCCACTCCTCGCAGTCGTGGTCCTGGAGGCTGGAGAACGAGTCGAAGTCCGTGCGCCCGCAGTTCCCACATTCGTAGTGGGGCATCAGTCGTCACCTCCGGCGCGTGGCGCGAGCGTGCTCTCGGTGACGAGCTGCGTGTCGAGCGCGACGGTCGCCTCGAGCAGTCGCCGCCCCTCGTCGCTGAGTTCGTACTTGTTCGTGCGGTTGTCCAGCTTCCCCTTCTCGACGAGGCCCTTGTTCGCGAGGATGTCGAGGTTCGGGTACAGGCGGCCGTGGTTAATTTCGGCGTTGTACCACGTTTCGAGTTCGCGCTTGATGTTGAGGCCGGACTGGTCTTCGGGGCGCTGCTCGATAGCGCGGATACCGCGGAGGACGTCGCGCTGGAACGCGTTGAGTTCGTCGTACCAGACGGCGGTGTCGACGCCACCGTCGGCCACTAGGCGCTGGCCGTCGTCGGTGTCCTCTGGGTAGAGGTCGACGCGTTCGGCTTCGAATTCGTTCAGGTGCGTCTGCGCGACGTTGTAGACAGCGCGCTCGCTGCGCTGGTAGGTTTCAGGATTCATTGTTAGCGTCCTCCAGGAGAGTCTCGGCCTCGCTGAGTGCGAGCCGGATGTCGGCGGCTTCCTCGCGGAACGCTTCGAGGTCGCCCTCGCTCGCGGTGACTGCGAGGCCGAGGAAGTCGTTGTGGCTGTCGCGAATCGTCTCGACAGCTTCGACCGTCGGTGGTTCTTCGCTCGATGCGTCGTCGGAACGCTTTTGCGCGCTTGGTTTGTTTTCTTCCATGGGTCTCGTACCCTGATACGAGGTCCCGTGCGGGCCCGCTGCCTCGACAGCGGGGTCCGCTTCTGTTTCGAATGGACCCGGGTAGTAGCGAGTCCGCGGGGTACCTCGTTAGACGTAATTGGAATGACCAGCCACTTAATTCTTTGTCTATTCTTGAGAATGAACAGAGAACTAATAACAGGAGTATGATAATTTATGGGCTGGGCGAGCAGAGTAACCATATGGCCGGCCGTCCACCCGACACAACAGACCGCGAAATTCTCGCCATCTTCGCGGATTCTGACGAGCCAATTCTCTCTACCGTCGAAGTATCTGAGGTGCTTTCCTACAGTCAGGGTGGCACCTACAAACGCCTCGACGCTCTCGAAGACGCCGGCTTGCTCGCCTCGAAGAACCTCGGAAACGCGAACGCTTGGTGGCTGACTGACGCCGGTAGGGACTTTTTGCAGAGCGACGAAGACATGATTTCTAATTGGAACGGAAAAGAGACGTAGCGCCACTATTACGAGACGGGCTTGCTGGAGAGTAGATTTAACACCCAACCGCGAGAGAATATCTCTATGCTGGCGCTTGCCTTCATCATCTTCGGGAGGAAAGTTCGTGACAAGGTCTACGGGCCGGCGTATCCAGCGCACTGCAACAACTGCGATAACGACGTGTATCTGCACGCGTTGAAGTGGCGGAGTTGGGCACACATCTTCTGGATTCCGCTGATACCGTGGTTTAGCCGTGGCGAGCTTGTTTGCCCGATCTGCAATAACTACATGAAGCTCGACCGGAGCGAGCTCAAGCGTGCGAAGAAACTCGCTAGGACTTTGGAGGACCTCGAAAACGGAGACGCGACTGAAGACGATTACAAGGCCGCGCTCAAGGACTTCGACGCAACCGCCGAATTGACCCCAGTCGAGCCTACTGGTGGAACGCCCAGCCGTGACCCGGACAGCTGGTCCGACAGTACTGAGAGGAGTTAGCCTCATGCTGTTTTGCTACGGTAGCCCTTGATGTTGACTTCGTCGCGCTCGTAGACTTCGCCAGTCTGCTTGTCGACGAGCTCCGTGAACTCAGGGTCGACGTCGTCGTGACTGCGCGCGCAGGCGGTACAGTACCAGTGATGGTTCGTCGGCTCAAATTGCGAATGCCCTCGAGGACAGCGGTAGCGCCAGCGCTGGATTTCGTCGTCGGTGTCGATAGTGAGTCGTGCTTCCTGACTCGACATACACCGTGGTGGAACTGGTACCTACTTAGGTGATAGTCGTACCCGAAGTGAAAGTAGAACCTGACGAAAGCACCATACTGGCGCTACACGCCGTCAGACGCATGAACGACGACAGACCACTTTCACTACTGGTTCATTACAACTAACTCCCCCACGTTCGAAAGACATGTATGAGACGTTATCTTGTCGCGGCGCTCGTAGTCGTCGTGCTCGCAGGGGGCGGCGTTGCAGCTGCAGACCTCGATGGAGACAACCGGCGCACAGTCACCGAACTACAGGATGGGACTGATCCACTGACGGCCGATACGGACGGCGACGGGCTCGACGACGGTCGTGAAGCAGACCTCGGGACAGATCCGACCGCAGTCGACACTGACAGTGATGGTCTTGATGACGGGCGTGAAGCCGACCTCGGGACAGACCCAACCGTAGCCGATACCGACGATGATGGTCTTGACGACATCGTCGAGGTAGACGAGGGAACCGACCCGATGGATGCGGATACTGATGGCGACGGGCTCGATGACGGCGCTGAACTTGACGTCGGCGCGAACCCATTGGAGGCGGACACGGACAGCGACGACCTCGACGACGGGCAGGAAGTTGAACTGGGGAGTAGTCCGACCGACGCAGACACGGACGGCGATGGGCTGGACGACGCCCGCGAGCACGAGCTGGGGACAGACCCGACGCTTGTGGACACTGACGACGACGGGCTTGATGACCCGACGGAAGTGAATGGCGAGACTGACCCCACAGAGTCAGATACAGACGAGGATCGCCTCGATGACGGCCGTGAATTGAAGGTTGGGACAGATCCGACCGAACCGGACACCGATGGGGATGGATTTGAGGATGGGCGTGAAGTCAAGTCAGATAACTTGCCAGACTCGAATCCGACGGAGAAAGACATCTACGTCGAGGTTGACCAGCTGAGTGTAGTGGAGTATGAGCCGTCCTTTACTGAAATACGGGACAAATTCGCGGAACATGGAATAAACGTCCATTTTGAAGTGAGTGATACAGATTTGTTACGGAGAACTGTATACTGGTCTACTTCTATAGGTGGCGGAAATGATATGATTTCCTCGTTCTACGAGGACCATTTCGAACACAAGGGAGATGGGTATCATTACCTCCTTCTTGCTCAAGGAGTTAAAGAAAATAAGATATCTGCGCCCACCTTAGGTACAGAAACTGTTGGCTTAGCAACTAATGGTGTTATGGTTGTCCAAACCGCCGAAAATCCAAATATCGAGTCAACAGTTATGCATGAACTCGGGCATAGCCTTGGCCTGTCAAGTGACGAATTTGATGGAGTTGACTCAAGAAAGTACAGTAGCACAGAGTACCACTCTGCAATGAATTACAACGTGGATCAAGTCGTTCTTAGTGACGGAAAACCGTTCAATGATTGGGAGTGGATTAAAGCAAACATCTCCACTCCATCCGATGATAGCCTCTATGAGGATTCTGGGGAATAACTATACTGAGCGCGACCGACCACCGCTCAGACCCCCACGTTCATTTCACAGGATTGGCGTGTGCAACAGCCCCGGCACTTCGCGCGTGCTGTAAATTATCGAAGAGCACTCCAAATGCCTTTGCCGTTGTATCCTACTGCGGCGGCGTAGGCTATGACGCCGCCTAAGATTCCTGCGAGAGGGTTTAGGCTGCTCCCCGTGACGAAGAGCGTGACGGCAACGATGATTATCCACTGTTTCAGGCTTGGCATACTGTACCGTACTGCTTGTTGGCTGTTAAATCTACGTTACGTTGCGGTTGCTTCGTCGGTGTTTGACTGCTCGTCGATGAGGATACGAGCGTTATAGGTGAGCAGGCCGGTTGCGAAGCCGGCGAGCATGAACCGGACCTTCACCAGCTGGAGGCCAGAATTCCCCGTGGATGCAGCGACCATCGGCGACAGCATCGCGGCGAGCGCCAGTACAAACCAGCCGGCTGCGACACCCTCCCGGTCACTAGATACCGGGATGAACCGCTGCACGACGTGCGTCTGCACAGCAATCACCACGCCAGACCCTACAGCGACGCCAGCGAGAACATCGTAGTGGTAGGGTAGCGACAAGAGGTTGACGGCGGCCAGCGAGGCCGTGGTGATGGCGACGATGTGCGCGATGATGATCTGCATCTCGCGTTGCGCGTCGACCGGCACGCCACCCCACTGGTAGACTCGGTACGCAACGATGACCGCTGCGACCAACGCCACCACCTTCAACCCTTGATTCACGCCAGGCGGCGGACTAAACACGAGATCGGCGACCCAGCCAGCACCATCCGGAACTGGCGAATTCGGTGCTGGTCCACCCACGCCAGAGCCCGGATGTGGTGGCATCTACCGTCCCTCCATGACGTTCGTGAGTGAGACGAACGCGATGATGCCGATTGCAAACAACAGTAGGATACGGAACCAGTTGGGCGCGAGGCCGACTTCAGTCATGCCGTATCCGACAACGACGGCGATGACGCTGCCGCCGACTGGGCCGACACCGATACTGGCAACTGACCCGACGAGAGCTGCAGCCATGATTACGCCGGTCAGTAGCGCGCCTTGGAAGCCGGTTCCGGATGGATCCTGGGTTCCCGTTCCGATGAAGAACGTCTCGAGGCGCGTCGCCATCTGTCCGAGGGAATCGAGTGACGCATCTCCGATACCATCGAACCAGGGGCCGCTGTTGACGTCCTTTGACCCGTTGTAGTACTGGCTATTGTTCTCGATTTCGGACGTGTTCGTGGTTGTCGTTGTTTCTTGGGCAGCAACAGAGCCCGCTCCCATCGTCGACAAGACGATGAACGCTCCGATGATTCCGACCAACACACCAGCCATTACGATTGATTTGCGTTGAATCATGGCTATGCACTCCGGGTTACCAGCCCGATGAGACTCATGTAGAACGCCACGACGAACGCACCACCCAGGAGGATCGTGACGCTGGGCGGGGCGTTGTTTGACTCAAGGACGATGATCGGCCAGTGCATGAACGAGAGTAGGCCGACGATGAGGTTCCAGACGATGATGAGCGGGCCTGCGAACATATCGATGACTGATTGAATCGCACCGCCGATGCCGCCAAGATTGCTTGCAGCTTGATCAGCGCCGGAGACGTCGCCGCTGTTGTTCGACACGAAGAACTGGGCGGCGCCGGATTCGTTCCACTGGATAGCGCCGCCGCCGAACATGACGGCGCCGATGACGAAGTACGCCATGATGATGTTACTGAATCGCATTTATATCGGCCTCCGGAGGTATACGAGGCTCCCCGCGGCAACGCCGGCGACGAACACCATCTCGTAACTCACCCAGCCGATGATAGCGAAGCCAGCAATCAGCAGCCACGCCAGCATCCCGGCAATCTCCGTTGACATCGGCGTGGTGTACATCACGCCTGAGGTCACGAGCACCGTCAGCATCATGGCGAGGAACGTCGTGAACGCTGGTTGGTTCCCCTCAGGGACCAGCGACACGAACTGCGTCAGCGACGGAATCAACGCGTTTCCGTTGGCGAAGTACTCGCTCACACGGTACGAGCGAGTGAACGTCTGCACTGTTCCGCCCTCGACCTTGTAGGAAGCGACAACGTGGACCTCGCCGCCTGCCTTCTCGCTGAGATTTAGCTCTGTCTCCACCGTCTGACTCGATGCAGTCGATGAATTTGCGTGATAGAGTTGCTGAGTGGTGCCATTTTCGACGTAGCTGACCGTGACATTCCACGACTGGATATCGGCATTACCCGTCTGGAGCGACGCGTTAAATGGCACGCTAGTCGCGGGCATCGACTTAGTCTCCATCAGCTCCCACACAGCGTCGAGGCTGGTGACGTTGACATCGCCGCTCGGCGCAACGACGACGTTCTGCGTGCTCGACGTAATTGGAGTGAATGACCCGAGCAGTCGACTTTCCCCGGATTCGATATTCACTAATCGAAGGCGGTAGCGCGTGTTATACTCCAATGTCGCCGGGAACTGCGCGTTTGCGCCGAAATAGTCCCCGAGCGCGGTCTCCCAGGAGCCGTTTATCGCGCGTTGCACTTGCAGAATGGTGTCATCCTGCGGGTACTTGCCGGTGTACTCCTGGAGATTGAAGATGACGTCGACCCTCGTCCGGTTATCGGGCAGGAGGTACACCCGTTGGCGGTCGTACTGGCTTTCGACGAAAATACGGCGGCTGTAGTAGCCGGGAGCGTCGACAACTGCGACGAACGGCTCTGCCGGCGAGATACCCGAGAGGTCAACTGTTCCGTTCTCGGCAGTCCGCTCGTAGATCGTGTTTCCTTGGTACATCCGCACCTCTACGGATGCGTTATCAACGAGTTCCGGCGTCTCAGTCTGTGCGGAGGTGATATTGTAGATGTCAAGCTCAGACGGCGTGTTCAGCGTGAACGTATCCGTCGTCACATCAACACCGGAGCCGTACTCGTCCTGCAGCTCCCAATAGTACTCGTGGGCTCCCCCTTGGGTGATGTTGTGCGTGACTGAGACGGTTTGGTTGGAGGTGACGGTTTGCGAGCCGACCTGTTCGCCGTCGACGAAGAGGCGTGCTTCAACAGAATCTCCCTGTGCGGTCTGGAAGTCCTCGTCCGAGATGTCGGCAGTGAACTCAACGCTCTCGTCGGTCAACTCCGCACCATCTGCTGGCGAGAGGTTACTGACCTGCGGCTGGTGATTAGTGAACAGGATAGATTCGTCGCCGACCGAGAACTCAGGGTTCGACCCCGTCACGGACACATCCAGTACCGTCTCCAACTCGTCACTGGATGTCTCCGCTAACGCCAGCGTCTGGTTCCCCGTACCAGATAGTGAGGACTGATTCAAGACCGTGCCACCATCGGTTTGAACGGTTGCCTCCACCGAGACGTTCGAGAACGCCGTCACGTTGATTGCGGCCTCCTCCGCGTTGCTCACGCCGTGCAGTGGTGAGATGTACTGCGCAGAGTCGGGCGAGACAACACCGGTGGCGGCGTTGTCTATCCAGCGTTCGGCACCTGCGTCACCGAACGCCGACCACGCGAGAAATCCTCCGGAGGATATTGAGCCCTGACCAGTGAGCGTCGCGACTGTCGCTCCAGTGCTATCCGTGACGGTAATAGACATCGTGTCGTTGGTCGCCCAGTCGACGTCGACACTAAGCCACTCGTTGTCTGGGATGGTGACCGAGGCCGAATCAAGTTCGTTACTGGATTCGGTAGACCCGAGTTTGATAACCTCGGTTTTCGAGTTGAGAATCAGGTTGTAGTGCGTTGAGGAGTTCGGGCCAAACCAGATGGTCGTGCCGGCGGGCCCGCTTGCGCGGTAGTCGAACGACCACGTATTTCCTGGTTGCGGATACGCAGGCAGGCCGCTACCAGATTGAATGGTGTACGTCTGCGTGTCGAAGTATGCGTCGGAGTAGAGGCTGCGTGAACCATCCGTCGACTGGTTGGTTGTCGTCGTCCAGTCGGCAGTATCGCCCGTGTATTCATCGAGGTTACCATCCTCGAAGGAATCGATCACCTCTCCATCAGCAAGCGTGAGGGTGGCGTTGCTACCGGTGCCGCTTGTTGTGAAATTCGTCAGCGTGCCCGACTGGAAGTCGGAGTCCGTGTTATGAGTAGAGCCCACGACTAACCCATCACTCGCCGCCATCGATGTGTTCGCGGCCGAGACTGGCACCGCACTTGCTGCAAGGAGGGTGAGGAGAACAGCGAGCACGGCGCCGACGGAGAGTGAGACGTATCTTGTCATAGTTATCGACCCCCGACAGCGGTCGAGAAGATGACGATGAGGAGCGTCATCACCATTCCCGGAACGACGAGCTGCCAGAGCATCGTCGTGCCTATACGGAAGTCGCCTGCATTCTGATTCAGCAACTGGTACACCACGGGCGCGAGCGCGCTGAGGATGAGCAGTGCTGCTGCACCGTAGACGACATCGGGGATCGTCAGTTGGGCTCGACGAGTCATGTCCGTGCACTCACCCCGATGGAGAGGATCAACGCGATGACGAACAGCGCAGGCGTCGCACCGAGGATTACCGCGGTGAGCGGATCGACGTTAGCTTGGAGTTTGTCGATGGCGTTGAACAGCCACGGTGAGACAGCCGCGATAGCGACGAGTGTGGCGAACGCCATGATGATGTCGCTGTACTGGAGGGCGCCGCGGTTGTCCATACGCTTTGGTGGTTTCATGGTTAGGTCACTCCGGCTGTAGCCAACTGGTCACCAGCAGCATCGCCGTGATCGGCAGGACTGCCGTCGAAAGCAGCTGCATCACGGGCTGCCCCGTGAGGTAGCTGTCGACGTAGAACATCCAGACAGGCGCGACTACGGCGACGCCGAGAATAGCGAAGAGCCCAAACCAGATCTCGTATGGGTTCAAAACCACCCACCCCAGTCTGAATCCGTGGATTGTTCGCTGTCATCGTCGCCGACGAAGAACAGGTCCTCGACGGCGTCCAGACCGCCAGCAAGTCCCTCACCGGGACTGACCTGGCCTTCGGTCGGGAGTGGTCGAGGCACGAATTGGTCGTCAGCTAGCTCGTCGATGTTCTCGGGCGCGGACCGTGCTTCGATACCGCCGCCAGCGAGAGCAACCACGAACTTGTTAATCCATCCGGGGTTGCTCGGCGTCGGTCGTTCACCGGCTCCGGTGTCGATATCCAGCCCGAGTTGTAGGTCGAGACCACCTTCCGTTTCCTCGTCACGGCGTGGTCGCTTCGGGCTCCGGGTCGAAGACTGCGTAACGCTGCTGGTCCACCATCCCCGTCCATCGCTTCCGGTTTGGGACGACCATTCGAAGATGCTGGTTCCGGAGCTGTCGAAGCCGGTCGGGGCCACCGTTGGGCTACTCGGTGCCTGTGGCGTGACCTCCGTGGGTTCCGGACTCGCCGCCTCTTCCGTCGGGGAAGTCGTTTGTCCACCGGTTTCGACCAGTTCAGCCCCGCCCTCACTATCGCCTCTCGACGACGACCCACCGGTCGCCGTTGTGAACTCCGTTGTGGTGGTGTTGGTCGTAGCTGTACTGGTCGAAGTCCCGCCTTCGGATGTCGCGGTCATCGAGGAGGATTCAATTTCGTCCAGTGGATCGGTGTAGTCCCCGACCACGTCGTTTTCCCACTCGACAGTCGTCCTCTGTCGGTTGGTCGTGATTCCTCGTGTGGACGTTTCCGAACCCCCGGAGCGCGTACCAGCCGTCGAACTACTGGTGCCAGCCATCACGTCTCCGAACACTAGGCCGTAGTTCGTCACGGGCGTTCCTGTTGGTGCCCCGGTTTCACCGAGCGGCGTGTATTCGGACTGTACTTCAGCCGCAGTCTTCACGCCGCTACTGGTTGTTGACGCGGTCTCCGCGCTCGATTTTTGTGCTGTGCGGCGGTAGAAATCAACAGGCGTGATTTCACCGCCAATAGTCATCGACCGGCTTGTGAATGGGACGTCGATTTCGCGCCCGCCGAATCGCACATTCACGGAAGGCCCTTCAGTTGTCCGAGCAAGCTGTGTTTCCGGGCCGAAAACTGCCTCTAGTTCGGTCGTTCGGCTACCTGTTGGCCGCACGTATGCGGTCCCGGGTTCTGCTTGCTGGTCGAGGAACTGGTAGCCCCCGGTTGTCTGGTCGGGTGCGACAGTGGTGTCGCCCGGGATTTGCTCGGCGAGCTTCTTCGCACGGCCACGTGACAGACCACGCTGAAGGACACCACCGTTTGCACCACGAACTTCGTATCCGGAGCCTTGCGCCCAGTCCGGCATCCCTTCAATCCGAGAGCTTTCGATTGCAGCGACTCGGTCGGGGGTGGTACTCAAGTCGGGTTTCCGTGGCCGCAGCGATTCTAGGGCACTCCGGGATGTCGATCCGAAGTTGGTGTTCCGGAGACCGACAGGGTTTGCGTCGGGGGCGGCCCACAGCCCGGGGAGTTCAGAGCCGCCTTCACGAACCCTGACCTCTCGCCCGAGTCGTTCCGGTGTCGTATGGTAGAGGACGCGCTCGGCGCCCGCGCCTTCTTGGATGATGTCTGGCTGTTCCGCAGCCCGCTCTCTAATTTCTCGGACCGCTTTTGACATCGGCGCGTCCCTCGAGGTCCGGAACTCGGGGACGTTCCCCTCCGCGCCGGCCTCGGTCGTGATTCGTTCCGCGTCGATTACTTTTCCGCGTCCAGTTCGGTACCCCTTGATTGCGCGCGCGCCGGCTTCTGCAGCAGGCGCAGCGAAGAGGGCTGCCGTCGAAAGAGGACGCTGCGTGGCCATTTTGACTTGGCTTTCAGCGACGTTCGATGCGATGTCTCCCGCACCAGTGATCTCCGAGGGAGTTTGTCCATCCGTCTTGACGTCCGGGTCTGTCGCGTCGGCAACGGTGCTTGGACCGACCTGCAGTCCCGCTCCGATCCCCATGCCGATGCCGCCGAGGATGCCGCCGACGACGTTGCCGGGAACGCTCCCGAGGGCTTCGTTGCCGACCTTTGGCCCCATGCCGTGGGTGGGACTGTTCTGCTCGATAGTACGGGCGGCGTTCGTGATGCTGCGCTCGGTGACTTCGCCGGCTTGGAAGAGGAGCGCACCGACCTCACTCGTCGAGGGAAGTCGCCCGCTCGTGATGTCCTCCCAGCCCTGTTCGGCGCGGGCAGCGAGGACCGCTTCCTTGTTCGCTCGTGCCTCAGCCGCTTCCTCATCGCTACCCACGACCATGTTTGCGTGTGGAGTGGTTTCGGTAGCGGACTCTCGGGCGGCGTTGATGATTGCGTCATCGAACGAGCCGGCGAGTGCGTCACCGACGCCAGCGAGGTCGCCTTCTCGAATTGATTCGAGGGCTTTGTCGCCCGACCGGAGGAATCCGGAAGCGACGTATTCTGTCCGTTCGCGCGGGCCAGCGCGGGGACCTGGTTGCTGATTGGACTGGAGGCGTTCAAGCCCTTCTTCAGTGAATTCGGGTTGTAGGCTACCGTCTTCCTCGACGAGCTCGTAGTCGCGGCCACGCTGGAGGTCTTCGTCGAAGGCGTCGTTGACTTGTGAGGCGAGGTACTGTTCGGAAGTGGTCGTGGTTCCGTCGTCGTCGATATCGCGTCCAGTCTCCGCTTCGAGGCGTTCCGGATCGATGCCTTCGCTACGAGCCTGTTCAGCGATTGCTTCGTTCGCTTGCTCGCGCTGTCGCTGGTCGTACTCCTCGGTTGTATCGACAGTGTACTCGCCGGATTCGTTGATGCCGACGTCGAAGTCCTCCCCGGCATCCGTACCGGGGTTGGCTTCTTCGACACGCTGCTCTATCTGAGCGATTGCGTCGTCGAACGCTGCGAAGTCGGTTGCGTCGGTGTTTCGCGCGAGCTCTCCACTCCCGGATGTCGCTGCCGCTGCGGCCGCGCGAAGGTCCTGCTGTGTTTGCGCGACCGCCTCCTGCCCCGACTCCGTGAGCGAGACATCAACAGGACTCCCCCCGGACTCTCCATTGCCGGATGCGTTCGTGGCGTCCGAGTTGTACGTAACTTCAAAGTCTTCCCCTGGTTCAAGGTCTCCAAGGTTGGACTCTTCAATTTGGCTGCGAACGAGTTCTTTCTGGCCGTACGGCGTGAGTTCTGTTTCTCCAGTTGTCGGGTCGTACGTGAACTCTTGGTCAATCTGGAGGTCCTGGGCGGTCTGCTCTCCCAGCGATTCCTCCAGGGCAGCCTGCCCGAGCTCTTCTTGCGACCCCCTCGATAACTCGCCGTCGACGAACCTCAGGTCGTCCTGTGAGACGCCCTCAACATCCTGCGCGATGGCTTCTGCGGCCTGCTCAGATGTTAACTGTGGGTTACCCCATCCTTCAGCGCTGTCGGCGTCCCCCGGCTCGCCTGTTTCGGGCGGGTCGGGACTGCTCTCGCCCCATCCTTCGGCGCTATCAACGTCGCCCAGCTCGCCCGTGTCCGGCGGATCGGACGGGTTGTCAGCGTCCTGGCCGTCCGAGCCTGTGTCCGTGCCTGTGCCCGTACCATCGCCTCCATCCTGGGGAGGAGTAGGCGGCCCTGGCTCAACTGTATTCAGGTCGCTGCCGCCATCGCTGCCGCCATCGCTGCCGTCATCCTGGCTTGGCGGGTCTGAGCCATCGGGCTGCGTCCCAGTAGGCCCCTGCGGGGTCGACGGCTCCGGCGCGTCGTTGTCGTCTGAGCCGCTAGAGTCGCCACCGCTAGAGTCGCTCGTATCATCAGAGCCGCCCGAGTCGTCGTAATCAACAGGGTCACTCGTGCCCCAATTTTCGGCGCTGTCGGCGTCCCCCGGCTCGCCTGTTTCGGGCGGGTCGGGACTGCTCTCGCCCCATCCTTCGGCGCTATCAACGTCCCCCGGCTCGCCCGTGTCCGGCGGGTCGGGACTGCTCTCGCCCCATCCATCGGCGCTGTCAACGTCATCGTCCGACATTAGAACCACCCCTTCATCGTTTCATCAGCACTACTATCGCTGGCAGCACCGAACGGGTCGGCGAATTCGAAGGGGTGTGAGTCCATGGGCGTGTCGTGCTCGTTTTCGTGGTCGATAAGTGCGGCAACAGTCATGTCGTGTTCAGCCTCCAGTTGTTCGGGGCTCCGACCACCGCGGTCAGAATCGTCTTCGTACGCGTGGACGAGCATATGACCGAACTGGGCGTCTTGCTCGGACGCCACATCCATCGGATCAAGACCGTCCGCGCGGAGATCCTGTCGGACCTCATCAGGCGTGTCGAGATGCTCTGGATTATCGTCCCAGTCTACGCCCTGGCCATCGCCTTCGTAGCGCGTCGGCTGTCCGACGTCGCCAGCGGCTGCGAACGACCACATCTCCATCTCGTTCGGAGTCGGGTCTATCGATGCCTTGAACGGCGCACCCGCGGTTGCAGCGTTCTGCGCTCGTGCGAACATCTCCTCGGTCCGAGTCTTCGGCTTGCCACGAGCAGGGCCGACAGTGTTGCCAACCGGCCCGGTTTCCCGAGCGCTTGCGGCGGCAGCTGCGGCTCGCTCCCGTGCTCGTGCAGCAGCCTGTCGCTGTTCTTCAGTCAGTTCGACGTTTTTCGCAGTCTCGCGAGCGCGGTCGGAAGCTCCAGAGGTCTTGCTCTGCACACTCTGGACGGCGGACTTGATGCGGTCTCGGAGACTCATAGGTCCTCAAGCACCTCCCAAAGGTCGCCGCGGCCAGCCTTCTCAGCCGCTTGCTCGAGCACGTTCTCGAGACTATCGTCCTCGATGAGCGTCCGCTCGCTGTAGTTCTCCTCGACGACGAGCCTAAACTGTGGACTGCGGCTACTCATGCATCGATCCCCTCGCTTCCCGAGTAGGGCTGTCCTGGCCTCGGAGCATCCGGGCGGTCCGCCGGCACCACCGTGACGAGGCGACCGGACTTAGCAACGAGATAGAGGTTCGTCCCGGCGTGGTACCGAATCTCGTCGCCATGCAAGTGTCGTGGGTTGACCGGTTTCGCGGTTTCCCAGGCGACGCGTGGGCCAATCCCGGGATTAGTCGTGCGTTCGAGCCAGCGGCGGCCGGCGTGCCGCGTGACGTCCACCCAGTCGTTGGTCGTTGTTGGCATGATTACATCACCTGTGAGGCCGCGTAGACCAGGAACAGGACAACAGTGATGACGATGAACGCCTGCGTGCCACTGATGTCCAGCTGGTCGAGGAAGCCCGGCTGCTCCGCCTCCGCCTCGAGGTTGATGATCTCCTGGAGGCGGTCGGCAGGCGCTGCTGGCATCACCGGATCCCGGAGATTCACCGGGTCAGCCTCGTTCTCCCGATGCATCGCAACCCATGCACCCGTCGTGGAGTCGGGCAGCATCGCTTCCTTCGGGAAGAGGTACGTCACCTCGTCCTCGCGGTCATAGTATTCGCCAGCACCCGTGCCGCGGTAGCTCGGCTTCACCCATTCCGGACTCTGTACCGAGGACCCGATGCGGATCCATTTCACGTACCCTTTCTCGGCGAGTCGCTGCTCTTTCCGACGACGCTGCCATGCTGAGAGCAGCCCCGCAATCCCGGATCGCGTATCGATTGGCTCGAGTTCGACTGCGTCACCGACGGTGCTGTCGTCAGCGACGAGCGGATCGGTCGCCTCATCAACCTCTTCGTCGATAGCTCGCTTGCGGCTACGGTAGTAAGCGACACTTCCGACGGTTATCGAGCCGAGCAGCACGCCGAGAAGTGCCGCGCCTGCGGCCAGCACCGTGGGAGGAAGCGTGTTAATCATCGGCGTGCACCTCCGAGCATCGACTCGACAACCTCTGATTCCGCGTCCCCACGGAGTTCCTTGATGCCGGTGAGGAAGTCGCGGATGAGTTCGGCGTTCAGCGACCGGCTGGTCTCGTGGTAGAACACGAGCACTTTCGCGTAGAAGCTCTGCCAGTCCAGATCATGGCCCGTCTTCTGGACGATTGCTTTGACCTGGCGGTCCGAGAGCACCCGGTCGGACTCGTTCATCTTCTGCCAAATATTCTCACCCTCCGTGCGGAGTTCTTTCGAACGGTGCTCGTCGTCGGGGTCGATTCCCGACGCCTGGAACACCTCGTCTTGGTCGTCGTCGTAGAATGTGATGCCATCCTGTGCGAGCTTGATTTTCGTCTCGTAGATTGCGCGCTCCAGGAGAATGCGCTGGAAGAGTTCCATCGCCTTCGCAGCGCGCCGGTAGTTCTTGATTTGGTCGTAGAAAATGCGCTCATTATAGTTCCCCTGCCCGAAGTTCGTCCCCATATCGAGGTCGGGGCTGGAGCCAATAACTTGCGCGTACGCGTCTAGCTCGTCGTTCCACTGTTCCTCGCCGTTCCCGTTGCTGTTCCCGTTCCCGCCGGTCGTGGAGTTGCGTGGCATTAGAAGCTCACCTCTTCGAGGTCGCGGATCATCAGGAGCGCCCCGACAATCATCTGGAAGCCGCCGAGTCCCAGCTGCCCGAACGCGGCCCCGAACTCGTCGGTGATAGAAACCCGGGAGCGCTCGTAGGAGACACGGCTCTGGTTGTTGACGTAGACGATCTCCGAGTCGTTCGCGTCCGTGACGTTTGCGACTTCCTCGTAGTCGTTCGTGATGACCTGGCCGGTGCGGTGCTCGACGTCAGTTAGTGCGACCGCGCCACCGGTTGCCATCACAATGGCCGCGCCGATCATCGCGATTGCGATGAGGGTGCCGCTCCGTTCGCGCGCGTAGAGAAGGTGGCCAAGGAGCCAGATGCCGAACCCAAGGCCAGTAAATGCGAGGAAGGGGACTAGCAGCATTTGCTATCCCCCGCTGAAATGTAGATACCGGACGAGGTGATGCCGACTTCCATCATAGGAAGTCGGTCACCTTCATTGCGACAGTGACGAACAGCAACAGCACGAACATCACGGGAATGAACCCCGCGATAAGTGCCGTGGTGCCCCCGCTCGCCTGGTAGGTGTAGCTCACTCGCAGCTCCTCGCCGTCCTGAATGAGGGTGCTGGAGTTGAGCGCCTGTAGTTCGCCCCTGTCGTAGTTGATCTCGTAGTCGGTCCCGCTCGTAGCTTCCACGTAGTCGCCCGACGAGTTTTGCGCGTAGACTGTTTCGCTCCCAGTGTTGACGCTGTATCCGTCGAGGTCGACGTATTCGCCACTTTCCGCGACGACCGTCTCGTTGGTGATGTTCTGTTCGCCAGTGTTGTCCTGCGCTGCAGTCATCACTGGCTGGAGAAACAGGAATCCGACGATGACGGCGACCGTCACGGCGACAACGATTGTGGGGGTATTCGAAGCCATTTGTCACTCCATGAGAGTGGGTTACGTCCGCCGCATGATCGGGGCGGCCGTGGCGACGAAGACCATCAGCACGAGCATCACGGGAATGAACCCCGCGATGAGTGCCGTGGTACCCGTCAGGTTGGCGTCCGCGATCACGTCGTTCATGATCGGCACACCAACACCCACGCCCACAATCGCGGAAATCGTCACCCCGATGATGAGGCCGACAAGGTTGCCTGCCCCTGTCTGTGCTCGCTCGCCGCGTGCGTACTTTGCCTCCTGGGCCTTGACAGCGGCCTTGCTCCCAGTCGGGAAGAACCCGGCAAGGAACATACCGAGGGCGACGAAGTTCTCAACGAACTCGTCTTTGAAACTCATATTTTGTTTCACCTCCTACCAGTCCCTTCGGTTGACGTGCGCAAATAGCGGACGTTAGGTATGTAGAATTCTGTACGTACAGAACCAGACACAACTGGTCGCGCGTTTTAACGTCCCAGACATACATTAACATAGTATGTCACACCCAGAGGGGAAACCGGACGGGCGCACGATATTCGATATCGTCTCCAACGGCTACAACCGCAAAGTAACAGAGCTTGGAACCGGGACGCTCGGCGTCAGTATCCCGAAGGATATCGTCGACGACAAAGATATCGAAAAAAGCGACGAGGTCGTCGTGCGTGAACACGACGATAACGATCGGGTCGTTGAACTCCACTTTGGAAGCGAGGATAATGAGTAGTCACCAGCTCGAAGGCGGCGACGATTCAGACGGCAGCGAGAGTGGTCCTGACTGGGACGGCTACTCTGACTACGCGTATGTCTCCTACCAGATCTCCAGTGCTATCGACAACGCTATCGACTCGTTCTCCAGCCTCCAGTCACTCCACGACGAGAACTCCAAAATCAAGGCTCAGCAAGCGGCAAACGCTCGCCAGCCGATTCTCTCAGCTGCGATGCGACTCCTCCCCGAACTGGAGAAGCAACAGGACGCCAACGAGAAGTACGCGAAAATGGTCGAGGAGTGGACAGAGGACGGCGTTGACGAGCAGGGATACATCGACGCCCTGAAAGAAGTAAACCTCCAGAGTGAGTGTCCGCCCTGGCTCTATGATTTCGTCCTCGACCTGCGGCGCGCCGGCTGGGAGCTCGGCTACCTCCAGGCCGGCCGCTACGAAGACGACGAGGATGAAGACGACGCTCACGCGAGTGCGCGTGAAATGCTCAAGGATATCTACGAGTCAAAATGAGTGTCACAGAGACCCAGACACCGGACGGCCGGTACGTCCCGCCGACCTCGATGGCCGACCTGCACGCCACCCTCAAAGCCCTCTACGAAGACGGCACGCAGGATGACTGGGACCGCGTTATTCTAGTCATCGGCGGTGAAGGCGTCGGGAAGAGCACGCTGATGCAGGAGATAACCTCGCTCTGGAAGGATATCAAAGGCGAGAGCGTCACCGCCGAGAGCGTGCTTAATCGCATCGTGTACGGCGGCCGGCGGGAGTTCAAGGAGATGCAGTCGCAGAGCGAGCCCGAGTCAATCATCACCGTCCAGGACGCCGCGCGCGTTTTCCATAACCTTGAGACGCAGACTGGTGAGCAGCGCGATCTACAGAAAGACATGCTTGACATTCGGGTGCAGAACTACGTCTTCGTGTTCGGCTTCCAGGACTGGGACGATATCCCTCGTTTCCTCGCGAAGCGCCGTGCGAAGAACGCTCTCGTTATTCCACGCCGCGGCTACGTGAAAGGCTACAACCGCGAGCAGATGGACGTGAAACGCGAGACTGACGAGTGGCCCGATCCGGTTTTCCGAAATTACTTCCCGAGCCTCGAGGGCTTCGACGTCTGGGAGGAATTCCAGAGTCGAGACTACGATCACAAAATGGAGCGCGTCGATGCCGGCGACGAGATGGACGCCGACGACGTCTACTGGAACGTCCAGTGCAAAATCGCGCTTCGGGCCGTGAAACCGTGGAACGAAGAAGAAGGGCTCACCCAGAAAGATACCTCAAAAATCATCGATTTCTCGGACACCTGGGTGAGCAATCGCATGGATGAGTGGGATCAAGGCCATCACCGCGAGCTATTCGACGAAAAGGAACTGGATGCAATCCAGAACACCACGACGGTGAGTGCTGATGCGTGAAAACACCCCCAACTTGATTTCGCAACCTCAGGAATCATGGCAAGGCGGCGAGGTCGCCGAAGAAAATCAAGAAGATTGTGGTGGGCATTTAGTATATGTGTACGCGCGTCAACGACGAGGAGGAGCAGCGGACCCCACGGCCAGCGGCGGCCGGAGCGGCCGCCAACGCACGCGTACAACAATACAGACAGCAACGGAGGTGGGGAGTCGATGACCAGCCGAGAGCTGACGATCTCCTACCGGGAGGCATGCCGGAACTACGGCTACGGGTTCACGCTCGGAGCGTTCATGACCACGACGTTCCTCGCAGTCTTCCTCGAGTGGACTACCGTCGCACAGGGTACAGTCAGAATGCTGTTCCTGATGGTGGCGGTGATCGGATGCACGACTGGTCTCGCTGCGAGGTACCGGCCGGTGTGGTTCTACGAGCTGCTCGAAGGCCCGTACCACGAGGACGAGGATGCGGACGTCGAGGAGGTTGATGGATAGCATGAGCGGGCTGCTCAGTCGGTTCTTGGAGTGGCGCCGAAACCTACTGACGCCGGAGCACGTCGAGAAGGCGAGCCGCCGCGAGCGCTGGAAGCGCAGCCTCTGGATGCTCGTCACAACCATCGCGACAGTCAGCCTCGGCGCCAGTCTCGCACTCGTGCTATCCCGGGCTGGCGCCCCGATAGAGTTCGTCTGGATTCCCTCGCTCGTGCTTGCATTCGTCGTCGACGCGTACGTCGTCTTCCCGTGGGGCGTGGACCGCTTCAACCTCGTCGTCCCCTGGCAGTTCCGGGACGCCGAAGCCCGAGGTTAGTAGGCGAAAGTCTGGGGATTGATGCAGGACGCTGACCCCTGAAATTGACCGAGTCACCGACTCGACGACACCACGGACTACGCGACCGCACTGTTTCTACTGGAAACGTCCGAGAACACGGGGAAGAAGAACAGAGACGCCGCTACGCAGTACGCGAATCCGACCGAGAAAACTAGCTGGCGTTAGTCGGGCGGCGGCTGGTCGCGCCGAGCCAGCGCTTCCAAGAACACCTTCGCTCGTACCGGCGGCCGGTCCTCACGATAGTCGTCGCTCCACTCTTGCACGAGCAGATTCATCACCGCCCACGAGTCGTACAACATCATCGCAAGCATCCAATAGAACCGCCGTACGCCGAGGTCTCGACTCGTGGTGCGAGCCAAGAACTGGTATTTCACCTGCCGAAACGCCGTCTCAATCGACCAGCGCTGGCGGTAGCCTTCGGCGACGCCCCAGACGGTGTTCTCCGGGCTGTGCGCGACCGGATTCTCGTCCGGGTCGATACCCACGCTCTCAATCTCCTTGTTCGTGATGAAGGCCGCGTACTCGATGTCTTCGGCCGGCTTGTGGTCTTCCAGCGTCGTCTGGCCCTCCGACTGGACGTCGAAATCGTCGAGGCCGGACTGCGAGTGTTCGTCGTGCATCGTCTCACCTCGCTTCACACCAATCTGCCCGCGCTTCTCGACGCCAAACAGCGTGGTGCTGGACTCCCGGATGCCGCGTTGCGCGCCGGTCCCGGTCCGCATCGTGTACTCCGTCCAGTCCGCGCGCCCCGTGAACTCCTCCAGTTCGTCCTGTACGGCGGAGGTGTGCGGCTTCTTGATGACGTAGTCCTCGCCGATGTGGTTGATGTACCGCGTAATCTGCGTCGTCGCAAACGCCGCGTCCGCGTACACGCACTCGATGTCAACGAGGTCGCGGCAGCGGTTGATGAGGTACTTCACGGCCTTGAAGGTCTTATCGCCGGGTACCATCGACACGTTCGCCAGCACCACGCTGCGGCCGTTGATGATGGCGTTCGCGGAGATGTCCTTCCAGCCGTAGTCCGTCTCGAAGTATTCCTCGCGGTAGACACCGTCAGGCCGCTGGTCTGCGCCGTTCGGGTGCTTGTGCCAGTTCCGAATGCTGCCGTCGATGCAGATCGGGACCGACTCGTCGAGGAGACCTTCCTCGTCGAGCTGCGCAACGAGGCGGTCGATGCCTTCCTCCAGCGTGGAGTGCCAGTCCTCGGTGCCACCGTAGTCGGCGGTGAGGTCTACGCTCCAGTCGAAGGCTTCGCGTTGGAGGTCGCGGTCGCTGGCGTACTCTTCGCGGCGTGGGTCCGCTCGCGGCTTCACCCACTCCGTGTCACCGTCTACGACCACTTGGTCGCGCTCCTTGTTCCTGACCGCCCGCC
The DNA here is from genome assembly GCF_001485535.1 of Halobacterium sp. CBA1132. Lineage (NCBI taxonomy): Archaea > Methanobacteriati > Methanobacteriota > Halobacteria > Halobacteriales > Halobacteriaceae > Halobacterium > Halobacterium sp. CBA1132. The sequence continues at coordinate 963,810 of NZ_BCMZ01000001.1, forward strand.
GGAACGTTTCCGGCGAGAATACGTCTGCGTCGTCGCTGGCTTCCTCAATCCAGAAGCGTTCCGCGCCCTGCTCGGCAAACGTGTTTCGCCGGGCGAGATAGCCCGCGAACTCGGTGAGAGAATCGGCGTCTACCAGCGTGTTGTCGGCGCGCTCGAAGTCTACGATGTCTTCGAGGATGCCTTCGACGCGCTGGTACGCCCGATTCTTTTCGGCGTCGGAGACGAGCGGTCGGTCTTCGACGTCGAGGGCGAGCAGCGGGTCCACCTCGGGCAGCGAGTTCGCGTCGAGGCGGGCGGTGATGTCGTGCGCTTGCTCGGTGATTGTGTCTCGGAATCGCTGTGAGAAGCGGTTCTTCCACGCGTACGAGAGCGTGGTGTGGTCGGGAACGGAGTCGAAGCCGAGTTTGGTGGCGACCTCGGGGTTTGCGGTGAGGTGGCTTTCGAGGTCGTGGAAGGAGTCGATGTGGGCGTGGATGATGCGGTAGGTGTGCGCGTAGACGACGTGCGTCGGATTGTACTGCGAGGTGCCGTCGTAGTGGTCCTGATGCCGCAGTACGCCCCGTCCGTACTTGGCGACGTAGGTGGCGATAACTTCGTTGGGGTCGGGGTCCGGCTCGCGAGAGTCCCGCGTCTGCGGCCCGGGTCGTTCCCGGAGGGCTTTCGGCGGGACGGGTTGCGAGTCGGGCACACCGCTCTAGAACTGGGTTGATGCCCTTAAAGGTCAGGTACCGAATGCGGGAGAAAATACAAGACAGCGGCGGCCTACAGTAGATGTGAGTGGCGAGACTATTCTAAATCGTCGGGCAGTTCGTTGAGTTCGTAGAGACCGTGGCCGAGATTCTCGACGTACTCGGCAGCGACGAGCAACTGGAGGCGTTGGTGAACGTACTGGCGACTGTACTCCAGCTCGTCGGCCAACCAACTCGGGTTGCGGACGCCATCCTCTAGGGCGCGGAGGATTCGCTTGTCCGCCCGATTCAGTTCGTGGGTCACGGTGATAGACACGTCTGTCGCCTCAGTATTCACTTTGTCCTTTACTCCTGTAATCTTAACGGTGGCAAATACAACGTAGTTGACGACGTATAGATTTATGGTGATGGAGCCGCTACTCTGTAGTGCGCCCACAGTAGGCCAGCCAAAATGAAGCGACCCACAATCAACCAGCAGTCCGTCAACGTGCGTACCCGACCGGAGGCCAGCAGCTCGGGGACTACCGAAGCCGAATCGCTGTGTAGCCCCAAACCCGTGGGAGACCATTCGAGGGGAAGCGTGCCCACACACGTTCTAATCCCGACGAGCATGGCTGGGGCGACAGGAACAACGGCGAGGGAAAACCGAGAGGTCAACGGCGGCGAGAGCGGCAGCGGAACGCTGCGCGAGCGGCGTGCCATGATCCAGAACGGGCACACTATTCTCTCTGGCAGAAGCTGTTGGTGGGAACCCAACGGCGATGCCAGCGTCCGTGCGGATGGGCGCGGTCGTCGTGGGCAGTGGAGTCTTGGCGGTCGGCATGGGCGTGCGGCCCGAGGCGACAGGGACGCCACTGGGAAGGAACGGAGTCACAGGATGTGCGTGCTGGGCGGAGGCTCATCATGGTCAGACCGCGCGGCCGCCCGAGCCCGTGAGGGAGCGTCACTGCCCTGTGGTGAAGCGACCCAGTTCTCCGAGTTCGAGTCTCGGTCGGGCCACTCGGGTAGCGACCTACCGCCGTAAAATCATGCCAGAAGCAAAAGAAGACGACCTCGTCCCCGTGTTGCTCGTGTCGTACGAAGACGACGCCGACCTCGAAATCAACGAGGACGGCGAACCAACTGTCGAGAACCACGACGACCTCGTGAACAGTGGGCAGACCTACGAGGAGGTTCGTGCGCTAAAACGGAGTTCCGTCGAAGAATACGGACTCGACATCGTGGAACGCGGCGACTCGCTGTGGGACGACCGATTCGAAGACCTCGAAAGCGGCGATTCGTGGCGCGTCGAGGAACTGAGGGAGTAACCTCGGCTGGCGTACCGGGGTTCGATTCCCCGGCGGGGCCTACGGACCATGCCAGAACAAGATACCATCCCGCAGGACGAGGACGGCGAACTCGTCCGCGTGAGCTTCACCGCCGACCTCGACCGCGACCGGCTCGACGAGTGGCTGGCCGCGAACTTCAACGGTGAACACGTCGAGGTCGTTGCTCGGGAGGACGGCGAAATCCTTGAGACGGCGGGCGAGGACCCGACGCCGTTCATCTGTCCGAGCTGCGGCGAAGGGTCGCACGGAATCAGAAGCTCCGGCGACCAGCGCGTCTACTACCACGGCTCCGACGACCCCTGCGAGGTACCACGAGAATGACTTCAGAAGAGTCAACCCAACAGGTGGTCCTGACGCCACCACACCACTTCAGCGAGGCAGAAATCAACGAGCATGGTGAACTCGTACTTGAATTGGATGACAGGCAGCGAGAAACACTCGAAGATACGCTATCACAGATATTCGAGGAATCAACGGCTTACAGTGACGACGACCGTGGCGAGACAGACCACGCCCTAACCGAGGACATAGGAGACATCGTGGAGAGTGGTTTCGATGACTAGCAAGAACGACTACGAATCGGTTGGCTGGGGCGAGTACCTGCTATTCTACCACGACTACTCGATGCTTGCGTGGGCGCTCTGGGGAATACTGAGCCTACTCGTTACAGCGTTCATCATCGTCTCTGGACCACTTGTGGGCACGATCCCCGGGATTCGTGACCGTATTGCTATCGTGCCGCTGCTGATGATGTTCGTGTTCACGTTCTGGATGATTCTGGGAGCTACCATCGGATGGTTCCCGAGGAGATAGTATGAGCGAGACAACCTCCACAACCAAAAAGGTCGAGCGTCACCCGAACGGGAAGATTCCCGCGACGCAGCGGTACATCGACTACGACGGCCAGCTCGTCATCAGGACGCGCTACGCGACGATTCAGCGGTTCAAGGAATCGGGCTGGGACAACCGCCGGAAGGGAGCGCCGTACATCCTGCACTCGGACTACTGCCGGGAGTCGGACACGCTCGGCCCGAAGAACGAGCATCTGGACGCCAACGAGTTCACGGTCTCGTACGTCGATGGCGAGACGGTCAAATTCGAGGTGGTCGGCGATGGAAGTTGAATCGTCGCGGAACCCGATGAACTATGTTATCGCCACGCTGCTGGCCGTTGTCACGGTCGTGCTGAGTCTCGGGACAGCACTCGGGATGAACGTCGCTGACCCGCCGATTGGCCGCGCTCTTGGGGCGGCATGGGCATGGGCAATCGGCGTCGGAACGGGAATGTACTGGATTCCGTGGGTAAAGAGAGCCGTTTCGCCCGGCGGTGAGACTTGACGATGTCCGAATCAACCGAACCTGAAGCAGAAGACGAGGTAGAGTCCATCCGAGAACTGCGTGAGGAGGTGCCCTACGTCTCGCCGCGTCAGGAGTGGCGGAAACGAACGCTCTTCGGGAAGCTGCTGTTCCCGTTCTGGGTCCTGAAGATTATGTTGTTCGCGATTGCGTTCGGAGTCGTGGTCCTGATTTTCGCGGGACCCGAGTTGATAAACCGCGCGTTGGACAGGGTTGCCGACTGGATTGCAGCAAAAATGCCCGATGTATATCGAGAGTCAGAATAATATGATTCAACAAATCCCGTTCGTCAAGAAAGGCGACTTTCATCTACTGCGAGGTGACGACTAGATGATGAGCGCGCTGGCTACCATCGGTTCGGGCGTCTACGTGTACATCGTCGGGATGCTGCTGTCCCTGGTGTTCCTGCTGGCGCTCGGCAACGGCACACGCCAGCTCCCGGACGAGGTCTTCATCATGGCGCTCGTCTGGCCAATCGCCGTGCCGGTCGTCATCGCAGAGCGCGTCTACTACAGGGTGAGTAGTCTACGATGACTACCGCTCACAAAACGACGAACCCGATGCCGTACGTCTTCGGAGGATTCGTGGGCTGGCTCGTCGCGTTCGCGCTGCGCATCGCTGTCGGAGTCTACTACAGCGACACGCTGGCAACCCACCTGTTCGTCGCGCTGGTAAGCATCACCATCGTCGCCATGCTGTTGGCGTTCGTCGTCAGGGAGCCCCTGGGTGAGCAGTGAACATGGCGTACTCGATACAAAAGCTCGGAATCGGGCTCATCACCGTGGCGCTGGTCGGGACAGTTGTGGTAGGCGCAGTGGACCACGCGTCACTGACCGTGGCCGATGGGCTCGTCGCAGCTGCGATGATGGTGGCACCGCTGCCCGTCTTGCTGCTCGTGTTCCGGTTCACCCCACTCGGTGATTGGCTTCGACGCGAAGGCCGTTTCAAGCCGGCAAGTAAACGAGCACTCGATGCGGACGAAGTTCGCGAACGCTACGGGAGCAGCGACGAGTGATCAGACGGGATTCCCCCAGAATCGTCCCTCAAGCCCGTTTGCAGGGCACTTTCGAGGACGCTACCCCTACCCTCGACACCCGAAGAACACGGTTCTACGCACGTGATTCGAGAGAATCGTCGGTTCAGTCGTCGATCTGCGCTTCCAGGTCGCTCAGTCGTTCCTCGAGTTCACTGACTGTGGCTTCCGCGTCGACGTCCGCCTCGTCGACGGCAACGCCGAGGCGTTCGTCTTCTGACTCGCCGTAGAGATAGAGCCGGCGGCGGTCGTCGTCGCTGACCGCGCGGTTCAGCGTCGAGCCGGGGACGCGGTACTCGTCGGCGACCGCGTTCACGCTCTGCTCTCCGAACAGCGCTTCCTCGATGGCGAGCTGCATCCGGATGTACTCGTCAGGCTGCACACGGAGGTAGCCCTCGTCGTCGGTCTCGAAACCGTACGGCGGCCGGCCGACCCACTTGCCGGCGTCGATGGCGTTCTGGACGCCGCTGCGGACGCGCTCGCGCGTCATCTCGCGTTCGAACTCCATCATCCACGCCGAGAACTTCGCCATCAGTTCGTCCCAGATATCGTCTTCACCGCCCCCGCGGAGGTTCGGAAACATGTCGTTGATGGTTTCCAGCGCGACGCCGTGCTCGGCGCACGTCTCCATGAACTCCGCTGCGGTCGACAGGCGTCGCGAAAGCCGACTCATCTCGTACGCGACCACGCGGTCGACCTCCCCGGCCTCGACGGCACTCCAGAGCGCCTGGAAGTCCTCGCGGTTGTCCTTCGCGCCGCTCGCGATGTCCGCGTACGCCTGCACGTCGTCGAGCGGGACGTCCAGGTACTCCCGAATCTCTTCGACCTGCCGGTCCGGGTCCTGCTTGTCCGTGCTGACGCGAACGTAGTAGGCGGTGCTACTCATACGACGGTTCCTCGTCGGGGATGTCGTGAGAGACCGACACGTACTCACCGAGGTCAGGAAGACTCGCGCTGCTCAGGAGACGGACGTTCTGAGCTTCAGTTGCAGCGAGGGAGTCTTTAGCTAATCCTTCGGCCTCAACGAGCGCACCGATTACCTCTTCGACGGTACATCCATCCCAGAGTTCAGTTTCCCAGTCCACGTCGTCGGAGATCTCGTCTGCTTCGTGGAGCGACTGGAGTACGTAGCCGAGTCGGTCAGTCGAGTCACCCTGCAGTTTGTCGCGCTTCGATTCGGTCAAATCGAGGGAATCGGTCATAGTTCTGGAAACGCACGCCGGGTACTTAATATTCGGGCGTTCTCGGGAGGATGACCAGAACAGTTGATTCTGGGCAACCGGCAGGCGTAGAAAGCACTTACCGAAAGCGTCCGTGAGAACAACTGGCGCGGTCGCGTCCTAACGGACCCCGGCGCTGGAACGCCGGAGCACCGCGCTGTCTGGGATGACAGCACAATTGGCTACGCGAGGCGAATGTGGTCCTCGCCCGTGTCGTACGCCTGCCCTTCGCGCTTCAGCTTCTCGATTGTCTGCTCAACCTTCGACTGCGACAGGTCCTGTGCCTCCTCGCACGTTAACACGACCTCCTCTATCGGTGCGCCCCGCTTGAACTCGTCCTCCAGCGACTGGATTACTGACTTGACCGTCTCCATCCGTTTGCGCTGTGAGGTTGTCTGGCCGGTTTCGACCATGTCGGCATCGTAGTCGCCGGTCTCCGGGTCGATGCCAATGTCTTCGAGGCACGACCGAACGAGGGAGATCGCTCGCTCGACGTCCTCCACGGTTGCATCGTCGCTCAACCGGATTCGTGCCGACGCCTCCGCGAGCCGGTGAATCGCCTCGACCTTCCTTGCGGTGACCGGGACGGGATCGTCTTCGTCGACACCCTGCGAACGCAGCTCAACGTAGAACTCCTCAACGCGTTCGAGCGCCTCGTCGGTCAGAACGGGAATGGCGTTCTGCCGCGCGTACGCGACATACGCCTTCAGCACTTCCTCGTCGATCACCGGTTCGACAGCCTCGCGCTCTTCGGCCGATACGGTATCGTCGCGTTCCAGCTTTGCGCCGACCTGAGCGGCCTCGTTCATCGCGTTCACGATCGCCGCGTCATCTTCTCGGTCTGGTTCGTCTGTGACGATGAAGATCAAGTCGAATCGCGACACCATCGCAGGGTCAAGGTCAATCTGTTCCGAGATGGGCGCGTAGGGGTCGAAGCGACCTTGACTCGGGTTAGCTGCAGCGAGTACGCGCGTCCTTGCGGGTAGCGTGGCGGAAATACCGGCTTTCGCGACCGAGATTTGTTGCTTGGAAAGCGCCTCGAAGAGGCTGCTACGGTCGTCGTCTTCCATCTTGTCGAATTCGTCGATCCCCGCGACGCCCTTGTGCGCGCGGACAACAGCGCCGCCTTCGATACTCCAGCCGCCACCCCCGAACTCGTCGCGGACGGCTGCAGCCGTCAGGCCGGCGCCGCTTGCGGATTTCCCGGACGTGTAGACACCGCGAGGCACGATGTCGGTGACGTACTCGACGAGCCCGGACTTGTTCGTGCCGGGGTCGCCGACCAGAAGGATGTGAGAGTCACCGCGCGTGCGGCTGCCGTCAGGGAGTTCCTTCGGGACACCGGAGAACATCTGGAGCGCGAGTGCGAGCTTGATGTCCTCGTCGCCTTCGTGACTCGGCATCAGACTGCCGACAATCTGCTCGTGCGGATTCTCACTCTCCGCAATCGCCTTAATCTCGTCTTCGTACTCGCCGACCTCGATGTCTTCCCAGTCGGTCTCCTGGCGTTCCAGGTGCTCCGCTTCCGCGCGCCACTCACCGAGCGGTCCGTCGCTATCGTCCGACGGCGGGCCTATCGACAGGCGAGCGGACACAGAGACGCGGTCACCGACCTCCGCACTCTCGACGACCTCGTCCTCGAGCTGCACGTCGAGATGTTCTCCAGTCCCACCAGCGGCCTTCTCGGGCGGCATCTGTACGCGTACAAGCTGGTGGTTCACCTTGTCCGACGCTGCCGCGTCGAGTTTGAACGGACCCTGCCGCTCACACGACTTGCACTGATGTGGCTCCTGAAACGCCTGCTTTCCCTGTGGCACTTCAGTTACCGCACCACAGCGCTGGCATTCGAAGACGCCCGTTTTGAACAACGGACGAACCTGCGTTTTCTTCGTCAACTGGCCTTGAATACGCCGAACCGTCCCGTGGTCGTGTTCCGCGTCGAAGTTACCGATCTCCCGCTGCTCTTCATCTGGAAGATTCGTCAGATGAACGTTCGGTGACCACGAGATAGCACCGGCAGCAGGATGGTTCTCAACGGCCTCTTCCGCAGCGTCACGAATCTTCGCGGGGTGCTCCAACCAGTCTTCTGCCAAGTCCGGATCGTACGCCCACAGGTCGTCGTAGTCTACCTCGAGCGCGTCGATGTCCCGATGAGCATTCGCGTACTCCAAAACGGAGAGACGACCGTGCTCACGGTCGTCGTGATACTTGCGGAAGAACTCCTCGAAGGACTCTACGACTTCCGGGGGAGCTGACGAAACCGATTGGGGAGTGCTCATTCCCGCCCACCTCCGTTAAGATGATTAATAGCGGAATCAGCCGCATTTACAGCGCTCTGAACCGCCTTCGGAGTGTTCGGAGTGGATGTACTTGTGAGTAGTCGATGGTTGCTTGCGTCGGGTGCCATGGTGGAATCTCTCAGTTAGGTCGTGGTGGGTTCGGTTTCGGACGTGGTTTCAGCGGTGCCTGCGCCCTTCTCGTTTTTAATCTCGTTAACGGCCTGCTCTTCGTCTAACTCGGCGAGGTTCACGTACACAGCATCAACCTCACGTCCCTCCCGTGTCGTCGTCATCTCGCCGAAGCCAGTCGCTTCCTGGACATCGTCCATCGCCGTGTACGCCTGCGGGTCATGGACGTTGTCGTGGCCGAGCGTGGCCAGCGTCTCCTTGACTTCCTTGTAGTACTTCGCGACGCGGCCGTCGGGTTTCTGCTCGGCCTGCCGAATCATGGCCCGAGCAAGATCGACAGCACGCTTCTGGGGCGTACTCTGTTCGTCCTCGGCGAGCCCGTCGAGTGTCTCCAGCTTGTGCTCGAGGCTGGCAACGGTGGCCTCAAGGTCGTTGATGCGTTCGTTTTTCTCGTCGAGGGCGTCTTCGAGCTCGTCAAGACGAGGAATGACATGCTCCTTGACGTAGCTCTGGTACCCCTCGACGGCGTCGAGGCGTGCGTCGTGGTCTTCGATGACCTCGGTCGGTTCTTTTCCGTCGTTCATGCGTTGTGTGGGCCGGATGGCCCGAGGCCCGCCCACGGAATCGAACCGTGGTACGCCAACGCGGGTAGGGAAGTTTGGCTGAATCAGGACCGCTCTCAATATGTGGATTCCCTAAGAGTGGCGCTGATATCCGCCATTCTGTATGGTCCCATGGCTGGGTGCGCTCGCGGAGCAATCTGGACGTACCTATGAGCGCCTGAAGCGGCTAAATTCTGTAGAATAACGTACTTCGAAGTAGGGTCTTTATCGTCTGAAAGAGTTCTACAGAGGCGGGAATTGTAGTACTGTTTGACCGCATTAATATACAATTAGGGCCACTTGGCAGGATATATAATTTCGAGTGCTGGCACCTTACTCATTGATATAGTTCTAGTCGTCGAGGTCGATGTTCGCTGTAGCTGTACGCTCGGCCTCGATTGTTCCCACTGTGGTCACCGCAATCCGTCGCGTCGCCGAGAGAATCGCAGTTCGATAGCGACGGTATGGATTGGCGAACGCCCTCACAATCCGGCCTGTTCGCGCTCGCCGTCGACTGAGCGGCCGACGTCGCTGGCGGTTCCTCGTGGCCGAGAAGGATGGCGTCGACGCTCGTCCACAGTGCCCGAGTCCAGTCTCACAGCCGACTTCGTGGCTGGCGGACCAGCAGCGACTCGCTCGCTACCACTGGGTACAGCGAGGACGCCTCAGGACGACTACGGTTTCCTGTGGCGTCGCACCCGCTTTTACGCTGTTGAGAGATGTAGAGACGAGCCCGGAAGAGCGCCCGTACGTCTGGACCAACCACGGCGAATCGACTACTGAACAAGAATCGGTGCGTGTTCGTCGACGCGAGAGCGACAGCCCTCGACTCGCCGCGCTTAGTCATTCGATAAGTCGCCCCTCGTATTTCGGAAGAACTCCACGCTGAAAGCGCAGGACGGCCCTGGGCTGACCGGAGCGTCGAATCGTCCTGATGTCCGGATGTATCCGCACATCGGTGGACTGCGCCCCGGGTTCAGCAGTCTGCTGTGCTCCGGCTAGTGCTGTGGGTCCGATTCCTCGACGCGACTCGTATTCGCTTCTCTTGGCTCTCTACGAGAATTCCGTCACGACTACTCAGGAAGAGAATTCGACGCCACTGTCTCGGTGGCCGTACAGTACTGGCTACTGTATCGAAGATAACGTTCTCACCGTCGTCGCTGGCACATCACGTAGAACGAATAAACTCTATTCCACTATATCAATATATTCGGTCGAACTTCCTCACGCAGGGGCCGAAACACGGGGACCGTCAAATGCGGCGAGAAGATGACCCGACTGGTGGCTCGGTGCGACGTAGAAGCGATGGAACGCTAGTACAGTCCCTCGAATCGCGCGAAACGCTCCCAGCGTGGGTGGTCTACGCCGGTCGGATTGCCCTCGCGTACGAGTCGTATTACTTATCTGGAGTATTCGCATCACCTCCACTGATACACCCGAATTCGTTGGATTCATCCGTCTCGTACGGCGGTTAGCAGACAAATGAGAACGCACGACGACGTTCGAGTGTCTCGGACCTATCGAGAACAGAGGCAGTTCGGAGCGGACTGATGGCGTCGGTGGTTCTCGTTCTCGCGGTCGCACTCGTGGCGGCCCTGTTCATGTCGTTCACCGTCGGCGCGAACAGTAACTCCGCGCCGGTGGCGCCCGCCGTCGGGGCGAACGCCCTCTCGGTGCTGCGGGCGGCGCTGTTGGTCGGCATCGTGGCGGGACTGGGCGCGATTCTTCAGGGCGGCAGCATCTCCGAGACCATCGGGAAGGACCTCGTCACCGGCGTGACGATTACGCCGCTGGCGGCGGCGGTGGCGCTGCTGACCGCTGCGACGCTCATCACCGTCGGGAACACGTACGGCTATCCGATTCCGTCGGCGTTCACCGTCACCGGGGCGATGGTCGGCGCGGGAATCGCGCTCGGTGGCGGATTTGCCGTCCACGAGTACGCCGTCATTCTCGGGTTCTGGTTCGCCATTCCCCTCGTGGAGGGCGTCATGGCGTACGGCCTCGCGCGCGGCCTCCGGAGCGACGCCATCCCCGAGAATGTGGGGATTCCGCTGCTCGGCGGCACAGTCGGGTACGCGCTGGCGAACATCCAACTCACGGTCATCCCGACGGCGAGTGGCGCGCAGGGCTCGGTCGCCCGGTACGTCGCCACCACCTATGGGTTGCTGCCCACCTCGCTCGGCGGTTCCTACACGCTCGGGATGGTGGCAGTGAGCGTCGGCGGCGGCGTCGCCGCACTGGTCGCGACTCGACTGTTACTGCGGCGGGACGAAAATGCGGGCATCAACCAGTTCCTCGTCGCGTTGGGGCTGGTCGTCGTGTTCACGAGCGGCGGCTCTCAGGTCGGCCTCGCGACCGGGCCGCTCGAAGCCGTCTTCGAGACGAACCTCCAACTCCCCTCGATGTACTTGCTCGCGCTCGGGGGCGGTGGGATTCTGCTGGGGGCGTGGATTCGGGGGCCGCGCCTCGTTCAGGCGGTCTCCAACGAGTACGCCTCACTCGGCCCGCGGCGCTCGATTGCGGCCCTGATTCCAGCGTTCCTGATAGCGCAGCTCGCAATCGTGTTGGGCATCCCCATCTCGTTCAACAAGGTGATGATCGCGAGCATCGTCGGTAGCGGGCTCGCCGCGAGTTCGTCCGGCGGGAACGGCGTCTCCAAGCGGAAGGTCGGTGTCACCATCGGGTCGTGGGTCGGGTCGATGTTCGGAGCGGCGCTCATCAGCTACGGTCTCTACCGCCTGCTGAGCGCGCTTTCTGTCGCGGGGTAGTCAGGAGACCAGTCGGTCGAGAATCTCTTCTTCGGCGGCTCCGGTCTTCATCTCCTCCCACGTCTGGAAGTCGGTGTTCGCGGCGACGTACTCGTCGAGTTGCTCGCGGGAGACGTCCTGCACGTCGCCGAAGTCTTCGAGCGTCCACGGGCTCTGCGCGCAGAACGCGCCGAACGAGTCGAACTCGGTGTGGTCGCGCATGAACTGCTGTGAGAAGAACGTGTCCGAGTCGACGTGCGTCCCCGCTTGCAGTTCGCCGATGCGGTGGAGCGCGTCCCCGACTTTCGCTTCGAGTTCCTCCAGCCCAGCGACCTGCAGGTCCATAGCGGAAGCGGCGCCTCGAAGCCGGTAAAACCAACGGCTGATGACTGCGCGGAGTCACTGTGAGACGGGAAGCAAGTGGCGCGAAGTGTGGCTACTTGTGGTGCCATTGGGCGAGCGTTGATTTGGTCGGGCAGTGGCGCTGCTGGTCACGAAGCGGGCGCGCAGCCGTTCGAGCGTTGCCGCGGCTAACGACGCCTTCGGAGTCGAACGTATTCGGCATTCGTCTCGTTTTCGGCCTGACAAGTGGGCGTTCAAACTCCTTAATGTGGTAGTACCCATCCTAATATTGGTCGAACAGTAGGCCGAACACGGTATTATCGTGTAAACGTAAACGCCTAGCTTAATGTAGTTGGTAGTGGTCGATTTTCGCGTATCGATGTGCTCTCACATCAAGGATAACGCGGAATCAGTGGACAGTCGGATTAGTATGAGTGGGTTTGCTGGACGTTCGGGTGACACGGAGGGTGCGGAATGGCGCTAATACGGATGACCAAGTTCCGGACGCTGTTGCTCGCGACCATCGGGTTCAACTTCTCGTTTCTCATCTGGTTCTCGTTCGCGCCGTTCACGGAGCCGATGGCCAGCGAGTTCGGGCTGTCGCTGGCGGAAATCGGGCTACTCGCGAGCGCGAACATCTGGCTGGCGCCGTTCGGCCGCGCGCTGACCGGCTGGCTCTCGGACAAGTTCGGCGCGCCGTCGGTGTTCGCCATCGTGTTGGGGTACGTCGGCGTGTTCTCCATGGCGTCGGCGTTCGCGCAGTCCTACGGCGTGTTTTTCGTCGAGCGCCTCATCGTCGCGACAGCCGGCATCACGTTCGTCGTCGGCATCCAGCACGTCGCGGAGTGGTTCGAAGAGGAGAACCTCGGACTCGCTGAGGGCATCTACGCAGGTGTCGGAAACGCCGGCGCCGCGGGGGGCGCGCTCATCCTCCCGCGCGTGTTCGGAACGAACTGGAACGGCCCGCTGTTCTCGACGAACTGGCGGGCGGCGTTCTTCTACACGGGCGTCGTCTCCATTCTGCTCGGCGTCACGTACTTCACGCTCGGGGAGGCCGCCAAGACCGAGGAGAAGCGGCAGGCGACCAAGGAGAGCGCGAGCTTCTCGGGGTGGATACATACCGCCACGCGGTACGGGACGCTCGTCCTCGCGCTCGCGTACGTGATGACGTTCGGCCTCGAACTGTCGATGAACGGCTGGTTGGCGACCTACTACCGCGAGGGCTTCGGCACGAACAACCTCGTGCTCGCGAGCACGTTCGCGGCGACGTTCTCCATCGCGGCAGGCCTGCTACGGCCTATCGGCGGCTACGTCAGCGACCGGCTGGCGCGCGCCGAACGCAACATCCTCCCGTTCTTCACCGGGCACTACCGCGAGCAGTGGACGTTCGCGTCGATGACGTTCGTCGTCGTGGCGATGGTCGGGATGACGCTCGCCGGGCTGTCCGGTGAGGTGTTGCTCGCGGTGGGCGCGGGCTTCCTCGTCGGGATGGGGTGTGCGTTCGCGGAGGGCGCCATCTTCGCGCAGGTGCCGGCGATGTTCCCGAACAGCTCGGGGGCGGTCGCTGGCGTCGTCGGCGGCGTCGGCACCATCGGCGGCATCGTCTACCCGCTCGTGTACTCCGCGCAGTTCATGCCGAACCTCCACGTGGGCTACGCGGTGGTCGCGGCGTCGATGGTGCCCATTCTCGCGCTGACCGCGTGGGTGTTCCAGCCGAGAATCGCGAGCGTCGCCAACGAGGCCGGCTTCGGCGACTCGACGTCGTCGGCGGTCGAGGCGCCGGGTGACGACTGATGCGCACGGGGCTGGTGCTCGCGGGCGGCCGCTCGACGCGTTTCGGTGACGCGGACAAGTCCGTCGCGAGCGTCGACGGCACGCCGATGGTGCGCCGCGTCGCCGACCGGCTCGCGGTGCTCACCGACGAACTCGTGGTGAACTGCCGGGACGACCAGCGTAATGCGTTAGCGGACGCCCTCGAGGGCCTCGACTACCGGCTGGCGGTCGACCCGGTTCCGGACGAAGGCCCCGTCGCGGGACTTCGGACCGGCCTCCGGGTCGCGCGCGGCGACGCGGTTGCGGTCGCCGCCTGCGACATGCCACACGCCGACACCGAGTTGTTCGAGCGGTTGTTCGAGCGCGCAGGCACCGCTGCGGTCCCGCGAGCGGACGGCCACGTACAGCCGCTGCACGCGGTCTACGACCGGCACGCGGCGCGGTTCGCCTGCGACCGGACACTCGCAAATGGGTCCCGTCGGGTGGCCGATGCGCTCGCGCGCCTCGACCCAGTGGTGGTCGACGTCGAGTCGACGGCACCGTTCACGAATGTCAATACGAGAAGAGATTTAGTGGGCGTTCGTGACTCTATCCTCGGGTAGCTGGCAAGTATATCTGTATAAGGTCCTTTAACTTCTGACGTTCGTCTGCATATACGTATTGTAATGGCCGAATTTCAACGCTGAACTTTATTACTTAGACGTGAGTCTCGTTTATCTGTATCAGACACGACGGTCGTCCGGGTATTTCCGGAAAATAAGCACGAACACAAACCACGATGGCGCACAAGAAAGAGGAGTGGAAGGACGAGCAGTACGGTGACGAAGTCAGAGAGCAACTCGAAGCGTTCGCCGAGCGCGGGTGGGACGCGATTCCCGAGGAGGAACACGACAAGTGGTTCTCCCGGTTCAAGTTCTGGGGCGTCTTCCACCAGCGCGGCGGGCAGGAGAGCTACTTCATGATGCGTCTGACCAACTGCGGCGGCGTCCTCGAACCCGACCAACTGCGGGCCATCGGCGAGGTCGCTCGCGACTACGCGCACGGGCCCGCCGAGAACCCCGAGTTCGGCAACGGCTGGCTCGACTTCACGACGCGCCAGTCCATCCAACTGCACTGGCTGAAACTCGAAGACATCCCCGAAATCTGGGAGAAGCTCGAATCGGTCGGCGTCTCCTCGCGCTCGGCGGGCGGCGACACGATGCGCAACATCTCCGGGTGTCCGGTCGCCGGGAAGGCCGACGAGTACGTCGAGAGCCGCGACCTCCTCGACGAGATTCAGGAGGGCATTCGCGGGGACGACGACCTCGCGAACATGCCCCGGAAGTTCAACATCTCGGTGACGGGCTGCCGGCAGGGCTGCGCGCAGGACGCGCTCAACGACATCGGCCTCGAACCCGCGCACAAGCTAATCGACACCGATGAGCAGAGCTCATCGAGCAACCGGGAATCGGAGATTCCCGGTGACGGCGAGGAGGTTCGCGGGTTCAACGTCCGCGTCGGCGGCGGCCTCGGCGGCCGCGAACCGCGCCGCGCTCGCCCGCTCGACCTCTTCGTGACGCGCGAGCAGGCCTACGACACGGTGCGCGCGTTCGTCGAACTGTACCACGAGGAGGGCAACCGCGAGAACCGCTCGAAGAACCGCGGGCGCTTCTTCGTCGACGACTGGGGCACCGACGAGATTCGGGACGCGCTCGACGACCGCCTCGACTTCGAGTTCGAGTCGGCGGGCACGGACTTCCGCGGCGAGTACACGTACAACGCCGGCAAGCCAAGCGAGCGCGGCGCCCACGACCACGTCGGCGTCTACGACCAGAAGGACGGGAAGAACTACGTCGGCCTCAACGTCGCGCTCGGTCGGCTGCGCGCCGACGAAGCCATCGAACTCGCGGACCTCGCCGACGAGTACGGCAGCGGCGAAGTCCGGCTGACGCGCCGGCAAAACCCAATCGTCACGGACGTGCCCGACGACGCGCTCGACGACTTACTCGCGGAGCCGCTGCTGGGCAAACACGAGCCCGAACCCAACCCCTTCGAGCAGGGCGCGATGGCGTGTACGGGCACGGAGTTCTGCTCGCTCGCGCTCACGGAGACGAAAGCGCGGATGGCGCGCTTGCTGCGCTGGCTCGGTGACAACGTCGAGGTGCCAGACGACGTCGACCGCATCAAGATGCACTTCTCGGGCTGCACCGCGGACTGCGGGCAGGCGATGACCGCGGACATCGGCTTGCAGGGGATGCGCGCTCGGAAGGACGGCGAGATGGTCGAAGCCGTCGACGTCGGCGTCGGCGGCGGCGTCGGCGAGGAGCCGACGTTCATCGACTGGGTGCGCCAGCGCGTTCCCGCGGACGAACTTCCGGGGATGATTGCGAACCTCGTGCGGGCGTACGCTGCGCTCCGCGAGGACGGCCAGACGTTCCGCGAGTGGGTGGAGGCGACTGGCCACGAGACCATCGTCGAACTCGCGGAACCCGAGGAGGTCGAAGGGTACACCGACCCCTGCCTCTACGACGCCAAGCAGTCGTGGTACCCGTTCGAGGACGGGGACAGTCCGGCGCCGACCGCCGCAGACGGCACGCCGCTGGCCACCGAGAGCGATGATTGACGACGCGACGGCCTCGACGGCACCGATGGACGTTGCGCCCGAGCTGTTCGCGGCGAACACCGAGCATCCCGCCGAGGTGGACGACGCGTGAGCGAGCCGGTCCAGACCACGTGCATGCGGTGTGCGGTCGGCTGCGGTCACCTGACCGACCGCGTGGACGCCGGCTACGGCATCGGCACCGTGCGCGGCGACGTCACCCACCCCGTCAACCGCGGGCTAGCGTGCTCGCGCGGCGTCGAGGAGACCAAAGACCCCGAGGGAACGTGGCTGACGCGCCCGCTCGTGCGGATGGACGGCGACCTCCAGCCGACGACGTGGGACGTGGCGCTCTCCCGCATCGCCAACGAGTTCGGGGCCGCCCTCGACCGCGACCACGACAGCGTCGCGGTACTGGGGAGCGGCCAGCAGACCAACGAGGCGGCGTACGCGCTCGGGAAGCTCGCCCGCGGCGGGTTCGGGACGCGGTACTACGACGCAAACACGACACTCTGCATGGCGAGCGCGGTGACCGCCTACTACGACGCGTTCGGCAGCGACGCGCCGCCGTGCACGTACGACGACATCGAGGACGCGAAGACGCACGTCGTCTGGGGCGCGAACCCGGCGGTCGCCCACCCGGTGATGTTCCGCTGGATTTCCGAGAGCGCGACCGAAGACGACAGCGAACTCGTCGTCGTGGACCCGGTCGGCACGAAGACCGCCCAGCAGGCCGACGACCACGTCGCCTTGGAACCGGGGACGGACCTCGCGCTCGCGCGGGCCGTGCTCGCTCGCGTCGTCGAACGCGGCGACGTCGACGAGGAGTTCGTCGCGGACGCGACCACCGGCTTCGAGGAACTCCGCGGCGACCTCCCGGACCCCGAGGCCGCAGCGGCGACTGCCGACGTGGGGATGGAGACTGTCGACAAACTCGCGAACGCGTTCGGGGAGTCGACGCTCGTCTACTGGGGGATGGGTGTGAATCAGAGCACGCAGGGGACGGAGACGGCGGGCGCGCTCGTGGACCTCTGTCTCGCCACCGGGAACCTCGGCCCGGGCACCGGACCGTTCTCGCTGACCGGGCAGGCGAACTCGATGGGGACGCGCGTGTGCTCCTCGAAGGGGTCGTGGCCGGGGATGCGGTCGTTCACGGACCCCGACGAGCGACAGGTCGTCGCGGACGCGTGGAACGTCCCGGTCGGTCGGCTCCCCGACGACCCGGGACCGGGGCCGGTCGGCCTCGTGAACGCTGTCGGCGACGGGCCTGTGGAGGCGGTCTGGACGGTGGCGACGAACCCCGCAGCGGGGCTGCCGGACGCGTCCGCGGCGCGCGAGCACCTCGAAGACGCGTTCCTCGTCGCACAGGACGCCTTCCACACCGAGACGACGGAACTCGCGGACGTGGTGTTGCCGGCGGCGACGTGGGGAGAGTCCGACGGGACGACGGTGAACATGGAGCGCCGCGTCTCCCGCGTGCGCGCCGCGTCGGACCTCGTGCCGGACGTGCGCACCGACCTCGACATCATCACGACAATCGGCGAGATGCTCGTACCGGGGCTGCTCGGCGACCCCGAACCGCGGGACGTCTTCGACGAACTCGCGGCGCTTACGGCGGGCACACAGGCGGACCTCTCGGGCATCAGTTACGCGCGCCTCGACGACCAGCAGGCCGTGCGCTGGCCCGCGCCGGACGCCGTCTCGCAGGGCGGCTACCGCTACTACGACGACGGCGACTGGTCGTTCGCGACGCCCTCCGGGAAGGCGCGCTTCTCCACGGGGCGCCACGAGGGGCTTCCGGAGCCGACCAGCGAGACGTACCCGCTGACACTGACGACTGCGCGCGAGGCCGACGGCTACAACACGGGCGTGCGCTCCCGCGGCGACGACGCGACCGCGAACCCGCTCGCGCGCGTCAACCCCGACACCATCGAGGCTGCAGACATCTCCACCGAGGCCGACGTCGCGGTCGTCGAGTCCCGGCGCGCGACCGTTCCCGTGCGCGTGACCGCCGACGACGCCGTGCCGGCGGGCCTCGTCTGGCTGCCGATTCACCACCCGGAGACGAACGCGCTGACGCTCCCGGAGACGGACCCGCGCTCGGACGAACCGAACTTCAAGCAGTGCGCCGTGCGCGTCCGGCCCGCCACCGACGAGGCGGCCGCAGGGGCGCTCGGCGACGCGGAAGCCCCCGCCGACGACTGACGTTCCGGCAGGCTGGAAGTGCGAACCACGTCACGATTTTCGACTAGTCCGCGTGCTGGGACGACCGTCCGTCGGCGAACCGCCGGAGTTCGGTCCTGATGGCGCGCCACTTCGCCGCGAGGAAGCCCGCGAGGATGAACACGAACCCGGTGGCAGTCGACACGGTCACTTCCTGTTCGAGGACGAGCCAGCCGGCGAGCGTCGCGAACACGGGAATCACGTACTCGATGAAGCTCATCTCGATGGGGCCGAGGTCGTCCAGCAGCGTGAAGTAGAGGAGGAAGCCGCCCACGCCCGCGACGGCGGCGAGGTACGCGAGCGCCGTCAGCGCGGCGGGCGTCCACGTCGCGGTCGCGAACGACTGGCTGGGGAGCGCGAGCACGGCGACGTGGAGGACGACCGCGCCGACGGCCATCATCCACGCCTGCGTCGCGAGGAACGGCATGGACGGCGACCGACTGTGCGTGAACACGGCCGCGAGCGCGAACGCGAGCGCCGACGCGAGCACGAGCGCGACGCCGACGGCGCTGTCTCCGAGGTTCGACGGGTTCGGGTCGGCGATGACGACGACGCCCACGAACCCGAGCACGACGCCGAGCGCGGTGGCGGCGGTGAACTTCTCGTCCGTAGATACGAGTCGCGTGAGCGCGGGCGTCACGACGGGAACGAGACCCAGCAGGACAGAGGCGACGCCGCCGGTGACGTACTGCTGGCCGGTGAACAGGAACGCGTGGTGGGCGCCGATGATGAGCGTGCCGCCGACGAGCACGTAGACGTAGTCGTCGCGCGTCCGGGGGCGGAACTGGGTGCCGGACGCGAGGACGGCGGCGAACAGCAGTGTGGCGGCGACATCGAAGCGGACGGCTGCAAAGGGTACGGCAGGGAGGTCGGCGAGGCCGACATCCGTGGCCATGAACGCTGTCCCCCAGATGGCACACAGCAGCAGGAAGCGGCCCGCCGTCCGGTAGCGACTCATTCGGTGTAGGGTCGCCGCCCGACGGTGATATGTGCGTCGAACCCCGCTTCACGCCAGCGATTGAACGCGCGCGGCGAGGTCGTCGCGCCGCGGCGACGTGAACGTTCGGCTCGCGGCCGCATCGGAGCGCGCTCAGTCGTCTGTCGCCTGTTCGCGGCCGCCCGCTGCGGCCTCGGCGTCGATGTCGCGGCCCGCGGTGCCGCTGTCGTCGGCGACTTCGAACTGCCCGACGAGCTTCTGCAGGGACTTCGCGGACTGGGAGACGCCCTGGATGCTCGTCGTGACTTCGTCGATGGCCGCGGTCTGCTCTTCGGTCGCGGCGGAGACGTTGCTCGCCTCGGCGGCGGACTCCTCGCTGACCGCGGACACCTCGTCGACCATCGCGACGACCTCCTCGGTGGAGACCGCTTGGTCCTCCGTGGCGTCGGAAATCTCCTCGACGCCGCGGCCCGCGTCCGTCACGGCGTCCGCGATGTCGTCGAACATCTCGATGGCGCCCGCGATGGTCTCGGCGCCCGTCTCGACGCGGTGTTGCATCGACTGCATGTCCTCGACGGTGTCGTCGGTGCTGTCCTGAATCTCGTCGATGAGCGACTCCACCTCATCGGTGGCGTCGCCGGCTTGCGCCGCCAGCGTCTTGATTTCGTCCGCGACGACCGCGAAGCCTTCGCCGGCTTCGCCGGCGCGCGCGGCCTCGATGGACGCGTTCAGCGCGAGCAGGTTCGTCTGCTCGGCGATGTCCGTGATGAGGCCGACAATCTCGTTGATTTCCGTGATGCGGTCGTCGAGTTCTTCGACTTGCTCGACGGCTTGGTCGGCCTCGGACTCGATGGCGGAGATCTCGTCGGTCGCGTCCGCGGCCTGCTCGCGGCCGCGGTCGGCCAGTTCCACCGCCTCGTTGGCCGTGGCGACTACGTCCTCCGAGGAGGAGGCGACTTCTTCGATGGTCGCCGAGAGGTCGTTCATCTCCTGGGACACCGACTGCAGTTGCTCGGTCTGCTGGTCGGCGCCGCTGGCAATCTCCTCGACCGCTTGAGCGGTCTCCTGGCTCGCGGACTTGATTTCCTCGGCGCTGGCGGCGGTCTCGTCGCTCAGCTCCGCGAACTTGTTAGCGACGTCACGGACTTCCGCGAGGCTGGCTTCGAGTTCCTCGACGCCGGCTTCGAGGTCCACCATCACGTCCCCGTACTGTCCGGGCAGGTCGGTGTCGATGTCTTGGTCGAGGTCACCGTCCCGTAGCTGTCGGCTGACCTCGCCCAGTTGGTCGAAGCTCTCCGAGAGCTGGACGACGCCCGCGTCGAGGTCGGCGAGCACGGCGCCGTACTCACCGGGGAGGTCGGTGTCGACGTCTTGGTCGAGTTCGCCCTCCCGAATCCGGCGGCTGGTGGTGCGAATCTCGCCGAAGCCGGCCTGCAGACGGTCGATGCCGCCGTCGAGTTCGGTCATGATGGCGCCGAACTCGCCGGGGAGGTCGGTGTCGACGTCTTGGTCGAGTTCACCCCGTTCGAGGCCCGTGCTGACGTCCCGCAGTTGGGCGACCTGCCGGCGGAGGTTCGACCGCATGTCGTCGAACGCGTCGACGAGTTCGCCCACCTCGTCGTCGGGCGCGTCGATGTCCGTCTCGCCCTCGAAGCGGCCCTGCGAGAGCGCGGTGGCTTCGTCGCGGATTGCCTCGATGGGCTGCGAGAAGTACCGCGCGGCGTAGTAGCCCAGCGCCACGACGCCGAGGGCGGCGAGCGCGATGAGGCCGAGCATGAGGTTCCGCGCGTCGGCGGTGCGCTGGTTCAGCGCGTTCCCGAGCGCCGCGGTCGGCCCCGTCACGTCAGTTTCGGGGACGACGCCGAGCAGCGCCAACTGCTTGTCGCCGAACTGCAGGGGCGCGTACGCGGCGTAGTAGCTATCGGTCCCGTCCGCAGTCGTCCGCTCGAACATCTGCATCCCGGTGTCCCCCGAGAGCACAGTCTCGCCCGCGTTCGCGGCGAGCGTCCCGCCGAAGGACTCGCTGGTAACCGAGGCCCCCGACTGCACGACGGACTCGTTGGGGTGGCTCAGGACCGTGCCGTCTTGGTTGACGATGGTCAGGTACCCCGAGTCGCCGACCGTGATGGAGGTCACGAGGTCCGAGACGATGCTGTAGTCGAACTGGAGCGCGACCACGCCGGCGAACTCGCCGTCGTAGTAGACCGGGGTCGAGATGTACACGACTTGCTCGCCGTCGACGGTCTGCACGTCGCTGACGTGAATCTCGTCGTTCGCGAGGTCTTCGGTGTTCGCGTACCAGTCGGTGTCCGCGTACGACGTGTCCGCAACTGTCTCGGTGGCGACGGTGCCGTCTTCGGTCCGGTGGGCGCGAACGACGCCGTTCCCGTTCTCGTTCGCGAGCACGATTTCGTCGTACGCCTCCCGCTCCTCGCCGTTCACGGAGACGGTCCGGGTTTCGAGGTAGCTACGGAACGACTCGCGGATGCCCTCGCGGGCGTTCTCCACGGCGCCGGTCTGTAGCTCGTAGTAGTAGACGTTCGGCGCCAGCACCCAGTCGAAGTCCTCGTAGTACGTGTACGCGATGAACTTCTCCTCGACGGGGTTTCCCTCCTGCGTGGTGTCCTCCCAGCCGTACTCGGCGACGCCCCAGTCATCGCCGCTGCGCACCGCGTCGTTGGACTGGACCGTCTCCTCGATGCCGTCGAAGACCGTGAGGTCGGCGTCCTCGCGCAGGTTGAAGCCGTCTTCGAGATTGTGGTGGGCGACGATTTCGGAGTCGAGGTCGGTCACGTACGCGTAGCCGGTGTCACCGATGTACCCCGGCTGGAGCGCGTCGCTGGCGGTCCCGCTGGGCTCGGTGAAGTCGCCGTCCGTGCCGAACAGTCGCTGCTCGACTTGGCTCTTGACGGTCTCCTGTTCGGACGCGCTGAGTTCGCTCCAACTGTCACCGCCGTACTCCTGGTCGAGAATCTGCTGTTTCGCCGTCTCGACGGTGCTGTGCATCTGGAGCGCGACGTGGCCGACCTGCCGCTGGCTCTGCTCGCGAATGAGTTCCATCTCACCCGCGGTGGACGCCTCGTAGTTCTGCACTGGCGTGGACGCCGCCAGCGACCGGGCGTCGACGCGGCGCACGCTCAGGACGTTCTCGAACTCGCTCTGCCGGGACTGTACCGTTCCGTTCAGTTCCCCGGTAATCTGGGTTTCGAGTTGCGCGGTGCTCTCTGACTGGGCGTACGACCCGACGGACTCCATGTTCTGGAGGCCGGCGACG
Organism: Halobacterium sp. CBA1132; assembly: GCF_001485535.1. Taxonomy (NCBI): domain Archaea; kingdom Methanobacteriati; phylum Methanobacteriota; class Halobacteria; order Halobacteriales; family Halobacteriaceae; genus Halobacterium; species Halobacterium sp. CBA1132. Next base: position 986,319 of record NZ_BCMZ01000001.1, read on the forward strand.
CCGACAACCGACACCGGAATCAGCGAGATAATCAGACAGAGCGCGATGAGTTTCGTTCGAATCTTCATTCGCTCGTAGACACCCCGCCGGTTCTCGGGCTCGCTGCCGTCCTCGCGGTGGTCGTCGATTCGGCTCCGAGTCGGCCTCTGACATCAGCCATACCCTCCGCGTCGCCATACCCCGTAGTTAAACCTTCTGCGGGGTTCTTACGTACGATAACCACCGTGGTTTATTTTCGACACGATATCCGCGGATCTCATCTCGCTGAGAGATTCGACAGAACGTACATACCGCTCCACGCGGATTTCGAGACATGGACGAGTTCGACGCGTCCCGCGCGGCCGCACAGATGCGGGACGCCGACGCGTCGCTGACGGGACTCCGCGAGCGATTCTCCGTGCCCGATGGCACCGTCTACGTGGACGGGAACAGTCTCGGCGTACACGGACAGGACGCCGCCGCGGCCCTCGAACGCGCCGTCGACCAGTGGAAGCAGTTAGGTATCGAGGGGTGGACGGAGGCCGAGCCGCCGTGGTTCGACTACGGCGAGCGCCTCGGCGACCGGCTCGCCGGCATCGTCGGCGCGAAGCCGGCCGAGTGCGTCGCCGCCAACGCCACGACGGTGAACATCCACGCGCTCGTCGGCACGTTCCTCGACGCCGCCGACGGCACCGAAGTCGTCGTCAACGAACTCGACTTCCCGACGGACCACTACGCGATTCGCTCCCAGTTGCGTGCGCGCGGCCTCGACCCCGCCGACAACCTCGTCGTCGTCGAGAGCGAGGACGGCCGCACGATAGCGGTCGAGGAAATCGCGGACGCCGTGACTGACGACACCGCTATCGTGTTCATGCCGTCGGTGCTGTACCGGAGCGGGCAACTGCTCGACGTCGAAGGCATCGTCGACGTCGCCCACGTTCACGACGCGTTCGCGGGGTTCGACCTCGCGCACTCCGTCGGCGTCGTCGACCACGACCTCCACTTCGACGGCGTGGACTTCGCGGTGTGGTGTAGCTACAAGTACCTCAACGCCGGCCCGGGCGCAATCGGCGGCCTCTACGTCCACGAGGACCACTTCGGCTTGCGGCCGTCGATGGCGGGATGGTGGGGGAACGCCGACGACACCCAGTTCGACCTCGCCGCCGAGTTCGACCCCGCACGCGGCGCCGCAGCCTACCAAATCGGGACCGTCCCGGTGTTCGCCGCGGCGCCGCTGTTCGGCGCGCTCGACGTCACCGAAGCCGCCGGCATCGGCGCGCTCCGCGACCGCTCAATCGAGTTGACGCGCTACCTCGTCAGCCTCGTCGACGAACGCCTCCCCGAGTGCGCCGTCGGCACGCCCCGCGAAGCCGAACGCCGCGGCGGCCACGTCGCCGTCGAACACCCCGAGGCCGGGAAACTGAGCCGCGCGCTCCGGGACCGCGGCGTCGTCGTGGACTTCCGGCCGCCGAACGTCGTGCGCGTCGCGCCCTCCCCGTACTACGTCGGCTTCGAGGACGTGTGGCTCGCCGTCGACGAGATTCGCGAAATTCTGGACGCCGACGCCCACCACGCGTACGGCGACGGCGACGAACAAGTGACCTGACTACGTCCGGAACTCGAAGCGCGCGCCGCCATCCTCACCGCTTGTGACCGAGACATCCCAGCCGTGGGCGTCCGCGATGCTCTTGACGATGGCGAGCCCGAACCCGGTACCGTCGTCGGCCCCCGTCTCGCCGTACTCGAAGACGTGCTCGCGGCGCTCCGCGTCGATGCCGCAGCCGTCGTCCTCGACGAAGAAGCCCGCCTCGCCGTCCAACGGACCGACAGAGACGGTTACGCCCGGACCGTCCTCGTTCCGGGGCCCCGTCGAGCCGTGCTCCACAGCATTGCGGAAGAGGTTCTCCAGCAGCGACGTGAACCGCGACGAGTCGGCGCTGAGCGTGACGTCGTCGGTGACCGCCAGCGTCGCGTCCGCGGTGTCGACGTTCCGCCACGCGTCGGCGGCGGCGTCCGACACCGAGAGCGCGCGCACGTCGTCGAGGCTGCGGCCGTGGCGCGCGAGCGCGAGCACGCTCTCGATGATTTCGTGCATCCGGTCCAGCGACTCGTCCATGCGGTCGAAATACTCGTCGTCGCCGCTCTCGGCGGCCAATTCGAGGTAGCCGCGGGCGACGTTCAGGGGGTTGCGGAGGTCGTGGCTGACGATGCTCGCGAACTCCTCCAAGCGGTCGTTCTGCCGCTGGAGTTCCCGCTCGTGTTGCTTCCGGTCGGTGATGTCCGTGTACATCGCGTAGCCGTGGATGTTCGGCTCGTCGAGGCGGAACGGCACGACGTCAAGCAGGAAGTCCCGCGGCCCGCTGGCGGTCTCGCGGCGGACTTCGACGTTGATGTTCTGTCCGTCGAAGAGCTTCTGGTTGTACTCGTCGGCCTCCGCTTGGCCGTCGGCGGGGATGATGTACTCGTCGATGTTCTCCCCGACGAGTTCCGCCTCGGTGTAGCCGAACACGTCCTCGAAGGCGGGGTTGACCGCGCGGACGATTGGGTCGTCGTCCTCCACGACGAAGCTCGCAGTGGGACTCGGGACGTTCTCGAACAGCGCCGCGAGCCGGCTGTGTTCGCGGCGCAGGTCGGCTTCCCTCCGGCGGAGTTGGCGGACGCGCTCGGCGCGGTCGAGGGCGGCTTCGGCGTTCGTCGCGAGCACGCGCAGGAGGTCGTGGTCGGTGCTGTCGAAGCTCCCGACCTCGGTCGCGCCGATCATCAGGACGCCGTGGTCGCCGAGCGGATGGATGATTTCCTCGCGAATCACCGTCTCGGGGTTGTGGACGTCGGGGTGGTCTTGAACGTCTCTGAACGTCTCGGGTTCGCCGGACTCGTAGACCGCCCACGCGAGGCTCTCGCCGCGCTCGAACGTCGGCGGCGTGTCCCCGGTCACGGGGTCGGAGACGGACGCCGGACGGAGTTCGTCGGCGTCGTCGGCGGCGTAGAACACGCCCACGTACGGGAGGTCGAGGAGGTCGTTCGCGGCTTCCACGATGACCGCCGCGATATCGTCGGGGTCGTCCTCGACGAGCATCCGGCGAGTGGCGTCGTGGAGGCCGGTGAGCGTGTGTTCGCGGTGGCGCTGTTCGGTCACGTCGCTGATGGCGGCGAACGCGTCGAGGCCGTCCCGGTGGCGGAACGGCTTCACCGTAATTTCGAAGATACGGTCGTCGTCGGGCAGTTCCGTCTCGAAGATTTTCGCGCCGTTCCCGGGGACGAACTGCTCGGGGTGCGCGTCGAAGAATCCGACCAGCGACGCTCCGCGAAGGGCGTCCTCGCCGGCGCCGAGGACGCGCTCGGCGGCGTCGTTGACGAGTCTGATTTCGGTGTCGCCGTCGGCGGTGACGTCGTAGAGGACGAGCGCGTCGTCGTTCTGCTCGAAGAGGTCGCGGAAGCGCGCCTCGCTCTCGCGGAGTTCGCGCTGCGAGCGGATTCGCTCGACGGCCTGATAGGCGTGGGACGCGAGCAACTCCGCGAGTTCGACGTCCTCGCCGTCGAAACCGGTTGGTTCGTCCATCCCCGCTTGGAAGACGCCGATGTCGCCGATGGGGACGCTGATGACGGACCGCGGCGCGTCCGCTGGCGGGTCCGAGACGCGCGCGTCCTCGCGGACGTCTTCGACTAACTGGGGGTCGCCGGTGCGATACGTGGCTCCGGCGATGCCCTCGTCAGCGGCGATGCCGCCGACACTCGGCGCGCGGCCGCTCCACGACCGCACGGCGAGAACGCCGTCGTCTTCGGTCTCGACGACGGCCGAGGAGAAGTCGAAGGCGGCTTCGGCGGCGTCGGCCATAGCGTCGTAGACCGCGTCCACGTCGTCGGCGCTGGCGACTTCCGTCGCGTACGCGAGGAGGGCGCTGCGGTGGTCGCGGTCACTCGTCATCGACGGAGAGCCGGCGGAACAGGACCTCGTAGTCGTCGTCGTCGAAGTCCTCGACGACGGCGTCGAGTTGGCTGCGGAGGTCGCCGAGGCGGTCTTCGAGCGCTTCGAACTCCTCGGAGTCGGTGACGCTCGGGTCGTTGGATTCGGTCAGCAGCGCGTGCTTGCGAGCGGCCGCGAAGTACTGCTGGACCGTCTCGTCGTACGTCGAGCGGCTGAGCAGTCGGTCGACGGTCTCGCGGAGCGTCTCGCGGTCGATGGGTTTGCGGAGGTAGTCGTCGAACCCGAGGTCGACGATGTCGAGTTCGGGTTCGACGGCGGTCACCATCGCGACGCGGCAGTCGAGGCCGCGCTCGCGGATGGTTTCGAGGATGTCGTCGCCGGAGAGGCCCGGCATCTGCCGGTCCAACAGGACGACGTCGACGGCCTCGCTGAGCGCTTCCAGCGCTGCTTCGCCGTCGTAGGCGGTTTCGACGTCGTACTCGTCGCGCAGCCAGATTGCGTAGAGGTCGGCGAGTCCCTCTTCGTCGTCGACGACCAACACTGTGGCCTCGCCGGCGTCCGAATCGTCTGTGCCTTCCCCTGTCATAGTTTTCCGCACACCGCGGGTCTGCCGGACCTTCGACGTGTACCTATTTATCACTTGTTGGTGCCCTGTGGTTTTGGCAAGCCTAAAATAACGCGGCGTTCTACCGGCATCCATGTCAGAATCCGACGGGCCGTACACGCTCGACGACGTCACCGTCGTCATGGGAACGTACAACGAGGAAGCCGCAATCGCGACCGTCCTCGAAGACATCGCCGACGCCACCGACGGCCGCGCGGACGTCGTCTGCGTCGACAGTTCCGACGACCGCACGCCCGAAATCGCTCGCGACCACGGCGCCCGCGTCGTCGAACAGGAACCGCTGGGCTACGGCGTCGCCGTCCGCTCGGCGCTGTACGAGGCCGACACCGGGGTCGCGATTACGACCGACTGCGACGACACCTACCCGATGGAGCGCATCCCGGACTTCCTCGCGTACGTCAACGAGGGCTACGACGTCGTCAGCGGCGACCGCCTCTACTGGGGCGCCGACGAGATGCCCGCGGTCAATCGCCTCGGGAACGCCGCGTTCGCCGCTATCGCGTCCCTACTCGTCGGCGAGCGCGTCCACGACACCACCACGGGGATGCGCGCGTACCGCCGCGAGGTCATCGAGAACATCGACTGGACGCAGAACACCGGCCTCTCCGCGGAACTGCTCGTTCGCCCGCTCTGCCGGGGCTACGACGTCCTCGAAGTCCCAATCGAGTACGACGAACGCCTCGGCGAGACGAAACTCGACCCGCTGTCCGGCGGCGCCGAAATCGTGGGCTCGATTCTGAAAGTCTGCGGCGAGGAACGCCTTCGCGGCCTGCTCGCGTAACCATACGATAACTGTCTTTTCGAACTCTCGCCGAACGGGGCGAGAGTATAAGCTACTCGGCTGCGTAGTTATAGCATGTCTCGGATTACTGAAACTCGCGGCGTCGCCGGGGAGGACGCGGTCGGACTCGGGAAGGCGTACGCGGTCGTCGACCGCCACGTCGGCACGTGGCTGCCGGTGGCGTGGAAGCTCGCGGTCTTCTACGCGGCGTGGCTCGGTCTCGCGGTGGCCGCGCGCTCCGTGCTGGTCGCCCCGGAAGCCCTCCAGCTCGTCGCCATCGCCTACTGGTTCGGGTGGCTGTTCGCCATCGTCACGGCCGTCGTCGGCGCTGTCGTCGTGTTGACCGGCGTGGTCGACCAGTACCGACTCACCGAGCGGCAGGCGAAGTACTGACTCACTCGCTTCTCACCGACGCGTTCACGTAGGCGCCGTCCGGCCCGACGCCGGGCACGTACGCGGCGGCGCCCTCGCAGTTCCGCAAGTCCGTGCAGAGTTCTCGATATGGCGTCATCGTCCGGTAGCCGTCGTCGGTCCGCTGGACGGGGAACCGGACGCGGTACGCGAACCCGGCGCCGTAGCCGCCGTCGACGTGCGCGTCGAGTACGACGCTGGCCGCTTCACCGAGCGGCACCGACGCGTTCTCGCTCCCGGAAGATAGTCGCACGCGTCCGTTCGAGACCGCGAGCGAGACGTTCGCACTCGACGCGTTCCGTGGCGTGACCGTGACGTACGTCTCCTCGTCGCCCGCCGTCAGCGTGAGCGTCACCGTCTGCGTCCACGACGGCAGCCCCAACTCCGTGTCCACGGTCAGCGACTCGCCGCCCGCGACCTGAATTCGCCGGAGGTCGGGGTCGACCGGGTCGCCGCCGTACGGCGACCACGACCCGCGGTAGACGTACCGGTAGAGCGTGCGGTCCGGGTACTCGTCGGCGACGGCGAGCGGGCGCTCGTCGAGCGCGTAGACGGTCCGGCCGTCGAAGCCCGGGTCGTTGCGCAGCGGCTGGAACGGGTGGTTCAGCCAGTCGCCGTACGGGTCCGGGAGGAAGACGACGCTGTTCGCGGGCGGCCGCGGCTCGAACGGCTCGTAGGCGGCCTCGTAGTGGTCGGTGAGTTCGGCGTTGTCCCGGACTTGCTCGGCCGTCGCGGACGCCGCGACGCCTCCGAGAACCGCGCTCGCGACGAGCAGGACGGCCAGCGCCGCTGCGAGCGCGCGGTTCGTGGAGAGCCGGCTCGCGGCGGCGTCGCGGACGCGCTCGGCGCCCGCGAGCAGGCCGGCGCCGGCGAACGCGCTCACGGGGACGAGCAGGTCGAAGTGGTAGTACGGCCCGAGCGTCGTAATCAGGCCGTTCGGGTCGTCGATGTCCCCGAGGATGTTGAAGTTCCCCCAGAAGTAGACGTTCCCGACGACGACGCTGACCGCGACGCCCGCGAGGACGGCTTGCTGCCACGTCCAACCCCGACGATGGGTGGCGTACGCGCCGACGGCCGCCAGCGGCACGCCGAGCGCGCCGAACGGCGCCCACTCGGTGACGAACTGTTCGAGGACGCTCGCGTTCGCGCGCAGCGCCACCTCGACGGTGTACTGAATCTCGTGGTTCAGTATCTCGCGGCGGCCGAAGCCGAGGCCGTCCAGCGGCGCGAACGCCTGATACGGGAACACCAGCGGGTCGCCCGTGACGACGGCGTTGTACGCGAGCGCGACGGCGACCCCACAGAGACCGAACGCGGCGGTCGCGACGCGCCGGCGGAACAGTTCGGAGAAACGGCGTTCGCGGAGTGGCCCGCGGAGCGTCCAGACGGCGTGCAGGATGAACGGCGTCGCGAACAGGACGGCCGTGTAGGGACGCGAGAAGAACGCGAGGCCGACCGACGCGCCCGCGACGGCCGCCCACCGAGTGCTCCCGGTGCGTTCGGCGCGGAAGTACGCGAGCGCGAACGCGAGGTTCAGCATCGTCGTCGGCGCGTACGGCAGGAAGACCGCCGACTGCACGGCGAACAGCGGTGAGCACAGCAGGACGACGGCTGCGAGCAGCCCCGTCCGGTGGTCGAAGGCGTTGCGGACGACGCCGTAGAGCAGGGCGACGTTGGCGGCGGCGACGGCGGGGAGCGCGTACCGGTAGCTCCCGGCGAGTTCGCCGAGCGCGTAGACGGCGGCGGTGACGGGCGCGTACTTCGAATAGAGGCCGCGCGGCGAGTCCACGAAGAACCACGGGCGGAACGAGCCCTCGACGGGCGGGTGGAGGAACAGTTTGCCGTCCAGCAGCATCGCGGCCTGCTGGAGGTAGACGGCTTCGTCGTGGTTCGTGGAGTGGTACGGAAAGACGGTAACGGAGAGCGCGTACGCCGCGAGCGCGGCGACGACCGCGAGTACTGCTGGCGTGAAAAGGCGACTGCCGCGGGCGTGAGAGACGAGTTGGCGGATGCGCCCGCCCGTCATCCTTGCTTGGGGTACCACGCCAGCGAGTGGTCGGCGACGAGGTCGACGGTGACGGGTTCGCCGACGGCCATGTCCTCGGCGTGGTTGTGCAGGCAGCGCACGACGTCGCCGTTGTCCAGTTCGACGTGGTAGATGAACGACGGTCCGGTGTACTGTCGGCGGACGATGGTGCCGTTGGCGTTGGCCTCGTTGTCGGGGACGGCGCGGAGGTCGTCCGGTCGCACGAGCACGTCGACCATCGCGCCGGCGTAGCCGTCGGCCAACCCCTTCAACAGCGTCCGGTCGTAGCTCCCGATGGACGTGTCGACGGTGTCGCCGCCGACGCGCGCGGAGAGGAACCCCGCCTGTCCGAGGAAGGACGCGACGAACCGCGACTCGGGGTGCTCGAACACCTCTTCGGGGTCGCCGACCTGTTCGAGTTGGCCGTCGTTGAGCACCGCGACGCGGTCCGAGATGGAGAGCGCTTCCTCCTGGTCGTGGGTGACGGAGACGGCGGTGACGCCGGCCTCCTTGAGGATGCGCCGGACCTCCTCGCGCATCTCCACGCGCAGGCGGACGTCCAGATTCGAGAACGGCTCGTCCAACAGGAGGATGTCGGGTTCGGGCGCGAGACTGCGCGCGAGCGCGACGCGCTGCTGTTGGCCGCCCGAGAGCTGGTCGGGCGAGCGGTCGCCCATCCCGGGCATGTCCACGAGGTCGAGCAGGTCGTCGACGCGCTCGTCGGCGGCGTCGCCGTCGCGGTCGGTGAGTCCGAACGCGACGTTCTCCCGGACCGAGAGGTGCGGGAACAGCGCGAAGTCCTGAAAGACGATGCCGACGCCCCGCGACTCGGCCTCCACGAACGTCGACGGCCCCGCGACCGTCTCGTCACCCAGCGAGATGACGCCCTCACTGGGGCGTTCGAGGCCGGCGAGCATGCGCAGCGTCGTCGTCTTCCCGCAGCCCGACGGTCCCAGGAGTGTGAGGAGTTCGCCGTCGCGGACGGACAGCGAGAGGTCCGTGACCGCGGTCTCGGAGCCGTACTCCTTGGTCACGGCGTCGAGTTCGAGCACCGCGTCGGCGGCGTCGGTCGGTCCGTCGGCGTCGGAGTCGACCGTCGCGTTCGTCGTGAGTTCGCTGTCAGCCATTGTATCGTTCCTGTGCGAGGATGACGACCATCGAGAGCGCGGACACGCCCACGAGCACGAGCGCGGGTATCGCGGCCGCGCCGTACGAGCCGGCCCCTCTGACGAGCCAGATGTAGGAGACGAGGGTTTCAAAGCCTATCGGACTGAGCATCAGTGTCGCCGGGAGTTCCTTCATCGTCGTGAGGAAGACCAAGGCAGCGCCGGCGGCGACGCCGGGCGCGATGAGCGGCAGCGTCACCTTCCGGAACGCGCCGAACGGCGACCGGCCGAGCGTGCGCGCGGCCTCCGTGAGTTTCGGGTCGACCTGGAGGACCGACGAGCGCACCGTGCCGACTGCCTGCGGGAGGAAGCGCACGACGTACGCGAACACGAGCAGCGGCACGGTCTTGTACAGCGACTGGGTGAACTCCGTGGAGAGGTACAGCAGTGCGAGCCCGACGACGACGCCGGGAATCGCGTAGCCGACGTACGTCAGTCGGTCGGTCAGCGTCGAGAACAGCGACGAGGAGCGCGCGGCGTATCCGGCGACGGGCAGCGCCAGCAGGGACGCGACGAGGGCGGCGGCGACGGCGACTTTGAGGGAGTTCCACGCGACCACGGGTTCGAAATCGAAGACCGCGGCGCCGGCCTGCTCGAACCACCACGCGAGCACGCCCAGCGGCACGCCCAGCGAGAGCACCGCGACGGCCGCACAGAACGCCATCGCGGGCCACTTCCAGACGCCGAGCGTGATGCGGCCGGGCTGGCGGGAGCCACGGGAGACGTAGGACGCGTCGCCCTCGCCGATGCGGGATTCGAGCGCGAGCACGACGGCGACCACCGCCAGCAGTTGCAGCGAGAGCAACGCGGGGTAGCCCTCGGGGACGCCGAGGCTGCGCTGGGCGATGTATATCTGCTGGGTGAACACCTCGTAGCGCATGATGGAGGGCGTCCCGAAGTCAGAGAGCGCGTACAGCGCCGCCAGCAGCGCGCCGGCGGTGACGCCGGGCAGAATCTGGGGGACGGTGACGCGCTTGAACGCTTCCCAGCGCGAGTGGTTGAGGGTGCGCGCGGCTTCCACGAGCGTGCCGTCGAAGGACAGCAGCGCGGCCCGCGTGGTGAGGAAGACGTAGGGGTACGTGAACAGAATCAACACGAGCGCGGTGCCGTGGAGCCCGTAGATGGCGGGGATGCGTTCGACGCCCAGCGGCGCGAGCGCGTCCGCGAGGTCGCCCTGGGGGCCGAACGCGGAGGCGAACGTGAACGCGCCGATGTAGCTGGGGACGACCAGCGGGAGCGCGGCGACGACGGTCCAGAATCGCCGCCCCGGAAGGTCGGTTTGGACCGTGAGGACGGCCAACGGGACCCCGATGAGCACACAACCCAGTGTCACCCAGAACACGAGCACGAGGCTGTTGGCGAGCACGTCGAGGCTGCCGGTCTGCGTGAGGAGGCCGAAGAGGTGGCCGAACCCGTAGTTCGACGCGCGAACGAGCAGGCCGACCAGCGGCAGGGAGACGAACGCGGCGACGGCGCCGGCGAGCACGGCGAGCGAGAGCCCCGGCTCGTCGTCGCCACCGACCGCGTCTCGGAGGCGTGCGAGGCGCTCGCTGGCCGCCATCTACGAGAGGATGCCGACGTCCTCCAGCAGTTCGATGGTGGGTTGGACGTCCGACAGCGACTGGAGGTCCAACTCCGGCGGCGACAGTTCCTCGATGGTGGGCAGCGGGCCGACGGGCTCGACGCCGTCTATCATCGGGAACGCGAACCCGCGGGTGGCGAGGAACTCCTGTGCTTCCGCGGAGAGCAGGTGGCGAACGAACAGGTCCGCGAGGTCGGCGTCGCTGGCGCCGTCGAGGACGCTGGCGCCCGCGGTGTTGACGAACGCGCCGGCGTCGTTCTCGGTGAACGCGAGGTCGAGGGGGGCGTCGGGGCTGTTCGCGAACACGAGAATCGGGTAGTAGTGGTTCGTGAGCCCGAGGCCGACTTCGCCGTTCGCGATGCCCTGCGAGACGGCGGCGTACTCGCTGCCGTAGCGCGCGGGGTTCTGTTCGAGCATGTTGTTCAGCCACTCGCGGGTGCCGTCGTCGCCGCGGAGTTGGCGCATCGCGGTGACGAACCCGTGGAACGCGCCGTAGGTGGGCGCCCACCCGATGGACTCGGTGAAGCGGTCGGCGGTCGCGATTTCGTCGACGCTGGTGGGAATCTCGTCGGCGCTGAACTGATTGGTGTTGTACGGAACCGCGCGCGACCGGCCGGCGACGCCCGCCCACTGGTCGGTGACGAATCGGTCGTCGCCGACCATCGAGCGGGCGTTGCTGGACAGCTCGAGGGTCGCGCCGTTCTCCGCGACGTACGCCAGCGAGCCGGCGTCGACGGACCAGAACACGTCGGCCTGCGTGGTCCCGCTCTCGTATTCGTCGACGATGACGTTCGCGAGCTGGGAGGAGGGCTGCGTCTGCGTGGACGCCGTGAAGCCGTCGTAGTACTGGTCGAGCAGGTCGATGAGCGTGGTGTAGCGGCCGCCTTCGCCGCCGCCGAGGTAGATGGAGAGTTCGCCTTCGAGGTCCGGGAGGTCCTCGATGGAGGTGCCGCCGGGGACGGGTCGGTCGGAGACGATTTCGCCGGAGCCGCGGAAGTCCGCGAGCGTCGGCCGGTCGTCACTGTCGCTGCCGCCACTGCCGAGGATACCCGAACAGCCGGCGAGTGCGGTCGTCGAAGCTACGCCCGCCGCCGCGAGGAAGCGCCGACGCGTCTGACTCTGTCGCTCTCTCATGTGTTGGATTAGGCTGGCCTAAAACTCTTATAACTACCGGTTCCGGCGTCCGGGTCAGTCGTCGGCGGGCGCCGCCGCGCGCTGCTCGGCCAGTTCCGCACAGCAGTCCACCCAGTCGAGCAGGTACTCCCCGCACTCCGCGAGGAACGCGCCGTTGTTGTACTCCTCGTAGTCGCCCTCGACGAGGCGCTCGCCGACCGCCCGCGCGACTGCCTCGTAGGAGTCCTCGTCGGGCTCGACGGCGGCGACTTCCTTCCAGAAGTGCTCGTTCAGTTCGAGGCCCGCGACCTCGTTGGCGAGGTCGTCGAACGTCGACCGCGGCGCCTTGTTGTGCTCGCACAGCGGCGCGCCGTTGTAAATCTCGCCGCCCACCACGTCGGCCGCGCGCTTCAGGAGGACGCCGCTCCAGATGTCGTCGAAGCGCCCGACCTCCCACGCGTTGTCGTCCATCGGGAACTGGTAGAACGCGGGTACGACCTCGCGGCGGAACGCGAGGTTCATCGAGCACACCGTGAGGTAGTTCTCTTCGGCGGCGACGAAGTCGCGGTCGAAGTCCGCGAAGTCCGTGCGCGTCTGGGCCTGTCCCTGCAGGTCGCCGTCCATCAGGATGCGCACCGCGTCGAGGTCCGGGACGTTCGTCCAGAGCCCCTGCGAGGCGACCACGTGCTCCGTCTCTGTGGTGTCTGTCTCGATGTCCTCGTCCATCGCGGCGTAGGGGTAGCCGCGCGGGTAGAGGTCCGAGTCGGACTGGAAGAGGACGTTCACCCACTGCTCGTCGGAGGACACTTCCTCGACGCTTCCCTCGTGGGCGAGGTTGTCGAGGTGCGTTCCGAAGAAGTCCCACTCGTCGTGGGGGAGCGTGTCGTCGTCGATGAACACGCCGTACTCGAAGTCGTTGGCCCACAGATAGAGGAGGCCGAACGACGTCTGCGCGTGGCTGGCGGCGGGAATCAGGTGGCTGTACTCGGCAATGTCCTGTTCGGCGAACCACGATTCGCGGTCGCTGCCGTCGAAGACGGCGCCGGCGACGCCCTCCTCGTCGAGCATCGCGCGCATCCCGTCGGTGTCACAGAAGTCCTCGGTGACGAGGACGACGAACAGGCGGTCGAGGTCGAAGCCGTGGTCGCGGGCGTTCTGGAAGTACTCCCGCATGCACTCGTACTCCCGAATCGTCGGCACGACCACGCAGACGTCTCGGTTCATCCGTTGGACTCGTCTATTTAGGCCACCCTAAAATGGGTGTCGATGTTTAGGCCGTCCTAAACACTCAGGTGAGGCCGGCGACCGACTGCTGGAGGCGCACCGTCGGCGGCACCAGCAGGCCGCCGAGCAACACGAGGAACACGTAGAAGACGCCGTCCGCGACAGCAGCGGGCGCCAGCAGCGCCAACGCGTCCGCGACCGCGACGCCGGTCGCGCACACCAACACCAACAACAGGTGGCGGCGCAGCGTATCCAGCACCGTTCCGTGGGCCAGCGACTCCAGTCGCTCGCTGAACGCCACGCCGTACGTCGCGAACGCGAGCGCGCCAACCGCCTTCACGCCCGCCGCCACCGCCGGCTGGTCGATGAGCACGACGACCAGCCACTCCACGGCGACGACGACCACGAACCCGAACTCCAGCCGCCGCACCCGTTCGAGGGAGACGGCGCGCTCGTCGGGCGACGGCGCGAGCGCGCTGTTGAAGTACACCTCCCGGAGCGCGAACGTCAGGAACGCGATGGCGACCAACAGCGAGACGTCCGCGAACGCGCGCACCACGCTCCCCGCGCCCGCCGTCAGCGCCAGTCCGAGCGCGCCGAACACCGCGAACGCCAACCCGAGGTACGTGAGGTACCCCCAGAAGTCGTCGTACCCCTCCAGCCGGTCGAACGCGTAGTTCTGGACCGCGTAGTACGTGAACGACAGCCCCGCGACCACGACGATGCCGTAGCCCGCGAACGCGACCGCAAACAGCGTCTCCGCGGCGGTCATCGCTGCACCCCGTCGATGCCCGCAGCGAGGTCGTCGAACGCGCGCTGGAAGTCCAGCACGGTCGCGAACCGCGCGCGCTTCTCCGGCGCCAGCGCACGCGCGAACAGGTCGTCCGCCTCCTCCGGCAGCGCGGGGTTCCGCTCGGACGCGGGAATCCGCGTGTCGCGGCTGCCCGGCGGTTCACCCGTGAGCAGGAAGTACGCGAGCGCGCCCAGCCCGTAGACGTCCGTCGCTTGGTCGAAGCGCCCGTACGTCTCCGGGTCACGGTGCTCGGGCGCCGCGAACGCCCCCGGAATCGGCGGTGTCTGCCGCGCGCTCGCGGCGTGTGCGAACCCCCAGTCGCCCAGCAGCGGCGCGTCCCACGTCCGCGGGCCCGTCGCCACGAACCGCACCGCGCCCGGGTGGACGCCGCCGTGGACGACGCCCCGCGAGTGCGCGTGGCTGACGGCGCGCGTGAGGACGCTGGCGTCCCAGACGGCTTCCGCGAGCGTCGCCGGCGCACCGCGGCCCTCCAGCGTGTCGCCGTCGTCGTAGCGGGTCGCTAGCCACCGCGGCCCGTGCCCGAGGACGGCGACCACGTGGTCGTGGTCGTCCACGCCCGCCCACTGCTCGACCGCGTCCGCGAACGCGGACGTGACCTCGCTCTCGTCGGCGTGCAGTCGACGGACCGTCGCCAGCCCGTGTTCGAGCACGTCCTCGTCGACGTCCGCCCGGTAGTCCGTCGTCAGCACGCCCGCCCGGAGTTTCATGTTCGGCGAGACGTCGTCGGCAGCCAGCGTCACTTCCGGTGGGTCCGGAATCTCCTTCGGGCGCCCTGCCTCGGTCTCCTCGCCCTCGCGTTCCTCGCTGTGGACGGGCGCGTTCTGCCCGAAGGAGACGTGAATCGGCTGCGAGCGGTCGTCGTCGCCGCCCGTCTCGACCACGGAGACGCCGTCCGGGAAGAGGTCCGCGTACGCCGGATGCGAGCGCACGACCACCGGGTAGCCGGCGTCCTCGGCGCGCGCCGCGATGGCCGCGGTCACTTCCTCGACGGCCTGCTCGGCGTACCGCTTCACGAGCGCGTTCTCGGACTGCGTGAGCGCCGCGATTGCCGACAGGCCAGAAGAGGCCCGCGCCGGATAGGACTTCGTGACGCCCGCGACCGCGACCACGGCGTTCTGCTGGACGAGCGGGTCCGACGCCCGCGTCAGCGACACGAGGTCGGAGAACTGCACGGAGAGCGCGTCAGGCTGGCGCTCCGCGAGCTCCGCGAGCACCCACGTCGCGCCCCGTCGCACCCACACGTCGTCGTCCTCGACGGCGCCTCGAACGTCGTCGAGGACGGCGCGAACCCCCGTCGGGTCGGTGGTGACGGCGTCAACGAGGCGCCACGCGGCGCCCGCGCGCTCGTCGGCGTCGTCGCTGTGGAGTCGCGCTGCGAGCTCCTCGACGCCGTCGGCGTCGACCGACCGCCGGAGCGCCGCAATCCGCTCCTCGTCGACCGAGCCGTCAGTGTGGCGGTCCATGCGCTTGGTAACGGACCGACTTGGCCGGCGGCCGCATTCAACCTTCGGCTTTCCCCGGTGGTTTTGCCACGTCGCTGCGTCGCGTCGTGTATGGTGGACATCCGAGACCGAGCGGCGCTCGCCGACACGCCCGCCCGCGAGACGGCGCTGGCGTGCGTCGCCGCCGGCATCGACGCGGCGCGTCCCGACCGCGTCGTTGCCGACGAACTCGCAGTCGATGGAGCCACGCTCCGCATCGCGGATGCGACCTACGACCTCGCCGACTACGACCGCGTCGTCGTACTCGGCGGCGGGAACGCAGCCGCACACGTCGCTCGCGCGCTCGCTGACGTGCTCGGTGACCGACTCGACGGCGGGTGCGTCGTGACCGACGACCCCGTAGCAGTGCCGGGCGTCGACGTGCTCCCCAGCGACCACCCCGTGCCCTCCGAACGCGGCGTCGAATCCACCGCGGAGCTGCTCGCCGCCGCCCGCGACTACGGCGAGGAGACGCTCGTGCTCGCGGTGATAACCGGCGGCGGCAGCGCTGTCATGCCCGCGCCGGCCGACGGCCTCTCGCTGTCGGACTTGCAGGAGACGACGGAAGCCCTGCTGCGCTCGGGCGCGACGATTCACGACGTGAACGCCGTCCGCAAGCACTGCTCGGCGCTGAAAGGCGGGCGGCTCGCGCGAGCGCTCGCGCCGGCGACCGTCACGACGCTCGTGTTCAGCGACGTCGTCGGCAACGACCTCGACGTGATTGCGAGCGGGCCGACCGCCCCCGATACGTCGACCTATGGCGACGCGCTGGTCGTGCTGGACGACTACGCGGTCGGCGTTCCGGCCGCCGTCCGCGTCCACCTCGAACGCGGCGCGCGCGGCGACCGCCCCGAGACGCCCAGCAAGGGCGACCCGGCGTTCGAGGACGTTCACACGCACGTACTGGCGGACGGTTCGACCGCACTCGCCGCTGCGCGTGCCGCCGCCAGCGAACGCGGCTACGAGCCGCTCGTGTTGTCCTCGCGCATCGAGGGCGAAGCCCGCGAAGTCGGCGGCGTCCACGCCGCGATTGCCAGCGAGGCCGCGGCCACGGGCGACCCCGTCGAACCGCCCGCAGTCGTCCTCTCGGGGGGCGAACTCACGGTGACCGTCGTGGGCGACGGCGACGGCGGCCCGAACCAGGAGTGCGCGCTCGCCGCTGCCCACCGGCTCCCCGACGGCGCGGCGCTCGCGTGCGTGGACACGGACGGCATCGACGGCGCGAGCGAGTACGCCGGCGCGCTCGTCGACGGCGAGACGGTCGACGACCCCGCTGATGCCCGCGCGGCGCTCCGCGAGAACGACGCCGGCGGCTTCCTCGCCGACCGGAACGCGCTGATTCGGACGGGACCGACGGGGACGAACGTCAACGACCTGCGCGTGTTGGTCGTGACGGACTGACGGCCTACTGGTCGGCCAGCCACGACAGCGCTTCGCGGTTGCTGGAGAAGATGCGGTACTCGAAGCCGGAGTCGATGGCGTTCAACTGCTCTTCGATGCGCTCGTTGTCCATCTTCGCGATGGCGGAGTCGGCGTAGACGCCGGCGCCCGCGTGGACGCCGTTCTCGATGAGGTTCGGGACCCACGTCTCAGCGAGCCACTGCTTGTCCTCGTCGTCGTGTGCGGCAATCGCCTGCGCGTTCACGACGTACCGCTCGGCGCCCCGGTCGAAGGCGACGTCCGCCCACTCGCGGGCGATGTCGCGGAGCTCCTCGCCGGAGACGTGCGCCTCGTAAGTGAACACGGGGATGCCGTGGTCGTCGTCGACTGCGACGGTGTGTTCGTCAGTCTGCTGTAGCGTTTGCATCGACACTCCGAGACGCGACAATCGCGTACTTGAAGGTTACTCTACAGTTATCGCGCGTGATACCGGCGGCGCCTACACCCAGCGGGAGAGCACGGACTCGTCCGTGTCGCGGTGGACCGTCAGCACGGGCCCGGACTCGCCGTCTCGCTCGACGTCGTCGGTCGTCGACCCGAACAGGAACCGCCTGAGCCGCCCCTTCTCGGGCGCGCCCAGCACGGTCACGTCGTGGTAGCTGGCGTGCTCGATGATTTCGTCGGCGGGTTCGGCGGCTTCGACGACGTGGTGGTCGACGTCGACGTCGTCGCCGAGGCGGTGCTCGTAGGCGTCCAGCAGGGCGTCCGCGTCCCCCTTCTCCTGTTCGGTGGCGTCCTCGCCGACGACGTGGAAGACCTCTATCCAGCAGCCGGTAGCGCGCGCAATCGCCTCCGCGATTCGCGTCGCCAGCCCCGAGTGGGGCCCCTTCGCCACGGGGACGAGGATGCTAGACGGCGACTCGAAGTCGTCCATGCGCGTCCCGACGACGGTGTGACACCCCGACGCGACCGTCTGCTCGTCGCGCCCGCGAGCGAAGAACTCCCGCTCCTCGCGGTCGACGACGGTCGCCGTTATCGAGTGCGCGTCGACGAACGAGTCCAAGACGCCCTTCGAGAACTCCGACTCGAACTGCGTCACGGGGACCGAGAACTCCTCGCGCAGTTCTAGTTCCAGTTCCGCCTCGTGACGGAGTTCGTCGCCATTCACGGAGTCGCCACCGGCGATGGCGTGCAGGAGGTACAGTTCGCCGTCGCTCCCGAACGCGATGCTCGCGCCGAGCCGACTCGTCTCCGTCCGGTTCGCCGCCTCGCAGAACGGGACGAGCACGCGCTGCTCGTCGGACGGCCAGTCCACGCCGTCGTGGTCGAGCACCTGCGGCCACGGCCGGTCCTCGGAGTTGATGCTCATTAGCCGCCGGTTCGACCGAGGGAGTAATAAAGTATCCCGTTCGCGCCACACTCGGAAAATTCGTACGTACAGATAATACGGAAAGTACGTGATGTACGCAGGATATTAGAAATAGATAGCGAACAATTATATTGTAATATGTCTCTTTACCACTAGTACGGGAAGAAACATATGTGGGGCGGGTGGACGTGGTAACGATGGACGAAACCGATGCTGGTCCCCTCGAAACTCGAGAGGACGGCGGTCGCTTCCGGTATCTCTTCGAGAACGTACAGGACGCCGTCGTGGAGTTCGAACTGCACGGCGAGGAACCGGTCGTCGCGAGGGTCAACGACTCGTTCTGCGAGATGTTCGGCGTGGAGCGCGGGTCGGTCGTGGGCGCGTCGCTGAACGACCTCATCGTCCCGAACGAGCGGATGACCGAGAGCAATCGCTTCGACCAGCGCACCGCCGCGGGCAAGCCGAACTACGCCATCGTCGACCGGCGCACGGAGGACGGCCTGAAGACGCTTCTGTACCGCGGCATCCCCTACGACGGCGGCGACGGCGGGTTCGCCCTCTACACCGACCTCACCGACGAGATTCGCCAAGAGCGCGAACTCGCGGTGCTCAACCGCGTGCTCCGGTACAATCTCTCCGAGGACATCGACGCGCTGCTCGACCACGCCGAACGCCTCGCTGACGGCGTCGAGGACCCGGAACTGGTCGACGCAGCGCGCGGCGTCCGGGAGCGCGCGCTCGCACTCGACCGCACCAGCGAGGAAGCGCGCGACATCGAGCGCGTACTGGACGCCGACCCCGACCTCGAACCGACGGACCTCGGGGACGCGGTGGCGGCGGCGCTCAACGACGTGCCGCTAGCGGACTACGCCGACGTGACTGTCGACGTCGACGACGCGCCAGCCGTCCTGTCGGCCGGCCACCTCGACCGCGCGGTCGCCGCGCTCGTCGACAACGCGATTCGGTACACCGACGACCAGACGCCAACGGTGCAGATTCGGGGGCGCCGCACGGACAGCGGGGTCGCACTCACGGTGAGCGACGACGGTCCCGGGCTCCCGGACAAAGAGCGGCGCCTCCTCACGGGGGACATCGAACTGACGCCGCTGGACCACGGAAGCGGTCTCGGCCTGTGGCTGGTGCGCTGGATTGCGACCGCGTACGACGGCGCGGTCACCTACGAGGAGCGCGCGGGCGGCGGGAGCGACGTCACGCTCGAACTCCGCGCCGCACCGGGCCGCTGAACGCCAGCGCGCCGATTCGCGGCTCGGGCGCGTTCGTCGGCGTGAACGTGAAAGCGTAAAGACCCCGCTCCGAGACGGTGCGGGTATGGACCGCGTAGCAATCATCGGTGCGTCGATGACGACGTTCGGCGACCGCGACGCGTGGGTGCGGGAGTTGCTGGCGGAGGCCGGCGACGCCGCCCTGCGGGACGCGGGCGTGGACGGCGACGACCTCGACCACCTCTACGTCTCGAACATGGCCAGCGGCGAGTTCGAGGGACAGACCGGCGTCCCGAACGCGCTCGCCCACGACCTCGGCGCGCTCGGCGCGTACACCCAGCGCGTCGACCAGACGAGCGCGTCCGGCGGCGCGGGCATCTACGCCGCGTGGCAGTCCGTCGCCTCCGGCGCCAGCGACATGACGCTGCTCGTCGGCGGCGAGAAGATGACCCACAAGACCACCGGCGAAGCCACGGACGTCATCGCGAGCCTCACGCATCCCGTGGAGTACAAGCACGGCGTCACGCTCCCGAGTTTCGCGGGCCTCACCGCGCGCAAGTACCTCGACGAGTACGACGCGCCCCGCGAGAGCCTCGGGCAGGTCGCCGTGAAGAACCACCGCAACGGCGTCGACAACCCCCACGCGCAGTTCCGCAAGGAGGTCGACCTGGAGACCGTCCTCGAAAGCCCAATCGTCGCGGACCCTCTCCGGCTGTACGACTTCTGCCCGATTACGGACGGCAGCGCGGCGCTGCTGTTCTGCCCGGAGTCCGTCGCCGAGCAGTACGCCGACGACTACGTGGTCGTCTCCGGCATCGGCGGCGCGACGGACACGCACGTCGTCCACGAGCGCGACGACCCGACGACGATGAACGGCGTCGTCGAGTCCTCCGACATCGCCTACGAGATGGCCGACCGCGGCCCCGAGGACGTCGACTTCGCGGAGCTCCACGACATGTTCACGATTCTGGAGTTCCTCCAGAGCGAGGACCTCGGCTTCTTCGAGAAGGGAGAGGGCTGGAAGGCCGTCGAAGAGGGCGTCACGGACCGCGACGGCGACCTCCCCATCAACACCTCTGGAGGGTTAAAGTCGAAGGGCCACCCGCTCGGCGCGAGCGGCGTCGCACAGGCGTACGAACTCTACGTGCAGTTGCTCGGCGACGCGGGCGACCGACAGGTCGAGGGCGATGTCGGCCTCGCGTGCAACGTCGGCGGCTTCGGCAACTGCGTGACCACCACCATCCTCGAACAGCCATGAGCTTCGACGCACACCGCTGCCCGAACGGCCACGTCACGTACCCCGGACACACGCGCTGCCCGGAGTGCGGGGAAGAACAGACCGAGACCGTCGACCTCGCCGACCGCACCGGCACGGTCGTCACGTGGACGACCTCCACGGCGACGCCACCGGGCGTCCGCGAGCCAAACCACCTCGCAATCGTCGAGTTCGAGGTGCAGGGCGAGAGCGTGCGCGCGCTCGGCCAGCTCACGACCGCCGACGGCGTCGAAATCGGCGACGACGTCGAACCAGTGTACGAGGAAGAGCTACGCGACCCCGAAGCGGGCATCCGCGAGCCCGACAGCCAAGCGTGGGACGGCTACCGGTTCGAGCCGGTCTAGTTGTCACTCGAGGCGGTCTCGTAACTGCGCAACGTAGGGGCTGTTGCCCCAGCTCCGGTGTGGACCAATCGTTTCCAACAGCGTTCGCGCGTCGTCGTTGCTCATGTGGCCGTTGCGAGCGTAGTCACAGACGAGCCGCGGCGTCGGAACGATTCGTGGCCCCTGCAAGACCGCGTGGACGAGCGGGAAGTTCGTTCCGCCGAACTCGTCGGTGAGGAAGCTATCGACGGCGAGCGCGTTCGCCAGAACGATTCCATCGGTTTCCCCGTCGTCGAGACCGAACGTCGGACGCGAGTTCGGCGTGTCGTCACGCTCGTAGGGGTCTTCGACGGTGTAGTAGTCGCGAGCCGCGAGGACGTTCGTCGCTGCGGCGCCGTGAATATCCTGGTACTGCGTGAGCTCTTGGAGTTCCGTGACGACTTCCGGCGGGATGGAGATGTCACACGAGGTGAGCAGGAACTGCAGCGGGTCCGGAGCGGCACCGGTATCGTACGTCGCGTCGGCACGGGGCACAGCCAGACTGACGAGCGCGCTCGTGTCGGCGACGACCGTCCGCAGTCGGTGGCCGGTCATCGCTCGTCGTCGGCGTCGTCGACCGCCGTCGCATCGTCACCGTAGATGTCGACGTCCTCGGGCGCGTCAAGGTCTAGTGGCTCGTCTTCGAGGTCGGCCTTGAGGAGGCGGAGGCGCTGGGCGGTTTCGGTGCCGACCAGTTGCTTGACGGTCTCGAATTCGAGCTGGTCGTCGTAGTACTTCGTCGCAACCAGTTCTTGGAACGTCTCGCTGTCGGCTGTCTCTTCGAGATACTCGCGAATCGCTTCGACGAGCAGGTCCGTCCGGTCGGTATCGAAGAGGTCGGCGACCGCGTCGAGCCGCTCGACGAGGTACTCCGGGGACTGGAAGTGTACCCGTCGTGGCTCGTCGCTCGCGCTCATAACATGTGCATCTTCTGCACATAGATTGATAACCGTTTCGGCGACTGCACACAGCTTGCACATCCACTTCGGCCGCGAGCTGTCGGTCGTCGCTTGCGGTATCGAACTCATCGACCACGGGAGACGGTGTTTCACCCGTCGCGAGCGACGGTCTCGCGTCGAGGACCGGACGACGCACTCGTATTCGGAACGGTCAGAACGCGCGGTGGTATTGGACCGGGACGTCGACTTCGTCTTCGCGGCCGAGTTCCTTCGCGGCGTGCAGCGGGAAGTAGGGGTCGCGGAGGAACTCGCGGCCGACGATAGCGACGTCCGCGCGGTCGTTCCGAATCACGGCGTCGGCCTGCTCGGCAGACGTGATGCCGCCGACCGTGCCGACCTTCACGTCGGTGTCGCGCTCGTTCCGGATCTGTTCGGCGAACCGGAGCTGGTAGTTCGGGCCGACCCACTCGATGTCCTGTGCGGGGTGGATGCCGCCCGAGGAGACGTCGATGAGGTCGGCGCCGACCTCGTAGAGGTCGTCGGCGAGTCGCGCGGACTGCTCGACGTCCCACGAGTCCCGGTCGTCCAGCCAGTCGGTCGCGGAGATGCGCACGAACACGGCGTTGTCCTCGCCCATCTCCTCGCGGACGGCTTCCGTGACCTCGCGCACGATGCGCGTGCGGTTCTCGAAGCTCCCGCCGTACTCGTCGTCGCGGTCGTTCGTCACCGGGGAGAGGAACTCGTGGAGGAGGTAGCCGTGGGCGGCGTGGACCTCCGCGATTTCGAAGCCGGCCTCCCGGGAGCGGCGCGCAGCCTGCCGGAAGGATTCGATTACCTCGTCGATACCGTCTTTGTCGAGGGCTTCGGTCGCTGGCGGCTCCTCGTCGTAGGGCCACGGTTCGTCGGAGGGACCGACGACCGTCCAGCCGCCGTCCTCGGGGGGGACGGGCTCGGAGCCCTCCCACGGTCGGGACTTCGAGCCCTTCCGGCCGGCGTGCGCGAGCTGGATGCCCGGCGTCGCGCCGTGGGACTTGACGAAGTCGACGACCGGTTCGATGGCGTCGCGGTGCTCGTCGCTCCAGATGCCGAGGTCTTCGGGCGTGATGCGGCCGCGGGCTTCGACGGCGGTGGCTTCGGTCATCACGATGCCGGCGCCGCCGACGGCCCGCGACCCGAGGTGGACGCGGTGCCAGTCGGTCGCGAGGCCGTCGCGGTCCTCGACGGAGTACTGGCACATCGGGGACACGACGAAGCGGTTGCGGGCGGTCACGTCTCGCAACTCCAGCGGCGAGAACACGTCGTCTGTCATCGAATTCTCGTAGCGCTGCCGGGGCTTTATCGGCGGTGGACGAGGGGGTGTTTGCCGGCTTCGCCCCGAGATTTTATCGCGCGAAGAATACCCAAAATATTTATCGGTTCGGTTGGCGTCCGTACACGTACGATGACAGACAGTTCCCCGGCGCGTGAGTGGGTCGACGACCCGGCCACCTTCGCGGCGGCCCTCGACGACCTCAAGTCCACGGGGTGTCTCCTCCTCGTCCTCGAAGCCGGCGGCAGCGACGCGGGCGGCGACGGTTGCCGGCGCCTCCTCGCCAGCGACCGCGGCGGACGGCGGAAGCGCCTGTTCGTCCGCAGCGAGGCGGACACGCACACGACCAGTTCGTCGCCGACCGGCGACGACCCCGACGAGCGAACGGTCGTCTACCGGTCGGCCGCCCGCGGCGCGGCCGCCGCCCCGCCGGAGCCGTCGATACCGGCGACGACAGTCGCTTCCGACGTAGACGCGCTCGGCGACGCCGTCGAGGACGAAGCCGAGTCGCTGGGCGGCTACGAACCCGGCCAGTTCCGTCTGTGCGTGGACGCGCTCGGCGCACTCCTCGAAGACGACAACCTCCTCAACGTGCTCGAACTCACGAAGACAGTCGGCTCAGTCGCCCGCGAGCGCGACGGCATCGCGCACGTCCACGTCGGCCAGCACGTCCCCGGCATCGCTGTCGAGGGGCTGCTCGGGCAGTTCGACGCCGTGGTCGAAGTCAGCGGGGACGACGACCCCCGGCAGCGCTGGCACCTCCCCGACGAGTCGCTGTCCACGCGCTGGCTGGAGCTCTAGTCTTCTTCGTCGAGTTCCATCCCCTCGGCTTCCGGCGCGTAGTACTCGTCTTCGCCCTTCTCGGCTTCCTCGCCCTCCTCGGCTTCCTTGCGCTCTTCGGCTGCTTCCTCGCCGGCGACCTCGATTTCGGCTTCCACTTCGATGGAGACGCCGGGCGCGTCCAGTTCCGCCTCGAACTCGTCCTCCTCGCCGGCTTCGACTTCGAGTTCGGTCGAGTCGACTTCCACTTCGACCTCGGTGTCGACGTACGTATCGGACATACTCGGAGCCACGCCACGACGACTGGTAAACGGTGTGGCCGGTCGCGCGGCTGTCCGGCGTGAAAAGACTGCAGGAGAGCGGAGCCGTTAGAAGGTCTCGCGGTGGAGGACTTCCTCGACGTCGCGGCGCGGCAGGCGCTCGGGTTCGTCGCCGCCGCTCGGGCCGACCGCAATCAGGACGACCGGAATCGTGTCCTCGGGGAGGTCGACGAACTCCGCGGCGGCCTCGAAGTCGAAGCCGGTCATCGGCGTGGCGGTGAGGTCGCGGGCGTGCGCGGACAGCAGGATGTTCTGCGCGGCCAGCGAGGCGTTGCGAATCGCGTAGTCGCGGCCGGCGCGGTCGGACTCGTAGCCCGCGACGGTCCGCTCTTTCATCGCTTCGCCGGTCTCGGCGTCGACGCGGCCGGCCTCGACCCACTCGTCGAAGACGCGGTCGGCGGTCTTGGGCTCGGTGTGGCCGGCGACGAGAATCGCGGTGCCCGCCTCCCGAATGTGTTCTTGGCCGTTCGCGATGTCGACGAGTTCGTCGAGGCGGTCGTCGTCTCGAATCGCGACGAACTCCCACGGCTGGAGGTTGAACGACGATGGCGCGAGCGTCGCATCCTCGACGATCTCCTCGAGCGTCTTCTCGGCGACGTCCGAGTCCGGGTCGAAGTTGTGCCCGGAGCGGCGACTTCGAAGGACTTCGATGGCGGCGTCGGTTCGCGGCTGCTGGCTGGCTTCTGACATCGAGTTACCATACGTTACCCATACGGAGAGGGCTGGCGGTCCCAGCGCGTCCCGCCGATTGGCGTGCGTCAGCGACCGACACGGGCCCGGCGAGCCCGGCCATCGACATCGCTTTCCCGCTCGGCTGACTATCCGTTCACCGATGGCGGACGCTCACCCGTTCTCCGGCGAGCCAGAGACCACGCGGGAAGCGATAATGCAGGCGACGTTCCGCGCGCTCCGCGAGCACGGCTACGCGGGACTGACGATTCAACGCATCGGCGACCACTTCGAGAAGAGCAAGTCGCTGCTGTACCACCACTACGACAGCAAGGACGAACTCCTGTTGGACTTCCTGGAGTACATGCTCGCGGAGTTCGAGCAGGCCGCGCCCGACGACGACCTGCCGCCCCGCGAACACCTCGACGCGATTCTCGACCACGTGCTCGCCACCGAGTACCCCGACGAGCGACACGAGTTCACGAAAGCGATGGTCGAACTGCGCGCGCAGGCCGCCCACGACGAGCGCTACCGCGACCACTTCACGCGCAGCGACGACTCCTTCCGCGACGAACTCGCGGGCATCGTCCGCGAGGGCGTCGAAACTGGCGCGTTCCGCGATGTCGATCCGGATAGCGTCGCGTCCGTTCTGCTGACGCTCGTCAACGGCGCGATGAACCAGCGCGTCACCGCCGAGAACGCGCGCACCGAGACCGTCCGCGAGGAAGTCGACGCCTACCTCGAATCGCGAGTGCTGGCCGACGAGTAGGCCTCAGAACGTGATAATCTCGTAGTCGTCGTCGACGAGCGAGCGGATGCTCGGGTGGCCGTCGTGTTCGTCGACGGTGACGACGCCGGCGTCAGCGACGGCGTCCTCGACGCCGAACGCGCCCGAACAGTGGTCGCACGCGGAGCTGTCGTCCTTGACGGCGGCGTAGAGGTCGTGGTAGTCGTGGTCGGGGTCTTCGAGTTCCGGAATCCACTGCGTGCCCGCGCCGTCGAAGATGAGTTCGAGGTCGTCCTCGGGGTTCTCGGCGAACTCGCGGGCGGCTTCGAGGCCGTTGACGAGCCGACCGAGGTTGCTGTGTCCGTCCGTCCCTGCCAGAATCACGATTGCTGCTTTCGTCATTGCGTCCCCACCGACGAGCGCCGCCCACAAAAGGTCGCGCGAACGGACCGGTAACGGGGTTACGGGTCCGTAATCCCGGTCAGTGGTGGTGTTCGTGGCCGCCGCGCGAGAACTGCCCGGAGAACGCGCGCTGGACGACCTCCGGGAGCGCGGGATGCACGTGGACGGACTCGCGGATGTCCCGCACGGTCCCGGACCCGGCTTTCATCGCGGTGACAACCTCCTGAATCAGCGTCGACGCCTCCGGGCCGATAATGTGACAGCCCAGAATCTCGCCGTCGAGGTCGACGAGCACCTTCACGAAGCCGTCGGCGTGCATCGCGTCGCCGCGAGCGGTGTCCGCGAAGTCGTAGGTGTTGGTCGCGTACTCCCGGCCCGCGTCCCGGAGTTCGGCTTCGGTGGCGCCGACGCCCGCGACCTCAGGCGACGCGAACACCGCGAACGGCATCGCCGAGTAGTCCACGGGCTCGGCGTCCCGGCCGAAGATGTTGCGCGCGACCGCTTGCGCCTCGTGGTTCGCGCTGTGCTTGAGGAGGTACTCGCCGACCACGTCGCCGAGCGCCCACACGTCCTCGGTGTCGGTTTCGAGGTAGTCGTCGGTCACCACGAACCCGCGGTCGTCGGTCTCGATGCCCGTGGCGTCGAGGTTCAGGGTGTCCGTGTTCGGCGTGCGGCCTGCCGCGACGAGGAGTTCGTCACCCGTGACGGAGATGGTGTCACCGTCCTCGACGACGCCCGCGTCGTCGCCGTATTCGTACTCTCGGGCTTCGAGCGTGACGTCGCCGCCGGACTCGGTGACGCTCGTCGCCTCGTAGCCCGTGTAGACGTCCGCGCGCTCGGCGAAGCGCTCGGTGAACGCGTCGGCCACCTCCTCGTCGGCCTCCGGGAGGAGGCGCGGGCGGCGCCCGACGACCGTGACGTCGCTCCCGAACGCCTCGAAGAAGTGCCCGAGTTCCGCGGCGATGTAGCCACCGCCGACCACGACGAGGTGGTCGGGCGGCGCCTCCAACTGGAGCGCCTCAGTGCTCGTGAGGTAGTCGGTGTCCTCGATGCCGTCGATGGGCGGAATTGCGGGTCGCGTGCCGGCCGCGATTAGTACGGTGTCGGCACGGATGCGCGCACCGTCGTCTTCACCGCCCGAAATCTCGACCTCGTGGTCGGCCACGAAGCGGGCTTCGCCCTCGTAGAGGGTGTGCTGGTTCGACGAGCGCAGACCTCGCCGAATCGACGCCGCATCGTCGCTCACTTCCTCGTTGACTTGCTCCACGATGCCCGCGAAGTCGACGCCGTTCACCTCGGCGTCGATGTCGAACTCGCCGGCGCGCTCGACGGTTTCGAGGACGTCGGCGTGGTAGAGCAGGAGCTTCGAGGGGATGCAGCCGCGGTTCAGGCACGTCCCGCCGAGCGGCCCCCTCTCCACGACGGCGACCGACTGCCCTTGATTGGCGGCGACGTTCGCGACGTCCAGCCCCGACCCCGACCCGACGACCAGAAAGTCGAATTCGTCCATACGGCGTCCAGGGCTGCCGGCGTCAAGAAACCGGCTGCCGTCGCGAACCCCGCCGGTTGGCCCGAGAGTTATCCGGGCCGGCGGTGAAAGCGAGCACGAATGAGCTTCGACCCGGAGCGCGTCACGACGGTGACCTTCGACTCGTACAGCACGCTCGTGGACGTCGACGCGGCCGAGCGCGCGCTCGCCGACCGCGTCGCCGACCCCGAACCAGTCTCCCGGCTGTGGCGGTCGCGGTCGCTGGCGTACACGTTCGTCGCCAATCAAATCGACGCCTACCAGCCGTTCTACGAGATGAACCGCGACGCGCTCCAGTACGCGCTGGACGCCCACGGCGTCGACGTGACGACCGCGGAGCGCGACGAGATTCTCGCGGTCTACCACGAACTGGACGTCTTCGACGACGTGCGCGACGGTCTCGAAGCGCTCGGGCACGCGGGCTACGACTGCTACGTCGTCTCGAACGGCAACCCCGAGATGCTGGCGTCGATGGTCGAGCACGCCGGCATCGGCGACGTGCTCGAAGACACGGTGAGCGCCGACGAGGTGGAGACGTTCAAGCCCAACGCGGAGTTGTACCGCCACGCCGCCGCCCGCACGGGGACGCCCATCGACGAAATCGTCCACGTCACCGCGGGCTGGTTCGACGTGCTCGGCGCGAGCCACGCGGGGATGCAGAGCGCGTGGGTCGACCGGAAGGCGACGCCGTGGGAGCCGTTCGCGGGCGACCCCGACATCACGATTACGGACTTCCACGACCTCGTCGCGGCGCTGTCGGCCTGACCCGCCGACACAGCGGCGCGTGGTATCCGCCTCAACCCCGAGCTATTTGTCCCCGCGTGACACACCAACTGACGATTAGATGACGACCGAAGAGACGAGCGTCGAGCCGCAGGCGGTCGGGGACGCGCTCGACCGAATCAAGTCCGCCGCGACCGTACTCGGGATTCCCGCGGAGACGACCGAGACGGCGGTCGCGGTGTTCCGACGACACCGCGACCAGCAAGCGGTCCACGCGCACCACGTCGCGACGACGTCGGCAGCGTGTCTCTACGTCGCCTGCAAGGTCGAACGAGTCCCACGCACGGTCGACGAATTCGTGGAGGCTACCGACGTCGACCGCACGCAACTACTTCGCCGCGCGAAGGAGGTCACCAGCGAACTCGGCATCGACCTCTCGGGGTTCGCGGACGCCTCCCAGTACGTCGACCGGTACGCCGGGGAACTCGCGCTCCCGGAGGGCGTCGCCGAGCGCGCCCGCGAAATCGTCGACCACTGCGAGGAGGCCGGCATCGCGGGCGGGAAGTCCCCGAGCGGGTGGGCGGCGGCCGCCATCTACAACGCCTGCGTGGAAGCCGACATGAAGGTCCGGCAGGACACGCTCACGGAACTGGCGGACGTCACGCACGTCACCATCCGGAACCGCTACAAGGAGCAACGTGAGGTGTTGCGAGAGCGGAATCCGCCGCCCGCGACGGCGATGGCGGCCATCGACTGGTACTGCGAGTACCTGCCCGCCTCCGAGTACGTCGCGAGTACGGCGCGGGACCTGCTGACGGCAGCGACTGACAAGCACTCCGTCGACGACGAACCGGCCGCGTGGGCCGCTGCCGCGCTCCGCGTCGCCGGGGAGCGCGCCGGCTCACCGTTCGGGATGAAGGCGCTGAAGACGCCCGCGGGCTGTTCTTCCTCGGACATCCACGAGCGCGCCGCCGACCTCGAATCGCTGTAGTCGGCGGCGTTCACGCTCCGTCGAACACGCCGACGAACTCGCGCTGTTCTGCCAGAATCTCGCGGTCGAGGTCGGCGACGAGTGTGCGTTCGTCGCGGTTGAGCGCGGCGCTGACGGCGCCGTCGGGTCGCACGACAGCGGACGCGCCGGCGTAGTCGACGGCGCGGGCGTCGGGGAGTTCGCGGCGGCCGGTGCGGCCGCAGCCGACGACCCAGCGCACGCCGTCGAGGGCGCGGGCGCGCAGGAGGAGTCGCCAGTTCTCGCTGTGCGCGCCCGGCCACGCGCCGACGACGAAGAGGGCGTCGACGCGCTCGCGGGCGAACTCGGCGCTGACGTCCACGAAGTTGAGGTCGTAGCAGGTCACGATGCCCGTCTCGCCAGCGGGCGTCGACACCGTCACGGCCTCGTCACCGGCGGCGAGCACGTCGGCTTCGCCGCCCCAGAGGTTGCGCTTCCGGTAGAAGGTGCGGTCGCCGTCGGGTGTGACGTAGCCGACGGTGTTGTAGTAGTCGTCGCCGGCGTCTTCGACGAACCCGGCGAGCACGCTCACGTCGTAGTCGGCGGCCGACGCGGCGAGTCGGTCGAGTTCGTCGCCGTCGCGAGCGAGCGCGGTGTCGTAGGCGCGTTCGTCGGCGACGAAGCCGGTGAGGGCGTACTCGGGGAACAAGGCGACGTCGACGTGGTCGTCGAGGCCGGCGAGGCGCTCGCCGACGGTGGCGAGGTTCGCTGGCGGGTCGAGGTCCGCGAGGTCGGTCTGACAGGCGGCGACGGTCGGTGTCTGCACGCCGCGGAGTCGGCGCGCAGCGGGCAAAAAGCCGACGGATGGCGTTAATACGAATTTGAGTAAAGTCTTTACCGCGGGCGTGCCAACCCACGTGTATGGAACGAGAGGCCATCCGTCGCCGGGAGCGGCTGTACGTGGGCGGCGAGTGGGTCACGGGGCCGGACACCTTCCCCGTCACCGACCTCGCCGACGGCGGGACGTTCGCCGAAGTCGCCGCGGCCGACGTGGACGCTGCCGACAGCGCGCTCGCCGCCGCCGAGGACGCGAAAGCGACGCTCCGAGACACGACGATTCCCCAGCGCTGCGAGTGGCTGCAGGCCATCGCCGACGGCCTGCGCGACCGCAAGACCGAACTCGCGGAAGTCATCGTCCGCGAGGCCGGCAAGCCAATCTCCTCGGCCCGCGGGGAGGTCGACAGCGCCGCCGAGCGCTTCGAGCGCGCGAAAGAGGAGATTCGCCACCTCAAGGGCGAGTACCGCGAGGGCACCACCAGCGGCCACGAGGGCTGGGAGGCCATCGTGAAACACGAGCCGGTCGGCGCCGTGCTCTGTATCACGCCGTACAACTACCCGCTGGCGACGACGGCGCTGCAGGTCGCGCCCGCGCTGGCCGCGGGCAACGCGGTCGTCCTGAAGCCCGCGAGCAAGACGCCCGTCAGCGCCGCCATCCTCGCGGAAATCGTCGACGCTGCGGGCCTGCCCGACGGCGCGTTCAACTTCGTGCCGGGGAAGGCCAGCGTCATCGGCGACGAACTCGCCGGCGACGACCGCGTGAACGCCATCGCGATGACCGGCTCGTCGGGCGCCGGCAAGCACGTCGCCTACGAGTCCGGGATGGTAAACCTCCACATGGAGCTCGGCGGGAACGCGCCCGCTGTCGTCTTCGAGGACGCGGACCTCGACGAGGCCGCCGGCGCGGCCGCGAAGGGGTCGCTGAAGTACGCCGGCCAGCGCTGTTCGGCCATCTCGCGCGTGCTCGCTCACGAGTCCGTCCACGACGACCTCGTCGAGCGCATCGACGCCGGGATGGACGACTGGGTGCAGGGCGACCTCTTCGACGAGGACACCGACCTCGGCCCGCTCATCAGCGAAGACCAGGCGGACTGGGTGGAGGAACTGGTCGATGACGCCGTCGACCGCGGCGCGACGGTCGTGCGCGGCGGCGACCGCCACGAGCAGGAGGAGGGCGTCCACGTCTTCGAGCCGACGCTGCTCGCGGACGTCCCGCAGGACGCGCGCATCGTGGACGAGGAGCAGTTCGGCCCCGTCTGCGCGGTGACGACGTTCGAGGACGACGAGGAAGCCCTCGAAATCGCGAACCGGTCGGACCTCGCGCTGGACGCGTGCGTGTTCACGAGCGACTACGACCGCGCGATGCGGATGGCCGAGTACATCGACGCGGGCGCGGTCCGCATCAACGGCGCGCCCTCCCACGGTCTCGGTGACATCCCGTTCGGCGGGAACGAGGACTCCGGCATCGGCCGCGAAGGACTGGACTCCACCATCCACGAGTTCGTCCGAAAGAAGTCCATCATTCTGTAGTCCGGCGGGTCGCCGCCGCGACTACCGCTCCTGCGAGTACGAGCCCGCCAGCGACGGCGAACGCGCCGACGTAGCTGAGTTCTGTGGCGAGGAGACCGCCGACGACGCTGCCGACTGCCGTGCCGAGTCCGCCGAGTGCGGTGTACGCGCCGAGCGCGTCGCCGCGGACCGCGGGCGGCGCGAGTCGCGCGACGATCGTCGTGCCGGTGACGGCGACGACCGCCCACGTCAGACCGACTGCGACGAACAGCACGACCAGTCCCGGGAGCGCGAGCGCACCGAGCACGGCTGCGAACGCGACTGCCGGGAACAGGACGACGCGCGCAGCGAGCGCGACGGTCTGGACGACTTCCGGGCTGCGCGCCGCGGCCAGCGCGCCGACGCGCTCGTAGGCGACCGCGGAGGCCGCACTGGAGACGAGGAACAGCGCGAACACGCTCCCCGACCCGAGGCCGAGGTCGGTCGCGAGATACGACGGGAGCGGGCCGAAGAACACTGCGAACCCCGTGAAGAACAGCGTCGCGGCTGCGAGGTAGCCCGAGAGCGGCGGCGTCAGTCGGGCGGCGAGCGCGCGCGGGTCGAGCCGGCGGAGCGCCCAGAACGACCGCACGCCGGAGAACGGCGCGAGTCGGGCGGCTCGACCCGCGCCGCGCTGGAGGCGCTCGATGGAGACGGTGGCGCGACCGAACCGCACCGCGGAGATGTCCGGGCGGTCGGGCAGCCAGCGCCACGCGAGCACGGTGGCGAGCGCGCACGCCGCCGCGCAGACGTAGAAGAACCAGCGGTGGGCGGTGACTGCGGCCGTGTACTGGCCGGCGACCGTGGTCCACGCCGCGCCGACGAGCAGGCCGGCGAGCCAGCCGTACCCCTGCCACGCGTTCAGCACGCCGATGCGGCGGTCCCACTCCGCGTCGGGGTGGCCGGAGACGACCAGCAGCGCGAGCACGGGCGCGGCCGCGGCGACGGCGAACTGGAGCGCGGCGTTCGCGGCGACGACCGCGGGCAGCGACTCAGCGAGCGGGAGCGCGACGAACGAGACGGCAGACAGGCCGAGACTGACGAGGAGGAATGGCCGGTAGCGACCGGTGCGGGTGGCGAGGGCGCCCCACGCGAGCGCGCCGGGGATGCCGGCGAAGGCGGCGGTCGCGGCGACGACGGCGACGACGAACGCGTCCGCGCCGAGCGCGATGGCGTACAGCGGCACGAGCACGGACGCGGCGCCGACGGCGGCGTAGCCGAGACTCCACGCGACCAGCCAGCGGTCCCCGGTGTCGAACACGCCCGAACCGTCGCAGGGCGGGGACAAATCGCTTACGCGACGAGCAGCGGGAGCATCGCGAGCACGCCGACGACCAGCCCGACGAGCAGTTCGCGGTGGCCGCCGTTCGGGAGGCGGCGACCGACTTCGCGCGCTTCGGGGATGAACTCGGTGAGCACGAGGTAGACCATCGCGCCGCCGGCGAACCCGTAGCCGATGGGGAGCAGCGGGCGCGCGAACTGGACGAACGCGAACGCCAGCACCGCGCCGATTGGCTGGGGGATGCTCGTGAACACGGCGACGCCGACGAGCTTCCAGTGGCGCGCGCCGTGCTCGTGGAGGGGAATCGACACCGCCAGCCCCTCCGGGATGTTGTGGATGGAGATGGCGATGGTCATGAAGACGGCGAGCAGGGGCACGGAGAAGCCCAAAATCGGGTAGCCGCCCTCCAGCCCCATGTCGGCGAAGGAGACGCCGACGGCGACGCCCTCCGGGAACGAGTGGACCGTGAGCACGCCCGCGACGAGCACGAGCTTCTCGAAGTCGGCTTGCGCGATTTCGCGGGGTTCGAACTCGTGGTCGTCGATGACGCGGCGCGCCGCGACGACGAGCGCGACGCCGACGAGCGCGCCCGCGCCGACGTCGAGTGGGGTGCCGTAGTTGAGGCCTTCGCGGAACAGCCCGAACCCGGACGCCGACAGCATGATGCCGGAGGCCAGTCCCCAGAGGGCGACGCGCCAGCGGTCGTCGACGTCGTCGACGAAGAAGAACGGGAGTGCCCCGAGGCCGGTGGCGAGATCCGTCAGCAGGCCCGCGAAGAACACGAACGCGAGCGCTCCCGTCAGTTCCATATCCGAGAACACGAACGTCGCGCGAATAGTTCTTTTCTTTCGAGAAACAATTTTTTGGAAAGCCTAAACCGTGCGAGTGAAGGTGGTTCGGTCTCACCCCTCGGCGTATGGACGAACAAGCCCGTGTCGCCGCGTTCCTCGACGACGAGGAGCTCCACGCACCGCCAGCCAACCGCGTCCTCGACCTCACCAGCGAGGTCGGTGAACTCGCGAAGAACGTCAACGAATCCACCGACTACGGGGCAAATTCGGACGCGGACGTCGACCGCGACGAACTCGGGGACGCCCTGTTCTGCCTGCTCGCGCTCGCCGACGAACTCGACTACGACGCCGGAGCCGCCCTCGACGAGGCGATCGCGAAGTACGAGGACCGGCTCGCTGACTCGGGAAGCGCCGGCTCGGGCGAGTAGGGTTCTCGTTTCGCGGGAGCCGCGGACGCTTTTATGCCTCTGCTGGGCGTCGGTCCACGTGAAGATGGAAGACGACGCAAGCGGGCTGTTCGCGCCCGACAGAGTCGCCGTCGTCGGTGCGACCGACCGAGAGGGGTCTATCGGTCGCGCCATCGTGACGAACCTCGCTGACTTCGACGGCGCCGTCGTCGCCGTCAACCCGGGCCGCGACGAAGTGCTGGGCTACGACTGCTACCCGGACCTCCAGTCCGCCCCCGACACCGACCTCGCGGTCGTCGTCGTCCCGCCGTCGGTGGTGGTCGACGCGGTCCGCGACGCGGGCGAGGCGGGCGTCCGGAACGTCGTCGTCATCACCGCGGGATTCAGCGAGACCGGCAGCGAGGGCGCCGACCGCGAGCGCGAACTCGCGGCCGTCGCCGACGACTACGACCTCGACCTCGTCGGCCCGAACAGCCTCGGCGTGCTCTCCACGCCGTCGAACATGAACGCGACGTTCGGCCCGTCGAACGCGCTCCCGGGTTCGCTGTCGTTCATGAGCCAGTCGGGCGCGTTCATCACGGCCGTACTGGACTGGGCGAACGACCAGGGAATCGGCTTCAAGGACGTCGTCAGCCTCGGGAACAAGGCCGTCATGGACGAGACCGACTTCCTCCGGCAGTGGCACGACGACCCGGAGACGAACGTCGTCCTCGGCTACCTCGAAGGCATCGAGTCAGGCCGCGAGTTCATCGACACCGCCCGCGAGGTCACGCAGGACACGCCCGCGGTCGTCGTGAAGTCCGGCCGCACGGAGGCCGGCGCGCAGGCCGCGTCCTCGCACACGGGGACCATCGCGGGCAGCGAGGCCGCCTACGAGGCGGGATTCGAGCAGGCTGGCGTGGTGCGCGCGGAGAACGTCCAAGAGCTGTTCGACTTCGCGCGCGCTCTCGACGGCCTCCCGCTGCCGGACTCCGAGGAGGTCGCCGTCGTCACGAACGCGGGCGGCCCGGGCGTGATGGCGACGGATGCGGTCGGCGACGCCCGGCTCTCGATGGCGTCGTTCGGCGACGACACGCTCGACGCGCTCTCCGAGTCGCTGCCGGACGCGGCGAATGTCTACAACCCCGTGGACGTGCTCGGGGACGCCGGCGTCGAGCGGTTCACGGACACACTCGACACCGTGCTCGGCTCCGAGGACGTCGGCTGCGCGGTCGTCGTGGCTGCGCCCACGGCAGTCCTCGACTTCGACGACCTCGCGGAGGTCTTGGCCGACAAGCAGGCGGCTCACGGCAAGCCCGTGGTCGCGTGTCTGATGGGCGGCGAACGCACCGAGGCCGCGGCCGACGCGCTCTCGGAGGCGGGCATCCCGAACTACTTCGACCCCGCACGAGCGGTGAGCAGCCTCGACGCGCTCGCCGTCCAGCGCGCCGTCGAGGCCCGCGAGTACGAGGAACCGACCGAGTTCGACGTGGACCGCGAACGCGCCCGAGAGATTCTCGACGCCGCAGCCGAACGGGACTCCCGCCGGCTCGGTGTCGAAGCGATGGACCTGCTGGACGCCTACGGCATCCCGACGCCCGAGGGCGATGTCGTCGACCACCCCGAAGAAGCGGAGGCGGTCGCTCACGACATCGCGGGCGACGTCGTGATGAAAATCGTCAGCCCGGACATCCTCCACAAGTCCGACATCGGCGGCGTGAAAGTCGGCGTCCCCGACGAGGAGGTCCGGGACGCCTACGAGGACCTCGTGACGCGCGCGAAGAACTACCAGCCCGACGCCACCGTGCTCGGTGTCCAGGTGCAGGAGATGGTGGACACCGAAGCCGGGACGGAGACGATTCTCGGGATGAACCGCGACCCCCAGTTCGGGCCGCTCGTGCTGTTCGGGCTGGGCGGCATCTTCGTCGAAGTCCTGGAGGACACGAGCGTCCGCGTCGCGCCCGTCTCCGAGCGCGAGGCCGACGAGATGCTAGACGACCTCGACTCCGCGCCGCTGCTGCGCGGGGCGCGCGGCCGCGAGCCGGCCGACGAGGCAGCAGTTACGGACGCCGTCCAGCGGCTCAGCCAGCTGGTCACCGACTTCCCCGCGATACTGGAACTCGACGTGAACCCGCTGCTGGCGACCGCGGACGGCGTGCAGGCGCTGGACGTCCGACTCACCATCGACCCCGAACAGCTATGAACACGCTACTGGTCACATCCACGGAAGCAGGCACCGGCAAGACCGCGGTCGCGCTCGCGCTGGCGCGGCTCGCGACCGAACGCGGCGACGACGTCGGCTACATGAAGCCCAAGGGCACCCGGCTGGAGAGCAACGTCGGGAAGACCCTCGACGCGGACCCGATGCTCGCCCGCGAACTGCTCGGGCTCGACGCCGAGATGCACGAACTCGAACCCGTCGTCTACTCGCCGACGTTCGTCGAGGGCGCGATTCGCGGCCGCGAGAACCCCGCGGAACTCCGCGAGCGCGTGCGGGATGCCTTCGACGGTCTCGCCGAAGAGAAAGACCTGATGGTGGTAGAAGGCGCCGACGACCTCGCGACCGGCGGCATCGTCGACCTCACCGACGCCGACGTCGCGAAGCTACTGGACGCGGAGGTCGTCGTTCTCTCGAAATACAGCGAACCGGGCGATGTCGATGACGTGCTCGCGGCCGCCGAGGACCTCGGTGACCGCTGCGCGGGCGTCGTCTTCAACGCCGTCCAGGACGCCGTCTACGACGACGTGGAGACAGACGTCGCGCCGTTCCTCGACGGCCGCGACGTGCCCGTGCTCGGCGTGCTCCCGCGGGACGCAGACCTCGCGGGTGTGACGGTCGAAGACCTCGCGACGGAACTCGGCGCCGAGGTACTCACCGAGGACGGCGCGGGGACCGACGAGCGCGTCGAGCGCTTCCTCGTCGGCGCGATGAGCGGGGAAGCCGCGCTGAGTCACTTCCGGCGCACGAAAGACGCCGCGGTCATCACGGGCGGCGACCGCGCGGACGTCCAGACGGCGGCCCTCGACGCCCCCGGTGTAACGTGTCTCGTGCTCACGGGCGGCCACCGGCCCTCGGGCGCGGTCCTCGGGAAAGCCGCAGAGAGCGGCGTGCCCGTTCTCTCGGTGCAGTCGGACACGCTGACGACCGTCGAGCGCGCAGAAGAACTCGTCCGCGGCGGGCGCGTCCGCGACGAACACACCGTCGACCGGATGCAGGAACTGCTCTACGACCACGCCGACGTCGACGCCCTGCTCGACTAGACGAGTGCGTCCGGTTCGACCCAGACGACGAAGCGGTCGTCGCGCCGGATGACGCCGCGCGTCGTCTCGGAGGCCGCGGAGTCGTCGATGTCGTCGGGGTCGACGGACTCGACTTCGTGGACGTCGTCGACCAGCAGGCCCGTGCTCTCGTGGTCGGAGAGCACGACGATGCGACTGCCGTCCGGCGACCCGTCGACGCCGAGTCGGACGCGCGGGTCGACGACCGTCGTCGTCTCGCCGCGGAGGTCGACGACGCCGACCACGTTGGCGTCGGCGTTCGGAATCGCCGTGACGTCCTCCGTCGCGTCCACGATTTCGTCGACGTGCGCGATGTCGATGCAGTAGCGGTCTTCGCCGAGCGAGAACTCCAGCACGTCCGTCTCCGATGTCATACCGCCGAATCTGCCGCCGACCGAATTAAGCGTTGGGTCTACGCCGCCGGAAGTGTCGTCTGTTCAACGTCTCTCCGCTCTGTCGGCCGATTTTCCGCCGTCCCGACACGACAACCCCGACACTCTTTTTTCCCTCCATCATCATCATCAGTTCGATGGACCCGGTGGACGTGTTGCGGGTTCTCGGCAACAAGTACAATGCCGAGATTCTCGAAGCCACTCACTCGCCGAAGTCGGCCCAAGAGCTCAGCGAAGAGCTCGACATTCCGATTGCGACGAGCTACCGGCGCATCGAGGAGCTCAACGAACACGACCTCCTCAAACTCGAAGGAAAGGAACTCTCCGACGAGGGCCGCCGCACGAAAGTGTACCGCCGGCGGGTCGACGAAATCTCGGTGAAGTTCGGCGTCGACGAAACCGAAATCGAGACCACCGAACGCACCGAAGCGAAGAACGCCCTCGTGGACGTCTGGAGCGACCTCCGCTCCGAGCAGTGAGCGCCGGCCGGCGCGCGGGATTCTACGAGATAATAATTACAGGGACATCTTTATACTGGGTCTGCGGGACGTGCGTACGAGTCACGCGCCCATGCGCCCCATCGAAGTAATCTACCTGGTCTTCAGCGCGACCCTCGCCACCGCCGGCCTCAGCATGGTGGCGTTCGCGATTCGCGCCTACCTCCACACCGGTCGGCACTCGATGATGCATCTCTCGGTCGGCTTCACTCTCGTCGTCGCCGCCGCAATCAGCACCACCATCGTGGCGTTCGTGACGGATTTCGAACACACGCGGACGCTTTTGACGGCGAACTACGTGCTCACGACGGTGGGATACCTCTTCGTGATGTACAGTATCGTCACGCCGGAACGCTGACTGCCGCTACGAGAACTTCGACTTCACGCGGTCGTACAGTTTCACGCGGCGCTTCGAGGTCTCTTCGTCCGCGTCCAGCCCTGCCTCCTCGATGAGGTCTTCGAGCGGGATTTCGTAGACGGGACCGTCCTCCGCTGCCGATTCCGCCGGCTCCTCTGTCTCGCCCGTGTCCGGGTCGACCCACTCGAAGCCCGTCGGCTCCGGCTCCGCCGGCTCCATGCCGACGCTGTCCGCGAGCTTCGCGGCGAGGCGGTCGTACGCGCGCGCCGCCGGACTCTCCGGCTTCAGCGCGACGACGGGGCGGCCCTTCCGGACCGCGAGTTTCACCGCGTCGTCGTGGGGGATGCTGGCGGTCACGGCGTCGGTCGTCCCGAGCGCCGCCGCAATCCCCTCCACGTCGTCGAAGCCGCCGTCGCCGGTGCGCGTGAACACCGCGCCCACGACCGGCTTGTCGAGTTTTCCGACGAGTTTCCCGGTCTTAGTCGCGTCCGTCAGCGAGTTCAACTCCGCAGTCGTCACGAGCAACACGCCGTCGGCGACGCTCATCGCCATCGCGATGTCGTAGCTCAGGCCCGCGCCCGCGTCCAACAGGACGACGTCGTTGCGCTCGCGGAGATACTCCACGACCCGGTGGAGGGACTTGGCGTCGGCGCGCGCAAACTGGTCTAAGTCAGTCGAACCGGGGACGAGCGTGAGGCCGTTCGTCTCGTAGGTGGCTTCCGCGGGCGCCGCGTCACCGCCGAGCACGTCGTGGAGGGTCACGTCCGGTTCGACACCGAGGAGTCCGGCGAGATTCGCCATCCCGAGGTCGACGTCCACGACGGCCACGTCGAACCCGTCGTCGGCGAGCGCGACACCGAGGTTCGCCGTGGTCGTCGACTTCCCGACGCCACCCTTCCCGCTGGCGACGGCGAACACCCGTCCGTCGCCTCCGGCCTCGTTCATCGTGGGAGAGATAGCGGACTACGATACATAAGTGTGGCTCCCCTCAGACCGACAGCAGCGACTCGACGAGCCGTAGTGTCATCGAGCCAATTATCGAGGATATCCACGTCAACACCACGAAGTGGATGTACGCGTTCACCTTGTGGCCGCCGTCGACCACCCGAATCATCAGCGACGACAACACGGCGTTGACCAGCACCGTCACCACCAGCAAGTACTCGATGAGTTGGATGTCGTATATGCCGGTGTTGATGAGGTCGTCGACGGGGAGCGCGGAGTTCGAGAAGCTCAACCCCAGCCCCGAGATGACGTCCACGATACCCAGTCCGATGAAGAACGCGAACGTCGCCGCGGCGGTGATGCCGTACAGCACGCCGACCATCGTCGACGCGGCCTGATTACGGCGCTGGCGCAACTGCTGGACTTCCCCCATGTTCCCGGAGATGAGGTCGCCGAGGTGCTTCGGGTCGCCACCCATCTGCCGGCCGATGAGGTACATCTCGCTGAACTTCTGAATCAGGTACGAGTGGGCGTCCGCGGTGAAGTACCGCCACGCCTTCGACGCGTCCAGACGGAGGTTCAGGCGCTTGTAGAGGTCGTCGATGAGGTCGGTGAGCGCGCCGAAGTTCTTGTTCCGCAGCGTCTCCAGCACGCGCGTGGTGGTCGTCTGTCGCGCCGTCTCGCTGGCGCCCAGCGCGCGGATGAAGTTCGTGAACGCGTCGTCGCGGTCTTTCACGCGCTTCTCCTCGGCGCGCGCGACCAACCCCGGAATGAGCAGCGGCGTCGTCGGCACCGCCGCGTACATCGGCAGCGGCACGCTGTGCGGGTCGATGCTCGTCCACCCGAGGAACACCGCGACAGTCCCCGCCACGAGCGCCAGCGCCAGTCCGACGCCGAGGCCCGTCGCGATGCGGAGGCGCCACTCCGCCCACGTCGTCCGGTTCTCCGGGAAGTACCACAGCGGGTCGCTGGGCGCGACCGTGTAGATGGCGTACAGGAACCCGATCTGGATGAACGAGTACAACACGACGACCGCCGACACCGTCATCGTCGGGTTCGTCCCCGAGAGAATCGGGAGGACGGTCGCGAACACCAGCGCGAACGTCACGGACAACACCATCGACAGGTAGAGGTCTTTCATCACCTGTAGGTTCTCCAGTTGTCCCTCGTAGACGGTCGCGTAGTTCCGGATGATGGCGTCCTGCTCGGAGGTCAAGTACGCCTCGAGGCTCTCACCGGAGTTGATGGTGTACGCCAACCGGTCGAGGAAGTCCGCCACGAGGTCGCTGGGTACCTTGTTCGCGCGCATCCGACAGGCGTCGTCGAGGCTCTGGTTCCACGCGTCGATGAGTTGCACGATGCGACGGGACTCCTCGGCAAGCGGCCCGTACTCCGCCTCGGCGCCCATCCGTCGGAACACCTCCACGCGGTCGATGTTCGTCGTCGACAGGATGGTCATGTGCGTGACGAACAGGTGGAAGCGGTTCTCCATGCGCGTGCGGCGCTGGTCGCGCTTGATTTTCGGGTACAGGACCGCCGTCACGAGCGCGAGCGCGCCCAGCATCGGAATCGGGACGGCGATGAACATCGGCAGGTCGACGACGAACGCGGCCGCGATGGACGCGAACAGGAAGACCACCGACGGCACGATGACGAGTAACGCGTACGTGTACGCCGGCATCGACATCTCGCGGTAGGACTCGACGACGGAGTCGACGAGGTCGCCGAACTCGATGTCTTCGAGCGTCCCAGTCGGCTCGACGTCGACGTCCTCCGCGGCCATACTAGAACCCGCGCGTGATGGTGAACGGCAGACCCTCGATGCCGTCCCGCTGGAACGACTGAATGGTCTCGTTGAACTCGTGGTACCCGGTCAAGTCCTCCTGGATGATGCGCTCGATGATG
Source organism: Halobacterium sp. CBA1132 (assembly GCF_001485535.1). Classification (NCBI taxonomy): domain Archaea; kingdom Methanobacteriati; phylum Methanobacteriota; class Halobacteria; order Halobacteriales; family Halobacteriaceae; genus Halobacterium; species Halobacterium sp. CBA1132. The sequence goes on from NZ_BCMZ01000001.1 coordinate 1,027,582, forward strand.
TCCGCGCGGAAGTCTAGTTCGTCGTAAATCTCGCGGGTGTCGGCGTACCCCAGCAGCGTCGCAATCTGTTCTTCGAGGACGTAGGAGTTGTTCCGACCCTGGAAGACAATCTCGTCCTCGACGGGGTCCCAGTAGAACGCCTGCCGGGTGACGACACCGCCCATCTCCTTGGAGTAGCCCTCGATTTCCTGCACGGAGGTGACGCGGCGCAGCACGTCGTCGCCCTGCTTGACGCGGTTCTGGAACAGCGCCACGTCGGCGTTGTCCATGAACGTCTCCGGGACGTTGATCGGCTCCCCGGTGAAGCGCTGAATCATCGAGACGATGTCGCTGGCGTGGAAGGTGAGCATCACGGGGTGGCCGGTCTGGGCGGCCTGGAACGCCATCCGACCCTCCTCGCCACGCACCTCACCGACGACGATGTAGTCGGGGCGGGAACGCAGCGCCGCCGCGACCAAGTCGAACATGTCCACGTCCGCGGAGTTCTCGCCCTGCCCCTCCCGGGTGAGCAGTTGCTGCCACGTGTCGTGGGGCGGCAGCACTTCGGCGGTGTCCTCCGCGGTGTAAATCTTGGAGTCCTGCGGGATGAACGACATGATGGCGTTCAGCGTCGTCGTCTTCCCGGACGCCGTCTCCCCGACGACGAACACCGTCTGTTCGTTCTCCAAGCACAACCAGAGGTACGCCGCCAACTCGGGGGAGAGCGTCCCCCAGTTCGTAATCTGGCCGACGGACAGCGGCACCTCGTCGCCCTGACGAATCGTCAGCGACGGCCCCTTCAGGGAGACGTCGTCGCTGTAGATGATGTTCACACGGGAGCCGTCCGGGAGCGTGGAGTCCACGATGGGGTCGCTGTCGGAGACCGGGTCGCCGATGCGTTCGCCCATGTTCCGCAGCCAGCCGTCGAACTCGTCGGGCGTCCCGAAGTCCACGGTGGTCTCCAACATTCCGAACGTCCCGTGGTCGACGTAGCAGTGACTCGGGCCGATAACGTGAATGTCCTCGTTGTAGGGGTCACGCATCACCGGTTCGAGCGGCCCGAAGCCGACGATGTCGCGGTTCAACTGGTAGCGGATGTTCTCGTAGGTCGACTGCGTGACGGGAATCCGCCCGAACCCGAACGCCTCTTCGAGGGCGTCCCGGACCAGCGGCGCCGCCGCGCGGAACTGGCGGGCGGCCTGCCTGGGCGCGGTGGCAACGCGGCGCGCGCCCGCCTTCACTTGCTTCCCCGAGAGGTCCCCGGAGTCGAGCGACATCTGTCCGCGCTCGTCGCTGACCATCCGGTCGGCGATGTCGGACGCGTCGAAGTTCCGGACCAGCGACCCGAGGTTGTTCGGGAGCGTGCGCATCCGCTGGAAGACGCCGCCCTCGTCGTCGTCGTTGATGCGGACCGTCTCCTCAAGTAGCTCCTCGATGCGGTCGTCGTACTCGGCTTCCTGCTCGGGCGCCGGCTTGTTCACGGACTTCTCGAGGATGCGCTCGCGGACCTGATCGAACACCGCACCCTCCGGACCGGAGAGCTCCGGCTCGATGGTGTAGTACTTCGTGTCCTTCCCGAGGTCGCCGTACACGTGGCAGTAAATCGGGCCGCCGACCGGATACAGCACGTTCGGCTTGTCCGCCTCCCACTCGTCGTCGGGTTCGTCGATAAATTCCGGGAACTCCCCCGTGAACTGCTTGAACCGCTGGAGGTACTCGCGCAGATGGGTGTTCCGACTCGCGGTCTCCCGCAACTCGTGCCCGATCTGGCGGCTCCCGTGGTCTGCCATAAGTGTGTGCTCCCCTTACGCTACGCTCCGACTCTCTATGACGATGCCGGTCCCGGACCGCACCGAATAGCCGATCGTGTCACCGACCTGCTCGCCCATCCCGGCGAAGCGACGCACCGCGATAGAGCGGCGGACGTCGTTGCCGACCTCCGCCATCTGTAACTCGAAGTACACGTCCGCGATGGAGCGGAACGGACCAATCGCCTCTTCGTCTACAGTACTGGGGTCCACGGTCAAAACGATGACCTTTCCTTTCGAAACCAAGTCCCTGAAGAAGGAAATGATTTCCAGTGCGGCCTGGCGCTCCTCGTTCTGCCGAACGAGCGCCTCGAACTTCGGGTCGTTCCGGAGGATGGCGTCGAACGTGTCGACGATGACGACGTCGGCCTCCCACATCTTCTCGGCCTCCATCAGCCGCTTGAGCAACTGCTTGCGGTTCCCCTCGTCGTTCCCGCGCAGCGTGCTGCCGCCCGAGTCGACGTCCGCCTGGAAGAACAACAGATTCTCGTTCAGGAGGTGTTCCTCGACGTCGTAGCTCAGCGAGTGCATCTGGTCGATGAACCCGCGTACCGTCAGCTCCGTCGACACCAGCGTCACCGAGTGTTCCTCCTCGCAGAGACCGTAGGTGAGCCGCTGGCTCAGCGCGGACTTCCCCGCACCGTAGTCGCCCTCCACGAGAACGATGCTCCCTCCCGGGATGCCGCCCCCGAGTTCGTTGTTCAGTCGGTCGTGTTCGTCCAGCCCGAGCGAGTAGAGGTTTCGCGTGCTCATGATGTTCTGAACTCCAGCAGCTCTTCGTCACCGTTGACGGTCACCAAGATGCGGTGGTCGCCGGCGGAGAGATTCTGCTCCAACGTCACCCGCGCGACGTCTCCAGTCTGCCACCGGCCGCCGTTGAGAACCGTCACGTTCGACGGCGGGACGTACCGGCCGTCCACGAGGACGTCGAACGTCCCCGGCCTCGCCGGTAACGCCTTCGACCCCGTGTTCTTCACGAGCAGCGTCACGTTCCCGTCCGCGTAAATCGAGGACGGCGACGCGGGGTCGTTGATGAGTTCGATGTCCGTCCGAATCTGCTCGCTGACGTCGACGCTCCGGTCGCCCAGCGCGCTGCTCAGCCGCTGGACGCCGTTTGTCATCGTTCCGGCGACCGACGCCGCCACGAGGATGCTCGCGATGAAGATGATGAGCGTCGACGAGGAGACACTCGCCATTCAGGCCACCTCCGCGGTCGCCGTGACGCCGCCCGCGGTCACGACCTTCACGCGGGACCCGCTGGTGCCCGCGGCGAGCGTCACGTTGTAGGTCTCTCCCGGCAGCCATAGCGTCGTGTTCGTCTGTCCCTCGACGTCCCAGTCCACGTACCTGTCCCGCGGCTGGAACTCGCCATCGACGAGGATGTCGGTCTCGTTGACGGACAGCGTCGTCGACCCCTCGTTGGTCACGCTCACCGCCACGTTCTCCTCCCCGCTGGCGTTGTACGTCGCGTTAGTGACGTTCACGACGGTGTTGCGCTGTTCGAGCATCCGATCGTCGTAGCTGTCGTCGGCGTCCTGGACGCGCTCGTACCCGTTGTACGCCGCCGAGTAGAGGATGCCGACACTGATGAACGCGGCAATGAACAGGATTGCCGCGGAGCCACTAACGCTGAATCCCATTCCTATGGAGGTCGTCGAAGCGGTCGACGATGGCGCGCTCGATGTTCTCGCTCGCCAACTCGTCGATGTAGTCGAGGCTCTCTAAGTGGTCGTCCATCGTGAGGTCCGTCGTCCCGAACTCCTCGCGGTAGAGGTAGTCCGAGTCGGTCAGCCCTTCGAGGTAGTCGAAGAGGTGGTCTCGGACCGGCTCGCCGATCCAGCCGATGCGCTCGTAGTAGTTCAGCGTCCGGACCGTGTTCTTCGGCCCGAACTCCGAGAGCAAGTAGTCCAGCCACTCCAGGGCGACGACGTCCGCGAGGTAGCCCGTCGGCGGCTCCGAGAGGTGCGGTTCGTCGCCGTCCGAAGCGAACCCGAGTCCCGGTGCGGCGGGCGCGCTGCCACCGCTCTCGTCGACGCTCTCGGGCTCCGCTGGTTCCTCTTCTTCGAACTCGAACCCGTCTTCGGACTCGTCCTCACCGACATCGTCCGTATCGTCGGCTGCCTCGGCCTCCGCTTCGAGGTCGGAGTCGTCGAAGCCAAGTTCCGAGTCGTCGGCTTCCACGGTCGCCGGCTCGTCGTCGCTCGGTGCGTCGTCCGGCGCCGGTTCGGCTTCGTCCTCCTCGGCCCAGTCGGCGTCACCGGACTCGTACTCTTCTTTGAGTTCTTCGAAGGACGTGCCGTCGCCGCCCGTCTCGGCGTCGTCGTCGCCGCCGAAGTCGTCCATTTCGTCGTCGTCCTCTTCGTCGAACTCGCCGAACTCCCCCATCTCGTCGTCGCCGTCGTCGAAGTCCTCTTCGAATCCGCCCTCTTCGAAGTCGTCCATCTCGTCGTCCTCCTCGAAGTCGTCTTCGAGGCCCCCCATCTCGTCGTCTTCCTCGTCGAACGCGTCGTCCTCGAAGAAGTCGTCGGCGTCGGCGTCCGTAATGTCCGCGTCGAGGTCGTCGTCGGCGGCGTCGTCGCCACCGCCGTCCTCGTCGTCGAACAAGCCGAAACTGTCGGCGCCGCCACCGCCCATCGCGTCGGCGTTGACGTCGTCGACGAACGGATTGACCCCGCGGGTCACCATTTCGTATATCTCTAAGAGCTTCCGGACGTTCTCTTCGACGTCCTCGACGCTCTCACTGATCTGTTCGTTCTCGCTGCGGACAGTGTTGGCTTTCGACGCGACGTTCGACACTTCGGTTTCGAGTTCCTCGATACGGTGTTCGAGCTCGTTCACGGACGAATCTTGGGCGCCCGCACCACCGCCCCCGCCGCCGTCCATATCGTCGAACGACCCGAACTCGTCGTCGAAGTCGTCGTCGAACTCCTCGTCGTCGACGCCGAACTCGTCGTCGTCGCCGCCGCCGGAGTCCCCCGACCCCTCCTCGTCGTCGTCGAGCCAACTGGCCATCCCGACGGCCAGCGCCCCGAACTGAACGAAGACGAGCGCAGCCGGGGTGAGGTGGATAAACTTCATTCGGAGTGATACAGGTGCTCCCGACGTAATTAATGTTCTCCCCCAGTTCTCAAAACGAACAATTGGTATCGCAGTACCTGCGGCCGTCGAAGCGACGTGAAACGGCCGCAGAAGACGGGAGAAGCAGCCAACTCGCTCAGAAACAGCCGGTGGTCTGTCGAGCGGTCACTCCATCGACGCGAGGCGCGCGATGAACACGAGACTGAGCACGTGGTCGGTCATCTCGAAGTCCGAGTGCGACTCCTCGTCGGCCGGCCCCGCGAACCCACGGACGTGGTCGCGCAGTTCCTCGGCGGCGCTCTCGCCGACCCAGCCGATGGACTCGTAGTAGTCGATGGCGTTCAACGAGCGCTTCACGCCCCCGCGCTCCAAGAGGAACTCCAGCCACTCGAACAGCGTAATCTCGGCCGCGTACTTCCCCGGCATCGTCTCCAAGTACGGCCGCTGGAGGTTCTGTTCGCTCGCGCTCGAGTGCATGAACAGCAGCTGCTTGAGCTGGCTCGACCGGACCGCCTCGTCGGCGGTCTGCTCGTGCTCCGTGAGCCGCTCTTTGAGCTCGCGGATGTTCTGGCCGTCGCTCTGACGGGCGGCACTGCGCAGTTCCTCGGGGTCGTACTCGCGTGGGTTCAGGGTCATCGTTCGGTCTCCTCGATGAGCTGCTCGTCACTGGACGTCAACTGGTCGACGCTCTCGTCCAGTTCCTGCACCGTCTCGGACTGCTCGCGGGTCGCGTCGACGATGCGCTGGGACGCGTCCGCCGCCTGCTCGGCCTGGTCTTGGACTTCCTCGATGGTGATGATGACGTCCTCGACGGTGTTCGCCTGTTCGTCGTTCGCGCGCGCGACCTCCGTAATTCCGGTGGCCGCCTCGTCGACCGCGTCCGCGATTTCTTCGAGTGCCGTCAGCGCGTCGTCGATTTCGTCGCCCGCGCGGTAAATCTGTTCGTGGGACTCCTCGACGGCGAGGACGGTCTCGTTGGCCTGCTGTTGCACGTCGTCGATGCTGCCCGCGATGCGCTCGGTGTGTTCGCGGGTCTCGTTCGCCAACTGCTTGACCTCGTCGGCGACGACTTCGAAGCCGCTGCCGGCCTCGCCGGCGCGCGCGGCCTCGATGTTCGCGTTGAGCGCCAGCAGATTCGTCTGGTCGGCGACCTCCGCGATGACGTCCACGACGTCCTCGATCTCGTCCATCTTCTCCTCGAGTTCGGAGACGCTGTCCACGAGGTCGTCGCTGATCTCGATGACCTCGTCCGTCGCCTGACTCGCGCCCTCGCTGGCGTCGAGACCGTTCTCGGCGGCGGTCTGGGCTTGCTCGGCGGCGGCCGCGACCTGGTCGGAGCTGGCCGCGACTTCTTGCATGCTCGCCGAGAAGTTCTGCATCTCGCTGGCGGCGTCCGACAGCATCTCGTTTTGCTCGTCGACCGTCTCCGCGATCTCGTTCGCGTCGTCGGTCGCACGACGAATCGAATCCGCCAGTTCCTGCGTCCGCCCGTCGACCTGCCCAACGAGGCGCTCGAACTCGTCGGCCATTCCGTTCAGGTCGTCGACGACGCCGAGCAGTCGCTCGTCGATGATACCGTCGTGCTCGAAGGACGCGCGCTGCTCCAAGTGGCCGTTCGACAGCGCGTCGATAGTCGAACTGAGCTCCGCGACGAGGTCCTCGACGGCCTCCGTGCGCTTGACGTCCTCCGTCCGGTCCTCGACGGTCTCGACGACAGCGACCAGCTCCCCGTCGTCGAATATCGGCGACGCCGTGAATCGGATTTCGCGTTCCTCGCCGTCGGCGGTCACCATCGTGCTGGAGTCGACGTAGCCGTCGCCGGTAGCGGCGTGGTCGACGCCGAACTCGCGGTCCGCGGTCTCCGGCGCCTCGATGACCTTGTCCGCGAGCGTCTGGACGCGACGCCCGTCCGGATAGAATCCCTCGCTGGCGTGGCTCATACCGATTGCTTCCTCGGCCGAACACCTCGTGAGGTCCGCGAGCGCCTCGTTCCACGCGACGACCTCACCATCGGCGTCGAGCATGAACACCGGCACGCCGACGCCATCCAGCAGTTCGTCGTCCTCGACGTTCAGCTCGTCGCCACCACCACCGCCGCCGAAGGCGTCGACGCCGGCCGCCGCGTTCTGTACCACGGCGTCCAGTCCCGTCTGCAGTTCGGCTTCCGCGCGGTCGAGTGCTTGCTCGTCAAGGCCCTCCTCGCGGAGCCGGTCGAACACCGAACGCACGACGCCGTCGACGGCGGCGTCGTGTGCGGAGACGAACCCCGCAGCGTCCACACCCGCGGCTTCGTAGGCGGGCACGTACGTCGCGGGTTCCGGGCCAGTCTCGTCGAGGAGTCCGCCGAGGTGGTCGCGAGCCTCCTCGGGGAGGCCCGCGTCGAGGCGAGCGCTCTCGATTTCGTAGCCGTCGCGGACCGCCGCCGCGTGTCTGTCCTGGCCGCCGAAGGAGAACCGGCCGGTGTCGGTGCCGCCGTCCGTTGCCGGCTGCTCCGACCCCCGGCCGAGCAGTTTTCGAAGCGTACCCAGCATTCGTGGCCCAAGACGTGCCAAGTAGCTATAAAAGGTTTCCCCCACGGTTACCAATTCGTATAATCGTGCCCGCTACGCGTGCGTGAAGATAATTATACGATTTGCCTCCCGTACGATACAGACGTCGACGTCCGGACCGGGAGATAGCTGACACGTGCGCTCGGTCGTTGCCAGCGCCTCCGTGAACGCCTCGCCGCAGGCCGGACACGCCACTCCGTCCCGGTTCTCGAACAATCGCTCCGTACCGGTGTCCTGGCGTAGCTTCACGCGATGCCTGACAGCCTCGAAATCGACTCCGTCGCCCATATACGCCAACACGACTCCCGGGTGTTTAGCTCTTAGCGGACGGTTACCGGCGTTTTCACGGCTGATAACCGGGGGCGTACCTTTTAGTGTAGTTCCGGATTCGATAGGAGTGAGCCCCAGGTGCCCGTCTCGGGAACGGGGCAACGAAACCACAACAATGTTCGAATTCATCAACGACGAGGAAGCACGCGGTCAGGTGGGGATCGGGACGCTCATCGTGTTCATCGCGATGGTCCTAGTCGCCGCAATCGCCGCCGGCGTCCTCATCAACACCGCGGGTGTCCTCCAGACGCAAGCCGAGGACACCGGCCAAGACAGTACCGACCAGGTCGCAAACAACGTCAACATCATCGGCGCAGTCGGTGATGTTGCGAACGCGAGTGCAACTGATACTGCGATCGTCAACGCTAGCAACAATATTTCCGACTTCAACACAGAACTTAGTGACTCGGAGGTCCACACGCTCCGCTTGACCGTCCAGAAGTCGCCCGGCGCGGGTGACATCGATCTCTCCGGGCTGAGCATCCAGTACGTCGGCGGGGATTCCTTCGCGAACCTAATCCACCACACCCAGGCGAAAGCCCCTGCGATCAACGCATCCGATAGCTTCTCTGACGGGCCGTGGGTGAAGGGTGAAGGCACTGCTGCGTACTTCGTACAAGCGATTACGGCGGACACGGAGACGGACACGGTGATGACAAGCGAGAGCGACCGCTACGAGATCGTCATCCCGCTCCAGCAGGTCTACAACTCGAGTGCTGCTATCAGTTCTGGTTCTAAAGCAGCGGGCCAATACATTGAAAGCGTCGAGCAGATTAATGACTCGGCCTCGAATTATCAGGGCTACGACAACAGCGACCTTGGCCTCCTCGAGGAGAGCGAAAACGTCGAACTAACGATTACCACGGAATCCGGTTCGCAGCGGTACGCGAATCTGCAGGTTCCTGACTCCCTCATCGGTGAGGGTGGCAGCTCGGTGCAACTCTAATCCAGAATAATGTTTGAATTCATCAACGACGAGGAAGCACGCGGTCAGGTGGGGATTGGGACGCTCATCGTGTTCATCGCGATGGTCCTAGTCGCCGCAATCGCCGCCGGCGTCCTCATCAACACCGCAGGTGTCCTCCAGACGCAGGCCGAGGACACCGGACAGGACAGTACCGACCAGGTCGCAAACAACATCAATATCATCGGCGCTGTCGGTGATATTGCCAATACATCCGGAACGACACAAATCGTCGCCAATACGACTGATCAGTCCACTGTACAGAATTTCACGGACTTCAATAATACAACCGATACGCCGAAGGCTCACACTATCCGGCTGGCCGTTCAGAAGTCACCGGGAGCCAGCGACATTGACCTCTCGGGACTGAGCATTCAGTACGTCGGTGGGGATTCCTTCGCGAACCTCGTCCATGCAAGTGAGGCTGAGGCACCGATTACCGTAGACAATACTGGAAGCCCAGACCAAATTAAAGCAGACGGGAACGGTGAACCCGGTTACTTCGTCGGGAAGATTACTGCAGAAAGTGACGACACGGTGATGACCTCCGAAAGCGATCGATACGAGATCATCATCCCGCTTCAGCAGGCCTACAATAATACTGGGAATGGGGTCGGCCAGCCTGTTGCTGGTGCCCTCGATTCCAGTGGGACGTACGACAACAGCCAACTCGGGCTCCTCAGTGAGAGCGCGAACGTTGAACTGACGATTACGACGGAATCCGGCTCGCAGCGCTACGCGAACCTGCAGATCCCTGACTCGCTCGTTGGCGATGAAGGCAGCACGGTTCCGCTGTAATCGGCTCCGCTCGATTCTTTACTTTTTGCGCGTGACTCTCGTCGAACAGCGATAGCGACAGCAGAACAGACCGAAACGCTACTCGGAGGCGTTCGTCGGGGCGGCCGTCGTGGAGTTGTCCGCGGTCTCGTTCGCGAGCGCCTCGTCCGTGTAGGAGCTACCGAACACCGTGTTCAGCGTCTTGTTCCCGTCCCATTCGCCGCTGTTGTACTTCTCGACCCACTCGCGGCGCACGAGGTAGCCGTCGGGCTGTTCGGCGGGCTCGCTGGGGTTCTCGATGTGGGCGTGAATGACGTCGGCCTTGTCGCCGCCCTGCGCGACGTACTCGGCGTACATGCGAACCATCTGACCGACTTCCCGGACGTGCTGGCGCTGCGGTGGGACGTCCTCGACCTCGCCGGCGCGCGTCCGATAGGAGATTCTGACGGTGTCGTCGTCGCTGTAGTAGACGAATTCCGTGACGTCGAGGCGGGCGCCCTCCGTGCCGCTGTTTTCGAGGATGTAGTGGAGTTCACCGAGCGACGCCGTCCCGTCTTCGTCGGGCTGTTCCGGTTCGATGGCACGACTCTGGTTCCCGTTCGACCCGCCGAGCACGGCGTAGCCGACGCCGAGCACCGATCCGAGGCCGATACCGGCGGCGCCGACGACCACTGTCCGTCGAGAGATGCCGAGTGGGCCTTCGTCGTCTCCCTCGGGGGCGGATTCCGGAGGGTCACTGGGCGTCGAATCGTCGTCTTCGCTCATGGCCGCGCCTATGCGACCGGCGTATATGTCGCTTGGGCCCTCCTGTTGGCGCGTCGAACAGTCTCGCGTGGGTTCCGGGGGAGGTGTCGGCCCGAGCCACCGACACCAACTTATGCGTTCTCTCCGTAGCGTTTCGGTAGTGCCATCGCTGTACGGGCTCGAACGCTCCGGTGACGTCGAGAAGCTCGTCGAACTGCTCCGGGAGAGCGAGAAGGAGACGGTTCGGCGCCGCGCAGCCGAGATTCTGGGCAACCTCGACGAGCCGGAGTCGGAGGGGTTGGACGCGCTCGTGGAGGCGATGAGCGACGAGAACCCGGCAGTGCGTGCGACAGCCATCGACGCGCTCACGCAACAGGAAGCGGTCGAGGCCCTGATGAAGGGGCTTGGGCAGTCCGTCCCCGAGAGCGGGGCGACGTGGGCGCAGGCCGAGGCGTTCGTTGAGCGTCTGGGCGCCGACACCGTGGAACTGCGGATGGCGTCCGCGAACGTGCTGGGGCTGTTGGGCGTCGAGGACGCGGCGAAGCCGCTTGCTCAGCGACTGCAGGCAGAACCGCATCCGGAGGTCCGTGCGCGGATTGCGCGCGCGCTCGGTCGGGTCGGCGACCCCTCAGTCGCGGGCGTGCTCGTCGAACACTTAGACGGGCAGCCACTGGGGGTGCGCCGGGAGGCCGCCGAATCGCTCGGTCGGCTGAACGGTCCGACAGCCCTGCAGGGGCTGTTGCAGGTCGTCGACGACGACAGCGAGGAGATGCGCCGGACAGCGGTGAGTTCGCTCGGCCAGTTCGAGAACGCCAAGCCCGTCGACGCGCTCGTCGAGCGGTTGGGCGACGAGAGCGACTTGGTGCGTCGCGCGGCGGTGTTCTCGCTCATCGAGATTCTGTCGAACGTCCCGCCGGACCGCAGCCACGAACTCCGGGAGACCATCGTCGACCGGATGGCCGCGCGAAGCGACCCCTCCATCGTGGCGTCGCTGGTGGAGATTATCGACGAGGGCACCCAGATTCACCAGCGCCGGAACGCGGTGTGGATGCTCGGTCGCGTCGCGGGCGACAAGTCGACGAAGATAGACGCCGTGGAGGCGCTCCGTGACGTGCTCGGCGAGGACGACGAGCTCATCTCGCAGTTCGCGTCCACGGGGCTGGCGGAAATCGGCGGTCGGATGGTGGAGACGGCGCTGCTGGAGGTCATCGAGACCGACGAGTACGGCGAGGACGCGGTCGCGATGGCGGCGTTCGCGCTCGGGAAGGTCGGCGGCGACCGCTCGCGCAAGCGCCTCGAGAAGCTCGTCGACGAGACGGAGAACGCGGAGGTGCGGCGGCGGGCGTTCTCCGCGATTTCGAAGCTCGGCGGCCACTCCTGACGGGGCGTCGATGGGAGGGCGCCAGTCCCGTATCCCGATTTCAAATCCGAGAATCGCACGCAAAACGTTATATGCGCCAGCGGAATAAGTTCCGCAAGTAATGAGTACGGACGCGTCGGGCAGGCAGACAAGCGACGGGGTCGGGACGCCCGCACGTCCGCTGGAGGAGGCGAAATGAGCGAGTCCGAGTACAAGATAGCCGACGGCGCGGGTAAGTTCCTGCAGGCGGTCAAGGAGGGGCGCCGGATGAAGGACGCCGAGTGGACGAACGGCCGCATCCTCTTGTCGAACAAGCGCGTCGTCCTCGCGGGCAACGACGGGAAGCGGAGTCTCCCGCTGTCGGACGTGTCGGGACTGAGCGGCCGCCACGACGTCAATCAGACGGTCGCGAAGGTCAGCGACTACGTGAGCATTCGGATGAGCTCCGAGAGCGTCGTGTTGATCTCGATGGGGGAGAACACCGAGCAGTTCGAGACCAAACTCTACGGCGCGTTGCTCGACCAGACGGAACTGCTGGTAAAACACCCGGCGGTGAAAGGCGGGGTCGTGCAAGACGAGTCCTTCGAGCGCGCGCGAATCAAAGTCGACGACGAACAGTTGAGCGTCGCGATGCAGAACGGGTCGTTCGTCTCCGTGGACCTCGACGACGTCGGTTCCGCCGAGGCCGCCTCCTTGGACGTGCAAGGCGAGAAGAGCCCCGTGCTGAAAGTCGAGCACACCGTCGAGGACACGAGCGTGCAGACGTACTTCTCCAGTGACTCGCACACGTGTTCGATTCTGGAGTCGCTGCTGACGAAGGAAGCCGAGAAGAGTCAGGGGTCGGTGGAGCTCTCCGAGACGGAGAAGCGCGTGCTGATGGCGGTGTACTCGGGGGTGTCGTCGTTCGAGATTCCGGACTTCCTCGGGATGGACGTCGACGAAGTCGAGTCCATCTTCGACCGGCTCATCGAAGTCGACGTGCTCGAAGAGGTGCGCAAGCGCCGCGAGGTCACGATGAAGACCCGTGGCCGCAACATCGCCAGCGAAGCAATCAACGAGGAGTAGCGCGCCGTTCGGCGCCGCGGACTGCCGAGCCGGCTACATATTGACGTCTTCGATGTGTTCGCTGACAGCGGCCCGGCTACATATTGACGTCTTCGATGTGTTCGCTGACAGCGGCCCGGCCCATCGACGTGAGGTGGACGCCGTCGTCGTCGCGGACGAGTGCTTTCTCGATGAGGTCGTTGAGGAACATCGTGAGCTGGCTCGCGTCGACGCCGAGGACGGTCGCGAGGTCGGCGTTCGAGCCGCCGGAGTAGATGGCGATCAGCGCTTCGATTTCCTCGTCGGTGAGTTCGACGTCCGCCAGTTCCTGCTTGAGTTTCGTGTACCGCAGGCGGATGAACCGCCCGAGGAGGTTCATCTCCCGCCCGGAGTCGAGCGCGATTTCGGTGGTCACGGCGCCGGTCGCCCCCATGTGGCGCACGGAGAGCAGTTGGCGCGTGCTCCCGCCGAGTTCGCGCTCGACGCGCTCGAAGTGCGTGACCGTGGAGACGTCGATTTCGGTGGCGGCGTCCCCTCGGAGTTCGACAGTGCCCGGTGAGACGGCCAGTTTCGCCGATTCGAAGGGCTGGTCGGTGATTCGGCCGCCGCGGCGCGCGGGGTGTTTGACGTGGGCCGCCGACCCGTTCAGCAAGCCCTTGAACACGAGGATGACGAATCGTTCGACGGTGTCGCCGGCGCCCTCGATGACGGCGACGTGGCGCTCGCCGTCGCGCTCGTAGGCGACGGTGACGGTGTCGTCGAAGAACTCCGCGAGGTCGCCGGGCGCGGTGTCGTGTTGGACGTCGAAGACGCCCTTGAGGGGAATGGTGATGCGGTCGCTGTCGGTCGCGAGTACGATGCGGCGCTTGCTCATCACGACGCGCCCGCGCACGGGTTCGGCGTGCGTGGCCGTGTCGGGAATGAACGACGTGACGAAGTCCGCGATAGCTGATTCCGACATCCCCCTGTATGGGGAGTAGTTGGTCAGTCAGGTAGAATAAGCGTTACTCCTCGCCGCGGTCAGTCCTCGGACAGCCGACGGTAGATGCGGATGCGTGGGTCGGCGGCCTCGAAGCGCTCCTTGACGCCGCTCGGGAGCGTCTCCGTCTGTCCGAGCACGAGGTGGCCGCCCGGGCGCAGCGACGCGCTGACGGTGTCGAGGATGGGGCGTTTGTACTGCTTGTCGATGTAGATGCAGACGTTCCGACAGCACACCAAGTCGAAGCCCGACTTGGGGTCGTCGGTGATGAGGTCGTGGCGTTCGAACGTCACGAGGTCTTTGACGTGGTCGGCGACGACAAAGCCGTCGTCGCCCTGCTCGTCGACGTACGCCATCGGGTCGTCGAGGAAGCCCAGTTGCTCGCGGATGTCTGCGGTGCGCGTGCTCTGGTAGTAGCCTTGGCGCGCGCGGTCGAGGGCGTCCTCGTCGATGTCGGTGGCGAGAATATCGACGTCCCGCGGCGAGAGGCCGGCGTCGAGCGCGAGCATCGCCAGCGAGTACGGCTCGCGGCCGTCCGCGCACGCCGCCGACCAGATGGAGACCGACGACTGGTCGGCGGCGGTCTCCACGAGGACGTCTTCGAGCGCGGCCCACACCTTCCGGTCCCGGAAGAACTGCGTGACGTTGACGCTGAGCGTGTCCAGCAGTTCGGCGCGCTCGTCGCGGTCCTCGCGGAGCACGTCGAGGTACTCGGCGTACGTGTCGGCGTCCTGGCGGCGCATCCGCGCGGAGACGCGGCGGTCGAGGTAGGCGTCGTCGTAGTAGCTGGTCGCGAACGTCGTCTCGCGCTCGACGAACGCCAGCAGGTCTTCGAAGTCTGTCAAATCACGTTCACCCCGTCGACGCGGTCTATCTGCACGTCACCGCTCGCGGGGGAAAAGGTCACCGACCGTCCCGTACTGCCGCCGGTCTCGCTTGCGAGCAACGGCACGCCGGCGTCTTCGAGCGCGCGCTCGGCGGCGTCGACGTTTCGGTCGCCGATGGCGTCGCCGACGGAGATGTCCAGCATCGCGGAGCCACCGACCAGTTTCGCCGCGACGTTGTCGGGGTCGGCGCCGCGGCGGTACATCGCCGCGAGCATCTCGTCGAGGCCGGAGTCGACGTACTTCGCGGGCGTCTCGGCGGGCGACGGCGCGGCGGGCAGCATCGCGTGCAGCAGTCCCCCGACCGACGCGCCCTCGTCGTAGACTGCGACTGCGACGCAGGAACCAAGCCCGCTCGTGACGAGGGTGTCGTCGCCGTCGGTCACGCGCCAGTCGGCGACGCTCACGCGCGCCTTCTGCGCCTCGCTGCTCACGACTCCTCACCCCGGTACTCCGGCGGGTACTCCGGGTCCGCGTCGTCCGCGGAGAGCGCGCCCGCGATTTCGGCGACGGTGTCGGCGTCCTCGGGACTGGGGAACGCGCAGACGCGACACGTCAGGTCGTCGCTGAGCGCGACCGTGGCGTCGACGACGGCGACGGTGTCGGCGTGACGGCCGTAGGCCGCGGCGACCGTGTCCAGCACCGCACGCCCGTCGTCGTGGACGTGCGACGGCGTGGAGACGTCGATAGTAGCGTCGAGCGCGTTCGCCCAGCCGTCGAGGACGCCGCTGGCGGTGACGTTCCCGAGTTCCGCGATGGCGCTCTCCGCGAGCGCCGGGTCCGGGTCCTCGCCGGGAACGAGCGCGTCCGCGACGGCGCCGGACTCGTCCTCGTCGAAGAGCACCGCGAGGACGGTGTTCACGGGGCCGTCGCTCTCGAAGACGGCGCCCTCGTAGGCGGCGTCGTCGAGCAGCGACGGCACGTCCTCGACGGGCACGAAGTCGAAGTGGGATTCGACGGTGTCCGGGTCGATGCCGGTCATCGCGGCGAGGTGGTCGGCGACGGCGTCCGCACTGTGCGCAGTCAGTTGCGCGTAGGCCGCGAGCGCGTCCGCCGAGAGCGCGTCGTCGGCGCCGAGGTAGTCGACGAACTCGTCGGCCGCCGGCAGCACCGCGAACCGGCAGACGCCGTCCACGCCCGCGAGACCGATGCGGCTCTCGAAGACGAACGCGGCGCCGTCGACCACGGCCACGTCGTCGACGAGCGCGTCGTCGCCGTCGACCGCCTGCGGCGGCTGGATGTCGATGGTCTCGTCGGCTCGTTCGGCCCAGCCGTCGACGAACCCGCTGGTGAGAATGTTCGCGACTTCCGCGAGTGCGTCCTCCCCCATCCCGGTCTCCTCGCCGACGCGCTCCGCGAACGACGCCTCGAAGGAGACGAGCGCGCGACCCGCGAGCGCGCCGTCGAACGGCACCGCGATGCGGGTGGCTGCGTCGCCGAGGAACGCCGCGAGTCCGTCGGCGTCGACGAGCGTGGTCCGGGAGAGTTCGCAGTGCGCGGGGACGCCGGTCAGGGTTTCGAGCGCGTCGGCCGCGCGCTGGCCGCCTTCCGCGCCCGTGTGGCTGAACGACGCCAGCGAGTCCAGGTCGACGCGCATCAGATGCTGTTTATCATCGAGACGAACTCTTCGATGTCCGGGAACGAGTAAATCTTGGCCTCGATGTCGGCGTCCGGCGCGGACAGCGTGGCGTCGAACACCATCGCGATCTCGTGCTCGCCGGGGTCGACGCAGTGCGCGACGATGTCGTCGCCCGAGGCCCGGAAGAGGTTCGGCGTGGAGATGTCGATGGTGCGCCCGAGCACGTTCGCCCAGCCGTCGATGAACCCGCTGGTCATGATGTTGCCGACCTCCTGAATCGCCGAGCGCTCCATGTCGCTGTACGCGCCGCCGTCGCTCTC
Organism: Halobacterium sp. CBA1132; assembly: GCF_001485535.1. NCBI lineage: Archaea > Methanobacteriati > Methanobacteriota > Halobacteria > Halobacteriales > Halobacteriaceae > Halobacterium > Halobacterium sp. CBA1132. The sequence continues at coordinate 1,043,977 of NZ_BCMZ01000001.1, forward strand.
GATGCCGCCCATCATCGTGGACGCGACGCGGCGCGCGCTCGCGTCGTCGAACAGCACGAGCACGGAGCCGTAGGGCTTCTCGGTCAGCGGGACGTTGACGCCGACCTGCTTCTGGTTGCCGAGGTGGGCGCCGAGGTCCTCGACGTCGAGGACGTTGATTTTCGTGATCTCCATCTCCGTCTCGACGCCGGTGAGCTGGCTGAGGTTGTCCGCCACCGTCGACGCGCCCTCGCGGGCGAGTTCGTTCACCGTCTGTAACCGCCGGATGTCTATCATCGTGCTCATGGTCAGAGAGTCGAGACGTCGAGGATGGTCACCACGTCGCCCTCGCCGAGGACGGCCGCGCCCGAGAGTCCCGGGATGCCCGAGAGGATGCCCTCGAAGGGCTTGACGACGACTTCCTCCTGTCCGCGGACGTCGTCGCAGTGGACCGCGACCTGCCGTTCGGCGTCGCGGATGCGGACGAGCATTCCGTCGTCTTCGCGGGTGTCGCCCGGAACGTCGAGCGCGTCACCGAGGCGAACGAGCGGGTAGACGGTCTCGTCGTACGTGATGACTTCTTCGCCGTCGACGGTCTTGACCGGCTTCATCCGGGAGATTTCGTCGACGGTCTTGATGGGGATGCCGTACTCCTCGCCGCCGCTCTCGACGAACAGCACCTTCACGATGGCCACCGTCACCGGCAGCGTCATCGTGAACGTCGTCCCCTCGCCGGGGACGCTGGAGACGGAGACGGAGCCGTCGAGTCGCGTGACGGTGTCGCGGACGACGTCCATCCCGACGCCGCGCCCGGAGACGTCCGTCACTTCGTCGTTCGTGGAGAACCCGGGGTGGAAGACGAGATCCTCGACCTCCGCGTCGGTGAGCTCGTCGGCCTCCTCGCTGGTCAGGATGTCCTTCTCGACGGCTTTCTCGCGGACGCGCTCGCGGTCGATGCCGCCGCCGTCGTCCCGCACTTCGATGATGACTTGGTCGCGGTTGCGCTCCGCGGACAGCGTCACCGTCCCCTCGGGGTCTTTTCCGTTGGACTTCCGGACTTCGGGGGGTTCGATGCCGTGGTCGACGGCGTTGCGCAGCAGGTGCATCAGCGGGTCGCTGATTTCGGTGAGGATGGTGCGGTCGAGTTCGACGTCGTCGCCCTCCACCACGAACTCGATATCCTTGTCCTGCTCGCGCGCGAGGTCCCGGACGAGTCGCGGGAACTTCCCGACGATCTTCTTCATCGGGACCAGCCGCATGTCCATCACGGTGTCCTGGAGGCTCCCCGAAATCTTGTCGAGTTCGTCGAGTTCGTCGTCGACCTGCCGGTCGCTTCCCTCCATTCCGCGGCGGAGCTTGATGCGCGTGGTCACGAGCTGTTCGACGAGCCCGTGGAGTTCGTCGAGTTGGTCGACGTCGACGCGCACGGACTGAATTTCGGTGTCCGTCGACGCCACCGCGTCACTGTCGTCCTCGGAGTCGCCGCCGTCCTCACCCTCGGCGTCGGCGTCTTCGCCGCTACTGTCGGCTGCCTCGGAACTGGTTTCGTCGGCCGTCTCGTCGGCCTCCGAGTCCGCGTCGGCCGCCGCCTCGTCGGTGAGTTCCGTCACCGTGGCGTCGTCGAGTTTCGGGAACGAGTGGGCGGTCGCCGCGACGTCCGCGACATCGCTGGCGACGACGAGGTCGAAGCCGTCCTCGTATTCGCCGTCGTTGATTTCGTCCGGGCTCGGGTCGGTACCGAGCAGGTCGAACTCCTCTTGGGCGGCCTCCAGCACGAACATCCCGTCGACGCCCTTCATCTGGGAGTCGCCCATGTCGACGTGGACGTGGAAGACACGCCGGTCGACGTTCGCGACGGTCTCGCGGTCGACTATCGCGAACGGGTCGACGCCGAGTGCGTCGCCGTCGCCGCCCGCGTCCGCCGGCCCCGCAGTCTCCTCTTCGGTCTCCGCTTCGTCGGTCTCGTCCAGCACCGCGCGGACCGACTCGACGGTGTCGGAGACGTCGCGTTCGACCTCGCCGTTCGCCTCGATCTCGTCGAGGCACGCCTCGATCTCGTCGACGCCCTCGAAGATGCGGTCCATCCGGTCGCCGGTGACCGAGAGCTCGCCCTGTCGCATCGCGTCGAGGAGGTCCTCGACGGCGTGAGCGAGGTTGCTGGCGTCCTCGAAGCCCATCGCGCCGAAGTTCCCCTTCAGCGTGTGAGCGGTCCGGAAGATGGCGTCCATCGCCTCCTCGTTGTTGGGGTCGGACTCCAGCTCCAGCAGCGCGTTGTTCAGATTCGTTACGTGTTCTTCGCCCTCGCGCACGAACGCTTCCAAGTAGTCGTCCATTCAGGTACTCCTCCGTATCGAGTCAGTGATTGCTTCGGTCAGTCTGTCCGCCGGCAGCACGTCGTCCACGCAGCCGGTCTCGATGGCGCGCTCCGGGATGCCGAACACCGCGCTGGTCGCCTCGTCTTGGGCGAACGTCGCGCCGCCGGCTTCCTTGACGGCGCGGATGCCGTCGGCGCCGTCGGTGCCCATCCCCGTCAACACGACGGCGACGAGCGGGTCGGTGATGCGTTCGGCCGCGGACTCCATCGTCACGTCGATGGCGGGGCGCACGCTGTGGCGGCGCTCGCTCTGGTCGAGGCGCACGCGCAAGCGGCCGTTCGAGTACCCCGACACCTCCATGTGGTAGTCGCCGCGCGCGACCAAGCCCTCGCCGCCGCTGATGCGGTCGCCGTCCTCAGCCTCCTTGATGTCGTACTCGCTGGTCTGGTCGAGTCGGTTCGCGAACCGCGACGTGAACTGGTCGGGCATGTGCTGGACGATCAACACCCGGAAGTCCGCCTCCCCGGGGAGCGCGCTCAGAATCGACTCGACGACGTTCGGGCCGCCGGTCGACGCGCCGACGAGCAGCGTCGGGTTCTCGACGTACTCGGCGTCGGCCGCCGGCGTACTGCTCGTCGGCGCCGACTGCTCGACGTCGTGGCCGGCCGTCGGGTCCGCGGCGGCGACGCGCTCGACGGCCCCCACGAGTTCCTCGCTGTGGCCCGAGAGCTCCGTCGAGATGGTGCCGCCGGGCTTCGCGAACGTGTCCACGGCGCCCTTCTCCATCGCTTCCAGCGTCGCGTCTGCGTCTTCGGTGGTCAGCGCGGACAGCATCAGAATCGGCGTCGGGTGGCGGTCGTTGATGGCCTCGACGGCCTCGATGCCGTTCATCTCCGGCATCTCCACGTCCATCGTCACCACGTCCGGATCGAGTTCCTCGACTCGCTTGACGGCCTGCTTGCCGTTGGCCGCGGTGTCGACGACGTCGATGCCACCGTTCTCCAAGATGTCGCTGATGACCGTCCGCATGAAATGCGAGTCGTCGACCACCAGCGCCCGCGTCATGCCGCCAACACGTCAGAGATGGCGTCCATGACGCTGGGCTTCTGGAACGGCTTCGTGATGTAGCCGTCCGCGCCCGCTTTCACGGCCTTCTTCATCTTCTCCTCTTGGCCGATGCTCGTACACATGATGATGTGGGCGCTGGAGTCGTGGTTCTTGATTTCCGAGGTCGCCTCGATGCCGTCACGTATCGGCATCACGATGTCCATCATCACGAGGTCGGGGTCGTACTGCTTGTACATCTCGACGGCTTCGACCCCGTTCTCGGCCTCGTCCGCGATCTCGAATTCCTCTTCGAGAATCTCGCGGAGCAAGTTCCGCATAAACTCAGAGTCGTCCACCAGTAGGACCTGCTTCGCCATGCTTCTCCCGTTTGGGGAAGGGGCTAATAAACCCTCCTCACCGATTATCAGCGCTGATTGTCGCCGTTTTCGGTGTCCGCGACCGCGTCGATGAGCCGGTCGATGTCCAGCCACAACACGAGGTCGACCTCGGCGTCCTCGATGTCGTCGTCTTCCGCTAACTCCTCGTTCAGTTTCCGGATGACGCCCTTTACGAGGTCGCGCTCGACGGCCGCAGTGCCGATTCGGCTCACGTCGTCGCCCGTGTCGACCTGCATCCCGGGGTAGTCCGAGACTTCCGTGACTTCCGCGACCCGCAATCCAATCTTCTGCTTGTCGTCGGCGCGGTCGAGCACGAGGATGTTGTCGGAGGCGAGGTCGCCCTCGATAGCGAGGAACTCCCGGGGGTCGACGATGGCGGTGGTCTCCCCGCGGAGGTCCATCACGCCCTCGACGGCGTCCGGCGCGCGCGGGACGCGAGTGACCTGCTTGGATTCGACGATGCTGTCGACGGCGTCGATGTCGATTGCGCACACCTCGTTGCCGAGTTCGAACTCGACGACGTGGGCGGCCGTGTCGGCTTGCCGCTCGCCACCCTCTAGGTTCATCATGGCTGTGAGAACAGGCGACCACCGATAAAACCCTTTCGTGGCCGTTATCAGCGCGGAAAACCGGGCCGCTATCTGCGCTTCGGGAAGACGAGTCCGTCGTTGTCCGAAACCGTCTCCACGAGGTCCGCGATGGAGTCCTCGGGCCCGAGGTCGTTGGCTTCGAGGTACGCCACGAGCCGCGAGGTCGGGTAGCGGGCCTGCACGCTGGACTCCGAGAGGAGGATGCCGAGCGCTTCGTCGACGGGTGTGCCGGCGGAGACCTGCTGGGCGTACCAGACCAGCAGGCCGTCGAACGCCGCGCCGATGTCGTCGGTCGCGAGCTGCTGGTGGTTGATGGCGTTACCGGACTTGGCGGCGATGCGGTAGGCGTACTCGCTGTCGTGTTCGTCGAGTTCGTCGCCGAGCCACCGCTTCACGTCCCGGCCAGTGAGTTCGCCGGCCTCGTCGGACTCGCTTCCGTCCACTGATTGCTCGGTCGCGTCTCCGTCTCCAGCGTCGCCGCTGTCGTCCTGCGCTGATTCGGTCGCCGTGGATTCGTCGGCGTCGCCGCTGTCGTCAGTCTCGTCAGACTCCGGGGGGTCTGGTGGGCCGTCGGGTCCGATGACGTACCGGTCCTCACCTATCGAAGCCACCTCCTCGCGGGCCTCGATGTCGAGTTCGTCCGGAGAGAGGACGGTTTCGTCGGCGTCCGAGTCGCCGGATGGGGGCATACCTAGAGGTTCGCCACGCGCGGTCTAAAGTCTATCGCGGGGACTCGCCCGGCCGCGACAGCAATACGCGCCGAGAACTCGATATTATTCCGCCACAATTAACGTTCATGGAATTTCGATACACGAAATATTATGTTTCGAAACAGTTAGTAATCTTTTTCAGGTGCCTGCAATTTAGTACCTGTTGGTATGGCAGACCATAGCAGACGGCGCTTCCTCAAGGGCGCCGGACTCGCAGTAGGGGGACTGACGCTCGGCGTAACGCCCGTCTCCGCGGGTAGCGGCGACGACCAGCGATTCCTCGTCGACCTCAAGCAAGTCGACCGCAGCGACGTGCCCGACGACGTCGAAATCGTCCACGACATCTCGCAAATCGACCTCCTCGCGGCGCGCGGCGACCCCGACGCCGTTCCGGGTGGTGACTCGACGGCGCCGGACATCGCCGTCCAGCGCGACGACGCCGGGCCGCCGGTCGAACACGGCGGGCCGAACGCGAGCGGTCGCAGCAACAGCCACAACCACGACGGCGCACCGACGAACACCGAGTACCAGTGGGACAAGCGCGTGCAGGACGTGAACAACGAACTCACTGACAAGCCCGGCGGCGGGAAGTCGATTCACGACACGACAGCGGGCGAGGGGACCCGCGTCGCCGTCGTGGACACCGGCGTCTACGACGACCACCCCGACCTCGCGGGCGTCGTGAACGAGGACCTCTCGGAGAACTTCACCACCGACGACTACGACTGGCGGCCGAACGGCGCGGGCGACCACGGCACCCACGTCGCGGGCATCATCGCGGGCACGAACGACAACGACGGCCCCGCGGGCGGCGTCCTTGGCACCGCGCCCGAGACGGAAATCGTCGCCCACCGCGTGTTCTCCGGCGTGGAGGGCGCGAGCGGCGACTCCATCGCGGCGCTCGTCGCCGCCGCCGAGAAAGGCTGTGACGCGGCGAACTTCAGCGTCGGCTACCCGCCGCTCGACCCCGAGGCGGAGGGCGTCCAGATGATTGTCGAGGCGTACGAGCGCGTCGTCGAGTACGCTCGCGCGAACGACATGGTGTTCGTCAACTCCGCGGGCAACGCCGGCATCGACATGACGCCCGAGAGCGTGCTCAGTCTCCCCACCGAGGTCGAGGGCGTCTTCGGCGTGAGCGCGACCGGCCCCATCGGCTACGGTTGGGGCGGCAAGCACGCCGACAACGAGGCGAAGTGGCTCACCGGCAACCGCCTGCAGGAGCCGACCACCGAGCCCGCGTTCTACACGAACTACGGCGAGGGCGTCGACGTGAGCGCGGCGGGCGGCAACGCGGACTTGGACGCCATCGGCGCCGGCAACGAGGCCGCGTACAACGACCTCGTCTACTCGACGGTGTACGAGACGACTGACGACGGCGAGACCGCACCGGGATACGGCTGGAAGGCCGGCACGTCGATGGCCGCCCCGCAGGTCGCGGGCGCCGTCGCACTCGTGCGCTCGCTGCGCCCGGACGCCAGCGCCGAGGAAGTCGAGGCCCTGATTCGAGAGACCGCAAGCGCGCCCGCGGAGGGCGAACTGTATCACGGCGACGGCCACCTCGACCTCGAAGCGCTCGTGGCGGCCGCCGAGTAGCGACCCCGGCCACCTACCTTTTTCGCGCGCCCAGTCGAACATTCGCGTATGTCGTGGTACGCGGTCGAGTCACTCGACGACGCGCTCGCCGAGACGAAGTCCCTGCTGGTTCCCGTCGACGTCGGCGTGTGGGTCCGTCTCGCAGTCATCGCGCTGTTCGCGGGGCTGTCACCGCCGCAGGCGCCGACGGCCTCCGTCGACATCCCGCCGCAGGCGGTCGTCGACTACGGGGAGGCGTTCACGCGACCCGAATTCATCGCGACCGCACTTTCGCTGCTCGCGATAGGGATTGTCGTCGTGCTCGCGTTCGCCGCCGTCGGCGCAGTCATGGAGTTCGTGCTCGTGGACGCGCTCCGCACCCGGAACGTCCGCCTCCTCGCGCCGCTCCGCGAGCGACTCGGCCCGGGGTTGCGGCTGTTCGGCTTCCGCCTCCTCGTCCTGTTCGCTGTCCTGCTCGCGGCCGCCGGCGTCGCAGTCCCGGTGTTCTTCGCGGCGACCACGGACGCCGTGCTGGTGCTGCTCGCGCTCGTCGTGTCCGTTCCGCTGTTCGCCGTCGTCGGCGCCGTCGCCGCGCTCGTCTCCGAGTTCACGACCGCGTTCGTCGTGCCGCTGATGGCCGAACACGGCAGCGGCGTGCTCGACGGCTGGCGGCGCTTCTGGCCGACGCTGCGCGCGGAGTGGCGCGAGTTCGCGGTGTACGTTCTCGTGAAAATCGTCCTGCTGGTCGGTGTCGGCATCGTGTTCGGTCTCGTCGGCGCCATCGTCGCAGTGCCGGTCGGCCTCGCGGTGTTCGGTGCCGCGATAACGCCGCTCGCGCTCGTCGCCGTCGCGGTCGCGGGGCTGGTCGGGTTCGTCGTCCTCGCCGCGGTCAGCGTCCCGATTATGACCGCGCTGCGCTACCACTCGCTGCGGACGCTCGCGGCGTCCGAAGCCGCGTTCACGCTCCGGTGAGCGCGCCGAGTAAGTCGGTTGCGAGTTCCTTGTCGAGTGGGTCGTTGGCGTTCCCGCACTGCGGGGACTGCACGCACGCCGGACAGCCGTCCGCGCAGTCGCAGGCTTCCAGCATCGAGCGCGTGCGCTCCGCGAGGTCCGCGACGGAGTCGAAGCCCGCTCTCGCGAGGCCGACGCCGCCCGGGTAGCCGTCGTAGATGAAGATGGTCGGTCGTCCCGTGTGCGGGTGGACTGGCGTCGAGAGCCCGCCGATGTCGCCGCGGTCGCAGAGCAACTCCGTCGGGAACATCGAAATCATCGCGTGCTCGGCGGCGTGAATCGCGCCCGGCAGGTCGCCCGCCGCGCGCAACTCGGCTTCCACGTCCGGCGGCACCGTGTAGTAGAGCGCGCGGGTGTCGAGGGGCTGCTCGGGGAGGTCCAGACTCACCGTCGCCTCCGTCTCCCCGCGCTTGGCGTTCCGGCGCTCGTAGCCCGTCACTTGCTCGGTGAGCGTGACGTCAGCGAAGCACACCGGGACGTCCTCGCGGGCGAACGGCGCGCGCTCCTCGCGGTCCTCGCGAACAGTCATGTCCTTGTCCGTGAGGACGCGGGTGTAGTGGTCCGCGTACGTCGGCTGGAGGTCGGCGATGTCGTTCGCGAGGTCGAGGTCCACTACCTCGTAGCGCTGCCCCTGATGGTGGTAGATTGCGCCCGGGTGGGCGTCCCGGAGCGCGTCGGCGAACTCCATCGTCGCGACGGTGTCCCCGGAGGGGTCCAGCAGTCGGATTTCGCGGTCGTCGATGGAGCGCAGGCTCATCTCGTGTTGGGGACTGCCGTCGCCGGCGTACGTCCAGCGCGTGCCCGAGTCGGTCTCGCGGCGTTCGAGCGCGCCCCGGTCTTCGAGTGTTCGCACGCGCTCGGCGAACCGCGGGAAGTAGCGTTCGTCCTCGGGGGACAGCCAGTTCTCGCGCGCCGCCGACGACAGGTGTGGGTCCAGCAAGTGTTCGTTCGCCGGGTCGACGATGGCGTCCTCGGCGTCCCCCGAAAACAGTTCCTCGGGGTGGTTCATCACGTACTGGTCGAGTTGGTCCTCGCCCGCGACGAGCGCGACGGCAGCGGGGTCGGTGCCCCGACCAGCGCGGCCCGCGCGCTGGAACGTGTTCATCCGCGTGCCCGGGTAGCCGTCCAAGAGAACGGCGTCGAGGCCGCCGACGTCCACACCGAGTTCGAGCGCGCTCGTGCTCCAGACGCCGCGCAGGCTCCCGTCGTGCAGGCCGGCTTCGAGGCTGCGCCGCCGGTCGTCGGTCAGCGCGGCCTGGTACGCCGCAATCTCGCTTGCGAGGTCGTGCTGGCCGCGGTCGCGGAGGTCGTCGGCGGTGCCGGTGGCGTTGCGCTCGGCGCCCTGTCGCGAGCGCGTGAACGCCAGCGTCTGGTGACCGCGCATCACGAGGTCGGCCATCAGGTGCCGGGTTTCGACGTGCGAGGACCGCCGTCGCCCCTCGCCACCGGCCTCCTCGGGGGATTCCACAGCAGCCAGTGTCGCGGCCCGCGCTCGCTGGTATCCTCGTCGACGAGCGCGAAGTCGGACTCCGCGCGCCCCGTCACGCGCGCGGCGTGCTCGACGGGGTTGCCGATGGTCGCCGAACAGCAGACGAACTGAGGGTCCGCGTCGAATCGCTCGCAGACTCTTCGCAGGCGTCGCAGTACGTGCGCGACGTGCCCGCCGAAGACGCCGCGGTACTCGTGGACCTCGTCGACGACGACGGTTTCGAGACCGGAGAAGAACCACTCCCAGAGCCGCCGGGCGTGGGGCAACAGCGCGTAGTGCAGCATCTCGGGGTTCGAGAGCAGGACGGTCGGCCGGCGGTCTCGAACGGCTTCCTTCTCCGAGCGCGAGAGCCGGCCCGTGTACGTGTCCACCTGCACGCGGCTCCCGAACCCGAGGTCGTTCGCGAGTCCCGACAGCGTCTCCTCCTGGTCGGCGACGAGCGCGTTCTGGGGCGCAATATAGAGTGTGCGGCCGCCGTGATCCATCGCGCGCTCGAACGCCGGCACCGTGTACGCGAGGCTCTTCCCGCTCGCGGTCGGCGTCGCGACCACCACGTCGTCGCCGTCCCGTACGGCGTCGATGGCGTCGGCTTGGTGGTCGTAGAGGTCGTCGATGCCGCGGTCGGCGAGCGCGGATTCGAGGCGGGATTCGAGGGGCACGTCCCGCGTGCTCGGGTCGCGACCGGGAAGCGTGCGCTCGTCGACGAGTTGGCCGTCGTAGTGCGGGCGGTCCCGGAGCCAGTCGGCGAGGTCGTCCACGCCCGTGGGTCGGGGCTGGTCGGCCTAACGGCTTCCGATCACCTACCTCGGCGTGAACGCCGAGGTTTGTAGGTGAACTCCCGGTCTGTCCACTATACCGTGGAAGGCGAATACTCGCCGTTCCCGTTCAACGTTCCCGACTTGAGGGCGAGGTGATGGGTCGCCCGTCCAGAACCAGACTTGAGCCGGTTCTGGATATATCTGTGTGCGATATTGCGTGCCGCGTTGTAGTCGCTATGTAGCTCTTTACCGCACTTCTGGCAGGTGAAGTTGTCCCCGTCGCGGTTTTCCTCATGCGTGAATCCACACTCAGCGTGACTACACCGCTGACTGGTGTATGCCGGATGGACTGACTTGACGGCGATTCCCTCAGCACGGGCTTTGTACTCGGTTTGGCGTTTCAACTCGCGGAACGCCCACTGCTGGAATTTCGAGGCATTAGAGATCCGTTCACGTATCTGTTCCAAGTCCTCGAACACGATTACCGAACAGCCCTGTGAAGCGGCTTCTTTGACCAACTGTTTCGACGCTCGATGCAGAAAGTTCTCGGACCAGTTGGCAAAGGTATCACCAATAGACTGGATTGTGAGGTGGGCGCTTCGCGTCCCTTGCTGTTGTAGCCGAGCGCGGCGACGTTCGTACTCGCGGCGCTTGTGATTCAGTCGGTCAGCGTTGCCGATGAACGCCCCTGTACTAGTGACGGCGAGATACCCGTCTACGTTCCGGTCGACGCCAAGAACTGTTCGGCTCTTGGCTTTTCCCGACGATTCGTCGCGTTCCTGTTTGACAGAAACGTGAAGATAGTACGTATCAGTCTGGTGGTCGTAGCGGAGTTTCGCGCCCTGTTTGGTCCACTCGTCGCTTTCAATATATTCGGCTTGCGGGGAGTTGTCCGGGTAGACGTACTCGGCATGGACACGACCGTCGCCATATGCGGCCAGTGAACAGTAGCCCTCAAAGTAGCTGATAGCATTAGTGTTGTAGACAGTCGTGTTTGAGGTGAACACCGGTTTTGAGGTTCTTTTTCCCTCTTTCAGTTTGTCTACACACCCAGTTAGCGCGGCGGCGGCATGGTTGACAGCGGCCACAGTCAAATCGGAGTGTAGCCCAGTATCTTCCCGTATGTCATCGTAGACGAGCGGCTGAAGCCGAGAGCGCGAAGCTATCACGTACCCGTCGTCGTCACCCTTCCATCCCCGGTTGGCAAATTGCTGCGCGGCGTCCCGAAACGTGTTCATGGTTCGTTTCAGGTCGTCGCGGCGCTCGTCGGGAACGGTGAGTTTGACGACAGCGGTACGCTGAATCTCCATCTACATGCCACAAGTGGCACTAACTATACATAATATTCGGGGTGTTGGACGGGCAGTGACGTGACAGATGGGCACGGGAGCTTACGCGATTCCTGCCCGCCGTGAACAGCGAGACTCTCTCGCTGAATCAGGTGGTCGCGCACCGCGAGCGATAACTACTTTCCCACCAGAGAACCGAGACGGGGACATGTTCCCGCGGCTGGAGTACCTCGAGTGGATTTCCGGACGACCCGAGGTCGCGCTCTACGACCTCGCGTCCAGCGACCTGCGCGGCGACCGCGGCCACGAACCCGAGGCCGTTCCGGCGCCCCTAGAGAACCTCGACGACCCGCCGAGGGGCGCGACGCTGGAGACCCAGATTGCCGGCGAGTACGGCGTCGAACCCGAGCAAGTGCTGGTGACGGCGGGCGCGACGATGGCGAATGTCGTCGCCGCTGCGACCGCGCTCGACGGCGGCGCCGACGAGGATGCCGAGGAGAACCAGCGCGTGCTCGTCGAGAAACCGGGCTACGAGCCGCTCGTGAAGACGCCCGCGGCGTTCGGCGCGGAGATCGACCGCTTCCTGCGCGGCGACGTCTACCGCCTCGACGTCGAACGCGCCGCGAACGCGCTCACGGAGCGGACCGACCTCGTCACGGTGACGAACCGCCACAACCCCAGCGGCTCGCTGGCCGAACGCGAGACGCTCGCGGACCTCGCGGGCGTCGCCGGCGAGTCGGACGCGCGCCTGCTCGTCGACGAAGTGTACGCGCCGTACGTCACCGAACCCCGGGACGCACCGTTCGGCGGGCCGACCGCGGCCGGACTCGACGACACCGTCGTCACGAGTTCGCTGACGAAGTTCTTCGGGCTCGACGACCTCCGCATCGGCTGGCTGGTCGCGGACCGCGAGTTCGTCGACCACGCGCGCTCGGTCGCCTACCACTTCCACGGCGTCGCGGACACGAGCCGCGCGCTCGGCCGACGCGCGCTCCACAACCTCGACCACCTCGCGGAGCGCTCCCGGACGCTGCTCGCGGAGAACACCGAACTGTTCGAGGCGTTCCTCGCCGAGCGCGACGACGTTGAGGGATTCCTCGCCGAGGGCGCGACGTTCGCGTTCCTCGAACCCGAGCACGTCGCCGCCGACAAACTCGTTGCCGCCGCGTGGGACGAGGGCCTGCTAATCGTCCCCGGCCGGTTCTTCGACGCGGACGAACGCGTTCGCGTGAGCCTCGGACGCAACCCCAGCGAGGTCGCGCCCGCCCTCGACGCGCTCGGTGCAGTCCTCGACCGATTCCAGTAGCGTCGGACGCCCGTGAGACGCGAGCCTCGAACACTTATGGGGCACCGCGACAATCAACACGACATGGACTCCGAAGCAGACGAAATCACCTCGCTCGTCGGCCGTGAGGTGTACTCGAACAACGGCGTCTTCGTCGGCGAAGTCGAGGACGTCCGCCTGAACCTCGACGCGGAAGTGGTGAACGGCCTCGCGCTCAGCGAACTCAACCCGCAGCTGTTCGCGGACACCGAGACCGGGACGAAGGGCGTCCTCATCCCGTACCGCTGGGTGCGCGCGGTCGGCGACGTCGTCCTCATCAACGACGTCGTCGAGCGCTACGAGAGCCCCGAAGAGGACGCCGAAGTCGCGGTCTGAACGGTTCCTGCGGTCGTCGACGCTCTGTTTCTGCCGTCTCCCGTCGTGGTCCGCCCGAGTCGAACCGCGTAAGCCGTTCCGCGCGCTCGACGCGAACATGGAAGTCGTCGGTCGGTTGCTCGTGCTGCTCGTCCTGTTGCTCGTGGGGACGGGACTGCGGGTCGCCGGCGTGCTCGACGCCGCGCGCACCCAGTTGCTCAACGACGCCGCGTACTACGTCGCGCTCCCCGCGCTCGTGTTCGTGTCGACGTACGACCGCGACGTCGCGGAACTCGTCTCCCCGTCGCTGCTCGGCGGCCTGCTGTTCGTGCTGTTCGCGACCGCGGCCGTCGCGTGGCTCGTCCACCGCCACCGCCCCGAGCGACGCCGCCGCAGCGTCGCCGTCACGCAGTCCTACCACTCGAATCTCGGCTACCTCGGACTGCCGCTGGTCGCCGCGACGTTCAACGACGACGTGACTGCTGTCGCGAGCGTCGTGCTCGGCGTCGTCTCGCTGACGCAGGTGCCGCTGACGGTGTTCGTTCTCACGACCGTCAGCGACGCCGACGCCTCGCTCGCAGAGGAAGTGGCGAAACTCGGGCGCAACCCCGTGTTGCTCGCGCTGGTCGCAGGACTAGTCGTCGGGTCCGCCGGCCTCGCGCTCCCCGGGCCTGCGGTCACGGGGCTCGACCTACTGGGGACGCTCTCGCTGCCCATCGCGTTGCTGTGCGTCGGCGCGTCGCTGGACGTCGACCTGCCGAACGTCGACGTCGGTGCGACCGCCGCCGTCACCGCGCTCAAAATCGTCGTGATGCCCGCGATAGCGTGGGCGACGTTCTCGCTGCTGTCCGTCGACGCCGCGACGTTCACGGCCGCCGTCGTAATGCTCGGTACGCCGACCGCGGTGTCGACGTACGTGTTCGCGAACGAACTCGGTGGCGACGAAGCGTTCGCGTCCCTGAACGTCTTCGTCACGACGCTGGCGTCGGTCGGCACGCTGTTCGTCCTCATCAAAGCGGTCGGGTAACGGTCGCGAGCGCGAGCCGGAACGAGAAGGACCGCGCAGTTAGCTGCCGTTCGAGCCGCTGGAGCTCTCGGACTCGACGCCCATCGCGTCGAAGAGCTTCTGCGTGACCGCTTCCTCGGTCAGCGACAGCAGCGTCTCCCGGTTCTCCTCGGTGGCCTCGATACCCGTGAAGATGCCCAGCGGGATTTCCGCGGATGCTTGTGTGGAGTGGCCGGCGGCCTCGCCGATGTTCTCGAAGGCGTCGCTGAGTACGCGCCCGATGTTCAGGCGAATGTCCTTCGAGCGCGCAGCGAGATAGATGGTGTCCTCGACGATGCCGAAGACGGCGGTCGTCGTGATGCCTTCCAGATTCAGCAACTGGGAGGCCGCCTGCGAGAGCGCGTCTCGGTCGCTGATGAACCCCGCGTTCGAGACGAGGTGGCTGCCCTGCACCTCGCGGTTCGCGATGGCCTCCGCGAGCACGTCCAGCGTCTCCGGACTCATGTTCGGGGACTCCACCTGTTCGAGGGTGTCGTGGTCCGCGAACGGGTAGAGGTACGCCGCCGCGGTGAGGTCCGCGGGCGTCGTGTCGCGGCGGAAGTCCAGCGTCTCCGCGCGAATCCCGTACAGCAGCGCGGTCGCGACCTCCTGGCTCACGGAGAGGTCGAACTCCTGGATGTACTTCGTGAGAATCGTCGACGTCGCGGAGACGTTCGGGCGCACGTCCGCGAACTCCGCGTCGAAGGAGTCGTCGACCTCGTAGTGGTCCAAGAAGATGTCGACCTCGCGGTCCAGCGACACCTCGCCCGCCTTCGCCGGGTCGACTAGCGCGACCGTGTCGTAGTCGTCGATGTCGACGTCGGCGTACGGCGTCAACTCGATGTCGAGGAGGTTGACGAACGCGCGGTTCTCCTGGTGGCCGATGTCCCCGAAGTAGAGGATGTCCGCCGCCACCCCGAGGTGTTCGGCGATGGCGTTCAACGCCGCCGCCGCCGCGATAGAGTCCGGGTCGGGGTTGTCGTGCGTGACGATGGCCAGCCGGCCCTCCGTGCCCTCGATGACGTCCGCGAGCTGGCGGGCCTTGTACTCCAGTTCCCCCGATTCGAGCGCGCGCAGCGCCGCGTCCGCGATGACTGACGACGGATTGATGACGACGTCCGCGCCCAGCTCGGTGAGCTCGTCGCTCGTCACGGGGTCGCTGGCGCGCACGACGACGAACTGCTCGTCGTTGCGCTCGCGGATGTTCGCGACGGCGGCCTCGTTGGCCTCCACGTCCGACGCCATGATGAGAACCACGTCGCGGTCCGCGACCAGTCCCGCGACCTCCTCGTCGCGGATGTCCGCGACCTGCGCGTTCAAGTCCTGGTCGCGCAGCGCCTCCACGCGGGCCTCGTCGCGGTCCACGATGAGGACGTCCTTGCCTCGTTCGACCAACTCCTCGGCGACGGCGTGGCCGACGCTCCCGCACCCGAGAATAGCGTACGTAGACATCGAGGAGATGGTTGCCCGGCTGCTCATGATGTCCACGGATAACGCAGGCCGTCACTTAATCCTCCCGACCTGCCGCCGAGCGAGCGCGCAATCCGGCAAACGAGTGCCTCACCAGCGCGTTCTCGCACGCCCGAAGTCCGAGTCGAGGGTCTTGACGCCGGCGCCCGAATTCGGATGCCCTCGCGGGGACTGTCATCTCGAATCAGAACGTATTTGAGTCACAGCATCGAACGATGGAATGCGTTGGGCCGGTAGCTCAGTTTGGCAGAGCGACGGACTCTTAATCCGTCGGTCGCGTGTTCAAATCGCGCCCGGCCCGCTTCTGCGACGAACGAACGTGAGGAGCGAAGCGGGTAGCGATTTGAACCCTATCAGACGCAGCGCGAACGAAGTGAGCGACCGTCTGATTCCGGTTCAATATCGCGCCCGGCCCCTACTCTAATTATCCCTTTCCAGGGTTCTCTGACACTAACAGCGGCATCTGGGTGTGGTCAGCGTGACGCTCGAACAGCTGACTTACCCCGGTCAGCCCGTCGTCCAACTCCGCCTCACGCAGTGCCCGAGCACGACGACTCGGGATAGCTGAGCGAGGAGCGCTCTGGACAGGTCTGGTCGCTTTGGAGTGATTCGTCGGATACTGGGAAAAGACTATACTAACTAAATGGTTAGTTACCATTGGAAACAGCTATGAACGGACTAGCAGACAAGACTGCGGTCGTGACAGGAGCCGGCTCGGGAATCGGACGCGCCTCCGCGCAGCGATTCGCCGAGGAGGGGGCAAATGTGGTCGTCGCGGACATCGACGAGGAGAACGGGCAGGAGACCGTCGATTTGATCGAGGACGCCGGTGGCGAGGCGACCTTCGTCGATGTCGACGTGTCCGATGTCGAGTCGGTCGAGCGAATGGTGGATGTCACGGTAGACACGTACGGTGGACTGGACTTCGCGCACAACAACGCGGGCATTCTCACGGGGTTCGCGGAGACCACGGACATCGAGGAGGACCAGTGGGACCGACTCGTGGACATCAACCTGAAGGGGGTCTGGGCGTGCATGAAGGCCGAAATTCCCGTGATGGAAGAACAGGGTGGCGGCGCAATCGTGAACACGGCGTCAGAGTCGGGTCTCGTCGGAATGGGCGGGCTGTCCAGTTACTCGGCGAGCAAACACGGCGTCGTCGGGCTCACCAAATCGGTCGCCCTCGAGTACGCGTCGAGAGGAATCCGAATCAACGCGATAGCGCCCGGGCCGACGAAGACGAACATCCAAGCGAACTCCCCAGACACGGACGTCGACCCGCGGTCGCTTCCGTTCGACACGTCCGCGATGACCGACGTCCCGATGGAGCGCGTCGCGGAACCGGCGGAGATGGCTGGCGCGACCGTGTTCCTCTGCTCTGACGACGCGTCGTACATCACTGGCCACACCCTCCCGGTAGACGGCGGACAGGCCGCAAACTAAGCGACGCCGCTGAATCCCATTTACGCCGCGTCTGTGTTTTCGCCGGGGGCGAGCGAGAACAGTCCGGAGAGGTCGATAGATGCAGCGTCCCTGTGGGCGTCGACTGCTTCACGTCGCTGTGTTTCTGCGTACGCTCGGAGTTCGGTCTCGTCTATCTCGGGCAGGACAACCACGGCTTCTCCCGGGTCCGATTCGAGGAGCCTGTGGATACCGTGTGACGTGGCTACCGCGCGTCCCGCTGTTGCGAGCTTACTTCGAGACGCCTGTGTATCCCCGGCTACGGACGCTCCGAGGCGCGTCGCGGCCGCTCCGAGACTTCCCATCGTCTGGTCGAGGACCGGCACCTGCTCCTGGTTCGCTGACGTCGCAGTCGGATACGTTCCGAAGAAGGCGTCCGTAATCGACTCGAAGGCGGTCGCGAGAATCTCGACACCGTCTTCGAGTGCGGGGTACGGTGAAGCGGTCAGTGCGGTGAACGCTGACGTGGACAGGTAGTCCCCCGCTAAGAGCGCCCTCCCGGGGTCCGTCGTGAGCGAGTGGGGGTGGTCGTCGGTGAGCTGGATGAGTAATCGACTTCGAATGCGCGTGTATCCGCGAAGCAGTTCGATTGCGGCGGCACAAGAGAGGAGCGAGTCGTCGCTCGGCGAGTCCGACACTGCCGCGTAGGTGGCTCCGACCAACTGTCCGTACCACCTGTCTTCGGGCGCTTCGATGGCTTCTCGCGCGACACGCAGCCCCTGATTCTCCGTGCCATCTAGTACGCGTTCCAGTTCAGCGTCGATGTCCGCTCGGTCGAGGGGGAGTGGGTCGGTCATGCGCGTCATCAGGAAGACAGAACGGCTTGCGGTCGCGCCCGAATTCTCACATTGGGGCAGCGTAGCAACAGCCCGTTTGCTGCACTGGGCTGGTCCGTCGGAGCTTCCGGGAGGCGGGGACTTCGCATATACAGCATCTACTGACTAATCAGTCAAAAACTTTGTGTAGCGCTATATTCACACACAAGTCGCTCTTCAGGTCCTCTTCAGCCCCATCCTGGCTGTCATAATCGTAGGTATTCGCCTGTTCACAATCGTTATCCACCTGTGGTCGGAAGTGATACGTAATGGCTGGACAATCGGAGCACACCTTCTCCGAGCAGACCGAGGAGATAATGCAGGCGACATACCGGGTGCTTTGCGAACACGGCTACGCAGACCTGACGATCAAACGAATCGCGGCCGAGTACGGCAAATCGACGGCCGCAGTCCACTACTACTACGACACGAAAGACGAACTGCTGGCGGCGTTCCTCGACTACATTCTGAAGCGATTCGTCGACGCGATACAGGACATCGAGACGACAGACCCCGAGGAACGGCTGAATCACCTCCTCGACAAGATGCTCGTCGACTCCGAAGGAAATTCGAATCTCTCGGTCGCGCTGCTCGAGATGCGGAGTCAGGCGCCCTACAAAACGGAATTCCGCGACCGGTTCCGGCAGAACGACGAGTACATCCGGTACGAACTCAAGGCGGTCATCAATCACGGCATCGACGAAGGCGTGTTCAACGACGTCGACGCCAGCCACGCCACCCGGTCGTTGGCGACGATTGTCGACGGTGCACGAACCCGAGCAGTCGTGTTGGACGACGCCGAAGAACTCGAATCGGCACGTCGGACGGCGAGCGACTACGTCGACGCGGTTCTGCTGTGAGCGCTCCGGCTCAGCCCGTCAAGTAACCCTGTTCTCCGTGAATTCGGGCGGTTTTGACTCCCGTTGTCTACGAGCGGTTTCGGCCTGTTGGCCGCCCAGTTTGGCGTCCCCGCTGGCGATACGTTGAATCTCCTGCACGGGAGCGCAATACCGAGGACCGCTTCGATTCCCTTCTCGTGGGCAATGTCGCCCGTCCGGGCGCTGGCGGGCACTGTCGACTGAGCTTTCATCCCCACAAACTAACTAGTTAGTTAGATACGGGCCTTTTGGATAGGTGGATTTGGCTGTAGATGAGCCACCTGAGCCGGACGGCTCAGGTGAAGGACACGTGGACAAGGATTGCTCCTCGCTGGAACTGTTCGACCTACTCAGCGACGAGTACGCGCGGGCAATCCTCAAAGCAACGAGTACCCAGACTATGTCCGCGAAAACACTCAGTGAAACGTGCGATGCATCACTTCCGACCGTCTACCGGCGCGTCGAGCGACTGATCGCGGTAGGCCTACTGGAAGAGATGACGGAGGTCGCCGAGGACGGGCATCACTTCTCGGTCTACGAGGCTCGCCTCGACCACCTCGTCGTCGACCTCGACGACGGTGTCCTCGACGTCGACGTCACGCAAACTGACGAGAACTTCGCGGACCAGTTCACCGACCTCTGGGAGAGTGTCTAACCATGCTACCCCTACCGCTCCAAGCCGGGCTCCCTCCGGGACATACGAAGTACTTGGCGAACATCATCCTCGGCTGCATCGCCGTCGTCCTCGCCACCTACATCATCTTCCAGGCGTTCGAGGGCTACCGCCGAAACGATAGCAAGCAGATGTTGCTGCTGGGCGTCGCCCTCACCTGCCTCACGATACTTCCCATCGTCGCGTCCATCGCGGGAATCCTGTACGTGTTTCTGGAAGGATTCAACGCGGACATCCACCTGCTGTACATTCCGGGGTCCATCCTCCTCGCTCAGATTGTGGGACTGAGTACGCTGTGGCGCTCGGTGAAACTCAACCACTGACCTGGTGTCGTCGGCCCGCAAGAGCGGTTCTCGGGGATAGGTTCGTCCTCCGCACTCAACTCCGAGAAATAGCTGTCATGCCAGCGCACGGCGCCGAGAGTGCCCTCGTCACTCCCGTGACAGTCTACTCGAGGAGGCGAAACGAGCAGTCCAGCGGTGGCGCGCTATGCGTCAACGCCCCCATCGAGACGACATCCGCGCCCGCCGCCGCGTAGTCGGGAACGTCCGCGACGCCGATGCCGCCGCTCGCTTCCACGACCACCGAGGAATCGAGACACTCGCGCGCTTCCCCGACAGTTTCTGGCGGTGCGTTGTCCACGAGGACGATGTCGGCACCCGCGTCCGCGGCGCGCGCCGCTTCGTTCACTGTCTCGACTTCGGCGTCGATGCGCGTCGCGAACGACGCGCGCTCCTGGAACCGTTCGACGGCGTCCTCGAGACCGTACGCGGCGATGTGGTTGTCCTTCACCATCACCATGTGGCTCGCGTCGAGCCGGTGGGTGTCACCGCCGCCGACGCGGACCGCGCGCTTCTCCACGCCCCGGAGACCGGGGGTCGTCTTCCGCGTCGCCGCGATTGCTGTATCCTCGTTCACCTCGCAGGCGGCGTCGACGGCGGCTCGCGTCCGTGTGGCGATTCCGGACGCGTGCCCGACGAGGTTCGTGGCAACGCGCTCGCCGCGCAACACCGTGCGGGTCGCGTCCTCGACGGCGAGGATGACGTCGCCCGCGTCGACGCGCTCCCCAGGTTCGACGCGCAATTCGACAGGGGTACCGAGCACGTCGAAGACCGCGCTGGCGGCGCCGAGGCCGGCGACGACGCCGTCTTCTTTTGCGACGAGGCGAGCGCGCGCGGTCCCGGGGAGGTCGTTCGTTACGTCGTCGTGGCCGAGGTCCTCGCGGAGCCAGCGCTCCGCGTCCGCACGCGTTACCGGCACGGCACGCCCTCCAGCGCGTGACAGCCCGCCGGCTCTGCCTCGCGGGCGGCGTGCGCGAACAGGAGGCCGACCGTCGCAGCGTTCCGAAGTTCGGTTACATCGCGCGCTTGTCGCGTCCGCGCGTAGGCGTCCGTCTCACCCTTCAGCCGGCGGAGCGCCGAACACGCCTGCTCGAGTCCTTCAGGGTCGCGCCGGAGGCCAACGTGCTCGCCGAGTACGCGGTGCAGGCGCTCGAACTTCCCGTCCACGAAGCCGTCGGGGAGCGCTGGGTCACGCTCCGACCGGGACGGCACCTCGGGTTCGTCGTCGACGACACTGCGACTCGCGGCATCTCGGCCGGCGCGTCGGCCCCAGACGAGACCTTCGAGGAGGCTCGTGGAGGCGAGGCGGTTCGCACCGTGTACGCCGGTGCGAGAGACCTCGCCGACCGCGTAGAGTCGGTCGAGGGTCGTGCGGCCTCGGTCGTCGACGTCGACGCCACCGCAGAGGAAGTGTTCGGCGGGCGCGACCGGAATCCTGTCGGGGTCGAAGCCAGCGTCGAGAACGCGCTCGTGGAGGTGCGGGAAGTCGCCCGCGAAGTCGAGCGGCGTCGTGTCCAGATACACCTCGCCCGTCCGGTCGCGTTCGTCGGTGACGGCGCGCGCAACGACGTCCCGGGGTGCGAGTTCGGCGTCCGTGTGGACGTCGGGCATGAATCGCTCGCCGTCGCCGTTGCGCAAGAGGGCGCCGGCGCCGCGGACGGCTTCGCTGACGAGCAGGGGTTCGTCGCCGACCGTCGCGGTCGGGTGGAACTGGACGTACGCAAGGTCGGCGATATCTCCGCCGGCACGCGCGGCCATCGCGAGACCGTCGCCCGTCGCGGTGTCGGGGTTCGTCGACCGCGGGAAGCACGCACCGACGCCGCCCGTCGCGAGCACGGTGGCGTCCGCGACGGCCGCTTCCCTCGTGCCGTCGGGCCGGTCGAGGAGCGCGCCGCGGACGCGGCCCTCGTCGGTCAGCAACTCGAGCGCCGCGGTGTCCTCGCGTATCGTGACGTTCGGGTGGTCGTCGAGGTGCGCGAGGAACGGTGCGAGGACGTGTTTGCCGGTCTCCGCGCCGACGTGTCGGATGCGCGCCTCCGAATGGGCGGCCTCGCGGCCGTAGTCGTCGGCGAACGGCACGTCGAGTGTGTCGACGAGTACGTCCTCGACGGCGCTGTCGGCTTCCTCGACGAGGACGTCGACGGCGTGCGGGTCACACTGACCGTCGCCCGCGTCCACGATGTCCGCAGCGAACGCCTCGGGATTACCGCGGGTGACGGCGATGCCGCCCTGCGCCCAGTGTGTCGTCGTCTCCTCGGGGCGCTGGGCTTTCGTCGCGAGCACCACGTCCGCGCCGCGTTCGGCGGCGGCGAGCGCTGCGCTACACCCCGCAATACCGCTCCCGAGAACGAGTACCTCCGTCATAGTTCGAGCATGCGGTCGAGGGCGACTTCGGCGCTCGCGGCGACGCCGGGGTCGACGCTGACGACGTTGCGCTCGACGCCGTCGGCCAGCCCCTCCAGTATCCACGTGAGGTAGTTCGGGTCGACCTGCCGCATCGCGTTGCAGTCCATGCAGGCGTCGCCACAGAGCGCGACGACGTCCGTCTCGTGCCACCTCTCGAGGTGGTTCACGAGGTGGATTTCAGTACCGACGGCGACTGTCTCGTCGGGGCCGGCGTCCTCGACGGTCTCGGTGATAGTCGAGGTACTCCCCGATTTGTCGGCGGCGGCGACGACTTCCGGCCGGCACTCGGGGTGGACGATTACCGTCGCGTCCGGGTGGGCGTCGCGGGCGTCCGCGACGTGGTCGGTCGTGAAGCGCTCGTGGACCTGACAGTAGCCGTCCCAGAGGACGACGTCGGCGTCCGCGACGTCGCCGTTCGACTCCTCAGCCCACGGGTCGAACTCGACGACGGTGTCGAGTCCCATCGAGTTCGCGGTGTTGCGCCCGAGGAACTTGTCCGGGAGGAACACCACCGTCTCGCTGCGGTCGAGGGCCCATTCGAAGGCGTCGTCGGCGTTCGAGGACGTACAGACGAGTCCGCCGTGCTCCGCGCAGAACGCCTTCAGGTCCGCGTAGGAGTTCATGTACGTGACGGGAATCGCGTCACCGTCGACGGCGTCCGTGATTCGCTCCCACGCAGCGTCCACTTGGAGGGCTTCGGCCATCCCCGCCATCGGGCAGGAGGCCTCCATCGACGGCAGGTAGACCGTCTGGTCGTCGTCCGTGAGGAGGTCGGCGCTTTCCGCCATGAATGTCACCCCACAGAAGACGACGTGTTCGGCATCCGACTCGGCGGCGTACTCGCTCAACTGGTAGGAGTCACCGATGTAGTCGGCGTGTTCGACGATTTCGCGGCGCTGGTAGTTGTGCCCGAGAACGAGCACGTCGTCGCCGAGCGTTTCGCGCGCTGCCGCGATTCGTTGTGTGCGCTCTTCCTCTGAGAGACTCCGGTACTCAGACGGGAGCGCTTCAAGATTCCCGTATTTGAACAAACTCAATTCACTATCGACTTCTGTTGTCTCCATTTGGACCATAGTCAGTCTATATGGTACTAGACTCGTACATAGCCATCTTTGAAAAAGATTTGTCTTCAATATCGTTACTCAGAGATAATACACTCCGGTTATACTGCATTGGTGGCTGAATCCCGGCTACTATCGACGGCATTCGGGACGCTCACAGTGATGGGTGGTGCCAGCACGCCGTCGAAACGTTCGCGTCAACGCTGCGCGAGGACGCGAAAATACCAAATCGCTCCTCGAAGCCCGTGGTGAATCGGCACAGTTGCAGCGAGAGCGGAGATGGATGTCGCGCGGCAGAGCGGATATCCCAATTTCCTTTAACCGAGCCCGCGTATCGAGCACAATGTCTGAGATTCCGGATTCGCTGCGACTACTCTACGAAACCACGCTCGAAGAGCGGGATGGACAGTACGTCGTTTCGATTCCGACGGAAGTCGTCGAGGACAGTACACTCACTCCGGAGGACGTCTATCGAGTTGCACTGCTGAATTCGCCGGCTGACGCCGCAACCGAGAGCGAACCATCGAGTGACACCTCGCGGGCCTCGCCGGCGCCGTCCCAGACCCACGACGCCCAGTCACCGCCAGTCGAGGAGGGCGAGATTCGGACGGTGACAATCGATACGCTCGGCGACCAGGGAGACGGTATCGCGAAAGTCGAGCGCGGGTTCATCGTCATCGTGCCGGGCACCCAACCCGGCGACAAAGCCGAAGTGGAGATCACGGACGTGAAATCCTCGGTGGCGTTCGCGGAACCGGTCAGCGAACCCGAAGTCCGGTAGCTGGAGGACGCTACTTCGCTGTCACTCCCGGATTCACGACGGGAGCTTTCACCGAGCCACTCACCCGATGTGTGTTGGCCGGCACACTGCAGTCCCGGGTTTTCGACGACAGAGACCACGATTCTTGAAGTATCGTTGAACGTTCGTCGAAACGACTTAACGACGGGAACTCCTCTAGAAAATCAGAACACGGTATTGCAGATGGACCAAGAAAGTTCCCCGGTGGTTCTCGTCGTCGACGACGAGAAGGACCTCGCCGACCTGTTCACCGCGTGGCTGTCCGACGAGTACACGGTCAGGACCGTCTACAGCGGGCAGGCGGCGCTCGATTCTCTCGACGACTCCATCGACGTCGTGTTGCTGGACCGCCGCATGCCGGACCTCTCGGGAGACGCCGTACTCACGGAGGTCAGGGAGCGCGGCCTCGACTGCCGGGTGGCGATGGTGACCGCCGTCGACCCGGACTTCGACATCGTGGAGATGGGCTTCGACGCGTACCTCACGAAGCCAGTGACGAACGACGACCTCCACGACGTCGTGGAGACGCTGCTGACGCGCAAGCACCACGACACCGCGGTCCAGCAGTACTTCCAGTTGGTCACGAAGCGCGCCGCGCTGGAGGCGAAGTACGGCGACGACGCCACCAAAGACCCGAAGTACGAGGCGCTGCAGGCCGAAATCGACTCCCTGGAGCAGGAGGTCGACGCGCTCGCCAGCGAGTTCGACGGCGACGACTTCGAGGTCGCACTCCGTCGCATCGAGCGGGACGCCGGTGAGGACGTCCGCGACGTCGACACCGACGGGGGACCGGTCTGATGCCGGGGGTCGAGGACCGGGTCTCGACGGGTATCGACGGCTTGGACACCGTGCTGAACGGCGGGTTCGTTCCGGGTCGGGCGTACTTGGCGCGCGGCGAACCGGGCAGCGGGAAGACCATCTTCGGCTACCACTACCTGTCGGCGGGCGTCGAGAACGGCGAGACGGTGCTGTACGTGAACCTCGAAGAGTCCGTCGAGGACGTGAGGGCGAACGCGGCCGCGGTCGGGTTCGACCTCGACGGCGTGGAGTTTTTGAGTCTCACGCCGGACAGCGAGGTGTTCACCGAGAGCCAGTCGTACAGTGTTTTCGCGCCCGAGGAGGTGGAGGCGGACCAGTTCAACGAGGCCATCGTCGAGCGCATCGAGGAGTTGGACCCGGCGCGCATCTTCATCGACCCCATCACGCAGCTCCGATATCTCTCGGGGGACGACTACCAGTTCCGCAAGCAGGTGCTGGCGCTCCAGCAGTTCCTCGGCGAGCAGGACGGAACCATCCTGTTCACGTCGCAGTCGACGCCGAACAACCCCGACGACGACATCCAGTTCGTCGCGGACGGGACGCTGGACCTCGAACGCAGCCACGAGGCGCGCACGGTCTCCGTGCCGAAATTCCGCGGGTCGGCGACCCAGAGCGGCGAACACACGTTCCGAATCACCGACTCCGGCGTGAAGGTGTTCCCGGAGCTACAGCCCGGTGACTACGAGCAGGAGTTCGTCGCTGAATCCGTCTCCGCGGGCGTCCCGGAACTCGACGAACTGCTGCACGGCGGGCTCGAACGCGGCACGGTCAGCGTCATCAGCGGGCCGAGCGGCGCGGGCAAGACCACCACTGGCACGCAGTTCATGAAGGAGGCCGCGGGCCGGGGTGAGCGCTCCGTCGTCTACCTCTTCGAGGAGAGCCGGTCGACGTTCCTCACGCGGTCGGAGGCCGTCGACATCCCCGTCGAGGAGATGATAGAGCGGGGCACGCTCGCCGTCAGGGAGATGGACCCGCTGGACTTGACCCCACAGGAGTTCGCGAGCATGGTGCGCGAGGAGGTCGAGCAGCGCGACGCCGAAATCGTGATGATAGACGGCATCAAGGGGTACAAGCTCGCGCTCGCTGGCGACGACGACACGCTCGTGCGGCGGCTGCACGCGCTCGGTCGCTACCTCAAGAACATGGGCGTGACCGTCGTCTTCGTCGACGAGGTCGGCCACGTCACGGGTGACTTCCACCCGACCGAAGTGGGCATCAGCTATCTCGCGGACAACATCGTCTTCCTGCGTCACATCGAGATCGAGGGGGAGCTCCAGAAGGTCATCGGCGTACTCAAGAAGCGCACCAGCGACTTCGAGCGGACGCTGCGTCGCCTCCAGATAACTGAACACGGCATCAAGGTCGGCGAACCGCTCACGAACCTCCGCGGCCTCCTGACTGGGACGCCGGAGTTCGTGAACGACGGGGCGTCCGACTCGTAGCCCCCTATGTCGGGGTCTCGTAGCGAACCGCGGTCCGACGGCGTGTTCGTGGACGACGACCGGCTGTGCATCGGTGCGGTGCTCTCGCACGACCAGAACCGCGCGCTCCTCACGGAGTGGCTCGACGCGACCTACGACGTGCTCACGCCGGCGACCGAGGGCGTCACGTTCGAGGACGTCGCCGAGCGCGCGGACCTGTTGTTGCTCGACGAGGGCGCCTACGACAGCCACGCCGAGTGGGTCGCCGCCTACCGCAACCGCGAGGCGTCGCTGTTCTGCCCGGTTTTGATGCTCGTGTCCAGCGACGAGCTCCGGACCGCGACAGACATCTGGTCGAGCGTCGACGACGTCGTCTCCGTGCCGGTCCAGAAGGCCGTCCTCCACGCTCGCATCCGCGGGCTGTTGTCGCGGCGCGGCCTCTCCCGGGAGCTCGCCGCCAAGGAGGACCGCTTCCGCACGCTGTTCGAGACGAGCCCCGACCCCGCGATAGTCGTCGACGACCAGGGGGTCGTCGTGGACAGCAACGCGGCGTTCCGCGACCTCGTCGGCGCGAGCGGTGACTGTCGGGGCCGGTCGCTGAGCGCCTTCGACGCGTTCGACCCTGCGGACGTCCAGGCCATGTTTGGATCACTAGATGGCGACGACGCCGACACCTCGGCCGTCATCCCCGTGCAGACGGCGACCGACCGCCGCTACGTGGAGTGCAACGGGAACGACCTCGACACTGAGCCGAGCCACCGCATCCTCATCCTCCGGGACGTCACCGAGCGCATCCACCACGAGCAGGAGCTCCAGCGGCAGGTCGACCGGCTGGACGAGTTTGCGGGCGTGCTCGCACACGAGATTCGGAACCCGCTGGGCACCGCCAGCGGGTGGCTCGACCAAGCCCAACAGACCGGCGACTCGGACGCCTTCGAGCGCGTCGAGACGGCCCACGAGCGCATGAACGAGATGGTCGAGGAACTCCTCCAGCTCGCCCGGCAGGGCAGCGTCATCGGCGAGCGGTCGTCGGTCCCGCTGGCTAGGCTGGTCGCGGACTCGTGGGCGACCGTGACGACAGGGGACGCGACGCTCGATGTCGACCCGGCGCTGGACGGCCGAACGGTGACGGGCGACCCCGCGCGCGTCCAAGAGGTGTTCTCGAACCTCTTCCGGAATTCGGTGGAACACGGTTCGAGAGGTCCCGAGTCGAAGGACGGCGGCGCCGTCGCCGTCGAGGTCGGCGTGACCGAGAACGGCCGCGGCGTCTACGTCGAGGACGACGGCCCGGGGTTCGAGGGCGTCGAGCGCGAGAAACTGTTCCAGTCGGGGTACACGACGGCGGCCCACGGAACCGGGTTCGGGCTGGCTATCGTCAAGCAGATCGCGGACGCCCACGGCTGGACGGTGCGGGCGACGGACGCCGAGAGCGGCGGCGCGCGGTTCGAACTCGGCGGCATCCTCGACGACGAGCGCGACGACGGACCCGCGTAGTTTTAAGCCCCCGTCGGGCGTGGTGTCGAACATGTATCGCGTGCTGGTACCGGTCGACGACGACGTAGAGCGCGCGCTCTCGCAGGCGCGCTACGTGGCGAACCTGCCCGACGCCGAGAACAGCGTCGAAGCAATCGTACTGTTCGTGTTCACCGGCGACTCCGAGGACCTCCCCGAGGACGTCCAGCAGTTCAAGTCCGCGAGCCGCATTCAGTCGGTGCGGCGCGCACAGGAATTCCTGGAGGACGCGGGCGTCGACGTGCAGGTCCGCGACGACTCCGGTGACACCACCGACGACATCATCGCGGAGGCCGAGGAGTACGACGTCGACGCCATCGTGCTCGGCGGGCGCAAACGCTCGCCAGCGGGGAAAGCCATCTTCGGCAGCGTCACGCAGTCGGTCATCCTGAACGCCGACCGTCCGGTCGTCGTCACTGGCGAAGACGCCTGAGCGCGCAGTACCGCGACGAATTTTTCGGGCCGCGCCGGAGCGGAGGTTGTCGACGAGAAGAATGGAGAGCGGCCAGCGGACGCTACGGCGTCACTCGCCGGGACTGTAGTTCGGCGCTTCGTCGGTAATCATGACGTCGTGGGGGTGGCTCTCGCTCTGCCCGGCCGAGGACACGCGCACGAACTCGGCGTCGGCCTTGAACTCGGGGATGGTCTCGGCGCCGACGTAGCCCATGCCGGACTGGATGCCGCCGACGAGCTGGTGGAGTTCCGCCGAGAGCGGGCCCTTGTACGGCGTCGCGGCCTCGACGCCCTCGGGGACGAACTCCTCGTCTTCGTCTTCCTCCTTGAGGTAGCGGTCGCCGCCGCCGGACTGCATCGCGCCGACCGAACCCATGCCGCGGTACTGCTTGTACTTCTTGCCGTTCATCGTGATGACGCGGCCGGGGGCTTCGTCGGTGCCCGCGAAGTACGACCCGAGCATGACGGCGTCGGCGCCCGCGGCGATGGCTTTCGCGGCGTCGCCGGAGTACCGGATGCCGCCGTCCGCGATGACGGGGACGCCCTCGGGGTGGGCGACATCAGCGACCTCGGAGACCGCCGTAATCTGGGGCATGCCGGCGCCCGTCACGACGCGGGTCGTACAGATTGAGCCGGGACCGATGCCGACCTTGATGCCGTCCGCGAAGTCGACGATTTCCGCGGCGGCCTCGCTGGTGCCGACGTTCCCGACGACGACGTCCGCGTCGACGGTCTCGCTGATTTCGCGCGCGGACTCGATGACGTTCTTGTTGTGGGCGTGCGCGCAGTCGATGAACAGGACGTCGGCGCCGGCGTCGTCCGCGGCGGTTGCGCGGTCCGTCTCGAAGGGACCGACGGCGACGCCGACGCGGAGGTGGCCGTCGTCGTCGCGGGCGGCGTCCTCGTGTTCGCGGCGTTCGAGGATGCCCTGCATCGTGACGAGGCCGACGAGGCGGTCGTCGTCGTCGACGAGCGGGACGCGCTCGATTTTGTGCTCGTACATGAGTTCGAGCGCGTCGCGGGCCGCGACGTCCTCGTCGGCGGTGATGACTTCGTCGGTCATCGCTTCGCGGACCGTGTCGGACTCGCCGACTTCGAGGTACGGGCGGATGTCCGTCCCGGAGATGATGCCGAGGACGCGGTCGTCGTCGTCGACGACGGGCGCGCCGGAGACGCCCTCGTGGCTCATCATGCGGTCGACCTCGCTGACGGTCTGGTCGGGCGTCGCGGTGACGACGTTCTCGCGGTCGATGACGAGTTCGTCGGCGCGCTTCACGCGCTCGACCTCGGCGGCGGTCTCTTCGACGTCCATGTTACGGTGGAGGACGCCGAGGCCGCCCTCGCGCGCCATCGCGGTGGCGAGGTCGGACTCCGTGACGGTGTCCATGGCTGCGGAGAGAATCGGGGTGTTGAGGGTGACGTTCGTCGAGACGTTCGTGCTGACGTCGGCGTCGTCGGGTTCGACGCGGCTCTCCGCGGGGCGGAGCAACACGTCGTCGAAGGTCAATGCTTCTGGTACCCGGAGTTTCTCGGAGAATCGGCCGTCCGTCGAAGGGTCGTGCGCCATGTAAATCGTCGCGTCGCCGGTGGCAAAAACGTTCCGAGATTGGGCGAACGTGCGTGAACAACTCCCGTGGGATGGGTGGTGTCGGCACGACCGTGCAACGTCGCGCGGCGGTATCTGACGAACGGACAGCCAATCCCGTATCGAACGGCGAACGGTAGACTTTCTCCGTTTCTACCGTCTATTTCTCGACTATCGTGTACGCGACCCGAGGGACAGTAGTTAGGGACTTAAAAACAGGTTTTGGTTCACCATCACATGCGGTCGCTTCTCACGCAATCTTTATGCATTCGACCCTAATGATTGTACATATGGACTCCATCAGTCCCGAGGTAGTGCGCACCGCCGGCAACCACACCGTCGACTCCGCCGCACGCACATTTTTCGGCAAACTGATGGACACATTCTGGCTCGGAACGTCGACGCTCGCGCTTTCGACGCCGCGCGCGTCCCCGTATCACCGGGCCAACCAAAGTTCGTCCAGATCAGGCCGGTAGTGTATGAGTAGCTCACGCCATCCCGTCGCCCTCCGCTTAGAGCAGCGTGTGGGCGGCGACACGCGACTACTCGCGACGGTCATGCTGCTCCCGCTCGTGGACGGCATCTTCGCCGCCCTCGTGCTCGCGGGCGGCCTCGAAACCTACGTCGGCATCGCCCAGATCGGGCTGCTCGTCTTCGGCGGGAGCGCGACGCTGGCGGTCATCCTCGCGGAGATGGACGAGGACCCGCGTTCGCAGGCTACCACCGTCCTCGTCGTCGGCACGCCGCTGATACTCGTCGCCGCCGCAGAGGCGGCGCTCGCGCCCACCATCGCCACGGTGGTCGACATCCCGACGTTCGAGCGCTTCGCCGCCATCGTCATCCTCGCAATCGCCGCGAAGACCGCCAGTTCGACCATCGGCGACTACCTCCCGTCCCCCGGCGTCATCATCGGCCTCGGATTCGTCGCCAGCGTCCAGCCAGCGGGCGCCGAATTCGTGTTGCGCGCCGACCCCGAGTTGATGCTGCGCGCCGCGGCCGCAGGCGGCGTCGCCGTCGGCTTCGCGCTCTCGGTCGTCGCGCTCCAGCCGTACCTCCGCACGGTCGTCGACATCGACCGCTTCCGGTTCGGGAGCGCCGTCGCGCTCGGCACGCTCGCGCTCTCCGTGTTCGGGCTCGTGCCCTCGCAGGCGCCGCTGGTCGTCTTCGCCGTCGCCGGCCTGCTCGCGTTCGACCCCGAGGAAGCCGACGTCGAGACGCCGGACGTCCCGCCGGCCGCCGACGACGGTCCCAGTGGTGCCGCGCCCGCGACGCCCGACGGCGGCAACGACCCCGACGACGAGGACGAAGCCGCGTACGGCTACCCCGGCGAGGACGGCGCCGAAGAACGCGCGCCCTGGCTGTAAGCCCGCGAGGAGAAGTCTTTAGCCGCCCGCGGCCGTCCCGCCGGTATGTCCGGCAACCGCGTCGTCGAAGGCCGCATGGTCACCCCGAAGAAACTCGCGGAGCTCGTCGAAGGCGAGTCCGTGATGGACGCCGAACCCATCGAGGACGCCGACCGCGACTGTCCCGACTGCGGCGGCGACGTCATCTCCGTCGGCTACATGCCCTCCGTGACGGAGTTCGTCACCGGCTACAAGTGCCAGGACTGCGAGTGGAGCGAGCGCGAAGCCTAACGACTCCAGCGCACGTCCTCAACCTCGTCGCCGCTCGCGACCACGTGACCGACGACTTCGCCGTCCCCGCAGTTCTCGACATCGACTCGCTCGTAGGCGTCCGCGACGATCTCCCGGAGGTCCGCGTCGAACGCGTCCGCTTCCTCGACGCCGAGTCGCATCTTCCCGCCGATCTCCCGCACCACGATTGGGTACTCGGTCATGGCCCGGCGTTCGCCCTCGGCCCGGAAAGACCAATCGCTACGAGCGGACCTCGTAGTGCGCGACCGTCTCCTCGTAGCGCGCGAGCAGCGCCTCGGCGCGCTCGGGCACGTGCGCCGATTCGTACTCCTCGCCCGCGAACGCCTCCACGCCCTCCCACGACGCGAACCGCGCGATAGTCACGAACTCCACTTCTCCGTCGGCCTCGCGGCGCAGCACCTCGAAGCTCTCCAGCGCTTCGATATCCTGTTTCGCGTCCGGGAACACCGTCTCGGTCACGAACGACTCGTACTCGTCGGCGTCCGCGGGCTCGGTCCACCCGCGCCACACGCGTGCAATCACATACTCGAATACGCGTGGCCGGTCCTTGTCGGTGGTGGAACGGAGCCACCGAATCGAAACGCACTTAGGACAAATCACCGTACGACAGGACGCGAGGGGCTGTGGCCAAGCCAGGAATGGCGACTGACTCCAGAGGCCACGCGCCCGGGACGAAATTCCAGACTGGTATACCGAGCGGCCGACTGATCATCGGTCCGCGACGACGACCCTCTGGAGTTCCGAGGCGCACCGGAGATATCAGTCGATCGGGGGTTCAAATCCCTCCGGCCCCACTTCTACGATAACTGAGGCCGCGAGAGCCCCCTGTGGCTCTCGCGCCGAGCGAGTTGTGTGGCGGTCGAGGGATTTGAACCAGGGAGGAGCTGTGCTCCGACCGTGGTTCACAATCCCTCCGGCCCCGAGTGCACCATTCTCGATTCTTGTGATGTCGACGAGCATCCTTGACGCGACCTCGCAGAGCGTGCGCTCGGCAAATCCAACACGGAGGGTTAGATTCCCGTTAGGGGTGTGCCTAAGGGCACAAATCTAAAACACCCCACACCGTTCTGCGGCCGCACCCGAAACCGGCCCCTAAGAGGGAGTTATTCAGTATGGTACGAATAAGCAGCTACTGTATCCCAGTTATCTGGGACTTCATCCCCAAAGCCACTCGCGTCTACGACTTTTACATCTACTAACCCTTTCTCGACTAAGGAATTGAGTCGCTCCTCGTAGAATGCGGTCTCCCGGTAATGATAGGTAATAGCATAGTCTTCACGCTCATCCTCAGCAAAACCCTCATCTTCTGGTAATTCGTCTTCTCTACGCAACTGGTTCTCAATCTCAGCCCAGTCCAGCCCGGCTATCTCGTCCACGATTTCTCGAATGTGGAATGCTTCTTGAGGACTGTTTTTCAGGAAGTCGAGGAGGAGATGATCCTTAGTTACGTGTTCGTCTCCTTCTTGCCATGCCGCGGAATCAGTTGAAACAGGCACGACTAGACCTTATTCTGATGATGGATAAAATTATGTATAATTGTTAAGAAGGTTCTAATCATTCACTCCAATTTTACGGAAATATCCGGATTCGTGACTTCGAAATTCAGGCGACGCGTCGAGATGGCCTCGGCCAGCTCGTCACGGACGCTCGGCGGGAGGTCGGGATGCTCCAGCGCCTCTTCGACGCCGTCGAGGACGTCACCGGAAACTTCGCACGCGATGAGCACGGCTTTCGTCTTGTTACAGTCGAAGCGCTCGGCGGCCGCCTCGATTGTTTCCTCGCGGTGCGCGTACTCTCCGTCAGTTCGGATTCGCATACTCGTCTCGTACATACGAGCCCTCAAACCGATTGAGTTTGGCTCACTGGAACCCCGATTTTCGGGTGAAACCCGTGTTTCCTATCGGGATCAAGGTAGGTTCAGGGGTGCGCGAGCACAGCCGGGCGCGAATATGCACGCGAGCGAACGAGGGTTCGTGTGCATATCGGGGAAATCGTATCTTCGGATGCGCAACCACCTGAAGTGTTCCTCTGTGTGACGTGGCGTTTCCATCTTGAATAAACTATCTGAGGAAAATCAGAAGCAATACAATCCCGCATATTACAGATGGACTTCATGCCTTCTCGTTTCACCGGAGTTTTTGGATCGTATGATTTGTTCGCTAAGGCAGTCCCCGGTGCGGCTTTTTTAATGGGAATTATCTCATTACTACCCAAGCATGATGGCCCGCTCGGAAGTGTCGACTCAACATTATTGCTCACAGCCCTAATTATCATATTTCTCATTCTTGGTTTTATACTCGGCCAAGCGTTACACTCATTTGCAGTAACTGTTGAACGGACTGCATATAGATCTGCTAAGTTAATTTACCACAACTTTGAATTTTTCCGACCAGGATTTTGGAGGGGAACTTCTTTAGAGAATGTCGAAAGAAGCCGTGAAGATCTGTCCTCAATTGAAAACAGGATTACTAATAGTAGATATTTCCAATATGTACATGGGACGATGGGTGCGATGTACCTTCCGGTATTACTAGTATGCTACCAGTTGCTAGTTCCGCACCGGATTTTATTCCGAAGACAACTCCGAAACGAATTCATAAACTCTCAGTCTCCGCCACTCTTATGTAAGGAATTCGCGACAGAACTCTCCAAATATCTTGATTCTCATGCCCATCACGAAGTGGACTACGATGATATTTATACAATTGTTATGAGCCAGCAAGAATTTCTGCAGGCTGGAAGGGCACGCCAGTTTCAAGCTATATTTTCATTTTGCAGAAGTACTTGGACAACTCTTCTATTCTTCGTGACCGCCTATATCGGTATAATCGTTATAGATGGTTCAACAGCGCCAAGTATACTAAATCATCAGCCTCTGATCAGTTATGTCACTAGTACTAGCACCGATTTGCTGTTCATCATCTTCTGGATGGTTCTCGTCTCATTTCTACTAATGCTAAGTGAAGTTCATTATAAAAATCAGTTTGTCGATTATGTGATGGCTGATTTTGTCTCGGCTTCAAAAGAACGAAAATCAGGGGATTCATTCGGTTAATCGTCGTCAGCACCCACGGAGACGCCGTCGTCGTCCCACGCGTGCTCGTCGCCGAACTCGACGCTCTCCTCGTTCTTGATCTTCGAGATCGTGCTCCGACCGAGGTCGAACACCGCTCCGATTTTCGCCTGCTTCACGCCGACCTGACAGAACCGCCGAATCAGCGTATCGCGCACCGGCTTCGGGATGTCCTCGACGGTCATCGTTTCCTCGTCGTCGTCCTCGTCGTCGCCCGCGAGATACGAGTTCTCGGCGAAGTTCTCCATGTGCTCTTTCTTCTTCCCGGCGAGCGTCTCGTGCTCCGGGTGGCCGTCGAGCGCGCCCCAGCGAATCCGGTGCATCCGCTTCTCGGTGACCTCTCCCGAGTGGTCGTCGACCTTGGTTTTGTAGACGACCGCGAGCCCGCGCTCGATCACGTTGATGCGCCAGTCGCAGAGCTCCTTGAGTTGGATGTCCAGATTGACGATGACGGGAGCGCCACGTACAAGGCGGAAGTCACCGAATCGCGCGCCGAGGACACCCAGCAGCGATTCGACATGCTCCTCGACGACTACTATTGAAGGGGGACGAGTCGGACTTAACGTAGCGCGAGCGAGCGAGGCAGAGCCATTCGACTGAAGCGTCAGTCCCCGCTCTCCCCTGCTTCCCGAGCGTACAGCCGCCCGCCACACCCACCACATCGATACGCCTCGGGATGCTTCACGAGCTTCGACTTCCGGTAGCGCGCCATCTCGCTCCCACAGAATTCACAGACGATCCACCAGTTCGGGTCGGCGAAGCGCTCGCAGGTGACCGACGTTCGGAGTTCAGTCGCCCACTCCCGGAACGCGTCGCCGTGGCTGGCGTCGCCGGCTTCGTTCAGCAGGTGGACGTGAATCAGTT
Organism: Halobacterium sp. CBA1132; assembly: GCF_001485535.1. Classification (NCBI taxonomy): domain Archaea; kingdom Methanobacteriati; phylum Methanobacteriota; class Halobacteria; order Halobacteriales; family Halobacteriaceae; genus Halobacterium; species Halobacterium sp. CBA1132. The sequence goes on from NZ_BCMZ01000001.1 coordinate 1,079,105, forward strand.
CGTGGCGGACGACGTCGGCAGTGGCGGCCCAGCCGTGTTCTTGGAAGTACGCCCACGTCAGCGAGACGGTTTCGGGGGTGCCGTCGCGGTACTCGACCGCGCCGGCGCGACGTTTCGCGCGCTTGCTGACGGTCCAGTCGAGCGCGGTCACGTCGACGGAGAGGTCGTAGTTCTCGACGACGTCGCGGGCGTAGACTTTCGCGACGGCGAGAAACTCCGGGATGTCGGCGTCGCTGCTGAGCGCGTAGAACTCCGTGTCCAGCGTTTGCGGTTCGTCGGTCATCGTGGAGTGTGCGTCGCGTGGAGAGCGCGACGGTTGTTCGTCGGCGTGGTCGACGGCAGCCCGCGATTAGAAGCCAGCGATTCCGGGAAGTCGAGGTTGCGGAGCCGTGACCGTGGCGTTGGTTCTCGTGGCGGGTGCGTCGCCGAACGCTTTTGGTCGCTGACCCCCAGTGTCGTGTATGTTCGAACTCCGCCAGCCGCCTGCGACGTCAGAATTCGACGCGGCGGCGGTCGGTGAAGCGGTCGACGACGCGGCCGGTGACGGGCTGCGGACGTTCGTCGAGTACGACGAGCAGACGTACGAACTCCTGTACGCGCGCGACGACGTGGTCGGCGAACTCGGCGGTCCGGAGGGGCTGTCCGAGATCGCCGAGCAGTTGCACGCGGACTACCGGCTGGACTTCACTCAGCAGGAGCTCTACGAGGAGATGTACGGGAGTCTCGGCGAGGTGACGGCGTTCGCCGTCGTCTTGGAGAGCGCGTCCGTTCTGCGGTTCGTAGGGGAGTCGGAGGGCGTGTACGTCTCGCTGGACCGAGACGTCTCGATGCAGGCAGTCTTGGACGCCGTCGAGGCGGTGATGGACGGTGAGTGAGCACGCCCTCGACATCGCCGATGACCTCGACGGCGTCTCGAACGTCCTGCTGATGGAGGACGGGAGCGCGTCCGCGAACGAGCGCGTCCACGAGGCGCTGTTGTCGGGGCTGGACTCGGAGGCGGCGGACGTCCTCGTGGTGACGTTCGCGGGCGCGGACACGTGGCTGGACGCGTGGGAGGACTCCGTGTCGACGGAGAGCGCGCACCTGGGGCTGGTGCAGTTGACCGAGAACGACGTCGACGAGGGCCGACGCGGCGGCGCGTACGTTCGGAGTGTCGACCCGACGGACCTCACGGGACTGGGGATGGCGGTCCGGGACTTCTTCGACGGCGTGGGTTCGCGGTCGAACCCGACGGTCGTCTGCTTCGACTCGGTGAGTGAACTGACGGCGTACCACGACGTGCGGACGCTGTTCCGGTTCCTCCGCGTCGTCACCCAGCAGATCAATCAGGCCGACGCCGTCGGCCACTTCCACTTGAATCCGGTCGCGCACGACGACCAGTCGCTGGCGCGGTTGACGCCGCCGTTCGACGCGGCCGTCGAGTATTCGGAGGGCGGCGAGCAGGTGTCGGTGTCGCGCACCCACTGACGGGAACAGATTTGGAACGCAATCCACAACCGATATACCTCCGTGGGGCCGAGTGTCGGTAACCGTGACGAACACGCAGGTCACCCTCGTCCAACTCGACAACTACGGCCCGTGGACCGTGACGCCGTCGCCGCGACGCGAAGTCGACCTCCAGACGATGCAGTCCCGACTGTACGCCGACCTCTCGCAGGCGTTCGGCATGCGCGACGGCTACGTCTTCTTCACGCGCTTCGACAACATGATCGCGGTGAGCAACGGCCTCGACTTGGAGGACCACGCCCGGATTCAGGAGTCGATTCGGAACCGCTACCCAGTCACCGTCAGCCTCTCCATCGGCACCGGCGCCACTCCCGCTGACGCGCTCGTCGAGGCGACCGCCGCCCTCCAGGAACAGGGCAGCGCGCAGGACGCCGACCGCCGCGAAGCGCTGCTCGGCCAGCCAATCGACGAGGGCGCGCGCACCGACGACGACATCCAGATTGCGCACTTCGACGTCGTCGACGCCACCGGCACGTACACCGACGAACTCGACGCGTACTCGTCGTTCGTCCACATCGAGCAGGGGTACGCCGCGCTCATGCAGTACATGCACGACGCCCACGGCTCGCTTTCCTTCTTCGTGGGTGGGGACAACATCATCGCGGTCTGCCCGGACCTCACGCCCGCGGACTACGAGGACGCCATCGAGCACGTCCACGACACCGCCGGTGTCGACGTCCGCGTCGGCGTCGGCCGCGCCGTCTCCCCGCACGACGCCGGCATGGGCGCCAAGCACGCACTCGAAGACGCCCGCGAACACGAGACGGACGTCGAAGTCGTCCCCGAGCCCTGACCCGGCCGTTTTTTGCTCGTCGCGCCCGAATCACGCGTGATGGTCGACGGCGAGCGACTCCCCGGTGCGCCAGCACGCGAGGAGCGCATCGTCTTGCACGTCGACATGGATTGTTTCTACGCGAGTTGTGAGCGCCGTCGCGAACCCGAGTTGCGCGGCGAACCCGTCGTGGTCGGGATGGGCTACGAGCCCGGGGAGACCGTCGGCGCCGTCGCGACCGCTAGCTACGAGGCCCGCGAGTACGGCGTCGAGAGCGCGCAAGCCATCGGCGCCGCCTTAGAAAACCTCCCGCGGAAGGACGACGAACCCGACAGCCCGGACGCGGGCTACTACCGGCCCGTGGACCTCGACTTCTACCAGGACGTCGGCAGTTCGGTCAAGGAAATCCTCTACGACCTCGGCGACACCGTTCGCGAGGTGAGCATCGACGAAGCCTACTTGGACGTCACGGACCGGACCGCGTGGGACGTCGCGGACGGGTTCGCGCGCCACGTCAAGCAGCGCATCCACCGCGAGGTCGGCGTGCCCGCGAGCGTCGGCGTCGCGCCCGACATGAGCACCGCGAAGCTCGCCAGCGACTACGACAAGCCCGACGGCCTCGTCGTGGTCGAACCCGACGACGTTCGGGAGTTCCTCGCGCCCATCGACGTCGCGGACGTCCACGGCATCGGCCCGGTTCGCGCGCGGGAACTCCGCGAGATGGGCATCGAGACGGCGGGCGACCTCGCGGACGCGGACCCCTACGAACTCACCGACAAGTTCGGCGACCGGGGCCGGGACCTCTACCGGCGCGCCCGCGGCGAGGACAACCGCCCGGTCGAACCCCGCGGGAAGCCAAAGAGCCTCTCCCGGGAGTCCGCGTTCGACGGCGCGACCGACGACTTCCAGCGCGTCCGCGAGCAGGTCGCGACGCTCGCGGCGGCGGTCGCGGACCGCGCCACCCGGAAGAACGCCTTCTACCGCACCATCGGCGTGAAGGTCGTGACGCCGCCGTTCGACGTCCACACGCGCGCCGAGTCCCTGCCCGGGCCGGTGGACGACCCGGGACTCGTCGACGACATCACGCAGGACCTCCTCGGTGAGTTCGAGGGCGAGTCCGTGCGGAAGGTCGGCGTCCGCGTCTCGAATCTCGACTTCTCGGAGCGCGAGCAAGCCAGTCTCGACGGGTTCGAGGGCGACGGCGGGGCCGACGGGGACGCAGCGTCTTCGAGTCGGCTCCGCGACCGCACCAGCGAGCGAGAGGAAGCGAGTGACGCTCAGATTTCACTCGACGAGTTCGAGTGAACGCGAATCGACTTTCTGCCCGGATTTGAGCGGATTCTACAACGATATAATAATTTATTGTATTAGTAATAAAAACTTTTTTGTGGCGCTAGATTCGGCTGATAAGTTGTAACACATGGCAATTGAATTCGCACACAGTCCGTTACTCACGTTCGCGATAGGTCTGGCCGTAGTCGTAGCGCTACTGGTCGTACTGGACCTCCCAGCGTTCGTCGGCCTCACGATTGCGGCGTTCACCGTCGGCCTCGTGAACGCCGTCTTCGTCCCCGACTTCGCGATGGCGGACGCGGCGGGAAGAACCGCGACCGCCTTCGGGAACGGCATGGCCGGCATCGGTATCCCCATCCTGATGGCCGCCATCATCGGGAAATCGATGTTGGAGAGCGGCGCCGCCCAGCGCATCGTCCGCGGCTTCCAATCGCTCGTCGGCGAAGGCAACTCCGACATCGCACTGTGGGGAAGCAGCTCCGTCCTCGCCATCCCCGTGTTCTTCGACAGCGTGTTCTACCTGATGGCGCCGCTCGCTCGCTCGATGCGCGCCCGCGTCGGGAAGAACTACGCGCTGTACCTCGTCGTGGTCGGCGCCGGCGCGGCGACGACGCACGTCTTCGTGCCGCCGACGCCCGGTCCGCTCGCCGTCGCGAACGAGATCGGCGTCGACCTCGGCATCACGATTGCTGTCGGCGTCGCCACCGCGATTCCCGCGGCCATCGTCGCCGGCCTCGTCTACGGTCGCTGGATCAACGCCCGCCTCGACATCCCGCTGCGGGACGCGATGGGCACCACCACCGAGGAACTGGAGGAGCGCGCCCAGCGCGACACGTCGAGCCTCCCCGGCGTCATCGAATCGATTGCGCCCATCCTGCTGGCCGTCGTGCTCGTCGCCTCCGCGACCGCCGTCGGCACGTTCCAAGAGTGGTACCCCGTCCTCGAATCCATCCAGCCGGTCGTCGCGTTCGTCGGGGACAAGAACGTCGCGCTCACCATCGCCGCGATGGCGGCCGCCGTCACCTACCTCCGCTGGACGGGCCTCTCGCGGTCCGTCTGGGAGGACGAACTCACGGAAGCGCTGAAGAGCGGGGGGAACATCGCCGCCATCACCGCGATGGGTGGCGCCTTCGGCGCGCTGCTCGCCGCCTCCGGCATCGGCCCGTACATCGCCGACTTCCTCCAGGAATTCGGAATCGGCCTGCTCGTCACCGCGTGGCTCATCGCCGCTATCGTCCGCATCGCGCAGGGCTCGGCGACCGCTGCGATGCTGACCGCCGCGGGCATCATGGCACCGCTGGCCGGCCAACTCGACGTCAGCGCGGCGTACCTCGTGATGGTCATCGGCGCGGGCGGGAACATCTGCTCGTGGTACAACGACTCGGGCTTCTGGCTCGTGAAGGAAATCGGCGGCCTCACGCAAGCGGAGACGCTGAAGACATGGACCGCACTGACGACGATCATCTCCGTCACCGGTCTCGTGACGGTGCTGATTCTGTCGTCGGTGCTGCCGCTCGCGTAAGCGAACGGCCGCAGTCGTCGCATCGCCCCGAAAACAAATCACAACCCACAACGAGAACACACTCATGGACCGCGCACTCGCAGTCATCGACCCGACCGACGCAGCGAAAGACCTCCTGCACGAAGCAGGCACGCTCGCGGCGGGCGTCGACGCCGACCTCGTGGTGATTCACGTCACCACCGAGGACGAGTACGGCGGCCGCCGCGAAGCGATGGAAGCGATTCCGAACGGCACAGCCAGCTATTCGACCGACGAAGCCGAAGCGGGCGCCGCGCAGTTCGCGCAGGACCTCGCCGACGAGATTCTCGGCGACCTCGACGTCGAGTACGAGACGGCGGGCTACCTCGGGAAGAAAGCCGGCAAGACACTCGACGCGGCCGCCGAGTACGACTGTGACCACATCTTCCTCGCGGGGCGCAAGCGCTCGCCGACGGGGAAAGCCATCTTCGGGGACGCGACGCAGAAAGTCATCCTCGACTACGACGACCCGGTCACCGTCCTCACCGCCTAACCGGACGCCGCTCTTTTTTCGACGCCTCAGTCGCCGCTGGCGGCCAGCGTGCCGAGGAGCGCGAACCCCAGTCCGACGAACACGCCGTAGTAGAACACGGCCGTGCTCTCGATGCCGCGGCCGCCGTACCGGAGCACGTCGTGGAGGAGGACGAATCCGCTGGTGAGGATGACGGCGATACCGAACAGTAGGAGGTCGCGGGCGGCCATATCGGCGGTGTCGGCGGGTGGCGCCTTCAGCGTTGTGCCGGCGCTACGCGAGCGGTTCGACGAGGTCTTCGAGGGCGGCACGCGGGTCGTCGGCTTTCGCGACGCCGCTGGCGAGCAACACGCCGCTGGCGCCCAACTCGCGGGCTGCTTCGAGGTCGTCGCCCGTACTGATGCCGGCGCCGCAGTAGACGTCGACGCTCGGGTCGACGGCCTCGGCGGCCGACACGGCGTCCTCGACGATGTCCGGGTCGGCCTGCGAGACGGGCGTCCCGGTGCCGATGAGCTCCGGCGGTTCGACGGCGACGGCGTCCGGGCCGAGCGCCGCGGCGGCCGCGACCTGCTCGGGGTTGTTCGCGCAGACCACGGTGTCGAGGTCGACCCGGTCGGCGGCGTCGAGGCTGCCGTCGATGTCCGCGAGCTTGCGGCGGTGCTCGGAGTGATTCAACAGCGTCCCGACCGCGCCGTTGTCCGCGACGGACTCCGCGAGCACGCTCCCCGTGTGGCTGCCGTGCTCGACGGGACTGACGTGCTGAGCGTACGTCGTCGCGCCCGTCTCCGCGACCCGCGCGAGGTCCGCGGGCTGCGGCGCGACGGCGATAGTCGAGTCTGTCGCTTCGGCGACGTCGGCGGCGGCCTCCGCGACCGCGACCGGGTCGCAGGGGTACGCCTTCAGATTGACAAGTACGAACACGTCACAGACGGCGTACTCCCGCGCGAAAAAACTGTAGGTTTAGCCGTCGTCGCCCTTCCGGCGGACCTTGTCGCCGAGCGTCAGCCCCGCGCTGTCGCTGCTCGAGGACCAGTCCTCGTCGGCGTCGTCGCCGGACTCGGTCAGCGAGATGCCGAGTTTGTTCTCGACCTTCTCGCGGACGTCGTCGCTGGGGAGGCTGTCACCGCGTTCGAGTTTGCGGATGACGCTGGCCTTCTCGTTGAGGTCGTCGGCCAGTTCCTCCTGGCTGAGCCCCGCGCTCTCGCGGGCCTTCCGGATGCGGTCGTCGTAGTCGCCGGCGAGTTCCTCCATCTCGTCGAACATGTCCCGGCGGCGTCGGCCGCCCGAGGACCCGCCGCTGGAGGAGGAACTGGAACCGTCCGAAGACGAACTAGACGAGGACGTCGAGTACTTCGTGCTGGTGGTGCTGGAGGATTCGGTCTTGACTTCGGTGCCGAAGTCCGCGCAGTCGTCGCAGACGTCGATTTCCGCCCCCTCGATTTTGACGGTCTTCGGGGACGAGACCTCCTCGCCACACATCTCGCACTGAGCCATACGAACCGGTAGCCGTGGCCGACGCTTAAATGGCACGCCGCCGGCGCTTCAGGAGAGTTGGCGCCACGCGGAGACGAACCGCTGGACTGCGGTGAGGTGGCCGACGACGGCGAACAGCACGAGCAGCCACGCCACGAGCGAGAATCCGGCGACTGCGGGGATGAACACGGAGAGCCCGCCCGTAATTCCTACGAGCGCGAGGCGGTCTGCGCGTCCGAGAAGCCCGCCGTAGACGCGGTCGAGGCCGACGGCCTGCGCTTGCGTGCCGAGGTACGACGTGAGCAGAACGCCCGTGACGGCGGCGAGGCCGAGGTCGTAGCGCCCGATACCCGCGGCGAGACCGGCGACGACCACCACGTCGGCGTACCGGTCGAGCACGTGGTCGAGGAGGTCGCCGGCGACCGAGTCCGTGCCGAGTTCGCGCGCGAGCGCCCCGTCGAGCAGGTCCAGCCAGCCGTTCACGACGACGCAGAGCGCGCCGACCGCGTACATCACGGGGGATGCGACGTAGAACGCGGCGGCGGCCGCGACCGCGAACAGGAACGCGACGACGCTGACCGCGTTCGGGGTCGCGCCCACCTTGACGGCGGCGCGCACCCACGGCCGCATCAGTCGCGCCGCGAGGTCGCGGTACGTGTCCAGCGTCATAAGTACTCGGTGAAGTCGACCTCGCCGGCGGAGGGGTCGCGGTCGCCCGCCAGCACGGCCTCGATGTCGTCAGCGACCGCCTCCGGGTCGCGGTCGGTGGTGTCGATTTCGTAGACGTTGGACTTCCCGTGGTCGCGGACGGCCTCCGAGAGGATGACGTCCAGCGCCTCGCTCTCGGCGTTCTCGCGAGCTTTGCGAGCGAGAGCACGAGACGGCTCTGCCGTCTCGGCGTTCTCGCGAGCTTTCTCGGCGGGCTCGCCGCGTTCGACGAGGCGCCGCTCCAGTTCCCCGGGCGCGCACCGCAGCACGACCACGCGGTCCGCCTCCAATAGGTGCGATAGGTGAGATTCGACGAGCACGTCCTCGCGCCCCTCGAGGTAGTCGCGGACGGCGTCGAGATCCGCGACCTTGCTGTCGCGGGCTTCGTCGACCTCCGTGTAGAGGCCCTCGGACTCGATGACGTCGTTGAGGTGGACGATGTCGAGGTCGGTGTCGAGGTGTTCGGTGGCGGTCGTCTTCCCCGTGCCCGGCGTCCCGGTGACGGCGACTCTCACTCCGCGAGCACCTCGTTGAGCACGGCGACCGCGCGCTCGGTCTCTTCCCGCGTCCCGCACGTGATGCGGACGTGTTCGGGCAGCCCGAAGCTCGAACAGTCCCGAATCAGCACGCCCTCCTGCTTGGCTGCCTCCGCTACTTCGGTGGCGTCGCCGACGTTCGCGAGCACGAAGTTCCCGTGGCTCTCGTACGTCCGCGCGTCGAGTTCGTCGTGTATGTACTGGCGGCCCCACTCGACGCTCTCGACGGTCTGCTCGACGTGCTCGTCGTCGTCCAGCGCGGCGGTGCCAGCACGACACGCGATGGCGCTCGCGGCGAACGGCGTCTGTACGCGAGCGTACGCGTCGGCCCACTCCGGGGGCGTGATGGCGTATCCGAGCCGGATACCCGCTAGTCCGTACGCCTTCGAGAACGTCCGCAGCACCGCTACGTCGTCGCGCTCGTCGAGCAGGGAGACGGCCGACGGGGAGTCCGTGAACTCGCCGTACGCCTCGTCGACGACGACCAGCGTGTCCTCGTCCGTCTCGTCGGCGACCTTTGTCACGGCGTCCAGCGTGAATCGGTGGCCGGTCGGGTTGTGCGGGCTCGTCAGGTAGACGACGCGCTCGCCGTCGTAGGCGTCCAGCACGCTGTCCGCGGTGAGCGCGAAGCCGTCGTCGGTCCGCACGTCGTACTCGGCGACCTCCCCGTGGTGGAAGCGCGCGCTCATCCCGTAGTACGTGAACCCGGGTGTCGGGACGAGCACGGTGTCGCCGGGCGCGAGGAACGCCCGCGCGAGGTAGTCGAGCGCGCCGTCGCCGCCGTTCGCCAGCCACACCTGCTCGTCAGCCACGTCCCACTCGTCGGCGAGCGCAGCAGTCAGGTCGGCGTGGACGGCCTTCGGGTAGCGGTGGACCTCCGAGGCGGTCTCGCGGATTGCGGCTTCGGCCTTCGGACTCGGGCCGTGGGGGTTCTCGTTCGAGGAGAGCTTCACGAACTCCGCTGGGTCGCGCCCGAGTTCGCGCGCGACCTCCTCGATACCCCGACCGGCCCGGTACTCCACGTGGTCGGAGAGGTCCCGTAGTTCCATGCCCGAGTCGAGTGGCGGGCGCGCCTTAAGACTGCCTTCACGGAGTTGTCCGCCGCAACCCCGGCGTTTTACGACGTGTCAGTCACTACCGGCGGCCATGGCAGTCACCGAGACAGTCGTGTACGCCTTGCACTTGTTGTTCGCCGGCCTGTGGACCGGGAGCGTGCTGTTCGCGACCGCGACGCTGCCCGGCGTCGCCGGAACCCTGTCCGCGAGCGCCCGCGACTCGTTCGTCGGCACGCTCCGGAACATCTCCCGGGGCAGTTCCGTCGTCCTCCTCCTCTCGGGCGGCTACATGCTCACGCTCGCCGGCTACACGGACGGCGGCACGCTCACGGGCACGGGCCGCGGCCACCTCGTGTTGACGATGCTCGTACTGTGGCTCGCGCTCGCCGGCCTCACCGAAGTCGCCGCCGGCAAACTCGAAGACGGCGAGGACGCCACGTCCATCTTCTACGGCGCGTCCGTCGTCGCCATCCTGCTGTTGCTCGACGCCGGCGCGCTCGCGACCGGCGGGTTCTGAGCTCTCGCGCTAGCAGTGTTCGTCAATCCACTCGCACCACGAGTGGAAGTCGTCGGCCCCGCACTGGTCGGCGATGCTCTGGAGCGTCCCGATACGGACGCGGTCGTGTAACGGAACGGTTACAGTTCGCTTCTCGCCCGTTTCGGGATGCTCGTACACCAGAATCGCGTGGTCGCCAGTCGTCCGGTCGTGGTGGAAGCCGAATTTGCGGAGGGCGGAAACGATGTCGGCGCCGGAGAAGTCCCGTGACGCCATCAGGCGTCGAACCACGGCGCGTCCGGTTCGGGCGGCGCGTCGTCGTCTTCGCGTGCCGCGCGCGTCGCTTCGACGGCTTCGTCGAGGTTCGCTAGCGCCTCCTCGCGGGTCTCACCCTGACTCGCGACGCCGGCGTCCTCGTCGATTGCGGACCACCAGCCGTCGTCCTCCTCGACGAGCCGAATCTCGCGTCCCGTGCTCATACCTGCTCGTACGTCGGTATCGCGTATAAACTTCGGGCCGCTCCCCGGTGGCTTCCGCCCCGACCGGGAGAGTTAACAGCGTCGTCCTCGGTCTGTGGCACACAATGAGTCGCTACCGCGTGACGAGCGTCGCGGACGTCCACGACGAGAGCGGTCAGGTGTTCACGGTGCGAGACGAGCACGGCGAAGACGAAGAGGTGCTGTTGGTACCCTGCGAGGACGGCGTCGAAGCGTGGGTGAACCGCTGCACACACGAGGCCCAGCGGCTCTACCGCGAGGGCGTCGGCGCCGTCGTCCGGGGCGGCGAGGTCGTCTGCCCGAAGCACGGGTCGATGTTCGACACGTGCAGCGGCCACTGCGACAACGGCGAAGCCGCGGACACGACGCTCGTCGACGTGGAAATCACCGTCGAGGACGGCCAAGTCTACCTCACTGACGACGACGTGCAGTACCTCCACGATGGGCTGAAACGCGACGACGCGGACGACGGCGGGCCGAGTTCGACGTCGCACCTCCAATTCTGAGCGGCGCTACTGGTCGCCCGAGCGGTACGCTTCCCGGAGGAAGACGAGCACGCCGCCGAGCATCGCGAGGTTCCCGAAGAACGCGAGCCGTTCGCCGCTGGCGTCGTCCTCGTCGGCGTTCCAGAAGTCGTGCATCGTCGCGGTGACGACTGTGAGGAAGGTCGCGGCCGCGCCCGTCGCGAGCCGGGGGAGCCGCCAGAGCGCGATGCCGAGGCCGGCGACGACCATCATTCCGGACGCTATCGGCGCCATCACGTCCGGCATCGGGACGCCCGCGGATTCGGCGTACTCGACGGAGTCCTCCATGTCTCGGAAGTCCTCGCTGGCTTGCGCGGCGAGGCCGAGACCCAGCGCGACGCGGCCGAGCGTCGAGAGCGAGCGGTCGGTGTCGTCTGTCATCGGGTTGTCGTTCTCGCGGCGTCGTCAAAAGCCTACTTGCGGGGCGACGGCTGTGTCGGAAGCGTAGACGGTATGACCCCCAGTCCCCTCTGTGGAGGTAAGATGAAACACGTCAGCGTTATCGGCTGCGGGAACATGGGCGGGGCGTTCGTCCGCGGACTCGCGAAGGCCGGCGGCTACGAAGTAACAGCAATCGACCTCGACCCCGACGCGCTCGAAGGCGTCGCGGACGCTGCGGACGCGACCACGACGGACAGCGCGGCGGCGCGGGACGCCGATGTCGTCGTGCTCGCGGTGAAGCCCAGCGTCGCCGCGGCGGTGCTCGACGACCTCGACTTGCGCGCCGACCAGACCCTGATTACGCTCGCGGCGGGCGTCCCCCGGGAGTTCGTCGCGGCGAAGACCGACGCCAACGTTGTCCGCATCATGCCGAACCTCGCCGCCGAGACGGGCGACATGGCCGCGGCCGCGACGCAGGCGGGCATCACCGACGACGTGCGCGCGATTCTCGACGACCTCGGGGAGTTCGTCGTCGTCGACGAGGAGCAGATGGACACCGCGACGGCGGTCAACGGCAGCGGCCCGGCGTTCGCGTTCTACCTCATCGAGGCGATGAAGGACGCCGGCGTCGACAGCGGCCTCACCGAGGAGCAGGCGGAGACGCTCGCCGCGCAGACGTTCAAGGGCGCCGCGGAGACGGTGCTGCAGGACGAGCGCAGCGTCGACGAACTCATCGAAGCGGTCTGCTCGCCGAAGGGCACGACCATCGAGGGCATGGAAGTGCTGTGGGACAGCGACGCCGACGAAGCCGTGCGCGCGGCCGTCGAGGCGGCGGAGCGTCGCTCCCGTGAACTCGCGGAGGAGTTCGAGGATGAGTGAGCAGGTGCAGACGGCGGCCGCGGACACCGACGCGGTGACAGCGGCCCGCCAGCGCGCGGCCGACGCCCAGCGCGTCGTCGTGAAGGCGGGGACGAACTCGCTGACCGACGACCAGTCGCGCCTCGACCGCGAGAAACTCGACAAACTCGTCGACGACATCATGGACCTGCGCGAGCGCGGGAAAGACGTCCTGCTCGTCTCCTCGGGCGCGGTCGGCGCGGGGACGGGTCGCGTCGACGAGGACGTCGAGACGGTCGAGGAGAGTCAGGCGCTGGCGACGGTCGGGCAGAGCCAACTGATGCGCCACTACACGGAGAGCTTCGACCGCTACGACCAGAAAATCGCGCAGTTGCTGCTGACCGAGCACGACCTCTCGAACCCCGAGCGGTTCACGAACACCCGCAACACCATCGAGACGCTGCTGGACTGGGGAATCGTCCCCATCATCAACGAGAACGACGCGGTCGCCACCGAGGAGATTCGCATCGGCGACAACGACATGCTGTCCTCGTCGGTGGCCATCGGCGTCGACGTCGACCTGCTGGTGACACTGACCGACGTGGGCGGCGTCTACACCGCGAACCCGAAACACGACGCGGACGCCGAGCGCATCGGCTCCGTCGCCGAGAACTACGACGAGGTCCAGCAGCTGGTCAGCGAGAGCGGCGCCGAGCAGTTCGGCGGCATCCGAACGAAAGTCGAGCGAGCGCGCGCCGCCGCCGAACACGACATCCCCGCGATCATCGCGGAGTCCACGGAGGTCGACGTGCTGGAGAAAATCGCTACTGCCAAGCCCGTGGGTACGCTATTCGTCCCCATGACTGGTGATAGCGATGAGTGAGCGCGACACCGAAGCCCAGGTGACGGAGGCACAGCGCGCGGCCCTCGACCTCGCGAACGTCGACGAGGCAGCCCGTGACGCCGCCCTCCAGTCGATGGCGGACGCGATTCGCGCGAACAGCGAGGAGATTCTGTCGGCCAACGAGGAGGACGTCGCGGCCGGCGAGGAGCTGCTCGCGGAGGGCGAGTACACGCAGGCGCTGGTCGACCGCCTGAAGCTCGACGACGCGAAACTGGAGAGCATCGCGGAGATGGTCGAGTCCGTCGCCGAACAGGACGACCCGCTCGGGGAGACGCTCGCGGCCCGTGAACTGGACGACGACCTCGAACTGTACAAGGTCGCGGTCCCCATCGGCGTGGTCGCCACCGTCTTCGAGTCCCGTCCGGACGCGCTCGTGCAGATCGCGGCGCTCGCGCTGAAGTCCGGGAACGCGGTCATCTTGAAGGGCGGCAGCGAGGCCAGCGAGTCCAACCGCGTGCTCTACGACATCATCCGGGACGCGACCGCGGACCTGCCGACGGGCTGGGCGCAGCTAATCGAGGCCCGCGAGGACGTCGACCGGCTGCTGGAGATGGACGACAAAGTGGACCTCGTGATGCCGCGTGGCTCCTCGGCGTTCGTCAGCTACATCCAGGACAACACCCAGATTCCCGTGCTCGGGCACACGGAGGGCGTCTGCCACGTCTACGTGGACGACGACGCCGACCTCGACATGGCTGAGGACGTGGCCTTCGACGCGAAAGTCCAGTACCCCGCGGTGTGTAACGCCGTGGAGACGCTGCTCGTCAGCGAGGCCGTCGCGGAGGACTTTCTGCCGGGGATGGTCTCGCGCTACGAGGACGCGGGCGTGGAACTGCGCGGCGACGACGCCACCCGCGACATCGTGGACGTCGCGCCCGCGACCGACGACGACTGGGAGACGGAGTACGGCGACCTCGAACTCTCCATCAAGGTCGTCGAGGACGTCTACGACGCCGTCAACCACGTGAACGCGCACGGGTCGAAGCACACCGAATCCATCCTCACAGACGACGAGGACGCCGCGTCGGTGTTCATGCGCGGCATCGACGCCGCGAGCGTCTTCCACAACGCGTCGACGCGGTTCGCGGACGGCTACCGCTACGGCCTCGGCGCGGAGGTCGGCATCTCGACGGGGAAGATTCACGCGCGCGGCCCGGTCGGCCTCGAAGGCCTGACGACGTACAAGTACTACTTGGAAGGCGACGGCCAGCTCGTCGCGTCGTACAGCGGCGAGGACGCCCTGCCGTTCACCCACGAGGACTTCGACGGCGAGTGGCAGCCTGGCCACCTCCACGGCGAGTAGCGGGTCTCGTCGCGATTCTCGGCGTTCCCGGTGTTCCGAGGAGGGTGTCCACCTGCGGTCGGCCCGCTCGGCTGCGACCCGCCTCTCGCGGCCCGGAACGATACATCTCGAACCCTAAAATGAATCTGCCGTCGTATTCTCCGCCTTCTCATTCGTCTACCACCCTCAGATTCATACACCGTGCGCTCTAACGTTCAGGTATCGATGCAGCAGTCCGAGTTGGATGCTGATGCGCCCGGCGACTTCGTCTCGTACGGCCGCGAGTCGTACTACAGGCCGGAGCCGCTCCCGCCATCCGGCGGCCTCACACTCGGCGATGAGTTCTACGAAGCGCTCGCGGACGCGACGTTCTGGCTCGGCAAGCTCAGTGGGGTCAGCCGCGAACTCGGCTTCCCCCCAGTCCTCTACACCTCGCTGCTCCGCAAGGAGGCTATGGAGTCCGCGGAAATCGAGGGTGCCGATGTCGACTACGACGCGCTGTACAGTCTCGAAACCCGTACGTTCGACGAAGGCCGGGAGGAACCGACAGAAGCCACTGCAGCGGGCGAAACCAAGGACACCCGCGAGGTCCTCAACTACGAGACTGCAGTCGAGGACGGTATCGACGCGCTTGACCACGGCGAGGAGTTGACTGTCGAGTTGCTCCATGCCCTCCACGAGACCCTGCTCACTGGCGTTCCGGACGACCGCGTCGACACCGACACCGTCGGCGCGTACAAGACGAAACCGAACTTCCTCGGTGACTTCCTCCCGCCCGCCCCGGGCGCTGTCGAGGACCTGATGGACGGCCTGTTCACCTACTACCGGACCGGGGGCAGTTACCACCCACTCGTGGACATCGCGTTGTTCCACTACCAGTTCGAAACCATCCACCCGTACGGCGACGGCAACGGACGGCTCGGCCGACTCCTCGTCACGCTCCAGTTGTACGACGCCGACCTCCTCGAACGCCCCAACCTCTACCTCAGCGAGTACTTCAACCGCAACAAGGCCGCGTACGTCGAACGGATGGAAGCCATCCGGTTCCACGGCGAGTGGGAAGCCTGGCTCTCCTTTTTCGTCGAGGGCATCGCACGCCAAGCCCGCGAATCAGTGGAGCGGACGCTCGCGCTCACCGACCTCCGCCGCGAATACGAAGCATCGTACGGGGGGAAATCGTACACGAAGAACCAGCTCGCGGTGACGCTCTTCGAGCAGCCCTACGTCACCAGCAAGACCGTCCAACGGTTATTCGACGTCGAGCAGCCCACCGCCTCGCGGGCGATCAACGAACTCGTCGACGACGGCGTCCTCGAAGAGGTTCCCCGGCAGGGCCGCAACAAGGAGTATCGCGCTCGCGAGATTTTCGAGATTCTCGAGCAGCCGCCGCGGACGTACTGACCCGACCGACGAGGGCGAGGAACGCCGCCGGGTTACAACCGCTCGGCGACGTGGTCGGCGGCCTTCAGGGCGAGCGCCGCGATGGTGAGTGTGGGGTTCATCGCGCCGCCCGTCGGGAAGACACTGGACGACGGAATCGTCAGATTCTGCAGGTCGTGGGTCCGCAGTTGGGGGTTCACGACGCTCGTCTCGGGGTCGTTGCCCATCCGCGTCGTGCCCATGTGGTGGAACGCCGGTCCCGTCGCGTCGGGGCCGACCGTCCACTCGATATCGGCGCCGAGTTCCTCCAGAATCTCGCGCTGAATCTCGTTCGCGCGCTCGATGGTGCGGCGCGTGTACTCGTCCAGCGACCACACTACGTCCGGCACGGGATTCCCGTGGTCGTCGGTGCGCTCCGGGTGGAGGCGGACTCGGTTCTCCTTCCGCGGTGGTTGCTCGACGAGCGCGCCCATCGCGACGTGGGTGCCGTAGCCGTCGCGGATGCGCTCCAGCATCGCGTCACCCCAGTCGTCGCCCGACAGCGCCATCTCCACGGGCGAGGGGCCGGCGTAGTTGAGGAATTCGAGTTTGATGGCGCCCCGCGAGTCGTCCGGCCGGTCGTAGAACTGGTGGCTCTCCGTGGTGTTGAAGCCGACGTGGTTCTGTCGGGTGGGCTCGTCGAGCGTGCCGCCGGCACCCGCGAACAGGTGGTCCATGAAGTACCGCCCCACGAGCCCCGAGGAGTTCGCGAGCCCGTCGGGGTACTGCTCGGATTCGGAGAGCAAGAGCAAGCGCGGATTCTCGACGCCACCCGCCGCGAGCACGAACTCGCGGGCCTCCTGGCGGTGTTCGGTGCCATCCGGTGTCGCGTAGACGGCCGCGGTCACGCGTTCGCCGCTGTCGTCGTGTTCGAGGCGCTGGACGGGCGCGCGGTCCACGACGCGAGCGCCCTGTTGCTCGGCGCGTGCAACGTGAATCGTGGCGTCGTACTTCGCGCCCGATGGACAGACCGGCTGGCAGGTCCCGTACCCCACGCACGCGCTCCGCTCGTTGCGCGACTCCGAGAGCCGGGCGTTCGGCACCGAGTGCGTCGTAATCCCGAGTTCCTCGCAGGCCTCGGCGAACAGCGAGTCCGAGTAGCTCGGCGGGAACGCGGGCAGCGGGTGGGGCTGCTCGCGCGGCGGCGCGAACGGGTTGTCGCTGGCGCCCGCGACGCCCAGTTCGTTCTCGGCGTCGGCGTAGTACGGCCGCAGGTCGTCGTAGCTCATCGGCCAGTCCGCGCCCACGCCAGTCGCACTTTCGAGTTCGAAGTCCTGCTCGTGCAGGCGCATCACCATCCCCTGCCAGTGCAGCGTCGACCCGCCGACGCCCTTCACGCGCGCCGCGTTCAGGGGATAGTGGCGGTCGCCCGTCGACGCGTAGGCGTCCCGCGGGCCGCCCATCCCCCACACCGAGTTCGGGCCGTGCGCGGGCCGAATCGAGCGCTCCATGCGCTGCTCGCGGTCGCTCTCGTCGAAGCGCGGCCCGGCTTCCAAAATCACCACGTCGTAGCCTTCCCGGGCGAGTCGGTCCGCGACGAGGCCGCCCGCAGGGCCAGCGCCCACCACGCAGACGTCCGCACCCTCGGTGGGCTGGCGGTCCGCGCCCGTCACTGTGGCCTCCGCTGGTAGCTCGTCGTGCCGCCGGGGTGGCCCTGCGGGTTCTCGATGCCCGCGAGTTCGCCGCCGGTCGGCGTCGAGAACAGCGCGTACAGCAGTTCGTTCACGAGGTAGTAGCGGACGCGCTCGCGCTCGTCGCCGTCCGGCACGGGGTCGACGATGTCCACTTCCATCCCGGAGAGCGCCTCCTCACGCTCGTCGGCGTCGAGGTCGGCGAACGCCGCGTCGTACCAGTTCCGCCCGTACTCGTCGAGGACGTCGACGGCGTCCGCGACGCCCGCTGCGTACTCGGGGCGGTCCGCGAAGCGGCCGGCGCTGTACTCGCGGACGAACGACTCGACGCCGTCGACCTCGCTGGGGTAGACGACGCCTGCGACCGCGGCGAGCGTCGCTACTTCGTGGTCGCCAACTGCGGTGTCGTCGTTCTCGGAGAGCGCGAGCGCGCCAGCGCCCGCGGCACCCACGGCACCGAGCGCGGCGAGTACGTCCCGTCGCGTGAGTTCCATTCGCGAGAATGTTAGGCCGGCCTAATCTTCAGCGTTGTCCTTCCCGACTACCGGCGCTCGACGTCGTGGGAGAGCGTGCCGACGCCCTCGACCTCGACCTCGACGCTGTCGCCGTCCTCCAGTTTGTCGACGCCCTCCGGCGTCCCCGTGATGATGACGTCGCCGGGTTCGAGGGTCATGTACTCCGTGATCTCGGCGATGAGCTCGGGGACGGAGAAGATGAAGTGCTCGATGGAGGAGGTCTGGCGCGTCTCGCCGTTCACGCGCAGTTCCACGCTCGCGTCGTCCGGGACTTCGTCGGGCGTCGCCAGCACCGGGCCGAGCGGGCACGCGCCGTCGAACGCCTTCCCGCGCACCCAGTTCTGCTCCTCGGATTGGTCCGTGCGGTTCGACACGTCGTCGGCCGCGGTGTAGCCCGCCACCACGTCCATCGCGTCTTCCTCGTCGACGTTCCGGGCCTGCTCGCCGATGACGACGGCGACCTCCGCCTCGTGCTCGATGTAGTTGTCGCCGGGCAGCGTCACCGTGTCGCCGTCGCTCGCAACGGCGTTCGGCGGCTTCAAGAACAGCAGCGGCCGGTCCGGGATTTCCGCGTTTCGCTCCTCGGCGTGCGCGGCGTAGTTCCGGCCGACGCAGACGATTTTCGACGGCTCCGCCGGCGGCAGCACCTCGACGTCCTCGACGTCGTACGTTCGTCCGCCGAAGGAGACGGTGCCGTCCTCGTACTCGCCGCGTCGTACTGCGCCTGCCGGGTCGCGGAAACGCATCCAGTGCATGCCCGCGGCTTCCCGGGGTGGCCGCGTAAGCGTTCCGGGTGCGGCAAACGAGCGCGGGCGCTACGTCACCAGCGGTGGTGGACGTGCTCTTCGACGTACTTCTCGTAGACGTCGCGAGTGGCGCCATGGGCCTCGTGCGTGAGCGGCCGGGCGTTCGACGCGGCGACGTTGCTCCGGATGTGTTCGGGCGATGTCGACCCCGGAATCACGGTGGAGACGGCGTCGAAGTCAAGAATCCAGCGGAGCGCGAACTGCGGCAGCGTGAGCTGGTCGGGGACGTACTCGCGGAGTTCGTCGACGGCCGCGACGCCCGGTTCGAGCGGGACGCCCGCGAACGTCTCGCCGACGTCGAAGGCGTCGCCCTCGCGGTTGAAGTTCCGGTGGTCGTTCTCCGGGAACTCCGTGTCCTCGTCGATGGCGCCCGTGAGGAGACCGGACGCCAGCGGGACGCGCACGATGACGCCGACGTCCTCGCGGTCGGCGGCTTCGAGGAAGCGCTCGGCGGGGCGCTGGCGCAGCGGGTTGAAGATAATCTGGACGGTCTCCACACCGGGATACTCGATGGCCTTCATCCCTTCCTCGACCTTCTCGACGCTGACGCCGTAGTGGTCGATTTTCCCCGCGTTGCGGAGGTCCGCGAGCGCGTCGAAGGTCTCGGGCTGGTAGTACGCGTCCGTCGGCGGGCAGTGCAACTGGACGAGGTCCAGCGAGTCCACGCCGAGGTTCTCGCGGGAGCGGTCGACGAACCGTTCGAGGTTCTCGTGCGTGTAGCGGTCGGCCTCGTGCGGGTCGAGGCGGCGGCCCGCCTTCGTCGCGACGACGGGGTCCTCGTCGCGTTCTGCTAGCACCTCGCGGATGAGGCGCTCGCTGCGCCCGTCGCCGTAGACGTCCGCGGTGTCGAGGAAGTTCACGCCCGCGTCCAGCGCGGCGCGCACGGCGTCCTTGCCCTCTTCCTCGCCGACGTCGCCCCACTCGCCGCCGATTTCCCACGTGCCGAGGCTGACTTCGCTGACGTCGAACCCGGTCGAGCCGAGTCGTCGCTGCTTCATACCGGACGACGAACCCGGACGCACCTAACGGTGGGGGTATGCTGCGAAGTGTGCCGGTTAGTCGAATCCCGGCGCGAGCAACCCCGCTCCCACGACGAACGCTGGGAGGCCGACCACCAGCGCGGACGCGTACGCCACCATCACCAGCATCCCGGGCGCGTTGAGGGCGGTGGCAGCGACGAGCGTCAGCAGCGTCAACTGCGCGAGCACGAGCGCGAGCAAGCCGTCGCGGTTGCTCGCGGCGGTTCCACGGGGAGGGTCGCGGGCGGCGTCCATGCGTGTGGCCGCGTCGCGCTCTCGGAAGTATCCACCGGGCGGTGAGCTTTTATGTGTTATTCGCGAGTAGTTGTACTCGCTATGGAACTCACTTGGTTCGGCCACTCAACGTGGCGCGTCGACGTCGGCGGGACGACGCTGCTCATCGACCCGTTCTTCGACAACCCCAAGACCGACACCGACCCCGAGGAAGTGGACCCCGACCACGTCCTGCTCACGCACGGCCACGCCGACCACATCGCGGACGTCGACCGCTACCGCGGCGCGCACTTCGTCTCGACGCCCGAGCTCGCGGGCTACCTCACCGACGAGTACGACATCGACAACACCACCGGAATGAACCTCGGCGGCACCGTCGAACTCGGCGACGCCTACGTGACGATGGTGCGCGCGGACCACTCCAACGGCATCGACACCGGCTACGGCACCTCCGCCGGGATGCCCGCCGGCTACGTGATTTCGGACACCAAGCCCACGCAGGTCGCCGACGAGGAGAGCGAGACGTTCTACCACGCCGGCGACACCAGCCTCCACACGGAGATGCGCGATGTCATCGCGCCGTACCTCGAACCCGACGCCGTCGCCGTCCCCGCCGGCGACCACTTCACGATGGGGCCGTGGCAGGCCGCCGTCGCCGTCGACTGGCTCGACGCCGACGTCGCGTTCCCGATGCACTACGACACCTTCCCGCCCATCGAAATCGATACCGACGACTTCGAGCGCGAGGTCCAAGCCACCGGCAGCGACGCCGACGTCGTCGTCCTCGATGGCGACGAGACGTTCGACCTCTCGGAAGGCTACTAATCGCGGGCGCCGCCGTCCCGTTCACGTGGCGGCTACCGAAAGAACAACGCTTACGGCGCGGGCGCGAGTCTCGACGTACGTAATGACAATCGAAGTCACCAGTACCTCCGAGGAAGGCTACGTCACGCGTTCGCGCGTCGGCGACTACGAACTGACCGTCGACGCGACCGAGGAAGAAGGCCCCGAACCGAACGGCGTCCTCCTCGCGGACTACGCGTCCTGTTTCGTCCCGGCGTTCCGCGTCGGCGGCAACAAGGAAGGCTTCGACGACCTCGGCCGAATAGACGTCGACGTCGAGGGCGACCTCGACGACGAAGACGACCTCGAAGCGGTTCGCTTCCACATCCTCGTCGAAGCGGACCTCGACGACGAGGAGTTCGACGCCATCGTCGAGCGCGCCGAGGACATCTGCCACGTCCACAGCGCGCTCCGCGAGGAACTCCACGCCGAAATCACCGGCGAGACCGGCGCCTTCTAGACGCGGTCCGACAGATACCACGCTCGTTTTTTCGTCGTAGCATACAAGCACGCCCATCGCGTAGCCGCGGCCATGACCGACAACTGGGAGGACATGGTGGTCGGCGCGCGCATGGCCGTCGACACCGAGTTCACGGACCGAGTACGCGGCTCCTCGCTGTCGAACTCGCAGTGGGGCCTCGTGATGACTGCCGTCGAGTTCGACATCGAGAATGCCGACGACCCCGAGAACGCCCGCATCGTCGCGGACACGTCGAAGCTCGAGCACGTGCTCCCGGAGATGCAGAACGTCGACGAACAGTCGGCGATGGGCGGCGGTGGCGCCCAGTCGAACAGCGGAGGCGGCGTCGTCGGCGGGATTAAGGACGCGCTCGGCCTCGGCAGCGACGACGACGACCACGAGGAACTCGCGGCCGAATCCAGAGACCTCGCCGACCAGTACGCCGAAGCGCTCCAGTCGCACCTCGAATCGAACGGCAAGTGGGCAGACGTTCGGTGCGCCGCGGACGACGACTGAGGCGCGCGGCGCCACGACTCGGCCTCGCTCGACTTGTCGGGAAGGTTTTTGCCCCGCGGCGCCCACGCTACGACCATGTCTGACGGGTTCAACCTCGACCTGCGGAACGCCGAGGAGGAGATCGACGTCCCCGAGTCCTTCGACGGGAGCGTCGTCCTCGGCGTCCTCGACGGCACGACGCCGGACGGCGACTGGCTCGCAGAAATCAACGACGGCAACGTTCTCTTGCTGGCCGTCGACGGCGACCTCAACGACCTCGCCGCCGGGTTCGCGGGCGACGTCAAGGACGCCGGCGGGACGCTCATGCACTTCCGGGAGTTCCTCGTCGTCGCGCCCCCCGGCGTCGGCGTGGACGCTGAACGACTGTAGAACGGGCCGCTACTCGTTCCGGCTGGCTACCACGTCAGTCCTTCGTACGTGATGCCGTCGCGGCGCTCGACGATGCGCCGGCCGTCGACGACCACGGGTTCGGCCATCCCGTCGAACTCCTCGTCCAGCGCGGCGAACTCGTCCCAGTCCGTGACGAACACGGCGCCGGACGCGCCGTCGAGCGCGGCTCCCGCACTGTCTGTATATTCGACATCGGGGCGCTTCTCCGCCATCTTCTCGGCTGCCACCGGGTCGTAGGCGACGACGTCCGCGCCCCGGGCTTGGAGGCCGTCGATGACGGGGACGGCGCGGGAGTTCCGGATGTCGTCGGTGCCGGGTTTGAACGAGAGACCGAGCACGGCGACGCGCTCGCCATCGACGTCGACGTGGTCGTCGAGCAGCGAGAGGAGGCGCTCCGGCTGGCGGTCGTTGACCTCGGTTGCGGCGTCGAGCATCAGCGGCTCGTAGCCTTCGTCGCGGGCCGCTGCGCGGATTGCGGCGGTGTCTTTCGGGAAGCAGTTGTGGACGACGAGCCCGTCCGTGGTGACGAACGTGTGCGTGTCTGCGACTTCCAGCGAGTACACGTCTGTGTCCGCGTCCTCGACGGTCACCTCACGGACTGGGACGGTAGTGAACCCACCATCGGCCGTATGACCAGTTGGCGCGATGTCCTGGGTGTCGCTGAGGCGCGTCTCGATTCGGTCGCGCTCGTCGTCGAGGAACATCTCTTTGAGTGCGTCAACCTGGTGTTTCGAACTCACTCGGAGGAAGTGTGCGGGCCGAGTCGATTTGGCCGACTCGGACGTCTTGTAACTCGGGACGATGCCGACGCTGTGGAGGAGGAACTGCATGCCGTTGATGAGGTCCTCACTGACCGACCCGTAGTCGTAGACGACCGCGTTCGAGTGGCTCGGGTAGTGAACGTGGCCGTCGCCCCGGAACAGGCCCGCGAGGAGCGCGATTCGCTGGTCGTCGGTCGCGCGGTAGGCTTCGTCCGGGACTGCAGCCGAGTACGATCCCGTCCCACAGCCGAGCCACTCGATGAACTCGGCGAAAATCCGGCTCGACACTTCGATTTGGGTCGATGTCTCCTGAGTCTCTGTCCGGTACCGGATTCCCAGGTCTTCGTAGTAGGATTCGGCGTCGTCGACGTACGCTGCCTCATCAGAGGGGTGGAAACTCAGGCATACTCGCCGTCGCGTGGTCGACCCGTGTCCCGAGGTGTCGTCGTTGATGTGGCCTTCGCTGAGATAGTAGCCGACGAACCGCCAGAAGTCCTCGTCAACCGGGAGAACAGCGGGCACGTAGGTCTGGCCGCCACCGCGTGTCGTGTACAGCCCGACCTCGGTCCGGTCGACGGGCAGTTCGTCCTCGTGGTCGAGGAACACGTCGAGCGGCAGGTAGTTCGATTGAACGAGGTCGTGCACTTTGTGATAGTCGAACTGCCGGTTGTACTCCCTGAGGACTTCGTAGACGTCGTCTTTGACGGTCTCCAGCTCGAACTCCGGTTTCACGTAGACGGAGTCGTTCTCGAAGGCCGATGACGACTCCACGAGGTCGATGAGGTCGAACGATTCGACCGGATCGCTCGGCAGCCCCATCATGACGGGGAGTTCGTCGCCCTCGTCGAGTGCAGCTGCCTCGCGGACAACCTGTTCGTGGCCGTCCAGCGTGACCATCGGATGGTCGTGGGTCACCGTCACCGACTTGTTCATCTTCGTCCGGACCGTGTGGAGTTGGCCGTCGTACTGCCGCCGCGTCGCAGCAAGCACCGGCTTGAACTCGAACTCGCCGCTTTCGGTCCGACTCAGAACCGATACGTCCTCGACTGTCTCGCCGGACACGTACTGCTCAAAGAAGTCGGCGAGCGTCAGCTGCTTTGTGCCGTCTTCGTCCTTGGCGAGAATCTGCTGGTCGCCTGTGAGACAGCTCCCGCCCCACCCCACCCCGGAACGGAGGAACTGGCCGCTGATGCGGTCGTCGTGCGCGATGGCGTCGGCGACCTCGTAGGCGTCGACGCCGAACTCCTTGCAGATGTTCCCGATGTCGTTGATGAGGCTGACTTTCGCCGCGAGGAAGCCGTTGTTCGCGTACTTGATCATCTCGGCCTCCCGGAGTCCCGTCTCGACGACCGCGGGGTCGCCGTCGGCGGCGTCGACGAGCGGCTCGTAGACGTCGTGGAGCACGTCGTAGGCGGCCTCGTCGGTCGCGCCGTAGACGACCTTGTCCGGGTTCAGGAAGTCCTCGACGGCGGTCCCCATGCGGAGGAACTCGGGATTCATCGCGAGCGTCGCACCGTCGAAGCCACCGCGTTCGAGCGCGGGCGCGACCACGTCCTCGGTCGTGCCGGGAACGACCGTGCTCTTCACGACGACGACGTGGTCGTCCTTACCGGCGAGCGCCTCGCCGAGCGACTCGGCGCCAGCCTGCATAATCGAGGTGTCGATGCGGCCGTCTTCCTCGGATGGTGTTGGGAGCGCGAGGAAGGTCACGTCCGTCTCGCGTACCGCGTCGTAGTCCGTCGTCGCGCGCAGCCGGTCGCCCGCGTGCTCGGCGATGCGCTCCTCGAGCCCGGGCTCGTGAATCGGCGCGCGGCCGTCGTTGATGGTGTCGACGGTGTCCTGGTCGATGTCGACGTTCACAGGCGGTACGAGGAGGGTGCCCCGACCCTTGAGGTCGGGGAGGAAGCCGACAACCGATGACACAAACCATGCTATAATGACTGCCCAGGTCGTGTTTAGTTAAGACTGAAAAGTGAGGCGAGAGTGATTTCTGCTGTCTATGGCTGAAATCACTCGCCTCAGTGGCTGTAGCGACTGGATCGAGTTAGATTTTGTGGAGCGAGAGCGGACACCGAGCGAGCTGATGCAGCTTGGTATTCGACTTCATTTGGCTGGTCTCTCACTTTCGAATACAATAAAAGAACTTGAGAAGTTCGGTGTCCAACGCTCGCGAAAAGCGGTCCATGATTGGGTACAGAAAGCTGATCTACAGCCCGCCAGCAACGCTAGTCCGGATCAGATTGCGGTTGACGAAACGGTGATCCGCATCGACGGCCAGCAGTACTGGCTGTACGCTGCCATCAATCCAGCCTCGAACAGATTCCTGCATATACGGCTGTTTCCGACGACAACAACGGCGTTGACTGAACGATTTCTGCAGGAATTACGCGAGAAACACGACGTCGAAGATGCCGTGTTTCTAGTTGATCACGCCCAGCACCTCAAAACAGCACTCCAGCGAGTCGGGCTCCGATTCCAAACCGTTCGTCATGGGAATCGGAATGCTGTCGAACGTGTTTTTAGAGAGATAAAACGACGGACTTCCTCGTTCAGTAATAGTTTCAGCCACGTCGAGCCAACAACAGCGGAATCGTGGTTGCAAGCCTTCGCCGTCTGGTGGAACTCGCTAAACTAAACACGATGACTGCCCAACCCCAAAAACATAAGTAACACCAATAGTATATGTGAAAATACAGTGGAGTATCGTCGTACCGCCGTTATCAAACTCGACACTTCCGAAGGAGGCGACGATTCCCTTCGAGAGACTGTCGAGCAGTTCAAACACTGCGCCAACACCGCAAGCGAATGGTGCTGGCACGGCGACGACGGCTACCACGTCACCTCGAAAGCCAAAGCCGAACGCGCCCTCTACGACCGACTCCGCGACGAAACTGACCTTACCGCGAATCTCGTCCAGAAAGGGATTCGACGGGCGGTGGAAGCCGTCAAAAGCGGAGTCTCGCGCCTCAAACGTGGTGAGAACACGTCACAACCGCACTTTTCTGCCGATAGCGCGGTCTACGACAAGCGGAGCGCGACGTTCCACCGCGACCACGTTTCTCTTTCGACCGTAGACGGGCGCGTTGAGTGCGATTACATCCTCCCCGACGACTCGGAGACGCCGCCAACCAAGTACGTCTCCGACGAGGATTTCGAGTTTCGGATGGCGCACCTGCAGTACCGCGACGATGACTGGTATCTCCACGCTTCGATGCGAAAGGCCGAAGCAGACAAGGAATCGTCTGAATCCGAGTCCAAGCACAGAACAGTCCTTGGAGTGGATTTAGGCGTGAACAACCTCGCCGTTGCTTCAACAGGGCGATTTTGGTCGGCAGACGAGTTCAATCACTGGCGTCGAGAGTACGAGAAACGACGAGCCTCGCTCCAGCAGTGTGGGTCTCGACACGCACACGAGAACATCGAGAGTGTTGGGCAGAAAGAGTCTGGCCGGTTCGAGATACACCTGCACGCGGTGGCGAACGAACTTATCGAGGAGGCCGTTGAAAACGACTGTTCGCACATCGTGTTTGAGGATTTGACCCATATTCGGGAGAACATTCCCGAAGCGACGTGGCAACACGTCTGGGCGTTCCGACGCCTCTCCGAGTACGTCGAATACAAGGCCAAAGAACACGGTATCGAAGCCGTGCAGGTTGACCCGCGTAACACGTCGAAGCGGTGTTCGACGTGTGGGTTTACCCACGACGACAATCGGTCGGGAGAGTCGTTCGAGTGCCAGCAGTGCGGGTATGAGAACCACGCCGACTACAACGCTGCGAAGAATATCGGTTTGCAGTATCTCCGTCGTCGGCAAAACGCAGACGACGGAGGCGCACCCGTAGACGTGCGCTTGAATCGCGGGACGCTGAACGTGAGCGGGGAGTACGTCCCCCCTGCCTCTACCGAGGCATAGAACGGGAGTCCACGCGAAAGCCTCGGGGTCGTCCGAGACGGTTTTGCCGTCTCGTGATGACGAGAGAGCTTCGCTCTCTCGAACCACTTGACCCTGAGGCGATTTACGTTGAGTCCACCTTGCCAGCCCCTACGGCAGACCCGTATTAATGTGATTCGTCACGAACAGCGCTGTTCTGTTCAGGCCGTCCCCTCGAAGATCGCGTCCGCGGACGTCTGCTCGCGGTTGAACGACGTCACGGTCGCGCGAATGACGTCGCCCTCGGAGAGTCGCTCGGGGATGTCCTCGGTGAACAGCACGAACCCCTCGACTTTGCCGACGGCGACGCGCTCGCCGGAGTGGTGGTCCGTGAACTCCGTGATACCGAACTCGTACGTTTCCCCGAGTTCGACGGGTGGTTCGCGTTCCTGCGCGGCCTCGTGGGCGCGCTGTGACTCACTGGTGCTGGACAACCGCAGCCAGAGCGCCACCACGCCGAGCGCGAGGACGACTGCGCCGACGCCGGCGGCGACTACCACGTAGTCCATGCGGTACGCCTCTCGGTCGAGGGACAACAATCCGTCGGCTCCGGGGCTGTGTCGGTTCGGTCGTCGCACCGGGGGAGTGCCGGCGGGAACAGTCGGCGTACCCTGTTTTTTGTGCGTGGTCCCCGTACGTGTCTGCATGCCGATGAAAGCCAGCGGGCGTGCGGCCGACTTCGCGGAAATCGACCGCTTCGAGGACGGCGTGGGCTGGATCGCCCACCCCGACGAGGCGATGCAGCGCGCGAGTCACGCGCTCGCGACCGACGATGGCGGTGTCTGGGTGGTCGACCCCCTGGACGCCGACGGCGTCGACGACCTGTTCGCGGCGTTCGGCGAGGTCCGCGGCGTCGTCGTCCTCATGGACCGCCACGGCCGGGACGCCGCGGCGGTCGCGGAACGCCACGACGTGCCGATTTTCGTGCCGTCGTTCGTCGACCCCGACATCGACGCGCGCACCCAGCCCGTGACCGACCGCTTGCCCGGCACCGACTTCGAAGTCGTGCGGACCGTCGACTGGCCGGGCTGGGACGAGGCCGCGCTCTACGACGGCGAAACGCTCGTCGTCGGGGATGTCGTCGGCACCGCGAAATACTTCACGACCGGCGACGAGCGCGTCGGCGTCCACCCCATGCTGCGCGTGAAGCCGCCGAAGGCGCTCGACCAGCTCCACCCGGAGCGCATCCTCGTCGGGCACGGCAACGGCGTGATGGAGGACGCATCGAGCGCGCTGGAGTACGCGCTCGACGGCGCGCGGCGACGCGCGCCGAAAGCGTGGCTGGACGCCGTGCGGTCGATGTTTTAGGCGTCCTCCCTGAGGCGGTCGATGCGCTGGCGCTGCTCGCGGTGCAGCGAGACCATGATGTCCGAGACCACACCGAACATCACCAGTTGGACGCCCAGCAGGAGGAGGACGCCGGCGACCATTGTGAGCGCCTCGTGGGAGATGCCCTTCACGAACCAGTCGTAGCCCACGTAGGTCGCGAGTGCGACGCCGGCGGTGCCGAAGACGGCGCCGACGCTCCCGAAGTAGAAGAGAGGGTTGGAGGTCTTCGCGAGGCTGTACAGCGTGAAGATGATGCGCGCACCATCTGAAATCGGGTTGAGATTCGTCTCCGAACCCTCCGGACGAGCACGGTACGTCGTGGGGACGACGTCGACGGGGATGTTGTGGCGCGCGCACTCGACGGCCATCTCGGTCTCGATGCCGAAGCCCTCTGCGGAGAGGAACATCTCCTCGAAGGATTCGCGGGTGAACGCACGGTAGCCCGAGAGGATGTCGCCGTAGTCCTCGCCGTGGATGCGGTGGAACGCGCGGTTGATGAGCCGGTTGCCGATCTGGTTGAGCTTCGTCATCGCGCCCGGCTGCATGTCCGCCGTACGGTCGCCGATTACGTGGTCGGCATCTCCAGAGACGAGCGGATCGAGGAGGCGCGGGGCTTGCTTTGGTGGGTTGGTGGCGTCGCCGTCGAGCAGGAGGACGTACGGCTCGTCGATGTGCTCGACGCCCTCGCGGACGGCCTGACCCTTGCCGGACCCGGATTGTTCGATGACTTCCGCGTCGTGCTCGCGCGCGATGTCGCGGGTGTCGTCCTCGGAGTGGCCGTCGACGACGAGAACGTGGCCGATGCCGACGTCGTACAGCCCGTCCACGACGTCGCCGATGGTCTTCGCCTCGTTCCGCGTCGGAACGAGCGCACACACGTCCTCGTAGTCGGTCATTACCGGGAGTGGATGGCCGGGGCGCAAAAACGTATTCCTTTCGCGTATTGGCGGAGGGGTTTTACCCCAACGTATTCTACTCCGCCAGTATGAACGCACTCGCGGTGGCCGCGCTCGCGCTCCTCACGGTGACGGCCGCACCCTACGTCGGCTATCTCGCGCTCTACGCGTGGATTCGGCCGTCGGGGTCGCCGGCGGACAAGCAGGCGTGGGAGCCCTCGGTCAGCATCGTCCTCCCGACGTACAACGAGGAGAAGATCGTCGAGACGAAACTCGACGATGTCCTCGAACTCGACTATCCGATGGAGAAGGTGGAGCTGGTGGCCGTCGACTCCTCGACGGACGACACGCGGGAGATTATCCGTGAGTACTTCGCGGGGTTGGACGCGCCGGAGCTCGTGTTGCTCGAAGAGGACGAGCGTCGCGGACTCGCGCCCGCGCTCAACGATGCCTACGCGGCGGCGTCGAACGAGATGGTCGTGAAGACGGACTGCGACTCGAAGCTCCCGCCGGACGTGCTCCGGGAGGCCGCCGCGAACCTCGCGGACGACAATGTCGCGGCCGTGACCGGGCGGAACGTCGAAGTGCTAGGTGGCAGTGAGGTGGAGTCTGGATATCGCGGCGTACAGTCGCACATCCAGCAGTTGGAGTCGCACCTCGACTCGACGCTCATCTTCCACGGGCCGTTCTCCGCGTTCGAGAACGACGCACTGTTGCCGATCGACCCGAACTCACTGGCCGACGATACTGAATTGGCGTTGAAGATTCGCCGGCAGGGCGGCCGCGTGATTTTCGACCCTGCCGTGCAGTACATGGAAGCCAGCTTCTCGGACTTCGTGAAGCGCCGCAAGCAGAAAGATCGGCGAGGTATGGGCTTGATTCGGTTGTTGGTGCAGCACCGAGACGCGCTGGGGAAGTATGGAAAGTACGGGAAGGTCGTGCTCCCGTTCAACTGGTGGTTCATGATTGTCTCGCCGTGGTTGCTGGCTGTAACGCTCGTCGTCGGAATGGGGGCAGCACTCTCGCTGTTCGGAGCAGGTGGGCTAGTGTTGCCTGCTGCGGTTGCGGCGTTCGCGTATCTCGGTCAGAAAGACGTGCTCGGCCCAGTGCAGGCACTGTACTCGATCTTCGACACGCAGGTGTCGCTGCTGCGGGCGAGCGTGGAGTTGCTGGTTGGGGATTCCGACGGGACGTGGGACGTGGACGCCGAGTTGCGAGAGGCGTTCGAATGAGGATTTCGAGGATTTAGAAAAGCTCTACGAAGGACGTTTATATTGGAATTCAGAGCCTTCGAATGATAATTCTCAATACGTCATAAAGTATACGAGATTTTCTCTTGGTGATTCCAACCAGTAGGGTGAAACGAGAGATATCCCGAGAACTAGTGAGTGGAGCTTTCCATGCCTATCTCCATTTTCTGATTCTGGCGGTTGATTTTCCAGTTGAGGAATTTCCGATATAGGTCTGCGACCCGCTTCGTAATTGATGAGGTCGTTAAAGAGAGTACGAGTAGCGGGATGTCGATGATTTCTATATTTTTCTTCATGCACTGTCCGAGTGTTTTTCGTGCTTCCTTCAGTCGACCATACCGCAAGTTCTCTATTGCCATGGTACGATATAAGTCGGCAATTTCACTTTTATCAAGATATGCAGAAATTGCTTCGGGATTCCCGTTATACACGCTTCTTTCAACGTCCTCTGGCAATCCGTTTTCTCGTTTCTCTACAAATTTGTGGAGTAGCAGTACATCTTTGAGCCGTTCTCCATAGATGCTTTCTCCATGCATAGTGAAATTATAGAGCGGCTCATCTATGTTCGCCACAACAAATTCGTCACTCATCCGAACCCAAAGATCTAAGTCCTCGATGTAATCGAGACGTTCGTCATACAGACCGACTTCTTCGAGCGCATTTCGTCTCATCATTACGCTCCCGTGTATCATATGGTTCTTATCGAAGAAAGCTGACTGAGGAACACGTTTGAGAACTCTTCGACGTGCTCTGACATTCTCATTCTCTACAATATAAGCTCCAGTTCCGAGGACACCAATATCCTCATGTTCGTCCAAGAACGCGACTTGCTTCCTCAAACGATCTGGATGTGAAGTATCGTCGGCGTCTTGACGTGCGATATATGTTCCCTGCGCTTCCTGAATGCCCCTATTTAATGCACTCGCGATGCCTGTGGAATCGCGATCTATGATTCGATATGGTGACTCTCGAACGATATCTGCTGTCTCATCGTTACCGTCATCAACTACAATAACTTCAAAACCCTGATATCTTTGAGATTTAAGTGACTCAAGGGTCCTTTCGATAGTATCCTCATCGTTGCACGTCGGAATAACAACCGAAACGCGAGGCATTACGCCTTATAGTATCTGATTATATATAAATACGGCGACCAAATACACGATAGTTTATTTGAGAAAGGTAGAATCGGAGGCGATATTCGTCCTTCCGATTATGTTCTCGCCGGTTTAGGATACTAGTATACCTGAAGAAATTATCTAAGTCCATACAGATATGTTCGCGTCGTCTTTATTTACCCCGCCATCTTAGATGGGGTCAAGATGTCACTACAAGATTTTATTAACAAATCCCGGAAGCAGTACGAGAAACACGGTTCACAAGCACTCCCCGGGATAGTGTGTGACTTTGCAGTTAGCGCTGCGTCAAAGGTGCCATACATCAGCCAGTTCGGGACGAATGTCTATTCCCGTGAATGGGACGTTTTGATTATCTTGGATGCGTGCCGCTTAGATTTATATCGCTCAGTAGTGGACTCGGAAACGGATTATATCTGGTCTGTAGGGAGCTCCTCTGAAGAATGGATTCAAAATACCTTCGAAAATTCAGACACCTCTGAGACTGCGTATATCACTGGCAATATCTTCTCCCGTGACTACCTTTCCGAAAGTGATTTTCATACACTCCGGGAGGTCTGGAAGTATGGTTGGGATGATGATGAAGGGACAATCCCTCCTCGTCCAATCACAGACGAAGCTATCCGCACTTGGAGAAAGTCCAACCCGCAGAAAATGATAATCCATTATATGCAACCCCACTTCCCGGCGATTGGGAGCGTCCTTAACCTTGATAGTGGGGTTTCTGTAGACGGCTTCGGAAGGGGAGGCAAGAAGGTAGATATTTGGTCCGAGATGAGGTCTGGTGCGATAGATACCAATAAGGCCTGGCAAGCATATCGAGAGAATCTTGAATACGTTTTAGAAGAGTTGGACGTCATAAAAGAGAATGTCGACGGAAAAATTGCTATCACAGCTGACCATGGCAACTCATTTGGTGAGTGGGGTTCATATGGTCATCCATCAGGTCTGCAGTCGCCATACCTGCGAAGGGTACCGTGGGATACCTATGAATGCCAGGACAAGGGAACGTACTACCCAGAGGAACAGGAGCGTGAAGACACCTCTGAAGACACTGTCGAAGAGCGCTTAGAGAGCCTAGGATACGTATGAAATGGAGCTTTCTTACGACGAATTACAACAAGTGTGATGCTCTAGATGAATCGATTCCATCGATGCTGGAGTCGCTTCCGGAGGATGGAGAGCTCATAATTGTCGACGGCGGAAGTACCGATGGAAGCATCGAAAAACTCCAATCGTTCGATGACGATCGAATTGAGGTAATCGTTGAGAAGTCAAATCTTGGAGAGGGGCGTCAAATAGCCATGAATCGATGTAGCGGAGACGCTGTCGTGGAGCATCTTGATACTGATCGGGTCTACGGGGATCTCACCCAGTATCTAGATCTCTACGAAACCTTACGTGAAGAACATCCGAATCTCTTCCTGATGACTCTCGACTCTGTCTATCTCACGTCTCCAGAGGTGTCCCATCAAATAGGAGGATGGCCTCCGATAAGCCGGGCAGAGGAACGCGTGTATACTGATAGAGCGATAACGACAGAGGAGATTACCCCACGTCTCTACCCGGAGTCAAAGAGCCAAGAGATTAATACGGAGGACGTGTCATCGATAATCGACCGGCTAGAGAAGTGGAAATATGAGGTCCGCGACAATATCCGCTGTGGCTTCTCACTTCGACAAATTATCCGTTTTCATTACCACGAATTTTCACTTCCGAAAGCTCTTGTTGCGGATACTGTGGGGGTTCTTGGCTGGATTGAAGCACAAGGTATGGAAGAATATGGCCGTGATCGACTATCGTGGAGGGAGTTCCCCTCATGGGAGTATCGTCTTGCTTCGGATGACGAAATCGTCCTTGATGGGCCAGAGAACTTCGGGTGGGATAAATGAAGACGCTACTTGTCACCGTTGACTCGTTGAGGTATGATCACTACGAATATATGGAAAATACTCGGTCGTTCCTCGGAGAGTCTCATCCACAGGCTTACGCGACCGCAACCGCTACATTAGGAACGTTTCCGAACGTATTCACCGGAACGTACACGAAGTCAAACGAGATTGAGAGCTCTTTCGTTGAGGAGTTAGACAGTAAAACAATTGGAATAACAACGAATAATCTCGTTTCGGAACGATACGGATATGACGTCGGTTTCGACTATTTCACGTCTCCAACCAATTCTACTGAGGAAGGCTTAAAGAAGGCAGTTGCAGAATCGCTTCCCGAAGGGCGAATATATCGGGGAATCTCACGCATATACTCACTTTATCAAAAGATTTCGCCTGGTAGTGTCTCCAAATCTTTCCGGCCCACAGAGGCGGTAATCGAGGAATTCATTGATGCCGTGTCTGGCGAAGAATGGTTTGGGTGGATACACCTAATGGAGCCACACCACCCCTACGACCCAGATGAAACGAATCTTTCCCGTGAGGAGGCGCAAGCGATTTCCCGGCGGGCAATCGCTGGCGGAGTAGAGGAGGAAGCCGCTGAGATTGTTAGGGATCTCTATCGACAAGAAGTTATTGAGATGGACAAACAACTTGAACGGTTGTGGCAGTGGCTTCCTGATGACTGTCGAGTCATCCTTACCGGCGATCATGGTGAAATGCTTGGCGAGGACGGACGATGGGGTCACCCTGGACTTCTCCGCCCCGAAACGCTTCATATCCCCTTCTCGACGAATTTCGATCCTGAGCTCGGGTCTGTCGTGTCAAGCATCGATATCCCCTCATTAATCTTGGGTGAAGAGTATAGAGAAGGAGAGTTCCATCGTGAAACAGCCTACGCGAGCCATGGTGAAAAAGCGGCCGCCATTGAGGGTAATCAAATTGCGAATCCAGATGGAGTTGTAACCTTAGATGGCGAGAGGACAGAGGATTCGTCGCTTAAGCACAAACAAGAGCGGTTCGAGCCGTCCGGTATCGTCAAAGAAGATGCGATACTTGAGGATCTAGAGGATCTTGGGTACGTTTAAGATAACGTGGGTCAGAATTCATTATAATGGATGACGTAGCTGTTGCGACCAAGGTATTCACGAGGTATGACCACCTTAGAAATCTTCTAGAAAGTGTTGAGGAAACCGATATCCGGAAAGTCTATATCTCGGATGATGGAGATGGTTCTGGTGATATCTACGATGAAGACTGGGACTTGGACCTTCACGTCATTGACCTTGAATATGATGCGGGACTTGGTTTAGGTCGGAAAAAGTTTGTCGAAGAATCCAACGAAGACTATCTTCTCGTCGTCGATACGGACCACGAGATACCCGCGAATTGGCAGAACTTAAAGGATATAATTGAATACTATCCTACGTTAGGAGGGGTCTCTGGGATTGTTGTTGAAAATGGGCGAGTCTCTGGTATGTGCCACGATATTAAGATTGAAAACGACGTTTTGGTGAGATATACACCTGAGAAAGAAACACTATGGGGATCAGGGCACGCGTTCATTGAGTTTGATTTTGTTCCTAATGCAATTCTCCTGAGAAGAGAATGTTTAGAAGAGTATAATTGGGACCCAGAGTATGTGATTGAGAAAGAACATCTTGATTTTTTCTACGGACATTACCGGAAAACAGATTGGGAATTTGGTGTCTGTCCATCAGTTGTATTCCCACACCATGATACCGTAAATAAATCATACCTGCAACTTCGAACAGCTGAAGAAAGAAAACTGGAGAGCAAGGGGTACTTCCTTAATAAGTGGGACCTTTCCCAGATTCAACGAGAGTCTTATTGGCTCGATCGTACACCCCATGAGAATCCTATCGCTGTTAGAGTTGCGAACCTCTTCCCGCGTCGTCTAGCAAAACATATATTAAATATGAATGACCGACTACGTCCACTCAAAAAATATCTATGAGTGAGGCTGGTAATATGAACCTCGGGTGGGAAGCCGTTAAGGGATTAATAGCCAAATCTTTGATGGCTGCTACAGGGTTTATAGGCATTCTAATTTTCACGAGGATTGTTGGAAAGTCCGACTTCGGTGGCTATTACCTGCTTCTATCTGTTGTCTTTATTCTTGACAGACCCATACGTGGGTTTTGTCAAGCCGTTAGAAAGAGATGGTCTGAGTCGGGGTCAGCCAAAAGGGAGATTCTAGGCGCTGTATTACTAGTTAACTTAATTGGATTTGTTTTGATAAGCGCTGGTGTATTAATCCTAGATAGCTACATTGTTTCATACACCGGCCTTAACGGTGCTGCTCCTCTTTTCTTAACAATCTTCGGTTCTCTTATCCTTTGGTTCCCGTTTCAGCAAATTATGGGGGCTATGGGATATCCATCAAAGCAAGTCTGGAACGATGCTCTAAGATCTCTTTTCACCCTCCCGTTACAGATTGGATTAGTACTCTGTGGACTTGGCGCACTCGGTATGGGATACGGGCTTGCGGGTGCGACGCTTTTGAGTGTCCCCTTTGGTGTCTACGTTGTCTCTACTCGTCCATCTCTCCCTTCCAGAAAAACGATTTCATCACTCTGGGAATACGCTAAGTATAGTTCACCGAACGCTATTGTCGGAGAGACATACAGTAGGATTGATATTATTCTACTCGGGCTGCTCGCAGGAACTACATCAGTAGCAAACTATGAGGTAGCATTCAAGATGGTTACACCAGCAACGTTTGCGTCAGGAGTCGTCGGTTCCGCACTGATGCCCAAAATCTCAAATTTAATTTCAGAGGGGAAGGAGTTCAAAGAGGATGTGAACAACTCGATTTCTTATGTGAGCATCCTCGGCATTCCGATCTTTTTTGGTGCACTTGCAATCCCTGAATCGCTTGTAGTTACTGCATTTGGCCCGCAATATTCCGACGCTGGCCCCTATCTTATCGGACTCGCGCTCTATCAAGTCATATCTACTCAAACAGCAATTTATTTCCAGACACTCTCCGGGATGGACCTGCCGAAAATAGGCCTAAAAGTAAATTCTCTTACACTTGCCTTCAATATCGCCATCGGAGCCATACTAGTCTTCTCAATAGGCGCTATCGGAATTGTGGTTGGGACTGTACTCGCAGAGGCCCTCAGATATTTGTTGACGACAAGAAGTGTAGTTCGGCGTATTGACGATATTACCCCTATTCCAAGGACACTCATAATGCAGATTCTTGCTGGTATCAGCATGTACCTGATTGTCCACATACTCAACACTCAGATTATGGTTTCATCGTGGGTTGATTTAGGGATCCTCGTGGGTGCAGGTGCTCTCGTCTACGGCAGTGTTCTAATCGTGATATCTCCTGATGTGCGGTCAACAACTGTGTCTGTATATCGAGATTCGCGTGCGTAAAGAAATATAGCGCAACTCCCGATACTTCACAAGGCTTATTCGCGCGCTGTCAGTCCCTACCACCAATGAGCGAGAAGAACGAGGAGTCGAGAGCATCCTCCATCTCGGCCGGTTCAGCTCTCGACGCTCTCGAAAATTGGTACCACGTACCCGTGCTGGGCGCTGTCCTCGCGTTCATGTTCTGGGTGCGCGTGCAGGCGTGGGATAGTTTCACGCAGAACGGCGACGTGTATTTCTCCGGGAACGACGCGTACTACCACTTCCGGGAAGTGATGTACACGGTCCAGCACTGGCCGTCGACGATGCCGTTCGACGTCTGGACGAACTTCCCGAACGGGACCAGTGTCGGCCAGTTCGGGACGCTGTTCGACCAGATTGTCGCTACCGCTGCGCTCCTCGTCGGACTCGGAAGTCCGTCCCAGGAGACGATCTCGATGACGCTACTGTTCGCGCCGGCCGTCTTCGGCGCGCTACTCACCATTCCGACGTACTTCATCGGAAAGCGTCTCGGTGGTCGGCTCGGTGGCGTGTTCGCGGCAGTCGTTCTCGGTCTCCTCCCGGGCTACTTCCTCTCGCGGAGCCTCGTCGGCGCCGCGGACCACAACGGCGCGGAGCCGTTGTTCATGTCACTGGCAGTGCTCGCGACGATGGTCGCGCTCACCGTCGCGGAACGCGAGAAGCCGGTCTACGAGCAGTTCCTCGACCGCGACGTCGCGGGTCTCCGAAGCGTCGTCGGATGGAGTGTTCTCGCGGGCGCCGCCACCGCGGCATACATGTGGATGTGGCCGCCCGGTGTTCTCCTCGTCGGTATTTTCGGCGTGTTCTACCTCGTGAAGCTGACCAGCGACTACTACAGCGGCACGAGCCCCGACCACGTCGCCGTCGTCGGTGCCGTCAGCTCGGTGACGACCGGCCTGCTGATGTTAGTTCCGCTGTCGACGCTTTCCTTCTCCCCCTCGAACTTCTCCATCCTCCAGCCGGCATTCTCTATTGCGGTCGGCGTCGGCGCCGTGTTCCTCGCGTGGCTCGCCCGCGAATGGGACAACCGCGAACTCGACGCAACCTCGTACCCGCTCGCCGTATTCGGCATTCTCGTCGTCGCACTCGGTGCGACGACAGTCGTCCTCCCCGAATTCTGGGGAATGCTTCAGGGGAACCTTCTGCGCTTCGTCGGCTTCAGCGCAGGCGCAGCCACTCGGACTATCGGTGAGGCCCAGCCGTTCCTCTCTCGGACGAGCACGTACGGACTCGGGATGTTCGGCGTCATTTTCCTCGAATACGGGCTCGCGTTCTTCACGGCCCTCCTGGGCGCGGCGTGGATTCTGCTCCGCCCGCACTTCCGCAGCGGCAACCCACGGCGCATGGGTGGCGCGGCGGTCGCCGTTGTCGTGGTTGGGCTCGTGTTCGTGGCGCCGGGCATTGGTGATGCGGTCGGTACGCTGCTCGGCGTGGACGGCCAGGTCGGTTCGCTGGCTATCGTCGGCATCACGCTCCTTGCAGTCACGGTGACTGGCGACTACGACGCGGAGAAACTGCTCGTGGTCGTCTGGGGCGCGTTCATCACCTCGGCGGCGTTCACGCAGGTGCGGTTCAACTACTACCTCGTCGTGCCGGTCGTCGTGCTGAACGCATACGTGCTGAAGGTCGTGCTCGGCTTCGTGAGCCTCGACAAGCCGGCCGCACAGATCGAGGACGTTGACTGGTACCAGGTCGGCACGGTCGTCGCCGTCGTGTTGGTCGTGCTCGTCCCCATCGCGGCCCCCGTTGCCGCGTCCGCGACTGGTGACGGTGCTAGCCCGGTGCGGTTGACGAACAATCAGGGCCAGCAGGTGCCGCTGCAGTCGGCGACGACCGTCGGCGCGTCGAACAGCCCCGGTGCGGTGACGGTGTGGGACGACGCGATGGAGTGGATGAATACGAACACGCCCGAACAGGGCAACTTCGGCGGCGCGGACAACGCCGACCAATTGGACTACTACGGGACGTACAGCCAGACCGACGACTACGACTACCCCGACGGCGCGTACGGCGTGATGTCGTGGTGGGACTACGGCCACTGGATGACCGTCGAGGGCCAGACGATCCCGGTCGCGAACCCGTTCCAGCAACACGCCACGCAG
Organism: Halobacterium sp. CBA1132; assembly: GCF_001485535.1. Taxonomy (NCBI): domain Archaea; kingdom Methanobacteriati; phylum Methanobacteriota; class Halobacteria; order Halobacteriales; family Halobacteriaceae; genus Halobacterium; species Halobacterium sp. CBA1132. The sequence goes on from NZ_BCMZ01000001.1 coordinate 1,117,934, forward strand.
GCGGCGAACTTCCTGCTCGCGCAGAACGAGACCGAGGCCGCGAACGCGCTCGCCGTCGTCAACGAGGACGACGCGAAGACGCGCTACGTCGCGGTGGACTCCCAGATGGTCTCGCCCCAGCAGAAGTTCGGCGCGCCGACCATCTTCTACGACGGCCCGCGGAACTTCACCACGGGGACGTTCTACACGCAGAACATCCTCTCGCAGTACCAGGAGGGCCAGATCACGAACTACCGGTCGTTCAGCCAGCTCCCGACGCTGAACCACCAGGCGTACTACGAGTCGCTGATGGTGCGGCTCTACAAGTACCACGGCAGCGCACAGCAGGCCCAGCCAATCGTCGTCGACTGGCGGGACACGCTGCAGACGACGACCGGCGGGGACCTGTACAGCTTCGACCAGTCGGCGTCCCCGATTCGGCAGTTCGACAACATGACCGCGGCCGAGCAGTACGTCGCCAACGACACCACCGCCCAGATTGGCGGGTTCAACGGGGTTCCCTCGGAGTACGTCGAAGCCCTCCAGCACTACCGGTTCATCGGGTCGAGTGACAACACGGGCGTGAAGCTCTTCGAGCGCGTCGAGGGAGCGACCGTCACGGGGACCGGCCCCGCGAACACGACGGTGACCGCGTCGGTCACGCTGAACATGACCCATCTCTCGGCGGGCAACCAGACGCCGCAGTTCACGTACACGCAGCGCGCGGAGACCGGGGCTGACGGCGAGTTCACGATGACGCTCCCGTACTCATCGACCGGCTACGACGAGTACGGCCCCGAGAACGGCTACACGAACACGTCCGTTCGCGCCGCGGACGCCTACGAGTTCACGACCGGTGCCCTCACGTCGGAGAACCTGACGACCGTCGAGTGGAACGCGACGGCCGACGTCACTGAAGGCCAGGTCATCGGCGAGACCGAGTCCGCGACCGAGGTCGAGTTGGAGCGCCACGTCGTCGACCGTCCGGAGGGCGCCGAGCAGAACGACACGACCAACGAGACGCAGTCGCTGGCATCCCCAGACTCGGTGGCTATCGAATCGTCGACAACGACCGATTCGACGAGTAGCGGGCCACTCGGCCTGCAGTCGTCGTTCGGCGCGGCCGCACTCGCTGTGCCCGCGGTCGCCGGCGCGCTCGGGCGGCGCTACGCATAATGGACGGTCGCGCGTGGCTGGCGGTCTACCTGAAGGGCGCCGCGATGGGCGCCGCGGACGCGGTGCCCGGCGTCTCCGGCGGCACGATTGCGCTCATCACGGGCATCTACGAGCGCCTCGTCGGCGCCATCGCGGCGCTGGACCCGCTGGAGGCGCTGGGGTTGCTCGCGCTCGTGCCGCGACTCGGGGACGCTGACGCGCGCGCGGAGTTGTGGGCGTCGCTCGTCGAGATGGACGTGCCCTTCCTCGCGGTGCTCGGCGTCGGCCTCGTCACCGCCGTCGTCACCGTCGCGAACGTCGTCCACGTCGCCATCAACGACTTCCCCGGCCTGACGTTCGCGTTCTTCTTCGGGCTCATCGCGGCGTCCGTCGTCGTGCTGCTCGGCGAGGTCACGCTCGACACCCCGGGACGAATCGCGGCGGCCGTCGTCGGGTTCGCGCTCGCGTTCGTCCTGAGCGCGCAGGCCCAAGCCGGCACGCTCCCTGAAGTGCTGCCCGTCGTCTTCCTCGCGGGCGCCGTCGCCATCTGCGCGATGGTGCTCCCGGGCGTCTCGGGGTCGCTCCTGTTGTTGACGATGGGGTTGTACGACACGATGACGTCGGCCGTCAGCGACGCGACCGACGCCGCGCTCGGCGGCGACCTCGGTGCGACCGTCGCCCCCGTGACGACGCTCGTCGTGTTCACGGCGGGCGCCGTCGTCGGTCTGCTGTCGTTCGCGCGCGTCGTCGAGTGGGCGCTCGAACAGTACCGCGCGGCGACGCTGACGTTCCTCGTCGCGCTGATGGCGGGCGCACTGCGGGCGCCCGCGATTCAGATTGCTGACGCGAACCCTACGTGGAGCGCGGCGAGCGCGGGCGGCGTCCTCGTCGCGGCAGTCCTCGGCGCGGCGGTCGTGCTCGTCCTCGACGCGACGACCGACGACCTCGACTACTAACCCTGTCAGTTCCCGCCGCTGGAGGTGGTGTTTTGCCCATCGATTCCGAACCGATAGCCATGCTTCCGTTCGACGACGAGATCCTCGAACGCGTCGCCACAGACAGCGGCGTCACCGAGACGGCGCTCCGCGAGGCCGCCGCGTCCGTGCAGGCGACGCTCGCCGGCCACCCCGGCTTGACCGTCGACGGCCTCGTCTACGAGTGGCGGCAGGCGTTCCGCGACGACCCGCTGGTCGAGCGTCGACCCGACGCGTGGATACTGCGGGTTCCAGAACGCGTGTGGGCGGACGTCCGCGACCGCGCCGCCGTTCCCGAGAACGTCGAGGACGCGCTCACGGCGTTACACGCGACGGAAGTGAACGGCGAGCAGAGCAGCGAGCGCGACGGTGTCGTGCTCGTCGTTGCGCGGGAGTGAGAAGCAGTCGCAGTTAGAAGTCGCGGTCGGGGTCCGGGCCGGGGTCGAGGCCGCCCTCGGGTTCCGGTTCGGGCTCGGGTTCCGGCTCGGGGTCGGTGTCGATCTGGTCCTCGTACGCGAGGTTCATGATCCACTGGGAGAAGGCGTCGCTCTGCCCGTCGACTTCCTCCTCGCCGACGAACGGCGACAGCATCTCGCCGGCCATCAGCAGCGAGAAGTCGAGTTTGCGCTCGTCGATGAGGGGCGTGATGAGGAACGTCGTGTTCCCGTTGTGGACGCTCTCCTCGCGCTCGACGAATCCCTTCTCTTCGAGTTTCGACGCGATGCGGCTCCCCTTCCGCGAGGAGACGTCCAGTTCCTTCCAGAACTCGCTCTGGTAGACGCCCCGCGTCTCTCGAACGAGTTCCAGCCCGCGTCGCTCGTCCTCCGAGAGGTCCGACTCGGTGGCTTCGGCGCTCATGTACGAACAACCGGGTGCGCGCGGTTTAAAGCTGACCGTCTACACGCCGGTAGTCGGTCTCGCAGGGCGGGCCGTCAGCGAACTCGTACTCGACTTCGCCGTCCGCGCGAATCGTCACGAGCGACGACGACCGCGTGCCGTAGCCGTCGCCGTGGATGCACGCGCCGGTGTCGTGGTCGGCGAGCGCGCTGCGGGCCGCCTCGCGCCACGCATCCGGAGTGTCGTGGCCGCGCAGTGCGTCACGAATTGCGCGCGACTTCGCCGTCCCGCCGTCGTAGCCGGCGTTCACGAGGACGTGCGTCCCGGGGTCGAGCGCGTGCGTCCGCAGCACGCCGTCCCACTCCAAGAGCACGCACTCGTGTTCGTCCGCGATGACGAGGTTGAAGCCCGCGTACTCGCGGGCGGCGACCTCGCGTTCGACCGTCTCGATGGCGCCGTCGGCGGACCCGGCGGCGAGCGTGTCAGTGACGAGGCGGCCGCGGGAGCGCTCGCCCTCGATGTCCGCATCTCGATTCGTCACGGCGACGAACACGCGGTGCTCGTTCACGCCGATCCACGTCCCGCCGGCTTCCTCGTCCCTGGGCATCAGTACCGCAGGATTTGTCCCGCGGACGGCGGGCGGCGAGGATGGCCGGCCGGCTGCTTCGTCTCGGTTCGCACCGACGACCAACGGCGCGTCGTCGTAGGCCTGCCACGCGAATGCCAGCGTACACACGCCCCGGGCTACGACCCGCGCGCACTTAGTTCTCGTCGGCGTTCGTCAAGGCGATTTACCGGTTCCAGGTAATCTCCGAGAGTTGGTCCGGAATGCTGGTCAGGCGACGTTCGAAGGTGGAATACGGATGCTCGTCTTCGATGTGGTCGGCAGACCGTCGCTCGGTCGTTCCATCCGCGTACTCGACCTGGAGATGCACAGGACCATACTCCGGTTCTGTCTCGTCAGCGTGCCACCCAAACCCACGACCTGATTCCGGCTCCCACCATTGAATCCAGGAGTGTGGGCGCTCCCCCTCGAGGTCGAATTCGACCCGGAGACGGACGTTCGAAGCCGAGTAATCTCGTTCGAGGAACGCGACGGGGTCGATCTCTGCGACGACTTCGTTGGCGTCCCGTTGGGACGGTTCGTACCAGACAGTCAGACAGCCGCCTGTCCGTGAGAGGCGGTCGTGAACACGGCGAAGGAGCTTCGGCTCGACGGGGCGCCACACACCGAAAATCGGGGCCACGACGAGTTACCTCGCGCCTTCGAGACGGACGTTCGCAGGGACGTCGTCAGTGAGTGACTGGATGTCGTCGTAGAGCTGGAGCGCGGTTTGGATGGTATCGCGCGACCGAAGGCTGTTCTCCCAGCGACGGAGCGCCTGTCGCCGTTCGCGAATCTCGTCGGCAGGCAGGTCGTCTCCGAGCGTCGCTTCGAGGTCCTCCGGAGCGTCCACCTCGTACGTCGTTTTCCAGTCTTCGATTCGGTCGGCGATGGCTTCGAGTTCCCCCCGGAGTTCCGCTCGGTCGTTGGTCAGGATGAGTTCCCGAAGGTGGTCGAAGTAGGCCCGGGTCGGGTCCGGGACGTACGTGTCGTCCTCAGTCACCAGGAGGACGCCCGACTCGGCGAGGTTGTCGAGGTGCTTCTTCGCGGTGTCCCACTTGACGTCTGCCTGCTCCGCGATCCAGTTCGCGGTTCGTGGCTCCGAGAGCGTCGTCGCAATCGTCTCGACGCGCTCCCGGGCCGTCATCGACTCGGTCCACGATTCGACCATGATAGCGGATACGAAGCAGAAGCCCATATACTCTGGGGACGAACCCAATATATTGGGTGGATACTGTTGTGAGCGATCGGGAAGTCGGCTCGACGTGGCAACCACCCGGGTACGAGTCGCTCGCATACTGCGAGTCAGTCTCGCCTACTCGGTCTCGAGTTCGCGCCGCACCGCCTCGCGGTCGACGGTCCCAGAGGCGGTTCGCGGCACCGTCTCGGCGAACGCAATCGTCCGGGGGTGCTTGTAGCGTGCGAGTCGGTCCCCGCAGAACGCGCGGAGGTCGTCGGCAGTCACGCCCTCCGCGACGACGATCGCGGCGACGCGCTCACCCCACTCCTCGTCGGGGACGCCGATGACGGCAACGTCTTCGACGGCCGGGTGGTCGCGGAGGACGGCCGCGACCTCCTCGGGGTGGACGTTCTCGCCGCCCGTGACAATCTGGTCGGTCTGTCGCCCGCCGACGTGGAGGAATCCCGCAGAATCCACGAACCCGAAGTCGCCCGTACGGAGGCCGTGCTCGCAGAATTTATCGGTATTTGCGTCCGCGGAGAGGTAGCCGGGCGTGACCGTCGGCCCGGAGACGACGAGTTCACCCGTCTCGCCCGCCGGTAGCACGTCGCCGTCCTCGTCGAGGACCGTCACGTCGGTCCCGAGCAGCGGCCGCCCCGAACTGTCCGGGCGGTCGCGGGCTTCCGTCGCGTGCAGGGTTGCGACCTGTGAGGCGGTCTCGGTCATTCCGAACGTCGGACAGACGGGGACACCCGCGTTGAGCGCGCGTTCGACGAGTTCCGGTGGGGTCGGCGCGCCCCCGACGAGCGCGAACCGCAGACTGTCGGGGAGGCTGCCGGCGTCGAGCAGTCGGTCGAGCATCGTCGGGACCAGCGAGACGCCCGTGCAGTCGTGGGTCGCAAGCGCGCTGCGCACGCCGTCGGCGTCGAACCCGCGCGTGAGCACGGCCGTCGTCCCGTACAGCGCCGACCGGAGGACGACCGAGAGCCCGCCCATGTGGTACAGGGAGAGCGGGCACAGCCAGCTGTCCTCGGGGAGCACGCCGAGGCGGAACGAGGAGGCGACGGCGCTCGCGGCGACGTTCGCGTACGTCAAGCGGACGGCTTTCGGGTCGCCCGTGGTCCCCGACGTGAACATCACGGCGCGCGTGTCCGTCCACGACAGGGCTGCGGGCTCGAAGCGCTTCGGCGAGCGCGCGCCCAAGTGCTCGATGTCTCCCTCAGCATCCACGCTCACGGCCGGCACCGGGAGGGCGCGCGCTGCGTCCGCGGTGTCGGCTTCGCAGACGACCAGCGCGGGGCCGACGCGCTCGGCTTGCGCGCTGAGTTCCGGCGTCGCGAGCCGCGCGTTCAGCGGCACGAGCACCGCACCGAGGCGAGCGCACGCGAACACGAGCCGGACGAACGCCGGGCGATTCTCCATCAGGACCGCCACGCGGTCGCCGCGCTGGACGCCGCAGGCGGCGAGCCGTCCCGCCATTTCCTCGATGTCGGCGTCGAGGTCGCGGAACGTCCACGTCGCGTCGGTGGCGGCGTCGACGAGCGCGGTCGCGTCGGGGTTGCTGCGCGTCTGCAGCGCGACGGCGTCACGCATCTGCGTTCACCTCCGCGAGGTCGACACTGACGCCGTGGCCGGGCGCCTCGGGCACGCGAACCCGTCCGTCTTCGACGGGCGCCGGGTCGGCCGCGAGGTCGTCGGCGAGTCGGTCGGCCGTCGCGAGGCCGCACGCCGACACGTCGGGAATCGCGGCGGCGAGGTGGACGGCGGCGGTGCGCGCGACGACGGCGTCGACGGTCGTCGTCACGACGGGGTCGACGCCCGCTCCGCGAGCGTCGGTCGCGGCGTCGAGCGCGCGGTCTACGCCGCCGAGCGCCATCGGCTTTAGAATCACACAATCCGCGGCGTCGAGCACGTCGGCGAGCGCGTGCTCGGTCAGCGACTCGTCGAGCGCGACGCCCACGTCGCCGCCACGGAGGCCACGGTGCCCCGCGAGGTCCTCGGCCGACAGCGGCTGTTCGACGTAGTCGACGCCGAGGTCGGTGAACGCGTCGAACGCCTCGCGGGCCTGCTGGCGGGTCCACGCTCCGTTCGCGTCCGCGCGCAGCGTCGCGTCCGTCACCTCGCGGACTGCCCGGAGCCGTTCGACGTCCGCCGCGACGGAGCGCGCGCCGACTTTCACTTTCAGCGTCTCGAAGCCGCGCTCGGTCGCAGCGCGCGCTTCACGAGTGGTCTGCTCGGGCGTGCCGTCGCCGACCGTGGCGTTCACGCGGATGGAGTCTGCGGGGTCGTCGCAGAGGTGGCGGGCGAGCGAGACGGTCGCGTCGCGGGCCTCGGCGTCGAGTTTCGCCAACGAGACGGCGTGACGCGCGGCCGGCGCGCCCTCGCAAGCGGCGAGCGCGTCCTCCCAGTCCGCAGCAGCGTCGGCGGTTTCGAGCCCGCGCTCGCAGGCCGCTCGGGATTCGGTCCAGTCCGGGAGTGGCGTGGCTTCGCCGACGCCGCCCTCGCGCGCGAACAGGAAGCCGCGGCGCTCGTCGATAGTCCCGCTGGCGGTCCCGAGCGGGCGCGAGAGTGGGAGAGAGAACGCGCGAATCATACCACGAGGCCGACGCCGAACAGGAGGGCGTACAGCGCGAGCAGTTGTCCGGTGCGCGTGAGCGCGGGGTTGAGGGCGTCGCCGTCGGTCCGCGTGAAGACGGTCTTCGTGACGCTGACGGCCAGCGGCGCGGAGAGGTACGGGAGGAACACCGCCGGCTCGCCGGTCTTAGCGAAGAACCACACCGGGACGGCGTACGCCAGCACGAACATCGCCGCGAACTGGCCGCGCGAGAACGCGTCCCCGAAGCGCACCGCGAGCGTGCGCTTGCCGGTCTTCTCGTCCTCCTCGCGGTCGCGGACGTTGTTCACGACGAGGATGTTCGTCGCGATGGCGGCGACGGGGAGGCTGGCGACGAACGCCGCCAGCGTCACCGTGCCTTCGGGGAGGCCGACCGGGACGCCGGCGACGAAACTGGCGGCCTGCACGTAGTAGGCGCCCGTGACAGCGACGACGCCGAAGAACACGAACACGAAGATGTCGCCGAGGCCGTGGTAGCCCAGCGGGTACGGGCCGCCCGTGTACGCGATGCCGGACGCGACGCTGACGAGTCCGACGACGAGAATCGGGACGCCACCGATCCAGACGAGGTACGTGCCGACGAGAACGGCGGCGGCGAACGTGAGGTACATCGCGCGCTTCACTTCGCGGGGTTCGATGAGGCCGCCCGCGGTGACGCGCGTGAACCCCTCGCGCTCCTCGGTGTCGGCGCCCTGCACGGCGTCGTAGTAGTCGTTCGCGAAGTTCGTGCCGATCTGGATGAGTGCGGCGCCGACGAACGCGGCGAATGCCGGCAGCGGCGCGAACACGCCGTCGCGGACCGCCAGCCCCGCCGCGACCAGGATGGGGGCGGCCGCGACGGGCAGCGTGTGCGGGCGCGCGGCGATGAGCCACGCTTCCCGCCGGGAGACGTCTGCCGTATCGGTCATGCCCCGGAATTGGGCGAGCGCGCCCATAGCGGTGGCGGTCCCGGCGCTCGGCCGCGTCCGCCGAAGCCCGCCGCTAGCCGCACGTATAAGTCGCTGAAGCGATGTTTTCGAGTACATGGCGTTAGCGAATTCGCTGACCTTCCTCGCGTACGTCGCCGTGTTCGGCGCCGCCGTCGTGGGGTGTGCGGTCGGCTTGCGGCGCGCGCTCGGCGTCGCGGACGCCGACACGCGGCGCGGACTCGCGGGCGTGGTGGCGGGCAGCGGCGGGTGGGCGCTGTTCGAACTGGCGTTCCTCGTCGCGCCCTCGACGTTCCTGAAGTACGTCGCGTACGACTTCAGTCTCGTCGTCGGTCTCTCGACGGTTGGGGCGTGGCTGTACTTCTGCTCGGCGTACACCGGGCGGTCGTTCCACCGCAACACGCGGTACCGCCGAGCCGCCGTCGCGACGTACGCCGGCATCGTCGCGGTGAAACTCACCAACCACGTCCACGGCCTCTACTTCACGACGAGGGCCGTCGACGCGCCGTTCCCGCACCTCGCCGTCCAGCACGGCACCCTCCACTGGCTCGTCGCGGGGCTGTCGTACGCGCTGGTCGCCGTCGGCTTCTTCATGCTGTTCGAGCTGTTCCTCGAAGCCGACTACGACACGCGGCCGCTCGGCGTGCTCGTCGCCGTGACCGGTCTCCCGGTCGTGCTCGACGTCGTCGGGTTCGCGACGCCGCTGCTCGTGGACATCAACTACGAACCGCTGGGCGTGGCGGCGTTCGCTATCGGCGTGCTGTACGTCTACGAGGAGGAGTTCCTCGCCGTCCAGCTCACCGACGGCGTCGACGACGCGGTCGTCTACCTCGACGGCGCGGACCGCGTCAGGGAGTACAACGGTCGCGCACGGGCGGTCTTCGACGCGCTCGATGGCGCGACCGGCAAGCGATTCGACGACGTGGTCCCCGAAGTCGCGGCGACGCTGGGCGACGACCACCCGGTCCTAGCGCGCGCCGTCGACGGGGAGACTCGCTACTTCCTCGTGAGCGACACGTCGTTCTCGCTGGGGCAGTCGGACATCGGCCGCATGGTCGTGTTCACCGACGTCACGCGCACCGAGCGCAAGCGCCGCGAACTCGAACGGCACAACGACCAACTCGAAGGATTCGCGGCGGCCATCCGCCACGAACTGCTGAACACGCTCCAGATTGTCGGCGGGCGCGTGACCGTCGCCGGGAACGCCCTCGACCGCGGCGACGTCGAGGGCGCCCGTGAGTCCCTGCGGACGGCCTCCCAGTCCAGCGACCGGATGGCGGGCATCGTCGAGGACCTCTCGGTGCTCGCGCGCCACGGCAAGACCATCGAAACCACCGAGCGCGTGGACTTCGCGGACGCCGTCGCGGACGCGTGGGCGGACGCGGACGTCGAGGGCGTATCGCTGTCCGAGGAGGGTGACGGCGACGTCGTGGCGGACCCGACGCGGCTCCGCGAACTGCTGGCGAGCGCCTTCGAGTTCGCCGCGCACAACGGCGCCAGCGAGGTGACTGTCGAGCGCGGCGACGACTGGTTCGCCGTCACGGGCGACGGCCGACCGCCGGGCGGCGCCGACCCCGAGGCGTTCTTCGAGTACGGGAGCGCCGTCCCGGACTCGAAGGCGGGCATCCTGTTGCCGAACGTGCGGATGCTGGCGGCCGTCCACGGCTGGTCGGCGGCCCTCGACACGGACTACGAGGACGGCGTGCGCGTAGTCGTCACCGAAACGGGGCGCTCGACGTCCTCTCCTCCCTGAAGGGGTGGGCGTCCGCTCGCTACGTGTCACTGAAACATTCGTCGTCCCGGCCGGCTACCGGAAGCCGATGACCCGACGTTCGGTCGCCGTAGGCGGCCGTCAGTGGACAGAATTGAGAGAACCGGAAGTTTATCACCCGCTGGACTCGTTCGTTCAGCGGAATGAGCGGGCTGTCGCTTCGGCGCTTGCGCTCGGCTCCCGGGCGACTGCGCGCGTTGAGTGCCGTCTTGGTGTTGTCTATCGTCATCGAAGCCGCCGTTCGGCTGGGAGCTTCCGGGTTGGCGTCCGAAGTCGTGTTCACTGCCGACTTCCTCGTGGGCGTCTTGACGATGGCACCCGCCGTCTTCGGCGTCCTGTACGTCACTCACTGGCTCGAACACGGCAGAATCGAGCCGGACCGCCACCCCCGGGTCTGGTGGTGGGTGGTCGCCGGTGCAGTGGGTTCGATTCTCCTGAACGTCGTGTTGATGACCGTGCTCCCGGTCGACTCGCTGATGCAGGTGGTGGCGTGGCTCCGGTGGTCCGCGGGCATGGGCGCGGGGGTCGGCGCGGCCATCGGCGTGACGGAGGCGCGGGCCATCCAGCAGGCCGCGGAAGTCGAGCGCAGCACGGTCCGCGCCGAACACCTCGAAATCCAGCGGGACTTGCTGGACTACCTCAACAGCCTGCTGCGCCACGAGGTGCTGAACGCCTCGAACGTCATCTCCGGCTACGCGGAACTCCTCCAGGACGAACACGAGGAGGGCACGTCGGGCTACGAGTACAGTCGGACGATACACCGCAAGAGCGAGGAAGTCACCGGCGTGGTGCAGGACGTGCGCGTGCTGTTGCACGCGACGGAGGAGCGCACGAACTTCGAGCGAGTCGACGTGGCCGCCGTCGTCCGCGAGGAGGTGGCGAAGCTCCCTGACCTCGACGAGGACGTCGTCGTGGAGACGGACCTGCCGGACTCGGCGTTCGTCTACGCCGACGCGCTGCTGCCGCGCGTGTTCGGGAATCTGCTCGCGAACGCCGTCGAACACAACGACAGCGACCCACCGAGAGTGTGGGTGCGCGGTAGCGTCGGCACCGAGACGGTCACCGTCGAAATCGAGGACGACGGCCCGGGCGTCGACAGCGAGACCGCCGAGCAGCTCTTCGAGCGGCCGTCCCGCCGGGCCGCCGACCACGGCCTGGGCCTCTACTTGGTCGCGCGCCTCGTCGAGCACTACTGCGGCACCGTCGACCTCCTCGAAACCGGCGCGGACGGGTCGACGTTCCGCGTCGTGCTGCCGCGGGAGCGGCCCGCGGAGACCACCGCGTCACCGTTCGTCGGCCGCGCCGACGAGGGCGACTCGGACGGCCTCGCGGCCACCGACGGCGCCGGTCAGTAGTACCAGGGGTAATCCGAGAAGTCGGGGTCGCGACCCTCCATGAACGCCTCGCGTCCCTCCTTCGCTTCGTCGGTCATGTAGCCGAGGCGGGTGGCTTCCCCGGCGAACACCTGCTGGTCGACGAGACCGTCGTCGGCCATGTTGAACGCGTACTTCAGCATCCGCATCGCCGTCGGGGACTTCGACGCCATCTCGTCGGCCCACTCCAAGGCGACGTCCTCCAAGTCCTCGTGGGGGACGACCTCGTTGACCATCCCCATGTCCTCGGCCTCCTCGGCGGAGTACGTCTTCCCGCGGAAGAATATCTCGCGCGCCTTCTTCTGCCCGACCTGCTTGGCGAGGTACGCCGACCCGAACCCGGCGTCGAAGGACGCCACGTCGGGGTCCGTCTGGAGGAACTTCGCGTGCTCGTCGCTGGCCAGCGTCATGTCGCAGACGACGTGCAGCGAGTGCCCGCCGCCGACCGCCCACCCCGGGACGACGGCGACCACGGGCTTGGGCATGAACCGAATCGCGCGCTGGACTTCGAGGATGTGGAGGCGGCCAGCCTTCGCCTTCCGCACGTTCTCGTCCTCCTCGGTGGCGGCCTCGTCGTCGCCGCGGTACTCGTAGCCCGACTCCCCGCGGACGGACTGGTCGCCGCCCGAGCAGAACGCCCAGCCGTCGTCCTTCGGGCTCGGGCCGTTCCCCGTGAGGAGCACACACCCGACGTCCGTCTGGCGTTTCGCGTGGTCGAGCGCCTCGTGGAGTTCGTCGACGGTGCCCGGGCGGAACGCGTTCCGGACCTCGGGGCGGTCGAACGCGATGCGGACCGCGTCCACGTCCGTCCCGCGGTGGTAGGTGATGTCCTCGAAGTCGCAGTCCGCGACCGGCTCCCACCGGTCGGCGTCGAAGATGTCCGAGACCATGCCCGAGAACGGGCGCGGACGGCGCAAAAAGGTTCCTTACTCGGCGGGCTCGCCGTCCGCGTCCGCGTCCGCTGACTCGTCGTCGAGGACGCGCTCGGAGATGATTGCGGGCGGCGTCGCGTCGAAGGGACCGTCCTCGTCGGTGACCCACAGCGTCAGGTAGACGACGCAGGCCGCGACGACCGCGGCCGGGAACTGGAGCGTGAACACGCCGTAGACGACGCACGCGCCCATCGTCACGGCGGCGACGGTCTCGCGGTTCGTCCCGCCCGCGTACAGGAGGACGGCGACGACCGCGAACCCGAGCGCGACCGCGAGGCCGACGACGATTTCGTTGGCGATTGCGCCGACGTACAGCAGTCCGAGCACGCCGGCGAGCGCGGCGATGACGGCGAGTTGCGTCGTGGTGGAGGGCATCGAACCGACGTGCTGCGTCGAGTTCCTTAGTCGTTGAGGTCTCGCTCGACGACGGCGGCGAGGCGCTCGCGCTCCCGGTGGCTGGCCTCGCTGTCCGTCCGAACCTCCACGACCTGCGTCCCCTCGCTCTCGACGGACTCCCGGTAGGCGTCCCGGAATCCCTCGAGCGTCTCCACGCGCGCGAACTCGAAGCCGTAGATGTCGCCCAGTGGTTCGAAGTCGAGGCCGTGGGGCGTCTTGAACTGGCTCGTGAACGGCGGGTCGAACGCCTCGATGGGGAGCATGTGGAAGATGCCGCCGCCGTCGTTGTTCACGAGGACAATCGTGGCGTCCACCTCGCAGCGGTCGAGCGCGAGCAGGCCGTTGGCGTCGTGGTAGTACGCGACGTCACCCGTGAGCACGACCAGCGGGTCGTCGGTCGCGCTCCCCGCGCCCAGTCCGGTCGACGTGATACCGTCGATGCCCGAGGCGCCGCGGTTCCCGAGCACAGTCAACTCCGCACCCCGGGGCCGCGCGAACCGGTCGAGATCGCGGACGGGCATGCTGTTCGAGACCATGATTGTGGCGGGGTCTGGCGCGTTGTCGGCGGCCGTAGCAATTACGTCGCCCTCCAGCAGCGCCTCGCGCTCGTAGGCGTCGACGGCGTTCCAGTAGTCCGCTTCGAGTGCCACAACGCGGTCGGCCCAGTCGCTCGCGGAGCGGTCCACGCGCTCGGCGAGCGCGCGCGCCGTCTCGGTCGGGTCCGCGACGACGAGGTCCGACGCCGTGAACGTGGCTTCGCGCCACCCGCCCGCGGGGTCGACGAGAAACTGGCGCGCGTCGCTGTCCCGGAGGTAGTTGCGCAGCGGCTTCGACGTCGGCGACGCGCCGAAGCGAACGACCACGTCCGGCTCGGGGAGGGGTGCGTCGGCCGCGGCGAGGAAGCCGTCGTAGCCGCCGACGACGCGACTCCCGCTGGCGTGCGCGCCGAATCGAAGCCCCGAGAGCGGGTCCGCGAACACCGGGAAGCCGGTCGCGTCGGCCAGCGCCGCGGCCGCGTCCGCAGCGAGGCCGTGAGCGTCCTCGGGCCCGACGACGACGAGCCCGCGGTCTGCGGCTTCGGCTGCCTCCGCAAGCGCGTCGAGGGTCGCGTCGTCAGGGGCTGCGGGACTCTGATTGACGTTGACGAACGGTCCCTCGCGTCCCTCAGCGGCGAGTAGGTTGTCCGCGGCGAAGTCCTCGGGCACGTCGCCCGGAACCTCGACGGGTTCGAGCGGCTTCTCGAACGGGACGTTCACGTGGACGGGCCCGGGGTTCGCGCCGATCGTCGCGCCGACCGCGCGACAGACCGACGTTCTGAGCGAGCGGAGTTTCCGCGCGTCGGCCGCCGGCTCGGGGAGTTCCCGAAAGTGGCGGACGGCGTCGCCGTAGAGCTTCGTCTGGTCGACGGTCTGATTCGCGCCCGAGTCCCGGAGTTCCGGCGGACGGTCCGCGGTGAGGACGAGCAGCGGGACGCGCGCCTGACTGGCCTCCATCACCGCGGGATGGAAGTTCGCCGTTGCGGTGCCCGACGTGGAGACGACGGGCGTGGGGTTCCCGGTGCGTTTCGCGCGACCGAGTGCGAAGAACGCCGCCGAGCGCTCGTCGAGGTGCGAGAACACTCGTACGTCGTCGTGTTCGGCGAGCGCGACGGTCAGCGGCGTCGAACGGCTCCCCGGACAGACGCAGGCCGCCTCGACGCCCGCGCGGACGAGTTCCTCGACGACGGCGCGCGCCCACAGCGTGTTGCGGTTCGGCGCGCTCATGAGCGGAGCTCGTCCAGAATCGGCTGGTACTTGAGCTGGACCTCCTCGTACTCCTCGCTGGGGTCGCTGTCCGCGACGATGCCGTTGCCCGCGAACATCGTCACCGTGCGGTCCCGGGCGACCGCCGACCGCAGGCCGACCGCGAACGTGCCGTCGCCGTCGCCGTCGACCCAGCCGACGGGCGCGGCGTACCAGCCGCGGTCGAACGTTTCGGTCTCCCGAATCACGTCGAGTGCGGCGTCCGGCGGCAGCCCGCCGACAGCGGGCGTCGGGTGCAGCGCTTCGGCAACGTCGAGCACGTGCGTGTCGGCGCTCACGTCGGCGGTAATCGGCGTGCTCAAGTGCTGGATGTTCGAGAGCTTGCGGACGCTGCGCTCGCCCACAGTGACGTCGCCGAACTCTTCGAGTTTGGCGGCGATGGTGTCCGTGACGAGGCGCTGCTCGTGGCGGAGCTTCTCGCTGTCGCGGAGTCGCGCGGCGAGTTCGGCGTCCTCCTCGGGCGTGTCACCGCGGCCGACCGAGCCGGCCAGTCCGACCGTCTCGACGCCGTCGTCGTCGAGTGTCACGAGGCGCTCGGGGGTCGCGCCGAGGAACGCGGCGTCGCCGGTCGGCTCGACAAGGAACCGGAAACACGAGGGGTACGACTGTCGCAGGCGCTCCAGCAGGTCGCGGGGGTCGAGGTCGGCTTCGAGGTCTGCGCGCAGCGCCGTCGCCAGGACGACTTTTCGGAGGTCGCCGGCTTCGATGCGCTCGACGGCGCGCGCGACCTGTTCGCGCCACGACGCCTCGTCGCTGGTCGGCGTCGTCGACTGGACGCCGGGACGGGGGCCGCTGGGCTGCATCGCGGGCAGCGACTCGATGTCCTCGCGGGCGTCGGCGAGCGCCGCGTCGACATCGGTGGGGTCGACGTCCTCCCCCGCTCGCGTGACGGTCAGCCACGTCTCCTCGCCCGCGCTCGCCAGCTGGACTTCGGGGAGCACGAACTGCGCGGCCGGGAACCCGCGCCACGTCCCGCTGGGACTGTGGTCGTCGTGGAACGCGAACCCGCCCAGCAGTCGGGGGCGGGCGACGTGGGGGCCGTCGTGGTTGGTGTCGTCGAACAGCGCGGACGCCCACTCGCGGACGGCGTCGAAGCGGTCGCTCCCGGCCGCCGTCACGGTGGCGGCGGTGCCGACCCCGGACAGTTCGAGGCCGTCCGGGTCCGCCCAGTGGATGCGGGGCGCGTCCCGGGCCGCCAGGAACGCCCGATAGGAGACGTCGGCCACCCGGCAGCTCCTGCTCACGACCGCCCCGCGGGCGGCCGCTTCGCCGGACAGAGAACTCATTGTTCGTCGTTCGGGACGCTGCGACTAAATAGCCTATCCTTCGGCAGCGACGGCCGCTAGCTGTACCGCTGTTCGGCCCACGGGTCGGCGGTGTTCGAGTAGCCGCGCTTCTCCCAGTACCCGCGCTCGGGCTCGGTGAGGAACTCCACGCCGTCGACCCACTTCGCGCCCTTGTAGGCGTACTTGTGGGGCGTGACGACGCGCAGCGGGCCGCCGTGCTCGCGGGGGAGGTCCTCGCCGTCGAATTCCCACGTGAACAGGACTTCGTTGCGCAGGCAATCCTCCAGCGGGAGGTTCGTCGTGTAGCCGTCGAGGGCGTGGAACATCACCGTCGTCACGTCGTCGTGGACGCCCGCGAGGTCCGCGAGGTGCGGGAACGTCACGCCCGTGAACTCGCAGTCGAACTTCGACCAGCCGGTGACGCAGTGGAAGTCCTGTCGCTGCGTGACGCTGTCGAGACCCCTGAATTCGTCGTAGGACAGGGAGAGTTCATTCTCGACGGCGCCCGTGACGGTGAACGTCCAGTCGTCGCGGTCCCAGTTCGGCGTCCCGCCCTTCGACAGCACGGGGAACTTCGACGTCTCGCGCTGGCCGGGCGGCAGTCGGTCGCCGCCGAACTCCTCGTAGAGGTCCGTGACGTCCACGACAGTCATAGCTCCGTGTAGGGGTCGCGGCCACGTATTCCTACCGACTCGGGGTCGAACCGCCGGTTTCGGGAATCGAAGGCGTACGCGGGCTCAGCCCGGAAAACGCTCCCGAATCCGCCCCCCGTCAGGCTTAAGAACGGTGGCGGCGAAGCCCCGCCCAGAACGATGCCCCAAATCGAAGTCAACATCCCGGACCAGATCGAGATGCAGATCGCCCAGCTCGTCGAACAGGGGGAGTTCGTCAGCCGCGAGGAAGCCGTCGAACAGCTGCTGTCGTCGGGAATTCGCGCGTACAAGACCAGCGGCCCCTCCGACGAAGAGGACGGCGCCGGCCTCGAGAGCGAGGGCGGCATGATGGGCCACGAAGACGAGTACGTCTTCTAAGCCCGCGCGCCCGCTTTCGCTCCCGCTCCGTCGTGTCGTCTCCGTGAGGGGCGTGGTACGCTGTCGCGGACAACGCTTAAACGCCCGAATTCCCTACCCTAACCAACGATGCACAAGGACGAGCTCCTCGACCTCCACGAACAGATGGTGCAGATCAAAGACCAGTTCCTCCAGTTCGACAACGTCGACGACGACGCCTTCGCGGCGTACGAGGAACTGGAGGTCGAGCCCTCTCACGTCCACAAGTCCAAGAGCGAGCACAAGCACGCCGTCTTCCTGCTCGGGAACGCGCTCGCGGCGGCGATGAGCGAGGACGAGTTTTCGAACGCCGGCCGACTCAGCAAGCGCATGAAGGAACTCGCCGACGACGCGTCCGGCAAACTGTAGGCTGTTCTTTCGGGCTCGTCGCCGTCAGACGCGCGTAGGGCGCTCGTCCGCCCGGAAAGTCTTATACGCGCCCCTTGCCTTCCAGTGGGTATGCAGGCACACACGGTCGAGCGGGTGGAGTCCTGGGACTCCCGGCCGTTCTCGGGTGGATTCCGCGAGCTCCACGACCTCGCGGACCGGGAGTTCTCGGGAGCGGTCGTCGCCGACGACACGTGGTTGTTCATGTTGAACGGCCGCGTGGTCGGCATCTTCGAGGGTGACCTCGAGGACTTCGAGGACGCCTCCGGGACGGTGTACGAGGCGCCCCATCCGAGCCTCGCGCTGCTGTTCTCGATGCAGGAGCGCGGCGGCGAGACGCAGGCGAAGTACTACACGAACGACACGCCGCTGTCGGAGGCAGCGGACACGCTCGCGGACGCGAGTTTCACGGGCTACATCGAACTCTCCGAGAACGTCCTCTCGGGGGACTACTACGTCGTCTACTACGGCGGGCGCTCGATGAACGCGGCGTTCGTCGGCGCCAGCGAGGAACTCGTCACGGGCGACGAGGCCTTCGAGCGCGCCGACGACGAGGTGGGCGTCTACGAGGTCAAGAAGTCGCCGGTGAACGTCACGGCGCTCCCCGAAATCGAGGACGACGAGGAAGACGCGGACGCTGCCGCCGGCGCAGCCAGTCCGACCGGAGCAGCGGCAGCGGCCAGCGCGGGGTCCGACGAACCCGAGGCCGACGATAGCGAGGAGCCAGTCGACGACAGCGACGAATCGGTGTCGGCCGAACAACGGAACTCTCCAGCCAGCGACACGGCCGAAGCCGCGCCCGGTCCGTCGTCCTCGGAGGCCGACGAAGAGCGCGCGGAACCCGAGCAGTCGCCGACGGAGCCGACGGCGGACGCCGAGACCGAAGCGGCCGACGCCGAAGCGTCGCCGGAGCCGAAGTCGGGCGCGTCGACCCGAGCGGACGCCGCTCGAACTGACGAACCGAGTGGCGGCAGTGCGACTCGCGCCAAGGCAACCGAGAGCGACGCGACCGGTGACGAGGCTGACGCCGCGAAGCCGGGCGAGGAGGGCGTCTTCGACCAAGAGGAAGAGTGGCGCAACGCGCGCTCCGTGCCCACCATCGACCCCGAGAAGAGCGAGTCGACCGACGGCGGCGCGACGCGCTCGCAGTCGTCGTCCAAGACGTCGAGCGCCGGCCAGCAGTCGAAATCGAAGTCCACGGCTTCGAAGCGCAAGTCCACGTCGAGTAGCGGGTCCAGCGGCGGGAAGCCGCGTTCGACCGTCGACAAGCTCAAGCGCGCGGTCAAGCAGCGCGACGCGAAACTCGAAGAGGCCGCCGAGCGCATCGACGACCTGCAGGCCGAGCGGTCGGACCTCCGCGAGCGCGTGGAGGTGCTGGAAGCCGAGCGCGACGACCTGCAGGCGGAACGCGACGACCTACAGGCTCGCGCGGACGAACTCGAAGCGCAACTGGAAGCCGCCGGCGGCGAGGAAGCGGCGTCCGAGACCGACCTCACGCCGGCGGCGGCGCTGTCGGGCACGAACCTCTTCGTGCGCTACGACTCGAAGGGCAAGCCGACGCTGGACGACCTCGGCCCCGGCACCGACCTCGACGCGGTGAACCAGAACCTCCGCATCGACCACCACACGCAGTTCGAGGCGGCGGACGCGACCGTCGACGGCGAGGACTACGAGTCGTTCCTCGAAGCGTCGGCGGCCTACCGCTTCGTCTCGTGGGTGGTCCGAGAGCTCCCGTTCGAGATTCGGGACGCCGGCCACACGGACGGCCTCGCGGACCTCTACCGGGCGCTCCCGGACGTCGACCGCGCGGAACTGGACGGCACCGTCGCCGTCGACACGGAGGACGGCGCGACCTCGCGGACCTTCGACGTGGTGTTGCGGGACCGCATGGGCGACCCGCTGGTCGTCGCGGAGTTGAACGCCGAACGCGAACCCGTGACCGGCGAGGAGATGGGCGCGCTCGTCGACGACGCGACCGCGGTGCGGGAGGGCGTCGACGAACTCAGCGCGGCGATGTACGTCACGTCGTCGTTCTTCGAGCCGGCGGCACTAGAAACTGCGAGCGAGGAGACGGGGGGCGGCGGCTTCCTCAGCCGCAGCGACAAAGCGAGTTTCGTGAAGGTGGGCCGGAAATCCGGCTACCACCTCTGTCTAATCGAGGACCGCAACGACGCGTTCCACCTGACCGTCCCAGAGCTGTAGGCGGGACGAGCGAACTCGGCGTTACTCGGCTTCGGCGGCGGCGTCGATTTTCATCGCTTCCATCTTGTCGACGAGGTCGTCGACTTTGCCGTCGAGTTCGTCGACGAACTCGCTGGTGCGCTCGGTCGTGATGGCTCCCTGCGACGACGGCTCGATGAGGTTCTCCTCCTCGAGCACGCGCAGCGAGTACCGGACCTTGTGGTGTGGGTAACCGGTCTCGTTGGACATCTTCACGATACCGATGGGTTCGTTCTCGATGACCATGCGGAGGACCTGCAGATGGCGCTCCAGCATATCGACTTCCTTCTCAAGCCGGTCTATCATGGCATTTGTTAACTTGTCTTGGCGGGGGTTTAAAGGTTGTCGTAGGCTTCGGGCGAGAAAGCGACAGTATCCGCTTTCGAGTGCCAACAGTTAACGCTTGCGTCCGGCGTCGTCGGCGCCCCTATCATGTCCGTTCGTCCAACTTACTCGCGCATTTCTGCGATTGGTGTGCGAGTCCATGCATACTTCCGGCGACGAGACCGTAACCTGTTTGACGACGCTGGTGGAAGTGCCGGGTATGACCGTCACCATCGTCGGCTCGCAACTCGGCGACGAAGGCAAAGGCGGCGTCGTCGACCTGTTCGGCGACGCGGCCGACGTCATCGCCCGCTATCAGGGCGGAGACAACGCTGGCCACACCGTCGTCGTCGACGGCGACGAGTACAAGCTCTCGCTGGTCCCGTCCGGGGCCGTCCGCGGGAAGACCGGCGTCCTCGGGAACGGCTGTGTCGTCAACCCCGAGACGCTGTTCGACGAAATCGACGCGCTCCGCGAGCGCGGCCTCGACCCCGACGTCCGGGTCGCCCGCCGCGCCCACGTCATTCTCCCGTACCACCGCGTGCTCGACGGCATCGAGGAGGACGTCAAGTCCGACTCGGACCTCGACGCCGGGACCACGGGCCGCGGCATCGGCCCCACCTACGAGGACAAGGCCGGCCGCCGCGGCGTCCGCGTCGGCGACCTGCTGGACCCCGAGGTGCTCCGTGACCGCCTCGAGTACGCCGTCCCGCAGAAGCGCGCGCTCTACGAGGACGTCTACGGCGGCGACGCCGGCGACGAGTTCGACGTCGACGCGCTGTTCGAGCAGTACCGCGCGTTCGGCGAGCGCATCCAGAACGAGGGGATGGACGTCAACGCCGGCGACTACCTCGCCGACCGCATCGACGACGGCGACAGCGTGATGCTGGAGGGCGCGCAGGGCACGAGCCTCGACATCGACCACGGCGTCTACCCCTACGTCACGTCCTCGAACCCGACCGCGGGCTACGCCGCCACCGGCACCGGCCTCGGTCCGACCACCGTCGGGCAGGGTGAGGTCGTCGGCGTCGTGAAGGCGTACCTCTCCCGCGTCGGCACCGGCCCGCTCCCCACGGAACTCACGGGCGACGACGAGGACCTCGCGGAGTACATCCGCGAGGAGGGCGGCGAGTACGGCACCGTCACCGGGCGCCCGCGCCGCGTCGGCTGGCTCGACCTTCCGATGCTGCGCCACGCCGCCCGCGCGAACGGCTTCACCGGCCTCGCCATCAACCACCTCGACGTGCTCGCCGGCCTCGACGAAGTGAAAGTCGGCCACGCCTACGAACTCGAGGGGGAGACCATCTACTCGATGCCCGCGACGACCGAGCGCTGGGGCGACTGCGAGCCCGTCTTCCGGAGTTTCGACGGCTGGCCGGAGTTCGACCCCGAGGCCGTCGCCGCAGAAGGCTACGACGCGCTCCCCGAACAGGCCCGCGAGTACGTCGAGTACGTCGAAGACGAACTCGACACGCCCGCGTACGCGCTCGGCGTCGGTCCCGGCCGCGAGGAGACCGTAATCCAGCAGAATCCCTTCGGGCAGTAGCGTCGTTCCCCAGTAGCTGCTTCTTCGACGACCACCGCTGTTTCTGCCGATTCGGCAGCCGAAACCTGGTGGATCGAAAGAGCGCGGACGGTTCCGGTCCCGCGGCTCGCTGTGCGCCTCGTCGCTCGCGATGCTCGCTCCTGCGGTGCTTGCGTTCGCCGGGGTTCCCGGAACCGTCCGAGGGCTTTCAGGAGAAAACGACTGTTTTGCCTACCGAACCCGCACGCTTTTTGTCCGCGCCGTCCTCGGTTCGACCATGAAAGACGACCTCGTGGACATCGTCTGCTGTCCGCTCGACAAACACGACCTCGACCTCGACGTCGAGGAGCGCGAGGACGACGAAATCCTCTCGGGCACGCTCACCTGTACGGAGTGCGGCGAACGCTACCCCATCGAGGACGGCATTCCGAACCTTCTGCCGCCGGACATGCGCGAGGAAGCCCCCGCTTGACATCCTCGGGAAGCTTTTTCTAACCACGCGACAATTCATCGACCGTGCCCGAACGGCTGTCCGTCCACCTCAACCGCGACCACCCCCGCGACCTCCAGCCAGAAGCGGCGACGCTGGAGACGGACCGCTCGTTCGTCCTCGTCTTCGAGAACCATGGCGGCCCCATCCACGTCCACCTGCGTCTCGACGACGGGCTGGCCGCGATCGCGGAGCCTGCCGCGACCCAAGTGTACGTCGAGGACGACCAGACCCGCGGCGTCGAAATCTCGATTCCCTCGGACCACCCACCGACGAAGGGCTACGTCGAACTCTCGACCGGCTACGGCGCCGAGAAGGCGCGCGTGAACGTCACCGTCACCACAGAACGGAAGGACGGCGGCCCGGACGTCGCCGTCGACGACTCGCTCGCAGAGAAGTCCGAACCGGACGAGGACGAAGACTCGGTCGCGCTCGCGGACGTCGCCCTCCCAGCGGCCGCGGCGACCGCAGTCGTGGTGGTCGCCGCCGCGCTCACCGCCTCGATTTCGGACTCCGTGGCGGTGCTCGTCGGCGTGCTCGCGCTTCTCGGCGGCATCGGCGTCGCCGCCTACGTGTTGTCGTCGTGACCTACTCGTGGTCCTCGGGGTACGTCGGCGTTCCCGAGAGGCCGTGTTCGTCCATGCGTTTCGCGCGCAGGAACCGAGCGCGGTAGCGGTTCGCGCCCTCGTAGACGTCCGCCTCCCGAATCTCGTCGGTGCGGCCGTCCGCCACAGCGTCGACGATGTCTTCGACTTGTTCTTTCTCTGCGGGCGTCAACTCGAACGTGTACTCGCGGGTCTCCTCGCGTTCGAGCGTCGTGAACTTCCGGGCGGCCGCGATGAACAGCGAGCACGGCTCCCGGCACGGGAATTCGCCGTCGCCCCGCGGCACGTCGAGTTCCTCCTCGTCGTTCTCGTCCCACTCGCGGCGCTTCAGGCACTGCGAGTCCACGCAGCAGGCCTCAGCCGCCCATTCGAGCGCGTCGTCGTCGAGCTGCTCGACGATGCTGTAGATGCCCGACTGGCGCTCTGCGACGTCGTCCCAGTGGTCGATGTCGAGGGAGCCCTCGCGGCTCGCGGCTCCGTCGTCGCCGCTCGCTCCATTCGTCGGCTCGCTGCGCTCGCCGACGCGCTCCCGGTGCCAGTTCGACACCGTCGCGGGGTAGACGTAGTCGACGGTCTGCACGAGGTCGCTGCCGTCGAGGTCGACGAACGCCCAGCCGTGCGGGAGCGACGGCGCGGTCGACAGCGGCCGGTAGCGGCCGTCGTCGTCGTGTTTCACGAGGTGGCGGGCTTCCAGCGGGTCCGTGTAGGCATCCACGTTTTCACCCAGGTCGTCCTCGTGGCGGACCTCGTAGCGGCGCCGGCCGCCCTCGCTGAGGACCGCGGTGACCGCGAGTTCGCCCCACGAACTCGTGTGACCGCCGCGGAGTTCGTCGTAGCGCTCGGGGACCGACAGGTCGTCGGCCCCTTCGAGCCATCGCAGGAACGCGCGCCGGGGCGTGTCGTGGCCCTCGACGACGTGCTCCCAGTAGTACCAGTTAGTCGCGTACGGGTCGTCGGCGCGCTCCCGGAGCGCGTCCTCGCCGACCGTCTTCTGTTCGTCGGGCGTCTCCCAGTGGTAGCCGCCGTCGGTCGGTTCGACGACGAGGCCGTCGAAGTCGATGCCGTCCTCGGCGTGCTCGACGAGCGCCGCCTCGACGCTGCTGAGGGTGTCGGCTGCCGACATCAGTCCCCCGCGCTCGCGGCGCTGTCGCCCTCGGTCTGCCGGCGCACGCGTTCGATGGCGTCCGCGAGGTCAGCGCCCGCGTCGTCGGCGCGTTCGAGGATGACGTCCGCGACCAGCGGCTCGGTGCCGACGGCGCCCGAGTACCAGATGCGGTGGCCGTCGACCTCTGTGGGGACGTCGTATCCCGTCCGGTAGTCGTCGGTCAGTCCCATGTCCTCGGGAATGTCTTCCTGCGTGTGGAAGCCGTCCGCGACGAACAGCGGGACGACGACGATGTCCTCGGCTTCGAAGAACTCCGTGACGTCGTCGACCTCGGGGTCCTCGTCCATGAAGACCGCTTTCACCTCCTCGAAGCGGCCGGTGTCGCGGATGCGGTCGGCGTGGTAGTGGATTGCCTTCGCGGAGTTCTCGTTGCGCTCGGTGCCGTGGCCGACCACGGCGAGTCCGAAGCCCTCCCCCACGTCGGGGTCGTCGGTGATGGACTTCGCGCGCTCGACGATGACGTCGCTCATCGAGTCGTGGGTGCCGACCGGCCCGCAGTAGTGGACGGTCTTGTCCACGTCCTCTGCGCGCAGGGTGACGTGGTCGGCGTCCGTGCCGTCCGAGTCCCAGTCCTCGGGGTCCCAGTCGTCGAGGCGGAGTTCGCGCGGGATGACCTGCTCGGTGAAGTAGCCCTCGGAGATGAACAGCGGCACGACGTACACCTCCTCGGATTCGAGGGTACGAAGCACCTCTCGGAACGACGGCTCCTCCTTCCAGAACGCCTCCCGGACCTCGTCGAAGGCGCCCGACGCGCGGATGGTGTCCGCGTGCGAGAACGCCGGGTCCGACGAACCCGGATTGAGGTGTGAACCGTGACCGACGATGACCAGCGCTTGCATGCTCGCCTGTAGGGGAGATGCGTCCTTAGTGGCTTCGCAAGCGGCCTTCAGCCCCGCGAATAGCGGAGAAGTTCGCCCCTTTTATCGTGGAGTAGAATAATCAGGTCATAGACATGGGGCGACAGACGCTGTTGGCGGTCGCGGTCGCCGCCCTCCTCGTCACGAGCGGCTGTAGCGGTCTCGATGTCCTCGCGGACGACGCGGAGACGCCGCCCGATGTCGATGTCGCCCAGCGGTACAAATCCCTCGACACTCTCGAAGCGACGCGCGTTCGGACTGTTGACACCGGCAACGACACCACCGAGACGCGCGCACTCGTCCGCGACGACGTCTCCACCGACCAACGCCGACAGTACCGCCGAATCCTCGCGCCCGAGTCCCGCGCGGGCGACGTGACTGTCGTCGACGAGTCCGGATTACTGATGTACGACGCCAGCGAGAACGCGGTGACCCATCTCCCGTGGTCGGGCCGTCGGCACGACGGGAACCGTTCGGCGTACCTCCAGCGGGTCGTCTCGGCGGCGCGCGACGGCGGCGATGTCGCGGAACCCTCCGACGGCGTCTCCCCACTTCCCGTCGTTCCCACGACCGGAGCGAGCGCCTCGATTCCCGAGGACGCCATCGAGGGGTTCGAAGTCGAGTACCTCGGGACGCGGACTGTTGCTGGTCGAACCGCCCACGGCTTCGAACTGACGGCGGTCTCGGAGGCGGCGCTGACCGTCGAGCAGACGCTGTGGCTGGACAGCCAGTACTACTACCCGCTGCACACGACCCACCGACTTGACTACCGCAACCGGACCATCGAGACGTCGACGCGACTGGAGAACGTCACCTTCGACGCCGGCCTCCCCGACGACGCCTTCGAGTTCGACGTGCCCGAGAACGCGACGGTGGAGACGCTGAACGTCTCCACGGAGTCCTTCGACTCAGTGAGCGCGCTCCGCGAGCGCGTGGACTTCTCGGTTCCCGACCCCGCGGTGCCCGACGGCTACGAGTTCGCGGAGGCGCGGTACGTCGGCGGGAACGTGACGCAAGCCAGCCTCCAGTACGTCACCGCCGACGACCACCGGCTCACGGTCACCAAGACGACTTCGTCGTCGAACGCGGGCGGGTTCACGTCTGGGGAGAACGTCACCGTCGCGGGCCGAGACGGCCAATATCTTACGACGCCGCGAACCAAGTTCGTGACGTGGTCGTGTGGGGACACTCGGTACGCCGTGGTCGGAACCAACCTCGACAAAACGGCGTTACTGGCCGTCGCGGACTCCGTGGGCTGCGAGTAGCTACGACGACGGCCGCCGGTACAGCGAGTACGCGATACACAGCAGCCCCGCGAGCTGGAGCATCCGGACGACGAGCCTGAACGGCGCCTCCAGGGCAGCGTCGAGGACGCCGTACCGGAGCATCGCGGAGCCGACGAACGTGGCGGTGTAGGTCACGGCGGTCAGGAGAATCAGCCCCGCCGAGAGGTACCGCATCGCCGTGCTCTGGTGGCGCCGGAACCCCCGGTAGGCGTGGTAGCCGATGAACAGCCCGACGGCGGTCGCGGCGAACGACGCGGCGACGTTGACGACGTAGAGTGCGTTCATTACAGTCCCTCCCACATTCTCGTGAAGCGGTCGGCGACGTCCTCGGACTCGCACTCGACCTCGGTGGTGAACTCGCCGTCGTCGAGTTCGAGCGTGAACCGCCGGAACGTCGCGCGGTAGACGCGGTGGTGGTTGCCGTCCGACCGGACGTTGATGGATTCCTCGAGCAGGTCGTGGTCGGTCAGGTCGTCGATTCGCCGGTACACAGTCGCGGTCGACGCGTCACAGGCCTCGCTCAGTTGGCTGGCGGACATGGGTTCCGTACTCGCCGCTGCGAGGATGGCGCGTGCGTGCTCGTCGTCGAGCAACGAGAGCACCGAAGTCGGGTCGCTGTCCTCGCTCACGGGGCGTCGTACTCGCCACGGGGGTTTAAAATGGCGGAGTGCTCGCAGTCGCTGAGACTTATGCTCCCCCGGCGCCGAAATCGTGGTATGACTCAGGCGGCGGCGACGCGCGAAGCGGTCGACGAACACCCGTTCCTGCGGCGAGCGCTCCGCGCGGGCGTCGTGAACCACGCGGCGGCCGCGCGCTTCCTCGACGTGGACGGCGACGAGGACGCGGTCGCGGCGGCGATTCGGCGGTACAGCGAGGAGCTACCGGGATTCGAGACCGACTCGCGGGACGCGCGCGTCTCGATGCGGTCGGGGCTCGGCGCCAGCGACGCCGGCCTGCTGGTCGTCGCGGGCTGCGGCTTCGAACCCGGCGAGGGGGAGTTGACGGCGCTGCTCGCGACCGGGGACGTGGACACGCGGACGCTCGCCGCGGCGCTCGAACGACTCCACGCCGCAGCTGTCGACCCGGTGGCCGCGGGCGTCGCCGAGGACACGCTCGCAGTGGTCGTCGAACGGCGGGACGGTGCGGACGCCCTGCGCATCGTCGAGAACGCGCTCGCCGCCGTTCCCGCCTGACTGGGTCGCCGTCGGTTCCGACGCTTTGAAACGCCGGCGCGCGTACGTTCGGCTGTATGACTCTCTACGTGTCGAACACCCTCTCCGGCGAGCGGGAGGCGTTCGAGCCACACGACCCCGAGGACGTCCTCGTGTACACGTGCGGGCTCACCGTCTCCGACGACTCCCACCTCGGGCACGCTCGCCTATGGGTGCAGTCGGACGTGATGGCGCGGTGGCTCTCCCACGTCGGCTACGACGTCCGCCACGTCCAGAACTTCACGGACGTCAACGAGAAAATCGTCGCACGCGCCGGCGAGGACGGCCTCGGTGACACCGAGGCTGCGGTCGCGCGCCACTACATCGACTCCGTCATCGAGGACATGCGCGGCCTCAACCTCCAGCGAGCGGAAGTGTACCCGCGTGTCTCCGAGCACGTCCCCGAAATCATCGACCTCGTGGAGACGCTCGTCGAGGGGGGGTACGCCTACGAGGCCAACGGCTCCGTCTACTTCGACGTCACCGCCTTCGAGGACTACGGGAAGCTCTCCGGGCAGCGCGTCGAGGAGATGGAAGCCCAAGGCCCCGACTCCGAGCAGTCCGAGAAGCGCCACCCCTCGGACTTCGCGCTCTGGAAGGCGGGCGCAGTCGACCCGGCTGACGCCAACGAGCACCGCAGCGACGACCTACCGCCGCTTGAGGAACCCGCGGGTCAGACGTGGGAGTCGCCGTGGAGCGAGGGGCGGCCGGGCTGGCACATCGAGTGCTCGGCGATGAGCATGGCCCACCTCGACGACAACATCGACATCCACGTTGGCGGACAGGACCTCGTCTTCCCCCACCACGAGAACGAGGTCGCACAGAGCGAGGCCGCGGCGGGCGGCCAGTTCGCCAAGTACTGGATGCACGTCCGCCTGCTGGAGACCGGCGGCGAGAAGATGTCCTCCAGTCTCGGGAACTTCTTCACGACGAAGAACGCCATCGAGGCGTTCGGCCCGAACGTCGTGCGGATGTTCCTCGTGTCGACGTCGTACACGCAGCGACAGACGTACTCCGAGGAGACCATCCAAGAGGCCCAGCAGCGCTGGGAGCGCCTCGAACGCGCCTACGAACGCGCGACCGAGGCGGCGGACAGCCCGGACGCGTACGCGAAAGTCGAAGACGACGACCTCCGGGCGGCCGTCGCGGACGCCCGCGAGGACTTCGAGGCCGCGATGAACGACGACTTCAACACGCGCGCAGCGGTGAGCGCGCTGCTGGAACTCGCGTCCGCGGTCCACCGCTACGTCGACGAGGCCGAACGCTACGACTACCGCGCGCTCGTCGACGCCATCGAGACCTTCGAAGAACTGGGCGGCGGCGTGCTCGGCTTCCAGTTCGGGAGCGTCGACGGCGGCGACGTCGAAGTCGCCGGCGACCTCGTCGAACTCGTCTTGGACATCCGAGAGGAAGCCCGCGAGGACGGCGACTACGAGCGCGCCGACGAACTCCGCGACCGCCTCGAATCGCTGGGTGTCACCGTCGAAGACACCGACGACGGCGCGACCTACCGGCTCTGACACCGCACCGGAACAACTTTGAATAGCTGACACGAGAGCCACCAAGCTTATCCTCGGCGACCGGCTCCTCACACCTATGCAACGACGAACGGCGGTCGCCGTAGCGCTGGCCGCACTCATCGCGACCAGCGGCTGTCTCGGTATCCTCGGCGGGGACGGACTGTCCTTCTCCGCATCCCAAGCCACGGTCTCCGAGGACGCGCTCCAAGAGACCGGCTACGAGGAAGCGAGCGTGAACGAATCGGTAATTACGCGCGAGTTCTCCGCGGCCGGCCAGTCGCGGAACGTCACCGTCACCAACTGGGTGGCGATGTACGAGCGCACCGTCGACGTACCCGTTCTCGGCGAGCAGCGAGCCGCCGTCTTCGGCGCGTTCTCCAGCCCCGAAGTGAGCGTCGTCGGGCAGTCGTTCAACCCAATCGACGACTACTCTGAGAAGGACCTCGCCCAACTCGCCCAACAGCAGTACGACGGCCTCTCTGTCGGACAGACCGCGAGCACCCGCGACGTGACCGTGCTCAACAAGTCCACGACGGTCACGAAGTTCGAGGGAACCGCAGATATTAGCGGGCAGTCCGTGGACGTCTTCATCCACGTCACGAAGGTCAAACACGACGGCGACTACGTCGTTGCGGTCGCTATCTACCCGCAGGACCTCGACGGCGAGCAGGAAAACGTCGACGAGCTGCTGGCCGGCCTCGAACACTGACGCAGTTCGCTTCGCCCCCGCAGACGCGCCCGAAGTAGGACGCGCGTCCACTCATCGCACTCCACCTTCTCGAAAACCAGACGTTGTGATTATTCTATTGCGCTTTAGCAGTTGGGTGTTTGATTCTGGTCGTTTTGGAGTGAAATACTAGCAATAACGATGCCCTAAATCAGTATTATGGTCACACTTACCACTGGTTGTGTGATACCGATACGCATGGTCCGAATGGATTCGTACACGCCCCCGTCGACGAGCCGCTACGAGTGCACCGGCTGTCTGAGCCGCTTCGAGCGCGACTCCCACATCGTGGCGTGCCCGGAGTGTGGCGAGCCAGTACGGAACGTAACAGTTCCCCGAGAGTAGCGCCAGTCCGGCCAATTTCGCGCGCGGCGAGTCAGACCGGCGAGTGGGTTTTTATACCTAGTCTGTGATTCGTCGTACATGTCAACTCCAGACAGCGGGGACGGAGTACTGGGCTTCTACGAACGACAGATCGGACGAGCCCAGACCGCCGACGAGGTGTACGGCTACCTCGTGTTCGTCGCTGGGCTGGTGCTCGGAATCGTCGGCATCCTGCTGTTCTTACCCAGCGAGTCCGCCAGCTCGCTGCGCGAGTACAGCGTCGCCGTCGGCGCCGCCGGGTTCGCGCTGCTCATCGCCGGCTCTGTCATCCGGCTCCCGCTCCAGCGAGCCGCGACGATAGCCGTCTACCTCGGCGCGCTGCTGTGCGCCGCCGCCATCGCGTGGTTCTTCGTCGTGTTCCCCGGCGAGTGGCAGGTCGCGACCGGTCACCAGGGCGTCATCGCGCTCTACGTCGTCGGCATCGCAATCATCGGTGCCGGCGGCGTGCTCGTTCCGCTGCTCACGACGACGCGAACAACCGAAGCGACGGCGGCCGCACGCGCCGAAACCGCGGAGCGCGACCAGCGCATCGAGGACGTCGAGAGCGAACTCGAAGCCGCCGAGCGCGCCCGCGACGAACTCGACGGCGAAATCGAGTCCCTCCGCACGAGCCAAGCGCAGTTCGAACTGTACGAGGACAAGGCCGGCGAGTTCCGGTGGCGGCTCCGCCACCGCAACGGCAACGTCGTCGCGGACAGCGGGCAGGGCTACACGCAGAAGCACAACGCCCAGAAGGGCATGCAGAGCGTGCGCCGGAACGCGCTCGGTGCGGGCACGATTCACGCGGTTTCGGAACCCGTTGAGGACGAAACCAAACTCGACGACCTGCCGATGCTCCCGGACGCCGCCGAGGAGAGCCAAGCGACCATCGAAGTGTACGAGGACAACGGCGGCGAATACCGCTGGCGACTCGTCCACGACAACGGGAACATCATCGCGGACAGCGGCGAGGGCTACACGCGCCGCCGCGACGCCGAGCGCGCCGTCGAGGGCGTGCGGCGAAACGCCGGCCCCGCGTCGTACCTCACGTTCGACCCGACGTCGTTCGAAATCTACCGCGACGTCGCCGGCGAGTGGCGATGGCGGCTCGTCCACAAGAACGGAAACATCCTCGCGGACAGCGGTGAGGGTTACTCCCGCCGCCGCGACGCCCGTCGCGCGGTCGACCGCCTGCAGGACCGCGTCGCCGACGCCGACTTCGACGTCTACGAGGACGCGGACGGCGACTACCGCTGGCGGCTCCGCGCGGAGAACGGCAACGTCGTCGCCGACAGCGGCGAGGGCTACACGCGGCGCGGCGAAGCCGAGGACGCCGTCGAGCGCGTCCGCAACTACGCGCCGGACGCCGACGCGCTGGACGTCGGGTTCGCGGCGTTCGAAGTGTACGAGGACAACGGCGGCGAGTGGCGGTGGCGGCTCCGCCACCGCAACGGGAACATCATCGCCGACGGCGGCGAGGGCTACAGTTCCCGGACGAAGACCCACGACGCCATCGAGAGCGTGAAGCGCGACGCGCCCGGCGCGGACGTCGAAACCAAGTAAGCCGACCTACTTCTTTTGCGAACGTGTTCGCCCGAGACGTTTGGGTCTCGCCGTGCGAACTACGGACGTGACCGACGACACGCCAGCCGTCGAACTCGCGGACGTCGACGCACTGACCGAGGCGCCCCACGCAGAGGTGTTCGAAACGCGGACTCCCCGAACCGTACGACTCGCACTCGACGAGGGCGAGTCCGTCCCCGCCCACCAACACCCCGACTCGATGGTCGTCCTCTACGTTCGCTCGGGCGCGCTCGAACTCGCGCTCGGTGACGACATCTACGACCTCGAACCCGGGGACGCCGTCCGGTTCGACGGCGCACAGGACGTTTCCCCGCGAGCCGTCGAGACGGCCGAGGCGCTGGCCGTCTTCGCGCCGAAAACCGACTAGCCGAGCGCCAGTGGCACGAGCAAGACGGCCATCAGGTGGACGCGGCGCGCGCCGAACTGCGGCGGAATCAGGCCGACGAGCGTCGCCACGCCGAGCAGTGCGACGCCGACCCAGCCCGCTAACACCCACGCGAGCACGACCAGTAGCGCGCAGACGCCAGCAGTGAGTCGCCGGTGGTTCAGCCGGCGCACGAGACGAAAGTAGCGGTCGCCCAACACGGGCACGAGGACGGCGCCGGCGCACGCCGCGAGCGCGACGCTGGCAAGCAACAGCGGGAGCGTCCGCGGGAGCGACGCGCGCTCGAACGCGACGAGCACGCCGGTGTGGGGAGCACCGAGCGCGAACAACGCGTACAGCGCAAAGACGGTATTTGCCGTGTTGACGCCGGAGAGCGCCGCGACGAACGCCCGGTCGCCCTCGGCGCGCGCCGCCTCGACAGCGAACACTGCGGCGATGGCGCCGGAGACGCCGGGGACGTACGCGACTGCGGCGCCCGCGAGACTGCCCGCCAGTCCCGGGCCAGCAACAGAACGCGGACCGTCCGCAACAGCCGGGTCGTCCTGTTCGGGGACGCCGACCCCGCGGTAGGCTTCGATGAGGACGGGTGCGCCGAACAGGCCGGCGAACAGCGGCGCGAGTACGCCACCCGTCGGCAGCACGCCGTCCACCTGCATCGGGAGCGCGATGACGCCGAGCGCGCCGCTCGCGGCGACTGCGAGACACGCTCCGAACCGGGCGCGTCGCGTCGGTTCGCGGGCGAGCAGGACGATTATGAGCGCGGTGACGACGACGGCGAGGTGTTCGTAGACGAGCGGCGCGACGACGGTGGCGGCGAGGGTGACGGGGACGCCGAGGACGAACGCGACTGCGACTGCGACGCCACTGCCGAGCGCGGAGACGCGTAGCGCCTCCCGGCCGCGCCCGCCCATCACGAGGCGGTGGCCGGGGAGCGCGCTCACCGCCATCGCGGGGTCCGGCACTCCGAGCGCCAGCGTCGGCACCACGTCGAGAAATGAGTGGGTCACGCCCGCCGCGAGCATCGCCGCGCCGACGAGCTGTGGCGGCCCCGGAACGGATGGCGCCGCGGCAGCCAAAAGCAGTGCGAGGGTGTTGACGTGTAGTCCGGGGACGAGTCCTGAACACGTCCCCAGCAGGACGCCCGCGGTGACCGCGGCCAGCGCCGCCGCTGACGCATTGGGAGAGACGAGTACGCGCACGCCGGCGACGTCCATCGCGGTGAGTTGGTCGTGCTCTCGTACTTCAAGCTACGGGCGAGCGGTGAGCCGTCGGCTGGTCGGCGTCGCGTCGAAAGAAAACGGGCAGTCGTGGAACCGGATTACCCGAAGAGGTCGCCGAGACCTTCGCCGCTGGCCTCTTCGTCCTCGTCGTCGCCGGCTTCCTCTTCTTCCTCGGCCTCGGCCGCTTCCTCGGCCTCGTCCTCGGACTCCTCGGCTTCCTCGTCACCGCTGGAGGCGCCCGCGGCGGGCGCAGCAGGAGCGGCAGCCGCTTCGGCGACGGCTTCCTCGATGTCGACGTCTTCGAGGGCCGCGACGAGCGCCTTGACGCGGGATTCCTCGACGTCGACGCCGGCGGCCTCGAGGACGCCGGTGATGTTGTCTTCGTTGATCTCTTCGCCAGATTCGTTCAGGATGAGTGCTGCGTAAACGTACTCCATTGTTAACCAAACATCTCCCCGAGGCCTTCGGCGCCGTCGCCTCCGTCTTCGTCGTCGTCGGAGTCGTCGGCGTCTGCCTCGGATTCAGGTTCTTGTTCGTCGCTCTGTTCGTCCTCGCTGTCCTCGTCCGGCTCCGCCGCCGCTGCGGCGGGCGCCTCGACGTCGCGGAGCTCCTCGGGGAGCGCGTCCTCGTCGTCGATCTGGGCGGCGAGCGCACGAACCTGTGCGTCCGCTTTGCTGACGAGGTCGTCCGCGAGGTCCGGGCTCTCGATGGACGCCTGCAGGCCGAGGCTCTTGGCCTCGCCCTGTGCCTTCCGGATGAGCGTCGGCGCGGTCTGGGTCGTCGGGTACTCCGCGTTCACGGAGAGGTTCCGTGCGGACGCGGCCGCGGACTGGATGTCCGCGCGGTACTCCTCGACGTCGATTTCGAGTTCGTCCGGGGTGAACAGGACGCCCTCGGAGTAGACGCCGCGGAGGTCCAGGCCGACTTCCTTCGGCTCGATGCCGAGCTCGGTCAGGACGTTCGCGACGTCCGTGGAGACCGTGTCGCCTTCCTCGACGACGACGGAGTCCTCCATGACCTTGATGGAGCCTTCCTGGATGCGCGCGTTCGCACCAATCTGCTGAAGTTCGCCGACGAACGGACCCGGGTCGATGCCGGTGTCGCCCTCGGGAACGACGATGTCGTTGGGCGCGACCTCGCCCGCGTTGATGGGCGCGGGCGTCTTCGACTCTTCGAGCTGCTGGAACAGCCCGAACGGGTTGTCGTTCGTCGCGACGAGGCCGACCTCACCGGAGATGTACTGGGTGAGGTCTTCGAGGCCGTCGTCGACCTCTTCGAGCGCGCGAACGAGGAGCGTGTTCCGGCTCATGCGGAGCGCGGCGCTGCCGTGCAGGCCGCGGCGCATGTCCTGGAGCTGCTTGCTCGGGATGCCGGTGACACTCACGACGCCGACGCTGTCGTAGGTCTCCAGCAGGTCGACGAGCTCGTCGACTTCCTGGCGCTTCCACTCGGGGATAGTGTCAGTCGTGCGTTCTTCAGCGGACATCTAAGCCACCTCCACGGCGGGCCCCATCGTCGTCTTCACGTAGACGGCGTCGATGTTGAGCGGGCCCTTTTCGAGGTCCGCGTGCAGGCGGCGCAGAATGACGTCGATGTTGTCCGCGATGTTCTCGGCGGACATGTCCTCCGCGCCGACGCGCGTGTGGAACGTGCGCCGGTCGCGGCTGCGAAGCTGCACGGTGTTTTTCATTCGGTCGACTGTCTCGACGACGTCGTCGTCGGGCTGGAGCGGCGTCGGCATCTTGCCGCGCGGACCGAGCACTTGACCGAGCGCACCCGCGATGTCTTGCATCATGGATGCTTCGGCCACGAAGAAGTCCGTCGCGTCAGCGAGGTCCTTCGCGGCGTCGGTGTCGTCGGCGAGGTCGGCGACTTCGTCGCCACCGTAGACCTCGTCCGCGACTTCCTCGGCTCGAACTGCGGTCTCGCCTTCTGCGAAGACCACAATCTGTGTCTCCTGTCCGGTGCCCGACGGCAGTACGACGCCCTCGTCGACACGATTCGACGGGTCGTTGAGGTCGAGGTCGCGCAGGTTGATCGCGAGGTCCACCGTCTCACGGAAATTCCGCTCTGGGGCCTCCTCGAGTGCGCGAGCTACGGCCTCTTCAATATCGTTGTCTGCCATCTTTCACCTCCGTAGTGCATTGACCCTGTGAAGGTCGGATCTCCTACGGGTCAGTGAAACAGGCGAAGCCTGTCTCGCTTCGAGAGAGGGGCATCGCGCCCTTAAAACCGTCGAACCACCCCGAGTAGCCGCGTGAACTGTCCACACGGCCGTTTCGGGCGACCGAGAGCCAGCCAGCACCCCCCGGAGCGACACCGTAATGCGCCCGCGCCCCGAGACGAGACCCACGAATGGCGCCACCGAGCGAGGACACCGACAACGGGACAGCGCCCAACGACTGGGACAGCGACGCGTACGACGGCAGCCACTCGTTCGTCTTCGAGTACGGCGAGGGTGTCGTCGGCCTCCTCGACCCGCAGCCGAGCGACCGCGTCCTCGACCTCGGCTGCGGCACCGGCCACCTGACCGCGGCCATCGCGGACACAGGCGCGCGCGTCGTCGGCGTGGACCGCGCGGCGACGATGCTCGCGGACGCGCGAACGAACTACCCGAGCCTGGCGTTCGTCCGCGGGGACGCCCGCGAACTTCCATTCGCGGCGCCGTTCGACGCCGTGTTCTCGAACGCCGCGCTCCACTGGATTCCCGGCGACGACCACGGCGACGTGCTGGATTCAGTTTCCGGTGCGCTCCGCCCCGGCGGTCGGTTTGTCGCCGAACTCGGCGGCGCGGGCAACGTCTCGGCCATCGTGGACGCGGTCAGCCGAGAACTCGAATCTCGCGGGCGCGAGGTCGAGAACCCGTGGTACTTCCCGACCGTCGGCGAGTACGCCAGCCGACTGGAAGCCCGCGGCTTCGAAGTCAGGTACGCCGCGCACTTCGACCGGCCGACCGAGCTGGACGGCGGCGACGACGGCCTCGTCGAGTGGCTGGGGATGTTCGGGGACAGCCTGCTCGCGGATGTCCCCGAAGGAGAACACGACGACGTTCTCGCCGCCGTTGCCGATGACCTCCGAGATGAGTTGTACGAGGACGGTACGTGGACCGCTGACTACCGGCGGCTCCGCTTCGAGGCAGTCAGAACGGACGCGTAACGGGAATCGAGAGGAGAGTCGAACTGCGGCTTACGCCGCCGCTTCCTCAGCGCCAAGAACACCGCGGAGCGAAGCTCCGCGAGCCCTCGACGCGTCGATTTGCGGC
The DNA here is from genome assembly GCF_001485535.1 of Halobacterium sp. CBA1132. NCBI lineage: Archaea > Methanobacteriati > Methanobacteriota > Halobacteria > Halobacteriales > Halobacteriaceae > Halobacterium > Halobacterium sp. CBA1132. Next base: position 1,153,943 of record NZ_BCMZ01000001.1, read on the forward strand.
TTACGCCGCTGCTTACGCTGCCGCTTCTTCCGCGCCGAGAACTTCGTCGTACTCGCCGGACGCGACGCGCTCGTTGAACGTCCGCGCGTCCTCGCCCTCGATGGTGACGCCCATGGAAGCGCAGGTGCCCGCGACTTCCTTCGCGGCGTTACGGGTGTCGTACGCCAGCAGGTCGGGCTTCTTCTGCTCGGCGATGGTCTTCAGCTGCTCGATGGAGAGGTCCGCGACGAACTCCTCGTTGGGCTCGCCGGAACCGGTCTCGAAGCCGGCCTCGTCCTTCACGAGGGCGGCCGTCGGCGGGACACCGACTTCGATGGTGAACGAGCCGTCCTCCTCGTACTCGATGGTGACCGGGACCTCCGTACCGTCGAAGGCGGCGGTCTGCTCGTTGATTTCCTGTACGACTGCCTGCACGTCGACGGGCGTCGGTCCGAGCTCGGGACCGAGCGGCGGGCCGGGGTCGGCCTGGCCGCCTGCCACGAGCACTTCGATAGTCTCAGCCATACCCGAACGAACCGTCGCCGCGGCTTTAATCCTTTCTTTCTCCGGAGCGCCAGTCGGTCGCCGAGCCGGCTACGGGAGGCTCACGCCCTGCCGAGCGAGGTACTCGCTGACGTTCTTGATGACGACGGGGCTGCCGATGATGCGCACCGTCTCCTCGCGTTCGAGAAAACTCACCGTGAACTCCTCGTCGATGTCCTCGCGGTACCCCTCCAGCGTCGAGGCGGGCAACACGATCTGCGTGCTGTCGCGCAGGTTGGAGGGGTCCGGCATCACCGGCATTCTCTTGAGACGAAGTATGAACGTGTCGAAAACAATCCCTGTCGGGCGGGAGGGAAAGCGCTTTTCGGCGGCAGTAGCCTACTGCAGAGTAATGGGTCTGGAGGAGGAAATCGAACAGCTCGAAGAAGAAATCTCGGAGACGCCGTACAACAAGTCCACGGAGGCGCACATCGGCCGCCTGAAGGCGAAGCTCGCCGAGAAGAAGGAGAAACTCGAGAAACAGCAGTCCGGCGGCAGCGGCGGCGGCGGGTACGCCGTCGAACAGCACGGCGACGCCACAGTCGCGCTCGTCGGGTTCCCCTCTGTCGGGAAGTCCTCGCTCATCAACGCGATGACGAACGCCGACAGCGAGGTCGGCTCCTACGAGTTCACCACGCTCGATGTCAACCCCGGGATGCTGGAGTACCGCGGCGCGAACATCCAACTGCTGGACGTGCCGGGGCTCATCGAGGGCGCGGCCGGCGGCCGCGGCGGCGGGAAAGAAATTCTGTCCGTGATTCGGGCGGCGGACCTCGTCATCTTCATGCTGTCCCCGTTCGAAATCGAGCAGTACGACCGGCTCTCTGAGGAGCTCTACAACGTCAACATTCGCGTCGACGAGGAGCCGCCGTCGGTGACCGTCCGCCGGAAGGGCAAGGACGGCATCGACGTGAACACCTCGGGTGACCTCGAACTCGACCACGACACCGTCAAGGAGATTCTCCGCGAGCGCGGGTTCATCAACGCCAACGTCACCATCCGCAGGAACCCCTCCGTGGACAAACTCATCGACGGCATCATGGACAACCGCGTCTACATGCCGTCGCTCGTCGCGGTGAACAAGGTCGACCTCATCGAACCGTCCTACGCGGAGACGATGAAGGAGAACCTCCGCGAGCACGGCATCGACCCCGACGACGCCATCTTCATCTCCGCGGAGAAGGGGAAAGGGCTGGACTCCCTCAAGGAACGAATGTGGGAGGAGCTCGGGCTCATCCGCATCTACATGGACAAGCCCGGCCGCGGCGTCGACTACGAGGAGCCGCTGGTCATCCGGCGGGGAGAGACCGTCGACGACGCCCTCCAGAAGCTCGGCGGCACGCTCGACGAGCGCTTCCGGTTCGCGCGCGTTTCGGGGCCGTCCGCGCAACACGACGACCAGCAGGTCGGCCGCGACCACGTGCTCGAAGACGAGGACGTCCTGCGCGTCATCGCGCGGCGGTAGCGTGACGAGCACCTGGCAGCGCCTCGCAGCAGTCGTGCTCGCGGGCGTGCTGCCGTGGGTGGTCGTCACGTTCGACGGCGGCTGGTATTCGGTCTTCTCCGTCGGCTTCCTCCACCTCGACCCGTTCTCGTTCACGTCCCTGCCGGAGTACGTCGCTCACGTCGGAAGCGTGCCGCCGCGCCTGTCCGCGTGGCCGACCGCGGTGTTGCTGTACGGGGCCGCACTTGCGACGGCAGTCGTCGATGACGCCGTCGGACTGGACTCGCGGATTCCCGCCGGCTTGCTGTTCCTCGCGGGCGTCGATGTCGGCTTTCTCGCGCTCTCGCTGTCCCGTCAGTCCACGATTCTCGCGTTCCCCGTGGGCGCGCTGTGGCTGTGGGCGGCCGTCTGGGTGGGGTACGGCGACGAACTGCTGGACTGAGCGGGTGCGGTCGCTTCCGCGTTCGGTACGCTTTTCGACGCGCCGCGTCATCCCCCGGACATGAGCGAGTTCGTACTCGACCACGTGATGATGCGCGTCGGCGACCTCGACGCGAGCCTCGACTGGTACAAGACCCACCTCGACTACGTCGAATACGGCCGCTGGGAGGCCGACACGTTCGACATCGTCTACCTCGGCCCCGAGGACGTCCACGAGGAGGGCGCGCTGCTGGAGCTCACGTACAACCACGACACCGACGAGTACGACGTCGGCGACGCGTGGGGCCACATCGCCGTGCGCGTCGAGGACGTCTACGACGCCTACGAGCAACTCATGGACGAGGGTGTCGAGGACTACCGCGACCCCGACTCCTGCGGCGGGTCGTACGCGTTCGTGAAGGATCCGGACGGCCACGAGGTCGAAATCGTCGAGCGCGACCACGGCGCGAAGTGGAGCCTCGACCACACGATGGTGCGCGTCGAGGACGCCGACGAACACCTCGGCTTCTGGACGCGGAAGTTCGAGTACGAGCACACGGGCCGCTGGGAGTCCGACACGTTCGCGAACTACTTCGCGAAGCCCGAGGGCGCCGCCGATGAGGCGATGGCGGTCGAACTCACGTACAACTACGACGGCCGTACCTACGACTTCGGCGACGCGTGGGGCCACCTCGCGATTCGCACCGATGACCTCGTCGACGACTGGGAGACCCTGATGGAGCGCGAGGCGGAGGACTACCGCGACCCCGAGTCCTGCGACTACAACTACGCGTTCACGGAGGACCCGGACGGCCACGAAATCGAGATTCTGAACCCCGCGGAGTCGCCGGTCGACCGCGAGGACTGACGTTCCCACATCGCGGGTTCGTGCCCGCCTGTTTTTCTCGGCGCGTTCGGTAGCCGCCAGTATGGAGTGTACGCCCATCGGCCGCGTCGAGACGCCGTTCGCGTCCCGCGACGACGCGCCGTCCTAGTCGCTTCGGAATTCTTCGAGCACGTCGGCTGGCGCGTCCGCAAGACCCGCGAGCGCGTCCGCTTCGACGTGGTGGAGGTCCCCCGGAATCACGAGCAAGTGCAGCGGGTCGCCGAAGTCCATCTCGGCGAGTGTGTCGAGACGGTCCGCGCGAACGGTGGCGTCGGGGGCGCCGGCGCGCGCGACGACGACGCCGAGCGCGTCCGGGTTCCAGTTGTCCGCGAGCAGGCCGGCGGCGTGGCTCGCGGTCATGTACTCGTCGCCGTCGACGCGCGGGTGGTCGACCTTGATGTCCAGATAACAGAGCGTGTGGAGGCCGCGCTCGCGGTTCGCCTCGACGGTTTCGACGACCGAACTCGGCACGCCGTCGGCGCCGTGCGCCCACTCGAAGGGCAGCGTCGTCGCTTTCCCGAAGCGGTAGTTCTGCAGGCCCGTGAGACTGGACGCCGCGGACTCAGCGGTGGGAGCGTGGACCACGCGCGTGTCGATGCCGCGCTCTTCGGCGCGCAACCGCAGGTCGACGTGCGTCGTCGAAATCATCGTGTCGCCCGCCGTGAGGAACACGCAGTCCCCGGACTCAGCCGCGTCGAGAATCGGCTCGGGATCCTGTTCGACGCCCGCGCGCTCCCGCACCTCGATGTCGGTGTCGTGGTAGGCTTCGAGGTCGGCGACGTCGGCGCCGACGAGCTTGCTGGTGTAGAACTCCGCGAACGCGCGGTCGGCGTCGGCGATGGCGTCGGCGCCAGCCACCGTGACCGAGCGCTCGTCGTAGAGACCGAGGCCGACGAACGTGAGCATACGTCCCGTAGCCGGCGGACCGCCCTATGGGTTTCGAGACGCAAGCGACACGGGTAAGGCCGCGCCCGCCCGACTCTCGGCCATGTCAGTGCCGTGCGTCCGCGTCCCGACGGACGAGGGCGAAGCCACGCGCCGCCGGCTCGCGGACGAGAACTTGGTGGTCGACGAGTACGCCATCACGGCCAGCGACGGCGACCTCTACATTCCCGTCAGCGACGCCGAGGCAGTCCCCGAGGACCTCGAAGTCGTAGAGTTCGACGTTCCCGAGCGCGAGACGCCGACGACACCTGCAGAAATACTCGGATTCGAGCCGAGCTACGAGCGCCTCGGTGACGTCGTCATCATCGACGAGGACGACACCGAGCGCGCCCGCGAAATCGCCGACGCCGTGATGAAGTCGGACGTTCGTGCGAAGACGGTCGTCAACCGCGCGTCGAAGGTGAAGGGAACCGAGCGCGTCCGCGACTGGGACGTCGTCGCCGGGAACGGGACCGAGACGGTTCATACGGAGTACGGCTGCGAGTTCGAACTGGACCTCGCGACGGTGTACTTCTCGCCGCGCCTCGCGACCGAGCGCCACCGCGTCGTCGAACAAGTCGAGCGCGCGGCCGAGCGTAGCGAGGCCGCGGAACGGGCGAGTAGCGAGGGACAGAGTCCCTCGGACCGTTCGAGCGGGCGAAGCCCGCGAGAAAACGGGGAGGGACGACCCGAGAGCCATGGCGAGCACGCCTTCGACATGTTCGCGGGCGTCGGTCCGTACGCCGTCCCGATGGCGGAGGCGGGCGCTGAGGTCGTCGCAACGGACATCAACGAGGACGCCGTCGACTACCTCCGGCGCAACGCCGAGCGGAATGGGGTGAGCGAGCGCGTGACCGCCATCGCGGGGAACGTCCGAGACGTCGCTGGCGAGTACGAGAACTGGGCGGACCGCATCGTGATGAACCTCCCCCACACCGCCGACGAGTTCCTCGACACCGCCGTCGCGCTCGCCGGCGACGACTGTGTGATTCACTTCTACGACTTCCAGCACGAGGACGACCTGTACACGCCCTGTGAGGCCGCGATTCGCGAGGCCGCCGAACCCGAGTACGACGTCACAATCGAGAACGAGCGCACCGTGCGGTCGTACGCGCCCCACGAACTCAACGTCGTCGTGGACGCCCGACTGACGCGCCGGTGATTCGCAAGGCTTATTTCTTGAATCCGGTTACGGAGAAATGCACGAAGCGTGCCGGTGTCCTGCCGAGTGCAGCGAGGCAGGGTTCGGGACACGAGTGAAACGGTGTGTGCCGGTATAGCTCAGACTGGTAGAGCGATTCCTTCGTAAGGAATAGGCCAAGGGTTCAAATCCCTTTACCGGCTCTACGCCGCAGGTTCGAAGCCTGCACCCACGTTCTCTGATTTCTACTCTCCGAGCGTCAGCGTCGTCCAACTTGGGTCGTTCGTCGGACCGGAACCCGGATAGCGGCCGCGCGACTATCGGAGAGTCGTGTACACGACCGTTTCCTGGAGCACTTCGGGTTGGGCGGATTCTCGGGACCGACAGTTCGGTGACCCTCGGGGAGTCCACCAGTGAACAACAAGCGCCACCACGACGAGTACGGTGGCCGGAAGGACCTCCAGAACGCCGGCTGGCAAATCCACAAACGCGACGCCGTGGCGTTCAACTCCGGGAGCGAGACGGACAGACACCTCGTCGCGAAGGCGCTGGTCGCGAAGGTGCTGCGTGACCGCGGCTACCGCGTCGACACCGAGGTCGTCAAGGAGGGTGTCGGGGAAATCGACGTCGTCGCGTACGGGCTGGACGAGCCGCCGTTCGCGGTCGAAGTCGAGACGAACCCCACGAAGGCAGTCGTCTCGGACAAGGTCAGTCGGTACTATCGCGGGGAGCCGTTCTGCGAGTGTTACGTGCTCGACGTCGACGACCTGCCGGATTCGATTGCGGACGCTCGCGAGTGGGTGGAAGCCCAAATCTGAGGGCCGCTCCGCGAGATTTCACTGACTCGAGACGCACCTCGAACGCATCACTTCGGAAACTCCGCTCACCGTCGATAGCGTCGGCAAGGGCGAGCCGTGAACTGGACGCCGCCACCAGTTCCTAAAGCGTCGAGGCACGAGGTGTGGGCATGTCCGTCGCTGGTCTCCTGCACTCGATAGAGGAAGCGCTCGCGCCGGCTCGTGATGTCGTCCGGCCGGTGCTCTCGGACCATCGCGTGCTCGCCGCGTGGGCGGTGCTGGTCGCGGTGTCGGTGGGCGTGCTGTGGTGGGATTTGCGGCGGCACAACGAGGCGATACCGTCGCTGATGCGGGCGGTCTGGTCGCTGGTGGTGTTGTACTCGGGCCCGGCGGGGCTGGCGCTGTACTGGTACGCGGGCCGGACGCAGATAGCCCACGATTCGCTGTGGCGGCGCGGAGTGCGTTCGACCGCGCACTGCTACTCGGGCTGTGGCGCCGGCGAAGTGACGGGCGTCGTCCTGCTGGTGGGCGTGCTCGCCATCGAGAACACGGTCGCGACCACGCTCGGAACGTTTGCGTTCGCGTACGCGTTCGGATACGGGTTGACCGTCGGGCCGCTGCTCCAAGACGGGGAGGCGCTCGGCACCGCGGTCGCGGACGCGTTCTACACGGAGACGCCGTCGATTACCGTGATGGAGGTCACCGCCATCGGTACCGACCTGCTGCTGGCGGGCGGCGCGACTATCGGCCAACCGCTGTTCTGGGGCGCACTCGCGTTCTCGCTGTCCGTCGGATTCGTCGCGGCGTTCCCCGTGAACGTGGCGCTCATTCGCGTCGGGGTCAAGGAGGGCATGGCGAACCCAGCGGAGATGGGCGACGGGGGAGCGTGACAGTCAGATTGTCCGCACTTCGTCGCCGACGTGTAGCGTCCGCCCGCGGTTCGCGTCGGGGACGTCTGCGATGAGCATGAGCGTGTAGAAGTGGTCGAAGGCCTCGGGGTCGGCGAACTCGGGGAAGGTTTCCTCGCGTTTCTGAACAAACGTCTCGCGGAAGTCCGGCGTGGGTTCGCCGGTGTCGGGGTCGCGGCTGGGGACGACGCAGCGCCCGCACGGGGTGATGCCCTCGAAGCGGACGCCGCCCGCCTCGAAGGCGGGGGCGTCGGCGCCGACGAAGCGGTCCTCCCAGAACGCGGGGACGCCGGCGACTTCGACGTTCGCGCGGAGGCGGCGGCGCACGCTGTCGACAGTGAGGTTGTCGAACCACGACGCGACCTCGCGGAGCGTGGCGGTGCTGACGACCGACGGCCCCATCTCGCGGCGGTCGACGTAACCGAGTTCGCCGTCGCGTTCGAGCGCGAGCGCCTCGTCGAAGAACTCGGAGAACCACGCCTCCGCCTCGCCGGGGTCGTCGTCGAGGTGGAAGCGTTCGGTCTCGCCGTCCCGAGTCTCGACGACGAGTTCGCGGGCGTCGCGGTCGAAGTCGGTGTCGAGGTCGTGGACGCGGGCGGTGCGCTTGCCGTTGAGTACGTCGCCGTCGTCGTCGAAGAAGGCGTACGTGCGGTCGTCGGCGAGCGTTCCGCCCTCCGTGACGTCGGCGGCGTCGACCTCGGTGCCGTCCAGCCCCTTGACGGGGTAGACGCGCAATCGGTCGATTCGTGGCATCACCCGGGTCGACGAGCGGCCGGCTCTTAGGTGTTCGTCCGAACGCGCTCGACTCCGCGTGCCGTCGAACGTCGTGGTTCGCGTATGCTTGCGCGGGTCGCCTGTGTCGAAGCGGACACAGAAGGGCGCTCACAGGTCAGTGGCGTCGTCCCGGACGTACAATCTCCCTTATATCCCTTACATTTATTATACTCCTCTGGTGTGGTTGCTCCCGGTATGTCATCACGAGACGCGGAACCACAGTCGGGCGGCAACGCCTTCGAGCGAATGGGCCACCGGCTCGCCGGCGTCGTCGAGCGCTGGATGCCGAGCCCGTTCCTGTTCGCAATCCTGTTGAGTTACGTCGTCTTCGCCGCGGGCGTGCTCGTCGAGGGGTCCGGTCCCGGCGAGATGGTGGGCTTCTGGTTCGACGGCTTCTGGGCGTTCCTGAGCTTCGCGATGCAGATGACGCTCATCCTCATGACCGGATTCGTCATCGCGTACCACCCGCGCGTGAACGCGCTCCTCCAACGGCTCACGGAACTGCCGCGTACGCCCGGACAGGCCGCCGCGCTCGTCGGCGTGTTCTCGATGGGTATCGCGTGGGTACACTGGGGATTCAGCCTCATCCTCGGCGCCATCTTCGCCCGCGAGATGGGCAAGACCGCCCACGAGAAGGGCATCGACGTCCACTACCCGCTGCTGGCGGTCGCGGGGTACATGGGTCTCGGGCTGACGTGGCACTGGGGGCTGTCGGGGTCCGCCCCGCTCGCGCTCGCGACGCCCGGTAACGACTTCATCGAAGCCGGCGTCGTCGACGGCGTCGTTCCGACGACACAGACCATCTTCAGTTCGTACGCGCTCTCGCTGACCGTCCTCTCCATCGTGTTCGCGGCGGCGATGCTCTACCTGCTGTCGCCGTCCCCGAAGCGCGCTCGCCCCATCACTGACTACGTCGACGAGAGTGCCCTATCGGACTCGACCACGGGCGGGCGGGAGGGGTCCGCCGACCCCACCCCCGACGGCGGCACGCTGACGCCCGCCGAGCGCATCGACAACAGCCGACTCCTCGGCGGTCTCATCGCGCTCACGGGCGTCGGGTACGTCGCGTACCTGTTCGCGACCGACGGCCTCGACGCGCTCACGCTGAACGTCGTGAACTTCGGGTTCCTGTTCGCCGGCCTCGCCATCTACACGCGCCCGACGCTGTACCGCGAGCGCTTCGGGGAGGCCGCCCAGTCCGCCGCGGGCATCATCCTCCTGTTCCCGTTCTTCGCGGGCATCCAGGGCATGATGAACGCCTCCGGGCTCTCGGAGACGTTCGCGCAGACGCTGCTGGACGTCTCCACGCAGGCGACGTTCCCCGTCGTCGCGTGGCTCGTCGGCTCCGCGGTCAACCTCTTCGTGCCCTCGGGCGGCGGCGAGTGGATTGTCCTCGGCCCGTCGATTATCGCGGCAGCGAACGACCTCGGCGTGCCCGTCGGCAAAGCCACCATCGCGTACGCCGTCGGTGACGCACACACGAATCTCCTGAACCCGTTCTGGGCGCTCCCGCTGCTCGCCATCACGGGCGTGAAAGCCCGCGAGATGTTCGGGTACGCGGTCGCGATGCTGTTGCTGCTGGTGCCGTTCCTCGGCGTCGCGCTGTACGCCATCCCCTACTAGGCCGAGCAGTTCTTCGCTGCGAGCCTGACGCGCTCGGCCGGGTCCGGGCCGTCCAAGCGAACCTCCTGCTCGACGATGAACAGTTCGACTGCCGAGATGTCGTCACTGTGCCGGCGGTTCCACCGAGTGCAGAGGTAGCCCGCGAACTCGTCTGCGACCGCGGGTTCGGCGCCGCGCACGTTCGCGACGTACTTCCGCCAGCGTGAACTCGGATAGCGCTCCGCTACGTCGGGCGGTTCGTCCCACGTCACCGGCCCGCCGCGGAACGCGTCGACGCTGCCGCCGCCCTCCAGCGTCGCGGGCGCGACGACCCAGAAGTCGGTGGTCAGCGGCGTCGGTGCGAACATCGACCAGCGCGGTTCCGGCTGTTCGTCTATCGGGCCGGCCTCGACGACGCCCGCAGGTGCGACCGTCGCCGCGTTCCAGACGAGCACGACGACGAGCACTACCCCGAGCAGGGCGGGGACGACGCGGTTCTTCCACCGAACCACGACAGGAGGAAGCGACGGCACGGCAAGAACTGGGAGCGCGCGTTCGACGCGGCGGGCGTACTCTGCGAGCGGTAGGTCGCGGAGTCCGGGCACCTCGCGCCACCCGGGGAGCCGGTCCCAGAACACCGGCGGGAGGAACGGCAGCAGCGCCGCAATCGAGACGAGCGGGAACACCGCGAGCTGCATCGACGCGAGCATCCCGGCGTGCATCGCGGCGAACAGCGCGGCGAAGCCGGCGCGCAGCCAGCCGGTGAGGACGACGAGCAGCACGGACGCGGTCAGCGCGGCCAGCCAGACCCGGTCGAACGCGACGACGAGCGCGGGGAACTTGGCGAGTGTCTCGCCGAGCAGCACGGTGAACATGTCGAGTTCGAGCACCTGCCGGACGGCCTCGCCGGACAGCCACACGCCACCGCGAAGCTTCAGCACGGCGTTCGTGGCGTACACCACGACCACTTGGGCGAGCAGGCCAGTCGTCGCGACACCGAGAACGCGGGCCCGCGGCTCGCGGTCGGCTCTGCGCGCGTCCACCGACCACCGCTCGCCGAGGGGTGCGAAGACGGCCCAGAGGAACAGCATCCGGAGGAGGAGGTCGCCGCTGTTCAACACGAGCGGATTCCGGACGTGCAGCGACGCGACGAGCAGCCCGGTCACCAGCGTCGCCAGCGTCGTCCGGTAGCCCACGAGCATCGCCAGCGCGGCCACTGCAGTCACGGCGAAGAGCACGCCCTGCACCCACGCCGCTCCGGAGAGCGTGTGGACGGAGAGCCGCGCGAGTTCGCCGTACTGGTCGACGAGCAGCGACCGCGGGTAGACGCCGGCGTCCGTGTAGAACGCCCGGAGGAATCGAGCGCGCAGCGCGAGGTCCGCGAGCACGATTGCCGCGAGCGCGACGCGGAGCGAGGCGAGCGCGCGCGTGTCGACGGCGAGTCGACGCGCGACGGCGGCACGGAGGCGTCCCGTCACGTTCGGGACTGCCGGCGGACGGCGAATAAGCCTTCCGTGGTTTCGGGGGTCAGCCGGCGCACGCCCAGAGGCCGGTCGTGTTCTCGCGCGCCCGCCGTTCGACGGCCGCGTAGTCGTCGCGCTGCGTGAACTCGCTGTCGTAGAGGCGCGCGTAGCCGTCTGCGAGCAGCGCGCGGTTGAACGACTCATTCCCAACGACGACGTACGCCAGCAGCCGGTCGTATCCGCCGCGCCGGTCGCTCTCGGCGTCGAACTCGACGGTCACGGATTCGCCGGCGAGCCGGTCGATGGCGTACTCGCTGGCGCGCTCTCCCCACGACCGCAGGCACGACCGCCCGGCTTCCGTGTCGGGCACGCCCTCGAACTCGCCGGGCGAGACATCGGTGTGGACTTCGGGTGTATCCACACCGAGCAAGCGGACGCGCTCCTCGCTGCCGTCCGCGAACCGCACGTCGACGGTGTCGCCGTCGACGACGTGGACGACCGTTGCGTTCCGGCTCTCCGCTGGCTGCTGGTCGGTCGTGAGCGCGCCGATACAGCCGGCGCTGGCGGCGAGCGCGACGACGGCGAGCACGAGGAGTGCGCGTCGGGTCACAGGTGGCGTTCACGCCGCGGCGTGTTAAGGCTACGCAGTCGGACGAAAAGAGGTGTCTGGGAGTCGTTACAGCCGGCGACGCGAGGACGCGAGCAGGGCGGCACCGAGCGCGGCGACGACGGCGGTGGAGATGCCGAATCCGGGGATGGTCGTGCCCGAAGTCTCAGTCGCGGCGTCCGTCGGCGCGGTGGTTTCGGTCTGGGTCGCCGTCGGCTCCTGCGTGGTGGTCGTCGTGGTGTTCGCGTCGGCGTACGCCTCGGGGTGGAACGCCTCCGCCATCTGCGTCATCGGCTCGACGACGCGGGGCGCGGGCTGGCTGATGTGGTTGGCGTTGACGACGACGATGTTCCCCTCCTCGAAGGCGGTCGTGTTCCGGAGAACAGACCCCTCAGCGACGTACGAGCGACTGTCGTTACCGAGTTGTTCGGGGAGCGCGCTCACGACGAGGAACTCGGGGTCCTGCTCGACGATGAACTCCGCGGAGAGCTGGGGGTACGCCCGACTGGCGTTCGCGTCGGCCGCGATGTTGTGACCGCCAGCGCGGTCGATAATCTGACCGATGAAGGTGTTCGGGCCGGCAGTTCGGCGGTCGCCCATGTCGTAGAAGACGCTGGGCTGCTCCGCGCCGTCGACGGCCGCTTCGACGGTCTCGACGCGGTCGCGCATCTCGGAGACCGTGGTTTCGGCGCCGCTGCACGCGCCGGTGAGCCGACCGATGGTCTCGGTCTTGTTGTAGATGTCCTCGATGGAGGCGGCCGCTTCGAAGCGGTAGACGGTGACGTTGGCGTCCCGGAGCTGGTCGACCGTCTCGTTCTTGATGGTGTTGGGCGCGAGCACGAGGTCGGGGTCGAGGCTGATGACCTTCTCGACGTTCACCGACGACGGGAAGCCGGCGGTCACGACCTCCCGCTCGCCGGCGCCGTCGAGGAAGCCGGCGAACTGGGAGACGCCGACGACCTTCTCGCGGGCGCCGATTTCCCACATGGTCTGGGCGGCGCTGGGGTTGAGCGTGACGACGCGCTCGGGTTCTTCGGAGACGGTGACGTTGTGGCCGCTCGCGTCACTCATCGTGACCGGGAACGAGCACTCGGCCGCCTGTGTGTCGGCGTTCGCGGCGGCGTCGCTGCCTGTCGGGGCGGCGACGCCGGCGGCCGGCGCGACGGCGGACAACAGCAGTAGTACAACTCCAACTGCGGCTAAGGACTGTCGCATGTGCGGACGACGGAGCCAACGCAATAAATATTTGCCTAAAGAAACTACGGTTGTCAAGATGCGTGCCTCCACACGGGCGAGTGCATGGACCACCGGGACGTTCCTCGCGCTCGTCGCCGTCATGCTCACCAGCGCCACCATCGGCCCCGTCGACATCCCCGTCCACCGGGTCGCGCTCGCGGCGCTGGACGCCTTCGCAGTCCCCACCGCCGCCACGTTCTACGGCGCGTCCGTCGCGCTCCCCGTCGTCGGCGACCTGCCGTGGCTCTCCGTCGACCTCGTCTACACCTCGCCGCTGGACTTCGCTGTGCCCGCCCAACAGCAACTCATCGTCGGCGAAATTCGACTCCCCCGCATCGTGCTCGGCGCCGTCGTCGGCGCCGCGCTCGCTGTCGCCGGCACGGTCATGCAGGGGTTCTTCCGGAACCCGATGGCCGACCCCTCCATCATCGGCGTCTCCTCGGGCGCAGCGGTCGGCGCTGTCACCGCCATCGCGTTCCCCCTCCTGCTCCCGTTCGGCATCCAGGTGTCGGCGTTCGCGGGAGCGCTTATCGCCGCGTTCGGCGTCTACCTCCTCGCCACCGAGGGCGGTCACACGCCCGTCGCGACGCTCCTGCTGGCTGGTGTCGCCGTCCAGACGTTCCTCGGCGCCATCACCTCCTACGTCATCGTCCACTCCGGGGACAGCATCCGCGAGGCGATGTACTGGCTGATGGGCCACCTCCACCTCGCGAACTGGTCGGACGTCGAACTCACGCTCCCCGTCGTCGCCGTCGGGAGCGCCGTCCTGCTGGCGTACGCCCGCGACCTGAACGTCCTGCTCGCCGGCGAGGAAGACGCCCACACGCTCGGCGTCGAAGTCGAACGCACCAAGCGCGTGCTGCTCGCGGTGTCGAGTGTCGTCACCGCCGCCGCCGTCTCCGTCGCCGGCGTCATCGGGTTCGTCGGCCTCGTCGTCCCGCACGTGATGCGCCTGCTCGTCGGCCCCGACCACCGCATCCTCCTCCCCACGTCGGCGTTCGCGGGCGGCGCGTTCCTCGTCGCCGCGGACACGTTCGCGCGCGCCGGCCCCGCCGAACTCCCGGTGGGCATCGTCACGGCGTTCGTCGGCGCGCCGTTCTTCCTCTACCTGCTCCGGAACCGGGAGGTGCGCGCGCTGTGACCCTCGACGTCCGCGACGTGGACGTGGAACTCGGCGGCACGCAGATTCTGGACGCCGTCAGTGCGGGCGTCGAGGACGGCCGCCTCGTCGGCGTCGTCGGGCCGAACGGCGCCGGGAAGTCGACGCTCCTGCGCGCGATGAACGGCGTCGTCGAACCCGCCGCCGGCACCGTCCTCGTCGACGACGAAGCCGTCCACGAACTCGCGTCGAAGGCGGCGAGCCGGCGCATCGCCACCGTCCCGCAGGACACCGGCCTCGGCTTCGAGTTCACGGTCCGCGAGACCGTCGAGATGGGGCGCCACGCTCACGTCCCGCGGTTCGGCTCCGACCCCGACCCGGAGGCGGTCGAACGCGCGATGGAGCGCGCGGAGGTTGCGCGCTTCGCGGAGCGCGACGTCACCTCGCTGTCCGGCGGCGAGAAACAGCGCGTCCTGCTGGCGCGCGCGCTCGCCCAGCAGACGCCCGTCCTCCTGCTAGACGAACCGACCGCGAGCCTCGACGTGAACCACCAAGTGCGCACGCTCGAGCTGGTTCGCGGCCTCGCCGACGACGCCGACCGAGCGGTCGTCGCGGCCATCCACGACCTCGACTTGGCGGCGCGCTACTGCGACGAACTCGTGCTCGTCGCGGACGGCCGCGTCCTCGACTCGGGCCGCCCCGAGGACGTGCTCACGCCCGAGTGCGTGCGGGAGGCCTTCGACGCCCGCGTCGCGGTCGGCACCGACCCGGCGACCGGCGACCCGACGGTCACGCCGCTACCGGACGCCGACGGCGACCGCGACGAGCGCGTCCACGTGCTCGGCGGCGGCGACGCCGCGACCCCCGTCCTCCGCGAACTCGCGGACGCCGGCGTGGCCGCGACCGTCGGCCCAGTCAGTGAGGGGTCGCTGGACCACGAGACTGCGACTCGGTTCGGGTTCGACGTCGTCACCGTCCCGCCGTTCGCGACGCCCGACCACGACGCAGTCGCTCGCGCTCGCGACCTCGTCACTGCTGCGGACGCTGTCGTCGTCGCGGGCGACGCGGCCTCGTGGGGAGCGAACGCCGAACTCCGAGACGCCGCCGACGCAGCCATCGTCGTCGGCGACACTGGGTCGCGGCGGCCCGTCGGCGCGCGCGTCGAACTCGACGGCGTCGTGGACGCGCTCGCGGCGCTCGACGCCGAGTCCGAAGCGTTCGCGGTCGCCGACGGCGGCGACGTGGCGGACAACTGACACCAGTAGCCACGTGGCCTTTGTGTGTCGACGCCACAGTCCTACGCATGAGACGTGTCGTCGCCGTGCTCGCCGTCGTCCTCCTCGCGACACAGGCTGTCGGCGCTGCCGCCGTACAGGGACCAGTCGACGCGGACGCGCAGCCGTCGAACGTGCACGTCGCGACCGAGCCCGCCCGCGGGACGGTCGACGACGCGACGGTGCAGACATCGACGATTCGCAAGGACATCGACCTCCACCTCACGCCGTCGGAACCCGGCGCCATCGACGTCGTGGTGACGTACGACGTGCCCGACGCCGTGACCGCGCTCCGGACAACACTCCCGTCAGGGGCCGAACACGTCGAGTCGGACTCGTTCACGCGGACGCCCGACGACTACGAGTGGGACGGCACGACCGACCCCGCGACCATACGATTCACGCTGCCCGCGAACCAGACCGCCAGCGGGTCGCGCGGCCCGTCAGTGCAGGCCAGCGGTGACTACTCGTTCGTCGACACCGGCGAGTGGGCGTTGGTCACGGTCCCGCAACTCCGCACGGGCTGGAACTACCGGGGGAGGAGGGGTCGGTGACCATCACCGAGGACGTCACCGTCGACGGCGAGGGGTCGACGGGCGGCGAAATCGCGTACCTCGGCCCCGTCGAGGAGCACACGCGCACGGCCAACGGCCAGCAGTTCACGCTCGTCGTCCCCGAACACGCCTCGATGGCCGAATCGCCGGACGACGTGCTGGACGCGCTCGGCGCCGCGTCGAATCGGCTCCACGTCGGCGCCCGCGACGACGACGTCTGGTTCGTCGCCGCGCCGACGAGCACGGACTGGGGCGTCCGCGGCGTCGAGTACGGCGGCAACGACGCGTGGGTGCTCGCGGACTCACGCCTCGACACCGCCGGCAACGTCTGGTTCCACGAGTACGTCCACACCAGACAGGCGTTCAACACGGCCGAGAGCGGCCGGTGGACGATGGAAGCCGGTGCCGAATACTACGCCGGCCTGCTGGCGCTCCGGACCGACTACGCGTCATTCGACGGCTTCCAGTCGCTGCTCTCGCGCGGCGAGCGCTCCCCGTGGCGGGACGCGATCCTCTCGCAGCCTTCGACGTGGGATTCGGGTGCGAACTACCTCAAGGGAAGCCTCGTGTGGGGGGAAATCGACCGACGAGTCCGCCTCGCGACGAACCGCACGGAGACGATGGCGGACGTCCTCTACCAGTTGAACCAGCACCCCGACCGCGTGACGAACGCGGACGTGCTGGCGGCGGTGCTGGACGCGTCCTCGCCGGCCGTCGAGGAGCGCGCGAACCGCTACACGAACACCCGCGAGGTCCCGGAAATGTGGACGCGCAGACAGCACGCCGCCGCGTTCAGCACGGAACCCGCGCGCATGGAGTTCGAGGTGCGCGAGTACCGAATCAGCGGGCCGTTCCGCAACGAGACGTTCGCGGAGCCGCCGACGCTGTACGTCGGTGAGACCGTCACCGTCGCCGCCTCCGTGACCAACGACGGCGGCCGCTCCGGCGAGTACGTCGCCACCATCGAGTTCGAGGGCGACGTACTCGCAGAAGCGCGCGGCGACCTCGCGGCCGGCGAAACCGTCGACGTCACGCTCGACGAAGCGGTCGACGCCGCCGGCACGTACAACGTGACCGGCGGCCGGACCACCGCGACGCTAGATGTGCGAGAGCCAGCGACCGTCTCCGTGAGCGACCTCGCCGTCGACGAGTCCCGAGTCCAGCCCGGAAACGACGTGACCGCGACGGTCACGCTCTCGAACCCCAGTGACGTGCCCGCGACTGGACCGATCACCGTGACCCTCGACGGCGAACAGGTCGCCACCGTCGACGCGGCGCTCCTACCCGGCGAGAGTGCGTCTCGAACAGTCACCGTCACTCTCCCGGAAGCCGGACAGTACGAACTCGCCGCCGGCGACGCATCGGTGACGGTGTCCGCCGGCGGCATCGCCACGGGCATCCCCGGATTCGGCATCCCCGCCGCGCTCGCGGCGCTGCTCGCCGTCGCGCTGCTCTCCCGGCGTTCGGAGTAGCGCCAGCGCGTCGCTCGCGGGTCGCTCTGTTTTGGTCGAGCACGCGGCTCGCGGTTCACTCCGTTCACCGCTCGCTCGTTTCGTGGCCTCCCTGCGGTCGGCCACGCGGCTCACGCATCGCTTCGCTCCGCGTTCGCCATCACGTGCCCTCGCGTCGCGAGGGCACGCGGCTCACGGCTCCCGCTGGTCGCCGTTCACTCCAACGTGCTCTCCCTGCGGTCGAGCACGCGTCCGATACCGTTTAACGGCGCGACCTGCTACCCGGCGTATGGTCGAGAACGTCATCTGGCCCGCGTACTTCGACGCGACGCTGTCGCGCCGCGAGGGCCGCCGCGTCCCCGAATCTCTCTCCGTCGACGAACCGACGGTCGACGAGGTCGCGACCGCCGTCCAGCAGGTCGGCTACGACGCGGTCGTCGAACGCGACGTCGCGTACCCGCGCCAGCACTGGGAGGACTCCGGTCGCATCCTCGTGAAGGACGCCGACGACGCCGGGAAGTCCGACCTCCTGCAGGCCGTTGGCGCCTACGTGACGGCGCTGCGCGAATAATGGAGCGCGCCGGCGACGTCGTCCGCACCGCTCAGAACGTCGCAGTCGTGCGCTGCGAGAGCGACGCCCACCCCGACATCGGGGACAGCGTCGTCGACCAGAACCTCGACGAAGTCGGGCGTGTCGTCGACGTCTTCGGGCCGGTCGAACGCCCGTACCTCTCGGTCACGCCGAAGGGCGGCGTCCACCTCCCGGCGCTGGTCGGCCAGACGCTGTACGTCCGCTAAGTCGCAAAGCCAAAGCACGGGCGGACCGACGCCACGAGCATGAAGAACTCCCGCGCCCTCCCGGTACTCGTGGGCGTCGTCGCGTTGTTTCTCGTCGTGCAGTTCGGCGCGCTCGCGCTCCTCGAACCGTTCGAGAGCGCCGGCCTCCAGTCCACCGAGAACCCACAGAATCCCCTGAACAGCATCTTCTACGTGGCGTTCCTGCTGGTCGCGACGGCGGGCATCCTGCTCGTCATCAAGTACGACCAGCAGTGGATTCTGCGCGCGTTCATCCTGTTCACGAGCGGGTTCATCGCGACGTACGTCTTCGGGGTCGTGTTCCCGACGGTCGACGTCGCGGGCGTCAACGCCGCCGCCTACGTGCCCGCTGCGGCGCTCGTCGTCGCGCTGTACGCCTATCCCGAGTGGTGGGTCATCGACAGCGCGGGCGCCATCCTCGGGATGGGCGCGGCGGCGCTGTTCGGCATCAGTTTCGGGATTCTGCCGGCGCTCGTCCTGCTGTCGGCGCTCGCCGTCTACGACGCCATCAGCGTCTACGGCACCGAACACATGCTCACGCTCGCGGAGGGCGTGATGGAACTCCGACTCCCCATCGTGTTGGTGGTGCCGGCGACGCGCGGCTACTCGTTCCTCGAAGAGGCCGATAGCGACCACCAACAAGACGAAGCCGAGGCTGACGACGACGCGGACGAGCGCCAACTCGACGGCGTCGACGAGGAGGACCGCGGGGCGTACTTCATCGGCCTCGGGGACGCCGTGATGCCGACGATTCTCGTCGCGAGCGCGGCGCACTTCCTCGACACGCCGGCGGTGTTCGGCGTGGAACTGGCGGCGCTGACCGCGATGGTCGGCACTCTCGTTGGCCTGCTCGTGTTGATGCGGATGGTGTTCGCGGGTCGTGCGCACGCCGGCCTCCCGCTGCTGAACGGCGGCGCCATCGCGGGCTACTTGGCCGGCGCGCTCGCGGCGGGCATCCCGCTCGTGGAGGCGCTCGGACTCGCACCCTACGTGTAAGAGGCTGGGCGAACAGGCGGCGAAACAGCGTCGCGGAGCGGGCCGCCGCGCTCCCGCAGACCGCTCCGCGCGACTCGTCAGGTCACGGGGCGGCGTGGTCCCGCTCTCGCACTTCAATTTTCGCGCTACTCGCCGGTGAGCGCGTCGCTCGCCGCGGCGAACTCGATTTCGGTGCCGAGGCCGCGGTCGCTCGCGCGCTCGTAGAGCATGTATGCGGCCGCTGCGGTCTCGATGCCCGTGCCGCCGCTGTCGAAGACCGTGACGTCGTCGGGCGACTGGCGGCCGGGTGCGTTCCCGGCGACGACGTCGCCGAGTTCGGCGTGGACGTGGTCCTCGGTGACGACGCCCTCGTCGAGCGCGTGGATGAACGACCCGGCGTCCTGCGTGACGCGGTCGCGGAGGTCCGGTACGTAGACCGCGCGCTCGACGGTTTCGGCGTCGAGTTCGTGCTTCTCGGGGTCGTACTGCCCCATGGCGGTGACGTGCGCGCCGTCCGCGAGGTCGTCGCTGTCGAAGACGGGTTCGCTGGCGTTCGTCGCGGTAACGACGACGTCGGCGCCCTCGACGGCCGCAGTGCTGGAGGGGACGGCCTCGATGTCGGCGTCGAGCCAGTCGTCGGCGTCCGCGGCGAACGACTCGCGGTTGGCCTCGGTGGGCGAGAACACGCGCACGTCGTCGAAGTCGCGGACCGTCGCGGTCGCGCGGAGCTGGCCGCGGGCCTGCGCGCCGCTCCCGATGATTGCAAGCGTGCTGGCGTCCTCGCGGGCGAGCGCGTCCACGCCGACCGCGCCCGCGGCGCCGGTCTTGAACGGATTCATGCGCGCGCCGTCGATGATGGCGAGCGGTTCGCCGGTGTCGGCGTCGAACAGCGGCGTGATGAACCACGCGTCGGCGTCCGCGAACCCCGCGCTGTACATGTAGCCGCCCATCGCGCCGGTTTCGGGGAGGACGGCGGCGTAGGCGGTGAACATGCCGGGCGGCGACTCGTTGAGCAGTTTCGTGCGCGGTTCGGCGGGCGCGCCCTCGCCTCGCTGTCGGTACGCGTCGCGGACGGCCTCGACGTAGTCGGCGGGGTCGGCGAGCCCCGCAACGTCGTCGTCGGAGAGGAACAGGGTCTCGGTCACACGCGTAGTTGGCGGGGCGCGTGGAAAAGACTCGGGGAGTCAGTCCGCGGACTCGTAGCCGGCGCGTCGTTCTGTCGCCGACGCGGGGTCGTTGACGAACAGTCCGTGAGCCGTCAGTGCGGTCGCCGCGACGCCCCCGACCGTGAGCGCGAGCGTGGGGTCGACGCCCGCGACGGCGAGGCCGCCCGCGAGTCCGACCAGCGAGAGCGGGAGCGCCGCGAGCAGGGCGTCGTAGTAGCCGGCCATAGCTATCTGGCACGACGGCCTGCAGTCACATAATAGTTTGGCGGGGGTTCTACGTACGTTCTGCATAAGTTATAGCGTCGTGTGGCTGCCGGAGGCCACACGCCTTTAACGGTGACCGGCAATTCTGGTGCTGTACACCGTGAACCGGAACGACCGCTCTATCGTCGGACTCGTGGCGCTCGCACACGCCATGGTCCACACGTACGAACTCTCTATCCCGATTCTGATTCCGCTGTGGCTCGAGACGTTCCCGGTCGGGCAGGGCACTATCGGCCTCGTCGTCGCCGCCGGCTACGCGCTGTTCGGCCTCGGCGCGCTCCCCGGTGGCATCCTCTCGGACACCGTCGGGTCGCGGCGACTCATCGCAGGCTGTCTGTTCGGCATGGCCGCGTCGTTCGCCCTGCTGTCGGTCGCTCCCTCCATCGTCGTCGTTGCGCTCGCGCTCGTCTGCTGGGGAATCGCCGCCAGCGTCTACCATCCCTCCGGGCTGTCGCTCATCTCCACGGGCGTCGAGGACCGCGGCGACGCCTTCGCGTACCACGGCATCGCCGGCAACGTCGGCACCGCCGCCGGTCCGCTGGCGGTCACGCTGCTGTTGCTCGTCGCCGACTGGCGGGTCGTCACCGGACTCCTCGCGGTGCCCGCCGTCGTCGCGGGCGTCGTCGCGCTCCGCGTGCGCTTCGACGAGCGCGCCGCCGTCACCGCCACCGACGGCGGCGACTCGAAGGCCAGCGTCGGCATCTCCTCGGTGAGCGAGTTCTTCTCCGAGTCGAAACTGCTGCTGGTCGGCCCGTTCGCCGCCGTCTTCGTCATCGTCATGCTGAGCGGGCTCTACTACCGGGGCATCCTCACGTTCCTCCCCGACCTGCTCTCCGAGCTGCCCGCGTTCGCACCCGTCGAATTCGCCGGCCGCGAACTCGAACCGTACCGCTACGCGTACGCAGGGCTGTTGATGGTCGGCGTCGCCGGCCAGTACACCGGCGGAAAGCTCACCGAGCGCATCCCCACCGAGCGCGGCATCGCAGTCACGTTCGGCGCGCTCGCCGTGCTCGCGGTGGTCTTCCTCCCGGCCGCGAACGCCGGCCTCGCGCCGCTGCTGGTGGTCGGCGCGCTCCTCGGGTTCACGCTGTTCGTCATCCAGCCGATGTACCAAGCGACCGTCGCCCAGTACACGCCTTCGGGGACGCGCGGGCTCTCCTACGGTTACACGTACCTCGGCGTGTTCGGCGTCGGCTCGGCCGGCTCCGCAATCGCGGGCGGCATCCTCCAGTACACGAACGCGACCGTGCTGTTCGCGGTGCTGGCGGCGTTCGCGGTGACCGGCGCGGGCATCGCCGCCGTGCTCGCCGCGCGGTAGGAACGCCTACCCGCGGTAGTCGACGACCACGAGCGTGACGAAGCGCGCGAGAACGAGCGCTATCGTGCCGAACACGAGCGCGACCAGGAAGAACTGCGAGTCCGCGTTCCCCGGGAAGAACGGCGTCCCGCGGAGCAACTGCGCGAGGAAGTCAGCGCCCAGCCACGACATCGCGGCGTACGCGATTGCGGCCCGCGAGGACTCGCGGACGCTAGCGTCGTAGCCGCCCGCGAACGGCGCGACGACGATCCAACCGACGACGAACGGGAGGAAGATGCCCGCGTAGCGCTGGAGCGTCAGCGTCCCGTGGGAGAGCGCGCCCACGAGCACGAACGCGGCGATGGCAAGCAAGTCACCCGGGAGGAAGCGGACGACTGCGCGCGGGTCGGCGTCGTAGAGGTCCATACCGTTGCCTTCGAATCGAGGCACTATGTCGGTCCCGGTTCGACGCCGACGACGGTGTACGCGAACCCCCGTTCGAGCACGCGAGCGTCCAATCCCTCTGTCTCCATCCGCGCGGCGAGGTCGTCGGGCGCGTCGAACGACGAGTGGAACGCGACGGCGTGCTCGGCGGCGACCAGCAGGCGACCGCGCAGCGTCTCGGGGTCGAAGTCGCGGACGACGAGCACGCCGCCGGGCCGGAGGACGCGCTTCGCTTCCGCGAGCGCGCCGTCTCGGTCGGGGAAGTGGTGGAGCGCGTCCACGACGACTACTGCGTCGACGCTGTCGTCGGGGAACGGGAGTTCGGCGGCGTCGCCGCGAACCGTCGGCAGCCCGCTCGCTCGCGCCTTTGCGAGCATCCGCGCGCTCGCGTCGACGACCGTGACGTCCCATCCCGGAACTGCTTCGGTGTCCCGAGCGAGCGCACGAGCCGCGCGGCCCGTGCCGCCGCCTACGTCGAGCACGCGTTCGACGGGGCGCTCGGCCGCCGCCAGCCCCGCCGCGAGGTCGCCGCGGTCCGCGGCCGGCATCACGAGGTCGTACAGCGGCGCGAACCGCTCGAAGTACCCAACGTCGTGCATACGCCCGCCTTCGACTCGCAGACACGCAACTCTTTGCCCTCGGCGTCCAATCGACGCGCGTGCAGTACGCGGTGCTCGGCGGCCCCGACGACGGGCCGACGCTCCGACTCGACTGGCGCGCGTTCAGCTACGCCGGGAAGTTCGTGATGTCCAACACCGGGAAGGCAATCGCCTTCGAGGGCGCGCCGTTGGCGGCGCGCGGCGACTGGCCGCCCGCTGCCCGCGAGGCCGACGACACGCTCTCGGACGTCGTGGGTGCCGTCTCGTTCAACGACGACCGAACCGACGACCAGACGGCGTGGCTGCGGTACGTCACCGTCCGGGAGGACCGCCGCGGCGACAGCGTCGGCGCGCGCCTCTGCGCGTTCGCGACCGCCCACTTGCTCGCCGACCACGAGCGCGTCAGAATCGCGGTGAACAACCCCTTCGCGTACGAGGCGCTCCACAAGGCCGGCTTCGGGTTCACGGGCGAGGAGACCGGTATCGCGGAGTTAGTATTGGAGCGGCCGTGTCGGGACCGCGCGGCGCGCTATCAGGACGGCCTCGACGTCTACCGCGAGCGCGACCTCTCCGAGGAAGAAGCGGCGTTCCTCGACCGGAAGGCCGGCAGCGGGCCGCCAGCGCGACTGGACTGGTAGCTGCTTCACTGCGGCGCCGGGACGCGCCGCCACTTTCTTCTGTCAACAACGTCAACGTACCCGTATGGGTACGAAGCAGGTCCGGGTGAGCGAACGGCTGTACGCCCGCGTCGAGGCCGAGAAACGCGAGGGCGAGTCGTTCAGCGAGGCGCTCGAACGGATGGTCGGCGGGTACGGCCTGCTCGACTTCGCGGACGACGTCGAAGACGCCAGCGACGCGTGGGACACCGGAGCTCTCGAAGCCGACTTCGAGACCGATGACGAGGCGAACCGTCGGGCACTCGACGAGGAACTCCCGTGATTCTGGACACGCAGTTCCTCGGGAGCCTCGTCGAGCAGACGCCGGCGGCGAAGCGGAAAGCGGGAGAGTTGGACGCAACCGGCGTTCCCGCTCGAATTCCAGCGATGGTCTCCTGGGAGGTCCACTACGGCATCGCGAAGGCACCAGAGTCGAAACGGCAGACCCTCGAAACCGCCTACGAGAAGCTATTTCAGTCGTTTCCGGTCGTCGAGTTCGACGACACCCTCGCACGAAAGGCAGGACGCCTGCGGGGCGCACACGCTAGTTCGGACTCGCTGCCTGCTCTCGACGGTGCGGACTCGGCCGTCGCGGCGACGGCGCTGGCCTTCGACGAACCGGTCGTCAGCAACGACGCGGATTTCGAGGGCGTAGCTGGGCTGCGTGTCGAGACGTACTGACGCGAGGCCCGCCGCCACCCGATTGCGCGGTGGCTGCACCGACGGCGTGTCTGAACCGTTAAACCCCCGGACTGCCTACGGGAGCGTAATGGGTAACGCGGACCTCCGGCAGCTCGCGGTCATCGAGGAGGTCCCCTTCGACGAACTGGAGGGGGACGTGGTGGCCGTGGACGCGCACAACTGGCTGTACAAGTACCTCACGACGACGGTCCAGTGGACCAGCGAGGACATCTACACCACCAGCGACGGCGTCGAGGTGGCGAACCTCGTCGGCATCGTGCAGGGACTCCCGAAGTTCTTCGAGCACGACCTCACGCCGATTTTCGTCTGGGACGGCGGCGTCACGGAACTCAAAGACGAGGAGGTCGAGGCGCGCCGCGAGCAGCGCGAGCGCTACGAGGAGCAACTGGAGGAAGCGAAAGAAGCGGGCGAGGCGATCGAGGCGGCGCGCCTCGAAGCCCGCACGCAGCGACTCACGGAGACCATCCACGAGACATCCCGGGAACTACTGGACCTACTGGACGTGCCCCAAGTCGAGGCGCCCGCGGAGGGCGAGGCGCAGGCCGCGCACATGGCGCGCGTCGACGACGACGTCGACTACGCGGGCAGCGACGACTACGACTGCCTGCTGCTCGGCGCGCCCGTGACGCTGCGCCAACTCACCAGCAAGGGCGCGCCCGAGCGCATGGACTTTGAGGCGACGCTCGACGAGCACGACCTCACGTGGGAGCAACTCGTCGACGTCGGCATCCTCTGTGGCACCGACTTCAATCCCGGTATCGACGGCTTCGGGCCGAAGACCGCGCTGAAAGCCATCCGCGAACACGGCGACCTCTGGAGCGTCCTCGACGCCGAGGGCGAGCACGTCGAGTACGCCGACCGCATCCGCGAACTGTTCTTGAACCCCGACGTCACGGACGACTACGACCTCGAGTTGGACCCGTCGCCGGACATCGACGCCGCCCGCGAGTACGCCGTCGACGAGTGGGGCGTCGACGCGGCGGAACTCGAACGCGGGTTCGACCGCATCGAGGAGAGCGTCGTCCAGACCGGCCTCGACCAGTGGACGTGACGCCGGGACCCACGGGCTTTTCTCGCCGGCTCACCGAATGAAGGGTATGGACCTGACGTTCGCGGACATCGAAGCCATCATCGAGGACGAGATTCCGGACGCCGAGGCGACGATCTCGCGGATGCGCGGCGAAACCGACGACGACCACCTCGCCGCGACGGTCGTCTCCCCCGCCTTCGAGGGCGAGCGCCTCGTCCAGCAACACCAACTCGTCTACGACGCGCTGGACGAACACATGACCGAGGAGATTCACGCGCTGGAGCTGTCGACGTACACGCCCGAGGAGTACGAAGCGCAGAACTGAACCGGCTCTTCGGACAGAAAACGAGCGGTTTGGTGCCGTGGCGGGACGACGCCACCAGCGGTCGCTGACTCCGCGACCTACTGGTCGAGGAGGACGCCGTCGGCTTCGGCGTCGCGGTTGTGCAGCGCTTCGCCGGAGTCGTCGTCGAAGACGTGCACCGTCGACTCGGGGAGGCGCGCGGTGACCGACTCGCCGGCGGACAGCGGCGTGGTCGCTTCCACGACCGCCGTGAACGTCGTGTCGGTGTCGTCGGCGTCGAACTGGAGGTAGACGTTGTTCTCGTTGCCCAGCGGTTCGACGACGTCGACGGTCGCCGCGAAGTCGTTGTCGCCGGTAGCTTCGGGGACGATTTCGATGTCCTCGGGGCGGATGCCGAGCGTGACGTCGGTCTCGCCGTCGAGGTCCGCGAGCGTCGCCTCGGAGAGCGAGTACTCGAACTGGTCGGTGACGAGCGTGCTGTCCTCGACGTGGGCGTCGAAGAAGTTCATCGACGGGTCGCCGATGAAGCCCGCGACGAACTCGTTTGCGGGCTCGTGGTAGGCTTCCAGCGGCGTCGCGACCTGCTGGAGGCGGCCGTCGTTGAGGATGGCGATTCGGTCGCCCATGGTCATCGCTTCGGTCTGGTCGTGGGTGACGTAGACCGTCGTCACGCCGAGTTCCTCCTGGATGCGCTGGAGTTCCGTGCGCATCGACGACCGGAGCTTCGCGTCCAGATTCGAGAGCGGTTCGTCCATCAGGAACACTTCGGGGTCGCGGACGATGGCGCGGCCGAGCGCCACGCGCTGCTGTTGGCCGCCCGAGAGCTCGTTGGGTTTGCGGTCCAACAGCTCCGGGATGTCCATCGTGTCGGCGGCGTCCTCGACGCGCTCGCCGATTTCGGTGTCGCCCATGCTCGTGGACTCTTCGAGCCCGAAGCTCATGTTCTGCCGGACGGTCATGTGGGGGTACAGCGCGTACGACTGGAACACCATCGCGATGTTCCGGTCGGCGGGCGCGCGGTCGTTGATGACCGTGCCGTCGAGGCGGATTTCGCCCTCGCTGACCGACTCCAAGCCGGCAATCATGCGCAGCGTGGTGGACTTCCCACAGCCCGAAGGGCCGACGAGGACGAGGAACTCCCCGTCTTCGATGTCGATGCTCGCGTCGTCGACGGCGACGATGCGGTCGCCGTCGTCGTCGAAGTACTTCGTTACGCCGTCGAGTACGAGTTCAGCCATTGATAATCCTCCGTGAGGTCATGTTGCGACACCCTTGGCGAACTGGTCGCCGAAGATGACGTAAACGATTATGGTCGGCAGCGCCGCGATGAACGCCCCCGCCATCTTCACCGCGAACCCGACGTCGGTCAGGCTCGACCCGAGGTTCGTCAGGCCGACGGTGACGGGTGCCCCTTCGCCGGGGCCCATGATGACGAGCGCGAACAGCAGGTCGTTCCAGACCTGCGTGAACTGGTAGATGAGCGTGACCGCGAACATCGGCACCGACAGCGGCAGGATGATGCGCCGGTAGATGGTGTACGCGGTGGCGCCGTCGAGGCGCGCGGCCTCGACCATCTCCGTGGAGACGTCCCGGTAGTACGTCCGGAACAGCAGCGTACAGATGGGGACGCCGTAGGCGGCGTGGGAGATGATGAGCGCGAGCAGGTCGCCGTGGTACGCCGCGAGCAGCGGGAGCTCCCAGAGCGGCCACAGGATTTCGTCCAGCGGCATGTACACCGACCAGAACTTCGAGAGCGGGATGAGCACTGCCTGGTACGGGATGAAGATGCCCGCGAGGAACAGCGCGAAGATGCCGACCTGTCCCCGCCAGTTCAGGGTTGTCAGGCCGTACGCGGCCATGCTCCCGAGCAGCGCCGACAGCACAGTCGCCGGGACGGCCAGCAGCATGCTGTTGACGAGGCCGTCCTTGAGCGCGTTGAACGCCGTCGTCCACTCGGACAGTGTGAATCCGCTCGGTGTCGGCGGCAGGAACGGCGCCGAGGCCAGCGCGTCGGATTTCAGCGACGTCACGAGCCCGATTTCCAGCGGCGCGAGGTAGAACACCACGAGCGCGACGAGGACGGCGTAGAGGCCGATTCGTCGGGGGTCGCGGCTCATAGTTCACCCCGCCGGTACTGGTAGGTCAGGTACGGTGCGATGACGGCGAGTGCGAGCAGGAACAACATGATGGCGATGGCGGCGGCGTACGAACGCTGGCCCGCGGAGAACGCCTGTCGGACCATCAGGGTCGCGAGGATGTCCGTCCCTTTCGGCGGGTAGTACCCGCCCGTCAGCGAGTAGAGGAAGTCGAAGGCTTTCAGCGCGAACACCACCAGCACGACGGCCGCGCTGATTGTCGCGCCCTTCAACTGCGGGACGATGACCCGCCAGTACATCTTCAGCGTGCTCGCGCCGTCGACGCGCGCGGCCTCGTAGTGCTCGTCGGGGATGGCTCGCAGCCCCGCGAGGTAGACGACCATCGCGTAGCCGGAGAACTGCCAGATGAGCGCGAACACGACCGCGCCGAGCGCGAGCTGGGGGTTCGACAGCCAGTCGTAGGTACCGAGTCCGAGCGCGCCGGTCACGAGGTTCACCACTCCGTTTTCGATGTTGTACATCCACAGCCAGAACTGGGCCGTGACGACGAACGAGAGGCTGAACGGCAGCAGGTAGACCGTCCGGAACGTGTTCTCGTAGCGGACCTTCCGGTCGACGAGAATCGCGACCAGCAGGCCGACGACCAGACAGGCGGCGGTGAACGCGACCAGCAACACGAACGTGTTCTGGGTCGCCTGAATGAACGTCGGGTCGCCGAACGCCCGGGCGTACTGTTCGAGGTCGAGATGACCGTAGTTCGGTTCGTTGAAGCTCTGGACGTTCACCAGCGAGAGCGCGAAGTTCCAGCCGATGGCGCCGTAGACGAAAAAGCCCATCAGGAGGAACGGCGGCAGCCAGAACGGCAGCGAGCCGAGGAAGTCGCGGCTCGCCGGCAGCGAGAAGCCGCCGCTATCGTCGGCGTCGCCGGCCTCGGAGGCCGTGGCGGTGCCGCCGTCCGTGCGGAGGTCGTCGCCGGTGGTGGCGGTGCTGTCCGTGTCTACACCGCCGAGTGTCCGTAGTGCTTTGCGCATTCGTTCGAGCATTCGAATAATGGGGGGTGGAGACGCTTAGAACGCGTCGATGTACGCCTGAGCGGTCTTCTCGGCGGCGCTCTGGGACGGGGA
The DNA here is from genome assembly GCF_001485535.1 of Halobacterium sp. CBA1132. Classification (NCBI taxonomy): domain Archaea; kingdom Methanobacteriati; phylum Methanobacteriota; class Halobacteria; order Halobacteriales; family Halobacteriaceae; genus Halobacterium; species Halobacterium sp. CBA1132. Next base: position 1,182,518 of record NZ_BCMZ01000001.1, read on the forward strand.
ACTGAAGTTGCTCACCGTCGCCTGCTTGAGGCTGTTGAGGACCTCCGGCGACGTCGCGAGACCGTGGGCGATGGAGTACGGCTGCGCGTCGGAGTTGCTGAACTCCTCCATCTGACTCGTCTGGAACGGGCCGAACTCCTCGGTGGAGACGTCGGCGCGCGGCGGGATGGAGCCCTTGTTCGTGTTGAAGCGAATCTGTGCGTCCTTCGTCCCGCAGTAGGTCAGCCACTGCTTGGTGCCTTCGGGGTTCGGGGCGCCGCTGGGGAACACCCAGCTGTCCATGTTGAGCGAGTAGAGGCCTTCGGTACCGGGGAACGCGACGTGACCCCAGTCGCTCTCGAACTCGAAGTCCTCTTGGGAGATGTACATCTGGGCGGCCCAGTCGCCGTTGTCGAAGAAGGCGGCTTCGCCGTCGATGATGTACTGGTTGGCCTCCTGGAAGCCGATGGTGCCGGCGTCGGAGTTGAAGTACTCGCTGAGTTCGGCGACCGTTTCGAGCGAGGACTGGACCTTGTCGATGTCGCCTTCGCCGTTGGTGAACGCCTCGTAGGCGTCGTGGCCGTGCTCGCCGAGGAAGACGCACGCCCACAGTTCGAGGGTCGTCCACGGGTTCGACATCGCGTGCGCGAACCCGATGGCGTCAGTCTCCTCTTCGACCGTCGCGGCCGCCTCCACGAGGTCCACGGGCGTCTCGAGGGACGCCGGGTCGATGCCGGCGTCCTCGAGGACGTTGGCGTTGTAGAACAGGTTGTTGATGCGGTGGATGTTCGTCGGCACGCAGACGTACGAGCCGCCGACCTGAGCCGCCTCTCGGGGGCCTTCGAGGTAGGCCTCCTTCATGTTGTTCTGCGACCAGACGTCCTCCTCGATGTCGCCGAGCAGGTCCGAGTCAGTGAACTGCACGAGGTTCTGACCCGGCCACTCGGCCCACGAGCTCGGCGGGTTGGAGTTGCCGAGGCGGGTGTTGATGCGGGCGTTGAGCGTCGTGTTGCCGCTGCCGCCGATGGCGTTGGCGTTGACGTCGACGTCCGGATTCGCCTCCTCGAAGCCCGAGAGGAGCGCGTCGAAGGCGGCCTGCCCGTCGCCGCCGCTCCAGCCGTGGAGTAGTTCGACTTCTTCGCTGCCGCTGCCTCCGCCACCGCCGAGACAGCCAGCCATCGTGAGCGCGGCGCCGGCTGCGCCAGCGCCTTGCAGGTACCGTCGTCGTGTAAGGTTGGTATCGGAACTCATGGTAACCGTGTGTGAAACCTACACGAGCCATTCGTAGCGCTCCACTTAATTGTTGCTAATATTTAATCCAAAACCGAGTAAGGATGACTGTACGGACTGACAAGTGCGGATGAGAGTGGCTCTACGGCCCGATTATGGCCATTTCGGGTATGTAACGAACGTTATTTCGGGTCGTGGAGTCGCGGACTAATCACACCCGAAACCACGTACGGCGTCGCCCTATCCACGGAAGTGATACGAATCACGCAAACGAGTCTTCGGGGGATTCGTCGCTCCCAGCGGACTGGCCCGCGTCGGGACGCGGTGGCCGGAACCGATTCGGTGGGTTTTACGCGACGGCACTTCGTCCCTCCGCGTATGGGTGACGACTACCGAACCGAACGCGACAGTCTCGGCGAAATCCAGGTGCCGGCGGACGCCTACTGGGGCGCACAGACCCAGCGCGCCGTCGAGAACTTCCCCATCTCGGACGCGACGTTCGGGCGGCGCTTCGTGCGCGCGCTCGGCGTCGTCAAGAAAGCCGCCGCGCAGGCGAACAACGACCTCGGCCTGCTCGACGACGAGAAGGCCGACGCCATCGTCGAGGCCGCCGACGAAGTCATCGCGGGCGAACACGACGACCAGTTCCCCGTCGACGTCTTCCAGACCGGGAGCGGGACGTCCTCGAACATGAACGCCAACGAGGTCATCGCGAACCGCGCCGCCGAGATTCTCGGCGAGGAAGTGGGCGCGCGCGTCGTCCACCCCAACGACCACGTCAACTACGGCCAGTCCAGCAACGACGTCATCCCGACGGCGATGCACGTCGCCGCCCTCGAAGCCGTCGAGAAGGACGTCGAACCCGCGCTGGAGACGCTGCGTGACGCCCTCGACGAGAAGGCCGAGGAGTTCGACGGTGTGGTGAAGACCGGCCGCACGCACCTGCAGGACGCCACGCCCGTGCGCCTCGGGCAGGAGTTCGGCGGCTACCGCACGCAGGTCGAGAAGGGCATCGAGCGCGTGCGCGACGTGAAGGCCCACCTCTCGGAGCTCGCGCTCGGCGGCACCGCCGTCGGCACCGGTCTCAACACCCACCCCGACTTCCCGGAGAAGGCCGCCGCGTACATCTCCGAGGAGACCGGCGTCTCCTTCCGCGAGGCCGACGACCACTTCGAGGCGCAGGCCGCCCACGACGCGATGAACGAGGCCCACGGCGCGCTCCGCACGGTCGCTGGCTCGCTGAACAAGATTGCCAACGACCTCCGCCTGCTCGCGTCCGGCCCGCGCAACGGCCTCGGTGAAATCGAGCAGCCCGAGAACCAGCCCGGCTCCTCCATCATGCCCGGGAAGATCAACCCCGTCGTCGCGGAAGCCGTCAATCAGGTCCACAAGCAGGTCGTCGGCAACGACGCCGCCGTGAACGCGGGCGCCGTCGAGGGGCAACTCGACCTCAACCTCTACAAGCCCGTGCTCGCGCACAACTTCCTCGAATCAGCGGACATCATCTCGAACGCGAGCGTCGCGTTCGCGGAGAAGTTCGTCGCGAAACTCGAAGCCAACGAGGCGTACTGCGAGGAGCAAGTCGAGCGCTCGATGGCGCTGGCGACCGCGCTCAACCCCGCTATCGGCTACGACAAGGCCAGCGAGGTCGCGAAGGCCGCGCTCAAGGAAGGCAAGTCCGTCAAGGAAGTAGTCGTCGAGAAGGGCTACCTCACCGAGGCCGAGGCCGAGGACGCCCTCGACCCCGAGAAGATGACCCACCGCGGCATCCTCTCGGGCGACGACTGACGGCGCCGCCTCGCTCGCGGAGACGCCCCGCCCACCTTCTTGTACCCGCGTTTCGATGACCGACGCATGGAACGACTCGACTCCCGCGTGCGCTTCATCTGGCTCTTTCGCGTGTTCGTCGGTTCTCTCGTCACCGGCGTAGTCGCCGGCGTCGTCGCGGCCGTCGTCGACCGCGTCGCCGTCTCGCCCGTGCTCGTCGGCGGTGGCCTGTTCGCCGCGCTCTTCGGGCTCGGCGCCGTCCACACCGTCCTCCGGTACCGAGCGTGGCACTTCGAGGTGCGCGAGGACACGCTCTACATCGAGCGCGGCGTGCTCGTGAACGTCCGCACTGTCGTCCCGTACGTGCGCGTCCAGCACGTCGACGCGCGCCGCGGCCCAATCGAGCGCGCGGTCGGCCTGAGCAGCGTGGTCGTCTACACTGCCGGGTCGCGCGGCGCCGACGTCTCGATTCCGGGGCTGGTCGCCGCGCGCGCCGACGACGTCCAAGAGACGCTGCGTCGCCTCGCAATCGAGAGCGAGCCCGAGACCGGCGACGCCGGGGATGCGGTGTGAAACTCCACCCGCTGTCGATTCCCGTCCGCGTCGTCTCGCGCGCCGTCGGCGTCGTGTGGGCGTTCGTCTTCGCGGGGTTCGCGCTCGCGGGCGGCGACCCGGTGTTGCTCAGCGGCGTCGTCGTGCTCGCCCTCGTCGTGCTCGCCGCGCTCGGTGGGTACGAGGTGGCGTACTACCGCCGCTTCGAGTACGAACTCACCGAGGACACGCTCGACATCGATTCGGGCGTGTTCTCGCGGCGCGAGCGCGAAATTCCGCTGCGCCGCGTGCAGAACGTCGACGTCACGCGGTCGTTCGTCGCGCGCCTGCTCGGCCTCGCCGAAGTCGACGTCGAGACCGCGGGCGGCGGCGGCACGGAGGCGAACCTGCGGTTCGTCGGCCGCGAGGAGGCCGACCGCCTGCAGGAGGCCATCCGGGAGAAGCGCGCCGCGCTCCAGCGCGAGGGCGCCGAGTCCGAGGAGGCGGACGCCGAAGACGCCGCGGCGGTCGACGGCGAGACACTGTTCGAGTTGTCGGACCGCGACCTCCTGCTGTACGGCGCGCTCTCGTTCGACCCGCGGCTAGCGTCGGGTGTGGTCGCGCTCGCGACGTTCCTCGCGCCCACGTTCGGCGACCGCATCTCGCTGTCCGGGCTCGGCATCGCCGCCATCGTCGGGTTCGCCGTCGTCGCTGCGCTCGCGCTGTGGGCGGCGTCGACGGTCGCGCGCGTCGTCCAGTTCTACGGCTTCCGGCTGCGCCGCGTCGGCGACGACCTGCGATACGAGCGCGGCCTGCTGTCGCGTCGCGACGGCACCATCCCGCTGTCGAAACTCCAGACGGTCGCCGTCGAGGAGAACGTCCTGATGCGGCGGTACGGCTTCGCGTCGCTGGCCGTCGAGACTGCGGGCTACGCGCCCGGCAGCCAGCCCAGCGGCGGCTCGGAGGCCGCTATCCCCATCGCGCCCCGCGAGGACGTGCTCTCGCTCGCGCGCACGCTCGAACCGTTCCACGACTTCGAGGTCCAGCGCCCGCCCGAGCGCGCTCGGAAGCGCTACGTCCGCCGGTACCTGCTCGCGGGCCTCGCAGTGGTCGCGGGCGGATTCCTCGTCGACCAGTTCTTCACCAGCGTGCCGTGGTACGCCGCCAGCGTGTTGCTCGTGCTGGCGTGGCCCGCTGCGCGGCTCACGCACCGCCACCGCGGCTACGAGCGCGGCCCCGACCACGTTGTCACGCAGTCCGGGTTCTGGAACCGGAGCACGCGCGTCGTCCCCTACCGCCGCATCCAGACGGTCATCCGACGGCAGACCGTCTTCCAGCAGCGCTGGCGGCTCGCGACCGTCGTCTTCGACACTGCGGGGTCGCGCTCGATATCCGCGGGCGACGCGGCGGCGCTGGACCGCGACGAGGACGAAGCCGACAGCATCGCGGTCGACGTCCGGGACCGCGTCCTCGACGTCATCTACCAGCGCGGAGAGTAGTCTGTCGACACCGCGGCGCACCGACTCTGTCCGCCCGTGAAAATGGACCCACCGCTTATGGACGCCCCTGCCAACTGATTCCGTATGCCCTCCATCGACCGACGCGCGTTCCTCGCAGCGGCCGGCACGACCGCGCTCGGCGGCCTCGCCGGGTGTTCGTGGCGACAGTCGAGTGAGACACCAGCGGGAACGCTCACGTTCGAGAACCGGGACGACCTCCCGCACTCCATCACGATGCGCGTTACGGACGTCGGAACGGCGCCCGCCGACGAAGACCCCTACAGCGTCACGGGAGAGGCGGCCGTTCGCCCGGAGCAACGCACGCTGTCGGCGTCCGTGACACTCGACCCCGGCGAGAGCGTGTCCTACGAGTCCGTGTTCACGGAGCGCGTCTGGTACGCGGTTCGGTTCACCGTGGACGGCCAGCCGGTGGCCAGCGAGACTTCGGGCCGCGTCGCGTACACGCCGTTCGAGGACGAGGACACCCCCGGGCGGGCGCTGGAGGGCGTCGTCGGTGGCGGCGGCGAGTTCTCGTGGTCGATTCACTACACGGACAACACGGGCCCGTTCGAGCGCTGAGGAACCGCGCGGTCGCGCGGCCGGACTGAACGGTTTTTTATCGTTCGCCCGCACACGAACTGGTAATGACCGAGTTCGACTACGACGAGCTGGGACTCGTCGCCGGGCTGGAAATCCACCAGCAACTGGACACGGCGACGAAGCTGTTCTGCGAGTGCCCGACGGAGCTCCGCGAGCCCGAGGAGGCCGAGCGGACGTTCACGCGCTACCTCCACCCGACGCGCTCCGAGTTGGGCGAAATCGACGAGGCCGCCTTAGAGGAGAGCAAGGTCGAGCGGGAGTTCGAGTACCTCGCGTACGACACGACGTGTCTCGTCGAGGAGGACGACGAGCCGCCCCACCGCCTCGACGAGGAGGCGATGGACGCGGCGCTGGAAATCACGCAACTGCTGGACATGGACCCGGTCGACCGCGCGCACGTGATGCGGAAGGTCGTCATCGACGGGTCGAACACGTCCGGGTTCCAGCGCTCGACGCTGGTGGCCCACGACGGCGAAATCGAGACCAGCGAGGGCAGCGTCGGCATCGAGGACTTGATGCTCGAAGAGGAGTCCGCCCAGCGCGTCGAGGAGCGCGAGGGCGGCGTGCAGTTCTCGCTGGACCGGCTGGGCATCCCGCTCGTCGAGATCGGGACGAAGCCGGACATCTCGACGCCCGAGCAGGCACTCGAGGCGGCCGAGCGCATCGGGATGTTGCTGCGCTCGACGGGGAAAGTGAAACGCGGCCTCGGGACGATTCGGCAGGACGTCAACGTCTCCATCGCGGACGGCGCGCGTGTGGAGATGAAAGGCGTCCAGAGCCTCGACGACATCGACGACCTCGTGCGCGAGGAGGTCCGGCGGCAGGTCGAACTCGTGGACATCGCCGAGGAACTACAAGAGCGCGACGCGAGCGTCGGCGACACGCAGGACGTGACCGACGTGTTCGCGGACACGGGCTCTGGCGTCATTAGGGGGGCGTTAGACGCCGACGGCGTGGTCCACGCGGTGCCGCTGTACGGCTTTGACGGTCTCGTCGGCCGCGAACTGCAGGAGGACCGCCGGCTCGGCACGGAGTTCAGCGACCACGCGAAGCGCCACGGCGCGGGCGGCATCTTCCACACGGACGAACTGCCCGCGTACGGCGTCACCGAGGAGGAAGTCGCCGCGCTCCGGGAGGCGGTCGGCGCGGGCGACGAGGACGCGGTCGCAATCGTCGCGGACGACCCCGAAGTCGCGGTCGGCGCCATCGACGCCGTCGCGGAGCGGGCGGAGACGGCCATCGAGGGCGTTCCCGAGGAGACGCGGGGCGCGAACGACGACGGCACCTCCGAGTACTTGCGGCCGCTACCGGGCGCGGCGCGGATGTACCCCGAGACGGACGTGCCGCCCGTCGACCCCGACCCGACGCAGGTCGAGACTCCCGAACTCCTGACGGAGAAGGTCCAGCGCTACCAGGACGACTACGACCTCGACGCGGGGCTGGCCGAGCAGGTGGCGTACGGGCGGCGGTGGCCGCTGTTCGAGGAAGTCGTGGACGCGGGCGTGGACGCCACGCTCGCCGCGCAGACGCTGGAATCGACGGTGACGGAAATCCGGCGGAACGACGTGCCCGTCGAGAATCTCGCGGACGACCACTTCCGCGGCGTGCTCGACCTCGTGGCCGAGGGCGAACTCGCGCAGGAGGGAGTCCCGGAACTGCTCGCGGCGCTCGCCGAGCAGCCCGACCGGGAGGCCGCCGAACTCGCGGAGGAACTCGGCCTCGGGTCCGCGGCGGAGGACGAGGTCCGGGAGGCAGTCGTGGAGGTCGTCGAGCGGAACAGCGAGCAGGTCGAAGCGGAGGGAATGGGCGCGTTCTCCGGCCTGATGGGCGAGTGCATGGGCGCACTGCGCGGGAAGGCCGACGGCGACCTCGTCAGCGAGGTGCTGCGCGAGGAGATTCAGCAGCGCGCCTGACTACTCGTCGGCCAGTTCTTCGAGCAGCGTCTCCAGTTCGTAGCTCTGGAGCGGGCGCTGGGTGTCTTTCTGCCGGGCGATGACGAACGTGGAGTTCGTGCGGTCGACTTCCGGGATGGCTTCGAAGTCGGAGATGAGGCGTTCGACATCGTCGGAGTGTGGGAGGCGTGCGAGCACCATGAAGTCGGTCTCGCCCATCGTGAAGAACGTCTGCGTGACGCCTTCGACACCGCTGATTTTCTCGCCGACCTCCTCGTAGCTCCCCTCGTAGGACGTGAGGACTTCGAGGACGACGGTGACGCCGAGGCCGAGTTCGTCGAGGTCGAGGTCGTAGAGGTCGTTCTCGACGACGCCCTCCTCGCGGAGGTTGTTGAGGCGGTAGTGAATCGTGGACACGGGGATGTCGGTCTCCTCGTGGAGTTCCTCGGGGCTGCCGGTGCCGAGGTCCGAGATTGCTTTCAGGAGGCGGAGGTCGCGTTCGTCCATGCCTGACGGCATCGATAGGGGCGAGGATAAGCCTGTGGGAGTCGGCTACAACGGCCCCGGGTGAGTTTTGGCAGCGATACTAATGAACGACCGTTATATTGCTCTGTGAACTACCAACGAAGCCTTCTTTGAAGAAAACTCTAATATATCTCCGGCTGTTTGTAGAAATATGAGCTACCGACGTCCCCGGTTGGGCGTCTCCCCCGCGGCCGTGATGTTCCTCGCGCTCGCCGCCATCTGGGGGACTTCGTTCCCAGCCATCGAAATCGGACTGCACACCGTCCCACCGCTGTCGTTCGCCGCCATGAGGTACAGCGCGGCCGGCCTCATCATCCTCGGCTACGCAGCCTACGCCACCGACCGCTGGCTGCCCCGCGGCACCGAAGAGTGGCTCTCGGTCAGCATCGCCGGCCTCCTCGTCATCGCCGTCTACCACGGCCTCCTCTACCTCGGCGAACTCCGCGTGTCGGGCGCCGTCGCCGCCATCGTCGTCAGCCTCTCGCCCGTACTCACCGCGGGGATGGCCGCTATCCTCCTCGACAGCGACGTCGACCTCGTCGAAGCCATCGGCCTGCTCGCCGGGTTCGGCGGCGTCGTCATCGTCGCCTCGCCCGGCGGCGGTGGCACCGACCTGTTCGGCGTCGCGCTCGTGTTCGGCGGCGCCGTCGCGTTCGCGCTCGGCGCAGTTCTCGCGCGCCCGCTGTCGACGGACCTCCCCGTCGAAACGATGGAAGCGTGGGCGATGCTGCTCGGCTCCGGCGTCCTCTGGGTCGGCGCGGGCGCCCGCGGCGAATCGCTCACCGGCGTCGAGTGGACGCTCCCCGCGCTCGCCAGCCTCGCGTACCTCACGCTGGTCGCGGGCTGCATCGGCTTCCTGCTGTACTTCGAGTTGCTGGACCGCATCGGCGCCGCCGAGCTCCACCTCGTCGGCTACCTCGAACCCGTCGTCGCCGCACTGATGGCGTGGGCGCTGCTCGGGCAGGTCGTCGACTCGCAAGCGCTGGCCGGCTTCGCAGCCATCTTCGTCGGGTTCGCGCTGCTCGAACGCGACGTCATCTTCGAGGCCGCAGTCACCACCGCCGACGCCGTCCGTTCCCACTAGCTGGCCGCGTCCCCAACAGCTAACGCGGTACCTGTCGAAGCCTTCTGACGTGACCGTCTACTTCGAAGACCTCGACGAGGGTGACGTTCTCGAATTCGGCACCTACGACGTCACCGCGGAGGAAATCGTGGAGTTCGCCGAACGCTACGACCCCCAGTGGTTCCACACGCAACCCGAGCGCGCCCGCGAGGAGTCGCACTTCGGCGACCTCGCGGCGTCCGGGTGGCACACGTGTTCGATGGCGATGCGACTCGTCGTCGACGGCCACTTCAGCGGCGCCGCCGCGCTCGGTGCGCTCGGCATCGAGAAACTGCGCTGGCCGAACCCGACCGTCCCCGGCGACTCGCTGTCCGTCACCGTCGAGATTCTGGAGGCGCGGCGCTCGGAGAGCGACCCCGGTCGCGGGCTTGTCACGCTCGACCAGACCGTGACGAATCAGGACGGCGAGGTCAAACTGGAGATGCGACCGACCGTGATGTACGCGTGCCGGAACACCGAGTGACTGGCCGAACACCTGAGAATAGGAACAATAGGTAGAATAGTTCGGTGGGGAAACGCGGGCTGTCGCGCCCGCGTTCCATCAGTTCCCGGACTGAGCGCCGCCGACCTCGAAGGACGCCAGCAGCGACTGGAGCCGCTCGGCCCGCTCGCTGAGCGACGCGGCGCTGTCGCTCACCCGCGACATCGACGCCGCCTGCTCGGCGGCCGCGTTGGCCGCGTCGTCGGTCTCCGCGGCGGTCGCGCGACTGATGTCCGCGACCTCCTCGACCATCGACACCGCCTCCTCGGTGCTCGCGGCTTGGTCGTCAGTCGTCTCGCTGATCTCCTGAATCCCGGTGTCGGTCTCCTCGGCGTTCTCCGCCACTTGCTCGAACGCGTCGGCGGCGTCCTTGACGGCCTCGATGCCCTCCGCCATCGACTCCTCGGCGGCCTGCGCGTCCTCGACAGCAGACGCCGTCTGGGACTGGGTCGCCTCGATGCGCGCCTCGATGTCGTTCGCGGACTCCCGAGTCTCCTCGGCCAACTGCTTGACCTCGTTGGCGACCACCGCGAACCCGTCGCCGCGCCCGCCACCGCTCCCGCTGCCGGCGCGGGCCGCCTCGATGTTCGCGTTCAACGCGAGCATGTTCGTCTGGTCGGCGACGTCGGCGATGAGGTCGACGATGTCCCCGATTTCGGCCATCTGCTCGTCGAGCGCCTCGACGTTCTCGACGGTCGACGCAACCGCCTCTTGGGCCGTCCGCGACTCCTCGATTGCCCGTTCGGCGGTCTCCTCGCCCTCCTCGGCGATTCTGGCGGTCTCGTGGGAGCGGTCGGCGACAGTCTCCGCGGACGCCGCGACCTCCTCGACGGTCGCGGACAGGTTCGTCATCTCCCCGGAGACGGTTTCGAGCATCTCGCGTTGCTCGTTGGCGCCGTCGGAAATCTCGCGAATCGACTCGGTGGTCTTCTCGCTGGCGTCCTCGGCGTTGCTGGCCTCGACAGCCGCGTCCTCGCTGGCGGTCGTGACGGCGTCCGCGAACGACTGAATCTCACGCATCGCCGACTCCGTCTCGTCCATCATCTCGTTGAACGCCACCGCAATCTGGGCCATCGCGTCACTGTCGCTGTCGGCGTCCAAGCGCACTCCGAGGTCCCCGTCAGCGGCCCGCCGCATCACCGCGGTGTACGCGTCGGCGTCGGCCTCCAGTTCGGCGTACAACTCTTGGACCTCCGTCTTGCGGGCCTCGGCGGCCGTTTTCGCTTCCTCGGCTTCGGCGCGCGCGGCCTCCAGTTCCGCTTGCTTGGCCTCCAAGTCCTCGACTTCCTCGGTCTTCACGCGCGCCTCCGCGAGCTGCTCGCGGGCCTGCTCGCGGGAGCGCTCGGTCGACTGCCAGTGGGACAGCAGCGCGCCCGCCAGCACCAACACGAACGCCGCGTGGATGAACGACCACGCCCACGGGTTGTTGATGCCCGCGGCGTGGTTGTAGACGCGGCTCGGGTCTATCATCCCGAAGTAGCCGTGTTGGATGCCGACGTACGCGATGCCGAGCGCGAACGGCACCCAGTCCTCGTAGACGGCGACGACCGCCATCACGATGAAGAAGTGGAAGTGCGCCTCGATGTACCCGCCCGAGAAGTGCACGAGGAACGCCGACGTCGTCGCCAGCCCCATCGTCGCGAGCGCGGTTCGCGTCCGCCGCCCGAGCCGCGGAACCGCCGAGAGCACGCCGAGCGTGACGACGACGCCAACTTCGAGGAGCACCGTGGTCAACGGGATTTCGGGAATCACCGCGCCCGTCACCGACTCCGTGCCCTCGTACGTACCGAGCAATAGAAGCAACGGCACGTGCGCCGCCAAGAACACGAGGACGTTCCGGTGGCGGCTCCGCCACGTCTCGTCGGGAATCGTGTCGCCGCTGGGCGTGTACTTCACCACGTCGCGGACCGCTCGCCGCCAGTTCCCCAACAGCCCGCTGCCCGCGCTCGCCCCGGTAGTCGCCTCTGACATACACCCACCGACTCGAAACTACGTGAAAAGCCCTCACACGGCAGTATCACGTCGTATAACTAGAGGTGGCGGCCCTCCGACACGTCCGGCCCCGCGGTCGGCGGTCCCGCCGACCGCTACTCCATCTGGTTCTCTGCGCGCCGCATGAGTCCGAGCACCGTATTGATTTCGCGGCCGGTCGGGTGGGTACGGCCGACCATCCGGCGGAGCATCCGCATCGCCTTGTCGCGTTTCTCCTCGGGGTAGTCGATCTCCGCGAGGAACGCCTCGGCGTGGTCGTAGAAGCGCTCGATGGCCTCCTCCTCGGCGCGGTGGCGCTCGACGTCCGGCAACTGCGTCTCGTTCATCGCGAGGTCGCGGAGTTCGTACAGCGCGACGGTGGCGGCCTGCCCGAGGTTCATCACGGGGTAGTCGCTGGCCGCGGGAATCGACGCCACCTCGTCGATGTCCGCGAGTTCGTCGTTGGTGAGGCCAACGCGCTCGCGGCCGAACACCAGCGCGGTGTCGGCTTCGACGTCCGCGAGGCTGTCGGAGAGTTCTGCAGGCGTGCGGAACGGGAAGCGCACGTGCTTGGTGGCGTCCTCGTTCGTGATGGCGGTGAAGCCGACGGTGTGGAACTCCGACGTGAGTTCCTCGAAGGAGAGTTCGCGGGCGTTCGGGAGTACGTCCTCGCGGGCCTGCCCAGCGAAGCCGTACGCTTCCGAGTCCCGGCCGAGGTACGGCGGATCGACGAGCAGCAACTCCTCGAACCCGAAGTTCTTCATCGCGCGGGCGATGGTGCCGACGTTCCCCGACGTCTTCGCGTCCACGATGGCGACGGCTGGCTTACTCATCGCTTCTCGGGTAGTCGGCGTCCAAATCGAGGTCGAGTTCGTCGGCACCCTCCATCTCGGGGCGGAGGTTGATGCCGGCCTGCTCGTCCTCGGGCAACTCGACGTTGTGAATCTCGGGGTCCGGGATGTCCGGGTCCGGCGTGTCCTCGGGGTCGGTGGCGACGTGCTCGGGACCGTCGTACCACTCCGGCGCGCGCTCGCCGTCCGCGAACCACTCCCGGAACGCCTCCTGGAGCGCGTCCGTGCCGCGGTACTGCTCGCCGCCGTCCTCGAGGAACCAGTAGTAGAAGTCGACCTCGTGTTCGGCGCACAAAAGCACTTCCGCGCGCGGTTCGCCGTAGACGGCGGCGGGCGTGTTGCGCGCCGTGTCGTCGTCGCCGTGGCGGAGATAGCAGGCGTCGCACGGGCGGTCCATCAACGACGTGAGCCGGCGCAGGCGCTGGCTGGCGTCGTCGGGCATCTCGTCGAAGTCACGGTAGTCGCCGTCTTCGTCGAAGACTTCGTCCTCGTCGAAGCGCCACCCCCGGAAGCCGATGCTCACCTTGCTCATTGGCGCCGAGTAGGCGGCCGACGTACAAAAGTCGCGTGAAGGCGCTCGCGCGGGAGGCGGCCGCGAACCCCGGAACCGATTCGCCTTTGGGGGACGCGACCCGCCTTCGAGGCATGCAGACGGTCGACGCCGCCGGCCTCCCGATTGGAGACGACCACCCGCCCCGCATCATGGGCGTGTTGAACGTCTCGAAGGAATCGCCGTACGACCCCAGCGTCTTCGACGACCCGGACGACGCGGCCGCGTACGTCGACGAGGAACTCGTCGGCGAGGGCGCGGACATCGTCGACGTCGGCCTCGAATCCGCGAACAAGAAGTTCGACGTGCTCTCCGCCGAGCAGGAACTGGAGCGCCTCGATACCGCCGTCGAGACCATCCAGCGCGTCGAGGGCGACGCCGTGTTCTCCATCGAGACGCGGTACGCGGCGGTCGCCGACGAGGCGCTCTCGCGGGGCTTCGACATGGTCAACGACATCTGCGGGTTCGCCGACCCCGAGATGCCCGCGGTCTGTGAGGCCCACGACGCGGCGGTCGTGAAGATGGCGAGTCCGCCGGACCTCGAACGACCCGGCGCAATCGAGGAAGTTGATGATATCTACGACGCGCTCACGCTGAACGGTTTCACGGACAAGACCATCGTCGACCCCGCGTTCGGCGGGTGGAGCGAAGCCAAGACCATCGATGACGACCGGGAGACGTTCGACCGCCTGCGGGAGTTCCGCGGGCACGGCTACCCGATTCTGGTCTCCATTAACCGGAAGAACTTCCTCCGAGAGGTCGCCGGCCGCTCCACCGAGGAGGCGCTGCCCGTGTCGCTGGCGGCGACGTCGATGGCCGTCGAGCGCGGCGCACACGTAATTCGAACCCATGACGTCGCGGAGACGCGAGACGCCGCGCTCGTCGGCGACGAGTTCCGCCGCGACCGCTACGACGCCGCTCGCGTCGAAGAACTGGACGTGACGACGGTCGCCGAGGCCGAACGCCACGTCGCGCGCTTCGACGGGGACTTCGATGCGGCCGACGACGCGGTGGCTCGCGCGTACGAAGTGCAGGGACTCGACGACGACGACCGGGCGACGCTCACCGACGCGGGCGTCGCTGTTACAGGCGGGGATCCGTCGTTCGTCGCCGGCCCGCTGAGCGTCCTCCGAGCGGCCGGCGAGCGCCTTGAATCCCGTGAGGGCGCGCTGGGGGAGCTCGCGGCAGCGTGGACGAGCCACGCGTAACGGGAAAGCTTATACCCGCGGCGCCAAAATCCCGGGTTGGAAGCCGGACCCCCGCTGGGTAGGGGTACTTCGCGGGGCGTCTCGGCTCGAACCAGGAATTCTTTCATTTATTCGACCACGTAGCCATAGCCATGGAGTTCGCCGATTGGGCGCCGGTTTACGAGGACGTACTCGCCGATTTCGGGTTCGATAGGGCCGCTGACGAGCGAGCGCGGGACGCGCTCGCCGAGCGCGTCGAGCCGTTCGACCTGCCGCGGTTGGACTGCACCGGACAGCGGGTCGCAGTCGCGGGCGGCGCCGCGTCACTGGCCGACGAGACCACACTCGCGGCCGACGCGGATGTCGTGTTCGCGGCGTCGACGGCCGTGGACGTGCTTGCCGACGCGGGCGTCGACGTCGACCTGATGGTGACTGACCTCGACAAGAACCCCGGAACTGCGCGCCGACTCACCGAGGCCGGGACGCCCGTCGCGGCGCACGCTCACGGCGACAACGTCTCCGCCGTCCGCGAGCAGATACCGACGTTCGACCTCGCGCACGTCCTCGGGACGACGCAGGCCGAGCCAGTCGGTCCCGTGGTCAACTTCGGCGGGTTCACCGACGGCGACCGGGCGGCGTTCCTCGCAGACCACCTCGGCGCCGCCGAACTGTGCTTCCCCGGGTGGGACTTTGACGACTCTTCAGTCGGCGACCAGAAGGCGCAGAAACTGGCGTGGGCCGAACGCCTCCTCCACTGGCTCGAACGCCGCCGCGGCGACCGCTTCGGCGTGCTCGACGGCCGACGCGACAGTGTTGACGCGCTACCGTGACTACCCGCCGACGGTGACGGTGGCGTCGTTGTCGATGCCGACGGAGACCGTGTCGTCGTCGCTGGTGAACTCGTAGGACTGCTCGGTCGTCTCGCCGTCGACGGTGACGGCGACGGTGTACTCGCCGCTCCCTTCGAACGCCGGCAGTTCCGCGTCAGTTTCGGCGTCGACGGTCGAGGCCTCGGTGTACACCGCGTCCCCATCGTTCAGCACTTCCACAGTCACTTCGTGGCTCGTCTCGTCGTTGTTGACGACGAGCACGTTCGTCGTCGACGGACCCCCGAAGACGGCGCTACAGCCCGCTGTCGCCGCGAGGACGGCGACGAGGGCGACGGCTACGACCTGTTTGCTTCGACTCTGCATACGTAGTCGTGGCTGACGGCACGTAAAGAAGGCCGGATAGCTCAAAGAGCGTTCGTAGTCTCCCCGACCGTGGGTTTCACTCCGGCGCGACGGCCGCCATCGTCTCGTCGATGACTCCGGGGTCGGCGGCGCGCGGGAACGAGACGGCGATGGCGTCGATGCCGTCGACGGCCGCGAACTCCGCGACGCGCTCGCGGACGGTCTCGGGCGTGCCGGCCGCCGCCAGCGAGTCCAGCAGGTCGTCAGTGACGCTCCCGACGGCGCGCTCGTGTTCGTCGTTCTGCCACGCCTCGTAGATGGTCTCGGCGGCGTCCTCGTGGCCCTGTCGGGCGAGGGCGTCCCGATAGAATGTCCCCATACCGCCGACGTAGAACGCGAGGTGCTGACGCGCGAGGTCGCGGGCGCGCTCGCCGTCGTCGAGGGCACAGCACGGCAGCACGAACGTCGCCTGCACGTCCTCGACGTCGCGGTCGCCGAGGTCCGCGCCGCGCTGGAGGTCTTCGTAGCGCTCGCGGAACCCGTCCCGGGTGAACATGAGCGCGTGCCAGCCGTCCGCGAACCGGCCCGCGAGTTCGACGGCCTTCGGCCCCATCCCGGTGACGTCGACCTCGGGCGCTGGCTCCGGTGGGCCTTGGCGCAGCCGGAAGCCTCGCGT
The DNA here is from genome assembly GCF_001485535.1 of Halobacterium sp. CBA1132. Lineage (NCBI taxonomy): Archaea > Methanobacteriati > Methanobacteriota > Halobacteria > Halobacteriales > Halobacteriaceae > Halobacterium > Halobacterium sp. CBA1132. Next base: position 1,198,552 of record NZ_BCMZ01000001.1, read on the forward strand.
CTGGATAATGTCGCCGTCGTAGTCGACCTGCTCGCCCGACAGCACACGCCGGACGACGTCGACGTACTCGCGGGTCCGCTTCAGAGGGTTCCCGAAGTCCTCGCCGTGCCAGCCCTCCACGACGGCGGGGCCGCTCGGACCGAGGCCGAGGCGGAACCGGCCCTCGGAGTGCTCCTGTAGCGTGGCGGCGGTCTGCCCGAGGAGCGCGGGACTCCGAGAGTACGTGTTCACGATGCTGGTGCCGACGCCGATGGTGTCGGTGCGGTCAGCGAGCGCGGACAGCGTAGTGACGGCGTCCCGCCCCCACGTCTCCGGGAACCACGCGCGGTCGTAGCCCAGTTCCTCGGCGCGCACTCCGATGTCGACGACGTCCGACAGCGAGTCCTGTGCGGCGACCGGCAGGTGGACGGTGCGGCGAGTCACGCCTCCGAGTTCCGCGCCGCACCGCATAAATCTGTGTCAACTCGTGGCAACCCGCGGTGGGTTGGCCGCCTCACTCCTCGACGAGTTCGAACTTCTGGACTTTTCCGGTGGTCGTGCGCGGGAGTTCGTCCACGAACTCGATGACGCGGGGGTGTTTGTACTCCGCGAGGCGCTCCAAGCAGAACTGCTGGAGTTCGTCGGCGGTCACGTCGGCGTCGGGCGCCTTCACGACGAACGCCTTCACCGTCTCGCCGCGGCGCTCGTCCGGGATGCCGACGACGGCGGCGTCAGCGACCGCGTCGTGCTCGAAGAGGAGTTCCTCGATTTCGCGGGGGTAGACGTTGTAGCCCGCGGTATTAATCATGTGCTTCTTGCGGTCTGCGATGTAGAAGTAGCCGTCCTCGTCCTGGTAGCCGAGGTCGCCCGTGTGGAACCACCGCTTCCCGTCTGCCTCGGTGAACGCTTCCTCGTTGGCCTCGGGCAGCCCCGAGTACCCCTTCATCACGTTCGGGCCGGCGACGACCAACTCGCCCGTGATGTCGTCCATGTCGACGTCGTCCTCGTCGACCGGGCCCTCCTCGACCGGCGGAACGTCCTCGAAGTCCTCGGTGACGATTCGGGCGTCGATGCCCTCCAGGGGCTTCCCGATGGAGCCAACGCGACGGCCCACGTCGTGGGTGTTGAAGTGGGTCACCGGGCTGGTCTCCGTGAGGCCGTACCCCTCGTAGATTTCCACGTCGTACAGCTCCTCGAAGCGCCGCAGCACCTCCACGGGGAGCCCGGAGCCGCCGGACGTGCACTGGCGCAGGCTGGAGAGGTCGAACTCCTCGGCGTTCGGCTGATTGATGGCGTCGTTGTACATCGCGGGAACGGCGTCGAACAGCGTCAGCTCCGCGTCCTCGATGAGCGACAGCGCCTGCTGGGCGTCCCACGACGGCAGCGGGTAGAACGACGCCCCGGAGAACAGGGCGGCGTTCATCGCCACCGTCATCCCGTAGATGTGGAACAGCGGGAGCACGCCAATCTTGCTGTCCGAGGGCTTGACGCCGCCCGCGACGATGTCCTGGGACTGCTTGGCGTTCGACGCGAGGTTGTAGTGGGTGAGCTGGACGCCCTTTGGCTGGCCGGTCGTCCCCGACGTGTACGGCTGCACGGCGAGGTCGTCGTCCGCGCGGTCGGCGACGCTGTCGTCGCCGTCGGTGAGGAACTCCCGGAACGGCGTGCCCGTGTCGGCGCCCTCGCCGACGGTGACGACGCGCTCGACGTTCGTGTCGTCGCGCACCTGCTCGACGAACGGCACGACGTCGGCGAGCGCGACGACGGTCTCGGCACCGGAGTCCGAGAGCAGGTGGCGGATTTCGCGGCTCTTGTACTGAGGATTCATCGGGACGACCGCACACCCCGCGCGGAGCGCGCCGTGGAAGGCGACGACGAACTGCGGGAGGTTCGGCAGGTAGATGCCGACGACGTCGCCCGCTTCGACACCCTCCTCGCGGAGCGCGGCGGCGAACTGACCGGTCTGCGCCCAGAACTCCCCGTAGGATAGCTCGGTGTCCTCGTAGGCGATGGCGAGCCGGTCGGGCTGCTCCTCGACGATGTCCTCGATGTGTCGAACCAGATTCGTCATTGCTACCGTCCCGAACGGGATATATCAGGAAAAACATTCGCAAACCCGAAGCGCGTTCGACTCGGTGGGCTTTTGGCCGCCGCCCGTCGATTCGACGCCATGACAGCGTTCGACGCCGAGGACGTGCAGGCGTTCATCCAATCGTACGTCGACGAACACGGTTTCCTCTCGTTTCTGGACCTCCAAGTGGAGGACGTCGACGACGGCGAGATGACGCTGCGCATCCCCTACGACGAGAAACTCACCAACCACGGCGCCGGGGAGGGGAACGTCCACGGCGGCATCGCCGCGACCATCATCGACACCGCGGGCGGGCTCGCCGTCCGCACGACCCTCGACGAACCCGTCACTGCGGGCGTCGCCACCATCGACTTGAACGTCTCGTACCTCCGGCCCGCCCGCGGCGACCTCGTCGCCGAAGCGGACGTGATTCGCGTCGGCTCCACGGTCGGCGTCGCCGAAGTCACGGTCACCTGCGAGGACGACGAGGGGGAGCGCGTGGAGGTCGCGGTCGGCCGCGGCTCGTTCCGCGTGTTCCGGGACGCCTAGCGGCTTCGACGACCCGACCGCAGTCAGAGTTCCGACGTTCGTACGATGAGGACGCCGGCACCGGCCACGAAGCTCACGAGGTACCCCGCGGCGAGCGCGACGGCGGACGGCGGGTGGACGAACAGGAGGACCCAGTAACCGACGAGCGGACAGACGCTGAGCGCGTACAGCAACCGGAAGCCGCGAGACCCCTTCGTGACGTCCAGCGTCCCGTCTTGGGACCGCAACGTCCACGCGGCCACGAAGGAACCGCCACCGAACACCGCGCCGACGACGCTGCCCGCGACGGTGGCCCTCGAAATCAAGTCACTGGCGAGGGCGCCGTCGGTCACGACGCCGAGGAACGACGCGAGCCACCAGAACGAGGCGAATAGGGCGCTCCCGACGGGGACGAACAAGACGAGTAGGACGACACGAAGGGTCGTCGTGAGTTGGACGTCGCCACTCTGGACTCCGTCGAGCAGGTCCCAGTACCAGTCCCAGACCCATCCGGAAGCCCAGTAGACGCCGGCGCCACCGAGCACGGCCGCGACGCCGAGCGCGGTCGTGGTCGCGTCACCAGAGAGCACGCCTAGAACGGCCAGAATAGCGCCCAACGGCGCCAAGAGCGCGCCACAGAGCCGCAACAGCCTCCGCGACAGTCTCTCAGGGTCCACGCCGGAATATGTCAACGCACGCGTCAAAGGAGTTCCGAAATTTAGGTGGGTCGGGACCGACGCGGCTCGGCGTCGAGACCCCTACTTTGAGGGAGCGCGACGCCGAAACTCGGGTCATGCAGCTGTTCTGGCACCGCCGGGACCTCCGCACGGCCGACAACCGCGGGCTCGCCGCGGCCGCCGACGCGGGCGAGGTCGTCCCGGTGTTCTGTTTCGACGACGAGATTCTCGCGCACGCCAGTCCGCCGCGCGTGGCGTTCATGCTGGACGCGCTGGCGGCGCTCCGCGAGCGCTACCGCGACCTCGGCGGCGACCTCGTGGTTCGGCGCGGCGACCCGTCGGCGGTGCTGCCCGACCTCGCCGACGAGTACGGAGCGGAGCGCGTGGTCTGGAACCACGACTACTCGGGGCTCGCGAGAGAGCGCGACGAAGCCGTTCGCGCGGCGCTCGACGATGCGGGCGTCGCCCACGAGCAGCACCACGACGCGGTCTTCCACGCGCCCGGCGAGATTCGCACGAACGCCGGCGACCCGTACTCCGTCTACACGTACTTCTGGAAGAAGTGGCGGGACCGCGAGAAGCCTGCTCCGTTCCCCGAGCCCGCGGAAGGCGACCTCGCTGACGTGTCCGGGGAGGCGTTGCCGACGCTCGCCGACCTCGGATTCGAGGAGCCGGACGCGACGCTGCCTGACGCGGGCACGGACGCCGCTCGGGAGCGCCTCGCGGACTTCTGCGAGGACGACATCTTCCGCTACGAGGACGCCCGCGACTACCCCGCGGACGGCGCTACGTCCCGGCTCTCACAGGACCTCAAGTTCGGGACAATCGGCGTCCGCGAGGTGTACGACCGCACCGAAGCGGCGATGGAGCGAGCGGACGGAGAGGCGGAGCGCGAGAGCGTCGAGGAGTACCAAGGGCAGTTGGCGTGGCGGGAGTTCTACGCGCAGGTGCTGTACTTCAACCCTGACGTGGTCTCGCAGAACTACAAGGACTACGAGCAGCCAATCGAGTGGCGCGACGACGACGAGGAACTGCGGGCGTGGAAGCGCGGGGAAACCGGCTACCCGATTGTGGATGCTGGGATGCGCCAGCTACGCGAGGAGGCGTACATGCACAACCGCGTCCGGATGATCGTCGCGTCGTTCCTCACGAAGGACCTCCTGCAGGACTGGCGCGCGGGCTACGACCACTTCCGCGAGCGCCTCGTCGACCACGACACGGCCAACGACAACGGCGGCTGGCAGTGGGCGGGTTCGACGGGCACGGACGCCCAGCCGTACTTCCGCGTATTCAATCCGACAACGCAGGGCGAACGATACGACCCGGACGCCGAGTACATCACCGAGTACGTCCCCGAGTTGCGGGGCGTACCCGCGGAGAAGATTCACGCGTGGCCGGAGCTGGACGACGAGGAGCGCGCGTCGCTGGCGCCCGACTACCCCGACCCGATTGTGGACCACAGCGAGCGCCGCGAGGAAGCGATTTCGATGTTCGAGCGGGCGCGCGGCGACTAGGCCCGTCGCGCGACCTGCGTCCAGACGACGACGGCGCCGACGGCGGTGACCGCGGCAGCGAGCGTCCACGCGAGGTCGTAGCCGAAGCCGTCGACGACGAGTCCGAACAGCGGCGGCGCGGCGATGCCGCCGAGGTTCAGCATCGTCTGGCCGCCCGCGGTGGCCGCGCCCACTTCGTCGTCGTCGACGATCGCGGTCATCGTGGCGTAGTAGACGCCGGGGAATCCGAGGATGAACAGCCCCAGCAGCGCGAACGCGACGGCGGACGTCCACGGTGTCTCCGCGACAGTGACGCCGAGGAAGCAGACCGCCGCGAGGACGGCTTGTACGGTCAACACGAGCGCGGGGCCGCGGGCCGGCGCGCCGCCCATTCGGTCCGAGAGCGCGCCGCCGACGAGCCGGCCGACGCTCCCCGAGACCTGTACGCCCGCGAGGACGGCGCCCGCGAAGCCGGCGGCGACGGCGACGGACTCCGTCATGTGCAGGACGACGTAGCCAGTCGTCGTGAACACCGTAGCGCCGAGGAAGAGGCCGGCGACGACGAGGCCGCGATACGCGGGATCGTCGAGGAGCCCGCGCACGTCGGGCATCGAGAGGGTGCCGGAGCCGGTGGTGCCCTCGTAGCCGGCGGCGAACGCCGCGGCGACGACGACGGCGGCGCCGGCGACCACGAGGAAGCCGCCGCGCCAGCCGAACCGAGTGGCGGCGACGCCGGTGACGAGGAGCGCGCCGGCGCCGGACCCGGCGGTGACGCCGACCTGTTTGACGTTCATCGCGAGGTTCCGGCTGTTCCGTGGGGAGACGGCGACGATGGCGCGGTTGGTGGCGGGCATCGCGGTGGCGTACGCGAACCCGAGGACGACGAGCGCGGCGAGCAACAGCGGGAACGTCGGCGCGTACGCGACGCCGACGCAGCCGACGGCCACTCCGAGCAGTCCCGCAATCATCACGGGCCGTTCGCCGTATCCGTCGACGGCCGCGCCCGTGCCGAACAACAGAACCGTGTAGCCGAGCATGATGGCGGTGACGACGGTGCCCGTGAGCGCGCGGGAGAGTCCGAAGTCCTCGCGCACGAACGCCGTCGACGCGAAGATGGCGTAGAAGGCGAGACTCGCGGTGAACTGCCACCCCGTCACGAGGCCGACGCCGCGCCACGAACGCATGCGCGTTCGTCGGACCTCCTGACGTATGTGATTGACCATCCGAACCGCGTGCAAGCGGCGCCACTCGCCCGTTTCCGTGGGGCGTGCTAGCACGAACGCCACAAACGTTTAACACGAACCGCTACGATAATCCTCCCGGGTGATTGCACCATGAGTGACTACGAACTTCCACCGCTTCCGTACGACTACGACGCTCTCGAACCGCACATCAGCGAGCAGGTGCTGACGTGGCATCACGACACGCACCATCAGGGCTACGTCAACGGCTGGAACTCCGCCGAGGAGACCCTCGCGGAGAACCGCGAGGAGGGTGACTTCTCGTCGTCGGCTGGCGCCATCGGTAACGTCACGCACAACGGCTCCGGCCACATCCTCCACTCCACGTTCTGGAACAACATGAGTCCGAACGGCGGCGGCGAACCCGCCGGCGCGCTCGCCGCGCGCATCGAGGAGGACTTCGGTTCCTACGAAGCGTGGAAGGGCGAATTCGAGGCCGCGGCCTCCGCAGCGGGTGGCTGGGCGCTGCTGGTCTACGACAGCCACTCCGAGCAGCTCCGTAACGTCGTCGTCGACAAACACGACAAGGGCGCGCTCTGGGGCTCGCACCCCATCCTCGCGCTCGACGTCTGGGAGCACTCCTACTACTACGACTACGGCCCCGCTCGCGGCGACTTCGTCGACAACTTCTTCGACGTCGTCGACTGGGACGACGTCGCGGACCGCTACGAGGACGTCGTCGCGCGCTTCGAGTAACGTCGCACATCCGCCGCTTTTCTTTCGCGCTACGCGCCGTCAGGAGCCGCGGGACCGAGCGCGTCGACGCCGTAGTCGTCGGCGACGTCGTGGACGGCGTCGGTGAGCGCGCCGAAGTCGTAGTTGGTGCCGTCCGAGTCCACGCCGACCACGACCCCGACTCGGCTGTCGTCGTCGGTGACGAACGTCCGGAACAGCTCCCACGTGTCGAAGCCGCGGTGCGTGTACCGGAGCTCCGAGTAGTGGAGGCGGTTGTACGTCTCTCGCGTGACGAAGCCGTAGCGTTCGTTGTCGAGGTGGCGTTCCACGTCGATGTCCTCGACGTGTTCGGCGACATCCTCGCGGAGGTACAGCGACTGCTGGGTGTCTTCGTCGAGCACCCAGACGTCGCGGAGGTTGTCGCCGAGCGCGCCGCGGAGGGCGTCGACAAGTGCCGCCTTCCCGTCGTCGAGTGCCGACTGATGCTGCGTGTCGTGTGTTGTCATGCGGACCGCTCGTCCGTGGTTGTGACGGACGCTCGGATAAGCGTTCCCCAAGCTGGGGCGCCAGCACCGAGGACTTTTTCGTCGCGGCGCACGACCGGCGAGTATGCCCGTTCCGAAAACTGACTTCGACGCGCTCCACCCGTGTGACTTCTACACGCCCGCGGAGCTACTCGACGCCGACAAGATGTACACCGTCTACGAAATCGCGCGGCTCCTCCAGGACTTGGAGGCCGACGCGGAACTGGACCCGAACACGGAGAACGTCCTCCTCGACTGGGCGATTCCGTGGATTATGCGCCACAGCGACGACCTCGCCGTCGCGGAGCCCCGCGGGGACGACGAGCCCGGGTACTACGGCGTCAAGACGGACGACTAGCGCTGCCGGGCGGCCCGCGCCGCCGACTCGATATTCTGGACTGCGCCGGTCGTGACGCTGGGACCGTGGCCCGCGTGCATCACGTCCAAGTCAGCGTCGAGCGCATCGAGCACGCGGTCGATGCTGCGGAGGAGTGTGTCGCGGTCGCCGCCCTCCAAGTCGGTGCGGCCGAACGCGCCGTTCGCGAACACGAGGTCAGCCGCGAACAGCACGCTCGCCTCCCGCGAGTAGAACACCAAGTGGTGGGGTTCGTGGCCGGGCGTGTGCAGCGCCTCGTACTCGTGGTCGCCGATAGTGACCGTGTCGCCGTCCGCGAGTTCGTGGTCGACGCCATCGTCGCTCGCGTCGAACCCCCACACGTCGACGCCGAACGCGTCCTTCACGTCGTCGAGGTTGCCGACGTGGTCGGGGTGGGGGTGGGTCACCAGCACCGCGTCGAGGTCGTCGACGTGCTCGCGGACGGCGCTGGTTATGTCGAAGTTCGCGCCCGGGTCGACGAGCACTGTGCGGTCGCCCTCCACGAGGAAGGCGTTGCTCGTGAACGCGTCGACGCTGGAAGCGAGATTCGTGACCATACCCCGGCTACGCCGTCGGACACTTAGGGGTTACCGGGACGCGGATGCCGTCAGCGCGGCGCGCCGACGAGAACGAGTTCGGAGTAGTGGTCGCGGTTGCGAATCTGTCGGGCCTCCTCGGCGTCGATGCGGATGGCTTCGCGTTCGTCCAGCGAGACGGTGGCGTCCCCGAACTCGACGTCGACGCCGCCCTCGACGACGTAGTAGACTTCCTCTTGGCCGGAGTCGCGGTGGTCGTGTTCCATCCCCTCGGCGTTCGGCTCCATCGTGAACACCGTGAACGCCACCTCGTCGGTGTCGAGGGCGTCTTTCATGCGGAACATCTCGGCCTGAGCGTCGTCCGGAAGCGGCGTTTCGGCGTCGTTCAACGTCGCCTTCTGGTAGGGCATACGAGAGGGTTCGGCGCACTCGTCCTTCTGGTTAGTGGCCGTTTCCTTCGGAGCGCTTTTGTCCGCGGCGCGAGCATCCACGCCCAGTATGCAAGTCCGTCTTCTCGACGCGACCGACGACCCCGAGGAACTCGTCTGCCGGGGCGCGCGCAACGACTACATGAGCGGCTGGGTGGCCGAACAGGACTTCGAGGAAGTGATGGACGGCGTCGAGGGCGACGACGTCGAAGCGCAGAAGGCGAACTTCCTCGCGAAGCTCCTCCAGCGCGGACACTACGGTCCCTTCGAGCACCCGAGCGCGACGTTCGCCATCGAGGGGATGAGCCGGTCGTGCATGGCGCAACTCACGCGCCACCGCCACGCGAGCTTCGACGTGCAGTCGATGCGGTACGTCGCCTTCGACGAGGTCGACCCCGCCGCCGTCGAGGACGGCGAGATGGTGGTGACGCCGCCGTCGGCGACGGATCCGGACTGGGTGGGCCGCAACCAGAAGAACGCGGATGTCGACGCGGAGACCGTCGAGAAGCGCGAGGAACTCTTCCAGCAGTCGGTCCGGCAGTCCGTCGAGGACTACCAGGAACTGCTGGACCTCGGGATGCCGCCGGAGGACGCGCGGTTCGTCCTCCCCATCGGCACGGAAGTGAACGTCGTCGTCACGCTGAACCCGCGGTCGCTGATGCACATCGCGGACATGCGCGCGGCGGCCGACGCCCAGTGGGAGATTCGAGACCTCACCGAGCAACTGCTGGACATCGCCGCGGAGTGGTGCCCGCACACCTTCGACTACTACGAGTCGGAGATGAAGCACCGAAAGAACCGCCTCGCGCCCTAAAACGTCGGGACGCGAGCGTCAGTCGTCACCACGGAACCGCTGAACGACGCCCGCGGTGAACGCGACGGCCGCCGCGGCCGCGCCGAACCCGGGGACGCTGCCGCCCGACGACCCGCTCTCTGTCTCGGTGTCGCTGTTGGACTGCGTGGTGGTCGCGGTGGACTGCTGGACGGACTCCTTGACTTGGACGCGCTCGGTCGCGCGAACGTCACGCGAGGACGCCGCGACGGAGACCTCGTACTCGCCGTAGTCGACGGCCCAGTCGTCGGCGTCCTCGTCCCAGTACCGGAACGCCTCGCGGTCGACGTCGACGGTGACGGTCTCCGTCTCGCCCGCGGCAACGTCCGTCTTCGCGAAGCCCGCGAGTTCCTTCGGCGGTCGCTCGACGCTCGAATCGACCGCACCGACGTACACTTGGACGGCTTCCGCGCCGTCGCGGTCGCCAGTGTTCGTCACGTCGACGCTCACCGTCACGCCGTCCTCGGGCGTCGTCGCGGCCCGCGAGACCGAGGCGTTCTCGTACTCGAAGTCGGTGTAGCTGAGGCCGTGGCCGAACGGGAACAGCGGGTCGATGTCGGCTTCGTCGAAGTGCCGGTAGCCCACGAACACGCCCTCGTCGTAGTAGACGTTGCCGTCGACGCCCGGGTAGCCGCGTCCCTCCTCCGGAAGCGGGTTGATCTCCTGTGGGAGGTAGTCCTCGTAGTTCTGCGCGAACGTCACGGGCGTCTTTCCGGAGGGGTTGGCGTTCCCGAACAGGAGGTCGGCGACCGCGTGGCCGCCCTCCTGACCCGGGTACCACGCCTGCATGATGGCGGGGACGTCGCCGACCCACGGCATGGCGACCGGCGCTTCCGTATTCAGCACCAGCGCCGTGTTCGCGTTCGCGTTCGCGACGGCACTGATTGCGCTCTCTTGGTCGCCCGGGAGTCCGTACTTGTAGCGGTCGTCGCCGTAGTTCGTGTACGTGCGCCCGAGGAACACGACGGCGTCGTGGTTCTCCGCGGCCTGAACCGCGGCGTCCATACTGGACGGCGGATTCCACCGGAGCCGAGCCGGCGAGCCGCCAGCGACCTCCACGCGGACATCGTAGCTCGTTCCGGCTTCGAGGTCGACGCTGGAGCGCTCGGGGTTCGGCGGGAAGAAGGCGAACGTGAACGCCTCGTTGTAGCCGACAAGTTCGTCGTCGACGTAGACGTGCGCCTGCCCGCGGGTGGTGAGTTCCAGTCCGTACGTGCCGCTCTCCTCGGGCGTGACTGTCCCCTCAAGCACCACGCCGCCGGCCTCCTCGGGGAAACTCGACAGGTCGATTGTCTCGGTGGTCCCGGTCTCGACCGGGCTCCCTTCGAGGTCCTCGTTGCCGTAGTAAGTGTATTCGAACTCGTCGTCGGCCGAGACGACTTCGAGGTTGTCGGTCGCGGCCGTCTCGACCGTGACACTGTCGTCGGTCGCTGCTTCGATGCCGTCAGCAAGCGAGACGTCGCCCGTCGATTCGACCTCGTCGCTGCCACCAGCGCTCTGCTTGAACTGGCTCGCGTCCGGGCCGACGACAGCGACCGAACTGACGCCGTCGACGAACGGGAGAACGCCCTCGTTCTTCAACAGGACTGACGCGTTTTCGGCAATCGTCCGCGCTGTCTGCGTGTGTTCGTCGGCCCCAATTACCGACGTATCTCCGACGCCCTCACGGCTCCCGTCGAGGGCTCCGATTTCGTCTTGCGCCTGCAGTCCGCGACGGACCATCTCGTCGACGACCGCCTCGTCCAGATTGTCGTTTTCGACCGCCGCGGCGAGCCCGTCACCGAAGTAGTTCGCACTCGGCATCTCGATGTCGAGCCCGCTGACGGCGGCGTCGACCGTGCTGTGCGTGCCGCCCCAGTCCGAGACGACGAACCCGTCGAAGCCCCACTCGTCTTTCAGTATCTCCCGGAGGAGCGTGCGGTGCTGGCTGGCGTACGTTCCGTTGATTCGGTTGTACGCCGCCATTACTGCTCCCGCGCCGCCCTCCTGAACCGCCTTTTTGAACGCCGGGAGGTACAGTTCGCGGAGCGGTCGCTCGTCGACACTGACGTTCTGCTCGGCGATGGAGAACGAGTCGGCGACGTCGCCCGTGGCTCGCGTCTGGTTGTACGCCGTGAAGTGCTTCGCCGTCGCGACGACGCCCTCGTCCTGAACGCCGCTGACGTACGGCGTGACCATCTCGCCGGCCAGCAGCGGGTCTTCGCCGTACGTCTCACCGGCCCGACTGTGGAACGGGACCCGGAAGAGGTCCATCGACGGCGCCAACAGTACCGAGACGTGCGCGGCTTTCAGTTCCCGCGCCATCGCGGCTCCCTGCTCGGCCGTCAGCGACGGATCGAACGTCGAGGCCGCAGCAATCGGATGCGGGAAGTCCGTGGTCGGCTGCCCGACTGACGCGCCAGTCGGCCCGTCAGCCATGTGCAGCGGCGGGACGTCGAGGCGCTCGATACCGGCGACAGACCCGGCGATACTCCAGTCTCCCTCGGGCGGACTGCCGCTTCCGTACGTCCGTTGCACCTTCTCGTCGAGGGTCATCTCGGCGACGACGTCCTCGATGTCGCGGCCGCCGTCCTGCGCGCCGGCGATGTCGGCCTCCGTGAGCAGCGGCACCGCAGCGGCGGTCCCGCCGGCGGCCTTCAGGAACGTTCGTCGCGTCGCGTCCGTGGCGTGTTCACCGTTATCGTGTGTGTCGTCTGCCATCCAATCGAGAACTTACACGGAATTTAATAAATGTTCGTCCAATTATCTCGATTATTACTGGAAATATCTTTCCACTAGTAGCGAAACGTTTCCTCACGACAAATGAATGTCAGAAACTGTGGTGTTACGAGCGGCAGTGCGACCGAGACGCTGCCGCACTCCGTGCCTTCTTGAGTCGCGACGCCATCCACAGTCCCAATGACCGACGACCAGCGTCTCGTCTCGAGGCTCCAGCAGTTCAGCTTCTCCGAGAAAGAAGCCAGCGTCTACCTCGCGGCCATCGAACGCGGGCGCGGCACACCCAGCGACATCGCCGCCGACGCCGACGTCTCCACCAGCTACGTCTACGACGTCTGCGACACCCTCGAACGGCAGGGACTGGTCACCGTCGACGACCACCAAACCCCAACCCAGATTCGCGCCAACCCGCCCTCCGAGACGCTCGAAGAACGCGTCCACACGATGACAGAGACCATGCACGAACTCGACGACCACTACCAGCGCCCAGACGACGACTTCGACACGCTCGAACTCGTCCGCTCGCGCCAAACCCTCCTCCGCCGCGTCCGGTCGCTCGTCGACGCCGCCGACGACGAAGTGTTCGTCACACTCCCCGCCGACGTCTTCGACGAACTCGCAGACGTCTTCCGGGACGCCGTCGAACGCGGCTGTCTCGTCCTCGTCGCCGTCAGCGGCACCGACGACGCCACCCTCGACGCCCACTACGGCGACGCCGCCACCGTCGTCAAATCCTGGTCCAGAGACGAATCGATGTACCTCTGCATCGACCAGCAACGCGGCGTCATCGCCCCAGCCACCCTCCTCGGCTGGGACCACGGCGACGCTAACGCCGTCGCGTTCCGGAACTACTCCACCGCCGTCGCCATCGAGAGCGCCTTCCTCGGCACCATCTGGGCGGCCTCCGAGACACTCTCGGTCCGCCGCCCTGCCGCGCTCCCCCACGACTACGGCGACAACTTCCGCCACGCCCTGTACGACGCCACCCTCCACCGCCGCGCCGGCCACACCGTCGCCGCCACGCTGTCGGTCCGCCCGACCGAAACCACCGACGACCCACACACGATTACCGGGACAATCACCGACACCACACAGGGACTGGTCGACCCCGCGTCCAACGACTTCGGCATGGAGAACACCCTCTACGTCGACACCGGCGAACAGACCGTCAGCGTCGGCGCCGTCGGCGCGTTCCTCGAAGACTACGAAGCCACCAACGTCGTGTTACGCGACGGCGACTGAACGCGAACACAGCCCACAACTCTCGCCGACGACAGTCCCTGCCCGCTGCAACCGCTCCCCGACCCACTCGAAGCCACCGACAGCGAGTCAGCCTGACGCTCCACGAGTCGCTCCGCCGGCCGCTAGCTGCCCCGGGGTTACGTGTGTGTCACTCTCTCAGCGCGGTCCCGAGACGAAACCGTTATTTGTACCTCGCGGCTACGAAGGAGTGGACGCGCTCCGTTGGTGTAGTCCGGCCAATCATCTTGCCCTCTCACGGCAAGGACTAGGGTTCAAATCCCTGACGGAGCATTCCAACCTCTTTCCGTCCAGTAGTTTCGCTCGTAGCGTAGGGTGAACCGTTCGGAGTTGTAGCGAGTGCTCACCCTCGAATTGTCGACAGTGCATAAATATCGTTTAATGGATGGGTGGTGGAACGGAGCGTGTGCGAGGAATTACATCGTTCATCCGGAATTTGTTCGGTTCGGATTCGTCCACGAAGCCGGTGGAAGATCCGGATGCGATACTCGAAGGCACCGACAGTCGCGCGGGCGTCATCGACATCCGCGATGATCTCATCGAGTGGCGGGCCCAGTACGCGCAGGACTTCACTGACTTTCTGACCGTCCAGGAAGCAATCCAGCGGTACGACGAAGCGACGACCGCAATCGACCGCTTGGAACCCCTCCTCGAGCAGCCAGACGCGTACGACGATGCTGTGGTAGATGCAGCCCAGACCCTCGTGCAGGACCTCTCGTCGGTAACTACGTTCATCGAGCAACGTGACGACTACAACGACGAGTGGGTGGACGAAATGGTGGCCGCCCACGGTCCGGAGTTGAACTCCTACTTCGAGAACCCGGACCACGAGCATACAGACCAGCAGTTCCGGGCGATTTTCTCGAACGACAATTACAACCGGGTCAACGCGGCAGCGGGGACCGGAAAGACGACGACGTTCGGCCGCCGCGTTCGCTTCATTCTCTCCGAGTACGACGACGTCAGCGCGAGTGACCTGTTGGCGTTCACATTCACCCGCAACGGCCGGGACGAAATGGAAGCAGAACTGGAGGAGACGTTCGGGATTTCGGGAGTCGACATCCGGACAATCAACTCGTACTCGAAAGCGGTCGCAGAGGACCAGTACTCGGACCTCGAATTCGTCATCGGGGAAGCGAAGCAGACGGAAATCGCCTCGATCTGGCGCGATATCGAATCGGACCCCGATAACGAAGCAGCGTACGAGCGATTCCTCGATGCGTGGAAGGACGAACGGTACGACCCGAACGACATCGATGTCGTCAACAGCAAGGTGGAGTCGCTCCGAGAGAAGTCCTCGGTCACGATTCAGGGCGAAGAACTCGCTACCGCGAGCGACGAATACCCCGAAGCAGCAATCGCTCACCAGGTGATTTCGCGGTATCTCACTGCTCGAACGCTCGAGTACGACTTCGAGACCCACGTCACGTGGGCGACATCGCCGTCTGGCGGGTACACCCTCGACTTCGAACTGCTCAACGACGACACCGGTGACGAGATTTACGTCGAATACTGCGTCTCCGACGAGACGAGGGACGACCGGCCACGCTATCGGAACAGCAGCAACGAGAAGCCGGAGACCGTTCGCCGCCTTTTCACCGCGAACCCCGAGCAGGAGTACGATCCGTCGGGAAAGACAGGCATCGTCCTGAACGGGAACGATCTGCTCGAGCAACCAAGCGACGAGTTCGACTGGGACGACAGTCGCGCAGTCAGTTCGTTCGAAGCGGCCGTCGAGGCCGAATTCGAGACCCAACTCAAGGACGCCGGCGTGGACGTCTCCGACCCGCTCGAAGGCCAGGCGCTGACCGACTACGTCTACGACCGAATGGTCCTCTACCACGAAATCGTCGACAAAGTCGGCGACTACATCAACCAAGCACGGGTTCGCGAGTGGGACCCAGAACAGGCACGGCAGAACGCAGCGTCGTATCTCGAAGCACAGGGCGACGACGTCGAAGCGGGCGTCCCCGAGTTCGTCGAACTGAGCGATACTGCGTATCGAGCGTTCACGACGGTCTTCGACAACCGAACCAAGACCGACTTCCACGGCTCGGTCGTCCTTACTCGGGACTTGCTCGTCGAAGGCGAAGTGGACGAGGAGTACCGCTATCCGTACGTCTTCGTCGACGAGATGCAAGACCTGAACCAAGTCCAGTTCGGCGTCGTCAAACACCTCGCCGAACAACTCCCTGATGTCAGAGTGTTCGGTGTCGGCGACGACTGGCAGAGCATCTTCGGCTTCCAGGGCGCCCGACCCGACCTCTTCATCAATTTCGGCGACGAACTCGGCGCCGACGAATTCGACTCCGCTGCGGCGGACCCGGTCGAGGTGTTCAGGGACGACAACCCACTCCTCTCCTCGTACGAGGCGTTCGCGGACACACGCTTAGAGGACAACTATCGCTGTCCCCAGACAGTTGTCACCGCCAGCAACGCGGTGATCGAGAACAACGAAGTCCGGACCGAGAAGCGCCCATCCGGACTGCCCGGCGGAGACCCCATTTCGGTCCACCACCTCGGGTGTGACACCTTCCCCAATAGACTCAACCGGTCGATGATACAGAAGGTGAAGTCGCTAATCGAGGCGTCCCCGCATGCGTCCAGCGAGACACAGGTCCTCCTCCGACAGAAGGAGGGTGACGCCTCGTTCTACTACCGGCTGAAAGACGAGATTCCCGGCGAAGTCGACATCCGAACAGCACACGACGCGAAGGGGTCGCAAGCCGAGCACGTGGTCATCCCGAAGGTTATCCAGAGCGGTGGCTATCCGAGTGTCAAGGGAGACAAGTGGGTCGATCCGGTCGACCAACCCCCGGAGATCTACGACGACTACGACGTCTCGTATCAGTTGGAGGAAGAGCGTCGGCTCTTCTACGTCGCACTCACGCGCGCGAAATCCCAACTGGACGTCCTCACCGTGCAGGGGGCAGAGTCAGTGTTCGTCGAGGAGTTACCAGACGCCGAGAGCGAGCACTTCCACCCCCTGTCCAGCAACGACCTCCGAGAGATACAGAGCGACGGGGCGACCCGCCGAACGGTGACTGGAGCCGTCGACAGAGCCAACGACAGCTACGCGACACTGGTGTGGAACGACGACGAGTACATCTCCGTGAACCTCTTCGACGCAACAGACGAGCAAAAACAGCTGCTCGGACGGCTCGCCGACGAAGACCAGCCTGTTACCATAGAGAACTGCCGTATCACATCACCCACGAAGCAGGGGACGGAGTACAGTCGCCTCCAATTGGAGGTCGACGAAACTGTCACCGTGCAGTCCTCGGAGTGATACTGGCGAACCCGATGCTTCAATCGCCCACAGCGGTGAGTGCCTGTTCCCGAACTCCGCCGGAAAGTCACTAGCGTTCGCCAGACGCGCCACTCAGATTTCGCATCTGCACGTGTTGCAGGCCAGTAGTATCAATACCGCGTGCTTCATACACACCTCTGATTAACGATACGACATGACAGATACTTCGAATCGGCTGCAGACTGGTTCGGACATCCTACGCAACCAGGCAGTGCGAATTCCGCTGCCGGACGTGGAGACGGAGCGCACTTGCTACGAGAATATGCAGCGCATCGCGGCCGCTGGCGAGCGGAAAATCGACCTATTGGCTGACCCGGATGTTCCCGTCACCGAGGTGTACGAGGACGAACTCGAGGATATGCAGCGAAGCTTCGAACACCGCTTACAACAGCTCGTTGGCGAGGACTACTACGACGTCGCAACCGCGTACCTCGACGGCGAGCGCGAGGACTGGATTGGCGCGCTTGCAGCGTACTACTTAGAGTGTTATTATCGCCTACAAGAACGATACACGGTCGACGACCAAATTTTCGTGCTGGTGATTCTTCGATACCCCGGGTGTTTCACCGTGAACCTGAGTTTCCTCACTGGAGATGTCAGCGCTGACGCAGTTCGCTACGAATCCGCGAAACACGGAGCAACAGGCCTCGATGACGAGAACCGAGAACAGTACTACGCGGACTGCCAGTACTCCCAGAAAACCGCCGCTGACTACCTCAGAGAACACATCGGCTGCATCGACGACGCGTTCCCCGACCCGGATACCACCGCGTTCGAGCAGCGCCGCTACGGCGGGTTCGTGCACATCACCGGCCGCAAAGGCTCGACGTTCGTGGAGATTCTCGAATCCTTCACCCCGGACCCGGACCGATTTGACGACGACTCCCCAAAACCTGGTCTCGTTCCGGCCGGCCCGGAGTTCGAACGAGTGAAACACCAGTTCTTCGACAACGCGGAGGTCGTCATCTGAAACCGGTCTCTGAATCACCGGCGGTACCTCCGTATTACGGGTGAACGGCTCTGTTGAAATCCTCGAAGCGTTACAGGTTCGACCGATAGTCTGACCGGATGGAGGCCCGCCCAAAGTCGCGGTTACTCCGGTTCGTGGAACAAGCATACCACTTGGCTCAACGCGCGGTCGCCCGCTACTCCTCGAAGTTCTCGAAACGACGGTACTCACTTCACCAGCACATCGTCTTGCTCTGCCCCAAGGTGCAGAAGAATACGACATACCGGACGCTCCTCGATGAACTCATCGAGATCTGGCGATTTCTGCCCGTGTAAGCTAGGCGAAACATCTCTCTCCTGGGAGACGCAGTAGCGTGAAAACACGCTTTTCTACCTGTCAAATCGGAATTCCGAGTGGTGGCATAGTTCTTTGAGCGTGGACAGTTATTCTGTTAGTACAATGTTCGACAGTATTCTCGTTCCGACAGACGGGAGTGAGTGTGCCGAGGTTGCCATCGGATACGCGGAGGACTTGGCAGAGCGGTACGAGGCGACCGTTCACGTCCTGTGCGTGGTTGATTCTCGCAGCCTCGATACCGACACCCGACTGGAACAGGTCCAGGAGGAAAGTACAGAGATCGTGACAGCCGTCCACGATAGGCTCGCTGGAGCGGATATCCCAGTTGAAGACGCTGTTCGAACTGGAGTTCCCCACCAGGAAATTTTAGACTACGCCACCCAACAGGACACTGATTTGGTCGCCATGGGAACGCACGGTCGGACTGGTGTCGAACGGTTCCTTCTGGGCAGCGTCACTGAGAAAGTCGTTCGACAATCCGAGGTCCCAGTGTTGACTGTCCGCGCGGAGAACGACGAGACAGTCACCTACCCGTACTCCGATATCCTCATCCCGACTGACGGGAGCGAACAAGCTGCTGGCGCAATCGACGTCGGAGTCGACATCACTAGCACGTACCAGGCCCGCCTTCACGCCGTATCGGTCATCAATTCCACGTCTTTCGGGGTTGATGTCCGGTCTGCAGACATCTTCGAGGTACTCGACGAAGCCGCACAGACGGCCGTCGAGACGGTCGCGAACGAAGCCACCGAGGCTTCCGTCTCGGCGCTCGAAACAGCCGTCAAGTACGGGAATCCGTACCGCGAGATTCGCTCATACATCGACGAGCATGATATTGATTTGGTCGTGATGGGAACGCACGGTCGAAGCGGGCTGGAGCGATATCTACTCGGTAGTGTCACTGAAAAGATCGTGCGAACGTCCCCCGTCCCGGTCCTGACAGTTCGGTCGACAGACTCCGCCCCGGATTAGGGCAGGTACGTATCTAACTGTCTATCGCACTACCTATCATGAGTGGCTCAAATCCGACAGCGATGGACGCTGAGGAGCGCGATGCGTTCCTCGGCAACGGTGGCACCGGCACCATCTCGTTCCCCAGTCCGAACGGCGAATAAAACCAGTTCAGTAGTCATTCGAGCTGAATCCCGGTCACTCCGCTCGAAGGTTTTAGTACGTGGAACGAGCGTCATTAGTATGGACAGCCCTCAATCGAACCGCAGCACGCTTCGGGATGATCGATGGTAGATCTCGCGCTTTCGGCGGCACAACTGCTTCTCGCACTCTTCCTCGTGGTGTTGAACGGCTTCTTCGTCGCTTCTGAGTTCGCGTTCGTCCGAATTCGGGGGACAACGGTCGACCAACTCGCCGCGGAGGGGCGGCCCGGCTCGGGGACGCTCCAGGAGGTGATGACGGACCTCGACAACTACCTCGCCACGACGCAACTCGGCATCACCATCGCCTCACTCGGACTCGGGTGGGTCGGTGAACCGGCAGTCGCAGCACTCCTCGAACCGGTTCTGGCGCCGATTCTCCCGGCGAGTCTCATCCATCTTGTCGCGTTCGCAATCGGGTTCGGTATCATCACGTTCCTCCACGTCGTCTTCGGTGAGCTCGCGCCGAAGACGCTCGCAATCGCCCAAACCGAACGCCTCTCGCTGTTCCTCGCCCCGCCGATGAAGCTCTTCTACTACCTGCTCTACCCGGGGATTGTCGTCTTCAACGGGGCGGCCAACGCGTTCACGCGGTCGCTTGGCGTGCCGCCCGCATCCGAATCGGAGGAGATACTCGGCGAGCGGGAACTGCTTCGAGTGCTCACCCAGTCCGGCGAAGGCGGGGATATTGATTCGGCAGAAGTCACGATGATCAAACGCGTCTTCGACCTCGACGACATCATCGTGCGGGAGGTCATGGTCCCGCGACCAGACGTCGTGAGCGTGCCGGCAGACACGCCACTCGCCGAACTCCATTCGACTGTTCTGGACACCGGCCACACACGCTATCCGGTCATCGACGCCGACGACGGCGACCAAGTCGTCGGATACGTCGACGTCAAAGACGTCCTGCAGGCGGAGGTAGGCGACGGCGACGCTGAGACTGTCGAAGACCTTGCCCGCGATATTATCGTCGTTCCGGAGACGATGACCGTTCGAGACCTCTTGGTTCAGTTCAGAGAGGACCGCCAGCAGATGGCCGCAGTCATCGACGAGTGGGGAGCGTTCGAGGGGATTGCGACGGTCGAAGACGTCGTTGAAGCGCTCGTCGGCGACCTCCGAGACGAGTTCGACCGTGACGAGCGCGAACCGTCGATACGCCCGCACGACGACGAAGGGTACGACATCGACGGGGGCGTTCAACTGTCGAAACTCAACGAGATTCTGCCTGGAGACTTCGAGAGCGAGGAGGTCGAAACGATTGGTGGCCTGGTTCTCGAACAACTCAACCGCGCACCAGAACCCGGCGACAGCGTCGAACTCGCCGGACACGTCGTCGAGGTCACTGGGGTCGAGGGAACCCGAATCTCGACGGTGTGGGTTCGTGACCGAGACAGCGACGACCCTGCGGAGGAGTAGGCGCGCGTCTGCGACGCAGCGGGGTTCGTGAGCTGCGCCGTCAGGTCTCGCGCCACTTGTGGCCGCACTCGACGCAGGTGAACAGCCGCACCTCGTAGGAGCCGCCGGGCTTTGGCATCATCTCGGAGTACGCCCGGTCGCTGTCGCAGTCGTCGGCCGGACAGGGCTCCGCCATGGTCTCGGTAGCGTCTTGGGTCGCATCGGCCACGTCAGGTGCCCCGTCGTCCTGTTGTTCGTCCTGGGTCGCCATCGCCGCTTCCGCCTGCGAGTCCCGCGGCTCTTCGGCCCCACAGGAGCGACACACCCACGTGTCGCCCTCCGTGTGCATTATCGACCCACACCCGTCACAGAACTGCATATTGAGTGCGAGTACTCGGTTTTCGAATATATGTGTTAACACTCGATGCGTAACTGAAACTGCTAGAACTCCCGACGTCCAACTCCCCAATTGGACTCGTCAGCGAAGCGGTCCACTGCGCGTTCGACGTTCCAGTATCGGCTCGACCGGGCGGAAGCGTGGCTGGCACAGCAGTTCGCCGCCGATTCACTGGATGTCTACCTCGACGTGTCTCTCGACCCTGCGACCTGGAGTTCGTCCGGTGAGTAACACCGAGTTGGAATGTGACAAGGTAAACCCTACCCCGAGGGGCGACGTAGGTAGCCTCGTATGTCAACGACTGGTGCCAGCGTGCAGTTGATTCGCAACGCCACGGTTCTCGTGGATGTCGGCGACACGACGTTCCTCGTCGACCCGATGCTCGCGTCGCAGGGCGCGAATCCGCCCGTTCCGAACTCGCCGAACGACCGGAGGAACCCACTCGTCCCGCTGCCCGACATCGACCTCGACTACGACGCCGTGGTCGTCACACATCGCCACCCCGACCACTGGGGCGAGGCGGCCAGCGCGGAACTGGACGTGGACGTCCCGCTGTTCTGTCAGCCTGCGGAAGCAGACGAGTTCACTGACGAGGGCTTCACTGACGTCCGCCCTGTGGACGACGAGGCGGCGTTCGAGGGTGTCACCATCCATCGGACGCCGGGTCAGCACGGGCACGGGGACCTCGCCGAGGAGATGGGGCCAGTCTCGGGGTTCGTCTTCGAGGGCGACGAGACCGTGTACGTCGCCGGCGACACCATCTGGTACGACCCGGTCGCGGAGACACTCGACGCGTTCGAGCCCGACGTGGTCGTTCTCAACGGCGGCGAAGCCCAGTTCGAGCAGGGCGAACCGATTACGATGGGCGTCGCGGACGTCAACGCTGTCCGCGACGCCACTTCCGGCGAGGTCGTCGTCGTCCACATGGAAGCAATCAACCACTGCTTGCTGTCGCGTGAAGACCTGCGAGCGGAGACGACGAACGTTCACGTCCCCGAGGACGGCGAACACGTCGACTTCTAACGGGAATATCGATCCACAGTGGTTTCGCACTCTGCTCGATTCCGAGTGGTATCTCGGTCGGCATCGTCTGGATGACAACGCCGAGCGGCGTAACCAATCGAGCAGCTACAACCACCTGATTTCCTAGCTAATCCAGCGCGGAATCGCCGACAGAACTAACTATTAACTCTAAATGGCTATTTCAAATACTAACCAGATAGCAAATAGTTCCAGGAAAAATATTCCGACAGAATAAGGTTGGATGAATAATTTAAAGGCATGATTAGATTAGATATAAGTGGAAATAAAGGATTAAGTCATTCAATCGTGTTCTTCTTGGGTTTCTCGCCAATTCTACTATCTGTTATACTAACATTCTATTTTTCTGGTTGGTATGGCAAAGAGAGGCTGCCGACTGCCACTTCCGGAGCGGCCGTGGGAGTTCAGTCGAGCAGGTCTTGGCGAACTGTGCTGTCGGCGTCGTCGGCCGCGAAAGAACTCCGATTCTTGAGCGCCGCTCCGGTCTGCTCGTCGAAGAGGTGAACGGCGTCCTCCGGGAAGCCGACCTGAACGGTGTCGCCGCGGCTGACGTTCGGCACGCCGTCGGTCGTCGCGACGAACTCCGTCGGCGACGATTCGCCGTCGAACTGGAGATGGACGATGTTCACTTCACCCGTTGGCTCGACGACCGAGACCTCGGCCTCGAACTGCTGGCCGCGCCACTCTGAGTCGGCGACGTGGATATCCTCCGGACGGATGCCGAATACGACGCCGTCGTCGGCGTCGAGGGCCGCGAGCGTCGCCTCGGAGAGCGCGTACTCGAACGAGTCGGTCACGACGCGCCCGTCCCGGAGGTCGCCCTCGAAGAAGTTCATCGACGGCTCACCGAGGAAGCCCGCGACGAAGCGGTTCGCGGGCGCGTGGTAGCATTCGAGGGGCGTGCCGACCTGCTGGAGTTCGCCTTGGTCGAGGACGGCGATTCGGTCGCCCATCGTCATTGCCTCCGTCTGGTCGTGTGTGACGTACACCGTCGTCACGCCCAACTGCGTCTGGAGGTGCTGGAGTTCCGTGCGCATCTGCGCGCGCAGTTTCGCGTCCAGATTCGAGAGCGGTTCGTCCATCAGGAACACGTCCGGGTCACGGACGATGGCGCGGCCGAGCGCCACGCGCTGCTGTTGGCCGCCCGAGAGTTCGCCGGGCTTGCGGCCGAGTAGGTCTTCGATACCCATCATCTCGGCCGTCTCCTCGACAGTCGCGGCGATCTCGTCGGACGGCGTGTCCGTCGACTGAGCGAGCCCGAAGCTCATGTTCTCTCGGACGGACTTGTGCGGGTACAGTGCGTACGACTGGAACACCATCGCGATGTCGCGCTCTTGGGCCGACATGTCGTTGATTCGTCGGCCGTCGATGCGGATGTCGCCGTCGGTGACATCCTCGAAGCCCGCAATCATCCGCAGCGTGTTCGTCTGTCGATACCGTCGTCGTGACTATCGTTATCGACCATGCAGGTTCGACCACACCCCTACATCTATATAAAATCCCAGGGTGTGGTAGCCGTTTACACCCTCTGGGTGGGTGTCCTAGCCTCGCTACCACGGAGATTACTTTCCGGTACTAACGGAAATTTACGTGTGGGAAGGATACAACTGGAAGACCGGTCCCGCGGGCAATCACCGCGAATTTCAGCGGATCTCGAGTGTTCGAACTGCTCACCCCAATTCGTTCGTCGCCGCAACTCCCTGGGGCGAAGCGAGACGCTTCCCCCGACAGAATGGGATGAATTTCAGTATCGAGGTATCGCGGATAACTGGCCTGTACGTGGGTGTTCCGGCAGTTTCCCGCTGTCGAATTTGTTCCGGGAGTACCGGACTGGGGATGTACTCAGCACGGCGATAGCCCCAGAATACCGCCTACATTACAAACGTACTGGTGTAAGGATAGTCGCGGAATGGGTCCGGTAATGGCGGAAGAAAACTACCTGGATACGGCGCTGTGGATGGCTTCCCGAAGCGCACCCTGCACGTTGAGGACCAACATTTGTTAGTGAGTGGTGTCCGACGATGCCAACGTGTCCCAAGTTAGATTCCGCGATCCCGCAGGCAGCGTCAGAGAGGGAACCTGGACCGAGGACGGCATCGAATTCGGTGGCCGCGTCTACAGTCCCTCGACAGTCGACGTGTTGGCTCCGACCGAACCCTCGAAGATTGTCTGCGTCGGTCTCAACTACGCCGACCACGCCGAAGAAGAGGGAATGGACGTTCCGGACCGCCCGCTACTCTTCCTGAAGCCGCCGAACACGGTTTCGAGCCACGGCGACACGATCACGCTCCCGGCGGGCAAAGACACCATCGAGCACGAAGTCGAACTCGGCATCGTCATCGGCGAGCAAGCCCGGAACGTCGACGAATCGGACGCGATGGACGTGGTGGCGGGCTACACGTGCGCGAACGACGTGTCCAACCGCGACGACCAGTACGAGGAACAGAACTGGGTGCGCGGGAAGGCCTTCGACAACTCGTGCCCGCTCGGCCCCGTTGTCGCCGACACCGACGACGTACCCGAGGACGCGGACGTCGAACTGCGCGTGAACGGCGAGACCCGCCAGTCCTCGTCCATCGAGGAGTTCATCTTCTCCGTCCCCGAAATCGTCGCCGAAATCACCCAGTACGTGACCCTCGAACCCGGCGACGTGGTCTTGACTGGAACGCCGGCAGGCGTCGGCCCGCTCGGTGACGGCGACCACGTCGAGGTCGAAATCGAGGGTGTCGGCGTGCTCGAACACGGCGTCGAGCGAGTGGACTGAGCGACGCCCGCCAGCGCAGGTCAGGCGCGGCGCCGCCGTCGCCACCCATGCTGCGAATACTGCCGGTATCAAAATCCCCGTCCGTGTGAACAGTGAACCGTTTAGTCGTATGACGGATACAAGCTCGAACTACGTCGACGGGGAGTGGGTCTCGGCGTCGACCGGCGAGACAGTCGACGTGACGAACCCCGCAAAGCCCTCGGAAGTCGTCGCGCGATACCAACAGTCCGGCACCGAGGACGCCAACGAAGCCGCCGAAGCCGCAGCGGCCGCCGAGGACGAGTGGGCGAACACACCCGGTCCGGAGCGCGGACGCATCCTCCGACAGGCCGGCAGCATCCTCGCCGACCGCAAGGACGAACTTACCGACCAACTCGTCGCCGAAGAGGGGAAAGCGCGCCCCGAAGCAGCGGGCGAGGTACAGCGAGCCATCGACATCTTCCACTACTTCGCGGGGAAGGCGTCCGACCTCGGCGGCACGATGAAAGCCTCCAGCAGCCCCGACACCACACTCTACACGCGCAAGGAGCCGGTCGGTGTCGCAGCCCTCATCACGCCGTGGAACTACCCGATTGCGATTCCGGCGTGGAAACTCGCACCCGCGCTCGCCGCGGGCAATACGGTCGTCCTCAAGCCCGCCAGTGTCGCACCGGGTCCGGCCGTCGCGCTCGCAGAGGCGCTCGACGAGGCGGGCCTGCCCGACGGCGTGCTGAACGTCGTCACCGGTCCGGGTAGTTCGGTCGCGAGCACGTTCGTCGAACACGAGGAAGTCGACGCGGTGTCGTTCACGGGGAGCAGTCAGGTGGGGGAGATGGTGTACGACCAAGCGACCGACCAAGGCAAGCGCGCACAGACGGAGATGGGCGGGAAGAACCCCACGCTCGTTGCCGACTCAGCAGACCCCGAGGAAGCCGCCGAAATCGTTGCGAACGGCGGATTCGGCACTACGGGACAGTCGTGTACGGCGTGCTCCCGAGCAATCGTTCACGAGGACGTCTACGACGAGTTCGTCGACGCGCTCGTCGCGGAGGCCGAGTCCATCGACATCGGCCCCGGAATGGACCACGAGATGGGACCGCAGGTCAGCCAGAGCGAACTGGACTCCACGCTCGAATACATCGACATCGCCCGGGACGAGGGAGCTACCCTAGCGACTGGCGGTGACACGCCGGACGGACTTGGTGACGGCTACTTCGTCGAGCCAACTGTCTTCTCGGATGTCGACAACGACATGCGCATCGCCCAAGAGGAAGTCTTCGGCCCGGTTGTCGCCGTCATCAAGGTCTCCGACTTCGACGAGGGACTAGAGGTGGCTAACGACGTCGAATACGGCCTCTCCGCCAGCGTGGTCACCGACGACCACACGGAAGCCAATCGCTTCCTCGACGAGGCCGAAGCCGGCGTCGTCAAAGTCAACGAGAAGACGACTGGTCTCGAACTCCACGTGCCCTTCGGCGGCTTCAAGCGCTCCTCTTCGGAGACGTGGCGCGAACAGGGCGACGAAGGACTGGAGTTCTACACTATCGAGAAAACCGTCTACGACAACTACTGAACGCGCAGCGAGCGCGGCTTCCGAGACCGCGCGCATTCGACAATCGCGGACGGGCCGTCTCGACGGAGTGGGTGTCGCCGGACGCGTTCCGTGGCTGACTTCGGGGGAGTCGGCTACCGGTTGTCGTGTTTCCAGCTGTCGATTGGGACCTGTCCGCCGTCGACGCGCAGTTCGTGGCCGTTGACGTAGTCGCTGGCCGGCGACGAGAGGAACATCACGGCGTCGGCTATCTCCTCGGGTTGTGCGAACCTGTCCAGTGGGTTCGAGTCCAGAATCTGTTCGACAGTCTCGTCGGTGAACCCGTCAGTCATTCTTGTGTCGACCCAGCCCGGCGCGACCGCGTTCACGCGGATACCCTCACGGCCGAGTTCCAGCGCGAGGCTCTTCGTCAACCCGAGCAGGCTGAACTTCCCGACGTCGTACTCCGGGGACATCCCGACGGCGTTCTTCGTGTGTATCGACGTGATGTTGACGATTTTTCCGTAGCCCTGGTCGACCATGTTGTCGACGACGGCTTCCGTGCAGTTGATTGCGCCCCAGAGGTGGGTGTCGAGGTTGAGTTCGAAGCGACTGTCGTCGTCCCGCGTCAGGAACGGGCCGGTCGTCCCGACGCCGGCGTTGTTCACGAGAATGTCTATCCCGCCGAGTTCTTCGGTGGCGTCTGCGACCATCGACTCCACGGCGTCTTTCTCGGAGACGTCCGCCGCGTACGCGACGGCCTCCCCGCCCGCCTCCCGAATCGACGCCGCCGTCGTCTCGGCCGGTTCCAGGTCGAGGTCGTTGACGACGACTGTCGCGCCGTTGGCCGCCAGTTCTGCTGCAATCGCCGCACCGTTACCGCGCCCGGCGCCCGTAACGAGCGCGACGCGGTCGCTGCTGTCGAGTTCCATGCTACGTGTGCGGATTGGTGACTGTCCACTTGAATCTACGTGTCGGCGAAACGCAGTCCCCCGCCGAACGGTGAGCGACGGTGGATCGTCGTGCGCTCAGTCCGTCGTCTACTCCAGCGTAATCGTAGCGCCCGTTTCCGCGGATTCGTGGAGCGCTTCGAGCACGCGCATGTCGTAGAGGCCGTGGTCGCCGTCCGCGTACACGGGTTCCCCGGAGAGCACGCGGTCAGCGAAGTAGTCGAACTCCTCGGTCATCTCGTTGACGTCGTCGGCGACCATCGAGAACGAGTGGTCGTCCGTCTCGACGGTGAGTTCGCACTCCATGTGGAACGCCGGCGACAGCGTGAGTTGGCCGTCCGTCCCCGTAATCGTCAACTCCGTGTCCTCGTACGCGTTCTGCGTCGCCGTGAACGCCGCGTGTACGCCGTCGTCGTAGACCGCCGTTGCCGTGGAACGCTCGTCCGGAACGTCCGCGAACGCGTCGTGTGTGGACGCCATCTGCGCTTGCACGGAGACGGGATCCGACCCGAGGATGAACCGTGTCGTGTTGATTGGGTAGATGCCGAGGTCCATCATCGACGTGCCGTACCCGCTCGCGCCGGGGTCGAGGCGCCACTGGTCGGGGTCGTCGATGATGGAGAGCAACTGCTGGGAGTTGTTCCCGTACACCTGTACGGGGTCGCCGATGACGCCATCGTCGACGAGGTCACGGGCACGTCGGACCGCTGGCTCCGTGTGCATCCGGTAGGCGACCATCAGCGGAATGCCCGCGTCGTCGGCTACCTCGGCCATCTGCTCGGCGCGCTCGATGTCGGCTTCCATGGGCTTCTCGCAGAGCACTGCCTTCCCGAGTTCCGCTGCAGTCTCGACGTACTCCAAGTGGTAGGCGTTCGGTGTCGCGACGTAGACGGCGTCGTACTCGTCGGCGCACTCGCCGTCGTGGTAGTCGTCGCCGGAAATCGCGTGCGGCACGTCGGCCTCGTCGGCGAACCGCTGCGCTTTCTCCCGGGAGCGACTGACGAGCACGCTCACTTCACAGAGTTCCGTGTCGCGGATTGCGGGGATGGCCTCGTCGACCGTCCACCACCCGAGGCCGACGAGCGCGAGTCGAACCGTTCCGTCAGTCGCCGATTGCCAGTCGCGGTCCGTGAACGAGTCGACAGCTTGTGGGAAGTCCATACACCGTACTCCGCGGACTCGTCAAATAAAGGGTTGTGTCTCGGCGCCGCTCGCGGACCGTCGCGTCACGCGGTAACTTCTCGTTTCTCGCGTTGGTCGATGAGGCTGTTCTCCCCGTCGGACTTCCGGAACAGGTGGACGACGCCAATCCTCCCCTCGCCGAACGGCGAGCAGCTCCTCGAAATGACGTCGGTCGCGATGAATTCGACGCTGACCCGGATTCAGTACGCACAGCGACCGCTAGAACTGGATGACGCCTGAGCGCGGGCGAGATGCCGAGGTTTTAGTTGCCGGCGTGCGCGGGTGAGTTATGGCCGACGCGACTGCGCGGAAGCTCGAACGAATCGAGGACGCCCTCGGCGAGGAAGGGCTCGACGAACTCTGGTTCTGCCGCCCGGCGAACTACGCGTGGCTGACCGGCGGGGACCCAGTGATTGACGCGACCAGCGACATCGGCGTCGGCGCGGTCGGCGTCGGACAGGACGGCGTGCGCGTGGTGGCGCCGAACAACGAGCGCCAGCGCCTCCTCGACGAGGAACTCCCCGCGTTCGATGCCGCGGGCGTCGTCCCGGAAGTGACGGAGTACGAGTGGCACGAGGCGTCACTCCGAGAAGCAGTGGCGACCAACCACCGCGGCACGGCTGCCGCCGACGTCGACATCCCCGGTCTGCGCGAGTTCGACCCCGTGAGTGTGCGAGCGCCGATGCCTACCGCGGAACGACAGGGGTACCGTGAGGCCTGCGAGGAGACGACTGCGGCTGTCGAGGAAGTCGCACGAGGGCTGACTGCCGAGACGACGGAGCGAGCGGCGGCAGGCGCGCTCGCGGAGGCGCTCCTCGAACGCGGGTTCCGAGCGCCGGTCGTCCTCGTCGGCGGCGGTGAGCGCTCCCAGCGCTACCGCCACTACACGCCACGCGACGACCCGCTCGGGGAGTTCGCGCACTTGACGGTGGTCGCGGAGCGCGGCGGCCACGACGTCGCGGTGACGCGGACGGTGACGTTCGACCCGCCGTCGTGGCTCCGGGAGCGCCACGACGCCGCCTGCCGTGTAGCGGCCACCGCCGTCGCCGCGACGCGGGAAGCGGGTTCGACGGACGGGACAGCCGGCGACGTCTTCGACGCGATTTCGGACGCGTACGAAGCAGTGGGCTTCGAGGGCGAGTGGCAGGCCCACCATCAGGGCGGCGCTATCGGGTACGCGACCCGCGAGTGGGTCGCGACCCCGGACGCCGAGGACGTCGTCGCGGTGCCGATGCCGTTCGCGTGGAACCCGACTGTGCAGGGCGCGAAGTGCGAGGACACGGTGTTCGTCACGGAGGACGATACGGACGTGGTGACGACGACTGGCGACTGGCCGACGACGACCTACGAGGCGGTCGGCTACGACGAGTCCATCGCGTTCCACGACCCGCTTGCGGTCCAATAGACGAAAATATTATACTTCTGAATCACTCTTCCTATCAGAACTCTTTGTAGCACTCGACAGTTCGGTTGGGAGGCGTCGAGTGAGTGTCGCGGGCACCGTCGTGTCTCGGCTAGTCGAGACGTCCGTTCGGCCGCTATCAGCTACCGAGCAAGGAATCGTCGGAGCGACGTATACTCGACCAGCGTGGCTTCCTCGCCGGGATTTCGACGGAACAGCGAGTGGGCGTGTGTCGACCGTGGTGCAGACTGGTAAGGGCCGATGCCACTGTCCGAGGAAAAGACGAAACGGAATTTAAGCGTTTTTACCGAGTTATTGCGGTGTAAGAGACGACGACAGTCGGTATCACTCACTCGTTTCACGGGCGTCGGCTGAGCCATCTCGTATCACTCTCCACGAAGTGTTTTCCGGGAGCGACAGTAGAGTTGATTGACTCACATCGATGTCCGAAGACACGACGCTATTCTACTTTGTAAACTATTTCTACTTCCAGTAACAGACAGTTGTGTGATTGTTTCGGATGGCTGCTGTAGTGGCCTCGGCACGTGCGGGTTCAGGTGGCCGCTGCATCGAGATGGCAGCGGGCGAGCGCGTCGATTCAATCGCCGAGGAGTGCGTCGTAGCCGTCGTTGTAGCTGAGGTAGTACGAGATGGCTACCAGCACCGCGAGCGTGAAGAACCGGGCAAACACGTCCGGCGGCGAGAGAATCGACGAGAGCGGCAGCGAGAGGAGGGAACCGACGAGAAAGCGAACGTGTGGGGACCCGAACATATGCCACCGTAGCCGGGGAGGAGTAAAAGAGTGAGGACGGAAACGGCCACACCACAGAACGCACTGAACGGCTGTCGCTGGCACTCACGTAGTCTCGACGTGGTGCTCGACGACTGCTGCTTGGGCTTTCCGGACGAGTTCGCTGGCCGTACTCGTCGAGCAGTCGAGTCGTTCCGCGACGTCAGCAATCGACCCGCTGCGGGGCACTTCGTAGTAGCCGACGTCGACGGCGGCGTCCAGCGCGGCGCGCTGGCGGTCGGTGAGTCCCCACGGCGAGCGCAGGCGGTCGAATTCGTGGACGGATTCGATGGTGACGTCGAGGAGCGCGCTGAGTTCTTCGTGGAACGTGCTGAGCGCCGTCGGTTCGCCGACCGCCTCGAACTGTACCGCGCCGGTGTCCAAGAAGACGACCGGCGGGAGGAACACCACGCGCGCCTCGGCAATCGCGTCGAGGAGGGCAGGCGCGAACTCGTAGCGCTGCTGTTGGAGGAACACGTACGTGCCGTCGTCGCTCTCGACGAAGTTGCGCACGAGCAGCGAGTCGATGGCGTCGACAGCCGTCGCCGTCGCGTCCCGGTCGCCGTCGCACCAGAACAGCGTCGTCGCGTCGGCGGTCGGACTCCACGAGAGGAGTTCGGCGCGCGTGAGTGCGCTCGCCTCCGTGATTCGCTCGTGGAGCGGGTGGACGAACTCGTCGGGGTACGTCGCGGAGAACTGCGTGCGCTTCATGCCGCTATTGGGCGTCGTTCGGCGAATCGGCACATCAATACCCGTGGTTCGAGGGCGCGGTCACTGCGACGCCGCCAGAATCTCCGGGACGCTGTCGAGCAGCGTCTGCAGGTGGTCCGCGTTGTCGACGACGCGGAGCGTCGCCCCGTCGAGTTCTGACGCGAAGCGTCTGGCGTCGCCGAGCGGGACGTTCGTGTCGTCGCTGCCGTGCCACAGGCGAACGTCGCTGGAAACGGATTCGAAGCCGACGCGCCACTCGGTCGCCGTCTGTCGGAGTTCGGCGACGGTTCCCGAGCGGTGGTCGGCGAGTGCTTCGAGGAAATCCGCGCGCACGACTTCGGCTTCCTCGGCGGTGATACCCGACGGCTCGCCGGTCGTGTACTGCGCGAGGACGAACGACGGGTCGCGGCGGCGCGCGAGCCACGTCTGCGCCCGGAGCGCCCCACCGAGCAGTCGCGGCGTTCGCGCCGCCATCCCACTGAGGAGGCGGTGGACTGTGGGCTGGTCGGCGGTAGCCTTCGGTGGGGTCGCTCCGGAGACGACGTCGACGCGAGTGACTCGCTCCGGGAGCGTCGCCGCGGCGGCGAGTGCGTGTGGCGCCCCGCCCGAGAACGCGACGAGGTCTGCCTCCTCGGCGCCGGCGTCGTCGAGGACGGCGGTCACGAGCTGTCCGGCGTCCCGAATCGAGTAGTCCGGCCACGGGGAGGACTGCCCACAGCCGGGTCTGTCGAAGGCGAGCAGCCGAACGTCGTTCGCTCGTGCGTCGCGCTCGAACAGCGCACCGAGCCGGCGCGACCCCGGCGTCCCGTGGAAGAACACCACCGGGGTGCCGCTCTCGGCTCCGTACTCCGTGTAGGTGAGGTCGCGGTCCGCGTCCAGTCGTATCGTCCTCGTTCGCTCACCGTCTCGGTCCTCGCCGCAGTCGGGTGAACGAGTGTGTGCTGCCATTACCCGAAGGTATCCCCCACGGGCGGGAATCAATATTGCCGTACTGAACCGGTGGTTTATAACTTGGAGCGCCGATGACGCGCTCCGAGGAAGCAGTAGACGGCCGCCCGACGACCTGATTCGACTCCCCGATAGACCGAACCTTCATGCCAGCAGCCGCGGAACTACGGATATGTCCCAGCCCTCCCAGTTGGACCCCGCCGCGATGGACTGGCTGACCCTCGACGACGACGAAGAAGTCGTCTGGTCGGGGAAACCCCACAAGAGCAGTCTCATCCCCGCGCTCGTCGTCGGCATCCCGCTCTCGATAGTGCTGGTCGGCCTGCTCATCATCGCCTCCGCGTACCTCTACCGCGAGAACACGCAGTACGTCGTCACTTTGGACGCGCTCTACCGGAAGTCCGGCGTCCTCTCGCGCGACGTCCAACGCATCGACTTCGGGAAAGTCCAGAACACGTCCTACAGTCAGGGATTCTTCGGCACCCGATTCGGGTACGGGAACGTCGACATCTCCACCGCCGGCGGCTCCGGCGTCGAGATGCAGTTCCAGTCCGTCCCCGACCCGCGACACGTCCAAGAGGCCATCAACAAGCGCGTGAAAGCCACGCAGGGCGACTCGACGCCCGAGAACGGCGAGACCAAGGCGGACGTGCTCGACGACATTCTCGAAGAACTCCGCGGCATCCGGACGACACTGGACGCACAGTCGGCGCCCGAGAGCGACGCCACGCGAGCGTCCACCGAGACGGGGATGTTCGACGAGGACCCGGATGCGCGCTCTACCGACGAATGAACGGGGAGCGCGGCGAGACCGCGGCCGTCGACCCGGCAATTCCGGTCGGCGACACGGAGTCAGTCGTGTGGACGGGACGGCCGCGCGTCACCGTCGTGATTCCGGCCGTCGTTGTCGGACTCGTGTTCGCCGCCGTCGGCCTCGCTGGCGCCGCCGCGAGCGACTCGTGGCTGCCAGTAGTGTTGGTTCCATTCGGAGTACTGGTGCCGGCGTGGCGGTACCTCCGGAACCGCCGCACGCAGTACGTGATTACCGACGAAGCGCTGTACAAGAAGACGGGCGTGTTCTCGCGGGCGGTGTCACAGGCCTCCCTGCACACCGTCCAGAACAGCGCGTTCTCCCAGTCGCTGACCGGGTCGGTGTTCGGCTACGGCTCCGTCGAATTCGAGATTGCTGGCGGCGGCGACTTCACGTACCAGCGAATCGGCGACCCGCGGGAGATTCGCGCGCTCGTCGACGAAGCGGTCGGCCGCACCGACAGCGTCTCCGGCGGCCGGCGCGCCGAGCAGTCGGTTCCGGGGAGCGTCGAGCAGTGGCGGGCGGTCCGCGAGGAAGTCCGAGCGCTCCACCGGAGCCTCCGTCGACGCACGAACTAACTCGGCGCGAGCGCGGCCGCTTCCGCACAGTCAGGTGTCGGATTCGACCTCGGTGATTTCGAACCGGGCGCCGCCGTCCGACCCGTCGGTGGCCTCGATGCGCCAGTCGTGGCCGTCCGCGATCTGCTCGACGATGCTCAGACCGAAGCCGGTCCCATCCGGAGACGCCGAGTAGCCCGCTTCGAAGATGTCCTCGTGGTCGCCGTCGGGCACGCCGGAGCCGTCGTCCTCCACGTAGAACCCGTCGTCGAGGTCGCCGACCGTGATCGTGACGCCGGTGCCACCGTGTTCGGTGGCGTTCGCGAGGAGGTTCTCCGTGAGCTGTTGGAGGCGGCTCCGATCCGCCAGAACCCGCTGTGAGGTCTCGACCTGTAGCTCGGCGTCCGCGCTCGCGACGTGGCGCCACGCCTCCTCTGCGAGCGAATCGAGCGCCACTGGCTCCCGGTCGCGTGCCGCTTCGCCCTGCCGCGCCAGCGTGAGCACGTCCTCGATGAGACGGTCCATCCGACCCAGCGACTCGATTGCCTCCTCGACGTGTTCGCTGTCGCCGTCCGCCCGCGCGAGTTCCAGTCGCCCCTTCGCCACCGTGAGCGGGTTGCGGAGGTCGTGGCTGACCACGGACGCGAACTGTTCGAGTTGCTCCTCGCGGTGCTTCCGGTCCGTGATGTCTCGCGCGATGCTCAACGCCGCGCGCTCGCCGCGGTAGGAGACGAGACTCGAGCTGATTTCGACGGGAATCTCTCGCCCGTCGCTGGTCTCGTGGACGGTCTCGAACACCTGCGTCCCGTGGTCGGGCAGCCGATTGATGAGCGTCATCACCTCGCTCTCCTCGTGGGCCGCGTCGATGTCGGAGGGACTCATCGACAGGAGTTCGGCCCTCGAATACCCGGTCTCTTCGACGGCAGCGTCGTTGGCAGCGACGAACTCGCCGTCCGTGTCGATGACCCACGCCATGTCGTTCATCCCGTTGAACAGCGCCTCGTAGTCCTGTCGCGCCTGCTCTAGCTCCTGTTCTCGCTGCCGCTGCTCGGTGACGTCTTGGACGGCGCCCCGGAGCGACACCACCTCGCCGTCCTCGACGGCTGGCATCCCCTGAATGCGGAGCCACCCGACCTCGCCGTCCGGCCGTCGGAACCGCACGGTCACGTCGAACTGCTCTTGCCGTTCGCGCGCCCGCGAAATCGCGTCCTCGACAAGTTTCCGGTCGTCCTCGTGGTAGACGTCGAGCGCCTCGTCCAGCGGTGGTTCCT
Source organism: Halobacterium sp. CBA1132 (assembly GCF_001485535.1). NCBI lineage: Archaea > Methanobacteriati > Methanobacteriota > Halobacteria > Halobacteriales > Halobacteriaceae > Halobacterium > Halobacterium sp. CBA1132. The sequence continues at coordinate 1,233,389 of NZ_BCMZ01000001.1, forward strand.
CGTCGCGGTCTACGCCGAGGATGTCGAAGAGGTGCTCGGTCCAGAACACCGCGGAGGACTCCGCGTCGATCTCCCAGCCGCCGACGTCCGCGATGCGTTCGGCTTGCTCGAGGAGGTCGTGGGCGCGTTCGAGTTCCGCCTTCCGCGCGTTCTTCCCGGAGATGTCGCGGCCGACGCCCGCGAACCCCAGTTCCGCCCCGTCGTCGTCGACGAGGCGAGTGATGACGAACTCGTAGGGCTGTCGTTCGCCGGCGTTCGTGAGGAGGTCGGCTTGCACCGTCGCGGTCCCCGTCTCCATCATCTCCTCGATGGCGTTCCGAATACGGCATCGCTGCTCGTCGGGAACGAACTCGACTGGCTCCATCTCCGCGACGGCGTCGTCGGGATAGCCCGTCACGTTCACGACTTGCTCGTTCCACCGGCGCATCTGGAAGTCCGTGTCGAAGACGAAGAAGACGTCGTCGAGCGCGTCCAGCGTCTGGTCGACGAACGCGCGCTCCTCGCGGAGTTCGCGCTCGTGGGTCTTCTGCTCGGTGATGTCCCGGACGAACCCGATGATTCGTTCGACGCCGCCGTCGTCCAGAATCGGCTTGCTGTCGGCGCGAACCCACCGCTGGTCGTCGTCCGGCCGCTGCACGCGGTACTCGATTTCCACCGCTTCGCCGTCGGAGACGCGCTCCAGCGCCCGCTGCACGTCGGGGCGGTCCGCGGGGTGAACGCGCTTCAGGAACGCCGTCGCGTCTGCTTCGAGTTCACTCGTCGACAGCCCCCAGATGTCCTCGAACGCGGAGTTGACGAACAGCACCTCGCTCCAGTCCGCGTCGAACATGTAGAGGATGTCGTCCGTTTTCCCCGCGAGCTGCGTGAGCTTCTCCTCTGTCGCCTCGACCTGCCGCCTGACGCGGGTCTGTTCGACGGCGTTGACGATGCGATTCGCGAGGACGGCGTACTGGCTGGTGCCGTCCTCCTTCTGGAGGTAGTCGGTGACGCCGGCAGATATCGCTTCGCTTGCAACGGCTTCGCTGCCCTTCCCCGTGAAGAGAATAAACGGGAGGTTCGGGCGCTGCTCGCGGACGGCTTCGAGGAACTCGATGCCGTTCTTCCCCGGCATGTCGTGGTCCGAGATGACGCAATCCACTCGATTCTCGCGGAGGTACGAGAGCCCCTCCGACGGACTCGTGGCCGTGTGTACGCTGAATCGATCGTCCCGGCGCGTGAGAAACTCCCGGGTCATGTCTGCGAACCCCGGCTCGTCATCGACGTGCAGAATCTGGATGCCGGCGGCCATCGGTCGCTCCTAGTTCCGCGGACACGTAAAATTATCCATATTTCGAACTCCCGGCTACTCTCGTCGCCGCTCCAAAACGGCTGTTGAGGTGCGAACGCGGCGCTCGCGTCGGGGAGAACGCACTCGTACCGGAAGCGATGGACAACGGTTATTTGCGGCGGCCGCGTTCGTGTTAACGTGAGTACTATTTCGCTGGCGGCTGCCCGACGCCACCCCGCACTGACGTTCGGCTGTGCGGGCGGCGTGTTCGCGCTCCTGTTCCTCTTCGCCGCGCCCGTCGGGGACTTCCTCGCGGGGCGCGCGTTCAGTCCGCCCTCCGGCCTCCTGTGGCTGTTCGTCGTCGGCGGACTGCTCGGCGGCGGACTGCTCGCACAGCTACTCTGGGGTCGACTGGGCGGCGCGCGTTCACCCCGACGCGGCGCGGCAGTCGGCGGACTCGTCGGTCTTCTCGCGCTCCCCGTCCCGTTCTACGTCCTCGAACTGGCCTACCTCGCGGTCCGCGGGAACCCCTTCGAGGGGGAATCAGGAGCATCGCCGATAGTTCAGGCGCTCACTGACCTCCTGTCGTTTATCTTCGTCCCGCTGTTCCTCGGCGCGTTGGGCGCGCTCGTCACGTTCGGCAGCACGGTCGTCGTCGGCGCGCTCGTCGGCTACGTCCTCGCCCGCGACTGAACGAGCGCGAACTCGGTCTGCTATTTGTGCTACCCATACAATACTAGGCTGTCGTTCGCCGGCCGTCGAGGACGCTCAACGTAGCAACTATGAGACGACTACTCGGCGAGAAGGGAGACGACTCATCGTCGGTGCGGCCAGATTAGCTCTCCGCGGACGGAGCGGGCCCGTCAGCCTGCTCGTACTTCGACTCGAACTCCTGGATGAGTTGCCCCATCTTCGCGTACCAGTCGTTGAGCATCCGCTGCATGTCGTCGGTAATCTGCCCGGGGTCGTTCGGCGAGTAGACGTGGTAGTAGCCGCCCTGCTCGTAGTTGATTTGCTCCTTCTCGATGAAGCCCGTCTGGAGGAGGCGCTGGACCGACCGGTACGCCGTCGAGCGCTCCCGGTCGACGGCCGCCGCGAGGTCGTCGACAGTCAGCGGTTCCTCGGCGTCGACCAGCGCTTGGAAGCACTCCCTGTCGAGTTCCTTGAGGCCGTGGAAACACTCCAGCAGCCCCTCGCACTCCATGTCCTGACGGAGCTGCTCGGACATCGAATCTGGCATTGTTGTCAACGCTACCTTCGGCCTATGGCGATAAAAGACTTGTGCGCGGTTCGTACAACCACACGCATACACGACGCGGATTCGCTGGTCTCAGCCTCGACCACAGATTACGGTTTCTTGCGGAGGTCCTCGTCGCGGAGTTCGCCTCTCGCGTGCCACGTCCGCGGGCGGAACGCAACCGCGACGGCGGCAGCGAAGGAGGCGACCACGGCCCCGACAACGACGATACCGGGAATCATCCCGATAGCGGCCGTCTGGAGCCACACCTCTGTCGAGAACGCGGTGATGCGGATGAACCACGCGAGGAGGAGCACCGCGAACAGCGGGAGGTAAATCCGCCGGAGGCGGTGCGCAATCGCTTCCTCCGCTGTAATCTTGATGGCGGGACTCCGGTAGTCCGCCGCGAGTTCGGCTCGCCAGTCCGCGTCGGCGGCGTTCTCACTCGGGTCGAGGCCGACCGACCAGACGTTCTCTTGGAGGGTGCGAACTCGGGAGCGCCAGATGTCGTAGCCGCGGTACCGGCGCGCCTCCACGACGAGGAAGACGCCCAGCGTCGCCAACCCCACGAGGATGATGTAGTGTGGGTTGTCCGGACTGGAGAACGCCCACGTGAGGATGGCCGCCATCACGATGACCGCCCAGTTGGTCGTCCGGTCGAGGCGCTCGCGCCAGAGTTTCATCCGGTGGACTTCCCCCCGGTAGAGGTGGGCCATCGCCGAACTCGGTCCCATGTTCTCGTCGAGCAGTCCGGCGCCGACGTCGCGGCGTTCCGACTCCGACGGATCGGAACGCGTCTCAGTGGTCTCGGTCATTCGTGAGTGTGGTCCGCGGTCGATGTCTGATTCGATTCGTTCGCATTGTTGCTGTAGGTACGCAGTCAGTCTGTCGTCGTCTCCGTGGTGTCGCGTTAGCTCCGGCTTCGCCAGTACCCCTGTAGGTACGCCCCGAGGAACATCCCGGCGAGCGCCCACAGGATGGCGACGTTCCCGATGCCGAGGCTCGCGTAGGCGGCGCCCGGACAGATGCCCGAGATCCCCCAGCCGACGCCGAATACGGTGCCGCCGACGAGGACGTTCCTGTCGAGGGACTTCAGTCGGCGCTGGAAGCTATCGCCGGTCAGCGGCGCGCGACCGAGCAGCCGCGGCGCGAGGAAGTACGCCGCGCCGGTCACAGCGGCGCCGCCGAACATCACGAACACCAGCCCGAAGTCCTCGAACTGGAGGAAGTCGAGAACGACCTCCGGTCGCGCCATCCGGCTGTACGCCAACCCGAAGCCGAAGATGAGGCCGCCGACCAGAATCAACGGCGCGAACGCGGGATGGCGCTCGGTTCCCGCTGACTCGTTCCGGGACGCACGCGTCTCGGGCACTACGGGCTCACCCCGAGTGCGGCGACCACTTGCGCGGTCACGATAGCGACCGAGAGGAACACGAAGACCCCCACGAGGGACGTCTTCGACGCCGAGCCGACGCCGCAGATACCGTGCCCGGACGTACAGCCCTTCCCGACGCGCGTGCCGACGCCGACGAAGACGCCGCCGACGAGCAGCCGCCACGGCTGCACGTCCGTCGTCCACGCGCCGCCTTGGAAGACGACCGCGTACACAGCCGCGCCGAGGACGATACCCAGCGTGAACACGAGCCGCCAGTCCCGCGACGCGACGTAGCGCTGGAACCGCGACTGGTCGGAGACGTACGACAGCGTCGACTCCAAGAACGTGCTCGCGCCGGCGCTGATGCCGGTGCCGAGGTAGATGACGACGGCGCCGAGGCCGACGAGCAGTCCGCCGATGGCGTAGCGACTGACACCGTTCGGGAACAGCTCGGCTGCCAGTTGGACGAGGAGTGGGTCAGTTACCATCGGCCGCCTCAGTCCCCCGCGAGCGAGTCTTGGCTCGCCGCGCAGTTGTTCGGGCCGAGTTCGAGCGTGAACGCTTCGTCGTCGCCGACGGCGTTCTGCCCGAGGTTTGTCGCGATGATATCCTCGTAGTTGGCCGGCCGCGGCGGCATGTCCGAGAGCACGAGGTCGACGAACTCGTCTTCCTCCATCGTGAGTGCGTCCATCTCCGCGACGAGGTCGCCGAGAGTGGCGGTGTACGTGCCGTCGTCCGCAGGGTCTGCGGTATCACTGAAGTGTGCGCCCCCGATCAGCGTGTCGTCGGGCAGCGTCAGCACGCGCTCCTGCAGGGACTCGTAGAGTGTGCGCGCGGCGTCGGGTGCGCCGTCGTCGCCCTCCTCCAAATCGGGGCGCGCGACGCTCTCGACGAACAGGCCGTCGCCGGTCGCGAGCAGGCTGTCGCCGACGAGGTAAGAGGTCATGCCGGTGGTGTGGCCGGGCGTGTAGACGGCCTCGATGGTCGCGTCCCCGACCTCGAAGGTGTCGCCGTCCGCGGCAGTAGTCAGGTCGTCTGCATACGTGACGCCGCGGTCGACGGCCGCTTCGGGGACGACGCCCTCGACACCTTCCTCGACGAGGTCACGCACGCCCGAGATGTGGTCGGCGTGAACGTGCGTGTCCAGCGCGTACTGCAGGTCGACGCCGAGTTCCTCGGCGTCCTGCCGAGCCTGCGAGGCAGGGCTCGCGGAACGGAGTTCCGCGGCGTCCGCGAGGTAGCGGTCGGTGAACGCGCGCAGCGGGTCGATAATCGCGGCTTCCCCGTCGTCGTAGAGGAGGTAGCCGAGACAGCCCGAGGAGGGGCGCTGGTACTGAACGAGCGTGCCGGGGCCGTCGTAGCCGGTGACTTCGACGGCGTCGTAGATGCGCGCCCAGCCGTTCATCCCGTCTCCGACGTGGTGGACGTCGTACCCGCGTTCCGCGAGCGTGCCCGCGACGTACTCGCTGGCGCCGCCCTTCGCGCACACGACGGTCACGTCGCGGTCGTCGGGAATGCGGTCGAGGACGTCCTCGTCGATGTCGTCGTCGAGGAACTGGAAGTACGGGACGTTGATCGAGGTGACGTTCTCGCCGTCGATGTGCCACTCCTCGTAGTCGGATTGCATCCGCGCGTCGAGGAGCGTGACGTCCTCGTCGGCGTCGATGCGGTCCTTCAGCGATTCCGGCTCGACCGACGCGACTTCGACGTCGGGAGTCGGGAAGTCATCAGCGTTCATGTCGTACAGTCGCTTCTACCGCCCTGATGCACAAAAGGATTTCCATAGTATTTCCTAAACTGAACAATACTACTTCGGTGGAAGAGAGATGTATTTCGGAAAATTAGCTAATATAGTTGATTTAGGGCCTATACCATCCATCACGGACTAGAGAGTAGTTTGTAGTCCATACAAGAACCAACAATCTTTTACTTGCGACGCGGATATTGTGTGGTAGCTCCAATACAACCCAACGGGGCAGACAAATCATGAGTGCAGAATACGACATCGCGGAGACGCTCGACGTGAAAGGCGCATCGTGTCCCATGCCTGTGGTGAAGACGAAGGGGGCAATCGACGACCTCGCTGCCGGCGACGTCCTCGAAGTGCTGGCCACGGATTCCGGCAGTATGAGCGACATCGACGGCTGGGCATCCGGAACGAGTGGCGTCGAACTCGTCGCCCAAGAGGAAGGCGACGACGTGTACAAACACTACGTGCGCAAGACGGAGTGACGATGAGCACGGACACATCCGACGCGTCGACGGACGACGCCCCCTCGCGCGCGGAACTCGCTGCACGCGTCGACGAACTCGAAGACGCGCTCGCCGACGCTACCGACGGCGACGACACCGAGAAGATGAGCATCATCTCCACGAAGGGCACCCTCGACATGGCGTACCCGCCGCTCATCCTCGCCAGCACCGCGGCCGCGTTCGGCTACGACGTGACCGTCTTCCACACGTTCTGGGGGCTGGAGATTCTCCACGAGGAGCGCTCGAAGAACCTCAAGCTCAGTTCCGTCGGCAACCCCAACATGCCGGTGCCGAACGCCGTCGCCGCGCTCCCCGGCATGGACCGCGTGACGACGAAGATGATGGAGAAGAAAATCGACGACAACGGCACCGCCTCCATCGAGGAACTGGTCGAGACCAGCCTCGACATGGGCGTGGAGTTCCAGGCCTGTCAGATGACCATCGACCTGCTGGATTACGACGAAGAGGACTTCTACGACGGCGTCACCGTCGGTGTCGGCGCGGCGACGGCCCTCCAAGACATGGCCGACGCGGACATCCAACTACTCGTCTGACCGAGCGAGCCTCGACGACGTTCGGCTCCGACACCTCGAATGGGCGGCACGCGGACACCGCTCCGACCGAGCTAGTCTTGCGTTTTCTATACAAGGGAAACGCGTGGGCCGGAGCGTTTCGAGGACGGCTACCGAGCGACTATCTCGCCCGCTTGTGGTCGCCACTCGTCGCCAATGTTCCTCCTTACCGAATGGTTCCGGGCAATTTTCGGTCGAAGGAGTTTTGTATTCCACGCCCAATATTCCACACGAGTTATGCTCCCTATCGACCCCGCAGACATCGACCCCGAGGACTACGGCGAGGCGCAGGCGACGCTGGAGATGGACCACGACGAGGCAGTCGAGCACGTGCGCGAGGTGTTCACGGACGCCGGGTTCGGCATCCCCGTGGAGTTCTCGCCCTCGGAGATGCTCAACGAGAAAGTCGACGCGGACCGCGACCCGTACTACGTGCTCGGCGCGTGCAACCCCGAGTTCGCCGACCGCGCGCTCGACGCGACCGACAACCGACTCGGCGCGCTGATGCCGTGCAACGTCGTCGTCTGGGAGGAAGCGCCCGGCCAACAGCGCGTCTACCACGTCTCGATTATGCGCATCGCACGCCTCCTCGGTCTCGACACCGACGAGGACGCCATGACCGACATCATCGCCGAAACCGGCGAACTCGTGGACGAAGCCTTCGAGAACCTCTGATGGGCCACCACACGTTCGACGCGTCCCGCGCCGACAAACTCGAAGACGCGGCGCGTCGGTACCGGTTCCTCTCGGCGGAGGAACTGCTCGGTGCGCTGGCGCTCGACCCGAGCGACACAGTCGTCGACCTCGGGAGCGGCACCGGCTTCTACACTGACGACGTCGCGCCCCACGCTCGAACAGTGTACGCGGTGGACGTGCAGGACGCGATGCGCGACTACTACCGCGAGAAGGGCGTCCCCGAGAACGTCGAACTCGTGACCAGCGGCGTCGACGAACTGCCCTTCGACACCGGGCGTCTCGACGCGGCGCTGTCCACGATGACCTACCACGAGTTCGCGAGCGCGGACGCCCACGACGAAATCGCGCGAGTGCTCGGTGACACCGGAACGCTCGTCGTCGCGGACTGGGCGGCCAGCGGCGACGGGGCCGCTGGCCCGCCACTCGAAGAACGTTTCGCCGCGACGGACGCGGCGGACGCGCTCCGCGACAGCGGGTTCGACGTCGAATCGCTGGCCGTTCGCCCCGAGACGTTCGTCGTGGTCGCGCACCCGAACTGAGCGAGTTCGCCGTCGTGGGGTGCTGTTCATCGACTACGTAGGGCGACCGGTACCCGCCCGCTGTTTCCCCGCTCACGGACGGCCTGCTCTCCTCGAACGCGGGCGGGTTCGTCTCCCGGCACCTCGCCGACACCGGCTACAGCGCCGTCGAACTCACCGGCAACAGCGACAGCCTCCTCGTCGTCCACGTCCGCGACGACGGCACCGTCCCGAACGCAGCGCAGTCCACCTAACACTCGATAGTGCGACTCACTAGGACGACACGCAACCGGGAGTGAAACCATACCTATCTTGTCTCTATATTATCTCTGACAATCTAATATACTGCTCTTTCGAGTGCTGTTCTCCACGACGTAACGAGAGCAGTTCGAACCACAGTCCAGGTGCGTTCGAGAACACGAATCGCCAGTAGAAGCGCGTAACGGCCCTATTTTGGCACCTCGTTTCTAGCTTCGGTCGTCGAACGCCTCGAAACTGCGGCGACCGAACATTCTGAGTTAGTGAGCGGCGGAAAGATATATCAATACGGTTTTCAAGCCGTCTTGCTGAGACAACGCGGTTCTAAGCCGAGTTCAGAGGGGGACAGCCGCGGACCGCTGCGGCAGACGAGTCGAGGCTCGATACCGGTTGTTCTAAACCGAAATTATCGGTTCGAAAGATAGTATATTGAGATGGTAGTTATGTGGCCGAATCGGGATACAGATGCCGTAGTTGCGCGAGTGCCAGTCCCAACTCGGTAGTTTTCGCAGCCGGTCCCGGACTGCACCTAGAAGTTCATGATGCCCTTGTAGAGTTCCTCGACCGTCAGGTGGTCGCTCTCGACGTTCTGTTCGACGTCCCGGTAGAACTGCTCGCGCTCGTCCGCGACGCTGTCGCTCACCTCGAAGTCGTTGGTCTCGTAGAACGCCGAGGTGGCGCCCATGTTCCGCATGACGGTGTAGAAGTCCGGCAGCGCGAAGACGTCCAGTTCCGCGAAGTCGTCGTCGGCCACGTCGACATTCCAGTTGAACCCGTATCGGTCGAACTCCTCGGCGACGCTGTCCGTGCGGGGGCTGACATCAAGCGACGCCACGGCCTGCCAGAACTCGGTTTCGCCCGACGCGTACTCGTAGTGGATACCGACGAAGTCGCGGATGGACTCCCACGTGCGGCGGACCGTCTCGTTGAACGCCGACCGAATCGCGTCGTCGGCGACACGGCCGTGCGAGGACAGCAGGTTCGCGAACCGCACCGCCAGCGACGCGTTCGCGGTGAGCGCGGTCGACTGTAGCGGTTCGACGAACCCCTGGGCGTTCCCGATAGTCACGCAGTTCTGTACCCACGCGCGGTCGTAGTAGCCGGACTCGAAGTCGTACCTGTCGACATCCGCTTCAGTGACGATTGGGGCGTCGGAATCGTCGCCGGGAGCGACGTCCGCGACGAACTCGCGGAACTCCGCCATCGCCGTCTGCTCGTCGGCGTACTCGGTGGCGAAGACGTACCCGAGGTCGCGGTTGTCGTACGTGTCGATCTGCCAGAACCACCCGTGGTCGCCAGTCTCGACGACCGTCGCCGGAACCACGTCGGACAGCGAACGGTCGATGCGGACGTTGAGCGCCGCGTCCAGCGGGAACTCGAAGTCCCGGAACACGGCGTCCTGCTCGCGCCGGAGGACGCGGTTGAACCCGGTCGCGTCGACGTAGAGGTCCGCCTCGTAGCGCTGCTGTTCGCTGTGCACGGCGTCGATGCGCGATTCAGTCGTCTCGACGTCGGTGATTTCGTCGTCGACAAGCGAGATTCCGCGCTCCCGGCAGCGCTGGCGCAGGAACCCGTTGAATCGCTCGGTGTCGAGGTGGTAGGCGACCTTGTCGTACTTGTCGAGGTCGCCGCCGGGGCCGTAGTACCACGGCGACTTGCCCTGTGCGAGAATCTGCTCGCCCCTCGTGCGGTGGTCGGGGTTGTCGTAGCTCTCGTCGTAGTGGTGGTAGAAGTGTTCGACGGCGTTCGGCGTGTTTGCATCCGGGTACTTCGCCGGCGCGTCGAACGGGAACTGGAAGGCCGGGTAGTCACACCAGTCGCGGAAGTACACCGACGCCTTCCATATCGGCTTCACCGCGGAGATGAACTCGTGTTCGTCCAGTTCGAGCGCGCCGTGGAGGATGTTCTGGATTTCGCGGTACGTGCTCTTCCCGACCTGTGGAATCTCCGTTTGGAAGTCGTCGACGACGGAGACGGCCACGCTCGGGTTCATCTGCTGGATACCGAGCGCCGTCAGTAGCCCGACGTCGCCGCCGCCCACGATAGTTACGTCGTCTACCGTCTCGTTCATCGGTACCAAACACCCCGTGGTTGCGGACAATAGCTCCGACGGTTCTATCCGAGAGTGTGTAATCGAAAATAAGTCGCGGCCAGCGGCCGCCCCTCAGGTGGCTGGTCGAACGATTACAGTCGCGGGGAGTTCGTGGACCCGGGCGACGCCGAGCGCTCGAAACTCACCGTCTCGCGGGTCCGCGCGACAGCCGTCAGCACGGGGTACGTCCACGGTTCGTCGTCGTAGAGCAGGGCACACACGGAGTGCTCGTCGAACTGCGGGACGGAGTCGCGCTCGCGTATCGTCCGCTGTCGGTGGCGTGCGACGTCGTCGAGGCGTTCGGTGAACGATTCGCAGTGCCACTCGGGAATTATCGTCGTGTCGAGCGGACCGAAGACCTCCGCGAGCGCGCTTCTCGCGGACTCGATTGACTGGGCTTCGTCGTCGAGTGTGTCGAGGAAGTTATCGCGTCGGGAGAGCGCGCGTGCGGTCTTCACGCCGAGTTTCTGCTTGTACGGCGCGGACAACGACATCGACGACTCGGGACGGAGGCCGTCGGCGACTTCCGGGCCGAACTCGCCCGCGAGGTGTTCGAGGAGTGATTCGTCGTAGACGTCGTCGTAGTGTGGCGTGTCCAGTACGGTCTCGCGGAACGCAGTTCGCACCCGTTGGATTCTGTCGGTCGTCGCCGTGTCGCTGGTGAACCGCGTCGCTCGGTCCGGCGGCGTCGGCGGCGCGGAGTCGATGGCCGCCAAGCGCTCGCTGAACTCCCGGTAGGCGTCCCGCTCGGCTCTCACTTCGGTTCGTTCCTCGTCGACGACCCGCGCGGCCGTCGAGACCGGTGCGAGGACGTACTGCTGTAGGGACCGGACGAAGTACTGTGGGTTCTGCTCGCGCTCCGCGTCGCTCATACGTGTGTCATGGGACACCGCAGCACAAAAATCTACTGACGGCGTGAAAGCCGAGCCGGATTCCGCGTTGCTAGCGGGATTCGTGGTTGAGTCGGTCGGATTCGAAGAATTCCAAAACGGTACCCCGTTTCGAAGTAATATTCTTCGCCGAAGTCCCCGCCTTCAACAGGCTTATTAAACTCTCTCGCGGACGGTAACACAGAATGGTAGGGCAACGTAGCGTCCCGACGCCGACAGGGTACCCGGACCCGGAGACAGCCGAGCACGTCACGTACAATCCGTCCGTGGACGCGCTCCGAGAGTACTCCGCGCACGTCGAGACGACGACGGAGTACGGCGCGCCGTCGTACGTCAGCGACTACCGCTCTCGCAGCGCCGACCGGACCGCGAACGCCGTCGACGCCGACTTCGACGACGCCGACTTCTCGGTCTTCGAGACGGGGCTTGACTGGGTGCGGAACCCGGACAACGACGTGATCTGTGTCGACCGTGTCGTCGGTCGCCACTCCGATTCGTCGTACGTCTGCCGGCTGTTCCTCCCGAAGGAGTACGGCCGCATCGCGCTGTCGTGGGCGAAACTGCTGGAGCCCTCGGAGGGCGTCGAACCCGACTTCGTCACGGTCCAACTCCCGGACGCGACCGACGAGCCGAAGATTCGCGTCCACCCCGACAACGGCGTCACGACCGTGCTGGGCAGCGATTACACGGGCGAGGCGAAGAAGTCGTTCCTGCGCTTGTTCATGCTGCGCGCCAAAGAACAGGGCGGACTGGGCCTCCACGCCGGCAGCAAGCGCGTCACCCTTGACGACGAGGATGGCCACCGCGAAGTCGGCCAGCTTTTCTTGGGTCTCTCCGGCACCGGAAAGTCCACGCTCACCAGCCACGGCCTGTGGTTGGACGACCCGGAGGGCGTCGAGATGATTCAAGACGACGTCTGCGCACTCCTGCCCAACGGGACCGTCGCGGGCAGCGAGGGCGGCGGTCTCTACATCAAGACCATCGGCCTCGACGGCGACGAGCAACCCGAACTCCACGACGCCGCCACCGACGAGAGCGCCGTCCTCGAGAACGTCGCCGTCGACGACGACGGCACGGTTCACTTCGACGAACCGCGCTACGGCCGCAACGCCCGCGCCGTCGTCCAGCGTGACCACCTCCAGAGCGCCGCTGACGGCATTGACTTGGAGAGCGTCGACCAGGTGTTTTTCATCACGCGGAATCCGCTGATGCCGCCAATCGCGAAGCTCAGCGACGAGCAGGCGGCCGTCGCGTTCATGCTCGGTGAGTCCGTCGAAACCAGCGCCGGCGACCCCTCTCGTGTGGGTGAGTCCATCCGCGTCGTCGGCACGAACCCGTTCATCGTCGGCTCCGAGGGCGCGGAAGGGAATCGCTTTCGGGACCTCATCGCGGACCTCGACGTCCAGTGTTACGTCATCAACACGGGCGTCGTCGGGACGGACGACCCCGAGGACGTCGGCGTCGAAGAGACCGTCGCGGTCCTCGAAGGCGTCGCTCGCGGGAGCATCGAGTGGACCGACGACGACGCGCTCGACCTGACTGTTCCCAGCGACGTGCCGGGTATCGACATCGAGCAGTTCAGCGTGCCCGACCGCGTCGAGGACTTCCAGACCGCACAGACGGACCTCCGCGAGGAGCGCCTGACCTACCTCGACCAGTTCGACGACCTCGACGACGACATCCGCGACGCGACCTACTGAGAGCGCTCCCGCTGGGCGCCTCGTTCGGCGCTATCAGTCGGAGCCGTGTTTCGGGGCGTGGCCGCAGTCTCGGCAGACGAGTGAGCCGTGTTCTCTCGTTACGTCGCTGCTGCACTGGGGGCACTTCCAACGCATACGTGCCGCTTGTTCGACAGACACCTTATACGTTGTCGTTGATTGTCGATGACTGAGAGTTATCCCCGCGAGCGCGACTGACGATGCGGCAGCCCTCTTTTCGGCCCAGTAACCGCCACGCTTACGCACGCTGCCGTCGACGTACGGAGTGACCCCGACGGCGACTCCGAACTACGCATGAACGTCCACCTCACTATCGACGACGCACCGGCCGAAACGCTCGGCGCGAAACTCGACGTGCTAGCCGACCACAACGTCCCCGCAGTCCTGTTCTGCGAGGGACGACGGCTGGACGACTATCCGGCGCTCGCGGAACACGCAGTCGAGTCGGGCTACCATCTCGGCAACCACACGTACTCCCATCCCCACGCGACTGACATCACCATCGAATCCTTCGAGCGAGAACTGGAACGCACCGAACGCCGCATCGAGGCGGTCTACGACCGCGCGAGCGTCACGCGCCCAGCCCAGTTGTTCCGATTCCCGTACGGAGACGACGGCGGCGAGCGAGCGCCACAGTTCCAGTGCGTCCTCCGCGAACACGGGTTCACGGGGCCGAACCATTCCGGTGCCGCCGGAACGGAGCGAGCGGACTGGTCGTGGACGCTCGACGTCGAAGACTGGAACACAGACGACATCACCGTGCTGCGCGAGCGCTTCGAGGGAGTTGCCAACGAATCGCGAGACGGCGACGAGATTTTCCTGTTCCACGACGCCAGCAACTCCGTCGAACTGTTCGAGACGTTCGTCGAGTGGCTCGACGACAGCGACCTCGACCTCGCGGACCCGCTGGATCTGATTCGGTAGTGCGCCGCGTCAGTCGTCGGTCGCGGCTTCCGGGCGGTAACCTCGGCTGATGGCCTTCCACTTCCCGGAGCGGAAGCGATAGTAGTTGATTGCGGCACCCGGCACGCTCTCCGCGAGGAACGAGAGGTGGACGCCGAGCAGTCCGAGCGGCGTCGTTGCGCCGAGGAAGACCAGCGGGATGGCGAACACGAACATGCCGACGGCGCGCCCGTAGAACGGCCAGTTCGTGTCCCCGGTCGCGTCCAGCGCGCCCGCGACCGCGCTCGTGACGCCCTGCGGGACGCACGCGACGCAGGCGGTGTACACGAGCCCCACAGCGACGGGCACAGCCGACGACGACGGGTCGCCGACGAACACGAGAACGATGGGGCGCGCGAACGCTGCGACCGTGACCGCCGCGACGAGGTACGCAGCGACCGTGAACGTGGTAATCTCGCGGCCGTACTGCTCGGCGGTGTCCTCGTCACTCCGCCCGAGCGCCTGCCCGACGAGGCTGGACGCGGCGAGCCCGAACCCCCAGCCGGGCGCGTTCATCAGCCCCCAGATGCGGCGGCTGATGACGTACGCGGCGACCACGTGCGAGCCGAACAACGCTAGCAGCGCGAGGATGGGGAACCGGGCGACCGTCCACACGGAGTTCCGCCCGACGACCGGGACGTTGATAGAGAGCAGGTCGCGGAGCATCCCCCACTGGAGGTAGCTGCCGAACCAGTCGACGCGAACCGGGAACGCCCCGACAACCGGCAGCCGAACGCCAGCGAAGCCGACCGCGAACGTGATGGTCACGAGGATACCCGCGAGAACCGTGCCGAGCGCGGCGCCCTCGACACCCATGTCGAGGACGAAGATGAACACCGCGTTGAGGACGAGGTTGACAGCCGCACCGGTGGAGCGTACGACCATCGGCGTCCACGCATCGTCGACGCCGACGAGCGCGCGCGACCCGATTTGGTTGAGGATGGCGAACGGCACGCCGGCCGCGAGCACACGGAGGTAGTCGGCGCCGTACGCGATAGCGACCGGGTCGTTGGACAGCACGTCGACGAGCGGCCGGGGCACGAGCCAGAACAGCGCTGTGAGCGGGAGCGCAATCGCCGTCACGAGGGCGACACTCGACCGCACCACCTGCCCGAGTTGGCTGTGGTCGCCGGCGCCGAAGTGCTGGGAGACGAGCGCGATAGTCCCGGCGGCCATCCCGCCGCCGATGGCGAACGACATCCCCCAGTACGGGCCCGTGAACCCCATCCCGGCGATGGCCGTCTGCCCGAGCGCGACGCCGACCATGGCGGTGTCCACGACGCTCCTCGACATTCGCGCGAGACCGGTGACGATGCGCGGCCACGCGAGGTCGGTCGTCTCCCGCGCTCGCTCGCCGCTGACGAGCCCGAGCCGGTCGAGCAGCGCGCCGATGCCCAGCAGTAGCAGTCGAATCGGATTCCGAGAGCGAACCACCGTACGCCGCCGCAACTCGCAGCGAGCCAATAAGTGTTGTTCCAGCGACCCGACCCGCCGATACCCGGGACATCCGAGAACCGCCGGCCTACGCGAAGTCCGGCCCGTCGACGGCCTCCTCGGCGGCCTCACGCCACGTGTACTCGGGCGTCCAACCGAGGTCGCGTTCGGCTTTTGCGGTGGTGAACGCGGCCTCGTCGCCGTCGGTATCACAGGGCGGCGCGTCCTCGAAGAGGGCGTCGAAGAGGTCGGCGGTGTCGACGTCGAGGTAGTTCTCGTCGGCGTGACAGAGGTACGCCTCGTGGCCGTCGATGTCGGTATCCAGCGCTGCCGTAATCATCGACGCGAGGTCGCGCACGTCGATGTACGACCAGAAGTTCCCGATGCCGCCGTCCGGCGGCGCGTCCTCGGAGCGTGCGGCCAGCTCGTCGATGTCGAAGGCCTCGCGGTTCTGTTCGGTCAGGTACTCGCCGGGGTACTGGACCCACGACGGCCGGACGGAGACGACGGAGACGCTGTGGCGGCGCACGGTCGCTTCTGCGACGGCTTCCCCGGAGACTTTCGAGACGCCGTAGGGGTCCTCGGGCCGGAGCGGGTGGGCCTCGTCAATGGGGACGTACTCGGGTTTCAGCACGCTGTCGGCGAACGGGAATCCGTACGCGGACTCCGAACTCGCCCACACGACGTCCGCGCCGACGCGCCCGGCGGCGTCGAGGACGTTGTACGCGCTCTCGATGTTGTTCGTGAACACTCGCGAACCGGCGTGGCTCGTCGGGTCCGGTATCGCCGCGAGGTGGACGACGGCGTCCGGGTCCGCGTCCGCAATCAGTTCGGCCGTCTCCCCGTGGTCGGTCAGGTCGACTTCGAAGAACGACGCGCCCTCGGGTCCGCCCTCGCTGGGGAGTCGCTGGTCGAGACCGACGACCTCGTGTTCGTCGACGAGCGCGTCGACCACCCACTGTCCGACGCCGCCGAGCGCACCCGTGACGACGACGGTCGATGATTTTGTACTCACAACGAGCGAGAGGGACGCCGACCCCTTCAATTCCGGGGACGCGAGGACGAGTGAGTCTTCGAGGCGTCGTTCGCGGCGCAGCGATTGAGTGACGGAGAACGCTCCGGTCATGCCGGATGACTTCGGCAGAAACTCGGCGTGGTTCCGAGGCCCAACCCCCGAATTTGTTCTGTCCTCCAGAACACTTATGGCCCTCATAGACAGTAAGTGACTACCATGGACGCCAAACATCCGGTACGGACAACGGAGAAAACCCTCGCGTTGGTCGAGGAGCTGATGGACCGAGGGCCCTGTGGCGTCACGGAGTTGACCGAGGGCCTCGACATGGGGAAGAGCGCGGTCCACAACCACCTCACGACCCTCCAGAAGCACGGTTACGTCCTCAAGACCGGCGACGAGTACCAACTCGGCCTGAAGTTCCTCGAAGTCGGGGGCTCCACGCGGAAGTCCATGGAGTTCTATCAGGTGGCCGAGCCGGAGGTGAAGTCGCTGGCCAGCGAGACCGGCGAACTCGCGAATCTCCTCGTCGAGGAACAGGGGATGGGCGTCTACCTGATGCGGTCGAAGGGTGACGAGGCCGTCGACCTCGACACGTACGCCGGACTCCGGACGCACCTCCACACGACCGCGCTCGGGAAGGCGATTCTCGCGTACCTCCCGGAGTCCCGCGTCGACGAAATCATCGAGCACCGCGGCCTCGAACAGAAGACACCGCGTAGCGTCGGCAGCCGCGAGGAACTGTTCGAGGTGCTGGAGGACGTCCGCGACCGCGGGTACGCCGTCGACGACGGCGAACGACTCGAAGGACTGCGCTGTGTCGCCGCGCCGGTCAAGGACTCCTCCGACGAGGTGCTGGGCGCGATGAGCGTCTCCGCGCCCGCCAGTCGGGTCAGCGACGACGACCTCCACGGAGAACTCCCCGAGCGAGTGCTCAGTGCCGCGAACGTCGTCGAACTCAACATCAACTACTGAACACTCGTTCTGTATCTCGGAAACAGGCTAGTCACTCGCTGAACGCGCGCTATTCGCGGATTCTACCGGGCCGTGGTGGGTAACTCGGAGGCAGGCAACGAATCCATTACAGTACTACGTATGTAATTCCTATCGCGGATTGGGCGACCCCTCGTTCTGTATTTCAGAACTAGGATGTGGCCGCAGACCGACTGCTGTTCAGCGGTGGTTGGCTGCGCGAAAACGCGGACCGGCACCCACCCGGGGAGGCGAGCACGGCTGTGGGGACAGACGCCGGAGAACACGCTGTTCGCGTACGCGGCACCTCCACCGGGTCGTGCAAGTCGAAACAGCGAGCAGACGCACTCAGTTCTTTCGGAACGCGGCGGTTCCACACCCGACCACACCGCTCAGGACTCGCGAGCGAATCCGTGCCGAATTGCGGCTTCTGTGGCGCTACAGGCCGTACAGCTCCTTCGGCCGGTCGTAGGCAACGTGCTCGACGAGGCGTTCGGCGTTCTCTCGCGGCATCCGGCCGCGCTCGACCATCTCGCCGACGACGTTCGCGAGCGAGCGCCGGAACATCTCGAAGCGGGAGCCGTAGGAGACGAGCTTCCGGGAGTCGCTGACCATGCCCGCGTGGTTCGCGAGCAAGTCCACTGCCGCCACCCGTTCGAGTTGGTTCTCGATACCGAGCGGGCTGTCGTTGAACCACCACGCTGGCCCGATGCTCACGTTCGGGTACGCCCGCGCGACGACCGTCGCGCTCGGGTAGTGCGTCGGGTCCAGCGTGTAGACGACAATCTCCATCTCGCCGTCGAAGCGGTCCAAGAAGTAGTCCAGCCCCTCGACGAGGTCGACGTCCTGCGTCGACACGTCCCCGCCAGCGTTCTTTCCGAGGTCCTCGTGCAGCGACTCGCGGTAGTCCCGCACCGCGCCGACGTGGAGTTGGGTCGTCCACCCCGCCTCGCTGTTCAACTCGCCGACGAACTCCAGCAGGAAGGCCCTGTAGTCGCGAATCTCCGCCGCCGAGAGGCTGGCGCCGCGGCGCGCCTTCGCGTACACGTCGCCGGCGTGTTCGACGCTGACCGGCCGGGAGACGGGACTCGTCCCGACGCCGACGTCGCAGGCGACGCAGCCGTGGTCGGCGAAGTAGTCGTGCGTCTCCGCGAGCGCGTCGAGGAACCCCTCGAAGTCGTCGACGTCGGCGTCGGTCACCTCGTCGAGTTCGGCGACGAACGTCTCCCACGCCGGGCCCTCGACTTTCAGCGCGCGGTCGGGCCGCCACGTCGGCCGGACGTCCACGCCCTCGACTTCCGTCTCGGCGCGCTCGTGGAGGCGGAGTTGCGACGTCGGGTCGTCGCTGCTGCACAGCACCTCGACGTTCATGTCCCGCAGCACCTGCTGTGGGCGCATCTCGTCGTCGGCGAGCTGGCGCTTCGTCTCCGCCCAGATTTCGTCGGCCGTGTCGGCGTTCAGCGGCGCTTCGATGCCGAACCGACGCCGCAGGTCGAGGTGGACCCAGTCGTAGGTCGGGTTGCCCGCGAAGTCCGGGAACACCGCCGCGAGGGCGTCCCACTTCTCGCGGTTGCTGGCGTCGCCGGTAATCTTCTCCTCGGGGACGCCGCGCTTGCGCATCAGCTGCCAGACGTAGTGGTCGGTCGCGCCCTCGACTTCCCAGATGTCGTCCCACGGCTCGTTCTCGACGACCTCCGCGAGGTCGACGTGGTTGTGCGGGTCGACGACCGGCAGGTCGGCAATCGAGTCGTAGAGGTCGACGGCGGCCGCCGAATCCAGCAGGTAGTCCTCGTCGAGGAAGCTCATGGCAGTATCTGCTCCGAGGTCGACAATAAAAGCTTGGACGCGCGGCTACGCGTCGGTCTGCTCCAGCAGCCCCTTCATGTACCCGACGGCGAACAGCCGACCCATGTCCGTGTAGCCGGCTTGGGCATCGTCGCGGTGACCCTCGTCGAGCATCCGGGGGACGTGGTCGGGGCGGATCGGCCCGTCGAAGCCCACCTCGCGGTACGCCTCCATCGCCGCGAGCATGTCCGTCGGACCGTCGTCCTGCCACGTCTCCACGAACTCCTCGGGCGTGCCGTCGACGTCCCGGAAGTGAACGAAGTGGATGCGGTCGCCGAACCGCCGAATCGTCTCGGGGACGTCGGCACCCATCGCCGCGTAGTTGCCCTGACAGAACGTCAGCCCGTGGTTCGGGCTGTCGTGGAGGTCGAGGATGCGCTGGACGTTCTCGACGGAGTTGACGAGCCGAGGGACGCCCCGTACGGACTCCGTGGGAGGGTCGTCGGGGTGGAGCGCGAGTTTCACGCCAGCCTCCTCGGCGACAGGGACGACTTCGTCGAGGAAGTGTTCGAGGTTCTCCCAGAGTTCCGCCTCGGTGATATCGACGGGATGGTCGGGCGCTTGCTCGGACTGCTCGTGGTCGTAGGCCGTCGTCCGGGAGTCCCCGCGCAGCGGCACCTCGTCGGACGTCCGGAGCACGCCGACCGGGTTCTCGGTCCACACCCAGCAGTAGACGTCGATGCCGGCCCGCCCCATGTTCCGAACGAGCTGTTTGACCGTCTCGATTTCCTCGTCGCGGCCCTCGCGGCCGAGGACCGTGTTCGTCATCGGCGGGCGGTCCTCGACGACATCCAGCGAGAGGCCGTGGTCGGCGAATCGGTTTTTGGCGGCTAGCAGCGAGTCGTACGTCCACCACTCGTCTTCGCCCCAGAAGCGGACGACGGCGGTCGAGAGGCCGAGCTGTCGGGCGAGCGTCCACCGCCGGTCGGGGTGCGGCGGGAGCATCGTCGTCGTGTCCATACGTCGCCTCTCGTGGACGCCCACAATAGTAGTTCCGTGTGCCGCGGCCGGGCCCGTTACTGCGCGCTGTCGTCGTAGCCGCCGTCGACGGTGATGACCTCGCCGGTCGTGAAGGAGGCGGCGTCGCTGGCGAGGTAGAGCGCGGCGCCGACCATCTCCTCGGGCGCGGCGACGCGACCCATCGGGGTGCGCTCGTCGACGGTCGCGCGGAACTCCGAGCCGTCTTCGAGTTTCGGGCCGGCCATCTCGGTCTTCACGAAGCCGGGGGCGATGGCGTTCACGCGGACGTCGGGCGCGAGGTCCGCCGAGAGCGCGCGCGTCAGCCCGTTCACGCCGCTCTTCGCGGCGCAGTAGGCGGCGCGGGCTTCGCGGGCTTGGTCGGCGGACATCGAGGAGATGTTGACGATGCTCCCCGACTCCATCTCCCGAGCGAACACCTGACACGTCTTGAAGACGCCGGTGAGGTCGACGTCGATGTCACGCTGCCACTCCTCGTCGGTCATCTCTGTGACTGGTGATTGAGCGACCGTTCCCGCGGAGTTGACGAGAATGTCGACGTCGCCGACGTCCTCGGTGACAGTGTCCCGCAGCGTTTCCAGGGAGTCGGCGTCGGTCACGTCACACCTCACTTCTGCGGTGGCAGCGCCGCGCTCGCGGAGTTCCTCGGCGACGCGCTCGACGGCGTCCGCGGAGCGACTGGTGGCGACGACGTCGGCGCCGTCCTCGGCGAACCCGAGCGCGATGGCGCGACCGATTCCTCTCGTCCCGCCGACGACGACAGCGGTCTTTCCCTCGACAGTTACGGACGGCACGCTCTCTGAAGCCATGTGCGACCGTTCCGCCGCCGGTGATTTATACGTGGTGGAACACCACGCCGCAGGCTCGACAGCGGGCGCGACTCACTCGACTATCGCGTCGAGGCGCCCCCGAGTGGCGACTATCGACCGTCCGAGTCGCCAGTGGTCAGTAAGAACCGTTCGACAACTACGATGAACTAACGACACCAATGATTAAATACTAACAATACGTAGGCGTGGGTGGAGTGAGCACACTCCATGGAAAGAGACAACGGCAGTTACGACAGTAGGCGGCGTACGTTCCTCAAAGCACTCGGCGCGCTCGGCGCCACGGCGGCAGCGGGCCCCGCCGTCGCCGGACAGACCGCGGCCGCACAGGCCGCGAACTACCACGAGTCGCTGCGAGCGGAACTCACAGCATCGAGCAGACAGAACAAGCAACTCCCGGCGGGCGAGTACGTCTACGACGAGAGCGAGGCCGCGACCATCGAGACGTTCTCGCTGGTCGGCGACGGTACAGCATCGACGGTTAGCGTCGACGCGGACGCCGTCCCGCACACGCAGGCCGAACGACTCGACGTCGCGGGCGCCGACGACCCGGCGGCAGTCGCGTATCGAGGACTGATTACCGACCACGACGTCGAGCAGGGCGACCTGCTCCTCGGCGTCGCGTGGGTGCGAAGCGACGACGACGCGGCGGAGGCGAGCGCGCGATTCGGCTACGTCGACGGTAGCGGCGAACGAGTCGGCGAGAACTTCGTCCAGCGCGGCGCGCACGTCGACCCGCGGGGCGAGTGGCTCCGGTACTTCTTCCCCGTCGAAGTCGGCGAGCGACCGAGCAGCGCCGACGTGCCCGCGCTGGAACTCCAGGCCGGGTACGCTGACCAGACGCTCGACGTAGGCGGCGTCGCGCTGTTCGACTACAGCGACGACGACGTCGGCCTCGGCACGCTCCCGCCGTACCACTACGAGGGGCGCGCCGAGGACGCCGACTGGCGGCAGGCCGCCCACGAGCGCATCGAACAGCACCGCAAGACCGACTTCGACGTCGAAGTGCTGAACCCCGGCGGCCAGCCGATGGACGGCGCGAGCGTCGACGTCGAGATG
Organism: Halobacterium sp. CBA1132; assembly: GCF_001485535.1. Lineage (NCBI taxonomy): Archaea > Methanobacteriati > Methanobacteriota > Halobacteria > Halobacteriales > Halobacteriaceae > Halobacterium > Halobacterium sp. CBA1132. Next base: position 1,255,334 of record NZ_BCMZ01000001.1, read on the forward strand.
GTCGAACACGAGTTCGACTTCGGGAGCGCCGTCTCCGTCGAGCACGTCGTCGGCGACAGCGAGGACGACGAAATCTACCGGGAGACGTTCCTGGAGCACTTCAACAAGGCCGTCGTCGAGAACGGTCTCAAGCACCCCGCGTGGGAGGGCACGTGGGACACCGACAAGGACGACGTGCGGGCGACCCTCGACTGGCTGAACGAGCGCGACGTCCCGACGCGCGGCCACTACCTGCTCTGGGAGGAAGACCAAACCGGTGGCGGCGGCGGGATGAACGTCGACCCGGACCTGCCCGCCGACGAGAAGCGCGAAGTCATCGCCGAGAAAATCGCCGACCACGCCGCGGAGTTCGAGGGCGACGTCACGGAATGGGACATGCACAACCACCCCATCTGGCAGAGCAACTACCGTGACGACCCCGACCTCGGCTGGGACGCCATCCACGAGTGGTGGGAGGCCGCCGACGAGACCACCGACACGGAGCTGTACACCAACGAGATGGGCGCGCTCGGTGGGCAGTGGCAGCGCAGCCAGTACCTCGACTACATCCAGCACCTCGTCGAGAACGACTACCCCATCGACGGCATCGGCTTCATGGGCCACCACCAACAGCAGTGGGGGCAGATGCTCGACATCACGGGCGAGAACAGCATGGAGGAGGGCTTCGACCAGTTCGCGGCGTTCGACCTCCCGCTGCTGGTCACGGAGTTCGACATCGAAATCCATGACCGCCGGAACGCCCAGGACGTCGGCGTGCAGGTCGACTACACGCGTGACTTCCTGACGATGGCGTTCAGCAAGGAATCCGTAGAGGGCGTGCTCTCGTGGGGCTTCTGGGAGGACGACCACTGGCGACCCACGGGCGCCTACTACGACTCGGACTGGACGCTCCGGGAGAACGGCGAGCAGTTCCTCGAACTCGTCTTCGAGGAGTGGTGGACCGAGGAAACCGGCGAGACGGACGACGACGGCGCCTACCCTACACGCGGCTTCAAGGGCGACTACCGAATCACCGCGGAGAAAGGCGCGCTCTCCGGGGAGACGACCGTGTCCGTCGACGACGAAACCGAGACTGTCACCGTCGAACTCACGCCGCCCGGGAAGGGCGGCGGGAACGGTCGCGGGAACGGAAACAGCCCCGGAAACGGTAACGGTCCCGGAAACGGCAACGGCCCGAAGAACGCGCAGTGAGCGGTCCGCGTCGTCCCGTCAGTCCATCTGGACGGTGACGAACCCCGGGAAGTTGAGGACGAGCCGCTGGGTCGTGTCGCCGAACACCGCCTTCCCCGTGGGGGAGCGCTGGCGACCCACCGTGAAGACGTGGTCGCAGCCACGTTCGTCGGCGATTTCGATGATGCGCGGCGCCTCGACTTCCTCGGTGACGTCGGTGACCACCGAGTAGTCGACATCGAAGCCCTCCAGCGCCTCCTCGGTGACGTCCTCGGCGTACTGCTGGGCGACGCTCAGCGCGTCCGCGTCGCTGTAGTCCTTGTTCTCCACGCGGCCGATCTCGTCGAGCGCGGCCAGCGACTCCTCGAACTCCGCCTCGCTCAGCGGCACGTAGAGCACGAGCTCTGCGTCCGCGCCAGTCGCGTACGCGGCGGCCTCGCGGAGCACGCCGGCTGTACTCTCCCTATCGTCGACGACTACGAGTGCGTCTTCCATGGATACCGCCACGAACTCCCTCCGTATAAAACTCGGCTCTCGAAAGAGCGACCCCGGGTGGGCCGCGAGTGGACCGCAGGCGGCGTCAGTAGTTGTCGTAGACGGTTTTCTCGATGGTGTAGAATTCGAGGCCTTCGTCGCCCTGTTCGCGCCACGTCTCCGAGGACGAGCGCTTGAAGCCGCCGAAGGGCACGTGGAGTTCCAGGCCAGTCGTCTTCTCGTTGACTTTGACGACGCCGGCTTCGGCCTCGTCGACGAACCGATTCGCTTCCGTGTGGTCGTCAGTCACGACGCTCGCAGAGAGGCCGTATTCGACATCGTTGGCGGCTTCGAGACCTTCCTCGAAGTCGCTGACTTTGATGACGGCGACAACCGGGCCGAAGACCTCTTCCTGAGCGATGCGCATGTCGTTGTCGACGTCCGTGAACACGGTCGGTTCGACGAAGTAGCCGTCACCGAGGCCGTCGGGCGTATCACCGCCAGCCGCTAGGGTCGCTCCCTCGTCCCGGGCGATGTCGATGTATTCGAGCGTGGAGTCCAGTTCGCTCTGGCTGACCTGCGGCCCCATTTCGGCTTCGAGACCCGGCCCGATGTCGATGGATTCGGCCTCGTCGACGAGCGCGTCGACGAACTCGTCGTAGACGTCCTCGTGGACGATTGCTCGGGAGCACGCCGTACACGACTGTCCGGTAGTGCCGAATCCGCCGTTCGCAACGATTTCAGCGGCTTCTTCGGGGTCCGCCGAGTCCGCGACGAGCGTGGGGTTCTTCCCGCCCATCTCCGTCTGGACGCGCTTGCCTTGGTCGGTCGCTTGGTCGTACACCATCTCCCCCACCTGACTACTGCCGGTGAACGAGACGGCGTCGGTGCCCTCGTTCTCGATGAACTCGCTGCCGACGCTGCTGCCGGGGCCGGTGACGACGTTCAGCACGCCGTCCGGGAGGCCGGCTTCGTCGAGCGCCTCGGCGATAGCGAGAACGACACCGGGCGCGGCGCTGGCGGGCTTGAGGACGACCGTATTGCCCGCGGCGAGCGCGGGTGCGAGTTTCCACGCCGGAATCGCAATCGGGTAGTTCCACGGCGTGACGAGTGCTGCGACACCGACCGGCTCCTTGCGCGTGTAGAGTGTGGTGTCGGGGCTGCTGGAGGCTTTCATCGTGCCGCCGAGGTCGGACGCCTTCCCCGCGAAGTAGTGGAAGATGTCGATGGCTCGCTGTACCTCGCCCGCTGCTTCGGGGCGAGCCTTTCCTTCCTCTTCGACGAGCATCTCCGTGAGTTCGTCCTTGCGGTCGGCGAGGATGCTGCCGGCCTGTCGGAGGATGCGTCCGCGCTCCGGACCGGGTGTGCTCGCCCACTCGTCCTCGGCAGCGACGGCCGCGTCGACGGCCTCGGTGGCGTCGGCCGTACTGGACTGCTGGTAGCTCGCGACCGTTTCGCTGGGATTTGCCGGATTCTCGACGTCGAACGTCTCGCCCGTCTCCGAGGAGACCCACTCCCCGTCGACGTAGTTCTGGTTGGTCTCGGTCACACTCGAAACGTCACAACTCACCCATACCATTCTTACGATTCCGGCACTCCCCAGTCCGGCGTCCAGTACACTTTTGAGGAGCGCCACGAACCCACACACCATGTCCGCACCCGACTACCTGCGAAGCGTCCGCAATCGCGACTGGGAGCACCTCGAATCCGGGACGCTGCGCGTCGCGATGGTGAGCCTCGGCTGGTGGACTCGCGAGCAAGCGATGCCGGCCGTCGACGATTCGGCGTTCTGCGAGACCACCGTCGTCGTCAGCAGCAGCCACGAGAAAGCCGAGGAGGTCGCCGAGGAGACGCCGACCGTCGAGGCCGCACTCACCTACGAGGAGTTCGAGGCCGGCGAGGCCACAGACGAGTACGACGCGGTCTACGTCTGCACGCCGAACGCGCTCCACCTGCCGTACGCGGAAGCCGCCGCCGACCACGGGAAGGCGGTCCTCTGCGAGAAGCCAATCGAGGCGACCCGCGAGCGCGCCGAGGCGCTCGTCGACGCCACCGAGGATGTCCCGCTGATGGTCGCCTACCGGATGCAGACCGACCCACAGGTCCGCCGGATGCGCGAACTCGTCGCCGAGGGCGCCATCGGTGACCCCGTGGCCGTCCACGGGAGCATGACCCAGCAGATGCTGGACGTCGTCACCAGCGACACCGACCAGTGGCGCCTCGACCCCGACCTCGTCGGGTACGGCGCGACCGTGATGGACCTCGGCATCTATCCCATCAACACCGCGCGGTTCGTCCTCGACGCCGACCCCGTGAGCGTCACCGCGCAGATGCACTCCGAGGACGAGGCGTTCCGCGACGTCTCCGACCAGCACGCCGCGTTCACGCTGCAGTTCGACGACGGCACGTACGCCGCGTGTACGGCCAGCCAGCACGCCGCGCGCTCGGGCCACCTGCGCGTCGTCGGCACCGACGGCGAACTCCGCCTCGAACCGACGTTCCTCGGGGAGTCACCGCAGACGCTGACGCTCCGCGTCGACGGCAAGGAGATGGAGATAGACGACGGCCGCCGGGACGTGTTCGGTGACGAGATGACCGAGGAGTTCGACTACTTCGCCGACCGCGTGCTCCGCGAGGAACCGATTCACCCGGACGGCGACCACGCGCTCGTCGACATGCAGGCGCTCGAAGCCGTCTACGAAGCCGCAGAAACCGGCACCACAGTCTCGCTGTAGCCGCGCGCTCGGCTCACTCGGGCGTCTCGGGGTCGTGTTTTCCCTGCTGTTCGAGGATGTCCACGAGTTCGTTCGCGAACTCCACGGTCCGCCGGGGGAGCCCGTAGCGCTCGGTGTCCATGCCGTAGTCGCGGACTTCGGCGACGGTCTCCGGCGTGTGCGGGAGCGTCGTCACGGCCTCGTGGACGTCGACGTCGAGCACGCCGCCGTCGGTGTCCAGCCACGGCTGCTTGCGCTGCTTCTGGTCGTACTCTATCGGGTGCGTGTCGCCGCCCATCGCGGCGACGACGTCGTCGACGGTACCGATTTCGACGCGGTCGTCGCGCGTGTCGGCGACGAGAACGAGCGTGTCGTCCTCGACGACCGGTTCGTAGCGTGTCATGCGTGGACGTTGCCCGCCGCGCGTAATAATCCTGTTGTCGCGGTGACGGGCGTCCGAGCGCGAGGAACCCCGGAACTACTGCTTCACGGCGTCCGGGTCCTCCTCGGCGCCTTCGAGCGGTTCGCTGTCCCAGTACGCGTGGTCCGGGTCCTCGCGGAAGCACGCCGCCTTGCCGTCGCCGTCGTCGACGTCACGCAGGCTCGGCTTCTCCTCGCGGCACGCCTCGCGGGCGACCGGACAGCGCGTGTGGAACCGGCACCCCGATGGCGGGTCCACCGGGTCGGGCACGTCGACTTCGCGCAGCGGCGGCTCGGACTCGTCCATCGCGTCGAGGTCGAGGTTCGGGGTCGCCCACCGCAACACCTCCGTGTAGGGGTGGCGGGGGTCGTGGATGAGCCGCTCCGCCGACGCGATTTCGACGATCTCCCCGAGGTACATCACCGCGATGCGGCCGTCGCCGTGCTCGGCGAAGTACCGCGCGTTCGAGAGGTCGTGGGAGATGAACAGGAACGACGTCTCGAACTCCTCCTGCAGTTCGAGCATCAGGTCCATAATCTCGATGCGCAGCGAGACGTCGACCGCGCTGATGGCCTCGTCGGCGAGAATCGCCTCCGGGTTCATCAGCAGCGCTCGCGCCAGCGCGACGCGCTGCTTCTCGCCGCCCGAGAGCTGGTGGGGGTACCGGTCGAGGAAGTCGTCGGCCGGGGACATTCCCACGCGCTCCAGCAGGGAGACCATCCGAGCGCGGCGCTCACTGCGGTCGCTGTTCGGGTGCGTGTGGCGAAGCGCCTCCGAGAGGATGTTGACGACGCGCTGGTTCGGGTTGAGCGCGCTGCCCGGGTCTTGGTGGATGATCTGGAGGGCCTGCCGAATCTCCTCGTGGGAGATGTCGCCGTTCCCGCGCTTGGCCTCCCAGATGTCCTGCCCGCGGAACTCGATGGAGCCGCCGGTCGGCTCCTGCAGGCCGATCATCGTCTTCCCGAGCGTCGTCTTCCCACAGCCGCTCTCGCCGAGCAGGCAGACGAGGTCCTGTTCCTCGATGTCCAGCGAGACGCCGTCGACGGCGCGCACGGTCCGGGAGTCACCGAGGAACTGCTCGACGACTCCCTGTTCCTCCTCGAAGTGGACTTCCACGTCGTCCAGCGACAGGAGCGCGTCCTCACCGGTCGCGCGACTCTCTCCGGTGTCGCTCGTGGCTTCGATTCCCCCGACGTCGGGGCTGTCTTCCCCGAAGTTCAGCGGAATTTCCTCGCGGGCCTCCTCCCAGTGGTGGCACGCCGACCGGTGCTCGTTCCCGTCGTGGGAGACCAGCGGCGGGTCGTCGGTGCGACACTCGGAGGTCGCGAGCGGACACCGGGGGTGGAATCGACACCCGTCGGGCACGTTCACCGGTGCCGGTCCCTCGCCCTCGATGGGCTGCATCTCGGACAGCGGCGCGTCGAGGTTCGGCGTCGCGTTCAACAACTTCCGCGTGTACGGGTGCCCGGAGTTCTGGATGATGTCGTCTCGCGGGCCGATTTCCGCGAACTGGAACGCGTAGATGATGGCCATGCGGTCGGCCAGCGACGCGACCAGCGGCAGGTCGTGGGTGATGAAGACGATAGACAGGTCGTACTCCTCCTGGAGGTTCTCCAGCAGCGAGAGAATCGACCGCTGCATCAGCAAGTCCAGCGCAGCGGTCGGCTCGTCCATCACCAACACCTCGGGGTCGAGCACCATGCTCAACGCGATGAGTGCGCGCTGCTGCATCCCCCCGGAGAGTTCGTGGGGGTACGCGCCGAGCACGCGGTCGGGTTCGAGGTAGAGGTTCTCCAGCAGTTCGCGAGCGAACTCCAGTCCCTCCGAGACGCTCTTGTCGTGGGCCTTCAGCGTCTCCTCGAAGTGCGCGCCAATCTTCATCGTCGGGTTGAACGACGACATCGCGCCCTGGAACACCATCGACACCTCCTCCCAGCGGAACTGTCGGAGTTCCTCGTCGCTCAACTCGAGGATGTCGACAGTCTCCCCGTCCTCGGGGTGGTAGTGAATCTTCCCGCTGAGCACGCCGGGGTCGGGGATGGCGTCCATGAGCGCGGACGCGAACATCGACTTGCCGCTGCCGCTCTCACCGACGATGCCCAACACCTCGTGGCGGTCGATGCTGACGTTCGCGTCGTCGAGCACGTACGTGTGCCCGTCGTTGAACGTGACGTTCGTGTCTTCGACTTCGATAATCGGGTCGTCGACGCTCTCGTCGGTCGTCGGGTCGCTAAGTGAGTTCTCAGTAGCCATTTACATCAACCCCGTCGAGGAGTCGGTTTCTTCTTCGACTGACTCGGACTCCCCCGAGAAGCGGGTCCGCACCCGGGGGTTGAAGATGCGGTCCATGCCCTGACTCAACAGGAGGAGGCCGAACGCCAGTCCGACGATGGCGGTAATCGGGACGAGTAGCCAGTGAACGGCGTCCATCGTGAACAGGCCACCGCGACTGTACGCGTTGTTCAGTGTGACGCCCCAGTTCTGGCCGCTGTAGGGGAGCACGCCGATGAAGTACAGCCCGACTGACGCGAAGATGGTGTAGCGGGCCGCCTTCACGAAGTTCACCAGCACGTACGGCATGATGTTCGGGAGGATGTCCTTGCGGATGATTCGGAACGTGCTCGTCCCCATCGTGCGCGACGCTTCGACGTAGCTGTTCTCGCGAATCGACAGCACCTGCGAACGGATGGAGCGGCCGAGGCCGGCCCAGTAGTTGATAGTGAGAATCACGCCGAGCAACAGCGGATTCTCCGGACTGAGCGTGATGGCGAGCACGATGACGAGCGGGAGTCCCGGAATCGCCATGAAGAAGTCCGAGATAGCCGTGATGACGGCGTCGACACGCCCGCCCTTGTACCCCGAGACGGTGCCGACGACCACAGCGAGGCTGGTCGCCCAGACGCCGCCGGCAAGCACCATCAGCAAGATGAACGGCGTCGAGTCGATGATGAGCGCCAGCAGGTCGATACCCGACGGCGTCGTTCCGAGCGGGTACTTCAGCGACTGGAACGGCACGAGGAGCCGCTGCGTGGACTGGTTCGGGACGGCGTCCCGCCAGAGCCCGAACACGTCCACGAGCGCCATGAGGACGTAGACGCTCAGGATGGCGGCCCCGACGCGCGTCCGCGTGTCCGACCACGCGACGAGGGCGGGCTCTCGGACCGAGCGCTCGTAGAACTCCGAGAGGCGGTCGCGGAAATCGACTTCCTCGGTCGACTCGTCGGCTCGCCAGTCGAACTCCTCGGACGCGTCGGCGTCAGTAGGCATCGGAATCACCTGCGCTGATGCGTGGGTCGATGAATCCGTACGTCAGGTCCGCGATGAAGACGGCGACGACGAGTGTTACTGTAATCACGAGGAAACACCCCATCATCAGGGGGTAGTCGTTGGCGTTGACCGCCGCAATCAGGTAGTAGCCGAGGCCGGGGTACGAGAAGATTTGTTCGAGGACGACGGTGCCGCCGAGCCGGAACCCGATCTGCAACAGCAGGCCCGTGTACATCGGGAGAATCGCGTTCTTCGCGACGTAGCTAGTCGCGATGCGATTGTCCGAGAGGCCACGGAGCCGGGCCACCTCGACGAACTCCTCGCCGAGCACCTGGATGCTGTTCCCGCGCATGTTGAGCGCCGTCGACCCGATACCGCCGATGGTGAACGCCGCTATCGGGAGTATCGCGTGGTAGAGGACGCTCTGGATGTACGCCAGCGAGAATCCGGGTTGGATGCTGCGTGCGGCCGCGTCCCCCGTCGGGAACCAGTTGAGGTGGAACGACAGGAAGAACAGGCCGACCACGGCGAAGATGTAGTACGGGACCGACATCAGGAAGATGGACGCGCCGGACGTGATCTTGTCGAACCGCGATCCCTCCCAGTACGCCTGCACGGCGCCGATGAGTACGCCGATAACGAACATCAGCACCGTCGACGTCACGACGAGGAAGATAGTCCACGGGAGCGCCCGTGCGACTACCGACGCGACCGGTTCGCCCAGCGATATTGACCGACCGAGGTCGAGTTGGACGACGCCGACCATGTAGTCGAGGTACTGCTGCCATAGCGGTGCGTCCGGTCTGATGTTCTGGAGAATTTGAATGCGCTCGTTGACCTGTTCGGCCGGAATCCCCCGCTGGAGGAGCTGAATCCGTAGCTGCGTGAACGGACCGCCCGGGAGCAAGCGAATCAACCCGAACGTGAGCGTCGCCACTGCGAGGATGGTTGCGGGAATCCTGAGCGTCCGTCTGAGGTAGTAATTCATGTTGATATATGATGGACAGTGAACCGCCGGCGCTTCAACCTTTGTACTGGAGGTCGCCCTCGTGGGGCCACCAGAACTGCGGCCACTTCACCTTGCGGTTGGGGTTGTCGTCGCCGGCGACCGTCCAGTCGTCGCTGGTCGTCCACGACTGCTCGTACTTAGAGACGAGCCCGAGGAACGGAAGCTCGATGTGGTTGTGCCAGGCGGCCCGCTGAACGTACTCTCGGGCGTCCTCGTCGGTGGACTGTCGGGCGATCTGCTCGACTTCGTCCAGCGGCGTAATCGTCATCTCCCCGCCGTCCGGGCCGGGAATCGTCTGCTCGGTCTGCGCGGGGTCGCGGTAGTTGTGACCGCCGCCGATCTCCGACTCCCAGAGCTGGTAGTACAGCGGGAAGTACGGGAACGACGACCGGGACCCACCGGGCAGCCAGTAGAGACTCCCCATCGAGAAGTTGCTGTTCGAGTACTGGTTGAACCAGTCGTTGGTCGGCTTCGTGCTGATGGAGAAGTCGAACCCGAACTGGTTGAGCTGGCTGACGACCGTCTGCGTCATCGTCGTCCAGTCGGTCCAGCCCGCCGGCGAGAAGTAGTCCCCGCCGATGGTGTTGCCGTTCTCGTCCTTCCAGTTGCTGCCCTGTTTGCTGTAGCCGGCGTCTTGGAGGAGCTGGGTGGCTTCCTCGGTCTGACTGTCGCCGGCGCCGTACGTCTCGAAGTCGCTTTTCATGTCGTCCAGCCAGTACTCCTGGTCGCGCGGGGCGATCCCACACGGCGTGTCGGTCACGAACTTCGAGCGCGGGCCCGCGTTCTGGACGATTTGCTCCCGGTTGATGACGTGGGCGACCGCCTGCCGGACCGGCCGCTTGCTGAAGTGCTGGTCGTCGTGGTTGAACACGATGCCGTACCCCCACTTCGCGGGGATGTTCACCTGCTCGACGTTGTCCGGGAACTGGTCGACAATCTCGGGGGGACAGAACAGGCTCGGCGCGCCGTCGACCTCCGACCCCGAGATGAGCGCCTGCTGTTGGGCGGTGTTCCCACCGTAGCTCTCGATGAGGAACTTCTCGAAGTTGATGTTGTCCGCGTTGTAGAACTCGGGGTTGCGTTCGAACTCGAAGGCCTGTCGACCCTTGCTGACGAACGACCACGGACCGCTGGCGACCGGGTCCTCCCACGCCCACCGGAGGAACTCGGAGGCGTCCTTGTCGAGCCACTGCTCGTGGGTCTCGGCCTTCGTGTCCACGAGGAAGTTCGTGAGCTCGAACTTGATGATGCGCGGGTTCGTCGGCCCGGAGAGCACGAGCCGCGCGGTCCGGTCGTCGACGATTTCGTAGCTGTCGAGGTACCCCCACAGCGAACTGCCGGTCTTCTTCGCTAGCTGCAGTTGGACGTCGAGGTCCTCGGTCGTCCAGTCGTCGCCGTTGTCCCACTTCAGGTCCTCGCGGAACGTCAGCGTCACCTCCTGGTCGTCTATCGTGAGGTCGCTGAGCGCCCCGAGGACGAACTCGTTGCTGGTGAACGAGTACTTCAGGAACGGCGCGAACACCGAGCGGCCCGCCGGCCACCGGTAGTTCTGAATCGCGGACGTGTTGAAGTGCAGGTCGTTCGGGTTGCCGGTGTACGCGTTGGTGTACGTCGCGTCGTACACCGTGTCACCGCTCTCGGTCGTTCCGGAGCCGTCCGAGTTGCCGGAGTCGGTCGGGTCCGAACTCCCACTGTCGCCGCCACTACTGCATCCCGCGAGGGCGGCTAAGCCGGACGCCCCCGCGACTGACAGTATTTTTCGACGGCTGACGGTGTGGTCGTATCTGTCGCTTCCATCGTCGGCTGACATAGCGTAGCATCAATTACCGTAATAGGTCATAAATATTGGGGAGAATACCGCCGCCGTTCTCACCATCTACCCGGAACGACCGCGCTTGCAGAACCCGCGTGGTACAGACACATGTGCCTACCGCCGAACCACGCCGCGACCGCGGTGGCGCGACCACTACCATTTTACCGACCGGCCCCGACCCTCCGAGCGAGACGATGAACGAGTACGACGACTGCTGGCTCCGATACGAACGCGTGGCCGACGACGACCGAAGGGCCGCGTATCGACGCCGGTGCAGCCACGCGTACGTCGCCGAGGAATCCCCCGAGTGCAGCGCGGTCCGGGACGAACTCCGTCGCGCACTCCCCTCCCTGCTCGGGCGCGACCCCCACCTCTGGCAGCACCCGCCCGAGACCGCCGACGGCTTCCTCGCGGTCGGCACGCCCGACGACATGGCGATGATTGCCGACACCGTCCCCGCCGAGGACATCGAAACGCTCGCGGACGGCGGGTACCTGCTCCGCTCGGTGACGTACAACGACGCGGACTGTCTCGTCGTCACCGCGCCGACCGACCGCGGACTCGTCTACGGCACCTTCCACCTCCTCCGACTGCTGAGCGCGCACGAGCCAATCGACGACCTCGACGTCCGCGAGGAGCCAGCCCACGAACACCGCCTGCTGAACCAGTGGGACACGCCGTTCCACCGCTCCGTCGAGCGCGGGTACGGCGGCGAGTCCATCTTCGACTTCGAGCGCCTGCCGGACCTCCGCGAGCGCTACGAGGACTACGCGCGCCTGCTGGCGTCCGTCGGCGTCAACGGCATCGTCCTCAACAACGTCAACACGACGAAGCCGCCCCGGGAGAGCGCGAACGAGGCCTTCGACGCCTTCGAGGGGTGGCAGCTCCTCGAATCCCGGCGCCTCGAATCGCTCACGGGACTGGCGTCGACGTTCCGCCGGTACGGGATTCAGACGTACCTCTCCGTGAATTTCGCCGCGCCGATGCTCGTCGGTGACCTCGACACCGCCGACCCCCTTGACGAGGATGTCCGGGAGTGGTGGCGCCGGAAGGCCGACGAAGTGTACGACCTGATTCCGGACTTCGGCGGGTTCCTCGTCAAAGCCGACTCCGAAGGCCAGCCCGGTCCCTACGACTACGACCGCAACCACGTCGACGGCGCGAACGCGATTGCGCAAGCGCTGGAACCCCACGGCGGGCGCGTCTGGTGGCGGGCGTTCGTCTACGGCAGCCACGAGGACCGCGCCGTGCAGGCGTACGACACCTTCGAGCCGCTGGACGGCGAGTTCGCGGACAACGTCACCGTGCAGGTGAAAAACGGCCCCATCGACTTCCAGCCCCGAGAGCCGGCGTCGACGCTGTTCGGTGCGATGCCCGAGACGGACCTCGGTCTCGAACTCCAGATCACCCAAGAGTACACCGGACAGGGCGTCCACGCGACCTACCACCTCCCGCTGTGGACGGAGGTCTTCGACTTCGACACGCACGCCGACGGCCCCGGGACGCCCGTGAGCGAGTTGTTCGGCGGGAGCGGCGAGGGCGTGGTCGGCGTCGGGAACGTCGGCGAGGACTACAACTGGACGGGGCACTATCTCGCGCAGGCGAACCTGTACGCGTTCGGGCGCGCAGCGTGGAACCCCGACGCCGACACGGAGGAAGTGACGCGCGAGTGGGCGCGACAGACGTTCGGCGCCGACGACGATGTCGTAGACACCGTCCTCGAAATCCTGCACGACTCGTGGGCGGCCTGCATCGACTACGAGACCGGCGGACTCGGCCTGCTGCACATGATGCACAACGGCGAGGAGTACCTCGAAAACCACTACTACCCGTCGCCCGAGGAGTGGCCGGGCTACCACGGTATCACCGAGGACGGCGTCGGCGTCGACCGCACCGAGACCGGAAGCGGGTACGCCAGCCAGTACCGCGACCCGGTCGCGGAGCGGTTTGAGTCGGTCGATGACTGCCCCGAGAAGTACCTCCTGTTCTTCCACCACCTGCCGTGGGACCACGAACTCGACGACGGCACGACCGTCGTCCAGCGCCTCTACGACAACTGCTTCGCGGGCGTCGAAGAAGCCCGGCGCCTGCGCGCGCTGTGGCGGGACCTCGAAGGCCGAGTAGACGACCGGCGCTTCCGGCACGTCGCCGAGCGCTTCGACGAGCAGGTCGCGCAGGCCGAGCAGTGGCGCGACGTGCTCACCGAGTATTTCTACGACCACTCGGGCATCCCCGACGAACGGGGCCGCGTCCCCTCCGAGTGACCCAGACACCCCGCACAGCGCGGCCAACGCCGCCGTGACTCGGCTCACCGCTGGCTTTTTGGCGCTCGTCCGCGACGCTGTCAGCATGTCGAAGACATCGACGCTACTCGATCTCGTCTGCGCGCACCGCGGCCAGATGAAGGTCGCACTCGCCGTGCTCATCGCGTGTGGGTTGCTCCTCGGGTTCTCCGTGCTGTTCGTCTCTCCCGGCGACGACGCGTGGCCCATCCTCGTCATCGACGCCGTGCTCGTCGTCGGCGGCATCGTCTTCTTCACGGGGACGTACTGGTACTGCACGAAGCGGTCAATGAGCGAGTCGGCTTAGGCGTCAGTGAGGAACGCAGCGGTCTCCGCTGCGAGGTCTCGAACGTCCTCGTTCTCGTCGGTGTCTGCGAGCGTCCGCAGTTTCGGGACGGCGCTCACGTCCCCGAGGCGCCCGATAGCACCGACTGCTCGCGCACGCACAGACGGGTTGTCGTGGTCGAGGCAGTCACGCAGTCGGTCGCTGACGGGCGCGACGGCCGCGGGGTTCTCGGCGGCTAGCTCTCCGAGCGCGTCGATGGCGGGTCCAGTGACACTCGGGTTTTCGTCGTCCAGCAGCGCCGCGAGCGCGTCGACCGCGTCGAGCGCCGATTCCGGTGTCTCCTCGGTGACGGCGACGACGACGTTGGCGAGCGTCTGCCGGGCGGAGACGCGCCGCTCGCGCTCCTCGCGTTCGTGTTCGGCAATCGTCTCCCGAGTCCCGGGGTGTTCGACGAACTCGCTGACGTCTGCCGATTCGTCGCTGGGTTCGGTCGCACGGACGTTGTCGGCGATGGTCGGTGCGTACCCTGCGACGAGGCCTGTGCGTTCGACGACGAGGTTTCCGAGGACCATCGCCGCGGTCAACTGGACGTCGACGATGTCGCTGCCGGTCGCGGCGACGAGCGCGTCGAGGCGGCCGTCGAGAGCGTCGGGGTCCGCGGCCGCGACGGCCTTCAGCGTCGAGATTGCGGTCAGCCCGATTGCGGCGTTGTCGTCGTCGGGCAGCGACGCGATGTCGTCGAGCAGCGGACGCACGGCGTCGACGTCGTCTTCGGCGAGCGATTCGCAGGCGTCGACGCCGCGCTGACGGACGAGCGGGTTCGTGGACGCGAGCGCCGCTCGCACCTCCGCGACGTCAACGTCGTCGGCCGAGACCGAGGTCGGGTCAGTCCCGGCTAGGGGGTCTGAGGAGTTCGTGGCCATAGCCGAAGGATGTGCGTCGCGGGGTAAATACGTGGGGGTCGGGGGGACGGCGTGTGCGGGACGAGTGCCAGCGAGTGGCACATCCAAAGTTTTACTATCAGGTTGTGGAATATACGGACGCAAATGGTCGATTACGCGAAGCTCCGCGACCCGAACGCGGAGTACACCATGCGGGACCTCTCCGCAGAGACGATGGGCATCTCCAACGAGCGCGGCGGCGTCCGCGACGCGGAGATTACGGACGTACAGACGACGATGGTCGACGGCAACTACCCGTGGATTCTCGTCCGCGTCTACACGGACGCGGGCGTCGTCGGCACCGGTGAATCCTACTGGGGCGGCGGCGACACCGCCATCATCGAGCGGATGAAGCCGTTCCTCGTCGGGGAGAACCCCCTCGACATCGACCGGCTCTACGAGCACCTCGTCCAGAAGATGAGCGGCGAGGGCTCCATCTCCGGGAAAGTCATCTCCGCCATCTCCGGCATCGAAATCGCGCTCCACGACGCCGCCGGGAAGCTCCTCGACGTCCCCGCCTACCAGCTCGTCGGCGGGAAGTACCGCGACGAGGTCCGGGTCTACTGTGACCTCCACACGGAGAACGAGGCGGACCCGCAGGCCTGTGCCGACGAGGCCGAGCGCGTCGTCGAGAACCTCGGCTACGACGCCATCAAGTTCGACCTCGACGTGCCCTCCGGCCACGAGAAGGACCGCGCGAACCGCCACCTCCGCAACCCCGAAATCGACCACAAGGTCGACATCGTGGAGGCGACCACCGAGCGCGTCGGCGACAAGGCCGACGTGGCCTTCGACTGCCACTGGTCGTTCACTGGTGGGTCGGCGAAGCGCCTCGCAAGCGAACTCGAAGAGTACGACGTGTGGTGGCTCGAAGACCCCGTTCCCCCAGAGAACCACGAAGTACAGGAGGAAGTCACGAAGTCCACGACGACGCCCATCGCGGTCGGCGAGAACGTCTACCGGAAGCACGGCCAGCGGACGCTGCTGGAGCCCCAGGCCGTCGACATCGTCGCGCCCGACCTGCCCCGCGTCGGCGGGATGCGCGAGACCCGCAAAATCGCGGACCTCGCGGACATGTACTACATCCCCGTGGCGATGCACAACGTCTCCTCGCCCATCGGGACGATGGCGAGCGCGCACGTCGGCGCCGCCATCCCGAACTCGCTGGCGCTGGAGTACCACTCCTACGAACTCGGCTGGTGGGAGGACCTGGTCGAGCAGGACGGCCTCATCGAGGAGGGCCGCATGGAGATTCCCGAGGAACCCGGCCTCGGTCTGACCCTCAACTTCGACGCCATCGAGGAGCACATGGTCGAAGGCGAGACCCTGTTCGACGAGGCGTAGTGCAACAGAGCTCGGTCAATTCCGGGGCGTAACGCCCCACTCGCCCGACACTAACCCTTTGGCTCGCGTCTCCCGGCCCGCGTGCCGGGCGTCGCCACGCGCTACTTCTCCGACGCTTCGCCGCACAACCGAGTATTATGAGTGGGTTTGTCCGCAGGGCGGCGATACTCTTTTAACTACATCGGTGTATCAACGAGTATGCGGTATTACCGACTCCCTAGTAGAGAGCGGGGAACGGACTCCGAGTCCCTCGTCGTCGTCGACGGGGAAGACGACGCCTACGACCTGACGACGGCGTCTGACGACCTCGGGTCGTTCACCGAGCTAGCCCGCGCGGCGAACGCCAGCGACCGAACCGTCGACGCCATCGCCCGCGACCGGATTCAGGACGCCGAACGCTGCGAACTTGACCGCGCGGAGCGCGACGCGCTCCTCCCGGTCGTCCCCGACGAAGTGTGGGCGGCGGGCGTCACGTACAGCATCAGCGAGGAGGCCCGGAAAGCCGAGAGCGGGAAGCCGGAGGTCTACATCGACGTCTACGACAGCGACCGTCCGGAGCTGTTCCTGAAGGCGACACCATCCCGGACCGTCGGGCCGAACGACGCCATCGGCGTGCGCGGCGACTCCGAGTGGAACGTCCCCGAACCCGAACTCGGCGTCGTCCTGCACCACGAGGAGGTCGTCGGCTACACCGTCGGCAACGACGTGTCCAGCCGCGACATCGAGGGCGAGAACCCCCTGTACCTCCCGCAAGCGAAGGTGTACGACAAGTGTTGTTCGCTCGGCCCCTGCGTCGCGACCGGCGGCGTCGTCGAAGACCCCCACGACCTCGGCATGTCGCTGACAATCGAGCGCGACGGCGAAGTGGTCTTCGAGGACGAGACGACGACCGCGGAGATGGCGACGACCTGCGAGACGCTCGTGAAGTACCTCCGCCGGCACAACGACCTCCCGGAAACGGTGGTGTTGCTCACGGGCACCGCACTCGTCCCCCCGGACACGTTCTCGCTCGACGAGGGTGACGAAGTGACTATCGACATCGACCACATCGGCGAACTCGTCAACGACACGGTTGTCGTCTGAGCGCGGCGAGCGGCAGTGCAGTGTGACCGGCGGAAAGACGGCCAACAGAAGATTTCGGCGCTGCCTGTGGCGCCAGCGAAGACGACTGGACGCTCCTATTCTGCGTTTCCGACGTCCGTCTCCGTGAAGTACGTCCGTCCGCCTTCAGGGACTTCCTTCGTGTCGGTTACCTCGAAGGCCGCCGTCGAGACGACGTCCGCGGCGGAGTGGCCGACGCGGAACTCGTAGGGACCTTCCTCGACGGCGAGGTTCATGTCGCGGTCGTGGTACGCCAACTGGGAGGCGTCGATTTCGAACGTGACGCGCTTGGCTTCGCCCGCGTCGAGAGAGACGCGCTCGAACCCGACGAGTTCCTGAACCGGCCGGGCTTGGTCGGGGTTCTGGGCGCTGGCGTACAACTGCACGACGTCGTGGCCCGCGGTGTCACCCGTGTTCTCGACGGTGGCCTCGGCCGTAATCGTGCCCGCGGCCGGAAGTTCGTCCGTGGACAGCGATAGGTCACCGTACTCGAAGTCGGTGTAGCTGAGGCCGTGGCCGAACGGGAACAGCGGGTCGCTCTCCGTGTAGACGTACTCCTCGTTGGCGGTGTTGGGCTTCCGGCTGTAGTGGACCGGGAGCTGGCCGACCGACCGCGGAATCGACACGGGGAGGTGGCCGCCGGGGTTGTGCTCGCCGAACAGCACCTCGGCGACGCCTTCGCCGCCGCGCTCGCCGGGGAGCCACGCCTGCAGGACGGCGGGCACCGACTCCGCGATGGACTCGATGGAGTGGGGTTTGCCGCTGACGACGACCGTCACGACGGGCGTGCCGGTCTCCTCGACGCGCTCGACGAGGGCGCGCTGGACGCCGGGGAGACTCAGGTCGACGACGTCACAGCCCTCGCCGCTGGTGGCGACGCTGGGCATGTTGACGCGCTCGCGGTCGGAGTCCGAGAAGTCGACGGCCGAGCGGGCGCCGACGAACGCGAGCGCCACGTCCGCGTCCTCGGCCGCGTCGGCGGCCGCGTCGAAGTCGTCCGTGTCGGGGCCGGTCGTCGTACAGCCCTGCTCGTAGTGGACGTCGAAGCCGTACTCGTCAGCGCGCGCCTGCACGGCGTCGAGGGGAGTCGTCGCGTCGAGTTCGACCTCCTCCTCGGGGTAGTGAGCGGGGTACGCGTAGTCGCCCATGAGCTCTTGGGCGTCGTCGGCCTTCGGCCCGAGGACCGCCACGGTGTCGGTGTCTTCGCCGACCAGCGGGAGCAGGTCGTCCTCGTTCTTCAGCAGCGTCATCGACTCGCGGGCGGCGCGCGTCGTGAGGTCGCGCGCCTCCTCGGTGCCGAACGGCTCGTCGGCCGCGTCGGCGTCCACAGTCGGGTCGTCGAGGACGCCCTTCTCGGCTTTCGCGCGGAGCACGCGGCGGACCGCGCGGTCGAGGGTCGCCTCCGAGAGCTCCCCGGCTTCGACGGCGTCCGCGAGGTGGCTGCCGTAGCAGTCCGTGTACGGGAGTTCAACGTCGATACCGGCCTCGACGGCGGCGACACCGGCTTCGCGCTCGTCGGCGGCGACGCCGTGCTCGCTGCGGAGGAACTCGACGCTGTAGTAGTCCGAGACGACGGTGCCGTCGAAGCCCCACTCGCCGCGCAGCACGTCCGTCAGCAGCCACTCGTCGCTGGCGCACGGGACGCCGTCGATGTCGTGGTAGGCGTTCATCACGGACTCCGCGTCGGCCGTCCGGATAGCCGCTTCGAACGGGAACAGGTGCGTCTCACGGAGTTCCCGGCGCCCGATATTGACGGAGCTACGGTTCTTCCCGCCCTCGCCGGCGCCGTGGCCGGCGAAGTGTTTGAGCGTCGCCGTGATGCCGTCACCGTCGCCCTGTAGGCCGTCCACGTAGCCACAAGCCATCGCGGCGACTAGGTACGGGTCCTCGCCGAACGTCTCCTCGACGCGCCCCCAGCGGAGGTCGCGGGCGATGTCCAGCACCGGCGAGAGCGCGTGGACGGTGCCGATAGCTTCCAGTTGGTCGCGGATGGTGTCCGTGACCGTCTCCAGCAGGTCCGGCGACCACGTGCTCGCCATCCCAATCATCTGCGGGAACGTCGTGGCTTCCGGGCCCATGTAGCCGCTCAGGCACTCCTCGTGGGGGATTGCGGGGACACCGAGTCGCGTCTCCTCGCGGAGGTACTCTTGGAGTTCGTTCGTGCGCTCGGCTGCTTCTCGGGGCGAGAGGCTTCCCTCGCCGCCGATGCGGGTGAGGTGGCCGATGCCGTTCGAGAGGTGGTCGTCGACGGCCGCCTCGTCGAGCGTGCCGTCCTCGTTCAGGAGTTGCTCGGCGTTCACGGAGCCGAGTTGCGCTGCCTTCTCCTCGACGGTCATCTCCTCGAGGAGGTCGTCTACGCGTCGGTCGGTCGGCGTCTCGGCGACACCGGCGTCTGGACCAGTTCGCATCAACGTGGCCGTCGTCGTCCCCGGTATTAATAATTCGGATGTGCGAACCCGTGACGCACCAGACGAGCGCGGCGAATAGTTCTGAATGACAGAACAATATTCGAACCGGGGAAAATCAGATGTTCGGTGAAAACCCAAAATAGTCGCTGCTAACGGCCTATCGGTGCGTTTCGGCGCGGTTTCCATCAGATTCCACCCACGATCTAGTTCTGTTATACAGAACGAGATTCGGGCGTCGTGGGCCGACTCGAACTCCCGGTTTCGTCGAGATACGAGAGTTTCTGCTGCGCCGGCGAGCCACGAAATCCGTGTCGGGACGCGAGAGCGCCAGCGACGGACTATCACGGTTCTGTCAGCGCTCCGCCTCCGCTTCGAGCGGCCGCGACTACTCCGTCGTGTTCGGGCGACGAACCGCCGAACACGATTCGCCATCACAGAACGTGATTATCGAGATGGTGGGTTTCAGGCCCTCTATCGCCATCTCAGCAATTATTAAATAGGGCCGGTGACAGGTACGTGTATGGACACCGACGCCGACGTGCCGACGTACGAGCGCGCCGACGCGCCGACCGAGAGACGCGTAGACGACCTCCTCGACCGGATGACCGTCGCCGAGAAAGCGGGACAGGCGGCGGGCACGTGGGCGGGCTACCTGCGCGACGGCCACGACCTCGACGACGTGAAGCGCGCCATCGACGACCACCACCTCGGGTTCGCGGCGCCGTTCGGCTGGGGCGGCGCGCTGGCGACCGACCCCGAAGACGTCGCCGCGGCCGTCGAGGAACTGCAGACGCACGCACGAACGGAGACGCGACTCGGCATCCCGCTGCTGTTCAGCGTCGACGCCGTCCACGGCAACGCGTACGTCTCCGGCGCAACCGTCTTCCCGAACGGACTCGGGGCGGCGGCGACGTGGGACCCCGAGGGCGTCGAGGACGCCGCGGCAGTCACCGCCAAAGAAGTACGCGCGACCGGTGCGCACCAGAACTACGGGCCGACAGTCGACGTCGGCCGCGAACCGCGCTGGGGCCGCGTCTTCGAGACGTTCGGGGAGAGCCCGCACCTCGTCGCGGAACTCGCGGCTGCGAAGGTGCGCGGCTATCGGGGCGACGGCCTCGACGACCCCGACGGCGTGGTCGCAACGGCGAAGCATTTCCCCGCGTACAGCGAACCCGAGCGCGGTGAGGACGCCTCGCCCGTCGACATCTCCGAGTACAAGCTCCGGAACACGTTCCTCCCGCCGCTGGAGCGCGCGCTCGACGCCGGCGTGGACTCCGTCATGCCGTCGTACAACTCCATCAACGGCGAGCCGTCACACGGCTCCGAGGCGCTGCTGGGCGGCCTGCTGCGGGAGGACCTCGGGTTCGAGGGACACGTGGTCTCCGACTGGAACGGGATTCGCCACCTCCACGAGGACCACCACACCGCCCGCGACCACGCCGACGGCGTGCGACAGGCTCGGGAGGCGGGCGTCGACGTGGCGTCTGTCGGTCACGTCCCGCACGCCGAACGCGTCGTCGAACTCGTAGAGGCCGGCGACCTCGACGAGGCCACGCTCGACGAGAGCGTCCGCCGCGTGCTCCGCCTGAAGTTCGAACTGGGGCTGTTCGAGGAGTCGCCGAGCGAGGCGGTGGACGCCGAGACGGCGGCCGAGACGCTCGGTGCGCCGGCGCACCGCGAGCAGGCACTGGACGCGGCCCGCGACAGCATGACGCTCCTGCAGAACGACGGCGTGCTGCCGCTGTCGGGCGACGAGGACGTGTTCGTCGGCGGGCCGAACGCCGACAACATGGTTCACCAACTCGGCGGGTGGAGCGTCAGCAGCGACGACGGACTTCCGGGCGCGACGATTCGCGAGGGCGTCGAGGACGCGACGAGCGGCGACGTGTCGTACGCGCAGGGGACGACGCTCAACGAGACGGAGGACATCGACGCCGCGGTCGAGCGCGCTGTGGAGGCGGACGTCGCGGTGCTGGCGGTGGGCGAGGGCTGGTACCTCCACGAGTTCGGGCCGAGCGAGAACGCCGGCTCGGAGACGGGCGAGTGGCCGACCCGCAGCGACCTCGGGCTGGCGGACGCCCAGGAGGAACTCGTGCGTCGGGTTCACGAGACCGGGACGCCCGTCGTCGGGGTGTTGGTGACCGGCCGGCCACTGGCCGTCGACTGGATGGCCGACAGCCTCCCCGCGCTCTTGCTGGCGTACTTCCCGGGAACAGAGGGCGGAACGGCTGTCGCAGAGACGCTGTTCGGCGAGAACGACCCGAGCGGCCGACTCCCGATAACCGTGCCGCGCTCGGAAGGCGACCTGCCACAACACCACGACTATCTCGCCCACCCGACGCCCATCGGCGACGACGAACACCCCGACTCCTACGACCCGCTGTTCGAGTTCGGGCACGGCCTCAGCTACACCGACTTCGAGTACGGAAACGTGTCGGCGGCGTTCGAGCGCGGGGACGAGACAGTGGACGGCGGCGCGGCCGCTGGCGCGGTGCAGGTGACAGTACCTGTGGCGAACGTCGGCGACCGCGAGGGGACCGAGACCGTGCAGGTGTACGCGCGCCAGCGCCACGCTTCGCGCGTCCGTCCGGTGCGCGAACTCGTCGGGTTCGACCGCGTGACGCTCGCTGCCGGCGAGCGAACGACCGTCGAAATCGAGGTCCCCGTCGACCGCCTCGGGTTCTACAAGCCCCGCGAGGGCCACGTCACCGAACCCGAGGAGTACCGTATCGAGGTCGGCGACGAGGCTGTCAGCGTCACCGTTCCGGACGCCGAGTGAGGCCCGTTCGCGGCGGGGGCCGTAGCCCGGGCGCCAGCGATTTGGGATTACACCAGTAGCTTTGTAATCCCCGAGCGAATACACGGAAGTATGACAGAGTCGTCACGGCCCAACAGCAAGGTCGCACGCGTCATCGAGGCGTACGATATCGGCGGCATGGGGGAGCAACTGGAAGTCGCGTGGACGGGCGAACACGGCGAGCGGACGAGCCTGCGGGACCTCGCCGACGAGTTCAACCGCGCGGTACTGGACGAGGCCATCCGGCGTTCGGACGGCGCAGTCCCCGAGACGGACGTACAGAGCGCCTACCAGACGCTCACGGGGGACGACGTCTCCAGCGCCGACCGCATGCGCAAACAGCGCGAACTCGAAGCCATGGGTGTTGACGTCGACGACGTCCAGTCGGACTTCGTCACGCACCAAGCGGTCCACACGTACCTCACCGAGTACCGCGAAGCCGAACTCCCCGACCAGTCCGGCGACCCCGACCAGAAGGCCGACGTTATCGAGCGTCTGCAGGGCCGGACGACGGCGGTCACGGAATCCACCATCGAGAGTCTGACGGGCAGCGGCGACCTCAGCGACCACGACTACGACGTCATCGTCGACGTGCGCGTCATCTGCGGGGACTGCGGCACGGGCTACGCGGCCGGAGAGCTACTCCGGCAGGGCGGCTGTGACTGCGACGCCCCGGAACGTGACAACACTTAAGCCTCCGGCGGGGTTTGAGTGTCGTAATGGCATCAAATCAGTCAGTCGAACGTGACGTGCGTGTTCACGCTCGCAACGTCGGCGGCATCGACGAGGCGGAGGTTTCGCTGCCGCCCGGAGTGACCGTGCTCACCGGCCGGAACGCCACCAACCGAACGTCGTTCCTGCAGGCGATTATGGCGGGCCTCGGCAGCGAACGCGCGACGCTGAAAGGCGACACCGAAGAGGGCGAAGTCGAACTCCACGTCGGCGACGAGACGTACACTCGGACGCTCACTCGCAGCGGCGACACCGTTGTCTACGGCGGCGACCCGTACCTCGACGACCCCACTGTCGCCGACCAGTTCGCGTTCCTCCTGGAGAACACGGAAGTCCGGCGCGCAGTCGCTCGGGGCGACGACCTCCGCGAAATCATCATGGACCCCGTCGACACCGACGAAATCGAAGCCGAGATTCGGGACCTCGAGAACGAGAAGCGCGACCTCGACGACGAGATTCAGGAGTTAGAGCGCATCGAGAACGAACTGCCGGAGTTGGAGGCCGAGAAGCAGCGCCTCGAATCCGATCTCGAGGACGCCCGCGAGGAACTCGCGGAGGTCGAAGCGGAGATCGAGGAGAAGGATGTCAGCCTCGAACAGAGCCGTTCGCAGAAGGAAGCCATCGAGGACGCCTTCGAGACGCTTCGGGAGGCCCAATCCGACCTCGAAGACGTCGAGTTCGAACTCGAGACGGAGCGACAGACCCTCGAAGACCTCCAAAACGAACGCGACGAACTCGAAGCCGACCTCGAAGACGTCGACGAGCACGACGAGAACCCCGACCGCCTCGCCGGCCGCATCGACGAACTCCGCGAGCGCAAGCGCGCGCTCGACGACACCATCAGCCAACTCGGCAGCGTCATCAGTTTCAACGAGGAGATGCTCGACGGCGAAGGCCTGGACCTCGACGAGCTCGGTGACGACGCGGACGGCGACAGCGACCCCACCCAACAGCTGCTGGGCGACACGGAGAACGTCGTCTGCTGGACGTGTGGCTCGGAGGTCGAACGGGACCACATCGAGGGGACCGTCGACCACCTCCGGGAGCTGCGCGCGGAGAAACTCGACGAGCGAAGCGACATCGACGCCGAAATCGACGACCTCTCGGCGACGCGCTCGGAGATTCAACAGTCCCAGCGCGAGCGCGAACGCACCGAGCGACGCCTCTCGGAGGTCGAGAACGAAATCGAGTCCACCGAGCGACGCATCGAGTCCCTCGAAGACTCCCTGGAGGAACAACGCGAGGAAGTCGAGCGCCTCGAAGCGGAGACCGAGGACGCGGGCACGGACGGCGACTACGACGAGGTGCTGGACCTCCACCGCGAGTCCAACGGAATCGAGTTGCGCATCGAGCGCACGGAGAGCGACCTCGAAGACGTCGAGGCCGAAATTGCGGAGTGCGAGGAGACGCTCGGCGAGCGCGACGAACTGGTCGCTCGGCGCGAGGACATCGAGGACGAACTCACCGACCTGCGGACGAAAGTCGACCGCATCGAGAGCGAGGCCGTCGAGGAGTTCAACGACCACATGGAATCCGTGCTCGCGGTGCTGGAGTACGACAACATCGAACGCATCTGGGTGGAGCGCCGCGAGCGCGAGGTCCGCGAGGGCCGCCGGAAGGTCGAGCAGACGACGTTCGACCTCCACGTCATCCGCGCCACCGACGACGGCGCGTCCTACCGGGACACCATCGACCACCTCTCGGAGAGCGAGCGCGAAGTGACCGGACTGGTGTTCGCGCTGGCTGGCTACCTCGTCCACGAGGTGTACGAGGACGTCCCGTTCATGGTGCTGGACTCCCTGGAAGCCATCGACTCCGACCGCATCGCGCGCGTCGTGGACTACTTCAGCGACTACGCCGACCACCTCACCGTCGCCCTCCTCCCCGAGGACGCCCAAGCGCTCTCCGAGGACTACACCTACGTCGAGCAAATCGACTGAGCGCCCCGGCACCATCCGTATTTGCGGCGGATTCGATTCGTCGTTCTCGCTCGAAACGGGAACGAACGCTCGAATATCCAGTGTTAAATAGAACTGATACGTTGTCGTTTTAGTCTGTTCTGTTATGTGGTGTTTTGGTTTCGATACCACTCGACGCATCGGTAGTCGCTCGTGACCGCGACCCGAAGATGTGGTTTGGGTAGAGAGCGCCTAACTTCAGCGTGTATCGAACTCTACGTCTCTGTCGTTGGTTCGTCCCCGCGCAACTAAGTTATTTGGGGCTTCTAGAACGACACAATACGGCTATTTTCGTTAACAGTCGAAATAACGCGCTAACGAACCTATACAAGCGTTTTCTTCGATACGTTTCCAGAAATCCCACGGTCGAGAAGCCGTCGTCGAGGTCCGGAGACTCGAATAGCTAATCGACTGATGGAACCAGATCACTCGGAAAATTATAGTGTTTTTGAATTTGGTTCGTCTGCGTCACGTAAACTGTTCGTCGGGCCACGCGACCAACGCCAGCGCCATCGACACGGACCCCGCGACGATGGCGACGCCGACCCACACGAGTATCTGTCGCGTGACGCCGGGCGCGGTGGCTGCGAGGTCGACGAACACGCGAACGTCGAACACCACGACGAGGAGCGCGCCCACGACGTCGAACACGAGATCGTACGCGGTGTCTTTCCAGCCGTAGTACACGAGGACGGGTTCGACGTCGTAGCGCTCGCCGACGGCGCGCGCGACGAGCTCGCCGAGTTCCCAGCAGACGCCGGCAGCGACCGTGAAACCGACGGCGGCAACGGCGACGACGCTGGTGGACGCGGCGTCGCCGACAGCGACCAGCAGGCCGGCGTACACGAGCGCGGTGAACAGTGCCGCGGAGAGCGCGTGCGTCAGGTGGTCCCACCACCAGACCGACTCGTAGGGGCCGAGCATCCCGATAGCGTGGAGGAGGCCAGCGACCGCCGTCCAGAACGCGAGTTCCGGCGCGACGAACCCGCGCTGGCCGAACGCGAACCCGGTCGCGGCAGCGACGGCGACGGCGCCGACGACCAGCGAGGCCCCAGCGTTGACTGCTGCTGCGGCGTTCCCGCGGCGAACAGCGAGCGCGAGGACGAACGCGATGGCCGCCAGCAGCACGGCGAGGGCCGCGGTTGCGACGGCGTTCATGCGTTTCCGAACATCGTGCCGGAAGATGGCGGCAATCCGGTATGACTCTTCGGGAAAAACGAGGCCGCGCCGGATCGTCACGTGACGAGCGGTCGGACGCGACCCAGTAGATAGCCGACTGCGGGTGTGTCGCGGTTCAGTTGACGTCGACGATTTCGACGTCGAACGCCAGTTTCTCGCCCGCAAGTTCGTGGTTGAAGTCCACGCGAATCTCCTCGTCGCCGGCGTGGACGACTTCGCCGACCTGCCCGTTCTGGGCTTCCAGATACTCGCCGACGTCGGGCGTCTGCCCGCCGAGCATCTCGCTCAGTTCCGCCGTCTCGAAGGACTGGACTTCCTCCTCGCTCCACTCGCCGTACCCCTTCTCCGGCGGGACTTCGATGGTCGTCGACTCGCCCTGCTCCAGACCGAGCAGGCCCTCCTCCATGCCCTCGATGACCTGTTGTGCGCCGACGTCGATTGTCAGGGGCGCGTACTCGCGCTCGCCCTCGGGGTCGGTCAGCCCAGCGTCCTCGGCGACGGCTTCACGCGACGTGTCGAAGACGGTGCCGTCGTCCGTTCGGCCGGTGTACTCCAGTGTCACAGAATCGCCGGTAGCGATTGTCATACGCGAAGTAGCAGCGACGGCCGGAAAACCCCTCGCATCGAGGAACGGAGCGCCCGAGGTCGCCGGCGAGCGACCGGCGCTATCGGTTGTCCGAGACGACCTGTGGCCGGCCCAAGTCACTATCCGCGGAGGGACTCGACCGGCCGCTCGTTGGCCGCCTTCCACGCCGGGTAGAGGCCGCTGAGGAGGCTCGCCACGAGCGCGAAGCCGACGCCGTAGACGAGATACCGGGAGCTACTCCACGCGAGCGCGGCCATCGGGTCCCCGACCAACGCCTCGAAGATGACGAAGCCGACGCCCATCGAGACGACCGCTCCCGAGAGGCCGCCGACCAATCCGAGGAAGCCCGCCTCCGTGAGGAGCATGCGCAGCACCTCGCTGCGGCGGATGCCGACCGCACGCAGGACGCCGATTTCGCCGCGGCGCTCGATGGTGCTCATCAGCATGACGTTCAGAATCGCGACGCTGGCGACGACCAGCGAGATGGAGCCGATGCCCAGCAGCGCGAGGTTCAGCGTGTTCAAGAAGGAGTTTATCTGTTCGAGCGCGGCCGCGGACGTCGTGGCGCTGACGACCTGTTCGCGCTCGTTGAGGCGGGCGTCGACGGCCGCCGCTAGCTCTCGGGCGGCGTCGCCGCCGTCGGTAATCAGGGTGACGCGACTGTACGTGGGCTGGTCCGCGAGCGCGGACACCGGCAGCACGAGCGTGTTGCTCCCGCCGCCGAAGCCGCCCGAGGACTGGATGACGCCGCGAATCCGGTACAGTTGCCCGCCGTACTCGACGGGGTCGCCGACGTCGAGGCCGAGTTCGCTGGCGAGGTTGCTGCTGACGACCGCGCCGGATTCGAGGCGGGACGGCACCTCACCCTCGCCGGCGTCGTAGAGGGCGCTCGCCTGCGTCACCCCGGTGACGCCCGCGACCACCTCCTCGCCGTTCGCCGCGACTGTCGTCCGGTCGCCCTTGATGGGGATGACGGTGGCGTCCGTGGACACCTGCCGAATCTTCCGGACGTGCGTCTCGGTCAGGCCGTCCGGGTTGTCTTCGCCGGCGGTGACCGTGACTTCGTCCGCGAGCCCGCCGAGGTTCTCGGTCGCCTGATACTGGAGGGCGGCGCCGGCCATCCCCAGCGACGCGATGGCGACGACGCCGATGACGATGCCGAGCGCGGCCAGCGCCGTGCGGACGCGGTTGCGGCCGAGGTTCCGCCACGCCATCAGCGCGCTCGGGTACTGGCGGAGGATGTCCGGCGGGCTCACTGTATCACTCCGTCCACGAGGCGGACGACGCGGTCGGCGTACGCCTCCAGTTGCTCGTCGTGGGTGACCGAGACGATGGCGATGTTCTCGACCTCCTTCAACCGGGTGAGTTCGTCGAGAATCTTCCCGCCGGTGTCCTGGTCGAGGTTCCCCGTGGGTTCGTCGGCGATGAGGAGGTCCGGTTCGTTGATGAGCGCCCGCGCGATGGCGACCCGCTGGCGCTGCCCGCCGGAGAGCTGGTCGGGGGTGTGTTCGAGGCGGTCCCCGAGGCCGACGCGTTCGAGCAAGTCGATTGCGCGGTCGTGGCGGTCCACCGAAGTGTCCCACATCGAGGGGAGTTCGACGTTCTCGACGGCGGTGAGCATCGGCAGCAGGTGGAAGGCCTGAAACACGAAGCCGATGCTCGACCGGCGCTTCTCGGTGAGTTGGTCGCTGGTGTAGTCGGTGACGTCCTCGCCCTCGATGCGGACCGTCCCCTCGGTGGGCGTGTCCAGCAGCCCGATGAGGTTCATCATCGTGGACTTGCCCGACCCCGACGGGCCGATGACCGTGACCATCTCGCCGCGGTCGACGTGGATGCTGACACCCTTCAGCGCTTCGACGGTCTCACCGCCGCTGTCGTAGCGCTTCACGACGTCTTCGAGTTCGACGACGCTCATCTGCGCCATCGGTACACGGCCACGCCGCCCACGACTACCGCGAGGAGCGCGCCGACGCCGAGCCACGGGATGCCACCGGACCCCGATCCGCCGGAGCCGCCCTCGCCGGGAGCGGAGCGCTGGCCGAGGTCGACGGTCGCGACCCGCGAGTGGCGCTCGCCGTTCACGGAGTAACTGATGGTGAGCGGGACGCGGTCGACGGCTTCGTCGACGCTCGCGGTCACCTCGAAGGTCGCGAACTCGCTCGACTCGACGGATCCGACGAAGTACTCGGCGTTCGGCGGCACCGGCGAAACGCCGTCACGCTCGCCGACGGACACCAACAGCGAGCCGGCGTCCGCGCTGCCGAGGTTCGCGGTGTCACCGCTGATGCCGACTGCTGCACCGTCTCGCGTGAAGTCGACGCCCGTGAGCGCGATTTCCGCGGTTTCCCGGGGCGAATACTGGAGCGTCCGCTCGACGCTGCGGCGCTCGCCGGCGGCGGTGTACGCCGCCCGAATCGTCACGTCGCCCGCCGGGATGCTGGACCCGTCGAGCGTGGCCGTTCGCGTCCCCTCCGCCGGCACGTCCGCGGCGAGCGCGCGAGCGACGACGTCGCCGCCGCTGAGCGCGCGCACCTCGACGTCGCGGAGTTCGACGTTCCCGTACTCGGTCAGCGACGCCTCGATGGCAGACGACCCGTTCGCCGCCGTCGGCGTCACCGTCAACGCGGCGTCGATGTTGCTCTCGGCCACGTCGACAGTCACGTTGCGGTTCGTGGTCCGGGTGACGCCCTCGCTCGTCTTGTACGTCAGCGTCGCGTCGAGCGCGCGCTGGCCGGCTTCCGGGAACGTGACGTGGTACTGGTGGGTGACCTGCGCCCCGGACGCGATGGCCGCGCTCACGCGCTCGGGGTTGTCGACCGTCGCGTCGCCGGCCACGTCGAGTCGAACGTTCGACAGCGTCGCGTCGTCGCCGTTCGAGACGGAGACGTTCACGCGACTCTCCTGTCCCGCTACGAGGTCCGGCGTCGCGAACGACACCACTGCCTCGTCCGGCTCCTCGACATCGACGTACAACGGGTAGTTGACGCGCTTCGTGTCGCCGTCGGCGTCCCGTACGACCGCGTGGATCGTGAGTCGCTTCCCGCCCGTACTCCCGATGCTCAGGGTCAGTGGTACGTCTAGCGTCTGTCCGGCGGCTATCGCGCCGACGTTCTCGATGCGACCGTACTCCGTCGTCGTACCGGACTTGCGCACGTACACGTCGGTGACATCAACGGAACCCGAACTGCTCTCGAGGTTCGCGATGGTCGTGGTCAGCGTGAACGGCTCGCCCGGCGCGGGCTGGTCGACGGACAAGTCCACGGACTGAACGGCGACGTCCGTCGTGGCGGCGCTCCCGACGGTGACGACGCCGCTCACGGGCGCGACGACCAGCACGCAGGCAACTGCCAGTGCGACGGACCGCCTCACGGCTGTTCCCCCGCAGCGGTCAGACGAACGCCCGCTTCCCCCCGAAAGCGCCGCTCGGCACGCCCGTCGTCGGTCGGCACAGTCTCGCCGGTCTGTCCTCGCGGTATCACGTCCCCGTAGACGGCGCCCGGGAACTTATGATTAGTAGTTTGTCGAACCCTTTCGGCGGTTCCGCCCGAGCGGCGGAAGAGGCTGCTGGAAGCACAACTGACCTCGGGTTCCAAAATGTAAGGGGTGGTATGCGAGACTCCAACCGCGAGTGGGTGTTCGCCGAACGCCCCGAGGGGGAACCGGACATGGACAGCTTCGAACTCCGCGAGGGCGACGTGCCGAGTCCGAAGCACGGCGAACTGCTCGTCCGCGTGCAGTATCTCTCCGTCGACCCCTACATGCGGGGCCGGATGCGCGACGCCGAGTCGTACGCCGAACCGTGGGACGTCGGCGACGCGATGGCGGGCGCCGTGGTCGGCGAAGTCGTCGAGAGCGAGAGCGACACCTACGACGCCGGCGACCTCGTGACCGGGAACGGAACGTGGGCGGACTACACCGTCCTCGACGCCGACGAAGTCGCGCCCGTCGACCCCTCGGTCGCCGACCTGCCCGCGTACCTCGGCGTGCTCGGGATGCCCGGGCGGACGGCGTACTTCGGGCTGCTCGACGTCGGCGAACCCAAGCCCGGCGACACGGTCGTCGTCTCCGGCGCGGCGGGCGCGGTCGGCTCCGTTGTCGGCCAAATTGCGAAGTTCAACGGCTGTCGGGTCGTCGGGTTCGCCGGCAGCGACGAGAAGGTTGACTGGCTCACGGACGACCTCGGGTTCGACGCCGCGATCAACTACAAGGACGTCGAGGACTACCGCGGTGCCCTCGACGAGGCCGCCCCCGACGGCGTGGACGTCTACTTCGACAACGTCGGCGGCCCGATTACGGACGCCGTGTTCACGAAACTGAACCTCGACGCCCGCGTCGCGGTCTGCGGGCAGATTGCCCACTACAACGACGAGGGCGTGCCGACCGGCCCGCGGAAGCTCCCGCAGCTCATCGCGGCGCGCGCGAAAGTCCAGGGCCTGCTCGTCGGCGACTACGCGACGCGGTTCGGCGAAGCCAGCGAGCAACTCGGCGAGTGGGTCGCCACCGGCGAACTCGCCCACCGCGAGACTATCGTCGACGGCCTCGAAAACGCGCCCGACGCGTTCCTCGGGCTGTTCTCCGGCGACAACATCGGCAAGCAAGTCGTCGCCGTCGCCGAGGAATAGGACGAAACGGCCGCGTCAGTCGATGAACTGTTCGATGCGCGCGAGCGCTTCCTTGAGGTCGTCCAATCCCGTGGCGTAGGTGACCCGGAGGTGGCTCTCGCCGCCGTTGCCGAAGACGCCACCGGGGACGACGGCGACGCCCTGTTCTTCGATGAGCGCTTCCGCGAACGCCTCGCTGTCGTCCCACGGGCACTCGGGGAACACGTAGAACGCGCCCGACGCCGGGAAGCAGTCGATGCCCATCTCCTCGAAGCGCGAGAGCACGAAGTTCCGGCGGCGGTCGTACTGCTCGCGCATCTCCGCGACGTCGTCCTCGCAGTTGCGCAGCGCCTCGATGGCGGCGTGCTGGGCCGTTGTCGGCGCCGAGAGCATCGTGTACTGGTGGATTCGATTCATCGACTCGATGGCTTCCGGCGGCGCGAGCGCGTACCCGAGCCGCAGCCCCGTCATCGCGTACGCCTTCGAGAAGCCGTTGAAGACGACGGTACGCTCGCGCATCCCCGGCAGCGTCGCAATCGAGGTGTGGTCGTGCTCGTAGGACAGCGCCGCGTAGATTTCGTCGGCGAACACGCGCAGGTCGTGCTCGCGGACGAACTCCGCGACCGGCTCCAGTTCCTCCCGGGTCATCGTCGCGCCGGTCGGATTGTTCGGGTAGCATAGCACGAGCGTGTCCGCCTCCGCGGCGCCCGATGCTTCGAGGACTTCCCGGGTGAGTTTGAACTCGTCCTCGCGGCGCGTCTGCACGTCGACGACGTCCGCGCCGGCGAGTCGCGCCGCCGGCACGTACGAGAGGTACGACGGCTGCACGACCGCGACGGTATCGCCGGGGTCGTGGAACGCGCGGAACGCCAAGTCGACGGCCTCGCTGGCGCCCGCCGTCACGAGCACCTCCTCGTCGGCGTCGTAGTCGAGGTCGTAGCGGTCGTGGACGTGCGCGACGATTTCCTCGCGAAGTTCCCGCAGCCCGCGGTTGGGCGTGTACGACGTCTTCCCGCGTTCGAGTGACTCGATGGCCGCGTCGCGGGCCGCCCACGGCGGCGCGAAGTCGGGTTCGCCGACGCCAAGCGAGATGATGTCGTCCTGCTCCTCGGCGAGTTCGAAGTACCGCCGGATGCCGCTCGGCGGGACGGTTTCGAGGCGCTCGGACTCCTCGAAACTCATGGCGAGACCGAGAGCCGGTCGTCGTCGTCGCCGTCCTCGAACTCCACGCCACCCTCCTTGTACGTCTCCATGATGTAGTGGGTGACCGTCTGCGTGATCTCGGGGACGGGCGCGACCTGCTCGCTGATGAAGTTCGACACCTCTCGCATCGAGTCGCCCTCGACGTCCATCGCGAAGTCGTAGTCGCCGCTGACCAGTCGCAGCCCCTCGACTTCGGGGAACTTCGCGAGGCGCTGGGCGATGTCGTCGTAGCCGGTCTCGCGGTCGAGCGTGACGTTCAACTCCACGGACGCCCGCACGCGCTCGGGTTCGATCTGGTTCCGGTCGACAATGGCGCGATAGCCGTGCACGACGCCGTCGCTCTCCAACTCGTGGATGGTGGCTTCGACCTCCTCGACGTCGAGGCCGGTCTGTCGAGCCAGGTCTTCGGTGGAGTAGCGCGCGTTCTCGCGCAACAACGGGAGGATTTTCTCGCGACTGCTCATGCGTACACTCCACGGTATCGCGACAAAAGGATTTCTCACCCACGGCAGATACTGACACGCCGGGAGCGCCGGCCAGCTTCGCAGGAAACGACGCCGTCCCGGACGTCGAGTCGGAACGCCGCGCGAACGTAGTCGTGCCCGTCAGTAGTCCCCGTTGATGACGTTGCTGACTCGCTGCCGGTCGAAGAGTCGTTCGTCGGCGGGAATCTCGGGATACGGCCCCTCCGTGTACGTCGGCCAGTCGCCGAACGCGTCGGGGTAGAGCTGCTTAGCGGTCA
Organism: Halobacterium sp. CBA1132; assembly: GCF_001485535.1. NCBI lineage: Archaea > Methanobacteriati > Methanobacteriota > Halobacteria > Halobacteriales > Halobacteriaceae > Halobacterium > Halobacterium sp. CBA1132. Next base: position 1,288,362 of record NZ_BCMZ01000001.1, read on the forward strand.
TCTCCAGCTGGAACAGATTCAGAATCGGGCCCTGATAGCGCGCGCCCTGCGCGTAGATGCGCTCGTTCTCGACGGCGTCGATCTGCTGGCCCACCGGGTCGTCGCGGAAGCCGGCGCGAATCTCCTCGATGTCGGTCGACGGATGCATCCCGCCGAGCGCGAAAATCACGTCCGGGTTCGCCTCCCGGAGCGCTTCCATGCCGACCGTCGAGGTCGATTCGACGTCCTCGCTGAACGCGCTGACCGGCTCCAGTGGCGTGATGTGCGAGGTCAGGAACCCGGGGTTGTCGAGCGGGTAGGCGTAGATGCTGTCCAGGCTGCTCGCACCGATTAGCACGGCGGCCGGACGTTCGGATCCGGGTGGCAGCCCCGAGTCGATGGTACTCAAGAGGTCGTCGCGAACCTCGGCGAGTGCCTCGTACCGGGCTTGCTCCTGGAAGACTGCGGCGACCTTCTCGAACATCTCCCAGAGGCCGTAGTACTCGTACTGGTCGGCCCACTCCTCGGGCGGCGCACCGTGCGAGTCGCTGAACTGGTTCCCGAACCACGGGGAGACGTTGTCGCGAATCTCCTCGATGTCGTCCATATTCCAGCCTGAGAGTGCGAACACGCTCGCGGGGTCTGCGAGGTGGACGTCGCTGTCCAACTCGTACAGTTTCTCTTTGCTCGGCTCCCACGAGGAGTACAGTCCCGTCCAGTCCAGCGAGACGCCGTCGAGTCGGGGCGTGAACTGGTTCCAGAGCGCGTCGTAGTAGTCGGGCGCGTGCATCGCGTTCACGTCGTTGCCGCGGCCGAGCGCGAACGCCATCCCCGCGAGGTGCGTGAGGCGCGTGAAGATGCTCTCGGGCGCGTTCTCGAACTCGACGTCGCCCATCGGTGCCATGCTGACCGTGTACGACTCGCTCGTGGTCGTGTTCGTCGACGTCTCAGTCGGCACTTCAGACGAGGCGGTAGTGTCGGTCGGGTCCGCTCCGCCGTCGGTCCCGCCGAGACAGCCAGCGAGCAGGCCGCCGCCGAGGAGTGCGCCGCCGCCCTTGACGAAGTCTCTGCGCGTGGGAATCTTGTCTGTGTGTTCATCTCGGACCATATTTTTAGGCCGACCTAAAAACACATAACTGTTACTATCCGCGTCGATTGTTTTCGAGAGACACAGTCGGCCGCAAACGTGCGAGTTCGGCGCCGACGCCCGTTACTCGTCGTCGTGGAGGGGGCTCTCCATCGACACCTTCGGCCCGTGCGTTCCCGCCTCGACCGTCGCCTCGATGCGGAACACGTCGGCCAGCAGCTCCTCGGTCACGACGTCCTCGGGAGTCCCCCGCGCCTGAATCGCGCCGTCGCGGAGCGCGATGACGCGGTCGGCGTACCGCGCGGCCTGCTCGATGTCGTGGAGGACGAGGACGACCGTGATGTCGCTCTCGTCGTGGAGCTTCTCGACGATTTCCAGCACCTCCAGTTGGTGGTGGGGGTCGAGGAACGTCGTCGGCTCGTCGAGCAACAGAATGTCCGTCTCCTGGGCGAGAATCATCGCAATCCACGCTAACTGCTTCTGGCCGCCGCTGAGACTCCCCAGCTCGCGCGTCCGCAGGTGGCCGACGCCAGCGAGCTCCATCGCGCGATTCACCGCGGCTTGGTCGGCTTCCGTCACCTGCTCGAAGAATCCGCGGTGGGGATGCCGGCCGTGGTAGACGAGGTCCTCGACGGTCAGACTGTTCGGGGACGCGCTCTCCTGGGAGAGCAACCCCAGCTTCTTCGCCATCTCCTTGGGCGCCAGCGAGTGGATGTCGCTACCGTCGACGAGCACGGAGCCGGCGTCCGCGTCCAGTTGCTTGGCGAGGGTTTTCAGCAGCGTCGACTTCCCACTGCCGTTCGGGCCGATGAGCGCGGTCACCGACCCCGGCTCGACCTCGACCGTTTCGCCGTCGATGACTGGCGTTTCCGTCCCCGGATAGCCGATGACGAGGTCCTTCCCTGCGAGCTGGCCCGCACCGCGCTCGCCCGCGAGCAAGTCCGAAGTACCGTCTTCGGTGGACACCTGTTCACCGTCCGTCGACGTGGACACGAAGTTCGTGTTCTCGAACATCAGATTTCACCTAGCTCCTGTTTCTTCCGCATCAAGTAGAGGAAGTACGGCCCGCCGACCAGCCCGGTCACGAGGCCGACCGGGAGCTGGCCGCCGTTCGACCCCGTAATCACCATCATTCCGAGGCGCGCGCCGACGTCGGCGCCGACCATCAACGCCGGCCCCGCGAACAGGCAGCCGACAACGAGCTTCTTGTAGTTGCTCCCGACGACGTTCCGCACCAAGTGCGGGACGATGAGGCCGACGAAGCTCACGATGCCCGCAACGGCGATGCTCGCGGCTGCCGCCAGCACCGCGATGCTGGACAGCGCGAACCGCACGCGCTCGACGGAGACGCCGAGGGACTTCGCCGTCTGCTCGCCGAGCAACAGGACGTTCATCTGGCGCGAGCTGAGCGCCGCGAGGAGCATCGAGATAACCGTCCACGGCAACACCATGCGGACCTGCGCCCAGCCGACGCCCGTCAGCGACCCCGTCGTCCACTGAATCGCCGTCTGGACGACGCCGAGGTCGTCCGCGAAGAAGAACATCGCCGTCTGCAGCGACCCGAACACGGTGGAGATGATGACGCCCGCGAGCACGAGCCGCACCGGGCTCGTGCCGTTCTTCCACGCGATCGCGTAGACGATGAGGAACGCCACCATACCGCCGAAGGCGGCGACGAGCGGCAGTATCGTCGAGAGGCTACTGAACACCACCAGCGACAGCAGAATCATCAGACCCGCGCCCGAGGAGACCCCGAGGATGAACGGGCTCGCCAGTTCGTTGCGCGTGACCGCTTGGAAGATTGCCCCCGAGACCGCGAGGTTCATCCCGACGAAGGCGGCGACGAACACGCGCGGGAGCCGGATGTTCCAGACGATGAGCGTCCCGGTCGCTAGCTCCGGCAGCTCCCCCTGGAACCCAGTGACCGTTCGCATCAGCTCCTCCCCGAGGAAGAACTGGAGCAGCCACCGCGCGTCGAGGAGTACGTCGGTATCGACGACGGCCTGCCACGCTTGACTGACCGGCATCGTGTAGGAGCCGAAGCTGACCTGCACGAGTCCCGCGAGCACGACGATGCCGACGCTAGCGAGACACAGTGTGAGCAGCGCCGGGTCTTGGACCCACGCGAGTCGGCCTTCTTCGGCGCGACGTGATTTGAACTGCTCTGCCGCCGCAGACGGGTCCGAGTTGCTCATTGTGCCTCCGCGCCGTCATCGACGCGATCGAGATACGCTCGAATGCGGTCCGTCTCCAGCGATTCCAGAATCGCGTCGTGAGCCCGTTGCTTCCGCTGGTCGATTTCGTCGTCGGTGACGTACGCGTCGAGGAGGTCGTCGATCTCCTGCTCGCGTAACGCGACCAGCTTGTCCTCCGACAGCCCGTGGTCGTCGGGCAGGTGGTTCTGGAAGTACTCGCGCCAGCGCTCCCGGTCGCCCCATTCGTCGTCGCGGGCGCGCTCCCGTCGGAGCCAGTCGACGCGCTCGGCGACCTCGTCCCAGTAGCCCTCGTCTCGTCGGGCGTCGCCCGCGACGTGCCGGCCGACGAGCGCGCCGTGACCGGCCGCCGTAATCGCCTGCTCGCTCACCTCGTCGACGGGTGACGCGACGTACAGTCCCTCGATTGGCGTGCGGCCGTCGCGGTCGGCGTACGACCGGTCGAAGTGTTCGTGCTCCTCGCCGCCGTGGGAGTGGGTCACGAACATCTCGTCGGCGTCGTCCAGCGGCTTCAGGTACTCGCTCCCGTAGCGGGTCGCCCCGACGACGCGGTCCGCGTGCACGGTCCGTCCCTCCTGCGTCTCGACCACGAACCCGTCGGTGGCCGCCCGGGTCACCGACTCGACGAGGTCCGGGACGACGTCACAGCCCGCCGTCTCCGCGTGGTCGTGTGCGAGGTCGTAGAACGCCTCGACGTCGATGCCCGCGGGGAACCCGAGGTAGTTCTCCAAGTGCGCACACTGCCCGAGCGACGAGCGCCCGCGGTCGAAGATGACGGTGTCGAGGCCCTCGCGGGCGGTGAACACACCCGTCGAGCAGCCCGCCGGCCCGCCGCCGACGACGACGACGTCGTAGTCGGACGTGGCTGTCGCGTCAGTAGATTCGTCGGCACTCATGCCTGGAACTCCCCGTGGACGATGTTCGCGACGCGCTGGCGGTCGAAGAGCTGTTCGCCGCCGAACTCCTCGGGATAGAGCCCCTGGGCGGCCTGTTCGAGCTGGAACAAGTGGACGATCGGCCCCTGGTAGGTCAGGCCGCCGTAGACGACGCGGTCGTTCTGGACGGCCGAGAGCTGGCTGGCGGCGTCGTGGTTCTCCAAGTGCGAGCGGATGTTCTCCTCGAAGTACGACTCCGAGATTTCGCCCTGCAGTCTGATTGCGAGCGCGTCCGGGTCGATCTCCAGCAGCGTCTCGAAGTCGATGGCGCCGCCGCCGGCTTGGGCGTCCGTGACGCCGTGTTCGGCGAGCGCGTCGCCGACGCCGAGGTCGTTCCAGTGCTTAGACTGGGTGCCGCCGCCGACGAGGTACGGATAGAACGACTCCGGGGGGAGTTCCGCGGGGTAGAGCAAGGCGATGTCGGGCGTCTCGTCGGGCAGCCGCTGTTCGACATCCGCGAGCACCTTCTCGTGGAGGCTCGCGAACGCCTCGTAGCGGGCGCGCTCCTGGAACAGCTGCGCGAGCTTCTCGAAGGCCTCGTACAGCGAGTAGTACTGGTAGTCGTCGTGCCAGCCGTACGCCCGCGAGAAGATGGTGTTCCCGAAGAACGGCGCGACGCCCTCACTGATTTCCTCGACGTCGCCCTCGCTCCACTGGAGTCGGTTGACCATGAAGTTCGGGTCGGTGACGTGGACGTCGGCGTCGAGTTCGTAGTAGATCTCTTTCCCGGTGCCGTTCTGCCAGAGCTCCGTGAGCCCGTCCGTGTCGACGGAGACGCCGGGCAAGTCCTCGTAGAGGTGGGTGGCATATCGGGCTTTGACGCCGATGGCGGCGAGGCCGTCGCCGTGCCCGAGGGCGACCCCCATGTCGGCGTAGTCCGCAGTGTACGGAACCCACGTCTCCGGGGGCGAGTCGAACTCGACGGCGCCGACGGGCTCCATCGTGACGGTGTACGAGCCGTCGGTCGTCGTCTGGCTGGTGGGTCCGGATGAGGTGTCCGCGTCGGTCGTACTCGGCGACGCGGTGCCGTCACCGGTGCAGCCGGCGAGGAGGCCGGCCGTGAGCATCGATCCACCGTACTTCACCACGTCGCGCCGTGTGGGCGAATCTCGGTCCATGAAGTTTAGGCTCGCCTAATCATCAATAGGCGTTTCGAATCTTAGGCGAGCCTAAAAGAGTGTTACGGGCCCCCGCATCGCGGACACAACGGGGGGCCATGCTCGGGCAACACGTGGCCGCACTGCGAACACGTCCTGTCTTCGTCGGGCGACGTGACATCCTCGACGATGGGTTCGGTCCCCTCTCGCAGGCCCTCGACAGTCCCGACAGCGTCGGGGACCCCGGAGTCACCGGTGTGGTCCGCGAGATTACCGAGCGCGAACCGCGCCCGCTCCGCGACGAACGACGCCTCGTCGTCCCGCAGCGACGCGAGCCGCTCCTCGGGGAGCGGTCCGCCCGGTTCGTCGACCCGAGCGAGCAGCCCGACGGCCTCCGCAGCGCGACCGCGAACGTAGCGATTGTCGTCGTCGAGACGGTCTACGAGAGCGCCCCGGCAGTCGACGAGCGCCGCCGGGCGCTCGCAGCCGACCGCAGTGATCGCCGTGCAGAGGTGGTATCGGACGAGTTCGTCGCCGTCGTCGAGGTGGGCGGCGAGCGCAGCGGTGTGGTGGGCGAGTCGCTGCGGCCGCCCGAGCGCCACGCATTCCAGGGCCTTCGCCAACTTCGCCACGACCTCCGGCTCGTCGAAGGAGAGCCCGACCCGTAGCTCCGCGAGGAACGCCGGCGAGTCGACGGCGTCGGGGTCGCTGCGGGCCACGTAGCCGAGCGCCTCCGCCGCACGAGCGCGGACGTAGTAGAACTCGTCCTCGTCGGCGAGCCGGTCGACCAGCGGCGCCGCGACGTCCCCGACCGCCGCCGGCTCCACGTCGGCGACGGCGACGAACAGCTTCGCGGCCGTCAACCGAATCGAGCGCTCCTCGTCCGTGAGAAACGTGACGACCCCCAAAAGCACCGGCGGGAATGCGGCCGGCTGCTCGGTCGCGAGCGCGCGAAGCGCTCGCAGGGCCGCCTTTCGGTCCTCGGCCGCCGCCGATTCGTACTGTGCCAGCCCCGACAGAAACGCCTCGTGTGCGCCCGTCGTGACGTACTCTGTCAGCCGGCCCGTCGTGGGCAAGTCGTTCGGGTCCGCCATGATTCGTGGAGCCTCTCGGGTGGACCACGGACGTACACCGTGAAAAAGTCGGGTTGTTCGCCGGGCCGAGCAGAGTGCGATTGGTCGGCACCGACCGCTGCGCCCCGCGAAAGCCCCCACAGTGCCACGGCTACGTCGCGGTCGACGCGAACGGGTCACGTCCGTATCTCCGTCAGGGGCGGAACGTTTATACTTTTTTAGGCAAGCCTAAACAACGATGGACGAGAGTGGCTCACCCCGATTTGGCCGGCGAGACGGGCGCTTCACGCCCTGCTCCAGCCACCACGCCCGCGAGTCGCGTGGACGCCGTCTCCCGACGGCTCGCACGTGGCGTGGCCCAGACAGACAGCGCATCGGCGACCGCGCCAATCGATGACTTATGCTCGGTGAAACACACCTCCGCGATGCCCGAGAGCGAGCGCGCTCGGAGCGAAGCGCGGTCCAAGAGAAGCTCGCGGCCTACGACCAGTTCATCTCACGAGTACGGGAGCTCTCCCCGGAGACGGACCCGGCCGGCCAGCGAGCCCGTGCGCTTTCGGCGGGCGGAGCACAGTCCTCCGGGCCGGCAACCGGAACGAACACGGGCTGTGCCGGGGTCCGTTCCGCCTTCCGGGACACCGTTCGCCCCTACAGCGTCGACGACCTGAACGGCGACGAGTCACTGCTCGAAACGATTCGGTCCGAACTCTCGGATACGATCGCCGTCGCCCTCGCACCCGCGACGGAGACCGGCTTGACGAACAGCCTGCAGGACGCCGTCGTCGCGGCGTCGCGGTCCCGGCGCGTCGAAGCCCGAGCGATGGAGACGGCAGTAGACCGCGAAGTCGAGCAGCTGGAGACGGCGACGGCGACCGTCGAGTCGATTCTGGAGTGGCTGGTCAGCGCCGACGAGACGCCGCTCACCGAGCTCGGATTCGACGAGCTGCAGGCCCGACACGCGACGCTCGACGCGCACCGCGAAGACTGCGGACAGCTACTGGCCGACCGGCAGGCCTTCCTCGACCGGTCGACGAACCACGCCGCCCGGGCCGGAATGACCCACCGCACGCTCACCAGCTATCTCTACCACGACCTCCCCGTCGATTACCCCGTCCTCTCGACGGGCGTTCGCGTCGAGACGCTGTGTGCCGACAGCCAACGGACCATCCGGAGTCACCTCACTCGGCGGGTCTGACCAGAGACGGTCGCGGCTGGCGGACGCTGGGGTGAGCCGACGGCCGGCCACGTTCGAACCTAACTTAACGTATCGGCCCGACGTAACGACTGGTATGGTAGCTACTGGCGACTCCGCACCGCGGTTCGAGGCAACACTCGGAACGAGCGACCACGAGGACTTCGCGCTTGCCGACGCGCTCGGCGACGGCCCGGTCGTGTTAGCGTTCTTCCCGGGGGCGTTCACGCCGCCGTGTACGAACGAAATGGTGGCGTTCCAAGAGCGACTCGGCGACTTCGAGGACGCGGGCGCGACCCTCCTCGGCGTGAGCGCGGACTCGCCGTTCTCGCAGGGCGCGTTCCGCGAGGAGCACGGCATCGAGTTCGACCTCGTCAGCGACATGGCCGGCGACGCCATCCGCGCGTACGACCTCGAAATGGACATCCCCGACCTCGGCCTCTACGGCATCGCCAACCGCGCGGTGTTCGTGCTCGACGACGACGGCGACGTGACGTACGCGTGGGTCGCCGACGACCCGACGAACGAACCCGACTACGACGCCGTGCTGGACGCCGTCGAGTCGGCGTAACCGACCCGTTTTCACCCGCTATCAGGGCGTGACGACGAGCTTCCCGAAGTAGCTCTCCGCGAGCACGTCGCGGTGGGCGTCGGCGGCCTCGTCGAGGTCGTACGTCCGCGCGAGTTCGATGGAGAGTTCGTCGGTTGCCATGAGGTGCGCGACCCCGCGCAGCGGCACGCGCAGATCGGGCGTGTTGAACATGCTCATGAACTGGTAGGTGACGTCCTTCGAGCGGGCGGCGCCGTCGTCGGTGAACCCCGGGTCCGGGCTGTTCTCGCCGATGCCGATGACGCGGGCGTTCTGCGCGGCGACGTTCGCGTCGAACTGGAGGTAGTCGTCGAGGCGGTGGTCGAGCACGACGTCGACGCCGCCCTCGGAAGCCGATAGAACGGCGTCTTCGAGGTCGTCGCGGGCGTAGCCCAACACCGCATCGGCGCCGAGCGCGGCGACCTCGTCGTGGTACTCGGGGCGAGCGGTCGTGAGCACGCGCGCGCTCACCGCGTCCGCAATCTGGACGGCAGCGTGGCCGACGCCGCCGGACCCACCGTGGACGAGCGCGTACTCGGCGGGGTCGAGGGCCGCGTGGTCGACGAGCGCGCGCCACGACGTGACGGCTGCGACGCCCGCCGCGCCCGCTTCGACGGCGTCCGCGCCGTCGGGCAGCGCGACCGTGCGGTCCGTCGGTACGGTGGCGTACTCGGCGTACGCGCCCTGATAGCCCGCGTTCCCGATGCCGGTGCCGTAGACCCGGTCGCCGACCGCGAAGTCCTCAACGCCCTGTCCAACTTCGGCGACGGTGCCGGCGTAGTCGACGCCAGGCGTGAACGGGAGGCCGACCGGCTCGTAGGACCCGTCGCGGAAGTACGTGTCCACGGGGTTGACGCCCGCGGCCGCGACTTCCACGAGGAGTTCCCCCGCATCGGGGGACGGTCGGTCGACATCTTCGACGCGCATCACGTCCGGTTCGCCGTGTTCCTGTAAGCGGACTGCTCGCATACTTCACGGCCACTGCGTACGAGGAGATAAGACTACGGCCTCCGGCGGAACGGGCGTCGAATCAGCGAGCGACTCGGTCCGCAGCGGCGTTCCGAACGGAGACGGATTACTTACCTCGGTGTCGTTGGATGGCGTACCTGAGACAGCCGAGAACGACGCCGAGCGGGGCGGCGACAGCGAGACTGAACCCCGGCGGGTCGCCGTTGACTGTGAGGACGACGGCGAGCGTGAGCGTGACGAGTACGCCGAACAGGACGCACTCGCCGGCGAGTCCGACTGCGTTACGGAGGGCTCTATCGAAGCGGTTTGTCGTGTCCATGGGTATCTCTCGTGGGTGGGGCGGCGTGTGTCGACGTACCTGTGGCCGACAAGTAGTCTTTGTCCCGACAGGTGTCGGGAGGTGACAGCGACTGTTAAGTTCCGGAGGCCGCGTACGCTACGTATGCGCGCAGCAGTCCTCCGCGAGTACGGGGAGCCGCTGGCCGTCGAGGAAGTGCCGGACCCGGAGCCGGCGTCCCACGGCGTCGTCGTCTCGGTGGAAGCGTGTGGCATCTGTCGCAGCGACTGGCACTCCTGGAAGGGGCACGGCGAGTGGGCAGACGACCGCGTCGACCGCGGCCAGATTCTCGGCCACGAGCCGGCCGGCACCGTCGCCGAAGTCGGCGACGACGTCGAAAGCGTCGCCGTCGGGGACCGGGTGGCCGTCCCGTTCAACCTCGGGGAGGGGTCGTGCCCGCAGTGCCGTCGTGGCCACGGGAACGTCTGCGAGGACGGCTACGCGCTCGGGTTCGAGCAGGACGCGCAGGGCGCGTTCGCGGAGCGCGTCCACGTCCCGCACGCCGAGTTCAACGCCACTGTCGTCCCCGAGGCCGTGCCGATGGAGGCGGTGGCGGCGCTGGGCTGCCGGTACGCGACGGCGTTCCACGCGCTCGCTCACCGCGCGGACGTCGCGGGCGGCGACTGGGTGGCCATCCACGGCTGCGGCGGCCTCGGACTCGCTGGCGTCCAGATTGCGAGTGCGCTCGGCGCCGCCGTGGTCGCCGTCGACGTGCGCGAGGAACCACTGGAACTCGCCGAGCACGTCGGCGCCGCCGAGACCGTGCGCTCGGACCGCGTGGAGTCGGTCCCCGAGACCATCGCCGAACTGACTGACGGCGGCGCGCACGTCTCGATGGACGCGCTCGGGCGCGCGGAGACCTGCCGGAACAGCGTCGACTGCCTCCGCACGCGCGGCACGCACGTCCAAGTCGGCCTGACGACCGACGCCGAGGAGGGCGAAGTCTCGCTGCCGGTGGACGAAATCACGCGCTGGGACGTCTCCGTCCTCGGCTCCCGCGGGATGCCGCCGTCCCGGTACGACGAACTCCTGCGGATGATTTCCTCGGGGAGCCTCCGGCCCGAGAAACTCGTCACCGAACGCGTCGCCCTCGGAGGCGTCTCCGACCGGCTAGCGGCGATGACCGACTACGAGACCAGCGGCATCGAACTCGTCACCGAGTTCTGACCGCCGCGCTTGCCGATTGCCCCACGCTTTTTCGACGGGTCGGCGTAGTACCGAACGAACATGACTGACTCCGACGACGGACTCGGGTTCGTGCAGTTCGGCGACACGGGCCTCCAGACCAGCGAGCTGCAGTTCGGGACGTGGCGATTCGGCAAGGAGACCGAGGAGGGTAACGTCGAAATCGGCGAGAAGCGCGCGAAGAAGCTGCTGGACGCGTACGCCGACGCGGGCGGCCGCTACATCGACACCGCGGACGTCTACGGCGGCGGGAAGAGCGAGGAGTGGATCGGTGACTGGCTCGCGGACCGCGACCGCGAGCGCTACACCATCGCCTCGAAGGTCTACTGGCAGATTCGGGACGGCGACCCGAACAGCCGCGGAAACAACCGGAAGAACGTCCGGGACCGCGTGGACGCCATCCTCGACCGCCTCGACACCGACTACATCGACGTGCTGTACATCCACCGCTGGGACGACCAGACGCCGACGCGGGAGCTGATGCGGACGCTGAACGGCCTCGTGGAAGCCGGGAAGGTCCACTACATCGGCGCGTCGACGCTGCGACCGAACGCGTGGAAGGTCGCGAAGGCCAACGAACTCGCGCGCAGCGAGGGCTGGGAGCCGTTCACGGTCGTCCAGCCGCGGTACAACCTCGTGGACCGCGAAATCGAGGGAGACTACCTCGAGATGGCGCGCAGCGAGGGGCTGGCGGTCTGTCCGTGGAGCCCGCTCGGGCAGGGCTTCCTCACCGGGAAGTACGACCGCGAGGACGGCCTCACCGGCGAGTCGAAGGCCAGCGAGTCCACGCGCTGGGAGGAGGGCTACCTCACCGAGGAGAACTTCGACCTCCACGACGTGCTCGACGAGGTGGCTGCCGAAGTGGACGCGACGCCGGCACAGGTCGCGCTCGCGTGGCTGACCCACCGCGACGGCGTCACCGCGCCCATCGTCGGCGCGCGCACCGTCGACCAACTGGAGGAGAACCTCGCGGCCGCCGACATCGACCTCTCGGACGAACAGGTCGACCGGCTCACGGAAGCCAAGGAAGGCCCGTACGCCGGCCTGTAGCGGTCGCCCCGGGACGCGCTCGTTCTCCCGAATTGGCAGCCGTTCGACGGAAAACACTTAGCGGAACTCTCTCTAATGATCCAGTATGGGACTGGCGTCCACCGTCGGGAGCGTCGTCGGACTCGCGCTGCTCGCGCTGGCGGCGCTCGCGACAATCCTCGTCGGCGTCGTCGCCGCGCAGAGCCTCCTGTGGGGGCTCACCAGCGGGCGCTTCCTCACAATCTGGTTCGCTGCCGGGTTCGCGCTCACCACCGGCTTCACCGGCTACGTGATTCGGAAACGTATCGCTGGAAACGTGCTTCCGCTGGACTACGACATCTCGGTCGCGTTCCGCGGCGGACAGGGCGGACTGTGACGAAACCGCGCGCTCCGTTCGCGGTGTGTCCTTCGGTTTCTCCGGTAGTGACGCGGTAGGACCGCCCGTCATCGACGCCACTGAACTTTACTTTCGAGTATGTTTGGTTAATCGTGGCGTAGTAAAGGCTATTACGGATGCATATGTACTATATTTCGTAGAATTAAACTCGGTTAAGGACAACTATGAAACGTACTAGTGGACACGCGTCGAATCATATTCTGGTCGTGGTGGTCGGCACGGACACGACCACCAGCCGGGAGGAGCCGTGGTGAAGCGCTCGCTCGACACGCCGTTGCGGGCCGTCGTCCGCCGCCAACTCCTCCGGCAGCTACTCCGCCCCGTCGCCGCCTTCGCCGTGGTCGTCGCCGCCGGCGTCGCGGGATTCAGTTCGCTGGGCGGCATCGGCGCGGTGGACGCGCTGTTCTGGCTGCTCGACCCCACGAGCATCGAACTCCACTTTCGAGCCCACGACGGCCCCGAGACGCTCGTGAAGGCCTACGCCGTGGTCGTTCTCTCCGGGCTCGTCGTCGCCGGCCTCTGGATCGGCGAGACGGTGCTGTCGGCCGCGTTCGGCGGCCAAATCCAGACGGAACTCAAACACATGCACATCGAACAAGCAGTCGCGGACCTCCGCGGCCACGTCATCATCTGCGGGTACGGCACGTTCGGGAAGACCATCGCGCGGGCGCTCCACGACACCGACCGGGAGGTCGTCGTCATCGAGTCACAGGACGCGGAGTTCCAGCGCGCGCTCGACGACGACCTGCTCGCGATTCAAGGCGACGCCCGGCGCGAGGAGACGCTGACCGACGCCGGCGTCGAACGCGCGGGCGTCGTCGTCGGCGCCATCGACGACTCGAACGCGAACATCCAGATTGCGATGAACACCAGTCAAATCGCGCCCACCGTCCGCCTCGTCGTGCGCGTCGGCGACGACACCTACGAGCAACTCGCGCGCCGCGCCGGCGCCGACCGCGTCATCATCCCCGAAGTCGCGAGCGCCGAACAAGTCACGTCGACGCTCTAGTAGCCGGTGCCGAGGTAGGTGTGGACCGCCTCGCCGGACTCCAGTTCGTCGACGAACGCCACCGCGAAGTCCTCCATCGAGATGTAGCTCTCGCCGTCCTCGTCGGCGACGAGTTCGCCGTCCGCAGTCCGATACTCGCCCGTGCGCTCGCCGGGTTCGATGAGCGCCGCGGGCGCGACGTACGTCCAGTCGAGGTCGTCGGCCGCCTCGAACACGTCGTAGGCTTCGATTGCCGCGCGCGCCACCGGCTTCCACTCCTCGGGGAAGTCCTCGGTCTCGATGAGGCGCGTGTCGGGGCCGACGCGGAGGCCGCCAGCGCCGCCCGTCCACACGAGGCGGTCGACGCCCGCGTCGCGCATCCCCTCGACGACGGCTTCCGCCATCTCGACGAGTACCGTCACGTCCTCGTTCTCGCTGGGGCCGAGCGCGGACGCGACGGCGTCGTGGCCCTCTGCGAGGTCCGCAACGTCGATAGCGTTGGTCGCGTCGCCGGCGACTGCCTCGAAGTCGGTGTCGTCGATGCCCTCGACGTCGCCGCTCCGGGAGACGCCGGTGACCGTGTGCCCGCGGTCGAGGAGTTCGTTCGCGATTCGATGGCCGATACGGCCGCTCGCGCCGAGCAAGAGTACGTCCATACCCGACAGTTCGGCGGTGACAACCATATGGGTTTGTGAAGGGGCACTCCCCGGTGATACTCCAAGAGAATCGTGAACCGGACCGTGAACGCCCTACGCGACGGCCTCGACGGCAGCCTCCATCGCCGCGTCCTCGTCACCAAGGTCCGCGTACGCGGTCTCGTAGTGGGTCGCGAATTCGAGCGCGCGCTCGAACGCCGCCTCGCGGTCGTCGACGGTCTCGATGGGGTGCTCGCTGTCGAACTCGTCGCGATTCCCGCGAATCGCGGCGGCGCGATACCGCTCGGCGTCGTGCGGCGACGACGTCGAAACCGGGAGCACGTGTACGCCGACGTCGTGGTCCTCGCGCACGAACAGCGTCGGGTTCGTCGCGCGGTACTTCTCCGTGATGTAGTCGGGGTTCTGTACCTCCGCCCACTCCGCCGGCAGGGACGACGCCATACGCCGGCTACCGCCGGCTAGGGTTTGTGCTTTCTGGCAGATTCAGTCCTCGTCGCGGGCTTCCCGGACGGCGTCCGCGATTTCGTCGGGGTGGTCGGCGGCGACCCGGAGGACGGCGTCGTGGAGTTCGCGCTTCTCCTCGTTGCGGACGCCCGCCTCGCGCAGCGTGCGCACGACATCGAGGTCGAGTGCGTCTTCCAGCGCCGTCCACGACTCCGGGCGCGCGTACATCGGCGCCTGCTTGACGTCGTCGTACTCGAACGCCGGCTCCTCGCTGGTAGCCGACGACGCTGCGTCCCCGTCCGTGGACGCGTCCGCCGTCGCGGTGCCTTCGGAGTCACTCGCTCGGTCGTCGTCGCGTTCGGGTGCTGGCGGTTCGTCCCCGCGGTCGGCGCGGTCCTGCTCGGCGGCTTCGAGGTCGTCGAACCCCATTACCGAGTCACCTCCCCGCGCTCGACGATAGCAGCGAGTTCGTCGTACGCCGCGAGCTGGTCGCACTCGGGGTCGTAGTCTCGCAGCGGGACGCCCTCCTGATGGGCGTCGTCGATGGCCGCGCGATACCGGATTCCCGGGAGGTCGCCGTCGTAGCTCCCGTCGTCGACGGCCGCCCAGTCCGACTCCGAGAGGTACGCGAAGTTCGGGACGAGGTGGTCGATGGCGTCCCGGGTCGTGATCTCCCGGAGGAGCTTCCGGTCCCGAGTGGACTGGTCGATGCGCTTGCGGAGGTCCGAGGGGACGACCGCGAGGATGTTCAACTCGAAGTACTCGCGGGCCTCCCCGACGAGCCGGTCGAGCGTGTTCGACAGCCCTGTCTCGTAGCCGTTCTCGGGGCGCAGCGGGATGATGAGATTGCCCGTCGCGTACATCGCGTTGTCGTTGAGTTTCCCGCGGTTGGCGGGACAGTCGATAACGACGTAGTCGTACTCATCGCCGAGCAGCGGGTCGACGAGGTCGCGTTTCAACCGCGTCGTCCCCATCGTCGCCTCCTTGAGTGCGGACTGCACGCTCTCTAAGTCCTCGTGCGCGGGGAAGAGGTCCAATCCCTCCGCGACCTCGACGACGTACTCGCGGGGGTCGTCGCCCTCCAGCAGGACGGCTTCGGCGTGGTTGCCGCCGTCGCCGTCGGTGCTGTTGTACTCGTCGTCGAACCCGAGATTGAGCGTCATGTGCCCGTTGTCGTCGAGGTCGACGACGAGCGCGCGCTCGTTGCGGTGCGCGAGTTCGCGCGCGAGATTGAGTGCGGTGGTCGTCTTCGCGAAGCCTCCCTTCAGGATACCGACACTGACAGCGCGTGGTTCCGTTTGCATTGTGTACCTCGTCAGAGATAGGCACCTATTGTAGATGAGGCGCCTACGCTGAATCAGACCGATATTTCGCGCCATCAGGCATAAAACGACGGGAATAGGTAGAGAAGGTAGGCGAACAAGCCAACCCAGGTAGCATAGCTACGTTAGCTGCAATAGGTGCCTAAGGTAGCTTCGGTGCCTTTGATACCTTTCGTCGAATTTCGGCGGGACAGCGCAGGCACAAATTCTGGACCGCCTCGGAGTTCTGACGACACAGCCACGAGTCGCGGCCACCTCGGAAAGCCAGTCGACCGGACAGACAGGTACCGCACGCCACTGCCTACGGGAGGACTACATTCTCGGCCCGGCCCGTGCGAGATGCACACGCTCGGAATAGAGCTCACTATCTCTTGTTTCGTTAGCCAGCCGGTTCTTACAGTGGGCAGCGATTTAGACTGTAGCTGATTGCTACGAACAGAGCTACTGCTGAGCGAGTGGGGCAGAACACATTTTTTGACGCCGCGGGACTCTCTGTACGAACGAACAGACTATGGACGCATCTTGGCGCACAATTACGTCAGTCTCCCTCCAATTAATCTTGTACAGCCTCGTTGCTGCAGGGGTGTACTACGTTCTCTCTGATACCATGTGGCTCAGCGCAATTTCGCTGGGGACCGCTGCGGGCCTCACAGTGACACTCGTTATCTATTGGCTGGATTAGCGCGACCGTCAGTTCGTAGACCTATTACCAGTTGTTTCTGGCACTCTTCTCGAAGAGTAGCTAGGTTAGTCCGCCATCACGCCTGAAACCGCATTCAGCCCGGCCTGAATGCTCTCAGATTATACTTCCGCCGTAATATTCGGTCTATACTGTCTCGTTCGGGCGTCTAATGCGATTTCTCTCATGAGACGGCTAAACGCCAGGAATGGAGGTTCTATATCGCATTATAGAGTTTATTTTGTGCTCAGCCGCCACCCAGAGCGGTTCTTCACCGGGAACTCGGGAATCACAGCTGAGCCGTGAAAGCGAGACCGAGGCTCACGTACGTTCAGGAGCGTGGAACTTTCGAAAAGAGACGATCACACGCAATCACTACGTCGAGACAGAGGAATTCTCCGAGACCGTGCCGTCATCTGGAAAGCAGGAACTATGCGTTCTTGGGTATCACCGAGAAGATACAGTTGGTTGGTCGTGCCGCCACACCTTGGGCAGTCTCCGAGTCGCGAGCGCGCGCACGCGAGCGTGATTCTCCTGCAAACGTACTGTGACCTCTAAGGGAGATTCGTGAATGTTCGAGGCGCCGAACTACGCTGAGTCGTAATTCGCACTGGTAGCCAAACCTCCGCGGAGTTTCGTCGACGAGCAGTCACTGGTCGCTCGTCGTCGCCGTCGCTGTTGGTACTGCAGAGAGAATTTCGACAGAACCACGGTAAATAAACCGCATATTGCGATATAGAACTGGATGTACACGCCGAGCTAGCGACTGTGCTTCACCCCTCCGACAGCGAATCCGCGGAGTCAAGTGGTGTGTCGCGAGACGAGGGGTACTGTCGAGGCCAGTCGTCGAAGGAGCGCACGCGTGTGGAGATCGCGTTCGACACCCCCAAACAGTTAGAATAACAGCGTTACTTTTGTTATTCCTCTGTTTGTCAGCTCCGTAGGTTCGCAAAATACGAACAGCAGTTCTGGAAATAGTTTGCGTAGGCAACCCATATCCGGTCCAAGAATACCCGCTGTCGACTCGGTGTGGTCAGTACGAACAGCAGACTACGGCCGAATCCCTCGTGTAGCGACGCTACCTCGAGCCCGAACCCGGGTACTCACGTGGCGTTTCGGAAATCTGAATTACTCGACGAGCGGGTAAGTTTCTCGGCCGTTGTTCCCTCAGTTTTCACGATGACGTGACAGAAACGCTCCGAGCGCTTGTCCTGTGTTCGTATTTGACGAATTCGAATTCTCCTCTCGCGGATGCTACGAGTGCGAGAGGTTGAGTTCGACGACGTTCTTGGCGTTCCGGAGGTGCTGTTTGAGTTCGTTCTCGACGCGCTCCTCGGACATCCGACTCGTCGGGCCGGTGACGCTGATGGCGCCCGCGACTTCCTCGCCGTGGAAGACGGGCGTCGCGATGCACTTCAGGCCGTGAATTCGCTCCTCGCGGTCGTAGGAGAACCCTTCCGCGCGAATCTCGTCGAGTTCGTCGTGCAGTTCCTCGCGGTCCGTAATCGTGTGCTCGGTCTTCGCGGGGAGGCCGTGCTGGTCGAGGATGGCGTCCACGCGGTCCTTCGGGAGGTTCGCGAGGACCGCTTTCCCGATGGCCGTCGTGTGGAGGAGGACCTGCTGGCCGTTGTAGGAGTCGATTTTGACGGCGTTCTCGCCCTTCTTCCGGTAGACGAACGTGCCGCGGCCGTCCTGCTCGACGAGGAGGTTCGCTAGCTCCCCCGTCTCCGCCGCGACGGTCTCCAGTTCCGGTTCGGCGACCGGGTATAGCGGGACGTTGGTGCGCGCGTACGCCCCCAAGTCGAGGAAGCGCAGGCCGACCTCGTAGACGCCGTCGGTTTCCACGACGTACCCGCGATGCTCGAGCGTCTTCAGGTAGTTGTGGACGCTGCTCTTCGGGAGGCCGACGGCCTCGGTGGCTTCGGTTAGCGTCGCACCGTCCGCGTCTTTCAGGAACTCCACGAGTTCGAACGTGCGCTCGGCCGTCTTCACGGGGGTCTGGGGTCCCGTGTTTTCCTGTACCATACCCTACGAGAGTACCGGCACCGAGAAAAGCGTTCGGGAAATACGAACGCACTCAGACGATGCGGTTCCACGGGTCGCGGCCGCCGTTCAGACACCGCGCGTTGGTCGCGACGAGTCGGCCGACCTTCTCGCCGTAGTTGTCGGACTGGGCGGCCGCGTGCGGCGTAGCGATGACCTCCTCCATCTCCCAGAGCGGCGAGTCGTCGGGCAGCGGCTCCGTCGCGAACACGTCGAGGGCGGCGCCCGCGATTTCCCCGGATTCGAGGGCCGCGACGAGCGCGTCTTGGTCGACGATTTCGCCGCGGCTGACGTTCACGAGGAAGGCGTCCTCGCGCATCGCTTCGAGTTCGTCCGCGCCAATCAACCCCCGAGTGGACTCCAATAGGGGCGTGGTGAGCACGACGAAGCGCGCGTCCGCGACGGCCTCGCTGACCCGCCCGACGTCGTAGACGCGGTCGAGGCCGAGCGACGACACCGGGCGCACGTCGACGCCCCAGACGTCCATCCCGAGGACGCCCGCTCGCGTCGCGACGCTCCCGCCGAGCGCCCCGAGCCCGACCACGCAGACCGAGGACTGCCCCAACTCGAACGGGCGCTGCCACGGGATTCGCTCCCAGTCGGCGTCGTTCTGTCTGTCGCGGTAGCGGTGCAAGCCCTTCGCCTGCATCATCAGGAGGCCGATGGCCGTCTCCGCGACGAGGTCGCCGGCGATGCCGGTGCTGTTGGTCAGCGTGATGTCCCGGTCCTCGTAGGCGTCCAGCGGGAAGTCCTCGTAGCCCGAGCGGATGGTGTGGACCCACTCGACGCTGTCGAGGAACTCGTCGTGGTGGTAGACTGTCACGGCGCCGTCGCAGTCCGCGAGGTCCGCGACGTCCCGGACGACCACCTCGCAGCCGAGGCCCGAGAGTTGGTCGCGGAGGTGCTTGGGGGGACACGGGTGGTCGCCCCACTCCAGAATCGCGATTCGGTCGATGGTTGACGCGGCGGCCATACGCCTGGGTCGCCGTGCGCCGTGGTAACTCTTTGGGCGATTACCGGTTGACGGTGTGAATCGCCTGCCCTTGCGCGTGCTCGGCGGCCTCCATCACCGCCTCCGAGAGCGTCGGGTGCGTGTGGACCGTGGACGCGACGTCTGCGAGCGTGGCGCCCATCTCGATGGCGAGCGTGACTTCTGCGACGAGTTCGCTAGCCTCCGGGCCGACGATTTGCGCGCCCAGTACGAATCCGGCGTCACCGCTCGCGATGAGGCGAACGAACCCGTCGTCGTTGCCCGTGGTCAGCGACCGGCCGTTCGCGCGGAACGGCATCTCGCCGACGACGGGGTCGAAGCCCGCTTCCTCCGCGTCCGCCTCGCTCATCCCGACCGTCGCGATTTCGGGGTCGGTGAACACCACCTTCGGGATGGCTTGCTGGTCGAGCGCCTTCGGTTCGCCGGCGATGACTTCCGCCGCGACGATTCCCTCCTTGCTGGCCTCGTGCGCGAGCATCGGTTCGCCGGCCACGTCGCCGACGGCGAAAACGTTCTCGACGGCCGTGCGCGCCTGCTCGTCCGTCGCGAGGAAGCCGTTCTCGTCGGGTTCGAGACCGATTGCGTCCAGTTCCAGCGTGTCCGTGACGGGTTCGCGCCCGACGGCGACGAGTACCTTCTCGGCGTCGTACGTCGACTCCTCGCCGTCTTCGGTCTCGGTGGTAACCGTGATGTCGCCGTCCTCGCCCGCCCAGCCGGCCGCGCCCTCACCGAACTGGAAGTCGATGCCGAGGTCCTCCGCGCGCGCTTTCACGACATCCGTGAGGCGACTGTCGTAGCCCGGGAGGACGTCGTCGAGCATCTCCACGACGGTGACGTCCGCGCCCGCTTTCGCGAATGTCGTCGACAGCTCCATGCCGATGTATCCCGCGCCGACGACGACGAGTTCCTCAGGCACCTCGTCGGTCGCCAGCGCGTCTCTCGACGACCACACCGCGTCGTCGGCGAACTCGAAGCCCGGCACCTCGATAGGGCGCGAACCGGTCGCGACGATGGCGTGCTCGAACTCGATTGTCTCCATTCCCTGCCCGCTGCCGCCGTGCGCGACTCGGACCGTGTTCTCGTCCTCGAAGGCCGCCGTGCCGTCGACGAGTTTCACGCCGTTGGCCTTACAGAGCTTCTCGACGCCGCCCGTGAGTTGGTCGACGACGTCGTCCTTCCAGTCTGCCATCGCCGCCATGTCGACCTCCGTCTCCGCCTGCACGCCCATCGCCTCGGCGTTGGCGGCGTCGTGCGCGAGGTCGGTCGCCGTGATGAACGCCTTCGAGGGGATGCAGCCGTAGTTCAGACACGTTCCGCCGTAGGCGTCGCGCTCGACGAGCGTCGTGTCGAGGCCGCGTTGCGCCGCCCGAATCGCCGCGACGTAGCCGCCCGGCCCGCCGCCGACGACGAGCACGTCAGTGCCAGTCGCTATGTCGCCCATTACCATACCACCTGCTTCGCGGTCCCCCGCTAAAAGTCCACGTGTTCGTTCAGCCCCTTACAGCAGGAGGCGCGCTGGCTGCCCGAGCAGTTCCTGCACGCGGTTCGTGAACTGCGCGGCCTCCGCGCCGTCGACGAGCCGGTGGTCGACGGACATCGACAGCCGCATCGTCTCGCGGGCGACGACTTCGTCGTCAACGACCCACGGACGCTTCTTGACGGGGCCCATCGCGAGGATAGCTGCTTCAGGATGGTTGATAATCGGCGAGGAGAACTCGCCGCCGATGACGCCGATGTTCGTGATGGTGAACGTGCCGCCCTGCATCTCCGAGCGCTTGAGTTCGCGGCTCCGCGCTCGGGACGCGAGGTCGTGGATTTCCCCGGCGAGTTCGACGAGGCTCTTCCGGTCGGCGTGTTTCACGACGGGGACCATCAGGCCGTGGTCGGTCGCCACCGCGATGCCGATGTTGTACTCGTCGTGAAGGACGATTTCCTCGGCGTCCTCGTCGAGGCTGGAGTTCAGATACGGGAACTCCTGGAGCGCTCGCGTCACCGCCTTCACGACGAACGGCAGGTACGTGAGGTTCACGCCCTCGGCCTCGGCGGCGTCGGCGAGTTCCTCGCGGACGCCCACGAGGTCGGCGGCGTCGAACTCGTCGTGGTGGGCGACGTGGGGCGCGGTGTACTTCGAGCGCGCCATCTGGTCGCCGATGGTCTTGCGAATCCCGCTGTACGGCACGCGCTCGCCGGCACCCGGTCCAGACGCGGCCTCCGTGCTGGACGCTGGCTCGGCCGCCTCCCCGCCGGATTCGACGAACTCGCGGACGTCCGCGGGCGTGACGAACGCCTCGCCGTCGCGCTCCTCGCTGGCGGGCACGTCGTTGATGTCGACGCCCGCCTCCCGGGCGAGTTGGCGGGTCGCGGGCATCGCGAGTGTCCGGTCGCGGACCGCGCCGTCGCTCTCGACGACGACGGGCGTCTCGTCGGTCGATTCGCTATCCTCGGATTCCGCCGGTTCGGCGCCCTCACTGCTGGATTCGGCGTGCGAGCGCACGTCGGCGGCCGTGATGCGGCCGCCCGGCCCGCTGCCCGAGACTGCCGCGAGGTCCACGTCGAGTTCCCGCGCGAGCGTCCGCGTGCTCGGCGACGCGAACACGCGCTCGGCGTCGGCTGTCTCGTCGTCGACCGATTCGACGGCGGATTCCAGTTCCTCGTCCTCGGATTCGCTCGCACTCTCCGTTGCTGTTTCGTCGCTTGGCTCGCCCTCGACGTCGAACGTGACGATGACGGAGTCGACGGGAACCGTCTCACCCTCCGCCGCGTGGAGTTCTTTCACGGTACCGTCGTACGGGGACGGCACCTCCACGAGCGCCTTGTCAGTCTCGACTTCGGCTATCGTCTGGTCGGCTTCGACAGTCTCTCCGACCTCGACTAGCCACGAGACGAGTTCACCCTCCGCGATACCCTCACCGAGGTCCGGTAGCTCGAACGTCTGCTCGGCCATACTCTGTACGCGTCGGCCGACCCTTTCAGTATTTCTGTCTATCAGAAAAGTGATAGTTACTCAGGCGGAAAGCGCGTTCTCGATGGCGTCGAGGATGCGCGGCGAGTGCGGGAAGTAGTAGTCCTCCATCGACAGCAGCGGCACCGGCGTGTCGAAGCCAGTGACGCGCTCGACCGGGGCTTCGAGGTACATCAGCGCCTCGTCGTTGATGCGCGCGACGATGTCGCCGCCGACACCGTTGCTCCGCGCGCCCTCGTGGACGACCACCGCTCGGCCCGTCTTCTTCACGGACTCCGCGATGGTCTCGGTGTCCAGCGGCGAGATGGTGCGGATGTCGATGACCTCCGCGTCGGCATCGAGTTCGTCGACGGCTTCCAGCGTCGCCGGCATCATCGACCCCCAGCTAATCACCGTCACGTCCTCGCCCTCGCGGCGGACGGCGGCTTCGCCGAGGGGAACCTCGTAGTCCTCCTCGGGCACCTCCTCGCGGAACGAGCGGTAGATGCGTTTCGGCTCCATGAACAGCACGGGGTCCGGGTCGCGAATCGACGCGAGCAACAGCCCCTTCGTGTCGTGGGGGGTGCTCGGCGCGACCACCTTCAGTCCGGGAATGTGGGCGTACGCGCCCTCCATGCTCTCGGAGTGGTGTTCGAGCGCGCGCACGCCGGCGCCGTACGGCATCCGCACGACTATCGGCGCGGTGAGTTCGCCACGGGTGCGCCAGCGGATGCGGCTGGCGTTCGTCACGAGCTGGTCGAACGCCGGCGGCAGGAACCCCGAGAACTGAATCTCGGCGACCGGCCGCAGGCCGTACATCGCCAGCCCCGTCGCCGCGCCGACGATGGCAATCTCCGAGAGCGGCGTGTCGACCACGCGAGTCTCCCCGTAGTCCTCGAGGAGTTCGTCGGTCGCGCGGAACACGCCGCCGCTCTCGGCGACGTCCTCCCCGAAGACGATCACGTCGTCGTCGGCCGCCATCTCCGTGTGTAGTGCGTCGTTGACTGCTTCTACGATAGTTGCCTGCATGAGTCACCCCTTGGGTCGCTGCTCGATGTAGTCGTACAGTTCGGGCCGGCGGTCGAGGAGGTCGACGAACTCCTCGTACTGGCGCTGGAGTTCCGGCGGCATCTCCTCGTAGACGTGCGCGAAGATTTCGACGATTTCTCGCTCTGCGAACTCGTTGGCGGCGTCCAGCGCGGCGTCGAACTCCGCTTCGATTTCGTCGACGATGGCGTCGTGGTCGACGTCCGCCCACAGGCCCTCGGCTTTCAGGAACTCGCGGTAGCGCTCCAGCGGGTCGTTTTCCTCCCACGCGTCGACTTCCTCGTCGCTGCGGTAGCGCGTCGGGTCGTCGCTGGTGGTGTGGGCGTCCAGCCGGTAGGTCACGGACTCCACGAACACTGGTTCGCCCTCGCGGACGCGCTCGCGGGCCTCCTCGACGGCCTCGTAGACGGCGAGGACGTCCTGCCCGTCGACGCGGATGGCGTCCATGCCGTACGCGAGCGCCTTCTGCGCGAGCGTGTTCGCTCCGGTCTGTTCGTCGGCGGACAGCGAGATGGCGTACTGGTTGTTCTGACAGAAGAACAGCGCGGGGACGCCGAGCGCCCCCGCGAAGTTGATGGCCTCGTGGGCGGCGCCCGTGGAGGTCGCGCCGTCGCCGAGGTACGCGGTGGCGATTGCGTCGTCGCCGCTGAGGTCCATCCCCCACGCCAGCCCCGCGACCAGCGGGAGGTGGCTGCCGATGGAGATGGCGATTTGGGAGTTGTGCTCTGCGAACGACTGTTGGCCCTCCTCGATACCGCGCCAGAACAGGATCATGTCCTTCATCGGAACGCCACGCATGAACATCGGCGTCCACGCGCGGCCCACGTAGAGCCAGTCCTCCGGTTGGAGGTGGTAGGCGCTCCCGATGATGCTCGCCTCCTGCCCGCGGGTCGACCCGAAGGTTCCGAGTTCTCCGCGGCGCTGGATGCTCACCATCCGCCTGCTGAACACGCGGTCGGTGAGCATCCACCGGTAGAGGTCCCGGAACTGCTCGGCGTCGAGGTCGGGGACGTCGTCGGCGTCGTAGGACCCGTCCGGTTCCACAATCTGGTGGGTGTCGACCGTGAGGTCGTCCTGCGTGAGGAACCGGGGTTCGCCAGCGCTGACGGCAGCGTTGGCTGGGTGGTCGGTTGGTTCGTTCTCGGTCATTCGACGAGTACGACGTTGTGCAGGGGGCTAAATAAATTAGTGGGTGGGTACCACGCACCGACCGCCGCGTGCTGGCGTGCGACGAAACTGGACAGCCAGCCGGAAACCGACTAAAGATTTATTATAAACCGTCACCTCCGTTCACCCATGTCGTCCGTTCACACGGCGGTGGTCAGCCGATGATAGACCCCAGCGAACACCTCGTGGTCGACTGCGACTGGCACTACGCGGACACGTTCACGCAGGTGGCACCGTACATGCCGGAACCGTGGAAGACGAAGTTCCAGAAGAGCGGCTGGGGCGGCACGGGCGTCAAACAGAACCTGAGCGCGTTCTTCCCCGCGTCGACCGGCAACCGATTCAACTACGGGAAAATCGAGCGCGAGTTCTCCGAATACCCCGACGGCGGCGACGACAAACAGGACATCGTCGAGGGGATGGACCACCTCGACATCGACGTGACGCTCCAGATTTCGCACCTGATTCTGGCGATGGGCGGCATCAGCGCCGACGACCGCCGGGTCGAGGCGTTCGTGGAGGGGTACATCGACTACATGCTCGAAGAAGTGCTGGACCCCGACGAGGGCATCTACGGCCTCGCACCGATGCCGTACCACGACATCGACGCGTCGCTGGACGTGCTGGACCGCATCGAGGACGAGGAAGCCTTCGTGGGCGTCGTGATGGTCACCGCGGGCGCGAGTCCGCCGCTGGGCAACCGCAAGTACGACCCCATCTACGAGCGCTGCGAGGAGGAAGGCTACCCGGTCGTCTACCACACCGGCGGCTCCGGCCTCGACGACTACGTCCGCGCGGGCTACCAGGACATGATCGAGACGCACACGCTCGGGTTCCTCGAATCCAACATGTCCCAGATCGTCAGCGTGGCGTGTCAGGGCGTCGCCGAGAAGTTCCCGGACCTCGAAATCGTGTTCATGGAGTCCGGCGTCACCTACATCCCGGGGCTGGTCAGCCGCATCAACGAGGAGTACCTCAAGCGCTCCGAGGAGGCACCACTGTTGGAGAAGAAGCCGGGTGACTACATCACGGACTTCTACTTCGGCACGCAGCCGCTGGAGGTGTCCGCGCGCCCGGACCTCCTCGAAGTCTGCTTCGACATGATCGGAACTGACCGGATGCTGTACGCTTCGGACTACCCCCACTGGGACTTCGACAGTCCGAGCGTCATCACCGACCTCCCGATGCTCAGCGACGAGGACAGGAAGAACATTCTCGGGCAGAACGCCGTGGAGGTGTTCGACCTATGAGCGCCGAGACCCGCGTCGAGGTCGGCCCCGCCGCCGACTTCGAGGACGGCGACGCCGAACTCGTGCAGGTCGGGCGCGCGGAGGTCGGCGTCATCAAGGCCGACGGGAAGTTCTACGCGCTGCGCAACCAGTGCCCACACGACGGCGGCCCGGTCTGCGAGGGGAAAGTCGAACCGCGACTCGTCGGTGAGTGGGGCGGCCCCGGCGAGCGCGTCGAACAAGAGTACGACGACGACCAGTGTATCATCTCGTGTCCGTGGCACGGGTGGTCGTTCGACATCGAGACGGGCAAGCACATCGGGGACGACCGCTACGTCCTCCCGACGTACGAAGTCGTCGTGGAGGACGGCGTCGTCTACGTCAACGCCGAATAGCCGTTCTCCGGCGTTACAGCCCTTCTAATTGCCTTTTGAGAGAGTGACAATCACCCCCAAATTTTCGTTCCTGTCCGTAATATCAGATACTATATATACACCTATCTTTTTGTGAGTTGAGCGTGGTGTATGGTACGATGGCACGCACGATTACCAACAGGCGTACGTTTCTGAAGAGTGGCACAGCCGCAGCGGCGGTCGGACTCACTGGCATCACCGGCTGCCTCGGCGGCGGTGGCGGCGGCGCGTCGGACCTCAGCCTCGCGTTCACGGTCCCGGTCGAGAACCTCGGCTCGCTGTTCGACATCCCGGAACTTCGCGACGAACTACCGAACGTCGGCGAGTCGTACGAACTGGACGTCACGCGCAACGAGAGCACGCCAGACTCGCTGAACGCGATGGCAGCCGGCGAGGTCGACCTCGCGCTGCTCACCACAGTGAGCTACGGGTCCGCGGTCAGCCAGGAGGCGGTCCCCGGGAACATCTCGATGATCTCGACGGACTTCTGGGACGCCCACCCCGAGTGGTACGGGTTCACGCTGTTCGCCGGCCCCGACACCGGCATCAGCGAACCGGCGGACCTCGAAGGCGCGAAGATCGGCGTGAACGCGCAGGGTACCGGCACCCACGCGGTCATCTCGAAGGCCCTGCGGTCGGCGGGCATCGACCCGCAGAACGGCGCCGAAATCGTGGAACTGCCGTTCCCGTCGATTACCTCCGGCATCAAGGACGGCGTCATCGACGTGGCAATCTACCCCGCGCTGTTCGCGGTCGGCGCGCGCGCCGAGGGCTTCACCGAAGTCGTCACCAGCCAAGACCTCTGGGACGAGGAGTACCCGTTCGCGTACACGGTCGCGTCCAACAACTCCCTCGACAAGAAGTCCGACGCCATCGAGTTGTTCGGCGAGGACCTCGCGGAACTCGTTCAGTACAGCTACGAAAACCGCTCGGAGGTCGTCTCGCTGGCGGCCGAACACTTCGAACTCCCGGAGAGCGTCGTTGGCGGGTTCTTCCTGAACAACAACGACTACTACCGCCAGGACATCACCATCGACATGGACCGCCTCCAGTCCACCATCGACGAACTCGTGGACCTGGGCTTCCTCGAAGAGAGCTTCGACGTCTCCGAGTACGCCACCAACGACTACGTTCCGTCCATCAACTGAGACGAGGCACAGCCGGTTCGCCGCTTCCTTTTTGCGACCGAGAGAAGAAGAGAACGAGCGCGCGTTACGTCCAGCGAAGCAGACGGCTCCGTGCGGCCCGCAGCAGGCGGTCGAGGAGCAGGCCAACCAGCATGATGGCGATGATGGCGGCGTACGTCTGCGTCGACTGGAACGACCGCACGCCCTCGATTTCGAGCGCGCCGAGGCCGCCGCCGCCCGCAATCATCTCGAAGACGAACGTGATGATGAGCGACAGCGGCAGCGCAATCTGGATGCCGGTAACGATGCCGGGTGCGGCCGCCGGCAGGACGACGCGCCACAGCAGGCGCGTGTCGCTGGTTCCCATCATGCGCGCCGCCCACACGAGGTTCTTCTCGACCTGCTTGGTGGACTGGCGGGCGTTCACCGCGATGGGCCAGAACGTCCCCACCGCGACCATGATGATCTTCGAGGTGTCGCCGATGCCGAACCACAGCATGAACACCGGGATGAGCGCGATAATCGGCACCGGGTACCCGATCTTGATAATCGGGTCGAAGAACCAGTCCGCGACGCGGTTGCGCGCGCTCACTACGCCGACCGTGACGCCCGCGACGATGGCGATGGCGAGGCCGAGGAACGCGCGCTTCAGCGTGAGGTACGCGTTGTCCAGCATCTTGCCGTTCATCGTCAGTTCGACGAACCGGCCGAGGACGTCCGACAGCGGCGGCAGGAAGTAGTAGTGAATCCAGCCCATCTGGGTGACTGTCTCCCAGAGCACGAGGATGATGACCAGCGAGTACACCGACTTCAGGACCTCCACCAGCACCGACGCGTCGAGGTCACGCGGGTTGGTCACGTCCATACTAACACCCGTTCACGGAGCAGTTCGAACCCGCGGACGGCGAAGTACGCCACCGCGGAGATGACGACGATGTTCGCGAACATCGTCGCGTAGTTGCCGATCTGTCCGGCCGTCAGGATGAGGTAGCCGATGCCTTGGTCGGAGGCGATGAGCTCCGCGCTCACCAGCGCGATGAACGCAATCGGGACCGCCTGCCGGATGCCGGTCATGATCTCGGGAACCGTCGCGGGGATGATGACCTTGACGAACAGGCGTCGGCCGTCGGTGCCCATCATCTTCGCCGCCCAGACGAGGTTCTGGTCGACGCTCTCGGCGGCGTTGTACGCGTTCATCACGATCGGCAGCAGGCACGCGAGGAACACGATGAGGACCGCGGTCTGGGTGCCGACGCCCAGCCAGAGAATCGCCAGCGGCACCAGCGCCGTCTTCGGAATCGGGTACGTGAGCGCGAGCAGAATCTCGAAGAAGTTCTCGACGGGTTCGAGGCGCGCCATCCCGATGCCGAGCAACACGCCGGCGGCGATACTCAACCCGAGGCCGACGCCGATGCGGTACAGCGAGATTAATAGGTGCGAGTACATCGTCCCCTCGACGATGAGCGTCTGAATCTCGCCGACGACGATGGTCGGCGACGGCAACACGGCCGCCGGGACGAACGCCCCGCTGACGTACTCCCAGAAGACGACGACGATAGCGAGGGGGATCCAGTCGAAGACGAACTTCCCGGCTCGCTGGAGCGGACCGGGGACGTTCTCGAAGGACCGGACCGTAGCGTTGCTCACGGTTACGGTTGCACCTCGGGTTGTGTCTCCTCGCGGAGGGATTTCCAGACCTCGTTTTTGATTTCGTTGAACTCGTCGCTCGTGATGATGTCCGCGCGGGACTGCGAGTGGTCGAGGTCGACCTCCGTGACGGTCTTCTTCGTGCCGGGGTGGCGGGTCATCACCATCACCGTATCCGAGAGGTAGACGGCTTCCTCGACGTCGTGCGTGACGAAGATGACCGTCTTGTCGAGGTCGCCCCAGATGTCGATGAGTTGGTCTTGGAGGTCCTCGCGCAGCGGTTGGTCGAGCGCGCCGAACGGCTCGTCCATCAGCAGAATCTTCGGGTCGTACGCGAGCGTGCGAGCGAGGCCGACGCGCTGTTTCATGCCGCCGGAGAGCTCCTTCGGGTAGTTGTCCTCGAAGCCCGTGAGGTCCATCATGTCGATGTACTTCTGGGCGGTCGAGCGCCGCTCCTCCTTGTCCATGTCCTGTTCTTCGAGGCCGTAGGTGACGTTCTCCATGACGGTCCGCCACGGGAACAGCGCGTAGTCTTGGAACACGACGCCGCGGTCGGTGCCGGGGCCGTCGATGGTCTCCCCGTCGACGTCGATTGTGCCCGACGTCTCCTCGAGGAAGCCGGCGACGAGGTACAGGAGAGTGCTCTTCCCGCAGCCGGAGGGACCGACGACGCTGACGAACTCGCCGCCGTCGATGTCGAAGGAGAGGTCCTCGACGGCGGTGGTTCGCTCGTTGCCGTCGTCGTACACTTTCTCGAGGTTGGAGATGGTTACGTTGCCGTCCATGCTAGCAGTCGACCACCAGTTGTTGGGGGCGCGTCGCGGCCGCGTCGGGTGTCGGTCCGAAAGCGGTGCGTCCGCCGGGTGGGTTGGCTGTGCCAGCCAAGGTTGTGCTCTGAGATGCGGGGAAGCGTCCGTGAGGAGGCAACCCACTCTCACTGTGTGGGAGTGTCACACCCCAATCGATGTCGTAGCCGTATAAAAAATTTTCCCGGACGGCGGGGTCGCCGTCCCGCTCGGGAGCGCCTCAGCGCGACCGCGGAACGCGCTCGACGGCCGGCGCAACGAGTTCGACAGGGTGTGTCGACGCCTGCGGGAGCAGCGATTCGAGTTGCTCGTGGCAGGACGCGCCGCTGGCGACCAGTTCGCGCTCGTCGACGTCCGCCGCCTCGAACTGGTCGGCGAGCGTCTCGCCGACGTCGACGCTGAGCTCGTAGTACTCGGACTTGTAGCCGAAACTCCCGGCCATCCCGCAGCACTCCACGTCGGAAGTCACCACGTCGTAGCCGAGGCGGTCGAAGACCGCTTCGGTGTACTGGTCGACGTCGAGCGTGCGCTGCTGGCAGTGGCTGTGGTAGGCGACGTCGCCGCCAGCGGTGAGCGTGTCGGCGTCCGCACCGTTCTCCAAGAGGCCGTAGACGTACTCCATCACCTCGTAGCTGTTCGCGGCGAGGCGCTGGGCGCGGTCGGCGTCGAGCAGGCGCTCGTACTCGCGGCGGAACGCTGCGAGGTCCGACGGTTCGACGACCACGACGTCGCGGCCGTCGTCGAGGTACGGGTCGAGGCTGTCGGCGACGCGCGCGGCGTTCTCGGTGGCGGTCGCAATCATCCCCTGCGAGAGCGGCGCGCGCCCGCTCTCGTGGCACGGCGCGACCGTCACGTCGACACCCAGCGCCTCCAGCGTTCGCACGGCGGCCTTCCCGCGGTCGACGAGCACGTAGTTCGTGTACGCGTCCGGGTAGAGGACGGCCTCGCGGTCCCCGTCCCCGGCAGTCGCCAGCGGCTCCCGGGACTCGAACCAGTCCACCAGCGTCTCCCGCTGGAACGCGGGGAGGTCGCGGCGGCGGTCGACGCCCGCGACGCGCTCCATCAACGCCCGGGACGGCCCCCAGTCCGCGAGCCAGTTCGAGACGGGCGCGGTCGCGGACCCGAGTTTCGCGAGCGCGCCGAAGTTCCCGAACAGGCGCTTCTGGACGTCGACGCCGCCCGGGTCGGCGTCCGGCGTCAACCCCTCGACCAGCCAGTCGAACTCCGTGTCCGTGCCGCGGTTGACGCGGTCGCGGACGACCGTGTTTATCCACGGGATGTCTATCTCGACGGGGCAGGCGTCGACGCACCGCGAGCACCCCGTGCAGAGGTCGTTGAACTCCGCGGCCGAGTCGAGGCCGTGGACGCCGGCCTCCCAGCCGGTGGCGATGCCGCCGGTGTACGTTTCGCCGCCGAACGCGTGCCCGCCGACGTGCTGGAAGTTCGCACAGGAGTTCGCGCACGCGCCACACCGAATGCAGTAAAGGGTCTCCCGGAGCTCGTCGTCGTCGCGCATCTCGGTGCGCCCGTTGTCCAGCAGGACGAGGTGGAACTCGCGGTCGTCCGCGCTCCCGTCGAGCGGTTCGTCGGGCGCGTCGAAGTCCACGACCGGCGAGTCGACGGGCGGCGAGAGCAACGAGAGGTACGTCGCGATGTCCTGCCCGCCGGCCGCGCGCGCGATGAGTTCCGCGAACGGCGGGAACTCGTCGACGCTCGGAATCAGTTTCTCGACGCCCGCAACGGCGACGTGCGTGTCCGGCGTGACCGCGCACTTGCGCGCGTTGCCCTCGTTCGTGACGAGCGCGATAGTGCCGGACTCCGCGAACACGAAGTTCGCGCCCGTCATCCCCACGTCGGCGTCCATTATCTTCTCCCCGACGTGGTCGCGCGCGAACTGCGTCAGGTCCTCCGCTGTCTCCAGCGGCTCCGCGGGGTCGAAGTGCGCGTTGAACAGCTCGGCGATGTCCTCGGTGGACTTGTGGAACGCCGGGCCGACGAGGTGGGAGGGCGCCTCGTCGGCGACCTGCAGGACGAACTCCCCGAGGTCCGTCTCGGTGACGTCGACGCCCACGTCCGCGAGCGCGTCGTTCACCTCGATTTCCTCCGTCGTCATCGACTTCGACTTCGCGAGCGTCTCCGCGCCCTTCGACTCCGCGATTTCAGTGATGTAGCGGTTCGCGTCCGCGGCGTCGTCGGCGACGTACACCTCGCCGCCGTTGGCCTCCACGGACGTCCGGGCCGCCTCGATGAGTTCGGGGAGGCGCTCGATGGCGTCCTCCTTGATGGCGCGGGCCTGCCCGCGGAGTTCGTCGATGTCGTCGCGGTGGCTGTTGGTCTCGTAGCGGCCCTCGTTGACGTGCGTGGTGTTCTCGAAGACTGCGTCGCCCTCGGTTTCGAGGAGGTGGCGTAGCTTCGCCGCCTTGCGCTCTCGGTCGGCGCTCATCGGTCCGTCACCACCACCGCGTGAACGCGCTGGGGACCGTGGACGCCAGCCACGAGTTCACCCATGTCGGCGGTGGCGCTCGCGCCCGTCGCCAGCACTGCCGAGTCCCGCCCGGCGTCGAACTCCTCGCCGAGCCACGACGCCGTCTCCTCGACGTCCTCGTGGAGGTCGCTGGCGCGGACGACGCCGACGTGCGTCGTCGGGTAGAGGCTCACCGGCTCCGCCCCCGCTTCGTCGCCCTGAATCACGAAGGTCCCGTAGCTCACGATGCCGTGGACGCGCGTGACGCCAGTCTCGGCCTCCCGGAGCAAGCGCGGGGTCGGCGGTATCTCCACGTCGGTGTCGTCGAGGGAGACGCCGTCGATGCCCAGCGGGACGCCGACTGCGGGCTGCTCGACCACGCCGGCGAGCGCGTCCGCGAACTCCGCGGCTTCGACGCGCGTACACGACACGTCGGCCGCCTCCAGCGAGTCCGCGAACCTGTCTGTGGTGTCCGTTCGCATGTACCGTACGTCGCCCACGCCGCGCTTATGTCTACCGGTCACCCCTCGGTCATGACGGTGACCACGGGAATCTCGGCGTTCAGGAGGAACGACTGCGTCGCGCTCCCGAACACCGCCTTCCCGACGGGGGTGCGCTTCCGGCCGCCGACCACGAGGTAGGTCGGGTCGTCGAGCGTGTCGAGGACGCCGAGGACTTCGCCGACGGTTTCGCCGACGCGGCCCACGTAGCGGGCGTCCGCCGGTACGTCGTCGAGCGTCTGCTTGGTGATGTCCTCGGCGACCCCGGCGGCGTCGCGCTGCGCTTGGTCGACCGTGTAGCTGTCACCCTCGGTGCCGCCGTAGTCCGTTCCCGCGGCCGTCGGGAAGCCGAAGTTCGCGGTGGAACCGCCGTCCGAGCGCTCCTCGTAGGCGTCTTCGGGCATCACGTGCACGACGACGAGTTCTTCGCCGTACTGCGCGGCGAGGTCGGCGCCGACTTCCACGACTCGGTCCGGAATCTGCTCCCCGTCGACTGCTGCGACGATTGCCATGCGCGGCGGTTCACGGCCGGGACACAAAAACGTGTACCCGCTCCCCGCGCCCGGTACCCGGGATAGCACCTATGTACCCGGAGCCGCGTGTACTGGGGCATGGGAGCCATCGACGAGCACGACAACGAGCATCTGACGCCGTCACTCGAACACGTCTTCGACCTCGACATCGAAGTCGCCGACCCAATCGTCATCGGGGAGACCGGCGACGGCGAGCGACGCATCATCGAAATCACGGACGGCACCATCTCGGGCCGTATCGACGGCCACGTCCTCCCGGGCGGCGCGGACTACCAGCTCTACCGCACCGAGCGCCCGACGGAACTCGTCGCGAAGTACGCCTTCGAGACGGATTCGGGGTCCCGGGTCTACGTGGAGAACCGCGGCATCCGGTGGGCGCCCCCCGAGACCAGCCGTAAACTCCGCGACGGCGAGGAGGTCGACCCGGACGACGTCTACTTCCGGTCGGTGCCGGAGTTCGAGACCGCGGACCCGGAACTGGAGTGGCTGACACAGAGCGTGTTCGTCGCGACGGGCGTCCGGCAGCCCTACGGTGTGAAACTCGCGGTCTACCGCGTCGCCTGACGCTCCGGCCGCGTCGAAAAGCGGCGCTGCCAAGTCGCCCTACGCATTTCTGTCCAGTTGATAGTTCCACAGAGTAGTCTGTCAGCCAATACACCGAATCGGTCGCACGATTGTCGACATTCGATCCCACACTTCGACAGTAGTAGCACGCGTCGACGAAGCGCGCGCGGACTCAGACTCGGTGATGATTGGAAAAGAGTGCGGGAATCCGTCGAAACGAATCGGAAAGTGGATGATTGTTTGCATCAATAGCGAATTGGTATCCGGGATTCGTTCCGTGTCGCGTCGGGTGCGCGACTGCGCTCGCGTTCGCTCCCGGAGTCGGTTCGCGTTCGTCGTCGACGAGTAGCGGAACGTCTCTCCGGAACAATCGGTTCGATAGATTGTTTGGTAATCAGAGACGTACTGTTTCGAGGTCGCTCCGGGCGCGGTAGTTCCGAGCGTGTGCGAAGTCGCGGGCTTGGGCATATACTGGTAAGCTCAAGTCTAGAATTAACTCACATCGAATTCCCGAATAACGGAAACATTTAACATAATGATTGTCGAGTAGGTTGTATGGGCATGTTTGACAGTGACAGTACCCGGCGGTCGTACCTGAAGACCGTGGGCACAGCGGGAGCGCTCGGCATGAGTGGACTGGCCGGCTGTACGGCCTTCGGCGGTGGCGGCAGTGGCGGCGACGAAACCATCACCGTCGCGGCCGCAGTCCCCGAGACCGGGCGGCTCTCGTCGGTCGGCAACGAGATGCTGCGCGGCTACGAGATGGGCGTCAGCGTCATCAACGAGAACGGCGGCATCGACGGCAAAGAGGTCGAGCTCATCGTGCAGGACGACGAGAGCGACCCCGCGACGCTCCGGCAGGTGCTCCAACAGACACTGAGCAACAACGACGTCGACATGGTCTGGGGGAGTTTCTCCAGCCCGCTCGTGATGGCGGGCAGCGCGCTCGCGGAGAACGAGGGCCTGCCGTTCCTCGCCGTCGCCACCTGCTATCAGGCACCGCTGACCGACGAGGGCAAGGAGTGGACGTACACGCCGTTCCCGAAGACCCGCGACGTCACGCGCGCGACGACCGGGCTGCTCGACCTGATTCCCGAGTCCGAGCGCCCCCAGACGGTGGGTATCTGGGAGGAGAACTCCGGGTGGGGCAAAGAGATGGCAGAAGCGTGGGACACGAAGCTCTCGGAGGCCGGCTACGACGTCGCCATGCGCGAGACGTACGGCGCGGGCAACCAGGACTTCTCGACGCTCATCTCCCAGTCCGAGAGCGCGGGCGTCGAGGCGCTGGTCGCGTGCCCGCAGCCCCCGGACGGCATCACGGCGATGACCCAGCTCAACAACAGCGGCTACACGCCGGACTTCATCGAGTTCGTGCGCGCCGCGGACCCGCAGGCGTGGTGGTCTGCGCTCGGCGAATCGGGCAACTACGTGACGATGTGTCCGGGGTGGGCGCCCGGCATGACCGGGAATGGCAACCAGACGCTGCTGGACACCTACCGCGCCAGCACCGAGGGCGCGGGCGAGAACGCCGTGCCGCGCGTGATGGTCGGCGTGGGCTACAACCTCACGCAGACCGCCGAGCAGGCGCTCTCGGGGGCGTCCTCGACGGACCCCGCGGACGTCAAGTCGTCGCTGGACGAGAACGACTTCCAGACGGTCATCGGGGAGTTCAGTTTCGACCAGTACGGGATGCCCGAGCCGGGCCAACTCTCCGCAGCGAGCGCGCAGTGGTGGAACGGCGAACAGCAACTCGTCTACCCGCAGACGGAGAACGCCGCGGACCTCCAGTTCCCCATCGAGTAACGCCGGGGGACGGAGTCGGTCGAATGCGGTAGTCGCCGCTCGCGCGCGTACCTTTTTGAAGTATGCCGCACAATCGGTAGACGATGTCACTCGAACTTTCGATCGATGCGGACTGGAGCGAGCAGTATATCGACGGCGAGTGGGTCGGTGCGGACAGCGGAGAGACCATCGCCGTCGAAGACCCCTCGACGCGCGAGGTCGTCGCCGAAGTCCCCGAGAGCGTCGAAGCAGACGTCGACGCCGCCTACGAGGCCGCCGCCGAAGCCCAGACCGAGTGGGCGCAGGCGCCGCCCGCGCGACGGCAGGAAGTACTAGAGACCGTGTTGCAGCTCCTCGACGAGCACGAAGAGGACATCGTCGGCCTGCTCGGTCGAGAGGCCGGTGGCTCCGCCATCATGGGCGGGACGTCCGTCCACCTCGCCAGCGACCAAGCGAGCGAAGCGGCGACGCTCCCGCGACGCATGAAAGGCGAGCACGCCGACTCGAACATTCCCGGCAAGGAGAACATCGTCGAACGAGGCCCGAAGGGCGTCGTCACCGTCATCTCCCCCTGGAACTTCCCCCTGAACCTCTCGATGCGCGCCGTCGCGCCCGCCATCGCGGCGGGCAACAGCGTCGTCCTCAAGCCCTCCACGAACACGCCGATTTCCGGCGGGCTGCTGTTCGCGAAGCTCTTCGAGGAAGCCGGACTGCCCGAGGGCGTGCTGAACGTGGTCACCGGGCGCGGCTCTGAAATCGGTGACCGCGTCGCCAGCCACCCCGAGAGCGACGTCGTGGCGTTCACCGGTTCGACCCCCGTGGGTCGCCGTGTCGCAGGTCTCGCCGGGGAGAACCTCGCGGTACCCGCGATGGAACTCGGCGGCAACAACGCCCACGTCGTCACCGCCGACGCCGACCTCGACCAAGCAATCGACGCGGCGGTCTTCGGGTCGTTCGTCCACCAAGGACAGGTCTGTATCTCCATCAACCGCCACATCGTCCACGAGGACGTCTACGACGAGTACGTCCAGCGACTCACCGAGCGCGCGGAGTCGCTGCCGGTGGGGAGCGCGCACGACCCCGAGACGGTCGTCGGCCCCATCATCGACGAGTCCCAGCGCGACGAGATGCTCGAATACGTCGAGGAAACCATCGACGCGGGCGCGACCCTCGAAACCGGCGGCGAAACCGCCGACATCGACGGCGTCGACGACTCGCTCGTCGTCAAGCCGACGGTCCTCTCAGACGTCACCAACGACATGTCCGCGGCGTGCTTCGAGCACTTCGGGCCGATTGCGCCCGTCATCCCGTTCTCGGACGTCGACGAAGCCGTCGAACTCGCCAACGACACCGAGTACGGGCTCTCCGGCAGCGTCCACGCCGGCGATCTCGGCACGGGCCGCGAGATCGCCAACCGCATGGACACCGGAATGGTCCACGTCAACGACCAGCCCATCAACGACGAAGCCCACGTTCCCTTCAGCGGCACGAACGCGTCCGGCGTCGGCGGCTACAACACCACCGACTTCCTCGAAGAGGTCACCGAGCAGAAGTGGATTAGCGTTCAGCACGAACCGCGCGAGTACCCGTTCTGAGGTCGCCGGGGTCGCCAACCAGTAGGAATTTCACGGCCCCCGTCCGAGGGGATGGCATGCCAGCGAACGGGCCAGACGACTCGGTGTCCCCCCGGAACATCGTCATTCTGAAAGTTCGGGTGGCCAACCCCACCGCCTCGACGCGCGACCTCAGTCGCATCCTCGAAGCGGAGTACGGCATCGAACTCTCACACAACCGCATCAGCGAGCTTCTCCGCGAGATGGCCGAAGACGGCCTCTACCGGGAGACGGTCATCCCCGACCAGAGCATCTTCAACCACTATCTGTTCCGGTTGTCCTTTCACTACCCGAACTTCGCCGACCAGTGGGAGGACTGCTACTGGGCGCTCCGGG
Source organism: Halobacterium sp. CBA1132 (assembly GCF_001485535.1). NCBI lineage: Archaea > Methanobacteriati > Methanobacteriota > Halobacteria > Halobacteriales > Halobacteriaceae > Halobacterium > Halobacterium sp. CBA1132. Next base: position 1,325,736 of record NZ_BCMZ01000001.1, read on the forward strand.
ACGACCCGCACGTGTTGATGTTCTTCAACGCGGACTCGGAGTACCACTGGCAGTTCATCACGCAGTTCCGCGACAACGACCACATGCAGCGCTGGATTCACGAGTTCTTCAAGGAGTTCGGCGAGTTCATCTCGGGGTTCCACAACACCGTCCTCCACCAGGTCCACAAGTTCCAGACGGACGCCGCGGTGTTCGACGAACTGCTGCGCGAGACCGAGGAAGGCCGGCAGTATCTCGCGGAGAACGAGCCCTAGTTCTGGACGGCGGCGGCGAGCAGTTCGACAGGCGTCGGCGGGCTCTCGCCGTCCTCGGGCACGAGGCCGGCGGCGTCGCGGGCGTCCTCGTCGAGCATGTCGCCGAGTTGCGTGCGACAGGACGCGCCCGGCGCGACCGCGAGTTCGCCCTCGCTGTCGTCGAGTTGGTCGACGAGGATGTCGCCGATGGCCTCGCTCATGGCGTGGTGTTCGGATTCGTAGCCGAACGTCCCCGCCATCCCGCAGCACGTCGAGTCGACGGGGTCGGTCGCGTAGCCCGCGCGGCGCAGCACGCCGACCGCGTGGTGGTCTTTCTTCGTCGCCTTCTGGTGGCAGTGACCGTGGTAGGACAGCGACGCCTCGGGCGCGCTCCACTCAGCCTCCTCGTCCAGCCGGAACACGTCCAGGTACTCGCAGACGCCGTACGTGTTCGCGGCGAGCGTCTCGACGGCGTCGCCCGAGAGCAAGTCGAGGTAGTCGGACTGGAACATCACGGCGTCGGAGGGCTCGACGAGCACCACGTCCCAGCCGTCGCGAACGCGGGGTTCGAGCGCCGCGACGTTCTTCCGAGCCGTTTCGCGGGACTTGTCGAGGAACCCCTTCGAGTGGGCGGGCCGGCCGCTGTCGGTGCGGTCGGCGAGGTCGACGTGGACGCCCGCGGCTTCCAGCACCCGTACGGCGGCCTTCCCGATTTCGGGGTGCGCGTAGTTCGTGTACGTGTCCGGGAACAGCACGGCCTTCCGGTCGGCGTCGCCGGCGGGGACGGTCGTGCCGCCGCGTGCGTCGAACCAGTCCTTGAGGGTCTCGCGCTCGAACGTCGGGAGCGTGCGCTCGCTGGCGATGCCGACGGTCTTCTCCATGAGCGTGCGAGCGCCCGGCACCTTCGAGACGAGATTCGAGACGGGCGCGGTGGCGCTGCCGAGCGCCGCGAGGGAGTCGACGTTCGCGAACAGCTTGTCGCGGACGCTGGCGCCCTCGCGCTGGTGGCGCTCGTGGGTGACTTCGGCTTTCATCTTCGCCATGTCGACCTCACTGGGGCAGTCTTTCGCGCAGCCCTTACAGCCCACACAGAGGTCGAGGACTTCCTCGGCGAACTCGTCGCCGGTCGGGTCGTCGGGCAGGTCGCCGCTCATCGCCTGCCGGAGCATGTTCGCGCGACCTCGCGTCGACGTAATTTCCTCGTCGGCCGCGCGGTAGGTCGGACACATCACGCCGCCCGTGGTGTCCTGCTCGGTGCGGCAGCCGCCGCAACCGTGGCAGAGTTCGACCATGCCGCGGAGGCCGTTCTCGTTGTCCCAGTTCAGTTCCGCGTCGAAGCCCGCGTCGAAGTCGTAGTCGGGGCCGAAGCGGAGGTTCTCGGTCATCGAGACGTCGCCGCAGACCTGCCCGGGGTTCAGCAGCCAGTCGGGGTCGAAGGCGGTCTTGAGGTCGCGGAACGCCGCCCAGAGTTCGTCGCCGTACAGTTTGTGGTTCCACTGGGTGCGCGCGCGGCCGTCGCCGTGTTCGCCCGAGACCGACCCGCCGAACTCCACGACCATGTCGGTGACGCGGTCGGCGATGTCCTCCATCGCGGCGAGGTCGGCGTCGGACCGGGTGTCGATGAGCGGGCGGACGTGCAGGACGCCGGGGCCGGCGTGCGCGTAGAAGGACGCGAACGTGTCGTTGTCCTCCAGAATCTCCTGGAAGCGCGTGACGAACTCCGGGAGGTGCTCGGGCGGGATGGCGGCGTCCTCGATGAACGAGATGTGTTTCGCGTCGCTGGTGCGCCCGAGCAGAATCGGGAGCCCGGACTTCCGTAGCTTCCAGTAGGTCGCGCGCTCCTCGTCGCCGTGGGCTTCCAGCGCGTCGAACGCGAAGCGGTCGTCGCCTTCACTGAGTCGGTCCTCGACGAGGCCAGCGGTCTTCTCGCGGCCGTCCTCGTCGTCTTCGGCGTAGAACTCCACGAGCAGCGCGGCGCGCGTCCCCTCGGGGAGGAGTGCGGTCACGTCCTCGAACTCCGCGGTGTCGCTGGCGAGGTCGATGAGCGTGTCGTCGATGAGTTCGACCGCCGCGGGGTCGTGTTCGAGGACGTGCGTGACGTCCGAGACGGCGTCGACGACGCTCTCGTACGTGAGCAGGGTGACGGACTTCGTCTCCGGGACGGATTCGAGGGAGACGGTCGCCTCCGTGATGACGGCCAGCGTCCCCTCGCTGCCCGCGAGCAGGCGCGCGAGGTTCACCGTGCCGTCCCGGGCTTCGTCGACGAGGCGGTCGAAGTTGTAGCCGGAGACGTTGCGCTTCATGTCCGGGAAGCGCGCTTCGACCTCGTCGCCGTGGTCGTCGATGACGTCGACGACGCCCGCGTAGATGCGCGGCAGCAGGTCGTCAGCGTCGGCGTCCGCGCGCTCGCGGAGTTCGTCGACCTCGATTTCGCCGAACGTCGCCGTTGACCCGTCCGCGAGCACGACGTCGCACTCCTCGACGTAGGCGTCGGTTTTCCCGTACTTCAGGGAGTGCGCGCCCGTGGAGTTGTTCCCGATGGCGCCGCCGACGGCGCTCCGGTCGCCCGCGGCGGGGTCGGGCGCGAACTTCAGGTCGTGGGGCGCGAGTCGCTGGTTCAGGTCTTCGAGGACGGCGCCAGCCTGCACGTGGGCTTCCCGGCCGTCGGGGTCGATGTCGATGATGCCGTCCATGTGCCGCTGGAAGTCGAGGACGATGGCTTCGTTGACCGTCTGTCCCGCGAGGCTGGTGCCGCCGCCGCGGGGCAACACGGGAATCTCGCGGGTGGCGCAGTAGTCGACGACCGACGCGACGTCGTCGGTATTCTCGGGGAAGACGACGCCGACGGGCGTCACCTCGTAGGCGGAGGCGTCGGTCGCGTACAGTTGGCGGGTGTACGTGTCGAAGCGCACCTCGCCGGCGACGCGGGCTTCGAGGTCGTCGACGAGACCGGGGCGTTCGACGTTGTCGCTGACGTAGTCGTACTCCGATCGGCCGTCCGCCGCGGGGGGCGTCGCGTCGTGCCCCGGCACGCCGTGCTCGTTAGATGCCATCTGGTTGTCCGCGACTACGGCGGACAACCCCCTTGTGTTTTCGGATGCGTCGAAGCTTCGCGGTGTAGCGCTCGTGAAACAGTTTAGTGGTTGCGCGCGAACAGAAAGATATGCCAAACGGACCCACGACGCGGACGGGGGTGAAATCCGACGAGACGCTGTTCGCGGTGTTGGCGGCCGTTCGGGAGGCCGACGGCGCGGGCGTCACGGAGCTCGCCGACCGCCTCGACGTCGCGAAGAGCACCGTCCACAACCACCTCGCGACGATGCGCGAGCACGGGTTTGTCGTCAAGCGCGACGGGAAGTACCACCTCGGACTCGCGCTGTTCGACTACGGGCAGTCGGTCCGGAACGGCCGCAGTGTCTACCGCGCGGCCCGCCCGGTCGTCGACGACCTCGTGGCGTCGACCGGCGAGATGGTGTGGCTGTTCACCCCGGAGAACGGCCGCGTGATGTACCTCTACGGCGGCGCCGGCGAGACCGGTATCGACGTGAACACGATACTCGGCTCGTGGGACTACATGCACTGTACGTCCGGCGGGAAGGCGATTCTGGCGCACTACTCGGAGGCGGAGGTCGACGCGGTGGTCGAGCGCCACGGACTCCCCGCGCGCACCCCGAACACGGTCACGGACCGCGAGGAACTGGACGCGGAACTGGCGACGGTCCGCGAGCAGGGGTACGCGTTGAACCTCGGGGAGGACCTCGAAGGCATCCACGCGCTCGCGGTGCCGCTGCGCTACGAGGACGACATCGTGGGGTCGCTCGCGGTCGCGGGGCCGGCCCACCGTGTGAGCCGCGAGCGCTGCGAGACCGACCTGCTGGAGCGGCTGCGGGCGTCGACGAACGACATCGAACTCAACCTCGCGTACTCGTAGTCAGCCTGCCAGTCCCGCGATTTCGGCGGCTGCACACCCGGCGTTCGCGCACTGCCCCGCGAGCAGCGCCGCCGTCAGCGGGTACGCCAGCGCCATCTGCGCGCGCGCCGACCGGCGCGGAGCGACAGTGACGGCGAGCGCGGCGTCGGCGAGGGCGGCCACGGCAGCGACCAGCGCGAGCGCGGGCAGGACGGCGGCCGCGACGAAACCGACGACGAGCGCGGCGGCGGACACGTGAATCCCGGCGGCGACACGCGTGCTCGTTCGGTCCCCGAGCAGCACGGGGAGCGTACGCTTGTCGACGCTACGGTCGAACTCCCGGTCGAGGCGGTCGATAGAGACCTTCAGTCCAGACAGCGAGACGGCGAGAACGACAGCGACGGCGGCGACGCCGGGCGCGAGGCGGCCGGTCTGGGCGAGGGCGCCGCCGGCGAACGCGAGTGCGACGCCGACCGGGTAGTCGACGGTGACGGTCACCGGGTGTTTGTCGAGGGCGGGCGCGTGGAGGACTGCGAGCGTCCACAGCGGGAGCGTCGCGGCGACGGCCGCGCGGGCGCCGGCGGTCCAGAGGAGCGCGGCGAGTGCAACGAATGCAATCGAGGACGCGACTGCGGCGACCTTCGCGGTGGTCGCAGAGAGTACCGGGGCGTGTTCGCCGCGCACGTGAGCGTCGACGTAGTCGTCGACGACGTGGGCGGTGTAGAGCGCGGTGGCGACGGCCGCGGCGTGGGCGGCGGCCAGCGGGAGCGAGACGCTGGGCGCGAGCGCGCTCCCGGCGGCGGCGAGGCCGACTGCGGGGAGCATGAACGTCGGCTTGACGTTCGCGAGGAGTGCGCGGGCGGTGCGGGGTTCGGCGGTCACAGCGGCGGTTCGCCGCAGCGGGACAAAAGCCTGACTCGTCGGGACGCAAAACTCGCCCACGGCGTCCCGAATGAATAATCGATACTGTTATTAGCGGGTGTGGGCTTGAGTCACACAGCACAGTAACGCATGCACTACTTGGAAGCATTCGAGCGGAGCGTCCGCGTCCACGGCGACGACACCGCCATTCTCACTGACGACGGCCGGTCGTTCACGTACGACGAGTTCGACCGCCGGAGCACCGAACTCACGAACGCCGTCACCGACGCGGTCGGTGACGCCCCGCTCGCCGTCCTCGCGCTGAACGGGCCGGCGGCGGCCGAAGCGATGATTACCGGGCACAAGCGAGGCGCGCCGACCGTGCAGTTGTCCTTCCGGGGGACGGCCGGCGAACTCGTCGACATGGTGGAGACGGCGGGCGCCGACGCGCTCCTCTTCGACGACGCCAACGCCGACACCGCCGTCGACGTCATCGACGGCGCGGACCTCTCGGTCGGGTTCCACGCCGGGTCGAAGGATGTCGACCACCCCGACGTTCTCGACTACGAGGAGACGCTGGACGCCGCCGCATCCACGCTCCCCGACCACCTCCCGGCGGACGGCAAGACGAACATCTTCTACACGAGCGGCACCACGTCCACGCCGAAGGCCGTCGCGTTCGACGGCGAACAGATGTGGACCGGCGCGTACCAGGGCGTCATGGAGCACGGTATCGCCCAGACGGACCTCTCCATCGTCACGACACCGTGGTACCACATGGTCACCTCGGACGCGTGGCTGTACCCACACTGGATGGCGGGCGCGACCGTCCTCATGCATCCGGACTTCGACCCCGTCGAAGTGCTCGAACTCGTCGAGGACAACGACGCCACCGGCCTGCTCGCAGTGCCCACGCAGCTGTCGCTGCTCAACGACGTCCAGGAGAACGAGGCCGACCCCTACGACACGAGCACGCTGTCGTACATCCGGACGGGCGGCTCCGTCGTCACCGAGGAACTCGTCGAGCGCACGTCGACGTACCTCTCGGACCAACTCTACAACACGTACGGGATGACCGAGGGCGGCCCGAACTTCACGTTCGCGCACCCGTCCGTGCAAGCCGACCACCCCGGCACCATCGGCAAGGAGTCGTTCTCGTGGGAACTGCGCGTCGTGGAGACGGCGCCCATCACCGAACACCCCGACCCCGAGGCGGAGGTCGAGCCGGGCGAACAGGGCGAAATTATCGCGCGCGGCCCGGGCGTCCCGGACGGCTACATCGACAACCCCGAGGCCGAGGAGAAGTCGTTCTTCGACGAGTGGCTTCGCACCCGCGACGTCGCGGAAGTCGACGAGGACGGCTTCCTCTACATCACGGACCGCGTGGACAACATGTTCATCAGCGGCGGGGAGAACATCTACCCCGCGGAAGTCGAGCGCGCCATCGACGGCCACCCCGCGGTCGCCGAGACGCTCGTGTTCGGCCGTGACGACCCCGAGTGGGGGAAGAAAGTCACCGCTATCGTCGTCGCGGAGGCCGACGTCGACGCCGAGGAACTCGACGACTTCTGCTGCAAGCACGACTCGCTGGCGAACTACAAGCGCCCCCGAGAGTACGTCATCCGCGAGGAGCCGCTGCCGCGCACGGACACCGGCACGGTCCAGCGCCAGCAGGCAATCGACCGGCACTTCGACTGACGCGGCCGCCGCCCTTCCTCCTGGAGTCCCGCTGTTCTAGAACCCCACTGCGAAGATGCCGATCTGAATCGGCAACAACAACAGCAGGGTCGCCAGCGAACACAGCGCCGCCATCTTGATGAGTTCCACCGAGTCCACCACATCGAGACCGAGGATAGCGACCAGCACGGCGGACTGGTAGGGGAAGAAGTACGCGTTGAGCGCGACCGCTTCGGTCATCACGACGGGACCGAGGGGGAGACCGGCGCCCTCGGCGAACGCCACGAGCACGGGCGTCAGCACGCTCGCGACCGCCAGTCCCTCCATGAGGAACGTCAGCGCCAGCGACGCGAGCGCGAGGAATCCGAGCGCGACGGCGAGCGACGCGTCCTGCGGGAACGTCGCGAGGATGGCGTCGGCGGCGACGTCCGTGAAGCCGGTCTGCTGGAGGCCGGCGGCGATGGCGAAGATAGCGCCGAGGAAGAACACGATGGAGAAGTTGGCGTCCTCGACGGCGTCGACGCCGACGACGCCGACGCGCGGCGTGAACGCGAGGACGGTGACGGCGAGCGCGCCGTACAGCGGGTGGAGGCCGTGAATGGAGTCCGTCGCCCAGATGGCGACGCCAACGAGCAGGAACGCCATCATGCGGCGGGCCTCCGAGGGAGTTTCGTCCGTCTCCTCGGCGTCGGGTGCCTCGATTGCGCCCGAGTCATCGGGCCGGTAGAGGACGTACGCGATGACCGTGATGAGGGCGCCGCGACCGACCCACATCACGGGGCCGAGCCAGACGGCCCACTCCATCCAGCCGATGGAGACGCCGGCGTTCGCCTGCAGCAGCCCGTTGATGATGATGTTCGCCAGCGACCCCGTGAGGATGCCGGTGCCCGCGTAGTAGGTGACGAACAGCGGCCCGAGGAAGAGGCCGACGCGGGCGCTGCGGTCGGTGAAGCGCTTGCCGACGGAGATGAGAATTGGGCCGAGAATGAGCACGCGCACCAGCGACGACGGCACCAGCACGACGAACCCGAGCGCGGCCGCGGACAGCACGACCAGCAGATTCCGGTACGTGGTCGTCGCGTCCGAGGTAGCGTCCCCGGGGAGCACGCCGAGTGCGGTGCGTTCGACGGCGGTTGCGAGTCCGCTCTCTCGGGTGGCTTCCCCGAGGAGGATACCGAGGACGACCAGCCACGTGGCCGCCGACTCGAAGCCGGTGAGCGCGAGGTCAGTCGAGAACGAGACGCCGACGAGTCCGATTGCGAGCAGGCCGGTGAGCCACGGCGCCACGGGCGCGCCCACCCAGAGGCTGATGGAGAAGACCGTAATTGCGAGCATCGTCGCCATGTTGGTGGCGACGGGCGCGTACAGGAGGACGGCGGCAGCCGCGACTACGCCGACCGGCAGCGAGAGCCACGCTGGGTCGAACGCCCCGCGGAGGACGCCCGACCGCGTCGATTCAGTCGTCACGTAGGAACACCGTTTGCTCACACGGACGAAAACTGGCTTAATCTTTCTTCCGGAACGTGAGGGGCGGAAGATGTTTGGCGCTCGCGGGCGCACTGTCGAAGCGATGATTACGGAGCCAGCACCCGATGTCTACGACGTGACGCTCGCGGAGTCCAACGGCGGCCGCTATCGCGTGTTCGTCTTCGACGGTGACGTGCCGACGCTCGTGGACGCCGGCCTCGAAGGGATGACTGAGACGGTCGCGGACGCCCTCGCGGACCTCGGCATCGAGCCGGAGCGCCTCGTCGTCACGCACGGCGACGGCGACCACGTCGGCGGCCTCCACGGCCTCGTGGACCGCTACGACCTCGAAACGTGGCTCCCCGAGGACCTCGATGTCGAGGGTCACGAACCGGACCACCGCTTCGGGGACGGGGACGACGTCGGCCAGTTTACGGCCGTCCACACGCCCGGTCACGCGCCCGAACACCACTCGCTGGTGGACGAGGACAGCGGCGTCGCCGTCATCGGGGACGCGCTGTTCGGCGCGGACTCGCGCGGCCTCCCGGAGGGGTACTTCGTGCTGCCGACCGGCTACTACTCCGAGAACCTCAACGAGGCAGACGAGTCGCTGGGGAAGCTACTGGACTTCGACTTCGACGTCGGCCTCGTCTACCACGGCGAGAGCGTCACGGAGAACGCAAGCGAGAAACTCGACTCGTTCGTGAACTTCGCCGGGAAGCCGAGTTAGTCCGCGCCGGCGTCGGCGGTGTCGCCAATCGCGTCGCCGGCCTCCTCCCCGAGGTAGGCTTCGATGACGCGGCGGTCGTTCTGAATCTCGTCGGGCGTACCCGTGGCGATGAGGTTGGCGTTGTCGAGGACGAACACGCGCTCGCTGACGGACATCAGCGCGCGCATCACGTGGTCGATGAGGAAGACGGTCTTCCCGCGGTCGGCGATTTCGCGGATGAGTTCGACGATGGCCTCCGTCTCGTCGGTGTCGAGGCCGCCCGCAACCTCGTCGAACAGCAGGACTTCGGGGTCGGTCGCGAGCGCGCGGGCGATTTCGAGGCGCTTGAGCGCGCCGACGCTGAGTTCGTCAGGCGTGGTGTGCGCCATGTCGTCGAGGCCGACGAACTCTAGGGCTTCGTGGGCGCGCTCCTCGGGGTCCACGGATTTCCGCCCGCCGAACTCCGCGCCGACGGCGGCGTTCTCCACGAGCGTGAGGTTCTCGAAGGGGTGGACGATCTGGTGGGTGCGGACGAGTCCGCGGTGACAGATTTCGTGGGGGGACATGCCGGTGATGTCCTCGCCGTCGAGGTAGACGGTCCCCTCGGTCGGCGCTTGGACGCCGGAGATGAGTCGGAACAGCGTCGACTTGCCGGCGCCGTTCGGCCCGATGAGGCCCACGGTCTCCCCCTTCTCGATGGAGAAGGAGACGTCGTCGACGGCGACGATACCGCCGAAGTTCTTCGTGAGGTGCTCGCCTTCGAGTACGGTCATCTTGGTATCCGTTACCTACACACCCGCATAAATGTAGCCTTCCCCGCCGAACCCCCAAAGGCATGTAACCGCTGGCCGCGACTGAGGAGACGATGCTTCGAGCTTACGACGGCACGACGCCGACGGTCGCCGAGTCGGCGTACGTCGACGAGCGCGCGACAGTCATCGGGAACGTGGAAATCGGGCCGGAGGCGAGCGTGTGGCCGGGCGCGGTGTTGCGCGGCGACCACGGCCGCATCGAGGTGGGCGAGCGCGCGAACGTGCAGGACAACGCGACGCTGCACGAGCACGCCGTCCTCGCGGCGGGCGCGACGGTCGGCCACAACGCGGTCGTCCACGACGCGACGGTCGGCGAGCGCAGCGTCGTCGGCATCGGCGCGGTGGTGCTCGATGACGCCGAAATCGGGGCGGGCAGCGTCGTTGGTGCGAACAGCACGGTCACCGAGGACACCGAGATTCCGGGCGGCGTGCTCGCTGTGGGGACGCCCGCGGAAGTCCGACAGGAACTGGAGGGGGACTTCTGGGCGGGCGCGGGCGACCGCTACGCGGAACTGGCGAAGCAGTACGCCGGGACGACGCGTGTCGTCGAGGACGGCCCGGTGCTTCCGGAGTGAGCGCGGCGGCCGGATATTCACTGAGGGCGGGGAGCCGGGTCGGCGATTGACGGAGGGAAAACCGTTTTAGTGGCATTCGGTGTACTGTGGGACGTGAACTTACAGCGCCTGTTCCGACCCGAGCGTATCGCAGTCGTCGGTGCCTCCGCCACCGAGGGGAAACTCGGCTACGAGGCGATGGCGAACGCCGTCGAGTTCGACGGCACCGTCTACCCCGTGAACCCGTCCGGCGAGGGCGAGGTGTTCGGCGAGCCGTTCGTCGAGTCCGTCACCACCATCGAGGAGACCGTCGACCTCGCGCTGCTAGCGGTCCCCGCCCACATCGTCCCGGACGTCGTCGAGGAGTGCGGCGAGGCCGGCGTCGGTGGCGCGGTCATCTACGCGGGTGGCTTCGCGGAAGCCGGCGACGACGGCGAGGAGCTACAGGAAGCGGTCATCGCGGCCGCCGAGGAGCACGACGTGGCCCTGCTCGGCCCGAACACGAGTGGATTCGTCGCACCTGCGAGTAATCTGCTCGCGTCGTTCGCGGGCGGCGTCGAGCGCCTCCGCCCGGGCGGCGTGACGATTCTCGCGCAGAGCGGCGGGGTCGCTCACCAGTTGGCGTTCAGCGCGCACCGCGAGGGCCGCGGCATCGCGACGATGGTCGGGCTCGGGAACCGCGCGAACGTCGGCTTCGAGGAGGCCATCCCGTACTTCGACTCGGACCCGAACACGGACGCCATCGTCCTCCACGTCGAGGGGACGGACGACGGCCGCGCGCTCCTCGAAGCGTGCCGCGAGTCGGACACGCCCGTAATCGCGTACAAGGTCGGGCAGGCGGACGTCGGTGACTTCGCGGAGTCCCACACGGGCGCGCTCACGGGCGACCACGCGCTCTACACCGCTGGGTTCGCGCAGTACGGCGTCCCCACTGTCGAATCGACGACGGAGCTGTTCGACGGCGGGCAGGCGCTGGCGAGCTCCCCGGAACCGGACGGCGCGAACGTCGGCGTCGTCACCGCGCAGGCCGGGCCGGGCATCATCATCGCGGACCGCCTGCAGCGGGCGGGCGCGACGCTCCCGGCGCTCGCCGAGGACACGCAGGACCGCGTGGGCGAGATTCTGCCGGGCATCACGTACGCCGAGAACCCCGTGGACACGGGCCGCCCGATGCCGGAGTTCGGCGACATCGTCGAGGCCGTCGCGGCCGACGACAACGTCGACGTGGTGCTGGTCTACGAGTTGTTCGAGGAGGCGCTGGGCTTCCCGCAGGAGACGCTGGACGGTCTCGCGGAGCGCGTGGACAAGCCCGTGCTGTTCGCCACCGAGGGGCCGGCCGAGTCGATGGCCGACGACCTCGCGGCGCTCCGAGACGCGGACGTGCCCGTGTTCACGTCGCCGGAGCGCGGCGCGGACGCGGCTGCAGTGCTCGCGCGGTACGCGACACTGGACGACGCTGCCGCCGAGGAGGAGGTGAGCGCCGATGTCTGAGGACCCCATCGCTGCCGCGCAGGCGGACGGCCGCACCACGCTCACGGAAGCGGAGGCGAAGTCGCTGCTCGCGGACGCCGGCATCGAGACGCCCGCGTTTTCGGTCGCCGGAGATTCGGATGCGGCCGTCGAGGCCGCCGCGGACATCGGCCTCCCGGTCGTCGTGAAAGTCTCCTCGCCGTCGGTGACGCACAAGAGCGAGTGGGCCGACGGCGCGGGTGTCGCGGTCGGCCTCGACTCCGCGGACGCGGTGCGCGAGGCCGCCGACGCAATCTTCGCAGCGGCAGACGACCGCGGCATCGACGCGGACGTACTCGTAGAGGAAGCGCGCGACGTGAACGCCGGCACCGAGGTCATCGTCGGCGGCCTGCGCGACCCGTCGTTCGGCCCGGTCGTGCTGACGGGCCTCGGCGGCATCTTCACGGAGGTCTACGAGGACACCAGCCACCGTATCGCACCCATCGACGCGGCGGAGGCCCGGGAGGCCGTCGAGGAGCTGACCGCCATCGAACTGCTGGAGGGGTACCGCGGTCGCGACCCCGCGGACGTCGACGCGCTTGCCGAGGTTGTAGCGGCGGTGGGCGACCTCGTAGCCGAGCACGAGGCGATTTCGGAAGTGGACGTGAACCCGGTACTGGCGACGGAGGATGGTGCGGTAGCGCTGGACGCGCTCGTCGTGCTGGGGGGTGAGTGAGATGGCGGGCTACGAGCGCGAGTGGACCGTGCGGTTCTCGGACACGGACCCGTTCGGCATCGCGCACTACCCGCGCATCGTGGACGCGCTCCACGAGACCTCGGACATGTTCATGCAGGAACTCGGGTTCCCGTTCTGGGAGATTTCACAGGACCACGGGTTCGGCCTGCCGCTCGTGGAGATGAACTTCGAGTTCGAGAACCCCGTGGAGGCCGGCGACGAGGTCACCATCGAACTCACGCCCGACGTCGGTGGGCGGAGCGTGCGCTTCGAGTACGAGGCGCGCTGTAACGGCGAAGTGGCGTTCTCGGGCCACGAGCAGCGGGTCTGCGCCCACCACGGCGGCGGCGGGTCGATGGAGCTACCCGACGACCTGCGCGCGGCCTTCGAGGAGTACACCGAGGACTGAGCAGGCGCTTCCGTCTACGGTACGCTTTTGCTGTTCGGCGCGCGAGGTACTGGCATGGCCGAGTTCACGAACCCGTACGCGGAGGCCGACCCGTTCGTGGAAGCGCACTTCGACTGTCTGGACTGCGGCGGGAAACTCTGGGAGTACGCGATTCAGGGAGCGATGGTCTGCGAGGACTGCCGCTCGCTGTTCCGCTCGAAGGACGTCTACGCCGACCAAGTCGCGGAGACGGCCTAACACGTTCGTACCGCTGGACGCCGCGTCCAGTACACTTATGAGAATTCTGTGCTAATGTAACACCATGGCAACGCAAGAGACGGAGGACCTCCTAGAGATGAGTGCAGACACGAGGGAGCTCCTCGACGAGAACAACCTCGTCCCGCTGTGGGAAGTCGAGAACGACATGGGCGACCTCGTCGACGACATCGGGGCGAACATCTGGAAGTGGGACGACATCCAGGCCGCCATCGACGGCATCGAAGCGGACGTTCCCATCAACGACCTGCCGCCGGGGTTCCAGCGCCGGGTCGCGGTGCCGCTGAACGCGCCCCACGCCATCTCGAACACCATCTACGTCGGCGTCCAGACGGTCTCTCCCGGCGAGACCGCGCCCGCGCACCGCCACGCGTCCAGCGCGCTCCGATTCACCATCGACGGCCACGAGGACATGAAGACGGTCGTGGCCGGCGAGGAGTTCCCGATGCTGGACAACGACCTCATCACGACGCCGCAGTGGGAGTGGCACGACCACGTCAACGACGGCGACGAGACGGCGACGTGGCTGGACATCCTCGACCTGCCGCTGTTCTTGGACACGCTGAACAACAGCCACGTCTTCGAGAACCACGAACTCGAACGCCAGCCGGTCACGAAGTCCCAGGGGTACTGGGCGTCCCAGTACGGCCGCGGGCGACCCACGAACGACGACAGCGACGGCTCGATTCCCGGCCCCTTCGAGGGGAACGCGGAGGCGACGCCGCCGTACCGCTTCCAGTGGTCGGACATGCTGGAGTCCCTCCGACAGCGCGCCGAAAACGACGACCCGGACCCGAACAACGGCTACAGCATGGCCTACGCGAACCCGGCGACGGCCGAGCCGCCGGTGACGCCGACGATGGACTTCCGCGCTCAGCTCCTCCAGGAGGCGACGGACCCGCACTTCCACAACTCCACGGAGGTGTACTTCGTCATCGAGGGTGAGGGCGTCACGCACGTCGGCGACGAGGCCCTAGAGTGGGGCGAGAAGGACATCTTCGTGATTCCGCCGGACGAGATTCACCACCACGAGCCGGACGGCGAGGAAGCGACCCTGCTGGGCATCAGCGACGAGCCGGTGCTGCGCGCGCTCAACTTCTACGCCGAAGCCGAACCGTCCTCGTAGCCCGCGCCGACACTCCTCTCCGGTTTCTTTCACTCTTTCTCGATGGGAACGACATGTGTGTCCGTCGAGAAGTGACAGTATTTGAACGGTTACCGCATGTTTTATGATGTAAGTGATGCAGTTGTTGGTATAGCATGGTGGACAGTGACAGGTCACAGAGCAGGCGTACGTATCTCAAAACACTCGGCGCGGCCGGAACCGTCGGCATGTCCGGGCTCGCTGGCTGCACCCTCCTCGGCAGCGGCGGAGACGGCGACAGCAGCGAGACAATCACGATAGCCGCGACGGTACCCGAGACCGGCCAGTTCTCCTCGCTCGGCGCGGCGGTCAAGCAGGGGTACGAGCTCGGCGTCGCACGGATGGACGAACAGCTCGACGCGGACGTCGAGCTCATCATGCAGGACGACGAGAGCGACCCCGAAGTCGTCCGGCAGAACCTCACCCAAATCACGAGTAACAACGAAGTCGACATGATCTGGGGGAGCTTCTCCAGCCTCCTCGTGACGGCGGGCTCGGCGTACGCGGAGAGCCAAGGCATCCCGTTCATCGGCGCGTTCTTCGCCTACGAGGCGCCACACCGCAACTCGGGCTACGAGTGGACGTACTCGCCGTTCCCGAAGTCCCGCGACGTTGCGCGCTCGACGCGAGGACTCCTCGAACTCATTCCGGAGGCAGAGCGCCCGACTAACGTCGGTCTCTGGGAGCCCAACAGCGGGTGGGGCGAAGAACAGGCCGACTACTGGGAGGAGACGCTCACGGACGCCGGCTACGACGTCGTGCTCCGGGAGACGTTCTCGCTGGGCAACCAGGACTTCGCGACGCTCATCTCCCAGTCCGAGAGCGCGAACGTCGAGGCGCTGCTGTCGACGCCGACGCCGCCCGGCGGCATCACCGCGGTCAACCAGATGCAGGCGAACAACTGGTCGCCGGACGTGCTGAAGTTCGTCCGCGCGGCGGACCCGACCGCGTGGTGGTCGGCGCTCGGCGACTCCGGCGCGTACGCCTGCATGTGTCCCGGCTGGGTGCCCGGCCTCACGGGCGGCGGCAACCAGGCCATGTGGTCGGCCTACGAGAGCGAGTACGGCCTCGACGACGGCGAACTCATCCGCACGCCGGTCGGCGGCGCGTACAACGTCGCTCAGACCTCGCTGCAGGCGATTCAGGGAGCGGAGTCCACCGACGCCGGCGCGCTCCAAGAGACGCTTCGCTCGCAAGACTTCGAGACCGTCATCGGGACGTTCGGCTTCGAGGACAACGGGCTGCCCGCGGAGGGCGACCTGACCGCGCCGACCGGCCAGTGGTGGGAGGGGAACCAGCACACGGTCTACCCCGACGTCGACGGCCGCGGCGCCATCGACTTCCAGTACCCGATTCCGGCGTGGAGCGAGCGGTAATCTCTTAGTACCCCACTCTCTCGGTACACATATTCACACATGGTAACGACCGACCTACTCGTTCAGTCGCTGCTCAACGGCCTCCTCCTCGGCGGAATCTACGCCGTCGCCGCGCTCGGGCTCTCGCTCGTGTTCGGCATCATGGACATCGTCAATCTCGCTCACGGCCACATGCTGATGGTGGGCGCGTACGTCGCGATTATCCTGTTCACCTCGCTGGGCCTCACGCCCATCGTCGGGATGGTCGTCGCGTTCGCCGTCCTGTTCGTGCTCGGGATGGCGCTCCAGCGGTTCGTCCTCGAACGCGTCGTCGGAGAAGGCATGGAACAACCGATTATCGTCCTGTTCGGGCTCGCGCTGATGCTCCAGAGCATCGGCCGCCTCGCATTCGGGGGGAACGCGCAGGCGACGGACATCGGCATCCCCGGTGACGCAATCGCCATCGGCGCGGCGACGCTGTCGTTCTCGCGCGTCGTGACGTTCGTCCTCTCGGTCGCGCTCATCCTCGGCACGTGGGCGTTCCTGAAGTACACGACCACCGGGCTGGCGATTCGCGCGACCGCGCAGAACAGCTCCGCCGCCCAGTACATGGGCATCGACACGGACAACATCTACGTGCTCACGCTCGGCATCGGTACCGGACTCGCCGGCGCGGCTGGCGCGCTCCTCTCGATGCTGTTCCCGATTACGCCGTTCGTCGGCTGGTCGTACCTGCTGAAGGCGTTCGCCGTGGTCGTCCTCGGCGGCGTCGGCAGCGTCGCCGGCACGCTCGTCGGCGGCCTCATCCTCGGCGTCTCCGAGAACGTCGGCGTGCTCTACCTCGGTGGCGGCTTCCGGGACATCATCAGTTTCGGCATCTTCGTGCTGGTGTTGCTCGTGCGGCCACACGGCCTGTTCGGTAGCTCCGGAGGTGGTGAGTGATGGCGTCGCTTACTGACCCCTTCGAGGGCCTCTTCGAGAGCCGGCGCCGCGTCGCCATCGCCGTCGTCGGCGTGCTGGCGCTCGCCGCGGTCCCGTACTCGACGACGGCGTACATCACGGAACTCGTCTTCACCGGGCTGGTCTTCGTGATGCTGGGCGTGTCCTGGAACCTCGTCGCGGGGTACGCCGGACAGATTAGCCTCGGCCACCACGCGTTCTTCGGACTCGGCGCGTTCGTCTCCGCGTGGCTGACGACGCCGGGGCGCGCCGGCCTCCCCGAGGTAATCCAGTCGCCGGCGTGGCTCGCCATCGCTGTCGGCGCGCTCGCCGCCGGCCTGCTGGCGCTCGTGCTCGGACCGCTACTGTTCCGGCTGACCGGCCACTACTTCGCCATCGGGACGCTGGCAGTCGCCGCTATCGTCCAGCTCGTGTTACTCGACCAGCGTCGGTTCTCCGGCGGCTCGACGGGCTACTACGTTCGGAACAACGTCCAGCCGGAGACCGTCTTCGTGTTGATGCTGTTGGCGACAGTCGCAGTCATCCTCGTCACGTACGGCATCGTGAACAGCCGCTCCGGACTCGGGATGCGCGCCATCCACGACGACGAGGACGCCGCCAGCAGCCTCGGCGTCAATCCGCTGCGGTACAAGCTCATGTCGTTCGCCGTCGCCTCCGGAATGGCGGGGCTTGCGGGCGGGCTCTTCGCGCAGTTCTCCGGCTACATCAACGCGGACTCGACGCTCGGTGTCACCTACATGGTGGACACGCTCGTCGTGGTCGTCCTCGGCGGCATGGGGACGATGGCCGGGCCGCTGGTCGGCGCCGGCCTGTTCCTGAGCTTGGACACGGTCCTGCGTCGGACCGCCGGCGAGTTCGCGACCACCATCGAGGGCGCGCTCATCATCATCTTCGTCATCTTCGTGCCGGGCGGCCTCTACAAGCTCCTGTCGGACGTCACCGTCGCGGACGTTCGAGACGCCGTCGAGGATATCCGGCGCGAGGTCGAGGAGGACGGCATCCTCACCGTCATCTCGCGGCGGTTCGGTCGCGGCGACGACCACAGTTCGAACCACAGCAAGTAACCGCCCCGGTCAGCGGTCCCATCCGCTCTGTTTTTCAGAAACGACTCGACGCCCGTTCTACGCCCCTGTCTCCGTTGACACTGATACGCTACCCGTCCGTCGTGGTCAACACTGTTCGTCGCGGAGTCCGTCGAAAATAGAGGCGCTACCGTCCTCAGCCGCCGAGGTACGACGCTGCCACGCGGTCGTCCGTCGAGAGTTCCTCCGCGCTCCCCGACAGCGTCATCCGGCCGGATTCGAGCACGTAGCCGCGGTCGGCGATGCGGAGCGCGTTGTTCACGTCCTGTTCGACGATGAGGACGGTCGTCCCCTCCTCGTTGATGCGCTCGATGGCGTCGAAGACGTCCTCGACGAGCACGGGCGCGAGGCCGAGGCTGGCCTCGTCGAGCAGGATGAGGTCGGGGTCGCTCATCAGGCCGCGGCCGATGGCGAGCATCTGCTGTTCGCCGCCCGACAGCGTCCCCGCCTTCTGCCCCTTGCGCTCTTCGAGGCGCGGGAAGATTTCGTAGACGCGTTCGAGCCGTTCGCTCATCCCGTCGCGGTTCGTGTACGCGCCCAGGCGCAGGTTCTCCCGGACGGTGCTGTCCGAGAAGATTTCGCGGCCCTCGGGAATGTGGGTGACACCCTTCGGTACGACCTCGTCCTGCTGGAGGTGACCGATGGACTCGCCTTGGAACGTGATGTCGCCGTCTGTTGGCGTGAGCGGGCCACAGATGGTCTTCAGCACGGTCGTCTTGCCGGCGCCGTTGGCGCCGAGCAGCGCGACGGTTTCGCCTTCGGTCACCGAGAAACTGACGTCCCAGACGACCTGCACGTCACCGTACGCGACGTCGATGCCGTCTACTTCGAGCAGGGTCATTAGGCCACCGTACACGATTCCTCCATAAAAGATTATCTCCGTACGCAATCCGTCGCTCTCGAATCCCGGATTACCGTAGCACGTGCGCGTCGTCGTAGTGCGTGCGGAACGCGAACCAGAGGCCGTGGCGGCCGGGAATCCGCTCGCGGGTCGCCTCGCCGGCGCGGAGTTCGTTTCGCGTAACCGTCCACGCCGTTCCCTCAGCGCCCACAAGCGCGTCGCCGTCGCGCTCGACGGGCGTGGGCGGGGCTTCGTAGACGGCGACGTCCCCGGTGGCGTCCCGGACCGCGACGACCTCGCGGCCGTCCACGGTGCCGACGAGCGGGTCGTCGAAGTCGTCGACGGGAATCACCCAGACCTCGCTGGCGTCGGCGGAGACGAGGCCGTAGACGTCGGTCTTCTCGGGGAGTTCGCCGTCTGCCTGCTGGACGCCGGGCTGAACGACGTCCTCGTTGTTCCAGTAGTGGCGGAAGAACCCGATGTGGTCGTCGTAGTGGCTGTAGTCGTAGTCGTAGCCCGTCTCGGGGTCGAGCACGCGCGTGTCGGGGTACTCGGCGCGCCACTCGCCGTACGTCGTCTGCGTGACCGCGAACTGGTCGAGCACGAGGTCCGACTGCTCGGCGAGGTAGTGGCCCGCCGTCGGCACGCCGGCGTGCTGGTCCCACAGCGTCTCCGTCTCCTCGTCGTACATCACCTTGTTCCCGGACGCCAGCATCCCGGAACTCCCGAACGTGAGCACGTCGTGGTCGTCGACCTCGACTCTCCTGTCGTAGAGGATGGGAGCGTTACAGAGCGTGCAGTACGTGAGGCTCACGGGAACACCGTCGAGCGTGACGTTCAGCAGTTCGTGCGGGAACAACACCTCTCGCGGGACGGCGTACTGCGTGCCCTCGATTTCGAACCCGAACACGGTGTCCTCGTCGTCGAGGTAGTCGCCGTCCTCCCGGGGCAGGAAGTCGGGAGCGTTCAGCGCCGCGAGGAACGAGCGGTCGCAGTTCCCCCAGCGCACGTCCTGCAGGTCGAAGTTCCGCGGTTCGGCGTCGAGCAGGCCGCCGACGGGCGGCAGATAGGACTCGTAGAGGCGGAGTTTCCACTCGTCGAAGCCCGCGAGCGGTTCGATGTCCTGCTGGCTGTACCACGACTCCCACTCTACCCACGCGTGGTCGGAGTCGAAGTTCGGCGCCGCGAGTTCGGCGAGCGCGTCGCGGACGCCCGGCCAGCGGACCTCCGGGAGGTCGAGGTACCGCGGCGGGTCGCGGCTTCGCAGGACTTCCGGGAAACCGAACTGCTCCCAGTCGTTCCCGATGGCGTCGATGACCAGCACTTCCAGGAGGTGTGGAACGACGCGCTCGTCGCCGTGCTCGGCGAGCGCTTCGATGGCGTCGGCGTGGGCGTCGGCGTCACGGACGAGCAACTGCTCGACGTACGCGTCGAGGTCTGTCGAATCGGTCGGCATACTACTGCGTGCGTGAGCGACCGAGAAAAGTGTGCGTGTCGGGGAGGTTACTCTTGGCCGCCCTTCGTCACGTGGACGTCCTCGAAGCGCACGTCGCGCTCGGTGACGTCGACGACCATCCGGCCGACGTCCTCGATTTCGGCGTCGATGGTGTCGCCGCCGGAGAGTTCGCTGACGCCCTCGGGGGTGCCCGTGGTGATGACGTCGCCGGCTTCGATGGTCGCGCCCAGCGACGCGTACTCGACGATGTCCGCGCACGTGTACACCATGTCGCCGGTGTTCTCGTCCTGCTTGCGGTCGCCGTTCAACTCCAGTTCCATCTGGAGGTCCTGGGGGTCGTCGATCTCGTCGGCCGTGACGACCGCCGGCCCGATGACGGTGAACGTGTCGTAGGATTTGCGGTTCGAGCGGTCCTGGTCGCCGCGCACGGAGATGTCGAGCAGAATCGTGTAACCGAAGATGTGGTCCCACGCGTCCTCGGCGTCGACGTCTTTGACGTCGTCGCCCATGACGAACGCGAGTTCGATCTCGTGGTCGACGCGGCGGTCCGAGAACGGCAGTTCGACGCCGTGGTCGGGGCCGACGACGCTGGAGGGAGCCTTCAGGAAGTAGCCCTTGTCCTCGATGCTGAACCACTCCTCGGTGGTGATGTCGCGGTCCGCGAGCGCCTCCTCGATGTGGTTCTCGTAGTTCAGCGGCGCCGCGATGACCTTCCCGGGGCGCTCGACGGGCGAGCCGAGTTCGACGTCGCTGCGGTCGTAGTCGGGGTCGGCGTCGGCGTACTCGCTGGCGTCGTAGTCGCCGTTGATGTACTCGACGAGCGGGTCCTCAGCGTCGATGTCGAGACGGTCCGTGAGGTCGACGACGCCGTCGTCGTCAGTGAGCAAGCCCAGTCGGTCTCCGTTGAAGCGAACGAATCGCATGTATCGTGGTGGGGCGAGCAACCTCATAAATCATCGCGTTCGTCCACGGGCCGAGAGCGTTCCCAGTTTCGCTGTCGATAATCGCGGTTAACGCTTATTACACAGAGTCACGCAGGAAGGATTAACATGGCATCACGACGACGCGAACACGACGCGGCCGCCGCCCTGTACGAGCCCCCCGACGACGCCAGCGAAGTCGAGCGCCTCCGCCACGAGCGTGACTTCTGGAAACATCTCTTCGAGGACCTCACGGACCGGTTCCCCGAGCCGGCGCTGGTCGTCGACGACGGCGGCCGGGTCGCCCACTGGAACCGCGAACAGGAGGACATCCAGAACACGCCCGCCGAGGACGTACTCGGGGAGGTCGCCCACGACGTCATCGGGACTGACGACGTCACGGACACGCTCGCGGAGGAGGTCGTCCGGACGGAGGAAATCGTCAACGAGGACCGGGTGCGCTCGGGGACGAACGACGACGGCAGCCAGTGGCACGTCAGCGCCGCTGCCCTCCCGCTCTACGACCCCGACGGCGATGTCGTCGGCTCCTTCGAGATGGTCTCGCGGGTGACCGACCTCGTGGAGCAGCGCCGCGCCGTCGAGGACGCAAAAGAGCAGATTACCTCGGAAGTGGACTCGACCGTGGAGGAACTGCTGGACTCCTCGGAGACGGTCGCAGAGAACAGCCAGTTCATCGAGGAGACCGCCCGCGAGCAGGTGGAGTCGCTGGCGGAGGTGCGCAACGAGGTGGAGTCGCTGTCCGCGACCGTCGAGGAAATCGCCTCCCAGACGGACGAGGTGGACGACCGCGCGTCGAACGTCGCGGAGAACGCGGCGGCGTCCGTGGACGCCACGGACGAAGCGCAAGCGCTCCTCGACGACGTCGAGGACGCCGCGGCGGACCTCGACGAGACGGCCGTCGAACTGGACTCGCAGGTCGAGGAGATCGAGTCCGTCGTCGACGTCATCAGCGACATCGTCTCCCAGATCAATCTCCTCGCGCTGAACGCGAACATCGAGGCCGCGCGCACGGACGGGAACAACGACGGGTTCGCGGTCGTCGCGGACGAAATCAAGGAGCTAGCCGACCAGTCGAAGGCCGAGGTGGACGCCATCGAGTCCACCATCGAGCGCGTGACCGACATCGTCGACGAGACCACTGAGGGCGTCGAGCGCACGACGGAGGGCATCGAGGCGACCGTCGAGCGCGTGGAGACGATTCGGGAGCGACAGAGCGAGATTCACGCCGCCGCCGAGGAGACCTCCACGGGGATGGCCGAAATCGCGGAGGCGACCGACGAGCAGGCGGTCAGCGCCGAGGAAGTGACGACGATGCTCAACGACGCGCTGGAGAGTCTCGGCGACGTCGTCGACGAAATCGGCGAACTCGCCGACGAGAACGACGAGCAGAACGCGCTGGCGCGCAGCGTCCGCGAACGCGTCCACGAGGTCGAGGCGGAACTGGACGCGTCCGTCGGGGACTAGAAGAAACTCCCCGTTCTGGTGAGTTCGGCGTCGCCGGCGACGTCCTCGCGGAAGTGTTCGGCGAGCGCTTCGACGCTCCAGCCGCCCGGCTGAACGCCCACGCGGTCGAGCGTGGGTTCCGAGAAGACGCCGACGCGGTCGCCGCCCGCGTACAGCGTACAGCCGGTGACGTCGTCGGCGTGCTCGCTGACGAGGAAGGCGGCGAAGGCGGCGACGCGCTCGGGCGGCATCTCCTCGCGCGTGTACGGTCGGTGTTCCTCTGGTACGGTTTCGGTCATCCGGGTGTAGCCGTTCGGCGCGAGCGCGTTCACGCGGACGCCGTGGCGGTGCATCTCCGAGGAGACGCTGCGCACCATCCCGAGAACCCCGGCCTTCGAGGCGGCGTAGTTCACCTGCCCGACGTTGCCGCGCGCGGAGCGCGCGCTCGCCGCGAGGTACGACCGCTGGCGGTCGAAGCCGCCCTCGCCCGCGGCGTCCCGCCAGTGCTTGCAGGCGGCCTGCAGGAGCGTGAACTGGCCCGTGAGGTTCGTCTGAACGACTTCGCGCCAGTCGTCGGGGTCGAGCTTGTAGCTGATGTCGTCCCGGAGGATGCCCGCGAAGTTCAGCACCGCGTCGACGCGGCCGTGTTCGGCGGCGGTGTCCGCAACGAGTTCGTCGGCGTACGAGAAGTCCGTGAGGTCGCCGGCGTGCGCGGTGGCGTCGCCGCCGTTCTCGCGGACGGATTCGGCGACTCGCTCGGCCACCTCGGGGTCGCTGCCTTCCCCGTGGACGGACGTGCCGAGGTCGTTGACGACGACTGTCGCGCCCTTCTCGGCGAGCGAGCGCGCCGTCGCTTCGCCGAGGCCGTTCCCGCCGCCACCGACGATGCAGACGTAGTCATCGAGGGCGCTCATCGCCGTCCCTCCGCGAGTTTCGCATCGGACGCTGCGGGCTGTCGTGTTCGGGCAGCGAAACTACCATGGGAGTGGCTGTCGTGCATACTCGTATGTTCGGCGACCCGCCATGCAAATCTTCCGGAGCGCCCCTCACCGCATCAGTAGTTAACTAAAACCCCTATATCAGAAAACAGAGTAACCGTTAGTTTAAATAAGCGCCTTAACTTCTATGTGCACGATGGGAGTAAGTGACATACAGAACGTGACCGTGCTCGGCGCGGGGAGCATGGGCCACGGCATCGCCGAAATCGCAGCCATCGCCGGCTACGACGTCGTGCTGCGCGACATCGAGCGCGACTACGTCGACGACGGCCTCGAACAGATCGAGTGGAGCCTCGGCAAACTCGAAGAGAAGGGCCGCATCGAGGAGTCCGCCGACGACGTGAACGCGCGCATCGAGGGCGAAGTCGACTTAGAGACCGCCACCGAGAACGCGGACCTCGTCGTCGAGGCGATTCCCGAAGACCTCGACCTCAAGAAGGACACCTTCGCGGAGGTCGACGAGTACGCGCCCGAAGACGCGATTTTCGCGTCGAACACCTCGGGGCTGAGCATCACCGCAATCGGCGCGGCGACCGACCGACCCGAACAGGTCGTCGGCGCGCACTTCTTCAACCCGCCCGTGAAGATGGACCTCGTGGAGGTCGTTCACGGCGAACTGACCAGCGAGGAGACCTTAGACGCCATCCACGGGTTCGTCGACGACCTCGACAAGCGCGCTATCGACGTCAAGCGCGACGTCCACGGCTTCATCGTGAACAACGTCATGCTGCCGTTCATCGAGGAGGCCGCGTGGATGCTCTCGGGCGACGAGACGACGATTCAGCAGGCCGACGCCGCGATGGTCTACCAGCGCGGCTACCCGATGGGGCCGTTCGAACTCGCGGACTACACGGGCATCGACATCGCCTACCACTTCCGCGAGGATACGGACCTCGACTCCCCGCCCGCCATCGCCGAGAAGGTCGAGGCCGAGGACCTCGGCAAGAAGACCGGGCAGGGCTTCTACGACTGGGAGAGCGAAGGGCCGAACTACGAACCCGGTGACGGCGAGGGCTTCGACTGGCTACGCGTGGAAGCGCGGATGGTCAACGAGGCCGCGAAGCTCGTCGGCGGCGACGTCGCCACCCCGGACGACGTGGACCTCGGCAGCCGCCTCGGCGCGCGCTTCCCCGAGGGCGTCTGTCGACTCGGCGACCAACTCGGCCTCGACAAGGTTCTCGACAAACTCCGAACGCTCCACGAGGAGACTGGCTCCGAGCGGTTCGCGCCCGACGACTACCTCGTCGAGCTGGTCGAGAGCGGTCACACGGGCGTCGACGCCGGCCGCGGGTTCCACGACTACGGCGGCGACGGCCCCTACCAGTACATCAACAAGGGCCTCACCGAGCGCGGCGTCCTCGAAATCGAGTTCGACCGCCCGGAGCGCCTGAACGCGTTCTCCGAGACGATGTTCGGCGAGGTCAAGGAAGCCCTCGACAACGCCGACGTCGAGGACGTGTCCTGCGTCGTCTTCTCCGGCGCGGGGCAGGCGTTCAGCTCCGGCGCGGACATCACGGGCTTCATGGCCGCCGAACCGACCGAACTGATGGATGTCGACGAGACGATTCAGGCCATCGACGAGTTCGAGCGCCCGACGCTCGCGGCTATCGACGGCTTCTGTCTGGGCGCGGGCTTCGAAATTGCGCTCGCGTGCGACCTCCGCATCGCGACCGAGGACTCCTCGCTGGGCGCGCCCGAAATCAACCTCGGGCTCATCCCCGGCGGCGGCGGCACGCAGCGGCTCACTCGCATCGTCGGCGAGGGCCGCGCGAAGGAGCTCGTCTTCCGCGGCGAGCAGATTTCCGCCGAGCGCGCCGCCGACTGGGGCCTCCTCAACCGCGCAGTCTCCGAGGCGGAGTTCGACGAGACCGTCGAGGAGTTCGTCGGTGACCTCGCGAACGGCCCGAAGACCGCGCTGAAGGTCGCCAAGCGCGTCATCGACGACGGACAGGACGCCAGTCTGCAGGCGGGCCTCGACTCCGAGAGTCAGGCGTTCGGCCTGCTGACGACCACCGACGACATGGTAGAGGGCGTGACCGCGTTCAGAGACGACCGCGAACCGGAGTTCGAATAATGCCCCGGAACGCTGCAATCGTCGGCGGCGGCCACGCGGACTGGGGCGAGCGCGAGGCGACGTGGAAGGACCTCGCGCAGGAAGCCGGCAAGGCCACTTTCGACGACGTGGACGGCCTCGGCCCGGACGACGTGGAGGGCTTGTTCGTCGGCGCCGTTCAGCCCGAGCGGTTCGCGTTCCAGAGTCACGTCGCGCCGCTGGCGGCGGAACTGCTGGGCGTCAACGCCTCGAAGATGATCGCGCGGACGGAGTTGGCGTGCGCGAGCGGGCAGGCCGCGCTGCGGTACGCGTGGCTCGCCATCGCCGCCGGCCAAATCGACACGGCGCTCGTGCTCGGCGTCGAGAAGATGAACCTCGGGGACGGCTACATGGAGGAGATGCAGTCGAGCATGACGAACGTGCTCGACCGCGAGTTCGACGGCGTGAACGGCCTGAACGCGCCGTCCTTTTTCTCGATGTACGCCCAGCGCCACATGCACGAGTACGACACGACCCGCGAGCAGCTCGCGAAGGTGAGCGCGAAGAACAAGAACCACGCCGCGAACAATCCCTACGCGCAGTTCCAGAAAGAGGTCGACGTCGACGACGTGCTGGACTCGTTCCCGGTCGCGCCGCCGCTGTGCCTGTTGGACTGCAGCGGCATCACGGACGGCGCCGCCGGCCTCCTGCTCGTCAGCGAGGAGAAGGCCCGCGAACTCACGGACACCGCGGCCTACGTCACGGGCAGCGGGCAGTCCTGCATGGCGAGCAACTCCATCAACAACCTCCCGTCGATGTCGGCGTGGCCGCAGGCCACGCAGGCCGCGGAGGAGGCCTACGAGCAGGCGGGCATCGACGACCCGGTCAAAGAGTTGGACGTCGCGGAGGTCCACGACTGCTTCTCCATCAGCGAGATCATCGAGTACGAGGATCTCGGCTGGGTACAGAAGGGCGAGGGCGGCCAGTTCATCGAGGACGGCCGCAGCGAACTCGACGGCGACATCGCCGTCAATCCGCGCGGCGGCCTGCTCGGCTGCGGGCACCCGCTGGGCGCCACGGGCGTCTCGCAGGCGCTGGAAGTGTACAAGCAGTTCAACGGCGAAGTGGAGTCCGCCCGGCAGGTGCCGGACAGCCCGGAGACCGGACTCATCCACAACCTCAGCGGGAGCGGCTCCGTGCACAGCGTGATGACGCTCGCGAGGGACCCACAATGACAGACACAGATTCCGACGGCGAGCCGCCGCGGCGAACCGTCTCGATTCCGGACCGCATCGAGTTGCCGCGCCTGCTGGACTTCTACGACCTGCAGGACGCCGAGCACACGCGCATTCACGAGTTCTACGACCGCCTCAGTGAGGGCGACTTCTCGACGACGCAGTGCAACGGCTGCGGGGAACTGCACTTCCCGCCGCGAGTCGTCTGCCCCGAGTGCACGAGCGACGACCTCGAGTACGTCTCGCTGCCCCACGAGGGGACGCTGTTCTCGTTCTCCACCGTGCGGGGGAGTCCGCTCGGGATGGACACGCCGTTCGTCACGGGCGTCGTGGAACTGGACGGCGTCGACGTTCGGCTCTCGGCGCGCATCGAGGACGCGGAGTACGAGGACCTCTCCATCGGCGACCCGGTGTCGCTGGTCGTCGTGGACATCGAGGACAGTCTGGACCAGCAACGGGTATTTTACCGGTTCGAACAACAGGGTGAGACAGCATGACAATGGACTACGAGCTGACGATTACGACGTTTCTGGAGCGCGCCCGCGATCTCTTCGCTCACAAGGAGATCGTAACCGCGCTCCCGGACGGAAGCACGCACCGCTACACGTACGGCGACGCCTACGAGCGCATCAGCCAACTGGCGCACGCCTTAGACGACTACGGGATGGAGCCCGGCGACCGCTCGGGCGTGATGGCGCTCAACCACTTCCGGCACTACGAACTCTACTTCGGGCCGTCGTGCAGCGAGCGCTCCATCCACATGGTGAACCACCGGCTGCCCGAGCACCACCTCGTGGAGATTATCAACGAGGCCGAGGACCGGCTGCTGTTCCTCGACCCACAGTTCGTCGACACCATCGAACCCATCGCCGACGAACTCGACACCATCGAGCAGTACGTCGTGCTCGGCGACGAGGACGACATCCCGGAGACGAGCCTCGACCCCGTCACGGACTACGAGTCGTTCATCGCGGGCTACGACACCGACTACGACTGGCCGGACATCGACGAGGAGACCGAGAGCGCGCTCTGTTACACCTCGGGGACGACGGGGCTGCCGAAGGGCGTTCAGTACACCCACCGCGGGCAGTTCCTCCACACGATGATGCACAGCCACGCCGACGTGTTCGGCGTCAGCGAGTCCGACGTGGTGATGCCCGTCGTGCCGATGTTCCACGTCAACGGCTGGGGGTTCCCGTACACGACGACGTTCACGGGCGCGAAGATCGTGCTGCCGAACCAGCACACCGACCCGGACGACCTCCTCCCGATGATAGACGACGAGGATGTCACGATTGCGGCGGCCGTCCCGACGGTGTGGATGGAGGTCGACCGCATCATCGAGGAGTCCGACGAACTCGGGCCCGAGATTCTGGAGACGCTCCAGGACGTCCTCATCGGCGGGAGTTCCCCGCCGGAGTCGCTCATTCGGAAGTTCGACGAAGTGTACGAGGCGCCCATCGGACAGGGCTACGGGATGACGGAGGCGTCCCCGCACCTCGCGAACACGCTGATGACGACGGAAGTCAGGGACCTCCCGGAGGACGAGCAGGACCGCCTCCGGATGAAGGCCGGCGTCCCCGCGCCGGGCGTGAAGATTCGGCTGCGCGACGAGGACGGTGAGCCGGTGCCCCACGACGGCGAGACGCCGGGTGAGGTGCAGGCGCGGGCGCCGTGGCTCGCGGGCGAGTACTACGAGCGCCCGGACGCCAGCGAGGCGTCGTGGACCGACGACGGCTACTTCAAGAGCGGAGACGTAGCGACCATCGACGAGTACGGCTACATCGACGTCGTGGACCGCCTCGACGACGTCATCAAGAGCGGCGGCGAGTGGATTTCTTCCATCGAACTGGAGAACGCGCTCATCGGCCACGACGGCGTCACGGAAGCGTCTGTCATCGGCGTGGACCACGAGAAGTGGCAGGAACGCCCCGTGGCGTACGTGGTCGTCGAGGACGGCGTGACCGTCGACGACTTGCGCGACCACCTCCTCGCGGAGTTCCCGAAGTGGTGGCTGCCGGACCGCTTCGAGTTCGTCGACGACGTGCCGAAGACGTCCACCGGGAAGTTCGACAAGCTCGCGCTCACCGAGGAGTTCGAGGAGCGGTACGGGTCGCTGCCGGTCGAGGAGTAGCGCCTACAGCGAATTCCCGTTTTCCGCGTCGATGTTGTCGAAGAGGTCGGGGCTGGCGCCGAACTCCAGGACGTTCGTCATCACGGACGTGCGGACGTTCAGCACGGTCTTGCCGTGGTTCTTGTAGAACTCGTGGAGCCAGCGCTCGCCCTGCTCGCGGGTCGGGAACAGCATGATGGACTTCCACTGGTACTCGCCGTCCGAGAGGAAGTACATCAGCGTGTGCTCGGAGTCCCGGATGTGCTCCATCGTCTCGCGCCACTCGTCGGCGAAGTACTCGGGGTTGAACTTGAACTCGAACAGCTCGAAGACGAAGTACTCCTCGTTCGGGACGATGGCCTCCCGGAACACGCCGGCGTCGCGCATGTTGCGGATGGACTCGTTGACGGTGACGTAGGAGACGTCGATGTCGTAGTCGGCTTCGAGGATGTCCGCGAGGTCGCGGGAGGAGACGCCGGGGTCTTTGGCTAGCTCCCGGAGGATGACCACGTCGCGGTCCTTGAAGTCGTACGCCGGTGTGTCGTTTGTCATGACGCCTCCTTTCGGGTAAACACTGTTAAGCATTCGTGATTGTCGCCCGTCGCCGCGACAAAAAGCGGTGCGTGGGCCGGTCAGGCGTCGTGGCCTTGCCCCTTCTGCCCCGTCAGTTCGTCGGGAACGAGGCGGTAGCGGGGTTGGTCGGTGATGGGTTCGCCGTGCGGGAACAGGCTGGCGAACTGGGCGTTCTCGAACATCGTCTCGGTGACGTCGTCGGTGTCGTCGGCCGAGACTTCCTCGATGGGGCCGCGTGCGACGACGCTGCGCCAGTGGTGTTCGTCCTCGAAGTTGTACGTGGAGAACGTCGCTCGCTCGGTGGTGGCGGCGTAGTCGAGTTTCTCGCTGTCCTCCCCGAACTGGAGGAGGATGAAGTAGAGGTGTTCGCCGTCCCACCCGAACGAGATGGGCATCCCGTACGCGACGTTCTCGCTGGCCAGCGACAGCACGCCGATGCCGCGCTCACGGAGGAACTCGTCGCGTTCGTTCTCGTCCATGGCGACGCCACGAAGGGGCCGGTCGCTCGCATCTGGTGCTTCCATACGAACACGTTAGTGTAGGGGTACGAAGAAACCGGGTACGAACATGTTCGTCCTTTCCGACAGTATCGTGTACTGGTCACTATTGTAGCGTGCTATCGAGCGGGGAAACATCTATACCCCTGTTCCACGTGGGTTGTAATACATGAGTGGCTCAGACGAGGTAGACGCACCCGTCGTTATCGCGGGCGCCGGCCCGACCGGCATGACCGCCGCGCTCGCGCTGAACGCGCGAGGCGTCGACAGCATCATCCTCGAAGCCGACCCCGAGGACCGAGAACGGCCCGGCAGCCGAGCAATCTACGTCCACAAGGACACGCTACGCACGCTGGAGAACGCCTCCCCCGGCCTCGGCCACCGGCTCGTCGACAACGGCATGATTTGGTCGACCCGCCGGACGCTGTTCCGCGGGAAGGAAGTGTTCGAACGCACCTACCCCGACCCCGGCGGCGACGGCGACCTCCCGCACTTCTCCAGTCTCCCGCAGGTCTGGACGGAGGAGTACATGCTCGACGCCGTCGAGGACGCCGGCATCGACGTCCACTGGGGCGACGGCGTCGAGACCGTCGACTCCAGCGAGGACGTCGTGCGCGTCGAAACCGAGAGCGGCGAGGAGTACACCGCCGAGTACGTCGTCGGCGCGGACGGCGCCGGCTCGACGGTCCGCAAGGAAATCGGCGGGAAGTTCGACGGCACCGAGTCCGCGAACTCCTTCATCATCGCGGACATCGAGGAGGACGAGGACAACCCCCTGATGCAGGAGCGGGTGTTCCACTACGACCACCCGCGCGTGGACGGCCGTAACGTCCTGCTCGTGCCGTTCAAGGGCGGCTGGCGGGTCGACATCCAGTGCAAGGAAGACGACGACCCCCAGAAGATGACCGAGGACGACGAGATCAGCGAACTCGTCGCGAGGACGCTCGGCGAGCGCTACCGCGACCGCGTCGAGTGGGTCTCCCAGTACAAGTTCAAGCAGGTCATCGCCGACCGGATGGTCGACGACAACGACCGCGTGCTGCTCGCGGGCGAGGCCGGCCACCTGTTCGCGCCGTTCGGCGCGCGCGGGATGAACTCCGGCGTGGCCGACGCGGAAGCCGCCGCCAGCGCCATCACGGTCGCACAGAACGCGGACGTCGAGTCTGCACGCGCCGCCGAAATCACCCAGTACGGCATCACGCGCCTGAAGGCCGCCGAGTACAACAAGAACGCCGCCGGCCAAGCGCTGGAGTACCTGCAGGGCGACAGCTACGTCACGCGAGCGAAGAAGTGGCTGGCCGCGAAGGCGTCGCCGTACTACGAGCCCGCGGGCGAGTGGCTCGACGACGCGCCGTACGGGCCACACGGCGGCCCGCCGGTGACCATCGGGCAGTACTAGTCGGTCCCACGCGGACCGAACCGAGGCACAGTCGGTTTTCTCTTTACGCGCCGTTTCTTCGCTCTCCCGACGCTGACGACTCCTATCGGAGCCCCAGAGTACTTGGCTCACGGAAACGAGAGCATTCAGACCGCCGGGAACGCGGACGAGATCGCGCCCTACCGTGTGATTCGGTCACGGGGAACGAAATAGGGTGTCGGACCGGAAACCGCGCCGATACACTGTGATTCCGAGCAGAGCGACGAGT
The DNA here is from genome assembly GCF_001485535.1 of Halobacterium sp. CBA1132. Lineage (NCBI taxonomy): Archaea > Methanobacteriati > Methanobacteriota > Halobacteria > Halobacteriales > Halobacteriaceae > Halobacterium > Halobacterium sp. CBA1132. The sequence goes on from NZ_BCMZ01000001.1 coordinate 1,357,124, forward strand.
ACGCGGCAAATATGGTGTTCAGTCGTGTGTCAGCCGTCCTCACGCGCATTTTCCACCCTACGAGCTTTACCTCCGTTTATCAGTACCCGAAGTCCGTTCGGTGACACAGAACAGTATTTCCTGGAGTTTTTCTCGAAGCCTCTAGAGTTATTACAGCCAGTGTAGCAAGTTCTACATCCGTTTCTCTAGTGGTATCGAGAATCAGCTGTCACTGGTAGAGATAGATTCATCGCGTCCGTAGTAAATATCGTGTTCTCTGACACAGTCTGTGCGCCCCGTTGAACCACGAACTCCACGACCGGGCAGCATTATTTCATAGATTTTTATCCAGAATGAAGCAGAGACCAGCCACATCTAGCGTTCGCTGTGGGAGAACACCAATAAGTGTAACTTCTTCGACCTCAATACTCGTACAGTCACCACTGTACCTCCGTAGAGAGCAACCAGTGTAATCCCGCGGTCGCGACAGTACCGTGAACGTGTGGGAATGCCGGCGTATCCCACAGTTGATGAGAACGCTCCCCGTGACCACGGAGGGGCCACGCCACCCGTGCGGACAGCGACGCTAAAACACGAGTCGCGGGCTCGTCGCCGGCACCCTCTCAGAATAACATCGTTACTCGTGTTATGCTCGCTGCTCGTCGCAGTCACAACCGCCCGCGGTCAGCAACTCGGAGACGCTGTACTGGCTGTCACACTCCGTGCAGAGGATGCGCACGTCGACCATCACACGGAACTCCCCCAGCGTGAGGCGGGACGTGCTGCGGAGTTGGTCAAGTTTCGTCTCGGTCACTGAGACCAGCCGTCCGCGGAGCTTCTGCACGGCGTCAGCGACGGTTTCGAGGCGGTCGCCGGTGTCGCGCTCGTACTCCGCGCCGCGGTAGTCCTTGAGATAGCTGCGCACCGCTTGATAGGTCACCACGTCGTCCCCGAGGGCGTCAACGTCGACGCCCTCGCGTTCGAGGCGGCGGCGGAGCTGAGTCTGCTCGGCAGCACCCGTCCCGCCGCCGGTCAACGAACGAACGACGTCCCCCACCTCGGACTCGGAAGGGTGGATGCCGGCCTCGTAGAGGCGCTCCCGGACGAGTTCCCGGTTGAAGTGCGTCGCGAGGTCCCGGAGACTCCAGTGGTCGTCGCCCGTCGCCGTCCAGCGCGCCTCCAACTCCGCGCCAACGCCGTCGAGACCGTACTCATCGACGAGCCGCGCGACCTTGCTCCGGCGGCTCCCAGTGTCGTGCTCTGCGTCGCCCATACGTCCGGTATGCAATCACGGACAGTTATACTTACGCCTGCGAGCCGACCTCGCCACGTCGCGGCGAGGCCGAACGCCACCCGACGCTACAGGTTCGACGCAGTCGAGCCGCCGTCGATTGGCACCGCGGCGCCGTTGATGTACCCGGATTTGGGCGAACTCAGGAACGCGACCGTGTTCCCCAGTTCCATCGGGTCGCCGACGCGTTCGAGCGGGTTGTCCGCCCAGTCCGCGAGTCCCGCCTCGTAGCTGTCGTAGTCCCCGCGTTCGATGGCTTGGTCGATGAGGTCGCGGATGCGCGACGTCTCGTGCGAACCCGGGAGGACGGCGTTCGCGCGGACGTCCGGCGCGAACTCCTTCGAGAGCGTCTTCTCCAGACCGATAACGGCCATCCGGACGGAGTTCGACAGCACCAACTGCTCTTTGGCTTCCTTGACGGTGCTGGACGTGATAGTGACGATGGTGCCGCCGTCGCCGTCCTGCAAGTGCGGCGCGGCCTCGCGCGCCAGTCGCACGGCGCTCATCACGAGCAGTTCGTACGTCTCCTGCCAGTCCTCGTCGTCCATGTCGAGGAACTCGCCCGACGGCGGGCCGCCCGCGCTGGTCACGAGGTGGTCGATGGTGCCGAACTCCTCGACGGTCGCCTCCACGAGCGCCGTCACGTCGTCGGCGTCCGTGAGATCGCCCTGCTTTGCCACGACATCCCCATTCGCCACTTCCTCGACGTCCTCGCGCGCTCGGGCGAGTCGGTCCTCGTCGCGACCGTTCAACACCACATCCGCACCCTCGCGGACGAGCGCCTTCGCGGAGGCCTTGCCGAGTCCACTCGAAGAGGCTGTCACGAGCGCCGCGTTGCCGTCGATTTCGAGGTCCATACTACGATGAACTGGAGCGGCGTCAGAAAACGTTTCCGTACAGGCAAGCGACCCGCGAGCGCGAGAGGGCGCTACGTTCGCCCGCGGGCCCGCGAGCGGGTGGTTATTTGTCTGTGGAGTCGATAGCTCGGCGTATGCTCGACTACTTCGGTCTGGAAGCAGACCTCGACGAGGAAGAGCGACTGCTGCTTGAGTCCGCCCGCGAGTTCGTCGACGGCGAAGTCGAGGGCGTCGGCCAGCACTGGATAGACGGCACCTTCCCCGAGGAACTCATCCCGAAGATGGGAGAGATGGGGTTCTACGCGCCCAACTTGGAGGGGTACGGGCTGCCGAACGTCAGCGAGAAGTCCTACGGGCTGTTGATGCAGGAACTGGAGGCGTGTGACTCCGGTCTGCGCTCGATGGCGAGCGTGCAGGGAGCGCTCGTGATGTACCCGATTCACGCGTTCGGCAGCGACGAGCAGAAAGACGAGTGGCTGCCGAAACTCGGCACCGGCGAGGCCGTCGGCTGCTTCGGCCTCACGGAGCCCGAGCACGGGTCGAACCCCTCGGCGATGGAGACGCGCGCAGAGCGGGACGGTGACGAGTACGTGCTGAACGGCTCGAAGACGTGGATTACGAACTCCCCCATCGCGGACGTCGCGGTCGTCTGGGCGAAAGACCACAGCGAGGACGACAACCCCGTCCGGGGGTTCCTCGTGGAGACCGACCGCGACGGCGTCACGACGAACAAAATCGACGACAAACTCAGCCTCCGCGCGTCCATCACGGGCGAGATCAGCCTGCAGAACGCCCGAGTTCCGAAGGAGAATCGACTGCCGGGCGTCTCGGGGATGAAGGGGCCGCTGTCGTGTCTCACGCAGGCCCGCTTCGGCATCGCGTGGGGAGCGGTGGGCGCGGCCCGGGACTGCTTCGAGACCGCCCGCGAGTACGCCACAGACCGCGAGCAGTTCGGGAAGCCCATCGGCGGCTTCCAGATGCAACAGCAGAAACTCGCGGAGATGGCGACCCAGATTACGCTCGCGCAACTGCTCGCGCACCGCCTCGCGGACCTCAAGGAAGCGGGCGAGATGCGGCCCCAGCACGTCTCGATGGCGAAGCGCAACAACGTCCGCATGGCCCGCGACCAGTCCCGCGTCGCCCGCGAGATGCTCGGCGGCAACGGCATCACCACCGACTACTCGCCGATGCGCCACATGACGAACATGGAGACCGTCTACACGTACGAGGGCACCCACGACATCCACACGCTGATTCTCGGCGAAGACCTCACCGGCATCCCAGCCTACGAGTAATATAGATGGTATCCAGTATTTTCTACCTATTCTATTATATTTTGTAGCGATATCGAGCAGCGACTCGTTCGAGCGGAGTTTTCGTATTGTCCCTCCGCCATTTGTCTCCTTCATCCAGTTATACGCGTCCTATACAAAAGAATAGTTACCTTAGGTGCAGTTTCCGGCTATTCCATTGTAGGGCTTGAATAGAACCCGAAGACAGAGCTTCGAAGAGCAAATTTTGGCGTCTTAGGCCACAAACAGACTTTTGTGGGGCGCTCGACGGAGACCAGACCGCGCAATTTCCCCGAACTACAAACAGCCAAAGATACCAAAATTATAGATAATATATTTTTCTGGTATATTTGCCTCTTGCCTATGGAGTCAGAGTCGGCGACGGGTCTCCGGATTTCCCGACCGACGGGCACGGACGGCGCCAGCGCGGGCCATCACAGAGTGAATCACAGATTCCGACGGAGAACTTCTAAGCTCCCGAGAACCAGCCACCATTCTAATGTGGGTAGGTGGTGTTGTTCCCAGTAGGTATGTCAACTCAAGAACACCGCCTCGAAAGCACCGTCGCCGGCTTCACCGCCGTCGGAAAACTGCACTCGCTGAGCGTCTGGTTCATCCTCGCGCTCCGACTGATGATGGGCGTCGCGTTCCTCTGGAGCGGCGCCGACAAGGTACTGGAGGGGAGTTTCAACGCCGCCGGCTATCTCCAGAACGCGCCGCCCGCGAACGGGAGTCCGGTCGCGGACCTCTTCGTCGCGATGGGCGAGACGCCGTGGTTCGTGGACTTCCTGAACCTCGCCGTGCCGTGGGGCGAAGTGCTCATCGGCCTCGGCCTCATCGTGGGCTGTCTCACGCGCCTCGCGGCGTTCTGGGGCGCGTTCATGATGCTGCTGTTCTACCTCGGCAACTGGGACGTCACCCACGGCTACATCAACGGCGACTTCGCGTACATGCTCGTGTTCCTGTCCGTGGCGGCGTTCGGCGCCGGGCGCGTCCTCGGTCTGGACTCGTACATCGAGAACTACGACGTCGGCGGCGAGACACTCGTCGAGCGCTATCCGTGGATGCGCTACCTGCTCGGCTAGAAAACGGAGTGGTTCCGTTACTGTTCTTTCGCGTGCTGCAGCGAGAAGACGAACCCGTAGTAGGCGACGACGCCGCTCGCGAGCGCGCCGTAGTACACCAACTGCGGCGCTCCGAACGTCTCGAACAGCAGCGTGACGACGATGACCCACGCGAACGCGAACGCGAGGTCGAACAGCATGCCGTCGTGGTGTTCGACGACGTGGTCGCGGACAGCGTCGAGCAGGCTCACGACTCTTCTTCCCCGCGGGCGTCGACGACTAACACCGGCAGCCGGGTGCGCCGGAGGACCTTCTCGGCGACGCTACCGAGCACGACGCGGGAGAGCCCGGAGCGGCCGTGGCTCCCCATCACGACGAGGTCGATGTCGTTGTTCTCGACGAACTCTCGGATGGCGCGTGCGGGTTCGCCGGCCGTGACGTGCTCCTCGACGGGGACGCCGTGTTCGGCGGCGACGTCCGCGACGTAGCCGGTTGCCTCGTCGGCTTCGGCTTTCACTTCCGGCATCTCGCTGAGTTTCCCGCGCCGGATGCGTTCGACCTGCTCGGTGCCGAGCGCGAGCGTCGTCGCGTCGACGTCGAAGACGAACAACGCGTGTACGGTCGCGTCGTACTTCTCCGCGAGGTCGACCGCTTGGTCGACCGCCGCGCGTGACGTTTCACTGCCGTCGGTCGGAACGAGGATATTGTCGTACATCAGTCGTCAGAGCTCACGACGTCTTCTGCGCTCTCCTGTTGGCTCATCGGTTCCGGACTGTGGCACTGCCGGACGAGCTTCTTCGTCTCCAGGTCGGGTTCGGCGGTCGCCATCGAGACGGCGATGGTCACCGCGAACACCACCGGGACAGCGACGAGCGCGGAGCCGATGGCGGGCAGCCACTGCGCGAGCGTCGCGGAGATGATGCCGTCCGAGCCCGCGGCACCGCTGAGCAGCCCGTAGTTCGGCACGACTTCGTTGATCATCGGAATCGTCCAGATGACGAGTCCGGTGGTCATGCCGGCGAGTGCGCCCTGACGGTTCGTGTTCTCCCACCAGAGACCGAGGAAGAACATCGGGAACAGCACGGCGCCAGCCAGCGAGAACGCGTACGACACGAGCGCCGCGATGGGCGCAGCCGGGTCGAGCGCGGCGAGCGTCGTGATGACGCCCAGTGCGATGATGCTCATGCGGCCGACGAACACCTGCTGGCGCTGGGTCGCGTCGGGGTTGATGAGGTTCTTGTAGATGTCGTGCGAGATGGCCGACGAGCCGGTGATGAACAGGCCCGCGGTGGTCGCGATGGCGGCCGCGATGCCGCCCGCCGCGACGAGGCCGACGAACCACGTTGGGAGGTTCGAGAGCTGCGCGGCGAGCACGACGATGACGTCACCGGCGGCCGCGGTCATGCCGGGGTCGCCGTAGACGGGACCGATGTTGTTCGCGTAGAGGTCGGTACCGAACGCCGCGAACGCGGGCGAACCGAGGTACAGCAGGAGGATGAAGCCGAGCCCCCAGACCGTCGACCAGCGCGCGGTGCGTTCGCTCTCGACCGTGTAGAACCGAACGAGCACGTGGGGGAGCCCACACGTACCGACCACCAGCGAGAACGCGGTGGCAATCCACAGGTAGTAGCCGCCGCCGACGAACGGTTCGCTGAACTCACTGCCGAGCGCCGAGAACAACGCCCCGTACTCGATCTGCGGGACAATCGTCGAGTAGCCGTTCACGAACCCGACGACGTACAGGCCCGCGAGGAACGCGACGATGAGGATGACGTACTGGACGGCCATGTTCTTCGTGGCGCCGAGCATCCCGGACAGCGTGAGATACCCGACTGTGATGGCCATCATCAGTACGACCATCGACTGGTAGCCGGTGAGCCCGAGGATGCCGAGGTCACCGAAGATGTAGAGGCCGACCAGCCCCATGCCGCGGGCTTGCCCGATGGCGTACACGAACGCGATGAGGAACGTCGTGAGCGCGGCGATGGCGCGGGCGGTCTCGGAGTTGAATCGGTCGCCGACGAAGTCCGGTGCCGTGTACTTCCCGAACCGCCGCATCTGGGCGGCCATGAAGATTAGCAGCACGAAGTAGCCGGTCGACCAGCCGACGATGAACGCCAGCCCGTAGAATCCGGAGGTGGCGATGAGTGCGGCCATGCCGAGGTACGACGCCGCGGACATCCAGTTCGCGCCGATCGCCATGCCGTTCTCGACGTTCCCGATGGACCGTCCGGCGACCCACATACCCTCGGTGTCGGCGACTTTGAACACGAAGCCGATGACGAGGAACAGCGCGAGCATCGCCGTCACGAGGATGGCGGGCAGTAGCTTGAACGAGACGTTCAGTCCCTCCGGGAGGAGGCCGGATTGGGCGACTGCGCTGCCCGCGTACGGGAGGAGCGCGCTCATTCGGAGACACCTCCGTCAGTCGCGTGCTCGATGCCGTACTTCTCGTCGAGGGCGTCGCGCTTTCGCGCGTACCAGAACGCCAGAATCAGCGCGCCGCCGGGCGCGCCGATGGAGACGAGGAAGTAGTGCAGCGGGAAGCCGATGACGGGCATCGTCGACGTCATCACGTCCGGCGCGATTGCAGTCAGGGTTACCGGACCGAAGACGACGACTGCCCAGATGGCGAAGCCAGTCCAGATGATGCGGAGGTGGTCCCGCATGAACGGCGTGCTCGGCCGCAGCAGGTTCACCTCCGACGTGAGATAGTCGGTGCTGTCCCCGGCATGGGAGGCGCCGGCGACGGCGCCGCCGTCCGGTTCGGCGGACGGTTCGTCGGTCGAGTCGTGGTTGTCGTTGTCTGTCATAGTTGAGTGGTCTGTGATTTCGTTCCGTGGTGTGATTGTGAAAATCGGGGTGTGTCGTTAGTCGTCCGAGACCTTCGACTGGATGTCCTCGACGACCTCCGGATTTCGCAGCGTGGAGGTGTTGCCGAGGTCCTCGCCGTTAGCGATGTCTTCGAGGAGACGCCGCATAATCTTCCCCGAGCGCGTCTTCGGGAGTTCGGTCGTGAAGACGACTTCCTCCGGTCGCGCGATGGGGCCGATGGCGTCCTCGACACCGGCAATGATGCGCTCGCGAAGGTCCTCGTCTCCCTCGTAGCCGTCCTCGGTGATGACGTACGCGTAGACGGCTTCGCCTTTCAGGTCGTGGTCGCCGCCGACGACGGCGGCTTCCGCGACGCCCTCGACGCCGACGATGGCGGACTCGATTTCCATCGTGCCGAGGCGGTGGCCGGAGACGTTGATGACGTCGTCCACGCGCCCGAGCACGGTGATGTAGCCGTCCTCGTCGATTTTCGCGCCGTCTTCCGGGAAGTAGACCCAGTCCTCGGAGTCGCTGCTGTCGGTATCCGAGTACTCGGTCCAGTACTCGTTGATGAACCGCTCGTCGTTGTCGTACAGCGTCCGCAGCATCCCCGGCCACGGGTTGTTGACCGTGAGATAGCCGGCTTCGCCGGCGCCCACTTCCTCACCCGTGGTGTCGACGATGTTCGCGTCGATGCCGGGGAGCGGCGGACCCGCCGACCCCGGCTTCATGTCGTTGATGGCGGGCAGCGTGGTGATCATCATGCCACCTGTCTCGGTCTGCCACCACGTGTCCACCACCGGACAGTCCTCGTCGCCGATGTGCGTGTAGTACCACTTCCACGCGCGCGGATTGATTGGCTCCCCGACCGTCCCCAGCAGCCGCAGACTCGAGAGGTCGTGCTGGTCGGGGTACTCTTTGCCCCACTTCATGAACGCGCGAATCGCCGTCGGCGCGGTGTACAGTTGGTTGACGTCGTGGTCGTCGACGATCTCCCAGAGGCGGTCCTTGTCCGGGTAGTCCGGGGTGCCCTCGTACATCACCGACGTGGTGCCCAGCGACAGCGGGCCGTAGACGATGTAGGAGTGGCCAGTAATCCAGCCGATGTCCGCCGAACACCAGTAGGTGTCCTCGGGCTTGACGTCGAGTACCGCGTGGCTCGTCCACGCCGCGTACGACAGGTAGCCGCCCGTCGTGTGTTTGACGCCCTTCGGCTGACCGGTGGTCCCCGAGGTGTACATCAGGAACAGCATGTCCTCGGCGTCCCGCGGGACGGGGTCGACTTCGGCGCCCTCGAACTCCGCGACGATGTCGTCGTAGTCGGTCTGGTTGGCCGCGAGGTCGTGGCCGAAACCGTCGTCCCCCAGGCGGTCGACGACGACCACGTCGCTGACCTCGTGGTCGACGCCTTCCAGTCCCTCGTTGGTCTTCTCGAGGTGGTCGAGGGGGTCACCCCGGCGGTAGTAGCCGTCGCAGGTGACCAGGTGCTCCGAGTCCGCGGAGTTCATCCGCGTGGCGAGGGCGTCCGCGGAGAAGCCAGCGAAGACGACCGAGTGCGGCGCGCCGATGCGCGCGCACGCCAGCATCGCAATCGGTAGCTCCGGAATCATCGGCATGTAGAGGGTGACGATGTCGTCCTCCTCGACGCCGCGGTCCCGGAGTGCGGCCGCGAACTCCTCGACTTCACGCTGGAGTTCGGCGTACGTGTACGTGCGCGTCTCGTCGGTCGGTTCGCCGACCCACTCGAGAGCTGCCTCGTCGCCGCGGCCGTCCTCTACGTGGCGGTCGATGCAGTTGTAGCTCGCGTTCAACTCGCCGCCCGTGAACCACTCGTAGAACGGCGGGTTCGAGTCGTCGAGTACGGTGTCGTAGGACTCGTCCCACGAGAGGTGGTCGGCGGCCCGCTCCCAACACTCCGGCCAGTTCTGTTCGAACTCGTCGTAGATGTCGGGGTCCGAGACGTTCGCCTGCTCGACGAACGACTCCGGGGGCTCGAAGACCTCTCCCTCCGGGAGGCGGACTTCGAGTTCCGAGTCAGCGTCTTGGTCTGGCATATCCATCACAATCGTTCACGACATCCGTGTTAAGTACCGGCCCTAATTATGCCAACACCCCGCCAGCGAGGAACGAACCGAAGAAACCGACAATAGAGCGCTAAAACGTCGAAATCAGTGTTTACGGACGGAAATCCAGCTACCACAAAGTATTCGTTGTCGACCGACTGCCGCAGTCGTCACTAAACAGTTAGCGACGCGAGAACCGTTGTCAGTCGTCGGGCCACTCGACGCCGCCGTGGCCGACGTCGTCCTCCGCGAAGAACGCCGTGAGGAGCTTCTGCTGGGCGCGCCGCAGGTGGTTGTGCAGCGTCGGCGACGTGATACCGATGGCGTCCGCGAGCTCCTCGGCGGTGCTGCCGCGGGGCCACTCGAAGTAGCCCGCGTGGTAGGCCGCGCGCAGCACCGACGCCTGTTTGTCCGTCAACGACTCGTGCAGCGACGCGCGGAACGCCGACGACGTCTCGTCGGGCCGGTCGCGCTCGCGCTTCGAGACGAGTTCCGCGTCCGGGAACGCGTCGGTGACGGCCGTGACTAACGACCGAACGTCGGTGTCCGTGGTGACGTCGACGACGACGCGCTGCTCGCCGGGCGTCGCCGTCACCTCGCGGACCGACGCACCGCGGTCGGTCAGCGTCTTCGCGACATCAGCACCCGAGACGGCGAGTTCGAGCAGGGACTCGTCCCCGTAGTCCCGGACGAGGCGCCCGTCCGCGACTGCCGGCAGCTCGGTCGCCCACGACAACACCGCGTCCGGGGACGCCCCCGACAGCCGCACGAAGTACAGCAGCGTCCCGGCCTCACCGGGGACGACGCCGTCCAGTTCGAACGTACAGCCGTGTTCGGTGGCCGCAGCGGCGAAGAACGACGCCTCGCCGGTCGTCTCGAACGCCAGTTCCAGCACCGTGTCCGCCAGCAGGAGTTGGCGCTGCTGGACGACCGTGACCGTGCGGCCGACCCGCTGCCCGAGGTCCGCCAGCAGCGCGCGCTCGCGCTCGGAAATCCGGCCGTCGACACCGACGACGAGCGCGCCGTACGTCGTTTCGCGGTCGTCGACGGGCACCACGGCCACCGCATCGAAGCCCGCTTCGTCGGCGGCTGCGCGCCACACCGAGAACGCGGCGTCGCCGTGAACGTCGTTCGTGACCTGCGCCGTTCCGGACGCGAGCGCCTCCCCGACGGCTCCGGCATCGGCGGAAACGTCGACCGTCGCGTCCGCGGCTCCCGCTCGCGTCTCGTCCCGGAGTGTCCCGCCGCTGTACCGTGCGAGCCACGCGAACGCGTAGGCGTCACCCTCGACGAGCACGTCGCACGTCCGTGCTTCGACGCCGTCCCGCGTGGACGCCTCGAAGTGCGTGTCCCCGACGGCGCGCACGCGGTCGAACGCGGCGTCGAAGCGCGTTTCGGGCGCCGCAGCGGTGTCTCCGGAGTGGTCTGCGGGCGCGAGTTCGGTGTCGGCGAACGCCGCGGCGACGTCGCCGCGGTCGGCGTCGTCGACGAACGGGTCGAGGCTGGCGAGGCGCTCCCAGCCGCCGGCCGCCGCGACCGCACGCGGGTCGACGCCCTCGTCGAGGAGCTGTCGGGCGAAAAACTGGCGGAGCGTTCGCGTAGAGACATCTCGGAGCGCGTCGTCGCCGGTGCGGTCGGCCGCGCGGTCGCCGACGTCCGCAACGAGCATCTGGACGCGCCGCGGCGACACCGCGACCACGCGTTCGTCGTCGTCGACAGTGCGTGCGTACTGCCGGAAGTCGTGTTCGACGTCCGCGGGCAGGTAGGCGTCCCGTGCGACCGCGTCGCCCTCGTCGCGCACGCGGAGGAAGTGATGCGTAACGCCAGCGTAGTCGTGCGAAACGACGTCGTCGGGCCTGATGCGGGCGATTTCAGCGGGTCGCAGCCCGGCTTCGCCGGCGAGGCGAACGACGAGTTCCTCGCGGTGGGTCTCCGTGGCTCGCCGGAGCCGCTCGTAGGACGCCGCCGAGAGCGCCGCGACATCCGCACTCATATTTCGTGTATCATCTCGAACGCGAACCAAGAATCTTTCGAGAAGTAGCGTCCCAAGTCACGATAGGTAACTATCGAAGAAGACGCCGAAAATACCGTTTCGCGTTCCTCTCGTACTCCGAAACTCGACTTAGTCGCGGTCGCCGAGCGCCGATTCGAGTTCGCCGACGACCTCGGGATTGCGGAGCGCGCTGGTGTCCCCGAGGTCGTCGTCGTTGGCGATGTCTTCGAGGAGTCGCCGCATCACCTTCCCGGAGCGCGTCTTCGGGAGTTCGGGCGTGAACACCACCACGTCCGGGACCGCGATGGGGCCGATGGCGGCGTCGACAGCGTCGGTGATGCGGTCGCGGAGCGCGGCCTCGTTGGCGCCCTCGGCGGCGCTGACGTACGCGTAGACGGCCTGTCCTTTGAGGTCGTGGGGGCCGCTGACGACGGCGGCCTCCGCGACGCCCTCCACGTCGGCAATAGCGGACTCGATTTCCATCGTCCCGAACCGGTGGCCGGAGACGTTGATGACGTCGTCCACGCGACCGAGCAGCGTGATGTACCCGTCCTCGTCGACGGTCGCGCCGTCCTCCGTGAAGTACGCCCAGTCGTACCCCGAGAGGTCCGGGAAGACCGGAGCGTGGTCGGTGAACCAGCCGTCGTTCTCGACCATCGACAGCGGCATCCCCGGCCACGGACTCGTGACCACGAGATACCCCGTCTCCCCCGGTTCGACTGGCTCGCCGTCACCGTCGACGACCGCAGCGTCGATGCCCGGGAGCGGGAGCCCCGCTGACCCCGGCTTCATGTCGTCGATGCCCGGGAGCGTGGTGATCATCATGCCACCGGTCTCGGTCTGCCACCACGTGTCCACCACCGGACACTCGCCGTCCCCGATGTGCTCGTGGTACCACTTCCACGCGCGCGGATTGATGGGTTCACCGACCGTCCCCAGCAGTCGCAGGCTGGAGAGGTCGTGGCTCTCCGGGTGTTGTTCGCCCCACTTCATGAACGCGCGAATCGCCGTCGGCGCGGTGTAGAAGACATCGACCGCGTTGCGCTCGATGAGCTCCCACACGCGGTCCTTCTCCGGGTGGTCGGGCGTCCCCTCGTAGAGCATCGTCGTCGACCCGAGCGCGAGCGGGCCGTAGACGGTGTAGGAGTGCCCGGTAATCCAGCCGATGTCCGCCGAACACCAGTGCGTGTCCTCGGGGCGGATATCCAAGACTGAGTGGCTCGTCCACGCCGCGTGCGCGAGGTAGCCGCCCGTCGTGTGGCGGACGCCCGTGGGTTCGCCGGTCGTCCCGGACGTGTAGATGAGGAACAACTGGTCGGTGGCGTCGCGGGGCACGGGGTCGACGGTTTCGCCGCGGTGCTCGGTGACGAGGCTGTCGTAGTCGTACTCGTCGTCGGCCAGCGGCGTGTCGTCCCCCAGTCGGTCGACGACGACGGTCGCTTCGATGCCGTCGTCGAGCGCGATAGCGGCGTTGTCGGCCTTGTTCTTCTGGTGGACGGGCGCGCCGCGACGGTAGTAGCCGTCGCAGGTGACCAGGTACTCCGAGTCGGCGTCGTCCATCCGCATCGCGAGGGCGTCCGCGGAGAAGCCAGCGAAGACGACCGAGTGCGGCGCGCCGATGCGCGCGCACGCCAGCATCGCAATCGGGAGTTCGGGGACGACCGGCATGTACAGCGTCACCACGTCCTCCTCCTCGACGCCCAATTCGCGGAGTGCGGCTGCGAACTCGTTGACCTCCCGGTAGAGGTCGAGATACGAGTACGACCGGGACTCGCCGAGGCGACCCTCCCACGTCAACGCGACCTGGTTCTTCCGGTCGTCGAGGTGGCGGTCGATGCAGTTGTAGCTCGCGTTCAGTTTCCCGCCGTCGAACCACCGGAACGGCGGGCCGTCACCGCCGAGCACGGCGTCGTAGTCGTCACTCCAGTCGAGCAGGTCGGCGGCCCGCTCCCAACACTCCGGCCACTCGCGCGCGAACTGCTCGCGGAGGTCGGGGTCGGTGACGTTCGCCTGCTCGACGAACGACGCCGGTGGCTCGACGGCTTCGCCGGCGACCGCGTTGTGCCACGACTCGTCGCCCGGCATCGATTGGAACCTACGGCCTAGCGCGAATAAACGTTCGCCCTCGAACCCCCGTGGAGCGGCCTATACACTTACCACGCCGGCTGTTCGAGGGGCACGTATGAGCGTTGTCGCGGAAGTCGCGGTGCCGGCCAACTCCGTCGCGATGGCCGAGACGCTCGCGGCTGCCCCCGAGACCGTGGTCGAAATCGAGCGCGTCGTCGCGCACCCGGACGGGAAGCTCACGCCGTACTTCTGGGTCCACGGCGACCTCGACGCCTTCGAGTCGGCGGTCAACGAGGACCCGACCATCGACGAGGCGACGCGCCTCGACACCCACGAGTCCGAGGCCCTCTACCGCGCGGAGTGGCCGGGCGGCGTCGAGTCGGTGGCGACCGCCGTCGTGGAGACCGGCGGGACGCTCGTCTCCGCGACCGGCCAGCGGGGCGGGTGGGAGCTCCGCATCCGGTTCGAAACCCCCGACCAACTGCCGTCGTTCTCGACGTACTGCGAGCGCCACGGCGTCGAGTACGAGGTGCGGCGCGTCTACCGCTCGGAGGAGGCGGGCGCGCCCGACCGATTCGGCGTCACCGAGAAGCAGCGCGAGGCACTGGTCGCCGCCCTCGACGCGGGATTCTACGAAGTCCCGCCGGAGGCAACGATGGACGAAGTCGCAGATGAACTCGACATCAGCCAGCAGGCGCTCTCGAAGCGGCTGCGCCGCGGCCACGGCAACCTCGTCGGCGACGTCTTCGACGCGCCAGATTCGACGGAGGGCGAGCGGACCCCCCCAGTAGTGTGACCGAGGGTCACAGCACGAACAGCGGAGCGGCGATAGTACTTGAATGGGTTGTATATACTCGGCCATCCCTCTTCGACGCGAGTCGTCTGCGTACCGGGTAGCGACGATGGCAGACGACGGCAGTGACACAGGTGGTTCACCTGACGTTATCGTTGGTTGTACGAACTGTAGCAGCACGTACCCCGCACAGCGAGCCGGCGACGGCTACCGGCCCATCGGGACTGACGGCACGTGTGGCTGCGGAAACGACGAATTCGAGCCTGTCGACGCGGACTGACCGCTCCTCGCACAGGAGCGAGTCTTTCTACCCAACCAGAAAATCGACTGAAAGCGACGACAGCAGCCTAGAGGCCGGCGACGTCCTCGATGGCGTCGGTCAGCGCTTCGATGCTCTCGACGGTGTGCTCGCCCATGTGGCCGATGCGGAACGTCTCCCCGCCGAGCGTCGACCCGTAGCCGTTCGAGAACGCCATGTCGTACTCCGCGGAGACCTCGTCGATGACGGCGGCGACGTCGAGGTCCTGCGTGTTCTCGATGCAGCTCACGGTCTGGGACTCGTAGCCCTCCTCGGGGAAGATGTCGAAGTGCTCGTAGGCCCAGTCACGGGTGTACTCGGCCATCTCGCGGTGGCGCTGGTCGCGGGCGCGGTGGCCCTCGTCGAGCATGTGCTTCATCTGCTTGCGGTACGCGAGCATCACCGGAATCGCGGGCGTGGAGTGGGTCTGGCCCTTCCGGTCGTAGTAGTCCAGCGAGCGCTGGAAGCCGCCGTACCACGACGCCTCGTCTTTGGCCAGTTCGCGGTCGTAGGCGTCGTCGCTGACGACGCAGACCGCCAGCCCCGGCGGCATCGCGAACGCCTTCTGCGTGGACGCGAAGATGACGTCGATGTCGTGTTCGTCGATGTCCACGTAGTCGCCGCCGAGCGCGGAGACGGCGTCGACGACGAAGTACGTGTCCGGGTAGTCCGCGACCACGTCCCCGATTTCCTCGATGGGGTTGCGGACGCCCGTGGAACTCTCGTTCATCACGGTGGCGACGACGTCGTAGTGCTTGTCGCTGGATTCGAGTGCGTCCCGGATGTCACCGGGCTTGATCGCCTCTCCCCAGTCGTATTCGAGGCGGTCGACGTCCTTCCCGAGGCGCTCGGCGACGTTCGCGTGGCGCTCGCTGAAGCTCCCGCACGTCGGCACGAGAATGTTCTCGTCGACGAGGTTCAGCGTCGACGCCTCCCAGAACTCCGTTCCGGACGCGGTGAGGATGATGACCTCGTTGTCGGTGCCGAGGAACGTCTTCGTGTCCTCGACGATAGTCGTGTAGAGGTCCGTCATCCGGTCCATGCGGTGGCCGAACATCGGCTGGCTCATCGCGTCCAGTACGTCCTCGCGGACTTCCGTCGGCCCCGGAATGTACAGCGTCTTGTCGTCGTAGTCGCCGGTGTACTCGCGTTTTTCGGTCATGGGAGCGCGTGAATAGCGACCTCTTCACAGCAACGCGGGATGTGTGTTTTGATAGAGTCCACACTGGCCGGCTGTGTCGCCGCCGTCTCACGTTTCCCAGAATGCTGGAACGGTACCCCCGTTTTCCGGGGCCCGCGAGCGTACTCGAAGGTGACGACAGAGCCCACGACCGCCCGGACCCCACGGGCGAACATCCCACTATGCCACCCAACACGACGCGGACGGCCGACGCGACCGGTAGCATCGGCGCCGAGCACCCGCCGCAGTCCGAGGACCGATTCCCCGTTCCGCCCGTGGAGTTCCGCGACGGCGAGGACCGACGCATCTCGATTCGGACCGCGGGCCCCGGCGACTTCGACGCGCTCGCGGCGATGTACGACGACTTCGGCGCGGAGAGCCGCGCACAGCGAATCCCGCCCGTCGACGAGCGCCGGCGCCGCGATTGGCTGGACACGCTGCTCGCGGAGGGCTGGGACGTCGCCGCGTGCCACGAGGGAACGCCGGTCGGGCACGCGACGCTCGTCCCCATCGAGGAGTCGGCAGCCGAACTCGCCATCTTCGTCGCGCCCGGCTACCAGCTCGCGGGCATCGGCTCCCGGCTGCTGCGCGCGCTCCTCGGGTACGGACGCGCGCACAGCGTCGAGCGCGTCTGGCTGACTGTCGACCGCACGAACCGGGTCGCGTTGAACCTCTATCGGTCGGTCGGGTTCGACGCCGTCGGCGGCGGCGCGGAACGCGAGATGGAGCTACACCTCTGAACCGGGACGGCCGAGTGGAGCGACTACTCGTCCGTGCCCGTGAGTTCGCGGACGACCAGTGAGATGCCGACAGCGGTCGCGAACAGGACGACGAGGTTGAACGCTGCGCGGAACAGCGAGCGGTACTCGCGGCCGATCCACTGGCCAATGGCGGCGTTCGCACTCGTGTAGAACTGGAAGAGCGCGACGACCGCGAGCACGCCCAAGACGA
This sequence comes from Halobacterium sp. CBA1132, assembly GCF_001485535.1. Taxonomy (NCBI): domain Archaea; kingdom Methanobacteriati; phylum Methanobacteriota; class Halobacteria; order Halobacteriales; family Halobacteriaceae; genus Halobacterium; species Halobacterium sp. CBA1132. The sequence continues at coordinate 1,373,766 of NZ_BCMZ01000001.1, forward strand.
GCAGCGTTCCCTTGAGCAGGACCTCTCGGACGTCGCGTCCGTCGGCGGCCGATTCGGCGGTACGTGCGGAGTCAGGTTCGTCGGTCATGAGCGTGTCCTCCAAGCGATAGCGGCGCCGACAGCGAGTGCGACGACTGCGAGCGCGGGTCCGAATCCGGGGACGCCACCGCCGCTACTTCCCCCGCCGTCCGTCGACGGCTGTGGCCGGTCCCGGTCGTCCGTGGACTCGAAGTCCTCGACGCGGAGGCCGACGTCGCGGACGGTGGTGTCGGCTTCGATGCGTTCCTGCGGGTCGAGGTTCGCCGCGCCACGCGCCGCGTCGACGATGACGCCGTCCTTACGGAGAATCGCGTCGAGGTAGTAGTTGTATTCCGCCGGCACGGAGACCGTCACGTTCGGAGCGACGGTCTCACCGGGCGCGATATTCGTCGCGCTGATCGTCTTGCGCGCCGCGACGATGTTCGACTCGGCCTGCCGCACAATTATCTCGACGGTGACGGAGCCTGTCGGGGTGGCGCCGCTGTTCGTGAGGTACGTCGAGACGCCCAGCGTCGTCCGGTTCGCGCCGGCGTCGACGACCGAGTACTGGACCGACGGCAGTCCGGCGGCGAAGTCGTGGAACGCGACTCGGCCGCCCGCCTGCACGGTGCCGACGCCGCGAACGGTCTTCGAGACCACGCCGACGCGCTGGCCGTCGCTGAACAGCACGGTTTCGACACGGTAGCCGCCTTCGCGGGCCACGGAGACGTTGACCTCGACCGGGACCTCCCTATCGCCTGAAATCGCCTTGACGTCGACCGTCCGGGTCGTCTCGACGAGGCCGGAGTCGAGGTCGACGGCGCGCACGAGGACGCTGACGTTCTCTGAGGTGCCGCCGTAGTGTCGCAAGTACGGGGTCACGCCCAGCGTGACTGTTCCGCCCGAGACGTCGCTGGTGGCAATCGTCACTTCCTCGATTGCGGTGTGGCCGGGGCGGACGTCCTCGGGTTCGTCGTCGGCGAACACGCCGGGGACGGCGACCATCGTCACTGCGGACGCGACGACGACCACGGCGATGCCGACCGCCAAGACTCGTTCCCGGCGCATAGCTGACACGTTCAGCGAACACCGGCAAGGGTCTTGTGGTGGACGCGACGACGGAACGAGCGCGAAAGCCAGCTATGTGAATCGACGCACGCTCGAGGGCGAATGCGAAACGTTGCCTACGGCGTCGGCGTGAGTTGTTCGACTTCCCCCACGAGGTCGTCGTAGAGTTCTTCGGCCTGTTCGTCGTCGTAGTCGGTGTGGTACTCCTTGGGGACGCCGCGCTCGGCGAGGTTGACGTGGCGGTCAGGGGTAACGTCGTGCTGTTCGAGGCTCTTGCGCGCGCACTCCAGCGGACAGCCGTCGACGACGAGCATCGGCCGACCCGACGTCGCGATGTTCACGAGCGGCGGAACGTCGCCACCGACGCCCGCGATACAGGACATCTCCGCGACGCGCTCGCGGTCGAGCCTCACTGCGAGGTCGTTGGCCATCTGGGCGGCACTCGAACAACCCGAACACGAGTACACCAACGGCAGGTCGTCGTAGTCGGTCATCACGACACCGTTCGCAGGTCGATGCCGAAAGCCGTCCCCCGAAATTGTTCGCCCGCGAGAGTCCTTGCGAGGGCGTTACACACCTCGACAAAACTTATTGTACGGGGGCAAAATTGGCCAAGTGACAGCGGCTCGGAGCGACCGAGCCCACACCGGGTGACACACCGATGACCACCACACTCCACGCACCGGACGCCCGCCCGATTAGCGGGCCGTCTGGATTCGCCGTGGGGTTCGTGGTCGCCGGCTATCGCCCGAACGCGCAGTCCGCGTCCACCCTCGCCGCGTGAAGCGGCGTCGAACCCGGGGAGGACGCGGCTGCCGTCCGTGACTGCGGCGCGACTGCGTCTTCTCCGCGGGTCGAGTGGTGAGCGCGGGCTGTCGCTCCCGACAGCCCGTGGACGCCGGCCTTGCCGGCACCGAGTTCGACTCTCGGCGGGAGCCTATGGCAACTGCCAGCCAGCAGGTCCGCCTCGTCGCGGACCTCACGATGCACGTACCGCGCGACAGCGCCGGCGACTTGGAGTGCGGCGCAGCGAGCGTCCTCGACGGCGTCGACGCCGTCGCGAGCGTCGAGAGCGTCGACGTCACCGACCTCCGTCCTCGGCTGAACGACCTGCAGATCGACGCGACCGTCGCGGTCGCCGTCGAGACGCCCCGCGACGGTGACGGCGAAGCCGCGGCCCGGACCGCGTTAGCCGACGGCTTCGGCGTCGACGCCGTCGACAATGTCCGGGTCGACCGCGCCCAGCACCGCGCCGAGACGCCGGTGATGGAACACGGATGACGGCGAGTCAGCGATAGTAGGGGTCGCTGTCCCGGTCCGTCACGCCGGGGTCGTCAGCGAGCGCGTCGCCGCGTTCGTCCGGGAGTACGCCCGGGTCCGCGCTCCCGACTGCGCCCGGGTCCGTCTCCGTGAGCGAGTCGTGGAGGCTCGGGATGTCGTCGAGGCTCGGCCCCGCTTCGGGGTCGGGCCGGAGCACTGGCTGCGGGCGGGCGCGTCCGCCGCTGTCTTCCTCACCAGCCGTCGCATCCTCGCCAGCTTCGGCGTCGTCGAGTTTGGCTTCGATGCGGGCGACCGAGCGCTCGAACGCCACGGACTCGTAGTGGTCGAGCGCGGCTTCGAGGTGGGCGAGGCGGTCGCTGTCGTCGTCAGCGACGATGGCGCGGCGCTCGTGGCGCTGGCCGGCGAGGTGGTCGCGCATCTCCTCGAAGCGGTCCTCGGGCACGCCCTGCTCGCGGAGCGTCGCGAGCGCCTCGTCCAGCACCGCGACCGCGCGCTCGTGGTCGCCGGCCGTCGACAGCGCGTTCGACTCCACGACGGCGTGGCTGTACGTCGGTTCCCACGGGTCCAAGAACGAGTGCGACTCCGCGACCTCGCGGGCGGCAGCGAAGTTTTCGAGCGCGAGCGCGTGGTTGCGCTTGCTGCGGTGGCGGTGGGCGGCCGCTCGCGCGCGCTCGTAGTCGGCGTGTCCGGGGACCCACTCCAAGTCGATGCTGCGGGCGGCCGCGGCGGCGCCCTCGTGGAGGAGTTCGTCCGCGCGCGAGTCCGAGCGACCGACCTCACCCGTCCAGTAGAGCGCGTTCGCCAGCACGTACGCGAACGTCGGGAACGACTCGCCGGCCGCCGGGAGGACGGCGTCGCGCCACGCCGCGCCGCGGTCCCAGTAGTCAGCGCGCTCGGCAGCGGCCTTCGCGTCCTCGAACGCCGCGTGGTCGGTGTTGGCCGCCCGACGCGCGGCGGCCTGTTTGGCGTCGCGGATGCCGGCGGTGCGCGCGACCTGCGCGAGGTAGTGCGCGAGGAAGCGCCCGTCGTCGCGCTCGGCGAGCAGCGGTAGCTCGTAGCCGAACTCCGAGAGGAACCGCTTGGTTTCGGCGGGGGTGTCGTGGGCGACCGCTGTCGCGCCAGCGAGCGCGTCCAACACGGTCACGTTGCCGATAGCGTCGACGGCGTCCAGCCCATCGGCGAGCGCCTCGAAGTCCTCGGCAGTAGCGACCGGTGGGCCCGCGGCGGTCGTCGCGGCGATTCGCACGAGGTCGTAGCGGGTCGCGTGGAGGTCGTCGGACGCACCCTCGCTCGCGGTGGCGAGTGCGTCCACGAGCGAGACGAACTCCTCGACACCGAGGAACGGGCCGGAGGCGAGCACGAGCACGACCGGGGAGTGGGCGTTCGCGAGCAGTTCGCGTGCGGCCGCTTCGTCGCCGTCGATAGCGACCGTGAGTCGGTCGTCGAACGTCGGACCAGGGAAGCGGAAGGCTGTGTGAGCCCCACTAGTTCGGAGCCGGACTCGCGCGAGGCCGGCGCCGTCGCTGACGGTGACCCACAGCGTGTCGTCCTCCCACGTGGTCGTACAGCCGGTCACCGCGACGACGGTGGCGTCTGGCGCCGCCGGTACCGAGAGCGTGTAGCGCCGCTGGGGGTCGCCGTCTTCGAGTTCGTGATCGCCGGCGACTCGCGTGACGGTCACGGAGCCGTTCGGAGCCGCGCGAGTCCAGCGGAAGCGCCGCGTCATTACACCCGGATAGGGGCTGGCGTGGCTTCAGGGCACGGATTCCACACCACACCTTCGCAGTCCGAGTTACGCGGCATCCAGCAGCCGCCGGGCGCGGTCCGCCGCGGCCGCCTCGAACGCGGCGACGTCGACTGGCGCGTCGTCGCCGTAGAGACGAGCGTACTCCTCGCGCGCGAGCAGTTCCAGCACGCGGTCCACGACCTCGTCGACGCCCGCAGCGGGGTCGCCGGCCGCGGCCTTTCGCGCACGCTCGACGCGAGCGTCGGTGACGAATCGCTCGGCGAGGTCCTCGGGGTCGGCGTCGAACGCTACTGGCTCGGGCCGCTCCAGCGAGTCCGCGTGACGGACTGCGCGGTCGCCGGTCTTGTTCCGGACGAGCACGCCCGCCGCGGGACCGTCGTACCACGACGACTCGGGGAGGGCGTAGTCGTGCGGGTCGAAGTCCGCGCCCCGGAGTTCCTTCGCGACAGCCGGTAGGGGCGTCAGACCGAGGCGGTCGTACAGCACTTCCACAGAGTCCGGCGGCAGGAATCGGTCGTCGCCGGCGTGGTAGACGTCGAAGCCGAGGAAGCCGGGCAGCGCTTCCCAGTCGTAGTCGATGGGCTGCTGGCGGGTGGCGACGCCGTAGAAGACGGCCGACTCGACGTCGTCGAGCGCGGCGCGGAGCGCGTCACGGTCGAAGCGCTCGCGGACGTGCCGGACGGCGTGCCGGTAGCCCGGCGGCACGTCGTCGTGGTCGAAGACACGGTCGGCGTCCCCGAACCGGAGGAGGCCGGAGTCGCGGAGTTGGACGCGCAGCGGGCCGCCACACACCCACTCCTGAATCCAGAGGTGGCCGTCGAGCAGCGAAGCCGGGGCGTCCGCGACGGTCGGGAGGGACGGGAACGCGCGCATTCTCTGTCGGTAGCGCTTCCGCCGGCGTAAGCGTTCGGTCGTCCGAGATTGTCGCACGTTTCCACACCATACTCCATCACCGACCTAACCATTTAGGCACACTTCCGAAGGGCGTACAGTAGCATTAGTTAGGTGAGGTCAGTCCGATGGCGAGCAAAAACATCCAATCCGACGGCATCGTCGAACAGTGTCCGGAGTGCGGCCGCGAACAACCACACGAGGTGTCCATCGACATCCTCACGGAGAGCGACGACGACCAGAACGCGGCGTTCTCCCGTGAGCCCTACCGGGTCGCGGAGTGTCAGGCCTGCGGCGCCACCACCAAGACCCGGATGAACAACGCGTAGCCGTGCTGTGCCCGACGCGAGCGAGGGGTCGTCCCTCCCTATCGACGCTCGTCGCCGGCGTTGACTGTCACTGGCCGTAGGACTGGAACTTCTCCTCGACGGTCGCCAACTGGTCGTCGCTGAGTTCATCGGGCGTCCCGTGCTGGCGCGCCTGCAAGTACACCCGACAGAGATTCTCCACGACGAACGTGTTCTCGACCGCCGACGCGAGGTCGTCGCCAGTGACGACGAGACCGTGATGGCCCAAGATGCACGCCTGCGAGTCCGCAGCCTCCATCTCCTCGACGACCAACTCCGCGAGGTCGTCGGTACCGTACGGCGCGTAGTCTGCGACCGGGACCGACCGCCCGACCGCCGTAATCATGTAGTGAATCGGCGGGAGTTCCTCGCCGAGTACCGCCAGCGTCGTCGCCCACGTCGAGTGCGTGTGGACGATTGCGCCCGCGTCGAGTCGCCGGTAGATGCCGGTGTGCATCGGCACCTCGCTGGTCGGCTTCATCTCCCCAGCGACGACGTCACCGTCCAGCGACACCACGGGGACGTCCGCGGGGTCGAACTCGTCGTAGGGGACGCCGGTCGGGGTCGCGGCGAACCGGTCGCCGCGGCGCACGCTCAAATTACCGGTGCGCCCGGGAGTCAGTGCTGCCAGCGTCGGTGCGTGGTCGACAACCGCGACGCGTTCGCGAGCGAGCATTACAGTACCACCTCTAAGACCTCGCGGAACGCATCAATCTGGTGGTCGGGCCGGCGATAGCCCGTCTCCCCGTTGGCCTCGGCGTTGAACAGCACCGTCGTCAACCCCACCGCGTTCCCGCCCTCGACGTCGGCTTCGACGTCGTCGCCGACCATCACGGCCTCGCTGGGCCGCCGGTCGAGTTTCGCGAGCGGCAGTGTGAACATGTCACTCGCGGGCTTCTCACGGCCCGTCTCCTCGGACGTCAACACGAGGTCGACGTGCGCCTCGACGCCGAGTGCGTCGATTTTCTCCATCTGGATGCGCGTCGTGAGATTGCTCACGATGGCGACGTCCACGCCCGCGTCCTGTAGTTGCGCGAGCGTCTCGGGCACGCCCTCGAACAGCTCCATCGTCTCGACGTACGTCCCCCAGTACGCCTCCCCGAGCGCGAGCGCGTCCCGCGACTGGTGGGTGCCGGTGTGAATCTCCAGCGCGCGCTTGAAGTAGAGGAACCGCTCGTGGGCCGACGCCGTCCCCGCGAGTTCGCGCTTCACCTCGCGGCGCCCCTCCATGTACAGGTCGTCGAACGCCCCCCGAGAGAGGTCGTACCCCAACTCGCGGGCCTCCCGGAACGCCGCCGCCTTCCCCGCCTCGTTGCACTCCGGATACGAGTAGAGGGTGTCGTCGAGGTCGAAGAACACCGCGTCGTAGCTCATACCCGTGGGTTCGCCGAAGAGCGTGTTAGCCTTTATTGGTTCTCAGCCTCTATCCTCAAGGAACGACCAGCGGGAGTGAGTAGGGTGGAGATACAGAACCAACTGGTGTGTAGTACGGTGCCGCTTGAATCGATTTGCTGTCGTTTAAGTCGATTCTCACCGTTGGATCTGATACAGTCGCATGACGTACAAGTACAGCCCACGATACCCGCTTCTCCCGACCGATGAGCACGACGAGAAGCTCTCGTGGACTGTTGATGTCGTGCGGCAACTCTACAACGACCGACTCAAACGCTTCAACGAAATTCCGGAAGACCAAGGAACGCTCCGCCAACGCGTCCGCAAAGCCCGAAACGAACTTCCGGCGATGAAAGACTGGTGGAGCGACCTCAACGACGTCTACTCCACCGTCCTTCAGAACGCGGTGATGCGCATCCACGACAACAAAGAGAGTCTCCGCGCACTCAAACGGAAGGGATACGATGTCGGTGAGTTACGGTGGAAATCACCACGCGACTTTCGGTCGTTCACGTACAATAAGAAGGGCTTCGAGCTCGACAAGAAGAGCGGCCCCGACGGGTACGCTGAACTCATACTGAAGAAAGTCGCCGGCGACACCATCACGGTGCCAATTCGCCTCCACCGTGACCTCCCCGCCCACGAGTCAATCCAACAACTCACCGTCAAACAAGATGCCACCGGTGAGTGGTTCGCCACGTTTACCATCAAAACTGAAACACCGCCCAAACCCGACGTTGATGAGATCAATCCAGAGGACTGCGTCGGAATTGATCTTGGTATTCTGAACTACATCACCGACTCAGACGGCCGCGCAATCTCCCGTCTCGACCTTTCCGACGAACGAGAACGCCTCGAACGGGAACAGCGCGCGCTCTCTCGGAAGGACCATGGGTCGAACAACTGGGAGAACCAACGCATCCGCGTCGCAGACGTGCACAAGCGGATGACGAACAAGAAAGACGACTTCAAGCACAAACTCGCGCATTTCTACACGACGCAGTACGACGCGGTATTCCTCGAAGATCTTGACGTGAAAGGGATGCTCGAAGGAGCTGGGAACGCGCGGAACAAACACGAAGTCGGGTGGCGCGACCTCATCACGGTGTTTGAGCATCACGGCGAGAAGAACGGCTGTCACGTCCTCACGGTTGACCCAGAAGGGACGACGAAGGAGTGTGCGTCGTGTGGGGTGGTTTCGGAGAAACCGTTGTGGGTGCGCGAACACGCGTGCCCAACGTGCGGGTTTACGGCCGATCGTGACGAGAACGCCGCATACAACGTGCTGGCGCGCGGATTGAAAGAGCTAGGAGTGGTTCACTCCGAAGGGACGCCTGTGGAGACTGCGACCGCTACGTCCACCAACGGAGGCGATACCTCCGTTCGTGTGGATGCAAGTCGTGTCGTTGAAGCAGGAAGCCGCGCCCTCAAGGCAGCGACGGTAGTCGCTGAGTAGGGCGCGGTAGTTCACCAGTCACGGTCGCCCGCCCGTTCGTCCACCGGCGAGAACGCGGCCGGCATTTTTGTGTCCGCGGCCGGAACCGACGTGCGATGCCCACGACCCGCGCGCCCGCCGACCGCCTCCGGTCGTTCGTCGGCGTGCTCGGCGACCGACGCACCTACCGACGGCTGCTCTACCTCTCTGTCGCGATTCCGCTCGGCTTCCTCTACTACGTCGTCCTCGCGTTCGGGTTCGTGTTCGGCGTCGCGCTCACCGTGTTCGTCGTCGGCGTCCCCGTCCTGCTGGCGACGCTGCTGCTCGCGCGCGTGCTCGCCGACTGGGAGCGCCGCGTCGCGAACGCGCTCCTCGACACCGACATCGCGCCCCGCGAGCGCCTCCCGTCGCTCTCCGAGGACGGCGTGCTCGCCGCGGTCAGCGCGCTCGTCCGCTCGAACACGACGTGGCGCAGCGTCGCCTTCCTCGTCGTGAAGTCGCTGGTCGGCTTCCTTGCGTGGCTGTTCGTCCTCCTCGCCGGCGTCGGCGCGCTCGCGCTGCTCCTCGCCCCGCTCGGCGGCACCGCCACCGTCCTCGGGTGGAGCATCGACACCCTCCCCGAGCGACTGCTCGCGTTCCCACTCGGCGTCCTGCTCGCGCTCACCACCGTTCACGTGCTCGTCGCCGCAGCCGACCAAACCGGCGACGTCGCAACTGCGTTGCTCGGAGGGAAAGAGTAGCAGCAGGTGTGCTCGGTCAGGGATTTGAACCCGATGCCAGACCTCGCTGCGCTCGGTCTGCCGTGGTTCAAATCCCTTCCCTCGACGTACACGCCTATGAACGCGAAGCGACACAGCAGTCGCTTCGCGGTTCGGTGTCAGAGTAGTGCTCGGTCAGGGATTTGAACCGATACCAGACGTGCTCGCTCACTACGTTCGCTGTGCGCGACTGGTAGGGTTCGAACCCTTCGCTGCGCGCTTTCCTCACTCCGTTCGAAAAGTGCTCGGTCAGGGATTTGAACCGATACCAGACGTGCTCGCTCACTACGTTCGCTGTGCGCGACTGGTAGGGTTCGAACCCTTCGCTGCGCGCTTTCCTCACTCCGTTCGAAAAGTGCTCGGTCAGGGATTTGAACCCTGGTCGTCGGCTCGAAAGGCCAACATGATTGGCCGGACTACACCAACCGAGCGACACTCGTTCGTACCCGGGAGAATTGTTTAAACGTGTCGTTCTGCCGTGGCCGTGTCAGTGTCCCTCGAACTCGGGGTCGCGGTCGCTGGTGAACGCCGCGATGCCCTCCATGAGGTCCTGGGTGTTCATCAGTTGGCCGAACGCCTGCGCCTCGGATTCGAGGCCGGCTTCCGTGGAGTCCCGGCCGGCGAGCATCGCGCGCTTCGTGTACTTCTGGGCGACCGGCGGCCCGGCGGCGAGGTCGCGAGCGAGTTCCCACGCGCGGTCGTCAAGTTCGTCGTTCGGGACGACCTCGTTGACGAACCCGTAGTCCTCCAGCTCCGCGGCGTCGTAGCGGTCTGCGGTGAAGATAATCTCTTTCGCGCGGCCCTCGCCGACGATGTGCTTGAGGCGCTGGGTGCCGCCCCACCCCGGCAGCAGGCCGAGGTTGTGTTCGGGCTGGCCGAGTTCGCTGCGCTCGCTGGCGACGCGGATGTCCGCGCACGTCGCCAGTTCCATCCCGCCGCCGAGACAGTAGCCGTCGATGCCCGCGACGACGGGCACGTCGGCGGCTTCGAGTTTGCCGAACGTCTGCTGGCCCTTCCGGGAGAGTTCCACGGCGTCAAGCGGGTCGGCGCTGCCTGCCATCGACGTGACGTCCGCGCCCGCCGAGAACGCCTTCTCGCCGGCGCCCGTCAGCAGAATGGCGCGCACCTCGTCGTCCTCGTCGAGGTCGTCGACGGCGTCGCCGAGGTCGTCGAGCAGCGCCTCGCTGATGGTGTTCATGCGGTGCGGGCGGTCGAGTTCGACGTGCGCGACGTTGTCCTCGACGGTCACGACGAGGTTCTCGTAGGACGCGGTCTCCTCCTCGGCCGCCGCGCCGTAGAACCCCTCGCCGGCGTCCGCGAGGCGTTCGAGTTCGTCGGCCGGCTCGTAGCGCGCGGCGCCGTTCTCCTCGTAGGCTGCCGCGAGCGCCTCGTAGAGGTGGTCGACACCGGCTTCGTCGGCCATCTTCGCAGGACCCTCGGGGTAGCCCGCGCCGAGCTTGACGGCCTCGTCGATTTCGGCGGGGTCGGCGACGTCGTTCCCGACGAGTTTCGCGACCTCGTTGGCCATCACGGCGAGGAGACGGTCGGCGATGTCGTCCCGGATTTCGTCGGTCGGGACTTCCGCGCCGCCGTTCTCGTAGTCGTAGAACCCCTGTCCGGTCTTCTTCCCGAGGTCCTCGGCGTCGACTTTCTCCTCGATGAGCGGGCACGGCTCGTAGGCCTCGCCGAGCACGCCCTGCATGTAGTCGAGGACGTCGTAGGAGACGTCGATGCCGACCTGGTCGGCGAGTTCGAACGCGCCCATCGGGAGACCGATGTCGTACTTCGTCGTGGAGTCGACCTCCGCGATGGTGGCAACGTCCTCGTGGACGAGCCACGCGGCCTCGTTCAGTAGCGGGACGAGCACGCGGTTGACAATGAACCCCGGGGAGTCCTTGCGGACGCGAACCGGCGTCTTCCCCATCCCCTCGGCGAGGTCCTCGGTGAGGTCGAGCACGTCGTCGTCGGTGTGTTCGCCCGCGATGACCTCCACGAGCTGCATCCGCACCGGCGGATTGAAGAAGTGCATCCCGCAGAACCGCTCGGGGCGGTCGGTGACCTCCGAGAGCTCCGTAATCGAGAGGCTGGAGGTGTTCGTCGCGAACACCGCGTGGTCGGGCGCGTGCTGTTCGAGTTCCCGGTAGACGTTCTGCTTGATGTCCATCTTCTCCGGGACGGCCTCGACGACGAAGTCCGCGTCCTCGACGGCCGCTTCGAGGTCGACGATGGGGGTGACGCGGTCGAGGGCGGCGTCGGCTTCCGACTCCCCGATTTGGTCGTTCTCCGCGAGTTTCCCCAGCGACCACTCGAGTTGCTCGTAGCCGTTCTGCACGAACTCCTCTTTGATGTCCCGGAGGTTCACGTCGAAGCCCGCCAGTGCCGCGACTTCCGCGATACCGTGGCCCATGTTGCCAGCGCCCAGCACCGCGATGGTCTCGATGTCATCAACGTCCATGGTAGTACTCCCGCCGGCAGCCCCGTTGAAGCTTTCCCTATCCGCGAGTGTGAACGTCTCACGGGTTTACACACGTGGAAACTGGTAGTTTCGAAAGCGCCGACTGGCCGCGCCGCAGACGCAACGCACTTGTCGGCGTCCCGAGAACCGCTCGGGCGTGAACACGCAACAACGCGCCGCCGCCCTCGGTCTCCTCGTGGGACTGGCCCACACTGCGATGCGGCTGTTCGTCCTCGAATCGCTCACCGGCGGCTTCACGACTGCGACCACACAGTTGGTCCTCCAGTCGCTGGTCTCCACGCTGCTGTCGCTGGCCGTGATTCCCGGCCTCCCGCTGTACGGCGCGTGGCGGATGGGCGCCCGCGACTCCCCGACGCGACTCGCCGCGTTCGTCGGCCTCGGCGCTGGTGCCGCCGTCGTCGTCAGTTACCCGCTGCTCACGGCTATCACCGTCGGCGCGCCGTTCGCGGAGGCACTCGGCATTCGATTCATCGGGCCGTACCTCGTGAACGGCCTCTCGCCCGCCGCGTACAGCGGCGTCGGCGCGCTCGCGGGGTTCCTGATCGCGGAGCGAAACGCGTAGATTCCCGCGGCGGCTTCGCCCGGTTAGTCACCCCCACCGCTGACGAATAAACGAGAACAGTTCATTCTCTTCCCTCTCTGTGATAACTTCTTCCGTGAACTCATTGCTGTTGAGTTGCCGCAAAACTTGAAGTGAGGAGTCACCATATGCATTCTGTTGCTTTTCAGCATAGGATGAGTTATTGTTCGAATTATTCTCTTCAGCACTCAAAACGACAAGATTCCCGAGTCTATTTTTATTCCGATTGTGGTTTTCAAGCTTGTGTCCCGCTTCAGCATGTTTCGGCACAATATGTTCTACTTGGAACCTATCTCGGAACTGGTGGTATGGGGGTAGAGACAAAACCCCAGATTTGTTTCTGAGCGAACGCTCATATTCATACATAATGAATTTCACAAGCTCAGTCTTCCTTATTCCGCCCCATCCTGGGCTAAATTCACCATCTAGTACATCTTCCTCGGAAAGGTATCCTGAGACCACATCATCAATAGGAGCTATCCGTTCGCGTTTCTCACTAATTCTCTCTATGATATTTCGTACTCCAAGCTCCTTTGACTGATGACCAACGTACCGGTCCGCATCAGAGTTGAAAACGGTTGGAACTTCGTCATCCTCTACATCTGACCAATATAGATCGTTAGCTCCGGATTTTAGAGTGTTTGAATAAGCCTGTGGACCGTGCGACATCACGAGACTATGTCCGAAGACAAGCTGCTCTAATTCAGATACTATATCCGCAAATTCTTGCGAATCAACACCAAACTTTTCAGCAACTGTGATAAGTAGTGGAGCAGCCGCGTTTCGTACACCGGGGTGGAGGTATATCAGCTGTATCTTCCGGACAGTTTCGTCCAGCTGCCCATCGGTCGAGCCGAACTCGTTGCCAGAATACTTCTCTGCAAATTTATCTCTGTCTGTGAGATACGGGTAGCGCTCAGAGAATCGCTCTAGGGAGTCTATATATGGTCGAATGAACGCCTCAAAGTCGTCCCTTTGAACGCTTGCATAATCGTCTAGGTCGGAGAGCCGTCTGTGAATCTCCGATGGGCCAGGACGCTTTGCCCGGGAGTCTGATCGTTCACTAGTAAATACCGACCAATGAATTCTCACGAGGTCGTCAATTTCGGCGTCGGAGAAACCGTCATGTACGGAGACGTTCTGGACGATGTTATTGAATTTCTTGTAGATGTTTTCGGAGTCCAGAGTCTTAGATTGTGAAGCACAGTAAACGAGATGGCTACGAACCTTATCGTGCAGTCGCAGGCCGCGGCCCCGGTTGTTTATTACCTTGAACATCCGGGCTGCTTCATCAACGTCTTCAACGACCTTCACATTCACCTCAAATCTCTGGGTTATAATTCGGACGATATTTTTGAGGAATTTATAATAGATCGCGTGCTCACGGTCACCGTCGCATTTCTGTGATTTCCACTCCTGTAGCTTAGATTTAGTTACCCTCTTTGCAGCGAGGACTTTTCGCTCCGTTTCAACCAAATCTGACTTTTCGGAATACCGTTCGACATTCCGGCCACCGATTATTGCCCCATAATACACATCTTCTGCAAGCCCGCCTAGTTGAAGTCGCGGCAAATCCTCATATTCTACGTACTTTGAACGGATATCTGAACTCCGTTCCTCGATATCCGACTGCATATTCTCACCAACATCTGCTTTCGCCGCAATATCCTTCATTTCCTCAATAATCGCAGAAATGATGACCGTGATTGTAGCAAGCCTCTGCTGGCCGTCAACTATCGCAAACTGTGTGTAATCCTCAAAGTCAGTCGGCTCAATTGACCCGCGTTCCTCAAGTACAATCGTTCCAAAATAGTGGTCTACCTTCTGGGCCTGGTCTGCAGCATCCCTGTTTTGCTCGTAGACAAACTCAATATCGTCAAGCAAGTCGTTAACATTCGACTCCTCCCACGCGAAGTCCCTCTGGTAATCAGGTATCTCGAAATATGACTGGCTGAATACTGATGAAAGCGAGAAGTTGTCATCTGGATTTCCGTCCATGGATGGAGATTATGTAACATACACTTATCAGTTACGTATTATGGTATAAAATATATCACGTTGATATAGGGAGAGGGTATCCTAAGTTTCCACTATTGCTTCCGAATGATCAGATGCTCCAGGAAACCAAGCAGAATGATACAACCACCAAAGTTCGAAATCACGATTCAAAACCGCTTGTGGAATGGCTCCACGAAATAGCTGCTATTGAAACGCAATCCGGTGTAATAACAAATAGAAGTATCTCCGTTTCCCTCTGCGTGTTTTTGCATATACAAACTCGGAAAATGCTCCTGATGTGATAAACTCCATTTCAATAGTTTTCAAACACTACTGTCTCAGTTAGAGTATTCGTCCTCGTAGCGATTAATCACGAAGCTCAGGAACGCACTCACCTGATGCAATAATAGAAGCGCGTAATCTTGGTCAAACTCCCCATGGCGCTTTCTGTCTCCACCAGTCCTCTGAACCCCAATCTGAATACCACTCAGAATTTGCTCCCACTCCGCGAACATCGCCTGATTCGGATCAAATAGACCGTGGTCCTTCATCGAATCTAAATAACTACTGACACCATCCCCCTCCTCATTCCAATCACGTTCCTCAACACAGATCTTGAGTAAGACGGCCTCTACGCTATTGTAGAGTTTCTCTGCGATTATGAACGAGAAGTTTTCGTTCTTATAGTAGCTCCATGCTTCATCATAGGTGCTTAATTCGTCAGCCCACCGTTCTTCTTTCGCAAGTGTACGGATTTGCTGGTCCGCCTCGATTACCGACTCATCAGCGAGTCGTTCGAAATGAAGATTGAATTGCTTTACAGGTCTCTTACCAGTTGAATGACGGGAACCGTATCCGCTTGTACTTCGGTGGTTTTGGATTTTCTCTGCGAAGTTGTCAACAGTCTCACTATCAGGACGAAGACGTAGTAAGATACCCTCCTCCACGAGGATACGCCTGAGCTTCGAATCGAGATCAACTAGTGCCTGTGGGTCAGGCGACTCGCTACTGAGATTTGAAGGCTCCCATAATTCATTCAACAGTATCTCGACCAGAGTAAGAACATCATCAAGACTTTCTTCTAATATAAAACGCCCCAGTGATTCCTTTGCAGGTCTCCTATTAGCGGTTTCAAAATACTCCACAGACATACCTGTTTCAGTCAGATATTCTGAATAGGCTGTATCAATTTCACCTCTCGTAGCATTCTGATTTATTGAATACGCAATACGCCTTGCAGCCTTCTCAGTCAGACCTTCGTGAATCCTCTGCTCGGGTTCAGAAGTTCGATTCTCCCACGGAATCCAATCAGACATGGATGCGATGTTACTCTGATAACACGTAAACCTTCTACTCGACACCGCAGATTCATCAATACACAGCGCCTCAATCAGTGCAAATGAACGAGCAAGCCGTCGAATACCTCCAAGACGACCCACACCTCCGCCCAGTCATCAACGAACACGGCCCAGTAACCATCGAACCAGCCGACGACCTCTTTCAACGAATGGTCGTCTCCATCATCCGCCAGCAAGTATCAATGGAATCCGCCGCAGCGACACGAGAACGCCTCTACAACACCGTCGACGTTGAACCAACCACAATCCTCGAAACAGACACCGACACCCTACACGACGTCGGCCTCTCCCAGCAGAAAGCATCCTACATCCATAACATCGCAGAAGCATTCCTCGAAAACAACTACTCCCGCCAATACTTCGACGGAATGAACGACGAAGAAGTGATGAACGAGCTAACCGAAATCAAGGGCGTCGGACCATGGACCGCCCGAATGCAGCTAATATTCGGGCTCGGCCGCGAGGACGTCTTCCCAGTGGGTGACCTCGGCATCCGGAAGGGGATGCAGTCGCTGTACGGCGAGGACACGACGCGCGCGGAGATGCGCGACATCGCGGGGCACTGGCAGCCGTATCGGTCGTACGCGTCGCTGTACGTCTGGCGCGCCTACGAGGGGTAGCTACGCGAGCCGGCGGTACGCGTGGTCGGCGAGCAAGCCGGCGACGAACGCGACGCCGACGCCGGCGAGCAATCCGAGGACGCCCACGCCGAGCGTGAGCGCGTACTGGTCGGTTTCGAGGCTGGTGTGCGCGAGTTGCGCGGCGACGGCGGCGAGCACGACGCCGAGCATCGCGACGGGGAACGCCGCGACGACGCCGACCGCGAACACGGCAGCGAGCACGTAGAGCACGCCGAGCACGACGTTCGCGGCGGCGGTGCGCGCGCCGAACGCGTACTTGCCGGCGACGCCGCCGCTGCCGTGGCACATCGGAATCGCGCCCAGCGGGACCGCCAAGAGGTTCATCGCGCCCATGCTCGTCGCGAGGTCGTCGGCGGTCGCGTCCGAGTCGAAGTACTCGCCGAGCAGGAGCGCGGTCGCGACGGCGGCGTTCCCGACGGACATCGCGAGCTGGCCGATTGCGGCCTGCGCGGTGCCGGCGTCGAGGAAGACCGCGGGCGACGGGAGCGCGACCGTGAACGCGGGTATCGCTGGAGAGATGCCGCCGGTTTCGGCGAGCGCGAGCGCGGCTCCGACTGCGACGATAGCGAGCGCGCTGGCGCGAACGGAGACGACGGCGACGAGCGCGCCGACGGCAATCGCGGCGCCGGCGAACGCGAGGTCCGTCGCAGCGAGGTCGAAGGCGGTCCGGAAGAGGACGAGCGCGACCGCGAGTTGGACGCCGCGGACGACCGGTTGACCGACGAAGCGACTGACGCGCCCGAGCGTCCCGGTCGCGCCCGCGACGAGCAGCGTCCCACCGGCGAGCAGTCCAGCGGCAGCGAGCCCGCTCGCGGACAGCGACCCCGCGATTGCCAGCGCCGCCAGCGCTTTCATCGGCTCGACGGACACGGGCACGCCGTAGCGGGCTCCCCAGACGACCTGGAAGACGCCGAACCAGACGAGCACGGGCGCCAGCGCCACGTCCGAGAGCGCCGCGAGCGCGACTACGACGGGGACGACCGTAACCGAATCCCCTATCGCGCCGGTGATATCGCCGGGGAGTTCGACGAGCGCGGCGCGCGCGGCGAACCGCTCCGAGAATGCCATCGTCACCGGTGATGGCCGCCGCACGCAAGAGCTTGGCGCGTGCCCGGAAGTCGTTCTATCGGAAAGAAAGAGTGAGTGATTTCGGTTACTCTTCGTCGGGCGCGTCGACGCGGCGCTTGACGTCGACCTGGTACTCTTGGAGGATGTCCCGGCCGAGCAACAGCGGGTAGTCCATGTGGCCGCGGTCCTCCAGCGACGCCGCGACGGTGTGGCGGTCGCCACCGACGCCGACGACGATGTCGACGACGGGTCGCGACTTCCCGGTCTTCGTGCTGCCGGAGCGCACTTTCGTCATCGACTTGATGGGGCCGGCGCCGATTTCCGCGGCGAGCCGGGTGTCGATGCTGGTGCGCGCGGCACCCGTGTCGGACTTCGCGACGACCCGCTCGGTGCCGCTCGTTCCGGACACCAACACGTCCTCCGTGTAGCCGATGGTCGCGGACTCCTCGGCGGCGGGCTGGGGCTCGGTCGCGACAGCGTCGGGCATCGAGTCGTCCAGCGTCTCGGCGAGTTCGGCGACCGCCTCGTCGTCGACTTCGCCGCCCGCCGTCTCGATGGCGAGCTTGGCGACGTAGGGCGCGGGGCTGACGCCGGTCGCCTCGAACAGCCCCTTGAACCCCGCAGTGGGGTTCACTTCGAGGAGGTACCAGCCGTCGGTGCCCTCCACGAGGTCGACGCCCGCGTAGTCGAGGCCGACCGTGTCGGCGACCGTCAGCGCCATCTCGGCGGCCTCCTCGGGCACGTCGTCGACGCCCTCGACGGAGCCGCCGAGCGCGACGTTGGTCCGCCAGTCGTTGTCGGGCGCGTACCGCCGCATCGTCGCGATAATGTCGCCGTCCACGACGTACACGCGGAGGTCGCGGTGGCGGTCGCTGTCCCGTTCGACGAGTTCCTGGAGGAACGCGTACCGGTCGCCGACGCGGGGGTTGACGCGCTCGTCCGCGCCGATTTTCCACGTGCCGCCGCCGTGCGTGCCGATGGCAGTCTTGTAGACGACCTCGTCGCCGTACTTGGCTTTCTCGTCGTTCAGCCGGTCGGCGTCGAGCGCGAGCGTGGCGTCCGGGAGTCGGACGTCGCCGTCCGCCATCGTGGTCGCCGTCGCGAACTTGTGGAACGCCGTGAGCACGTTCCGCGGGCGGTTCAGCATCGGTCGCAGCTGGCTCAGCGACAGCGCGAGCCCCAGCAGTTCGGCGGGCTGTTCGGTCTTCGAGAGGAGGAGTCGGTTCGCGATGACGTCGACGTTCGGGTCGAGCGTCGAGTCGTTGTCCGCGATGTCCACGCAGAGGTTGTCCTCGCGCAGCCAGACGCCCGTGTGACCCAGCGCTTCCACCGCGTTCAGTATCGCCTTCGTCTCCTTGCTGTTGTGGAGGCTGAGCACGCCGACAGAAACGGAGTTGTCCATCCCGTAGACAGTCGCGGGGCAGCGACTAAACGGTGCCGACGCGGACGGCCCTGTTTTATGCATCGGCCGTGAACACCGAGCCATGACTGACGGGGCGTTCACGTACGACGGCGGCCGGGTGGACCCGGGGGAGCGCGCGGACATCCGGTACACCATCAGCGAGACGTACCTCGGCGACCCCGTCCGCATCCCCGTCTCCATCGTGAACGGCGAGCAGCCCGGTCCGACCGTCTTCCTCTCGGCGGCCTCTCACGGCGACGAGCTCAACGGCATCGAAGTGGTTCGGGAGGTCTCCCACGAGTGGTCCCACGCGAACCTCCACGGGACGCTGGTCTGTCTGCCCGTATTGAACGTCCCGGGGTTCGTCACCCAGCAACGCTACCTCCCCGTCTACGACCGCGACCTCAACCGCTCGTTCCCCGGCGACGACACGTCCACGAGCGCCAAGCGGATGGCCGACCAGATTTTCCGGAACTTCGTTGAGCCGTGTGACTTCGGACTGGACTTCCACACGTCGACGCGCGGCCGAACGAATATGCTCCACGTTCGCGCGGACATGAGCGACGACGACGTGGTGCAACTCGCGCGCTCGTTCGGGCCGAACGTCATCATCGACAGCGATGGGTCGTCGGGAACGCTCCGCCGCGAGGCGAGCGAGGCAGGCGTCCCGACCATCACCATCGAGATGGGGGAAGCCCACCGGTTCCAAAGAGGACTCATCGACCGCGCGCTCGACGGCGTCCAGAGCGTGCTCGCGGGGTTCGACGTCTTCCCGACGGCGGCCGTCGACCTGCCGGCGTGGTGGACCGTCGTCACCAGCGACCAGAAGACGTGGATTCGCGCGGACGACGGCGGCCTCGTGGACATGCACTACGAGCGCGGTGACCTTGTCCGCGAGGGCGACACCATCTGCAGCATCTCGAACCCGTTCAAGACCGACGTCGCGGCCGTCGAGGCGCCGTTCACGGGGTTGCTCGTCGGGAAACTGGAGAATCCCGTCGTCTATCCGGGGAACCCGCTGGTCCACCTCGTGGAACTCGACGCGGCGACCCAGCGCGCCTACGAGCGAGCGGCGTCGTCCCGGCCGTCAGAGTCGTAGGCGTTCCTCCGACACTCCGGTTCTGGAGGCTGTCGCCAGCGTCACTGCCGCCACAGCCTGCCACTGCCTCCGCATCTCTCCTCGCCGCGAGCGCGGGTGTCACGCGCCCGCCGCGTCGCGGTTCGCGCGACACGCCCGTGTAGTAACTTCTATGTGCGGAGGGACCACACGCTCTGAATGGTATGAGTCAGTCGTACGACCGAGGCCTCATCGAGGACTTCGGCCGGTGGCGGGAGTTCACGGCCGGCATGTGGGCCTGGGTATTTCACAAGTTTACGGGGTGGGTGCTCATCGGCTACCTGTTCACCCACATCGCCGTCCTGAGCACGTCCATGCAGGGCGCCGAGACGTTCAACAGCACGATTCAGGGGCTGGAGAGCCTCGCGCTCGTCCGGTTGCTCGAAGTCGGCCTGCTGGCGGTCGCCGTCTTCCACATCCTGAACGGCATCCGCCTGCTGTTCGTCGACCTCGGCGTCGGCCTGGAATCGCAAGACAAGAGCTTCTACGCGTCGCTCGTGTTGACCGGCGTCATCGTCGTCGCGAGCGTGCCGACGTTCGTCTCGGGGGCATTCTAAGATGGCACAACGATACTCCTCGTTCAGTTCGGGTTCGACGGCGTGGCTACTGCAGCGCATCACGGCGGCGTTCCTCGTCGTCGTGTTGGCGTTCCACTTCTTCAACCTCCACTTCGTCCACCACGCCTACGAGATCGAGTTCGCGGGCAGTCAGGCGCGCATGCAGAACATCGGCTACTTCGTGACGATGATTCTGTTCCTGCTGACCGCGACGTTCCACGGCGTCAACGGCGTCTACAACGCGCTGGTCAACCAGGGCATCGACGGCGCTCAGAAGCGCATCGCACAGGTCGTCCTCGGCGCCGCGGCGCTGTTGCTCGTCGTGCAGGGGATTCGCGTCGCAAACACGCTCGCGGGATTCTAACATGAGTACGCAGACACCCGACACCGACTCGGAGACGGAACAGCCCTCGTCCACGTCGCCACAGGAGCGGCGGATGGCCGAGAAGCAAGCGCGCAAGGAGCAACGCGACGCCGACGAAGCGGCCGCCGCCGACGAGATTCAGGGCGAGACGGTCGAACTGAAGGTGTTCCGCTACGACCCCGAAATCGAGGGCAAAGAGGAGCCGCGGTTCGACTCCTTCACCGTGCCCTTCGAGAAGGGGATGACCGTCCTCGACGCGCTCATCTACGCGCGCGACGAGTACGACTCCAGTCTCACCTTCCGGCACTCCTGCCGGCAGGCGGTCTGTGGGTCGGACGCGTTCTTCGTCAACGGCAGCCAGCGACTCGGCTGTCAGACCCAGATCGCGGACCTCGAAGGTCCCGTCCGGGTCGAACCGCTCCCGCATCAGGAAGTCGTCAAGGACCTCGTCGTGGAGATGGACCACTTCTACGACCAGATGGAGTCCGTCGACCCGTTCTTCGACCCCGACGAGACGCCCGACGACGAACTCGAAGAGCAGCGACAGGACCGCGAGAACCGCGAGAAGGTCAAGCTCTCCACGCGGTGTATCTGGTGTGGCGCGTGCATGTCCTCGTGTAACATCGCCGCGGGCGACAACAAGTACCTCGGCCCGGCGGCCATCAACAAGGCCTACCGCTTCTACATGGACGAGCGCGAGGGCGAGAACAAGCGCCAAGAGCGCCTCGAAATCATCGAGGCCGAGCACGGCGTCTGGCGCTGTCAGACCCAGTTCTCGTGTACGAACGTCTGTCCGAAGGACATCCCGCTGACCGAGCACATCCAAGAGTTGAAGCGCGAGGCCGTCAAGCAGAACCTCAAATTCTGGTAACATGTACGAGCACGACGTAATCGTAGTCGGCGGCGGTGGCGCGGGACTACGCGCCGCAATCGCCGCAGACGAGCAAGGCGCAGACGTAGCGATTGTCACGAAACTCCACCCGGTGCGTTCGCACACGGGTGCCGCCGAGGGTGGCATCAACGCCGCCCTGCAGGAGGGCGACTCGTGGCAGGACCACGCGTACGACACGATGAAGGGGTCGGACTACCTCGGCGACGCCCCGGCAGTCGACACGTTCGCGCAGGACGCACCCGAGGAAGTCATCCAACTCGAACACTGGGGGATGCCGTTCTCCCGCGAGGAGGACGGCACGGTCAGCCAGCGGCCGTTCGGCGGCCTCTCGTTCCCGCGGACGACGTACGCGGGCGCCGAGACCGGCCACCACATGCTCCACACGCTGTACGAGCAAGTGGTCAAACGAGGCATCGAGGTGTACGACGAGTGGTACGTCAGCCAGGTCGCGGTCACCGACGAGGACGACCCCAACGAGCGCGACTGCCACGGCGTCGTCGCGTGGGACGTTCAGAGCGGCGAAATCGCGGGCTTCCGCGCCAACGACGGCGTGATTCTCGCAACGGGTGGTCTCGGGCAGGCGTTCGACCACACGACCAACGCCGTCGCCAACACTGGGGACGGCGTCGCCATCGCGTACCGCGCTGGCGTGCCGATGGAGGACATGGAGATGATTCAGTTCCACCCGACGACGCTCCCCTCGACTGGTGTGCTCATCAGCGAGGGCGTCCGCGGGGAGGGCGGCATCCTCTACAACTCCGAGGGCGAACGCTTCATGTTCGAGTACGGGTACGCGACCAACGACGGCGAACTCGCCTCCCGCGACGTCGTCGCGCGCGCCGAACTCACCGAAGTGCAGGAGGGGCGCGGCGTCGACGACGAGTACGTCTACCTCGACATGCGCCACCTCGGCGAGGAGCGCATCACCGACCGCTTGGAGAACATCCTCCACCTCGCGCGCGACTTCGAGGGCGTCGACGGCCTCGAGGAGCCGATGCCGGTCAAGCCAGGCCAGCACTACGCGATGGGCGGCATCGAGGTCAACGAGCACGGCGAGACGTGCATCGACGGCCTCTACGCCGCCGGCGAGTGCGCGTGCGTGAGCCTCCACGGCGGCAACCGCCTCGGCGGCAACGCGCTCCCCGAGCTGCTCGTGTTCGGTGCGCGCGCCGGCAGCCACGCAGCGGGCGCCGACATGCCCGAGCCGAAGATTCAGACCGGTCCCGACCCGGACGCCGAGCGCGAGGACATCGGCGTGCCCGTCGGCGAACCCGGCGCGACGGAGGCCGCCGCGGACGGCGGCGCCGTCGAGAACCCCGACAGCGACCCGAAGGCCGTCGTCGAGACGACCGCCGAGGAGGAGCGCGAGCGCATCGAGACGCTGCTCGAGCGCGAGGACGGCGTCAACCACGCCGACGTGCGCGCGGACCTCCAGGAGTCGATGACGGAGAACGTCAACGTGTTCCGGGAGGAAGGCGGCCTGAAGCAGGCGCTCCGTGACATTCAGGACGCCCGCGAGCGCTATCAGGACGTCTACGTCGCGGACAAGTCCCGGACGTTCAACACCGACCTCCAGCACACCATCGAGACGCGGAACCTGCTGGACGTCGCGGAAGCCATCACGATGGGCGCGCTCGCCCGCGACGAGTTCCGGGGCGCCCACTGGCGGAAAGAACACCAGGAACGCAAGGACGACGAGTACCTCAAGCACACGCTCGTCTCGTGGAACGACGGCCAGCCGGAACTCTGGTACCGGCCGGTCATCCTCGAAGGCGCCGAGCAGACCTACGAGCCGAAAGTCCGGTCGTACTGACGGCGCCGCTTTCTGTTCTCGTTTCGGCGACGACGCGATTTACACCCCGAGCGCGTCCAGCAGGTCGAAGCCGAACCCGAAGTGTTTGACGAGTCGGTAGCCGAGCCAGATGCCGACGATGCCCATGACGCCCGCCAGCGACGGCGGCGCCGGAATCGGGATGCGGAGGGACGCGAACAGGACGCCGACGAGGAGTCCAGTCAGCGTGGCGGCGGCGACGAAAGCGACGTTCATGGCCGTAGCTACGCGTCGGCGGCGGCAAAAGGAGCGCGGAACCGATTAGTCCGAGCGGTACTCCTTGCGGTAGCCCCGGAACTCCGTGCGGTGGGCTTCCTCGTCGGCGAGAATCGTCACCGCGAGGTCCTCCGTGACAGGGTCGTCGGCGTCCTCGGCGGCGTTGATGAGGTCGCGGTACGTGTCGATGGCGTCTTCCTCGGCGTCGAGCACGCCGTCGATGACCGACAGGACGTCGGTGGTGTCCTTCGGGGGCTGGAGGGAGTGCTGGTGGGCTTCGAATTCGGCGGACGCGGGCGGCTGTTCGTCGAGCTGTTTGAGGCGTTCGCCGAGCTGTTCGGCGTGCCCCAGCTCCTCCTGGATGTCCGTCTGGAGGGACTCCTTGATCTCCTCGGCGCGCACGCCGTCGAGAACGATGGAGTTCGTCATGTAGTTCATGACCGTCTCGATTTCGTCGCCGTACGCCTTCCGTAGCAGTCGCGTGACTTCTTCGCTCGTCATACCGGGGACTACGCGGCGAGGTGTTAAAGAACCAGGTGGCGGTTCGCGGCGCGTCGGAGGCTACTCGTCGTGGACGGCGTTCACGTGATCGATGCGCGCCTGCAGGAGTTCCTCCGTGCCGATGTCGCGGCGCACGCGCAGCCCCTCGGGGAGGTCGCCGAGCGCGGCGCTGGCCTCGGCTTCCGCGTCGGGAATCGAGGAACCGAACCCGACGACGGCGTACGACCGCGAGGTCGTCGTGTAGATGCCGTCGTCGCGCGCGTCGACGCTCGCGTAGAACAGCTTGGCGTCGTCGAGGTCGGAAGCGTCGGCGGTGACGCGCACGCCGCCCTCGGGGTCAGTCGGGTAGCCCTCGGGGACGACGTACTTGCAGACGGTCGCGACGTCCGCG
Source organism: Halobacterium sp. CBA1132 (assembly GCF_001485535.1). Classification (NCBI taxonomy): domain Archaea; kingdom Methanobacteriati; phylum Methanobacteriota; class Halobacteria; order Halobacteriales; family Halobacteriaceae; genus Halobacterium; species Halobacterium sp. CBA1132. The sequence goes on from NZ_BCMZ01000001.1 coordinate 1,398,095, forward strand.
AACTCGGGGTCCGGGAGCGGGTCGTCGTCGCGGGCCGCCGTGAGCACGTCTATGAGCGGCGTCTCCATCGTCGGGAGCGTGTTCAGCGCCTCCGGGTCGCCGAAGCGCGCGTTGAACTCCACGACCTTCGGGCCGTCGCTGGTGAGCATGAACTGGCCGTAGAGGACGCCGCGGTACTTCGGGAGGCCGTCGACGACCGCTTCGAGCGTGTCGACGCAGGCCTCGTACTCGTCCGCCGTCACGAACGGGAGCGTCCAGTCCGGGCCGGTGTAGCTACCCATGCCGCCCGTGTTCGCGCCCTCGTCGCCTTCCAGGGCGCGGCCGTGGTCGTGGGCGACCGGCGTGGGGCGGACGTCGCCGTTCGCGACGAACGCCTGCACCGTGACTTCCTCGCCGACGAGGCGCTCCTCGACGACCCACTGTTCGTGGCCGGCGTTGCGCACGTACTCGGCGGCCTCGGCCTTCGACACTTGGTCGCCGGTGACGCGGACGCCCTTCCCGCCCGTGAGTCCGGCGGGCTTGACCGCGACGTGGTGGTCGACGCTCTCGACGTAGTCGGCGGCCGCGTCCGGGTCGTCGAACGTCTCGAAGCCGGCCTGCCCGGGCACGTCGTGGTCGGCCATGAACTCCCGCTGGAACGTCTTGTCCGTCTCGATGCGCGCGTCGGCCTGCTTCGGGCCGAACGCGTAGACGTCCTCGTCGTCGAGGGCGTCCACGACGCCCGCGGCCAGCGGCCCCTCCGGGCCGACGACGGCCAGCGTCGCGTCCACGTCGAGCGCGTAGTCGACGACGGCGTCGGGGTCTTCGGTGTCGAGTTCGCGGAAGCCGTCGGCGGGTTCGGCGATGCCCGGGTTCCGGTTGCCCGCGGCGGCGTACAGCTCGCAGTCGTCGGCAAGTTCGTCCGCGATGGCGTGCTCGCGGCCGCCGCCGCCGACCAGCAGGACTCGTTCGGTCATGTCCGATGAGAGTGAGCAAGCAAGTGTAAATCTTCCCCTACTCGTCCGGCTCGTTGTACGCGTTCGTGTATCTCGGCGTGCCGCGAGGATGGGGTTTACCCGCCGGCGCGCCCTCGGTGGGGTATGACCGACCCGACCGCGCGGAACCGGCTCGACGAGACCGCGAGCCCGTACCTCCGCCAGCACGCCGACAACCCCGTCAACTGGCAGCCGTGGGACGAGCAGGCGTTCGAGGCCGCGCGCGAGCGCGACGTCCCCATCTTCCTCTCCATCGGCTACTCGGCGTGCCACTGGTGCCACGTCATGGAGGAGGAGTCGTTCTCGGACCCGGAGGTCGCCGAGGTCCTGAACGAGCACTTCGTCCCCATCAAGGTCGACCGCGAGGAGCGCCCGGACGTCGACTCGCTGTACATGACTGTCTGTCAGGCCGTCCGCGGCGGCGGTGGCTGGCCGCTGTCGGCGTTCCTCACGCCCGAGAAGGAGCCGTTCTACGTGGGCACGTACTTCCCGAAGCACGCGAAGGGCAACCAACCCGGATTCCTCCCACTGACCGAGCGCGTCAGCGAGGAGTGGAGCGAGAACCGCGAGGAACTCGAAGAGCGCGCCGACCAGTGGATGAGCACAGCGCGCGGCGAACTCGAATCCCTCCCGGACCCAATCGACGCCGTCGGCGAGAGTCCGCTGCTCCCCGCCGCGGACGACCTGCTGCGGGCGTTCGACCACGACCACGGCGGGTTCGGGCGCGCACCGAAGTTCCCACAGGCCGGGCGCGTCGACGCGCTCCTGCGCGCGCACGATCGAGAGTCGGCAGCGGACACTCGGTACGGCGACGCGGCCCAGCACGTCCTCGACTCGATGGCCGACGGCGGCCTCTTCGACCACCTCGGCGGCGGCTTCCACCGCTACTGCACGGACGCCGACTGGACGGTCCCGCACTTCGAGAAGATGCTGTACGACCAAGCGGCGCTCGCGGACCTGTACGTCGACGGCTACCGGCTGTTCGGCGACCAGCGCTACGCCGACGTGGTCGAGGAGACGCTGGCGTTCGTGGACCGCGAACTCGGTCACTCCGACGGCGGCTTCTACGCGACGCTGGACGCCCGCAGCGCGCCGCCCGAGAACCCCGAGGGCGTCCGCGGCGAAGCCGCGGGCTCGTCCGGTCGTGACGAACGTACTGAGGAACGACCGGACGGCGACCACGAGGAGGGCGCGTTCTACGTGTGGACGCCCGGAGACGTCCGAGAAGCCGTGAGCGACTACGCCGACGAAGCGTCCGCCGACGAGTCCGAGGGCTTCCTCGCGGACCTCTTCTGCGCGCGCTACGGCGTCGACGCCGCGGGGAACTTCGAGGACGGGCAGACGGTGCTCACGGTGTCCGCGTCACTGTCCGAACTCGCGGAGGAGTTCGAACGCTCCGAGGCCGAGGTCGCGAGCGCGCTCGACGCCGCAGAGGAGCGCTTGCGCGTGGCTCGCGAGGACCGCCCGCGGCCCGCTCGGGACGAGAAGGTGCTGGCAGGCTGGAACGGCCTGATGGCGTCGGCGTACGCGGAGGCGGGGCTCGCGCTCGACGACGCGTACGCCGAGCGCGCGGCCGACGCAATCGAGTACGTCCGGGAGACGCTGTGGGACGGCGAGCGGCTCTCCCGGCGCGTCATCGACGGCGACGTCGCCGGCGTGGGCTACGCCGAGGACTACGCGTACCTCGCCGCGGGCGCGCTCGCGACCTACGAGGCGACCGGCGACCGCGACCACCTCGGATTCGCGCTCGACCTCGCGGACGCGCTGCTCGCGGAGTGCTACGACGCGGAGACGGGCGCGCTCTACGAGACGCCCGAGTCAGTCGAGGACGTGGGCGTGCGCTCGCAGGACGTGGCCGACGGCCCGACGCCGTCCCCGGTCGGCGTGGCCGCCGAAGCCCTGCTCGCGCTGGACGCCTTCGATCCCGACGCGGGCTACGGCGACGCCGCGGGCGCGATGCTCGAACGGTACGGCGGCCGCGCCGAGACCACGCCGACGAGCCACGCGACGCTCGCGCTCGCCGCCGACACGCACGCCAACGGCCTACTGGAGGTCACAGTCGCCGCGGACGCGCTCCCCGAGGAGTGGCGTGAATCCGTCGGTGGGGCGTACCTCCCGCATCGCCTGCTGAGTGTTCGGCCGCCGACCGAGGCCGGAGTCGAGGCGTGGCTGGACGACCTCGAACTGTCGTCGGCGCCGCCGATTTGGGCGCAGCGCGGCGCCGTCGACGGCGAACCGGCGGCGTACGTCTGCCGGCGCGCGTGCTCGCCGCCCGTGACGACGACCGGAGAAATCACGGAGTGGCTCGCGGAGTTCCGCGTCACCGCCGACGCGTCGTAATGGGTCGTCCCTCGAAGCGGTGGCTCCAGCACAATCAGGTCGCGGTGTACGCCGTCGCGGTGGCGCTCGCGGTCGTGGTTGCACTCGTGCAGCCGAGCACGCAGACAGCGCTCGAAGCGCTCGTGAACCCCGTGCTCGCCGTGCTGTTGTACGCGACGTTCCTCGAAATCCCGTTCGTGCGCATCCGCGCGGCGTTCCGGAACGCGCGCTATCTCGGCGCGGCGCTCGCGATGAACTTCCTCGTCGTCCCCGTCGTCGCGTTCGCGCTCACGCGCCCCCTCGCCTCGGACCCCGTGGTGTTGGTGGGCGCGCTGCTCGTGTTGCTGACGCCGTGCATCGACTACGTGGTCCCGTTCACGGAGCTCGCGGGCGGGGACGCCGAACAGGTGACCGCGACGACGCCCGCGCTGATGGTCGTCCAACTCCTCCTGTTGCCCGCGTACCTCTGGCTGTTCGTCGGCCCGCAGGCCGCGGCCGTCGTCGACGCCCGGCCGTTCGTGGAAGCGTTCGCGTACCTCATCGCGGTGCCGCTGACGGCCGCGTACCTCACCGAGCGCCGCGCGGAACACTCCGAGCGCGCTCGCGAGTGGCAGGATGCCGTGGAGTGGCTGCCGGTGCCCGCGATGGCCGCGACGCTGTTCGTCGTGATTGCCTCCCAGTTGCCGCGCGTGCAGGATGCGCTCGGCCGCGTCGCCAGCGTCGTCCCCGTCTACGTCGCGTTCCTCGTCGCGATGCCGCTGCTCGCCAGCGCCGCCGGGCGCCGCCTCGACGTGGACACGGGGGCGAGCCGCGCGCTCGTGTTCACGTCGGTCACGCGGAACTCGCTGGTCGTGTTGCCGCTCGCGCTCGCGCTCCCCGCCGAGTACGCGCTCGCGCCCGCCGTCGTCGTGACGCAGACGCTCGTCGAACTCTGCGGGATGGTCGCGCTCACGCGCGTCGTGCCGGCGTACCTCGTGCCGGAGCGATGAATTCGGAGAAAGACAGCTACTGGAGCTGTTCGGCGAGGTAGACCGCGGGCGAGACGCTCTCCTCCTCGACGAAGCGCGCGAGTTCCTCGCCGTCGCGCTCGATGATGATTGTCGGGATGAGTTCGATGCCGTACTCCTCGACTTTCGGCCCGTACTTCTCGCCGTCCTCGCGTTCGACGGGGTACTGTTCGACGTTCTCGACGCCCGCGGCTTCGAGCGCGGCGGCGAAGTCCGGGAGTTGGCCGCGGCAGTCGCCACACCAGTCGGCGCCCCAGACGTGAACCGTCACGTCGTCACCGAGGTTCTCGAACGCCGCTACGACCTCCGGGTAGGAGTCCGCGTCCCACGCCGGGTTCGGCTCCATCGTGCTCAGACTCATGGGGAGTGGTTGGCGTGGCGCGTGCAAAAGGCTCGCGCTCGCGGCGACGAGCAGTAATCAGATGAGCAGACGAGACGAGCGGAGACGACGTTGTGTTTTGAAAGCCCTCGACGTTCTCGGCCAGCGGGAGACTCGCTATGCTCGTCTCCCGAGGTCTCGTTCGTTTCACTCACGAGACTCCCGCGACTCGCTGCGCGCGCTCGCTGTGCTCGCGTGCTTGCTTCGTCGGGGTTCGCCGAGACCGCCTCGCCCTTTCAATCCACCAGGATATCTACTGATTCACCGGCTAAACCGGGGTTCAGACGAATACTCATTTGAACACCCATGGCGACGGCCCCACAGACTCATTTACGAGCCCGACGCAGTCCGCCGTAATGAGTGTCATCGAGGCCGACTCCCTGCGGAAGGCCTACGGGGACGTGCGGGCAGTGGACGGACTCGACCTCGCGGTCGACCGCGGGGAGGTGTACGGCTTCCTCGGGCCGAACGGCGCCGGGAAGACGACGACCATCGAGATGCTGACCGGACAGCTCCGGCCGGACAGCGGCCAAGTGGATGTGCTCGGCACCGACCCCGCCAGCGACCCCGTCGAGACTCGTCGCTGGGTCGGCATCCTCCCCGAGCAGCAGTCGCCGCCGAGTTTCCTCACGCCCGCGGAATTCTTCGAGTTCGTCGGACGGGTGCGCGGCCTCGACGACGACGTGCTCGCGGACCGCGTCGACGAGTGGAGCGAGCGCCTCGGGTTCGCGGCGAAACTCGACACGCTGTGCGCTGACCTCTCCCGGGGCCAACAGCAGAAAGTGATGCTGACGCAGGTGTTCGTCCACGAGCCAGACGTGGTGGTCATCGACGAACCGCTCGCGAACCTCGACCCCATCGTCCAGGAGCAGGTCAAGCGCTACCTCCGGTCGTACGCCGCGGCCGGCAACGCGGTGTTCCTCTCGACGCACAACATCGACGTCGCCGAGGATGTCTGCTCGCGCGTCGGCATCGTGACGAACGGTCGCGTCGTCGCCGAGCGAGCGGTCGCGGAAACAGCGCCGGGGCTGCTGGACACGTTCCTCGACGCCGTCGAGGGCGCCGACCCGCGGGACACACCGGCCAGCGGGGGCGACTGATGGCGTCGAAGACGTGGCTGGTGTTCCGTGCGATGGTTCGCGAGGAACACCGCCTGCACGCGGCGCTGTTCGGCGGCCAGCACTTCGGCGCGCTCCCCCTCTTCGTCGCAGTTGCGAGCGCGGCCACGGTCGCCGCACTCGGGTTCACCGGCACGGACGCGGCCGCAATCGCGGACGGCGCACGCGTCCTCGTGCTCGCGTTCGGCCTCTACACGGGGACCGCAGGACTCGTGGGCGACGACCTGCTGGAGCGCGCGCTCGGGGAAACCGAAGTCCTGCTGTCGACAGCGGGCTACCTGCCGCTCTCGCGGCGTCGGCTGCTCGGCGTGTTCCTCCTGAAGGACGCCGGCTACTACGCGGTGCTGTTCCTGCTGCCGGTCTGCGTCGGCTTCATCCCACTGGCGGTGACGGGCGCGCTCGCGCCAGCGGCCGTCGCGTCGCTGTGGGTGTCGCTGCTCGCGGTGTTCGCTGTCGGAATGGTCACGACGTTCGCGGCCATCGCGGCCCGCACGCGCGGCATCCCGTCGCGGGCACTCGGCGTCGTCGTCGCGGGCGGCGCCGCAGCGGTCTGGACGACCGGGAACACGGTAGCCGCGTGGAACGCCGTCGCCGCCACCGGCGTCGCCCACGCGCTCGTGCTGCTCGTCGCCGCGCTCGCCGCCGGAGCCGCCGCACTGGCCGTCTACGTCCCGACGCACCGCGACCCCGCCGAGACGCGGCGGAACCAGTTCGGGCCGCTCGCGGACGCCATCCGCGACGAGCGCGGACTGGTCGCGCGCACGCTGCTGGACCTCGCGCGATCCAGCGGCGGACTCCTCAAGCCCGTCGTCTCCGCGGCGATTCTGCTCGCGCTCGCCGCGTTCCTCGTCGGCGTCGTCGAGCGCATCGTCGGTGTCGCGCCGACGCCCGGCGTCTTCTTCGGGACTATTCTCTCGCTGAGCGCGTTCACGACGTACAACTGGCTCACCCAGTTCGACAGCATCGAGGAGTACCTCGCGCTGCCGGTGTCCGTGCCCGCGGTGTTCCGAGCGAAACGCACGGCGTTCCTGCTCACCGGACTCCCCACCGCGATAGCCGCGTACGTCGTCGTCCTCGTGTGGTACGACGTGGCGCTGGTCGACGCCGTCGTCGGACTGTCACTGCTCGGCGGCCTCTCGGTGTATCTGTTCGGGGTGACGGTCGCGCTCGCGGGCCTCGACCCGAACGAGTTCCTCTTCGACGCCCGGCGGTTCGCGATGTTCACCGCGGGCGTCGCCGTCCCCGTCGTGCCGGTGTTGCTCGCCGCGTTCGCCGCTGCGTCCGGTGGGCTTCCACTGACGTACGCCGGCGCGCTCGTCGCCGCGAGCGCGGTCCTCGCCGCTGCCGGCGCGGCGCTCTCCGAACGCGCGGGACCGCGCTGGGCGGCCGTCTACGCAGCCGGCTAGCCCGAGTGTCGAAGGCGGCGAGGACTGTCGATGCCCGTCACACGTTTAGTGGGGGACTGCCTAGACGTGACCAATGAAGGACAGCATCCTCGAAGCAATCGGGTCGCCGCTGGTCCGCGTCCCCGCTCCCGAGGGCGCGACCGTCGCGGCGAAGCTCGAGGCGTTCAACCCCGGCGGGTCGGCGAAAGACCGACCGGCGCGAGAGATGGTGCTGGCCGCCGAGCGGGAGGGACACGTCTCGCCGGGCGACCGGCTCGTGGAGGCCACCAGCGGGAACACGGGCATCGGCCTCGCCGTCGTCGCCGCCGCGCGCGGCTACGACCTCACCATCGTGATGCCGGCGTCGATGAGCGAGGAGCGCCGGCGCCTCCTCCGCGCGTACGGCGCCGACCTCGAACTCGTCGACGGCAACATGGAGACCGCCAACGAGCGCGCCGACCGCATCGCCGCCGAGGACGGCGGGTTCCGCGTCGCCCAGTTCGAGAACCCAGCGAACCCGCGCGCGCACTACCGGACGACCGCGGAGGAAATCATCGACCAAGTGGAGGGCCGCGAGATCGACGCGTTCGTCGCCGGCGTCGGGACCGGCGGCACCATCACGGGCACCGCGACCCGGCTCAAGGAGGAGTACCCCGACATGGAGGTCGTCGCGGTCGAACCCGAGTCCAATCCCGTGCTGTCGGCCGGCGACCCCCGCGACGACGACTTCCAGGGGATGGGCCCGAGCTTCGTCAGCGACATCCTCGACCTCGACCTCATCGACAGCGTCGAGTCCGTCCCGGTCGAGGACGCCGAGGCGGCCTCCCGCCGGCTCGCCAGCGACCAAGGTATCCTCGTCGGGCAGTCCAGCGGCGCCGCCTACGTCGCCGCCGAGCGCGTCGCCGACCGCATCGCCGAACCCGGTCTGAACTGCCCGGAGTCCGCGTTCGACGCTGCGGACCTCGCGGACGCCGGCCTCGACGAGGACGCGCTCGCGGACGGCGGCAGCGAGTACGACGACTGCCCGCTCGTGGTCACGGTGTTCCCTGACTCCGGCGAACGCTACCTCTCTGCGGGCGTCTTCGACGCCTGACTACGCTTCGAACTCTGCTTCTGTCACGCGCACGACGACCGTCTCGTCGACGTCACGGAGGTCGTACTCGGGGCGCTCGCCCTGCACGCGCGTGACGTACATCGGCTCGACGAGTTCGCCGTCCTCGACGCCGTAGACTTTCAGTCGCGCGTCCGTCTCCGGCGCGCGGACCTCGCCGTCGCGGACCGCGGCCGCGAGGTCACGAGAGAGCCACTCGTCGTCGCTGACCGACGGTTCGAGGACGAACGCGGCGTCCGCGAGACGGACGAGATACCAGTTCAGGTCGTTCAACAGCGACACCGCGGCGCCGAGGCTCACGGTGTCGACGGCGACCGCGTTCTCGTAGGGCGACCGAACGTCGTAGGTCGCCAGCGCCCGCCGCGCCGTTTCGTACGCGAACAGGTCCGCACGGAGGTCGACGTCGTCACTGCCGACGATACAGACCCGCGTCACGCCGGCATCCCCCCGGAGACTTCGACGCCGTCGGCGGCCTCGCGCGCCCACTCGAAGAGGTCGTCGGGTTCGTCTTTGCGGACGCTCTCCATCGACGCGGCCGTCAGCGGCTGGTTCGGCGCGAGGCGCTCGCAGCCCACGTCCAGCGTGGAGTCGCGATAGGTCCCGATCTCGCGGGCGCGAGCGATGATCTCCTGTTTGTCCAGCGAGAACAGCGGCCGGTGGACCGGGAGGTCGCTGGCGCGGTCGACGACCGCGAAGTTCGCGGCGGTCTGACTGGACTTCTGTCCGAGCGACTCGCCGGTGACGACGCCGACGGCGCCGACCTGTTCGGCGACGCGTTCGGCGACCCGGTACATGAACCGGCGGTACGAGAGCATGCGCGTGCGGCCGACCTGTTCGCCGAGGCGCCGCACCGCGTCGCCAGCGGGCGCGACCCGGAGTCGCATGTCGAAGTTCGGTGCGAACGCCGATAGCCGGCGCGCCGTCTCCTCGGCGCGAGCGCGGTGGTCGGGGCCGCCGTACGGCCCGAGGTCCAGGTACAGCGGCACAATTGGGGACCCGCGCTTCATCGCCGCCCACGCCGCAACCGGCGAGTCGATGCCGCCGGAGACGAGCGCGACGACCGGCTTCTGACTGCCCAGCGGCATCCCGCCGGGGCCGTCGCGCTTCTCGACGAAGACGAACGCCTCCTCCTCGCGGACTTCCACGAAGAACGTGATGTCGGGGTCGTCGAGGTCGACCTCCGGGCGGAGGTCCTGTTCGACGGCGTGCCAGACGGCGTCGCCGCCCTCGCGGTTGACGTCGTGACTCCCGAAGTCGTGGTCGCCGGCGCGGCGGGCGTCGACGGCGTACGCGCCGCCGTCGTAGCACTCGCGGGCGGTGAGTGCGAGCGCGCCGCGAATCGAACGCATCTCCGCGGGAACGGAGAGCGCGGGACTCGCGGAGACAACGCCGAACGTGTCCGCGGCGGCGTCCGCGGCGGCGTCGGGGTCGGGCGTCCGGACGAGCAGCCGACCCCACTCGCGGTCGACCGTCGCGTCGACGTCGCGGTCGTCGAGGACGGCTTGGAGGTTCTCGCGGAGTCGGCGCTCCATGTCGGACTGCACCGAACTCGACTTCACGCCGATGTCGCCGTGCCTGACGACGACGGCGTCCGCACCGGGCGGTAACATGGTAGAGGGAAGCCGACCCGGCAGTAAACACCTATCGCCTGCCGGCGGGCAGAACACTCGCAGACCGGGGTGGGCGTAGCTCCGAGCCGAGAGCGCACACCCCGCGGAAGCGGGAGAAACAGCGTTCGGGAGTCGGCGAGCGAACTGCGAGACGCCTTAGATGCGACCGACTTCTTCGACGGCGACGCTCTCGACGTCGTCGACGTTCGAGAACGCCTCCTCGACGGCTTCGGTGCCGCCCGCGTCGTCGGGGACGATGACCGTCGTCAGGAGCGCGGTGAGGCCGAACGCGACTTCCTCGGTCTCGACGCCGTTGATTTTCGCGCCCTCGGGGAGGGACTCGGAGAGGCGCTCTTCGAGGTCGTCGAGGTCGATGTCCGGGCTCTGCGGCATGACCTTGAGGACGGCGGCGACCTTACCCATCGTTACGGCCCCCGGAACCCGCAGTCGGGGCACTCGTAGAGGTTGCTCTGCTTGCGGCACTTCGCGCAGCGGTAAATCTGCTGGCCGCAGTCCGGACATTTGAACGCGGCGGCGGTGGTGCCCGAGATGTTGATGCCACAGGACACGCACTTTCGCGCGCGTTTGGCTTCGGTTTCGGATTCGCTCATAGATTGTTTTGCGCCCGGACGCGTTTTAACCGTTGTCTTTCGGCATCGCCGACCGCGACCTAGCTCCCCGGCAGGATGTCACCGAGCGCGGCGCCGATGGCCATCGGCAGGAGGGCGACGACGACGGTGGATGCGGCGAGCGTCGGATCCGTCCACGAGATGCGGCCCCACGCGGTCAACAGCAGCGTCGCGGTGACCGTGGACGCGCCGAGCACGCCGACGAGGCGCCGCGGGACGAGGCCGAGAATCCGGTTCGCGACGCGGACGTCCTGAAACTGCGCGACGTACAGCAGGCCGTAGACGATGACGACTGTGGCAGCGACACTACCGGCGAGCAGGGAGGGGTGGCCGGCGAGGAATACGCCAGCTTCGTTGGTACCGCCTTCGACGGCCATCGGGATGCCGAACAGGAGACTCCCCAGGAACGCTTCCGCGAGGTCGTTGGCGTCGAAGCCGTAGATGACGCGGCCGAACGTGCCCTCGGGCTGCATGTCGGTCGCCATCTCTTTCACTTCGCGGAGCTGTGCGCGGGCTTCGTCGTCCTCGACGTGGTCGTCTAAGTCTTCGAGTTCGTCGAAGAGGTCCGAGAAGCCCTTCCGGTCCCCCTCGGGCGGCGCGCTCATGGACGAACGCACACCCGCCGGGGACTTAAACGGCCAGTACGGGTTCGGGAGCGAGCGCGACAGGAGGGATGCCCCGAGCGATGGCGGCGGCCGGAGTCCGTCGGGCGCCGACCGCGTGGGTTTAACCCCGCGCGGCGGGTACGCCTGCACATGACTGAAGCAGGGTGGTTCGCTGGCGCGGAGGCCGGCGACGCCGACGCGATGGGTGACGCCGTCCGAGACGGGACGGCGGACGCGCCCGCGGACTGGCCCGAGCGGGCCGTCGACGCGGGGTTCGCCGACGACACGGACGACTACTACGCGCTGCTGCGCGACGCGACGCTCGCGGGGACGCGGGCCGCCGTCCGCGAGCGCGAGGGCGCCGACGACCAGCAACTGATTCACGCGGTGCGCGCGGCCGCGGACCTCGCGGACGCCGCGAACGAACTCGCGGAGCGCGGCACCGAGTGGGCTGGCAGTGTCTTCGAGGACGTGGACAGCGGCGTCGACGGCGCGCGCGAGGTTGCCGAGCGCGACCCCGAGAACGCCACCGAGGAGCGAGCCGTCGCGCTCTGCGAGCGCGTCGCGGACCTCGCCGACGAACGAGACGAGGTACGCGAGTACGTCGAGCGGCAGGCGCCGACGGTGGCGCCGAACCTCTCGAATCTCGCGGGGCCGATGCTGGCGGCGCGACTCGTCGCGCTCGCGGGCGGCCTCGGCGACCTCGCGAAACAGCCCAGCGGCACCGTCCAAGTGCTGGGCGCGGAGGACGCCCTGTTCGCGCATCTCCGCGGGCACGCGCCGTCGCCGAAGCACGGCGCCATCTACACGCACGACTACGTGCGCAACACCCACCCCGAGAACCGGGGGTCGGCGGCGCGCGCGCTCGCCGGGAAACTCTCTATTGCCGCTCGCATCGACCACTACTCGGGGGACTTGCGGCCGGAGTTGCGGGAGGAACTGGACGAGCGAATGGAGCGCATCCGCGCTCGTGAGACGGAATGAGTCTGCCCGACGGCGTCCAGCGGCGAGCGTTCGACGGTGAGGACGCGCTCGCGACGCGCGGCGAGCCGGTGTACGGCGAACCCGTCGTCGACGGGTGGCGGCGCTGGGACGCCCACCGCTCGAAGCTCGGCGCGACGTTCGAACACGGCCTCGACGCGGGACTCGCGGGCGGCGACAGCGTGCTCTACCTCGGCGCAGCGAACGGCACGACGGTCAGCCACGTCGCGGACTTCGCGGGGCCGACGTACGCCGTCGAGTTCGCGCCGCGACCAGTCCGGGACCTGCTCGGGGTCGCCGAGGACCGCGGAAACCTCTTCCCGCTGCTGAAGGACGCGCGCAAGCCCGAGACGTACGCGCACGTCGTCGAGTCGGAGTTGGACGTCATCGTGCAGGACGTGGCGACGCGGGGGCAGGCCGACGTCGCGCTCGCGAACCGGCAGTTCCTCGCGGACGACGGGCGGTTCGTCGGCGCGGTCAAGGCGCGTAGCGAGGACGTCACGCGCGAACCCGAGGCGGTCTTCGAGGACGTGCTGGACCGACTGCGGGACGGCTACGAAGTGCTGGCGACCGAGCGGCTGGAGCCACACCACGACGACCACCTCGCGGTCGTCGCGACGCCGAAATAGCCACAATAGGTCGAATAGGTAACTCCGGTTCGCGGCGGTAACCCGGTAGCTCCGCCGACTTCCAGAACTATTTACGGCCGCCGCGGAAAACTCCCGGCAGCATGGACGTGGGTTCGCGGGAGGCGTTCACGGAACTGGGGACGCTCGGCGTCGAAGAGGAGTTCTTCGTCGTCGGCGATGACGGCGTCCCGACCGCCGGGACCGACCAGTTAGTCTACGGGAGCGACCCGCCCGAACTGCTGGAGGGACGCCTCGACCACGAACTGTTCAAGTTCGTCGTGGAGACGCAGACGCCGAAACTCGACGGCCCCGGCGACGCAGCGGAGTCCGTCCGGGACGTTCGCGCGGCGTTGGTCGCGCACGCCGAAGCGAACGGCTACCGCATCGCGGCCGCGGGCCTCCACCCCGGGGCGCGCTGGCGCGAACGCGAACACGCCGAGAAACCCCGGTATCGCTCCCAACTCGAACGCATCCAGTACCCACAGCAGCGGAACACGACCGCCGGCCTGCACGTCCACGTCGGCGTCGACGACGCGGACAAGGCAGTCTGGGTGGCGAACCAACTGCGCTGGCACGTCCCCGTGATGCTGGCGCTGTCGGCGAACTCGCCGTTCTGGAACGGCTTCGACACGGGGCTGGCGTCGGCGCGCGCGAAAATCTTCGAAGCGCTCCCGAACACCGGAATTCCCACGGCGTTCGACTCCTACGACGAGTTCGAGCGCTTCGAGCACCTGATGGTCGAGAACGGCGCCATCGACGACCGCGGCGAACTCTGGTACGACGTGCGCCCACACTCGGGCCACGGCACCGTCGAGGTGCGCGCGCCCGACGGCCAAGCCGATCCCGAGAACGTGCAGGCGTTCGTGGAGTACACGCACGCGCTCGTCGTGGACTACGCCCAGCGCTACGAGGACGCCGCCGACCCCACGGTCACGGACATCTTCGGGGACGGCGACCCGGGCAACGCGCTCCGGCGAGAGGTCTTAGACGAGAACAAGTGGCGGGCGACCCGACGCGGCCACGACGCGTCGTTCGTGCGCCGCGACGCAGGCGGCGAGGTGTCGCTGGGCGAGGTCGTCGACCGGGAGCGCGAGCGCCTCGGTGTCTCCGGCATCCGCGACGTCTACGACGCCGAGTCCGGCGCGAGCGCGCAGCGCCGACTCCTCGACGACGCGGGCGAAGCCGCGCTGTACGAGTCGCTGGTCCTGTAGCGAGTACCGGGTGAGACCGCGACGTGCGAAGAGTTTTTCACTGGCACGTCGCTTTTGACCTGAACGAGACGACGCATGTCCGAGGACACATCCGACGAGACAGCGGGGGAGGACCAGTCGCCGCGGGACCGACTCGGGGAGGAGAAAGAGCGCGCCGTCGCGGGCTTCGACCAAGGAGTCGTCGACATCCTGTCGTGGGTGCTCGACACCGAGACGCGAGCGCGCATCTTCGTCTACCTCCGCCAGCACCCGTGGAGCACCAGCGAGGAGGTCGCCGACGGCACCGGCCTCTACCCGTCGACGGTTCGGGAGGCGCTCGCGGAACTCGCCGAGGAGGACGTCGTCGAGCGCCGCAAACGACAGAGCGAGGGCGCCGGCAACAACCCCTACGAGTACACGGCCATCGCGCCGAGCGACCTCGTCGGCGGGGTCGTCGGCCGCGTCCAAGACGAACTCAACACCGTGTTCAACCTCGACGCGCACCTCGGCAGCAACGACGCCGACACCGCCGACGAACCGGTCCGCATCGAGGTCGAGGACGGCTTCGAGGTAGAAGCGGAAGTCGGCGACACGGAAGCCGGCGTCGACGTGGACGTCGAAGCCGAAGCGGAGGGCGGCGACGGCGACGGTGGCATCGACGTGGACGTCGAAGCTGAGGGCGAAGTCGACGACACGGAAGCCGGCGTCGAGGGCGAAGCAGAAGTCGGAGATGTCGACGACGAAGACGAAGACGAACAGCGCTCCTGAACCCAAACTGGTAAACGCTGCCGGGTCGTCCGCCGGCGTATGAACGTCGCCCTCGGTGGGACGTTCGACCCGATTCACGACGGTCACCGCAAACTCTTCGAGCGCGCGTTCGAACTCGGTGACGTCACCGTCGGGTTGACCAGCGACGAACTCGCCGCACAGACGCGCAGCGTCGACCGCGAGGTCCGGCCGTTCGAGGCCCGCGAACGCGACCTCGAAGCCGAACTCGCGGCTATCGCCGGTGACTACGACAGCGAGTTCGACGTTCGGAAACTCGAATCACCGACCGGCATCGCCACGGAACCACCGTTCGACGTGCTCGTGGTCTCCCCGGAGACGAAGGCCACCGGCGAACGCATCAACGACATCCGCGACGAGCGCGGCCTCGACCCGTTGGACATCGAGGTCGTCGACCACGTCCGCGCCGAGGACGGCGACATCATCTCCTCGACGCGCATCGTGCAGGGCGAAATCGACGAACACGGCGCCCTCACCGCGGACACCGACAGTCCCTAGTTCTCACCACGTCGGCGCGTCGAAGCCGGCTTCCTCGAGGAGGTCCTTCCAGCGCTGCTGGATAGCGAGTCGCGAGACGTCGGCGGCCTCCGCGACCGCGGTCTGCGAGCGCTGGTCGCCCGCGATGAGCGCGCCCGCGTAGACGCTGGCCGCGACGACCGCGGGCTTGGACCGTTCGTCGCCGGGCACCGCCGACAAGAAGAGGTCCTTCGCAGTCGTCTTCGCTTCCGCGTCCAACTCTAGCTCGCGCGCCACGCCGTCGAGGTCGTCCAGCCACCGTTGTTGGTCGAACTCGTCGCCCGCCCGGTACATACCCGTAGGTTCGGCGCGCCACACCTAAATCTTCGCCGGCGAACTCGGGACAAATCGAGTGAATCCGGCGCGACGGTCTCGACAGTTCAAGGGTCGGACGGCCCTCGTGGCGACCACAGATGACGACACCACTCGCGTTCGCAGTCGGGTTCGTGGAACTGTTCGCCGGGCTGTCGACGCCCGCGCAAGCCAGCCCCGTCGGCGACTCCGTTGTCGTGTTCGCGGGGAGCCTGCTCGTCGGCGGCGTCGCCATCCACGTCGCCGCGAACTACGTCGCCGGCGCCGGCGAGTACGGGGACGCAGTGCTCACCGCCCTGTTCGGCGCTGTCGCGTGGGCGCTCCTCGACGGCGTGCCGCTGGTCGGCGGCCTGCTCGCGCTGGTCGCGTGGGTTGCTGTCATCAAGTGGCGCTACCCCGTCGGCTGGACGCGCGCGGGCATTATCGGCGTCGCCGCGTGGGCCGTCGCAACCGTCGTGCTCGCGGCGCTCGCACTCCTCGGCGTCGGGTCGCTGGGCGCGCTCGGCGTCCCGGGCGCGTAACGCAATTCTCATTTGACTGCCCGCGATACCTCGAAGTGCGCGCGGGTAGCCAAGCCAGGAAACGGCGCAGCGCTTAGGACGCTGTCCCGTAGGGGTCCGCCGGTTCAAATCCGGTCCCGCGCATGAGCGAACGCAGTGAGCGAAGAGCAGGACCGATTCGAACCCTGGAAGGCGAGCGAAGCGAGTCTTCCTTCGGTTCAAATCCGGTCCCGCGCATTTTCTGTTCGAGCGAAGCGAGAACGAAAATGCAGAGGATTTGAACCCTGCGATGAACGCGCAGCGAACGCAGTGAGCGAGCATTTCTCGCATCGGTTCAAATCCGGTCCCGCGCACTGGGTTCTTTCGCTGTCTAGTGGTTTTGCTTGTGCAGACAAGCATGACCGCCAACAGATACGAACGCTACGCCGTCGAGATCGACGACAGACGCGAGCTCAAATTAGTCCCGGAACCAACCGGGATTCCCTCAACGAAAAGCAGCTCATCGACTACGTGGAGTACCGACGCAACTGGGTCGAGTGGCTGCAAACGGTCGGGAAGAACTCCAAGACGCGCGAAGGCTACTCAGACTATACACCGTCTCACGCGCGAAACCGCCTCGATACCGGCGCCGGGTGCGAGCCGCGTCACTCACCCTAACCAGTCTTGATGCCGGGCTGCGACCGGTATCGCAAAGCTGGTCGTCCTGCTGGTACTGTTATCATAGCAATTCTCACAACGAAGAGCGTGTGGTAGTACGATCCTGTATCACTGTCGTGACCGCTAAAGAAGAGTAGAGGCGTCGTTGGAAGCAGTCAGTACTGGAAGCTAACTTCCTCTGTATTCATGAGGGTCTCATCGAACGACTCGCGAGCATTGGTCCGCTGCTTGAAGCCATCAGTGACTCCTCTTACTTTGATCGTCGGTTCGGAGTTCGGCTCGACCACGTCGATGTCCGGCACGAACGTCACAGCAGCAACCGGTTCATCATAGGTATCCCAACCCCACTGGTACGTCTCACCGTGATTATCCCAATTAGTATGCCACGAATTGCCGCTGAACGCCATGACCGCACCGAATGCGAGCATTCCGACACTAACGTAGCTACCCGCGACGTACCCCAGCGTGGCGGCAATCTCTGCGGCGATACTGACGAGCGAGGCGGCTTGTTCGGTGTTTAGCGGACCATCCGAGTTCTCAAGGGCTTGTCGGACAGCCGCTTCGTCGTCCACCTCGTCGTCATCGAGGTTCAACGCATCTTTCACCGTTGCCTCCGACGGTAACCCACCGGCCGTGATATACTCGTAGTCCACGGTGTCCGGAGCGACTGTGGTCGTTCCATCACGTCCAAGAATACCGAGGCCTGCCCCGGTAAGACAGCTTTTCTCCGCTTGCGTTACCGTCTCTCCATCCTTGTCATTTCCGTACTTGGCTTGGTGGATGGCGAACAGGTCAAGCTTTGCGTCACCGTTGCTATTGTAATCTCTAAACCTGACGGCCAACTGTTGTTCCATTTCCAGCCACTCCGTGTAGCCGCCCACGCGACCCTCCGAGACGTAGTCGTCAGTGCGTTTTGTCTCGGGTTCTAGTTCCCAGATTTCCCCGGGTGACGCAGCGAGTGCGGTTCCCGAGCTCGCGGTAGTGAGTGCTAGTCCGCCGATTCCCGCCGCTGCGGTACGCTTCAAGAATGACCGCCGTGTATTATTTTGTTCCGACACGGGAGGAAAAAATATATCTCTGATACTAAGTATTTTGTGTTTTTAATTATAATTAATATAATGTTTATCGGAGCCTCGTTCGCTGTGGCCGATTCGGTCCTCCTCCGAGGACTGACTCGCGCCGACATTTCTAGATAATCCCGCTACGTGAGCAAGCGGCGTGACTGCGAGACAGGTGCGAGCTAAGTAGTGCTTAGGACGCTATCCCGTAGAGGTCCGCTGACTCAAATCCGGGCCTCGCGCCACGAGAGACACTGCCCCTGCATTCCACTTTCACTCCGGTTGGGTCGACTTTTTGCGGTGCCGCGGCGTGTGTCCTGAGAGAGGCCATGTCTACGGAATCCCAGACGCTCGGTGTGTGCCCGGAGTGCGGTGCGGCTATCTCGCCGGGCGCGGTGCTCGTGGAGTACGAGCGCGCCGACGGCCCGGTGGTGTACGCGGAGTGTCCGGAGTGCGTGGAGCCGGTTCACCCGCGGTAGACGTTCTCACGCGCGGATAGCGGCAGGCGACTTCTCCCTCCCGAACCCTTTTGACTGAACAGTCAGTAAGTTCCGATAAGAATAGTATGGCGGCGCAACCGACCGACGAGATTCTGGACGCGACGTACCGCGCGCTCTGCGAGCACGGGTTCGCGAACCTCACGGTGCAGGACATCGCGGACCACTCGGAGAAGAGCAAGGCGACGATTCACTACCACTACGACAGCAAGCACGACCTCTTCACGGCGTTCCTCGACGACCTCTACGGCGACTACGTCGACCACCTCGACAGCGTCGAGGGGGAGACCCACCGCGAGCACCTGCTCGCGCTCGTGGAGTTCTCGCTGGCGGAGGGCGGCGACGTGCCCGGCATCGACTTCCGAACGGCGATGCTCGAAATCAAGGCGCAAGCGCCCTACGAGGAGGACTTCCGGGAGCGACTCACGAAGTTCGACCGCTACCTCGCGGACCGCATCCGCGACGTCGTCGAAGCCGGCGTGGAAGCGGGCGAGTTCCGCGATGTCGACCCGGAGACGACGGCGGAGTTCCTCGTGACGACCATCAAGGGCGCGCACACGCGCCGCGTCTCCGTCGACCACCCGCTGGATAGAATCCGCGAGACGCTCGTCGAGTACGTCGAGACGCGCCTCGTCGACGACCGAACGGAGGTGTCTGCCTGATGGGACTGCGCAGCCGCCTCGATTCGGTGTTCAAGGGGCCCGACGAGTTCGACCTGACCTCCGGGGGCGTCGGGAAGCCGCTGTTCTTCCTCGCGTTGCCTATCGTCGTCACGAACCTCTTCCAGACGGCGTACAACCTCGCGGACACGTTCTGGCTGGGCCAGTACAGCACGGACGCGCTCGCGGCGATTAGCTTCGGGTTCCCGCTCGTCTTCCTGCTCATCTCGCTCGGGATGGGCGTCTCGGTCGCGGGCAGCGTGCTCGTCGCCCAGCACACCGGTGCCGGCGAGGAGCGCGAGACGGAGTACGCGGCGAGTCAGACGGTGACGTTCGCCGGCATCGCCTCCCTCCTGCTCGGCGGCATCGGGTTCATCTTCGTCGAGGACCTCCTCCGCCTGCTCGGGGCGTCCGCGGACGTGTTGCCGCTGGCCACCAGCTACCTCGAAGTCATCACGCTGGGGCTGGTGTTCATGTTCGGGTTCTTCGTGTTCATCGCGCTGATGCGCGGGTACGGCGACACCATCACGCCGATGCTCGTGATGTTCGGCTCCGTCGTCCTGAACATCGTCCTCGACCCGTTCCTCATCTTCGGGTGGTGGGTGTTCCCCGAACTCGGCATTCAGGGCGCAGCCGTCGCGACGGTGTTCTCGCGAGCGCTCGCGCTGGTCGTCGGCATCGCCATCATGTTCGAGGGGACGCGCGGCGTCCAAATCAACCTCCGCGACATGGCGCCGGACTTCGGCTACCTCCGCCGACTCGCGCGCATCGGCCTCCCCGCGACCGTCGAGGGGACGGGGCGCGCGCTCTCGATGAACCTCCTGTTGGTGGTCGTGGCGCTGTTCCCCGACCCCGTGGTGGCCGCGTACGGCATCGGAACGCGAGTGTTCTCGGTCATCTTCCTGCCGGCCATCGCGGTGGCGCGCGGCGTCGAGACGATGACCGGGCAGAACATCGGCGCGGGCAATCAGGACCGCGCGGAGGAAGCCGCGGCGCTCGCCGCGAAAGTGCTGTTCGTGGTGCTGTCCGTGCTCGGGGTCGTGACGTTCCTCGTGCCCGAGCAAATCGTCTCCGTGTTCGTCGGCGCGGGCCAAGAGAACGCCGACCAAGTGGTCTCCGTGGGCGCGGAGTTCCTGCGGTACGTCGCGCTCACGTTCGGTTTCATCGGCATCATGCGGGCGTACACCGGGAGCTTCCGCGGCGCGGGGAAGACGCTCACCGCGGCTGCCATCTCCGTGCTGATGCTCGGCGTCATCCGCCTGCCGGTGGCGTGGTTCGCCGCGCAGGAAATCGGTGAGACCGGCATCTGGGTGGCGTTCGCCGTCTCGAACGTCGTCGGCGCGCTCGTCGCGTACGCGTGGTACCAGCGCGGCACGTGGCGGGACGCCGACCTCACGGAGTCCGACGTTGCCTCCCCGGAGGCCGCCGCGACCGACGACTGAGCAGAAACGACTTCTTCGAGGGGGTCGAAGCCCGACGAGATGCCCGATTGGTCTCGCCGACGCGCCCTCCACGCGCTCGGTACGGCGACAGCGGTAGCGCTCGCTGGATGCAGTAGCAGTGACGGCGAGTTTGAGGAGCCAGCCGACAGTCGACGCGGCGACCGAGTGACCGACTACGAACTCTTGACCGTGAGAACGTCGGGGGACGACGCGCTGTTCTGGGAGGGCGAACGCCCGACAAGCGACAACCGCCAGCCCGGC
This sequence comes from Halobacterium sp. CBA1132, assembly GCF_001485535.1. Lineage (NCBI taxonomy): Archaea > Methanobacteriati > Methanobacteriota > Halobacteria > Halobacteriales > Halobacteriaceae > Halobacterium > Halobacterium sp. CBA1132. The sequence goes on from NZ_BCMZ01000001.1 coordinate 1,418,720, forward strand.
GGATACACCTACATCAACACGGAATCAGCCCTCAACGACGTGACGTTCGTGGACAGCGAGCCCGCCGGCAAGCTGGCGGCGTTCGTCCGCGAAACCGACTACGACTCCGAGTCGATACTCGTCCAGTCTCGGCCGGTAAAAGAGTGCTACGACCTCCATCTTCGCGGCGTGTGGCGCGAAGACGACGGCTTCCAGACGGCGTTCTGTTCGCGCCTTCGGTCCGCCGACGTGGCCTGCTCGAAGGGCGACAAACAGACCGTCGGCATGGCGATTCGGCTCCCGTTCGCGGAGGACGACGTTACGTCGATGGGGACTCGGTGGAGCAGCAGTTGCGACAGGCGTCCGGAACCGGTCTCCGCCGACGGGGGTGACGGGTCGTGACCGAGCGCAGTCGGCGCGCGTTCCTCGCGGCGGCGAGCGGCGTCGCGCTGGCAGCGACGGCGGGCTGTTCGAGGCTGCCCGTCGTCGGGAACAGCGACTCGGGCGTGGACTACGACGCCGAGCGACTGCAGTCCGCCGTCGAACCCGTGAACGAACCCGCGTCGCCGACGTACCCCGGTCCCGTCCCGGACGCGCTCGCGACCACACACTACGAGCGCGGGCGCGAACTCCTCGCTGCGGTGCCCGAATTCCCGGAGATTCCGAACGGGGTCGTCGCCGCCGACGTGTCGACCGACCGCGAGGAGGCCGATGAAGCGCTGGCGGAGCCGCCTGCTGCGGTCGACACGCTCGACGCGCTCGGCGACTGGCGGCGCTACCGCGTCGACGCTGCGACGGTCCGGGGCGCGTACGAGGCCGCGACCGGGAACGCCGACCGGGACGCGTTACGGCAGCGCCGTACGTCGATACGCGACGACCTTCACGCGTTCCGAGGGGACTGGGCGTACCGCGCCGAGAACGCCGTGGAAGCAGTCACCGTTCACCGGCGCTTGGAGACGCTCGCGGCGGACATCGAGCAGTCCCTCGTGGCCGACCGGCCGTTCCCGGACGAGCCGAAGCGGGCGGTCTCGGACGTCGGCTCGCTGGTCGGCGGGGTCGAAGCGGCGCGCGCGAAGGTCACGGACGCCGCCGCGCTGCGCGACACCTACCGCGACTCGTCGATGTCGGGCTACTGGAGCGCGGTCGCGACCGCTGCGGAGCGACTGCGAGCAGCCACTCGGTCCACGCGCATTCGAGTGTCGTCGTACGTCGACAGGGACGCCGAGGCGTCGGACTTCTGGCGGAACGTCGCGAACACGCCCGCCGAGCGGTTGTTCGACCTGACGAGCGGAGGCGCCCGACACGAGATGGATTTCGCGGAGTCGCGCGTCGACAACGCCGAGTACGCGCGGGCAGTGACCAGCAGCGGTCGCGCGCTCGTCGACTTGCTGGCGCTCGATTCGATTACCGACGCAATCCAGAACGACGAGTACAAGATGCCGCCGTCGACGGACGCCGTCCTCGACGCGCGCGAACGCGCCGTCGACGCGGTAGCGTCGGTGGACGCAGCGCCGCTGACCGACCTGTTCGGGTGGCGAGCGCGGACGGCGCTCGCCACGGGGGATTACCGGCTCGGTGGCTACCCCGAGTCTGACTACGAGGACCTGCCGGACCGTCGGGAGGTGCGGGACGCCGTCGCGAACTACGCTCTCGCCGTACACACTGCGAACGCGATTCCCGCGGTGACCGAACGTGTTCGCGAAGAACTGCACGCCGCGGTCGAGAGCGGCGCGTCGAACGCGTAGCGCGTTTCGAGGCTGCACTCCTGTCAGACGGGCGGCAGCCGGGCCGCTAACCTTTTTGCGCGTGGGGTGGCTTCCTCCAGTAAATGGCCAGGCCACCGGAACTCCTCGAGGACGTGCTCGACGGCATCGACGTGTTGCTCGTGTTCTCCCCGAGCAGCTCGTACTACGACCGCGTGAAGGGCGTCGAGGGAGCGGACGTGGTGGTCGTCGCCACGGAGAACGCCGTCGGCGCGGAGACGTTCGTCGAACTGCCGCTGGCGTTCGACGACGTCAAAGAACGCATCCGGTTCGGTATCGAGGGCGCGCTCACGGAGGGCGCCGTCGACGACGGCGACCAACTCGGCTGTGCGGCGCCGCTGTTCGGTGACGACATCGACATGGTGGCGCGCACGAAAGTCGACGAGTCCCGCCACTCGGGCATCTACGACCTGTTCGCGAACTCTCGGGCGGAACCCGGCGTCATCCGGGACGTCTTCGAGGTCGCCATCGAACTCGGGCAGAAGGGACAGAAGGGCGAACCCGTCGGCGCGCTGTTCGTCGTCGGGGACGCCGGGAAGGTGATGAACAAGTCCCGCCCGCTGTCGTACAACCCCTTCGAGAAGAGCCACGTCCACGTCGGTGACCCCATCGTGAACGTGATGCTCAAGGAGTTCTCGCGGCTGGACGGCGCGTTCGTCATCAGCGACTCCGGGAAAATCGTCTCCGCGTACCGCTACCTCGAACCCGGCGCGGAGGGCACGGACATCCCGAAGGGACTGGGCGCGCGCCACATGGCCGCGGGCGCCATCACGCGAGACACGACCGCTGTCGCCATCGTGCTCTCCGAATCCGACGGCCTCGTCCGCGCGTTCAAGGGCGGGGAACTCGTCCTCGAACTCGACCCCGAGGAGTACTGACATGCAAGTCGACTTCAGTCCGGTACTAGACCCCGACTTCCGGTACGTGCTCGCCGTCGCGGTGCTGTTCGCGGGGCTGGCGCTCGGCTACCTCGTCGGCCGCGTGAACGAGCGCCTGCTGTTGGCGCTCGGGGTCGACGACGCCGTCGAGGGCACGAGCATCGAGCGGATGGCTCACGACGTCGGGTCGTCGACGGTGTCGATGGTCGCGCGGCTGACGTCGTGGATAATCTACGCGTTCGCGGTGCTGGTGTCGCTGGAGGTCGCGCGGCTCACGGTCCAAGACGCCGTCTGGTATCCCGTCGTCGGCTTTCTCCCGTCGTTCGTCATCGCGGTCGTCGTGTTGTTCCTCGGCGTAATCGCCGGCGACAAGGCCGAACTGTTCGTCAGCGAGCGACTGCGGAGCGTGAAGGTGCCGGAGATGTCGGTGCTGCCGAAGGCCGTGAAGTACAGCGTGTTGTTCGTCGCGGCGCTGGTCGCGCTCTCGCAGGTCGGCGTCGCTATCGACGCGCTGCTCGTGTTGTTGTTGGCGTACGTCGCGGCGCTCATCCTGTTCACCGCCGTCGCCACGCACAAACTGCTGACGGCCGCGGCGTCCGGCATCTACCTTCTGTTGCGGCAGCCGTACGGCATCGGTGACCGCGTCGCCATCGGCGAGCACGAGGGCATCGTGCAGGAAGTGAACGTGTTCGTGACGCGCGTCGAGAACGACGGCCGGGAGTACGTGCTCCCGAACCACCTCGTGTTCGACCGCGGCGTCGTCGTGGTCCGCGAATGACCCCCGTCGCGTCAGTGTCGGCGGTCGTGGCGTGGGCGGTGTTGACGGCCGGTGGGTACGCTGTGGCCGCCGGCGACGGCCGGCAGGCGTGGGCGCGCGACCACGGTTCGCGGCTGGCGCTGTGGCTTGGCGCGCTCTCGGGCGTGCTGATAGCCGTCGCCGCGGGCTTGTTCTCGGTGTGGGAGCAGGCGGGCGTCTACGTGCTCGCGGCGGCGGGCGTCCTCGGATACGGCGCGGGCGTCACGGCGGCGGCGGGCGCGGCCGGACTAGCGGACGCGGCGACCGGTGAGCGCGCGCCGTTCGCGCGCCGCGTTCGAGCGTTCTGGTACGCGGCGGGGAGGTACTTCCGGGAGACGCGGGCGGCGTTCGTGCTCGCGTTCGTGGCGTTCGCGCTGGCGGCTATCGTCGCCGGCGTCGCCGTCGACCCCGTGTTGCGGGCCGTCGGGTCGTTCTCGGTCGGCGCGGCGTTCGCAAGTCTCACTGCGCTGGCTGCGACGGGCACGTTCGTCCCCGGCAGCTACGACGAGGACGCCGCCGAGCGCGTCCGCGCGGTACACTAGTCGCGGTCGAGCGGTTCGGCGGGGACGCCGGCGACGGTTTCGCCGGGCGGCACGTCGTCGGCGACCAGCGAGTTCGCGGCGACCTGCGCGCCCTCGCCGATGCGGACGCCGGGGAGGACGACTGCGCCCGCGCCAATCATCGCGCGGTCGCCGACGACGACTTCGCCGGTGCGGTACTCGTCTTGGAGGAACTCGTGGCACAGCAGCGTGGCGTCGTAGCCGACGACGGCGTCCTCGCCGACCGTGACGAGTTCGGGCCAGAAGACGTCGGGCGTGGACTCTAACCCCCACGCGGCGCCGGCGCCGACGGTGACCCCGAGTCGCCGCAGCAGCCAGTTCTTCGCGCGGAGGCTCGGGCAGATGCGCGCGAGCACGACGACGACGTAGTTGAGCGCGACCCGCAGCGGGTGTTTGGCGTCCGGCCAGTGCCACAGGGAGTTGCGTCGGCCGGGCGTCGGCGTTCGGTCGAGGCGGTCGTGGCGCGACACGCTCGCGGGTTCGCGGGCGGTCGCCATGAACCTACGTGTCCCGGCGGTTCCGAAAGTACGACTACTGTCGAAGGTAGGATTTATTATCGTCGAACTACAGTCGGCAAACGACGAATGTCTACTCGACAGCTGCCGACTGGCGTGGAGTCGCCGCGCGGGAAGCTCGTCTACCTCTACCTCTCCACGAACGAGAGCGCGACACTGGACGACCTCCACGGCGAACTCGACGTCCCACGAATCACGCTGTACAGCGTGTTGAAAACGCTACGCACCCGCGGGCTCGTCGAACAACAGGGCGACGACTACGTCGCCGCGCGCCCGCTCTAAGGCTCCTCGACGGGAGTGAACGACCCCGTGACGTCCCACGAGTGGACACAGTAGACGTCACCGACCTCGCCGTCGACCCGCCAGTTGCTCGTTTCCTCGTCCCAGCGCTCGGAGCGCCCACACTGCGTACATGTGCGCTCTTTCGGGGCTCGAATTTCGGTCATCGGGCGTACGCAGTCGGCCCGCCGGCTTGAGTGTTCTGCCCACGCGGTTTCGACGGACGTCGGTCCAAACAGTTACGGCGTCGGCGCGTCCGGGTTCCGGCATGCGCTTTGGCATTCTCTCCACGGCGAACATCGGTGACGAAGCGGTCGTCCCCGCAATTCGGTCGACCAACCACGACGTTCAGGCAGTCGCGTCCCGGAGCGCGGACGCCGCGGCCGCGTACGCCGACCGCCACGGCATCCCCGAGACGTACGACAGCTACGACGCCCTGCTTGGCGCGGACATCGACGCCGTCTACATTCCGCTCCCGAACGGCCTCCACGCCGAGTGGACGAAGCGCGCCGCCGACGCCGGCCTCGACGTGCTCTGCGAAAAACCGCTGGCGTCGGACACCGCGGAAGCCGTCGACGTTGTCGAACACTGCGAGGACGCCGGCGTCACGCTCATGGAGGCGTTCATGTACCGCTACCACCCGCGGACGGTGCGCGCCGTCGACGTCGCGCGCGAACACCTCGGTGACCTCCGGCACGTCCACGCCGAGTTCAGTTTCCAACTCGGGGACGGCCCGGACGTTCGCCTCGACCCCGACCTCGCCGGCGGCGCGCTCATGGACGTCGGCTGCTATCCCGTCAGCGCCGCGCGCACGTTCCTCGGGGAACCCGCGCTCGTCTCCGGGCACACCCACGACCGTCGCGGCGCGGGCGTGGACACCGAGGTCGCGGCGACCTTCGAGTTCGACGACGGCGCGACCGCCACCATCGAAGCGAGCTTCGAGACGCCGTTCCACCAGACCTACCGCGTCGAGGGCACCGACGGTTGGCTGGAAGCCGACGCGGCGTTCAACCCCGGCGGCTCGGAGACCTCGCTTCGCTGGGGGACCGACGAGAAGACCGTCGAGGAGACGTTCGACCCAGTGGACTCCTATCGCCTCGAAATCGAGCACTTCGCGGCGAGCGTCGACGGCGGCCGCGACCCCCTGACGGACGGCAACGAAGCCATCGCGAACATGCGCGCCATCGACGCCATCTACGAATCGTCGGCGACCGGCGACACGATTCCGCTCTAGGCGTGCTCGCTCCAGAACAGGTCTAGCTGGTCGCCGAGGAACTCCGGCGTCATCCGCGTGAACTCCTCGCGCTCGCCGGGGCCGAGGTACTCGAAGACGGAGTGGCGCGCACCCTCGACGTAGCGTTGGCCGACGAACGCCCGCACGCCGACCTCCTCGGGACCGCGAATCACGCGCCCGATGGCCTGTCGCGCGCGGCGGACAGCGGGCACCGTCAGCGCGTACTCGAAGGCGTGGTCCTCGCCGAACGCGTCCGCGTACGCCCGGCGGACGGCCCGAACTCTTGGCGACCCGACGTTCACGAGCGGGACGCCGACGACGGCGCACGCCGCGAGTTTGTCGCCGTCGTAGTCGACTCCCTCCGTGAGCGTGCCCCGCGTACTCGTCACCATCACTTTGCCGTCGCCGCGGAAGAACTGGCGCTTGAGCGCGTCCGTGTCCTCGTTGCTGGAGGACTCGTCGACGAGCACGGGCTTCTCGACCGCGTCTTCGAGGTAGTCGCCCGCCCACGCGGCCTCCCGGTAGTTCGGCATGCAGACGAGGACGTTCCCCGGCGTCCGCGCGATTGTGCGGAGGACGTAGCGGTACTGCTCGCGGGTCTGGTTGGCGTTCTCGCTGGTCGGGTCGCCGCGGTTGCGCGCCGTGAACGGCGTCGCGTCCACGATGAAGCTCGCGCGATTCTCCTCGGGGAACCGCAGGTCGTAGCGGCGTTCCACGACTGGCCGCGCCTCGGCGTCACCCGCGCCCGCTTCGAGCCTGTCGAGGCCGGTGACCTCCCGGAACACGTCCAGCGGCTCCAGCGTCGCGCTCATCAGCACGCCGCCGCCCAGCCCCGCGAACGTCTCGCGGAGCGCGCGCGCCGGCATGCAGTTGTACGTCACCAGCGCGGGCGTGTACGACTCCGCCCACGCCGCGCCGGCGCGCCCGGAGTCCTTGGGCGCGTGCTCTAGTTCGATTTCCCGGAAGTACGTCGCGTGGTCGCGTTCCCACCACCGCTGGAGGGTGACGCCGACCGCGCCACAGACCGCCGAGCGGTCCCCGTCGTCCTCCAGAATCGCCGCGACGGCGGTGCCGATGTCCGCCAGCGACCGCCACAGGCCGCCCGTGTACCCCTCCTGTTCGGCCCACCGAGTGAGGTCGTCGGGTTCGTCGGTCTCGGGGTCGCGGAGCGGAATCTCGTGGTCGTACTCCGGGAGGTCGCGGGGCCGGTTCGGGTCGTGACCCTCATTCGCGAGGTACTCCGCGACCCGGTCGTCCAGCCACTCCGAGACGTCGCCGAGGAACTCCACGGCTTCCTCGACGGCGTCCAGCGTGACCTCGTAGCTCTTCAGTTCGTCTCTGACCTGCTGGCGGTTCGACTCGCTCTGCTTGGCCGTCGTGAGCAGTTCGCGGAGGTCGTTGCGAGCGCGAGCGAGCGTGTGGCGGCCGACGCGGTCGGAGAGCAGGTCGCGGACGCGCTCCTCTAAGCGGTGCGCCTCGTCGACGACGACGAACGTGCGCTCGTCGAGCAAGTGTTCGGTGAGCCCGCGCGTCTGCGGGTCGAAGAGGTGGTTGTAGTTCCCGATGACCACGTCCGCGTGGTCGAGCATGACCTGCTGGACGCGGTGCGGACAGGTGCCGTGCTCGACAGCGGCGGGGAGGAAGTCCTCGCTGGTGACGACGTTGTAGTCCCCGACGTCGAAGCCGACCAGCGAGCCCTTGTTCCGGCCGTACCAGTCAGCCTCGAACGGGCAGAACAGCGGCGGATCGCCGTCCGCGAAGTCGTCGGGCGCGCTCGGCTGGACGGGGACGTACGGCGAGTCCGCGCCGTCGGTCCGGAGCGGATTCTCGGAGAGCGTGTGGCTGGCGTCCGCGCGAGCGGAGCGCGCCAAGTCGCGGGCTTTTGCGGGGTCCCACCACGGGTCGTCGAGCGCGTCCGTCGCGCGCAGTTCCGTCAACTCGCGGGCGTCCTGCCCGTCGAAGCTCCCGCCTTCGCCGTCGGCTTCCACGAGGCCGGCGGTGGACTCTCGCAGGTCCTCGCAGCGGTCGTGGACGCTCGCATCTCGGGGGAAGATGTCCTCGCGGCCGTACGGGCAGAGGTCGCGCTTCCCGACGAGCGCGACGCCGTTCAGCGGTTCGTCCAGCCCCGAGTTCATCTGCCGGAGGTCCGCGACGAACTGCTGGAGCTGCTGTTTCACGGGGGTGACGACGAACACGCGCTCGTAGTCGTCGGTGCGGCGCACGAGCTGTGCGGCCGCGGTCAGCGCCGCCATCGTCTTCCCGGTGCCGCAGGGCCCCTCCATCGCGAGGTAGCCGCCGCGCTCGCCGGCGTCGATGGCCGCGTCGATGGCGTCGGCCTGCTGGTCGTAGGGCCGGTCGAATCCGAAGAAGTCGCGCCAGTCGTCGTCGCCCATTCGGTACAGGGTGGGGCGCCACGAGGTATGAACGTACGGATTGGCGAACGGGCGGCCAGTGGATTCTTCCGTGGAACTGCGCTTCGAGTGGGTATGGAAGAGGGGGAGACGGCGGCGGGTTCGGGGTCGACGGGCCGACGGTACGAGGCGCTGGCCGCTGCCGTCGACGGCGGCGTCCTCGAAGTCGACGCCGACGGTCAAATCACGGGCGTCGACGAGACGTTCGTCGAACAGACGGGCCGCGCGGCCGACGACGCCGTGGAGGAGCCGCTCGCGGCGCTGTTCGGCGAGGACGCCGACCGAATCGAGCGCGCGCTCGCCGACGACGCCGACGCGACGCTGACGGTCACCGTGGACGGCGCGGGCGGCGCGTCTACGCCCTTCGAGTTGCGGTTGCGGGGAGTTAGTTCAGATGGTGGCACGGGCGCTGTCGGCGTGCTCGCGCCTGCCGTTGGCGACGCTGGGGACCGAGCGCACGACCCCGCGGAGCGCCAGCGCATCCTGCAAGACTTCCACGACGTGACGACCGACGCCGACCGGACGTTCGAGGAGCGCGCGGCGGCGCTTTTGTCAATCGTCCGGGAGACCATCGGCACCGAGTACGCGTCGCTGTCGAAGGTCGACGGCAGCGACTACACGTTCGAACTGGTGGACGCGCGAGCGGACATCCCCGTGGCGTTCGGCGAGGAATTCACGCTCGACGAGACGAACTGCGAGCGCATCGTGGAGACCGATGAAACGGTCGTCTTCCAAGACATCGCGTCGGACGCCCCGGGGTTCGCGGACCGCGCGGCGAACACCGAACTCGGCCTGTCGTGTTTCCTCGGCGCGCCCGTCGTCGTCGACGGCGACGTGCAGGCGACGCTCTGCCTCCTCGGCTCCGAACCCCGCACTCGGGGGTTCTCCGAGTGGGAGGTCACGCTCGTGGAACTCGCCGCCGAGTGGGTCAGCTACGAACTCACCCAGCAGCGCACCCGCGAGCGACTCGAACAGCGCAACGACGCGCTCCAAGCGTCGCGGCGGCGCTACGAGACGGTCGTGGAGAACTTCCCGAACGGCGCGGTCGCACTCGTCGACGACGACCTCCGGTACGTGACGGTCGGCGGGTCGCCGGTCGACACCGAGGACAGCACGGCCGAGGACCTCGAAGGCAAGCACGCAGAGGACGTGCTGTCCCCGGAGTTGGCGGCGGTGCTCGTGCCGCGGTACCGGGCCGCGCTGGACGGCGAGGCCAGCACCTTCGAGTGCGAAGTCGGCGAGCGCGCCACCCAGTTCCACATCTTCCCCGTGTACGACGACGGCGAAGTCACGGGAGCGATGGGAATGTCACAGGACGTCACGGAGCGCCGCGACCGCCGGCGCCGAATCGAGGAGAGCGAGCAGCGCTACCGCACGCTCGTGGAGAACTTCCCGAACGGCGCGGTCGGCCTCTTCGACGAAGACCTCCGGTACACGGCTGTCGGCGGCGAACTCGTCAGCGAGGGCGACATCTCGCCGGAGGACCGCGTCGGCCGCCGCGTCCACGACATCTACCCGGACCATCTCGTCGAGGAACTCGAGCCACACTTCGAGGCGGCCCTCGACGGCGACCCGCAGGGCTTCGAGACGGAGTTCGACGGAACGCACCTGTCCGCGCGCGTCCTCCCCACTCGCGGCCCGGACGGCGACGTCGACGGCGGAATGCTCGTCGTCCAAGACGTCACCGAGCAGCGGGAGCGCGAACAGGCGCTCGCGGACGCGAAATCCCAGATGGAGGCCGCCGCACAAGCGGGCGCGGTCGGCACGTGGGAGTGGCACGTCCCCGAGGACCGCTTCGTCGCCGATGCCTCGCTGGCACGCCTGTTCGGCATCGACCCCGATCGCGCCCGCGAGGGCGTGCCGCTGTCGGAGCTCGTCGCCTCGATTCACGAGGACGACCGCGAGCGCGTCGCCGCCGCCATCGACGAGGCCGTCGAGACGTGCGGCGAGTACGAGGAGGAGTACCGCGTCTACGACGCCGACGGCGACGTCCGCTGGGTGGTCGCGCGCGGCTACGTCGAGTGCGAGGACGGCGAGGCAGTGACGTTCCCGGGCGCGATTACGGACATCACCGAGAAGAAGCGCGCCGAGCGCGAAATCGAACAGCACCGCGAGCAACTGGAGACGCTGTTCGAGGTGCTGCCGGTCGGCGTCGTCGTCGCGAACGCCGACGGGGAACTCGTGGAGGCGAACGGCATCGCGAAACGCATCTGGGGCGGCGCGGACTTCGACGCCGAGTCCGTCGACGAGTACGACCAGTACACGGCGTGGTGGGCGGATTCCGGCGAGCGCGTCGAGCCGGACGAGTACGCGCTCGCTCGCGTGCTGGACGGCGAGCCCGTGGTCGAGCCCGACGTCTACGACATCGAGGCCGCGGACGGCTCCGAGCGCGTCATCGAGGTCCGCGGGATGCCGGTGTACGACGACGGCGAGGTCGTGCGCGGCGTCATCACGATGACCGACGTCACCGAGCGCGCCGACCGCGACCGCACGCTCGAACGCCGCGCGCACCAGCAGCGGGTCGTCGCCGACCTCGGGCAGCGCGCGCTCGAAGCCGACGACCTCGACGAGTTGATGGTCGAAGCGACCCGCCGCGTGGCGGACGTCCTCGACAACGAGTACGGCAAAGTCCTCGACCTCGACGAGTCGGACGGCGAGCTACTGATGCGGGAGGGTGCAGGCTGGCGCGAGGACGTCGTCGGGTCGGCGACCATCGACGCGGATGCCGAGCGGTCGCAGGCCGGGTACACGCTCCAGACGGAGGAGCCGGTCGTCGTCGAGGACTTCGAGGCGGAGGACCGATTCGACGCTCCGGCCCTGCTCGTGGACAACGGCGCGCAGAGCGGTATCAGTACGATAATCGGCTCCGTCGAGAACCCGTGGGGCATCTTCGAGACCCACGACACCGCCGTTCAGGAGTTCTCCGAGGAGGACGTCAACTTCGTGCAGAGCGTCGCGAACGTCCTCGCGGACGCCATCGAGCGCGAGCGCTACGACGCCGAGCGCGAACAGCTCGTCGCGGACTTGGCGGCGTCCAACGAGCGCCTCGAACAGTTCGCGTACGCGGCCTCCCACGACCTCCAAGAGCCGCTGCGGATGGTGTCCAGCTACCTCTCGCTCATCGAGGACCGGTACGGCGACGAACTCGACGAGGACGGCCGGGAGTTCCTCGACTACGCGGTCGACGGCGCCGACCGGATGCAGGAGATGATAGACGCGCTGCTGGAGTACTCCCGCGTGGAGCGCGACGCGGACTTCGAGTCGGTCGACCTCGACGCGGTGTTCGCGGACGTCTGCCGGGACTTCGAGGTGAAAATCGTGGACAACGACGCGACGGTCGTCGCCGAGTCGCTTCCGACGGTCTCCGGCGACGAGGACCAGCTCCGGCAGGTGTTCGGGAACCTCCTGAGCAACGCCATCGAGTACGGCGGCGACGAGCCGACGGTCCGCGTGTCCGCCGAGCGCGGCGACCGCGAGTGGGTGGTCTCGGTCAGCGACGACGGCATCGGCATCGACCCCGACCACGCCGACCGAATCTTCGAGGTGTTCCAGCGGCTCCACACCCACGACGAACACGAGGGGACGGGCGTCGGGCTGGCGCTCGTCCAGCGCATCGTCGAACGCCACGGCGGCGACATCTGGGTGGAGTCGACACCCGGCGAGGGGGCAACGTTTTACTTCAGTATCCCCGACAGGGACCAACGCGATGACTGAGCACCGCGACGGCGAACCCGTCGACATCCTGTTGGTCGAAGACAACCCCGGCGACGTGCGCCTCACGCGAGAGGCGTTCGCGGAAGCGCAAATCACCAACGACCTCCACGACGTCAACGACGGGGAAGCCGCACTCGACTTCCTCCACCAGCGCGGCGACTACGAGGACGCCCCGCGGCCCGACCTGCTGTTGCTGGACCTGAACCTCCCGAAAGTGGACGGTCTCGACGTCCTCGAAGAAGTGAAGACCGACGACGACCTGCGGACGATTCCGGTCGTCGTCCTCACGAGCTCCGAGGCCGAGGAGGACGTCGTGCGGAGCTACGAACAGCACACGAACGCGTACCTCACGAAGCCCATCGACCCCAACGAGTTCGTCGACGTGATTCAGTCCTTCGAGCGGTTCTGGTTGACGCTCGTCGAACTCCCGCCGAACACCGACTGACGCATGAGCGACGACGCACGCCCCCGAATCCTGCTGGTCGAGGACAACCCCGGTGACGCCCGCTACATCCGCGAAATGCTGGACGACGCCGTCTCGCTGGAGGCGCGCTCGTTCGACGACGACGCGCTCGTCGGTGACGGTGTCGGGGCGCAAGCCGACCGGCTCGTCCACGAGACCCGCCTCGACGACGCCCTCGACCACCTCGACGACGCCAGCGCCGACGTCGTCCTCCTCGACCTCGGACTCCCCGACAGTAAGGGACTGGAGTCGCTCACGACGCTGCTCGACCACCACGCCGAGGTGCCGGTCGTCGTCCTCACCGGACTGACCGACCGCGAAGTCGGGATGGAGGCGCTGCGCCGCGGCGCCGAGGAGTTCCTCGTGAAAGACGAGATTAACCCCGAGCTGCTCGTGCGCTCGGTCCACCACGCCATCGAGCGGCGGGCGCACCGCCGCGAGAAGAAGCGCTACGAGGCGCTCATCGAGGAGTCCACGGACGTCAACGCCATCGTCGACCCGGGCGGAACGATTCAGTACGTCACGCCGTCCGTGGAGCACGTGCTCGGCTACGACACCGACGAACTGGTCGGTGAGAACGCCTTCGACTACATCCATCCCGACGACCGTGCCGCGGTCGGCGAGGAGTTCGACCGACTCGCCGGCGACCCCGACTACCGCGCGACCGTCGACTTCCGAATTCGCTGCTCGGACGACTCGTGGGTGTTCTTGGACGGGCGCGGGCGCAACCTCCTCGACGAACCGGCGATAGACGGGTTCGTCGTCTACACCCGCGACGTCACCGAACAGCGCGAGTACGAACGCCAACTGGAAGCCCAGCGCGAGCGCCTCGCCGCGCTGAACCAGTTGAACGGCGTCATCCGCGACGTCGCGAGCGCGGTCGTCGAGCAGTCCACGCGTGAGGAGATCGAACGTATCACCTGCGAGCGCCTCGCGGCGTCGCCGTCCTACGAGTTCGCGTGGGTCGCCGAACCGGGTTCTGAGACGCAGTCTGTGAGCGTGCGCGCGAGCGCCGGCACCGACGGCTACCTCGACGACGTGTCGCTGTCCGTGGATCCCGACGACCCGACCGGCGAAGGCCCGACGGGGCGCGCGCTCCGCACCGGCAAGATACAGACCGTCGTCGACGTCTACGACGACATCGACTACGAGCCGTGGCGCGATGTCGCCGACAAGTACGGCTTCCGGTCGTCGGCCGCCATCCCGATTCGTCACGAGGACACCACGTACGGCGTGTTGAACGTGTACGCCGACCGCTCGGACGCGTTCCGCGAACAGGAGCGGACCGTCGTCGAGCACCTCGGTCGCCTCGTCGGGCACGCCATCGCGGCCGCCGAGCGCAAGCGCGCGCTGTTGAGCGACGCGGTCGTGGAACTGGAGTTCCGGATTCCGGACACCGCCGAGGCGTTCGGCGCCGACCGCGCCCCGTCGGCGCCCGTGACCTTCGAGCGGACGATTCCGGTCGGCGACGGCGAGTTCATCGTCTACGGCACCACGGCCGCGGACACGATGGACGACCTGTCGGCGCTCGCCGGCGAGGTACCGTGGTGGGGAGCGGCGAGCGTTGTCAGCGAGCACGGCGACAACGTGCGCTTCGAACTCCCGCTCTCGGACCCGCCGCTGACGACCACGGTGGCGTCGATGGACGGCTCCGTCGAGGAGGTTGTTGTCGATGACGACGTCCGGGTTCGGGTCCAACTTCCTCAGAACGTCGACGTGCGGGCGGTCGTCGACGAGGTCCAGGACGCCTACGAGTCCGCGGAGGCGGTGGCCCGCCGGCAGGTCACGGGCGACGACGAGCGCGGGGACCGCGTTGCCGACGTGTGGGCGAACGAACTCACCGACCGCCAGCGCACCGTCGTCGAGACGGCGTACTTCGCGGGGTTCTTCGAGTGGCCGCGAGCGACCAGCGGCGAGGACGTCGCGGCGTCGCTGGACATCGCCGGGCCGACGTTCTCACAGCACCTGCGCGCGGCCGAGAACAAGATTTTCGCGCGCATCGTCGGGGACGAGGCGTCGGACTAGAACTGCGGGAGCGACAGCGGCACCGACCCCTTCGTGTAGCCGTCCACTGAGCCGTCGGGCCGCACGCGGAACACGACCGCGGGCCGGTGGCCGACGTCCGGCTGTTCGCCGCGGACGCGGCGCCACTCGTCGTCCGGGAACGACGAGCAGTCCACGAACAGGACCGCGCCGCCGCCGTGGGCTTCCAGTTGGCCGCTGGTCTTCGTCTCCGCGGTCTCCTTGACCGCTCGAATCGGCGTGTTCGCGGCGCGGTCGTTCGTCGGTACGGGACGGGTCACTTCGACGAGGACGCCGTGTTCGCCCTCGCGGTCCGCGCGGAAGTCCAGCGAGTGCCCGGTCGTCACCTCGATTTCGGGGGTGACCTCGTAGCCGGCCTCGTGGAGCAGCCACGCGGCGTGGAACTCGCTCATCGCGGCGCTGGCGCGCGCCAAGTCGAGGAACTCGGAGGTGCCGAGTTTCCCCGCCATGACGTGCCGTTCGTCGTCGAGGATGCCGGTGTCGAGGAAGGACTCGTAGAACGCGAGCGCGTCCGCGGCGTCCGCGTCGGGGAAGCCGGCGGCGTGCTCGCTGAAGAACTCCCGCGTCGTCTCGCGGCCGTCCTTCGAGCAGAACACGGGGAGGAAGAACCACGACAGCGTGGGGTAGTCGGCGAGCCACGGGTCCTCGTCGTGGAGTTCCGCGAGGAGTTCCCGCTGGGCCCACTCGGAGACATCCGCGGGCGCCTCGGCGAACGACTGCTTGTCCGTCCGCCAGAGCGCTTCCGGCGTCTCCGTGTTGCCGAGCCACCACCCGCCGTCGCGGTTCCAGCAGAACAGCGCGGTGTCGCCGTTGTCCACGTCGAACCGCCGGGCCTCGTAGCCCTCGGGGGGTTTGAACCACGGCGTCGAACTGCGCGCGCCGAGGTTGTCGTCGAGGTCTCTGTAGAGGAGGTCGTGGACGCGGTCGGCACTCCACGATTCGGTCGAGCGCCGGAACCGCAGCGGTTTCGCCACACGCGGAGTAGGCCTGCGGGAGGGATGAGTCTGTCGTCGGCGCGCCGGAACGCGGTTAGGCGGCTTCGAGCTCCTTCGGCCGGTACGTGACCGCGTCACGGCCGTAGTCGTCGAAGCGCACGACGATTCGCGGGCCGTCGCTGCCCGCGCGGACGTCGGTGACGACGCCGTCGTCGCCGAAGTGCTGGTGGCGGTCGTAGCCGTGGACCGCGAGCTTCGCCTTGTCCGCCGACTGGCGCGTGACGCGTACGGGTTGTCCGAGTCGCAGGTCCGCCTCCGAGATTGACATGTGACTACATACCACGCCCTTCGGTATGAATGTTTCGGCGGTCTGTCGAATATATTCGGGAGAACACACACCCGCGGGGACCGCAAACTACCGACCACGATGGCAGCGAAAACACTCGACCTGCGGGAGGTACCGCCGCCCGAACGCCACCCCAAGATACACGACGCCTTCGCGGAGTTAGACAGCGGCGAAGCGCTCGAACTCGTCAACGACCACGAGCCAAAGCCGCTGTTCTACGAGCTGCAGGCGGAAGTCGAATCCTTCGACGCGGACGCCTACGAGGTCGAACAGCGAGGTCCCAGCGAGTTCGTCGCGACACTCCCCAAGGTGTGAGCTGAGCGAGGCTCCCTCCTGCGTCGTGCCCGCTTTCCGCCGGCACACGCCGGCCGGCTCCTTCTCATCACCACTCAACTGCGCTTCTGCTACCCCACCTCACTCCGACTCTGCGTCCGTGGGCGCGTCCGCTGACGCGTCGCCGTCCCCGTCTCCGTCGGCCTGCTTCTCCATCGTGACGCGGTGCGGAGCGTACCCGCGGCGCTCGTAGAGGCGGCGCGCGGCCTCGTTGTCCCACAGCGCTTCGACCGCGAGGATGTCCGCGCCGGCCTCGCGTAGCTGGTGTTCCGCGTAGTCGAGCAGCGACGACCCGAGGCCGTCGCCGCGAGCGTCCGGCAGCACGTAGACGTTGTCCACGACGCCCCGAGTGGCGTCCGTCTCGAAGAACCCCGTCTCGACGTGGAACATCACGAATCCCACGGGCTGGCCGGCGTGCCGGACCACCCCGCAGTCGCCGGTGTGAACGTACTGCGCGACGAGGTCGCGGGCCTGCTCGCGGTTCTCCGCCGCGAACAAGTGCGAGCCGTGTGCGCGCTGCTCGCGAGCGAGCGCCACCCACAGTTCCGTGACAGCTTCGACGTCGTCACCGGTCGCAGCCGCCACCTCCATTTAGCGTCCCTCCGCGAGTGAGGCCGCGGTCAGTGCCGTCATCGGAGCGCCTCCACGGCGGGCAGCGGCTCGGCCGTGAGCAGTCGGAGCGCAGCGCCACCGCCAGTACTCACGTGCTCGAACCCGGAGAGCCCGAACTTCCGGATGGCCGCGGCCGTGTCGCCGCCGCCGACGATGGTGAAGTCGGCCTTCGTCGCGGCCTCGAAGATGCCGCGCGTGCCGTCCTCGAACGTCTCCTCCTCGAAGACGCCCGCCGGCCCGTTCAGCACCGCCGTCCCGGTGTCTTCGAGAACCGCAGCGTACGCGTCGACGGTGGCGCTACCGACGTCTTGGAGCGGCTCGTTCTCTCCCGGTGGGAGGTTCGCGACCGCGAGTTCGACGCGCTCGCCGTCACGCTCGACGGCGACGTCCGTCGGCAAGCGAATCGTGTTGCCGTACGCGCGGAGGAGCGCGCCCGCCCGTTCGATTTCGGTCTCGTAGCCGTTGTCCTTGACGAACTCCGTGCTCGCGCTCCCGATGTCCACGTTTGCCGCCGCGAGGAAGACGTTCGCCACCACGCCGGTCACGAGCACGTCCTCGGCGAGTCCGTTTGCGAGCGCGTGCTCGATGACCGTCACGGAGTCCGGGACTTTCGCGCCGCCGACGACGTACGTCCGCGGCGTCGGCGTCTCCTCGATGGAGCCCAGCACGTCCAGTTCGGACTCCATCACGCGGCCCGCGTACGACGGAAGCAGTTCGGGGAACCCGACCAGCGACGGCTGTGAGCGGTGCGCGGCCGCGAACGCGTCGTTGACGTACGCGTCCAAGACCGGGGCGAGCCGGGAGACGAGGAACGTCTCCGCGGCGCGCTCGGGCGCGAACTCCATGTACTCCTCGCTGTAGAAGCGCGTGTTCTCCAACAGGACCGCCGACCCCGAGTCGAGGGCGTCGACGGCGTCCCGGGCCTCCGCGGAGAACGTCGCGTCGCAGTACGAGACCGGGTTGTCGAGGAGTTCGTCCAGGCGGTCGGCGTGCGTGTTGAGGCGCGCGAACTCGTCGCCGCCCGGTCGGCCTTGGTGGGCGAGAATCGCGACGCGCGCGCCGCGGTCGAGCAGTTCGTCGAGCGTGTCTACGTGCGCTCGCAGGCGAGCGTCGTCGGCGAGCGTTCCGTCCTCGGCCAGCGGGCTGTTGATATCGACCCGCACCCCGACCGCGGTGTCCGTCGCGTCGAGGTCGTCGAGGGTCCGTATCGCCATGTACTGGGTCCGAGAGAATCTGCGTGCATAGGCGTTTCTGTCCGCCGCGGCCAGTCACACGCCCGAATTCGACAATTCGAACGCGAGTAAACACTCGTGGTTGGCGTCGTGCGCTCGAGGGACAGAGACGGGTCGGGAAGGGGTCCCGGGAGCCGGGGGTGTGGACGAGGAACGGTCCGTCAGACGGGCTGGCACTCCGGGCAGAGCAGTTGGCCGTTGACGTCCACGAGTTCGTGCGCGAGCCCGCCACAGCTCTCACAGACGCCCTGTTCGGCGTAGCTGCTCTCGGAGTGGGCTTGCTCGTTGCCGGTTGGCCGGCCCGAGGGCGCTCCGGGCGCGCCGCGGAGTTGCTTCTCGACGGTGGGTGCGACGTCGCGCGCTTCCACGACGCCGTGGACGCCGTCGTCGTCCGCGACCAGCACACGCGGGTCGCCGGTCCGCCCCATCAAGTCGGCGGCGTCGGCGACGGAGGCGTCCAGAGACAGCGACTCCGGCGGGCCGTCCATCACGTCCGCGGCGGTGACGCCATCCGGGTCATGACCGTCCAGCAGCGCGTCCATCACGGACTCGGCGGTGACGACGCCGACCGGGTCGGTGCCGCGGAGGACGACCGCGCTGTTGGTGTTCTCGGCCCGCATCAGTTCCACCGCGTCGAGGAGTTCGTCGGATTCGCTGACGCCGACGAACTCCCGGGAGAGCACGTCCCTGAGCGCTAACTGTGCCATGAGATAGCGTAGCACGCAGTCGTGCTAAAAGGTATTCCCAAAACGCGTATAGGTCGCGGCAGCGAAGTTCTCGGAGGCCGCTGCAAACTGTTCTTCGGAGGTCACTGCAAACTGTTCTCCGGAGGTCGCTGCAAACCCTTCTCACTGCCGGGTCGAACCGCGGGATTCAACATCGTTGCCTCCCCTCCCGTGTAGCAATGACCATCCCGTCGTTCGCTATCGGCATTGCCGGGGGGACAGGCGCCGGCAAGACGACGGTAGCCCGCGAGATTACGGACAACGTCGAGGAAGCGGCCACCCTCATCCCGCTGGACAACTACTACAAGGACCTCAGCCACATGGACTTCGAGGAGCGCGAGAGCGTCAACTACGACCACCCCTCGGCGTTCGAGTGGGACCTCCTCCGCGAACACCTCGACGCGCTGCTGTCCGGGCAGTCCGTCGAGATGCCCCAGTACGACTTCACCGAACACCTCCGCAAAGACGAACGTGTCACCGTCGAACCCACCGACGTCATCGTGCTCGAGGGGATTCTGGCGCTCTACGACGAGAACGTCAACGACATGCTCGACCTCCACATCTACGTCGAGACGGATGCCGACGTCCGCATCCTCCGCCGCATCGAACGCGACGTCGTCGACCGCGGCCGCGACCTCGAAGGTGTGATGGACCAGTACCTCTCGACGGTCAAGCCGATGCACGAGCAGTTCATCGAACCCACGAAGAAAGACGCCGACATCATCATCCCGGAGGGCGCGAACGCGGTCGCTGTCAACCTCCTCGAAGAGAAAGTGCAGGCCGAGAGCTCGGAGATGGCGGCGTGGGCGGTGCGCGGCGACGAGGAGCGCTACGAGCGCGAATTCAGCGACGACGGAGCCAGCGACGACGAAATCAGTGACGAGTTACGGGACGAACTCGACGCGGGCGCGGCGGAGAACAACGAGTAATTCGACGCGCGTCATTCCACCGACGCGCGTCACGCCCCATTGACCCGCGTCACGTTCCGAGAAGAGGGTGGCTGCTACGCTGTCGGAATTCTAGCGGCGCGCTATCGGTTCGGCGGGTGGTAGTCCCAGATGTTCGCGCGCCGCAGGCCGTCTCCGACCGCCTTGTGGAAGCCAACCTTCGTCTCGAACTCGTCCTCCTCGACGTGTTCGAAGATTTCCGCCACGGAGAGCACCTTCTCGTGGTTGATTCGGACCGGCCAGTCGCCGAACTCCTCGACGAACGCCGATTTCTCCAGCGGGAAGTCGTCGTGCTCGTCGGTCATCTTCGAGAGGACCGCCATGTCGTAGTTGCGGCCGCCCTCGCTGCCTTTCTCGCCGTCGGGGTCGTGGACCCAGTCCCGGCCCGAGGGGTCTTCCATCTCTGCCATACTCGTGTCGTTCGCCGCCGGCCCCAAAACCGTTTCTCAATCCGCGCAGGAGATTCTCGGCTCCACGAGAAACGAGTTGTGTAGAATGTTAGCGGTGAGGCTGGGATTTGAACCCAGGAGGCGTAACGCCACCGGTTTTCAAGACCGGCGCAATAGGCCGCTCTGCCACCTCACCACGCGAGCGACCGTACGACGAGTGGACGGTTCAAACTGTCGTTGTCCGGCAGTCGGGAACGCCCCCGCCCCCGGATTTCGAGTGTTCGACGGGGAACGATAGGGGCCGTGCGAACGTCGGTCGATGCGACCACCGATTTCGGATGAGTAACCACGGCGGCAACACGCCCACCCCGTTTTGCAAGTGTTATGGGAGAATTGAAAGGGTCGGTAGCGGGTGCAGGTGCCGCGGCGCTACGGCAGCAGGAGAAATATCGGTGTGGGTACTACGAACACACCAACGAACACACGAAACTGAAGAAACGATAGAACCGAGGGTATTATGGTGGATGGGCAGAAAGCCACTCGCAAGCGATGAAGACGCCGTTCCGTGACCGCGTCGAGCTGTTCACCAACAAGGACGTCCTCAAGGATCACTACGAGCCCGAGGAAATCCTCGAACGCGACGAGGAGATCGACCAGTACGCCAACGCCCTCCAAGACGTGGTCGACGGCTGGGAGCCCGACAACGTCTTCGTCTACGGGAAGACCGGCGTCGGGAAGACCGCCGTGACGCGGTACATGATGGACGCCCTCGAATACGAGGCCGAAGACCGCGAGGGCGTCGACGACGTGGTGAGCGTCGAAGTCAACTGCCACCACCACCCCTCGTCGTATCAGGCCGCAATCGCGCTCGTGAACGAACTCCGCGCGGACACCGACCGCGACCCGCTCACTACGGGGCTGTCGACGTCGGACGTGCTGAACGCGCTGTTCGACGAAATCGAAGCACGAGAGGGAACCGTGCTCATCGTGCTCGACGAAATCGACAACCTCGGCGACGACGACATGCTGCTCTACCAGTTGCCGCGCGCGAAGACGAACGGCAACATCTCCGACTCGCAGGTCGCGGTCGTCGGCATCTCCAACGACTACACGTTCCGCAACGACCTCTCGCCGAAAGTGCAGGACACGCTCTGCGAGCGCGAAATCAAGTTCCCGCCGTACGACGCGAACGAACTCGTCACGATTCTCACCGACCGCGCCGAGCGCGGCCTCCGCGGCGACGTTCTCGACGACGGCGTCATCCCGCAGTGTGCGGCGCTCGCAGCCCGTGACCGGGGAAGTGCGCGACAGGCGATCGACTTGCTCCGGGAGTCTGTCAACGTCGCTGTCGAAGACGGCCGGGAAGTCGTCTCCGAGGAAGATGTCGACACGGCGGTCGAGCGCGTCGAACGCGGCCGTATCAAGGACTCCATCAAGGACCTCACGACGCACGGCCAGTACGTTCTGCTCGCGGTCACACAGATATCGGTCAGCGGGGAGACGCCGGCCCGCGCGAAGGAACTCTACGAGGTGTACGAGGACGTCGCCGCGGAGTACGCGGCCGAACCGTTGAGCCAGCGTAGTGTCCACGACCACCTCAACGACCTCTCGATGCTGGGATTCCTCCGCCAGCACGACCGCAACTACGGGCGCGGCGGCGGCCAGTTCTTCGAGTACGAACTCGACGTCGACGCGGAGATGGTGCGAGAAGCGATGGCCGACGAAACCGATTGACATCCTCGCGACGTTCTTCCACGCATTTTCGCCGAGCACTCGCTGACCACCACTTGGTTCTACGTTCGAACACTCGAAAACCGGGGGTGGGAGGGGGACTCCTGCCGGCTACCCCGCCTGTCCCCGAGCTACTTTCACTTGCAAAACGGGGTGGGGGAGAAGACACCGGTGACCCACCCCACGAACGAGAACAACACTTGCAAACGGGGGCCCGCCCGCGCTCCTTACTCGCGGACGAGCACGCGGTCGTCGTCTGCTTCCTCGACGCGGAGACCGAGGTCTTCGACGTACGCAGTCGTGAACGCGGGGACGACGCGGCCGGCGGCACGGCGCGCGCGAATCTCCGCGACGACCGAGACGAGATCGCTGCCGGTGCGTACGCGAGTGTGTTCGTGGAGGAAGTCGACGTCGTGGCCGGCGTCGACGGCGCGCGCGGTCACGTTCTCGATTTCGGGCGGACTCCACGCGCCCTCGAAGTCTATCGGCTCGCGGAAGCCAGCGAAGTAGAGGCTGCCCTCCCGGGACGGCCCGACGACGACGGGATTCCGGCGGAGTTTCAGCGCCGCGCTGTCGACGTGCTTGCGCGCGACCAGCGGCGTGTCGGGTTCGAGAACAGAGACCGACGCCACGCCCTCGCGGTCGAGCAAGTGCGTGACCGTGTTCCCGACGCGGGCGTGCTTCGAGGACCCGACCTGCACTTCGACGCGCGCCTCCTCCAGTTGTTCTTCATCGAGGACGTCTTCGACGAGTTCGCGGACTTCCCGTTCCGCGTCGGCGCCCTCGGGCACGTGCTCGTCGGGAATCTCGTCGTCCGGGCGGTAGTTCACGAGCAGGTCGCCGCCGCTGTCGGCGGCCGCGTGGAACGCGTCGGCGGCCATCGCCTCGTACAGCGATGCGGCCTCGCGCTCGGAGAGCGGCGACGTGGCTGCCAATTCCGGCAGGACGAGTCCTTCCCGCGGCGGGTCCACCGTGACGGCGACGACAGTCATACGTTGCCCTCCGTCCGGGGGACGCTTGAACACCGCGATACGGTGCCCGCGCTAGTTCCCTCCAGCAACCGCCGCGTTCGCCCCCACGAAGCGGTCGCGTCAGCGACCGCGCCGGCCCTTCGTCTGCCGGTAGTCCGTGTCCAGCAAGTCGAGGAAGAAGTCGACGTACTCGTCGACCTGCTCGTCGGTCTGGTCGGCGGGGTGGACCATCGGTGCGAGTTCGAACCCGCGCCCGCGAATCGACGTCGCGTGGTGCTTCTCGACGTCGAGGTCGTCGGCGGGCGTCGTCGTGTACTCCTTCCCGAGTTCCGTGAGCGCGCGCTGGCCGACTGGAACGAGCACCTCGGGGTTGATGATGCGGATGTCGGCGTTCAGGTACGGCTCGCAGGTCACGACCTCCTCGTCGCTGGGCGCGCGGTCGGGGTGGCGGCAGCGCGCGAGGTACGTCAGGTAGGCGTTGTCCAGCTCGGGCTCGTCGCTGGACGGCAGCGAGTAGTTCAGGCCGACGCTCCCGAGGATGTGCTGGAAGCGCTCGCCCGCGTCGTCGCCCGTGAACGGCACCCCCGTCGCCTCGGCGCCCTCGCTGGGGGCCTCGCCGACGAACACGAAGTCCGCGCCGACGTCGCCGTAGCCGTGGATGACGCGCTCGCGGACGTCACAGAGCCCGGGACAGTTCCGGCAGTCCTCGTCCATCCCGTAGGGGTTCTGCGGGCCGTCCTGATGAGCGTCCATCTACCGGGACTGAGGCCCGCGCGCAAAAAGCCGCTTCGCTCGGCCCCGGGCGCCCGCGACGTCAGCCCCGCGTTCGACCGTCGCGGAGCGCGTGGAGGTGTTCGTCGCAGACGGTGGCGGTGGCCTCAGTGACCTCGTAGGCGACGGTGGAGACGAGTGCGGCGTCGTCGCGCCGGCAGTCGGGCACCCACTGCGGGAGCGCGTAGAAGCCGTCCCGGTCGCAGAACGCGCAGCCGTCGACGCCCCGCCACCGGCCGCGTTCGAGGCTGCGGCCGAACTCCGCGCGCTCGCAGTTCACGCAGAGCGCGCCGACGCGGACGCCGCCGACAGTATCGACGACCGCGCGGTTGTAGCCCGCGGGCTCGCCGCACGCGATACACCGGTGGCCCATCGCCGTGAGGACTCGCGGCCGCGGGCATAAGCCTGACTAAGAGGCCTATAGACGCCTCTGTTCGGCGCTCCCGTCGCGCGGTTTCGCGTCGCACGGCAGAAAGGGGGCCGCGGCACCCGAGCGCCGAGCTACTCGTTGCGCGGGCTGCTCGGGTGGTAGTCGGTGTCGTACTCGCCAGGCTGGCCGTCGAGGCGGTCCGGGTTGATGCGCCCGCCGAGCAGCATGAAGTCGAGGATGGTGACGTTCAGCATCGCTTCGACGACGGGGACGCCCCGGGGCGGCAGCACCGGGTCGTGGCGGCCGACGACCTGCGCCTCCTTCTGTTCGCCCGTCTCCCAGTCGACCGTCTGCTGTTTCTTCGGAATCGACGTGGGCGCGTGCAGCGTCACCTCGCCGTAAATCGGCTCTCCAGTGGTGATGCCGCCCTGCAGGCCGCCGTGGTCGTTCTCCACCGGCACTGGTTCCCCCTCGTTATCAAATTCCCAGTCGTCGTTGCGCTCCTTCCCGGCGTACGTTCGCGCGTCGCGACCCAGTCCGAACTCGAACGCCGTGGTCGCCGGGACGGACAGCATCGCCTGTCCGAGACGCGCCGACACGGAGTCGAAGCGCGGCGCGCCCAGCCCGCGCGGCACGCCCCGAATTTCGAAGTAAATCGAGCCGCCAATCGAGTCGCCGCGCTCCTGGTAGTCCTCGATGAGTTCCTGCATCTCCGCGGCCGTCTCCGGGTGCGCGCAGCGCACGTCGTTGTCCTCGGTGTGTTCGAGCATCTCCTCGAAGGACACCTCGGGCGCCTCGACGTCCCCGATCTGGTTGACGTGGGCTTTCACCTGTACGCCCTCCTGCTCCAGAATCTCCTTCGCAATCGCGCCCGCCGCGACCCAGTTCACCGTCTCGCGGGCCGAGGAACGCCCGCCGCCGCCCCAGTTACGCGTGCCGAACTTCGCGGAGTACGTGAAGTCGCCGTGGGAGGGCCGCGGCGCCGTGACGAACGGCTCGTACTTCCCGGACTCGGCGTCCTTGTTCTGGATGGTCATGCCGATGGGCGTGCCCGTCGTGTAGCCGTCCTGAATCCCGGAGTTGATGGTCACCTCGTCGGGTTCGCCCCGCGACGTCGTAATCATCGACTGGCCGGGCTTCCGGCGGTCGAGCTCGCGCTGAATCGTCTCCTCGTCGAGTTCCAGTCCCGCGGGACACCCCGAAACCACGACGCCCATCCCCTTGCCGTGGCTCTCGCCGTACGTCGTCACCTGGAACAGTCGCCCGAAGCGATTACCGTTCATTACCGGAGCATACGTCCCGAGGGGCTTATGGCTTGCAGTCCGCGCAACGGATCATCGCGCCCACCGTCAGCGGTCGACGTCGGCGCCGAGGCCCGCGAGTGCGTCGAAGAAGTCGGGGAACGAGACGTCGACGTGCTCGCCGCCCGCGATGGTCGTCTCGCCGTCCGCGACGAGCGCGGCGACCGCCAGCGACATCACGATGCGGTGGTCGCCGCGGCCGTCCACGCGCGCTCCTTCGAGGTCGCTGTCGCCGCCGTGGACGACGAGTTCGTCGCGTTCCTCCTCGACGGACACCCCGAGTTTCGCGAGTTCTTCGGCCATCGCCGCCACGCGGTCGGTCTCCTTGTAGCGGACGTGCTCGGCGTCCGTAATCCGCGTCGTGCCGTCCGCTACCGCCCCCAAAACCGCAATCGTCGGCAGGAGGTCCGGGGTGTCGGCGACGCCGACCGTGATACCGTCCAGCGAGGACTCGCCGACGACGATTTCACCAGCGTCCTTCCGCCACTCGATGTCCGCGCCCATCTCCCGGAGCACGTCGACGATTGCCGCGTCGCCCTGCGCGCTCGGGTGCGCGCCCTCCACGACGACCTCGTCGCCGCCCGCGAGCGCGCCCGCCGCCAGCAGGTACGACGCCGACGAGAAGTCCCCCGGAACCGCGTACTCGCCGTCGCTCGGTTCGTAGCTCTGCCCGCCGGGCACGCGGTAGCCGAAGTCGGTCTCCGCGGCGTCGACGCCGAACGAATCCAGCACGTCCAGCGTGATGTCGACGTACGGCGCGGACTTCAGCTCGGTCGTCAACTCGATTTCCACGCCGTCGTCGGTGAGCGCGCCAGCCATCAGCAGCGACGTGACGAACTGCGAGGAGACATCCCCCGGCATCTGCACACGTCCGCCCGTCATCGGGCCGTCCACGATGAGCGGCGCCTGCCCGTTCCTGCGCGTCGACCGGGCCGCGCCGCCGAGGTCAGCAACAGCATCGAGTAGCGGGCCGTGCGGCCGCGAGCGCAGCGACGCGTCCCCGGTCAACACCGTCGCGCCGTCCGCGAGCGCCGCCGCGCCCGTCACCAGCCGCATCGTCGTCCCCGAGTTCGCGCAGTCGATGACGTCCGCGGGCACGTCGGGAGCGCCCCGGAATCCCGTAATCTCCCAGTCGGTCTGCACGCGCTCGGCGTCCCCGCCGAAGTGGTCGACGGCGCGAGCGGTCGCCCGCGTGTCCGCGCTCACGAGCGGATTCCGGACCAGTGCGCCCGACGCGTACCCCGCCGCCAGCAGCGCGCGGTGCGTGTAGCTCTTCGACGGCGGGGCGCGAGCGGTACCCGCGACCCGCGAAGTTCCGACAGTGACGTCCATGCGTACGGCGACGGCGGCGTCTGGTATCAGGGTTCCGACGCCGGTGAGGCTTCCCAGTTGGCCGGAGGCGGTAGGATTTTGCGGCGGCCGCGCGGACTCGACGGTATGGACCCCGACTTCTCGCGGCTCGACGAGTTCCTCGACGAGCGAGGGCTGGACGGGTACGCGTTCCACGACGACGACTCGAATAGCGACCTCTACTACACGACCGGGTTCTCCGCGCCGGACCCGTTCTTCGCCGTCTACACGCCCGAAGCGACCGGCATCCTCACGGGTCCGCTGGAGTACGGGCGCGCGAAATCCGAGAGCCGCGCGGACGTCGTGGCCCGGCTCTCGGAGTACGGCTTCGACGAGAAGCGCGCGGAACACGGCGCCGAGACGGCGTACGCGCTGGCCGCCGTGGAGTTCCTCGGCGACGTCGGCTGTGAGTCGCTCGCCGTTCAGCGCCGGTTCCCGGTGGCCGTCGCGGACGAACTCCGGGCGGAGGGCGTCAGCGTCGACCCCGACGACGACGGCGTCGTCTCCGAGATTCGCGCGACGAAGACCGACGAGGAAGTCGAGCACGTGCGGGCCGCCCAGAAGGCCAACGAGGCGGCGATGGCGCGCGCCGAGGAACTGATTCGGGGCGCCGAGGCGAACGACGACGGCGAACTCGTCTTCGACGGGGACGTACTCACGAGCGAGTACGTCAAGCGGGAGATCGAAATCGAACTGCTGCGCCACGGCTGTGCGCTCGACGAGACCATCGTGGCGTGCGGGCGGGACGCCGCCGACCCCCACAACCGCGGGAGCGGGCCGCTGGAAGCCGGCGAGTTCGTCGTCGTCGACATCTTCCCGCGGGACAAGGACTCGAAGTACCACGCGGACATGACGCGGACGTTCCTCAACGGCGACGCCAGCGACAGCCAACAGGAGTGGTACGACGTCACCCACGAGGCAATGGAGGCCGCGCTCGACGTTCTCGAACCGGGCGCGACCGGTGAGGACGTCAATCAGGCCGTCGTCGACGTCTACGACGACCACGGCTTCCCCACCATCTACACCGAGCCGGAGACCGAGACCGGGTTCATCCACTCGACGGGGCACGGCGTCGGCCTCGATGTCCACGAGGAACCGGCGCTCTCCGTGGGCGGCCCGGAACTCCGGCCCGGCCACGTCGTCACCATCGAACCCGGTCTCTACGATCCCGACGTCGGCGGCGTCCGCATCGAGGACATCGTCGTCGTCACCGAGGACGGGTACGAGAACCTCACGGAGTACGAGATTTCGCTCGCGGACTGACCGACCGCAGTCACTCGTCGTCTGACTGCTGTGGCGTCGGGCGCTCGCTGGCGAGGCGAATCGCGTGGTTCACCAGCGACTCCATTCGGTCCAACGACGCCATCGCATCCTCCAGCGCCGCATCCCCGTCGTCGCCCGCGCGTGCCGCCTCCAAGTCCGCGCGGAGCACGTCGATGGACTCCAGTAAGTCCGAGGAGAGCACGCTCGTCAGTTCGAGGAGGTGGTCGGCTCGCTGGGCGCCCCCGTCGTCGACGACGGTTCGGAAGTGCACGGAGAGACCGTCCTCGGAGGGGAACGCCCGCACTTCGAAGGTGTGTTCAAGTGGCTCGAAGCGCTCGCGGAACGTCACGGGCTCTTGGGCGGCCATCGCGCGGTGGTACTCCGTGTAGAAGTCCGTGCCGACCGCCGCGGGGAAGGCGTCCCAGATGTTCTCCCCGACGACGTCGTCGGCCTCGACCTCCAGGATCTCCTCGGCGGCGTCGTTCAGGTACGTGAACCGCCAGTCGCGGTCGAGCGCGAAGAAGCCGTCCGTGATGCGCTCGTAGACGTTCCGCGCGAGGTCGTTCAGCATCGCGACGTCCTGCTCGGCGCGGTACGTCGCCGCGGCGTCGTGGCACGTCCCGGCCAGCGCGCTCCACGGGTCGTCCTCGTCGCCGTCGCGGACGTAGCCGGTGACGTTCAGGGAGATGGCGTCGCTGGCTATCGACCCGGCGCCGGCAGCCTCGTAGACGACGACCGGGACCGCGGGGTCGGTGTCACGAACCAGTCGCAGAAGCCGCAAGCCGTCGGTGCCGTCGGCGGCGTGTTCGACGGCGACGCAGTCGACGTTCCCCTCGGAGAGCGCGTCGAGCGTGGCGGCCGCGGTCGGGAGCGCGGTCACTGTCAGCGGCGCGTGCTCGGGGAGCGCGCGCTTTGCCGCCGCGCGCGACCGCTGGTGCGCGCTGACGAACACCACGTACATCTGTTCGCCCATGTCGGGAATTCAATCGGGTTGAAGCAGGGGCCGCGTTAGTCACTTGTGGCTCACTCGCGGGTCTGGAGGTCGTGGAACACCGCGAGGAAGTCGTCGTCGTCGAGGTCGGTGATGCGCTGGTCGAGGTTCGAGCGCAGTTCGGCGATGTCCGCACAGAGCTGCTGGTAGCGGTCGTCGTTCGCGAGTTCGGCGTCCGTCTTCGTCGTCTCGATGGTCGCCCGTCTGGACGCGAGCGCGAAGTACCGCTGGACCTCCTCGTTGTACAGCGAGCGAGCGAGCAACCGCTTGACGAGCGGTTCGAGTTCGTCGCGCTCGACGGGCTTGACGACGTACGCGTCGAAGCCGAGTTCCAGCGTGTCGAAGTCCGGATCGACGGCGGTCACCATCGCGACCTGACAGTCGAGGCCGCGGTCGCGGATGGTCTGGAGGACGTCGTCGCCGGAGCGTTCGGGGAGCCGACGGTCCAGCAACACGACGTCCGTCTCCTCGTCGAGTTCGTCGAGCGCGTCCGCAGCGCTGTACGCCGTCCGTACGTCGTAGCTGTCGGTCAGCCAGTCGGCGAAGAGGTCTGCGAGTTCGCGCTCGTCCTCGACGATGAGGACCGTCGCCCGTTCAGGCATCTCGCTCGAATCAAGTTCGCGGGTTCGTTTAACTCTTTCCCGCTGCGTATCAACAATCGCCGGCTCGCAGGCGGATACTGACTGTGTTCTCGTCGGGAACGCCCACGTCGGCGTTGCAGTGACGGGCGAGCCAGTAGACCGCCCACAGGCCGATGCCGGAGCCGTGTTGGAGCGACTCTTCGGTGACGCCGGAGAGCGCGCGGCGCTCGTGCTCGGGAATACCGGGGCCGTTGTCCGACACGCGGAGGTCGACGGGGTCGCTGGCGTCGACGGTGACGGTCACGCGGGGCGGGTCGCTGTCGTTGTGCTCGACGGCGTTCGTCAGAAGCTCCCGAACCGCCAACCGCATTCGGGCGTCGACCTCGACGTCCGCTTCGCCGCACACATCGAAGACGGCGTCGGGGTACTGTGAACGCACGCGCTCCAGTTCTGCTTCGAGCAGGCTGTCGAGGGCGGCGGCGTTCGTTTCGCTCGCGCCGAGCACGCGTTCGACCACGCGCGCCTTCTCACTGACGTCGAGCAGGTCTTCGGCCGCCGCGACGATACTGTCGACGTCCGCGTCGTCGTGGTGGTCGGCGACGCGCTCGGCCCGCCCGAGCACGACGTTCAGCGAGTTCCGGACGTTGTGCCGGAGCACGCGATTCAGCACGCGCAGGCGCTGGTCGCGCTCCTCGCGGTCGGTGACGTCCCGCGCCACGAAGACGTAGCCGTCGTCGCCCAGCGACGTCATCGACAACTCCTGTGGGTACGTGCGCCGGTCCTCGCGGCGCGCCACCACCTGTCCGTGCCAGTGGTCGTCGCTGTCCCCGTTAGCGTCCAGTTCCGCGAAGACGTCCGCGAGGCGGTCCGCGGCGCTGTCCGGATAGTACGCCGACCAGTGAGTGCCAGCGACGCCGCCGTCGGTGCGGTACTCCTCGCGGAAGGCGTCGTTGGCGTACACGACGTGTCGGTCGGCGTCGAGGACCGCGACGCCGTCCATCGCGGCGTCGAGCGCGCGCTTGAGTCGGACCTGCACGCGGGAGCGGTGGCGTGCGCGCTCGCTGTACGTCCCCGCGACCGCGGCGCCGAGCGCGCCGACGCTCGTGTGCTGGATGAACACGTGGTCGACCGCGGTCCCGTCGCCGTACCCGCCGACGAACATCGTCCACAGGCTGAGCGCGAGGACCATGCCCGCCCCGCCGACCGACCACGTGGCCACCGTCGCGGCGCGCGCTCGGTCCCGGCCGCGGTACCGGAACCACACGCCGTACGCCAGCAGACCGACCGCCGGCCCGACGGTCGTCGCGACGAGCACCGGCCGGTTGTGGCCGTGGTTCCCGAAGTGCGCGACGGCGGCCGCCGTGAGAATCGCGCCGAACGCCGCGACGAGCCAGTCACGGGCCGGCTGCTCGGTTGCACGACGGGTGTCTAACTGCGGCACGCTCGACCGGTTTCTGTTGGGACATAAATATCCACGTGTCGAATTATCAACGCCGGAAATCGGCGAACGCGGCGGTTTGCGCGAGGAGTTCGTGAACGAACTCCTTTTGCCGGGGCGGACGCTATCGGAAACCGATGGACGTACTCGTGGTGGGGGCCGGCGATGTCGGCCGCTGGTTCGCGGACTTGGTCGACGCGCCGGTGACGTTCACCGACGTCGACGAGGAGCGCGCGCGAGCGGCAGCGACGGCACTCGACCGCCGCGCGGCGGCCGTCCCGCTGGACACCGAGGAGTCGTTCGGCGTCGTCGCCGTCGCCGTCCCGATGGGCGCCGCCGTCGACGCCGTCGAACGCCACGCGGGCCGCGCCGAGCAGGCCGTCGTGGACTTCACCGGCGAGATGCGCGCGCCGCTGACGGCGATGGCCGAGCACGCGCCGGCCCGCGAACGCGTGAGCTTCCACCCGCTGTTCGCGCCCGAGCACGCTCCCGGCCGCATCGCGGTCGCGGAGAGCGCACCCGGACCGGCGACTGACCGCGTGCGAGAGTGGCTGGAGGACGCGGGCAACGACCTCGTGGACGTCGGCGCCGCCGAGCACGACGAGGCGATGGTGACGATTCAGGGGCGAGCGCACGCGGCGGTGCTGGCGTTCGCGCTCGCTGCCGACGACGTGCCAGAGGAACTCGCGACGCCCGTCTACGAGGACCTCGCGGCGCTGGCCGACCGCGTGACCGGCGGGAACGCGCGCGTGTACGCCGACATTCAGGACGCGTTCGACGGCGCCGCTGACGTCGCCGCGGCCGCCCAGCGACTCGCTGACGCCGACTACGAGGAGTTCGAGGGGGTGTACGAAGATGCCAGTCGATAGGGACGCGGTGCTGGACGCCGCGAAGTACCTGCGAGACGTGCGGCCGCTGGACCCCGAGGAACTCTGCGAGTACGTTGCGGACCAACCACACGCGGGGGTCGTCCGGCAGGTGCTGCGCGAGCACGCCGCCGACCTCGGCGTCGTGGAGCGCGACGACGGCACGTTCGTCCCCGCAAGCGGCGAGCCGGTCCGCCCAGAGTTCGACGGCGTGAGCGCGCTCCCAGAGAAGTACGAGCGCGTTGTCGAGGACTTGCTCGTCGAACAGTGGGGGCCGGACTGGCACCGCGACGACTCCGGGAGTGTCCTCCGGGAGACGATTCGGCGCTTCAAGGAGGACTACTACCGCCAGCACGCCGTGGAGTACGACGACGAGGTCGCGCTCGGGTACGCGGTCTACCACCTCGCGACGTACTACGCTGCGGTCCAGTACGCTCTCGACGACCTCGCAGATGGCGGCCTCCTGACTGACGACGTGCGCGTGCTGGACGTGGGCGCGGGCGTCGGCGGCCCCGCGCTCGGCCTCTTCGACTTCCTGCCCGAGGACGCGCTCGTGGAGTACCACGCGGTCGAACCGAGCGCCGCCGCGGCCGTGCTCGACGAACTGCTCGACGAAACCGGGCAGAACGTCCACCCGACGATTCACCGCGAGACCGCCGAGACGTTCGACCCGGACGGCGAGTACGACCTCGTGCTCGCCTGTAGCGTGCTCAGCGAACTCGAACAGCCCGTCGAGACCGCCCAGAAGTACGTCGACGCGCTCGCCGAGGACGGGACATTCCTCGGCCTCGCCCCCGCGGACAAGAACACGAGCACGCACCTCCGCGAGGTCGAACGCGACCTCGAATCCCGTGGCGCGACCGTCTACGGCCCGACGCCGCGACTGTGGCCGGGCGAGCGGCCGGCCGACCGCGGCTGGACGTTCGACGAGCGCCCAGACGTCGACGCGCCGAGCTTTCAGGAAGCACTCGCGGGCGCCAGCCAGCGCCCCTCGGAGTTCACGCACACCGAAGTCCGGTTCTCGTATTCGCTGCTGCGGACGGACGGCGTCCGCCAGCACGACGTCTCGCTGTCCGCCGACCGGCTGTTGAAGCTCGCTGACGCCGACGACCGCGTCACCGACCGCGTGGACGCCGTGCTCGCGAAGCTCTCCCGGAACCTCGCGGACGAGGACGCCAATCCGCTGTTCAAGGTCAGCGACGGCAGCGAGAGCGAGGACTGTTACGCGGTACTCGTCCGACCGACGAGCCTCAACCGCGACCTCCAGCGCGCCGACTACGGCGACCTGCTCTCCGTGGAGTCCGCGCTCGTGCTCTGGAACGACGACGAGGAAGCGTACAACCTCGTCGTCGACGAGGAGACGGTCGTCGACAGCGCGTAGTCGCTGACTCTCGAACCGTTCGTTCCCAGCGTATTCTGCCGCGCGCCGACACGCTCTTGCGTAGGCGCGCCGACGTTCCAGCCGATGACGGACGAATGACGGATTCGCTGGAAATTCTCGTTACGAACGACGACGGTATCGACGCGCCCGGGATTCGAGCGCTCGCCGAGGGCCTCGGCGATGTCGGGAACGTCACCGTCGTCGCGCCGACGACCGACAAGAGTTCGACCGGGCGCGCGATGTCCCACGAGGTCGCCGTCGAGGAGCACGAACTCGGATACGCCATCGACGGGACGCCGTCGGACTGCGTGATTGCGGGACTGGAGGCGCTCGGGCCGTACCCGGACGTCGTGGTCGCGGGCGTCAACGAGGGCGCGAACCTCGGGATGTACGTGCTCGGGCGCTCGGGCACCGTGAGCGCGGCCGTCGAAGCCGCGTTCTTCGGCGTGCCCGCCATCGCGTCCTCGCTGTTCCTCACCGAGGAAGACTTCGGCGAACCCACGCAGCCCTCGGACTACGAGGCCGCAGTCGACGCGACCACGTACCTCGTCGAGCACGCCCTCGACGCCGGCGTCTTCGAGCACGCCGACTACTTGAACGTGAACGCCCCCCATCCGGGCGCGGACGCCTCGGGCGAGATGGTGGTGACGCGTCCCTCGCACGGCTACGACATGACCGCCGCTCGCGACGGCGGCACCATCACGCTCCACGACCGAATGTGGGACCGCATGGACGAGGGAGATATTCCCGACCCGCCCGGTACGGACCGCCGCGCCGTCGTCGACGGCCACGTTTCCGTCTCGCCGCTCACCGCGCCCCACAGTACCGAACACCACGAGGCGCTGGACGCGCTCGCGGAGACCTACGACTAACCCGAATTCACCATCGTTAACCCTCGCAACCAGATATTTATACAGCGCGAGTGAATGACTCACTCGATGTCGTCGCCGTCAGACGGGGTCCTGCCGCGGGTCACGGGGCTCGCTCGCCGACTCGTCTCCCGACTGCGCCCCGAGCGAATCTCGCTCACGCCGCCGCCGTCGACGTTCACGGACGCCGAGGGCCGCGAAGTCACCGTTCGAGCCTACGAGGACGGCGATTTCGAGTCGCTAGTCGCGATGTACGACGACTTCGACCCCGCCCAGCGCGCACAGGGGACGCCACCGCTCGGCGAGGACGCGATTCGTGACTGGCTCGACGGCGTCCTCGACGGCCCGAACGTCGTCGCTGTCGTGGACGGCGACGTCGTCGGACACGTGATGTTCGTCCCGGATGACACTGGGCGCCACGAACTCGCCATCTTCGTCCACCAGGACTTCCAGCGCGCGGGCATCGGTACGAACCTCCTCGCGGTCGGCCTCGAACACGCCCGTCGCGAGGGCGTCGAGTACGTCTGGCTCTCCGTCGAAGCGTGGAAGCGCGACGCCCAGCGGCTCTACCAGCGCGCCGGCTTCTCGACGGTGAACCCGATGGGCGCCGCCCACCGCATGTCGCGGTACCTCTGAGTCGGTCAGCGCGCGTCAGCCAGCATTTATGAGGGTGTGAACGAGTTTCCCGGTATGGAGGACGTCGACCTCGACGAGCTCGTCTCGTCGCTGACCCCTCGCGAGGAGAACGAGGCGCTGAAAACCTACCAGAACACGGTGTCGGTCGCGTGTCCCGCCTGCGACGAACCGTTCGCGGACCTCGTCGTCTGCAAGCAGAACCCCACGAGCCTGAACCTCTCCCAGCAACTGGACCTCTGCGTCGGCGTCGACGACAACCGCGCGCTCATCTTCACGCACAAGTCCTGACGCGCGGCGTTACGGACGCCCGAAGTCGACGCTCGCGAATCCCATGACCACTTCGACAGCGCGGCGACGAGTCCTCGGTCATCGGACCTCGGCAGTGACTTGAAGGTCGTCGATATAGTGGGTCGCGTCGGCCTCCCAGATGACCGCGGTGCCGACCGCGAGGTACAGCGTGTCCGTCGACAGCTCCGGCGTCGTCCACTCGAACTCGTAGTCGTGCCAGCCGTCCGCGAGCCACAACGGCTCCCGGAGACCGCCGTACGGCGTCTCGCCGAGGTCGTCGGTGTTGACGCCGGGCCGCGGAAAGTCCTCCTCTGCCGCCGGCGGCTCCGGGCCGAGGCGCATCAGGGCGTGCCGAATCGTGTTGAACGACTCCGACTCGCTCCAGAACTGCCCCTCGACTTCGATGTCGTACGCTCGCCCCGGCTCGACGGACACCGGGTGGACCGCCCACGTCACGCCGTCGTCGTAGGACCCCTCGTTCCACACGCGCAGCGACCGCTCGCCCGTCGCGGCTTGCGCGTCCGAGACGGCGGCATCCCACTCGAACTCCGCGAGGTCGACCTCGGGGCCGATGGCTGCACCGGTCTCCCAGTCGCCGATACCGTCCTCGAAACTCTCGGTGAACACCGCGTCGTCGCCGCCACCGCTCGGCACGACACAGCCAGCGAGACCCGTGAATCCGACCGCTGCACCCGCTCGAAGTACGTCTCGGCGATTCATCACCGTGAATACTGCCGCCCGCGACATAACCGCTCTGGCGGCCGCCCCGCTCGCGTCACCGGTTCTCGGGTTCAGCCGTAATCCACTGCTCGCTGCTGGAGAGCAGGACCAACTGGTCGGCGACGTCCTCCATCGCGTCGACGAGCTGGTCGAACAGGAACGCGAACTCTCGGTACACCAGCGGGTCGGGGACGTCCGCGTCGAAGACGTCCGCGACCACGGCGTTCCGCACGCTGTCGCACTCCGTCTCGGCGGCCCGAATCGCCTCGACGTGTCCGGCTATCGACCCCGTCTCGGTCGCCGAACACAGCAGGCGGACGAACTCGTAGACGGCGTCGCCGAGCGACGCCATCGCCGCCGTCGCGTGGTCGACCATCTCCCGGTAACGCCGGAAGCACCGACGACGCCTCGCCGGCGAGACCGTCAAGAGGTCCTCCGCGACCCGCTCGGCCGTGTTCGGAATCTCGTCGAGCAACTGGTAGAGCCGCACCACCTGCTCGGCGTTGAGGTGCATGCGGGAGTTGCGGATGCCGAACTCCTTGACGGTCGTGTTCGTCACGAGCGCACTGATTCGCCGGCTCTTCGCGTCGCAGTCGCTCTCGACGGCGCGAATCTCCTCGACGAGGGCCCGCGACGAATCACCGTCCTCGTACTCTTCGACGAGTCGCGACAGCAGTTCCACGCACTCGCTGATGCGGTCGAGGTACGCGTCAGTCCGGTCGACGACCCGCTTCGAGAACTCCGGAGTGGCCTCGGGTGACATCTATTCGAGGATGGCACCGGCAGTCGCAAAGAGGTTGATATGAGGAGTCCGTACGCCGCAATAGCCGACCGTATCCCGCCGGATCAGCGGTTCTCCCGCTGTTCGACCTTGTTCAAATCGCTAAAATCCATACTGGATTGCAGTGAAACCACTCTTGGTTTCGATTCTGTTCTGTCGAATCCGTGGTTGAGAATTACAGTCACAGACCGCCTGGTCACTTCTCCCCCGACTCCAATCGCTCCAAAACCTCCCAAAACACACGTACCGGCTGTTCACTCCCGAACGACACAGCCGCATACTGATACTCGTCAGCGGCGGACTGCCGCTTTTGGTGATGCCCCCATCCATCCACGTGTGGGTTCGGTTCGTGATGCCAGCCACAATCGAACCCGGATTCCTCGCTGTAGTGGAACGAGAACTCTGGACGGGCGTCTCTGGTGTCGCCTGCATACCAACGCACGGTCAGCACGCCTGAACTCGACGACCGACCGAGGCGCTCCGGGAGGACATCCATCCGCACTTGCGTGAACAACGACGACGGATGCCCGCGTGCCTGTTCAACAGCAGGATGCTTCTCAGCACTCCGTCGCATCTCCAACAACGCAGCGTGTGACGCTTCCCCTGAATCGTACCCGCCATCAGCAGCAAACACGATTACGCCCGGGCCGGCGCCCCACCAGACGAGTACTCTGCGTAGTGCTCGATGGCATCTTCGACCAAATTGAGTCGATACCGAACCACGTCCCAATCCGCCGCCACACGACGCAATTCACGCGTCTGTTCCGCAGTCTCGACTGTCGCGGCCTGCTCACGAAGCTCGTTCGCGGCGGTCACATCGTACTCCTCGTTCCACGACTCAATCTGCTCTAACAGCTCCGCTCGCACGTCGATCAAGTCGTCACGGTCACGACCGTCCAGCAGTTCTCGCAACGACCGCATGCGTGTGTACAGCGGGTCAGGCTGGTACAGCGTTGCTTGCGCTCCAGTCTGCCGTTGCAGCACGTTCATCTCCACGAGACGACCCAAGTGGTCTCTGGCGGTGTTTCCTGCCACAGCTGCTTCGTCGGCGATCCAATCTGCCGACCGAGGTTCGCTGAGTGTGACCGCAACAGAGCGCACGCGGTCGAATGCGCTCGTGTTCTCCTTCCACGTCTCGATTCCGGGCGCTTCACCAGTCATACTACTCAATTGCAACCAGAGCACAATAATACTACTGGGGGTGCATCTATTTGAACTATCATTCTCATTCGTCAGCAACCCGAGCGCGAACAGAATCGCGGCGAGAACGCCCTGAAAGTCACTCTTACACGCCTGATTTGGGCTACCGATTGCTTCTTTGCTCCACTTTGTTCAAAGGGGTGAATTCCACCATACACGCTATCGAGAAGGGGTGCTGAGCGCCACCAAAATCAATCTAGTGGTAAGATTCTTTGTCAGTGGTAACGTACCCTCATCTATGTCGGCAGAGACGGATGGCCAGGGACGGCTGTACATCCCGAAGGAGGTACGGGAGAAGTACGGTCAGAAGTACCACATCGTCACCTACGAGGACAGAATCGAGCTGATTCCGGTCGCGGACGACCCGCTCGCCGCTGTCCGCGAGGCCGCAGGCGAGCTTCACGATGCATCCTTCGAGGAGATTCGAGCGGACATCGAGGCCGAGGCGAAAGACGAGGCCGAGCAAGCGGGCGGCGACAGATGACAGTGTACGTCGAGATGGACTTCCTGCTCGCGCTCGCCAAAGATTCTGATTGGTTGCAGGGCTCCGCAGAGGACGCCCTCGCCGAGCACGACGTCGAAACGTCACCGTTCTCGTATCTCGAACTCCTGCTCGCACGGGAACGCTACGAGTTCGACTACGTACCGCTGGTGGCGAACCTGCTCGAACTCGTCCCTGTACGGGATGAGGAAGAGAAACAGGTAGTGCTGAAAGCCGTCAACTACTACGACGAGGGAATGACGCCGTTCGACGCCTTCCACGCGGCGACTGCGGAAACGCGAGGGATGGACGTGCTTTCCCCCGAGAGAGACTACGAAGACGTCGAGGTAGAACGAGTCCCACTCGAACCGACCGACGAGGACTGACGTAAATTCCTTCGGACGGTGGGTGAAACAGCCGATAAGTTGGCGTGCGATTTCACCACACAGTTTTCACGGATGCGGAGATGTAATCTGGTATGGTGACTCGCCCGTCTCTCCGAGGATTTGGCGCGGCCTTTGTTGTTGGTGTCGCTATCCTCTGTATGGGAGTGATTGCACTCGGTTTCCTCATGCCCGACCGACTCTTCGGGAGTACTGTAGGATTAGTCGCCTTCTTCGCCGCCGGCCTCCTGATGGTCGTCTGCGCAGTCGTTGCAAACTTCTACGACCTCCGAGGGATTCTCCACAACGAGTTCGGCTAATCACTCACTGAACACTCGGAGTCCGAGATAGTACGCGCCGCCGATGACGACCGCGGAAATAGCCGCTGTACCTGCCGCCGCAATCGGGCCCGATGAATAGTTCAACGCGAAGGTGACAATGGCAACGACGACCGCGCCAATCAGTGCTTGTCCAAGAAGGGGTTTCCCCTCCAACCACGCGTTAATTCCCATAATTGCCCTCTCAAAGCGTACTCCGTTTAACCGTTCGTCTGTACTTAGCGAGATCCGGTCATCTACACTGGATTCGGTTTGCTCGAAACGGTGGTCGTGGCCCAAGCAGCGGACGAACATCAAATCTTCCGGCTACTCGTCGAGTACGTCTCGACGACGTCCTGCTCGTCGAAATCGGAATCGTCGCTCCAGATGCCGGCTTCGCTAGCCAAGGCACACGCAACGTATAGCACGTCGTCGGGAGCGGTTTCGCCGATCGCCGCGTCGGCCTCTTCGATGTAGGGGTGGAACTCGTCTGCGGGGACGACCTCGATGTACTGGAACAGGAGGTCGATGAACTGCTGGACGCGCTGCGGTTTCATCCCGGACTTCTCGACGATGAGGGCTTCGTAGTTCCCGAGTTCGTCGTGGACGAACGCGGGCGTCAACAAGTCGGGTTCGAGCGTGACGATGAGTTCACGTGTTTTCGAATCGGCGATGAGTGCAGAGATGACGACGTTGGCGTCGATAACCAGCTTCATCCAAGAGGCTAGTCCGACTGTTCTTCGACGCGCTCGCGTCCACGCTCGTTGATTCGATCCGCAATCTCTGTCACGTCGCTCTCAGTGAGCTCGCTCTCGCTGGTGAGTTCGTCCATCACTTCGAGGGCCTCGATTTTCTCCTGGATGGCCTGTCGAGTGACCTCACTCCAGTTGATCTCTGGGTGTCTCTCCATTCGGTCTTTGAGCTCGTCGTCCACGTTGACGGTGATACTAGGCATACAGGAAACTTTGTAGACACAGAATATTGTGCTTTGCGGTGCATCGACTGGTTCGAGAGCCCCCTAATCTCCATATTGTTCGGGTATGAACCGCTAAGAATTCTGATTTCCAGCTATGAAGCCTCGAAATAACCGGTTAGTAGATTGGCGAATTACGTTTCGGACACCAGATCTACCGGAAAAGGATTTTCTATTATTCGGCCATTCTACCGTTAATGAACGTGTCGAAAACAAATATCGTGGAATACTGCTTCGGTCAAGCGGTCGATAGAACTGCGATAGCAATCCTCCTCTCAGTCGCAGTATTCTCAGCAGTTTATATTTCGTCCCTATTTGACACAGATATTGTTCCGCTCCTCGTGAACACTACTCAAGGCGGCGTTGTCGTGTTGCTCCTACTGGCCGCTGCATACTACTATCACGAGAATCGAGGGGTGCTGGTCACCTTCCTCATCGTCTTCGCTCCCATCTACGCAGTTTTCATTCGCCTCGTTGAACTTGGGAATATTGCACCCAGTCCCCTCAGGGAAGCAGTCGTCGAAGCCGTACCGTTAACCCTGCTGTTCGCCGTTCCAATTACGATTCTCTCCATCGGCCTCGCACTCGTCTACGAACGATTCGCCACGAATTAATCTGACCACGCTACTGCAACAATCGACGTCACCAGAAGGAGGGGGAGAATAGCGCGATTTTCGAGTTACCGTTGATACACTTCTATACTGTACTTAGCGAGGTCTGGTCATCTATACTGAATTCGGGTTGTTTGCAACGGTGGTCGTAGCCCAAGCAGCAGACTAACATCGAATCTTCCGGCTGCTCATCGAGTCCGGAACAATTGATGAACAATCGAGAGGGGGATCCCGCGACTAAACCAGTGTTAGAGCGCCTGTAGTGGGTGTTCTCTGACTACCGATTGCTTCTTTGCTCCACTTTGTTCAACTCGATGAGCAGCCGGAAGATGGCCTTCACGAGGTTCGGGTCGACGCCGAACGCTTCGGCGTTCTGGCCGGCGCGGTCCATCACCGCTTGCTCCTGGCTCTCGTCGGTGGTCGCCATTCCGCGGTCGTCTTTGACCTCCGCGATAGTCTCGGCGACGTACGTGCGTCGCGCGATGAGGTCGACGATTTCGCGGTCGATTGATTCGATTTCCTCGCGCAGTTCCTCTAAGCTCATGTCGTCCGGGCCCCGTCCAGCTGCGTCGTCGTCAGCCGGACTGTCCCCGGGTTCTCGTCCCATAGTGGTTTCACCTCCGTGAGTGCGTCGTGGTCGCCGACGGCGACGTAGCTCGGGCCGGTGCCCGAGAGGGACGCCCCGTCGGCGTGCGGGAGGGCGTCCACGATTGGCTCGGTCGGGTGGCCGAGCGCCGCCGCGAACGCCAGGCCGTTGACGGTCATCGCGGTGCCGTACTCGCCGTCGGCGGCGAGGTCGGCGACGTGGTCGGCCATCGGCGCGATTCGCTCGCAGCGCGCGACGTCGGCGTCCGCGGAGAACGACTGCTCGGGGGGCGTCCACACGAGCGCCGCCCACTCGACTTCGTCGCGGAACAGCAACTCGTCCTCGCGGTTGTCCGTCATCGTGAGTCCGCCGAGCATGCTCGCCGAGGCGTCGTCGAACGCACCCGTGACGGTGACGCCGACATCGCGGGCGGCCGCGACGCCGAGGCGTGCGGCGCGCTCGCGGTCGACGGACTCGGCTTCGTCGAGCGCGTCCAGCGCCGCCAGCACCGTGGCGTTCGCTGCTGCGCTGGAACTCTTCAGGCCCGACGCCATCGGTATCTCGCTGTCCGTGTGGACGGTCCCGCCCTCGCCGTGCCCGTACTCGTCGGTCACCAGCGACACGCAGCGCTCCACGAGTGCGGTGTCGGCGTCCGGGTGGTCGGCGACGCTACCGGTGACGCCGTCGGCGGCCGCGTCCAGCGACACCTCGGCTGTCACGTCGAAGTCGAGCGCGAACGCCGACCCGATGCCCGTCGCGAGCGCGTTCAACACGGTGCCCGCGGCTGGCGCTGCTGCACGGCCGTCCATGTGTTGTCCTGCCACGGCCCGTATTTACGACTGGCGTTTCGGGCAAGGAGAGCGTGCTCGACCAGCGGGAGAGCACGTCGAAGCGAACGGCGAGCACCGCGAGCCGTGAGCAGCGTGCCCGAGCGAAGCGAGGGCACGACACGGTGAGCGGTGAACCGCGAACGTCGAAGCGGGCCGATGTGCTCCGCTGCTCGCACTACTATAGAGGGTCGCCGATGCGGTCGGCCGCTCGCGGGTCGCTGCGCTCCCCGCTCGCGTAAACGTGGTCTCCCTGCGGTCGACCACGCTGCTCACGCATCGCTACGCTCCGCGTTCGCTTCGGCGTGGTGTGCCGCCGGCGCACCACGCAAACGGCGCCCTTTTCCACGCCCGCCCGCAACGCTGGAACATGAGCGCCCGCAACGACATCGCGCCGAGCACTCTCGGCGTCGACCTCGAAGAGGAGGGCGTCTACGTCGAGTACACGGACGGCCGCCGCACGTTCTACAACGGCGTCCCGGAGAAAGTCCACGGGACGGTGCGGTGCCGGCCGGGCAAGGACGTCCACGTCCTCGTCACGGACCCGACGGAGACCGAGGGCGTCCTCGTGTACGTGAACGACCGGAAGACCCACGACGAGATTCTCGAATCGACCGGCGTCGGCCGCGTGCTGTTGGACCCCGACGAGGCGGAGGAACTGTTCCCGGGCGTGACCGTGCGCGCCGACGGGTACGCGATAGAAATCGAAGCCGACCCCGAGGAGGCGCGGGGCCGCGTGTTCGTCTTCGAGGAGGACGAGCTCGGCGAGCGCTCGTTCGAGTTGTTCGCTGCCGACGGGGACGAGTAGCCAGCGCCGGGCCCGCTACTGGAGGTACGAGGGGGCTTCGGCGTCACAGTTCTGTTCGTGCTGTTCGGCGTCCCCCGGGTCGTCGAACATCAGCCCGCACTCTTCGCAGCGGTACCAGAGCATGTCGTCTCGCTCAGTCTCCTCGACCATGCTTGGAGTTCCGTCGTCCGAGCTAAAAACCGTTGCCCCGGTGAGATGCCGGCCTCACTGCCGTTAGTTCGCCGACGGATTCGGTCTTCTCGCGGAACTCGGGTCGTCGAATTAGCAGTAGTTGAAAACACGGTTACTTTATTCGGCGTAGGGGGTGAAACAGCCGCTACGTTCGGGTAAACAGCTGAACGACGAGCATTCGCGCGAACGGAGTGAGCGCGATTCACTGAACGCGAGGCGGAGCCGAGCGTTCAGCCTTTTTAGCGTAGATTTTTCGCCGAGCGGTTCGCGAGTGGAGCGAGCGCACCCGAGGCGCAAAAAGGTACGTGGGCACACCTACTTACCGATTCGGCCCTGTCAGTTTCAGGGGCCGGTCTGAATAC
This sequence comes from Halobacterium sp. CBA1132, assembly GCF_001485535.1. Taxonomy (NCBI): domain Archaea; kingdom Methanobacteriati; phylum Methanobacteriota; class Halobacteria; order Halobacteriales; family Halobacteriaceae; genus Halobacterium; species Halobacterium sp. CBA1132. The sequence goes on from NZ_BCMZ01000001.1 coordinate 1,461,901, forward strand.
ATAAACCGCGCTAGCAACTACTGTTAGGGCCGCAGGCACCGCTCGGGGTCGAACGGCAGCCCGAGGTAGTCGAAGATATCGCGCCACCGGCCGACGTCGTCCTCGTCGAGGATGCAGGGCGCGTAGCCGGCGTTCAGGTACAGCGAGAGCGCCGGATAGCGGTCGGGTTCGACGCCGGCGCGCACGCTGTCGTAGCCCGCGTCCAGCAGCCGGCGGGTGGCGGCGGCAGCGAGCGCGCGCCCCAATCCCTCGCGGCGGTGTTCTGGGGCGACGACGAGCGACGATAGCGCGCCGCCGAACGGGAAGCGGTGGTCGCCCGCGTTCGGGTCGTGGACGGCCGAGCACGTCCCGACGACGGCGTTCGTCGCGCGCTCGACGGCGACGAACGAGCCGTTCGGCAGCACGCGGTCCCGGAACGAGTCGACGTCCGCGTCCCAGCCGGCCGTTCCGAGCAACTCCTCGACCGCTCGGCGGTCCCGACCGGTGAGGCTGCTCGTGCGGAGCGCGTACCCGTCGGGCACGTCGACGTCGGGCGGTCGCAGGCCGTTCGGCCACAGTACGTAGCGCGTGTCCTCGCTCATGGCCGCCACTCGTGGGCGCGGCGTGGAACGCGTTGCGGTTCCGCCGGGTCGCCGTCAGAATAATCCGACTGGTCGCCGTTCGTGTTGCCGTACCTGGGATGAGCACGGACACCGAACCAGCGGGGGTCGTCGAGGACGAGTCGTTCTTCCGAACGCTCGTCGAACACGGCTCGGACGCCATCATCAGCATCGACGCGGACAGCACGATTCTGTTCGCGAACCGCTCGGTCGAGCGCGTGTTCGGCTACGAGCCCGCGGAACTCGTCGGTGAACCCCTCACCGTGGTGATGCCCGAGCGCTTCCAGGGCGCACACCACGCCGCAATCGCGGAGTACATCCAGTCGGGCGACCGCACCATCGACTGGAACGACGTCGAACTCCCGGGCGAGCACAAGGACGGCCACGAGGTCCAACTCTCGATCACGTTCGAGGAACACCAGTACGACGGCCAGCGCGTGTTCTCCGGCATCATGCGCGACGTCACGGACCGCGTGGAGCGCGAGCAAAAGCTCGAACGGCAGAACGAGCAACTGGAGCGGTTCGCGGGCATCCTCAGCCACGACCTCCGAGACCCGCTGAACACGGCGCGCGCGCAGGTCGCGCTCGCGAAGAACGCCGACGACCCGACGGAGTACCTCGACGAACTCGAACACGTCCACGACCGCATGGGGAACCTCATCGAGGACGTGCTGACGCTCACCAAGCAGGGCCAGACCGTCGGCGAACCCACGTCCGTGTCGCTGGCCGGCGTCGCCGAGGAGGCGTGGCAGACCGTCGGCAGCCCCGACGGGACGCTCCGCGTCGAAGACGTCGGCGTCGTGCAGGCGGACCGCGAGCGCCTGCTTTCGCTGTTCGAGAACCTCCTCGGGAACGCCGTCCGCCACGCGGGCGACACCGTCACCGTGGATGTCGGCCCGCTCGCCGCGGAGTCGGGATTCTACGTCGCTGACGACGGCCCCGGAATCCCGGAGGGCGACCGCGCGGACGTCTTCGATTACGGGTTCACGACCGACACCGACGGCACCGGGTTCGGGCTGAACATCGTCGAGAGCATCGCGGACGCCCACGGCTGGACAGTGAGCGTGACCGACAGCGAGAGCGGGGGCGCGCGCTTCGAGTTCGAGGGCGTCCGCCGGCACGACGAGGACGAGTCAGCGTGACTGTTCGAACGCCTGACACCCTGAGGCGGCGCTCCGTCGGCGTGCCACTACATCCAAGTACCGTCGCGTCGAAGCAGGAGTCCAGAGATGTCTACTGAGAGCGCCGCGGAGGGAGGCCTCGACCACGACGACCCGGTCGTGTTGGTCGTGGACGACGAGGCGAACGTCGCGGAAGCCTACGGGCTGTGGCTGCCCGACAACTACGAGGTTCGAACCGCGACGAACGGCGAGCAAGCCCTCGACCAGGCCGACGAGGACGTCGACGTGGTCCTCCTCGACCGCCACATGCCCGACCTCTCGGGCGACGAGGTGCTCGAACGCCTCCGCGAGCGCGGCCTCGACTGCCGGGTGGCGATGGTGACCGCCGTCGACCCCGACTTCGACATCGCGGAGATGCCCTTCGACACGTACCTCACCAAGCCCGTCGACCAGGCGGAAATCCAGGACACCGTCGAGAACCTCCTCGGGCTGTCGTCGTTCGGCGACCAGTCCCGCCAGTTCTTCGCCGTCTCCCGGAAGATCGCGGCGCTCGAAGACGAGAAGCGCGCGTCCCAACTGGAAGACAGCGATACCTATCAGCAACTCGTACAGCGACGCGAGGAACTCGACAGCGAACTCGACGACGCCGTCGGCGAGATGGACGACGACGACCTCGAAGCCGCGTTCCGCGACCTCTGACTACCAGAACGCCTTCGTACGGGCGTACTCCCGTTCGCGTTCGAGGATGTCCCGGTAGAAGTCGGCCTCGTTCTCTCGGTGGCGGTTGATGACGCGGGCGGCGTTCCGAGGGCCGACGCCGCGCGCGGACAGCGCGATAATCGCTTTCTTGCCGTGGCTCTGGACGATGCTCGCGTTCCGGAAGACGCGCTCGGTGCGGTCGCGCTGCTCGTCGTCCTTGTCGTCGGCACGCACCGCCTTCACCGCGTCGTCGGCCCACGGCGACAGCGCGGCGACGCGCGTCGACCCGCAGTGCGGGCACTCGGGTTGGTCGCTGACGCGCCGGACTTTCGTCTCGTGCTCCCAGTCCTCGCAGTGCGTGCAGAACAGTTTCACGCGGTCGTCCTGAATGCGCTCCCTGACCGCTTGGACGACGCTGGCGTCCGCGTTCTCCGGAGTGAGCAACTCGGACCCCGACGAGCGGCCGCCGACGCCGATGGCCGTTCGTTCTCCCTCGATGGCGACCTCCAGGTCACCCGACTGAATCGCGTCCAGCACGTCGCTGGTGCGCTTGACATCGAGGTCGGTGTGGAACACCTCGCGGACTGCCTCGTCGTAGACGGGCGTGTCTTCGAGCGCGCCCAGCAGCCGCGACAGCCCGACGCCGTCTCTGCCCTTCCAACGCTTGAGCGCGCCGAATTTTGCGGCGACCTGCGCGAGCGTGAATTTCAGCGTCTCGGACTGCTTGAGGCTCAACTCCAGCAGCGGCTCGACGTGCTCGGGGTCGGTCTCACGCAACAGGTCCACGACGTCGTTCGCGCTGATGCGCGCGGGCACGTCCAACTCGATTCGGTACGGTCCCACGTCCAAGCCCACCGAGGAGCCGGTTCGCTGGCCGAGTAAGGCCGACAACAACCGGCCCACAGTCTCGTTGGCCTCGTGGCCGAGCGCCGCGTTCACGACGATAGTCTGGCCCTCTTGCTCGACGACGATGCGGTCGTCGCTGGGCATCGCGTTCCCGCTGTCGACGTGGTACTCGACCTGTTCGAGCGCCTCGCCCGCGGTGTACTCATCCGTCGGGTAGCGCGCCGTGAACTCTCGCGACACCGCGTCGCGGGTCGCGGCAGCGTCGAACTGGTCGGCCGCGACTTCGCGCATCTCCCCGACCTCCTGGGCGACCTCGTAGGGGACGGGAATCTCCTGGCCCGTCCACGACGGCACCTCCCCGGCGGGGTCCTCGATGGGGGAGACATTGACTTCCTCCTCTTCCTCGTCGATGTTCGTGATTCGCCACATCTCCCCGCGCTGGACGAACGTCGCGCCGGGTTCCGCGAAGTTCACGACGAAGCGCTCGTCCAGCGTTCCGACCTGCCGGCCCCCAGCCATGTCGTAGACGGCGTACGTCTCCTCGTCGGGAATCATCGAGAGGTTCGCGTAGTAGTACTGCCACGTCCCGCCGGACTTCGAGACGGTGTCGTCGTCCTCGTCCACGTAGACGACGCGGTTGTTGTGCAGTTCCATCGCCACCTCGCGGAACGTCTCCTCGGCGAGGTCGTGGAACGGGTACGCCCGCGTCACTATCTGGTAGGCGTGGCGCGCGCTCGTCTCCCCGAAGTCCATCACCACGCCGACGATTTGGTTCGCGACCGTGTCGAGGCTGCCGTGGTGAATCTGCATCGTCTCCACGTCGCCCTCGCCGGCGCGCCGCGCGATGGCCAGCGCCTCGAACGTGTCGTCCGGACTGCCCGTGATGACAGTGCCGTGGCTCACCTCGTCGCGGCGGTGACCGGCGCGTCCGACGCGCTGGAGCAGGCGCGCGACCTCCCGGGGCGAGGAGTACTGGACGACGTGGTCGATGCGGCCCACGTCGATGCCGAGTTCCATCGAGGACGTACAGAGCAGGCCGTCGAGGTCGCCGGCCTTGAACTGGTCTTCGACCTCGATGCGGGCGTCCTTCGAGAGGCTGCCGTGGTGGACGCCAATGTTGGCGTCTAGTTCCTTGAACCGCGACCCCAGCGCCTCCGCGGTCTGGCGCGTGTTCACGAAGATTAGCGTAGAGTCGTGCTCGTCGACGATTTCCCGGATGGCGCGCACGTGGCTCGCCATCGACGGCGACGTCATCAGCTCGTTGCTCAGGCGTTCGTCGCCGTCCGTGACTTCGGGCTCCTTGACGGTGAACTCGACTTTCGACGTGACGTCCACCTCGACAATCTCACAGCCCCGCCCTCCAGTGAGAAACGCACCAACCTCCTTCGGGTCGCCGACCGTCGCCGAGAGGCCGATTCGCTGGAAGCCCCCCGCGAGTTCGACGAGGCGCTCCAGCCCAATCGAGAGTTGGGCGCCGCGCTTCGCGCCCGCGAGTTCGTGGACCTCGTCGACGACGACGTGGCGCACGTCCGCGAGGCCGTCCCGGAGCTTCTCCCCGGTGAGCATCGCCTGCAGCGTCTCGGGCGTCGTCACGAGCACGTCCGGCGGGTCGTCGGCCTGCTTCCCGCGCTGGTACTGCGTCGTGTCGCCGTGCCGGACGTCCACGTCGAGGCCGAGCGTCTCCCCCCACCAGTCGAGGCGCTCGCGCATGTCGCGGTTCAACGCGCGTAGCGGCGTCACGTACAGCGCCGCGAACCCCTCGGGGGCGCCCTCCTCGACGATGCTATTGAGTACGGGCAGCATCGCCGTCTCCGTCTTCCCGGTCCCGGTTGGCGCGACGACGAGGCCGTTCCGGCCGTCCGCGAGCGCGGGAATCGCGCGGCGCTGTGGCTCCGTCGGCGTCGAGAACCCGTGCTCGGACAGCGCCGCGCGCACCTCCTCCCCGAGGTGGGAGAACGCGTCCATCCCCCGCGTCTCAGTCATCTCCCGAAGGTAGGGATGCGACCCGAATAAGCACGTTGCCGGGCGAAGGCGCTGCCGCCGCTCAGACGTCGCTGTACCGCCCGAGCCGCGTACCGTCCAACAGGTAGGCTTCCGCGTCCGGGGATGCCGCGGGGAGGAACGGCGCGAGGAATCCCTGTCCCTCGACGTTCACCCACGTCCCGCCGGAGAGGTCGTTGGACGCCGGGAACACCGCGAGGTCGCCCTGTACGTCCAGTTCCTCGCCGTGGTACTCCTCGAACGGCGCGGCGTCCAGCGGGCCGCGAAGCCACGCGCGCTCGACGCGCGTTCCTCCGACCTCGTCTTCGAGCCGAACAGTGGGATGTTCGTGGCCGACGCAGACCGTCTGGGCTTCCAGCACGTCGGGCGCGGGCCACGTGTGGCCGTGTGCGAGCCCCACGTCGCCGAAGCGCGCGCCCTCCGGGGGCGTCGCGTCCACGTCGAATTCGTCGGCGAGGCCGCCGTCGTGGTTCCCGACAACGAGCGTCACGGGCACGTCGAGCGCGTCGAACAGCGCCGCGAGTTCCTCGCGCTCGGCGCCCTCCGGCGTCCCGATTGCGTGCCCGAGGTCACCGAGGAAGACCACGCGGTCCGCTCGCGTCCGCTCCAGCAGGTCGAGGACGCGTTCGCGGCGCGCCTCGGCGCGGCTCTGGACTTCCAGCCCCTCCCGCCGCAGCGACACCTCGATGCCCGCGTGGTAGTCCGCTACGACGAGCGCGCGCTCGGCGGCGCCGCCACCGCTAACGTCTGCGACGGCGGCAGGCTCACCGAGAACCGGCTCGACCAGCGGCATCTAGATGGCTTTCAGGTGGTCGTCGCCGGACTCGTAGCAGCGCCCGCTCATCAGCGCCTCCTGGATGGCGTCCTCGATTTCGCCCTTGTCGGCGTCCCGCTCGTCGGCCGCCGTCGCGACGACGTTCTCGCGGACCGCGCCGTCGCCGTCGTCGAGTTCGTCCATCAGCTCCACGACGTAGTCTTCGAGGTCGAGGTCCATCTCCGCGGCCTCGGAGTCCTCGCTGTCCGAGTCAGATTCGTCGTACTCGTCCTCGGTGAAGTCGTCGAGGTCGTCGCTGTCCTCGACTTGACTCTCGTCGAACGCCTCGTCGTCGGCGTCGAAGTCACCGAGGTCGTCGTCAGTCGACGCCTCGCCCTCGGCCGGTTCCTCGTCGGGGTCGGGAACGTCGATGTCGGACTCGCCGGCGTCCGGGACTTCCGACCCGGTGGAGAAGCCGACGTCGTAGTTCTCCTTGACTTCCTCGCGCTCCTCCTCGGAGAGCTCGTACATCTCGCCGTCCCCGGCCGCCTCGCCGTCCTCGGGCGCGGCCTCCGCGGCCACGTCGTCGGGTTCGGGCGTCTCCGCGGCCGGGCCGGGTTCGCTCTCGGGTTTGGGTTCTTCCTCGTCCGGTTCGGCGGCCGACTCGCCGGTTTCGTCGCCGTCGAAGCCCTCGGCCTCGGGCTCGTCCAGCGCCTCGTCGTCGGCCGCGGTGCCGTCGGGCTGCTCGGCGCCGAACCCTTCGGCTTCCGGCTCCGTGACCGGCTCGGCCTCGGTCTCCGACTCGGCTTCACCGCTCGGCTCGGTTTCCTCGTCCTCGCTGGGTTCGCTGTCCACGTCGAGGTCTGCGGCGAACCCGAGGTCAGCGTCGCCCTCGTCGCTCGGGGAGACGGAGAGTTCACCGACTTCGTCGCGCTCGCCGGCGACGACACGCGCCGCGTCGAGCGCGAGCGTGCGGACCGCGTCGAGGTACGCCGGCGTCGTGCCGTAGTGGTCCAGCGCCAGCGGGATGCCGGCCGCGAGCCCGGGCTGGACGCCCGCGCCCTCCAGCAGTTCGCGGAGGTTGTCGCCGCGCTCGACGCCCTCGTGGGCGGCCGCCATCGTCGCCACGCGATCAACGGTCTGCTCGGCCGTCGACACCACCCAACGGTCGCGGGTCTCGGCGTCGACTTCGCTGACCTCCTCGGGGCGAATCGAGGTGTAAATGACGTCCGCGTCGTCGGGCTGGAACGTACGGGCTTTCCCCGTCACCGCGACGAACGACGGCGTGTCCGCGGATTCGAGGGCGGCCAGCGCCTCGGGTTGGTACTGGCCGGCGTAGACGACGAACGCGCCCGTCGGGTCGACGACCCGCGCGCGCACCACGTCGTCGCTGACCTGCTCGACTTCGGTGAGTACGCCCACGACGAACACGCGGTTGACGCGCGCGCCGGTCGGCGTCACCACGTAATTCGGCGCGCGCTCCTCGTCGCTCTCGGCGTAGCTGTAGTCGGCGTCCTCGAACTCCGCGGCGAACAGCCGGTAGGCGACCTCGCGGCGGTTGACCTCCTCGTCCTCGGAGGAACTCACGCGAACCACCCCGTGGTGGTGAGTGTGAGGTCGTCGCGCGCAGTCTCACCCGTGGTGAGGAAGCGTGAGACGGAACTCATGCGTCCACCTCCGCGAGGAAGGCCTGCGCACGCTCCGCGGGGTCGTCGGCGGACTCGCGGAACTCGATGGTTTCGAGGTTCGCGCCGTAGTCGTCCACGGAGAGGTGGCCGCGGACCGTGTACTCGGAGCCGACGAGCTTCTCGGCGATGGTGTCCGCGACGACGGTTTGGTCCATCGCGTCGCGGGCCTGCTGGCGTGCGTCCTCGATGTCGCCGTCGTACACCTCCTCGGTGAGTTCGCGGTCGAGAATCACCGTCACGGTGTCCGTGCCGTCGTCGAGAATCGCCTTCACGCGCAGGTCGTCCTCGCCCTCCACGTCACCGTGCTGGCGGCACTGGCCCTTCTGGACCACGCGCCCGCAGTCGGGACAGCGCTGGATGAGTCCGGAGCCGTCCCGGACTTCGATGACGTTCCCGACGAGTTCGACGTCGTACGCGCCGCCGCGGTCGACGGCCTCCCGAATCGCCATCCGGGTCGGGCCGCCGACTTCGACGGGTTCGTCGAGCGCCGTGACCGTCGAGAACTCCGAGACGTTCACGGACGGGACGCCGCGGAACTCGCGGACGTAGACGTCCTCGAGGCGGACGGACGCACCCTCCTCGATTTCGTCGTGGGGGTTCCAGTCGGTGAACGGGAGGCGCGCGCTCTCGTCGCCGAGCACGCCGCTCAGAATCTCCGTTTCGCCGTCCCGGCCGTCGATGGTTCGGGTCTCGACTTCGGTCACGCGGACTTCGACGTTCCGGCCGCGGTCGCCCGGCGCGAGGTCGGCGAGGTCGCGGTCGCCGCCCACGTCGTAGGGCACGTCGATGTCCTCGGCCTTGCTCACGGTCGAAGACTCCCCGAAGTTGAGCTCGGGTTCACCCTCGTACTCGCGGACGCTGGCGTTCCCGATGGTGACAGTGTCGCCGGGTTCGAGACCGAAGTCCTCCCACGCAGTGTACGAGATTTTCCCGGTCTCGTCGGCGAGTTCACCCTCCCCGATGACGTGGTCGTCGCCCTGGTAGCGAATCGAGCGCTTGCCGGCCGTCAGGACTTTCGCGGTGACGGTGACGCTGCCCGAGTCGGGACCGACATCCACGATGTCCTCCGCGGTTGGGCCGCTGGAGCCGCCGCCCGAGTCGTCGCCGAACTTCCGACGGAGGCTGCGCTTGGCCTCCTCGACGGGAACGCTGTACTCCACGAGGTTCTGCAGGTTCTCTTTGACCTCCGCTTTGTCTACACCGAGGTCGGAGGCGAGCTCCTCGGCGTGGTCGTCGATGTTCATGCGTGTACAGTTCGGGCAGCCTGTCGTAAAAGCGTTCCCGCGAGCGGGCGCGCGTGAAGCGGAGACACGAAACCGCTTTCCCGCGGCCGCCGCCTACCCCGGGTATGCACGTCGTCGTCAACGCCGCGATGAGCGCGGACGGCAAGCTCTCGACGCGCCGCCGCGAGCAGGTCGCCATCAGCGGCGAACGGGACTTCCGGCGCGTGGACGAACTGCGCGCGAGCGTCGACGCCGTGATGGTCGGCGTCGGCACCGTGCTCGCGGACAACCCCTCGCTGACCGTCGACGACTCGGACCTCGTCGCGGAGCGCGACGCCCGCGGCGACACCCCCCAGCCGGCCCGCGTCGTCGCCGATTCGCACGCCCGCACGCCGCCGGACGCTCGCGTGCTCGACGGCGCCGCGGAGACGTTCGTCCTCGTCGCCGAGGAGGAACCGCTCGAACACCGCAAGACGCTCGAAGACGCCGGCGCCACCGTCGTCGTCGCGGGCGAGAACCGCGTCGCGCTCCCCGCGGCGCTGGACGAACTGGCGGCGCACGGCGTCGAGGACCTGATGGTCGAGGGCGGCGGCGAACTCATCTTCTCGCTGTTCGCGGAAGGTCTCGTGGACGAACTCTCGGTGTTCGTCGCACCCAAGATTATCGGCGGCCGCGACGCCCCCACGCTGGCGGACGGCGACGGCTTCGTCGACGACTTCCCGGAACTCGAACTGGCGGGCGTCGAACGCATCGACGACGGCGTCCTCCTCGAATACGACTGCTAGGTCTGGCCGGCGCAATCAGTCCACTCGACGAACGCACTTTTCTTCCGTCGCTCGAACTACCCGGTATGCCAGATTCCGACGCGGCCGGAGTACTCGCACGCGTGCGGCGGGCGAAGCAAAACGGCGGGGAGCCGTCGATAACCGGAACGAAGCTACTGCTGTTCGCCATTCAGGTCACGCTCGTCGGCGGCCTCCTCGACGGACTGGAGCCGCTCGCGTACGCCGGCGTGGTGCTCGGTTTCCTCGGTCTGCTCGTCGCCGGATAACCCCCGCGAGACGTGCGCGTCTACGACTTCTCGATGCTCTCCTGAATAGTGCCGTCCTGGCGGTGGACGACGATGCGGTCGCCCGATTTCGCTTCGTCCTGTGCTCGCTCCCGCGCGGGCCGCTTCTTCCTGTGGTTCGAGACGACTGACCCGCCCTTCTTCTTGACTTGCCACTGGTTCGCGGCGGGGGACACGTGATACTCTGTCATGCTACGAACACTGACGCCCGATACCTTAAAATTACGTCACTAATGCGGTTCGGAACCGAAACAGGAGTTCGCTCGCCCGGCGCTTCGACGCCGAGCGAACCCGCCAGCCCGACGAAAACGAGTTAGTGCTGGTGGCCGGTCGCTTCCGCGTACGTCTGCCCGAAGCGCTCCTCGAACTGGTCGAGAACGGCCTCCTCGACGTTCTGTAGCTCCTCGGTCGGTTCGCCCTCTCCGTGGTGGACGAGAGCGTGGGCGCGCTGCGCGAACGCCATCAGCGCGATGTCGCCGACGACCTGCGCTTCGCTCTCGTCGTCCTCCTCGCTGAAGATTTCCACGAGGCGCGCGGGCATCGTCACTTCGTTCGTGTCGCCGTCCGGGTCCTCGATGGTGAACGTGGCTTCGTCCATGCCCGCACAGACGGGACCGCGCCTAAAATGGGTGTGGATACGGGCTCAGGCCGCTTCGTCCGTCCACGACGGCTCCTCGACGCTCGTCTCGTTGACGCCGCTCGTCGAGAACTCCAGCGACGCCGTCCGCTCGCCGTCGCCTTGGTCGACAGTCAGCGTCAGCGACAGCGTGCGGACGTAGCCGTCCTCGTCGACGACGAGCGTCGCCGACGACTCGACGACGTTCGACGCGTTGAAGCTCGTCTCCTCGGAGGACGCGATGTCGTCGGCCTCGAAGCGGTACGCGCCGTCCTCGGTCCCCGCGTACTCGAAGTTCAGGGCGTCGAAGACGCCGCCGGTCGTCCGCAGTTGGGACGTCTGAGTGACGAGCCGCTGGAACTGCTCGTCGGTCACGTTCTGACTGCTGTACTGGTAGTCGCCGTCCGTCCCGGACTGCGAGTACGCGACGCCGTCGGCGACGTACGTGTGCTGGACGCGCTCGGACTGGTCCCGCGCAGTCGAGGTCTCCAGCAGCACCGTCGACGCCTCGCGGTCGACGGCGAGTCGGGTGTTAGACTCGACGCCGTCCTCCGTGGCGCTGCCCTGCGTATACTCGTAAGAGGTGGCGTTCGAGAGCGCGTTCGCGTGCTGTTCCTGCAGTCGTTCGTAGTCGACCGTCTCGTTGTCGTTGGCCCACGACTGTTCGGCGACCGGCGGCAGGTCAGACGACGCTCCATCAGTCGACCCGTCGCCGCCGGATAGCCCGCCGCTACAACCAGCGAGCAACACGAGCACCACGACAGCGAGAGCCGCTACTCGATTCGACATGACAACTGCACTCGCCCAGCCGCGGAAAAACGTTCTGACTGCTCAGTCGTCGGCGGGCGCGGCCTCGGTTCCCTCGGCGGCGCTCGCACTCGCTTCGCTCTCGAGATAGTCGTCGGCGTCCAGCGCGGCCTTCGAGCCCATGCCGGCCGCGGTGACCGCCTGCTGGTAGTGGTAGTCGACGACGTCGCCGGCGCCGAAGATGCCCTCGACGTCGGTGAGCGTCTGTCCGCCGCCCTTGCCGCCGTGCGTGACGATGTAGCCCTCGTCGTCGAGTTCGACGTCCGTGTCTTCGAGGTAGCTCGTGTTCGGCGTGTGGCCGATGGCGACGAAGAACGCGCCGACGTCGAGCGAGAACTGCTCGGTCTCGTCGTCTTCGAGTTTCGCGGTCGGGTGTCCCTCGGGGTGGCGGACGAGCGTCACGTCCTCGACGCCGGAGTCGGGCGTGCCGTTGACCTCGACGGCTTCCGTGTTCCACAGCACTTCCATGTCGCCGTTGTCGACGTGCTCCTCGATGCGCTCCTCCCAGTAGTCCTCCGCGCGCAGTTTCTCGCGGCGGTGGACGAGGTAGACGGTGTCCGCGAACTTCGTGAGGAACGACGCCTCCTCGGCGGCCGCGTCGCCGCCGCCGACGACGACCATGTCCTCGCCCTTGAAGAACGCGCCGTCGCAGGTCGCACACGTCGAGACGCCGTAGCCCATGAGTTCGTCCTCGCCGGGGATGCCGAGGGTGCGCGCGCTCGCGCCGGACGCCGCGATGACGGCGTCGGCCGTGTAGACATCGCCGTTCGAGAGCTCCACGCGGAACGGCCGCACGGTGTCGTCGACGTTCTCGACGACGCCGTGTTCGAGCTCCGAGCCGAAGCGCTTGGCCTGCTCTTTCATGTTGTTGATGAGGTCCGGCCCCGAGATGCCCTCCGGGAAGCCCGGGTAGTTCTCGACGTCGGTCGTGAGCGTGAGTTGGCCGCCGGGCTCGTCGCCCTCGAACAGCAGCGGGTCGTTGTTCGAGCGCGCCGCGTAGATGGCCGCCGTCAGCGCCGCGATGCCCGTCCCGGTGACGACGAGCTTGCGGTGTTCGACGACGTCGTCGGCGCTATTGTCCGCAATCCCGAGCTTCTCGTCCAGTTCGCCGGACTGGTCGAGTTCGTGCGTGTCGTCCCAGCCGCCGATGAGTTCGTCGTCGATGAACACCTCGGGAGCCGTCTCGCGGCCGTTCGCGCGCTCTTTCATCTCCGCGAACAGCTCCTCGTCGCCCGTAACGTTGTACGTCACGTAGTCGACGCCCTTCGCGTCGAAGAGGTCCTTGGCCTTCTCGCAGTACGAGCAGTCTGTCTTCGTGTAGATTTCCACTCGGGGCTCGTCGGTCATACGTCCTAGTCGGTGGCCGCGGTGTTTGTACGTTGTGTTGGCCGGGAAGTGTGCCGGCACATCGGAGCCCCTCGTTCACGACGGCAGAATGCTTTTGCCCGAGCTTGTGTAACACGTACGTATGTCTGGTGCAGATACGAACGACGCGGGCGAACCGGAGAAGACGAACATCAACGTCCGGCTGACGGAGTCGCTGCTCGCGGACGTCGACGCCACGTGGCAGGACGAAGGCTACAACAGCCGGAGCGAGTTCATCCGCGAGGCGCTCCGGGACGCGGTCCGGCATCCTGGCCTGACTCGCGAGAGCTGGAAGGAGATTGCTGCCGTCGAGCACGCACGACGCACCGGTGACAGCGAGACGTTCTCCCGCGAGGACATTCTCGGCGATGACGAGTGACGGCGAGTGGACGTGGCAGTTCCGCGCGCCAGCGAAACGAACGTACGACGACCTCGACGCGCTGACTGGCGTCCCGCACTCGAAGCTCCGAATCGGTGCGTTCCGCCTCGGCGCCGTGTGTGACCACGAAGCGAAACTACTCGACGTGTACACCATCGAGCAACGCGGTAGCGCGTACAAACCCGGTGACGACTGACCCGCACTGCTGATTTCACGTCCGACTACCCAAGCGCTTACGCCCCGCGTCCCCCCACACTCGGGTATGCCCGCCGACCTCCACGAGAAGATGGACCGCTACGAGGGCTTGCTCGCGGACGCGCTCGCGGAAGCCGAAGCCGTCCCGCCCGCGGACACGCCGCTGGGCGAAGCCGCCGCCGAGTACGAGGAGATGGCTCAATCGTACCTCGACGACGGCCGCCACTTCCGCGAGAACGACGACCCCGTGAACGCGCTCGCTGCGTTCTCTTACGGGCACGCGTGGCTCGACGCGGGCGCCCGTATCGGCCTCTTCGACGTGCCCGAGACCGGCCACCTGTTCACCGTGTAGGCGCTCGCGCGACCGGAGCCGGCACGCCGTTCTGTGTCGGGTAGTTTTACGGTACTGCGCCGTTTCGAAGTAGTCGATGGAAGCCGCGCTCTGGTACGTGTTGACGGGGACGCGCGGCGGCCCGAACCGCGTGCGCCTGTTGCGGGCGCTCGCGGACCGGCCGAGAAACGCGAACCAGCTCGCGGAGGACTTGGACCTCGACTACAAGACGGTCCGGCACCACCTCGACGTGCTCGTCGAGAACGACATCCTGCAGTCCAGTGGCGACGACTACGGCGCGGTGTACCTGCCGACGGACGCGGCCCGCGACAACTGGGACACCATCGAGGAAATCATCGAGGAGGTCGAATGATGCACGATTCTAGGGGAATACCGGCCGAATTTGGGAAAGCGTATAACTACCGCTCCTGCCAACGGTGGTGTAGATGACAGTCTGGGCGGACGTGACGCGAGCGGCGATGGCGGTGAACGTCGTCGCGCTGCTCGCGCTCTGCAGCGTGTGGGTTCGCAACTACCGGCAGATTCAGTCGAAACACACGCTCGGCCTGCTCGTGTTCGGCCTGCTGTTGCTCGGGGAGAACGCGCTCGGCCTCTACTACTTCGTGATGCACGACGCGCTCACGGCGTGGTTCAGCGGGCTACCGTCCATTTCCGCGACGGCGATGATGGCGCTGCGGCTCCTCGAAACCGCCGCCATCGCGTTCCTGCTGTGGGTGACGTGGGACTGACCCGGCACTGACTCGCTGCTCCGACTCGCGTCGCTGATTCGTCGGCACCGACCAGCACCGCTGCTACTCCGTCCTCCGACACCGCGCCCCTGCGACGGCCCGTTTCGACACCGAAATTCGAGACTTAGCAGCTGATTGATATTGCTCCTAGAGCGCCCTAGGGACGCAATTTGGCGGGTTTCCGGGGTAAATTGGGTCCGAATTCGGGAGATCTTCTTTCAAGTACCGGGTGTCGACTGGGGTATGCGGGAACGCATCAAAGCACTCGTGCTCACAGCCGTCGTGGTTGGCTCGCTGTTCGCTGTCGCACCCGCGGCAGCGGCGGCCGACCAGCAGGCGACTGCGAGCGTCACGTTCGACGCACAGACTTCCGGTGGCCAGACGGTCACTGTCGACAGCGCCACGCTCCCGAACGGCGGGTTCGTGACGATTCACGACAGCAGCGTGCAGGACGGCGAGACGCTCGCCAGCGTCGTCGGGTCGTCCGCGTACCTCGAACCCGGGACCCACGACAACGTCACCGTTCGCCTCGACGAGCCACTCAGTGAAGACGACACGCTCGTCGCGATGCCCCACAAGGACACTGACGGCGACCGAATCTACGAGTTCGTGTCCGCGAACGCGGGCGCCGACGGCCCCTACGTCGCTGACGGCGGCGCCGTCGTCGACGCCGCGAACGTCACCGCGTCCGCGACTGTCTCGATGACCGACCAGCCGACCGACGGCGACTCCGTGGTCGTGGACCGCGTCGAACTCGCGCAGGCCGGGTTCGTCGCCGTCCACGATAGCAGCCTCCTCGACGGCGACGCGACCGGCAGCGTCGTCGGGCACTCCCAGTATCTCTCCGCGGGCGTCCACGAGAACGTCCGCGTCGAACTGAACGAGTCCGTCGGCGACGAGACGGTGATTCCGATGCCGCACGTCGACTCTGACGGCGACCAGACCTACGACTTCGTGACCTCCGAGGGGGCCGATGACGGCCCCGTCGTGGACATGAACGGCGAAGCGGTCGTCGACACCGCGATGGTCACGCAGTCCGACACCGCCTCGATTAGCGCGATGAACCAGACCACTGGCGGCCACTCCGCGGTCGTCGACTCCGTGTTCCTGCCCGAGGGCGGCTTCGTCACCGTGCACGACGGCAGCGTGACGGAGGGCGCCGTCTTCGAGAGTATCCGCGGCACGTCGATGTACCTCGAACCCGGCCTCCACCGCAACGTCCGCGTCGCGCTGGACGACCCCTACACCGAGGACGGCACGCTCGTCCCGATGGCGCACATGGACACTGACAGCGACGAAGCGTACACCTTCGAGCAGTCCGAGGGCAGCGCAGACGGTCCCTACACGGCCGACGGGAGCGCCGTGGTGGACACCGCCGCAGCGACCGTCTCCGCCTCGGTCAGCGTCGACCACCAGCAGTCCGACGGCCACACCGTCGTCGTTGACTCCGTGGACCTCAGCGAGGGCGGGTTCGTGACGATTCACGACGCCTCCCTGTTCGCCGGCGAGACGCTCGGTAGCGTCGTCGGCACGTCGATGTACCTCGAAGCCGGCCACCACGAGGATGTCGAAGTCACGCTCCACGACCCCGTCAACGAGTCCCAGACTATCGTCGCGATGCCGCACGTCGACACCGACGGCGACCAGTCCTACGACTTCGTGACCTCCGAAGGCAGCGACGACGGGCCGTTCACCGCGAACGGCGGCGCAGTCGTCGACACCGCACACGCGTCCGTGAACGCCGTCACGGTCGTCAGCGACCAAGACAGCGACGGGTCGACGGTCGTCGTCGACTCGGTGACGCTCGCGAACGGCGGGTTCGTGACGATTCACGACGGCACGCTCGCCGAGGGCGCGGTCTTCGACAGCGTCGTCGGGACCTCGATGTATCTCTCGCCCGGCACGCACGAGGACGTCGAAGTCAGCCTCGACAGCGAGCTCGCCGGCGAGACGACCGTGTTCGCGATGGCGCACGTCGACTCCGACGGCGACGAGACGTACACGTTCGTCGAGTCCGAGGGCAGCGCCGACGGTCCCTACGTCGCCTCCGGCGCACCCGTGATGAGTTCTGCGACGGTGGACGCCCCCGCGATGACGACGACCACCGAGACGATGGAGACGACTGAGACGATGCAGCCCACCGAGGCTGATGGCACGTCCGCCGACGAATCCGGCGGGAGCGTCCCCGGCTTCGGTATCGGCATCGCGGTCGTCGCCGTCCTCGGCGCCGCGCTGCTGGCGGTCCGCCAGCAGTAACGCGCTCGTCCCCGCTGCTACGGTCCAGCGCGCTCCGGAGCGGCCACCAGCCATTTTTCAGGTGCCTGTCTACGTCCACACGTTCATGAAGCACGACGAGTTCGTCGGTGCGGTCCAGAACCGTGCCGAACTGGCCTCCCGTGGCGAAGCAATCCGAGTCACCCGAGCCGTCCTCACCACGCTCGGCGAGCGCCTGCAGCCCGGCGAAGCGTCCGACCTCGCAGGCCCGCTCCCGATGGAGATAGACATCTTCCTCCACGACGCCGACTCCGGCCAGATATTCGACTACGACGACTTCGTCCAGCGGGTCGCCGAGCGCGCGAACGCCGACTATGCCGACGCCGCCTTCTACGCCCAAGTCGTGATGGACGTCGTCGACGAGGCGGTGCCCGAGAGCGAACTCCAGGACGTCACCGCCCAGCTCCCAGAGGACTACGACGACCTCTTCGAGCTCGTCGGCACCGACGAGTACTACTGAACGACGCGGGGCCTCAACCTTTTTCCCGGCAGCCGTTCGACTGGGGAGCATGGCGCACGAGGCGTACGTGCAGTTGGTCTGTCCTGAATGTCAGAAACAGTGGGAGAGTACGCCGAGCGACCTACCCACGCACGACAAGAACTTCAGTTGTCCGAACTGTCACGCCACGCGGCGGACAGCGGAGTTCATGCGAACCGACCGCGACCTGGAGAACTTGAAACGGTTGCAGTAACTCAGACGACCGACCGGGCGCCACAGGCCTCGCAGTGGAGGCGTTCGGTGTCGTCGTCGACTTCCAGATTCGTGTCCGGCAGCCCGCACTCGGGACACGTGACGTACGTGTCGACGTACTCGTCGAGGACGGCCTCGACGCGGCGCTGGCGGAACCCACCGGTGAATCGGGCGCGCCCGTTCTCGTCGATTTGGGCGCTCGTCCCGAGTTCGTTCTGGATGAACTTCAGCACGTGATTCTGCTCGCGGCCGAGGCGGTCGAGCGTGTCCTGGAAGTTCTCGTACACCGTGACGTTGCCCTCCTCGCGGACGTTCGGCTCCGGGACCTCGAACCGGCTCTCGCTGCCCGCGACGTCGGGCTTCTCCTGCATCGCGCGGTCGAGTTGCTCCTCGTAGTCCATACCCGGACGAAGTAGCGGCCCGCACAAAAGCCTTTCAAAAACCCGGGTCGCCCCGAAATCGCCCGCGTTCGAGAGAGCCGTGGTAACACCTCTCAGGATAATACTATAACCCCGTGACCGTTAGAATTGGCTGCCATGAAGAAGCAGGAGCTCATCCACCTCCACGGCCTCCTCGCAGAGGTCGGGAACTACTACGAGGAGTGCGAAGCAGACAAAATTTCTCTCGACGAGTACGAAGATCTCGGCGTACGACCGACATCCATTCACAAATCGAAGACGGACCACAAAGCGGCTGTTTTCGCGCTTGCGGGCGGCATCACTTCGGCGATGGACGAACCCGAAGAGCAGGAAGCCGTCCCCGCCCAAGCTGACTGACGCGGCGACACAAGACGTCTCCTGACGTACTCACGCTCTCCAGCGCTACGCTTCCCCTTCGCTGTCTCCGTCTCCATCTTCGCTGTCTCCGTCTCCATCTCCGCTTTCTTCGACTTCCTCCTCGATGGACAGCACGGTCAGCGGGATGTTCTCCAGTCGCTGCCCGATCTCCTTGCGCGCGATACGCGAGGCGTGTTCCTCGCGCTCGACGTTGAACACGCTCATCTCCAGTTCGAGCGCGACGAGGGCCTCGTCCGCCGCGACGAACGCGGGTTCGAGGTCGTCGCCGCAGCTGGGGCACGCGCGCTCGCCCATGCTGATTTCGACGTAGTTGAGGTCCGGGTTCAGCAGCTCGCCGGTCTTCGAGATGGCGATGCGGACCGCCTCGTCGGGGGTATCGACGTCGTAGACGGGGACAGCGGCTTCGACGACCACCCTACAGTCCATGACTACGTGAGACGTTCACACGCAACGTAGAAGAAGTTTGGCCCGGAACCGAACCCGTCTTGCCCGAGCGCGGCCAACGCCACACGAAATGGAGCGCGGCGCCATCCCGACAACCGAGATTGCGGGCGCGGTCGACGTGCAAGCTACCATCGAGAGCGGCCAGACGTACCTCTGGTGGCGGCCCGACGGCGCGACCTACGAGACAGACGGCGCGTCCGGTGGAAACGCGTGGTACCGCACCGTCGTCGACGGCGACGTCGTGGAAGTCCGTCAGACTGCGGACGCGATCGAGTGGCAGTCCACGACGGACGCGGCCCCGATCGTCCGCGAGTTGCTCGGCCTGAACGACGACCTCCACGAGATTCGCGCCGCCGCCACCGGCGACGACCTCACTGAGGCCGCGTGGGACGCCTACGACGGCCTCCGCATCGTCCGCGACCCCTTCTTCGGCTGCCTGATCTCGTTTATCTGCTCGGCGCAGATGCGCGTCGAACGCATCTTCGCGATGCAGGAATCCCTGCGCGAGACGTACGGAGACCCCGTCGAGTACGACGGCGAGACCGTCCACGCCTTCCCCGAACCCGAGGCGCTGGCGGCCGCAACCGAGGACGACCTCCGCGAACTGAAACTCGGCTACCGCGCGCCGTACGTCCAGCGCACGGCCGAGATGGTTGCCTCCGAGGAACTCACAGAGCGCGACATCGACGGTCGCGCGTACGAACTCGCCCGCGAGGAACTCACGCAGTTCGTCGGCGTCGGCGACAAGGTCGCGGACTGCGTGTTGTTGTTCTCGCTGGGGTACCTCGAAGCGGTCCCGCTGGACACGTGGATTCGCTCGGCCATCGAGGACCACTACCCGGACTGCGACCGCGGCAACTACGCCGACACCTCCCGCGCGATTCGCGCGCAACTCGGCCCCTACGCCGGCTACACGCAGACGTACCTCTTCCACTTCCTCCGAAGCGGTGGAAATTCGGCGGACAGAGAGACGTAATTAGGTGTTGTAGATTGAACTCCTGGCCGCCGTCTACCACACCGCAAAAATAGGTTCGCCGCTGTTGCGGGCTATCGGTCGTGTCCGCGTAGCCTGCGGTAAACGATTCGAAGGCTCTTCACAGGTCCATATTCGGGCGAGTTCGACATGGTTTCGCCCCAATCAGACCCCTCACGCGACTTTTGGTCACTCGGGGGCATGACTTACGCTATTCTCGGGGCTGCATCCCATTAAGATTTTGGTAATCGGTCATGTTCACTTTCAGTAGGAATTATCGCGGCCTCAGAAGCCATTATCCCGAATATTCATGATTTTATTGAAGAAGAAGTCCGAGGAGTACACTAATACACCAAGGACTAGGATGGCCACAATCTCCGCGACGAGGAGGATGTACGACATCCCGTGTCCCCGGTAGCCAGTCGCTCCGACGGATAGTCCACCGATAAGCAGCGTGAATCCAGCAATCGAGAAGATGAGCGCCCACGTAATCGCGTAGGAATTGAACCGGTGGACATCGTGGTTCTTCTCCACCCACGTCGGATACTCCTCCCCCAACTTCTCAAAGTACCGCTCTGCAGAGATGTTTCCCTCCGCGAGGTCGCGCATCGGTTTCGCTCCGAGCCCCATCTCGAAACTGGACGACGTGTACGCCATCGAGGCAACGATAGTTGAGACGATGAGCGAGGCGACACCCAACACGACGTGCGTGTTGAGAAAGTTCGATGCTAAGACTTTGTCACTGCGAATCGACAGCGAAATTCCACTGGTGAGAATCCCTAAGACGAGAATGTTCAGTCGGGTGATGCCGATTGCTTTGTCGTCTTCTTGGTGTATCTTCTCGGTTTGATGCTCGATGGTTTTCTGACCCTCTGACCAAGCGTGGCGCTTCGCGTCGGTTAGTCCCCTGCCGGCATCCCCCTCGTCGTCATCATCACTCCCAGACATCGCGTTACGGCCATAATATCAATTACTATATATTATTGTTGGTCGCTGCGGAAAATTGTGAATAGGAGTGCCTCGAACGGCACCGCCGAGCGACTCCACGCGTTCGATAGCGGCCGATTCGTTCGCATCGGTCAGCGGCGCTGAACAGGCCCGCTAGTTTGATTGCAATCAGCCGGACTGGGTTGGGCAGTGTTCAGATAAGCAGACGAGACGAGCGGAGACGACGTTGTGTTTTGAAAGCCCTCGACGGTCTCGGCCAGCGGGAGACTCGCTATGCTCGTCTCCCGAGGTCTCGTTCGTTTCACTCACGAGACTCCCGCGACTCGCTGCGCGCGTTCGCTCCCGTTGGTCGCTGACGTGCTTGCTTCGTCGGGGTTCGCCGAGACCGCCTCGCCCTTTCGATCCACCAGGAGATCGGCTGAGTCACCGGCTAAAGCCGAGTTCAGTCTAATCCTTATTTGAACACCACCCTCGGTTGAGTGCTGTTCTACCACCTCCGCTCGGGCGGTGACGAATCGGCGCGTGGCTTTTTGACCGTCGCCGCCGCACGCCATCGCATGAGCGAGCGCACTCGCGCACACGTGCTGGTCTCCGGGAAGGTACAGGGCGTCTACTACCGCGCGACCACCCGAGAGCAAGCCACCGAGCGCGGCGTCGATGGTTGGGTGCGGAACCTCCAAGATGGCCGCGTCGAAGCCGTCTTCGAAGGACCCGAGGACGACGTCGAGGCGATAGTGGAGTGGTGCCACGAGGGCAGTCCCGCGGCGCGCGTCGACGATGTCGAGGTTGAGTACGACGACCCCGAGGGCCACGACAGCTTCGAGATTCGGCGCTGACGCGGAGTTTTTACGGCGCTCCCCACTGAACGTCCGGACATGATTACCAGCGAGCGGATGGCCGCCGTCGACCGGAACGCGGCGGCGGTCGGCGTGCCGCGCGAGCAACTGATGGAGTCCAGCGGGAACGCCGTCGCGCGCGCCGTCCGCGAGACGGCCGACGCGGGCGCGAGCATCGCCGTCGTCGCGGGCCGCGGGAACAACGGCGGGGACGCCTTCGTCGCGGCGCGCTTCCTCGGCGAGTACGACGTCACGGTCCACCTGCTCGGGCGCCCCGAGACCATCACGACGGACATCAGCCGAGCGAACTGGGGCGCGCTCCAGCAGGCCGAAATTCCCACGGAAGTCGTGAAAGACGCCAGCGCCCTCGACATCGGCGACCCGGATGTCGTGGTCGACGCGGTGCTCGGAACGGGCGTCTCGGGCGCGCCACGCGAACCGGAGGCGTCGGCTATCGAAGCCATCAACGACGCGGACGCGCCCGCCGTCGCCGTGGACGTGCCCTCCGGGATGGACGCGGACACCGGCGAGACCCCAGGCGTCGCCGTCGACGCCGACCGCGTGGTGACGTTCCACGACGTGAAGCCCGCACTCGTGGACCGGGAGGACGTTACGGTTGCAGACATCGGTATTCCAGAAGCGGCGGAACTGTTCGTCGGCCCGGGCGACCTCCAGCAACTCGAACGCGACCCGCACGCCCACAAGGGCGAGTTCGGGCGCGTGCTCGTCGTCGGTGGCGGCCCGTACACGGGCGCGCCCGCGTTGAGCGCGCAGGCTGCGCTGCGAGCGGGCGCGGACCTCGCGTACCTCGCGGTCCCCGACAGCATCGCCGACACCGTGCAGGGGTACAGCGAGAACCTCATCGTCGACGCGTACGTCGGGACGCGCCTGCTCCCCGAGCACGTCGACGAGATTCTCGACCGCGCCGCCGACGTCGACGTGGTCCTTCTCGGGCCGGGTCTCGGCGACGCCGACGACACCCTCGCTGCAGTCCGGCGTTTCCTCGCGGCCTACGACGGGAAGGCGGTCGTCGACGCCGACGCGCTGCAGGTGGTTCCGGACGTGGAGACGGACGCGGACCTCGTCTGTACGCCCCACCAAGGGGAACTGAAGAAGATGGGGGGAGCAAGTGCCGAGGGCTGGCGCGAGCGCGCGAACGCCCTCGAATCGTTCGCCGCCGACCTCGGGCAGACGGTGCTCGTGAAGGGCGCCTACGACGTGGTCTCGGACGGCGAGACGACTCGAGTCAACCGCACTGGGAACCCCGGGATGACCGTCGGCGGCACCGGCGACGTGCTCGCGGGCGCGACGGCCGCGATGTTCTCGACCCTGGACGGCGTCCCCGCGGCGAGCGTCGGCGCGTACGCGAACGGGGCCGCCGGCGACCACGTCGTCGACGACCACGGCTACGGCCTGCTCGCCACCGACCTGCTGGATGCGCTCCCGGCGGCGCTGTGGGGTGACGACGATGAGTGACCGCGAGGTCGACGGAACGGAGACCTCGGAACGAGGGAGCGGCGAAGCCGCGACCCGCGAGGCCGACGAGACGGAGACCTCGGAACGAGGAGCGGAGAGCGCAGACGAGTTGACGCACACGACCGAAGACGGCGACGTGCAGATGGTGGACGTCGGCGACAAGCCCGACACGGCGCGGCGTGCGGTCGCGCGCGGCGAGATTCACCTCTCGGCGTCGACCGTCGACGCGATTCGCGGCGACCAAATCGGGAAGGGCGACGTACTCGCCACGGCGCGCGTCGGCGCGGTGCAGGCGGTCAAGCACACGTGGGAGACGATTCCGATGTGCCACCAGATTCCGATTACGAACGTCGAGACGGACTTCGACGTGCGCGACGACCGCGTCGTCCTCGAAGTCGCCGTCGAGACCACCGGGAAGACGGGCTGCGAGATGGAGGCGCTAGAGGGCGTGACGACTGGCTTGAACGTCGTCTGGGACATGGTGAAGGCCGCCGAGAAGGACGACGAGGGCCAGTACCCGGGCACCGCTATCGAGGGCGTGGAAGTGGTCCGAAAGGAGAAACGAGAACTCTAGGCTTCCACGACGAGGTCGCTTGCCTTCGCGCGCGACTTCTCGACGACAGTCGGCAGCGCCTCGAAGTCCACGACGACCTGTTCGTCGTCGTAGTCGACGTCGCGGACGTACGCGTGGTCGTGGACCCACGACACCACGCTCATCGTCTCGTCGGTCATCGGGAGGACGAGCGTCTCGCGCTCTCTCGGCGGGAGTTCCGCGTCGATGCGGTCGCGGAGCGCGTCGAGGTTGATGCCGTCCTTGCCGCTGACCGCGATGGGGTTCGGCGCGAGCGCCGACAGCGCCTCCTGTTTCTCGGCGAGCTCGTCGTCGCCGACCTTGTCCACCTTGTTGAACACGGTGACGATGGGCGCCTCGTTGCGCTCGTAGAGCGTGTCGTGGCTCGTCACGAGTTTCTCGCGAATCTCGTCGATGGACTCGCTGGCGTCCACCACCAACAGGACGAGGTCCGCTTGATAGACGGACTCGAGCGTGGACTTGAACGACTCCACGAGCCAGTGCGGGAGGTCGCTGATGAACCCGACCGTGTCCGTCAGCAGGACGTCCCGGCGGTCCATCTCCAGTCGGCGCGTCGTCGTTCCGAGCGTCGTGAACAGTTTGTTCTGGGACTCCGCGGTGGTGTCGAGATCGGGGTGGAGGTCCTCGTTCTCGTCGACGTCCAGGTCGTCGGCGAGGCGGCGCAGCAGCGTCGACTTCCCGGCGTTCGTGTAGCCCGCAAGCGCCACCAACTCGAACCCGGACTCGCGTCTCGTCTCGCGGCGCTGTTGTTCGGTCTTCTCGATGCTCTCCAGTTCGTCCCGGATGCGGCTGATCTGGGCTTTGATGTCCTGCTCGCGGCTCTCGTCGTACTCGCCCAGCCCCATGAATCCGGGGCGCTCGTCGCGCTTCGCGAGGCTGGTCTTCGCCTCCGCGCGCGGCAGCTCGTAGCGGAGCTCCGCGAGCTCGACCTGCAGTTGGGCCTTCCGCGTCTGGGCGCGCTGCCCGAAGATGTCGAGGATGAGGCGGAAGCGGTCGACGACCTCCGTGTTCTCGGGGAGGCGCTTGCCGAGGTTGTACGTCTGGTAGGGGCCGAGTCGGTTGTCGAAGACCACGCGCTCGGCGCCCGTCTCCGCGACGACGGCCGCGAGCTCCTCGACTTTCCCCTCGCCGAGTTGGAGCGCGGGGTCGGCCGTGCGCGTCTGCGTCACTTCGCCGCCGACCTCGTAGCCCGCCGCGCGGACGAGTTCCCTAATTTCGGCGGTGTCGGCGCCCCCTTCGTCGACGCGCTTGGCGACGACCGCCGTCTTCGTCGTTGTTCCGGTCACTTGTCACGTGGTAGGCGCCGCTGGTACTTAAGCCCCGGGCGCGGCCGGTGTCGTCACCGCGTCTGACAAAAGAGACTTACCGGTCGCTCGCCGATGAGCGACCATGCCGGACATCAATTTCACGACCCTCGGCCTGGAGTTCGGGGGTGGCGCTGGCATCGGCGCCGTCATCGGGTTCGCGGCGAAGAAGGTCGCGAAGCTCATCGCGGTCATCGTCGGCCTCGAGCTCGCGCTGTTCAAGTTCCTCGAATCCCGGGGCATCCTCACCGTCGACTGGGACCGCCTCACCGGCGGGATGCTCGACCTCACGCAGGCCGCCAACGGCGCCGCCCCGCCGTCGTGGGTGAACACCATCCTCTCGACGCTGTCGGTCAGCGCCGGCTTCACCGGCGGCTTCCTCGTCGGCTTCAAGAAAGGGTAACGCCGAAACCGCCGCGTCGACCGCTCAGCGCGTGTCGAGTTCGCCTTTCTCCTTGATTATCGTCGTCTCACCCTCGCCCTCCGAGACCTCGTTGACGAGGTCGAAGAAGTCGTTTTGCATCCCCGCGGGGAACGTCAGCACGCCCACCCACGAGCCGTCGGCCTGCCACTCCTCGCGGTCGAGTTGCCCGAACTCTCGAATCTTGGCCTGCCCGCTGCCGGCGTAGTCCGGCGGCAGGTTCACCGCGACGGTCACTTCCTCGAAGCGAATCGGAATCACGGGCCGGAGCGCGTCCAGCGCGTCGTCGACTTGGCTCTCGGCGGTCTCCATCGGGTCGACCGTGAACCCGGCTTCTTCGAGCGCGCTCTCGATGCGCTCTGGGGGGTGCGGGGCGTTGTCCATCTGCGGGTTCACCGCGTTTCGCGTGATGGTGTTGATGAGTTTCCGGCGCTTCTGCTCCTGCATCTCCGCGCGCTGCTCGGCGGTAATCTGAATCTCCCCGCGCTCGATGACCTCGGGGATGATGTCCATGGGTTCGGTCGTCCCGAACACTTCCTCTAAGTCCTCTTCGGCGGGTCGGTCGCCGCGGGAGGCGTTCTCGAAGACGTCGCGGGCCGCGATGACGTCTTCGAGGTCGCCCTCGAACTCGCCGCGTTTCATCGCGAGCGCGGCGTCCGGGTCGACAAGCACTTCGAAGCGCTCGCCGTGCGTTTCGAGGCGCGCGGTCACCGCCTCGTCGAGTGATATCATGCGTGTGACTTCGACGGGTGTACTTAAAAGAGCTTTTCCCGCCGAACCGGGTGGTCGCGACTACTCCTCGCCGGTGTCGTCGCCCGCGTCGTCGCCTGCGTCCTCGGCACCGTCGCCCGGTTCGCCCGCGTCGCCGTCCTCGTCTTCTCCGCCGAGTAAGTCGTGTTCGTCGAGGTACTCGCCGATTTCGTCGTCGGTCAGCTCGATGAACGCGCCCGTCTCGGCGTCGATGGTGGCGACGCCGACGCCCTCCGGCTGGAGGGACTCCCGAATCTCGCCGAGCGCGCGGAGCGCGAGTTCGACGCCCTCGTCGAGGGGGAGCGACTCGTCGTAGTGGTCTTCGAGGAAGCCCTGCACGGTCGAGCGGTCCTCGCCGATGGCGATGGCCTTCCACTCGTACGGCGTCCCGGAGGGGTCCGTCTCGAAGAGGCGGGGTTCGCCGTCCGTGACGCCGCCGATGAGCAGCGCGACGCCGAACGGGCGCGCGCCGCCGACCTGCGTGTACTGCTGGATGTGGTCGGTGATGTCCTTCGTCAGCGTCTCCACGCCGATGGGCTGGTCGTAGCGCACGCGCTCGACCTGGGCGTCGCGACGCGCGAAGTCGATGAGCTGGCGGGCGTCGGCGACGTGGCCAGCGCTCGCGATGCCGACGTGGTTGTCCGCCTTGTGAATCTTCTCGACGGACGCCTCCTCCATCAGCGGCGAACTGATGCGCTTGTCGACGAGGAGGACGACGCCGCCGTCCGTGCGCACGCCGATGCTGGGCGTCCCTCGCTTGACGGCCTCCCGGGCGTACTCCACCTGGTAGAGGCGGCCGTCCGGCGAGAAAATCGTGATACCGCGGTCGTAGGCCTGCTGTTGGTTCTGTCCTTGCATGGTTAGCAGTCGAGGTCCGTCGCGCCCACGAACCCGTCCTCGGACTCGATGTCGACGAGGTCACCTCGGCTGACTGCCGGGCGGGTGTCGCCCGCGAACGCGACGCTGGCTTCGGCTGCGGATTCACCCGGCCGTCCTAAATACTTTTCCTCAGCGGCGCGTATCGTGCCGGAGACGCCGCATACCGCCACCCTGACAGCGTCACCGCGCACGTCGTCGACGCACGCCAGCGCCGCCCGCCCGCGCTCGACTTCGCCGTGGCGGACGCGGACGAGCGCGTCGCCGCTGCCGTCCGCGAACGAGAACTGCAGCACGCGCAGGTCGGCGTCCGCGCTGCCGGTGTCCCCGTAGAGGTTCTGCGCGGCGAACCAGACGCTGCGCTGGAAGTCGCCCTGTGAGACGTCGGCGTCGGGCCACGCCTCCAGGTCGACGGCGAGGTAGCGCCACCGCGGCCGGAGGTGCTTCGGGAGGTGTTTCACTGTATTAGATTCATACGGCGGGCATTTGGTCGTTTCGTACAACGGCGTCGGGCTGTTTGACCGTTTATATGCTTCCAGCATGAATGGCAGGCTAAGCCGTGGCCGAGAGGTCGCGGCGAAAAGACCCACCGCCAGTCGAAGTTGGGGGGCTCGCCTGCAACCCTTGACCAGGTGCAGCGTCCTCCCGGTGGACGCTGAGTGGTGGGCATCAATTCGAAGATGCCTACTGCAAAGCACGGGGACGAACGTTCCCGACGGCGGTGGGCAGTCGACATCACGCTCCGGTGTCCCTCACCGTGGGACGTACTGGAGACGGCGACGCGGACACTCAAGGCAGCGTACTGGCTGTTGAGAGTTGTCCTCGTCCTGTACGCATTCGGTGCGTACCTCTGAGCGACTGTCCATCTGGAGTATCGGCGCGAAACCGAACGGGGCTTTGCCCCTTTCGAGCGCTGCGAATTACGTCCAATAGAATTTTAAGACGCGACGGTGTACTATTAACTGGTCAAGGGTTGCAGGCGGGCCCCAGCGTTGATCCCGCCGTATTTTAGATGGCTAATCAGCTACTGCAGTCGCGACGCCGACACTTTTATTTCGGAGACGAACAGAGTAGTCACTGGTCAAGGGTTGCAGGCGGGCCCCAGCGTTGATCCCGCCGTATTTTAGATTCCGTAGTTCCTACTGTGGTTGTTGTCGCTCCGCGACGAGCACGCCGACCTGCTCGTGGACCATCTCGACGGCGGTGAGCGCGTACCCCTCGTCCGTGAACGCGTCCGCGAGCACGCCTACCGTCGCGGGGTCGTCCACCTCGGGACTGTAGAACGGCTCCTCAGGGTCCGGCTCGCCAAAGAACATCACGTCCCCGAGCACGATTCGCCGCGGCCCGAGGCCCGCGATGACGGAGATGGCCTCGCGCTTCTCCGCGTCGCTGAGGTGGTGCATCGCGAAGTTCGAGGTCACGATGTCGACGCTCGCATCGCGAGCGTCTGCACGGGGCGGCTCCGCCGACCCGGCGTCCACATCCCCGTCGAAGTTCGGCTCGCGGAACTGGCCCTCGCCGAATTCGACGTTCTCGAAGCCTCGCTCGTCGGCTTTGCGCCGCGCCTCGTCCATCATCCCCTCGCTGATGTCGCGACCCACGACTCGACCCGCGTCCTCGGCGAGGCCGAGCGCGATGGCACCCGTCCCACACCCCAAGTCGAGGACGGTGTCGTCGCTGTCGGGCGCAGCGTGTTCGAGGACGAGCGCGACGCACTCGTTGTACTCCGCGGACTTCTCGTCGTCGTAGCTGGCCGCGAGTTCGTCGAAGCGCGCGGCGTGCTCGTCAACCGTCTTCTTCATACCTGCCACGTTCGACGCCCTCCGCAATGAACTCCTCGGACGTCCGGTGGCGGTTGCGTTCGGCGAGTTCGCCCCACGCCGCCAGCCCCTGCCGAATCTGGTCGCGCTCGAACCCGACTTCCTCGCCGACGGCGAGCAGTTCGCGGGGCCCGCGTAAGTGGAGGTGCGACTCGGGGTCGGCGCTCACGACGTACGGCGCGTCGTAGTGGTCGACGAGTTCGCGGAGTTTCCGCAGGCCGCGCAGCGCCTGCACGCGCTCTCCGCCGCTGGCGCGCAACACCGCTGAGAAGTCGAACTCCACGTGGACGGCGTTGCGCTTGGCAGCCTTCACGACGACGTGATTCACGTCGCCGCTCCCGCGCATCGGCCCCGCCAGCACGTCCGCTCGCGGTGACTCCGCGACGAATCGGTTCAATTCGGGCGTGCCGCCGCGCACCGACAGCACCGTCGCTTGGTCGCGCAGACTGCCGATGGCGCCGCTCGCCTGCGACGTGTCCTCGGCGTCGAGTTCGACGCCCGACACCACGTCGATGCCGTACTCCTCGGCGACGCCCTCGTAATCGACGTCCGGGCGGGCGTCCGAACGGCTCCGCACCACCACGCCGTCGTAGCCGACGCTCGCGGCTGTCGCGGCGAACCGCGCGACGGTGCTGTCGCCGTCCGGGTGCGCGTGAACGGCCTCGTACACGACCGTTCGTTCTCGGTCGGCGCGTAAAAACGCGTGCGTTCGCCGGCGGCTCAGTACGCGAACACGTCCCACGTCCACTCGGCGAGCGACCGCGACCCGAGCGCGTCGGGCCGACGCGCGTCCACGCCAGCACCCGTCTCGACGGTGTAACTGAGGTTCCGGACGAACCGGTTGCCGTCGACGGTGGCGTTTAGGCGCGCTCGCCCACCGAGGACGACGCCCCGGCCGGCGTCGACGCGCATTCGCACCCACGCCGTCTCCGCGGTCACGTTCTCTGCACGGGTTCCGTGGAGCGCGGCGAACACTTCTTCCCCGCCGGTCAGTTCGACCGTCCGCGTGGCGTTCACGGCTGCTCGTATCGTCCACGAACCGGTTCGGGGCGCGGGAAGCCCGTAGCCCGCGCCGACGCCGTCCGTGACCGTGTACTCGTCGGTGGCCTCCCAGTACCCCGGGAGTGCGCGCGCGGCGTCGCCGTCGACCCGAAACGAACCGAGACTGAAGACGTCCGACGAGTAGCCGCGCAAGCGGTAGGTGACGCCGCTGTCGGCGTACCCGACGGCTGTTCGGTCGTCGCGTTCGAGGGACGCGCGGAACTGGCGCGCGGAGCGCTCGACGGCGGCCGTCGCGACGACCTCCTCAGGGCCGCGGCGCTCGGTGACGACGATTCGATGGTCGAGCGCCGCTGTGTGGTCGAGCGCCGCCGCGTACGCACTCGTCGCGTCCGCCGGAAGCGTCGTTGCGGCGTCTCCCGGAGTGCCGGGGCGCGTCTCGGTCACGCGGACCGCGCTCGCGCCAGCGACCAGCGCCGCGACGAGGAGCGCCGCGACGGCGACCCGCCGGAACGGAACTGGACGCGGTTGGCGTGACCGAGTGGCGGCCAGCGCGACGTGCGCCGGGTAGACGAAGACGCCGAGGAGGACGAGGAGGACGGCGACACCACCCGCCGTCGCGAGGGCTGCGAGGCGCGCCGCTTCCTGCGTCGCGTATGCCTCGGGTACGAGCAGCGTGGCGGCGAAGACTGCGGCCGCGAGGAGCGCGCACGCGAGGTACAGGCCGAGCGCGGGCCGGGTCCGTCGTCGGTCGTAGAGTGCTCGGAGCGGCGCGGTGGCTGCGGCGCGAACGCCGTCACCCGCGACGGCGCGTTCGACGGTGGGCGCGAGCAATCCCCACGCGACGAAGGCGCCCGCGGCGACGCCGGCCAGCGGTGCGACGTGGACCGTCGTCGTCGAGACAGACCCGCCCGTTGCGTACACTGCGGCCCGTAGCGGCGTGTCCACGAGGAGGAACGCGGCGGTGCCGAGTGCGAGCGCGACGACGTGGCCGGCGACGGCGACAGCGACGAGCAGCGGGCCGCGTTCGCGGAGCGTCTCGCCGACGGTCCACTGCAACGGTTCGTCGGGTGCGGCGACGGCGGAGCGTACTGTCGGCGCGGCCGCGCCGAGCACACCGAGCGCGACGACGGGCGGGAGGGCGACGGCCAGCACCGGGTGGACGGCGGCGAACGCGAGGCGAACGACGGCCTCACAGGCCAGCGTCGTGCCCGCGAGTGCGAACACGCGCGGTCGGTTCAGGGCGACGTGGAGGGCGTCGCGGAGCGTGGGAGCCATCGTCGCCGGCTAGCGACCACGGCGGGAAAAAGACGGTTGGTGGAGCGCTACGACAGCGCTTCGCGGGCGTTCTCGACGGCCGCTTCCTTCTTCGCGGGGTAGGCTTCGACTTTCGCGCGCAGGGCGATGCCGTCGCCGAGTCGGGCGTCGCCGAGGAACGCCTCCTGTTTGTCGAGGTGGACGAACAGCGAGCAGTTGTCGTCGACGCGCTGGTCGAGTTCCTCGCGGATGCGCTCGATGTCGGCGCCGTCGCGGAGTTGGCCGAGGACGTGGCGCATCTCGTCGGCGCGCTCGACGCGCGCGGACAGCACGACGATGCGGTCGCCGAGGTGGCCCTCGCTTTCGGCGCGTTCGAGTTCGACGTCGTCGGGGAGGAAGTGGCCGAGCGCGTCGGCGACGCGGACCTCGTCCTCCGTGCCGTAGCAGAACGCCCGGAGGTCGACGTAGTGGAACGGAACCTCGCTCATTACGCCGCCGTAGGACGGCCGGCGGTAAAAGCGTCGCTACTGGCGGTCGGCTAGTCGGCTCGCGGAGGTTCGGGCAGGTACGTCGCGGCGACTTCCGCGACGCGCTTCGCGCCGTTCGCGTGCGGGTCGGGCGCTCGGACGCTGTCGAGGAGCGCCTCGACGCCCGCAATCGAGTCCGCGGCGTAGAAGCCGGGGGTGTCCGCGAGCGCGTCGACGACGCCGCGCTGTTCTGACGTCGCCGGCAATACGATGGTCGGCGTGCCGGCGACGGCGGCCTCCATCACGGTGGAGTAGCCGCTGCAGATGACGAGGTTCGCGCCCGCGATGAACGGCTGGAGGGACTCCTGTAGCTCCCAGTCGTCGCCGCCGACGAGCGTCACGTCCCGGCCGCGCGCTTCCAGCGCGTCCGCGAGTCGGTCGGGGTCGACGCTGAACTCGCTCGGAACGACGAGCACGTCGACGTCCGCTTCGGGCGCGCCGCCGGCGGGCGCCATCGGCGGGACGCCGTCGGCGCCCGGAATCGAGGGGTCGCCGTCCCAGACTTTCGGCACGAGGAACTGCTCGGCGCCGCGGCGCGCGACGCGGTTGCGGACCCACGCGCCGACGCGCTCGACGGGGTTCGCGTAGAAGTCCGCGGGGTCGTGCGAGAGGTAGACGTAGCGCTGGCCGTGCAGTGACGCGGCGATTGCCGCGGAGATGTCGTCGGTGACGAGCAACGCGGGTGCTTCGCGGTCGAACCACTCGCGGTACTGGCTGATTCGCTCGTAGATTGCGGGGCCGCTGTGCTTCAGCACGTCGAGGAGGCCGCCGCCCTGAAAGTCCCCGACGAAGTCGAGGTCGCGGGGCTCGAACTCGGTGTAGCCGTTCGCCTCGACGAACTTCGTCCCGGGGCCGCCGCCCGCCAGCACCACGTCGTAGCCGGCGCCTTCCAGTTCCTCGACGACCGCCAGCATCCGGGTCGCGTGGCCGGCGCCCTCGCAGTAGTGGGCGACGGCGACTTTCGGGGGCGTCCCGCTCATGTCGCGGTCACGTGTGCGTCTACGTCAGTGCGCGAGCGGTATAAAACGCTCCGGACGCGGGCGGTTCACGACCGGACGCCGAGTGCGCTGGTGGCGGCGGCGCCGACGCTGGTCGTCAGGAGGTAGCCGCCGACGCTGTGAATCGTGACGACCGCCGCAATCGTCGGCGCGCTCACCGCCGTCAGCAGCGTGAGCAGCGTGACGTTGATGGCTTCCGTGCCGCCGAGCCCGCCGGGAGTCGGGAGCGCGGAGCCGACCTTCCCGAGCGGCAACACGAAGAAGGGGACGTAAATCGGGACGAACGAGTCGAGTGCGAGGAACGTGACCCAGAGCCCGAGGGCTTGGAACGCCCAGCCGAGCGCCGAGCAGCCGAGCGCGGCGACGAGTCGCTCCCGGGAGACGGCGACCCGGCCGACGGCGTCCGTGAACCCACGCAGTCGCGCGGCGAGGTCGTCGGCGTCGGGCAGGGAGACGCGGGGAATCGCGCCGACGACGCGGTGGAGGACCGCCGCGACCGTCCCGCCAACGCGTCCGCGAATCGCCGTCCGGTAGCGCCACACGACCGCCGCGACGATGGGGAGAACGACGGCCGCCGCGAGCACGCCCAGCGGCAGCAAGCCGAGTTCGCCGCCCGTCTGGGTGGTGACGTAGTAGAGCGAGCCGACCGCCGCGAACGCCAGCGACGGCACGACGTTGATGGCATCGAGGCTGGTGATGGACGCGAGTCCCACCTCGTAGTCCGTGTCTGCGGTCTTCGACAGCAGCCACGCGGTCACGGGCTCGCCACCGGCCTGCCCGAACGGCGTGACGTGGTTCGCGAACGCGCCCGCGGCGTTCACGAGGACTGTGGTGTGGAGGGGGAGCCGGATGTCGAGCGCGCGCAGGACGTTCCAGAGCGCGAGTCCCCACGAGACGTTCCACAGCAGTATCGTGCCCGCGACGCCCGCGAGCAACACCGGGTCCGCGGAGCGAGCCGCCGCGAACACCTCGCGGGCGTCCACGACCCAGAACATGACCGCGAACACGAGCGCTGCGCCCGCGAGTCCGGCCACCGTCGCCAGCAGGTCCTCTCGCTGCACGCCTCCGACTGGCGGGCGGGCGTGAATCAATCCATCGAATCCCGCGGGTGACCACCGAACCGTCGTGTTGCCCCGCGAATAGGAGGTTTTTTCTCCGCGCGTCACGACCGGCTCACCGAGTACCGCTCCCCGAAATGTTCGAGAAGACGACCACAGCCGCCGATGGTTGACGTGCCCGCTCAGGCGGTCAACGCCGCCCGCAACCTCCGCTACCGCGGCGCCGACGCTGTCCGCGAACTCGCGTCGCTGGTGGCCTACTCCGTGCAGTCGAGTACCGACCCCGACCCCGTGCTGGACGCCGACTGGGACGTTCTCGTGGTGTTGGACGCGTGCCGCGCGGACCTCTTCGAGGCGGTCACCGCGGACGCCGACCACGACTTCCTCCCCGAGAATCCGGGGTCGCGGACGTCGCCCGCCAGTTCCTCCGTGGAGTGGCTGGAGACGGTGTTCGGCGGGGCCGACGACGACGCGCTCGCGGACCTCGCGTACGTCACCGGCAACCCCTACTCCGCGTCGAAAATCGACCACGACCGCTTCCACAGCGTCGAGGAGGTGTGGCGGTACGCGTGGGACGACGACCTCGGGACGATTCCGCCGCGCCCGGTGACGGACGCCGCCATCCGCACTGGCCGCGAGACGACCGCCGACCGCGTGGTCGTCCACTACATGCAGCCGCACTTCCCGTCGGTCGTCGAGCGCGAGCAGCGAAGCGAGGGCGTCGAACTGGACGCGTTCGGCGACGACGAGATGTCCGTCTGGGACGACCTCCGCTTCGGCCGGCGCAGCGAGGCCGACGCGTGGCAGACCTACCGAGAGAACCTCGAATACGTCCTCGGCGACCTCGGCGTGCTGTTCGAGAACCTCGACGCCGAGCGCGTCGTCGTCACCGCCGACCACGGCAACGCGTTCGGCGAACACCACGTCTACGGCCACCCGGGCGGCGTCGACTTACCGGTCCTCCGGGAGGTGCCGTGGTGCGAGACGACCGCGACGGACACGCACAGCCGCGACCCCGACGCCGCGGGCCGCGACGACACCGGCGACGGCGGCGACGTCGTCGAAGAACGCCTCGAAGACCTCGGTTACCGAACGTGACTATGGACGCTCCCGACTCCCCGAACCTCCTGTTGGTCGTGGTGGACTGCCTCCGAGAAGACTTCCTGCACCGGGACGCCGTCGACACCCCGTTTCTCGACGACCTCCGCGAACGCGGCCGCGAGTCCACAGAGCTGTACGCGACTGCGACGACGACGACGCCCGCAATCGCCAGCCTGCTGACGGGCGCGTACGGCGAACGAAACGGCATCAAGTCGCTGCGCCGCGGCAGCCTCTCGACGGACGTCGAGTCGATGCCCGAGATTCTGGGCGACGCCGGCTACCACACGGAGGCGATGGCGACGGGCCCGCTCGTCCCCGAGACGGGCCTCGACCGCGGGTTCGACGCCTACGACTGCCGAGACCGCGACGAGTCGATGTTCAGCGACTGGCGCGAGGAGGGCCTCGATAGGGTCGCGGACCTCCCGGAGCCGTTCGCCGCGTTCGTCCACCTCTGGGAGATTCACGAGGACATCCACGTCCCCGCCGAGTTCGACAGCCCCGAGTACGGAGAGACGCCGTACGGCCGCGCGCTCTCCGCGCTCGACCGCGAAATCGAGGCGCTCGTCGACGCCGTCCCCGACGACACGGTGGTCGCCGTCGTCGGCGACCACGGCGAGAGCATCACCCACCGCGACAACCCGCTGCGCCTGCTCGTGAAGTCCCTGCGGGACGCCGTGAAGTACTACGGCGGCGTCGACACCCGCGGCGCCGTCGAGCGAATCAACCAGTACTTCGCGGACTGGGGGCCGGACGTCACCGACCACTTCATCGAGAACGGCCACGGCGAGAACATCTTCGACTATACGACGAACGTCCCGTTCGTGCTCGCCGGCCCCGGCGTCGACTCCGCGACGGTCGACGCTCAAGTCCGGCAAATCGACGTCCTGCCGACGCTGCTCGACGCGCTCGGTGTCGACCACGAGACCGACGGCGACGTCATCGAACCCGGCGTCGACGACCGCGTGGCGTACATGCGGGCGTGCGGGGCGTCGCTGCACCGCGAACGCAACTGGGCGCGCGCCGTCCGTTACGACGACGCCACGTACATCGAGTACCCGGACCGCGACTGGGAACCCGGCCTCTACGACGCCGACGCGAACCCCCGACAACTCGAACGCGTCGACGACCCCGACCTCGAAGCCGAACTCCGCGAACGCCTCCCCGAACGCGGCGTCGACCCGACGGACGTCGAGATGCTGGAAATCAACGAGCGCCTCGAAGACCTCGGCTATCTCTGAAGCAGGCGCTCGGCGGCGGAGAACAGCGGAGAACGGAGACCGGGTTAGGCGTCGTCGACTTCTTCGTCTTCGCCCTCGTCGGGGTCCTCCTCGCTCTCGTCGTTCTCGGCGGCTTCGAGGTTGTCCTCGGGCACGCCGGCTTCCTGCCCGTCGTCGAAGCTCACGGTGTAGTTGGGCTCGCCGAACATCGTCTCGACGACCTGCGTGACGGTGCCGATTTCGCCGTCGTACTCGCTGTGCTTGTCGTGGAGGACGACCTCGTCGTCTTCTTCGAAGCTCATGCCTCGACAGTTCCCGCGGCCGATTCAAAAGCGACCCGGTTTCGCGGCTCCGAAACGGTAACGTGCGAGTCGCTCGTACGGCCGGCTATGACCCCCGCTCTCGCCCCGCTCGCAGCGCCGTCGAACCGCCCGCAGGCACCGCAACGCGATGCCCGTCGATGACCTCTGGTATCTCGCGAGTCGCGCCGAACAGCGCGCCGAACGCGCCTATCACGCGCTGACCGACGCTCACGAGGACTTCATCGAGTTCGACCGGCGGCGGTCGGTCTCCCGACAGCGCTTCCGCACGCTCGCCGAGCGCGTCGAGCGGACGGGCGCACCCTTCGGCGCGCACACGGTCGTCTACCGGGAGAACGGCGACGTGGTGTTGGTGCGCCACGAGGACGTCGACCTCTGGGTGCTCCCCGGCGGCGGCGTCGACGACGGCGAAACGTTCCGCGAGGCCGCCGAGCGCGAACTCGCCGAAGAAGCCGGCGTCGACGCCACCTACCACGGCCTCGCGATGGTGACTACGGTGGCGTTCCACTCCAGCGGCCACTCCGCGTGGGGCGTCCTCCCGGTGTTCGAGGCGTGCGCCGACGACACCACGCTCGAAGTCCGAGACCCGGACGGCGAAATCTCGGCCGCCGCGTGGTTCGCGGACCTCCCCGAGGACACCCGCGACCGCAGCGACCTCCAGCGCTGGCGCGAGCGCGCGCTCTCGTAGCGCTTTTCTCGCCGCTCCGCGTCGCTGGCGTATGGACGTGCGCGTGCCGGCGGACAGCGAACGAGCGGCCGTCGCCGACCGGCTGCTGCGGCCGGCGTACCGCGAGGCCGAAGTCCTCGACCCCGAGTTCAGCGACCTCGACGAGCGCGTCGTCGGCGAGGAGGACTGCTCGCGGTGGCTGGACGACGCCGACCGCACGATGTTCGTCGCGTACGACCCCGAACCGGTGGGCGTCGTCTCCGGCGGCGTCGCGTCGTCGCCGGCGCTGTACACGCGCGGGAAGAACTGCTACGTCGACGGCCTCTACGTCGTCCCCGAGCGCCGCCGGGAAGGCGTCGCGGGCAGTCTGCTCGACCGCATGAAGACGTGGGGCCGCGAGCGCGACTGCGAGTACGCGAGCCTCTCCGTGCACGTGGACAACCACGCCGCGATGGCGTTCTACGAGAACCACGGCTTCGAGCCGAAGTTCCGCAGCCTCCGCCAGCGCCTCTGACTACTCCGGGCCGAAGGACTTCCCCTCGCGCTCTTCGGCGTCCATCCGGCGGAGCGTGGCGCGGGCGTTGCTCGCCTCGTAGCCGAAGAACACGCCCTCGGCGTACTCCTCGACGACTTCGGTGGCGTGAACCAGATTCTCGACCTCGACGTCGACGGCGTACAGTTCGACGCTGAACGGCGCGTCCAGCAAGTCCTCGAAGCCGGAGGCGATGGTCTCCAGCCAGTACGTCGTGCCGTAGTTCGTGTCGTACAGCGGCACGACGAACTCGTCGACGTGCTCGGCGAGCGCCTCGACGTCGAGGCCCGCGCGCTCGTAGAGGTGTCCCGGATACGGGTCGGGGTAGAGGGTGAGATACGTCGTTCCGGGGATGCGGTCGGCGGCCTCCGCGACGAACTCCGTGATGACGCTCGCGCGCCAGTCGTACCAGTTGTCGAACTCGGTGTCTCGCGGGCTCCGCCCGCTCGACTCTCCGGTGGAACGTTGTTCCACCCATTCCTCGAACGCGCTCTCGCAGCGCTCGCAGTGACAGTACTCGTCGCGCGGGAACCCAACGTCGTCGAGGCGAACGTCGCCGCTGACCTCCGCGCACGTCTCGATGACCGTCAACAGGCCCTCGCGGTAGTCCTCGGCCAGCGGGCAGATGTACGACCAGTCGAAGTACGGCTGGTCGCGGGTGGCCTCGTTGCCCTCGTCGTCGACGGGCACGAGGTCGGGCTCGGTGCCGGCGGTGGCGTTGTCCCCGAAGCAAGACACCATGCTGACGGCGTCCTCCAGCGGGTCGGTGTGGCGGCCGGTGACGTCTTTGACCTCGTAGAACGTGCGGTCGAACTCCGGCCACTCGATTTCCTCGGCGTTCCGCGTGACGACGCCGTACATAGACGCGGCTTGGCCGGCGGGCCGCCTAAGTCGTTCGCTCTCGGCACGCGACGGCGAGAAAACGGAGGTGGTGAGCGGGCGGAACGGGGACCGAACGCGGCGTCAGTCGATGCGGTCGACTTCTTCCGGTTCGGGCGCTTCGTCGCCCCCGAGGACGAACTTCCAGACGAGGGCGATGACGAACAGTACGGCGGCGGCTTTCACTAGCTTCCCTGCCATGCTTGACACTATCGGCGCCCTGCACTAAACGCTTTGCGGGGTCGGCACGAATCCGTGATTCACGGCCGACAGGTCGGTCAGTCTCGGAGGTGAGCGGTGATGTCCTCGCGGACGATTTCGCCGCAGTACTCGCAGCGCAGGCCGTCGTCCAGCACCGCGAACGTCGGGTCGACGGGTTCGCCGGCGTTCGTGATGCACTCGCGGTTCGGGCAGACGAGCACGCCGCCGACCTCCTCGGGGGGTTCGACGCGGCGCTTCTCGACGACGTCGTAGTCGCGGATGATGTTGATGGTGGCTTCGGGCGCGATGAGCGACAGCACCTCCGCCTCGCTGTCGCTGAGTTCGCGCCCCTCGACTTTCACGATGTCCTTGCGCCCCATCCTATCGGAGGGGACGTTCATCCCGAGGCTCATCGTCGTCCCCTCGGTGCCGTCGATGCCCAGCAGTTTGAGCACGTGCAGCGCCTCCCCGGCGGAGACGTGGTCGATGACGGTGCCGCTCTGAATCTTCGAGACGCGGAGTTCTGTGTCAGTCATCGTCGAGGAGCAAGTCGAGGAGGGCCATTCGGACCGGGACGCCGTTGTGTGCCTGTTCGAAGTACGTCGCGTTCTCCGTCTCGTCGACGGCGGCCGCGATTTCGTCCACGCGGGGCAGCGGGTGCATCACCGCGAGGTCGTCTTTGGCCACCTCCAGCGTCTCCGGCGTGATGCTGTACTCGCCGGCGACGGCCTCGTACTCGTCCTCGTCGGGGAAGCGCTCGCGCTGGATGCGCGTGACGTACAACACGTCGAGGTTCGGGAGGACGGCCTCCAACTCCTCGTGTTCGCGCACCTGCGCGCCGGCCTCGTGGAGGTCGTATCTGACAGAGCGTGGCAGCCGCAGGCTCTCGGGGCTGACGAAGTGCTGGCGGACGTCGAAATTCGTGAGCGCGTGCGCCAGCGAGTGGACCGTCCGGCCGTACTTCAGGTCGCCCATGATGCCGATGGAGATGTCGTCGAGGCCGGCGTGCTCGCGAATCGTGTAGAGGTCCAGCAGCGTCTGACTCGGGTGGTGGCCGGCGCCGTCGCCCGCGTTCACCACGGGAACGTCGACGTGCTCGCTGGCCATCTTCGCGGCGCCCTGCTTGGGGTGGCGGAGCACGATGCCGTCGGCGTACCCTTCGACGACGCGGACGGTGTCGGCCAGCGACTCGCCCTTCTTGACGGAGGAGGACTCCACGGAGCCCATGTCGACGACGTCGCCGCCGAGGCGTTTGGCGGCCGTCTCGAAACTCATCTTCGTGCGCGTGCTCGGCTCGAAGAAACAGAGCGCCAGCAGCGCGTCGGTGTGGCGCTCGCCGGCTGCTGCCGGGTCGTCGTCGAAGACCGCCGCCCTGTCGAGGACCGTCTCGATGTCGGCCCGCGAGAGCTGTTTGGCGGTGAGGAGGTGGTCGTGACGCATCGGTTCAGTACGCGACCCCCGGAAGCGTAAAACTCCCGGAGCGGCCCGCCGTCCGTGGCGTGCCACCGCGCCCCACTCGCGGCCGGAGGTTCAAGTGCGAAGCCGGCACCAATCGTTCGCGTGCTGGCAGTCGCGGGCGGTAAAGGTGGCAGCGGGAAGACGACCACGGCGCTCGGGACAGCGGGCGCGCTCGTCGAGCGGCGGCGCCGCCCGCTCGTCGTCGACTGCGACCTCGACGCCCCGAACCTACACTTGCGAGCGGGCGTCCCCCGCGACCCCGGCGTCGGAGCGGCCACAGATGCGCGCGTCCACGAGTCCTCGGAGGTTCCGGGTGTCGACGTGCTCCCGGCGGGCGACGCGGACGGCGACGACCTCGCGGCGGCACTCGACGCGCTCCCCGAGTCGCGGCCGACGCTGTTGGACTGTCCCGCCGGCGCAAGCGAGGCCGCCGTCCGGCCGCTGCGCGCCGCAGACGCCTGCGTCGTCGTCGCAACCGACACCCGAGAGGGTGTCGAGGACGCCGTGAAGACCACCGCGATGGCGCGCGCCGTCGGCACGCCGGTTCGCGCCGTCGCCGTCGTTCGCGCGACCACCGTCCCAGCGGGACTGGCGGGGGCGACAGCCGCCGATACCGTGGCAGTTCCCGCCGCCGCGACGCCGCTAGACGCCACGGAGACGGCCGCAGCGTACGCGAGGCTGGCAGACTACGTGGAGCCAAATACTTAACCTCCGTCCGTCCCCTACGGTGGCATCATGCGCGAGCGGCTCTCCACTGGTGTGGATGTCCTCGACCGGGAACTCGGGGCGGGGTTCCGGCCGGAACGGTGGTCGCCTACGAGGCACCGCCGGCCAGCCAAGGAGAGCTACTGCTGTACGAACTCACGCGGCCGCGCCCCACGCTGTACCTCACCACGAACCGGACCGAGCAAGCCGTCCGCGACGCCTTCGACGCGACAGACGCGCCCACCGGCGACCCCGAAGTGGGCTACATCCCGGGCGCCGACGCCATCGAGAACGCGCGCCGCGCGTTCCGCAGCGTCCCCCCGGAGTCGACGGTCGTCATCGACCCCGCGGACGCCCTCGAACGCGCGGACCGCGGGCGCTACGAGAACTTCCTCAACGAACTCGCCAACCACATGCGGAACGTCGGTGGCATCGCCGTCCTGCACTGCCTGGACAGCGACCACAACCCCGAACTGCGTGGCACCACCGAACACATGGCCGACGTCGTGTTCAAACTCCGCGTCGAGGAGACCAACGACGAAGTCGAGACCCGACTCACCGTCCCGAAGTTCCGCGGCGGCAACGCCCTGGACTCCTCGATAAAACTGAACCTCGGCGAGCGCGTGCAGGTCGACACCAGCCGCGACATCGCGTAGCCGGCGCTACCAGCGGCTCCTTCGTTCGTTCTGCGATAAAAGTAGGCCGAGCGGCCGGAATCGGAAGCCGGCGTTAGGCTTCGTCTTCGTCGATGTCGAGTTCGTCGACGATTTCGTCGGCGTCGACGTCGGCGTCTTCGAGCGCGTCCTCGACGTCACCGAGATCCTCGCCGCCCATGCCACCCATGCCGCCCATCATGCCGGGCATGCCAGCGGGCTGGCCGTCGATAATCTCCTGGACGATAACGCGGTCGATGTCCAGCATGTCGATGATCTGGTTCAGAATCTGGTCTTTGCCCATCATCCACTGCTGGTTGAACTGGAGTTCCGGGGACTGTTCGATGTAGAGGGTCTCCTTCTCGACGGTCTCCGTGGTGGTCTCCGTCTCGCCGTCGTCGTTCTCCTCGGTGACTTCCTCCTCGACCTCGTCGGTCTCGAGGTGCATGTCGAGTTCGGCGTCGAAGTACATCTGGAGGAGGCCGCGGGCCTTCTCGACGGTGTCCTCGACCTGATCGAGAATCTCGTACTCGTACTCGACGTCCTCGCCGGCGAGCGGGTGGTTGAAGTCGACGCGGGCGCGGCCGCCGATGACGGCTTCGACGTGGCCGTGCTCACCGTCGACGTCGACGTGCGCACCGGGGTAGCGCTCG
This sequence comes from Halobacterium sp. CBA1132, assembly GCF_001485535.1. Classification (NCBI taxonomy): domain Archaea; kingdom Methanobacteriati; phylum Methanobacteriota; class Halobacteria; order Halobacteriales; family Halobacteriaceae; genus Halobacterium; species Halobacterium sp. CBA1132. The sequence goes on from NZ_BCMZ01000001.1 coordinate 1,503,770, forward strand.
TCCTCGGGAATCTTGTTCGCGGAGACGGTGCGGACTTCCTCCTCGTCGTACTCGCCGAACGCCTGCTCGACGACGACGGTACCGGTGTCGCCGACGTCCTTGCCGATGAGGTCGTCCTCGACGGCGTCGAAGATGTGACCCTCGCCGATGACGATGGTGCGCGGGGAGAACTCCTGCTCTTCGGTGTCGACGCCCTCTTCCTCGGCGACGTCCTCGTCGGTGGTGTCGACGAGTTCGCCGCTGTCGACCGTGTAGGCGGAGTAGGAGAGCTGAACGAAGTCTCCCTCCTGGAGTCCGCCCTGTTCTGTCTCGGATTCGTCGGCCGTCTCGGCCTCAGTTTCGTCGCTCATACCACTACGCACTCCCGTTCCACCCTTAAGAATCACGTTTCGCGGCCGCGAGACGCACCGCGACTGCCGCGATTACCGATTCTCGGCTAACGCGACGAGGGCGTCGGCGTCGACAGAGAGCCACGCGGTGAGTTGCCGGTCCGGGTCGACGTTCGGCGGCGAGAGCGTGCAGCGGTCGGGCGTGTTCTGGTAGCGGACGACGGTCGCGTCCAGCGGCGTCGGGTCGGCGTCGTCGCTCGACCGGGCGACACCACGGGTGGTTTCGGTGGACATCGTGACTCGATTCGGGCTTCGAGCGAGTGTGAGATAACGCCTGCTAAGAGCCGTACGGAGTGCTATTGAGTGCTCGGAAGCGCCGTGTTTTTCCGCGGCGGCCGCAAGCACTCGGACATGTACGAAGTGGAGGTGAAGGTGCCGGCGGACCACGACGCGGTCCGCGCGGCGCTGGTGGACGCCGGCGCCGAGCGCGTCGGGACGGTGGCACAGGCGGACACGTACTTCGACGCGCCGCACCGCGACTTCGCAGCGACCGACGAAGCGCTGCGCGTCCGCTGGGTCGCAACGGCGGCGGAATCGTTCGAGCGCGACGACATCGATGGCGGACTGGGGGCAGCCATCGACGCGGTGCTCGACGGCGAGTCTCGGGTCGACGGGGAGTCCCGCGTGACGTACAAGGGGCCGCTGCTGGAGGCCGAATCGAAGTCTCGCGAGGAGTTCGAGACGCCTGTCGGTAGCGGCGCGGAAATGCGCGAAATCCTCTCGCGACTGGGCTTCGACCCCGCCGCGACGGTACGGAAACTACGCGAGACCCACCACGTGGGGGCGTTCGAGGTGTTGCTGGACGCCGTCGAGGGCGTCGGCGAGTACGTCGAAGTCGAGACCGAAGTGGAGACCGACGGGGAGGTCGAAGCCGCACGGGAGGAGGCCTACGACTTGCTCCGAGAGTTGGGCCTCGACCCGGACGACCAGATTCGGACGTCGTACCTCGGACTCAAGCTCGCCGACGACTGACGCTATATGCGCACTGGGCATATTTCTACTCCCCGTGCTTTTCGCAAGTTATAGAAGCGGAGCAGGGCAAGACTTGCGTAATGACCGAGCGGAACATCCAAGTGCAGTCTCTCGACCGCGGTGCGGTCGAAGACGAAGACGTCGAAATCGTCGAACGAAAAGGCCTCGGCCACCCCGACTCCATCTGCGACGGCATCGCCGAACACGTCTGCGAGCGTCTCGCCCGCGAGTACCTCGACCGCGTCGGCGAAGTGCTGCACTTCAACACCGACGAGACGCAGCTCGTCGCCGGCACCGCCGCGCCCGCGTTCGGCGGCGGCGAAGTCATCGAACCCATCTACATCCTCGTCGTCGGCCGCGCGACCAGCCACTACGTCGACGCCGACGGCACCGAGTATCACATCCCCGTCGAGTCCATCGCGCTGGAAGCCGCCCGCGACTACCTCCGCGAGAACTTCCCGAACCTCGACCTCGACACCGACGTCGTCGTCGACGTCAAACTCGGCGAAGGCTCCGGCGACCTCCAAGAGGTGTTCGTCGAGGACGGCCCCGCCGTGCCGATGGCCAACGACACCAGTTTCGGCGTCGGCCACGCGCCGTTCACGGAGACCGAGCGCATCGTCTACGAGACCGAGAAATCCCTCAACGGCCCGTACGGCGACGACAACCCCGCCATCGGCGAGGACGTCAAAGTCATGGGCAAACGCGAGGGCGACCACATCGACCTCACTGTCGCGGCCGCGCTCGTCGACGCCTACGTCGACGACCTCGACGCCTACAAGGCCGAAATCGAGGCGCTGCGCGAACACGTCCACGACCTCGCGACCGACTACACGGACCGCGAGGTCGCCGTCCACGTCAACACCGCCGACGACTACGAGTCGGGCTCTATCTACCTCACCACCACCGGCACGAGCGCCGAACAGGGCGACGACGGCAGCGTCGGCCGCGGCAACCGCGCGAACGGCCTCATCACCCCGAACCGCTCGATGAGCATGGAAGCCACCTCCGGGAAGAACCCCGTCAACCACATCGGGAAGATATACAACCTCGTCTCCACGGAAATCGCCGAGAACATCGTCGACGAGGTGGCGGGCATCCGCGACCTCCGCGTCCGCCTGCTCTCCCAAATCGGCCGCCCCATCGACCAGCCCCACGTCGCCGACGTCCACGTCGTCACCGAGGACGGCCTCTCGGTGGCCGACGTCGAACCCGACGTCGAGGAAATCGTCGACGCCGAACTCGCGAACATCACCGACGTCACCCAGCGCGTCATCGACGGCGAACTCGACACCTTCTGAACGCCGTGCCGCGCGGCGGTGTGTCCTCGCCGTCCTACTGCTCTCTGTTCTCGACGACCGACACGACGTCCACGCTGAACCCCCAGCCACTCCCGAGGTAGTTGCTATCTTCGAAGCGGTACGTTCCCGTCGGGTGGCACTGCTGGCTGTCGTGGGCGGCGAGCACGCTGAATTCGCGGCTGACAGTCTCTCCGGGGTCGAGCGTCGCCTCGCGCATCACGGCGGGAAGGGCGACGCCGTCGGTCGCCTGCCAGCAGTCGTCGCTCGGTTCGTCGGGCGTGACGCCGGCGTTCGGCGACAAGAGGAGCGTGGCGTCGCCGTCCTCGTGGCCGCCGCGAATCGCGTCCCACGGCACGAGCGACCCGAACACGAACGTCCGGGACTCGTCGCCGTCGTTCGTGAACGCGACGTCGAGGCGCGCGGGGTGGTCGGTCGAGAAGTTTTCAGTGACGGATACCTCGACGGTGGCGTCCGCGACGGGCGGGTCGTCGGTCTGGACGTTCACGAGCGCGTACGGGAACCCCGAGCCGTCCGCGGAGTCGGCGGGCGCGCTCGTGCAGCCGGCCAGCGCGGTGGCTGCCAGCGCGCCGAGGTAGGTTCGGCGGTGCATGCCCGGACCGACGAGTGGCCCAGATAAACGCTTTCTCCGGAGTGAAAGAGCGGTTTGAGCGCTAGAAGACGGCGTCCATCGCCTGCTGGAGGTCCGCTTCGAGGTCGTCGACGTGCTCGATGCCGATGCTCGCGCGGATGAGCGGGTCCGTCAGCCCCGCAGCCTCGCGTTCTTCTCTCGGGATGGCGGCGTGGGTCATCGCCGCGGGCTGCTCGATGAGGGACTCGACGCCGCCCAGCGACTCGGCGAGCGTGAACACCTCGGTCTCGGCGACGAACTCGCTGGCTTCCTCGAGGGTGGCGTCCAACTCGAAGGAGAGCATCCCGCCGAAGTCGTCCATCTGCTCGGTCGCGAGTTCGTGGTCCGGGTGGCTCTCCAGCCCGGGGTAGAAGACGTGCTCGACGCGGTCGTGGGCGTCCAGCCACTCGGCGAGTTCCTGCGCGTTCGCGCAGTGGCGGTCCATCCGCACGCCGAGGCTCTTCGTCCCGCGCAGCACGAGGAAGCAGTCGAAGGGACTCGGCGTCGCGCCGACGGAGTTCTGGTAGAACGCGAGGCGCTCGTCGAGGTCCTCGTCGTCCGTAATCAGCGCGCCCGCCACCAAATCGGAGTGCCCGCCGAGGTACTTCGTGAGGCTGTGGCAGACGATGTCGGCACCGTGTTCGAGCGGGCGCTGGAGGTACGGCGTCGCGAACGTGTTGTCGACGGCGCAGAGCGCGTCGAACTCGTGGGCGATGGCCGCGAGCGCGTCGATGTCGTTGACGTTCATCAGCGGGTTCGTCGGCGTCTCCACCCAGACGAGTTCCGTGTCCTCGCTCATCGCCGCGCGGACCTCGTCGTGGTCGGTGGTGTCCACGAAGTCGAACTCGAGGTCGTACTCCTCGTAGACCTGCGTGAAAATGCGGTGGGTGCCGCCGTAGACGTCGTTGCCCGCGACCACGTGGTCGCCGGATTCGAGCAGGTTCATCACGGTGTTGATGGCGCCCATCCCCGAGGAGAAACATCGCCCGAAGTCGCCGCCTTCGAGGCTCGCGAGGTTCGCTTCGAGGTCGGTCCGCGTCGGGTTGCCCGTCCTGCTGTACTCGTAGCCGCGGTGGTCGCCGGGCGCGTCCTGCTCGTACGTGGAGTTCGCGTAGATGGGCGTCATCAGGGCGCCAGTCTCCTCGTCGGGCTCCTGCCCGGCGTGGATGGCTCGCGTCTCGAAGTGCTCGTCGTCGTCGCTCATATTCGGAGCGTCGGCCGCACGCGAGTTAGGTCTGTTCGTTGACGGCCTAGATGACGTCGTCGGGGTCGTGAACGTCCTGCATCCGCTGTGCCTCCGCGGCGTACTGTTCTTTCAGGTCCGGGTCGCCGGTCTGCCCGAGATTCCCGGGGTCGGCTTCGACCGCTGCGGTCGTGTCTCGGACGTCCGAGAAACTGGTGAGCGCGCGCTCCTTGCGGAAGTACCGCTCGCCGTCCGGCGTCGCGTACGTGAGGATGATGATGTTCTGCTCGCCGTGAGAGCACGCTCTCACGTGCATCGGCTCGCTTCGCTCGCCGATACGTCGTCGGAGTACGTCCGCTCGACCAACTACACCTGCACGGTCTCCTCGCTTTCGTCGTCGCTCATGCCTACATGAAGGGGTGCGAGTAAGTTAGGTCTGTTTGCAGCACAGGGAAGTACTTTTGTGCCCGCATACGTGTCATCTCCCGTACTGATGTCCGAGTCGGAGTTCGAGGTCCAAGACCTGTGGATTGAGCGCACCGCGGACCGTCTCGGCTTTGATTCCGTCGCACGCACGCTGTTCCAGCGTGAGGAACTGTCGCCGTACCTTTTCGTCGTCACTGCCGTCGCGTTCCACCTTCCGCTCCTGTCCGTGGTCGGGTGGCTTCAGACCGGCGTGCTCTCCATCGTCGTCAACCCAGGCGAAGTGTTCCAGCTCGTTGCGTGGCCAGCCGTCATCTGGGTGCTCCTCCGCACGAAGTCCAAGTACGCGGCTGTCGTCGCGGACCTTCCCGACGCAATCGACGACGACGTGCAGGCGGTTGAGATAGGTGGTGGGCTGGCCGGACGAATGCTGACCGTAATCGGGGTTCCGGCGTCACCGACCGGGAAGACGGACGCCGACCTTGAACAGTTCGCACCACGACGCGTGTTCGGTGCCATTCTGCTGGCCGGTCTCGCGGCGTACGCCGCGCAACTGCTCGCGAACCCAGATAGTCTCGTCGGCCCGGTGGCCGAACTCACCGGTCCGGTTGTCGCGGGTATCCGGTTCTACCTCGTCATCCCGTTTGTGCTCTACCCAATCGGTGCAGAGTTCCTGACCGTCGTCGTCGGCGTCCTCGTCCTCCTCCCGTTCAAGATTCGGCGCGCCCGCCTCGTAGATTTCTCGGATCCGCACGGGTTCGCGGGTCTGTCTCCCGCTGGCGACCTGTTCAAGAGTGTCGCCGTCTCGTACTTCGTCCTGCTCACGTTGTTCACTACCTTCCAGACCGTCGGCGTCGGTGCCAGTCCCACAAGCATGTTCTCGTCTGCACTACTCTTGTCGGGGTTGGCAGTCGGACTGATCTTCTTCTTTGCGCCGATGTTCTGGGTCAAGTCGTTCGTGGGGGATGCCAAGGAGGCAAAGATCGACGCGCTCGCACAGCGGTCTAGGCAGGTCGGTGACACGGACGACCGCCTCCCGTACGCTGAACCGAACTCCCCTGAGAGCGTCGACCAATACACGTACGATTACCTCCGAATCCAACAAGTCGACTCGACAAGCGAGTTCCCACTCGACGTCGCGATGCTACAGGAAGTGCTGTTCGCACTCGTGCTCCCCTACGTCACGTCGCTCGCGTTCGACTTCGTGGTGAACAGTGCGGCCTGAGTCGGCGGACTCCCGCGAGCGACAGGGTTTTTCGCAGTGCTCCCCACACCTCTCCCGTGAACGTACGGGGCGAGGTGACCGACGTCGACGAGGTGCGGTCGGTGAACACGCAGTACGGCGACCGGGACGTGCTCGACGTCCACGTCCGGCCGGACGCGGACAGCGACGCGGCCGCCGACGACCCCGGGGCGTCCGTGCGCGTGACGCTGTGGGGGAAGTGGACGGAGACCGTCCAGTACCTCGAACCCGGGATGGAGCTGCTGGTGACCGAAGCCGAGGAAGAGGAGTGGAACGGCGACGTGCAGTACTCGACGAGCAAGGAGTCGTACGTCGTCGTCGAGCCGGACTTCCTCGTGGACGTGACGAACATCCGGTCGTTCGTGCAGTGTCCGCGCCTCTACTACCTGAACAAGCTCTCCGGGCTCCCCCTCAAATATCCGGTGACGAAGGGGACCATCGTCCACGAGGTGTTCGGGGACCTGCTCCGGGGCCGCGATTTGGACGACGCGGTCGCCGAGCGCGTGGACGACGCCGGTCTCGAACTCGGCCTCCTGGGCCGCGACCGCGAGGAAGTGGAGGCCGACGTGCGCGCGAACGCCGCGGCCATCGAGGGATGGCTCCAGCAGGGCCACCTCTCAGGGGACGGCGGCACGACCGAGGAGCGCGCGGAGGGCTGGCGCGCGGGCGACGACTGGCGCTCGGAGTACACCCTGATTTCGGAGACGTTCGGCATCAAGGGTCGCTGTGACGCCATCCGTCGCGGGATGCCCGTCGAACTGAAGACGGGGAAGAACACGAACCGCGACCCGCGCTTCCACGACAAGGTGCAGGCGGCGTGTTACGCGCTGATGTTGGACGACCGCGGCGTGAACGCCGACACCGGAACCCTCCTGTACACGAAGAACGCGGCCGTCGACCGCAGCGAGGCCTCCGGCGACCTCTCGCCCGCCAAGGAGTTCTCCATCGGGAAGGGGTTCCTCGAATTCGTGGTGCGCCAGCGCAACCACCTCGCGGCCATCGAGCACGAGGAGAGTCCACCGACGGGGTTCGAGGCGGACGCCAAGTGCGAGTACTGCTTCGAGCAGGACACCTGCATGGTCGTGTCGGGTCGCCTCGACCAAGAGTCGAAGGCCGGCCAACTCGGCGAGCCGCTCCCCGAGGACGAACGCGCGTACTTCGACGACATCTACGCCGCAATCGAGCGCGAGCGCGACTCCGTCCACGACGAGTACCGCAAGCTCTGGGAGCAGACGGCCGAAGAGCGCGCGGCCGACGACCGCGCAGTCGTGGACCTCGAACCCGCGGGCAATGAGGAGCTGCCGGACGGCCGCTGGCGGCTGACCGCGAAGCGACCGACCGCCGCAGCGTCCAAGATTCGACAGGGCGACCGCGTGCTCGCCTCCGACGGCGACCCCGTGCGGGGGACCGCGGAGATGGCGCGCGTGGAGACGCTCTCCCCGGAGCGCGTCGTCGTCACCGCCGACGAACCCGTCGATCTCCGGCGCCTCGACGTCTACCCCTCCGAGTTGAGCGTCGACCGGATGCTCACCGCACTCCACGATGGACTCCTGAAGGGCGACCAGCGCCGCAAAGACGTGCTTTTCGACCGGGAGAGCCCGGACTTCGCGGACGAGGAGTACAGCGTCGTCGACAACAACGACGCGCAGAACGAAGCCGTCAGCAAGGCGTTGAACGCCGAGGACTTCGCGCTCGTCCACGGGCCGCCGGGCACGGGGAAGACGTACACCATCGCGACGCTGATTCGGGAATTCGTCGAGCGCGGCGACCGCGTGCTGCTGTCGGCGTTCACGAACCGCGCCGTGGACAACGCGCTCGAAGCGCTGCGCGAGCAGGGGTTCTCCGACATCGTGCGCGTCGGAACCTCGAACGGAATCCGCGAGGACATGCAGGACCTCCGACTGAACCAGTCCGGCGACCCCGCGGAGTGTGCGCGAGCCCTCCAGACCGCCGACGTCGTCGCCGCCACCACCGCCACGAGCGGGTCCCGGGTGATGCGCGAGCAGGAGTTCGACGTGGTGCTCGTCGACGAGGCCAGCCAGCTCACCGAACCGGACACGCTCGCGGCCATCAACCGCGGCGAGCGCTTCGTGCTCGTCGGCGACCACGAGCAACTCCCGCCAGTGGTGCGCTCGGGCGGCCGCCTATCGAAGTCGCTGTTCGAGCGCCTCCACGAAACATACCCGGAGGCCTCGGTGATGCTCGACCAGCAGTACCGGATGAGCCAGCGGATTCAGGCGTTCTCCTCGGAGGAGTTCTACGACGGGCGACTCCGGCCCGCAACGGGCGAAGTAGCTGGGCAGACGCTCGCCGATTCGGGGGTGGAGACGGGCGGTTCCGTCCAGAACGGAGTCTCTTTCCACGACGTACCCGGGACGAGCGACGCGCACGTCGACCCCGCGGAGGCCGAGCGCGTCGGCGAAATCGTCCGCGAGTACGTCGACGCGGGCGTCGACCCCGCCAAGGTCGGCGTCATCGCGCCGTTCCGCGCGCAGGTCGCGGAAATCGGGCGGCGCGTCCCGGAGGGCGTCACTGTCGACACAGTCGACCGCTTCCAAGGCTCCTCGAAGGAAGTCGTGGTCGTGTCGTTCGTGGCGACGGGGAGCCTCGACGGCCCCATCTTCGAGGACCACCGGCGCGTGAACGTCGCGCTCACTCGCGCGAAGAAGAGCCTCGTGCTCGTCGGCGACGAGACGGCGCTGCGCTCGGAGCCGCTGTACGACCGGATGGTCGACTGGGCGAGCCTCGACTAGGGCGTGACGACGATTTTCCCCACGGTGTCGCGGTTCTGCATCGCGGCGAACGCCGCGCCGGTTTCTTCGAGCGCGTAGGTCTCGTCGATTTCCGGGGAGAGGTCGCCGCTCGCCGCGAGGTCGACGAGTGTTTCGAGGTCGCCCTGCGTCCCCATCGTGGAGCCGATGATTCGCTTGTGACCGAGGAACAGGTCCGCAACGTCGATTTCCGAGCGCCCACCCGCGGTCCGCCCGCAGACGACCATGCGTCCGCCGCGGCGGAGCACGCGCTGGCCGAGTTCGGTGTACTCGCCGCCGAGGTGGTTGAGCACGGCGTCCGGGGTGCCGACGGCCTCCACTTCCGCTCGGAGTTCGTCCGTGTCAGTTCCGCGAATCGCGTGGTCGAGTCCGAGGCCGGTCACGCGGTCGAGTTTCGACTGCGAGGACGACGTGCCGACCGTTCGCGCGCCGAGTACGTCCGCGAGTTGGACCGCAGCGACGCCGACACCGCCCGTGACGCCCGGGACGAACACGAGGTCGGTCGGCCCGACCTCGGCGCGGCGGAGCATGTGGTAGGCGGTCACGTACGCCGTCGGCAGCGCCGCCGCGGTGGTCGTGTCGAGGCCGTCGGGGAGCACGACGAGTCGGCTGGCGTCCACTCGCGCTTGCTCGGCGAGGCCGCCGTGGAACAGCGAGAACTCCGCACAGAGGTTCTCGGGACCCTCCCGGCAGAACTCGCACTCCCCGCACGTCTCGTTGGGGCAGAGCACGACGCGGTCGCCGGGTTCGACACCCGTGACGTCCTCGCCGACGCCGCGTACGGTGCCGGCGACGTCGAGGCCGCTGACGAACGGGAGGTCGTCGGCGTCGACCATCGCGGAGTCGCCCTCCAGAATCCAGAGGTCGTGGCGGTTGATGGCGCACGCTTCCACGTCGACGACGGCGTCGCCGGCGCCCGGTTCGGGGGCCGGTCGGTCGACGACGCCGACGCCGTCGGGGCCGGTCAACTCGGTGAATGCTGCGGCACGCATCGCGTCGGCGTTCGTCCGGCTGTCGGATAGGAATACGGGTGGCCGCCGCCTCTGCCTTTATCCCGGTGCGCGGCCAACACTATCGGATGGAGACACTCGTGGCCGCGGCGACGGCGATAGCGCAAGCGGGCTCCGGGCTCGACATCGACGTCACGCTCGGACAGGGGCTCGCGGGCGGCGCCGTGGGCGCGTTCCTGACGACGCTCGTTGTGGGCGCCATCGCGGTCGCGGTGTTCCCCGAGCGCACCGAGACGTTGATGGCGCGCGTCCTCGACGACCCCGTGAACTCGTTCGCGTACGGCCTGTTCAGCGTCCTCGCGCTGGCCCTGATGGCGGTGCTGCTCGTGTTCACCGTCGTCGGCATCGTCGTCGCGCTCCCGCTGGTGCTGGTCGCGTACGTCGTCTGGGCGGTCGGCGCCGCCGTCGCCTACCTCGCAATCGCCGACCGGCTGGTCGGCCACGAGGACGGCTGGCTGAAGGCGCTGCTCGTCGCGGCGACCATCAACGGCGCGCTCGCGGCGACCGGCGTCGGCGCCCTCCTCGCGGTCGTCGTCGGCATCACGGGCTTCGGCGCCGTCCTCCAGCCGTACCTCGAGTGACAGCTATCGGACGCGCCCGACGAGGCGCTCCCAGAGCCCGGGGCGCGCCGTCGCGTCAGGTAGCCGGAACCGGACTGTCGTCCCCTCCCCGTCGTCGGTGAAGTCGACGCTGCCGCCGGATTCACGGACCGTCCAGTAGACCAGCCAGAGGCCGAGGCCGCTGACGTGCGAGAGCTCCGTCTCCTCGGGCTGGTCGAGCACGTGGTACTGGTGGCCGGGGATGCCCGAACCCGTGTCCGAGACCGACACGACAACGTCGTCGCCCGGCGGGTTCGTCACGGACGCCGTGATGTGTACGTCGTCGTTGTGTTCGACGGCGTTCGAGAGGACTTCGTAGAGCGCGTCCGCGAACGCCGGGTGCGCCGACACCACCGCGTCATCGCTAGTCTCGACTTCCACGTCGGCTTCGGGGTAGCGCTCGCGGAGCCGTTCGACGGCGTGCGCGAGGACGGCGCCGGCGTCCTGCTCGCGGCAGGCATTGCTCTCCCAGATGTCCAAGATGCGGCGCGTGCGCTCGCTGTTCTCCAGCAACTCGGTGACGTGGTTGCGCGCGACCGTGACGTCCTCGTCGCCGTCGCCGACCTTGTCTTCGAGGTTCTGGAGGTGGCCGTCGACGACCGACAGCCCGTTGCGGAGATTGTGCCGGAGGACGCGCTGGTTCATCGTGAGCAGTTTCACGAGGTCCGCCAGCCGCGTCCGCTTCTCCTCGGCGGCGACCGCGTAGAGGCTCGTCTGCGCGCCGACCGCGAGCCCGAGCCACATCGCGAACACGACCATGAACTCGGTGTCGACGACCGGGTGGCCCTCCAGTTGCCAGACGAGCGCGACGGCGACCGCGAGCAGCGAGAACGCCACGCCGGTCAACAGGGTCAATCCCGCCGCGCGAACGACCCCCGTCGGGCTGATGTCGCGGCTCTCCGCGTCCACGCCAGAGTAGACGAGCGTCGTCGCGAGCGCGCCGACGATGAGCGCCTCCAGCCCCACCGCGACGGTCCAATCCACGTGGAACCCGTAGCCGACGGCGGCGACGTACCCGAGGACCGCGTACGCGAAAAACCACCAGTGCGCGACCGAGGCTGCCGGTCGGTCGCGCTCCCGTTTCGCCATAGTTTCACCTATTCGAGGCACGGACCGTTAATGCGTCGGCGTTTTCGTCGCCGTCAGCGGCGAATGAACGCTTTTCCGACATTTCGGAGCGTCCTCTCAGTCTCGTCAGTGTCGGCCGGTTTGCGACGGTCTTCGACTCACTTTGCGCGCTGCAACCGCCACGCGGCGAGCGCCGCGCCGACCGCAGCGACGGCGGCGCCGAGCGCGAGGCGGCGGGTCGACAGCCCACTCACGCGTTCGTCGTCGCTGTCGGTTGCTGTGACGCGTTCACCGACGCGCTTCAAGTACGGCGTGAAAACGACCGGCATACGCGAGTTGCGCCGGCAGCGAGGATAAGCGCTTCGCCGGTCAGTCGTCGACGTGCTCGCGGACGCGCTCGTGGAACGCGCGCAGCACCGCGTCCTCGTCGTCGGCGAGCACCACGTCGCTCGCCGAGAGGGTCGCCAGCCCGAACGACAGCGGCGACGGCGACTGCAGCGTCGTCTCCGTGACCTCGATATCGCCCGACTGGACGCCCGCCAGCACCTCGCGAACGCCCGCCAAATCGAGTTTGTCCTCGATTAGCTCGCGGTACGTCTCGTCGAGCACGGCGAAGTCTTCGAGGCCCTCCGCGAACCCGAGCAGCATCTCGCTTGCGACCTGTTGTTTGCTCGCGGACTTCTCGCGGCCCTTGTAGCGCTTCAACACGAGCAGCGACCGGGTCGCGTCGATGCGGAAGTACCGCTGGAGGAGGTCGGTGCCGTCGAGCGCCGCGCGCAGCGTCTCGCGGGCCGTCTCCGGGTCGGTCTTCCGCAGGAGTTGTGCCACGTCGACTTTGCGGTTCAGCGGCATCGCGAGCGTGAAGCCGTTGTCCGCCACGGAGACGGCGACGTTCGCGTTCGCCTCGTTCGCACAGCGGTAGGCCAACAGCCGCGAGAGGCCGTCGTTGAACCGCCGGCCGTACGGCGTTCGCACGTGGTAGCGCCGCCGGTACTCGTCGCGGTCCTTGACCTCTTCGACGGCGATGCGGTCGGTCGTGCTGACGCTCTCGACGCCCGCGTACTGAATCTGGTCGTCGTACATCCGGGCGAGCGCGCGCACCGCGTTCGCGTCCACGGGGAACTCGCGCAACCACCGCCGCACGGCGGGCGCACCGCCCTCGTCGTACCGCTCGACTAGCTCGGTCTGGAAGCGCGCGATTTCCCGGCCGAGGTCGTACGACAGCGGGAGGCGCTCGGAGAACCACGACGGCACGGTCGCGCGCTCGCTCGTCCGGTCGACGTACACCTTCGACCCGCGGCGGTAGCGGTACGCGAACCGATCCCCGCCGAGCACGAACACGTCCCCGGCTTCGAGCGTGTCGAGGTAACTCTCGTCGAGTTGGCCGACCCACTCGTCGTCGCCGCGCACGTGGACGTTCACCGCGAACGAGTCCGGAATCGTCCCGAGGTTCTGGAGGAGAATCGGGCGCGCGAGCCGACCGCGCTTCCCGATGAGTCGCTCGCCCACCTCGAAGTCCGGGTAGTGGTGCGTGCCCGACGTCGGGTCCTCCGGGTCGCCGTCGTCGCCCCCCGGCGGGTCGTTCTCGTCCCGCCAGATTTTCGCGTACACGTTCCGGTCTTCGAGACCGTCGTAGCCCGCCGTGAGGTACCGGAACAGGCTCTCGAAGTCCGCGTCCGTGTACTCGCGATACGGGTACGCCGACCGCAGCGTCGCCCGCACCTCGCGCTCGGGGAGCGGTCCCTCGATTGCCATGCCGTAGACGTGCTGTGCGGCGACGTCGTGCGCGCGCTCGGGGATGTGGACGCGGTCCACGAATCCCTGTTCGGCCTGCTGGAGCATCACCGCGCACTCCACGAGTTCGTCCCGGTCGAGCGCGATGACTCTCCCAGTCACCGTCCGGCCGGGTCGGTGGCCCGCGCGCCCGACGCGCTGGAGGAGACTGGCGACGGATTTGGGGGAGCCCACCTGCACCACGAGGTCGATGTGGGGCATGTCGATACCGAGTTCGAGGCTCGTGGACGTCGTGGTCACCGACAGCGACCCCTCCTTCAACTGCTGTTCGACCTCGGTGCGCCGGTCCTTCGAGAGGCTGCCGTGGTGGCACGCGGACTCCTCGTCATCGACGACGCCGCGCTCGCGGAGGTTCTCGAGGACGCGCTCGGCGCCCGAGCGCGTGTTCGTGAACACGAGCGTGCTGTCGTTGTCTGCGACGAGGTCACCGAGTTCGTCGTAGAACGCGTCGTTGACGGCGCCCGTCGAGGCGTTCACGAGGTCCGGCGTCGGGCACGACAACTGGAGGTCGTAGTCGCGCGCGAACCGCGCGTCCACGATTTCGCACTCGCGAGCGTCGCCGCTGCCTCGCGGACGCTGCCCGCTCGGCTCGTCCGCAGAACGAGACTCCGCGCTGTCGAATCCGACGAGGAACCGAGCGATGTCTCCGAGCGGCTCCACCGTCGCCGAACAGCCGATGCGAGTGAACCCGCCGGCGAGTCGCTGGAGGCGTTCGAGGCTCACCGAGAGGTGCGTCCCCCGCTTGGAGTCGGCGAGGCTGTGAATCTCGTCGACGACCACGTACTCGACGCTGCGGAGCTTCTCCCGGAACTTCGGCGAGTTCAGCAGAATCGCCAGCGTCTCCGGCGTCGTATTGAGAATGTGCGGCGTCGACTCCAGCATCTGCTGGCGCTCGTAGTCGGAGGTGTCACCGTGGCGAATCGCCTGCCGGACGTCCGTCTCGACGCCGCGCTCCGCGAGTCGCCCCGCGATACCGTCCAGCGGGTTCGCGAGGTTGCGCTCGATGTCGTTCGCGAGCGACTTCAGCGGCGACACGTACAGGCAGTAGACCTCGTTGTCCAGTCCTTCCGCCTGCTCGCGCTCGAACAGTTCGTTCAAAATTGCGGTGAACGACGCGAGCGTCTTCCCCGACCCAGTCGGCGCGGCAACGAGCGCGTTCTCGCCCCCGTGAATCAGCGGAATCGCCTCCCGCTGGGGCGGCGTCAGACAGCCGCCGTCCTGCTCGGGCGGCCCGAAGCGGTCGACCCACCACTCCCGGACTGCGGGGTCGAGCGCGTCCAGAATCTCGCGGTCCGAGGACTGATGGTCGTCTGCCGACCGCGTCGCCGCCTCCGACTCGGGACCCATCCTTCGCGTGTGCTTGGCTCCCGTACGGCAAGTGTCTGACGCCGCTAGGGGTTTTGGTTTGGTATGGGTTTTTCGTGGCCGTCGTTGCTTACGACTCCTCGAAAGCCCCGAGGCTGTAGACTCGGGAGGCTCGTTGCGCTCCTCGCTCGCTACGCTCGCTGCGGTGCTTACTTCGCCTGCCTTCGTCTACAGCCTCGCCCCTTTCAGTCCACCCCGCTACCGGCTGACCAACCGGCTACGGGCGGATTGAAAGGGGCGGCGAGCTCGCGCTTGCCTGGTCGTCTCGCGACGGTGAGCCGAACGTAGTGAGGCGAACGCCGGGAGAGCTTGCTCTCCCGGAACAAGCACCGCAGGAACGAGCGCAGCGAGTGACGAGGAGCACAGCGAGCGAACGACCGCGAGCCCGCCGGGGCTTTCTAGGTGTTCACGGCAGCGTTCCCGAGCGCACCTGCCTACCGAAGCCACGAACACGTACCCCGAACCGTTAACCGCCTTCCGGCCGCGGCTTCGGGTATGCAACTGACGTTCCTCGGGACGGGGAGCGCGATGCCGACGGGAGACCGGATGCAGACCGGACTCCTCCTCGAGCGCGCGGCGGGAACCGCCGCGAATGGAGCGAGCGGGCAGGACGCCCGCGAGCAGCCCGACAGCCGGCTGCTCGTGGACTGCGGGAGCGGCGTGCTGCACACGCTCGCGCGGACTGACGTGGGCTACGAAGGCGTGGACACGGTGTTGCTCACTCACCACCACCTCGACCACGTCAGCGACCTCCTGCCGCTGCTGAAGGCGCGCTGGCTCGCGGGAGAGGAACACCTCACCGTCGTCGGGCCGACGGGAACGGAGGAGTTGGTGACGGACCTGCTGGACGTTCACGAATACCTGCAGGACCGCGTGGACCTCACGCTCCGGGACGTCGACGTGGGGGGCTTCGAGGTGGCGGGCTTCGACGTCGAGGCCATCGAGACGCGGCACTCGATGCCGGGGCTGGCGTACAACTTCGACGGCGAACTCGCGTTCAGCGCGGACACCGAAGCGTTCGCCGGGATGGCTGCGTTCGCGGACGGCTGCGACGTGCTCGTCCACGACTGCTCGTTCCCCGACGAGGTGGACGTCTCGAACCACCCGACGCCGACCCAACTGGGGGAGTCGCTCGCTGGCGCGGACGTCGACGAACTGTACTTGACGCACCTCTACCCGCACACGGACGGGAAGCACCGCGAGATGCAGGAGAGCATCGAGGAACACTTCGACGGCCACGTCGCGTTCGCGCGGGACGGCCTCGTCGTCGAAACCCAGTAGTTCAGGCGTCGCTGTCCTTGTTGACGGTGGCCTCTAGGTCTCGCTGTTCGGCTCGCGTGCCCAGTGTCACGAGCACGTCACCGGACTCGATGACTTCCTCGTCGCCGGGGTTCGCGATGGTGTCGCTGCCGCGCTGGATGGCAAGCAGCGTCGCGCCGGATTCTCCAATCGTCGAGGCACCCACGGAGTTCCCGGCCAGCGGCGAGTCGTCGGTGACATCGAACCACTCGATGCGGGCGTCGCCGACGGGCACGTCAGCGGTCTCGGATTCGGCGGGCTGGAAGTACGCACCGCCGAGGACGGCGCCGAACTGGCGGGCCTCCTCGCCCGTGAGCTCCGCGACGCGTTCGGCGTCACCGTCGCCGGCGGGCTGGCGGTACAGCGTCCGCGTGCCGTCGTGATCGATGACGACCGACAGCCGGCCGCCGGCGGCGAGGTCGAGTTCGTACTTTCGGCCGACGTTCGGGAGGTCGGTCTCGCGGACAGTCATCACGCCGAGGTTCGACGGGCGCCCGCAAAAGCCCACCGCCGCTCACTGCGCGTCGGCCCACGGGAGGACCGCCCACAACTGGTCGCTGTACCGCATCGCGAGCGTGCCGAGGATGCTCGTCGCGAGCACGTAGCCGACGGTGAACGCGGGCACGCGTTCGGTGAGCACGGGCGTGGTGCCGACGCTGGCGGCGAGCGCGGCGATGACGAGCGCGAACTCGCCGCGGGGTGCGAGCGCGGACCCGACGCGGAACGCGCGCCGCGGTTCGAGGTCGAACTGGCGGCCCGCGTAGTAGCCGGAGACGTACTGGCCGGGAATCGTGATGGCGACGGCGACGGCGACCGCCCACGCCTCGCGGGTGATGAGCGCGGGGTTCGTGGAGAGTCCGACCGCGAGGAAGAACAGCGCCGCGAACAGGTCCCGGGACGGCGACAGCAATCCCTCCACGCGGTCAGTGAGCGTCGTCCGGCCGACGGCGGTGCCGACGAGGAACGCCGCGACCGCGGCGCTCACGCCCGCTCGGTCGCCGAGGCCGGCGACGGTCGCCGCGACGCCGAGCGCGAGCAACACGAACAGCTCCCCGGATTCGACGTCGAGGAGGCGCTCGACGACCTTCGTCCCGCGGAGCGCGACCACCGCGCCAGCCGCGACGAGCGCGACCACGACGGCGACGTCGACCGCGAGCGCGCCGACGTCGGTGGCGCCGAGCAGGACCGCCGACAGTACCGCGAGGTAGCCCGCGGTCGCCACGTCCTCGACGACGACGACGGACAGAATCGCCTCGCTCTCGGGGTTGGCAATCCAGTCCAACTCCAGCAGGAGCTTCGCGACGATGACCGTCGAGGAGTTGAACAGCACGCCCGCGAGCACGAGCGACGCCACCCAATCGAACCCCAACAGCAGGCCGACCGCGAACCCCAGCGGGAGGCTCACGCCCACGTCGATGGCGCCGCCCGCCAGCACCTGATCGCCCTTCTCGAAGAGCGCGTCCAGGCTCAGTTCGAGGCCGACGAAGAACAACAGCAACACGACGCCGAGGTCCGCCAGCAGCGCGACCGTCTCCGGGTCGGCGACGAGCGTCGGCCGGTATCCGAACACGGTGGGCGCGTGCGGCCCGACGAGCATCCCGACCACGAGATATGCGGGGATGACCGACTGCCCGACCCGGCGCGCGAGCAGGCCCGCTGCCGCCAGCGCCACCAACACCAGCCCGATACCGAGCAGCGTCAAGTCCGCCACGCCGCCCACTCGCGGCGCCACCGAGAAAGCCGTTGCCCTCCTCAGGTCAGCCGCGACACTGACTCCCGGACGTCGTCGACGGTCTGGCGCTGGCGCTCGGTCGCGGCCGCGATGTCGTCGAGCGCCGCCGCGACCTCCGCCGTGCGGTCGTCGACGTCGTCGACCATCTCCGCGACCTCCTCGACGCTGGTCGCCTGCTCGTCGGTCGCCTCCGAGACCTCTTGGACGCCGCTGGCGGCCGCCTCGACCGCGTCCGTGATCTCGCGCAGCGTCTCCATGGCCTCCTCCACGCGCCCGACACCGTCCTCGATCTGGCGGTTCATCTCGTCGAGGCGTTCGACCGCCGCCTCCGTGTCCGACTGCATGTCCCCGACCAGTTCCTCGACGCGCGTGGACTGCTCGCGGGACTCCTCGGCCAGCGCCTTCACCTCATCGGCGACGACCGCGAAGCCCTCACCGGCCTCGTCGGCGCGCGCGGCCTCGATTGAGGCGTTCAGCGCGAGCAGGTTCGTCTGCTCGGCGATGTCGTCGATGACCGCCGTGACTTCTTCGACGTCGCCGGCGCGCTCCCGGAGCTTGTCGACGTCGTCGGCGACGCCGTCGCTGGCGGCTTCGATGTCGGCCATCACGTCGAGCGCGTCGTCGGCCGCCTGCTCGCCGCGACCCGCCAACGCCGCGGCGTCCTCGCTGGTCTCGCGGACATCCGCCGCGGTCGCCGCCACCTCCTCGATGCTCGCGGAGACGCTCGACACCTCGCGAGCGACGCTCTCCGTGCGGTCGACCTGCTCGTCGGTGAACGCCTGCATCTCGTCGGCGCGCTCGGCGACGTCCCGCGAGGCGTCGGCCAGCTCAGCCAGCGGCTCTTCGACGTCCTCCGCGACCGCGTTCGCGAGCTCGGTGCGGCGCTCGACCTCAGACTGGAGGCGCTGGGCGTACGAGTCGATGTACGTGTCCATCGCCACCTGCTGGTCGAACGTCAACAGTTTCAGCATCGGCAGGAACCGCTCGACGAGGTCCTCGACGGCTTCGGTGGCGTCGTCGCCGCGGTCCGCAGTCATGTCCTCGACGAGCGCGTCCAGCAGCCCCTCGTAGTAGCGCGTGTACGCGCCGAGGTACACTTCCGGCCCGAGGTCGAGGAGGTCGTGAATCTTCCCGATGCGGGCGCGCTGCTCGACGTACTCCCGGTCGTACTCGCCACGACCGAGTCCGAGCAGGTACTGTGTCTGCGTGCGCTTGAGCTGGTCGACGGTCTTCGTCGAGCGCCCGAAGATGTCGAGCGTGCGGTCGAACTCCCGGAGGTGGTCGTAGAAGTCCGCCACGAGGTCCTCGGCGACCGACTCGAACAACTCGGACTCGCCCGCCAGCGCCGCCTCGTCCGCGTCGTCGATGTCCGTGAACTCCTTTCGCCACGCGATTTCCTCGTCGTCCAGTCCGATGCGGTCCGCGAGCGCGTCCCCGTCAACCCCGCCGCGAACGTCTTC
The DNA here is from genome assembly GCF_001485535.1 of Halobacterium sp. CBA1132. Lineage (NCBI taxonomy): Archaea > Methanobacteriati > Methanobacteriota > Halobacteria > Halobacteriales > Halobacteriaceae > Halobacterium > Halobacterium sp. CBA1132. The sequence continues at coordinate 1,523,007 of NZ_BCMZ01000001.1, forward strand.
GGTTACGCGAGGGGATTTATCAGTAGCCATCGCGGTGGCGTTCCCGGCTCGGTCACTTATACGTTGGCCGCAATCCCAAGAACTGAGAGCCGGCCTACTCCATCCGGTAGCGCAGGACGGCCGCGACGCCGCCGAGGTTCCGGAGCTGTTCGCCGGGCGCGAACTCGTGGCTGAACACGGTGACGTCGCCGCCCTGCTGTTCGACCTGCGTGACGAGGTCGTTGACGTCGACGTCCCAGTCGCCCTCGCCTGCGCGCTCCTTGCGCAGGCGCTCGTCCAGAATCAGCAGCGTCTCGACGGCGCCGAAGTCGACGGCCTTCTCGACCTGCTCGATGCCGTAGGCGGCCTTCCCGTCGGTCGCAATCTGGTCGGTGAGTTCGTCGATGAGTTCGGACTCCTCGGCGATGCGCGTCTCCTCTTGGACGTCCTCGACGGCGCCGCGCTTGAGTACCTCGTGGACGCCGCGGCCGCCCACCGCGCTCGTGTCCACGGTCGTAATCTTGTCCGCGAGACTCCGGTACTCCTCTTGGATGTAGTCGAGCGCGTCCTGCTTCGTGAACCCCGGGCCGGCGAGGATGATGGCGTCAGCGTCGAGGTGCGAGAGCGCGCTCGCGACATCCTCGAACAGTTCCTCGCGGGAGCGAGCGTACTCGCCTTTCCCCGTGGTCCCCGTGAACGAGCCGTACTCGTCGATGCCGTACTGCTGGACGACGTGGATGTAGGCTTCGCCCTCCTCGACGGTGGCGATTGCCACGTCGGGCTGGTCCGTGGCTTCGACGGCCTCGTTCAGCCGCTCCAGTTGGTCGGGCTTCCAGTGTTTCTCGACCTCGATTTCCTCGCGCTCCTCAACGTTCAGCGTGTGGTGGAGGCCGAGCTGGTCCTCCCGCGAGCAGTCCGAAATGGTGCCAGCGACTCGCAGGCGGTTCGAGAACTTGTGGAACTCCACGTCCTCGACGTCGATGGTGACGTGCATGTGCTCGCGCTCCCCGCCCGTGTCCCGCATCTGGTCGTCGTTGCGCTGGATGCGGCGGTGGGTGTCGCCCGCCACGAGGTCCCCGGGTTCGAGGACGTACGCGAGGTGCCAGAGGTCGTCGAGGCTCTCGGGGACGAGCGTGATGCGCTCGCCGCCGCCCTCGACCTGCCGGCGCTCCTTCAGTTGCATACCCGGTCCGAGGCGTGGGACGCCCAAGTGTCCTGCTACTCTCGGGCCGCCTACGCGCTCGTCGTCGTCGCCGCGCCCCAGCCGAAGCACGCGGCCGCCAACACCTCGCAGTAGAACGCCAGCAGGTAGCCGACGAGGTACTCGCCCAGCCACGCCGCGAACCCGACGCCGACCGCGAGCGCCGCGACGCCGCCCGCCCACCGCGTGAAGTACCGGGCGTCACGGAGCGTGGGCCCGACGGCGCTCGGGTCGAATCCCGCGCGTAGCGACCGCGAGACAGCAGCGTGCGCCACGCTCGCCGGCGCCGAGTACGCCAGCGGCAACAGGATGCCGAGCAGGCCGCCGGCCAGCAGTGCAATCGGCACCGCGGAGACGTTCGTCTCCGACGGCAACACGAGCGCCCCGAGGTACAGCGTCGCCGCCGACGGAACCCCGTACGCGGCGAGCACGACGAGCGTACGGCCGGTGTCAGCGGCAAGCGTCCGCCACCCGCGGAACAACGGCGGTTCCGCGCCCGTCGCCGCCGCCCGCGTCACGCCCGCGAGGTGGCCGACAACGACGACCAGCGGGAGCGCCGGCAGGACGAGCGCGTGCAGCAAGTGGAGAATCCACCCGCCGAGGAAGCGGTCCTCGGCGTCACCCGCCAGCGGGTACGCCAGCGCGTCCCGCATCAGTCCCGGATGCGGCTGCCGCCCGGCGGCATGTACTTCTGAATCTCGTCCGGGCTGGCGACCTTCCGGACGAACGACTCGTCGGCGAAGCGCTCGCGGAACTCCCGGTAGATGCGCTTGGCGGCGTCGCCCTGCGCGTACCTCCCCGGCTCTAGTTCGATGGTTGCCTCGACATCGTCCGCGATGGCGTCGATGGGGCCGCCGAGCACGCGCGTGTGCGGTTCGCAACTGATGCCGACCGCCCACTCCGCGGGCAGGTCCCGGAAGTACGTGCGGTCACCGCGAATCGCGAACCCGCCTTTTTCGAGGTACTCGCCGCTCTCGGGCGTCTTCGACACTTGGTCGGGCGTCACCATGTAGGCGTCACCGGAGCCGCGGCCGTCCTTCCAGACCGAGGAACAACACACCGCGAACTGGGCGGCCTGTCGCTTGCTCGACTCGGGCACCTCGATGTCGTTGGAGGGTTCGCTCGGCGCGGACGTCTTCAACACCGTGACCGGGCCGCCGTGGGCCTGCGCGTGGAAGAAGCGGTCGTAGCGGTCCATGTACTTCTTCACGAGTTCCTCGTTCTGGTCGGCGTTCCGGCCGCCGATGACGAGGAAGCCGTCCGACGTGCGGAACCAGCGGAACCGCTCGTACCACTGCTCCTGCTTGCGAATCGGAATCGACGACCGCGAGAGCCAGTCGATTTCGCGGTCCGCCTCGTCCTCGTCGGGTTCGTCGGGTTCGGCGTCCCACTCCTCGCGGCGCTGTTTGGCGGCTTCGAGGTCCTCGCGCGTGTTCTCGATTGCCGCGCGGGCGCCCTCCTGCTTCCCCTCGATTCGCTTGGCCTCCTTGTAGTGCTCGTCGGCGTTCTTCTCGACGCCCCACGCCGGGTCGACCTCGATGGTGTGGTCGTCCAACCGGATGCGTACGGTTCCCTCGGACTCGTTGATGCCCGCGAACGAATCCGCACCCGGAACGTCGCCGGCGGCGTCCTCGAACGTCTGCGCGATTTCCTGCCAGCCGTGGCCCGCGTCCCGTGCGTCCTGCACCGTCGAGAGAATGTCGTCGACGAGGTCGTAGTTCGCGTACAGCAGTTCGGCCTTCTCGCGCTCGGCATCGGCCTGCTCGGCGAAGTCCTCGATGGCCTGCTCCTGCTGTTTGATGATGTGCTGGTGCTTCTGAATCTCCTGCTCGAAGTCCGGCTTCGAGACCGCCTCCCCGCTCTCTTCTTCCTCGGTCGTGTCGAGGTTCGTGAAGTAGTCGTCCAAGGCGTCGTTGAACCGGTCGTACGCCTCGGCGGGCAGGTCGGTGCGCTCTTCGAGCGCCAGCGGTGTCACGTCCACGCGCTGGCCGCGAGCCGCCTTCCCGTCCTCGTCCTCGCCGTCCCCCGGTTCGAAGTAGACGCGGGGTTCGAGGTCCCCGGACCGAATCGCGTCGAGCAAGCGCTCGCTGGCGTCGTAGAGCGCGCGGAACTCCTCCTCGTCCGCGTCGTCGATGTCCTTGGTCTTCTCGACGCCCGCCCGCGTGCAGAGTTCCTCGCCGTACAGCCCGCCGAAGTTCAACTGGGTCGCGAGCGTCCGCACGAGGTCCGTGTCCGACTCGCGCATCTTCGCGACGAATCCCTCGTAGTCCAGTTCGAGCGGGTTGACACGCGCGCTCGGGAAGCCGTACTGCGAGCCCGGCGCGACCGTCCGCGACTGCAGGCGGACGGTGTCCAGCGAGTCCACGACCTCGCCGTTCTGGTCGACGACCGCGATGTTGCCGTCACCGAACAGCTCCGCGACGATGGTCGTGTCCTGGTCCTCGCGGCGGAACTCGAACTCCAGAATCCGGTCGAAGCCGTGCTGGCGAACCTCGTGGAAGTCCGCGCCCGACAGCCGGTTCCGCAGCATCTTCGCGAAGTTCGGCGGGCGCCCCGGCGCGTCCGGGACGTGCTCGGGCGCCGCGGCGTGCGCGCGCTTCGTGTCCCCGACCTCGATGAGGAGTTCCACGCGCCCGCGGTCGAAGTCCCGCATCTTCAGCCGCAGAAGGTCGTCACCGTAGAGGTAGGCCTTGTCGACTTTCGCCCCCTGATAGCCGTTGAGTTCCGCAGTGAGGGCGACGAGGTCGACGCTCGTCAGCTCCCGCTTCTGGTCCATGCTCACCGTTTTGACGGGGGGAATCCCTCTGCCTTACGGTCTGGGTGGCGCGGCGAAGCCGGACAACTAGGTGCGAGCGGAAAGCGTAGCGACCCGCGAGCCGTGTGCCCGAGTGGAGCGAGGGCACGGTTGAGTGAACGGCGACTGGAAGGAGCCGTGAACCGCGTGCCCGAACGAGCCAAAGCCAGCCGGCTACGCGAGACTCACGTCCAAATACAGCATCACGACGACGCCGAGCATCAGGCCCAGCGTCGCGATGCGCTCGTTCCCCCGAGAGTGCGTCTCCGGGACGATTTCGTCGCTGATGACGAACAGCATCCCGCCCGCCGCGAACCCCATCGCGTACGGCAGAACCGCGCTGGAGACGGTGACCGCCCACGCGCCGAGTAAGACCAGCGGAATCTCCACCAGCCCCGCCCGGATTCCCGTGAGCGCGGCGTACGTCGTGCGGTCGAAGCCCGCGTTCACCGCCGCCACCGAGACGGCCAGCCCTTCCGGGATGTTCTGGATGCCGATGGCGAGCATCAGCGACAACCCCTCCGCGACGTTCCCGCTGCCGAACCCGACGCCGACCGCCAGTCCCTCGGGCATGTTGTGGATGGTGATGGCGACGATGAACAACAGCAGCGGCGCCAGTTCCGCCTCCGAAATCGTCTGGTCGCTACGCTTGCGGCCCGTGACGAGCACGTGAACGTGTGGCACCCAGCGGTCCGCGCGATCCAATAACAACACCCCTAGCGCGATGCCGGCGATAACCTCCAGCAGGCCGTTCCGCCCGCCGAGTTCGATGCCCGGCAGAATGAGGCTCGTGAAACTCGCCGCGAGCATCACGCCCGCCGCGAACCCCAACGCGCCGTCCAGCGACCGCTGGGAGGGGTCCCGCCAGACCACCACGAGCAGCGCCCCGAGGAGATTCAACCCCGCGATAACAATGCCCGCGACCAGCGCCTGCATCACCGGGTCGCTGCCAGCGACAGCGAGGAACCACGACTCCAACATACGCGAGCAGTCGCGGGCCGCCCGCTTAAACTCGAGGTCCCGTCGCTGGCCCGCCGTCCACCAGACCGGAACGGATACACCCGGCGAGCGAGTAGCGACGCGCAATGACCGAGTCGCTGTCCGTGCTCCTCACCAACGACGACGGCATCGACGCCCCCGGCATCCGCGCGCTCCGCGACCGCCTCGCCGACGACCACGACGTCACCGTCGTCGCGCCCGCCGCCGAACAGTCCGGCACCGGCCAGACCCGGACGTTCGAGACGCTCGACTACGACGACCGCGAAGACGGCTACGCCGTCCACGGCACCCCCGCCGACTGCGTCGCCGTCGCCGTCGCCGCCCTCGACTTCACTCCCGACGTCGTCGTCTCCGGCTGCAACGACGGCCCGAACCTCGGCGCGCACATCCTCGCGCGCTCCGGCACCGTCGGCGCCGCCATGGAAGCCTCCTTCCTCGGCCTCCCCGCCGTCGCCGTCTCCATGTACGACTGGGAGCTAGACCCCGCCGGCGAGTGGGACCCCACGTACGACCAGTTCCACACCGCCGCCGACACCGTCGCCGACATCCTCCCCGACTTCGTCGCCGGCGACGTCCTCCCGACCGCCGACTACCTCTCCGTGAACGCGCCCGCCACCGAGTACGCCGACAACCCCGTCAAACGCATCACCCGCCCGACCGAAGAGTACGAACTCCAAGCGGAGTTCACCGAAACCGGCATCGACGTCGAAGACCGCTTCTGGCACGAATTCTTCGACCGCAACATCCCCGACCCCGCCGGCACCGACCGCCACGCCTGCGTCGACAACGAAATCAGCGTCACTCCGCTGACTGTCCCCCACTCCGTCGCCGACGGCGCCACCACTGGTGGGCTCCTCTGAGGGCGCTTTTGCGCTGCGGGCGCGCTTCGCGCGCCCTCGGCAAAACCGACACCAAAAGCACTCCTCGCTCACTTCGCTAGCGCTCCGTTCGCTCGTCGGCCTCGCGGCGAAGCCGCGAGTGAACCGCGTCGCTCGGGTTCTTCGAACCACTCGCTCGCGGACGCTTGTCCTGTTTCAAATTGCGCTCGCCGTCGCGAACGTTCAAGTACGAGAGCGCGACCAACCCGCTGCGTGACCTGAATCCCGCCGCGGGGCGCTCCGAGCCGAGCAATCGGTACGCTGAGTGCGGCGACCGCCCCGCGAGACGCAGCCGCCTGTAAGCCCCCAATCCGCCTACAGTCGCTTGCTGACGTAGGGACCGTCCTGTCGGTAGCCGAGCTTCTGCTTGTAGTACTGGCGCGCGCCGATTCCGGAGATGACGCTGAGCTTCTCGAAGCCGGCGTCGGCGGCCATCTCCTCGGCGCGCGTCATCAGGCGCTGGCCGTAGCCCTGATGCTGGTGTTGGCCGTCCGCAGTGTCGTCGCCTGCTCGCGGCGTGCCGCCGCTCGCTGGTTCGGAGTCGCGTGGCGACTCCCCGACCCCGACCTCGCCGCCGTAGACGTGGAGTTCGCGCAGCAGCGCCGCGTCCTCCAGTTCGTCCCGCACGGTGTCGTTCGGGAAGCGAAGGCGCGCGAACCCGACGAGGAGGTCCTTCTCGAAGTCCTCGAAGCTGATGAAGTGCTCCGTGCCGCCCGCGACGTCGTAGGTCATCACGTCGAGTTCGACGTTCTCCGGCTCCTCGTCGTTCATCCCGGCCTCCCGGCAGCGGATGCACTCGCAGGTGTAGCCGTGCTCGTCCATCTTCTCCCACGCGAGCTGGCGGAGATTCGACTTCCAGACGCCGGCGTCGATGTGGTCAGCGGGAATGTCCCGCTGGACGCGCTGGAGGCGCGTGTACCGCGGAATCATGTCCATGACCTCCGCGACCAGCTCGGCGGCCTCCTCGTTCTGCAGCGGCTGGAACTCCTCGTTGCGCCACATGTCGTACGTAACGGTGTCGCGGACGACCAGCGTCGGGTAGATTTTGAGGTAGTCCGGCTTCCACTTCTCGTCCTCGAACAGTCGCCGGAAATCCTCCAAGCACATTTCCTTGCTCATGCCCGGCTGGCCCGGCATCATGTGGAAGCCGACCTTGAACGCGGCGTCGCGCAGCCGGCGGTTCGCGTCGACCGACGCCTGCACGCCGTGCCCGCGGTGCATCTCGCGGTTGATGCGCTCGTAGGTCGTCTGCACGCCCACCTCGACTTTGGTGCCGCCGAGGTCGAGCATTCGGTCGACCTGCTCGGGGTCACACCAGTCGGGCTTCGTCTCGAACGTCGTCCCGATGTTCCGGATGTCGCCGAACTCGTTGTCCGCGATGACGTCTTCCAGATAGCGGAAGTCGTACTCCTCGGGGTCTTGGGCGAACGATTCGGACTCCGAGGGGTTGGGTTCCTGCTCGGGGTCGAAGTCGTTCAGCGCTTCGAGCGCGCGCTTCACGAACCACTCCTGGTAGTCGTGGCTGCGCGCGGTCATCGTCCCGCCCATCAAGATGAGTTCCACCTTGTCGACCGGGTGTCCGATTTCCCGGAGCTGGTGGAGCCGCAGCGTCACCTGCCCGTAGGGGTCGTAGTCGTTCTGGACGCCGCGGGCGGCCGCCGGCTCGTGGCCCGTGTACGACTGACTCGACGAGAACTCGCTGGCGGGCCCGCCCGGGCAGTAGAGGCACTTGCCGTGCGGGCACATGTGCGGGCTCGTCATGATGGCGACCGGCGTGACGCCGGACGCGGTCCGCACGGGCTTGCGCTGGAGGACGTCTTCGAGGTCGTCGCGACGGTCGTCGGGCGCGAAGTCCAGTAGCTCGGAGTGCTTGGGCACCTTCGGTGCGGAGTGCTCCGAGCACACCTCTAGTTTCGCGCTCTCGACGTCGTCTCTGCCGACGTCCCCGTCGAGGATTCGTTCGACGAGCTCCTCGCAAGCGGCCTCGAATGCGGGGTCGGCGTCCGCGCTCATTACTCCGTAGAAGCCTCCGCGGGCGAAAAAGCGTGTCGTTGCGGACCGCAGTTAGGCGAGCTGGTCGGTGATGGCGTCGACGACCGCGTCGACGACCGCGTCCTTCTCGCCGGAGAGGAACTCGATGCGGCCGTCGCGTGCGCCGCGCGGTTCGACACCGGCCTCGGGGAGTTCGTCGGCGACCGTCTCGCCGACGGCGCGCACGTCCACCGTGTCGCCGCTACGGACGCGAATCTCGTCGCCGCTCACGCCGACGAGCACGTCGGCGCGGTCGCGGCGCCGGTAGAGCGCGTCCAGCAGCAGGTCGACCGGTGGGAAGTCGTACTCGTGGGTGTACGCGTCCACGTCCAGCGTCTCGAAGGCGACGCCGTCCTGCCCTCGCACGTCGAGGTGGGGTTCGGCAGTCGCGACTTCGGTCTCGAGGCGCTCGCGGAACTGCTCGGAGACGTGCTCGATGAGCGAGTCGTCGGCCTCCCCCAGAGCAGGTCAGAGATGAGTTCGCGCTTGTCCTCGTAGGACTGGTAGAACGCTTCCAGCGCGATGGCGTCCCGGAGTTCGGCGAGCGTGTTCGGGCTGTAGTGGGTCTGGGCGGCGAGGTCCGCGTAGGCGTCGGGCGTGTCGGCCCAGTACGCCACGGCGGGCAGGTGGTAGAGGTCCTCGCGGACGTCGTCGTTGACGAACGCGGCGAGCTGCGAGCCGAGCGCGCCCGTGTTCACAGGTGCTTCGCCGGCTTCAGTGGGGCTGACGAGGACATCTGCGCCCGCGGCGTCGTCGGTGTAGCCGCCGTCGATGGCGACCACGTCCGCGTCGTAGATGTCCAGCAGGTCGATGGCGTCCGTGGATTCGCCGGTGGAGCCGGCGCCGACGAGCACGAACAACGGGTGTTTCTCGTCGTGGCGCTCGGCGGCTTCGAGCATCGAAGTGACGTCACCGGTTGCGTCGTCGATGGTGTAGAACGCGTCGTCGAGCGGGCGCCGGTCGACGTAGTGGTACTCGGCGTCCTCGCGGGCGTGCTCGTCGCGGATGAGCGGGAGGAGCGCGCGCTCGATTGCGGTGCCGGCGACGTAGCCTTCGACGGTCGCCGTGTGGCGGAGGATGACCGGTCGGGATTCGACGACTGCACGGCGGATGGCCGTCGCAGCGTCGACGAGGTCGTCGGTGATAGCTTCGACGGCGGCGTCGGCGGCGAGCAGGTCAGTCGTCTCGGGAGCGGCGCGCTCGGTGAGCGCGTCCTCCATGCGTGCTTCGACGGCCTGCGCGTCGGCGCCGTCGAGTTCGGAGAGTTCCTCGGTCTCGACTTGGAGTTCGCCGCGGCGGCGCTCGACTTCGCCGACGATGCGGACGACGTCGCCCGCTTCGGCCTCGGGGTACGCGCGGACGCCGGCTTCGACGAACGCGGCGCAGTCGATGGCGCCGGTTTCGTCGGCGACTTCGAAGACGGTCGGGCCGCTGGTCTGTCGCGCGTTCGCGATTTCGCCCTCGACCGTGACGTGTTCGTCGACGTGGTCTTCGAGGTCGGCAATCGGCACGCGCTCGGGGTCGCTGTCCTCGTCGGACGCTTCAGCCGACTCCTCGGTGGACTCCGCAGCGGACTCCTCGTCGGTCGTCTCCTCGGCGGTCACTGCCTCGTCTCCGGAGGTCGCGTCCTCGTCGGTGGTCGTCTCGGGTTCGTCGGCTGGTTCGGGCTCCGGTTCCGGTTCGGACGCCGACTCGTCGGGTTCGGCGTCGAACTCGGTGGTCTCGGAGACCGGGGTACCGCCGTCGGCGGTGCTGGTCTCGTCCGGCTCTTCGTCGGGGAGTTCGGCGTTCGTCTCCGCGCTCGGATCGTCGACGAGGTGGCCGCGGAAGTCGCGGTCGCCCTGCCGAATCGACCAGCCGAGGTCGACGTTCTCGTTGTCGTGGACGTCCGTGACTTGGACGTACACTTTGTCGCCGGCGTCCCAGCCCAGCGATTCGAGGCGGCCGGGGACTTCGCTGCGGTGGAGCAGACCAGTGACGGAGTCACCGATGTCGACGAACACGCCGAAGTCGGCGAAGCCGTCGATGGTGCCCGTGTAGTAGCGACCGGGTGTCAGTTCGTCGGGAGAAGTGCCGCGGAACTCGAAGGCGACGTCCTCCTCGTGGGTCTTACAGACGCGGCCGTCCGTGGAGGAGCCGCAGATGATACAGGTACCCATTTGCATCGAGAAAGCGGGTGCTGCCGTAAACGATTATCGAAAGCCGCCCGTGTTCCGGGCGCTGTGAGGGCTCGCCGGCGTCACTCGAAAACGGGGCTGTCGGCTTCGAGCGCCGCTACGTCGTCGGCGATGTCGCGGACGTCCTCGGGGAACAGCGCGACCTGCACCTCGTTGCCGTCGTCGTCCTCGAAGACGAGTTTCACTCGCTTGTCACCGAACTCGCGGGCCTGCGCGGAGTCGACGTCGAACAGTTTCGCCTCGGCGGTCTTGTTCGACGGGCCGACGTTCTTGATGGCGCCGTCGTTCAGTTCCACCATGAAATCCGAGAGGTTGATGTTGAGCACGCGAGTGGATTCGCGGGCGACGCACTAAACACCGAGCACTGCGGCGGCCCGCCCGACCCACGGCATGTAGTCGGCGGCCGGAGGGAACAGCGCGACGGTGGCACCGAACCAGCCGAACCCGGACCCGTACGCGAGCGCTCCCGGAACGAGCACGGCGAGGAGCGCTCGCGGGAGCGAGGTGTCGTGGACAATGTGAGTGCCGAGAACGAGTAACGCGGACGCCCACAGTCCGCAGACGAACGTGACTGCGGGAATCCCGACGCCGACAAGCGCGCACGGTGCGCTCGCGTACGCGAGCACTTGCACAGTCTCGCTGACGCCGCCGCGGTCGGGGACGACGGCGGCGAGCGCGAGCGTCTCGACGGCCGACAGCGCGTGGAGGGCGGCGGGCGCGACGAGGAGGACAGCAAGTGCGAGCGTGAGGAGGGCGGCGAGCCAGGACGGCGCCGGGAAGTCTAGCGCGCGCCCGGGGTCGAGCGCGAGCCGTGTGCCCTGCGAGACGAGGACGACGGCCATCGCGAACACCAGTCCGGGCGCTTGGTCACCGGGGGAGACCGCTTCGTCGAAGAACGTCGTCGGGTTCAGAAGTACCTGCGTGAACGCCTTCGCGAGGCCCACTGGCCCGCGCTCGCGGCCGCCCTCCGGCTCGACCCACGTGGTCATTTCAGTTTCGCTTGACGACGTGGCAGTTCCGGCACCGTGCCTCGTAGGACTCCTCCGCGCCGACCATGATGGTCGGGTCGTCGTAGTGGGCGGGTTCGCCCTCGATGAGGCGCTGGTTCCGGGTCGCCGGCTCCCCGCACTGCGTGCAGATGGCTTGGAACTTCTCGACATACTCCGCGACGGCCATCAACTGGGGAATCGGCTCGAAGGGCTCCCCGCGGAACGTCTGGTCGGTGCCGGAGACGACGACGCGGCGGCCGTCGCTGGCGAGCTCCTGACAGACGTCGACGAGTTCGTTCGGGAAGAAGTTCGCCTCGTCGACGGCGACGACCTCCTCGCCGTTCAGGTAGCCGGGAATCTTCGAGACGCCCTCCGCGGTGGTGTCGACGACCCTCGCGTCCCACGTGCGGCCGGCGTGCGAGCCCAGCGTCGACTCGCCGTAGCGGTCGTCGATGGCGGGCGTGAACGCCGCGACCGACTGGCCCGCGATTTCCGCGCGCCGCAGCCGCCGCAGTAGCTCCTCCGTCTTCCCGGAGAACATACTCCCGGTGATGACTTCCACCCACCCGGAGTTCGTGATCGCGTGCATGGTCACAACGGGGGTGGTCGCGGGGCAAAACGCTTGCTCATCTTCGGCGGCGCGGCGGTTCCTACCAGCCCGAAATCCACCCGCACCTATTTTGTGCCGGCCCGCCTCTCGCGGCGTATGTACGACAACATCTTGTTACCCACCGACGGGAGCGGCGCCGCGGACGCAGCAGTCCCGCACGCAATCGAACTCGCGGACCGCTACGGCGCCCACCTCCACGTCCTCTACGTCGCGGACACGACCGAGTACAGCACCGTTACGTTCGAGGACGACGTGGTCGACCCGCTCACAGAGGAGGGACAGGCGGTCGTCGACGACGTCGTCGAGCAGGCAACCGACCAGAACGTCGAAGCCGTCGGCGTCGTGATGAAGGGCGGTGCCTACGAGACTATCCTCCAGTACGTCACCGACGAGGACATCGACGTGGTCGTGATGGGGACGCACGGTCGCCGCGGCCTCGACCGCGCGCTCCTCGGGAGCGTCACGGAGCGCGTCGTCCGCACCGCCGACGTCCCCGTGTTGACGGTCAGAGAGGACGAGGAAGCGTAGCTACGTCGCGAGGCGAGCGACCGTCTTTTCGCCGCGGTCTTCGAGTTCGACGAGACCGTCGTCGGCGAGGTCACCGAGCAACTCCCGGAGCCACTCGCGGCCGGTGTCGCCGCCGTAGTCGACGCGCACTCGCGGGCCGAGTTCGTCGAGTTCGAGTTCGCCGTGCTCGCGGAGCGCGCCGACCGCGCGCCCGCGCTTCTGCCGGCGACTCCCCTCGAACGTGGACTGCTCGGGAACGTCGGGCGCGGAGAAGTCCCCGGAAGCGTACGCCGCACACCACTCGCGCCACGGACAGCCGCCCTCGTCGCAGTTCGGGGATTTGCCGCAGGCGACGCCGCCTAACTCCATGATGGCGTTGTTCCAGACTTCGGACTCGCCGGCGGGCATGAGTTCGTTTGCCGCGTCCTCGAACGCCGCGTCGTCGTCCGGCACGTCGAACGCGCGGTAGAGCACGCGCTTGACGTTCGTGTCCACGACGGCGTCGCCGTTGTCGAACGCGAACGACGCGACCGCGTTGGCGGTGTACGGGCCGACGCCCATCAGCTCCGAGAGTTCGTCGGGCGTCTCGGGGAACTCGCCGCCTTCGACGGCTTCGCCGTCTCCGGGAGGTCGGTCTGCCGGACCGACCTCTCCCTCTTCGACCTGCTGGGCGGCCTCGTGGAGGTACTTCGCGCGGTTGTTGTAGCCGAGGCTGTTCGCCGACCAGAATCCGACGACGTCCGCGCGGTCGGCGGCCGCCAACTCCGCGGTCGTCGGCCAGCGTTCGAGGAACGCGTGGTAGGCGTCCTCGACGCGGGAGAGTTGGGTCTGCTGGCTCATCACCTCGGAGACGAGGATGGCGTACGGGTCGTCGGTGCGCCGCCACGGGAAGTCCCGGTGGCCGTCCTCGTACCACGACACGAGCGCGTCGCGGACGGCGTCCACGTCGCTGGGGAGCGCGTACTCCCCGTCCCCCTCAGTCATGGCCACGGGTTGTTCGGTCGCGCGCTTAGGGGTGCTGGTTCGCGGTCGCGGCCCGCGAGTTGCAAGTGGGGAGAACGCCCGCGGCGATTAAGTTACGGCGACGGGAAGTCGCGCTCGATGCGACGAAGAGTCCTCCTCTCGGTCTGTGTCGCCGCGTTGCTCGTCACTGCGGGCTGTACGGGCCTCTCCAGCGACGACACGGCGGACACGCCACAGATACAGAGCGACGTGGTTGATGCGATGGCCGACGTCGACACGTACCGCATGGAGATGCGGATGAACATCTCCGCGAACGGACAGACACTGTCGATGACGCAGCGCGGCGTCTTCGACCACGAAGCCGAGCAGGCGCGCGTGAACGCGTCGGCTCTCGGCCGACAGACGACGACGTACATCGATGGAACGACCGCGTACGTGAACGTCGGCGGCGTCTGGCAGACTCGCGACTTCTCGGACCGGGAGCCGTGGAACGAGAGCACCGGCATCGACCGGCAGCGCGCGCTCCTCGAATCGGGGTCCGTCACCGTCGCGGGGTCCGCGACTGTCGACGGCGTGGCGACGACGGTGCTGCGCGTGGACCCCAAGCCGTCCGACGTGAAGTCCGTCATTGCCCAACAGGGGCAAGGCCTCGACGAGGTCGGCATCGAGTCCGCGACCTACCGGATGTACGTCGCCAACGACACCCACCGACTGCGGCAGGTCGAGATGGACCTCGAGATGTCCATCAACGACCAGACCACGGACGCGAACGCCACCATGACGTTCTCGGCGTACGGCGAACCGGTGAACATCTCGGTGCCCGACGCCGCCACCACGCAGGCCGCACGCGGGAGCGTCGCCGCCTGAGACGGGCGCCACGAGCAACGAAAAGGCGTATGCCGGCGCCAGCACACGTCCCGCGTATGAGTCTCGACGACCTCGAAACCGACGTGGAACTGGCGTACGACGACCTCGACGACTACGCGTTCCTCGACCGCGAGAGCCGTCAAGAACTGGCGATGCTGGGCGCCGCGCTGGACGCCGACACCGACGAACTGCTGCGGCGCGCGATTCACCTGCTGTTCCAGTCGACGACCGAGTCCGGCCGACTGGACTTCCACCTGCGCTCGACGTACGACGTGACCTACGACGAGTACCTCTCCGGGATGACGTTCGACGAGATGACCGGCGGCGCGGCGGTCCAGCAGCCCGACGACGACGACCGGCGCTACCAGTTCTGAGCGCCGCGTTCAGTCGAACTGGACGCGACTGACTTCGAAGCGCGCGCCGCCCGTCTCGCTGTCGGTAACGTTGAGACCCCAGCCGTGGGCGGTCGCGACTTCCGCGACGATGTGGAGGCCGAACCCGGTGCCGTCCGGGTTCGTGGAGTAGCCCGCGTCGAAGACGTTCTCGCGGTCGGCCTCGGGGATTCCCGGGCCGTCGTCCTCGACGTAGAAGCCCTCACCGTCGTCGAGTAAGCCGACGGTGACCCTGACGCCCACCTCGTCGTCCGTGGAGCCGTGCTCGACAGCGTCCTGCCGGGCCTGCGAGGCAGGGCCCGTGGAACCGTGTTCCACAGAGTTCTGGAAGAGGTTCGTGAGCAGTTGGACGGCGCGGGTCTCGTCGACGAGTACGGTGGCGTCGGCGTCGACGGTGAGTTCGGCGTCGCCGCTGGCGACCGACTCCCACGCGCGGTGCGCGAGGTCGCCGAGGTGCTCGGACTGGAGGTCGTCGACGCCGTCGCCGGCGCGCGCCAGCGCCAGCAGGTCGTCGACGAGGTCCGCCATGCGGTCGACGGTCTCTTGGCACTTCGTGATGTGGTCGGGGTCGCCGGTCTCGGCGGCCAATTCGAGGTAGCCGTCGAGCACGCTCAGGGGGTTCTTGAGGTCGTGGGAGACGATGGACGCGAACTGCTCCAAGCGCTCGTTCTGGGCTTCGAGGCGTTTGCGGGACTCGCGGCGGGTGAGGCCGTAGCTGACCCACTGACTGAGCAGGTCGACGAGCGTCACCTCCCACTCGGAGAACTGCTCGCGGCGCGGTTCCTTGCCGTAGAAGCACAGCGTGCCGTAGACGTCGCCGTCGACGAAGACGGGCGCGCCGAGGTAACAGCTGATACCCCACTCGCTGTAGCCCGCCTTGTCCGTGAGTTCCGGGGCGTCGGCGGCGACATCCGCCATGACGAGCGTCTGCTCGGTGGCGGCGGTGCGCTCGCAGTTCGTCGCGGATAGCGCCGCGGTGTCCCCGGGTTGGGTGTCGACGTCGCCGCGAATCGCTTCGAACTCGTAGACGTCGCCCTGGATGTGGGAGAGGCCGCCGGCGTCTGTGCCGAGGACGTCCGCGCCGAGGTCGAGGAGCGCGTTCACTTGCTCGGTGAACGACAGGTCGGTGTCGGCCGTGATGTCGTGGACGTCTCGGAGGACGCGCTCGCGCTCGCGGAGGCGGTCCTCCTGCTGGTGGCGTTCGGTGACGTCCCGAAAGTAGACGGACAGGCCGCTCTCGGAGGGGTAAGCGTGCACGGACAGCCACGTGTCCAGCGGTTCGTAGTAGGACTCGAACGCGACCGGTTCCTGCGTCGCCATCGCCTCGTGGTACTGGTCGTAGAACTCCGTGTCGACGGCGGCCGGAATCACGTCCCATATCGACGTGCCGACGAGGCCGTCCTCGGGCGCGTCGACCATCGCGGCCTCGATAATCGACCTGCCCTCGTCGTTGAGGTACGTGAACTGCCAGTCGCGGTCGACGGCGAAGAACGCGTCCGTCATCCGGTCGATGACGCCGTCGGGGTCCGCCACTAGCTGACTGTCGCCGGCTCGTTCCTGTGCGACGACCACGAGGCCGTCGTCGTCGGACCGCCGCGACACGCGGAGTTCGACTGGCGTCCGACTGTCAGCACCGGCAAACACCGCGTTCAGGGACGGCCCGTCAACAGCGTCGCGGAGGGTCGCCAGCGTGACGGCGCCGAACACGTCGGCGACGTGGGCGTCAGCGAGCGCGGCGGCGTCGCCCGCGAGGTCGAGGGCGGCGTCGTTGTAGTACCGCAGGCGGCCGTCCGCGTCGAACGCGACCACGGGCGCCGCGAGGGCGTCGAGGGTGCCGCGAGCGTCGACGTCGAATTGCCGGCGGTCGTGTGCGTCGTCGGGCATCGTCACTGCTCTCTCTACTGGGAGGGCACCGAAACGTATAGACGTTCGTCTCGGTTCCACGATAGCTCTCGTCGTCGCCGACCGTCGTAGCGACGAGACGACCGAGTTATACTGTTGACAGCCCGAGGGCCCGGTATGCGAGACCGAACGCGACGCGACGTACTGCGCGCGACCGCAGGCATCGGCGCGACGGCCACGCTCGCCGGCTGTCTCGGCGGTGGCTCCAGCAGCGGCGAGGTCGAAGCCCTCGACGCCCCGGAGGGAACAGAAGTCGTGGAAGTCGGCCCCGACGGCAGCTACGTTTTCGCCCCCGCCGAACTCAGTATCTCGACGGGGACGACCGTGCGCTTCGTCTGGCTGTCGGGGACGCACAACGTCGCCGTGACGAGTCAGCCTGCCGACGCGGACTGGTCGGGCCACGAAACTATCGAGGGGCGCGGGTTCTCCTTCGAGTTCACGTTCGAGGTCCCGGGCCGCTACGAGTACGTCTGCACCCCGCACCGAACGCAGGGGATGACCGGCGCAATCGTCGTCGAGGAGTAGCTACTGCACGTCGTCGCTGTGGCCGCCTGACGGCCCGGCGCGCGTGACCTTCGAATCGTCGAGGGCGTCGAGGAAGACGCCCACCGCGAGGTCGATTTCTCGCTCCGTGACGTCCAGCGGCGGGAGCAGCCGCAGCGTCTTGTGGCCGCAGCCGAGCAACAGCAGCCCGCGCTCCAGGCACGCTTTCACGGCGGCTTCGCGGCGGTCCTTGGTGTCGAACTCGACGCCGAGCATCAGGCCGTTCCCGCGCACGTCATCGACGAACTCGGGCGCGTCGTCGGCGAGAATCTCCTTGGCCTGCCGGCCGCGCTCGGTGACGTTGTCGAGGAGGCCGTCGCTGGTGATGGCGTCGATGGTGGCGACGCCCTGCGCGGCCGCGAGCAGGTCGCCCGCGCCCCACGTCGAGGAGAGGCGGCCGGTCTCGTCGGGGAAGAGGTCCTCGTTGGCGACGGTCGCGCCCACGCGCAGACCCTTCGCGGAGGTGATGACGTCGGGGTCAATGCTGGTGTGGTCGACGCCCCAGAGTTCGCCCGTGCGGCCGAGACCGGACTGAATCTCGTCGGCGATGACGGGGATGTCGTACGTCTCCTGAATCTCGGCGATGTCGTCGGCGAACTCGTCGCTCGGGACGCGGTAGCCGCCCTCGCCCTGCTGGGGTTCGAGGACGAGGTACGCCACTTCTTCGGGGTCGACGACGCCGCGCTCGGGGTGGAGTTTGTCCGCGATGGCGTTCCCGCCGGGACCGTTTGTCTTCCACCCGCAGTCGCAAGCGCCCTCACAGGAGCAGTACGGCACGGAGACGACGCCGCCGATTTCGGGGTAGCCGCGGCGGTGGACGGTCTTCGAGCGGTTCAGGGAGAGCGCGCCGAGCGTGCGGCCGTGGAACGCGCCGTCGAACGTGAACGCGCGGTGGCCGCCGTTCGCGTAACAGATCTTGATGGCGTTCTCGATGGCCTCTGCGCCCGTGTTCGAGAGGAAGACCTGGTCGAGGCCGTACTCCTCGGTGATGTCCGTGAGCCGGTGGAGCAGCTGCGTCGACGTCGGCACGTCGGCGTCCTCGGGTGGCCAGCCGCCGCTCGCGTAGAAGTCCTGGCCCGCAATCTTGGAGGGGTCGACGACGTCGAACTCCGCCAAGCGGTCCATAATCTTGGGGTTGTTGTAGCCGAACGGCGCGGCCGCGACGTGGCTCGTGAAGTCCATGAGGACGTTGCCGTCGACGTCCGTGCAGAACGGGCCGATGGCCTCCTCGGTGATGTCCCAGACGAACTCGTAGACGTACGTGCTGGGGGCGGCGTGCTCGTGGTGGTAGTCGACCCACTGCTGGGCTTTCTCGCCGGGAAGGCTGCGGACGCTCGGCTCGGCGGTCTCCCTGTCCATGGTAGTGGTTGCCCGGGCCGCCGACAAAAGCCATTCGTTACGGTTGGGGCAAGCTTCACCAGCCGTCAGAACGCGACGACAGCGGTCGCGACGCCGCCCGCGACGAGCAGGGCCGTGCTGTACCCCGCGACGCGGTACGCGAACGACCGGTTGTCGCTGGTCGCGGTGAGCGCGACCTTCACGCCGATGGAGGAGGCGGTCGCCAGCAGCACGGCGACAGTCGCGGCCGTCCCCGAAATCGCGCCCGTGCGGTAGAGCACGATGGCGGAGGTGGTCGCGCCGGCGCTCGACACGAGTCCGGAGAGAATCGCGGTCGCGTAGAGGCCGGCGGAGCCGAACTGGGTCTGTGCGAGCCCGCCGGCGACCACGACGACGAGGAACATCGCGCCGAACGCGAGCGCGTTCCGCATCGAGAACGGGCTCTCCAAGTCCATCTCGACGCGCGTCGACCAGTCCGCGGTGGCCGCCGCGACGCCGATGCAGCCGACGACGATGACGACGAGCGGGACCGTTGCGGCCACCAGCACCCCCGTCGAGAGCGTGAACACGACGACGATGAGGAGGTTCCGGAGCGCCATCGCGGCGTTCGCCAACAAGACGCCCGCGACGGCGTACGACGCCGTCTCAGCGCGCTCACCGACGTGGTCGAGCATCGTCCCGACGACCGCCGTCGAGGACGCCAACCCGCCGAAGAAGCCCGTGACGGCGATGCCGCGGCCGCCGTACGTCTTCACGACGACGTAGTTCACGATGCCGATGCCCGCCACGAACACGACCATCAGCCAGACGACGCGCGGCTCGATTTCGACCGCGTACTGCCCCGACCCGACCGCGACGGTGCCGGCTGGCAGCAGCGGATAGACGACGAACGCCAGAATCGCGAACTCGAACGTCGAGCGCAGTTCCTGCCGGGAGAGCCCCCACGCGAACCCGTGGAGTTCGCGCTTGAACACCAGCAGGACGGAACTCGTGACGGCGACGACTGTCGCCGGGAGCACCGCATCGACGGCGACGAGCACGCCGACGCCGTACGCCACCATCAGGCTCACGGCGGTCGTCAGGTGGAGGCCCTCGTCCTCGTCGCGCATCCCCGAGACCATCAGCACGCCCGCGACGACGATGACGAACACCGCGCCGACGCCCGAGAGGTACGGCGGACAGACGCCCGCGGCGTCCGCGCACCGCTCCGTGTCCACCTGGGTGAAGATGGTCGCGAGGACGCTGACGAGCGCGAACGTGCGGATGCCGGCGGCCTTCTGGGACCACTCGCGCTCCAGTCCGATGAACAGGCCGAGCGCGACGGACAGCGCGAGGCGGACCACGCGGCTGTCCACGGGGGCGTTCGCCAGCGACTCGATGACTCCGGGCACTCTCTGGCGTTCACCGCGGGCGGGCAAAAAGTTGCGGGCTGGCGCGAACGCGGTCGTCGGCGAATCTTTTTGCGTGGTCGTGTCAGTATCTTAGGTGATGGACGTCAACCGTGGTCGACTCGCGTGGTGGGTGGTCGCTGCCGTACTCGCCGGCGCGCTCGCGTTCACCGTTTACTCGTTCCTCGGGACGTTCGTGCTCGGGGTGTTCGTCTACTACGCGACGCGGCCCGTCTACCGCCGCCTCGAACGGTGGATTCCCCGGCCGACGATTCGCGCCGTAGTAGCGCTCGTGACGCTCGCGCTCCCCGCGATGCTGGTCGTCGCGTACACGACGGCGGTCGGCCTGCAGGAACTCGACCAGTTCGTCGACGCGCAGAACGCCGACCTCGGGCAGGTCGGCGCGCTCCTCGACCCGTACTTCGACGTTTCTGGTATCGTGCAGGACCCGCAGGCGTTCCTGAACCAGCCGTCCGTACAGGAGGCGCTGACGGCGTCCGCGAGCAACGCCTTGGAGTACGTCGGCTTCCTCGGCACGCTGTTCATCCACCTGTTCGCGGTGGTCATCGTGGCGTTCTACCTGCTCCGCGACGACCACCGTCTCGGCGGCTGGTTCCAGCGCCGATTCACGGACGGCAACGGCGTCGCGGAGGCGTACGCGCGGGCGGTCGACAGCGACCTCTCGACGGTGTTCTTCGGGAACATCGTCTTCGCGTTCGCCACCGGCGTCATCGCCGCGGTGTCGTACACGGCGCTGGACGCGCTCTCGCCCGCAGGCATCGCCATCCCCTATCCCGTGTTGTTCGGGCTCATCACGGGCATCGCGAGCCTCGTCCCGGTGGTCGGCATCAAACTCGTGTGGATGCCGCTGGCGGGGTGGCTCGCGCTCGTCGCGTTCCAGCACGGGACGGGGTACGTGTTCGTGGCGGCGTTCGTCGGCGTCGCGGCCGTCGTCGTGGACTTCATTCCCGACTTGCTGTTGCGCCCGTACGTCTCCGGGCGGGACATCCACCTCGGTCTGGTGATTCTGTCGTACGTCTTCGGGCCGCTGCTGTGGGGCTGGTACGGGCTGTTCCTCGGCCCGCTCGTACTCGTGTTCGTCGTCCACTTCACGAGGCTCGTGCTCCCGGAACTGCTGGCGGGCGAGGAGATCTCGCCGGCCGCGCTCGGCGGCGACGTCGTGACCGCCAGCGACGGCGAGCAGACCGCTGCCTCCGAATCCGACGAAAGCGAGGAGGCGTAGTTACTGTTCTTCGAGGCGAGCGCCGTCCCGCGGACAGTACGCGAACTCGGGGTCGCGGGTGCTGAACGCGCACTCCGGGCACTCGTAGACGGTTGGTTCTGATTCCTCGGTCCGCCGGCGGAACAACAGCGGAATCAGCGGAACCGCGAGGAAGAAGACGGCGACGTCGAAGAAGACCCACGCGGCGACGCTGACGGCCACACTCGCGAGCACGCCGACGGCGGCGGTAGCCGTCCGCGAGGAGACCACAGTTAGTCGAGGTCGACGTACTGCTGTTCCCACTCGCGGCGCGCGGCGATTTCGCGGCGGCCGCGGCGGGTGAGCGTGTAGTAGTTGGTTCGCTGGTCGAGTTGGCCCTTGTCGACGAGGCCCTTGTCGACGAGGGTGTCGAGGTTGGGGTAGAGTCGGCCGTGGTGAATCTCAGACTCGTAGTACTCCTCGAGTTCTTCCTTGATGGCGAGGCCGTGTGGCTCGTCCAGTCCGGCGACGACGTAGAGGAGGTCACGCTGGAACCCTGTCAGGTCGTACATATGTCTTGCTCTCGTTACGACTTTGGTCTCGGAAAGCATAAGCATAGGGGATTGCGATGCCGATTACCGAGAACGACCCGGCATATATCGAAGTGACATGTCGAAATCGGTGACTCGCGTCGGTGCTGTGGCTGTCCCCCGGACTTTATGCCGACCGCCCGGCGACACGCCCACATGGCCGGCGTGGACACCCACGACCTCGCAGACGTCTCGCCGACAGCGTGGCGCCTCCTCCGCGTCGCCGCCGACTTCAGCCAGCGCGACGTCGAACGAGCGGTGGCGGACCTGCGGCAGGCCCACGTCTCGATGCTGGAGAGCGGGAACCGCGGCCTCTCCGTCGAGCGACTGCACGAACTCTTCGACCTGTACGTGGCCGAACTCGACGACGAACAGGTGGAGGTTCTCGTCGAGCACTTCTGAGCCGCTGCGCCGAGAGTGAATCCGTTAATCATTAACGATAGCAGTCGACAGTGCGCCTGTATCAATGATACAGATGGACGTTCGTTCGGCTCGCGGACGGCTCGCGGTGTTCGCGCTCGCGCTCGCGGTCACCGCCGCCATCGCGCTCGCACCGACCCCCGAAGGACTCGCGCTCGAAGGGAAGTACGCCATCGCCACGATGGCGTTCGCCGGCGTGCTCTGGGTGACCGGCGCGCTTCCGCTCGCGGTCACGGCGCTCTCGATTCCCGCGCTGCTCACCGCGTTCGGCGTGTTCGGCGACCTCGACGAGGCGCTGGCGCCGTTCGCCGACCACCTCATCTTCCTGTTCATCGCGGGGTTCATGCTCGCGAACGCGCTCCAGAAGTACGACATCGACCGCCGCATCGCGCTGTACATCATGGCGCGCATGGGATCCAGCCCCCGCAAACTCATCCTCGCGGTGATGGTCGCCACCGCCCTCCTCTCGATGTGGGTGTCGAACACCGCCACCTCCGCGATGATGACGCCCATCGCCGTCGGCGTCCTCGCGCAAGTCGTCGGCCGCGACGAACTCACGGAAGCCGGCGACGGTGACGCCACGACGAACGTCCAAGTCGCGACGCTGCTCGGGACCGCGTACGGCGCCAGCGTCGGCGGCGTCGGCACGCTCATCGGCACCCCGCCGAACGCCGTCGTCGCGGGCGTCCTCAACGACCAACTCGGCTACGAAATCGGGTTCGCCGACTGGCTGCTCATCGGCCTCCCCATCGTCGTCGTGACGCTCCCGCTCGTCTGGTACGTGCTCACGTACTGGCTCTACCCACCGGAAATCGAAGACGTCAGCGGCGCCCGCGAGGAAGCGCGCCGCTACCTCCGCGAGGAGGGCGAACTGAGCACGCGCGGTCGCCGCGTCGCGTACATCTTCACCGCGACCGCCGGCCTATGGGTTCTGGGCGGCCTCGGCGGCCCCGTCTGGTGGCTCTTCGAGACCGTCGGCCTGAGCGCCGACACCGCGAACGTCCTCCACACCACGCTGTTCGGCGGTAGCGGTCCGACCCTCTTCGGCACCGAAGGCGGCTACCAGGGCCTGCTCTACTACGTCATGGTCGGCCTCTACGCCATCCCCACGCTCGTCCTCGCGGACACCACGGAGTGGGAGGACCTCGTGGACATCGACTGGGGGACGATTCTCCTCTTCGGCGGCGGCCTCTCGCTGGCGTCCGGGTTCGCGAACAGCGGCGCCACGCGGTGGATTGCCGAATCCATCTTCAGTTCGCTCACCGGCCTCCCCATCGTCGCCATCGTCGCCGCCGTCGTCCTGCTCGTCATCTTCCTCACGGAGATGACCTCCAACACCGCCACCGCCACCATCATCGTGCCCGTGCTCGTCTCCATCGGCGGCATCCTCGCCGCGACGCTCGGGCTCGCCGAGGAGTCCGCTGCCATCTTCCTCGCGGTGAGCGGTGCCATCGCCGCGAGCTTCGCGTTCGCGCTCCCGGTGGCGACGCCGCCCAACGCCATCGTGTTCGGCTCCGGCTACCTCGAACAGCGGGACATGATGCGCGCCGGCGTCGTCCTCAACTTCCTCATGACCGCGGTGCTGACGGTGGTCATCTGGTTGCTGTTCCAGTTCGTCTGGCCGATGTTCCTCTGGTAGCGACCCGGCGAACGCTTTTTCTGACCCACCTGCGCGGTCTTTTGCAGTCGCTCTCGACGCGGTTTCTCAGAACGAGGCCGACAGCGCTGTCGCTGTGAACACAGTGCAACGGAAAAGGATGCGGAGCCGGGAAAAATCCGGCCCCGCAGCCGCCCTGAATTGGTCCCCGCTGACGCTTCGGCCCTCCAAAGCGAAGCGTCACCTGAGTCAAAACGGTCGACGATAATAAACCTATCCCCGGCAGTAACGGCTGCCGCTACATGTGTTCTTCTTCTAACACCCAGCCGAGCGCGCGCCGGTAGTACGTGAACATCTCGCGGACGCCCTCGTGGTTCATCTCCTCGGACTCCAGTTCCTCGACGAGAAACTCGTACTGCTCGCGGATTTCCTCCTCGCTGCGCATACTCGGGTTCGGAGCGCCGGCCGTATCAATACCCGTGACAGCTCACTGCCGGTCGAGGCGCGAGAGCCCGTGCCAGATGGCGTTCACGAGTTTGTCCTCGCCGTCCCCGTCGGCGTCGCTCCACCCGCGAGCGAGCGCGTCTTCGAGCGTGGCGAGGTCGTGGTTCTCGAAGTTGTTCATCCCGCGGAACGCTTCGAGCGCGTCGCGAGCGTCGTCGCCGAACTCCCCGGAGGGCGTCCCGTCGTAGAACCCGAGGTCGGCGAGCGCGCTTCCGACGGCTTCGGCCGTCTCGCCGTCGAGTTCGCGGTACTCGTCTGGGTCCTCGCGTTCGAGCAGCGTCACGTCGTAGACGCGGAACACGCGCTCCAGTTCGTCGATGGGCGCGTCGTGGTCGTCCACGCGGACGTCTATCCAGCGGTCGTTCCCGCCGTCGTAGCCGCCCTCGGGTTTGGCGACGTACAGCGCCGCGGACTGCTCGCCGCGCTGGTCGCCGCCCGCCTCGTTGCCCGCGTGCAGCGCCGCAATCAGTTTCTCCGGGAGACCTCCCTCGGTCTCCTCGAACGTGTCCGCCATCGCGTCCACTGTCTCTCGGTTCTCCAGAATATTCCCCTGGACGGTGTAGTTCTCGCCCTGCCGGTCGCTGGCGTGGTCGAAGCACTCCTCGCCGGTGAACGCCGCGACGGAGCCGGCCTGCCCGACGACATCGTCAGACTCCGTCTGACGGGCCGTGGAAGCAGGTGCTTCCACGATGCCCACTTGGCGCTCGGGGGCGTCCTCGTCCTCGTCAGTCAACTGCTCGACCACCTCGTCAGCGGAGTGGCCCTCGCGGAGCAAGTCGAGGCCGTCGGGGCCGTACGCCACGTTCGCGAAACTCTGCGTGGCGATTGCGCCGGCGTCCGCGCTCGCGAACGGGACGACCGCGCCCACGCCGACGAACTTCGACTGGACGGCGACCCCGACCGCGTCGGTCTCGGGGTCGCGCGCAACGATGGAGAACGTCATGGCGGGCAGGTGGCCGGCCGCGGGCAAAAGCCTACGGCTCGCCCACCCCCGTTGCCGTCTTTCGGGCGGTCAACGGCTGCCTGCTCGCGAGTTCGACCGTGAACCCGGGGTGCTCGACGAGGTGCCACAACACCATGTGCCGGCGCCCCGCAGTCAGTCCGCTCTGCGAGAGATCGTCGGCCGTGAAGTCCGCGGGCAGGCGCTCGCAGAGGCGCTCCAGCGCGTCGAAGCAGTCGAACACCTTGCGGTTGCCCGACGAGTCGGCGTCCCGTCGTTCGACGACGTACGCGCCGTCCGTGCGGTGGACGCCGACAGTGTTCACGAACGTCTCGCGAGCGGTCAGTGCGTCGTCCAGCGAGTCGCGTAGCTGGACGGCGTCCTCGCGGGAGAGAAGCAGTTCCTCGCCGTCGACAGCGACCGAGACCCGGTCGCCGCGCCGTCGCACCGAGAGGTCAGGCGAGCGGTCGGATTTCTCGACCAGCCACGTCGCCGTGGCTTACTCTATCCTCGGCTGCCGGCGTCGTCAGATTCTGACTCGGCATCGTGGGAGAGCGTTGCAGACACTCGTAGTTAACTCCAGTGGTGGGACAGACGCCGACTGTCGGACCAGCAGTAGAAGCACCTACGCGTCCGCGATGGTTTCGACCCATTCGGCGACGTCGTGGACGACGAACTCGGCGGCGTTCCCGCCGAAGTACAGGGAGAGCATCGACGACGGCGCGTACCCCTCCTGGAAGTAGTGGCCGAGTCCCTCGTAGCGCTCGGTGCGGCTCCCCGATGGAAGGTCGGCGTCGCGCCACGCCTCGTAGCCCTGTCGCGCCCACTCCGTCAGTTCCGGCTGGCGGTCCTCGTCGACGCGATACGGTTTCGCCGCGAACACCGGGCAGTCGGCGCGCCGCAGGGCTTCGCGCGGGTCGTAGTCCGCGACGCTGTCGTGCCACGCGCCCGGGCGACTCCACAGCGTCTCATCGACCTCGTAGTCGCCCGCTGCGATGCGGCGTGCGGCCTCCTCCTGGACTTCGAGTTGGGCCGCCTGCTCCTCGTCGAGGTCGCCGTCCGGTTCGAACTCGTACTTGAGGATGTCCACGTCCTCGGGGTCGAAGACGGGGTCGGCGGGCCCGTCGAGGTTGACGACGCCCGCGACGTTGCCGTGGCGCTCGGCGACTCCGGGCGCGGCCATCCCGCCCTGACTGTGGCCGGCCACGAACAGCGCATCCTCGGCCACCGCGTCCGCCGCCGCGAGTTCGTCGACGGCGGCGACGGCGTCGTCGACGACCACGTTGTCGAGCGTGAACGCCTCGTCCGGAACGTCGTGGTCCCGGAGGCGCTTCTCGTACCGGAGGACGGCGACGCCGTCGGTCGCCAGTCCCCAAGCGAAGTCCCGGAGAATCTTCGTCGCGCCGACCGTCCCGTCCGGGTCGTGGATGCCCGCGCCGTGGACGAGTACGACGCCGGGGAACGGGCCGTCGCCCTCCGGCACGGCGAGGTTGCCGTTCAGCGTCGCGTCGTCGGCGTCGACAGTCACGTCCCGCTCCGCGAACGCGTTGCAGTCGGCGTACAGCGGCGGCGCGTACGACGTCGGGAAGCAGAGGTCCGCGACCGACCCATCCTCGACGCCGAGTTCGAGCGTCTGTGCGCCGTCCTCGAAGCCGAGTTCGACGATGGCGCAGTCGGCCTCGGCGGCCACCGTCTCCACACCCTCGAAGTCGCCGTACTGTCCGTAGAGGCCGCGGTGGTACTCCCGGAGCGCTGCTTCGGCGTCCAGTTCGCCTTGCTGGAACTCCTCGGGGAACGACTCGACGGCTTCCTCGGTGCCCGTCTCGGAGAGCAGGTCGGCGGCATCGGCGGGGTCGCCCTCGCCCACGCTGGCCGCGAACTCGCGGGCGACGGCGCGGACCGGGTTGCTTTCGGGGGCCATCAGGATGGATGGTTGACTGTTACCCGACAAATAGGTTGGTGGTAGAATACGTTCGGCGCCGCCGCGAGACACCGACGTTTTGGCTCGCCGCGTCGAAGGGGAGCGTATGGATGTGCGCGGCGAACGGGAGTGCAAATCGTGTGGGACGCGGTGGTCGTACTACGAGACGGGGAGCGTCGAGTGCCCCGATTGCGGGAGTATGCGCAGCGTCGGCGTCGGCGAGCGGAGCACGCATACCGACGGGAACGCCGACCTCGACCTCTCGGCCGCCCGCGACGCCGCCGCGGACGGCGACCTCCGCGGCGCGCTCGACCCCGCGGCGGACGCGTGCCGTGACTACTGTCAGTCCCGTGGGTTCGTCTCGGGCGGGGACCTCCTCGACCTCGACGACACCTACCTCGCGGCGCAGGAACTCCGTCGCGCGGCCGTCCTGCTCGGGGACGCGCTCCGAACGAGCGACGACGCGGAGCGCTACGTGCTCGCACTGCTGAACGGCGCCGAGGACGGCCAGCGACCCGCGCCCGACGAGGTGCCCGAGTCGCTGCGGGCGGTTCGCGGACTCGGGTACGCGGCGGCCGTCGACGCCTACCGCGCGGACGTGCGGACGTACTGCGACGGCGAAGTTCCCGAACCCGAGCGCGGACTGCTCGAACGCCTCCGCGACCACGCCAAGCGCGTGCAGGCGCTGGACGGCGATGTCGCTCCCGGGGACAGCGAGCGACTGGTAGAAGCGGCGCGCGCCATCGCGGCCGCGCTCCGCGGCGACGAGTCGGGCGTCGAGCGGGCGCGCACCCGCCTCGACGCGCTGGCCTGAGGAGCCGCCGAACTACGGCAGTTGTACGTTGACGCCGGTCTGTTCGCCGGCGGCCTTCACGGTGTTGTACAGCAACATTGCGCGCGTCATCGGGCCGACGCCGCCGGGGACGGGCGTGATGGCGCTGGCCTTCTCCTTGGCGCTCTCGAACTCCACGTCGCCGACCAGCTCGTAGCCCTTCTCGGTGTCGGCGTCGACGCGGTTGATGCCGACGTCGATGACCACGGTTCCCTCCGAGAGCATCGACCCGTCGACGAGTTCAGTGACGCCGGCGGCCGCGACCACGATGTCCGCGCGGCGCGTGTGCGCTGCGAGGTCGTCCGTGCGGCTGTGACAGACCGTGACGGTGGCGTTCCCGCCGTCGGCCTTCTGGACGAGCAGGTTCGCGAGCGGCTTCCCGACGATGTTCGAGCGGCCGACCACGACCACTTCCTTCCCCTCGGTGTCGACGCCCTCGCTCTCCAGCAGTTTTTGGATGCCGTGGGGCGTGCAGGGCTTGAACCGGGCGTTCCCGGCGACGAGCTTCCCGACGTTCTCGGGGTGGAAGCCGTCGACGTCCTTCGCGGGGTCGACGGCGGAGAGCACGCGCTCGTCGGGGACGTGTTCGGGCGTGGGGTCCTGTACGAGGATGCCGTGGACGTCGTCGCGGGCGTTCAGGTCCGCGACCGTCTCGAACAGTTCTTCGGCGGGCGCGTCCGAGTCGATGCGGACGTCCTCGGCGGCGATGCCGACCTCCTCGCAGTCCCGCTGTTTCATGGAGACGTACGTCTCGCTGGCCTGCTTGTCGTTCATCAGAACGGTTGCGAGTCGCGGCGTGACGCCGGCGTCGTCCAGCGTTGCGATGGCGTCACCGAGGCCGTCCCGTACTTCCTGCGCGACGGCGTTCCCGTCGATGATGCTGGTCATGTTCGGGACTGCGCGCTCGCCCGCCTTCAATTCGGCGGTTCGTGCATAAAATATCGGTTCGTCCGTGAAGAATATTCACGAACGCCCAACAATCAGTCGTAGAGGGGGTGCTCGTGGCAGAGGTCCTCGACGGTCGCTGCGACCTCGGCGTACACCTCGGCGTCGCCGATGTTGTCCACGACCTTCGCGATGCAGTCGCCGACCGTCTCCATCGCGTCCTCGTCGAAGCCGCGGGTCGTCAGCGCGGGCGTGCCGGCGCGGATGCCCGACGGGTCGAACGCCGACCGGGACTCGTCCGGCACGGTGTTGGCGTTCAGGACGATGCCGACCTCTTCGAGGGCTTCCTCGGCGTCGCCGCCGGAGACCTCGGGGTGGGAGTCGCGGAGGTCAACGAGCACGAGGTGGGTGTCCGTGCCGTCCGAGACCAGCGAGAAGCCGTGGTCCTGGAGCGTCTCACCGAGTACTTCCGCGTTTCGTACGACCTGCGCGGCGTACTGGTCGAACGCCGGGTCCAGCGCCTCCTTGAAGCCGACGGCCTTCCCCGCGATGTTGTGCATGAGGGGGCCGCCCTGCGCGCCCGGGAACACCGCCGAGTCCACGTCGTCGGCGTGCTCCTCGTCGCACATGATGATGCCGCCGCGGCCCGCGCGGATGGTCTTGTGCGTGCTCCCGGTGACGAAGTCCGCGACGCCGACCGGCGAGGGGTGTTCGCCCGCCGCCACGAGGCCCGTGATGTGCGCGATGTCCGCCATGTGGTAGGCGTCGACGGCGTCGGCGGCCGCCTGAATCTCCGTCCACTCGACCTCGCGGGGGTACGCCGAGAACCCGGAGACGACCATGTCCGGTTCGAACTCTTCGGCCTTCTCCCGCAGGGAGTCGTAGTCCAGTCGGCCGGTCTCGGGGTCGACCTCGTACTGCTCGACCTCGTACAGCTGCCCCGCGAAGTTCGCGGGGTGGCCGTGGCTGAGGTGGCCGCCGTGCGTGAGGTCCAGGGAGAGAATCTTGTCACCGGGCTCCAGCACGGAGAAGTAGACGCCCATGTTCGCCGACGACCCGCTGTGGGGCTGGACGTTGGCGTGGTCCGCGCCGAACAGCTCTTTCGCGCGCTCGATGGCGAGTTCCTCGACGTCGTCGGCGAACTCGCAGCCGCCGTAGTAGCGCTCGCCGGGGTAGCCCTCGGCGTACTTGTTCGTGAGTTCGCTGCTCTGGGCCTGTAGGACAGCCTCGCTCGCGTGGTTCTCGCTGGCGATCATCGCCAGTGTGTCGTTCTGCCGGTGGCGCTCGCCGACGAGCGCGTCCGCGACTGCCGGGTCGACCTCCCGGACGTCGTCGTAGCTCATGCCTAGAGTGGCCGGTGCGCGCGGCATAAGTCTACCGAGGCCGCCATAATTCAGTACCATTCCTCGACAGAAATATAAGCCTACTGGGAGTACGTGATACCCGCGTGATTCAGTGGGAGGAAACCGGAACCGGCGTGGTCGCGACCGACGCGGCCGGCAGCCGAGTGACGGTTCGAACACCCGACTGGCGGCAGGCCCGCGGGGGACGGGCCCTCGCGTGGCCGGCGGACGCCACCATCTCGGGTGTCACTACGCGGCTCTCCGTACCCGCCAGCGACGCGTCCCTGTTCGCGTCGAACGAGCGCACCGACCGCCTCTCGGCGCGCTCGCGTCGCCGTCTCGACGCCGGCCAGTACGTCCTCGAAGCCAGCGGTGCCGTCGACGTGCTCGTCGGGTTCGACGGCCCCGCAGTCGTGGAGCGCGGCGACCGAGTGACCGTCACCTTCGACGAACCGACGGCCGTCGCGGTCGGATTCAGGAGCGACGCGCGCTCGCCCGCTGAGACAATTACGATTCCGAAGACGCTGGACGGCGTCGCGACCGCGGTGACGCACGCGCCGGCCGCCCACCGCACGACGACGCCCGAGCGGTCGTCGTGGCACCAGCGCACGCACCCGCCCCAATTCGCGTTCGGCGACGAGGTGGACGTGCCGGACGCCGTCGCCGCCGAGACGCCCGACACCGGCATCGAACTGCGGGTGCCGCGCTCGCTGGAGGACGTGTTCGTCGCGGCGCCGCTGGCGTACTACCTCGGCGCCGACGTCACCGTCGACGCGGGCGTAACGCCACGGCTCCGAGCGCCGGCGGCGGGCCTCGACTACACCCTCGACGCGCTACCCGTGGAAGTGCCACGGCTGTTGGCGCGCGCGTTCTGGCTGGACTGCCTCGTCCGTACGGCCGTCCCACCAGAACGTCGGCGCGCGGCCCCCGTTGCGGAGTCGGGCGTCGACCTCGCCGAACACGACCTCTTGGACGTCCTCGATATCGACCCCGGCGCGGCCTACGATGCGGCGCCCGACGAACGGCTCGCGACGTACCTCGACGCGCCCTTCGAGCGCGTCGCGGACGACCTCCCGGAGTGGCACCTCTCGATGCACGTTGCGCCGAATCTCGACCACGTCGAGACGCTGCCGTTCCTCCTCGACAGACTGGCGCTCGTCTACCCGCCCGAAACCGCCGCGCTGGAGAGCGAGGAGTTGCTGGAGCGCACGCTCGACGACTTCTACCGCGGGCCGCCCGGCCC
The DNA here is from genome assembly GCF_001485535.1 of Halobacterium sp. CBA1132. Taxonomy (NCBI): domain Archaea; kingdom Methanobacteriati; phylum Methanobacteriota; class Halobacteria; order Halobacteriales; family Halobacteriaceae; genus Halobacterium; species Halobacterium sp. CBA1132. The sequence continues at coordinate 1,554,041 of NZ_BCMZ01000001.1, forward strand.
CGTCGCCACCGTCGAGATGTTGAAGCCGAAGCTCCGCGGCGGCCGCTGGCAGGGCTGGCTGGCGGACGGCACCCCCATCGACGTGTTCAAGAGCCAGCCCGAAGCCTACCGCAATCACCTCGACTACCGCCGCGAGCACACCGAGGAGCTGTCGGTCGCGGTGGTGCTCAACGACCGCAGCATGACCGGTGAACACGAGGCGGTCGCGGACGTCTACGAGGCGCACGCCGAGTCGCTGCCGATGGACGTCTCGTTCTTCGAGGACCTCACGCGGACGGAACTCGCGGACGTGCTCGGCGACCACTACGAGTTCCTCCACTACATCGGCCACTGCGAGGTCGAAGGACTGCGCTGCGCGGACGGCAACCTCGCGGTCGAGGACACCCCGGAGACGAACGTCGAGACGTTCTTCCTGAACGCCTGCGGGTCGTACTACGAGGGCGTCGACCTCGTCGAGCGCGGGAGCGTCGCGGGCGCGGTGACGCTGCGGAAAGTCCTCGACGAGCAAGCCGCGAAGGTCGGCACCGCGTTCGCGGAACTGCTCGTCCACGGCTTCCCCATCGAGACCGCGCTCCGGCTGGCGCGCCGGCGCATCCGCATGGGCAAAGACTACGCGGTCGTCGGCGACGGGATGCAGACGCTCTCGCGGACGGACGGCGACGGCGCGCGGGTCGCGCACGTCGACCGCAGCGGCTCCGGGGTCTGCGAGGTGACCTACGAGTACGTGGCGGCGGACGCCCACGGCTGCTGGTACGAGGTCGACGCTGACGCCGCGTCCCGGCCGCGCCTGTGTGGGAATTCGACGGAGTTCGAACTGCCTGCGGCCGAGCTCGCGGAACTGCTCGCGGGCGCCGACCACCCCGTCGTGGTGGACGGCGAGTTCTACTGGTCCGACGAGGCCGCCGCGCTCCTCCGGCCGAACGCGGCCACGACGTGAAACGGGCGAAACACGCCGCTAACGCGCGTTTCCCGCGGTTTTACTGGCTCTCCCTCCGGTAAAATTAAATACGTCGTCACCCTACACCCATAGAGAGATGTCACAGAATCTATTGGGGACGAGCGTCGACGCCGTCGTCCGCACCGTCCTCGACGCCGAACCCGGCGAGCTGTTCGTCGTGAACCCCGCCGGAGAGACCGTCGAGGAACTGGTCGACGTCGCCAACGCCTACGAGGGAGAGCTTCCGACCATCCGACTGCTCGGCGACGAGCGCACGCTGAAAGACGTCACCGACGACTTCATCGTCGCGAGCAACGCCGCGAACCTCGTCGAAGACGGCGCGCTGGAACTGCGCGTGTTCGAGGGCGACGCGCGCTCCTCGATGCTCGTCACGGAGGACCGAACCGTCGCGCTCGTTGAGGTCGGCGGCCTCGTCGGCGGCCTCACCACCGACGACGCCGAGTTCGCCGAGACCGCCTACGACGCCGTCGCCGACGACTGGGCCGCCGCCGGGCAGTTCACGCTCCGCACGCCCGCCATCGACCGCGTCCGACAGACGCTCGGTGACGACATCAGCCCGGAGGTCGAGGAGGACTTCGAGAGCGTACTCGCCTCGATGGAGACCGCACGCGGTGACGGCGACGGCCTCGACGAAGTCACCGTCAGTCTGCTGGTCGCCGCGAAGAACCGCGAACTCCTCTACGACATCAGCAAGTGGGGCGAGGACGTCGGCATCGCGTCGAAGGCGACGTTCTCCCGCACGAAGACGAAGCTCGAAGACCTCGGACTCATCGACACCGAGAAAGTCCCCATCGATGTCGGGCGGCCGCGCCTCCGCCTGAAGCTCGCCGACGAGCGCCTCGAAGACGCGCCCTCGGCCGAACTCGCGAACGTCGCCCAGTCGGTTCTCTCGTAAGCCCTCCGTCGAATCCCGTACTGTTTTCCGCTCGTCGCCCCACCCCGTAGCTATGCTACTGGAGGAGTCGCCGTGACCGTCGCCGTCGTCGGCGACGGTCCGGCCGTCGAAGCCGTCCGGGACGCGCTGGGGGACGTCGACGCCGCCGTAGAATCGACCGACGTGGCGGGCGTCGCTGACGCCGAGTTCGCCGTCGTCGTCGGCGTCGCCGGCTCCGGCGGATTCGGGACCGCCAACGAGCACGCCCGGAGCGGAGACACGCCGCTGCTCACCGTCGAAGTCGGCGGCCTCGGCGGCCGCCCGCTCGCGGACATCGACGCGGGCGTCTCGCTGCTCGGGCCGGAGGGGCCGTGTTTCGAGTGTTTGGCGGCGCGCGTGACCGCGACGGGCCACGAACCGGCGGAATCGCCGAGCGCCGACCGGAGCGCCGTGCGCCTCGCTGGCGCGCACGCCGGCCGCCTCGCCGTCGACGCGCTCCGCGGGAACGCCTCCCCGGGGACTGTCCTCGAACTCCCGCACGCCGAGAGGACCCTCGCGCCCGTCCCGAACTGCTCGTGCGCGGACGACGGGGCCAGCGGCGACCTCAGTCTGGACGACGACGACCGGTCGCTGGACGACGCGCTCGCCGCAGCGGAGCCGCTCGTCGACGACCGCGTCGGCGTGCTCTCGGCGGTCGGTGAACGCGAGTCGTTCCCCGCGCCGTACTACCTCGCCGTGGGCACCGACACGTCGCCGTTCAGCGACGCCGAAGCCTCGACGCAGTCCGCGGGCGTCGCAAGCGACTGGAACGCCGCCTACATGAAGGCCGTCGGCGAGGGGTTCGAGCGCTACGCCGCCGGCGTCTACCGCGAAGCGGACTTCGAGACGGCGTCCGCCGACCACGAGGACGCCGTGTCGCCGTCGCGCTTCGTGCGCCCGGACGATGCGAGCGACGAGCCGGACGAAATCGAGTGGGTGCGCGGCCAAACTCTCGACTCCGGCGACTCGGCGCTGCTCCCCGCGGACCGCGTCGTCTTCCCGCCGCCCGAGGACCGCCCGGGAACGATTACGACCGGCCTCGGCCTCGGCAATTCGGGCGTCGGCGCGGTGCTGTCGGGGCTCTACGAGACGGTCGAGCGCGACGCCACGATGCTGTCGTGGTACTCCACGTTCGACCCGCTCGGCCTCCAGGTCGAGGACTCCGAGTTCGACGAGCTCGAACGCCGCGCGAGCGCCGAGAATCTGGACGTCACGGCGCTGCTGTGCACACAGGACGTCGACGTCCCCGTCGTCGCGGTCGCAGTCCACCGCGACGAGTGGCCGCGCTTCGCGCTCGGGTCCGCCGCCGACCTCGACGCCGACGCCGCCGCCCGCGACGCGCTCTGCGAAGCCCTCCAGAACTGGATGGAACTGCGCGCCATGGGCCCCGAGCAGGCCGCCGGCGAGGACGGCGCCATCGGCAAGTACGCCGACTTCCCCCGCGACGTCCGCGGGTTCGTCGACCCGGAGACGACGATTCCCGCCGGCGACGTGGGCCCAGACGAGGCGCCGGAAGGCCGCGCCGAACTCGACGCTGTCCTCGACGCGCTCGCGGACGCCGACCTCGACGCCTACGCCGCCCGGCTCACCACTCGCGACTTGGCGGACGCGGGCTTCGAGGCTGTGCGGGTGTTAGTGCCCGAGGCTCAGCCGCTGTTCGTGGACGAGGCGTTCTTCGGCGAGCGCTCGCGCGAGGTTCCCCGTGAATTGGGCTTTCAGGCGCGGCTGGACAAGCCGTTCCACCCCTTCCCCTGAGCCGTTTCTCGGTTGGAGAGTTCGTACATACAAGCGCGCCTCACTCGGTGATTTCGAGTGACTCAACACGCTATTTCACTCGAACTTCGTCAAGGTCTGAGCGTAGACGGAATCCGGAGACAGTCTTACAGACGTCCGATAGCAGATATGCACACCAGCGTCTCGGTTTCGTGTGCATATCCGTAAAATAGCTTCTTCAAATCTGAGACCCCATGAGCTGAGGAGCTGGAGCGAAAACCGGGCACACGGACGACTTCATCGACAAGATTTTCTACGAACTCTATGGGCTCAGCGACGAAGAAACCGGAATCGTTGAGGAGACGGTCGCGGAGTGACCGAAAAAGAGCGGTTAGGCTATTGATTGGTTGGATTCAATCAATAACGACTAGATTGTAAGATTACCCTCGCTTATCTTTGCTTTGGGCACTCTGTAGCCCACTACCTCTTGTTAGCATATTCTACATTTAACAATCGGTGGCCCAATACATCGTTGTCTATTTTTGGGCTATCGAAGATTTTCGAAGCGACTTTTATCATTATCTCTTCGGCCCTGTGGATGTCTCGATCGAAATACGGAACCATCCCGATGAACACAGGCGTCCTCAACAACCTACTCTGGTCGATGAAGAGTTCATCCCGCCAGCGCTTATACTTCGGTTCTGCCTCGTCATAGTAATCCGAGAACACAGCTTTACTAAGTTCGCCGAGGTGTTGTGAGTCACCGTACCCCCATCGGCCGAACACACTTGAGCTGGTGATTTTCTTGAAATTCCAGCCAAGGGAGGCATCATCGCGCCCCAATTTATCTGACATTCCAATATACAGTGGAAGGTATCCGCCGCTCTCCGACTGACGGTACATATAATAAAGAACTCCGTTCATCGAGGTGTTCTTCGAAATCGGGGATATCGAGAACAGTGCGGGATTATCTTGATTATACACCATTGCCGCACCCTTTTGCTCCACCAACGCCCTCAGCGAGTCGATAGAGCCCGGAGAGAAGTCATAAGGAATCTCTTCAGCGACCTCTTCTGGCTCTTTGTCGGAGTCGATAGCATACTGGAGGGAGATGACTTTTCCAGCGTGGTCAACATTTTCCTCGAAGCGTTCGTTCCGAGAAAGAACCGGCCTCCCTGACGTACCGTAATCTGCTCTTTCTACCTTTTGATATTCTTCTCCATCCAATTTCGTAGAACTGGTCTCGAAGAGAGGTATGTGGTCTTTAACATGTGACAGCGCATACTCCATATGTTTATGCCAATATGCAAGCGCAAATTCCGGTCCTCTTTCTTCAAGTTCTTGCTCCCACCGATTTACCGACCACTGGTCTTCTTGAGCCGAAGAATAATTACCAGGACCGGGAATGGAGATCTCGTCCTTGCTGACTGGCATGACAAGCAGACCCTTATCGAGTAAATCAGGAATTATCATTCGTGTCGGAATTATCTTACTTTGATGTAACTATGGCGGTGTGATATCAACATTGGTTACAGCTCTCGGTCCAGTTCTACCCACCTGTGTTGTCTGTCATCGATGGGGGTACGTACGAAACAAGAGGATTAGTGGCCTTAGTCACACTGCGGTAGCTGCCAGCATTCGCGGCGCTCGCGCCGCGGTTCACCGCGAGCCTTCGGCTCGCGGGCCGACGACTGAACGGAGCGTAGCGAAGTGAGGGAGGAGTGCTTTTTCCGCAAGTTTTTGCAAGCGAGCGGCCGGAGGCCGCGAGCGCAGCAAAAAGTGCGTGTTATATCCCGAACGTCGCACGCAGCATATCCCGACTTCCTGGACCTAACCCAACAGCGATGACGGCGACGAGCATGAGCGTGAAGTAGCGTGGGGCTTCGGCGCGGAGTTGGTCGTCGAACAGCCAGAGGACGAACAGCGCGGCGGCGATTTTGACGAGGAGGAACGGCCACGCGTCGCCCGTGTAGTGGATGATGGAGGCGGGGAGGACGTTCTGGGTAATGTCGACGACGGCGGCGTTGACGGGGTGTTTGGCCACGAGGTCGTACGGGAGGCCGAGTTCGGCGGCCCAGTCGAGGCCGATGACGTTCGCGACGCCGTCGACGGCGTGCGCCCAGAGGACGACGGCGCCGGCGAGTTCGGTGCCGGAGGCGACGTCCGGGAGGTAGCGGCGGACGGCGTACCAGACGACGGCCGTGATAATCGTGGCGAACAGGACCGTGAGCAGCGTGAACTGGGGATGGAGGGAGACGTACTCGGTGGTCGCGGAGAGGTAGACGAGGAAGCCGACAGTCGCCGTGAGGAGCGCGGTGCCGGTGGCGGCGAGCGGGCGGTAGTAGTCCTCGAAGACGGTGGTGCGGCGCGCGAGGGACACGCACGCGACGAGCGCGGCGAGCGTGATGGCGAACATCACGAAGTAGATGACGGGGCTGATGATGAGCGTGTTCGCGGGGTAGTCGAGGAACTGCTCGACGCCCGGGGCGGCCGCGGCGGCGTCGTTGGCGTCCTCGACGACGCGGAGCGCGCCGCCGAGCAGGACGAACGGGAACAGCGCGTACAGCAGGTCGAGGTCCTCGCCGACTTCGAGGTGGTCGAGGAGGAACGTGACGCCGACCAGCGAGACGAGCAGCGTGACGGCGTACCCGACCTCGGAGACGAGCGTGTAGCCGGGGTAGGCGACGGGTTCGGCCGCGGCGGTGCACGCGCTGGAGTTGTAGAGGAGTCGGACGGCGCCGCCGTTCCACGCGGCGCACTGCGCGCCGTTGGCGTCGGCGACAACAGGACCCCAGAAGTAGTGCCAGACGAAGCCGCCGTAGACGCTGTCGGGGAACAGAATCGACCCGGCGACGAGGGCGGCGAGCGCGACGCCGACGACCGCGGTCCACGCGCGTTCGCGGTCGGTCTCGGGGAAAGTCATGTTCGGAGACGTGGCCGGTGGCTGTTTTATCGTTGCGGTCTGTCGCCGGCTCTGCGACTACAGCGGGAGTTCGTGGGACTCGTACTCGGTGGCGAGGACGACCATCGTCTGGGAGCGCGCGAACCCGTCGACGTCCGCGATCTCCTCGAACATGAGTTCGCGGAGCGTGCCGGTGTCCTCGGCGACGACACGGAGGACGATGTCCCACTCGCCGGTCGTGAGGTGTATCTCTTGGACGCCGTCGATGTCCGCGAGGCGGTCGAGCGCCTCCTGTTCGCGGCCCTGTTCGACGCGCAGGCCGACGACCGCGGAGGTGCCGAAGCCGGCTTCCTTCGGGTCGATGTCGGCGTGGTAGCCGCGGATGACGCCGGCTTCCTCCATGCGGTTGACGCGGTCGTGGACGGTCGCGCTCGACATCTCGATTTCGCGGGCGATCTCGCTGAACGGCTTGCGGGCGTCCGCTTGGAGCGCGCGCAGAATCTCGCGGTCCGTTTCGTCTAACTCCATACGGGAGTCGTCGGGAGAGACCCCCAATACGCTTACTGCTCGCGCAGGCCGCCGGCGTTACCCCTCGATGTCCTGCGCGGCCTCCAGCACGACGTCGTGGGATTCGCCGTTCGACGCCACGAGTCCGTCACAGCCGGGTTCCCAGCGGTCGCCGTGGACGTCGGTGACGACGCCGCCGGCCTGCCGGACGAGGTGGACGCCGGCGACGGAGTCCCACGCGTTCACGGTGACGTTCGTAATCGCGCCTTCGAGTTGCCCGCTGGCGACCATCGAGAGGACGGCCTGCGCGCAGCCGTAGCGCCGCATGTCCCCGAACCGGGAGACGATGGCGTCGCAGGCGCGGGCGTACTGGTCGCGGTCGTCGAAGTCCCACCAGATGGTGGGTGCGACGACGAACGTCTCCGGGTCGGTCTTCGCGCTGACCGCGACCGGCTCACCGTCGCGCGCCACCTCGCCGTCCCCAGCGACGTACGTGTCCCCGAGCGCGGGCAGTACGTTCGCGGCGGCAACCGTTTCGCCGTCCTTGACGGCCGCGACAGAGGTCGCCCAAATCTGGGTGTCGCGCACGAAGTTGTTCGTGCCGTCGATGGGGTCGATGACCCACGCCGCCCCCGTCTCGGGGACTTCCTTCAGTTCGTCTTCCTCCTCGCCGACGATGGCGTCCTCGGGGTGGGTCTCCCGAATCACTTCGATGACGCGGCGCTGGGCGTCCCGGTCGGCCTGCGTGACGACGTCCGTCTTCCCGGACTTCGTCTCCACGTCGATGCCCGTGCGGAACGCCTCCAGCGCGACTTCGCTGCCTGCGAGCGCGGCGCGTTCGGCGACGCTCGCGCGGTCCTCGTTCATGCCCGGAGTGGCGGCCTGACACCCCAAAGAGTCGTCGGTCCGAACCGTCGCCGTCGCTGTCCGGGTAGTCACACAGAAGCGTTTTTGCGAGGGAAGTCCGCCTCGCGGACTTCCCGCATCCCGCGGCGCGCGAGGCGCCGGCGATGCGAGGGAAGGGATTCGAACCCTCGAACTCCTACGAGAACGGATCTTGAGTCCGTCGCCGTTGGCCGAGCTTGGCTACCCTCGCACGCGTCGAGTAGTCGGCGCGTGCGGGGTTTAGGCGTTGCGAATCGGGGTGGGGGCGCTCAGTCGTCGTCGCCGAGCACGCGCGAGGCGACCGGTCCCGTGGAGGCGTCGTCTTCGACGTCCCGGAGCAGGAAGCGCTTGCGGACGACGTCGTAGGCGAAGACGACGGTGCCGAGGATGAGCATGGTGTCCCCGGGGAACCGCGCCCAGAACAGCAACTGGACGAGGTCGCGGTTGTAGAACGAAAGCGAGCGCGCGACGGCGTACCCCTCCGTGAACGCGGTTTCCAGCTGGAGGAAGCCCACGGGGAGCAGGGAGAGCCCGACCATCACGGCGAGGCCGGCGTTCCACAGCCAGAACGCCCACCAGAGCCGCTTCCCGTTCCACTTCTCGGGGTCGACGGAGAGCCGCAGCATGTACGTCGCCATGCCGAGCGCGAGGAACCCGAACGCGCCGAACATCGCGGCGTGGGCGTGCGCGACCGTGAGGTAGGTGCCGTGTTCGTAGTAGTTGATGAGCGGGAGGTTGATGAAGAACCCGAGCACGCCCGCGCCGACGAAGTTCCACACGCCGGAGGCGATGATGAACGCGAACGGGAGCTTGTAGTGGAACGTCTCGTCGCTCGCCGAGAGCGCGCGGTACTGGCCGAGCGCCTCGAAGAGAATGAGAATCAGCGGGACGAGTTCCAGCGTGGAGAAGACGCTCCCGAACGGAATCCAGACGTCGGGCTGGCCGATCCACCAGTAGTGGTGGCTGACGCCGATGACGCCGCTGCCCATCACGAACAGCACCTGCAGGGCGACGGCTTTCTCCGCGGAGCGCTTGCGAAGCAGGCCCATGGAGACGAGCGTGATGCCGACGATGGCGACGATGAAGAACTCGAAGGCGCCCTCCACCCACATGTGGACGACCCACCACCGCCAGAACTCCGTCATCACGATGTTCGAGTCGGGCGTGTACAGCATCCCCGCGACGAACAGTAGGCCGATGGACCCGCCCGCGTACAGAATCATGTGCGCAAGTCCGAAGCGCTGCTCGCGGGCGAGCAGGGGTTTGAGGCCGCGGTACGCGAGGAACGCCCAGATGGCGAACCCGAGCAGGAGGCCGATCTGCCAGACGCGCCCGACTTCCACGTACTCGAGGCCTTCGTTGCCGAGCAGCCACCACAGTTGGCCGTCGAAGAAGCCCTGCGAGCCGAGGTAGATGCCGACGAACCCGCCGACGACGACCAACAGCAGCGTGCCGAGCAGGCCGTTGATGGCGGACTCTTGGCGGTCGGGTTCGTGGCCGGTCAGGAGGCCGGGCAGGAACAGACCGGCGCCGATCCACATCGTCGCAATCCAGAGGATGCCCAAGTCGAGGTGATAGGTCTTCGTGATGGCGAACGGCAGCCACTGGATGACGTCGACGCCGAGCGCTTCACCGATGCCGAAGAACGCGTCGCGCTCGACGTAGTAGTGTGCGAGCAACGCCCCGAGTAACACTTGGGCGACGAACAACAGCGCCGCGACCGGGATGAACCGAGTGGCGGCGCGCTGGCTCGGCAACAGATTCACCTCCGCGGGGTCGGGGACTTCGATGCCCTTCGTGGACGGTTCGGGGAGGTCGATGCTGTTGTACAGCCAGACGCCGAGGCCGGCGCCGCCGACGAGCAACACCATCGCGATGGCGCTCCACACCATCGTGCCGCCCGTGGGTTCGTTGCCGGCCAGTGGGTTGTACGGCCAGTCGTTCGTGTAACTGTGGTCGGTACCGGGGCGGTTCGCGTGTGAGACCAGCGCCGTCCACATCGCGAAGTCCGCGAACTTCCGCGCGTCCTCCGCGGACCCGATCATGCCCTCGGGGATGCCGCGTTCGGCGTCGCCCTCGTGGTAGCGCTCGACGTACACCTCTCGGACTTGCTCGTGGGCGTACGCCTCCGCGGCGGTGTACTCGGCGGTCTCGCCGGACATCGTGCGGTCGAGGTCGGCGGTCACGCGACTGTCGACGCCGGCCTGCTGTTCGGCCGAGAGGTCGCCGTACGCCTCGCCGTAGCGCTCGTCGGCGTAGTACTCCCGCATGAACTGGGTTTTCAGTTCGAGCGCGTCGGCGGTGTAGTCCTCGCCGAAGTACGCGCCGTTGCCGAGAATCGACCCGTGGTTCATCAGGGCGTTCGACTGGAAGACGGCCTTGCCGTCCTGAATCGACTCGTGGGTGGCGACCACGTCGCCGTCGGGCCCGACGAGTTCGTCGGGAATCGGCGGCTGGTGCTGGTAGGAGTAGGCGGCACCAGCGCCCATGACGACGAGATTCAGGACGAACACGACCGCGAGTATCTTCGCGAGCGTCGACCTAGTGACGTCCATATTGCGGCGTTCAATTCGACGCAGGAAAAGGCTGCGGCGGATTCTAAGTCCGTGGGCACGGAGCCGCTACACCGGGATGTACGGGATAGCGAAGATGTTCGCGTGCGCTACTCGAGGAGTTCGCGAGCGATGACGTTCTTCTGAATCTCCGTGGTACCCTCGTAGATCTGGGTGATTTTGGCGTCCCGGTAGAACCGCTCGACGTCGAAGTCGTCGACGTAGCCGGCGCCGCCGTGAATCTGGACGGCTTCGTCGGCAACCTCGACGGCGACGCGGGACGCGAACTCCTTGGCCATCGACGCGAGCGCGGTGAGCTGGTCGTCGCGGTTCTCGACGCTCCACGCGGACTTCCGGGTGAGCGTGCGCGCGGCCTCCGTCTGCGTGTGCATCTCCGCGAGTTTGTGCTCGATGGCTTGGAAGTCGCTGATGGGGCGCCCGAACTGCTCGCGCTCTTGCGCGTAGTCGAGCGCGCGCTCGGCGGCGCCCTTCGCGATGCCGACGCCCTGCGCGGCGACCATCGTGCGCGTCTCGTCGAAGAACTGCATCAACTGGAGGAAGCCGCCGCCCTCCGTTCCGACGAGGTTCTCCTCGGGGACGCGCACGTCGTCGAACCGGAGTTCCGCGGTGTCGCTGGCGCGGATGCCGAGCTTGCCCGTGATTTTGTCCGCCTCGAAGCCGTCGCGGTCGGACTCGACGATAATCTGACTGAAGCCGTTGTACCGGCCGCTGGCGTCGGGGTCGGTCTGGCAGAGCACGACGAAGAAGTCGCCCACGGAGCCGTTCGTGATCCACATCTTGTTGCCGTTGATGACGAACTCGTCGCCGTTCTTCTCCGCCTCAGGCGGCGAAGAGCTCGCCGAGCTTTGCTCGGCGGTGTCACGTTCGGCGCGCGTGGAGACGCTGGAGACGTCCGAGCCGGTGTCGGGTTCGCTGATGGCAGACCCCATGATGGCGTCGCCCGAGGCAATGTCCGGGAGCCAGCGCTCCTTCTGGTCCTCGCTCCCGAACTCGATGAGGGACTCGGCGCCGAAGCCCGCGCTGGAGACGCAGAGGCCGACGCCGGGGTCGGCGGCGAACAGCTCCTCGACGATGAGCGCGGATTCGAGCGCGGAGTAGCCGGCGCCGCCGTACTCCAGCGGAATCGTCGGGCCGAGCAGGCCGGCCTTCGCGGCCTCGTCCATGACCTCGTGGGGGTACTTCTCCTCGCGGTCGTACTCGGAGGCCACCGGCCGGATTTCGTTGTCCGCGAACCGGCGGACCTCCTCTTGAATCGCCTGCTGCTCGTCGGACAGTCCGAAGTCCATGTGTGAGTGTACCGCACACCGGGACAAAAGCACTCGTAAACTACTGGCAATCCTCGCGGCGTTCTTCGAGCGGTGGCGAGCCGGCCCAACTGCTTTTGTTGGGACCCGTCGAAGCCCCCCGCATGGACGACGCCGACCCCAGTGAGGTCGGGCGGACGCCGCTGGTCGAACTCGGCGCCGGGGTCGCGCCGACGGTGTACGGGAAAGCCGAGTGGTTCAACTTCGGGACGGCGGGCCACGGTGGCGGTTCCGTGAAAGCCCGCGTCGGGAAGTCGATGCTGGACGCCGCGGCCGCGCGCGGCGAACTCGACGACGGACGCACGATAATCGAGGCGTCCAGCGGGAACACGGGCGCCGCCGTCGCGCGCGTCGGCGCCGCGAGGGGCCACGACGTCGAAATCGTGTTGCCCGACGACGCCGGCCGCGGGAAGGTCGACGCGATTCGGGACGCGGGCGCCGAACTGCGGTTCGTGGACGCCGACGCGGGCTACGACGCGTTCGTCGAGGAGTGCCGGCGGCTCGTCGACGACCACCCCGACGAGTACGTCTACCCGAACCAGTACGCTAACCCCGCGAACCCCGCGGTCCACGCGGGCACGACCGGCCCGGAGATTTGGGACCAGACCGCCGGTGAGGTCACGCACTTCGTCGCGGGCGCGGGCACCGGCGGCACGCTCGTCGGCGTGAGTCACGCGCTCCGTCCGCGCGGCGTGCACGTCCACGGCTACGAACCGCCGGCGAAAGACCACGACGTCGCCGGCCTGAAGCACATGCACGACCCTTCGACGTTCGTCCCCGAGACGTTCGAGGCGGACGCGCTGGACGCCCGCGAGTACGTCGAGACGGCCACCGCCTACGAGTGGGTGCGGCGGCTGCGGCGACGCCACGAGAGCGCGACGATTCCGATTCGGGACGCCGGCCAGTGGTCCCGCGAGTTCGTGCGCTCGGAACTCCGCGTGGGCGGCGAGTTCCTCGTCGGTCCCTCGACCGGCGGCGCGCTCGCGCTGGTCGAGCGGCTGGCGGCCCGCGGCACGCTCGACGCAGAGGACGTCGTGGTCGTGCCGCTGCCGGACCGCGGCGACCGCTACCCGGACCGGGAGCCGTACGTCGATTACGACGAGTAGTTGGATTTCCAACTAAAACGCGCTTCCGGAAACCACCAAGAGGGAGGGGTACGTTAGGGTTAATTGGAATGTCTGATTACGAACTGCCGCCGCTTCCGTACGACTACGACGCTCTCGAACCGCACATCAGCGAGCAGGTGCTGACGTGGCATCACGACACGCACCATCAGGGCTACGTCAACGGCTGGAACTCCGCCGAGGAGACCCTGGAAGCCAACCGCGAGGAGGGTGACTTCTCGTCGTCGGCTGGCGCCATCGGGAACGTCACGCACAACGGCTCCGGCCACATCCTCCACGACCTGTTCTGGCAGTCCATGAGCCCCGAGGGCGGCGACGAGCCCGAGGGAGACCTGCGAGCCCGTATCGAGGAGGACTTCGGTTCCTACGAAGCCTGGGAGGGCGAGTTCCGCGCGGCCGCCTCCGCGGCGGGTGGCTGGGCGCTGCTGGTCTACGACAGCCACTCCGAGCAGCTCCGTAACGTCGTCGTCGACAAACACGACAAGGGCGCGCTCTGGGGCTCGCACCCCATCCTCGCGCTCGACGTCTGGGAGCACTCCTACTACTACGACTACGGCCCCGCTCGCGGCGACTTCGTCGACAACTTCTTCGACGTCGTCGACTGGGACGAGCCGTCCGCGCGCTACGCGGACCTCGTCGAGAAGTTCGAGTAACGCCGCATTCGACCGTCGGCCCGCCGTCCGGCATCACTGCCGCCCTGAAGACTTTTATCGGTTCCCCGTTTCGGTTCGCGCGATGCCCTCCAGACGCCGCGTTCTCGGCCTCGTAGCCGCCGGCACGCTCCCGGTCGCCGGCTGTCTCTCCGCGCCGGACGACGCCGACCCGACGGCTACCGAGCCTCCGACGACGAGCAGTCCGACCGAGCGCGAGCCGGTTCGCGGCGGCGCCGCCGAGGCCACCGTCGAGCGCACGGTTACGGACGACGACTACCGGTACGTCGAGTCCAACGACACCGTGCGGTATCCGGCGACGATGGCCGGCGAGGAGGTCGTCGACTACGCCTACGAGCCCTTCGAGGAGTGGGGCCACGTCGAGGGCGCGTCGGTCGCCGCCGAGTACGTCCGCTCGCTGCTGGACGAGCGGCTCTCCGGCGACGAGACGCCGACCGTCGGCGTCAGCACTCGCGGCGAGCAGGACGGCCTCCGAATCACGGTCGCGCTGACCACCCACCTCTCGCGCGACGGCGAGGTGCTCTGGGAGCCGGCGGCGTCGCGCCCCGAAGCCGTCCGCGCGACCCCGCACACGGTCGACGCGACGATTCACTTCGCCGGCCGCACGCACGAGGACAGGTATCCGGTGTACGTCACCGAGCGGACGATTCAGAACGAGTAGCGTCAGCCCGCGAGTTCGACCACCGACAGCAGGACGTCGGGGACGACGGCGAGCAGGATGCCGACGACGAGCAGCACCGCGGGAATCCACAGGAACGAGAAGTCCGCGAGCAGCCACAGGCCCAGTCCCGCGAGCGCGACCACGAGCCCGAGCAGTCGGAACACCCAAACGAGCGCGCCTTCGAAGCCGGCGTCGGCCGCGAGTTCAACGACTTCGAGTGCTTCGTCCATGGTGGACGGTCGGACTGCCCGGAGCTACTTGTGTTCGGTGGCCGTCGTCACCGATTCGACGGCGACGACGAGGACTTCTTCGCGCGCAGCGCGAACGGCGACAGCAGGCCGCCGACGAGCGCGCCCGCGAACGCGAGCACGCCGACGTCCGACGTCGAGAGTCCGCCACCTCCGCCACCGCCGCCACCGCTGCTCGCGCCGCCGCTGCCGACGACGACAGCCCCCTTCATCCCCATCGTCTTGTGGGGGTTGCAGTAGTACTTCGAGACGCCCTCGCTGTCGAACGTCTGCGTGAACGTGTGCCCCGACTCGTTGGTGAGCTCGCTCTCGTAGCTGTCGTCGTCGGCGACGACGTTGTGGGTGCCGCCCACCCACTCCCACGTCACCGTCGTGCCGGGGTCGACGCGAATCGCCGCCGGACCGAAGCCGTACGGGCCGCCGTTGGCCTCGGCGCCGACCTCGACGGTCACCTCCGACTGCCCCGTCTTGTCCGCGACGCCGTCGAAGTTGCTGACGCCCTCGAACCAGCCGCCGAAGTCGACCTGCTGGCTGCTCGACTCCGAACTCTCCGAGGAGCCGCTGGCGGACGCGGAACCGACGTCGACGTCGCCGACGACGACGGCGCCCTTCATCCCCATCGTCTTGTGCGGCGTACACGCGTACTTCGTGACGCCCTCCTCCTGGAACTTGTGCGTGAACGTGAACCCCGACTCGTTGGTGAGTTCGCTCTCGAAACTCCCGTCTTCGGCGGCGACGTTGTGCGAGCCGGCGACCCACTTCCACGTCACCGTCGTGCCGGGGTCGACGCGAATCGCCGCCGGACCGAAGCCGTACGAACTGCCGTTGGCTTCGACGCCGACCTCGACGGTCACCTCGGAGTTCCCGGTCTTGTCCACGACGCCGTCGTAGTTCGAGGTGTTACTGAACCACGATTCGAGGTCGGCGTCCTGCGCGAGCGCGCCCCCGGTGAACGCCGCGCCGGTGGCTGCCGCGGCGCCCGCTGCGGCCGTCGTCTTCAGCACGCTGCGTCTCGTTGCCGTGGGAGTGTCGTCGAGGGTCATGGTCGTGAGTTACGCCTCGTAGCCCGCGTACTCCATCAGTTGGGCGAAGATGTCCGTGTCCATCACGTCGCGGTAGACGACGCCGGTGAGCATCCCACCGGGGTAGAACGACCCGTTCATCACGTGGTTGACCTTGTGGCAGTGCATCAGGTAGATGCCCGGCTGAGCGTTGGCCTCGAACTCGATGGTGTGGCGCTCGGCGGGCGCGATGTTCGTGACGTCCATCTCGTGTTGGGCGGCGTCGGGAATCTGCCCGCCGTCTTTCTCCACGCGCCGGAAGCGGTGGTTGTGGATGTGCAGCGGGTGGCTCATGTAGCCGCCGTTGACCATGTGGATGCGCACGGTGTCGCCCTTGTCGACGATGATGGGCGACCCGTCCTCGGGGTGGAGGGTGCGCGGCGCGACCTTGCCGTTGATGGTGAACACGTCCGGGTTGCGCGTGCGCGGACTGTAGGAGACGTCCTCGCCGGCCATCTTCCGGTTGAGGCGGGAGTCCCAGTCCTTGACCGTCATGAAGTACTCCTTGTCCGCCGGCTCGTACCCCTTCGGGTCGACGCGGAAGATGCCGTACATCCCCATGTCGATGTGGCGGTGGGTCTGGTAGTGGCAGTGGTAGATGTGGGTGCCGGGGACGTTCGCGGGGACAGTGTACGTGTGTTTCTCGCCGGGCTGGACGGTGATGCCCGTGGTCGTCGGAACGCCGTCGTCCTTCCACGCTTTCTGCGCGCCGTGGAAGTGGACGGTGTGCGGGCGCTTGCCGTCCGTGTTGTCCAGCGTGACTTCGATGTCCTCGCCCTCCTCGGTGCGGATGATGGGGGCGGGGACGCTGGGGTCGCCGTCTTCCGTGGCGAACGCCCACACGCGCGGGAGTTCCACGGGGCCGCCCATCGAATCAATCGGGTGCGCTTCGTGGACTGCGGGGACGGACCGGAGCGTCACTTGGTTGCCCTGTTCGGTGGCGTCGACGACTTCCGGCGGACTCGTCGTCGGGAGACTCGACTGCGAGGACTGCTGGCTTGCTGCCGTGTTCGTCACGCTCGTTCCCTGCTCTGCGGGCGCAGTACAGCCGGCGAGCGCTGCGACGCTCGTGCCGCCGGTCGCCGCGATGAACTCTCGCCGCGAGATGCCGTAGCCGGGTGCGCCAATACGGTCACTCATGTGTACACCTCACCGTAGACTGTCCCCGGTAAAGCCCGAGTCGGTGATTCTCGGAGTCGGGAAACGATTCCCACCGCGCGGGAACGGCCCGAATATGTTCGCCAAATCCTCTCTCGAATATGTTCGGCCGTCGGCATACCCTCGTCGCGACCCGAGTAGTCGGTGATGCAGACCAACGTCGACCAGACAGACGCCGACGCGCGGCTCCGCGGCCCCTTCGAGGCCGCCGAGGAAACCGACCCCGCGGCCGCCCTCGACGCGCTCACCGACCCGCTCTGCCGGCGCGTCCTCTGTTGCGCCCGCGACCCCATCACGGCAAGCGAGGTCGCCGACGCCACCGACCTCTCGCTGTCCTCGACATACCGGAAGCTGCACACGCTCTCGGACGTCGGCCTCCTCGAAACCCAGACCGAACTCCGCGACGACGGCTACCACACCACCCGCTATCGGGCGACGCTGGAGGAAGCCACGATTCGCATCGACGACGACAACGAACTCCACGTCTCGCTGGACCGCAGCCGCGACGGCG
Organism: Halobacterium sp. CBA1132; assembly: GCF_001485535.1. Lineage (NCBI taxonomy): Archaea > Methanobacteriati > Methanobacteriota > Halobacteria > Halobacteriales > Halobacteriaceae > Halobacterium > Halobacterium sp. CBA1132. The sequence goes on from NZ_BCMZ01000001.1 coordinate 1,571,230, forward strand.
AGTAGAATCAGTCGTCGGCCGGACTGGCCTGCCGCTCGGGCAGCGGGCCGTCGTACTCCTCGGGCACGTGCGGACACAGCGGGTCGCTCCCCATCGGGTCGCCGGTGGCAGCGTACGCTCGCGACCGGCTACCGCCGCAGACGTGGCGGAACGAACACGCGCCGCACTTCCCCTGTAGGTCGTCCTTGCGCCGGAGCGACTCGAAGAGGTCGCTGTCCCGGTAGACATCCACAACAGACTGCTCGCGGACGTTCCCCGCAGACTCCGGCAGGAACCCCGACGGGTAAACGTCGCCCGTGTGACTGACGAACGCGAACCCGTCGCCGGCGGTGATGCCGCCGCGGCGCTTCGGTCCGCCCCCGCCGCGCTCCTGTGCGGCCTGAGCGCGAACGCGGCGGAAGTGCGGGGCTTCCGTCGTCTTCACGCCGAACTCCGCCTCGCGGGATACGTCGTCGAGGAACTCCATCACGTCCTCGGCGCGCTCGGGCGAAATCGGGTCGAGGACGCGCCCGCGACCCACGGGAACCAGGAAAAACACGCTCCACAGCACCGCACCCAACTCGCTGACGAGGTCACGGATGGCCGGCAAGTTCTCGACGGTCTGCGAACAGACCGTCGTGTTGACTTGCAGCGGCACACCCGCCTCGCGGGCGTCGCGTGCTGCGCGGACAGTCTCCTCGAAACTGCCGGCTTCCCCGCGGAACGAATCGTGTGCATCCGGCGTCGCGCCGTCGAGACTGACGGCGAGTTGTTTCACGCCAGCGTCCGCGAGCGCGTTCACGGCCGCCGTGGAGAGCGAGCGCGTCCCGCTCGGCGTGACCGTCATGCGGAGGCCGATGTCCGTGCCGTACTCGACGAACTCGACGGCGTCCTCGCGCGCGAGCGGGTCACCCCCGGAGAGCACGACGAGTTGGCCGTCGCCGAACCGACGGACGTCGTCGAGCAAGGCTTTGCCCTCCTCGGTCGTGAGTTCGTCCGGGTGGCGGTCCGGCGTCGCGTCGGCCCGGCAGTGCTCGCACGCGAGTTCGCACGCCTGCGTCACTTCCCAGATGAGCACGAACGGGCGCTCGTCGGTGTCTACTGGCGTCATCGTTGCAATCGAGGCGGCGGTTGGGCAGGTGACAGGCTCGGTCCCACACGGTGGCGCCGCCTCACGTGGAGCGACGGCGCGACGGGACTTTGTTCGTCGTGTCGGTTCCCAGCCTGCGGGAACGCGCGTGCCCGCCTTTTGCACGGAGACTGTAGCCGGCGACATGGACTCACAGGACCGAACGCGGGTGCAGGACACGCCGCGGTCGGCGACCGGCCGCGAGTGGGAGGTGTTCGTGCGCGAGGACGCCGACGACGCGCTCAAGCACGTCGGCAGCGTCACCGCCGGGGACGCGGACGGCGCCCACGACCGAGCGGGCGAGTTGTTCGGGTGGACGGCCCGGGACATCTGGCTCTGTCCCGCCGACGAGACGCGCCGCTACACCGCGCACGCGCTCGGTAGCGAGGGTGAGTCGGCGTGATTTCGGTCAGCAAGCTGCTCTGCGGGCTGGACGCCGAGAGCGACGGCCTGCGCTACGACGCCGCCGACGGCTCCAGCAGCGAGCAGATCACCGAACAGAAACAGCAGCGCCCCGTCGTCGTCTGGAACCTCACGAAGCAGTGCAACCTCTACTGCTCGCACTGCTACGCGGCCGCAGACACCGAGACGGCGCCCGGCGAACTCTCCACCGCTGAGGGCAAGGACCTACTGGACGACCTCGCGGCGTTCGGCATCCCCGTCGTGTTGTTCTCGGGCGGCGAACCGATGGTCCGCGACGATTTGGAGGAGCTGGTGGCGTACGCCAGCGACGCCGGCATCCGGCCCGTGCTCTCCACGAACGGCACCCTCATGACCGAGGAGCGCGCCGAAGCCCTGCGCGACGCCGGCCTGCAGTACGCGGGCGTCTCCGTGGACGGCCTCCCGGCGCGCAACGACGAGTTCCGCGGTGAGGACGGCGCCTTCGACGCGGCCGTCCGCGGCATCGAGAACAGCCTCGACGCCGGCCTCAAGACCGGGCTCCGCTACACCATCACGGAAGCGAACGCGCCCGACCTCCCGGACGTCGTGGACCTGCTGCACGACGTGGGCGTCGACCGCTTTTGCTTCTACCACCTCGACTACGGCGGCCGCGGCGCCGACATCTCGAATCTGGACCTCTCGCCGGCGGACACCCGCGAGGCCGTCCGCACGGTCTGTGAGATGACCCGCGAGTACCACGAGCGCGGCGAGGAAATCGAGACGCTGCTCGTCGGTAACTACGCGGACGCCGGGTTCCTCGTGGAGTACGCGCAGGAAGCGCTCGGCGACGCGCAGGCCGACCGCATCCACCACTACCTCGAAGCGAACGGCGGCGACCCGACCGGCGAGCGCATCGCGGACGTCGACTATCAGGGGAACGTCCACCTCACGCAGTTCTGGCAGGGGTACTCGCTGGGGAACGTCCGCGACCGCCCGTTCAGCGAACTCTGGAGCGACGAGACCAATCCGCTGCTCTCGGGCCTGCGCGACCGCAGCGACCGCCTCACGGGGAAGTGCGCAGGCTGCCAGTACCAGTCCATCTGCCGGGGCGGGTCGCGGCTGCGCGCGCTCAGCGCGGGCGGCCCGTTCGACCCCGACCCGAAGTGCTACCTCACGGAAGCCGAACGCGGCGCGCTCGGCGACGCGCACGCGGACTGAAAACGAGGGCATTCACCAGCAAACTTTTGCGAGCAGCAGTGTAATTCACGGGCATGAGTCTCACTACGGACGACTTCAGGGAGTTCATGGGTTCAGACCCAGAAGACGACGAGTCCGTCCCGCTCGGCGACGCCCTCGAAGAGCTGGCCGTCGATGTCGAGGTCGACTCCGTCGAGGCGGTCCGTGACGTTCGCGAGCGGTTATGAAGCTGCTTCTCGACACGAACGTTCTCATTGCAGCAGTCACCCGCGATACGGAACGGTCAGACGAGGCCGTCGAACTCCTCAACGAGGCCGACGACACGTTCGTTTCCGTGTTGAGCTTGATGGAACTCCGGAGCGTGCTGACGAAGAAGAAACAGTTCGAACGCGACCGAATCGACCAAATCGAGAACCGAATTGCGTCCCGAGCGACTGTCACGTTCACGGACGCGTCGGACGTGATGGCGGCTAATCAGCTCCAGTCGGAGACGTTGCTCTACCCGATGGACGCGCTCGTTCTCGCGGCCGCTGACGAACTCGGCGCGACCCTCGTCTCGTTCGACGGAGAACTAGTCGAACACGGTGCGATGCTCCCGAGTGACGTGCTGTAGCCTTCTCCCGAACCCTAAGACAGACTGTTTCCGAAAATCCAGAGTACGCCGGGCTGGTTTCCCGCTCCGATTCGAGCGAGATAGACGCGTTACCCGTCGGCGGCGACCTGCTCGGTCTCGTAGTCCACGGTCCACCGAGACATCGTGCAGTGGTTCGGGCTCGAAGCTGTTGACCAGCAGGCCCTCGCTCCGTTCCACCAACGATTAACGTCCTACCGGTTCTGGCCGCACACATGCCCCTCGGTGGCCTCCTTCCGAGCACGCCGCTCGTCAATGTGCTCGTAATCGTCGCTGCGACCGGCCTCGTCTGGTTCGGCAGCGGCTGGCTGGAGTCGTCGGCCGAACACCTCTCGACGTACTACGGCCTCCCCGCGGTCGTGCAGGGCTCTATCGTCGTCGCCGTCGGCTCCAGTTTCCCCGAACTCGCGAGCGTCGTCTTCACGGCGCTGGCGGGTACGTTCGACATGGGCGTCGGTGCCATCGTCGGCTCCGCCATCTTCAACATCCTCGTCATCCCCGCGCTCGCCGGCATCGCCACCGACGGCCACCTCGAAACCAACCGCACCATCGTCTACAAGGAAGCCCAGTTCTACATGATCGCGGTCTCGGCGCTCGTCGTCACGCTCGCGCTCGCGGTCATCTACGAGCCCGTCGCCAGCGGCTCCGTGCTGGCCGGTCGACTCACGCGCTCGCTGGCGGTGCTCCCGCTGCTGCTGTACGGACTGTACCTCTTCGTGCAGTGGCAGGACGTCGGTGACCACGACGCGCCCGTCGCACCGGAGGGCATCGCGGTGGGCCGCGAGTGGGCGCGGCTCGCGGGCGGGCTGCTGTTCATCCTCGTCGCCGTCGAGCAGCTCGTCGGCGCCGTGGAATCGCTGGGGCACACGTTCGGCATCCCGGAGTTCCTCGCCGGCGTCACCGTCGTCGCGGCCGCGACGAGCCTCCCGGACGCGCTCGTGAGCGTTCGGGCGGCGAAAGCGGGGAAGGGAATCACGAGCCTCGGGAACGTCCTCGGGTCGAACACGTTCGACCTGCTGGTGGCGATTCCGGTCGGCGTGCTCCTCGTCGGCGCCGTCACGGTGAACTTCGCGGTGGCCGTCCCGATGCTGGGCGTGTTGACGCTGGCGACCGTGCTCCTGTTCGCCATCCTGCGCACCGACCTCTCGGTGACCGGCGTCGAAGCGTACACGCTGCTCGTCGCCTACGCCGCGTTCGTCGCGTGGGCCGTCTCGGAGACGGTCGGGCTGACGAACCTCGTCAAGGGCGTCTGAGTCAGTAGCGCTACGCGGGCGTGATGTAGACGCGCCACTCGTCGGTGGCGACCCGCTCGGTCTCGTAGTCGAATCCGCGGTCGTCGAGGACGTTGTACAACGGCTCGGGCTCGAAACTGTTGACCAACAGCAGCGTCTCGCCGTCCTCCAGCGATTCTAGTTCCGCGACGATGTCGCTGAACGGTTCGCCGTCGATGTCCCGCGCGTCGAGGCGCGCGTCGGTGTCGGCAGTCGTCGCCATACTCGACTGTTCTGCGGACAGCAGCCAAGCGGTTTCCCCGAAGGTGTTCGTCACGCGACCGCGAGCCGCAGGCTCCGGGCGGACTTCGCCGCGAAGAACCCGACGGCGGCGGCGACGGGGACCGCGCGGGGGCCGTCCGCGAGAACGGCCGCGAGCGCGGCGACTGCGACGGCAAGCGCTTCGAGGGTGCGTCCACCGAGCAGGCCGACGGCAGTCGAGGCCATCAGAACGGTGCGCCGGCCGGCGCCGTATCACCGGTGTCGTCGGCGTCCTCGTCGGGGAGTTCCCCGATTTCGAGGAAGGTTTCTTCGAGGTCGCGGAGTTCCTCGTTGATGGCGTCGCTGCGCTGGTGGGCGTCGGCGACGCGGACGCGCACGAGGTCGTAGTCGTGGCGCTCGCTGAGGCCGTTCCACGCGCGGAACGAGCCGACGGTGAGCGTGTGGCTCTGCGGGCAGAACGGCGTCGTCGGCGTGAACTCCGCGCGCAACACCGACGGGTCGTCGGCGTCGACGGCGTACCGGTAGCCCGCCTCCTTGTGCCGGGTGTCGCGGTTCAGGTCGGCGAGGTTGTACCCGAAGGTCATGTCGTAGACGCCGCGCTCGTCGAACAGCTCCCGGGTGAGTTCGTGGAACGCGACGTGGTCGTCGCCGTCGAGGACGTCGTGCCCGGCGAGGAACGCGCCGGGGTCGGGGTTCACGTCGGGGTCGAACTCACCCTCGGGGGCGAGCGCGTCGTCGGACTGCGAGCCCAAGCCATACATGTTTCACAAAACGGGCCGCGTCCCGCTATGCGTAGCCCCGAACGTGTTCGTGCGAGCAGCGAGCGAGCACGGACGCCGCAACTGCCAGCAGTCGGGAAGGAGTGAGTGACCGGAGTGGCGATTAGCGGGCTAGACGTTCGGGTCGGGGTCGAAGATGTCTTCGTCGGGTTCGCCGCCGACCTCGATTTCGGCGAGCAAGCCCTTGCGGACGACGCGGCTGAGCGCGTGGTCGACGAGCTTGATGGTCTCGGGAACGGGCGTGTCCATCTCCCCCATCATGCAGCTTCCCGGCGGCACCTTCAGCGTCTGGACGTACTCCTCTGGGGTCCCGAGCGCGCCGTCGCGGTGGGCCTTCGTCCAGACGTTCCCGATGGGGTGGAAGTTCGAGGAGCCGTTCGGACCGCCGTCCACGAGGTACACCCGGATTCTGTCGCCGGACTCGGCCTGCAGGCGGCCGTAGCGGTCCGGCGTGAACGGGTACTTCTCGCCGTTGAAGACGACGTACGTCGGCTCCTCGCTGGCCATCGCGTTCATGTCGAACTTGTGGTGCCCCTCCTCGCCGGCGTCCTTGTTCGTGTAGATTTCGTGCTGGCCGAGGTAGAACTCGCGGTCGACCTCCGGCAGGCCGTCCTCGGGTTCGACGAGAATCATCCCGAACATCCCGCTGGAGATGTGCATGTCCATGTTCGGGACGGCGCAGTGGTAGATGAACGCGCCCGGGTACTTCGCGGTGAAGTCGACGCCGTTGGTCTCCCCGGGGTTGACGGCGTTCGCTCCCGCGCCGCCGCCCGTGCCGTAGACGGCGTGGAAGTCGACGTTGTGCGGCATCGCGTTGTCGTCGGGGCTGTTCAGCGTGAACGAGATGGTGTCGCCCCGGCGCACGCGAATCATCGGGGCGGGCACCTGCCCGTCGAAGGTCATGTAGTTGAACGTGACCCCGGGCTCGATTTCGGCGGTGACCTCCGTCACGTCGAGTTCGACCTCGTGGTGCTTCGGGGACGACCAGTCGACGGGGTCCGGGACGTCCGTGGGGTCGGCTGCGACGCGGTCGACGTCCGGCTGGGTCGTCTGCGCTGCGGCGTTCTGCTGGGGTTGTTCGGTCGCCGGGCTCTCACCGCCGGGAGCGGTACAGCCCGCGACTGCTGCGGTTCCGCTGATGCCGAGGCCTTGCAGCACGCGCCGACGGGTGGTGTCGAACATTGGTGGGCACCTCTTCACTCGGAGGATGACGCGGCAACCCCTTCAAGCGGGTCTGCGTTTCTCGTTCTCCGGCGAATCGCCCGAATCGATTCGGCCCGTGCTTATAAACCCGTGAGCGGGTGGTCGGCGCGCGACGGAAGCGAACGTGTTCGGGACGCGGTTCATCCGCGTCGACGGCGAACAGACGCGTATGGCATCAGCACCACACGACGAGGCCGAAACCGTCGACGGCGTCCACCAGAACTCGTGGTCCGCGAACCTCGAAAAGGACGAGCACGCCGACGACCGCTCGCTCGTCGTCGAGGAAGCGCTCGACGCGGTCGAATCCACCGCGACGGGCTACCACGTGAACCTCGTCACGCACGGCGACCACGGTCACCCCGAGGCGTACCTCTACGGCGAACTCGACGACGCGTTCGGCGACAGCGTCGCCTACGAGTACGTCGACCAGTGCGGCTGCGGCGGCCACGTCACGCGCGTCCGCGTGCTCGAGTAGCCCGAACGCTTACCGGAGCGCCGCTCGAAGCCCGAGTATGCGGCGCCCCGACGCCGACACCCTCCAGCGCGTCGTTCTCGGCGAGCGACGCCCCCGGCGCGTGCTGCTCGCGACCGTCGTGGCCGTTCTCGCGCTCGCATCCGTCGCGTTCCTCGCCGGGTTCGATGTCCGCCTCTACGACTTCTCCGGGTGGCTCGTCGTCGTCCCCGCGATTGCCATCGGCGCTGGCGTCGCCCGCGCGGGCCTCCTCTCCGGGATAGGGTCGCTGTGGCTGGTCGCTCTCTGGGGGTACGTCTTCCCGCCGCTGGTCGGCTACCTCACCGGCGAGTGGACAGAAGCCGGACGATACACGCACCCGCGGATGCTGGGGTTTGCGTACGGGTCGGCGCGAGCCGAACTCGTGGGCGGCGTCGAGACGGCGCTCGACTTCGGACTGATGGCGGCGGTGGCGCTCGGCGTGAGCGGGTACGCCCTCGGCGCGGCGGGCCGCTGGGCCGTCGAGCGGGCGCGGTAGTCAGTCCGCGTTCTCGCTCTCGGGCTGGCCGCTGAACCGTTCGGGGAGCACGCGCCCGTGCCGGTAGACGACGCCGACGAGGTTCGCCGTGAACACGACGAAGCCCGCAGCGAGCGCGACACCGCCGACGAGCGAGGCGGCCTCGGGTGCGACGCCCGTCTGCCCGAGAATCAGGGTGGCGGCGCCGAGCGTGACGAGCAGGCCGTCGGCGGCGGCGAGGCGGTCGTCGTAGAGGTCGTCTATCATCGGCACCGGTTCGAAGCCGAGGCGGTCGCTGTACCGGTGTACCCAGACGATGAACGGGACGACGTGGTACAGCGACCCCATCACGACGAAGCCGACGACGCCGACGAACAGGAGGTGGACACCCATCGTCGGCCCGAACAGCGCGTCGCTGGCGAGCGGCGCGGCCAGCCACTCGCGAGCGGCAAGCGGGCTCCACGCGGCGAGCGCGACGGCGGCGACGGCGTACCGGGTGAGCATCGGCGTGCGCTCGACGCGGCCCTCGTACAGTTTCGCGGCGAGCAGCACGGCGAACGCGAGCGCGCCCGTGGTCATCAGGAGGCCGCCGGCGACGGCGAGCGGGCCGACAGCCAAGAGGCGGCCGGTAGCGAGTGCGACCACACCCACGGGGTAGGCGTACTCCACGTGCGCGAGGTGGCGGGAGCGGCCCGCGATTTCGGTCTGCGTGAACATCGTCGCGAGCTGGTAGAGCGCGCCGAAGACGGTGGAGAGAATCGCGCCGAAGACGGCGAGCGTGGCGTGCGCGCCGACGACCTGCGGTCGCGCGATGCCGGCGAACGGGAGTACGGATGTCGAGAGGTCGAACGCGAGCACGAACCCGAGCGCGGCGAGCGCGACGAAGCACGCGAGCGCGAACGCGAAGTGGGCTTCCGTGGCGTCGAACTCGCGGACCGGCGGGAGCGTGCGTGCGAGATTGTACGCGAACGTCCAGATGCCGGCGACGAGCAGGCCGCCGAAGCCGTGAATCCAGTGAGTGTTGGCGGCGAGGAACGCGCCCGCGATGCCGGCGACGCCGACGGCGACGAGCGCGAGCGCGGCGTTCGCGAGCCGCCGCGAGTGGACGGGGGCGTTCGACCAGACGGGCACGAACTGCGTCATCGCGCCCATGATAGTGAGACAGACCCAGCCCGCGAGCAGGAGGTGGACGTGCGCGAGCCGCGCGAATCCGGGCGCGACGCCCGCGACGTTCGCGAGGCCGACGGCGCCGCCGGCGAGCAGGAACGCGAAGCCGGCGAGGAAGTACCGCAGCGGCACCGTCATCGGCGGCTGTTGGTCGGTCGCGAGTCCGGCGGGGACGGCGCTCATGTCTGAACTGTGACGGTGGTAGCGGGTGCGAATTCTCCCGAACGTGTTCGCCCGCCGGGGTAGTGTGGGAGCACACTAGACTTTTTGCGAGTGGGCACCGTATCGGCTCCTATGAACAGCGACTACACCGACGCGGAGAGCAAGGTGTCGGGGAACCAGGCGAACATCCCCGCGCGCATCCGCCGGGAACTCGACATCGACGACGGCGACCGGCTCCGTTGGACTGTCGAGGACGGTACGGTGCGAGTGGAAGTCGTCCAGCAGGACGCCGGGACGTTCGCGGACTTCGACGGCTACGAGGGCGACACGGATACGGACGGCACGACGGCACACGACGCGTGGGGCGTCGAGTAGATGCCGCGGGCCGTTCTCGACACGTCGGTGTTGTACGCCGCGGCGTACCGCCGGGACGCGAGACACGACGACGCGCTACCGATTCTCCGAGGCGTCGACGACGGCACGCTGCCCGAAGGCGTCGTCCTCGAATTCGTGCTCGCGGAGACGCTGAACGGACTGACGGTGAACGCCGGGCAGGAAGCCGCGGTGGACTTCCTCGGCCGCATCGAGACGAATCCGCGATTCCACGTCGCGTCGCTCACTGGCGACGCACTCGCGACGGGGAAGGACCTGTTCCGCGAGCACGCGTCGTTCTCGTTCGTCGACGCGTGCATCGTCGCCTACATGCAGACCGAGGGGCTCGGCTACCTGTACGCGTTCGACGACGACTTCGACCGTGCCGACGACGTCTACCGGCTCGACACCGCGACCGACCCGTACGGCCCGTAGCAGTCAGGCGAGGTTCTGGTCGGCGAACCGCGGGAGGTTGCTCGCGAACTGCTTGATGGCCGTCTCCTCGGCGCGGTGCAGCGTCTCGCTGAGCGTGGACTTGGCGGTGTCGAGGTCGTCCGCGAGGTCGGTGAGCGTGCACTCTCGGGGGGTGTCGTAGTAGCCGGCCTCGATGGCGGCGCCGAGCAGTTCCTGCTGGCGCGGGGTCAGCAGGCGCTCGGAGTCCCCGGACTCGTAGAGGTAGCCGACCTCGAAGTCCATGCCGAAGGCGTCCAGCTGGTCGCGAAGCGCCGAGAGCTTCGAGTGCGGGGCGACGACTTCCAGCGTGGCGCTGCCGTTCGACACCTCCAGTGGCGGCTCCAGCGGGAGGCCGGCCTCCTGGAGGGTCAACAGGAGCAACGGCTCGCTGGTCTCGAACTCGACGAGCACGGAGTCGTCGTCGCGTTCGAGCGGCTCCATGTCCTCGACGCCGTCGGCCTCGTGCATATCCCGGAGCACGTCGACGACGTCGGGGCCGGTGAGTTCGAGGAGCGCGACGCCGTGTTCGTCGTCCGGGAACGCGGCGAGAACGCGGAACAGCGTGTCGGGGTACCGCGTGGACACCTCGGAAATCCACACCGAGTCGGGCAGGTCGATACTGAGTTGTGCTCGTGCCATGCGAAGATGTTCGTACATACTGCCCCCAGCCTCAAGAAGTATTCCCGAATATGTTCGGGGAAACGGTGGGGGCGACGGAGCGAGACAGTTCAGACATGACCACGACGACCGACTGGCACGCCCACCTCTCGGAGACGCCCGTGCCGCTGGACCGCGAGCGCGAACTGCTCGACGTCCGCGAGATGGGGCCGCCGAACCCGCTCGTGCAAACGCTGGAGACGCTGCCGGACCTCGCCGACGACGTCGTCCTCGTGCAGGTCAACGACCGCGCGCCCCAGCACCTCTACCCGAAACTCGGCGACCGGGGCTACGAGTACGCGACCGTCGAGGCCGACGACGCCGTCGTCACGGGCATCTGGGTCGCCGACCCCTAGGGGCTCTGCCGCCCGGTCGCGTCCGTCGGGCGGAGTTCGTACCACGTCGCGTCCAACACCGCGGGGTCGGCGTCGAAGACGCTCATTCCGACGCTCGTCGCCTGCTCGGCGTACGTCCGCTGTTCGTCCGGACCGGGCTCCGGGATGCGGGCGAGGACGCCGTCGACGACGACGCTCGCCCAGTCGTCTGGCGAGTCGACATCGTAGGCGACGAGCGTCGCGGGCGTCTCTTCTCTCGGGTGTGTGTCCGCGCCGTCGGCCGCGGACAGCAGTTGGAACACGCAGCGGTCAGTCTCGTCGTCGTAGCCGAACGAGACCGGAATCGAGCGCGGGTCGTCCGCGTGGAGCGTGAGCACGCCGTCGCCCGCCGACTGGAGATACTCCGACACGGCGTCGTCGCTCATCTGAACGTCGGGAGCAGAGGACGCAGACGCTGGAGACGTCGAATCAGACATACACAGCCCCCGTACTCGAAGGACGCCGTTAATCGCGGCCGTCGTTCCAACGTCGTGGGAACCGGCGACAGTCAGCCGAGTTAACAACACGAGCTGCTTCTTTTAATACAATAACTCATAGCGAGCCGTCGTTCTAACAGCTGAATTAATAACTGGGTAGTCCGTAGGTCCAGATACAATGACCGACGACGCCGCCGGCGAGACAGCCGCCACCCTGACCGCCCGACTGTCGGTCCCCGATATGGACTGCCCGTCCTGCGCCGGCAAAGTCGAACACGCCCTCGACGGCGTGGCCGGCGTCGACTCCTTCGACACCCAGCCGACGACCGGCCGCGTCGTCGTCACCTACGACCCCGACGAGGCCGACGAAGCCGAGCTGGTCGCCGCTATCGAGTCCGCGGGCTACGAGGTGACCGGCCGGTCCGGCGAGAGCGAGGGCGAGCGCACCGAGCCCGCCAGCCCAGGCTCCGTCTGGACGAGTCCGCGCGCGCTGAAGACGTGGGCCAGCGGCGTCCTCGTCGCCGCCGGCTTCCTGCTGGAGTTCCTCCTCCCCGGCTCGAACGCCGCAATCGCGGAAGTGCTGGGCAGCGACGTGTTGCTGTCCGACGCCGCGTTCCTCGGCGGCATCCTCATCGCGGGCCAGCCCATCGTCCGCGGCGGCTACTACTCGCTGAAGAGCCTGAACCTCGACATCGACTTGCTGATGTCCGTCGCCATCTTCGGCGCCGTCGCCGCCAGCGTCGCGTTCGGCGAGCGCCTCTACTTCGAAGCGGCGACGCTCGCGGTCCTGTTCAGCGTCTCCGAACTCCTGGAGTCGTACTCGATGGACCGCGCGCGCAGCTCCCTCGAAGAGCTGATGGAACTCTCGCCGGACGAAGCGACGGTCCGGCGGGACGGCGGGGAGGTCACGATTCCCGTCGAAGACGTCCGCGTCGGCGACCGCGTGGTCGTCCGGCCGGGTGAGAAGATTCCGATGGACGGCGTGGTCGTCGAGGGCGAGAGCGCGGTGAACCAGGCGCCGATTACGGGCGAGAGCGTCCCCGTCGACAAGACCGAGGGCGACGACGTGTACGCCGGCACCATCAACGAGGCCGGCTACCTCGAAGTCCAAGTCACCGCGGAAGCCACGGAGAACACGCTCGCGCGAATCGTCGAGATGGTCGAGGACGCGCAAGCCAACCAGACCGACCGCGAGCAGTTCGTCGAGCGCTTCGCCGCCTACTACACGCCCGTCGTCGTCGGCGCCGGCATCCTCGTCGGCGTCGTCCCGCCGCTGTTCTTCGGGGCGTCGTGGCCGACGTGGATTCTGCGCGGCCTCACGCTGTTCGTGCTCGCCTGCCCCTGCGCGTTCGTCATCTCCACGCCCGTTTCGGTGGTTTCGGGTGTCACGAGCGCCGCGAAGAACGGCGTGCTCGTGAAGGGCGGCAACCACCTCGAAGCGATGGGCGCCGTCGACGCCGTCGCGTTCGACAAGACGGGCACGCTCACGAAGGGCGAACTCACCGTCACGGACGTCGTCGCGCTCGGTGACAACGACGAGGAGGACGTGCTACGCTGCGCGCGCGGCCTCGAAGCCCGCAGCGAACACCCCATCGGGGACGCCATCGTCGAGCACGCCGCCGACCGGGACATCGAGAGCCGAACCGTCTCGGACTTCGAGAGCGTCACCGGGAAGGGCGTGCGCGCTGACCTCGACGGCACCACCCACTACGCGGGCAAACCCGGCTACTTCGCGGACCTCGGGTTCGACCTCTCGCACGTCCACGCCGCCACCGACGGCGGGGTAGTCACGCAGAAGAGCCGCGACCTCTGCGAGCGCAACGACTGCCTGGACCTCCTCGAAGACCTCGTGCCCGAACTCCAGAGCGAGGGCAAGACGGTCGTCCTCGTCGGTACTGACGACGAACTGGAGGGCGTCATCGCGGTCGCCGACGAGGTCCGCCCCGAGGCGAAGGCGTCCGTCCAGCGCCTCCGCGACCTCGGCGTCGAACACACCGTGATGCTCACCGGGGACAACGAGCGCACTGCCGCCGCCATCGCCGAGCAGGTGGGCGTCGACGAGTTCCGCGCGGAACTGCTCCCCGAGCAGAAGGTCGAAGCCGTCGAGGACCTCACCGACGAGTTCGAAGCGGTTGCGATGGTCGGGGACGGCGTCAACGACGCGCCCGCGCTCGCCACCGCCACCGTCGGCGTCGCGATGGGTGCTGCAGGCACGGACACCGCCCTCGAAACGGCGGACATCGCGCTGATGGGCGACGACCTGACTCGGCTCCCGTACCTCTACGACCTCTCCGGCCGCACCACCGGCGTCATCCGGCAGAACGTCTGGTCGAGCCTTGCCGCGAAAGCGATTCTCGCGGCGGGTGTCCCCCTCGGCCTCGTCCCCATCTGGGTCGCCGTCCTCGTCGGCGACGCCGGCATGACCACCGCCGTCACCGCGAACGCGATGCGGCTCTCGCGCGTGAAACCGGAACTGGACGCCGAGGGCGAGGAGTAGCAGCGTCGCTACGTGGTTTACCTCAATCGGCTAATCTTACCTTGGTAAGTGTAAGGGGAGACAAAAACGGAGTTGACATCTCAGAATGGTCAAAACATTTTTATGTCTGTAGAAATAAGTAATATGTATGAGTTTAACATCTGGCCCGAATTCTAAATCGGCATTTGATGAAATGCGGGAAAGACCCGTAGGAAGTGCTCTACCACTCGTTCTATCGATTTCTGATGTGGTAAAACTGTATGGCTCTGGTGAGGCGGTTCGTACACCAATCCATAATGGGACGAATAGCAACACAACAATTATGATTGATTTAATATCGCTTCTTCTTCAGATTCTACTTCTGGCGATTAGCGTCTACGACATGATGTCGGACGAATAGAACCGAAGTGTAGATTCTCCACCCTACCATCTTCTCTATAGGGCGTACCGGAGGATCATATCCCACCAATCGCGATTACTTTGAGTTCTCGCGAGTACGGTTCAAAAAACAGAGTAGAGACGCAGGTTCTATCGGCTTCGCGGGCCGAGTCACCACGCCAGCCCGAGGCTTGCGAATACGACCACTTCCGACGCGTAGAACGCGAGTAAGTGTTTTGCCCGCGCTCGCGGCGCTCGAAAAGCGGCGGAGTCAGTCGTCGGCGTGCGCGTCGAGGTCCGCACCGCGCTCCGCCACGGTCACGTCGACGGCGGCGGCCTTGTACTCGGGAATCTTCGCGCGCTCGTCGAGCACGTCGTTCGTCAGCACGTTCGCCGAGGCGTCCGCGAAGTGCGGCGTCGTCCACACGACGCCCTCCTTGATTGCCTCCGTGACGTTCGCGCGCAGCGTGATTTCGCCGCGACGCGACCGCAGCGTCACGCTGTCGCCGTCCGCGACGCCGTACCGCTCGGCGTCCGCGGGGTGGACGTCCACGAAGTTCTCGGGGTGCTGGCGGGAGAGCGTCGCCGAGCGCCGGCTCATCGTCCCCGTGTTGTAGTGCTCTTCGAGGCGCGCCGTCGTCAGAATCAGGGGGTACTCCTCGTCGGGCGTCTCCCGCGGGGGCTGGTGGCGCACGCCCTCGATTTGCCCGAGGCCGCTCGGGGTGTCGAAGGAGTCCGCGTAGAGGAACTGGTCGCCCTCGTCACCGGGCTCGTAGCACGGCCAGTGCAGGCCGGTCTTGCCGAGTTCGTCGTAGGTCATCCCGTGGTAGATGGGGCAGACCTCGCGCAGCTCCTCGAAGACGTCCTCGGGGCCGTCGAAGCCCGAATCCTCGCCGAACAGCCGCGCGCCGACCTCGGTGAGGATGTCGAGGTCGTGGCGGGTGTGCTCGTGGACGTTCTCGACGCCCCGCATCCGCTGGACGCGGCGGTCCGTGTTCGTCACGGTGCCGCCGCGCTCGGCCCACGTCGTCGCCGGCAGCACGACGTCCGCGAAGTCGACGGTCTCCGTCGGGAAGATGTCCTGCACGACGACGAACTCCGTCTCCGAGAGGAGGTCCGCGACGCGGTCGGCGTTCGGCTCGCTCATCACTGGGTTCTCGCCCATGACGTAGAGACCGTGGACGGTGTCGCCGATGCTGTGCGTGATTTCGACGTTCGTGAGGCCGGGCTCGCTGGGAATCTCGAACCCCCAGACGTCCTCGACGGCCGCGCGGGCCTCGTCGTCTTCGACGGGCTGGTAGCCCGGGAGGACGTTCGGCATCGCGCCGACGTCGCTGGCGCCCTGCACGTTGTTCTGGCCGCGCAGCGGGTTCACGCCCGTCCCGGGCCGCCCGACGTTCCCGGTGACGAGCGCGAGGTTGATTTCGTTCTGGACGTTGTCCACGCCGCAGGCGTGCTGGCTCATCCCCATCCCCGTGAAGATGGCGGCGTTGTCCGCGGTCGCGTACACGTCGGCCGCGCGCTCGATGGCGTCGAGCGGGACGCCGCACTCCTCCGCAGCGGCCGCCTTGTCGAAGTCGGCGAGCGTCTCCCGGAGGTCCTCGATGCCCTCGGTGCGCCCGGCGACGAACTCCTCGTCCACCCAGCCGTTCTCTAAGACGGTCTTCAGGACGGCGTTCAGCAGCGGGATGTCGGTCCCCGGCTCCAACTGGAGGTGTATGTGGCGGTCCGACTCGGCGATGTCGAACGACTCCGTGGTCTTGTTCGCGTGCGGGTCGACCTGAATCACGGTCGCGCCGTCCAGCACCGCCTGCCGGAAGTACTGGCTGTTCGCGATTGGGTGCTGTTCGCCGGGGTTGGCGCCCTGAATCCAGAAGACGTCGGCCTCGTCGCGGAGGTCGGCCATGCTGTTGGTCATCGCGCCCGCGCCGAGGCTCTCGCGGAGCGCGTACACCGTCGACGCGTGGCACATCCGCGTGCAGTTGTCGACGTTGTTCGTGCCGTACCGCCGCGCGAGCTTCTGGAGGAGGTAGTTCTCCTCGTTCATCGTCTTCGAGGACGCGTAGAACCCCATCCCGTCCGGGCCGTGCTCGTCCCGAATCGCCTCCATCTCCGCGACCACCCGCGAGAGGGCTTCGTCCCACGACGCCGGCCGGAGGTCGCCGTCCTCCCGAATCAGCGGCTCGGTCAGCCGGTCCTCGTGGGCGACGACCTGCGCGGCCGCGCCGCCCTTGATGCAGACGCGGCCCTCGTTGACCGGCGCGTCGCCCCACGGCGCGAAGCTGACGTCGCCGGGTTCCTCGCCCTGCCGGACGCCGATGCCGCAGCCCACGCCGCAGTACGGACAGATGGTCTTCGTCGGTTCCTCACTCGACACGCCCGACCGCCTCCGTTGAGCCGCCAGTCATGTGTGTCACTCTAGCAAGCGCGGGCAAGAGTCTTTCCGCGATGCCGAGCGCGTGGGAACCGCTCAGGCGCGCGGCGCGTCGAGGAAGTCGAGGTCGACGCCGTCCAGCGAGACGAACTCCGCGACGAACTCGGTGGCGGGCTCGTGGTAGACCTCCGCGGGCGTCCCGACCTGTTCGAGTGCGCCGCCGTTCATCACGGCGATGCGGTCGCACATCGCCATCGCCTCCGCTTGGTCGTGCGTGACGTAGAGCGCGGTGACGTCGAGGCGGTCCAGCAGGTCGCCGAGTTCCTCCCGGAGCCGGCTCTTGAGCTTCGCGTCGAGGCCGGTCATCGGCTCGTCCAAGAGGAGAATCTCGGGCTCGATGGCGAGCGCGCGGGCGACGCCGACGCGCTGCTGCTGACCGCCGGACAGCGACGCGGGGTCGCGGTCGCGCAGCTCCGCGATGTCCAGCAGCTCCAGTAGCTCGTCGACGCGGCGCTGTCGCTCTTCACCGTCGACGCCGTGCATCCGCGGGCCGAACGCGACGTTCTCCGCGACGGTCATGTGCTCGAACAGCGCGTACGACTGGAACACCAGCCCGACGTTGCGGTTCTCCGGCGGGACGTGCGTGACCTCGCCGTCGTCGAAGTAGACGCCGCCCGCGTCGGGCGTCTCGAAGCCCGCGACGGTGCGCAGCGTCGTCGTCTTCCCGCAGCCCGAGGGGCCGACGACGGCGAGCGTCTCGCCGTCCGGGACGGCCACGGAGACGTCGTCTATCGCTTTCGTGTCGCCGTACGCCTTCGTCACCGAGTCGAGTGTTACACGTGCCATAGTCAGTCGCCTCCGATAGCGTCGAAGCCGCGGTTCCCGAGGCGCTGGAGCGCGACGGTGACCGCGACGACGATGCAGAAGAACAGCGACACCGCGGCCGCGGCCTGCGGGAACGCGCTGTTCGAGATGTGGCGCTGGAGGAACAGCGCCAGCGGCTGGGTGCCCTTCGCGTAGACGATGTACGAGAAGTTGAACTCCGCGGCCGCCAGCGTCCAGCAGATGATGGCGCCCGCGAGGATGCCCGAGCGCGCCTGCGGCACGATTACGGTGAGGAACGTCCGCGGCCAGGACGCGCCCAGCGACCGCGCGCTCTCCTCGATGCGCCGCAGGTCCATCGACTCGAACTCGCTGCGCACCGCCATCACCATGAACGGCGCCTTCAACAGCGAGTAGCCGACGATGAGGCCGAAGCTCGTCGCGGAGAGGTTCGGGTACGCGCGCAGGAACGCGACGCCGAGGACGACCCCGGGCACGAGCGGGAGCACGGAGAACGCGTCCACCCACTCCTTGCCGCGGAAGTCGTAGCGCGCGACGGCGTACGCGATAGGGACGCCGACGACGACGTTGATGGCGACGCCGCCGAGCGCGAGCGCGACGCTGAACGCCAACTCCGCGGGCACCTGAATGCCGATTCCGTTCGGGAGCGCGACCAGCGTCGTCCAGCCCATGCTGCGCTGGGAGCCGATGGTGTCCGCGAGCCCCAACACCACCCGCCAGTTGTCCAGCGTGCCCAGTCCCTCGGGGACGACGCCGGTCATCCGCGTGGCGAACGACCCGACGAACGTGTACGCGACCGGGAGGATGAGGAACGCCAGCGTCGCCGCGAGCACGGCGACGACGGCCGCGCGGCCGAACCGCCGGGAGGGCGCGACCCGGCGGTCGGCGGGCGCGTCGGCGCTCACAGCCCCACCTCCGCTTCGGTGTACCGGAGCGCGAGCGCGGTGAACGCGAACGCGAACGCGAAGTACGCGACGGCCATCGCGCCCGCGACGCGGAGGTCGAAGCCCGGGCCGAGTTCCCGCGAAATCTGGAGCGTCCAGACGACGAGGCTCTGAATCACGAGCAGCGTGCCGAAGATGGCCAGCGCGGTGCGGAACGTCAGCACGAGCGCGCCCGTGATGGCGGGCCGAATCGCGGGGAGCGTGACGTACCGGAACGTCTGGAACGGGGTCGCGCCGAGGCTCTGGGCGGCCTCCGCGGGGCGGTCGTCGACCTCCGCGTACGCGCCCCGGAGGATGAGCGTGGCGCGCGGAATCATCGAGTAGAGATACGCGAGGAACAGCCCGCTGGTGGTCGTGCCGAACGCGAGGTCGAGCGGGCTCGCCGCGGAGAACGCGGCGACGACGCTGGTGACCAGCCCGGTGTTCCCGACGAGCACGAGCACCATGAACGCCGCGACGATGCCCGGGAGGCTGATGGGGAACGACACCAGCGTCACGAGCAGGTCGCCGGCGGGCAGGTCGTAGGTTTCGAGGGCGTGCGCGATGGGGACCGCGAGCCCCACCGCCGTCACCGTCGTCGCGGCCGCGAACCACAGCGTGTTGACCGCGACGCCGCGGTAGTAGGGGTCCGTCAGCAGCGTCTCGTAGGCCGCGAGCGTGAACCCGACGGAGTCGTAGGTCTGCGTGGAGACGCTGATGCGCGCGACCTCCACGAGCGGGAAGACGCCCGCGACGACCGCGAGCGCGGCGAACGGCAGGCACAGCGCGACGATGCGGCGGCGCTCGCGGTCGCGCTCCGTGACCGGCGCGAGCAGCCAGTCGGGCGCGGTCACGGAGTCGGCGAGCCGACCCGCGACGGACATCAGAGCCCCGCGCCCCGCGTTATCTCCTGGATGATGGACTCCTGCTGGTCGACGAGCGCGCCGTAGTCCACTTGGAACTCCGTGCGGTCGTACTCGGCGCTGTCGATGAACTCGTCGGGCAGCTCCAGTTCGTCGGCGCGAATCGGGCGGACGTACGCGTCGAGGAACTGCTGTTGGCCCTCCAGCGAGAGCACGTAGTCCATGAACAGCTTCGCGGCCTCGGGGTTGGGGGCGTCTTCGAGGAGCGCGTAGCCGTAGGGCATGTTGAGCGCGCCCTGATTGCCGTTCTCGCCGCCGAGCAGCGCGACGCCGACGTTCTCCTCGGCGACCTCCTCGTTGTTGTACTTGAGGTCGAGCCCGGAGTAGTCGTAGCGCACGAACGTCGCGTACTCGCCGCGGGAGAACTGCGCGAGGAAGTTGTCCGTGAACTCCGCGCCGCCGTCCTGAATCTCGCCGTAGTAGTCGATGACGGGCTGGAGGTCGTCCATGCTGCCGCCGCGGGCGTTGTTGATGGACAGCGCGGCGGCGAGACCGACGGCGGCCTGCGGCGTCTGGAGCGCGAGGTCCTGCGTGACGTCGGGGTGGAGGAGGTCCTCCCACGTCTCGGGTTCGTCGAGGCCGCGCTCCTCGTAGATGTCCTTCCGGTAGGTGACGGCGGTGGTGACGCGCCGGGTGGCGGTGACGTGGTGGTCGTCGGTCTTCAGGGCGTCCGGTACCTGCTCCCAGCCCTGCGGCTTGTACGCCTGCGTGAAGCCGTCGTTGCGGGCGACGATGCCGTACGTGTACCCGCCGTTGTACCCCGAGTGGGTCATGTTGTTCTCGTGGGAGCGCATGTGCGTCAGCGCCTCCCCCGACGAGCGGTCGTCGTCGTTGACGGCGACGCCGTACTCGTCCTCGAAGGCGGACATCACCGACGGCCAGTTCATCCAGCCGGACTGCACGCAGTAGAAGTAGAGCTTCTGGGGGAACGCCGACGCCTCGACGGTCGTCTCGTACTCTCCGGCGCCGACGGTGTACGTCTCCGAGCCGCCACCGCCGGACGCGTCGTTGCTGGCGTTCTCGGTGACGCAGCCGGCGAGGCCGGCGGCCGCGAGCGCGCCCAGCGAGCGAACCACGTTGCGACGTGTGTCGGGCATCGTCTGGTCGAACTCCGACGCCCCACAAACGCGTTTATAATAGGATGGTTGACGCGTCTAGGCGACTCGTCACCGAGGGTGTGCTAGACAGTGCCGTACAGAGGCGTCACTGCACCTTCTCGGCGAACTGCTCGCGCACCTTCGCCACTTTCGGCGCGACGTTCACCGAGCAGTACGCCTGATTCGGGTTCTTCTCGAAGTAGTTCTGGTGTTCGTCCTCGGCGCGGTAGAACACCTCAAGGGGCTCGATTTCGGTGACGATTGGGTCGTCGTAGGCGCCGGCGGCGTCGAGTTCCTCGACAAACGCCTCGGCGAGTTCGCGCTGGTCGTCGTCGTGGTAGAGGAGTATCGAGCGGTACTGCTCGCCGACGTCCGGCCCCTGCCGGTTCAGCGTCGTCGGGTCGTGGACCTCGAAGAACACTTCGAGGAGGTCCTCGTAGGCGAGTTCGTCGCTGTCGTACTCGACCTGCACGACCTCCGCGTGGCCGGTCGTCCCGTTACAGACCTCGCGGTACGAGGGGTTCTCGACGTCCCCGCCGGCGTACCCCGACGTGACGTCCTCGACGCCGGCGAGCTGCTCGAACGCCGCTTCCACGCACCAGAAACACCCGCCGCCGAACGTCGCTGTCTCCGTCGTCATACCCCACAGTTGGTTGGCCCGCCAGTTAACAGACGCGGACGCCGAGGTCAGACCGCGAATTCGAGAACGGCCGTGACCGCGGCCGCGAGCACCACGCTCGTCGCGGTGATTTTCGCGGCGTACAGTCGGTCCGTGCGCCGGTTCGCGGCGTCCGGCACGTCCGCGCGGTCGTCGCCGAACGCGTACTGGCCCGCCAACGCCAGCCGCACGCAGAAGGACTCGTAGGCTTGGAACGCCCACTCGAAGCCGACCGCCAGCGGAACGAACACGGCGAGCAACAGCGGCTCCGGGAGCGCGCCGGCGGCGTACGCGGCGACCAGCGCGGCGGCCGCGAGGAACGCCAGCGCGGCAATTCGGCCGCGGCGCTGGCGCTGCTTGCTACCGATGTTACACTGTCCGGGCCGGTAATCAGTCACAGTTCGGTTTCGAGCGGTCGGCGGTTGAGGGTTGTGTCTCTCGCGACGCCTGCTGGTACTACGCGGAAGCGTCGTAGCCGGCGTCCTCGACTGCACCGACGAGCGCGTCGGCGTCCGCGTCGCCCTCGACGGTCGCGGCGTCGCGCTCGCGGTCCGCGCTCGCGCTCTCGACGCCGGCGACGCCTTCGAGGGCGTCCTCGACGGTCGATTCACAGCCGCCACAGCTCATTCCTTCGACGGTGATGGTTCGGGACACACGAGAACGTAGGTATCGGCGCATTAATGCAGTTTCGCCTCACGACGTTCGGCTTTCCGCCAGTATTCGCTTTGGATTCGAGCCCATCACTGCGAAATCGCTTTGTGTCTCTGCCTCGGAGTCGTGGGTATGTCGGACCTCGACGAGACAGACCGCCGCATCCTCGAACTGCTCGCGGCGGACGCCCGCCGCCCGTACAGCGACATCGCCGACGACGTCGGGCTGTCCGCGCCCGCGGTCTCCGACCGCGTCGCGAACCTCCGCGATAGCGGCGTCATCGAGCGCTTCACCGTGGACATCGACCGCTCGCGGCTCCGCGAGGGCGCGAACGTCCTCGTGGAGCTTTCGGTCCCGCCGGGCGACGTCGACGCCGTCCGCGAGGCCGTCGGGAGCGCGGACGCCGTCGAACACGTCTTCGTCACCGCCAGCGGCGACGTGGTGTGTTCGGCCCGGCTCCCCGTCGAGGACGTGCGCTCGTGGGTGACCGAGACCGTCGGCATTGAGCGCCTCCACGACTACGAGGTGACGCTGCTCGCGGACGCCGAGTGGCACCCCAGCGTCGGCGAGGAGTTCGCGATGGCGTGCGCGGAGTGCGGGAACACCGTCACCAGCGAGGGCGAGACGGCGCGCATCGACGGCGACCGCTACCACTTCTGCTGTTCGTCGTGTCTCGCGCGCTTCGAGGAGCGCTACGACCGCCACGACGCCGAAGCCTAACGGCTAAGCCGCCGCGCGCGAGTGAGTGCGTGTGAACCGGAACGCGTTCGTCTCGCGGTCGCTGCTGTTGTTCGCGCTCGTCGGCGCGAGCTTCGTCACCCTCGGATTCGGTCGGCTCGTACTCCCGTACCGGACCGCGCGCCTGCTCGCCGCGCCGCTGTTCCTCGCGAGCGTCCTGCTCGCTGTCGCCCTGTTCGGGCAGGCCGTGCTCGCGGCGCTCGGGATTGTGGACGCCGACTGAGGAGGACTGGGTGCTTCGTCCCCGGCGACCGTCGAATTCTCCGAATCATATACGTGGCGTGGCGGCCAACGGGGAGACGAATGAGTGACGCCCCCGGTCCCGACGCACGGCGCGCCCTCCTCGCAGTCGTCTTCGCCGTCGGCCTCGTCACCGCCGCAACGGCCGCGCCCGCGCTCGCCGGGCAGGCCCCGCTCGGCGGCCTCGACTCGCCGCCCGCGCCCGGCGACGTGCCGAGCCTCCTGCGGCAGATTCCCGGCGTCGACGCGCTCCTCGGCGAAGTGAGCAGCCAGCAGGGCGAGTTCGGGTTCGGTTCGTCCGCGTTCGGCGCGCTGACGCCCGGGCGGTCGACGAGCGTCGGCGGGCCGATGTCGCCCGGGCAGCGCGCGAACGCGACGGAGACGCACTTCCTCGCGGAGGCCGACGAGTCGCGGTACTGGCGGACGGAAGCGTACACGACCTACACCGGGTCGGGCTGGGAGCGCCAGCACGTCAATCGCGTGCAGCCACCGCTGCCCGCGTCGGAGCTCCAGACCGAGTGGAACGAGATTACGCTCCGTCGGCCCGCGACCTCGGTGCCGACGCCGTGGCGCCCGGTCAACCTCACGTGCGGGGACGGCGACTGTATATCGACGGTGTCGCTGACGCCGACCAGCGGCATCAGCGCGGAGCCAGCGTTCACGGAGGGGCAGACGTACCGCGTGCAGAGCGTCGAACCGCTGGCCGCGCCGAGCGTCCTCGACAACGTCCGCGTCGCGGGCAGCGTCGTCGACGCCGAGTACACGACTGTCGAGACGACCGACCGCGTCCGCGAGCGCACCAGCAACGTGGTCGGTGACGCCGACAACCGCTACGACGCCGCGAAGCGCATCGAGCGCTATCTGGAATCGAACAAGACGTACTCGCTGACCGACGTGCCCGAACCCGGCGACCACATCACCGACCAGTTCCTCTTCGAGCAGGACGCGGGCTACTGCGAGTACTTCGCCACCGCGATGACGACGATGCTTCGCTCGCAGGACGTGCCGGCGCGCTACGTCGTCGGCTACGCGGGCGGCGAGTACGTCGGCGACGGCCGGTACCTCGTCCGCGGCGCGGACGCCCACGCGTGGGTGGAAGTGTACTTCGAGGACATCGGCTGGGTGCGCTTCGACCCGACGCCCGGCGACGCCCGCGAGAGCGCCCGCGACGCGCTCCACGAGGACGAACGCGACTTCGCGGTCTCCCTGAACCGGACCGCAGTGCCTGGCGAACGCGTCACCGCGAGCGTGACGACTGCAGGCCTGCCCGCTCGTAACGTCGCGCTCGTCGTGAACGGCGAGCGCGTTGGGCAGACGGACCAGAACGGTACGGTGGCGTTCACCGTCCCGTACGCCGAACAGTTGCGCGTCGAGGTGTCGACGACGGTCAACCTCACCACCACGAGCGCGCTCGCGGGTGTTGGCGAGGACCGCGCGTACAGCGTCTCGTCGCCCGCGGTCGCCCAGCAGGACGACGGCAACGACTCCGCGCAGACGTTCGACGTGGACAGCGACGTCCGCTTCGACTTCGACGGCGACGTCGAACCCGGCGCCGAGCGCACGCTCACGGTCACTGTCGGCGGCCGGCCGTTCCCCGACGCGACGGTCAGCGTCGGCGGCGTCGAACAGGGCCGCACGGACGACGACGGCCGAATCGCGGTCCGGATACCCGAGGACGCCAGCGGCGTGCTCGACGTCACGGCGTCCCGAGACGACCTCACCGACACGACCACGTACCCCGTCGACGACCTCGCTATCGCGGTGTCTCCGTCACTTCTCGCGCCGCTGCCCGGCACGGCAGCCACGGCGCGCGTCACGTCGGGGACCGAACCCGTGGGCGGTGCGGCCGTCACGGTCGCGGGCGAGCGCGTCGGTACGACCGACGCGGACGGCTCCGTCTCCTTCGAGATACCGCTGGCCCGCGCGCCGGCGGTCGCAGCGGCGGCCAGCGGGAAGACCACGACGACGTACATCGGGTGGGTGTTGCCGTCCGCCGTGGCCGCGCTGCTCGCGGCGGTCGGCGCGCTCGCTGGCGTCGTGATGGGAGCCAAGCGACGGGGCGTCACTCCGTCCGCAGTCGCGCACGCGCTCACCGCCCTCGCCCGCGGCGCAGTATCGTCGGCAGTCAGCGCGCTCGTCGGGCTCGCGGGCAGGCTCGACGACCTCGCGGCGGAACTCCGAGCGGCCGCGGCGGACGGCTGGCGGGGCGTACTCGCGTGGCTCGCGTCCCTCCCCGGCCGCATCCGCTTCCCTGACGTTCGCGGCTGGCTCGCCGGCGCCGCGGCAGCAGCCGGCAGAGCGAGCGGGAGTGACGCGGACGCGGGCGGCGAACGGAGCGTCGACGCGAACGCGGACGCGGCTGACGGACGCTTGCAAGCGGTGTGGCGGCGGTTCGTCGGCGTCGTGGGCGTCGAGCGCTGGGAGACGAAGACGCCCGGAGAAGTCGCGCGAGAGGCCGTCGCGCGCGGGTTCCCGAAGCGGCCCGTGGAGGCGCTCACGGCCGCGTTCCGTGACGCGGCGTACGGCGGCCGCTCGGAGTCGTCGCGCGTCGACCGCGCGCAGGAGGCGCTGGACTCGGTTCGCGACGACCGCGAGGAGGGCGAACAGTGACCTCGCTGCGCGAGACGCTGTTCGCGGCGGTGGGCGTGGTCTGCGTCGCGGTCGCCGTCGGCGTGCTCGCGGGACTCGCGCCCGCGTCGCTGGTGGGCGCCGCCGGCGGGGTAGACGCGACGCTCGCGACCGCGCTCGTCGGCGCCGCGCTCGTCGGGTACGCGCTCCGGCGGCGCCGGCAGACCGAGCCGACCGCGGAGACGGCGCTCGCGGACGCGGACGACGACGAGTCTGTGAGCGACCCCGGACAGCCAGTCGACGGCGCGCTCGACCGCATCGCGGACGGCGGCGACGCGTTCGCCGGCGACGCGCGGCCGCGAATCCGCGACCGCGTTCACGAGACGGCGGTGCGAGCGTGCGCGCAGACCCGCGGCGTTTCGCGGGACGAAGCCGCGGCCGTTGTCGCGCGCGGCGAGTGGACCGACGACCCGGTCGCCGCGGCGTTCCTCGGGGACGAGCGCGCGCCCCGGTACCCGCTCGGCGAGCGCCTCCGCGGGTGGGTGCACGCCGACCGCGCGTTCCGGCGGCGTGTCGAGCGCGCCGTTGACGCCGTCCATAGCCTCGCGACGGAGGGGTCGCGGTGAGTCAGTCCCGGTTCACGGGCGGCCTGCTGGCGGCGCTCGTGCTCGCCGGCGCGGGCGTCGCCAGCGGCCGGTCGGCGCTGTTCGTCGCCGCCGTGATTCCGCTCGTGTTCGTCCTCTACGGCGCACTCTCGGTCCCGCGCGGCGGCGACGCGGTGCAGGTGACCCGCGAGCTTTCGGCGGAGTCGCCGCTGCCCGGCGACCGCGTGGCCGTCGGACTCACCGTCGAGAACGCCGGCGACAGCGCACTCGCGGACGTCCGCGTCGCCGACGGCGTGCCCGAGGACCTCCGCGTCGTGGACGGCTCGCCGGACGCCGCACTCGCGCTCCCAGCAGGAGGTTCGGCGACCGTCGAGTACACCGTCGTCGCGGACCGCGGGCAGTTCCCGTTCGGCGACCCGACCGTCAGCGTCCGCGGCGCGAGCGCGACGGACGCGCACACGGTCGACGTCGACGCGACTGGCGCGAGCGAACTGAACTGCCGCGTGACCGTCGCTGACGTGCCGTTGCGACGGCAGACGACCGCGCACGCCGGCACGCTCCCGACCGACTCCGGGGGGCCGGGAATCGAGTTCCACTCCACGCGAGAGTACCAGCGCGGCGACCCGGCGAGCCGCATCAACTGGCGGCGGTACGCCAAGACGGGCGAACTCTCCACGGTGAACTACCGGGAGCGGCGCGCGGCCGCGGTCGTACTCGCCGTCGACGCCCGCGACGCCAGCGACGCGACCGCTCGGTCCGGCACGCCGTCGGGAGCGTCGCTGTCCGCGTACGCCGCAGCGCGTGCGGTCGAGCCGCTGGAGACTGCCGGGCACCGGGTCGGCCTCGCGGTGTTCGGCATCGACGACCCGGTTACCGGCGGCGCCGACCCCGCGTGGGTGTCGCCGGGCACGGGCGACGCGCACCACGCACGCATCGCGACCGTGCTCGACGCCGCCGTCGACGCCCGTGCGAGTGACTCTGCATCACCGAATCAAGCCGAGAACGAGTCCGGTGAGCGAGCGGCCGCGACCGACGGCGGGAGTCGGCTGGGCGCCGGCGACGACGCGCGCGTCGGGCGGTTCGCCGAGCGCGTGCCGCCGGGCACGCAGGTCGTCGTCTGCTCGCCCGCACTCGACGAGTTCCCCGTGGCGCTGACGCGCCGACTTGCGGCCGACGGCCACCACGTCACCGCGGTCAGCCCGGACGTCACCACAACGGACACACCGGGTCGCACGCTCGCTGCGGCCGACCGCGCGCTCTCGCTCTCGGCGATTCGGGCGACGGGTGCGCGCGTCGTCGACTGGTCGCCCGACGAACCGCTCGCCAGCGCTGTCGCGCGGGCGACTGCCACGATTCGGGAGGGAAAGCGATGAGCACCGAGACCGCGCGACGGCCGACGCTGGTTGCCGGCGCCGCGATGCTCGCAGTCGTGGTGTTCGCCGTCAACGACGCTCGCGCCACGTACGGTCTGCTGGCGTTCGCCGCGGCCGCGGGCGGCGGACTGCTCGCAGTGGCGACCGGTCTCGCCACCCGAGAGGAGCCGCTGGCGGTGTTCGCGGCGTCCGTGCTCGCGCCCGTCGGCGGCGTCACCGTCCTCGCGGCCGCCGGGCTCTCGGCCGCTGACCTCCCGCTGCTCGCTGACGTCCTCGACCCCGTGGTGGTCCTCGCGTTCGGGGCCGCGGGCTTCGGCGCGACGGCCGCGTTCACGGGCGGCGTGGGCGGTGGCGCGGTCGGTCGCGCGTTCTCCGTCGTCGTCGCGACCACCGTCCTCCCGTTCCTCGCGACCGTCGCCGCGCTCGTCGGACGCGTCCAGCAGAACGTCGGCGTGCTCGGCGAACTCGGCGACGTGGCGGGCGCGCTCATCGGTCTCGTGCACTCGCCCACGGGAGGCAGCGTCGACGTGGTCGTGTTCTTCGTGCTCGTCGCGGCGACGGCGCGCGCGCTCGCCGCGGGCGTGGCCGCCGCGCCGCTCGTCGAATTCGCGCCCCGCGACCGCCGCGAGAGCGTCTCGCGAGCCAGCCGTTCGGTCGTCGTCGCCTGCCTGTCGGTCTGGCGGCTGTTCGTGCTGAGTTGGGCGGTCGTGTTCGTCGCGTTCGTCTCCGGACTCGCGGAGCGCGCCGTCGCCCAGATGCCCGACGCCGTCGTCTCGCTGGTCGGCGCGCTCGCGTCCGCCGGCGTCGTCCGCACGCTGCTGCTCGCCACCGCCGCCGTCTCCGTGTTCGTCGTCGCCGTGCTGCGGGTCGCGCGCCTCGCGACCGGCGACCACCGAGAGAGCCTGCGCCGGGTCGCACCGGCCGCGGGCGGCGGCGTGCTCGCGGTGGTCGTCGGCGTCCTGTTCGCGGGTCGCATCGTCGCGGAACTGCGGCGCGCGCTCCCACAGCAGGCGCGGGCGAGTTTCGAGGGCGTCGTCGCGACGTTCGGCGAACCGGCGCTGGCGCTCGTCAGCTTGCTCGCGCCGCTGGCCGCGCTCGCCGGTCTCCTGTTGGCGTTCGCGGGACTGGGCTGGATTCGCGCGATTCCGCAGCGCAGCGCGCCCGCCGCCGTCGCCGCCGGCGCGCTCGTGGTCGCCGCGGCCGCCGCCGGCACGCAGGGCGCGCCACGCGAGTTCGTGTTCGCGCTCGTCGCCGCGGGGATGGTCGCGTGGGATGTCGGCGAGTACGGCGTCGGCCTCACCGCGGGACTACAGCGCCACGCGCCGACGGCCCGCGCGGAAGTCGTCCACGTCGCCGCCGCGGTCGCCGTGGGCGTGCTCGCGTACTACGCCGCTATGCTCGTCGGTGGGGTCGCAGCCGGCTTCCAGACGCCCGACGCGAGCGCGGCGCTGGTCGCGCTTGTCGCGGCAGGAGTGGGACTGGCGGTGCTGGTCGGCGCACTCGCGGAGTGAAGAACTAACACCGGGGCGGTCGATTTCTGGAGTATGCGGACGCTCTACGTGCAGCCGTTGTGCCCGTACTGCCGGAAGGTCGAGCGCGCGCTCGACGACCTCGGCCTCGACTACGAGACCAAGCGCGTCTCCTTCTTCGGGTTCCGCCGGGACGAAGTTCGAGAAGTCAGCGGGCAGTCGCAGGTGCCCGTGCTCGTCGACCCCGAGCACGGCGTCGAGGGGATGAACGAGAGCGGCGATATCGTCGACTATCTCTACGAGACGTACGGCGAGTAGTCACGAGACAGCGGGGACTTCGACGCTGTCGAGGACGTCACGAACCACGTCGGCGGCGTCGACGTCCTCGACGGTGGCCTGTCCGGTGAGCACGAGTCGGTGGACGAGGACGGGTTCGCCCGCCTGCTTGACGTCGTCGGGGGTGACGTAGTCGCGGCCCTGCACGACGGCGCGGGCGCGAGCCACCTCGAAGAGTCGCTGAGTGCCCCGTGGGCTGACGCCGACCTCGACGCGGTCGTCCTCGCGGGTCGCGCGCCCGATGTCGACGACGTAGTCGCGGACGCCGTCGCTGACCGCGACCGATTCGGGAACGCGCTGGAGGTCCGCGAGCGCGTCGTCGGGGACGACTTGTGACACCTCGGGCGTGGTGGTCTGTCGGTCGGCACGGCGGTCGATGAGTTCGCGTTCGCCCGCGCGGTCGGGGTAGCCGATGCCCGCTTTCACGGCGAAACGGTCGCGCTGAGCCTCGGGGAGGCGGAACGTTCCCTCCTGCTCGACGGGGTTCTGGGTCGCGATGACGAAGAACGGCTCCGGGAGCTGGTGAGTCTCGCCGTCCACGCTCACCTGTCCCTCTTCCATCGCTTCGAGGAGCGCGGCTTGGGTCTTCGGCGGCGCGCGGTTGATTTCGTCCGCGAGCACGACGTTCGCGAACACGGGACCGGGGTTGAATTCGAACGACTCCGTGCGAGCGTCGTAGACGTGCGAGCCGGTGATGTCCGACGGGAGGAGGTCGGGCGTGAACTGCACGCGCGTGAACTCCAAGCCGAGCGCGGTCGCGAGACTGCGCGCAGTCAGCGTCTTCCCGGTGCCCGGCACGTCTTCGAGGAGGACGTGACCGCGAGCGAGCGCACCGGAGAGGACGGTTTCGAGGAACGCGCGGTCGGTGACGACCGCCTCGCTGACCGCGTCTATCACGTCGGTGCACGTCCGGGCGGCGGTGTCGGCGTCCATTCGAGTCGTGGGTCGCCGCCGCCGTCCTTGTAGTTGTCGCCTACTCCCACGGCAAACAACCGCTCAGTTAATACTTCGCCGGCCCGTCGAGTCGACTAACCAGCGAAACGCCTACACGGCTCCCACCGAGAGGAGTGCGTGCTAGCGTCGTTCGAGGAAGGGGCACGCCTCGAACAGGGGACGGCAGCAACCGACGAACATGGGACCTGACACAGACCTCTCGAACGTCGTACTCGTCACGGTGGACTCGCTCCGAGCGGACGCAATCGGAGCGCACGACGAACAGCGACACACGCCGGTGATGGACCGCCTCGCGCAGCGAGGGACCGTCTTCGAGCGGGCGTTCGCGAACGGCAACTGGACGCCGTTCTCGTTCCCGTCGATGCTGTCCTCCCGGCCAGTGTTCTCCGACTCCGACGAGGTCGGTGTCAGCGAGTCGCCGACGCTCGCCTCGGCGCTCTCGGAAGCGGGCGTCGCCACCGGCGGATTCAACGCCGCGAACGGCTTTCTGACCTCCCACTGGGGCTACGACGAGGGCTTCGACGAGTTCGAGCCGTTCGTCGCCAGCGTCGGCTCCAGCATCTACAGCCGCTATTTGGCCACCCATCCGACCGTGGAGGCGTGGCTGCAGTTGGCGACGTCGCCGGTGCGCCGCGCGGGGTCGTGGCTGCGTGGCGACAGCGACGACCGGCCGTTCCTCGACACGTCCCGGATGTTCGACGTCGAGCACGCAGCCACCGAGTTCGTCGAGGACGCCGACGAGCCGTTCTTCCTGTGGGTTCACTACATGGACGCGCACACGCCGTACGTGCCCGCGCCGCGGTACATCCGGGAGGTGTCCTCGAACGTGCTCGGCACGCACCGAATGCTGCTCGCGCACACCCGCACGGGCCTCGGGTGGGAGGTCGGCGACCGCACGCTCGCGGACCTCCGCACGCTGTATCAGGCCGCCGTCCGGCAGGTCGACGCCAGCATCGGCCGACTCCTCGACGCGCTCGACGCGGAGGGCGTGGCGGACGAGACGGCGGTGATGCTGGCGGGCGACCACGGCGAGGAGTTCCAAGAGCACGGCCACCTCGCGCACTACCCGAAACTGTACGACGAACTGATTCGCGTGCCGTTCGTCGTGGACGTGCCCGGCGCCGAATCTCGACGAGTCGAACAGCAGGTCGCACTCGACTCGATTCCGCCGACAATCACGGATCTGCTGGGCGTCGACGCCGACGCCGACTGGCAGGGCGACTCGCTGGCGTCTACGGTTCTGGACGGCGAGGAACCCGACGACGAGCCGGTCGTGTCCGTGACGGTGCGCGGGGACTCCGTGACCGCCCAGCCGATTCCGCGGTCGCTGGACGACGGCGACCTGCTCGTGAGCGTCCGCGACAAGGACTGGACGTACATCGAGAACGTCGACACCGAGGAGACCGAACTCTACCACCGCCCCTCGGACCCCGACCAGCAGGAGGACCGCTCGGTCGACCCGACGCCGGAAGCCGAAGCCGTCGTCGAGCGGTTCGCGTTGCTCGCCGACGAGCACGCCGCGACCATCCGGAACCGCAGCGGGACGACCGAAACCGAGGTGGACGGCGACCTCGGCGCGCGACTGGAAGCACTCGGCTACAAGTAGATGGTGCGGCGCTACCTCCGCGGCCTCTACGAAGGGCCGTTCGCGGTGCAGTTACGGCGGTTCGTCGCCGTCGGCGCGTTCACCGCGGGCGTCCAGATGGTGTTGCTGTGGCTGTTCGTCGACATCGGGCGCCTCAACTACCTCGTTGGCGCGATCATTGCCATCGAAATCACCATCGTCCTCTCGTATATCCTCAACAACGCGTGGACGTTCCGCAAGTACCGCAACACCGGCACCGTCGACTACCTCGTCGGCCTGCTGAAGACGAACGTGATACGGGGGTCGGCGATTCCGATACAGGTGGGCGTGCTGTTCGCGCTCGTGGAGTGGCGCGCGCTCCCGTACCTGCTCGCGAACGCGTTCGCCATCCTCGTCAGCGGCCTCTACCGCTACGTCCTCGACGCGAAGTGGACGTGGGGGTAGCGGGCGCACCCACCGCGACGTTCGTCGGCAGGCTCGCCCGGCGGCTCGTCACGCTCGGCGCACGCAGCGGCCTCCCGAGCGTCTTCTAGCGGTCGTCGATGCCGCGGAATCGAGAGACGGAGTGGTGACGGGAGCCGACGAGCGACAGTATTTTTACACGCCACGCCGTCGGGTAATTCTATGCGGTCCCCGACACGACGCGCGGCGCTGGCCGCCTGCGTCGCCCTCCTCCTCGTCACAGCCGGCTGTAGCGGCGGCACGAACACCCCGTCCCCGACGACCGGCACGTGGTCGCCGAACGTCAGCGTCGACCAGTACCCGCCGGGCGTCGCGGACAACGGCACGCTCGCGAACAGCACCGTCCTCGCGGACGCGCACTTCGCGGCGACCGCGAACGAGTCGGTGCGGCTGACCACTGAGGCGAACCGCTCGAACTACACGAGCGTCAAAACGTACGCGCACGGCGACGGGCCGACGCCGTTCTACGCCACCATCGACCGCACCGAGAACGGCAATCGCATCGTGAGCGAGTCCTACCAGACGGGCGAGTACGGCTTCGTCCGCCACAAAGTCGAGAACCGGAACACGACGCTGTACCGGGTCACGCAGAACACCACCACCCCCGGGACGGACGGGTGGCTGACCGACGGCGACCCGTTCGACGTGGAGTACAGACTCGCGACGCAGTTCGTCCTCGGGAACTACACCGTCAACGGGACCGTGGAGCGGGGCGGCCGGACGCTCGTGGAACTCA
Source organism: Halobacterium sp. CBA1132 (assembly GCF_001485535.1). Taxonomy (NCBI): domain Archaea; kingdom Methanobacteriati; phylum Methanobacteriota; class Halobacteria; order Halobacteriales; family Halobacteriaceae; genus Halobacterium; species Halobacterium sp. CBA1132. The sequence continues at coordinate 1,604,001 of NZ_BCMZ01000001.1, forward strand.
CCGCCGACGAGCCCGCGCCGGACGCGGACATCGCCCCGACGTACAACGGAACTGCGCTCGTCACGCCCGAGGGCGTCGTCCACAGAGTCGAGGCGTCCTACGACTACGGTACAGGCGACGACCGGGAGTCCGTCGAGACGTCGCTCTCGCTGGACGCGGACGCCGAGTGGACGGGGCAGCCGTCGTGGGTCGATAGTCTCCCGCAGCTCTCCGTGTCGATAGTCGAGGACGGCCGCGCGCTCGAACTCCGAAACACCGGCGGAGCGACGCTCTCGGCGAACACGACCTTCGAAGCTTACGGGATGGAATCGCTCGAAGGGTGGGAGGCGCGCATCTTCCCGGACGTGACCGGGACAGTCACCACGGACGCGCCGCTGGAACCGGGCGAAGCGGTCTACGTGACCGCCGACGAGAACGGGACGTCGTTCGCGCTCCACGACGACCGCGCCCGCGGCGAGTACGCGTTCGCGGCGGCGAAACTCCACCACAGGGGCGGGGGCACCGTCTACTCGCTGGTGACGGGCCTCGAACACCGACCGGAGTAGCCTACGAGAGCCGCTTCCGCATCGCCACGTGCGGGATGCCCGCCTCCTCGAACTCCTCGCCGTCGCGGACGTAGCCGCGCTCGTCGTAGAACCCGGCAGCGGGCAGTTGGGCGTGCAAGTAGAGCTCGTCGTAGCGCTCGCGGGCCGCGTGCTCCAGTTCGTCCATCAGCGCCGCGCCCCAGCCCTCGCCGCGCCGGGCTTCGAGGACCGCGACGCGCTCGACTTTCCCGACGCCGGCCTCGTACTCGCGGAGGCGCGCAGCGCCCACTGGCTCGCCGTCGTCGTACGCGACGAAGTGGCGCGCGTCGTCCTCGTGGTCGTCTACTTCGAGGTCCTCGGGGACGCCCTGTTCGTCGACGAACACGGCGTACCTGACGCTGAGCGCATCCTCGTAGCGGGCGTCGGTGTCGGCTACCACGACCGGCATAGAAGTGGGTCGGGCGGCGAGGCGGAAAACCCCTACTGCTCGCCGGCGACATCCGCGACGAACTCGCCGAGCAGCGACGACAGCATCGCGGCGAAGCCGGTGTCGCGGCTCCAGAACGCGGTCTCGGTGCCGTCGTCGCTGGCGACGCTCACCAGCACCGCGCTGTCGTCGACCATCACGACGCGCTCGGCGCCCATGTCCGGCGTCGGCTGCTGCGCCACGGAGACGCCGCGCGCGCCGAGGTCGCGGGCGACCGAGAGCACCGCCTCGGCCTCGCTGACGACAGTCACGTCGACGCCGGCGTCGACGGCGCCCGCGAGCGCGTCACGGACAGCCGGCTCCGTGTGGGCGGTGTCGTCGGTACCGTAGACGACGCGCTCCTCGGCGGACTCGATCAGTTGGGCGGTCCGCGAGACGACGTTGGACTGCCCGCGGACCGTCCAGATGGACTCGCTCTCCTCGGTGGCGCCGTACTCCTCGCGGACCGAATCGAGGTAGTCGAAGGCGGCGTCGCTCTCCGAGCGGAGCTGGCGGTAGAGGCGCTCGCGGGCCTCCTCGACGCCGACAGCCCGGTACCGCGTCGGGTTCGACTGCTCGACGTCGACGAGCCCGCGGCCTTCGAGGTCCTCGGCTGCGCCGTACACCTGCGAGCGCGGCACCTCGGCGATGTCCGCGACCTCGCTTGCGGTGCCCGCGCCGAGCTTCTGGAGCGCGACGAACACCCGAGCTTCGTACGTCGACAGGCCGAGGCGCTTGAGCGCTCCGACTGCGTCCTCGTCGTTCATCGGCCCTCCGGGCGCTCACGCGCCCACTCCCGGACCACACGGTCGTACTGGTCCGCCGTCAGTTCGCCGTCCTCGAACGCCGCGCTGGCTTCCGCGAGGTCGGCGTCGGCGACCTCTGCCTGCGCGAACACGCGCTCGAAGATGTCCGAGACGACCGCGGCCCCGTCGTCGCCGCCGACAGCGCGTTCGTCGCCGTCCGCGAGCACGTGCCCGGAGAGTTCCACGTCGGAGCCGTCGGGCGCTGTCTCCGCGACGGAGACATCGTAGCTGAGCGACGCGGCGTCGCCGTCGAGGCGCCACGCGACGTAGACGGTGTCGTCGTCCACGACGGTGTCGACCGGCTCGGGGTCGGTGTCGTAGTCGGTCACGGTGCCGCCGCGAACCGTCTCCGTGAGCACGACGCGACCCTCTCGGGCGGGGACAGTGACCGTCGCGGTGATAGTCCCGCCGGGCTGGACGAGCGTGCGGCTGAGCGTCCGTGTCGCCGCGTCTGCGCCCGCCGTCGTGTCGGCGCCGGCCGCTGCCGTCGCCGTCTCGGCGTCCGTCGTCGACTCGTCGCTGTCGTCTGCGGGCGGGTCGGGGTCGTCCCCGTCACCGCCGAAGTTCGCGTCCTCGGGGCCGAAGTACTTCGTCCAGAGGACCAACAGCGTCGGCAACACCAGCACGGACGCGAGGAACGCGTACACGATGGTGAGGCCGGTGATGACGCCGAACTGCTGGAGCGGCGGCAGGATGGCGAACACGAGCACGCCGAACCCGCCGACGGTGGTCGCGGCGCTCCCGAGGAGCGCGCCACCAGTGCCGGTGACTGCGGTCCGCATCGCGTTCCAGACGGTGTCGGTGCGCTCCAGTTCCTGCATGTAGCGCTCGCTGAGGTGGATGCTGTACGCCACCCCGAGCCCGACAGTGAGGCTCGTAATCATCCCCGTGAGCACGTTGAACGGGATGCTGAAGACGTACATCGTCCCCAGAATCCAGGCGACGCTCAACACCACGGGCAGCAGCGTGACCGCACCGAGGGTCGCGCTCCCGTCCGTAATCCGGTAGGTCGCCATCAGGAACGCGAACACAGCTACGAGCGTCACCAGCAGGCTCTGGATGACGGTGTCGAGCAGCTGGTCTTGGACGATTTTGTTCAGGATGGCGCTGCCGGTCGCGGTGGCTTCGAGGCCGTCCCCGGAGGCAACCTCCGCGACGTCGCGCATCTGTTCGGTGATGGCGTCGCCCGACGCGCTCCCCTGCGTGGAGACGACGAGTCGCGCCGCGCTGTATCCGTCGTCAGTCTGGTGGAGGTACGAGCCCGCTTGCTCGGGCGCGGTCTGGTAGAGCGCGTCGTAGACGGCTTCGACGTTCCGGTCCGGGACGCCGTCGCCGTCGGTGTCCGCGGCGTTGAACGTCGCGTTGAACGTCTCGTTGGACGCTGCGACCGAACGCATCGTCGACAGCGGCCCCTGCACAGCGGGCTCGCCGTTCGCGAGCGTGTACGTGACGTTCTTCTCTGCGGCGGCGTCACGGGCCGCCTGAATCCGCTGGAGGGCGCTGTCGGTGGCGACATCACCCTCGATTAACACCTGCGCCTGCGAGTTCTCCGGGGAGAACCGCTTGTTGACGTAGTTCAGGTTCGACTTCGCCGTGTACTCGCCGGGAGCGAACGGCTCCGGGAGGTCTTTCATCCAGTCAGCGGGGTCCTCCGCGAGGAAGTCCTGCTGGTTGAACGACGTGTCGACGTTCGTCGCGCCGTACGCGCCCGCGGCGGTCACGAGCAGCGTGATCACGAGCACGATAGCGGGCGCCTTCCGGGCGGCCTTCGAACCGAACGACAGCACTTCGCTGAAGCGGCCGCCGCCGGTACCGAACGCGCGCTTCTTGCGGTCCCAGCCGCGGGACTCGAGGAAGCTGTCGATTTCGACTTTCAGCGCGGGAATCAGCACGCCGAACACGAGCAGCGCGGCGAGGATGCCGACGCTGGAGACGATGCCGAAGTCACCGATTGGCGGCACCGGGCTCGTGAGATTCGAGAGGAAGCCGATGACCGTCGTGGCGGTCACCCACACGAGCGCGACGCCGACGCCGGCGAGCGCGACGCGCATCGACCCGCGCGGGTCGGCGGGTCTGTCGGGGTCGTCGGTGGCACCGAGGCGTTCCTCGCGGTGCCGCATGAATATGTGAATCGCGTAGTCGATGGAGAGCCCGATGAGCAACACGGGCACCGCGATCATGATCTGGTTGAACGGGATGTCCGCCCAGCCCATGAACCCGAACGTCCACGCGAGGACGGCGCCGATGCCGAACAGGCCGAGCACGATGTCGAGGACGTCGCGGTACGCGACCGCGAGCGCCACGAGCACGAACAGAATGGCGAGCGGCCCGACGATGAGCAGGCTGTCGGTCATCGACGTGTTGATTTCGTGGCTGATGATGCCGCCCCCGAAGACGAGGTAGTCCTGGTCGCGGTCCTCGCCGAGGTCCTGCATCGCGAGCTGGCCGTCGATGATGGCGTCACTCGTCACCTGCCCGCCGGCCGGCACTTCGCTGTCGGTCTGCTGGGTGGCGACGAGCATCGTCGCCTCCGCGGTGGCCGAACCCGGGTCGTAGGCGGTCGGCATCAGGCCGAACACGGACTGGCCGTTGCCGCCGTTCTGCCCGCCTGCGAGCACGGTCGTGACCAGGGACTCGACCTGTGAGTCGTTCAGCGACCGGAGCTGCGTGAGCTGTTCGTCCAGCGACGCATCGCTGGCGTTCTCGAACTCCGCGCGCTGGGTCTGTAGCTCGTCGCCGAGTTCCTGGAGGCGCTCGGCCTGCGCTTCGAGTTCGTCCGAGCGAGCTTCGAGGGCCGCGTACTCCGTTTCGAGGACGCCCTGCGTACCGAGTCGGTAGGCTGCCTCGACTTCGGACTGGCTGCTCGCGCTCCGGAGGTCACTCGCGGCCTGTTCGAAGGTCGCGTAGTGGCTGTCGGTGAGGGTCACCGAGGAGTTCGCGCGCACCCGGTCGAACGCCGCGCTGACGCTCGCGCCGGGGTTCTGCCGGAGGAACGTGAGTTCCGCGCGCAGTGACTCAGCAGTCGCGTTCAGTTCGGTCGCGCGCTGTTCGAGCGCCGCCCGTTCGGACTGGACGGTCTGATTCAGTTGCTCGAACTCTCGGAGGGTGGTCTGGAGTTCGCGACCCTCCTCCTGCTGGATGGACGCCGTGGCGACGACGTTCGCGATGCCGGTGATGGCGCTGTCGCTCGCCAGCGTCTCGTTGATTGTCTCGTTGTCGTAGAGCGCGCGCTCGTATTCGAGCGTGCCGACGAGTGCGTTCTTCGTGAGGACGTTGCCGTCGCGGACGACGATTTGGACGGTCGTCGTGTTATCCGGGCCCGACGTGAAGTTCTCCTCGATGTAGTCGAGTTTCTGTGACTCGTCGCTCTGCGTCTGGAACTGGTCCAGCGACGAGGACTGACTGACCATCGGCGCGCCGGCGCCGACCACGAGGGTCAACACCAGCATGATTGCGATGGCTGCTTTGCTGTGTTTCGTCACGAGAGCGGCGATGTCGCCGATACGGCTCACGTCAGCCACCCCCGGAATGCTGTTGGTAGAATCATACTGACAGTGTGGTTCTCGGATGATACTGACAGCTACACCGTACATAAACACACCGAAAGGAGCGGGACCTGTAGCGACTACTCGCTGCAGGCGGGGAACGCGTCGGCCGCCCTCACCACTCCGCGACGCCGCCGTCCTCGTGGCGCCAAATCGGGTTGTGCCAGTCGGGCTCGTCGGCCGCGCGAATCGCCGCCTCGTCCACGTCGATGCCCAGCCCCGGCCCCTCGGGAAGTTCCACGTAGCCGTCCTCGTACTCGAAGACGGACGGGTCGTCGAGGTAGTCCAGCACGTCGCTGCCCTCGTTGTAGTGGATGTCGAGGCTCTGCTCCTGAATCAGCGCGTTCGGCGCGGCGGCGTCGACCTGCACGCACGACGCCAGCGCCACCGGCCCGAGCGGGCAGTGCGGCGCCAGCGCCACGTCGTAGGCCTCGGCCATCGACGCGATCTTGTTCACCTCGGTGATGCCGCCGGCGTGCGAGAGGTCCGGCTGAATCACGTCCACGCTCCCCTGCTCGAAGACCTCCTTGAAGTCCCACCGCGAGTACATCCGCTCGCCGGTCGCGATGGGCGTCGTCGTCTTCGCCGCAATCTCCGGGAGCGCGTCGTTGTGCTCGGGGAGCACCGGCTCCTCCACGAAGAACGGGTCGTACGGTTCGAGCGCGGCGACCAGTCGTTTGGCCATCGGCTTCGAGACGCGCCCGTGGAAGTCCACGCCGATGTCCACCTCGTCGCCGACCGCCTCGCGCACCGCGGCGATTCGATCGACGGCCTCGTCGACGGCTTTCGGGTTGTCGACGCGGCGCATCTCGGGGGTAGCGTTCATCTTCAGCGCCGTGAACCCCGCGTCGACTTTCTCCGCAGCGGCCTCGCCGACGTCGTCCGGTCGGTCGCCGCCAATCCACTGATAGACGCGAATCCGGTCCCGCGCCGGCCCGCCGAGCAGTTCGTAGACGGGCGCGCCGAGTGTCTGCCCCTTGATGTCCCACAGCGCCTGGTCGATGCCGGCGATGGCAGACATCAGCACGGGACCGCCGCGGTAGAAGCTGCCGCGGTACATCGCCTGCCAGTGGTCCTCGATGCGGGTCGGGTCCTCGCCGAGCAGGTAGCTCTCGAACAGCTCCTCGACCGCCGCCTCGACGGTCTTCGCGCGCCCCTCCACGACCGGCTCCCCCAGCCGACGGTGCCGTCGCTGGTCGTGACCTTCAAGAACAGCCACCGCGGGGCGGCGTGGAACAGCTCGTAGTCAGTGATTCGCATTACGGCAAGCACTGACTGGCCGCCCGTTAGTGGTTCCGGTCGGCTCGCGGGTGGTCAGTTGAGCTGGCCGCTCGCGCCGGGACCGCGTCCGCCCGGACCGTGGTACTCGTAGTCGCCGAAGCCCAGCACCGGGAAGAAGACGACCGGCAGCAGCCACAGGCCGATGCCGAACAGGACGCCGAAGCCGAACGACCTCGCGATGTCGACGAACATCTTCACGGCCACGAAGATGTTGACGATGGGGACGAGGAACAACAGCAGCCACCACCACTCGTTGCCGCCGATTTTGAGCATCACGTAGAGGTTGTATATCGGGATAATCGCGGCCCAGCCGGGTTCCCCGGCCTTCGAGAACGTCATCCACGTGCCGCCGACGACGGCGACCAACACGACCAGCGCGAAGAGCAAGGCGAAGAGGCCGCCGATGGCGTCCCCGGCGCTCGACTGGAGGGGCAACAGGAAGCTATCGAATGTCATTCCAAGCCTACTACCACCCTACGGTGGTAAAAAACTCCGGAACGTCACTCCAACTGCTCGACGTACTCGTAGTCCGCCGGATACGCGGTCGGCGCGGCGTCGTCGATACGGATGCCCCAACCGTCGAGGACGGTCGGGTCGTCGAGGGCCGCGCGTAGCGTCGTTCGCACGTCGTCGACGTCCACCCCGTAGTAGTCCCCGGGCACGCCGTCGAGGTACTGCAGCGACGTCTCGAAGAGGCTGCGCATTCCGTCGTCGTCGCGGAAGTCGTAGTGCTTGTACGCGCCCGCCGCCACCTGCACCATCCCGTGGAGGAACGCCGACTCCGTGGTGCCGTTGCCGTAGTTGTACCACTCGTCCTCGAAGCAGTCGTGGGACTCGTGGAACTCGTCGCTGTTGTAGAGGCGGACGCCGTGTTCGGTCGCGCGCCGCAGCGTCGCGTGCTCCCACACCCGTCGGTCCGCGAGCCAGCCGGTCGGGTTCCCCAACGGCGGCGCGACGCCCGGGTCGCGGGTGTGGTCGTCCATCACGCTCGGGTTCGGCCCGGTGGGCCGTAATCCCGTCGGTGCGTCCGCCGCGATAGCCGCAACGACAACCCCTATGCGTCCGCGTCCGCTATGAGGTGACGATGCGAGTCGAACAGCTAGGCGACGGGGAGCCCGAACTGGCGGTCGTCGGCAGCGTCCACGGCGACGAGCCCTGTGGCGCCCGGGCCGTCGAACGCCTCCTCGACGCCGACCCCGACGTGCTCGAACCGGTGAAACTCGTCGTCGCGAACGAGCGCGCGCTCGAGGAGAACGTCCGCTACATCGACGCCGACCTCAATCGCTCGTTCGGCGAGGACGTCCCCGCGGACGCCCACGAGGTCGAACTCGCCCACCGCCTCGCCGACGAAATCCGGGGCTGTACAGTGCTCTCGTTGCACTCCACGCAGTCCCACGCCGACCCGTTCGCCATCACCGCGGGCTTCGACGGCGCGATTCCGGACATCGTCCCGCGACTCCCCATAGTCGCGACCGTCGACACGCAGGGCTTCGGCGAAGGTCGACTGTTCGCGTCGGACGCGGACATCATCGAAGCCGAAGCCGGCCTGCAGGGCACCGAGACGGCCGCGGAGAACGCGTTCCGCCTCGCCCGCGAGTTCCTCACCGCGGTCGGCGCGCTTCCCGGCAGCGCCGTCGAGCGAGAGATTCCGGTCTTCGAGATGGGCGAGTCGATTCCCAAACCGCCGGCCGACGAGTACGAGGTGTTCGTCGAGAACTTCGAGCGCGTCGAGCGCGGCGAGACGTTCGCTGCCGCCGACGGCCACGAACTCGTCGCCGACGACCCCTTCTTCCCGGTGCTGTTGTCGCCGTACGGCTACGCGAGCCAGTTCGGCTACCGCGGCCAACATCGCGGCACCGTCGGTCAGTCCTCGGACGGCGCGAACTCCACGAGCGTCAACTCCCTGTCCAGCGCGCAGTAGTCGTGGGGCGGGTCCCCGAGAATCTCCTGAATCTGGTACTCCTCGTCGAACGCCGCGCCCGCCGGCTCACAGTACTCGTGGCTCGGGCACTCCGTGTGCGGGCACGCCCCCGCTAGCTTCCCCTTGCTCCCCGCGTACGCGCCCTTCGACGGCACGTTCGCTTTCACGGACGCCGGCTCCACGTCCACCGCGACCACGCCCTCGTCGTGGACCGCGCAGTCCAGCACCTGTCCGCCCTCCCGGACCTCGCTGACCTCGTAGCGGACGCCCTCTTCGAGCGTCAGGCACTGCTTCCGGTACGGACACCCCTCGCAGGCCGACGACTCCCCGCGGTAGACGAACTCGGTGCCCGGCTCCGCCAGCCGCGACCCGAGCAGCGTGATAGACATGGTCGGGGATTCGGCTCGCGCGTGGTTAAGCCCCTCGCCAGCAGGACGGCTTCTTCTCGAGCACGATTTTGGTTCTCGGCGTTACGCGGTAGCAGTCTAGAACACCACCTCGAAAGCCCCGGATCGCTCGGCTCGTGCGCCTCGCTGCGCGCCTCGTTCGCTTCGCTCTCTCGGTGCTTACTTCGGCGTACTTCGCCGAGCGACCCGCCCCTTTCAATCCGCCCGTAGCCGGTTGGTCAGCCGGTAGTTGGGTGGACTGAAAGGGGCGACTGGCTTCGGGAAGCACGGCGACGTAAGCACTGCAGCGAACGGAGTGAGTGAAGGGCGCAGCGAGCCGCGCGACCGAAGCCAGTCGGGGCTTTCGAGGTGGTGTTGTCGACCACTCGTGCGAACACTCGTACGAACACCAGACCTAGCCCGAACATCTACCCGACCGAGCACCGACAGCATAGGTGTGATACTGGTCGTGTGTGGGCCGCCGGGCGCGGGGAAGACCACGGTCGCGCTGGGCCTGAATCGGCGGCTCGAAGCCGACGGCTACGACTTCCGGGTCGTGCATACGGACGACCTCGCGACGCCAGTGTACGACCACTTGTTCGAGCGCGTTGCTGACGCTCCCGAAGCGAACTGGCTGCTCGACGGGACGTTCTACAAGGCGAAGTGGCAGGCGCGAATCCGGGAGTTCCCGGACGTCTACGTGGTGCTCGTGACCGCGGACCGGGACACCTGTATCCGGCGGAACTACGAGCGCGACGGCGTCTCGGACCGCGCGGTGAAGACGATTTACGACGAGTTCGACTGGCCCGACGCGGACTTCACCGTCGACACCGACATCCTGCGCGTGGAGACCGCCGTCGACCTCGCGTACGAGCACGTGCAGGAATGGCTCCGCGAGGCAGAGACAGTCGATGTGGAACACACCCGAGAATAGGAGTAGCGGCGGTCAGCCCGTGAGTTCGTCGAGTTCGTCGAGGTAGTCGTCGCGGGGGAGCTGGTAGGCACCGCGGTAGTCGACGTCGCCCGCGTCGAAGCGGACAGCGAGGTCGACCGCGCCGGTGTCGGCGGCTTCGCGGTCGTCGAAGCGCGCGTCGGCGTCCTTGAGGCGGACCTCGGGTTCGAGGCGGAGGGAAACGAACCAACTGTCGGGTGCGGAGTGCGAGCGGCGCTTGCGTTCCGTGGGCGGGCGGCGCGCGACGCGAATCGTCGGGAGACAGGGCGCGGGGAATTGCTGGGTGTCGAAGACATCGGGCCGGTAGACGAGAATCGCGCCGTCCTCGTCGTCGTTCCACACCCGCCAGCCCTCGGGGAGGTCGTCGAACGCGGTCATGAGCGTGCTATCCCGCGAGCGCCGTAAGGTCTGCCGGTTCGGGGTAGACGCGCGGCGACCGCTCGCGCCCGCTGGCGGTGAAAGTGAAACGCGAACTCCCTCGAAGTATAGCGGGGAGTCAGCAGCAGAAGCGTGCGTTATCGAGAGGGTAGCCGCGCAGCGCGGCTCGTTCCACTTTCACTCCGCACCCCGGCCTATCCGTTCAGCTGTCGGCGAGCGTGGCGGCGGCATCGACGCTGTCGGCGTCGTCGCCGAGCCACTCCTCGGCCCACTCCTCGATGGCGTCGAACACCGGGAACAGGGACTCGCCTTTCGCGGTCAGCGAGTAGTACGTCGCCACCGGGGACTCCTCTTCGAGGCGTCGGTTGACGAACCCCATCTCTTGGAGGTCGTCGAGGACGCGCGAGAGCGTCCGCGAACTGGCGTCCGTGGAGCGCTTGAGTTCGTTGAACCGCTTCTCGCCCTCTTGGAGGTCGTGGAGCACGATGAGTCGCCACTGGGAGCCGATCTGTTCCAGCGAGTCGATGACGCTGCAGGCCTCCTCGCTGTATCGCTCGTCTGCCATGTCACCGCGTAGGCGGCCGGCACCCATAGTGGTTCCGACTGGAATCAGGTATCGGAGTGACACTGCACTGGTGACGCCGCCGTCACCGGATAGCTCCGGGGTTAGCCCAACGGTTTACGTGTGCGTGGCCTACCCAGTGGCATGAGCGACGCCGACCCCCACGCCGGACAGCCGGTCGAACACCGCGGCCCCGACCTCGAAGACGCCGAGCGCGCCGTGATTCTCCTGCACGGCCGCGGCGCTCGCGCGAGCGGGATGCTCGGGTTCGCCGACGACCTCCCCAGCGAGGGCACCGCGTTCGTCGCGCCGCAGGCAGCCCGCGCGACGTGGTACCCGAACAGTTTCCTCGAACCGACCGAGGAGAACGAGCCGTGGTTCAGTTCCGCGCTCGGCCTCGTCAACGACGTCTTCGACGACGTCACCGAGCACGTCCCCGCAGAGAACGTCGCGCTCCTCGGATTCTCGCAGGGCGCGTGTCTGGGAAGTGAGTTCCTCGGGCGGAACCCCCGCGAGTACGGCGGCTTCGTCGCGTTCTCGGGCGGCCTCCACGGCCCCGAGGGCACCACGCACGACCACGACGGCGACCTCGACGGCACCCCGATTTTCCTCGGTTGTAGCGACCGCGACCCCCACATTCCCGAGTCCCGCGTCCACGAGACCCGCGACGTCTTCGAGTCGATGCACGCCGATGTCACCGAGCGCATCTACGAGGGGATGGGACACACCGTCAACGAGGACGAACTCGACCACGCCGCCGACATCCTCGGCGACCTCTAGGCGCGACCTGTACGTTTACCCGCCGTCGGCACCTATCCGAATCCATGAGTGACAGCCCCGAGACCGACGGCGCGGACACCCGTGATGTCCCCGAGAGCGACGAGGAGTGGCGCGAGCGACTCACCGACGAGGAGTACGAGGTGCTGCGCGAAGCGGGCACCGAGCGCCCCTACTCGGGCGAGCACGTCGACCGCGACGACGACGGCACGTACCGGTGTGCGGGCTGCGGCGAGGTGCTGTTCGACGCGGACACGAAGTTCGACGCGCACTGCGGGTGGCCGAGCTTCTGGGACGCCGCCGACAGCGACGCCGTCGAGCGCCGGCCCGACCACAGCAACGGCATGGTGCGCACGGAAGTCGTCTGCGCGACCTGCGGCGGCCACCTCGGCCACGTCTTCGAGGACGGCCCGGAGCCGACCGGCGAGCGCTTCTGCATCAACTCCGCCGCGCTCGACTTCGAGGCCGAGGACTAGAAGCAGTACGAGAACGGGTACGTGAGCGCGACGCGGTCGCCCGCTTCAAGTTCAGTGGAGAACCCGTCGAGCAGTTCGTTGAATCGGCCGTTCACGAGCACTCGGGCGTACGCTCGCGTGCGCTCGCCCTCGGGGTTGCGCTCCCAGCGGCCCGGCGGGTCGCCGGGGTAGTTCACCCACGTCGCCGCCGTCTCCTCTTCCTCGCTCTCCGCGAGCAGCATCTCTTCGAGGCCGTACTCCTCGAAGAACGCGTCGAGGAACTCCCCGAGGGTGTCGCCCTCGAACGTGAACTCGAAGGTGTGCTCGCCGAGTTCGCGGCGGACGTGGCCGGTCGCGCCGACCTCCACGGTGGTCGTCGCAGTCTCGGCTTTGCCGCCATGCTGAACGCTCATACAGAGATTTTCGAGGTCCCGCTGCGTAATCTCGGTCCCGAACGTGTTCGCGCCCGAGCGACTGGAAAACGCCTATGCTGCTCGCGGGCGACACCGTAGTCGATGGACGAGGACCGCGAGTTCGCGCTCGAATCGCGACTCACGAACCACGGCTGCTACCTCCGCGAGGTCGCCGTCGACGACGACACCTACCACCTCACCTACCAGTCCGCCGCCGCCGACGCGAACGGCGAGATTCCCCACCAGCAGGTCGGCGACGTCGTCAACGACTTCCGGAAACTGTTCGACCAGCGGGACTGGCCCGTGCGCAGCGTCGAGGCGACGGTCACGGACCTCGACGACGAACCGCTGGGCAGTTGGCGGGCCGAAGAATCGTGGTTCGTCGCGCTCGCGGACGGCGACCTCACCGAAGTCGAGTTCTCCCAGCGCCTCGTCGACAGCCTCGAAACCGTCGGCCCCTAGCCGCCCGCGCGCATCGCCTTCCGGCGGAAGTCCTCGATTATCTCGTCGAAGGCGTCGTCGCCGAACGCCTCGTCGGCCTCGAAGGCGACCGTGACCTCCGTGAGTTCCAGCGACGGCCCGATGGCGACCTTCTCCGCGGACAGCTCCGCGCGCCAGCCGTCGGCTTCGACGGTGTGGTCGTCGACGGCGCTGCCGCCCAGACTCTCCAGATAGTTCCGCGCGAGGCGCACGGAGATACCGCGGAATTCCCGCTCCTCTCTCATCTGTTCCCACCTGCGACCGGCGGGAAGATGCTCAACTGGTCGCCGTCCTCCAGTTCCGTCGCCATGCCGTCGAGGTGGAGCACCTCCCGGCCGCTCTTCAGGACGTTGATGTGCGGGCGGAGGTCGTCGTCCTCCACGAGTTGTCCGTCGAGACCCTCGTACTCGGCTTCGAGTCCGCGCAGCACCTCGCCGACAGTCGTCCCCTCGTCGTACTCGCGCTCGACGACCTTCTGACCGACTGCCTGCCGGAACGTCGCGAAGAAGCGGAGTTCGACGTTCATGCGTTCCCGAACCGGATGCCGTCCTCGACGAGACGCTGGTTGCGCTCGCGGTCCAGCGCCGCGCCGAGTTCCTCGTGGTCGTAAATCTGGGCGACCAGTTCCGCGTAGAGGTTCCGCCACGCGATGGCGTAGATGGGCGACTGGCCCCACGCGCGCAGTTCCGGGACGAACTCGTCGAAGCGCTCCAGTCGCGACTCCAGTCGTTCGACGGCGTCCACGACGTACGACACCGCTTCCTCGTCGGTGTCGGCTGCCTCGATGGCGTCGTTGATGCGGCGCTCCCAGCCAGCGACGGCCTGCTGCATGTCCTTGGCCGTGTCCTCGCTGTCGGCGGGGAGTGTGTCGAGAATCGGTTCCGGAACGCCGAGTGACACCGTTTCCATGCTTCGTCGTGGCGCGTCGACGAGCATAAATCCCCCGCTGGGCCCGACGTCCGCCGGAATCCGGAGTCGGGGACGGCGGTCGGGTGGGGGTGGCAATTGTAACCGGTATCGGTTACGGTCGCGTGGGAATTACTATGCCGCCACGGTCCGTATGTAACGAAAGAGCACTAACTATGACTGACCAAGGTGGGTACAAGGACAAACTCGCTCGCGTCGACCTCAGCGCGGGCGACGTCGAGTACGAGAGTATCGACGAGGCGGACGCCCGCAACTACATCGGCGGGCGCGGCCTCGGCGTGAAGTACGTCTTCGAGAACGGCCCCGACGTCGAGCCGCTCTCCGAGGACAACCTCCTCACGTTCATGACCGGGCCGCTGACGGGCACCCAGACCCCGATGAGCGGCCGCATCGCCGTCGTCACGAAGTCCCCGCTGACGGACACCGTGACCGACTCCCACCACGGCGGGTGGAGCGGCGCGCGCCTCAAGTGGGCGGGCTTCGACGGCCTCCTCTTCGAGGGGAAAGCCGACGACCCCGTCTACGCCGTCGTCGAGGACGGCGAACTCGAACTCCGCGACGCCAGCCACCTCTGGGGCGAGGGAATCCACGCCACCATCGACACCCTCGAAGAGGAAGTTGAGGGCTCGTACGGCAAGAACCTCTCCACAATGGCCATCGGGCCGGGCGGCGAGAACGAGGTGCGCTTCGGCTGCATCATCAACGAGGACGACCGTGCCTCCGGCCGCGGCGGCACCGGCGCCGTCATGGGCTCGAAGAACCTCAAGGCGGTCGTCGTCAAGTCCGGCACCGACATGCCCAAACCCGCCGACCGCGAGACGTTCATGGAGGGCCACAAGGCCGCCATGCAGGCGATTCAGGAGTCCGACGTCACCGCGCCCAACGAGGGCGGCCTCTCCGTCTACGGGACGAACGTCCTGATGAACCTCACCGAGGAGATGGAGGGCCTCCCGACCCGGAACGGCCGGTTCACCTCCACGACCTCCGAGGCGACAGCCGAGCCCGACGAACCGAATATCGACTCCGAGAAGGTCTCCGGGGAGAACGTCGAGGAGAACATCCTCGTCGACGACCCGACGTGTCACTCCTGTCCCGTGGCGTGTAAGAAGGAAGTCGAGGTCGACGTCCACCACAAGGGCGAGGACCTCAACGTCCGCATGGAGTCCTACGAGTACGAGCCCGCGTGGGCGCTCGGCCCGAACTCCATGAACGACGACCGCGACCTCATCGCGGTCATGATGGACCGGTGTAACGACATCGGCATCGACAGCATCGAGACCGGGAACCTCCTCGCGTTCGCGATGGAAGCCACCGAGAAGGGCTACATCGACGACGGCGAGGGCATCGACTGGGGCGACACCGACGCGATGACCGAGATGATCGAGAAGATCGGCGAGCGCGAGACTCACCTCGCGGACACCCTCGCGGACGGGCAGAAGCGCGCCGCCGAGGAACTCGGCGCCCACGACTGCCGCCTCGACGTGAAGGGGCAGGCCATCGCCGCCTACGACCCGCGCGGCCTGAAAGGCATGGGCATCGGGTACGCGACGTCAAACCGCGGCGGCTGCCACCTCCGCGGGTACACGCCCGCCGCCGAGATTCTCGGCGTCCCGGAGAAAGTCGACCCCACCGACTGGGAGGGCAAAGGCGAACTCACCGCGACGTTCCAAGACCTCCACGCCATCTCGGACTCGTTCGACATCTGCAAGTTCAACGCGTTCGCGGAGGGCGTCCAGGAGTACATCGACCAGTACAACGGCATGACCGGCCGCGACGTCGGCGAGGAGGAACTGCTGGAAGCGGGCGAGCGCATCTACAACCTCGAACGCTACTACAACAACCTCGCCGGCTTCGACGGCGACGACGACACGCTCCCGGACCGCTTCGTGAAGGGCGCCGAAGACGCGGTGCCCGCGGGCGGCGGCATCGAGGGCGAACTCTGCGAACTGGACGCGATGAAAGACGAGTACTACCGGGACCGCGGCTGGGTGGACGGCGTCGTGCCCGACGAGAAACTCGACGAACTCGGCATCGACCTCGGCCCCGGCACGGGCGTCTCGTCGAGCGGCGCAGCGTCCGCGGACGACTAGCGCTCCAATCGACGTTCCACGTTCTTTTGCTGTCCGACTTGCCGGCGTAGCGACGCCCGCTCGACAATCGGCAGGGGCCTGGCGGATTGAAAGGGCGAGGCGTCCAGGACGAAGGCCGGCGAAGTAAGCACTGCAGCGAACGGAGTGAGCGAAGGGCGCAGCGAGTGCGAGGCCGACCGAAGGGAGGCCTCGACGTTCTCGAACGGTGAGCGTAGCGAGCCGTGAGAGCCGCCCGAGTCGTGGACGCCGAGGGCTTTCAGGTGTATGAGAAGACAACGAATGCCCGACGTGCTCCGACACCTAGACCCGAAACCCGTTTTTCCGCGCGCGCCCTACGACGCTGCAGTGACTGACATCTCCAAGGAGGCGTTCCACGACGCGCTCGAAGCCGTGGGTCGCCCGGTCGCGACCGCCGCGCAGGTCGCCCGAGAACTGGACTGCACGCAGGCGGAGGCCGCCGACGCGCTCGCGGAACTCGCGGAGACGGGGGACGTGGAGCGCGCGGACGTGGAGAACGACCCCGTGGTGTGGTATCCTCGGGACTGGCTGGAACTCACGGACCGCGAGCGCGTCGTGCCGTTTCCGGACCGCCGGGAGATAGTCGTCGACCAGCCCGAGCAGTTCACGCGCGCCCAGTTGTCGCGGTTCGCGCACCTCGCTGACACCACCCGTACAGGGAGCTACCGGTACGTCGTCCGCGAGGAGGACGTGTGGGCGGCGCCGTTCGAGAGTCTGGACGACTTGCTGGCGGCGATGGACCGCGTGCTCCCGCGGGACTGCCCCGGATTGAAGGACTGGGTCGAAGAGCAGTGGACGCGCGCGACGCGCTTCCGGCTCGTGACGCACGAGGACGGCTACGTCGTCCTCGAAGCGAAGACCGAGAGCCTGCTGGGGAACGTCGCCGACCAGCACCTCGCCGACGACGTGATTCGCGCGCCCATCTCGGACACGGAGGCGTGGGTCGCCGAGAACAAGGTCGCGGAGTTGAAGCGCACGCTCTACGAGGCCGGCTACCCCGTGCAGGACGAGCGCGACCTCGAATCCGGCGAGCCGCTGGACGTCGACCTCCACCTCGAACTCCGGGACTACCAGCAGGACTGGGTGGACCGCTTCGTCGACGCGAGTTCGGGCGTGCTCGTCGGGCCGCCGGGGTCGGGGAAGACGGTCGCCGCGATGGGCGTGCTGGAAGCCGTCGGCGGCGAGACGCTGATTCTGGTGCCGAGCCGCGAACTCGCGGCGCAGTGGCGCGAGGAACTACTCGCACACACCAGCCTCGAACCCGACCAAATCGGAGAGTACCACGGCGGCAGCAAGCAAGTCCGGCCGGTCACTATCGCGACCTACCAGACGGCGGGGATGGACCGCCACCGCCACGTCTTCGACGACCGCGAGTGGGGGCTGGTCGTCTACGACGAAGTCCATCACATCCCAGCGGAGGTGGCGCGCCGGTCGGCGGACCTCCAGAGCAAGCACCGCCTCGGCCTCACCGCGACGCCCGTCCGCGAGGACGACAAAGAGGAGGACATCTACACGCTCGTCGGGCCGCCCATCGGCACCGACTGGGACGCCCTCTTCGACGCGGGCTACGTCGCAGAGCCGACGGTGGAGATCCGGTACGTGCCGTGGCGCGACGAGGACGCCCGCTACGAGTACGCCGCCGAGAGCGGGCACACGCGCCGCCGCCTCGCCGCCGAGAACCCCGCGAAAGACGACGAAGTCCGCCACCTCCTCGACCAGCACGGCGACAAGCAGGCGCTCGTGTTCGTGGACTACCTCGAACAGGGCGAACGGCTCGCCGACGCAATCGACGCGCCGTTCGTCAACGGCGAGACCCGCCACGCCGAACGCGAGGCGCTGTTCGACCGCTTCCGCACGGGCGCGCTGGACACGCTCGTCGTCTCCCGCATCGGCGACGAGGGCATCGACCTGCCGGACGCCGAACTCGCCGTCGTCGCGTCGGGACTCGGTGGGAGTCGACGGCAGGGCGCTCAGCGCGCCGGCCGTACGATGCGGCCGGGTGGCCAGTCGCTGTTGTTCGTGCTGGCGACGCGCGGCACCGAGGAGGAGGACGACGCCCGCAGCAGGATGCGCCACCTCGCCGCGAAGGGCGTTCGCGTCACGGAGTCCGGCAGCGAACAAGCCTGAGTGGGCTGCCCCAACCACGGTCGTTAAGCCGCCGGCAGGCGCACTGCCGACGATGACCGAGTTCCCGTTCGCGACCACCGTCGATGTGCGCTACCAGGACCACGACACGCTCGGACACGTCAACAACGCCGTCTACGTGACGTACATGGAGGAAGCCCGCGTGGCGTACCTCTCGGAGTACGCCGGCCTCGCGATGGACGACATCTCGATGGTTGTCGCGCACCTCGACGTGGACTTCCGGCGGACCGTCGAGTACGCCGACAGCGTGGAGGTCGCTATCGGCGTCACGGACGTCGGCGGGTCGAGTTTCACGATGGCCTACGAGGTCCGCGACGGCGATACGGTGGCCGTCGAGGGCGAGTCGGTGCAGGTCACTCTCAACCCCGAAACCGGGGAGAGCCAGCCGGTCCCGGACGAGTGGCGGGAGTCCTTCGAACCCGTGGACGGCTGACTACGCCGGCCCGGTCTCGGGGAACGCGCGCAGTCGGTCGAGAATCGTGTCGACGAGGTCCGTGTCGAACGCCCAGAAGCCGTGGAATTGGCCGTCCTCGCGCTCCTCCGCGAGAAGCGCGCGCTTGTCCTCGTCGCGGTCGGCGTCCAAGACGACGAACCACGTGTCCGTGATTTCGTCGTCCTCGTAGGCGTGAATCGCGTGGGCGTCGGTCGGCACGTCCCAGTTCGGCCGCCCGTAGATGTGCGTCTCCACGCCCGCGGCCGCGAGCCGTTCGTAGAGGCGGTACTGCGGCCGCAGGTTCGACAGCCGCTGGAAGCCCGCGTGCAGCGTCCCGCCGAGCTGGTGGGCGCTGGACTCGATTTCGCGGGACGCGACCACCATCCGGTCGCGGCCGTAGTCCGTGAATATCGACTGGTCGATGTGGCGGAACAACTCCGGGTACTCGATCTCCTCCGGGGCGGAGACGTCGATGAGCGGTGAGTCCGGTCGAACCACTCGGTACAACGACTGCAGCGACGACGACGCGAGGAACTTGCTGTCGTCGTGGAGCACGACAAAATTCCGCGGGATGCCGTCGTCGGTGGCGGCGCGCCGCAGGTTCACCGACTGCACGTCGAAGTACGACTGGATGTCCGAGAGCACGCCGCGGGGCACGTCGACGTTGTACAGCGTCAGCGTGAGCGCGCGCTCGTCGACGCCGTCGATGATGTCCGGCAACGGGGGTGCGTCGTCAGCCATCACTACGTACAGGTGTCGTGTCGCGCGCACCCTATAAATCCGCGTGGCGGGGACACCCGCCGAGAACTACTCGCGGCGTGCGAGCAGCGCTGCACCGAGCGCGGCGACGACGGCCGCGCCGAGGCCGAATCCGGGCGAGGTGCCGCCGGATTCGCCGCCAGTCGTCGCTGCGGTCGTCTCAGCCGCGGTCGTCGCGGGCGCCGTGGTCGTCGCCGCCGTCGTCTGCTGGATGACGTTCGCGTCGACCTCCGCGTTCACCACGGAGGACTCGAAGTACGGTCGATCGGTGCCGTCGACGCTGTACTGGCCGTACACTTCGACGTCGCCGGACGCCGCCAGCGACTGCAGGTCGCTGTCCGCGAACGTGACCGTGACCGTCCCGTCCGCGACGGACGCGCCGGACGCGTTCACGCGCTCGTTCGCCGCGTTCAGCGCGTAGAAGCTCTCGCTGTCGACGGACGTGGCGTTCTCGGCGGTCGGCTTCTCGAAGGACACCGAGGCGTCGCCCTCGCCGTCGAGTTCGACGCTGCCCGCGTCGGTCTCGTAGTCGATGCGGCGAATGCGGTTCTCACCGTCGGGCGAGACGGTTCCCTGCTCGTCCACGTAGTTGTAGACGACCTCGCCGTACATCGTGTAGTCGACGTTCGTGCGGGTCGCGTTCGCGAGCGGGGAGCCGTCCCAGCCCGCCATGTAGGAGTTCACCGTGACCGTGTACGTCTCGTCCTGTTCGAGGGGCTCGCCGTTCACGTACGCGGACCGAATCTGGTCGTCCGTTCGCTCGTGGCCGAGCCACTCGTAGGTGACGCCGCTCACCTGGAGTTGGGCCTCGGCGTCGTACTGCTGGCCGGTCTCGCTCTCGGCGGTGACGACCTGACTCTGGAGCACCTGCTCCAGTTGCGCGCCGGTCAACTCCATCGTCACGAGGTGGTTGTTGAACGGCAGCACGCTGAACACGTCGCCAGCGGTGAGGTTCCCGGGGCCGTACTGGCCGTTCGAGCGGATGCCGCCCGCGTTCGTGATGGCGACGTCCGCGCCGGACTTCCAGCGGAACGCGTCAGTGATGAGATTCCCGAAGTTCGTCTCGTCGTGGTAGTTCGAGGAGAACCGCGCGTCCAGTTGCACCTCGGTCTCACCGGCGACCCGCGAGAGCTGTTCGCCGCGGGCTTCCTCGATGATCTGCGAGACGTTCTCGTCGTGGGTGACGTTCTCCGTCGTCGGAATCAGGCGGCCGTTCCAGTCGGTTACCTCGCCGTCCTGCACGGTGAGGTTGAGTTCGCCGAGGTACGCCGCGCGCCCCGCGGCCTCGCTGATGACGACGCCGTCAGTCTCCTGTGGCGGGTACTTGATTTCGTCGTCACCGACCAACACCACGTCGACGTTGTCGGTGCTGTTCGCGAACTCCTCGGCGACGGGGACGCCGAAGTGTCCGAGCGCCACGACCACGTCGGCGTTCTCCTCCTGTTTCAGTTCCGTCGCGTGCTCCGAGCCGACCTCGGCGTAGTCCTGAAGCTCGTAGCCCTGTTTGGCGAAGTCCACCGCCGTCTTGGACTTGATTTTCTGGTCGACGAGGCCAACAACGCCGACGCGGACGCCGTTCTTCTCGACGACCGTGTACGGCTCGGTGCCGGGGACCGGCTCGCCAGTCTCGGCGTCGACAACGTTCGCGAGCAGCCACGGGAACTCCGAGGCGTCCGAGAAGTTCCCGACGGCCTCGAAGCCGTAGTCGAGGTCGTGGTTCCCGATGACCTCCGCGGCCGGGTCGAGTTCGTTCAGCACGTCGACGGGCGTGCGCCACTTGGAGATGGGCGACAGGGAGTTGGGGCTCACCTGGTCGCCAGCGCCGAGCAGCACCGTCGGGTTGTCGTGGGCGGCGCGACGCTGCTCGACGAGCGTCGCGAGTTGCGGCACCGTGCCGTTCTGTGCAATCGCCGTCTGGATGTCGTTGTACGACAGAATCGTGACCGTGGTGCCGTTGTCCTGGGTCGCGTTCGCTTCGGCGTCGACGCTCCCGACTGCGGGCGCGTCGACTGCCGGCGACGAAGCGTCCGCCGGGGCCGCTGCGGCCGGCGCGGCCGCCGCTGCCACCAGCAGGACACAGACCACGAGCGCGGAGTGTACGCTTCGCATGCACGTCAGCCATCCGAAACCACCCACAAAAAATTACTCGTTCGTGGTCAAATCACGCGAAGGCGCTCGGAATCTAGGGAGAACTATGCACGTCTATGGATGTCAGGTGGTTCTGCCCGTCGTCGTGACCGCGATGCCCGCGAGCACGACGACGCCGCCCACGACAGTGAACGCGCCCGGCACCTGTCCGAAGACAGCGAGCGCGAGCAGCGTGCTCCCGACCGGCTCACCCAGCAGGGAGACGCTGACGACGCTCGATTCGACGTACTTCAGCGCCCAGTTGACGACCGTGTGACCGAGCAGTCCTGGGCCGACTGCCATCCCAATGAACAGCACCCACTCGTGGGCCGGGTACGCCACGAGCGGCAGTCCGAGCGCGACCGCGACGGCGAACAACACGACCGTACAGACGCCGTAGACGGCGAACACGTACGGCGCCAGCGAGAGTCGCTGACGCACCGACCGCCCAGCGAGCACGTACCCGGCGCCGGCGACTGCACCGACGACCGCGAGCGCGTTCCCCAGTCCCGGGGCCGCACCGACCGCTGTGCCACCGAGGAAGTCACCCGCCGACAGCAGCACGGACCCCGCGATGGCGACGAGGATGCCGCCGGCGACGCGCGCGCCGACGCGCTCGTCCAACAGCAGCCACGCACCCACCGCGACGAACGCCGGTTGCGTCTGCACGAGCGTCGTCGACGCTGCGATGCTCGTGAACTCGATGGACGCGAACCACGACGCGAAGTGGACCGCCAACAGTACGCCCGCTGCGCTCACGACCAGCCAGTCCGCACCGGGGATGTCAGCGAACTCGCGGCGGCGTCGGAACGCGAACGGCGCGACGAACGCGGTCGTGAACAACACCCGATAGCCCGCCTTCAAGACGCGCGGCGCGTCGCTGAGCTCCACGAGGATAGCGCTTGTGCTCACCGCAGCGACAGCGACCGCGACGGCGGCCATCGGCGGTACGACGGGGTCGTCGGCGCTCACGGCTGCACGTTGCCGGCCGCGCGAAAAGGAATTACGCTCGCGGTCCGCCGCGAGTCGCGCCCGCAGCGCGGACTCGCCGAGAGTGCTACGACCCGTCGAGGATGTCGCGAGTACGCCGATGACGGTACCAGAACATCGGCGCGAGTCCGAACACCGCGAGTTCGTCGCCGACGCCGCCGACCGGCGCGCTGTACTCGACGTGGTCGCGAATCAGCGTCTCGTCGCCGTCCGCGTAGAACAGGTGCGTGTGCTCCCACTCCGGGAACGGCCCCTCCTCCATCACGTCCACGAAGTACGCGGTGTCCTCGTCCTCCTCGCGGGCGGTGATGTGCGAGACCCACGTCTGCCGCGGCCCGACGCCGAACGGCCGCACGGACGCGTGAATCCGCGTTCCCGCCGTCAAGACGTGCGTCTCGGGTCCGTCACCCGGATGCTCGATTTCCTCCACGCGGAGGTTCATCCAACCCGGCGTCAACGACCGCAGTCCGTCGATGGTGGAGTGGAACGCCCACACGTCGGCAAGCGGCGCGCGAACCCGCAACTCCCGCTCGAAGGTCGCCATACACGCTATTGGCGGGGCGCCGGCAAAACTCCAGCGGCGGTCACGTCGACTGCGGTTACTTGAGTCGCTCCTGCAGGAACGAGGGGTGGGCGGCGGTGACGCCGTCGATACCGAGAATCTCGTCGCTGATGACGTCGCCGAGCGCGTCGCCGTCGGCGGCCCGGACTTCAGCCATCAGCATGTGGTCGCCGCTGGACGTGTACAGCGCGTGGACCGCGTCCAACGCCTTCAGGTCACGCGTCGCCTCCACGTACCGCTCGGAGGCCACGTCGATGCCCACGAGCGCGATGGACTGCCCCGAGAGCTTCTTCGGGTCGACGTCCGCCGAGTAGCCGACGATGACGCCTTCGTCTTCGAGTTTGTCGATGTACTTCCGGACCGTCGGCTTCGAGACGTCCGCGCGAGCGGCGATGTCGGCGTACGACGCCTGCGCGTCCTCCTCGAGCGCGGCGAGAATTCGGTCTTCCGTCGATTCGGTACTCACACCCCACGGTTTGGTGGCTGTGAAAAAATATCTTCCGAATGAGAAAGTCGCGTCGGGGCCGCGAGAAGCGTCGTGGTCGCTCGCCGAAGCCGGCGGCTACTCGGACGTGTGGCGCGTGAAAGAAAATCGAGACCGATCCACAGGGGAACGCTACCTGATTCAAAGAGAGAGTTCCCGGCGTTTGGGGCGGGCGTAAATCCGATACTCCTTCACAATCTACGTTCGATGATTATTCTGGAGTATCTTCTCTGACTTTCTTCTCGCCTTCGAGGAGCAACCCTTTCCAGGTCAACCCACGGTGCTTTTTTAGTTCCTTTAGCCGTTCATACTGTTCCTCGTCATCGAACTCGATTCGGACTTCGACCATATAGTAACACACAAGCCACACATTTATGTGCATTCCGATATAACCAGTAGTCGATGAAGCGGACCAACACGTTCGATGTGATTCCCCAGTCCGATGAGGACGAGGAGTTGCTTCGACACCTGTTGGACGCTTCTGCCGCTCTCTGGAACGAAATCAACTACGAACGCCGCGAACACTACGCTGACCCAGACGGCGACGTGTGGGACATCAGCGAGTACCGTGGGCGCTATGGCGGGACGGTCGGTGCTTCGACAGTTCAACAAATCGAACGTAAGAACCGCGAAGCATGGAAGTCGTTCTTCGCGCTCAAGGAGAAGGGCGAAGCTAACGGCAAGCCCGGATTCTGGGGGAACTCGGAAGACGGACGCGAACTCCGGGCGTACATTCGCAACACGTCGTACTCCGTCGAATGGGGCGAATACTCCCGGCTCGAAATTCTCGTCGGCCAAGACCTGAAAGACGAGTACGGACTTGGATACCACGAACGCCTCCGGCTCGAAGTTCGAGGCGACCCGAACTGGAAGGAGTACGAAAAGCAGGGCCGGTTAGAGTTGTTCTACGACGAGCAAGCACAAACGTTCAGGGCCTTTCAGCCAGTCACCGTCGATGATTCTCGACTGGCACACCCACTGGCTTCGGAAGAAGCCGCTCTGGACATCGGTGCGAACAACCTCGTCGCCTGCACAACCACAACCGGCACCCAACTCTTGTACGAAGGACGCGACCTGTTTGAGCGGTTCCGCGCAACGACGCGAGAAATCGCGCGACTCCAATCGCTCTTGGAGGAAGGTCGGTACAGTAGTCACCGTATCCGCCGCCTGTACGACCGACGTACCAAGCGGCGTGACCACGCCCAAGATGCGCTCGCCCGTGACCTCATCGAACGGCTGTACGACGAAGGCGTTTCGACAGTGTACGTCGGGGCGTTGACGGACGTACTTGAAACGCACTGGTCGGTGGAGACGAACGCGAAAACGCACAACTTCTGGGCGTTCCGAGCGTTCGTGAACCGGCTGGCGTGTACCGCCGAAGAATACGGCATCTCAGTGGAAGTACGGTCTGAGGCGTGGACGAGTCAGGAGTGTCCGAACTGTGGTTCGACAGAAGATACGACGCGCCACCGCGACACGCTGACGTGCCCGTGTGGATTCGAGGGTCACGCTGACCTCGTGGCGTCAGAGACGTTCTTGAGACGGCAGACAACGGTAACACGGTCGATGGCACGACCTGTATGCCTCAAGTGGGACGACCATCACTGGTCAGAGTCGCCACGCTCAGTTCCCAACGAGGAACATACGAACCCGCAAGTTGCCTCCGTGGGCCGGTAAGCGATACCCCCAGCGCGAGGAAACCCCGGCGTCGTCGGGCTTGCCCGACTGCTTGAGGGACTTCGTCCCTCTCTGTTCACGCCGGGGAGGATGTCATTTGTGGCGGTCGATGATGTCGTACGAGCGCTCCCAGTCGTAGTCCTCGTCGAAGTACCGCTCCGCGAGGGGTTCCTCGGGCATGTCGCCGCGCTGCTGCTTCTCCTGCTGGTAGGAGTTGCGCTCCTCGTCCTTGTAGTAGCGACCGGTGAGGACGGTGCCCTCGTAGAGGGCGTCCTCGGTCTCGTGCATCAGTTCGGCCGCCTCGCGGCGGTCGGTGATGTCGAAGTCGTAGTCGTCGCTGTCCTGCACGTCGACGTAGGGGACGTACTGCTTGGCGTCCTTGTTCCACGTCGGGCACTGGGTCAGGAAGTCGACGTGGGAGAAGCCGTCGTGCTCGATGGCTTCCACGATGATTTCCTGGGCCTGATTCGGGTTCACGGCCGCCGTGCGAGCGACGAAGGACGCACCGGACGTCAGACTCAGGGAGAGCGGACGAATCGGGTCCTTCGCGGAGCCGTGAGGCTGGGTCTTCGACTTGTGGCCCTTCGGCGACGTCGGCGACGTCTGGCCCTTCGTGAGTCCGAAGACCTCGTTGTTGAACACGATGTAGGTCATGTCGTGGTTCTCCCGGGCGGTGTGCATGAAGTGGTTCCCGCCGATGCCGTAGCCGTCGCCGTCGCCGCCCGCCGCCACGACTTCGACGCCGTCGTTGGCGAGCTTCGCGGCGCGGGCCACGGGGAGCGACCGACCGTGAATCGTGTGGAAGCCGTAGCTCTCGAAGTAGCTGTTGAGCTTCCCGGAGCAGCCGATACCGGTACACAGCAGGACCTCTTCGGGGTCCTTGCCGAGTTCCGCCATCGCACCCTTCAGCGCCTTCAGGACGCCGAAGTCACCGCAGCCAGGACACCACGTCGGCTGCGGCTCGATGCCGGG
Source organism: Halobacterium sp. CBA1132 (assembly GCF_001485535.1). Lineage (NCBI taxonomy): Archaea > Methanobacteriati > Methanobacteriota > Halobacteria > Halobacteriales > Halobacteriaceae > Halobacterium > Halobacterium sp. CBA1132. The sequence goes on from NZ_BCMZ01000001.1 coordinate 1,630,131, forward strand.
CGTGAACTCGTCCCGTTCGACCTCCCGATCCTCTCCGATTGCGCTGAACGCTTTACTCATGGATTAGTCACCTGTCGCAGGTTCGAGGGTAGTCTGAGCGGTCGGTTCCCCGCCGCCGTCCTGTTCGAGCTCGACCGCTTCGACGATTTCGGCGGGCTCGAACGGGTTGCCGTTGTACTTCAGGAGGCTGGAGAGCTTGCCGCCGAAGTCCCCGACCTCCTTCTGGATGAGGCCGCGGAACTGCTTCGTCGAGGACATCTCCACGACGATGGCTTCGTCGACGCTGTCGACGAACTCCCGCACGCGCTCGACCGGGAACGGCGCGAGGTCGCTGACGCCCAGCGCCTTCACCGCGTTCCCGTCGTCGTTCATGCGTGCGACGGCTTCCTCGACGGTGCCCTGCTGGCTGCCCCAGACGATGAGCCCGAAGTCCGCGTCCTCGTCGCCGTAGACGACCTGCTGGTCGCGGTCGTCGAGGTCGTCGCGGATGGCGTCGAGCTTCTGAAGCCGGCGTTCGACCTGCGCGACGCGGTTGTCGGGGTCTTCTGCGATGTGGCCGGTCGGCCAGTGCTCGTTGCCGGACGCCAGATACCGGCCGCCCGACTGGCCGGGAATCGAGCGCGGGCTGACGCCGTCCTCGACGCCGTCCGTCCGGAAGCGCTCGAACTTCCCGGTCTCGTCGTGGGCCGCCTCCGCAATCTCGTCCTCGGTGAGCGTGCTCCCGAGGTCCGGCTTCGGGTCGCGGTCGAAGAACGACGCGTCCACGTTCCGGTACTCGCCGGAGAGCTTCTGGTCGTAGACCACGATGGCCGGAATCTGGTAGTCGTAGGCGAGCTCGAACGCGGTCCGCGTCTGCTCGTAGCACTCCTTCGGGTCGCTGGGACCGAAGGCGACGCGGTGGCTGTCACCCTGAGACGTGTACAGGATGTGTTCGAGGTCGGCCTGCTCGGGCTTCGTCGGCATCCCCGTCGAGGGACCCGCGCGCATCGCTTCGAGCAGGACCAGCGGCGTCTCGGTCATCTCCGCGAGACCGAGCGGCTCGCTCATCAGCGCGAAGCCGCCGCCGGACGACCCGGACATCGACTTTACGCCGGAGTGGCTCGCGCCGACCGCGAGCGCCGCCGCCGCGATTTCGTCCTCGACCTGCTCGGAGATGCCGCCCATGTCCGGCAGGAGGTTCGTCATGATGGTGAAGACGTCCGTCCACGGCGTCATCGGGTACCCGGAGATGAACCGACACCCGGCGTCGATGGCCGCGTACGCGATGCCGTGGCTGCCGGAGACGAGGACCTGCTCCTCGTCGTGGTCGCCCTTCGGCACCGTCAGGTCAGGCTGGTCGTCGATGTCGTTGACCTGCTCGTAGGCGTCGTGGAGGACTTCGAGGTTCTGTTCGAGAATCTCGCCGCCCATCGCGTCCGACATCAGGTCCTCGATGTGGTCGAGGTCCATGTCGACGAGCGCGGCCGTCGCGCCCACGCCCGCGGTGTTGCGCATGACCTCGCGGCCGTGCTCTTTGGCGAGCGACCGGAGGTCGAGCGGATAGACGTGCCAGTTGTTCTCCTCGGCGCGCTCCTCGAAGTTCGGGACGTCCTCTACGTCGAGGAGGCCCTCGTCGTAGACGATGACCCCGCCCTCGCGGAGGTCGTCGAGGTTCTCGGAGAGCGGCTTCACTTCCTCGTCGCCGTAGACGGCGTGCTCGCTGGGGTTGCGTGCGAACGAGTCCCCGAGCGCGAGCAGGAAGTTGTAACCGTCGCCGCGCGACGTTACGTTCTCGTCCCGCGCACGAATCTCGACGTACGTGTGGCCGCCGCGGATGCGGGACGGGTAGTGTCGGTGCGTGAAGACGTCGAGGCCCGAACGCATCAACGCCTTCGCGAAGTTCTGGCTCGTGGAGTCGATTCCGTCGCCGGAACCCCCCGCCACTCGCCAAATGAGTTCATCATCAGTCATAGTGTAACCCTCTGGCCCGTGCTCGGACCGTTAGTATGGTGTTCGTCATACTCACACTAAATCGTTTGCTATCCATTATCACGGAAAGATGATTAAGGAATGCTGTAGGCGACCCTGAACTTCGACACGGTAACCGAGGCCGGCGCTCACACCCGCAATTATAATACTTGAGATTCAGCTACGAATTTTTAAATAACAGGTGTCGATTTCAACTTCGTGTAGCGTGAAAGCAGATTGGTTGTTCACCGCGTGTCTCGTCATCGCGGCCGTTACGACCGCTGGAATCGCCCCCACGAACGGTACCGCCACCGCCAACGAAGCGCCGCTCGCCGACGCCGGCCTCGACCAGACGGTAACTCGCGCCACGACCGTCTACCTCGACGCCGGCGGGTCCCGCGACCCCGACGGAACAATCCGACACTACGAGTGGACCGTCACCGCGGAGTCCGGCGACGCGACGAACGCCACGACGCCACAGTGCCAGAACTGCCAGCAGACCAACTTCGAAGCAGAAGCCACCGGCACGTACCGCGTCACCCTCAAAGTCATCGACGACGACGGTGCCACGGCGAACGACACTCTCTACGTCACCGTCGAACCCGGCGACCCACCCGCCGTGTCGCTCGCTGGACCAACAGCGACGACGACTAGCGAACCCGTCAGATTCACCGCCGACGCAAACGCCGGTAACGCGCCCCTCGACCGACTCGTCTGGCGCGTCGACGGCGAACGCGTCACAACTGACGCGATTGCTGGCGACGCGAACACCACGACACGAACTGTCCGGTTCCCGACCACCGGAACGCACGCCGTCTCCGTCACCGTAATCGACGAAGACGGCCAGCGAGACAACGCCAAAACGTCCATTAGCGTCACCGAACCCTCGAATACAGGCACGACAACCGGTGGCTCGGGCGGAAATCCCGATAATGCCGACATTGTCGGTCCGCAGCTCGTGACCGGGCACGGCGAACTCGTCGCCGACTACGAACTCACGAACGGCGTCTCCGGCTCGTGGTTCCAAGACGGGCGACGAGTCGGCATTGGAACCAGCACCACGCGTTTGCTCACTGCAGGTACTCACGAACTATACGCGGCGACTGACGCCGGTGTCGCCACGTTCGCGGACGGCAGCCGAACTATCGTTGCCGACCCGGCACCCAAACTGACGACTGTCGAAGTCGAAAATGCTAGTGTCGTCCCCGTCACTATCGACGCCACGGACGACTACGGGAACCTCCACACTGTGACCGTGCACGTGGACGGAGAATCGGTCGAGACGCACACCACAGACAATCTCGGTGGCCGCGTTAGCGGGGACAGCCTAACCACGATCACGTACCTCGAGTCCCTCGAACCAGGAACCCACACGATTACCGTCCGGGCACGTGACGCCCGCGGTCAGACCGACGTCGCCATTCGTACTGTCAACGTTCCGGGACCACCCGAAGTCGTCTCGGCTGGATTCGTACAAGAGGGCCCGCTCGACCAGTATCATCCACGCATCGACGAATCACGGTACACGGCTACGTATCGGGTTAAGGTCGACCTGAACGGGGTCGAGCCAGATGAAATAGAATCAACGATACGTATGCCAGGAACCAAGTGGAGTTCCAACCTCATCAAAGAATCAAAATCGGAGAATATGTTGGTTCTGAAGAAATCCACATATAGAGACGAAGTCAGACCCATTGAATCGAGTTCTAAGGTGGCTTGGCGCATTGATGACTATACGAACAGAACTAACGACTCAATTCAGGTTACTTTCGCTCCGCCAGAAATCCAGATTGAGACTGTTGACCCGCAGACCGAGCACAATCGGATAAAAGGGATGGTTCTCGATGCGGGTGGGTCGTTCGACCCCGACGGCTCGCCGGTAGACTACCACTGGCAAGGAGTCGATAGCAATCAGCATGAAGACTCCCAAATAGCTCTTTCAGCTACCAGCGTCATATGGCTGCAAGTGGTGGATGGGCAACACCAGAAAACCAATTCGTCGGGCTTGTTAGATTGGTTTGCCCCAGATCTAATCGAGGCCACGATCGAGGATACGGGACCGTTCTACCCGAACGAGACAGTTACTGTCTCGGTATATTCTGAGCGGTACTATCTGACAAAGATGACGTACGAGAATGCCACCTCGTTCAAAGTTCGTCCGGAGCGGGGATACGTAACCGATCATACGCTCTTCAAGGAGCAACCGGGCGAACTTGATGACCCAGATCCAGAGGCTATGGGACGACATCATCGATGGACCGTCGAGATTCCTGCGAAAGCGTTCCGTGACGGCCCGATTAACCTCTCGTCGTACCCCACAGAGCACCCCCACATGGAGTACAACACGACGGTGCCTCAGCCAGTGGTGTACGCGTCTGCGTACCGCGAGGTAACAGATGTCTCGACGACGATATCGTATCTGGTCGAACGTCCCGAATACACGAACCGACGAACGACCAACGGGGCCGTTCGCGATAACCTGATGGATTCTGGATACGAGGTTCGGCAAGTAGACGACACGGGTCGCGAGTACCAGTTAGAGAAGTACGTGAAGACCAATCCCGCGAAATACGACGTAGACCAGACGCGGTTCTACGAGCAGGGTCGACGAGGATTTTTCCTCGAATCGAATCCAGAGTGGTCCGCGAAGGGGACGACGACAGAAACGCAAACGTGGACCACGACAGAAACAGAGTGGCGGTCAGATAGAGGTGGTACTGGGACGTTTACCGGGGACACCCGTCAGCAAAAGATCAGAGATGCTCGATACCGAACCGAGAAGAAGTACAGCTACGAGACGACCGAGTACTACGAGACGAGCGTCAGTTACGAGGACACGTACACCACCACAGAGACTGAAATCGTCCTCAAAGAGAAGTGCGGTATGTTCGGCTGCATGGTGTACCAGACGAGGGAGACAGTAGAGGAGGAACACACGGTCACCCGAACGAAGGAAGTCACGCGAAGTAGAACAGTCGAAGAAACATACTGGTCGACACGCCCCCGAAGCATCACTCACGACTACACCGGTGAGCTTCGGCGAGTCACCGTCCGCGAACCGGAGTACGAACGCCAGTACGAGTACGAAGTGGAACGCCAGCACTCCAAGACTAGAACAGTGTACTTGGCGGAGAACCGAACTCTAGTCGAGCCTGCATCGTACGAATGGCAACCGTGGAAGACGGTTCACGGGCGGTTCCAAGCGCAGAGCGCGGCGAAGTCTGCAGACGTGCACATCAGTGGAATTTCACTGAGCAAGCAGTGGACGCTCAGCAAGCAGACTGGAACGAAGACGGTGGAAACAAGCTCCCCCAGAGATCGTAGCTCGGTTTCGAGAACCATCGGCCGAGCAGACGTCACGCTCACCAAGTACTACGCACGCGAAGGCACGAAACAACTGCCAGAGATGGAGAGTCAGGATATCTACCGGACGGTCAAACATACCGAGGGCGGGCTATTCGATGTAGAAAAGATTGAAGATATATTAACCGAGAAAGTTGAGGAAAAGTATGGCGAGTAAAGGCATCATTCTCACAGTACTCGTAGTCTGTCTCGTGGTTGTTCCGCCTGCGACAAGCGTTCCTATAGAAGATAACCACAAACAGTCCGAAAACTCCTGTGTAGATGCAGCGAAGCATGTTGCTACTGAAAAGAAGCCTGGAGTTGGACTCCATGTGACGTATACAATACAATTCTCTAAGCATGAAAATAGGATATGCGTGAACGTAGAGAATAAGGGAGAGATGAAGGTTTCAAGTGCATTTGGATTATTGGTTGATGATACCGGATTCAGCCCTAAAATGCCTGATTTGGAAAGCGGAGAGTCCAAATCCATCTCAGACAACATCACGCCATATCTGAGCGTTGCTCAAGATAACCACACAGTTAGTGTGAATGCTGGTGGGCAGGAGTTTGACTTCAATTTCACTCAGAACTTAAACGCATCAAGCCCAGAGACATCAACCCCATATATCAAAAATATTCAACTTGTTCGAAGAGGTAATCAAACAAAGTTATTCGCTACAGTCCACAACCCGGGGAAGCGAGCCTACGGCATCCACGTAAGAGCGGAGACATTCGGAACAGAGGGAGAATTCGAAATCGGGGCTCCACAGCCTGGAAACACGAGCGAGTTTAGATTGGATTTGAACGAGGGACCGGGCGAAGTTGTGGCTGGGAAAGTGATGGTCTACGACGATTACAACCAATCAGCGGGGAAGTTCGACCAGAAGGAGTTCCTCGCGAAGCCGAACGAGACGGCAAACGCGTGGGACGACGACTTCGAGCAAGTTCCGGGGGGAACGGCCGATGTCAGTTACAGTAACGAGACGGCGCGGCAGTACCGCGAGGGGTATGTCGACGACGAGGCGTTGTCACCGTTCCAGCGGCGTGCGGGCGCGGTACTCGTGGTTGTCGTGTTAGTTGGGGCAGTTCTCTGGCGACGACGGTAGGCGTCAGCGCTCGATACCGCCCTGCTCGGAGATTTGGAGGATATTCCGCATGTTGAGGTAGACGTGCTGGGCGTCGACGTCCTCGTCTTCGTCGTAGATGTCGCTGACGCGGTGGACGATGGCAGCGACGCGTTCGGCTTCCTCGGAGTCTTCTTCCCGGAGGTCGTCGGCGACGTCTCGGAGGACGTCGCGTTTGTCGGCGTGGTCGTAGTCAGGCATCGTCGTGGGTCGTCAGTGTTTCGCCGGTTGGCTGGCGCTGCGCCGGTGGACGAGGCCGATCATGTCCGCGGTTTCCGCGACGAACTCGCGGAACGCTTCGCCGGTCTGGTTGTCGTCGTCGAGGACGACTGGTTCGCCGCTGTCGCCGCCTTGGCGGACGCTGGGGTCGAGCGGGATGGAGCCGAGGAACGGGAGTTCGTTCTCGTCGGCGAAGTCTTGGCCGCCGCCGCTGCCGAAGATGTCGTGGGTGCCGCCGCAGTCGGGGCAGACGAACCCGCTCATGTTCTCGGCGATGCCGAGGACGGTGGTGTCGTGCCGACCGAACATGCGTAGTCCTTTGCGGGCGTCGTCGACGGCGACGTCCTGCGGAGTGGTGACGACGACGGCGCCGGTGAGCGGAACCGTCTGGAGCATGGTGAGTTGGGTGTCGCCGGTGCCCGGTGGGAGGTCGACGATGAGGTAGTCGAGGTTCCCCCATTCGACGTCTTCGACGAGTTGCGTGAGGACCTTGTGGACCATGGGGCCGCGCCAGATGACGGGGTCGTCGTCGCCGACCATGAACGCCATACTCATGAGTTTCATGCCGTGGCGCTCGGGCGGGACGATGGTGTCGCTCTCGGTGGCTCGTGGGTGGTCGTCGGCGTCGACCATGCGGGGGACGTTGGGGCCGTAGATGTCGGCGTCGAAGAGGCCGACGCGGGCGCCGCGGTCGGAGAGCCCGGCCGCGAGGTTGACGGCGACAGTGGACTTGCCGACGCCGCCTTTGCCGGAGGCGACCGCGATGACGTTCTTGACGCCGGGGAGGACATCGCCGCCGTTGCGGTCGGCGATGGCGGCGGTGAGGTCGGGTTCGAGGCCGGCGTCGGAGAGGACTTCGCGGACGCGGCCGGCAATGTCGGTTTCGGTCGGCGAGTAGGGGGCGCCGAGTGCGAGCGAGAGCGTGACTTTGTCGCCGTCGACGTCGAGGTCGTTGACGAGGCCGAGGGAGACGATGTCGTCGTCGAGGGAGGGGTCCTCGACGTCGCGGAGGAGGTCCAGCACGTCGTCTTCGTTCATGCCCGCGAGTAGGAGACGGTGCGCCGATAAGGGTTGTGTCGAACGAACGTGCGGCCGCAAGCACACACTGCAACCCGAACGTAACGTCTAGGGGTTACGAAATCCCCGCTTACACCCACGAGTTTAAGCGTCTGTGCGTGCCACATACCAGCATGCTCTCGGACTCGTTCGGGCGCGAGGTCTCCGGCGTCCGGGTCTCCCTGACGGACCGCTGTAACTTCGACTGTGTCTACTGCCACAACGAGGGGCTGGGGGACACGCGCGGGCCGATGGACCCACGGGACCACGAGATGAGCGCGGACGACGTGGTGCGGTTCCTCGAAGTCGTCGAGGAGTTCGGCGTCGAGAAGGTGAAACTCACTGGCGGCGAGCCGATGCTCCGGGACGACCTCGAAGAGATTATTCGACGCACTCCGGATTCGATGGAGGTGTCGATGACGACCAACGGGACGTTCCTCCCGGGACGCGCCGAGGACCTCGTGGACGCGGGCCTCGAACGAGTGAACGTCTCTCAGGACGCGCTGGACGCCGAGGACTTCAAGGCGCTCACGAAGAGCGGCGCCTACGAGAAGGTCCTCGAAGGCGTGCGGGCGGCCGTCGACGCCGGGCTGGACCCCGTGAAACTGAACATGGTCGTGTTCCGGAAGACGGCGGGCTACGTGCCGGAGATGGTCGACCACGTCGCGGAGAACGACGCGCTCCAACTCCAGCTCATCGAGTACATGCCGGAAATCGCGGGCCACCCGGAGTGGGCCGTCGACATCGACGACGTCCACGACTGGCTCGAAGAGCGCGCGGACCGCGTCGAACACCGCGAGATGCACGACCGACGGCGGTACTACGTGAACGGTGGTGTCGCGAGCGACGCGAGCGACACCTCGTCGGACGAGTCCGACGGTGGGATGGTCGAAATCGTCGACCCCGTCGGCAACGAGGAGTTCTGCGCGAACTGCCACCGCGTGCGCGTGACACACGAAGGCTACCTGAAGGGGTGTCTGAACCGCAACGACGACCTGCGGTCGATGGGCGAGATGTCGAGGGACGAGATTCGCGAGGCGTTCCGCGAGACCGTCGAGAACCGCGTGCCGTACTACGGCGAGTACATGGTCGAGGACGGCGACGGCGGCTGGGAGGTCAACGACGACTACGTCGAAGTGTATGCGGACGGCGGCACCGACCACACGAACTGACGCCGCTCAGTTGTCGGTCGAAGGGATGCAGTCGTGGGTCCGGTTGGCAGGCTCCACCAACGCCCTTTCGTGATGTTTAAGTACGGGCCGCGATTTCTCACGAACGCAGTCACTGTAGGGGCGCCAGGTCCCGAGTCCGAGAGGGCGAAGATACACCCGAAAGCGTGTCGTGGTAGCCTAGCCTGGTCAAGGCGCAGGGTTGCTAACTCTGTGGCGTAAGCCTCCGGGGTTCAAATCCCCGCCACGACGCCTTTCCACACAACACCAAAACATGAGTTCGGAAGAACAAGACGCGGACGAGGACATTCAGTACTTCGTCCGCATCGGGCAGACAGACCTCGACGGTACCAAGTCCGTCGAGCGTGCGCTCGCGGAACTCGACGGCATCGGCCGACGAGTCTCGCGAGTCGTCGCGGAGAACGCGGATGTCGACCGCACCGCGACGATTGGCCGTCTTGATGACGACATCATCGACGACATCAAGACAGCCGTCAACGAGTTCGCAGACCACGCTCCGGAGTGGCTCACGAACCGTCGGAACGACTTTTACTCCGGCGAGACCCAGCACGTCACCGGCAACGACGTCAACCTGACGCGCGACCAGGACATCAATCGGATGCAGATGATTCGGTCCTACAAGGGCATCCGACACGAGCGCGGACAGAAGGTCCGCGGTCAGCGCACCAAGTCCACCGGTCGTACGGAAGGTACCATCGGCGTCAACGTCGAGGCTATCAAGGAAGAACAGGCAGAAGAAGCAGCGGGTGAGGAAGAATAATGGCGCTCCCAGGTGAGAACACCAAGTTCTACGAGACGCCGAATCACCCGTATCAGGGCGAACGCATCTCCGAGGAGAGCGACCTCGTCTCCCGGTACGGCCTGAAGAACAAGGAGGAACTCTGGCGTGCGCAGTCCGAACTGCGCAACTTCCGCCGCGAGGCGCGCCGCCTGCTCGGCCGCACGGAGGCCGTCAGCGGCGAGGAGTTCGTCTCGCGCCTGCAGCGCATCGGCGTGCTCTCCAATCAGGAGAGCCTCGACGACGTCCTGTCGCTCGACGTGACGGATGTCCTCGAACGCCGCCTGCAGACGGTCGTCTACCGCGAGGGTCTCGCGAACACTGTCGGGCAAGCCCGTCAGTTCATCTCCCACGGCCACATCACGGTCGACGGGAGTCGCGTCACGGAACCCTCCTACAAGGTCGACGTCTCCGAGGAGGACGCCATCGCGTTCGACGAACGAAGCGACCTCACAGACGAACTGCACCCGGCTCGCGCCGGTGCACAGGAGTAACACAATATGGCTGACGACACCAAATGGGGCATCGCGCACATCCACGCCTCGTTCAACAACACCATCATGACGGTCACCGACGAGACGGGCGCCGAGACGCTCGCAAAGTCGAGTGGCGGTACCGTGGTGAAGCAGAACCGTGACGAGGCGTCGCCGTACGCCGCGATGCAGATGGCCGAACAGCTCGCCGAAGACGTCTTAGACCAGGGCATCGACAAAGTGCACGTTCGCGTGCGCGGCCCCGGTGGTAACCTCCAGCGCAGCCCGGGTCCGGGCGCGCAGGCCGCCATCCGCGCGCTCGCTCGCGCCGGTCTCGAAATCGGCCGCATCGAGGACGTGACCCCCGTCCCCCACGACGGGACGCGTCCGCCGAAGAACAGCGGGTACTAAGCCATGAGCACGGACTTCGACGTCGAATTCATCGACCGCGACGAACGGGAAGCCCGGTTCGTCGTTCGCAACATCACGCCGGCGTTCGCGAACGGTATTCGGCGAGCGATTATCGCCGACGTTCCGACGCTGTCTATCGACAGCGTCCGGTTCGTCGAGAACTCCAGTGTGATGTTCGACGAACAGCTCGCGCTGCGCCTCGGCCTCGTCCCGCTGACGACGCCCGAGGACTTCGCGGAGGGTGACACGGTCACGCTCGCGCTCGACGTCGAGGGCCCGGGGACGGCGTACTCCGGGGACCTGGTCTGTCAGGACCCCGAAGTGGCAGCCGCCGACGAGAACATCCCCATCATCGAGCTCAAAGACGACCAGCGTCTCGAACTGGAGGCCGACGCGGAACTCGGCTACGGCCGCGACCACGCCAAACACCAAGGCGGCGTCGCGGTCGGCTACCGACACCTCCAGCGCGTGAACGTCGTCGGCGACGCCGACGAGTACGCCGACGAGGAGCCACAGATGCTCCGCGGCGTTCTCGAGGAGGACGGCGAACTCGTGCCGACCGACGACTTCGACAACGACCTCACGAACCGGTACCCCGGCAAGGAGCTCGAAGTCGAGGACGTCCCCGGCGCGTTCGTCTTCCACGTCGAATCCGACGGCTCGATGCCCGTAACAGAGCTAGTTCTCCGAGCAGTCGACTCCCTGGTCGACCGCGCGGACGAACTCGAACAGGCAGTCCAAATATAACATGATTGCTCCGACCCACACTACCGCGCCGACGCCCACTCCTGCCCCTGGAGCCTCGGGCCCGGCAATCGAAATCGGTAAAAAGGGTCGGGAGCTACAGAGAAGCGAAGCGCCACCGCGGCCGTGCAGGGATAGCCAAGTTAGGCCAAAGGCGCAGCGTTCAGGGCGCTGTCCCGTAGGGGTTCGCAGGTTCAAATCCTGCTCCCTGCACTCGACTTCTCACAACTTTCCAGGAGTACGAGCATGAGTAAGACAAGTCCGAGACTCAGCAGTCTCATCGCCGAACTGAAGTCCGTCGCCCGAGATTCGGGCACGGACGTCTGGCACGACGTCGCGGGTCGGCTGGAGAAGCCGCGCCGCACGCACGCCGAGGTGAACCTGAGTCGCATCGAACGTTACGCGAACGAGGACGAGACCGTCGTCGTCCCCGGCAAAGTGCTGGGGTCCGGCGCGCTTCGAAAGTCCGTCACCGTTGCTGCCGTGGATTTCTCCGGCAGCGCGAAGACGAAAATCGAGCACGCCGACGGCGAGGCCGTCCATCTGGAACAGGCAGTCGAACAGAACCCCGAAGGATCCGACGTGCGGGTGATGCGATGAGTCTCGCAGAATTCGACGCCGACGTGGTTGTCGACGCGCGAGACTGCATCATGGGTCGCGTGGCGAGCAACGTCGCCGAACGCGCCCTCGACGGCGAGTCCATCGCTGTCGTCAACGCCGAGGAGGCAGTCATCACCGGCACCGAGGAGGACATCTTCGAGACGTACAACAAGCGAGCGGAGCTGGGCTCCGACAGCGGTCCGTACTATCCGAAACGCCCGGACGGCGTGTTCAAGCGCGCCATCCGTGGCATGCTGCCGTACAAGCAGCAGGACGGCCGCGAGGCGTTCGAGAACGTCCGCGTGTACGTCGGTAACCCGTTCGACGATGACGGCGAAGTCATCGAGGGAACGTCGCTTGACCGACTCTCGACGATTCGCTTCGTCACCGTCGGCGATGTCTCCAAGGAACTAGGTGCTAACGTCACATGGTAACCAACACGTCCGGTAAGAAGAAGACGGCTGTCGCTCGCGCGACAGTCAGCGACGGAGAGGGTCGTGTCCGAATCAACTCCAAGCCCGTCGAACTCGTCGACCCGGAGATGTCGCGCCTGAAGATGCTGGAGCCGTTCCGCATCGCTGGCGAGGACCTCCGAGACGACGTCGACGTCGATATCGACGTCTCGGGTGGCGGGTTCGCGGGTCAGGCTGACGCCGTCCGCACCGCCATCGCGCGCGGGCTGGTCGAGCATTACGGCGACGCCGAACTCCGGGACGCGTACCGTGAGTTCGACCGCAGTCTGCTGGTCAACGACGTCCGGCAGTCCGAGTCCAAGAAGTGGGGCGGCCCCGGTGCCCGCGCCCGCTACCAGAAGTCCTACCGCTGAGGTGACCAAATCATGATGGTACCAGTCCGGTGTTTCACGTGCGGTAACGTCGTCGGCGAGTACTGGGAAGAGTTCAAGGCACGCGCCGAGACCCACGACGGCGACGAGGACCCAGCGGACGTGCTGGACGACCTCGGCGTGGACCGGCACTGCTGTCGACGCATGATGGTCTCCCACCAGGACCTCGTGGACGTCGTCTCGCCCTACCAGTAATGAGCGACACACAACACTTCAATCGGTACGAGAAGGCCCGCATCATCGGTGCGCGAGCGCTGCAGGTGTCGTACGGGGCGCCCGTGCTGGTCGACACCGACCAGACGGAGCCCATCCTCATCGCGGCCGAGGAGTACGACGCGGACGCGCTCCCGTTCACTGTCCGGAGGGACAACTGAGATGACGCGCATCGAGTCCGTCCGATTCCGGCCGATTCTGGACTCCCGCGGCAACAAGACCGTGGAAGCCGAGGTCGTGACCGAGGACGGCGGGTTCGGCCGTGCTGCGGCGCCGTCGGGCGCCAGCACGGGCGAGCACGAGGCAGTCGAACTCCCCGTCGAGGAGGCGATTGCGGCGGCGCGCGAACACGTCGCACCGCGCCTCGAGGGCCGGGAGTTCGCCGGCGACCAGCGCGGCGTCGACGCCGCACTGCACGCCGCCGACGGCACGGAGGACTTCTCCGACGTCGGGGCGAACAGCGCGGTCGCCACTAGCATGGCGGCCGCGAAGGCCGCCGCGGACGTGCTCGGTGTGCAGCTGTACCAGCATCTCGGCGGCGCCTTCCGCGGGCGGAACTTCCCGGTGCCGCTCGGGAACGTCGTCGGCGGCGGCGAACACGCCGCCGACGCGACCGCGATTCAGGAGTTCCTCGCAGCGCCCGTCGGCGCGCCGAGCGTCCGGCAGGCGGTGTTCGCGAACGCCGCGGTCCACGAGCGCGTGGGCGAACTCCTCGAAGAGCGCGGCGAGGCCGCCGCGAAAGGCGACGAGGGTGCGTGGGCGCCGTCCATCGACGACGCCGCCGCCTTCGAAATCGTCGACGAGGCCACCAGCGACGTCGCCGAAGAGTTCGGCTTCGACGTCCAGTTCGGTCTCGACATGGCGGCCGCCGAGCGCTACGACGGTGGCGAGTACGTCTACGGTGACGAGGTCCGCTCCACCGAGGAGCAGATCGAGTACGTCGCCGGACTCGTCGAGGAGTACGACCTCGCGTACGTCGAGGACCCGCTCGACGAGAACGACTTCGAGGCGTTCGCGACGCTGACCGAGCAGGTCGGCGACGACACGCTCGTCTGCGGGGACGACCTCTTCGTGACGAGCGTGGAGCGACTCCGCGACGGCATCGAGGTCGGCGCGGCCAACAGCATCCTCGTAAAGCCCAACCAGATCGGGACGCTCTCGGACGCGTTCGACGCGATCGAGTTGGCGACCCGGAACGGCTACGAGGCCGTGGTCTCCCACCGCAGCGGCGAGACCGAGGACACGACAATCGCACACCTCGCCGTGGCGGCCGACGCTCCGTTCATCAAGACGGGGACGGTCGGCGGCGAGCGAACCGCCAAGCTGAACGAACTCATCCGCATCGCGGACGAAGCATGAGCGAGAACGAATCCGACACAGAGGCCGACCTCGAGGACGCCCCGGAGCAGGCAGCGGAGTCTGCCGCCGAGGCCGCCGAGAGCGACGCCCAGACAGACGAACAGCCCACCGAAGAGGAGCCGGGAGCGGCGGTCACCGAGGACGTCATGTCCGACGAGGAGGCCGACCTGCTCATCCCCGTCGAGGACTACCTCGGCGCCGGTGTCCACATCGGTACCCAGCAGAAGACAAACGACATGGACCGGTTCATCCACCGCGTCCGCACGGACGGCCTCTACGTGCTCGACGTCTCGAAGACGGACGAGCGCATCCGGACGGCCGCCGACTTCCTGGCGAACTACGACCCGGAGCAGATTCTGGTCACGTCGTCGCGCCAGTACGGTCGCTTCCCCGCGGAGAAGTTCGCGGAAGCGGTCGGCGCACGCGCCCGGACGGGACGGTTCATCCCGGGAACGCTGACGAACCCGCAGTACGACGGCTACATCGAGCCGGACGTCCTCGTCGTCACCGACCCCATCGGCGACGCGCAGGCCGTCAAGGAAGCCATCACGGTCGGCATTCCCGTGATCGCGATGTGCGACTCGAACAACCAGACGAGCAACGTCGACCTCGTCGTCCCGACGAACAACAAGGGGCGGCGCGCGCTGTCGGTGGTCTACTGGCTGCTCGCCAACGAGACGCTCGACCGCCGCGGCGCAGAGCCGACGTACGGCCTCGACGACTTCGAGGACGGACTGTAGGCTTCCGCGTTCGTACTTTTCAGTAATCAGACCGACCAGCGACGGCTACAGCGAGACGAGGCCGAGGTGGCCGTCGAGCCCATCGACGAAGCGCACGCGCCGCCCGAACCACTCGCGGCCGCCGCCGAGGGGGTGGCGGTGGCGCGCGTCGTCGATGTCCGCGCTCAACAGCACGGCGGCGGGTCCGGGGCCGAGTTCGTCGAGGCGTTCGCGGACGCGGCCGCCGTCGGGGTCGCACAGCACCACGTCCTGTCCGGGGAATTGCGCGAGGTCGCCGTAGGTGTCGTCGTAGTCGCGTTCCGGTTCGGGGAGGCGATAGAGCCGCTGGAAGCGTTCGATAGCGCTGGCGATGTCGTCGGTGGCGAGGACGACCCACGAGATGCCCGACACGGGCGACCCGTAGAGGTCGCTGTCGGGGACGCGGTACTCGCGGGGCGTGCGGTCGCTGACGACGAACGGGAGGAGGCTGTCGTCGCCGCCGAGGAACGCGTGGTCCCACTCGACGAGCGTGCCGTCCGGACGTTCGCGGCGGCCCTGAATCGGGCCGTGAACGGTGACGTCGTGGTCGATGACGCGCTGACACTCGGCGTGGACGCTGCCCGTCTCCACGCACCAGTCACAGGGGCCGGCGATGGGGTCGGCGGCCTCGAAGTACGCCGGCCAGCGGTCGGGGTCTTCGCGCGTGGGCGCGACCAGTTCGAGATACGAGCCGTCCGGGAGCACGACCGCCGCCATCTCCGTGCCGGCGCCGGGGTGGGCGCCGCCGTACGTGGGGTCGAAGCCGGCGGCTTCGAATCGCTCGACGAGGGCGTCGAGGTCGCTGGCGGCGAACGGCACGTGGTCGATGACGGGGCGCATACCGCCCCGTTCGGCGCGCGCACGCAAAAGCCTGCGGCGGGGGCGTTCCGGAACTTCTGTAACGGCGTGGACCACACGGCGAAGTATGACAACGACTTCGAGCGCGCCGGGGAAGGTCTACCTCTTCGGCGAGCACGCCGTCGTCTACGGTGAGCCCGCGGTTCCCTGTGCCATCGAGCGACGGGCGCGGGTGACGGTGACGGCCCGCGACGACGACCGCGTGCGGGTGTCCGCCGACGACCTCTCGCTGGACGGGTTCACGGTCGAGTACGGCTCGAGCGCCGACGCGAAGCCGGACGTGGACGTGCCGACGCCGCTCATCGAGGCAGCGATGGGGTACGTGGAAGCGTCGCTCGAACAGGCACGAGACGCCGCAGACAGGCCGGATGCGGGCTTCGACGTGGAAATCGAGAGCGGGATTCCGCTCGGGGCGGGACTCGGGTCGAGCGCGGCCGTCGCCGTCGCGGGCATCGACGCCGCCACGCGCGAACTCGGTGCGCCGCTCGACGCCGAGGCGGTGGCGGAGCGCGCGTACCGCGTCGAACACGAGGTGCAGGACGGGCAAGCCTCCCGGGCGGACACGTTCTGTTCGGCGGTGGGTGGCGCAGTCCGCGTGGAGGGCGACGACTGTCGAGCCATCGACGCGCCGGACTTGCCGTTCGTCGTGGGGTACGATGGCGCGAGCCACGACACGGGGAAGTTGGTCGCGGGAGTACGAGACCTCCGCGACGAGTACGACTTCGCCGCGAACACCGTGGGCGCAATCGGCGACCTCGTGCGCGAGGGCGAGCAGGCGCTCGCGGACGGCGACCTCGACGCGCTCGGCCGCCTGATGGACTTCAATCACGGTCTGCTCGCGGCGCTCGACGTGTCCTCGCGGTCGCTGGACACCCTCGTGTGGGCGGCCCGGGACGGCGGGGCGCTCGGCGCGAAACTGACCGGCGCGGGCGGCGGCGGCTGCATCGTCGCGCTCGACCGGGAGGACGGCGTGGAGACCGCGCTGTCGCTGGCGCCGGAGTGCGAGCAGGCGTTCCAGGCGGAGCTCGCGACGGAGGGCGTGCGCGTCGAATGACCGTCGTCGTGAAACTCGGTGGGAGCGTCGTCACCGAGAAAGACCAGCCCGAAACCGTCGCCGACGACCGACTGGCAGCGCTCGCGGGCGCGCTCGGAGAGGCGGCCGTCGACGACCTCGTGGTGGTCCACGGCGGCGGGAGCTTCGGGCACCCGCACGCTGCCGACCACGGTATCTCCAGCAGCGAGGGGTCCGCGGAGGCTGCTGCGGCCCGCGACGTCGCGAGCGCGATGGAGGAACTGAACGGGAGAGTTGTCGGTGCGCTCGCCGATGCGGGCGTGCCGGCGGTGCCCGTACATCCGTTCTCTGTCGGCCACCGAACTGTGGACGGCGAACTCCGCTTCGAGACCGCGCAGTTGGAAGCGATGCTGGGTGAGGGGTTCGTGCCGGTGCTGCACGGCGACGTGCTCACGCAGGTCGGAGACGGAGCGACTATCGTCAGCGGCGACGAACTCGTCACGCACGTCGCGCGAGCGTTGGACGCCGAGCGGGTGGGCCTCTGCTCGACGGTCCCCGGCGTCCTCGACGAGTCCGGGGACGTAGTCGCCGAGATTACGGACTACGACGACGTGGCCGCCGCGCTCGGGGGCAGCGACGCCACCGACGTCACCGGCGGGATGGCCGCGAAAGTCCGCGCGCTGTTGGCGCTCGGCGCGCCCGCGTTCGTGTTCGGCCCGGACGCCCTCTCGGCGTTTCTCGCGGGCGAGGACGCCGGAACGCGCATCGAGGGGCGCTAGGCGTCGGGTTCGCCGACTTCCACGTCGGCGTCCGGCGCGTTCTCCTTGACGCTCTTCAGGCCCTGTTTGGCCTTCTGCTCGGAGGCGTACCCCTCGCCGCTGTCCGCGATGATGTTGCCGTTTCGGTGAACGAGGCGCCACCGGTACTGACCCGCTTCGTCCTCGTAGACGTGGAACGTCGCGTTCGCCATAGACGCCACGAGAACCGCCTTCGTGAAGGCGGTTGTGGCCGACGGGCCGACGCCGCGGCAATCCCCGCTGTTTTTAACACCGCGGGACGTAGGGCAGCCAAGAGCAGCGTCGCGGGCGTTGACGCGACGGCGGCCGACGGCTGTAAGACGCCGCGGCCGCCGTCGCCAGCGCGCGGCTGTTTCGAGACACGACTCCCCTTACCGGGGTTTCAGTGCTTCAAAACCATGGAAATCGAAATCGCAACAATCGGCGGATACGAAGAAGTCGGTCGGCAGATGACTGCCGTCCGAGCCGGTGACGACATTGTCATTTTCGACATGGGCCTCAACCTCTCGCAGGTCCTGATTCACGACAACGTCGAGACCGAGAAGATGCACAGCCTCGACCTCATCGACATGGGCGCCATCCCGGACGACCGCGTCATGTCCGACCTCGAGGGCGACGTGCAGGCAATCGTGCCGACGCACGGCCACCTCGACCACATCGGTGCCATCTCGAAGCTCGCGCACCGATACGACGCGCCCATCGTCGCGTCGCCGTTCACGCTGGAACTCGTGAAAGGCCAGATCGAGGGCGAGCAGAAGTTCGGCGTCGACAACGAACTCGTGGAGATGGAGTCCGGCGAGACGATGTCCATCGGCGACGAGTGCGAACTCGAGTTCGTCCACGTCACACACTCCATCATCGACGCCATCAACCCGGTCCTCCACACGCCGGAGGGGTCGGTCGTCTACGGCCTCGACAAGCGCATCGACCACGACCCGGTTCTCGAAGACCCCATCGACATGGAGCGCTTCCGAGAGATCGGCCGCGAGGGCGAGGGCGTCCTCTGTTACATCGAGGACTGTACGAACGCCGGCCGGAAGGGCCGCACGCCGTCCGAGAGCGTGGCGCGGCGCCACCTCAAGGACGCGATGCAGAGCATGGAGGACTACGACGGCGGCATCGTCGCGACGACGTTCTCCAGCCACGTCTCCCGGGTCTCCTCGCTCGTGGAGTTCGCGAAGGACATCGGCCGGGAGCCGATTCTGCTCGGTCGCTCGATGGAGCAGTACTCGGGTACCGCCGAGCGCATGGGCCGCGTGAACTTCCCGGACGACCTCGGGATGTTCGGCCACCGCAAGAGCGTCGACCGCGCGTTCAAGCGCGTGATGGACGAGGGCAAGGAGAACTTCCTGCCCATCGTCACGGGCCACCAGGGCGAGCCGCGCGCGATGCTCACTCGGATGGGTCGCGGCGAGACGCCCTACGACATCGAGAACGGTGACAAGATCATCTTCTCGGCGCGCGTGATTCCGGAGCCGACCAACGAGGGCCAGCGCTACCAGAGCGAGCAGCTGCTGCGGATGCAGGGCGCTCGCATCTACGACGACATCCACGTCTCCGGCCACCTCCGCGAGGAGGGCCACTACGAGATGATGAAAACGCTCCAGCCCGAGCACATCATCCCCGCCCACCAGAACATGAAGGGCTTCGCGCCGTACGTCAGTCTCGCGGAGAGCCAGGGGTACAAGGTCGGTCGCGACCTCCACGTGACCTCGAACGGCAACACCATCCAGCTCGTCGAGTAGATGTCCAAGAACGCCCGCGAACAAGCGGTGCTCAGCGCGGTCCGCGAGCGCCGCGAGAAGGTCAACGCCGCCATCGACGAGGACCTCCCGGCGCAGCGCCCGGAGCGCCTCTACGAGGCGGCCCGCTACCTCTTGGAGGCCGGCGGGAAGCGCCTGCGTCCAGCAGTCCTGTTGTTGACCGCGGAGGCGCTGGCGGACGTCGAACCCGGGAGTACGGACTACCGGGCGTTCCCGGACCTGACGGGCGGCGAGGTGGACGTGATGTCGTCGGCGGTGTCCATCGAGGTCATCCAGTCGTTCACGCTCATCCACGACGACATCATGGACGACGACGACCTCCGGCGCGGCGTGCCGGCGGTCCACCGCGAGTACGACACCGAGACCGCGATTCTCGCGGGCGACACGCTCTACTCGAAGGCGTTCGAAATCATGCTGCGGACGGGCGCGCCGCCCGAGCGCGGCATGGGCGCGATGCAGACGCTCGCGGAGACGTGCACCCACATCTGTGAGGGCCAAGCCCTCGACGTGGACTTCGAGACGCGGACGGACGTCCTCTCCGACGAGTAC
Organism: Halobacterium sp. CBA1132; assembly: GCF_001485535.1. Taxonomy (NCBI): domain Archaea; kingdom Methanobacteriati; phylum Methanobacteriota; class Halobacteria; order Halobacteriales; family Halobacteriaceae; genus Halobacterium; species Halobacterium sp. CBA1132. The sequence continues at coordinate 1,650,171 of NZ_BCMZ01000001.1, forward strand.
ATGGAGATGGTGGAGTTGAAGACCGCGGTGTTGTACGCCGCGGCGGCGTCGATTCCCGCGGTCCTGCTGGGCGCCGACGACGACACCGTCGAGGCGCTGTACGACTACGGGGTCAAAGCCGGGCAAGCGTTCCAGATTCACGACGACGTCCTCGACCTCACGGTGCCGTCCGAGAAACTCGGCAAGCAGCGCGGGTCGGACCTCGTGGAAGGCAAGAAGACGGTCGTGACGCTGCACGCCAGCGAGCACGGCGTCGACGTCGATAATCTGCTGGACGCCGACGACCCCGAGAACGTCACCGACGACGACATCGAGGACGCCGTCCAGCGACTCCGCGAGGTCGGTAGCATCGAGTACGCCCGCGAGTGCGCGGACGAACTCGTCGCCGAAGCCAAAGCCCACCTCGACGTGCTGCCGGACAACGAGGCCCACCGTCGACTCGAACAGGTCGCGGACTACCTCGTCGAACGGGGCTACTAACGTACCTTTTTTTGCGCTCGGGTTTCCTCGCTCGCGGCCACCGGCCGCTCGCTGCGGGAACCTCTCGCGCAAAAAATCTACGCTAAAAAAGCCCGCTCGCCGCAGGCGAGCGGTGGTCACGCGAGCGTCAGCGAGCGTGACGTCGTCAACGCGCAGCGTTGACGGAAAACCGCGCGGCGAAGCCGCGCGGATGCTCTCCGCGCCGCACAGCTGTCGCTACGGACCGTCTTCGTCCGTCCGGTCGAGGTACGCGCGGATGCGGTCGTCGTCGAGGTGTTCCAGGATTCGGTCGTGGGCTTCCTGCCGGCGGCGTTCGATTTCCTCGTCGTCGACGTACCTGCCGAGGCGGTCGTCTACTTCCGACTCGCGTAGCGCGTCCAGTTCGTCGTCGCTGAGGTCGTGGTCGGCCGGGACGTGCTCGTCGAAGTACTCGCGCCAGCGGTCCGGGTCGGCCCACTCCTCGTCGCGAGCGCGCTCCTGTCGGAGCCAGTCGACGCGCTCGGCCAATCCCTCGGGATACCCGCGTTCGCGGCGGGCGTCCCCGACGACGTGGCGGCCGACGAGCGCGCCGAAGCCCGCCGCGGCGATGGCCTGCGTCGACCACTCTTCGACCGGTGACGCGATGTAGAGGCCGTCTATCGGCGTTCTGCCGTCGCTGTCGGCGTACGTCCGGTCGAAGTGTTCGTGTTCCTCGCCGCCGTGGTCGTGGGTCTCGTACATCTCGTCGTCGGCGTCCAGCGGCCGGAGGTAGTCTGCGTCGTAGCGGGTCGCCGCGACGACGCGACTCGCGCGGATTGGGTCACCGGACTGGGGTTCGACGACGAATCCGCCGCCGTCCGCGCGTTCGACCGACTCGACGAAGTCCTCGACGACCTCGCAGCCGACTGCTTCGGCGTGGTCGTGGGCGAGCGCGTAGAACGTCTCGATGTCGATACCCGCAGGGAAGCCGAGGTAGTTCTGTAGGTGCGCGCACTGCCGGAGCGACGAGCGCCCGCGGTCGAAAACCACCGTGTCCAGTCCTTCGCGAGCGGTGAAGACGCCCGTCGAACAGCCCGCGGGGCCGCCGCCGACGACCGCCACGTCCCACTCTGTGTCGTCGGCGTTCGCGTCGGGTTCAGTCACGCGTCCCCCCGCTGACCCCGACTCGTCGTTCGGTCGTGGCGTCTCGTCTCGGTCGCCGGGTTCGGTCGCACTGGTGCACGATTTTTAGGCTAGCCTAATCCAACATAAACGCATCGGGACCGCGCAGCAACTGTTATGCGGCGGGCGACGCCACCGTAAATATTAATCCAGAAACGGCCGGGAGAGGCCTATTCGACGCGTTTGAGGCCTTCGCGCTCTACGTAGACGTCCATCTCCTCGGAGAGTTCTTCGAGTTCGTCCAGTAGCCGCTCTTGGTGCTCGCCGAGTTCGTCCCGAGTGCCCCGGGGCAGCTGCTCCTCTAGGAGGTCAGTGTACCGAACGCGCAGTTCGAACGTGTCGTTCAGCGTTCCCTGTAGCGCCTGCACGGTCGCACGGTCACTGTCCGCACTCCGGTTCGCCCACGCGCTCAGATTCGAGACGAACCCCTCGTCAATGTCCACGCGGTCGTGCTCGTCGACGAGCTGGTTGTACCACTTCTTTACCTGCGTCGTCAGCGTGCGGCGGAGCGTCCACGGCATGTCATCAAACCGCGACACCGGCACCTGAAGGAGAGAATCCCCCGCATAGATGACGCTCATGTTCGCGAAAATGTCCGTCCGCGTCTCGTCGTCGTCCTCAATAGTGCGCTCGCTCACTTCGCCAGTCATCAGCGCGCGAATCACGTCCTCGCGCTCGACAGCGAAGGATGCGGTTTCCTTCTTGAAGTAGAGGTAACCACCACCTATGAGGAGAATCAACCCGAGTAGAATCGGAAGGAGTTCGCCGCTCAGCCCGAAGAACGCGAAGATAGCGCCGACGACGAGCGCGCCTGCGCCGTGGGGACCGTACGGTTTGTATTCGAGTTCGCCTTGGCCGACGGGGTGTGGTTCCGAGGACGCAGCGAGACGGCCTTTGACGCGGCCGGTTTTCTCACCGACATCCTCGCTCTCGATACTGAGATCGGTTTCTTGGTTGCCAACGGTTTCGTACTTGAAGTCACCGTCCTGCTGGATTTCCTCCAGGCTGCGTTTGAGGGACCGATAGAACTGGCGTGGGTTAATGCCAGTGTAGTCGCCCTCTACGAACTTCGTTGCCTTTCGGAGAGACTGCCGTCCATATGATAGGTCCCTCTTACTGGGGTTGTTTCTCGACATACACATTCCAACTGATAGGACTGGTATAAAGGTTGTACCCTACACTAGGCCACGGCAATCAGCGTTGCCGAAATGCAGGCGAGGCCGCAGCGACGACTGCCACGAGTGCTGTCAATGCCCCGAATACCGACGCGGCACCACTGGACTCACCTCATCGGCATCCCGCTGCTGCTCGGCATCTGGCTGTACGGCATCTACGACGCCTACCACCTCGCCGAGGACCCGGAGCGCGCCGGGTAGTCGGCGCGAATCCCAACGGATTTGCCCGCCTCGGGCGAACGACCACGTAATGGACGACGAACTCCGCGAGCGCGTCCGCCGCGAAGCCGAGACGGCGGCCTTGTTCAACGCGCTCAAACACGACAGCGACGCCCAAGTCGGGGCCATCATGGGGCCGCTGATGGGCGAGAACCCCGGGTTCCGCGAGCACGGCGACGAGATTCCCGGCACCATCGCGCCCGTCATCGACGACGTGAACGCGATGGACCGCGACGAGAAACGCGAGCGCCTCACCGAACTCGCGCCCGAGCGCGTCGAGGAACTCGACGCCGAGGACGAGGAAGACGACCAAGTGCTTCCGGACCTCCCGAACGCCGACGACTACGACGACATTCGGATGCGCTGCGCGCCGAACCCGAACGGCCCGTGGCACATCGGCCATGCGCGGATGCCCGCGGTCATCGGCACCTACGCCGAGGAGTACGACGGCGAGTTCATCGTGCGCTTCGACGACACCGACCCCGAGACCAAGCGCCCGCTGGTGTGGGCGTACGACGAGATTCTCGACGAAATCGAGTACCTCGGCTTCGAACCCGCGGAGGTCTACCGCGCGAGCGACCGACTGGAGACGTACTACGAGCACGCCCGCGACCTCATCGAGAAGGGCGGCGCGTACACGTGTAGCTGTCCCGGCGAGGAGTTCTCGGAGTTGAAGAACAGCGCCGAGGCGTGCCCGCACCGCGAGAAGGACGTCGAGACGGTCCGAGAGGAGTTCGCGGCGATGGTCGACGGCGAGTACGACTCCGGCGAGATGGTGCTGCGCGTGAAGACCGATATCGAGCACAAGAACCCCGCGCTCCGGGACTGGGTGGCGTTCCGCATCATCGACACCCCGCACCCGCGCGAGGAGGCCGAACAGTACCGCTGCTGGCCGATGCTGGACTTCCAGTCCGGCGTCGACGACCACCTCACAGGCGTCACGCACATCGTCCGCGGCATCGACCTGCAGGACTCCGCGAAGCGTCAGCAGTTCGTCTACGACTACTTCGACTGGGAGTACCCCGAGGTCATCCACTGGGGCCACGTGCAGGTCGACGCCTACGACGTGAAGATGTCCACGTCGACCATCGGGGAACTCATCGACGCGGGCGAACTCGACGGCTGGGACGACCCGCGCGCGCCGACGCTCCCGAGCGTCCAGCGCCGCGGCATCCGCGGGGAAGCCATCGTGGACGCGATGGTCGAGTTGGGAACGTCGACGAGCAACGTCGACCTCTCGATGTCCGCCATCTACTCGAACAACCGCGACCTCGTCGACGACGACGCACCCCGGCAGTTCCTCGTTCGGGACGGCTTCGATCCGCGCGGCTCCGACGCCGAGCAGTCCTTCTCCGCCACCGAAGTCCCCGTCGAGGGCGGCCCGGACAGCGCGCACCCGCCGGTCCACCCCGAGCACGAGGACCGCGGCGAGCGCGACATTCCGGTCGGTGACGCCGTGCTAATCGAGGAGGACGACCTGCCGGCGGTCGGTGAGCGCGTCTGGCTGAAGGGGTACGGTCCGGTTCGCTACGACGGCGAGCGCTTCGAGTACCTCGACGCCGACATCGACGTCGTCCGCGAGGAGGGTGTCGACGTCGTCCACTGGGTGCCCGCCGACGACAACGTCCGCGTCCGCCTGCGGACGATGGACGGCGACGTCACGGGCTACGCCGAACCCGGATTCGCGGCCGTCGACCCGGACGACGTCGTGCAGTTCGTTCGCGTCGGGTTCGCGCGCTGTGACCGCCACGACGCCGACGAGTCGGTCGCGTACTACGCGCACCCCTAGGCGAACCGGAGCCACGCGACGACCGCGAACACGGTCGTCGTGAGCACGACCTGCATTCCTGCGGACGCGAGCACCCCGACAGTCGCGTAGCCGGCGCGCCGCGCGCTCCCGGGCACGTCGTTACTCGCGCGGAGTTCGACAGCGAAGACGGTAGCGGCGACGCCGACCAGGAGCCCGAGCGGACCACCCGGAAGCATGAGCACGAAGCCGACGACGCCCGCCATCGCCGCCGTCCGTGTGCTGGTGCCGCCGGCGCGAGCACCGACGAAGCCGGCGAGCCAGTCGACGAGCGTAGCGACGACCGCGAGACCGACGAGCACGGCGAGCAAGAGGAAGCCGGGCTCACCGGTCGTCCACCAGTAGACGAGGACACCGGCCAGCGAGAGCAGGCCGCTCGGGAGCAGCGGGAGGACGCTCCCCACGACGCCGGCGGCGAGGAGCACGAACGCGACCGCGACGAGCGGGTCCATAGCGGGAATACGCGAGGGCGTCGTTAGTCTTCGTCGGTGAAGCGTGCGAGTTCCTCGCGGGCCGCGGCCGTCCCGTACGCGTCGACCAGCGGGCGGAGCGCGTCGCCGAGCGCGCGCATCGCCTGACTCGTGGAGTGGAAGTCGAGGTCGGCGGCGACGGCGTCCCACGGTCGAACTTGGAGGAGTTTCGCGACGAGGAGGCGCTCCTCACGGGCCGACAGGAGGTCGGCGTCGCCGGCGACGAGGTGGTGGACGGCGAGGCGTCGGAACGGTTCGGGGTCGACGCTGTACATTCCGGGGCCGTGGGCGGCGCCAGCGACGACGCGCCACGACGAGTCCGCGAGGGCCAGTTCCGGGGCGGCGTCGCAGGCGCGGAGCGCGGCGCGCGCGACGTCCGGGTCGAGGTCTCGTAGCGAGTCAGCGAGCACGCCCGCGGCGCGGTCGGCGAACCAGTCGGCGTGGCGGCCGTGGAGGCGCTCGCCGAGGTGAGAGAGCGGGTCGAGCATAATCGCCGAGTACTCGCCGCTGGTGTCGTTGCGGGTCGTCGAGACGTGGACCGTCGAGTAGCCGTTCGCGCGCCAGAACGACAGCAGTTCGGGGGTGGCGCCGTAGCCGACGCCAAGCCAGTCGGCGTCGGCCTCGTACTCCGCGCGCAGTTCGCCGAGCAGCCGCGACCCCAGTCCTCGGGAGCGGGCGGCGTGGTGGGTGGCGATGCGCATCACGCGGTAGCCCACCGGAACCGCGGCGTCCTCGTCGCGGAGTTGGCTGGTGAGTACGTCGGGAATCATGTTCCCCTTCACGCGGGCGCCCTCGTACATGTCCGCGCGGAGCTCCGCGTCGAGGCCGCCCTCCCGGGCGAGCAGCGCGACGGAAACGACGTGGCCGTCGTGGACGAGCGCGCGCACGGCGAGGTTCGGTGCGTCCAGCAGGCGTGCGAGGTCGTTGGGTTCCGTGCGGTAGTGCGCGTACACGAGCAGGCCGAACGTCTCCCTGAGCAAGTTCTCGTCCGCGAGGAGGTCGTCCGGAGTGAGCGCCTCGTACGTAACGCTCTCCGTAGTCGCGTCCTCGACGAGCAGGTCGACGGCGGGGCGGGAGTCCAACAGGAGCGCGCGGAACGCCCAGACTTCGACGGGGTCGCCGGCCGCGTACCGAATCGGGTCCGCGAGCGTCACGTCCGCGACGTCGTGGGCGGCGTCGGCGAGTCGGTCCCGGAAGCGCACGTCGAACCCGCGGCCCGCGCCCTCGTAGCCGTGGACAGTGGTTGTGAACGCGAGGCGCTCGCAGTCCAGCAGGGATTCGAGCAGGCGCACGGGGATTGCGGCGGCTTCGTCGGCGAATACGGCGTCGGGGTCGCCGGGGAGGTCTGCGGCCACCGGCGGTTTCGCGAACCGGATGCGGCCGCCGGCCGGCGTCTCGATGGCGCCGTCGTCGGCAACGAGCGCGTCGAGGTCAGCGAGCAGTTCCCGGGCGCGGGCGAACAGTTCGCTGGCGCTCCGGCGGCCCGGCGCGGTGACGAGCACGTCCAGTCCCTCGCGGGCGAGACACGCCGCGGCGAGGCCGGCAGCGCTGGACTTCCCGCGGCCGCGGTCGGCCTCCGCGACGACCGCAGCGGGCGGGTCGCGCAGCGACTCGAAGGCAGCGAGCACGTCCATCTGGTCGCCCGTGAGACACGCCTCGTAGGCCTCGCGGGGGAACGCGCTGTCCGCGGGCGGTTCGGGTAGTGGTTCGGCGAGGCGGGGCGCTGGGTCCATCAGACCGTCCCGTTCGAGAGTGTCGGCGTCCACGTCGTAGATACCGATGCCGGGATGCGCTCGGAGCGTCTCGACGAGCCGACGGCGGAATCGGCCCGCGACGTCCGCCACGCCGAACGGCGGGACGGCCAGCCCCTCGTCGAACGCGTCCCGTCGATTCGGCCAGTCGTCGAGCGGCGGCGTGAGCACGAGCAGGAGGCCACCGCCGTCGACGGCACCGACGATGCGCCCGAGCGCGTTCGGTCGGCAGTCGGCGTGCGCGTCGAAGACGACGGCGTCGCGGGTCGTCCCGAGGAGTTCGTCGGCGTTCCGCGGGCCGACCCGCTCGCAGGCGAGTGCGTCCCGCGTGGAGACGAGCGTCGTCCCGGTCAGCGGAATCGCGAGCGCGTCGAGAACGCGGTCGGCCGCCGACACGCACGCCTCGCGGTCGCCCGTGAGGACGAGCACGCGGCGTTCGTTCGCGGCGCGGGCTTCCTCGCGGAGCGCCCGTGCGGCCTCGACGACCATCGGTCGTGTTTCGGCGAGCCGCGGGAAGGGCGTTTCGTCCCACGCACCCGGCGACGGCCCTGCGGCGGCGTCGCACGGCGACACGCATTGAAAGCGCTTTTAACTGAGGGGCACCCAGATATAGGATACAGTCCACGGGGGTCGATGATGCTCCTAGCCGTCAGGGATTCCGCACCGGCAGGGGAGCGCAAGCCCGTCCGTGGAACTAGGTGAACAATACATGCCAGTGTACGTAGACTACGACGTTCCAGCAGACCTCCAGGAACGAGCCCTCGAAGCGCTCGAAGTGGCTCGTGACACGGGTACAGTCAAGAAGGGAACCAACGAGACGACGAAGGCCGTCGAACGCGGCAACGCGGACCTCGTCTTCGTCGCCGAGGACGTCTCCCCCGAGGAGATCGTCATGCACCTCCCCGAAATCGCCGAAGAGAAGGGCATTCAGGTCGTCTTCGTGGAGACGCAGGACGAACTCGGCAACGCCGCCGGCCTCGAAGTCGGCAGCGCCGCCGCGGCCGTCGTCGACGCCGGCGACGCCGAGGGCGACGTCGAGGACATCTCGACCAAAATCGAGGACCTCCAGTAACCACCCATGAGTGCTGAGGAAACTGAAGAAGAGGGCTCCACGCCCGCCGAAGTCATCGAGGTCGTCGGCAAGACCGGGATGCACGGCGAGGCGATGCAGGTGAAGTGCCGCATTCAAGAGGGCTCCAACCAGGGACGAATCATCACGCGAAACGTCCTCGGTCCCGTCCGCGTGGGCGACGTCCTCCAGCTCAAGGAGACGGCCCGCGAGGCGGACTCCATTGGTGGTCAGTAATGGTCCAGACACGCACCTGTGACTACTGTGGCGACGACATCGAACCCGGCACGGGGACGATGTTCGTCCACAACGACGGCAGCACCGTCCACTTCTGCTCTGCGAAGTGCGAGAAGAACGCGGACCTCGGCCGCGAACCGCGCGACGTCGAGTGGACCGACGAAGAGTCCGAGGTCGAAGAGTAGATGAGCCACCACGACGAGCGCACGTTCGTGATGGTCAAGCCCGACGGCGTCCAGCGCGGTCTCATCGGCGATGTCGTCTCGCGGCTCGAGGACAAGGGCTTGAAGATGGTCGGCGGGAAGTTCATGCAGATCAGCGAGGAACTCGCCCACGAGCACTACGGCGAGCACGAGGGCAAGCCGTTCTTCGACGGGCTCGTCGAGTTCATCACGTCCGGTCCCGTCTTCGCGATGGTCTGGGAGGGCGCCGACGCCACCCGCCAGGTCCGCCGCATGATGGGCGCGACCGACCCGCAGGACGCCGCACCCGGCACGATTCGCGGCGACTACGGTAACGACCTCGGGCAGAACATCATCCACGGTAGCGACCACGAAGACGAAGGCGCGAACGAGCGCGAAATCGAGTTGTTCTTCGACGAGGACGAACTCGTCGACTACGAACTCGACACGGCGACGTGGGTCTACGAAGACGCCGGCGACCACTAACTCCGGCCGTCTCTACTGCTGCTTTTTCCGGACGCAACGTTCGTAGCGACGGCGTTCGCTCGCGGTTCGACAGAAGGGCTCGTCGCCGAACGCGACACCCGGTAGGTTCTCCCGTCGGAAGCCCCACGGTGGTGCATGGACTGCGTCGTCTGTAACAGAACTGGCACGACGTACCGGCTCGTGGACGAGAGCGCACAACCGCTGGGCGTCTGCGAGCAGTGCGTCGCCGAACACCTCACGAGCGCAGCCGACGACGCGTGCGTCTACTGCGCGAATTCGGGCGACTACGACCTCGTAGAAGACACGAGCGCGGTCGTGGCGTCCGAGTCGCAGGCCGAACGCGTGGTCGTGACGCCGGGCGTCGTCTGTCGCAACCACGTCGGCGACCTCCGCCGCGAGAACGTGTGAGCGCCGTCAGTCGTCGGCGGGCGCGGCCGGGACGTCGATAGCGCCATTGTCGAGGTCGGCTTCGACGTTGCGCGCGGCTTCCACGAGGTTCGCCATCTTCTCGTAGGCGACCTCCCTCGGGAGGAGTTTCACGCCGCAATCGGGGCTGACCGTGAGCCGCTCCGGCGGGACGACTTCCAGTCCCTTCCGGATGTTGGCCTCGATCTGCTCGACGGACTCCACTTCGGCGACGTGGGCGTCGACGACGCCGAGCGCGAGGTCCTTCGAGAACTCGGGGTCGGTGAACACGTCGAGTTGCTCGTAGTCGCCGTTCGCGAGTTCGAGGTCGAACTCGTCGACCGGGAACTCCAGTATCTCGGGGTAGATGCGGGAGTAGTCGCCGTAGCAGACGTGGAGACCGATGCGGACGTCGTCGGGGATGCCGGCGGCGATGCGTTCGAGGCACTCGCCGACGATGGCGTGGTCGTCCGGGGTCGTCGCGAGCGCGGGTTCGTCGATCTGGATGTAGCGCGCGCCGGCGTCGACGAGCTTCTCGATCTCCTCGTTGACGAGGTCAGCGAGGTCGTACGCGAGGTCGTCGTCGCCGTCGTAGGCCTCGTTGAAACTCCAGGACGCGAGCGTGTATGGCCCCGTAATCGGGACTTTCACGGGGCTGTCCGCGACGCTGGCGGTGAACTCGTACTCGTCGACGAGCCACGACTCGTCGTAGGCGACGTCGCTGACGACGCTGGGCTTGTCGAAGTAGTTGTGGCCCCACACTTTGACGGGGCCGTTGAACTCGTAGCCCTCGATGCGGTCGGCGAAGAACTCCACCATCTCGTTGCGTCGCATCTCGCCGTCCACGACGACGTCGAGGCCGGCGCGCTCGTGCTCCTCGGTGATGAGGCGGGCGGCGTCGTCCTCGGCTTCGGCGAGCTCGTCGTCGCCGAAGTCCGCGTCGGGGTCTTCGAACAGGTCGTTCGCGCGGTCGAGCCACTTCGGCTTCGGGTAGGAGCCGACGACGGTCGTCAGGAGGAAGTGGTCGTTGTCGTGGCCGTCGGGGCGGAACTGCTCGCGGTTCGAGCTCATGCTGTCACCTCGCGGGTGGCGTCGGCGAGCGCCTGTAGTTTCTGCTCGAAGCGGTTCACCGGCAGGTAGAACAGGCCGGTGTTGGCGGTCACGTACGCGTCGTCGAATTCGATGGCGTCCGGCACCGAGTCGCGGAACCAGTCGACGCGCTCGCGGATGGTCTCCGGGGATTCGACGAGCGTGTTCTGCCCGTCGACGACGCCCAGCGCGACGGAGTCTTTGGTGCCGTACTCGGTGACGTTGTAGAGGTTGTCCTCGTGGCTCGTGACGAAGTCGTAGCCGATGGCGTCGACGCCGGCGTCGAGGAGGTGGGCGTGGACTTTCTCTTCGAGGGCGCCCCAGTACGTGTGCGCGACGACGTCGGCGTCGGCCGCCTGTGCGACGGTGTCGATGGCGTCGCTGGCGCGCTCGTCCTCGCCCTCTTCGGGCGGGTCCGTGACCAGCGACGGTTCGAGGACGAAGACGGTCTCGACGTCGGGGAACGCCTCGACCTCGCCGGCGAGGAAGTCGGCGACGGCGGCGAGGAACTGCTCGTCGTCGCCGTAGTAGTCGTCGGTCGCGAGTTCCGACAGCGAGTACGGGCCGGGGACGACGGCCTGCAGGTCGTCAGTGAGCTCGCTTGCGGCTTCGAGGTCCGCAGCGAGGTCACCGGAGAACGTGAGTTCGCCCTGGACGATGGGGTCGCGGTAGAAGTTGTTGTTGTCGTAATAGCGGACGATGCCGCCCGTCTCGACGTTCTCGTGGACGGTCAGGGGGTGGGCGAGCATGTCGTCCCACCGCGCTTGTCCTTCGACGACGCGGTTGAGGCCGGCGTCGCGCTGGAGGGCGACGAGTTCCTCGCGGACGTCGTCGTAGGCGGCTTCGATTTCGGGGGCCTCGTCGCCGCTGACGAGGTCGTGCTTCTGGTGGCCCTTGAGGTCCGACAACGTCTCTTTGGCGTCGTCGGGGAGGGGGAACAGGCCGGGTGTTGTCGCGATTCGGTTCATACCCGTCGCTACGCAATGCCCCTGTTTAATATTTGCTGTCGAGGGATATGTCCTTCAGTTATTCCAGAGTTTGAGGACGGTCAGCGTCTCGAAGGAGTGCGACTCCTCGCGGACGGCCGCCGCGGAGAACCCGCACTCGCCGGCGTACTCCACGACCTCCTCGACGCCCGTCAGCGTGCTCACCAGCACCAACACGAACCCGTCGGGCGCGAGTACGCGGCCCACGCTGTCGAGGAACGACTCCACGACTTCTCGACCGGTCTCCCCGCCCGACAGCGCGACCTCCATCCAGTCGTCCCGGGCGGCGTCCTCGTCCCGCGGCAGGTACGGCGGATTGAACAACACCACGTCGAAGGCGTCCTCGCGGAACGGCGCGACGAGGTCCGCCCGAACCACGGGCACGCCGCGATCCCGAGCCTGCGCGCACGCGAAGGGGTTCAAGTCCGACCCGACGACCTCCGCGCCGGCCTCGTCGGCGACTGTCGCCGCCACGTACCCCGAGCCGGTGCCGACATCCAGCACGCGCGCTCGCGGGCCAATCTCCGCTACCGCGGCCTTCGCGAGCAGCAGCGAGTCCTCGGCAGGCTGGTAGACCGTCGTCTCCGTGCCGCGTCGGTCGGCGAGCCCGTCACTCATCGTCGTCCTCCACGCGACGGACCGCCGACGGCGGCTCCTCGTCGCTTCTGGTGTCGGCCGGCGGCTGGTCGCGCACGTGGAACCCGCCGGTCTCCGCGCGCCCGGAGACCTCCCGCTGCGGGAACGGGATCTTCATTCCCGCCTCGTCGAAGGCCGACTTCACCGCGGAGATGACCGCGGTCTGGGCGCGCCACTTCCGGCGCGCGCTCGGCTTGTCGATCCAGAACCGCAAGTCCAGCACGACCGCCGAGTCGCCGAACTCCTTCAACACGACCTGCGGCCGTGGCACGGTCAGGATGTCCTCGACGTCGCCCATCGCCTCCTTCGCGAGGTCCATCGCCTCGTCGACGTCGGCCGTGTAGTCGACGCCGACCTCCACGTGGATGCGAAGCCGGCCCTTCCGCGAGCGGTTCACGACCTCGTCGGATCCCACGAGGTCGTTGGGCAACATCACGTACTCGCCGTCGAACGTCTGCAAGCGCGTGTTCACGATAGTGATGTCCGTGACGATGCCGTCCTTGTCGCCGATTTTCACCCAGTCCCCGATTTCGAACGGCCGCGAGAACATCAACACGAGCCCCGCGATGACCGCGCCAAGCGTCTGCCGGGCGGCCATCCCGAGCACGATGCCGGCGAACCCCGCCCCGATGAGCAGGCCGCCGAGCTCGATGCCCCAGAGGTTGAGGACGATGACTAACGCGATGACGTACACCGAAATCTGGATGATGCGGTACGTGATTTCGGCTTGGTGGTCGCTGATGCCCTCCGTGCGCTTGACGAATCGGCTGACAGCGCGGTGGAGGACGCCGGTGCCGACGTAGACGCCGACGAGGAACATCACGGAGAGGAACGCGCGGACGAGCATCGTCGCCTGCACTTGGAAGCTCGCGACAGCCGCCCACGCCACGGTCTCGGCGTCCCACGCGACGACAACGACGACGGTCGTCGCGACGACCACGAGGAGCGCACCGAGGGCTGCGACGACAGTAGAGAGTCGCGAGTCGCGGCGCGCGGACTGCTGGCGGGAGAACAGAATCGCGGCGACGAGCGCGCCCATCGACAGCGCCGTCACGACCACGCGCTCGACCGTCGAGAGGTCGTTCACCGCGACGTCCACGAACTCCGGCGCGCTCACGGTGTGTTCCCCTCCTGAATGCCGAGCGCGACGTTCGCCAGCGCCGCGAACGTCCCCGGCGCGAGGTCACCGGGCCGCTTCGAGAGCACGGCCTCCTCGACAGCGTCGACGACCGCGTCCGGGTCGTCCAGCCCCGAGATGTGGCCGGTGTTCCGGATGGCGTTGCGCACGGTCTTGCGGCGCTGCGTGAACAGCGCCTTCACGAAGTCGAAGAAGAACTGCTCGTCGGCGACCTCGTAGTCGGGTTCGCGGGGCGTCAACCGGACGACCGCGCTCTCGACGCGGGGCTGTGGCTCGAACGCTTCCGGGGGAACCGTCTCGACGAGTTCGACGTCGGCGTAGTGCTGGGTGGCGACCGAGAGCCGACCGTAGTCGCTCGTCCCGGGTTCGGCGGCCATCCGCTCGGCGAACTCCAGTTGGTACATCAACACCGCTGGCTCGTGCTCGGGCAGCAGCCGGAACGTGACCCCGCTGGAGACGCCGTACGGGAGATTCGAGATACAGCAAGTGTAGTCGGGGAGGTCCACGTCGAGGGCGTCACCCTGCACGACGGTGAGACGGCCGGCGTCGATTTCGTCGCTGAACTCCTCGCGGAGGAACTGGGCGTACCCGCGGTCGCGCTCGACGGTTGTCACGTGGTCTGCGTGTTCGAGCAGTCGGTCAGTGAGCGCGCCCGTCCCCGCGCCGATTTCGAGGACGTGCGAGCGGTCGAACGACTCGGCGTACGTCGGAATCCGGTCGAGGACGCGGTCGTCGACGAGGAAGTGCTGGTCGCGCTCGGGGTCGGGGCGGCCGGCGCGACGAATCAACGCGTCCGGGTCCCGCGAATCAGTCATTGCCGGGTGTATCCGCCGGCGTTCCCTAAAGCCTACCTTCTGTGGGGCCGCTCACTCGCCCACGAAGTTCTGGTACTTCAGGTCGTCTTCGGTCATCTCGTCGAGGATGCGCTCGACGATGATCTCCTCGGGGTTGTGGAGGCCGTCGACGCGCTCCTCGATGTCCGCGAAGCTCTCGAAGGGGCCGTTGCGCTTGCGCTCGTCGAGGATGTTGTCGCGGAGTTTGTCGCCGATGCCCGGCAGGAGGTTCAACTGGTGGAGGCGCAGGGAGATGGGCTGGGCGTCGTTGTAGAAGTCCACGAAGCGCTGCTCGTTGGCTTCCACGACGTCCTCGACGACGTAGTCCAGTTCCGAGCGCGCGCCGTCCGAGAGGTCGTCGTAGTCGACGACGTGGCCGCGCTCGATGCCGTCCTCGAAGTCCGGGCGGATGCGCACTCGGTCCAGAATGGAGATATCCGCGTCCGGTTCGAGACTCAGTTCGTAGAGGACGAACCGGTCAGTAGAGACGGCGTACGCGAGCGGGCCGTCCCCGTAGCCGCGACCGCCGTTCGAGCGGCCGTGCGCGAGGAAGTCGAGGACGACGGCACGCTCTTCGTCCGTCGAAGACGAATCACTCATACGAACCGCTACGCCCAGCCGACACTTAAACGGTCGGCCACTCGGGACGAGTTAGGCGTACTTCGCGACGACGTCGAGAATGTCGTCGAGTTCGTCGCCGGAGAGCGCGTACCGCTCCTGTGCGAACACCGCGCGCAGTTCCGTGCGGGTTCGCGGGAGGAGGTCGGTAATCTTGTACGCGACGGCTTCGTCGCTGACGTGTTCGAGCGCGAGCAGGTCGTCGACGAGTTCGCCGGACTCCTCGGGTTCGAGGACGGCGAACCGATTGACGTGCTCGACCGCGCGCGCCAGCTCGAAGCGGAGTTCGCGGTCCTCGTCGGCGGCGCGCTCGGCTTCGACGTCCGTCAGCAGCTCCTTCGCCTCGGAGACGGTGAGGAACTCCTCGTCGAGCGTTTCCTTGAAGATGGTCATGCTAGTCCTGCTGTGCGCGGAGGTGGGCTGCCTTCGCGATGACGACCTTCTCCTTGCCGTTGTCGTTGATCTGGACCTTGAACGCCTCGCCCTGCTTCCCGACGACTTCGCCGGTGAGCCCGTCGAATCGAGCGTGGAAGCGGCCCTTCGCCGTGCTCGGGTCGGTTTTGAGGTGGACTTTCTGTCCTTCGTCGAACTCGGCGATGGCGCGCTGGGGCGGGGACGTGCCGCGGTCGCGGGGGTCGTTCGAGAGCTTCTCGCGCGTGCTGTTGAGGGGTCCGTTGGAGCTCGGCATAGTCGTACGCACGATTACTCCCGTCGCGGTTATAAAACGCACGTTACGTGCGTGGGTGAGCGAAGCGAACCCACGTTTCTGCGAACGGCGAACGAAGTGAGCCGTGAGCAGCGTGAACGAACGACCACACGTCGATGCGAGCAGCACGGCCGGCGCCGACGCACTCAAGTCGACCTGTGCGTTAGTCACTGGTAATGCGAGTACGGGACTGGGAGGACATCGTTTCGGACGTCGTGGAGTCGAACGCGGACCCGCAGGGGTGGCGCGCGCTCGCCGGCGACCGCGAGTCCGGCGTCGGCGAGGACTTCTATTTGGGCCACCCGTCACAGGGCGTCTACCACTTGAAGACGTACGCGAAGAACCCCTTCGAGGTTCGCGGCGTGGGGGCGCGGGTCGCGCGGAAGGTCGACGACGGGCTGTCGCAGTACCTCCCGGACGACGACAGCGGCCGCTTCGCCGTCCGGCAGGCCGTCGAAGACGAGGACGAGGCCGAGGACCGCGCGAGCAAACTCGAACAGGTAGTGCGGGCGCACGCGGACGCGCCGACGACGCCCGACGACTTCTTCGACGACGTGATGGACGCCTTAGAGAGTCCGGCGTTCGGGCCGATGGAGTACGACCCGTACGGGCGACCGGACGCGATGGACGACCTCAGCGACGAGTTCGCGGACGCCGAGGAGCTACTCGACGCGGAACTCGACGACATCGTCGAGGAGGACGACGTCGGCCGCGGCTTCCGCTAGGCCTCGAACAGCGGCGCGAGTTCGCCCTCGTAGCACGGCTGACAGACGTAGTAGTCGACGACGCCGTCGTCGGTTTTGGTGTTGATGGTGGCGTGGACAGCGTGGTCGAGGCCCACGTCGTCCCCGCAGACGCCACAGGTAGCTGGCATGGCATCACCTAGTCGGACAACGGGGCTGCCGGAACGTATATCTGCGGGCGGAGGAGGAGCGCGTTAGTCGTCGCTGGACTTCGAGACGACTTCCGCGTCGGGTTTGCGGTTTTTGACGTCGTCGACCATCGTCCCGACGTCGACTCGCTTCTCGCCGACGACCGCGCCGACGAGCGCGCCGACGCCTGCGGCCGTGCTGGCGGCGTTGCGGCTGACGATACCGCCGAGTGCGCCGCCGACGGCGGCGCCGATAGCTGCGTACTTCGCACGACTGAACACTCGCTTGAGTCGGCTCATACCAGACAGTTGGACGCGGAGACGGAAAACCTACTCGGCAGTTCCGTCGGACGCCGCCGGGACGCGCGCGAGCCACTGCCGGGGCGCGTCCAGTTCTGCGTCTGTCGGGAGGTACTCGGGCGCGTCCCAGACGCGGCTGGCGCCGACGAGGCCGCGCTCGGCGGCGACCGCGTCGAAGAACTCGCGGCCGCGCTCGTACTGCTCGCGCTTGAGTTGGAGGCCGAGCGCGCGCTTGACGAGGTTCGTCACCGGGCTGCCGCCCTGCCGGCGCGCGTCGAGTTTCGCGCGCAAGTCGGCGTACTCGCCGTCGAACGCCTCGTCCATCAGCAGTTCCGCGTACCCCTCGACGGCGGTCATCGCGACGTGTAACTCCTCGAACGCCTCGCGCCGAATCTCACCCTCAGAGAGTGCATCGACGCCGGCTTCGAGGCGGTCTTCGAGGTGGTCGGCGAGCCACGGCGCGGCACCGAACTCGGCGGCGTGGGTGACCTCGTGGAACGCGATCCAGCGGCGGAACCGCGGGAACGCGACGTCGAGGCTGTCCGCGGCGCTGACGACGTTCGGGTGAACGAAGTACAGCGCGTGGTCGGACGTGTCGGCCAGCAGGAGCGGGTCGTACTGGCCGAGGACGTGCCGGGAGACGAACGCGAGCGCGCCCGCTGTGGTCGCGGTGTTCAGCGACCGCGCGACGCCGGGGAGGTAGGTCGCGCGCTCGTTCAGCGGTTCGAACGCGCGTCGGAACGTCCGGACGTTGGCGTCGACCCAGTGGTGGCGGTTCTGAATCTCGACGGTCTCGGGGATGTCGAAGTCGAGTCCGGAGACCGAGCGGAGTTCTCGCCGGGCGTCTCGGACGTCGGCGGCGTACGCCTCGGCGTCCGCTTCGGAGAGGTCGAGGTCGCCGGGGTCGGTGGCGGCTTTCGCGGCGTCGGCGACGGCGTTCCAGTCGACGGCGCCGTCACCGCTCGCGCCCGCGACGGCGCGCGCACTGTCGAGAAGCGTCATAGGGGAAGTCGGCGACGAACGGGCAAAGCCCTTCTGCCGGGCGCAGACTACTCGTCGAGTTCGACGTCTTCGTCGTCGCTGCCGCGGCGCTTCCAGCCGACAACCGCGCCGAGCGCGACGAGTACGACGAGCGCGACGACCGCGCCCAGTCCTGCGGAGCTACCCTGCTCTGGTTCGGCGTCGTCCTCCCAGCCGGCGCTCTCGACGTCCTCGTCCGCGGCTTCGTCGTCTGCCTCGGTTTCGAGCGCCGACGCCTCGCTGGCGTCCGTAATCAGCGACGGGGCGAAGTCGAACTCCGATTCGTGGAAGTGTACTTCGATGAGACTCATACGAGACAGTTCGCCGAGAAGCCATATATCCGTTGTGGGGTCCGCACGTCGCTCCCGGAGGATTCTTGTCCGCGGCTTCGACAGAGGGCGTATGGACGAGACGCGAGACGCCTTCCTGCGCCGCCTGCTCGACGCGCCCAGTCCCTCCGGGTTCGAGACGGCGGGCCAGCGCGTGTGGGTCGACTACGTCGCGGAGTTCGCCGACGACGTTCGCACGGACGCCTACGGGAACGCAGTGGCCGTCTACGACGGCGGCGACACCGAAGTCGCGTTCGCCGGCCACGCCGACGAACTCGGGTTCGTCGTGACCGCCATCACGGACGACGGCTTCCTGCGCGTGCGGCCGCTGGGCGGCGTCGACCGCTCGGTCACGCAGGGCACGCAGGTCGCAGTCCACACGGGCGATGGCACGGTCAACGGCGTCGTCGGGCAGACTGCGATTCACCTCCGGGACGCCGGCGACGACGAGCCCGCGGACGTCACCGAGCAGCACGTCGACGTCGGCGCCGAGGACGGCGAACACGCCCGCGAACTCGTGGCGGTCGGCGACCCGGCGACGCTGGCGGCGGGCGTCCACGACCTCGCTGGGACGCGCATCGCGGGCCGCGGCCTCGACAACCGCACGGGGTCGTGGGTCGCCGCGGAGGCGCTCCGCCGGGCCGCCGAGCGCGGCGCGGACTGCACGGTGTACGCGGTCAACACGGTCCAAGAGGAACTCGGGACGCGGGGCGCGAGCATGGTGGCGTTCGACCTCGACCCGGACGTCGCGCTCGTCGTCGACGTCACGCACGCCGCCGACAATCCGTCGTATCCCAGCGACCACGCCAGCGAGGTCGAACTGGGCGGCGGGCCGACCGTGACTCGCGGCGGGTCCAGCCACCCCGAGGTGACACAGGCAGTCCGAGAAGCGGGGGACGCCGAAGGCGTCGACGTGCAGGTCGAGGCGATGTCCACAACCACGGGGACGGACGCAGACACGTTCTTCCGGGCGCGCAGCGGCATCCCGACGGCCGCTATCGGCATCCCGAATCGGTACATGCACACGCCCGCAGAGGTTGTCGACACCGAGGACGTGGAGGACGCCGCGGACCTGCTGGCGGCGTTCGCGGTCCGCGAGGCCGACCGGGAGTCGTTCGCCGTCGACGTGTGAGCGACGAGGAGCGTCGCTGGCGCTGGTCGTCGCGGTCCGGTACGCTTATAGACGCGACACGCCCCGGTTGGTGTATGAGCGGCCGACCACTCGACGTACTCGAGGAGTCCCTGGAGGAGACCGTCACAGTCAGACTCAAGGACGGCGAAGAGTTCACAGGCGTCCTCACGGGCTACGACCAGCACATGAACATCGTGCTGGAGGGCGAAGACACAACGATTATCCGTGGCGACAACGTCGTCACTATCAAACCATGACGGGAGCTGGGACCCCGAGCCAAGGGAAGAAGAACACGACGACGCACACGAAGTGCCGTCGCTGCGGCGAGAAGTCTTACCACACGAAGAAGAAGGTCTGTTCGAGCTGTGGCTTCGGCAAGTCCGCGAAGCGCCGAGGCTACAACTGGCAGGGCAAGACCGGCGACAACTAACGACGCGGTTTCTCCTGCGTTTCTCCCGACTCCGTAGCGACGCGGCCGTTTCGCTCTCGTGTTCTATACCGGTTTTGTACGTCACCAAGTAGCTGCTAGTGCAGTCGGATTCGGCGGTTGGTTCGTAACACCACCCACACACCAAATTAGCACGTTCGTGCATACAATCCGGGCGTGTCACGGCGAGTTCGACACGGTTGCGGAAGTTTTACCCTGCCTGCCGGGGTAGGAGGCTCCATGTCACCCGGGCGCGAGGACGGCCCCGAGTTCGACCATCCCACAGAGAAGTGCGGCGTCGTCGGCGTCTCCCTCGCGGAGCGCGACGCCGCCTTCCCGACGTACTACGCGCTGTACGCGCTCCAACACCGCGGTCAGGAATCCGCCGGTATCGTCACCCACGACGGCTTCCAGCAACACCAACACGTCGAGATGGGGCTCGTCGGCGACGCCTTCGACGAGTCCGACATCGAGGAACTCGTCGGGAGCGCCGGCATCGGTCACGTGCGCTACCCGACCGCGGGCAGCGTCGACAAGTCCTGCGCACAGCCGTTCTCCGTCTCGTTCAAGGGCGGCGCGCTCGGGCTCAGCCACAACGGCAACCTCGTCAACGCCGACGAGATTCGCGACGACCTCGCCAGCAGCGGGCACGCGTTCACCAGCGACGGCGACACGGAGGTCATCGCGCACGACCTCGCGCGCAACCTCCTCGACGAGGACCTCGTCGCCGCCGTCGAGACGACGATGAACCGCGTGCACGGGTCGTACTCGCTGACCATCATGCACGACGACACCGTCCTCGGCGTGCGCGACCCGCTGGGCAACCGCCCGCTCGTCATCGGGGAACTGGACGACGGCTACGTGCTCGCCAGCGAATCCGCGGCCATCGACACGCTCGGCGGCGACCTCGTTCGCGACGTCCGCCCCGGCGAGCTAGTCGTCCTCCACGAGGACGGCGAGGGTTTCGACTCCCACCAACTGGTCGAAGCCGACAACACCGCCAACTGCTTTTTCGAGTACGTCTACTTCGCGCGCCCGGACTCCGTCATCGACGACGAACTCGTCTACGAGGTGCGACGCGAACTCGGCCGCCAGCTCTGGGCGGAGAACGGCGTCGACACGGACGTCGTGATGCCCGTCCCGGACTCCGGCCGGGCGTTCGCGTCCGGCTACGCCGAGGCCGGGCAGGCCGACGGCGCCACCGTGGAGTTCGCGGAGGGCCTGATGAAGAACCGGTACGTCGGGCGCACGTTCATCATGCCCACGCAGGAGGCCCGCGAGCAGGCCGTCCGCCTCAAACTCAACCCCATCAAGTCCACCGTCGAGGGCCGCACGGTCACCGTCATCGACGACTCCATCGTGCGCGGCACCACGAGCAGCCAACTGGTCGACTTGCTCCGGGAGGCGGGCGCCGAAGAAGTCCACGTACGCATCGGCGCACCGCCGATTAGCGCGCCCTGCTACATGGGCATCGACATGGCGGACCGCGACGAGCTCATCGCCGCCGACAAGACAGCCGACGAAATCGCCGAGCAGATCGGCGCGGACAGCCTCTCGTACCTCTCCTTGGACGCCGTCACGACCGCAATCGGTCGGTCGCAGGCGGACCTCTGTACGGGCTGTGTGACCGGCGAGTACCCCTACGACATCGCGGGTGAAGCCGCCGACCGCGACATCGACCGGCCGGTCGAAGCGCCCGCCGACGACTGAAGCCTGCATCGTCGGGCACGGACGTCCAGCAGCCGTCAGTAGAGAACGTACAGCAGGAGGTAGACGACGATGCCGAGCGCGAACGACACCAGCCACAGCGACGCCGCGACGCGGCCGACCTTGGCGTGGTTCGTCTCGGGAATCTCGTGAATCTCGCGGGTGGCCGCGAGCAACAGCGCGTAGTAGACGAGCGGAATCGAGACCATCGCCAGCGCCATGTGAACCACGAGAATCGGGAGGTAGACGAACGTGTAGACGGTCTCCGGCCCGGCGAAACCCGTGGTTCCCTCGACGACGATGCGGTAGAGGTAGCACGCGAGGAAGGCCGCGAACAGCAGCGTCGACGTCAGCATCGCGGCCTTGTGTCGTTCGACGTTCCCGTTGCGAATCGCGCGCCACCCGACGGTGATGGTGACGATGGCGGCCGCGCTCAGGACGGCGTTCAGCGTCGGGAGCGCGTGGAGGACTGCGTCGGGCGCGTGCGGCACCGCGGACGCGGGGACGAACCCGCGAACGACGGCGATTACGAGTGCCAGCGACGCCACCGAGAGCACCGCGGTCAGCGAGCGAACGTGGCGCCGCGCGAACCCGTCTGTCATGGCCGGCGGTTCGGACGCGCGCCCCATAGCGGTTTCCGTGTCGGCGACTCGCAGGCGACGGCCAAATCGTAGGGGTTTTAATCGGGCGGTGGGTACGATGGGTTGCAAACGCACGTAGCGAGCGTGGGTAGCCAAGCTAGGTCAAAGGCGCAGCGTTGAGGGCGCTGTCCTGTAGAGGTTCGCCGGTTCAAATCCGGTCCCACGCATCGCTCGGGCGGCGTGACCCGCCGCCGAAGCCGAGACGGTTCACCCGTCGAGGCCGACGCGATGCACGGTGATTTCCCTCTGGGACATCACCCACGCAACACTCCTGCTGACCCAACTTCGAACAGCGACGGTTCTATTCAGCGGAAATCGGTGACAGCGACACGCAGCGACGCGTTCGCACGAGGAGAGTCAGTTGTCGGTTTCGAGGTCGTCGATGGCGTCGTCGAGGCCGTGCTCGCGGGTGGCGTCGGCAACGTAGTCGGCGACGTCGCGTTCGTCGGCTGCTTCGACGCGCCGGGAGTCGTCGTCGCGCTGGGGTTCGGTAATCGTGTCCGTGCCGGTGACGTCGACGAACAGGGACGCGAAGTGCCCGTCAGTCGTCTGCGACATTGGTCTGCGTGGAGAGGGAGTCGGCGAACGTCGCGGACGGTTCGGTGTCGGCGTGGTCGACGGTCAGAGAGACGCCGTCACCGTCGACGGAGAGAGTGACGTCCTCGATGCCGCAGTCGTACTCGCTGACGTGCTTGCCGGAGCGGCGCACGCGCAGCGACTCATCGAGGAGGCCCGCGTCCGCGAGGATGTCGACCTTGCGGTAGGCCGTCGACTGCGGGAGGTCACACGCCTCCGAGATTTCGCCGACCGTCATGGTGTCCTCGCGGGTGGCTTCCAGAATCGTCCGGCAGTCAGTGTCGTCGAGCGCGTCGAGGACGTGCTGGACGTCCTCGGTGTCGGTGTGCGTGGTGGGTGCGTCGTCGCGGTCGGTGCGGATGCCGGCGGGGAGCTGACTCTGACTCATATTTCGTAGAATGCACTCCGGGGGGAGGAGTTGGCAGCCCCTCTATCGAGGGGGGTTTAAGTACGACCCGCGGAACGGCCGGCTCGCGACCCGCCGACGGAACTCAAGAGCCTTCTTCGAGCACGTCAGCGAAGAGTTTGCGCTGGGCGGCTGTGAGGTGTTCGGTGAGCGTGGACGGCGTGATGTCGAGTTCGGCGGCGACGTCGGTGGCGTTGGCGTCGCGGGGCTGCGCGAAGTAGCCCATGTCGTAGGCGGTCTGGAGCACTTCGAGTTGGCGCTCGGTGAGTTTCCCGCGGTCGACGAACACCGAGTCGCGGGGGGCGCCGCCGGTCGGCGCCCGCACGAGGCGCTGGATGTCGACATCGTGGTAGCGGTCGCGGAACTCCCCGACGATGGTTTGGAGTTGGTCGAAGCTCTCGGCGTGGAAGACGACTTCGAGGTCGCCGGCGTGCGCGAAAAAGCGGTCGACGGGCGTCTCGAACTCGCCCAGACAGACGCAGGGGCAGTCCGCGTCGGCGTCGTGGGTGACCCGGTAGAGGTGGCGGTCGGCGTACTCGAACACCGGGTCGTCGTAGTCGTCAGGGACGGCGTCGGCGTCCACGAGGAACTCCGTGACGCAGGCCGCGGATTCGGCGGTCGCGACGCTCGTGGAGACGTCGCTGATGGTGGTGTTCGCGCGCTCGGAGAGGTCGGCGACGGGGCAGACCGCGGGCGCGGGGAACTCGACGGTGACCCGAATCCCGCCAGACATTGAGAGGGGGTTGGCCGGCTCCACACTTGAGCGTGCGGGTCTGCCGCGAGAAGTGGAGTGGCCCGGGAGAGAAGCAGCGAGCGGTCAGTCGTGGCGCTCGGAGAGCTCGATGTGGCGCCCGCTGATGGTGTCGGCGCGCAGTTCGTACAGTTTGATGTCGAGGTCGGGCTTGGACTCGCCCCAGATTTCGAACAGCGGGCGCTTGGCGTCGCCGTACTGTTCGACGTGCTCAACGGTCATCTCGTCGCGCGGAATCTCGGTGAGCGTGCCGGTGACGACGACGCTCTGGTACGTGGGTTCGTCCTCCTCGTAGACGACGAGGCGGGCGTCGGGGTTCGAGGAGAGGAACTCGCGTTTCTCGCTGTCCGGCGTGGAGACCAGACGGAGGTAGAACGTGCGGTCGTCGGTGTCGTAGCCGTACGAGATGGGGATGGCGTACGGGTCGTCGTCGCGGGCGAGTGAGAGTACGCCGGTTTCGTGGCGGCCGAGGAGCGCGTCCGTGTCCGACCGCGTCATCTCGGTCTGCTTCTCCAGGGCCATCGTAGACATGTCGGGGTTGTTCGGCAGTATCTTTATAGTTGCCTATCTGGAGTGCGTAGACCGCGAAAACGCGTGCGGGCGCGTACGCCAGCCAGTGAGGGGGTGGCGTCGAGGAGGCTACTCGGGAGCGTCGACGGGAGAGAACGCCGCGGTGGTCACCGAGGCCCCGCAGACGACGCACCCGTTCTCCACGAGGGCGTCCCGCATCGCGGGGTTGACCTCCATGGACTCCCCGCAACTCGGGCAGACGAAGGTGAACTCCTCACTGGCGGTCATCGCTACCTGAGCGTATGCTCGCTCCGGGTAAATGAACCCCCCTGTTTCCAAACGTCTGAGAACAACTCCGGGGCCGCCCGGCGGTCAGCGGAATCGGCTCGTCATCCCCGAGATACGGCGTTTCAGGGCGTCTAACCGACGGCCGACGGAAGGAGTGGGGATCGCGCCCGACTGGGCGGCGTCGGGGAGCGCGGCGCGGACGTGGTGGCGGACAACGACGAGGGTCGCGGCGACGACGAGCACCGGGAAGCCGGCGAGCGCGACGGCCGAGAGCGGTTCGACCGACGGCGACACCTGCGCGCCGAGCCCGTACGCGACGTAGACGCAGCCGACGAGCACGGCGACGGTGGCGGCCGCGACGGCGAATCCGAGACGGCGCGTGCGGGTGGCGAGGTGCGTGCAGAACGCTTCGACTTTCCCCGCGACGTGGGTGGCGGCGTCACCGGACGACTCTGTCGTGCCCGCGCGCCGGACGGCAGCGGCCTGTTCGCGCGTGAACGCGGCGAGTCCGGGCCGTGGCGCGACGGCCGCGTGGACGGCGACGCCCGCTGCAATCGCGGTGCCGACAGCGACCGCAGCGACGCCCGCGCTCACCGGTCCCGTGAGGACGAGTCGGGAGCCGTCCGGCGGGCGGAAGATTGCGACGACGGCGAGCGTCGCGGCCAGCAGGAACGCCGCGAGGCCGAGCACCCGCCACGCGACCGCGTGGACGCTGTCGAGCGCGTCGAGGTGCGCGTCGAGGACGGTGTCGGTGCCGGTGAGCGGGGGCGCACCCGACTCGAAGCGCTCGGGGTCGGGCCGGCGGTCTCCGGGCGTCCCGTCGGGCGGCACGTCGAACGCGAGCGGGTTCGCGACGGCGTCCTCGACGAGTCGCGCAGGTGTCGTGTACGCCGCGCGGAGGTCCGCCGCAACCCCTTCTGGCAGCCGGTACAGCGAGTCGTCGCGGCGCGCGTCGTCCATCCCCAGCGAGAGCAGCGACACGTGGTCGAGGGCGGGCTGGACGTTCGTGAGCGTGACGAGGCCCCACTCGCCGGCGGGCGATTCGATGTCCGTGTACCGGGCGACCTCGCTGCTGTCCGCGGTGGTCGACCAGACTTGGCCGACGCAGCGCAGGCCGAACTCGCGGTGGAAGAAGACGTAGTCGCCGCGGTCGAGGTCGGCGAGGACGTCCGTGTCGCGGGTCGCCCACGCCCGCGTGTCGGCGAGGCTGCGGAGGAGGTCCGAGACCGCCGGCGGCTCCGCGGCGGTCGCGTACCCCTCCCCGAAGGCGTCGGTGAGGTCCTCGCTGTGCAGGGAGGCGAGGTAGACGCTGTCGGCGAAGTCGGCTGGCATACGGGAGCGCTAACGCCCCGGCTACTTATACTGTCCCCCGCGGGATTCTCCGCGTTTCCGGCCGGCAAGCGGGGTATTAAAATGGTGGCACCTCCATACGGCAGGGTATGCCGAAGTATTCGACCGGCGGCGCCAGCGGCGGCGGGGGCGGACAGACCTGCGAGCTCTGCGGGTCGATGTCCGACTCCCTCCGCACGGCAGACGTCGCGGGGGCGGAGCTCACCGTCTGCCCCGACTGCGCGAGCAGCCACGACGAGAGCCCCGACCGGAGTCCCGACGAGGACCAGGAACGCAAGAAGCAGGCCGCGCAGAACACGGCGCGCGCGCTCGACCAGGCGACCGGCGACTCCAGTCACTGGGAGGAGAACGGGACGGACTACGACCGCGACCAGCTCCCGTACCTCGTCTCGGACTACGGCGAGCGCGTCGTTCGCGCGCGACAGGAGGCCGGCCTCCAGCGCGAGGAACTCGCGGAGGAACTCGACATCGAGGAGTCGGACTTGCTGGCCGTCGAGCAGGGTCGCGCGACGCAGGCGAGCGTCGGCGGGTCGGTCGTCGCGGCGCTGGAGGAGCGCCTCGACGTGGAGCTCAGCGACGAGTAGCGTCTCCGGTCGGAGCCGCGGCCGGGAATCAGTCATCTTTTTTCAGGTGAGACGCGTTGGTAGCGTATGGACCTCTCCGCCGAGCAGCGCCAGATTCGGGACGCCGTCCGGGAGTTCGCGACCGAGGAAATTCGCCCGACTGCGGCCGACGCCGACCGCGAGCAGGAATTCCCCGAGGATGTCTGGGACGGCCTCGGCGAGATGGGGATGACCGCGATGACCGTCCCGGAGGCGTACGGCGGCCTCGACGTGGACAGCCTCACGTACAGCGTGGTCAACGAGGAGGTCGCGTACGGCGCGCTGTCGGTCGCGACCGCGCTCTCCGTACACTGCCTGGCCACGTCGTGCATCGCGGAGTTCGGCGGCGACGACCTCAAGTCCGAGTGGCTGCCGGAGATGGCCGACGGCCGGCCCGTGGGCGCGTTCGCGCTCTCGGAACCCGAGGCCGGGTCGAACCCCGCGCAGATGACTACCGAAGCCGTCCGCGACGGCGACGAGTACGTGCTGAACGGGAAGAAGCAGTGGATTACGAACGGGCAGCGGTCGGGCGTCGCCATCGTGTTCGCGAAGGTGGACGGCGACGACGACAAGATAACCCAGTTCCTCGTGCCCAAGGACACCGACGGCGTCGAGGTTGGGAAGAAAGAGGACAAACTCGGGCTGCGCGCCAGCGACACCACCGCGTTGCTGTTCGACGACTGCCGGATTCCCGCGGAGTACCGACTCACCGAGGAGGGACGAGGGATGTCGGCGGCGCTGCACATCCTGACCGGCGGACGCATCGGCATCGCGTCGCAGGCAGTCGGACTCGCGCAGGCCGGCCTCGACGCGGCGCTGTCGTACGCCGACGAGCGCGAGCAGTTCGACAAGCCGCTCTCGGACATCCAGACGATTCGGCACAAGCTCGCGGACATGGAGACGCAGACGCAGGCCGCGCGGCTGCTCGCTCGCGACGCCGCTCGGCGGGTCGACGACGGCGAGGACCACCGCGGCGCGGCGGCGAAAGCGAAGTACTTCGCGAGCGAGGCAGCCGTCGACGTCACCAACGAGGCCGTCCAGATTCACGGCGGCTACGGCTACACCACGGACTTCGACGTGGAGCGGTTCTACCGGGACTCGAAGATCACGACCATCTACGAGGGTACTTCCGAGATTCAGAAGGAAGTCATCGCGCGCGACCTGCTGGACTGAGCCCCGACCACCGAAGTTCCTAACACCCGGCGCGGTCAACGTTTCGCCGTGACTGACTACGAGGCAGTGGTCTACGACCTCGACGGGACGCTCGTCCGACTCGCCGTCGACTGGGCGGTCGTCGAGCGCGAGGTCGCCGACCGACTGCGCGAGGCTGGCGTCGACCCCAGCGCGTACGACATGTGGGAGATGCTGGACGCCGCCGAAGACGCGGGCGTCGGGGCCGACGTCGACGAACTCATTGCGAGCCACGAACGCGACGGCGCGACCCGCGCGGAGCGGCTGTCGAGCGCGGACGAACTCGCGGGCCTCGACGTGCCGACGGCAGTCTGCTCGCTGAACTGCGAGGCCGCCTGCCGGACCGCGCTCGGGCGCCACGACCTCCTCGATTCGTTCCGCGTGGTCGCGGGCCGCGACACGGTGCCCGCACGAAAACCCGACCCACGGGCGCTGACGTGGGTGCTGGACGAACTCGGCGTCGCGCCCGAAGACGCGCTGTTCGTCGGCGACTCGGCCTCGGACGAAGTGACTGCCGAGCGCGCGGGCGCGGCGTTCCGCTGGGTGTAGCTACTCGTCGGCGTTCCGGCGCGCGTACCAGTACGTCGCCAGCGCGGTGAGCAGCCAGACGACCGCGCCGACGCGCACCGCGAACGAGACGCGTGACGCCCACGACGGCAGCGTGTAGAACAGCGAGAGGGCGACGACGGTGGGCGCGCCGACGACGATAGTGAGCACGAACGTCGTCTGCATCACCCAGCCGTAGTCGACGCCCTCGGGGTCGGTCTCCTCCTGTAGCTCCGGCACACGCGAGAGCACGGTGGCCCCCGGCATAACTTCCCCGTTGTGCGGCCCGGTTCGCGTACGTTTATCACGACGCCGACGCGACCACGAAGTATGCCGACCGTCCGAGACGTCCGCCGGAACGCGGGCGACGAGCCGATAACGATGTTGACCGCGTACGACGCCCCGACCGCCAGCGTCGTCGACGACGCGGGCGTCGACGTGATTCTCGTCGGCGACAGCATGGGCAACGCGAAACTCGGCTACGACACCACGCTCCCCGTGACTGTCGACGAGGTCGCGAGCGCGACCGGCGCGGTGTCGCGAGTCACCGAGGACGCCGTCGTCGTCGCGGACATGCCGTTCCTGAGCTTCGGGGTCGACGACAGCGAGAGCATCGAGCACTGCGGCCGGATGCTCAAGGAGGCGAACGCCGACGCCGTGAAACTGGAGAGCGGCCCGCACACGGTCGAACTCACCGACCGCCTGACGGACCTCGGGATTCCCGTGATGGCCCACCTCGGGCTGACCCCCCAGCACGTGAACCAACTGGGCGGGTACTTCCGGCAGGGCACCGACCAGAGCGCCGCCGAGCGAATGCTCGACCTCGCGCGCGAGCACGAGGACGCGGGCGCATTCTCGCTCGTACTCGAACACGTCCCGGCGAACGTCGCCGGCGACATCACGGAGTCGCTCGACGTGCCGACCATCGGCATCGGCGCCGGCCCGGACACCGACGGACAGGTGCTCGTCGCCGACGACGCAATCGGGCTCTCCGAGCGCAGTCCGCCGTTCGCCGAGCAGTTCGGAGACGTCAGAGCCGAAATGGAGTCCGCCGTCGAGGCGTACGTCGACGCCGTGGAGAGCGGGGAGTTCCCGGCCGACGAGCACAGTCACGTCGAAGACGACGTGGACTCGTTGTACTAGAGGCCGCGGTCGTCGAGGAACGCGGAGAGTTCGTCGTCGAACGCCTCGGCCGCTTCCAGCATCGAGAGGTGGGCGGCCTCCGGGACGGTTGTCCACGCCCCGTCTTGCACGTGTTCTGCGACGTACTCGTGGTACTGTGGCGGCGTGAGCCGGTCGTTCTCTCCGGTGAGCGCGAGCACCGGCGTAGCGATTTCGTCGAGGCGGTCGCGAACGTCGAATGTGTGACAGGATAGGAAGTCGCGTTCGACCACTTCCCGGCCGGCCGCGCGCATCGCGGCCTTGGACACCTCGACTTCGCGCTCGTCGGGGTCGTCGAAGAGCATGTCGTCGCGGTGGAGGAACTCGACGGCCCGGTCGAAGCCGCCGTCTTCGCCGGCCAGCCAGTCGCGGAGTTCGTCCAGCACGGAGAGCTTCGCGCCGGAGCCAGCGAGCACGAGCGCGTCGGCGTCGAAATCCCCGAGGACGGCGGTGAGCGCGACTGCACCCCCGAGGCTGTTCCCAGCGAGCACGCCTGCGCCAACCTCGTCGGCGACCGCTCGCACGTCCGCGACGTAGGCTTCGAGCGTGTCGGGGCCAGGGTCGGTGTCAACGTCGTCGCTCTCGCCGTGGCCGCCGAGGTCGACGGCAGCGACGGGGCGCTCGCGCGAGAGGCGGGCTAGCTGTGACTTCCAGACCGCGTGTGTGCCGCCGCTGCCGTGGACGCAGAGCAGCGGCGCGCCGTCGCCCCCGCGGTCCTCGAGGCGGTAGGCGGTCGCGCGGCCGTCGTGGGTGACCGTCTGCATGGTTGCGGCGAGGTCGACCAGCGCCAAAACACCTACGGCGGTGTGAACCGCAATTCCACCTGAAGCAGAATTCGCCCACCGTCCCCCACCAACCGTAGAAACACTTATAAGCTAGGAAGGATAACTATAGGTTAGTCAAATGAATCCGAACACCATCACCGAGCAACTCGGCGCTCCGGCCCGGCGGTTCGACTACGGCGACGAGACGGTACTCGTCGCTGACCTCGGCCCCGGCGAGGACGACGGCGTCTCCGTGGACGTCGTCGACGACACGGTGCTCGTCGTCGTGGACGGCGACGAACCCGCCCAACACGAATTCGACGTTCCGGAGGGCGCGGTCGCGAAAGCGCTTATCAACAACGGCGTCGTCACTGTCGAGGTGCAACAATGAAACTCACGGTCAAGCCGCTCAAGCAGAAGGACGCAGGCCGCGGATTGGCCGCCATCGACCGCGCGGCGATGGAGGAACTCGACCTCGAGAACGGCGACTACGTCGTCCTCAACAGCGACCAAGGCCGTGCCGTCGCGCGAGTCTGGCCCGGCTACCCCGAGGACGAGGGCGAGGGCATCGTCCGCATCGACGGCCGGCTCCGCCAGCAGGCCGACGTCGGCATCGACGACGCCGTCGCCGTCGAACCTGCGGACATCAAACCCGCGACCGCCGTCACAGTCGCGCTCCCACAGAACCTCCGCGTTCGCGGTGACATCACGCCGATGGTGCGCGACCGCCTGAGCGGCCGCCCCGTCACGACCGGCCAGACCATCCCCATCTCCTTCGGCTTCGGCGGGATGAGCACGGTCTCCGGCCAGCAGATTCCCGTCAAAATCGCCGACACGGACCCCGAGGGAACGGTCGTCGTGAGCAACGACACCGACATCCAGGTGTCCGAGCAGCCCGCCGAGGAAATCGCCTCGGGCGGGCCCGCCGGCGAAGGCGGTGACAGCACGCCGAACGTCGCCTACGAGGACATCGGCGGCCTCGACCGCGAACTCGAACAGGTCCGGGAGATGATAGAACTCCCGATGCGCCACCCCGAACTGTTCCAGCAGCTCGGCATCGAGCCGCCGAAAGGCGTGCTCCTGCACGGCCCGCCCGGAACCGGGAAGACGCTCATCGCGAAGGCCGTCGCCAACGAAATCGACGCGCACTTCCAGACCATCTCCGGCCCCGAAATCATGTCGAAGTACTACGGGGAGAGCGAGGAGAAGCTCCGCGAAGTCTTCGACGAGGCCGAGGAGAACGCGCCCGCAATCGTCTTCATCGACGAAATCGACTCCATCGCGCCCAAGCGCGGCGAAACGCAGGGCGACGTCGAGCGCCGCGTCG
Organism: Halobacterium sp. CBA1132; assembly: GCF_001485535.1. Lineage (NCBI taxonomy): Archaea > Methanobacteriati > Methanobacteriota > Halobacteria > Halobacteriales > Halobacteriaceae > Halobacterium > Halobacterium sp. CBA1132. Next base: position 1,681,497 of record NZ_BCMZ01000001.1, read on the forward strand.
TCGCGCAGCTGTTGAGCCTTATGGACGGCCTCGAAGAGCGCGGTGACGTCACCGTCATCGCGGCGACGAACCGCGTCGACGCCATCGACCCCGCGCTCCGCCGCGGCGGTCGCTTCGACCGCGAAATCGAAATCGGCGTCCCCGACCAGGACGGCCGCCGTGAGATTCTGCAAGTCCACACCCGCGGCATGCCGCTGGCCGACGGCGTCGACATCGAGGCGTTCGCGGAGTCCACGCACGGCTTCGTCGGCGCCGACATCGAGAGCCTCGCGAAGGAAGCCGCGATGAACGCGCTCCGGCGCATCCGCCCGGACATCGACCTCGAATCCGACGAGATCGACGCCGAGCTACTGGAGTCCATCCGCGTCACCGAGAAGGACTTCAAGAACGCGCTGAAGGGCATCGAGCCCTCCGCGCTCCGCGAAGTCTTCGTGGAAGTCCCGGACATCACGTGGGACCAAGTCGGCGGCCTCGAAGGCACCAAAGAACGCCTCCGCGAGACCATCCAGTGGCCCCTCGACTACCCGGACGTCTTCGAGTCCATGGACCTCCAGTCCGCGAAGGGCGTGCTGCTGTACGGCCCGCCCGGAACCGGGAAGACGCTCATGGCGAAAGCCGTCGCAAACGAGGCCAACTCGAACTTCATCTCCGTGAAGGGCCCCGAACTCCTCAACAAGTACGTCGGGGAGTCCGAGAAGGGCGTCCGCGAGGTCTTCGAGAAGGCGCGCGCGAACGCCCCGACGGTGGTGTTCTTCGACGAAATCGACTCCATCGCCGGCGAACGCGGCTCCAACATGGGCGACTCCGGCGTCGGCGAACGCGTCGTCAGCCAACTGCTCACGGAACTGGACGGCATCGAGGAGCTCGAAGACGTCGTGGTCGTCGCGACCACGAACCGGCCCGACCTCATCGACAGCGCGCTGCTGCGCCCGGGTCGCCTCGACCGCCACATCCACGTGCCCGTGCCCGACGAGGAAGCGCGCCGCGCCATCCTCGACGTCCACACGCGCAACAAGCCGCTGGCCGACGACGTCGACCTCGACCACCTCGCCGCGAAGACCCAGGACTTCGTCGGCGCCGACATCGAAGCGCTCGTCCGCGAAGCCACGATGAACGCCACCCGCGAGTTCATCAACTCCGTCAACCCCGAGGACGCCGCCGAATCCGTCGGCAACGTCCGCATCACCGCCGACCACTTCGAGGAAGCCCTCGAAGACATCACGCCGAGCGTCGACGAAGACGTCCGCGAACAGTACGAAGAACTCGAACAGAAATTCGAGAAAGCAGCCACCCCCGACGAGGAAGAACCCTCCGCCCCCGGGGCGTTCCAATAGTACCTTCTTGCTGCGCTAAAAAGCGCTCCCCGCTCCCGTCGCGCGGGAGGCGCGCGGTGGTCACGCGTCGGTCCGCTGTGGCCGACCCGGACTGTTAATTCGTCGCAGCTCGTAGCTGTCCAGTATGACCGTCACAGCGGAGTTCGTTCTCCGGTCGTCGTCGCTCCCGCTCGTCAGCGTCACGACGGACCTCCCACCGGACGAAATCACCTGCAGGCACGCGCTCTGCCTCCAACCCGACGTCCGAACCTTCGTCGTCGAAGTCGACCCCACCGGTGGCGTGTCCGAGTCGAATCTCGAGTCTCTCGACGAGATCGAAGCCGCCACTGCACTCGGTGAGACGGACGACCGAGCCGTCTTCGAGGTCGACGTCGACCTCGCGGACACGCCGTTCGCGTCCCTCGACGACGGCCGCTCTGGCGTGGCGAAGATGAAGTCGACGACAGTGACGCCGGACGGCTGGCGCGAGACGAAGGTGTTCAAAGACCACCAGACGTTCGAGGAGTTCCGCGCGACGATGGCCGACAACGGAATTCCACTCGACCTCGTGTCCATCACGCCGAACGCTCCCGAGGACGAAGACTTCTTGCGGAACGGATTGACCGAACGCCAGCGCGAAGCCCTGTCGCTGGCCGTCTCCCGCGGGTACTACGAGAGCCCGCGGCAGGTCACTGCCGCGGAACTCGCCGCAGAACTGGACATCTCACAGCCCTCGCTGTCCGCGCTTCTCCGCCGCGGCGAGCGCGAGGTGCTCACCGCCTCCCTCGACGACCCACCGACGTAAATACCCTTTACAGATAGCGTCATCGTCTCCCCCGTCGTGGACGTTCGATGTAGTGATGTCAGTGGATTTCGGATCCGAACTGGACGAACAGGTCGCGATCGTCACCGGTGCGTCGTCCGGAATCGGCGAAGCGACCGCGAAAGCCCTCGCGTCCCGCGGCGCGCGCGTCGTCGTCGCCGCCCGCCGAGAGGACGAACTACAGGACCTCCGCGAGCAGATTACCGCCGACGACGGGGAAGCGCTCGTCGTCCCGACGGACATTACGAACGACGACGACATCGACGCACTCGTCGACGCCACACTCGATGAGTACGGTCGCATCGACATTCTGGTGAACAACGCCGGCGTGATGCCGCTCAGTCACATCGCGGACGTAGACCGCGAGACCCTGCAAACGACCATCGACGTCAACCTCAGCGGCCTCGTCAAGCTCACGCACGCCGTGATTCCGACGATGATCGAACAGGAGCGCGGCCACGTCGTCAACCTCTCGTCGGTCGTCGGGCGGTTCCTGATGGAGAACGGCGCCCACTACAACGCGACGAAGGCCGGCGTGAAGATGTTCGGTGATTCGCTCCGGTTGGACGTCGCGGAGGAAGGGATTCGCGTGGCGACCATCGAACCGGGTTCGGTCGCCACGGAGCTCCCGGAGTCCATCGCCGACGAAGAAATCAAAGCACAAATCGAGGCGCTCGAAGACTCGATGCGCCCGCTCCGACCGGCCGACGTCGCGCGAACGATCGCATTCGTCGTCTCCCAGCCCGAGCACGTGGACATCAACGAAGTCCTCGTCCGGCCGACCGACCAAGTGCAGCCCTAAGCTCCCGGGAGGTGACTACAGATGGACATTCAACGCGGCTGTTCGCTGCCCTCCGCCGACGGCCCCGACGAACACTTCACTGGCGACGTCCGAATCGACCCCCTGTTCGACGCACGCGACCCGGCCCGGGCGGTCGGAGCGAGCGTCACGTTCGAGCCCAGCGCTCGCACCGCGTGGCACACACACCCCCTCGGGCAGACTCTCGTCGTGACCTCCGGCTGCGGCCTCGTCCAACGCGAGGGCGGGCCGACAGAGAGCGTGCGTGCGGGCGACGTCGTCTGGTTCCCGCCCGGTGAGAAGCACTGGCACGGCGCGACGCCGGAGAAAGCGATGACCCACATCGCGATTCAAGAGCAACAGGACGGCGAAGCCGTCGAGTGGCTAGAGCAGGTCACGGACGAGCAGTACCAGCCGGAGTGACGATTCGACGACCGCGGTAGCCGCCGGCGGCGGGGGACGTCGCCGCTCCCGCGAGTCAGTGCGTGCTTCGGCACTCCGGTCGAGTGGCCGGACAGTGAGCGCCGAACCGCAGTCAGTCCAGCTTCTCGGCGGCATCCTTCTCGACGAGCGGCTTCGCGTTCTCCTCGGGCAGCGTCACGATGTCCTCGGCTTCGAGCGTGTACGGGCGCTCGTCCACGCCGAAAATCTCGCCGACGTCGTCGGTGACGCGCACCTTCGTCCGCGCGACGTCCCCGTCGGCTTCGGCGTCCTCGCTCGCTCGTTCGTCGCCGGCGACGCGTTCGAGGTCCTCGGCGACGGCTTCGGGGGGTTCGGGGTCGGCGGGCACGCGGTCGGTCTCGGAATCTGCCTCGTCGGCGTCCGGCTCGGGGGCCGGCTCCGCGTCCGCGTCGTCCAGCCCGCCGCCCATCGCGGCCGCGGCCGAGGAGTCCGCGGCGGGTTCGCTGTCGGGCTCGGGCGTCGGATCCGTCGGCGTCCGGTCGGTCGCGTCGCCGAGCGGGCCGGACTCCGCGTCGTCCGGGTCGGCGCTCGACGGTTCGGCGTCCCCGGAGATGACGTCGAGGACGTGGTTCTTGTTGGACTCGATGCGGTCGACGAGGTCGCCGTAGAGCGCGCGCTCCTCCTCGGTGAGGCCGTCGGCGTCGTCGGGCATCCCGGCGGCCGCGAGGCTCGCCTGCTTGACGAGCTTGCCCATGCGGCGCTCGTAGATGGCTTCCGCGACCTGCTCGGCGGTCTCGATTTTGTCCGTCAGCTCCTGCACCTCGGGGTCACCGAACGGGTCGTCAGCCGCGTTCGCGGCGGCTTCTCGGCGGTCCTTGAGGTCCGCGATGTACGAAGCGACATCGCCGTAGAACGAGTCCCGAAGCTCCTGGAGGCCGTCCGTGGCGCGCTCGCGGGTCTGGGCCGCCCGTAAGTCTTCGAGGTTCATTGCTTGGCTTTCTCCGCGGTGCCGCGGGCCATCAGGAAGACGCCCGCGTACTCTGGGACCGAGACGACGCCCGGTCGCACCGTAAGCGTTTCCCCGCGCAGCTCCAGCGTGCGCTCCTCCTTGACGTCGACGGTGATGTCGTGGCCGACGAACGTCTCCGGGACGGCGTCCACCAGCGGGTCGAAGTCGTCGAGTTGCTCGCGGGTGAGTCGCTGGACTTCGAAGCCGCTGCCGCCGTGCAGCGTCCCGGGCAGTCGAATCAGGCGGTTCGTGTCCGTCGTCACGGGTTCGTCGATGGGCGCGTTCTCGGCCTCGACGGTCTCCGCGACGTACTTCCGCGCGACCTTCAGGAATGCCGGATGCACGTCGACGTTCCCGCGTTTGACCGCCTCCGTGTTGTTCGCGACGGCGTTGTAGATGGCGCGCGCGGACTTCTCGCCGATTCCCTCCATCTCCGAGAGGTACTCGACGGCGTCGTCCTCGCCGCGCTCCAGTAGGTCGTCGGCGAACTCGCCGAGGCGCTCGGTGACCCGACGCCCCCAGCCGCCGTCGGCGGGGAGCACGCGCTTGTTCGTCGGATTCTTCAGCCCGAGTCCTTCGACGGTCTCCTCGCGCACGAGCGAGTCGAGTTCGAGTTCGTTCCCGCGCACGTAGTCGACGATTTCCCGGCGCTGCTCGCGTTCGAGGTCGTGGACGCCCTCGTCGCGGACGTGCACGTGGTAGCCGCGACCCCCGGAGAACGTCACCGTCAGGTCCTCGAACCCGAAGTCGCGTTCGAGGAAGTCCAGCAGGCGGTAGAGGGCGTCCTTGCACTTCGCGAGCATCTGCGCGTACGTGTCCTCGCCGAGCGTCACGCTCGGGAGGTGGTCGGCGTCCAGGTCGAACACCAAGTCCGAGCCCAGCCAGTTCTTCTGCTCCATCGTCGACGCGCCCGGCGTCTCGTAGAACCCCGCCGAGAAGTAGACGTGGCGGGGTCGCTGTCGTTCGAGGAACGCCGACGTGTTCCCCAAGTCGAGCGTGGACTTGTGCCGGACCATCGTCGTGTCCGGTCCCGAGGTCCACGGGATGTACCCCCACTCGCGGTCGTCGGCGCGCGGCGGGAGCTGTACCTCCGAGCGGCGGTAGAAGTCGCCGAAGCGCCCCCGGAGATACGCGCGGGTCCGTTCCTCCATAGCGGGAAACGCGTACGCCGACCGCGGGTAAATGCGTGTCGTCTCTCTCGTCTGTGTGATGATGCAGGACGTAGAGCGGACGTTGTTTTCGACGCCCCGAAAGCCCCGAGACTGTAGACTCGGTGCGCTCTCACGGGTCACTACGTTCCCCGTTCGAGCAGTTCGAGGCCTCCCGTTGGTCGGCCTCGCGCTCGCTGTGCTCCTCGGCCTTCGGCCTGCGGTGCTTGCGTCGCGCGCCTTCGTCTACTTGGCGGTCGGCTTTGCCGACCGCCTCATACCGTGGCGGCGAAGCCGCCACGCGAGCCTCGCCCCTTTCAATCCGCCCAATTACCGGCTGACCAACCGGCAACGGGTGGACTGAAAGGGGCGGTGCTGTCGCGCTTGCCTGGTCGTCTCGCGGACCACTATCTGCGAGCGTAGCGAGCGGATATGTTCGCGAGCGACCGCGACAGCACCGGGGCTTTCGAGGAGACTTCGACATCGCTGTCGAAGCCGTAGCTACGCGAAAAGCGGACTACACAGCCAGACGCGAGAACTACCGTCCACGCAGCAGTTCGGAAATCCGGTCCCGAATCCGGGCGCGGTCGCCGAGCCGGAGGTAGTAGGCGCCCTCGCCGTCCTCGTAGTAGTTGTCGATGTCGCGTTCGACGCTGAAGCCGAGGTGTTCGTAGAAGGACACGGCGCTCTCGTTGCTCTGTCGGGCGTGACACGACGCCTTTCCGGCGTCCTCGGTGACGCGCGCGACGAGGCGCTCGCCGTAGCCCTCGCCGCGGTAGTCGGGGTCGACAGCCAGAAACAGAATGTAGCCGTCCGAGCGCGCCGCCGCGAAGCCGACCACGTCGTCGCCGTCGAGGAAGCAGTAGACCGTCGAGCGTCGGTACGCGTTCGCGAAGAACCCGCGTCGCTGCTTGAGGAGGTCCTCGTCGTCGCGGATTCGCTCCTTGAGGTCCCACGCTTCGTCGAGGTACTCGTCGCTCCCCGGTGGGACCACGCGCTCGTCGACTGTGACGCTCACTGAGAGGGGGTAGCAGGCCAGTGAATATAATTCCACCGTCGCCCGACGCCGTAACGCTTTCACGCGTCCTCGGCGTGCCTGCAAACGATGCTAGGGGGAAGCCGTCCCGACGGCGAGACGATGCAGCGAGCCAGCGAGTCCGCGTACGACCGCGTCCGTGAAGCCGCAGTCACGGGCGTCACGGTGGTCGTCCCGTTGCTCGTGACGCTGTACGTGCTGTCTATCGCCGTCGGCGTGGTCGAGGACCTCCTCGACCCGCTCGCGCAGGTGCTCGCGAGCACCAACGTCGCGCCGAACGCCTCCGAGGCTATCGTCGACATCGTCGGCGTGCTCGTGGTCGTCGCAATCACGCTGCTCGTCGGCTTCGCAGCGTCGTTCCGCTCCGGGGAGCGCGTGCTCGCGTACTTCGACGCGGTGCTCGAACGCATCCCGGGCGTGGGCGCCGTCTACAAGAGTTTCCGGCAGATGAGCGACGTGATGGTCGACAGCGACGCGGACAACTTCCAGTCCGTGAAACTCGTGGAGTTTCCCCACCAGGACGCGTACACGCTCGGCTTCCTGACGACGGAGACGCCGACCGTCGTCGAGGACGCCGCCGGCCACGAGGAGATGCTGACGCTGTTCTTGCCGCTGGCGCCGAACCCCGTGATGGGCGGCCACCTCACGCACGTCCCCGCGGACCGCGTGATGGACGTCGACATGAGCGTCGAGGAGGGGATGCGCGCGGTGGTGACGATGGGCGTCGCGGTGTCCTCCGACAACGGCGCTACTGACGGGCTCTCTCAGGAGCGCCTCGAACGCCTGACCGGCGAGGAAATCTCGCCGAACAAACCGCCCGAGGACGGACAATGAGCTACGACCTCAGAGAACACACCGCCGACATCGCTGTGGAAGCGACTGCCGACAGTCTCGGTGGCGTGTTCGCGGCGGTCGCAGACGGCATGGCCGCCGCGATGACCGAGGCGACGCCAGCGTCGGGGAGCCGGTTCACGTTCGAGGAGCGCGCCGAGAGCCGGGAGGCGCTGCTGTTCGACTACCTCGACCGCCTCATCTACGAGCGCGACGTCCGGAACATCCTCCCCGTCGACCACGACGCGACGGTCCGCGAGGAAGCCGGCGAGTGGGTCGTCGAGGCGAGCGCGCGCGCCGTCCCGTTGAACGAGGTCCACGCCCGCGACCTGAAAGCCGTCACGTACTCCGAGATGGACCTCTCCGAGCGGCACGACGGGTCGTCGGAGGGCGGGTCCGGCAGCGGGTGGCACGCGTACGTCGTCTTCGACGTCTGACACCGCGCCTGCCCGACTTTTTTGCGTTCGCGGTCCGTTGACGGGGTATGTTCACGGGCACAGGGCTTGGTCACGTCGACTACGTCGTCGACGGCGCGCCGACGGTCCGCGCGATGGAGTTCGTCGTTGAGGTGCTGTCGAACCCACTGAACGCCGTGCTCCTGTTCGGCGGTGCGTTCGGCGTCCTCGCCGGCGTCGTCGCGTACCTCAAGTTCCAGCCGGCGGCCGCGGACGTTCGCGCGCTCAGGGGTACGCTCGAAGACTACCACGTGTTCCTGCCGTGGATGCTCCGCCTCGCGGTCGGCCTGCCGCTGGTCGGCGCGGGGTTCGCGGGCTACTTCTTCTCGCCGTCCGTCGTCGCGCCGACGCGCATCTTCCAAGTCCTGCTCGGATTCTGCCTCCTGTTCGGGCTGGCGACCCGCGCAGTCGCGCTCGTCGGCCTGCTGGCGTACTTGGCGGGGCTGGCGGTCCGTCCCGAACTCGTGCTCGCCAGCGAGTACGTCGGCGGGTTCCTCGGCATCCTCCTGCTGGGTTCGGGGAAGCCGAGCGCCGACCACCTCCTTCAGCAGGTCGCGGGGGCGAGGGGGAGCATCTACGGCCGCTTCGACCCGCTGCACCCGTTGGTCGCGAAGTTCAACGACGTCGTCGGCCCCTACGAGCAGTACGCACCGACCGCGCTCCGACTCGGCGTCGGATTCAACTTCGCGCTGCTTGGGTTCTGGGAGAAGCTCGCGAACCCCGGGATGGCGCTGGCCGTCGTCGAGAAGTACAGCCTCACGTCGGTCGTCCCGGTCGACCCCGGGCTGTGGGTGATGGGTGCCGGCCTCACCGAACTCGCGGTCGGCGTGCTCCTGTTCGTCGGCCTGTTCACTCGTGCGACCGCCGCCGTCGCGTTCGTCGTGTTGACGACGACGCTGTTCGGCCTGCCCGACGACCCCGTGCTCGCGCACATCACGCTCTTCGGGCTGTCGTCGGCGCTGTTCGTCACGGGCGCCGGCCCGCTCTCGCTGGACGAACGGCTCGCCGCAGTCCGCGAGTACTCGCCGCTGGCCGCGTCGACGGAGTAGCGCCCAGACGAAACGTATTCCCGGGCTCCGCGCCCATCGCCGAGTATGAACACGTTCGACGCCGACGGCGTCACGCTCCGAGAAGTCGAGGACGACGTCTGGGAACTCGAACGCGACGACGAGATGCGGGTGCCCGCGCGCATCTTCGCCAACGAGACGCTGCTCGAAGACATCCAGAACGACAAGACCCTCGAGCAACTCCGGAACGTCGCCTGCATGCCGGGCGTGGTCGCGCCCGCGCTCTGCATGCCCGACGGCCACCAGGGCTACGGCTTCCCGGTCGGCGGCGTCGCCGCCTTCGACGCCGAGGACGGCTACATCTCACCCGGGGCCGTGGGATTCGACATCAACTGCATCGCGGGGGACAGCGAAGTACGTCTGCCCTTCGGGCGAACGAAGCCCATCCGCGAGTTCCTCGACGACTTCGAGGGCAGCGAAGCAGTCGTTCCAGCAACGGACGACGAATACGACTCCGAGGTTCGTCTCGCGACAGAGACGCGGAGTCGGACCGTTCACGAGATTCGGACGGCGGTCGGAGACCGTCTCGAATCGACGGCAGACCACGAATTCCGGACTCCTGACGGGATGAGACCGCTCCGCGACCTCGAGCCCGGAGACCAGGTGTTCGTCTCACCGTTCGAGGGGCTCTCCGACAAACGACCGCCCGAGTTCGTCGTGCTCGACGAATCTGACTTCGAGGACGAAGACCCGCAGCTCGTCAGTGTACTGAAAGAGCGTGATATCCTCCCGTTGAAATCCACCGACAAAGCGTTCAACCATCTCTTGAAGCTCGTCGGCTTCCACACCGGCGACGGAGCGTTCAACAGAGAGCGGTCGTGGTTCTACGGCGATCCCGAAGACCTGGAGACGATTCGTGACGACATCGAAGCGGTCGGATTCAAGCCGTCGAAAATCTACGAACGCGAACGCGAGCACGAGGTTCGAGGGAACTCCTTCGAACGAACCGAGTACAGCACTCGATCCACGTCGAACGCGTTCAAGCAGTTGCTGATCCGTCTCGGCGCTCCCGACGGACGGAAGACCGACTCGTCGTTCACTGTACCCGACTACCTCGACCGTCTCGCGGACTGGCAGAAGGCGCTGTACCTCTCGGCGTTCTTCGGCGCGGAGATGAGCGCCCCGGACAGCGTCGCGCGAACGAACCTCTACGCCCCGGCAGTGTCGCACAATCGGCTCGTGAAACACGAGCAAGCGGGCGAGCAGTTCATGCGAGACCTGATGCGACATCTGAACGACCTCGGCATCAAGACGAACAACCTGGAAGTCGTCGAACGCGGCGAGAGCACGGCGGGTGAAACGGTTCGATTCCGGTTCGGTATCAAGACCGCCGAACGGAATCTAATTCGGTTCTTTACCACCGTCGGATATCGGTACAACCGAGAAAAACGACGCCGGGCCGCCCTCGCAGCGACGTACCTGAAACGCAAAGAGACCGCCGTGCAGCGCCGCGCACGAATCGCATCCGAAGCACGAGCGATGGCGGACGGCGGTACGAGCACGAGCGAGGTGAAAGCGGCGTTCGATGAAGTCAACGAGCGATTCATCGAGCGCAGCCTCTACGACCAACGCGACGGTCGACCGCGGCCACCGGCGGACTTCCCTGGATTCGAGGAGTTCTGCGAGTCGACGCCGGTTCGGAACGACTTCACCGTCCCCGTCGAGATTGCCGACATCACCGAGCAGGGCGAGAAAACAGTCTACGACATTGGCGTGACACACGACGCACATGCGTTCGTCGCGAACGGATTTGTCGTCTCGAACTGCGGCGTCCGGATGGTGAAGACGAACCTCACGTACGAGGACATCCGCGGCCGCGAGGAGGAGCTCGTGGACGCGCTGTTCGACGCCGTTCCCTGCGGACTCGGCGGCGGCGGCGTCCACGATGTCTCCCACACGGACCTCGAAGCCGCGCTCGAACGCGGCGTCGACTGGTGCGTCGAGGAGGGGTACGCCGTCCGCGACGACCTCCGGCACTGCGAGGACGAGGGCCGGCGCCCGGACGCCGACCTCTCGGCCGTCTCGAAGAAGGCCAAGGACCGCGGCGCCAACCAGATGGGGTCGCTGGGCTCGGGCAACCACTTCCTCGAAGTCCAGCGCGTCACCGACATCTACGACGACGACACGGCCGACGCGTTCGGCCTCGACGAGAACCAGGTCGTCGTCCTGATTCACTGCGGCTCCCGCGGGCTCGGCCACCAGGTCTGCTCGGACTACCTCCGGCGCATCGAGCAGGAGTACCCGGACTTCACCGACGACCTCCCGGACAAGGACCTCGCGGCGGCGCCCGCGGGCTCCGAACTCGCCGACGACTACTACGGCGCGATGTGCGCCGCCATCAACTTCGCGTGGGTGAACCGCCAACTCATCACGCACGCCGTCCGGGAGACGTTCGCGGACGTCTTCGACACTTCCTGGGAGGCCCTGGAGATGGACCTCCTGTACGATGTCGCGCACAACATCGCGAAGAAGGAGTCTCACGACGTCTACGTCGAGCCGGAGGCTCGACGACTGGGAGGCGGCGAAGCCGCCGACCCCGACACCGAGGACGGCTACAGCCTCGACGGCGACGGCGGCCGCGTCGAGCGCGACCTCTACGTCCACCGGAAGGGCGCGACGCGCGCGTTCCCCGCGGGCCACCCCGAGGTGCCGAAAGCGTACCGGAACGTCGGCCAGCCCATCATCATCCCGGGCAGCATGGGCGCCGGCAGCTACATTCTGAAGGGCGGGGACAAGTCGATGACACGGTCGTTCGGGTCGACAGCGCACGGCGCCGGCCGCCTGATGAGCCGGACGCAGGCCAAGCGCGAGTACGGCGGCGGCGAGGTGCAGGCGGACCTCCACGAGCAGAACGAAATCCACGTGAAAGCCGCCTCCGGGGAGACCATCGCAGAGGAGGCGCCCGGCGTCTACAAGGACGTCGACGAGGTGGTCGGCGTCTCCGACGCCCTCGACATCGGGGACCTCGTCGTGCGCACGTTCCCCATCGCGAACATCAAGGGGTAGTTACCGCGAGAACCCGGGTCCGTTCGGCCCCTGCGGGCCGCTCGGCGCCGTGCCCTCCGCCAACTGTACGTACTCTGACTCGGGCTGACCGCTCACTTCCTCGCCGTTCTCGTAGCGCACGAAGTTCAGGTAGAACGGCTCCCCGCAGCCCGGCTCGCCGTCCGCGTCTGACTCGGGTGGATGTGACCACGCCGCGGCGTCCGCACCGCAGACAAACTTCACGCCGTCAGCGTCCTCGCCTTCGTACGCTCGCGGTTTGTCACCGCTCGCGGATTCCGCGGAACTACGTTCCGCGCTCTCGTCCGCGGGCGAGACGTACGTCCACCCTTCCAGCGGGAACGGCGTCACGGACTTGTCGGCGAGGTAGGGGTCGCGGTCCAACTCGGCGACGGCGCCACAGCGCGGGCAGTAGTACGAGACGGCGACCATGCGCCGGAATTGGGTGTGCAGTCGTAAATCGCCCGCGAAACGTGACATCTCACGGACACCAAAACCGATAAGCCCGTGGGCGGAGCACCGACGACTATGCGCCCGTCCCCCCGCGTCCTCCTCGCCGTCCTCCTCGGCGTATCGCTGTTCGCGTACCCGCTCGCGAGTCCGCCACCGGACCCGGGCGAGCAGGTGCATCTCGAAATCGACCCAGCGCCGACAGACCGGAACTACAGGGCCGAACAGACTTACGAGTCCATGTCGCCGGACGCGCAGTCGTTCTTCGACGCGGCGGCGCCGAACGGAAGCGCGACCCGTCGACTCGCGGACGCGCCCGACCCGTGGGCGACGCAGGTGAACGAGAGCTCGGAGGCCGTCACGAGCGCGTACGTCGTCGAGTACGACGGCACGCTGTACCTCACGCACCCGTTCCATAGAGACCCCGGCCCGTCGGCAACTGACATCCTCACGCGACTCGGCGCGCTCGCCGTGGGCAGCAGTCTGCTCGCGTACGCCGGCTACGCGACCATGCGGAACGACTGACGCGCTGCCGGCTCGGCGATGAGGTAGCCGGCCGAAGATTCGACATCGGCTGTCATCTGACGAGCCAGTGTCCTGGTGGACTGTGAGGGCGACGACCGAGCGAGCGCGGTACGGCGCTCGCGAGGGAGGAGGGCTCACGAGTGGCTGACTCCGGAAGACCTTTGCCCGAATCGGCGGATGCACCAGACATGATAGACGAGACTGCCGAGGAGATTCGCGAGATGCGGACGCACTCCTCCTCGGTCGTCGCCGTGAAAGCCGCTCGCGCGCTCGCGGACCTCATCGACAATGACTACCCGACCGTCGAGGAGTACGTGCGGGCGCTGGAGCGGAACAGCAACGCGCTCCGGCGCGCGAACCCGTCGCACGCGTCGTTGGTGACGACGCAGCGCGACATCGTTGAGCGCGTGCGGGACGCGGAGGCGGCGTCAGTCGTGGAGGCCAAGGAGGTGACTGCGGCGGCAATCGACGACGTGGTGGCCGACGTCGAGGAGGCGAAACACGAAGCGGCGGCGACGCTGGCCGACCGCGTGGAGGACGGGCAGACGGTGTTGACCCACGACTACTCGTCGACGGTGCTGGAGGCGCTGGAGACCGCCGCGCAGGACGGCAAGCACCTCGACGTGTACGTGACGGAGGCCCGACCCCGCCACCTCGGTCGGAAGACCGCGCGCACGCTGGCGGCCATCGACCGCATCGAACCGACGCTCATCGTGGACGGGGCGTCGGGCTACTACCTCGGGGAGTGCGACCGCGTACTGCTCGGGATGGACTGCATCGTCGGGGACACGTACTACAACCGGGTCGGCACGTACCCGCTGGCCGCGGCCGCCGACGACGTGGGAACGCCGGTGACCGTCGCGGGGTCGAGCGCGAAACTCGTCGACGACGGGTTCCGCTTCGAGAACGACTTCCGGGACGCAAGCGAGGTCATCCGCGAACCGCCGGAGGGCTTCGAGGTGAAGAACCCGGCGTACGACGCGACGCCGACGCGGCTGCTGGATTCGGTCGTGACCGACGAGGGCGTCCGCGAGTTCTGAGCGCGTTCAGCGGTCGTACAAGAGCACGAGAACGCTACTTTCGGGGCGGGTTGTCGCGGGCGAGCGAGATCTCGTGGGCTTCGACGTCCTCGTAGGCGGCGACGCGGCCGCCGACGTCGACGCGGCCCGCGTCGGTTTCGAGGACGAGCGTCGCGACTTCCTCGGTCTCCTCGAATTTCGTCTCGACGACGCGGCCGCGGTCCGTGCGCGCGTCGCCGGAGAGCACGTCGCGGCCGCGGACGGTCGCGTACACGTCGCCGTCGAGCGTCCGGAGGTCTTTCACGCAGCGCCGAATCGAGGCGTACGTCCGCGGGAGGTCGACGTCGGCGGCTTCGCCCGTGTAGAGCACGTCGTTGGCGGTCGACCAGATGACGGTGCCGAAGAACCCGGAGACGAGGAAGCCCAGCGCCGAGCGGTTGAAGATGACGCCGTACTTCTCGGGGTCGTCGCGGACCGCGCCCTGCGTCGCGTACACGGAGTACTGGCCGTCTGCGACGGCGACGACGGGCGTGGTGACGCCGCGGCGGCCGCGCGCGGTGGTGGCGACCTCGCCGTAGTCGTACTCTTCGGGGTCGGGCGCGTCGCGGACCGGCGCGACGACGAGGTCGACGCTGACGCCGCGCTCGCGGGCGGCCGCGAGGTCGTCCGCGAATCGCTCCAGCAGCGCCGGCGTCAGCGAACAGACGAGTTCGAACTCCGCGCTGTCGATGACGTCGCCGAAGTACCGCAGAATCGTCGACCGGGATTTCACCAGCGACACCGCCTCGGTGTCGCGGGCGGGCGTCGTGTACGCTTCTTCGAGTGACGCCACCATCTCCGTGAAGTTCGTCTGGAGGTCCGCGAACGCCTCTTCGGGGTCGATGGCGACGACCTTCATCGGCCGGGACTCGCGTAGTTCGACGAGTCCGCGGTCGCCGAGGCTCCGAACCGTGTCGTACACCCGCGGCTGGGGGATTTCGGTGCGGTCGGCGATCTCGCTGGCCGTGAGTTCGCCGTGCTGTAGCACCGTGAGGTACGCCTCGATTTCGTACTCGCCGAGGTCGAACCCCGCGCCGACTCGTTCGACCGTCTCGCGGAGGTCCTCGTCGCTCATACCGTCATCCACGGTGACCCCGGTCTTTTAGCCTGCGGTCGGCGGCGGGTCCCGGCGCGCTACATGAACATGCGGTCGTCGGCGCGCTCCTCTTCGGCAGCGCGCTCGACGCGCTCGCCGAGTTCGGCGTAGTGCTGGGCGACTTCCGCCGCGAACGCCTCCAGCGGGCCGGTATCGACGTCGAGGTCGTAGACATCGCTGACGGCGTCGACGAGCCGAATCGCGGCCTCCACGTCCGGCGCCTGCGCGTGGACCGGCGTCGAGAACACGCACGCGCGGCGGTCGCTGCCGATGCCCTGCGCGAGCAACTCTGCTTTGAGGCCGTCGAGGAAGCCGTTGCCCATCGGCGGGACGTCGGTGTCCGCGAGCCGCACCTCGCGGTAGTCGTCGGTCGCGATGTAGAACGTCTTGTGTTCGTCCGGGCCGTGCGCGACCGGGACGCCGGACAGCACCGCGGTTTCCTCGATGTCGTTGCCGTCGAGCCACGCCGCGAGCGCGTCGCTGAACGCCGCGGAGACCGAGACCGGAACGAACAGTTCACCGACGAGCACGGTGATGTCGACGTCCGGCCCGGAGAAGAACCGCGTGTGGTGGCGGGGCGTGCCGTTCTCGAACGGCGTAATCGCGGGGAGGCCATCGACGGCGACGTGGCCCGTCTGCTGGAGTTCGAGGTGGTCGACGAGGAAGTCCGCGGCCGTCAGGCCCGCCAGCCCGAACTCCGAGAACCCGCAGACGAGCGCGTCGCTGGGTTCGGTGTCGTGTGTGAACTCGAACTCGGGGGTGTTGCGGCCCGGGGATGGTGCCGCATCGGCGTCTACCATACCGGGACGACGGCGACCAACCCCTTATCGGTTCGGTCAGTCGTCGGCGTGCATCGTCACGCGGCCCTCGATTTCGGGGTCGATGCCGCGCTCGCGGGCGTAGTCGGCGAGCACTTCGTGTTGGACGTCGAGGCGGTCGACGCGGTGGGCTTCGTCGAGCGCCGGGAACTCGTCGTCCGTGTAGAAGAGGTAGTCCGTGGTCGCGAGCGTGTACGTCGCGCCGGGGTCGACCGGCTCGCCGGCGACGCGGACCTCCAGCAGTTCGTCGGTGGTCTCGTCCCACGTGAGTTCCGCGCCGGAGACGTGCGCGTGCCACCAGTCGGGTTCCGCGAACCCCAGCGACCCGCCTTTCGCCCCGCGGAACACGTCCAGCAGTTCCGCGCCCGACAGCTCAGCGACAGAGACGGACTCCTCGAAGGGCACGACGCTGACGAGGTCCGCGACGGTGACGTCGCCGGCAAGTTCGGGGCCGTCGCGGACGCCGCCCGAGTTCTGGAGCGCGACGTCCGTGCCGGCCGCCCAGCGGTAGGCGTCCGCGACGAAGTTCCCGATGCGGGACTCCCCGCGGAACAGCGTCGACTCGGTGCGCTCCATCGGTTCAGTGACGTGGCCGACGGTATCGTTCAGTCCGGTCTCGGCCATGCGCTCGCGGAGGCGCTCCGCCAGCGGCTCGTAGACGGGCGCGTCGGCGACGACGTGGCGCGTGACTTCGCCGGCGTCGAGGTCGACTTCGAGGACCACATCGCCGCCGGAGCCGGGGCGCGTGAGCAGGGTGTCGTCGAGGCGTTCGACGCGCTCGGCGGGAATGTGGCCGCCGAGCACCGCGTCCACGTCCGTCGTAGCGGCGAGTTCCTCGTCCCCGCGGCCGAGGTGCGAGAGCGCGACCACGTAGTCGACGCCCGCGTCCCGCAGTTCCTCGTTGGCCTCCCGTGTGGCTTCGATTGGGTCGGTGACGGTGAGGTCGCTGGCCATCGGATTCAGCGACGGGGTGGCGTCGTCGAGGACGCCGACGAACCCGACGCGCGTGCCGTCGACCTCGATAATCGTCCACGGGTCGACACCGGCGACGCGGTCGCCGTCCCGGTAGACGTTCGCGGACACCCACGTCTGCGGGGACGCCGCGACGATGTCGCCGGTGACGTCGGCGCCGTAGTCGAAGTCGTGGTTGCCGAACGTCTCCACGTCGGGGTCGACGGCGTCGTAGAAGTCGAGCGCCTGCCGTCCCTCGGTCGCCAGCGAGAGTACGCCCGGCGCCGTGTTGTCGCCCGAACCCGCTGCAATCGCGGCGCCGCGGTCGCGGAGCACGGACGCGAGTCGACCGGCGTTCGCGGGCGAGTCGTAGACGTTCTCCAAATCAGAGTAGTGGAAAATCCGGGCCGCCATTACCGGAATCGAGGCCGCCAGCGGGGAAGAGCGCTTCGGTGAGCGGCGTCTCCGCCGCCAACGGGGGACGGACAGCGATAAATGGCCCACCGGGCTACGGGACTGTATGTTCACGGTGACGACCGACGACGGCACGCTGCACGTCGCCGACGACGAGGGCGAGCGCGGGCAAGACGGCACGTTCTACGTCGTCTACCGCACGGCGGACCGACAGCGGCGGTACGGCTACTACTGTTCGAACTGCGAGTCCATCGACGTCGCGATGGACTCGATGCGGCGCATCAAGTGCAACGGCTGTGGGAACTTCACGAAGCCCGACGAGTGGGACTCCGCCCACGAGTAGCGCCGGAACCGCCAACTCGTACTTCCTCCCCCGGGATTTCTGTACGCGCGTCCCGATTCTCGCCGGATTCGGGAACGGCAGGAAAGCTTATTACGTAGGCTGTCCACGGTACGAGTGCATGGGGACTGTTACCACCCCTCCCGACGAGCAGGCCCGGTCGATATTCGACGACCTCGGGTACAGCCTCGCAGGAGACGGCGCGGAGTTCTCCGCGACGCGCGACTGGAAAGAGATACGCGTCACAGCCGTCACAGACCGAGTCGAGGCCGACCACGACAGCGGCTATCGCTGTTTCGTGACGTGGGCCGAGAACACCGACGCGCTCGAACGACAGCTGCGTCGGCTCGACCCGCCCTACGAGTGGGCGGTGATGGGCGTCGAGGAGGACGGTGACTACGAAGTAGCGCGCGCCCCGCCGGTCAGTTAGGGGCGCAGTTCTCTTATCGCAGCGCTTCCCGCGTCGCCGCCAGCCCGGCAGCCGCGTCCACGTCCGCACCGAGCGCGTCGAAGGCGTCAGCGAGCGCCGCGACGACGAGCGTGACGTTCTCGGGGCGCGCGCCGTGGCCCATACAGCCGATGCGGAACACGTCGCCCTCCAGCGCGCCGAGACCGGACGCGATTTCGAGGTCGTAGTGCTCCAGCACGTAGTCGATGACGTCGCCGTCGTCGACGCCCTCGGGCACGCGCACGGCGTTCAGGCTCGGCAGCCAGTAGTCGTCCTCGGGGTTGAGGCCGAGGCCCATCGCCTCGACGCCGGCCTTCAGCGCGCCCGCGACGCGCTCGTGGCGCTCCCAGCGCGCCTCGATGCCCTCCTCGGCGACCAGCCGCAGCGCCTCGCGGAGCGCGTACACGTTCGAGACGGGCGCCGTGTGGTGGTACGCGCGCTCGTCGCCCCAGTAGCCCTCCAGCAGCGAGAGGTCCAGATACCACGACCGCGGGTCCTCGTCGCGGGAGAGTACTTTGTCCATCGCGTCGTCGTTCAGCGTCAGCGGGCTCGCGCCCGGCGGACACGACAGGCACTTCTGCGGGCCGGAGTACGCCGCGTCGATGCCCCACTCGTCGACGCGGAGTTCGACGCCGCCGAGGCTCGTCACGGTGTCCGCGAGGACGAGTGCGTCGTGCTCGTGGGCGATGTCCGTGAGTTCGGGGACGTTCGTCTGCTTCGCGCCCGTCGACGTCTCCGCGTGCACGAACCCGAAGACATCCGGCTGGTGCTCGTCGAAGGCGTCCGCGACGTCCTCGGGCCGAAGCGGCTCGCCCCACGGCGCGTCCACGCGCACAACGTCACCGCCCGCACGCCGCGCCATCTCCGCCATCCGGTCGCCGAAGTAGCCGTTCGTCGGCGCGAGGAACGTGTCCCCGGGCTCCGTGAGATTGCCGATGGCGGCCTCCATCGCGGCGGAACCGGTGCCCGAGACGGGAATCGTCCACTCGTTGTCCGTGCGGAACGCGTACCGCAACAGCGCCTGCGTCTCGTCCATCATCTCCACGAACGACGGGTCGAGGTGCCCCACCAGCGGCGTACTCATCGCCTTCAGTACGCGCGGGTGGACCGGGCTCGGCCCCGGCCCCATCAGCGTTCGCTGCGGCGGATTCAGTTCACCGACGTCTGGCGCGTCCGTCATGTGGGATTCGGAGACGGGCGCCAGCAAGAAGCTTCGGGAATCGGCACCGGCGACAGAAGTTACGTGGCCGGAGCGTGATGAGTCGGTATGCAGACCGAGTCGCCGTCGTCGCTCTCCGAGCTTCTGAACAGCACCGTCGACGAGTTCGTCGGGAACGTCGCCGCCGCGATTCCGCGCGTGCTCACCGGCCTCGTCTTCCTCGTGCTCGCCGCGGTTCTGATTCGCGTCGTCGTCGCCGCCGTCCGAATCGTCCTGCGGCGCGTCTACGCCGACCAACCGATTTACGTCCAACTCGGCGGGACGCTCGCCGCCGTCGTGTTGTGGTTCGGCGCGCTGCTGGGGTTCCTGTCGGCGGTCGGTCTCCCCGAAATCGCGGCCGCGCTCGGCACCGCGTCGGGCTTCCTCGCGCTCGGCGTCTCGTACGCGCTCTCGGGGATGCTCGCGGACGCCGTCGCCGGCATCTACCTCCTCCGCGACCCCGACTTCAACCCCGGCGACACCGTGGTCGCCGGCGACGTGACGGGGACTGTCACCGCCATCGAACTCCGGAAGACGCGCTTCCGGGTGGGCGAGGACACGGTCGTTCGCGCGAACGCCGACGTCGAGAAGAAGTGGACGAAGAAAGCCGAGTGAAGCCCGAACGCGCCGTGCTAGCGGGGCACCCGCGAGTTTATCCCGCTTCGTAGAGTACTCAGGGTATGTTCGTAGGGCACGCGACGTTCGCGTTCGGCGTCGTCGCGCTCGCTGCGGCCGGTCTGGGGGCGTCCCGTGAGCGCGCGCTCGCCCTCGGCGTGGCCGCCGGCCTGTTCGCCGCCGTCCCCGACGTCGACATGGCGTACGCCCTCGTCGGCCTCGTCGCCGTCGACCCGACGAGTCCGATGGCGCTCGCCCAGTCGTTCTGGGGCGCGTCGACGGTCGTCCACCGCGCGGTCACGCACTCGCTGGTCGTCGCCGTGCCCGCCGCCGCTGCGTTCGCGCTCGCGCCCACGCACCGCCGGATTGCCGCGACGGCGCTCGCCGCGCTCGTCGCCGTCGTCGTCGCTGTGTCCGGCCCGCTCCCCGCCGTCATCGTCGGCCTGTTCGCGGCCGGCGGCTGGCTCGTCGCGCGCGCCGCCCACGCGTACCGCGTCCGCGGCGCGAGCCTGTTCGCGGCCGCGCTCGTCGGCCTCGTCAGCCACCCGTTCGGCGACCTGTTCACCGGGAAGCCGCCGGAGCTGCTCTACCCGCTCGGCGTCACCGTCTTCGACGGCCGCGTCGCGCTCTCCGCGGACCCCACCCTCCACCTGCTCGGCGCGTTCGGCGTCGAACTGTTCGCCATCTGGCTGGGCGTCGTCGCCGCGCTCCGGTTGACCGGCCGCCGCTTCACCGACCACGTGAACCCGCGGGCGGCGTTCGGTACGGCGTACGCCCTCGCCGTGCTCGTGTTGCCGCCGCCGACAATCGACGCCTCCTACCAGTTCGTGTTCAGCGTCGTCGCCGTCGGCTTCGTCGGCGCCGTCCCGGCCCCGAGACTCGGCCAGCGCTCGCTGGCGCGGCCGTCGCTTCCCACCGCGCTCGTCACCGGATTGACCGCGGTGACGCTCGGGGGGGCCGCGTACGCTGTCGCGTACACGACGGGTCTCGCGTGACGCGGTGCGGCGGCCTCAGCACTTGTTAAGCAGGCGCCCGAATAGGCGGCCGTGGCCCGCGACTCACACCTCGCTTCGCTCGTTCGCTCCGAACGCTCGAACGCCGCGCTGTCGTGGCTGCTCGTCGCCGTCGTCGTCGCGTCCGCAGCCGAGAGCGCGCTCACTGACCCCGTCTGGGCAGCGTTCGCGCTCCTCGCCGCCGGAGTCGCCGTCATCCCGCCGGTCGCGTTCGGGAACGTCCGCGCGATGCTCCCGTGGGAAGTCCTGGCGCTCGCCGCACTCCCCGTCGTCGGGCGCGCGCTCTCGGCCACCGGGCTGACCAGCGACGTCGCGACCTACGTCGGCGTCGCCGCGCTCGCGCTCGTCGTCGCCGTCGAACTCGACGTGTTCACGCGCGTCCGATTCGCGAACTGGTTCTCGGTCGTCTTCGTCGTCGTCGCGACGATGGCGACAGCGGGCTTTCTCGCCGTGCTCGGGTGGCTCTCGGACCTCGCGCTCGGCACCACGTTCGTCCTCCCGACGCCGCCGCTGACGCCCGCAGAGGAGCACGCCGCCGTGACCGCGCTCGTGCAGGACTTCGCCGCGGCGACCGTCGCCGGCGTGCTCGCGGCAGCGGTGTTCGTCTGGTACTTCCGGCGGCGCGCGGACGCCAGCCTCCGACTCCCCGAGGAACTGGAGGGGGTCGCGGAGTGAAGCTCCGCGACCGACTCGGTATCTCCGAGCGCCGCCAGCGACAGGCGAACCGCGTCATGCAGTTCGCGCTCGCGTCGTTCGTGGCCGTCGGCGTCCTCTCGTGGAACGTCGCCGTCATCGTCAACGCCGCCGCCGCGCTCGCGGTCACGCACCTCCCTGCGGTGCTCGAACGCGACTACAGCATCCCGATGGACGCCGGCCTCACGCTGTGGATTACGACGGCGGTGTTCCTGCACGTGCTCGGCACGCTCGGCGTCCCCGGCCTCACCGACCAGTTCTACGGCCCGAGACCGCCGATTTGGTGGGACCACCTCACGCACTTCCTCTCCTCGACGGTGGTCGCCGCGGCCGGCTACGCCACTGTTCGCGCGCTCGACGAACACCACGACGACGTCGCGTTCCCGCCGAAGCTCACGTTCGTGTTCGTCGTCCTGTTCGTGATGGCACTGGGCGTCCTTTGGGAGCTGCTGGAGTACGCGGCGTGGACGCTCGGGGGCGCCGTCGGCGCGCCCGTCCTCACCATCTACGGCGTCGACGATGTCACACTCGACCTCGCGTTCAACACCGTCGGCGCGGTCGTCGTCGGCCTCTGGGGGACTGCGTACCTCGGTGCCGTCACCGACGCCGTTCGCGCGAACATCGAGGACGCCGCGCGCGAGTGACTGCGCACCTGTAGCCGGCGGGTAGCTTTATGCGGTTCGCCGGGAAACCACGACGTGATGGTGTTCAAGAAGATTCGACTCATCGGTACGAGCGAGGAGAGCTTCGACGAAGCCGCCGACGACGCAATCGACCGCGCGGAGGACACGCTGAACAACGTCAAGTGGGCGGAAGTTATCGAACAAGGCGTCGAAATAGCGGGCGTCGAGGGGCGCCAGTACCAGGTCGAAGTAGAAATCGCGTTCGAACTCGAGGACTAAGTCCGGAAGGACTCGCCGCAGCCGCACTCACTCTCGACGTTCGGGTTCTGCACGTGGAAGCCGGCGCCCTGCAGGCCACCCTCGAAGTCGAGGCGGCTGCCGCCGACGTAGTTCAGGCTCGACTGGTCGACGAACAGCCGGATACCGTTGCTCTCGAAGATCTGGTCCTCGGGCTCGGGTTCGGGTTCGAAGCGCATCCCGTAGGAGAGCCCCGCGCAGCCGCCCTGCTGGACGTACAGCCGCAGGCCCGCCTCCGAGACGTCCATGTCTTCGCCCTCCATGAGGTCGCGGGCCTGCTCGGCCGCGGCCTCCGTGGCGGTGACCACCGTGTCTCCGTCCCCGTTCTCGACGGTCGCGCTCATGTCGAATACGTTCGGGTCCCGCAGTCATAAGCGTGGTGCCACCCGACAGGGCCGCCGCGACCCGCGTCAGTCCGCGCGGTAGACGCGTCGCCCGAGTTCCGCGTACGCCGCCGCGCCGCCCGCGGTCCCGAGGAACCCGCCGGCGGCGGGGAGGGAGACGAGCGCGTCCGCAAGCAACCCGACCACGGCGAGTCCGACGAGTACGCGGACGTACTGGCCCGCGACGACATCGTTCGCGCGGCCGTAGGCTTCGCGGAGCGTCGCGCGCTCCGCGACGAGGACCGGCGGGACCGCGACCAGCACGGGCAACACCCCGAGGCCGACGACGAGCAGGTACGGGACGGCGAGCAGGAACTCCAGTTCGACGACCCACGTCACCGGCCCGAGCAGGGTAGCCGCGCCCGCGGAGACGGCGAACAGCCGAGCGTACGTCCGCGTTGTCGGCGGGTCGGCGTCCGGGAGAGCGTGCGCGAACGCGCGGCCCGCCGCGACCGCGGCCGCCGCGTGCAGGCAGGCGTACAGGACGAGCAGTTCGACCACGAAGACGGGCCGCAGGCCCACCACGGTCCCCGGCCAGAGAGACGCGGCGTGGACGCCGGTCGGGAAGCCGAGCAAGCGAACCGAGAGGTCGCCCGCGTAGAAGCCGCCGAGTTCCCGCACCGGAACCGGGTCGAGGCGGCGAACCGCGTCGAAGGCCGCGCCGACGACGCCGAGCGCGGCAAGCGGCGCGAGCGCGCGGAGACGCTGTCTCACGCCGACCCCTCCAGCGCGTACAGCCGTCCGCCAGTCGTCGCTGCGTACGCGGTCGTCCCGACGACCGACAGCGAGGCCACGCGGCCGTCGCCGCGGGTCCAGCGCCGTTCCCCGGACGCGGCGTCGAGCGCGACCACGCCGTCGGCGTCGGGGACGTAGAGCGTGCCGTCGGCGGCGACCGGCGACACCTCCTCGGTCCCCGCGGCGTGCGCCCACCGGAAATCGCCCGTGTCCGCGTCGAGCGCGACGACTGCCGTCCCGTCGTCAATGCTCCCGACCGCGTACACGCGCTCGCCGTCGGTCGTCAGGGGGGTACGGGTGTCCGTGAGCCGTCGCGCGGCGTCCTCGCGGTTGCCGCGCCACAGTTCGTCGCCACTGGCGGCGTCGAACGCGTAGACGAACTCGCGGTCGTGCGCGTAGACGACGCTCCCGGTCGCGGTCGGCGGGTAGACGTGGGTTTCGACGACCGGTGCCGTCCAGCGGTACTCGCCGGTCGAGGCGTCGAGCGCGACGAGTCCTTCCCCGAACGTCGGTACGAACACGCGGCCGCCGGCGACCGCGACCCGCGCGTCGGTGGCGCGGTGGACGGTCGTCGACCACGCGGTTTCGCCGGTCGCCGCGTCGATGGCGGCGACGGTGGACTCGTCGGCGGTCGCGACAACGTAGACGCGCCCGTCGGCGACGACCGGCGGAACCGAACTCCGGGAGAACGCGAGCAGGCGGTCGATGCGGTCCGGCTCGACGCCGGTGCGCTGCCAGCGCGTCTCGAACGCGCGCCGGAACCCGAACACGTCGAGGCCGCCGGACGGCGCTATCGCGGCGTACCCGTTCTGCGTGGCGACGACGGGCATCACGTCGCCGTACGCGGGCGCGGCCGCGAGCGCGCCGTCGAGCCAGCGGCCGTCCTCGCGGAGCTGCCAGCGGCGCTCGCCGGTCGCCGCGTCGAACGCCGAGAAACGGTCGAACGTACCGAGGTAGAGGGTGTCGCCGCGCACGAGCGGCGTCGGCACGTCGAACAGCGAGCGGACGTCGCGGTGCCACGCGACGCTCGGGTCGGTTCGCGGCCCCGGCGAGGGAGTGTGGTTCGTGCCGCCGGGGTCGTAGCGGTCCATCGGCCAGGTGTCGGCGCTCGCCGGGTCGTACTCGGGCGGGGAGCCGAGACAGCCCGCGGCGGCGCTGGCCGCACACGCGGCGAGGAAGCCGCGGCGTCGGAGGGAGGGCATCGACTGACGCGTCGTGTCCGAGCCCCGAGGGGTTTTCGGTTAGTCGTCCTCGAAGCGCGCGTCCACGCTCGCCGCGTGGGCGTCCAGCCCTTCGGCGTCCGCCAGCGTCGTCACGGTCTCCCGGAGGTCAGCGAGCGCGTCCTCGTCGAGGCGCTGGACGGTCGTCGACCGGACGAACGTGTCCACGGAGAGGCCGCCAGCGACCTTCGCCTTCCCGTTCGTCGGGAGCACGTGGTTCGTCCCGGTCGCGTAGTCGCCCGCTGCGACGGGCGCGTACGGCCCGAGGAACACCGAGCCGGCGGAGTCGATTCGGTCCAGCAGCGCCTCGTCGTCGGCGGCCTGAATCGAGAGGTGTTCGGCGGCGTACTCCTCGGCGAACAGCACGGCCTCGCTCATCGAGCGCGCGACGAACACGCCGCTGGCGTCGCTGTCCAGCGCTTCTTGGATGGTGTCGGCGCGCTCGTGCTCTCCGATGCGGGCCTCGATTTCCTCGCAGACCGCTTCGGCGGTCGCCTCGTCGTCGGTGACGGCGACGACGCTGGATTCGGGGTCGTGTTCGGCCTGCGCGAGCGCGTCCGCCGCGACGTACCCGGGGTCTGCGGTCTCGTCGGCGAGCGCGAGCAACTCCGAGGGGCCGGCGAGGAAGTCAATGTCCACGTCACCGCGGACTTCGGCCTTCGCCGCGGTGACGAACTTGTTGCCCGGCCCGACGATTTTCTGCACGCGGTCGACGGTTTCGGTGCCGTACGCCAGCGCCGCGACGGCCTGCGCGCCGCCCGCAGCGTACACGCGGTCCACGCCAGCGACGTGCATCGCCGCCAGCGTCACGGGGTTCATCTCCTCGGCGGGCGGCGTCGCGACCGCGACCTGTTCGACGCCCGCGACCTTCGCGGGAATCACGCCCATCAGCACCGACGACGGGTACGCCGCGGTGCCGCCGGGCGCGTACACGCCGACGCGCTCGATGGGGCGGAACCGCCGGCCGAGCTCGCGACCCTCGGAGAACTCGCGGCGCCAGTCCTCGGGCACCTGCGCCTCGTGGAACTCCCGGATGTTCCCGGCGGCGGCCTCGATGGCGTCCCGCGTCTCGTCGTCGAGTTCTTCGTAGGCGCGTTCGGCGTCGTCGGTGACGTCCACGTTCCCGAGTTCCACGCCGTCGAACTCGCTGGCGTACTCTCGGAGCGCCACGTCGCCCTCCGTTCGCACGCGGTCGACAATGTCCCGGACCGTCGACCGGACCGACTCCACGCCGGCCGTGCGCTCGAACAGCGCGCGGCGGCGGTCCGGCCCGAGGTCCGCGACGGCTTCGTAGTCCATACCCACCGTAGGCGCGGGCGGCGAAAAGGCGTTTCCATCCGTGTGGAGTGCACACGTATGAACTATCACACTGGGGGTACAGCGCTGGAACGGACCAGAGACGTTATCAGGCGGCTGTTCCGAGAGAGGGGCATGAACATGGGCACACTCGTCGACGACGCCGACGGCACGGCGTGGCAGCCGCTCACCGAACAGTTCTTCGCGGACTACCCGGAGCCGCTGTTCGTCGTCGACGACGACGGACACATCGTCCTCTGGAACGACGCCATCGTGGAGATGACCGGGCTCCCGCGCGAGGAAGCCGTGGGTGTGCCCGCCATCGACGTGTTCGGGACCGAGGGGCAGACCGAAACGCTCGCGGACGCCGTGATGCGTTCGGGCAGCGCGGTGCGCGAGGACACGATTCGCTCCGCGGAGATGGGCGGCCAGCAGTTGCACGCGCAAGCGTCCGCGACGCCGCTGCAGCGATCCGACGGCGACGTCGTCGGCGCGGTCGAAGTGTTGACGCTCGTGACCGACGTGGTCGAGCAGCGCGAGCGCGTCGAGCGCGTCCAAGAGACGCTCTCGGAGGAAGTCGAGGTCGCCGTCGAGGAACTGCGGGAGGCCAGCGAGGACGTCGCGCAGTCCAGCGAGGAAATACACGACCTCGCCGAGGGCCAAGCCGACGACCTCGGCGAAGTCTCCGGGGAAGTGTCGACGTTCAGCGCGACCGTCGAGGAGGTCGCCGCCAGCACCGACGAGGTCCGCCAGCAGAGCAACGAAGCCATGGAGCGCGCCCGCGAGTCGCGGGAGGCCGCCGAGCGCGTGCTCGACGCCATCGACGCGTTCGCCGAGACCGCCGAAACTGTAGAGGGGAACACCGAGCAACTCCGCGACCGCCTCGACGAAATCGACCGCGTTGTCGACGTCATCACCGACATCGCCGACCAGACGAACCTGCTGGCGCTCAACGCGAACATCGAGGCCGCGCGCGCCGGCGAGGACGGCGACGGGTTCGCGGTGGTCGCCGACGAAGTCAAGGAACTCGCCGAGCAGTCCCAGTCCGAGGTCGGCGAAATCGAGGCGCTGGTCGACGACATCAAAGCCGACAGCCGTGAGACCGCCGAAAGCGTCGCCGACGCCACGGACCTCGTCGCGGACGCTCGCGAGGCCGCCGAAGCGCTCGTGGAGAACCAGCGCGAAATCGAGACGCTCGTCCGGGAGACCGCCGAAGGGATGGACGAAATCGCGAACGCGACCGACGACCAAGCCGCCAGCGCGGAGGAAATCGCGACCGTCGTCGACGACGTCGCCGAGGAGACCGCGAGCCTCGCGGCCGCCCACGAGCAACAGACCGCGATGCTCGCGGACATCGAAGCGGCCATCGAGGACGCCGAGCGCGAACTCGACGAGGAGTAAGCGCTACTCGCCGGCCCCGTCCGCCCGCATCGCATCGAGGTGTTCGGTCGCGCCCTCCCGGATGACGTCCTCGGGGCCGCGCACACACTCCTCGCGCATATCCGGGTACTGGCCGTCCAGCAGTTCCTCGACGCGCCCCGCCAGGTTCGTGATGGCTTCGACTGGCTCGCCTTCGAGGTCGTCAGCGAGGAGACTCGCGACCGCGCTGGAGACCGCACACGACTCGCTCACGAACCCGATTTCCGCGATAGTGCCGTCGTCGGCCACGTCGACGTGGAACTCGCCGTCGTCGCCGCAGCTAGTCTCCGCGGAGTGCTTGCTGAACGTCGGGTCGTCGAGGCCGCCCGCGTTCGGCTGGCGCTGGAAGTGGTCGCGGACGCGGTCGTGGTAGCGCGCCGACGCGAGCAGTTCGTCGCGGCGTGCGGGCGCGTCCTCGATGGCGTCCAGCAGAGCGTCGACGTCGTCGCGGGTGTTGTACGCGTAGAACGACGCCCGAACGGACCCCGGGACGTCGAGAATGTCGTGGAGGGGCTGCGTGCAGTGGTCGCCCGCGCGCACCGCGATGCCCGCGTCGTCCAGCAGTTCGGAGAGGTCGTGGCCGTGGACGCCGTCGACGTTGAACGCCACGAGGCCGGTGCGTTCGACGCCCGGCGGGGGGCCGTACGTCTCCACGTGCTCGCGGTCGGCGAGTTCCCCGAGGAGGTACTGCGCGAGGTCGTTCTCGTGGTCGCGGACCGCATCCATCCCGAGGTCGTCGAGGTAGTCGGCGGCCTCCGCGAGCGCGATGCCCTCCGCGATGGGCGGCGTACCGGCTTCGAACTTCCACGGGAGGTCGTTCCACGTCGCCTCGTCGAAGGTGACGTGGCGAATCATCTCGCCGCCGTAGAGGAACGGCTCCATGTCCGCGAGGAGGTCGCGGCGGCCGTACAGGCAGCCAATACCGGTCGGCCCAGCCATCTTGTGCCCGGAGAACGCGAGGAAGTCAGCACCCAACTCGTCGACGTCGACGGGCCGCGTGGGCACGGACTGAGCGCCGTCGACGACCACGACGCCGCCGGCGTCGTGTGTCAACTCAGCGATTTCTCGGACAGGGTTGACGGTGCCGAGAACGTTCGAGACGTGCGCGACGGAGACGATTTCGACGTCATCGTCGACGACCGCTTTCGCGTGCTCCATGTCGAGACGGCCGCCGTCGTCGACCTCGACGTACCGGAGGTCGGCGCCCGTGCGCTCCGCGAGCTGCTGCCACGTCACCAGCGACGCGTGGTGCTCCATCTCCGTCGTGACGATGGCGTCCCCTGGGCCGAGCCGGTGAGCGAGCCCGTACGCGACGAGGTTCACGGCCTCAGTGGCGTTCTTCGTGAACACCATCTCTTCGCGGCCGTCCGCGCCCACGAACTCCGCGAGGCGGTCGTGGGCGTTCTCGTACGCGACCGACGCCTCGTGGCTGAGCGTGTGGATGCCGCGGTGGACGTTCGCGTTGTACTCGTCGTAGTACGCTTTCGCGGCGGCCGACACGCACTCGGGTGTCTGCGTCGTCGCCGCGTTGTCGAGGTACACCAGCGACTCTCCCCCGACATCTCTGTCGAGCACCGGGAAGTCCTCCCGTACCGCCTCGACGTCGAATCCCATGTCGAAGTACAAGCGTATTTCGCCGATAAATCTGTGGGGTGAGCTACACGAGTGCGCCGACTGCCGCGAGCAGCAGGCCGACGACCTCGACGAACACGACGACCGGACAGCAGTCGCGCTCGCTGGTCTCGCGTTGCCCCGTGCTGCCGTCGATGCCGGGATTGCGCTCGCGTAGACGACGACTACTGACTCGCTCGGCGTGCAATCGCCCCCTCGGTTCTGACGCCGCACTGAATGAACCCTGCGCGAGCAATCGACATTTAACATGGCAGCGTCCCAAGGTGAAGTATGGACGGGGCCACGTTCGAGGCTATCCACAAGTACGGGGTCGTGCTGTCCGTGGTCGCCACCGCGCTCGCCGTCCTCGCATCCGTCGTGGGCGGGCCGATTGGCTCCGTCGCCCTCCTGTTCTTGGGGTGGGCGGGCCCGCTCGGCCTGTTCTACTTCGGGGGCGCATACCTCACCCACACCACCGCCTACGCGTCGGCATATCACGTCCTGGGCGAAGAACTCATGCGCGGTGTCGCGTGGTACTCTCTGAGCCTCATCGCGTGGTCGGTCGTCGCCAACCAAACCACCGGCTTTGCGACCTCACCGGGTGCCGTATTCGGGTTGCCCGCAGTGACAGCCCTCGGTATCACCCTCCTGATGGCCGCTACCAGATACGTGACAGGGAGCGACCTGAGAGTCGAGAGCGAGGGCGGGCAACTACTCGTGGTGATTTCCGGCGGAATCGCCTTCGGGTTCCTCGCGCTCTTCCTCGTGCTAACTGGCCAAGCGGACTGGTGGCTTTTCGCGCTGTCCCTGCTCAGTCTTCCGGGTGGACTCGCGCTCCGCTGGGTTCTGAAGCAGCGCTATCCGGGAGTCCTCGGGGCAAATTAGTCACGCCGAGTCACCCACCGCTAACCAGTAGTAGCCGAAGGAGGGAACGGCAGAGCACAGTTCACACACTCACACTGCACTCCGTCGCACTCGAATCGACTGCACGGACGAGAACAGCGTTGCTCCGTGGAATTTCGAGATGTGCGCCCACGACACTACCGGCCGACAATCTACCAGTAGGCTCGGTGGAGGTGAAACTATCCGGTGAGCGACGAGTGACTGCCGAAAAGATATAAACGAGAACGCGACTAACAGATTCGTATGACCATTACCCGCGACGAGGGCGTCCTCGGGGGCGAACCCCGAATAGAGGGGACGAGAGTCGGCGTCCGACACGTCGCGGCAGGAGTTCTCGACGGCGACCGATCGCCACCACACGTCGCGGACCAACTCGACGTCTCTCTCTCCGAGGTCTACGAGGCACTCGCGTACTACTACGCGCACGTCGAGGAGATGCGTGAATTCGAGCGCGAAAACGAGGCCGCCTTCGATCGGATTCACGAGTCCTCGCTGAAGCCGAAGGAAACGATTCAGTGACGGGAACGCGGATTCTCCTAGACGAGCACGTCGGACGAGTGTTCGAGCGCGTGCTCAGTGAACGGGGTTACGACGTCGAGCAAGCGAAGGACGTGTTCGGCGAACTCACCGAGGACGCGGAGTTACTGGCGTGGTGTGGCGAGCACGGCGTCGCGCTGATGACGAACAACGCACGAGACTTCGAGGAGCTTCACCGGGAGACCGACCACGCCGGGCTCCTGCTCTACTACGATCAGAACCGCCCCGACGAGGATCCGGAAGGCCTTGCACGAGTCGTGGACGAAGTGTTCAACCAGTACAGAACGTCAGGCATCGAGAACGAAATTATCGATCTCGACGAGTGGTACGACTGGCTCCACGAGTGATCAGCGGCCAACAGTTCGATACCGGATTCTACATCGCTACCGCTTCTCGGTCTCGAAATGTACGCCCGCGACACTACCGGGCGACAATCTACTAGTAGGCTCGGTGAAAGTAAAGTCCGGCATGAGTGGCAGTGAAATAGCCAGCAAGTCAATCTGCGTATCGAGTACTTCCGACCGGCAAAATTAGATGGTCCACGACACAGTTGGCAGTTATATGAGTCTCCGTGGCCGATTGCGAGAGTGCCTTCTGCTCACAGTCGCAGTGCTCCTCTCCATCGGGGGAATTAGCCTACTGTTCATCGGAGCTTACTTCACCGGATTCGGATGGCAGGGTTTGAGTTCGATAGTCGTCGGTATCGGTCTTCTTACCGTCGGGCTGTTGATTCTGCTGCGACAAGACTCAGAGGTTTCCGCCCGCCTCGTCGGTTTTATCAAAGAGGTATTCATGAGCACTTGACTCCTCAGAGTAACCGTACAGATCCGGTACCAGCACTCGCTATACTTAGCGATGCGTGAGTACATTTAGATCCTATTCCGGCGACTTCTCGACACCTGAGCGGTCGAAGAGCCGTCTCTCCGGGGAATTTCGAGGTGTGCGTCCGAGACACTACCGGGCGACAATCTACTAATGAATACGTACTGAAGTACGGCAGTACATTCATTACGTCAGCACTTCAATCTCACAGTATGCCCGTGAGCATCGACGAGTTCGAATCGGGGGAATTGCCGGAGGGGCCGAGCGTGCCCGAGCAGGTGATTACGTACCTACACATGCACCGGGACGCGGCGTTCACCCGGTCGGAGATAGCTACTGCCATCGGCGAGGACCCGAACACGGTTGGCACCGCTCTCACGCGATTGAAAGAGCGTGACCTCGTCCGCCATCGAGGGCAGTACTGGGCGATCACGGAAGACGAACACCGGGTCGCCGCCGCCTACGACCTCCACGACGTGAGCGAACGACTCGACGAAGCCGACGGCGGAATCGACTCGGGGGACTGGGACGCCGTCGCCCCCGACCAACTGCATCCGAGCGAGCAGGATTCAAGTGAGGGCGAGTAATCGATGGAGCCGGAACGCGGCGATGTCGTCAGGAGTACCGACCCGTTCAAACTCGGCACTGATCGCCAGCGACCGTGGCTCGTCGTGAACAACAGCTCCCACCCGTTCGCCGACGAGCAACACGTCGCGGTCGCTATCTCGACGAAGGAATACGACGACTCGCTTCGTCTCGGGGAGGACGTCTGGGAAACGGGCGGTGTTCCATGAGAGTCGTTCCTCTCGCCGTGGGCGATCCACTCGCCCGGAGCGAAGACCTCGTCGCGTGGCAGGGCCGAGTTACTGACGAATTCGTGGATCGCGTCGTAGACTCACTGGAGACGTATCTGCGGTAGTTCGAAAGTGTACGCCCGCGACACTACCGGCCGACAATCTACTAGTAGGGACAGTGAAGGAGGAGCAGGCCGCTCAACACACGGAAGTTCCCGCCCGGAAGAGATGCAACGACTACTCGTCGGCCTCGGAGAGCACTTGTGCGTACAGGTCGTCGGAGATCCAGAACCCGGCTTCGCGGAGGGGTTCGTGGAAGATTTCGACGAACAGGTCCGAACGCTCCACCTCGACTAAGCGCAGAAATTCGTCGTCACGCAACTCCCGAAGTCCCTCTAATCCATCCCCCCGTCGGTGAGTTCACTCCATACCTGGCGCGGAATCGTGGTTTCGGAGAACTGTGACTGGAGGAGGTCGAGCCGTTCGATGAGCGCGAGATTCAGCAGTGGGGACGTATCCGAGACCACGAGCTTACTATTCGGCATACTCGAGGTCTTCTGCTAACTCCCGCTCACCGTAGTGCCGGGAAATATCGCGGTCGCCGAGGAGAGTCTGAAATTCCCGCTTCGAGAGGCCCGCCAGTGCACGCGCCTTCCCGAACGAGAGAACGTCACGAGCGTACAACGAGACCGCCAACTCCCGCTTCATCGCAGGCGAGCGCTCCCCTTCGGGGAGCTGTAACGCCTCGTAGACGTCGTCGTCGATCTCGATCGTCGCCATACCCGGAGGTAGGCGTACGGGATTCTTGAGTGTTTGGCTGCACACGGAAACGAACACAGCAAGCGCTGAGAAGGTCGATGTACGCCCGCGACACTACCGGGCGACAACCTACTAGTAGTCTTGGTGAAACTAACACGGTACAGCGTCCGGCGACCGAGTGGTCCGAAGGACCCCGGAAGGTCGCCGGTTCACTGCGCGAGCGAACGAAGTGAGCAAGCGCAGGCCGACGAGCGACTAAGCGCCGAAGGCGCGCTGGAGCGAGGAGTGCTTTTGGCCGAGCTTTTACCGAGCGCTGGCTCCGCCAGCGCGCAGCGTAAAAGGTCGAAATGTACGCCCGCGACACTAACGACCGACCTCATCCGTGGGCAGTGTGCCCCGTTGGCCGGGAAACCCTCGTGGCGGGCGGGTGGCTTCGTCAGAAGCCACCAATTGCCGAAGCGGCGTCAGCCGCTGCGGCGGGAGTGCTCGACGAGCACTCCGAGTACCGAGCCGGCGAAACCGACTCGCTGCGTGGTGTGTGACGCCACCAGCCGGGCAGCGTGTGGCTGCCGCACGTGTTGCACGCCGGGGTTCTCCGAGCGGTCATCGCGTCCGAATGGACGAACTCGGCCGGGGACAAACGGCGCGCGTAGCGTCGTAGGCGGCCGCGTAGAAAGAGGGTTACGCCTCTGCCGTCTCGGTGAGCGCGTACACCTGTTCTTTGGTCTCGCAGAGGCCGCAGACGCACTCCGCGAGGCCGGCGTCCTCCAGTTCCGCGAGCGCGTCGGCGGCGTCGGCTTCCGAGAGGCGCCCCTCTTCGGCCACTTCGGCCGGGGAGAGCGGACCGCAGTTGTCGAGCACGACGCGCGCGAGTTTCGCCGCGCACGACAGCGCCTCGGACTCACTCATCACTTCGGCGTAGTTGACACGAGTCAAAAACCCTTCGTAAAGCGGCGAGTAGGACGCCTGTCGCACAACGCTTACTGTCGTCGGCGCCGACCAGCGAGGCGATGACAGACATCACAGTTCTGCGGACCGGCGCCCACGGCACGCCGATGTCGGAGTACGCGGACGCGCTCCGCGAGCGACTGCCCGAGTACGACGTGGCGCTCGCGCGGACGCCCGCCGACGAGCGCGAACTCGTGGCGGACGCGCGCGTCGTGACGGGCGTCGACGTCGACGAGGAACTGCTCTCGCACGCCGACGAACTGGAGCTGTTTGCGGGTGCGTACGCCGGCTACGAGCACCTGCCGCTGGACGTGTTCCGTGAGCGCGGCGTGGCGGTGACGAACGCCGCGGGCGTCCACGCGCCCAGTGCGGGCGAGCAAGTGCTGGGCTACCTGTTGACGTTCGCGCGCCGCCTCCACGAGGGGTGGCGGCGCCAGCAGAACCGCGAGTTCCGTCACTTCCGAGCGCACGAACTGAAGGGTTCGACGGTGACCGTCGTCGGCCTCGGCGCTATCGGGCAGGGCGTCGTCCAGCGTCTCCAAGGGTTCGACGTGGACACCATCGGCGTGCGATACACGCCCGAGAAGGGCGGGCCGACCGACGAAGTCGTCGGGTTCGACGACGACGCGCTCCACGACGCGTTCGCTCGCACGGACTACCTCGTGCTGGCGTGCCCGCTCACGGACACCACACAACATCTCGTCGACGAGGCCGCGTTCGACACGCTGCCGCCGGAGAGCGTGCTCGTGAACGTCGCTCGCGGCGGCGTCGTCGACACGGACGCACTGATCTCAGCACTGCGCAGGGAACACATTCGGGGCGCTGCGCTCGACGTCACCGACCCCGAGCCGCTGCCGGAGGACCACGCGCTGTGGAACTTCGAGAACGTCGTCGTGACGCCGCACATGGCTGGGCAGACGCCCGAATACTGGAACCGGCTCGCGGACATCCTCGCGGCGAACGTCCCGCGCCTCGACACTAACGAGGAACTGCAGAACCGCGTCGCTTAGCCCTCGACGTAGCCGAGCCACGCGAACAACACGCCGAACAGGCCCGCGAAGAGGGCGAGCAGCACGCCGATGCTGGCGGTGTCGCCGGACTCGGTGGTCGCGAAGTACGCGAACGCCGCGGCGAGCGCGACCGACCCGACCGCGAACGCGTACAGCGTCCGCGCTATCGTCGGATTCCGGTCGTGAGTCGGTGGCTCGGCGTCACTGGACTCGATGGCCTCCCGAATGCGGGCGGCGTCCGCCGAGGGAACGCCGAATAGTCGGGGCGCGCTCACACCAGGACTGTTGGGGTAGTGCACGCGGAGGACCGAAACCGAACCGAGGTCGTACCGGCTCACGGAGTCGACGGCGGTGAGTACGGTTTCGTTGTTGTTGGCGCGGAGGACGCCCTCTGCGGTATCGACATATCCCTCGCTACGGAGCGCCGCACCGATGGGGAGTGTCCCGAGGACAGCGACGGCGACGACGCCGAACAGACACTCCGACGGCGCGTCGAGCGCCACCAGCGCACCGAGTACGGCCGCCCACGCGACGCTCGCGGCGGCCAGTTCGCGCGCGGAGAAGTACTCTCGGAGTCCGTCGTTCCCGCTGCGCGCGAGCGCGGCGTGGGTCGCCATCCGTCGCGCACCGAGCAGGCCGAACGCCAGCAGGAGCGCGAGCACCCCGAAGTTCCCGGAAAGCAGGCTGCCGGCGAACACGAACAGCGAGAACGCGCCGAAGAAGACGAAGAGACCCGCGATGGC
Organism: Halobacterium sp. CBA1132; assembly: GCF_001485535.1. Classification (NCBI taxonomy): domain Archaea; kingdom Methanobacteriati; phylum Methanobacteriota; class Halobacteria; order Halobacteriales; family Halobacteriaceae; genus Halobacterium; species Halobacterium sp. CBA1132. The sequence continues at coordinate 1,717,102 of NZ_BCMZ01000001.1, forward strand.
GCCGAACGGGACCAGCGCGAGCGTTCGCAGCAGCCGGCTCGTTTCGACGGTGTACGTCCACTCGACGCGGGTCACGACAGTCGGTTCGCGGAACCGACAGTTAAAACGAGCGGGGGCGTCTCAGACCCAGCCCTCACTGGCGAGCAGTTCGCCGTTGAGGAGGCTGGCGCCGGCCGCACCGCGGATGGTGTTGTGCGCGAGGCAGTTGTACTGGAGGCCCGAGTCCGTCTCTTGGATGCCGCCCGCGGCGACCGCCATTCCGTCGCCGAGCATGCGGTCGAGGCGCGGCTGCGGGCGGTCGGGCTCCTCGAAGACGTGGACGAGCTGGTCGGGCGCGCTCGGGAGGTCCAGCGTCGGCGCGTCCCGGAACGCCTCCGCAACTTCCTCGGGGGTGGGCTCGTCGGCCGTCTCCACGAAGACGTTCTCGAGGTGGCCGTCGAGCGTCGGAATGCGGTTGCAGGAAGCGGAGACGCTGGCGTCGTGCCACGAGACCTCGGAGTCGGCGAACTCGCCGAGGAGTTTGCGGGACTCGGTCTCCATCTTCGCTTCCTCGCCGCCGATGTGCGGGACGGCGTTGTCGATAATCTCCATCGACGTCACGCCCGAATAGCCCGCGCCAGAGACGGCCTGCAGCGTCGAGACGTGGACGCGTTCGAGGCCGAACTGGCGGAGCGCGGCGAGCGTCGGGACCATCGTAATCGTCGAGCAGTTCGGATTCTTCACGAGCGCGCCGTCCCACCCGCGCTCGTCGCGCTGCACGTCGATGAGGTCGAGGTGGTCGGCGTTCACTTCCGGAATCACGAGCGGCACGTCGTCGGCGGCGCGCGCGTTGCTCGAATTCGAGGAGACGACGAACCCGGCCTCGCAGAGCGCGGGTTCGACGCGCTCGCCGACGCTGGACGGCAGCGCGGAGAACAGCAGGTCGGTGTCGTCGGGAATCTCGTCCGGGTCGGTGTCGCGGACCTCGACGTCCGCCACGTCCTCGGGAATCGGCGTGTCGAGGCGCCACTTCGCCGCCTCGCGGTATCGCTTCCCCGCGCTCTCCGGGCTCGCGGTAAGTACTGAGAGTTCGAACTCCGGGTGGCCGTCCAGCAGTTGGATGAATCGCTGGCCGACCGCACCAGTCGCACCGAGTACGCCGACAGATGTCATACCACCCTCTCAGAACCGGGTAGTGAAACCCCTTCGGGTGGTGGAAAATTAAGCACGTTCCCCGGCGGCGGCCGCCGGACGACTACTCGCGCTTGTGCGTGATGTAGCCCGCGATGCGGTTGCGGACCGGCTTCGACTCGACGTTCGTGAGCTCCGTGACGGCTTCCTTGTTGTGATCGAAGTCTTCGCGGCTGAACGCGTCGGGGTATCGCTCCATGAGAATGTTCCCCGTCTTCTTGACGTAGTCGGGCTTGATGGCCATACGGTCTGGTTCATTCGCCGTGCGTTAAAAGGATTCGTTTCACGAGCACGACTCGACTTCTGGAGGTGTGTCCTGAGTGAGGGACGTTACCGTCTTCGACACCTCGAAAGCCCCCGTGCTGCCGACTCCCGGGACTCGCTGTGCTCCTCAGTCGCGACGCTCCCTGCGGTGCTTGCGTCGTCCGGGTTCGTCGGCAGCACGGCCCCTTTCAATCCGCCCGCTGCCGGCTGCCCAACCGGCTACGGGCGGACTGAAAGGGGCGGGCCGCTCGCGCCTGCGTGGTCGTTTCGCCGGCCGCTATCTGCGAGCGGAGCGAGCAGATATGCCGGCGAGCGACCGCGAGCGGCCCGGGGCTTTCGAGGCGTCAGAAACGAACCAGTACGTGCAGTCGCGCTACTCCGAATCGCGCTCGAACGCGCCGGCGACGAGCAGCGGGAAGACGAGCGTGGCTTCGGCCTCGATTTGGGTGTAGTTGGTCTCGGACTCGTCTTTGATTTTCCCCCACGAGACGGCTTCTTCGGGCGGCGCGCCGGAGAGCGAGCCGTCGCCTTCCATGCCCGTGGAGATGTAGACGGCGTACTCGGCGCCGCCGCGGAAGAGGTTCGTCATGATGGCGTGGTGCTTGGGGACGCCGTCGCCGACCGCGATGAGGCCCGTGGTGTCCGCGAGCAGGCCCTCCTCGATGAGCGTGTCGTAGTCGTCGACGATTTCGATGCCGACCTCGGAGTCGTAGCCCTGCCGGTAGTAGTAGAGGAAGTTCCCGATTTCGGCGTCCGTGAGCGCCGGACAGAACACGGGGACGTCCTGGTCGGCGGCGTTCTTCAGCACGGAGTCCTCGTCGTCTAAGGTCTCGCCGAGTTCCCGCGCGAAGTCGGTCGGGGTGCGGACTTTCTCCTCGGCGAAGAAGTCCTCGAAGAAGTCGTAGAGATACTCCTCCAGCCAGACGTAGCGGTCCGAGGGGACGAAGATGTTGCCGAGGCGGTTGATGCCTTCCTCGCGGAGCGCGGCCTCGTCGGCGTCCCACTCGCCCATCTTGAACGGCTTCGCGGTCTTGATGACGTCCTCGGTCAGGGAGCCGGAGGTGGTGATGATGACGTCGACGTGGCCCTCGCGGACGAGGTGCGCGACGACCTCGCGAAGCCCCGAGGAGACGATGTTCGACGTGAACGTGAGGTAGACGGTGGCGTCGTCGTCGCGCATGTCCTGCACGATGTCGACGCCCTCCGCGAGGTGTGTGGCCTGGAAGCCCGTCGTCGCGTACGCGTCCAGCATCTCGAAGAAGTCGAAGTCGCCGCGGAAGTCGTAGCCGCGGACGTCCTCGGTGTCCAGCTCGCCGTCCGAGCCCGGGAGGACGTTCTCGCGGGTGTCGTCGTCGGTCATGCCACCGGCTAGTGGCCGCGCGAATTTGAACGTCCCGACATGCGACCGTCTACGACAGCCGTGTCCGGCTGATGGAGAATCCTACCACTCGCCGTCGACGCACTCGCGTACTCGCTGGATGGCCTCGCGTTCGCGCTCGCCGCCGCACTTGCGCGCGACGTCCGCGAAGAACCGCAGGCGCTCGCGCAGTGTCTCGGTGTCGTAGGCGGGGACGTCCAGGCGCGACGCCGCGACCGTCGCCTCCACGACCGCGTTGAACCCGCGGTTTATCGTGGCCGGCGACGCCCGCACGACTTCGCTCTCGACGGGACGGAGTTCCCAGTGCTCGCGTCGCGTGCCGTCGTCCTCGTCCGTGCCGACGTGTTCGACCTCCACCTCAACCCACGCGTCCGCCGCGTCGAGCACGCGCTCGCGCTCCTCGCGAATCGAGAGCGCGGCGTCGGCGAACACCACGGGGTCGGAGACGAACTGGACGTAGCCGCCGCCCTCGCGGTGGAAGTTCCGGCGCGTGCGCGTGTTCCCCCACGTCGTCGCCGTCGCCGTTTCTCCGTCCTCGGACGCCCGAATGCCCAGCGCAGCGACGTTCCACAGGTCGTTGGGCCCGCGCGTCGTCACGACCGTCTCCGTCGTCCCGCGCAGCGCGACCGGCCACTCAGCCACGGACGGACACCCCGCGTTCGAGCGCGACGAACACCGCGGCGGCGGTGAGGTCCGCGGTCGTTCCGGGGTTGACGCCGCGCTCCACGAGGTCGTCGGCGAACTCCCGGACTTCCTCGGTGTCGGCGCGCTGCAGGGAGAGCGCACGCTCCTGGACCTCGCGAGCGACGCCCTCGCCGTGCTGCGTGACGACGAGCGTGTCGAGGTCCTCGGCGAGCAGCGTGAGGAACGCGGACGCCGCGCGGTCGGTCAGCGGCCCACGCTCCGCCTCGATGCGGGCGGCCGCGCGGAACACGCGCGGGAACCCCTGCAGCCACTCGCGGGCGTTCGCGTCGTGGTCGGTGCCGAGTGCCATCACGTCTTCGAGCGTGAGGTCGCGCTCGCGGAGCGCGGGAATCGCCGCCGCGCCGCGGCGCGCGTCCAGCGCGTCCACGCCCTCTGGCGGGTCCGGAACCGCGACTTCGGCGTGCTCGAACGCGCGGTAGAACGCCTCGGCGTCCGCGACGGTCGTCGCCTCCACGATATCGGTGACGCCCTCGGGCGAGAGGTCGCCGCGGCTCGCGGCGCGCACGAGCGGCGTCAACAACAGCAGGCAGCCGAACTGCGTGTTCGTCCCGCTGCCGTCGGCCATCCCCGCGACGGCCGTCTCGAAGGCGTCCCCGACGGGGCCGTCGGCGGCGGCTTCGAGGCCGTCCCGTGCGCCGACCGCGCCGGCGAGGAACTGCTCGAAGTGGAGGTCCGCGAGGTCGCGCTCGCGGTCGACGTTCCCGGGCTTCGGCGTCCCCGCGACCTCCACGAGCAGCGCGAGTTCGGCGTGCTCGGGCGGCGTCACAGGAACCACTCCTTGACCGCGGCGTACACCGACTGCACCGCCTCGACATCGCGGCTCGGCCGCCCGACGCTGACCGCGTCCGCACCGTACGAGAGGTACTCGAAGACGTCCTCGCGGCCGCGCACGCCGTTGTTCGCGACGACGAACAGGTCGGTCGCCTCGGCGATGTCGCGGACGACGCGCCGCGAGTCCATCGCGTCCACGTGAATCGCGTCGGCGCCGGCGCGCTCGATGGCTTTCGCGAGCGTCGGCAGGTGCGCGCCCTCGACTTCCGCCCGGACTTTCACGGAGACCGCCGCGCCCGCGTCGCTCGCGGTCTCGACCTGCTCGCAGAGCCGTCCGGTGTCTCCCAGCAGTGACTCGCCGGCGCCCGCGGCGCACATTTCGTCCTGCCGGCAGTGCGCGTTCACTTCGAGCATCGCGTCGTGGTCGGCGCAGACCGCGGCAACCTCCCGTAGCGCGTCGAGTTCGACCGCGCGGACGTTCACGCCGGCACGCAGGAAGGCGTCGTCGAGTTCGCCGAGCTGGTCGTCGACGAACGCAATCGGGTCCGCGGGGAGGAACTCCTCGCGGTCGCGGTCGACCATCGCTCGGGCGGCTTCGCGGGTCGGCTCGTCGACGGCGATACCCCCGAGGAAAGCCGCGCCGGCGGGCCGAGCGCAGGCTTCCGCCCACTCGGCGTCGGACTCGCCGCTGAGGCTCGCGAGCGCGACGCGCGGCGCGAACATCAGGCCACCTCCCCGCCAGCGCGCTCGATTGCCTGCTGGCAGGCGCGGGCGACGCGCTCGGCGTCCGCGTCGTCGTTCATCTCGGTGTCCGTGCAAACGACCGGTCGGTCGAGACTGGTGCCGTCGGCGTCGTCGAGCACGAACGCGTCCGCGAACGGGTAGGCGTCCGCCACACCCGCCGTCGACGGCTCGTAGCCGACTGCATCCATCAGTTTCGCCGCGGGTCCCGAGAACACTTCGTCCTCGACGAACGGGGAGACGGCGACCACGGTCGACTCGCGGAGCGCCTCGCGGACGCCGTCGAGCGCGAGCACCGGGCCGATGCTCGTGACTGGGTTCGAGGGTCCGATAATTACGGGCCCGTCGCGGAGCGCGTCGAGCGCGGCGTCCCCCGGGGCGGCTCGGTCGGCGCCCCGGAACTCCACGTCCTCGACGGTCGGTTCGCCGTTCTCCGCGACCCAGAACGCCTGAAAGTGCAGTTCGCCGTCGGGCGTGTGGACGATTGTCGCGACGGGGTCGTCGCTCATCGGGACCACGTCGGCCGCGAGGCCGAACGCGTCCGCGAGCGTTCGCGTGACCTCCGTGAGTGAGTTGCCTTCGTCGAGGAGGCTGGTGCGGAGGACGTGGACCGCTCGGTCGCGGTCCCCGATGAACATGAACTCGCTGGCCGCCGAGAAGCGCCGCCAGCGCGCGAGGTCGCGGCCCGCCGTCTGTCTGCCGTCAGGGAGGTATCGAGGACCGGGCTCGATGCCGGCGGCCCGCGAGAGGTCGGTGAGGTAGTCGTGGGTCGTCGCGTCGTCGCCCTCGATACCCCACCACGTCTCGCGGTCCAGCACGTCGCCGCCCTCGAAGAGCACGGTGTCGACGTCCGGACAGACGAGCACGCCCCCGAGTTCCACGTCGTCGCCGGTGTTCGCGACGACCGTGAGTTCCGTTGGGTCGAAGACCTCGCGGCCGCCCGCGAGGAGCTTCGGCGTCCCCGTCCCTCCGGCGAGGAACGTCGTCATGGCTCGTCGTCGGGGCGCAGTCCGGTAAACCCTTGCGTCACCGGCGTACGAGCGCAGAAGTAGACCGGAGAGAGTTAGGCGGAGGTGTTCGCGCGCGCCTCGTCGAGCCACGCCGGCTCGGAGACAGTCGTCGAACCGATGTCGACGTACCGCTGGTCGGTGGCGATGCTCGCCTCGCCGTTACTCGTGGACACCGTCAGCGAGTAGCCGAACCGCTTCACGAGGCCGTCGTCGGTGATGTAGAGTTCCGCGGTCAGGCTCGTGAGGTTCTCCGTGTCGAGGCTGCCGAGCCCGGGCGCAGACTGGTTGAGGTCCTCGACGCCGCTGGCTTCGTAGACGTGCGTGTCCGTTCCATCGACAGTCTCGCTCCCCGTGTGGGAGAACGAGAACGCTCCAACGAACGATTCGAGTTGGCTGCCCGCCAACTGCGACGTGTTCGGCGCCTCCCGGGGAATCGTGTACCGGGTCTGATTGTCCGCCGTCGAGACACGCTGGTATGCCGTGCCGTTCCCGAAGCCGAACTGCTCGACAGTCTGCATAGGGGACTCCTGCGTGGCGAAGTACGCGCCCGTCGCGAGGTCGACCGCAGTCGACGACTGAACGGAGACCGACTGGCCGCCCTGCGTCCGGTTGGACGTGGAGACGAGCGTGAACGTGCCTGCGTCGCGAACGACGGACTCGTGGGTCTGTGCGACGGTCTGGGCGTCGAGCGGCGACTCGTAGACGGGGTCGCCGGCGCCGCCGGCTGTCGTCTCGGGGGCGGTCGTCGCGCCGCCGTTCCCGCCGGCGCTACACCCGGCGAAGACGAGTAAGGCCGCGACGGCGACGGCCGCAATCTGTTTTCGCATGCTCTCGAATTCGGCGGACGAGCGGAAAACCCCTCCGAACGCCACCGCCGCGGCACCGCGGTCGACAGCCCGCAGACGGCCGTTCCACGGGTTTTTAGGCGAGAACGCCGAACGCCCGCCCAATGACGACCATCAAGGACAGCGTCCACGACCACATCGAGGTCGGGGGCGTCGCCGCCGACTTGCTGGACACGCCGCCGGTCCAGCGGCTCCGCCGTATCAAGCAGTTGGGGACGGTGGCGCTCGTCTACCCCTCCGCGAACCACACGCGCTTCGAACATTCGCTCGGCGTCTACCACCTCGCCGACCGCGCGCTCGACCACCTCGACATCGCCGGCAAGCGCGCCGACCGCGTGCGCGCCGCCGCCGTCCTCCACGACGTCGGACACAGCCCGTACAGCCACAACGTCGAGGGCGTCGTCGCCCGCCGCACCGGGAAAGAACACGACGATGTCGACGAACTCGTCACAGACGGCCGCGTCGCCGCCGTCCTCGACGACCACGACATCGACCCCGGGGCGGTCGCAGCCCTGATTCGCGGCGACGGCGAACTCGCCCAGCTCGTCGCGGGCGAGTTGGATGTCGACCGCATGGACTACCTCGTGCGCGACGCCCACCACACCGGCGTTCCCTACGGCACCATCGACCACGGCCGCCTCGTCCGCGAGTTGACGTTCATCGACGGCGACCTCGTGCTCGACGAGGGCAACGTCCAGACCGCCGAGTCGCTGCTGGTGGCGCGCGCGCTGATGAACCCGACCGTCTACAGCCACCACGTCGCCCGCATCAGCAAGTCGATGCTGCGCCGCGGCACCGAAGCCCTCCTCGACACCACCGAAATCGACGCCGAACAGCTCCGCCGGATGGACGACCACGAGCTATCGGTGGCGCTCCGCACCCACGACGCGAGCCGCGAGTTCGGCCGCCGCCTCGCCGAGCGCGACCTCTACAAGCGCGCCGTCTGGGCGGAGATGGGCGACGTCGGGGACGACCTCCTCGACGCCGACCACGACGCCGTCCGCGAGTTCGAAGCAGCGGTCGCCGCGGACGCCGACGTCGACCCGGACGCCGTCATCCTCGACGTGCCCGGCAAGCCGTCGATGCGCGAGTCCACGACCGGCGTGCTCGTCGGCGGTGAAGTCCGGCGGCTGGACGAGCAGTCCACGCTCGTGCGCGCGCTCCAGGTCGCCCAGCGCGAGCAGTGGCGCCTCGGCGTCTACGCGCCCGAACCGCACGTCGAGGCCGTCGGGCACGCCGCCGAGCGCGTGCTCGGCCTCGAAACCGACGGCGCGCTCATCAGCGACGTGAACACGCCCGGGCGGTACGCGTCGCTGGCGGAGTTCGAGTAGCGTGGCCGACTGAAAGGAGGCCACGTTAATGCGAGCGCTGAGCGAAGCGATGCGCGAGCAGCGTGCTCGACCCGCCGCGTCGAGTAACCTTCACGGTACCGGAGGTGCACCTCCCGGTATGGAACTCTCCGGTACCGTCCTCTGGGGCGAAGAGTACGAGCCCGTGGAGGGCACGCTCGTCGTGGAGGACGGCGAAGTCGTCCGACTGGACGAGGAGTTGACCGACTCCGAGGACATCGTGTTGCCGGCGTTCGTGAACGCCCACACCCACCTCGGGGACTCCATCGCGAAGGAGGCGGGGCGCGGGCTCACGCTCGAAGAGCTCGTCGCGCCGCCGGACGGCCTGAAACACCGCTTGCTGCGGGAGGCGAGCCGCGAGGAACTCGTCGAGGGGATGCGCCACAGCCTCCAGTTCATGCACCAGACGGGCACCACGCGCACGCTGGAGTTCCGCGAGGGCGGCGTCGAGGGCGTCCACGCGCTCCGCGAGGCCGCCGAAGGAACCGGCGTCGACCCGTTCATCTTCGGCCGGGAGACACCCGACGTTCTCGATGTCGCGGACGGCTTCGGGGCGAGCGGCGCCGCCGACGGCGAGTTCGGGCGCGAGCGCAACGCCGCCCGCGACGCCGACAAGCCGTTCGCCATCCACGCCGGCGAGGTCGACGCGCGGGACATCAACCCCGCCATCGACCTCGACCCAGACCTGCTCGTGCACATGGTCCACGCCGAGTCGCTGCACCTCGACCGCGTGGAGGATGACGAGATTCCGGTCGCGGTGTGTCCGCGGTCGAACCTCGTGACGGATGTCGGCCTGCCGTCGGTCAGCGACCTGCTGGACCGCACGACGGTCGCGCTCGGCACGGACAACGTGATGACGAACAGCCCGTCGATGTTCCGCGAGATGGCGTTCGCGTCGAAGCTCTTCGACGTCGACGCGCCCGACGTGTTGCGGATGGCGACCCGCGCTGGCGCCGAAATCCTCGGGGAGAGCCACGGCGTCGTCGAAGCCGGCCGGGAGGCGCGCCTGCTCGTGCTGGACGGCGACTCGGACAACCTCACCGGCGTCCGCGACCCGGTCCGTGCGGTCGTGCGCCGCGCCGGTGCCAGCGACGTGAAACGCGTCGTCACGCCCGAATCGCTGGCGGAGTAACTGCGTTCGGTCTAGGAGGTTGTGCTTAGTTAAGCGAGAGCCGGCCAGACAACCGCTTCGGGCCGGGAAATCGAAAGGGGTTCTCGGACGACCTATGGTCGTCCGATAGCCAACGAGACGCCATGCGTCTCGTTAGGCCGACCGCTCGCGGGCTGCGCCTCGCTGCGCGCGGCCTGCGGCCGTGCTTGCGTCGGCTCGCTCCGCGAGCGGGAGGAGGCTTTCGAAAACAAATACCGTTACTGGTCCTGCAATCTTCGTAACTGAACACTGCCCAGGATTCCGCCCCGAAAGTTAAGCCGTTCCCCGACAATCTGTGACACACATGGGCCGCTACGAGCGCATCCTCGTTCCGACCGACGGCAGCGAGGAGACACGGGAGGCGGTCGAACACGCTATCGACCTCGCTGCCGAACACGGAGCGACGATTCACGCGCTGTACGTCGTCAACTCCGCGAGTTTCTCCGGGCTCCCGATGGAGTCCTCCTGGGAGAGCGTCGCGTCGATGATGAACGAGGAGGGCGCCGCCGCGCTCGACGACGTCGAAAGTCTCGCCGCCGAACGGGGCGTCCGCGTCGAGCGCTCGCTCGTGGACGGCAACCCCAGCCGCGAAATCGTCCGGTACGCCGAGGACGAGGACTGCGACCTCGTCGTGATGGGAACCCACGGCCGCGGCGGTATCGACCGACTGCTACTCGGGAGCGTCGCGGAGAAAGTCGTTCGGTCGTCGTCGGTGCCGGTGTTGACGGTGCGCGTCGACGGCGACGGCTAGGCGTCGTCGACGGGTCGCAGGTGTTGGCAGTCCCCGGCGTGGACGACCCGTTGGCCGTCGTCGGTGTCGACGACGAGCGCGCCGTGCTCGGTGACGTCCACGGCGTCGCCGACGATATCTCCGTCAGCAGTTTCGACGCGAACGCGCTCGCCGAGCGTCGCCGCGCGCTCGCGCCACGCGTCGAGAATAGCCTCCGGGTCGCCGCGGAGCGCGTCGAAGCGTTCGAGGAACCGCTGGACGAACAGCCGGCGGTCCGTCTCCCCGCCCTCGGCGCGCACGCTCGTCGCGTCCCCCGCCAGTTCCTCGGGGTCGACGTCGACGTTCACGCCGACGCCGACGACCACCCACGAGACGCGACTGGCTTCGCCCTCCATCTCGGTGAGCACGCCCGCGAGTTTGTCGCCGCCGCGCTCGGCGCCCTCGCGGGGCACGATGCAGTCGTTGGGCCACTTGATAGCGGCGTCGACGCCCGCCTCGCGCGCCGCGTCCGTCACCGCGACTGCGGCCGCCAGCGTCACCAGCGGTGCGCGCGCCGGCGGCACGTCCGGCCGGAGTACGAGACTCAGCCAGACGCCGCCGGACGGTGAGGACCACTCGCGGCCACGCCGCCCCCGTCCCCCGGTCTGTCGGTCCGCGAGCACCACCGCGTCACTGGCGCCCTCGGCAGCCAGTTCTCGCGCGCGGTCGTTCGTGCTCGGGAGCGCGTCGTGGTACTCCACGTCGAACGGCGCTTCCAGTCCGAACTCGATTGCCTCCGCGCCGTACTCGGGCACCGACGCGAGCACGTAGCCGTCGGCCGCGCTCTCGACGGCGAACCCCGCCTCGCGGAGCGCTTCGACGTGCTTCCAGACCGCGGTCCGCGAGATACCGAGGCGTTCGGCGAGCGCGGGACCCGCCACGGGCCCGTCGGCGAGCGCGTCCAAGACCGCGCGGCGCGTCTCGTTCATCGCGGGGAGCTACCCGCTCTGCCAGCAAAAGTCCCGCCCTTCGCGGGACGCGTGGAAGAATCCCCCGGACGCACCCCGAAGCGGGCGTTTCGCGGTGTCTGCGTCGGCCGAGCCGCTTTCATACGAGTAATTTCGGTATATTTTATCTCGGTTATCTTCAAATAGATTGAATATACGGGCGGCGTACGGTGTAGGTAGACGATGTCAGACAGCAAGTTCACGCAGTTCCTCGAGGACAACCCCCGGATGATCGGCGTGCTGTTCAGCCTAATGGTGTTCCTGTCGACGACCGGCGCCGCGGCGGCGGCGAACGCGACGACCAACCCCGGCCCCTAGTCAAGTTCGTTCTCCAGCAGTTTGTCGCTCCACGTGAGTTCTCCATCGAACAGTACCGGGACGACTCCGTGGTTGAAGAAATCGCGTAACTTAGTTGTAGACACCTCAAACGTGTCGATGACGCCGGAATTGAGGTAGCGCGTAGCGTTCCCGTCGATATACGGCGTCAGAATTGACCCAATCGAACATTGCGACGTCGGGTAGCCCCGAATCTGTACCTCGTACCCGTCTTCGATTTCGCTCAGCGTCACCGACAACGGAGTTCCCTGCTGGCTCTGCACCAACTGGAGCGTGCCGTCGCCGATGGTGATGTACTTGTTCCCGAACAGCGTCACGTGCCGCGCGACCGACAGCCCCGCCTGCAGCGTGAAGCCGTTGTTCAGCAGGCGGGCGAGCGCGCGACCGATGCGGACCGCGGGGTCGTTGCTGATGTTCGCGAGCGTGACGATGCCGCCGTAGCTCCCGCGTTCGACGAGCGCGTCGCCCTGCTCGTAGGACTTGCAGGCGTTCAATAGGAACGCGTCGACGTTCACTTCGTCCAGCGTTCGCGCGTCGAACATGCCGTCCGAGCACTGGAAGCCGCGCTCGTCGACGTGCCCGATGTAGTGCAGGAAGTCGGTGTCCGTCCGCAGGACGTCCGCGAGTTCCGCGCCGGTGAGGTCGTAGTGGACCGTGATGTCGAACTCGAAGATGTCCCGCGTCCCGTAGAACTCCTCTACGATGTCCTCCTCGCTCATTTCGTCCTCGTTGCAGACGATGTCGATGCTGATGGAGTGTTGGTCGCGGACCGGACGGTTCAGTCGGCGCAGGTACGACTCCACTCGGGTCTTGCTGGCGCCGAGCGGGAACCCCTCGGCGATCCACGCGTGCTCGATGGCGTCCGTCTCGTCGGGCTTGACGACGTTCGACCAGTCGGTCGCCGACTCCCCGCCGGAGGTGCTCCGGACGGTCGCACTGTCGGCCCGATAGAACTCGGTCAGCGCGTCTGGTTCGTCGTGGACGTCCGGTTCCTCGTCGTCCTCGGGGATGCGGACCGTCGCGAGTTCGTTCGCGACGAACGGAATCGCCGCCACGTGGTCGGGGTCCGGGTCGATGTCGGCGGTGAGCTTCCACTGCGGGAGGTGAGGTTCCGTGAGTTCGTAGGGAACGTCGAGGTACGCCCGGAGTCGCTGTGCGAACGACGCGTCGTAGACGGCCGCCGGGTCGAACCCGAGGTCGTCCTCGACGACGTTGCGCTCGTGGAGGTTCACCGGGTAGAACCCCTCGGTGCGGGTGACGCAGTCGAGGAAGAAGACGTGCTTGAGCAGCGCCGACACCTCGGCCTCGAAGCCGCGCTCCGTGTCGAGGTCGTAGCGGGCGCCCGCGACGTCGAGTACGCGTCTCTCGCCCGGGACGACATCCGCGCCGAGGTAGTACGCCAGCGAACTCACGCGAAACAGGTCGCCGTAGTCGCGCGGAATCTCGATTGTGACGCCGGTCTCGGGGCGTTCGAACGCGTCGGGGGCGTCGAAACTGTCGCCGCGCTCGATGAGCGGCGGGTGGCCGCGGAGCGACGGGAACGACCGCTCGGGGGACGTCGTCTTGAGCGCCGAACTACCGAGCGCGACCGCACGCATCGCGTCCTCGACGTCGTCGCCAATGGTGATGGTACCGGCGGGCGACTCGTGGAGCGACCGCACGCCGAGGCCGAGCGTCGTCTCGTCCTCGAAGTCGAGGTGCGTCGCGTTCTCCGAACGCCGAACTGTCAGGGCGCTCTCGGCGACAATCTGGAGTTTCATCGGGCCGAGCGGCAGGTCCAGCGAGTACCACCCCGAGGGGTACTCCGTGTACTGTTGGTTGACGGACTCGCCGACCATCGTCTCGGTCTCGTCCCAGCGGAAGACGTTCACCAGTCGCGGGATTTCGAGACTCCCGACGGTGACGGTGACCGCGCTGTCCACGGGGAGGACGAACTGGTCGGTGCTCGTTTCGACGGGGTCGACCACGCGGTCCGTGTACAACTCGAACTGCGCGTTCTCGATGGGGTCGCGCACGAGGAGGCCGTCCGGGTCGACCAGCGAGTCGAACTCGGGCCTCATCGCGTGCCCCGTGCGTGTTGTTGCCGGCGACGCGGCGTCCGGGTCGCGCGCTCGTTCGGCGAGCGCTCGAACGGCGTCGCCGGTCGAATCGCGTCGCGGTTGGCGAAGTAGCGTGGCATGGCGCTGGTGGCGCGTTGCAGTACCTGACGTTCGCGGTCACGACGCTTACGCTGTCCGGTGGCGTGAACTGCTGGCAACGCGGCCCCTCGACTGCGCGTGCTGTACTCGACTGATACGTCAACGAGCGCCCACAGCTCGTCGCACGACGACACCGCCACCCTCGGCATTATGTCACAGAGGGATAGTGCAGGTAATAAAAATTCGGTCGTTCAGTCGATGACGACGAGCACGTCACCCATGTCGACGCTGTCGTCCGCCTCGACGGCGACCTGCGTGACGGTGCCGCCGTGGGAGGCGACCACGTCGTTCTCCATCTTCATCGCCTCCAGCACCACGAGCACGTCGCCGGGTTCGACCTCGTCGCCCTCCTCGACGTTCACGGAGAGAATCGTCCCCTGCATCTCGGACTCGACCGTCTCGCCGCCGCCCTCGACGACAGTCTCGGACGAGTCGTCGCCACCCACCGCCTCGGGCGGCTTGCCGGCGCCACTGGACGAGTCACTGACCGAGAGCTCGGCGGCGCCGCGCTCTTCGAGTTCGACTTCGAAGCGCTTGCCGTTGACCTCCACGGTGAAGTCGCGCTCGACGACGTCCTCGTCGTCGCTGTCGGCCGCCGCGGGCTCCGTGCCCCACTTCGCTTGGGCGTCGTCGATGCGCTCGGGGTCGAGGTGCTCGTCGAGGTACTTCGTGGTGTGCGTGCCGCCGACGAACGCGTCGTCGGTCAGCATCAGCCGGTGGAACGGCACGATGGTCGGGATGCCCTCGACGTCGTACTCGGCGAGCGCGCGCTGGGAGCGCGCGATGGCTTCCTCGCGGTCGCTGCCGTGGACGATGAGCTTCGCGACCATCGAGTCGTAGTCGGTGACGAGGTCGTCGCCCTGCCGGAGCGCGTCGTCGACGCGCACGCCGATGCCGCCCGGCGGGTCGTACGTCTCCAGTTCCCCGCCGGTCGCGGGCGCGAAGTCGTCGGCCGCGTTCTCCGCGTTGATGCGGTACTCGATTGCGTGCCCGTCCAGTTCCACGTCGTCCTGCGCGAAGTCCAGTTCCTCGCCCGCAGCGACCCGGAGCTGGTACTTCACGATGTCGATGCCCGTCAGTTCCTCCGTGACGGTGTGTTCGACCTGAATCCGGGTGTTGACTTCGAGGAAGTAGAAGTCCGCGTCGGCGCCGAGCAGCTCGCCGCCTTCGCGCTCGGGGTCGTCCTCGACGAGGAACTCGAAGGTGCCCGCGTTCGTGTAGCCGGCGGCGTCGGCGCCGCGGCGCGCGGCCTCCCCGATCTGCTCGCGGAGGTCGTCCGTCAGCGCGGGGCTCGGCCCCTCCTCGATGACCTTCTGGTGGCGGCGCTGCAGCGAGCAGTCGCGCTCGCCGAGGTGGCGGACGTTCCCGTGCTCGTCGCCGACAATCTGGACCTCGATGTGGCGCGGGTTCTCGAGATAGCGCTCCAAGTAGACGTTGTCGTTGTCGAAGTACGCCTCGCCCTCGCGCTTCGCGGACTCGAACTGTTCGTCGGCCTCGTCCGCGCTACGCACGATTTTCATCCCGCGACCGCCGCCGCCGCCCTCCGCCTTGATGGCGACGGGGAAGCCGTGCTCCTCGCCGAACTCCTCGACTTCCGCGGCGGCCTCGGCTGGCTCGGTGGTGCCGGGGACGATGGGGACGTCGGCGTTCCGCATCGTCTGTCGGGCCTTCGTCTTCTCGCCGAGTTGCTCCATCGCGGCCGCCGACGGCCCGACCCACGTCACGCCGTCGGTCTCCTCGACCTTCCCGGCGAACTCCGCGTTCTCCGCGAGGAAGCCGTAGCCGGGGTGGATGGCGTCCGCGTCGGCCTGCTCGGCGGCGTCGATGATGGCCTCGTGGTCGAGGTACGAGTCCGCCGCGCGGGCGGGGCCGACGTTGTAGGCTTCGTCGGCGTACCGGACGTGTCCGGCGTGTTTGTCGGCGTCGCTGTAGACCGCGACCGTCTCGATACCGAGTTCCTCGCACGCCCGCATCACGCGGACGGCGATTTCGCCGCGGTTCGCGACGAGAACCTTCTCGAACATTCTTGCAAGACCGTTCTGCGGACGCCCTACTCATACCTTCGGTTCGAACCCGGCCGTCTCCGGATTCACTCCCTACCAGCCGCACACAACGAACGAAACCGAACGAGTGCGCCCGACGTTGGTCGGAGTCGTTCACACGACGACATGACTGTTCAACAGTCGTCAATAAACGCGCGCCGTGACCGGCTCCGGAGTGTCCTCAGGCCAGCAGGAACGACAGCGCCCGGTCGACGACCTCGCGCTCACGGACGTCGCGAACTACGATTTCGGCGTCGAATGACTCGCCGTGGGCTGTCAACTCGAAGTCTCGGGAGGGCATCCTCGAAGTAGATTCCGCACCAGCGCAAAAGTGTCGGGGACGTCAGAAGCGGTCGCTGCGTCCTGCGGCGGTCCACGCGTCCGTCGGCGCGCCGTCGGGGACGCGGTCGGGGGACTGGTCGAGGCCGGCGAGGCGGCCGGCGAACGTCCACTTCTCGCCGTCCCAGGACTCCTCGCTGTCGCTGGCGGCTGCTGCGGCTTCGAGGCGCGCGAGGTGCGCGCTCACCGCGGCCGCGATGGCGGCGGCTTCCGCCTCGGTCGCGTCGTCGGGGACGGAGACGTCGTAGTCGGCGGCCATTACAGCGGGATGTTGCCGTGTTTCTTGTCGGGCGAGTCCTCGCGCTTGCTCGCCAGCATCTCCAAGTCCTGAATCAGGCGCGGGCGGGTCTCGGTCGGTTCGATGACGGCGTCGAGGTAGCCGCGGTCCGCTGCGGTGTAGGGGTTCGCGAACTCCTCGCGGTACTCGTCGATGAGCTGGTCGCGGAGTTCGTCGGGGTTCTCGGCGTCGTCGAGTTCCTCGCGGTAGAGGACGTTCACCGCGCCCTTCGGCCCCATCACCGCGATTTCGGCGGTCGGCCACGCGTAGTTGACGTCCGCGCCGAGGTGCTTGGAGGCCATCACGTCGTAGGCGCCGCCGTAGGCCTTCCGCGTGATGACCGTCAGCAGCGGGACGCTGGCCTCCGAGTACGCGTACAGGAGTTTCGCGCCGTGGCGGATGATGCCGTTGTGTTCTTGGTCGGTGCCGGGCATGAATCCGGGCACGTCGACGAACGTGACGATGGGGACGTTGAACGAGTCGCAGAACCGGACGAACCGGCTGGCCTTCTCGGAGGCCTCGATGTCGAGGGTGCCCGCGCTCACGCGGGGCTGATTGGCGACCAGGCCGACCGAGCGGCCGTCGAGGCGCGCGAACCCGACGACCATGTTCTTCGCGTAGTTCTCCTGCACCTCGAAGAAGGAGTTCTCGTCGACGACGCTGTCCACCACGTCGGTCATGTCGTAGGGCTTGCGGGGTTCGTCGGGGACGATGGTTTCGAGCGCGTCGTCGCGGCGCTCGGGGTCGTCGTAGGGTTCGACGCGCGGCGGGTCCTCGACGTTGTTCTGCGGGAGGTAGGAGAGCAGGCGCTTGATGTTGTCGAGGGCTTCCTCCTCGCTGTCGCAGGCGAAGTGCGCGACGCCGGACTCCGAGGAGTGCGTGGTCGCGCCGCCGAGTTCCTCGAAGCCGACTTCCTCACCGGTGACCGTCTCGATGACGTCCGGCCCGGTGATGAACATGTGGCTGGTGTCTTTCACCATGAAGATGAAGTCCGTGATGGCGGGCGAGTACACCGCGCCGCCAGCGCACGGCCCCATGATGGCCGAAATCTGGGGAACGACACCCGAGGCTTTCTCGTTTCGCGTGAAGATTTCCGCGAACCCGCCGAGGGCGTCGACGCCCTCTTGGATGCGGGCGCCGGCGGAGTCGTTGAGCCCGATGACGGGCGCGCCGACCTCCACGGCCTTGTCCATGACCTTCGTGACTTTCTCCGCGAACACCTCGCCGAGACTCCCGCCGAAGACGGTGAAGTCGTGGGCGAACACGAAGACGGTGCGGCCGTCGACTTCGCCGTAGCCGGTGACCACGCCGTCCCCGGGGAGCTGTTTCTCCTCCATCCCGAAGTTGTGGCTGCGGTGGGTGCGGAGCTGGTCGAACTCGTTGAAGGTATCGTCGTCGAGGAAGTAGTCGATGCGCTCCCGGGCGGTCATCTTCCCCTTGTCGTGTTGGGACTCGATTCGTTCTTCGCCGCCGCCGAGGAGTGCGCGCTCGGTCTTCTCGCGCAGTTCCTCGATGCGCTCTTCCATCGTCATCTGATTGTGCCATCGTTTCCCCACCGGCGGCAAAAGGATTCCGAGACGACCACACCCGCGGCGGCGGTTGCGCTACAGGACGGACTCCGAGCGCCGGAGCCCGAGGAACGACGCGACGGCGACGGCGACGGTCACCACGACGAACACGCGCGTCTGGTCGAACGTGACGCCGAGCAGTGAGAGCGGGCCGACGGCGACACCGAGCGCACCCGCAAGCCCGGAGACGAACGTGAAGATGAGGAACACGGGGATGACGACGCCGACGGCGAACAGCCACGGCGTCGCCAGCGAGCGCGCCAGCGACCCGGCGCCGCTCCGGAGTTCCTCGGTGGCGGTGGCGCCGAGCACCCACCCGGCGAACAGCAGGAATCCGATGAGGCCGCCGGTCAGCAGGAGGTCCACGACGGGGCCGGCGACGGTGCCGAAGATGCCGGCGTCGAGCGCGCAGACGCTCCCGGTGACCGCGAACAGGCCGACGAGGCCGAGGACCGCGTTTCGGCGGGAGACGCCGTACTCGTCGACGAGGAAGGAGACGGGAATCTCCAGCATCGAGATCGAGGAGGAGAGCGCGGCGAGCAAGACGACGCCGAAGAAGACGACGCCGACGACCTGTCCGTACGGGAGCGCAGCGAACGCGCCCGCGAGACTGACGAACAGCGCGCCGGGGCCGCCGGCGCCAGCGCCGGCGCCGAGCGCGAACAGGACGGGGAAGACGGCGACGCCCGCGAGCACGCCGACGAGCGTGTTCAGTACCGCGATGGCGCTGCCGTCGGCGGCGAGCGAGCGGTCCTCGCCGAGGTAGGAGGCGTACGTGAGCATCGTCCCGGCGCCCAGCGAGAGGGTGAAAAGCGCCTGTCCGGCGGCCTGCGGGAGGATGTCGAGGAAGTTCGCGCGGAGGTACGAGACGTCCGGCGAGAGGAAGAACGCGACGCCCTCGGCGGCGCCGTCGAGGGAAACCCCCCAGACGGCGAGGCCGGCGAGCAGGACGACGATGGCGGGCATCATCACCTTGGTCGCCGTCTCGATGCCGCGGCGGACGCCGCGGAGCACGACGAGCGCGGTGAGGCCGAGGAAGACGAGGTGGAACGCGACGGCCTCGAAGCCGTAGTTGATTGCGTTGAAGTGCGCGCCGGGGTTCGCGAAGTACGCGCCCGTGAAACTCTCCGCGAAGTAGCGGACAATCCACCCGCCGACGACGCTGTAGAACGACAGCAAGACGATGCCGGCGAGCACGAAGACGTGGCCGAACGCCGACCAGTACTTCGACTCGGAGAGCGCGGAAAGCGCGCCGACGGGGTTGCGTCGGGAGCGTCGCCCGATGACGAACTCGGCGAGCAGGCCGGGGACGCCGACGAGCAGAATGATGCCGAGGTAGACGACGAGGAACGCCGCGCCCCCGTTCTCGCTTGTCATCCACGGGAACCGCCAGAGGTTCCCGAGTCCCACCGCCGACCCCACGGCGGCGAGGATGAATCCGATTCGCGTCTGCCAGGACTCGCGTGCCATTGTCACGCCGTAGCAACCCCCCGCATTTGAGCGTTCCGTCTGAGGAACCGTCAAATCGCGGAGAACACGGCCGAAAGCCCCTGAACGACCGTTATAGAAGTGAAGTCGGTGCGATATTTGCCGCCCGAGCCGACGATTCCTAACCGAGGATGACCGCGGCTTCGAGCACGCCGGCCTTCACGAGCAGGTCCTGCACGCCGAGGACGAGCGTGAGACCGATGCCGACGGGGATGACGAGGCGCACCCACCAGAGCCAGAGGGTGGCGAAGCCGTCGCCCAGCGACGTGCCGAGCTGCAGTTCCTCGCTCGAGGAGTCGTAGGCGACCCAGCCGACGAACAGCGCGAACAGCAACACGACCAGCGGCAGCAGAAGGCTGAACACGATGGCGTTGTACCAGCTGAGCGTACTCGTCGACAGCGCCGTCGGTACGCCGAGCAGGAAGATGATTCCGCCGAGGACGCCCGCGACGGTCTTGCGGCTGTAGTCGTATCTGTCGACGATGTACGACGTCGGCGTCTCCAGTAGGCTGATGGCACTGGACAGCGCGGCGAGCAGCAACACGACGAAGAACACGACGCCGAGAAGCCTCCCGCCGGGGAGTTCGCCGAACGCGGTTGCGAGGCTGACGAACGTGGTCGGGATGCCGCCGGAGCCCGGGTCGATGCCGTTGGCGAACAGCACGGGGAAGACGACGAAGCCGGCGAGCAGCGCGACGAGCGTGTTGATGACGACGATGGCGCCGCCGTCCGCGGGGAGGCTGTCGTCGCGGCCGAGGTAGGACGCGTACGCTATCATCACGCTGAACCCGAGCGACAGCGTGAAGAACGCCTGCCCGACGGCGGACGGGATGATGGACGCGAGGTTGTCGGCGATGTAGCCGAAGTCGGGCGACAGGTAGTACGTGTACGCCGCGCTGGCGCCGTCGAGTGTCGTCCCCCAGACGCCGAGGCCGAGGAGCAGCACGACGATGGCGGGAATCATGACCTTGGTCGCGCGCTCGATGCCGTTCTCGATGCCGAACGCGACGATGGCGATGGTGACGGCCATGAAGACGGCGTGCGTGCCGACGGCCAGCGGGCTGGCGGACACGGAGCCGAAGAAGCCACCGGCGTTGCCGAAGTACGCGCCGGTTGCGCTACCGGCGATGTAGCTGAGTACCCAGCCGCCGATGACGCTGTAGAACGCCAGCGTCACCATCGACGAGACGACGCCGAGCGTCCCCGCGAACGACCAATTGCCGAAACCGAGTTCGCGGAACGCCGAGATTGGGTTCTGGTTGCTGCCGCGGCCGATGACGAACTCCATGAGCATCGCCGGGAAGCCGAACAGGAGTACGATTGCGAGGTAGACGACGAGGAACGCGGCCCCGCCGTTCGACCCCGTCTGGAACGGGAACGACCAGATGTTCCCGAGCCCCACCGCCGAACCCACGGCGGCGAAGATGAATCCGATTCGCGTGGTCCAAGTCTCTCGTTCTGCCATGTTGTACCACGCCGTACCCGCGCCGCCAGTTAAAAAACGTACGGTCTGCGGGAGGAGCCACCCCACCGGCCCGCGAATGTCCCCGCTCCGCGACACTGCAGTGGTGGCCCCTTGACGCGCGGCGTCGCCGCCGTCGCGTTCGACGTTCCGTGGATAGCCGGATCCGGCCCGCGAGAGCGGCGCCGAAATCGCGGGATAGCAGCGCCCTCACGGTCCTCGTTCGACCCGACCGCAGGAAAGCGGCGGGGGTGAGTGAGAAGGGTTGGCTTTATGCGAACCCGCGACAGCGTTTCGAGTGCAAAATGAAGCTCCACGAGTATCAGGCGAAGCAGGTCTTCGCCGAGGCGGGCATTCCGACCCCCGGGTCGACGCTCGCCACGTCCGTCGACGAGGTCGTCGAGGCAGCGAATGACCTCGGCTACCCCGTCGCGGTGAAGGCCCAAGTACACGTCGGCGGCCGCGGGAAGGCCGGCGGCATCAAACTCGCCGAGAACGAATCCGAAGCCCGCGAGGCCGCCGAAGACATCCTCGGCATGGACCTCAAAGGCTACACCGTCGACAAGGTTCTCGTCGAGGAAGCGGTCGACTTCACGAACGAACTGTACGTCGGCGTCACCATGGACCGCGGCGAGGGCAAGCCCGTCGTGATGGTCTCCGAGAAGGGCGGCGTCAACATCGAGGAAGTCGCGGAGGAAGACCCCGAGGCAATCGCCCGCGAGCACGTCGACCCCGCGTTCGGCCTCCACCCCTTCCAAGCGCGGAAGGTCGTCTACGACGCCGGCATCCCCCGAGAGGTCGCCGGCGACGTCGCCAGCATCCTCACGACGCTGTACGACCTCTTCGAGGACCGCGACGGCAGCGACGTGGAAATCAACCCCCTGATGGTCACCAGCGACGACGAAGTCATCGCCGCGGACGCCGTCATGAACATCGACGAGGACGCGCTGTTCCGGCAGCCCGAACTCGCCGAGATGGAGGAGGAAGCCGCCGAGGACGACCTCGAAGCCAAGGCCAACGAGTACGGCTTCGACTACGTGCGCCTCGACGGCAACGTCGGCATCATCGGCAACGGCGCCGGGCTCGTGATGACGACGCTGGACCTCGTGGACTACTACGGCGGGAAGCCCGCGAACTTCCTCGACATCGGCGGCGGTGCGAAAGCCGAGCGCGTCGCGAACGCCCTCGACATGGTGTTCAGCGACGAGAACGTCGACAGCGTCGTGTTCAACATCTTCGGGGGCATCACCCGGGGCGACGAGGTCGCGAAGGGCATCAACGCCGCGCTCGAACAGTTCGACGAGATTCCCAAGCGCGTCGTGGTTCGGCTCGCCGGCACGAATGCCGAGGAGGGCCGCGAGATTCTCAACGACGAGCTGGTGACCGTCGAGGAAACGCTCGAAGGCGCCGTGCAGCGCGCCGTCGAATACGCTGACACGGAGGCAGAACAATGAGCATTCTAGTCGACGACGACACCCGCGTCGTGGTACAGGGCATCACCGGCGGGGAAGGAAAATTCCACGCCGAACAGATGATGGAGTACGGGACGAACGTCGTCGCGGGCGCGGTGCCGGGCAAGGGCGGCCAGGAGGCCGCCGGCGTCCCGGTGTACGACACCGTCCACGACGCCGTCGCCGAGGAGGACGCCGACGCCTCGGTCATCTTCGTGCCGCCGGCGTTCGCTTCGGACGCCATCTTCGAGGCCCTCGACACGGACCTCGACCTCGCGGTCGCCATCACCGAGGGCATCCCCACGCAGGACATGGCGAAGGTGAACAAGCGCCTGCAGGAGACCGACACGCGCCTGCAGGGGCCGAACTGCCCGGGCATCATCACGCCCGGCGAGGCGAAACTCGGCATCCTCCCCGGGAACATCTTCTCGGAGGGGAAGGTCGGGCTCGTCTCCCGCTCCGGCACGCTGACGTATCAGGTCGTGGACTCGCTCACGCAGCGCGGCATCGGCCAGACCACCGCCATCGGCATCGGCGGCGACCCCATCATCGGGACGGACTTCATCGACGCCCTCGAACTGTTCGAGGCCGACCCCGAGACCGAGGCCGTCGTGATGTGCGGCGAAATCGGCGGCGAGGACGAGGAGGACGCCGCCGAGTACATCGCGCAGAACATGGACACGCCGGTCGCCGGCTTCATCGCGGGCCGCACCGCGCCGCCGGGCAAGCGCATGGGCCACGCGGGCGCCATCGTCTCCGGCAGCGGCACCGGTACCGCCGAATCCAAGATCAACGCGCTCAACGAAGCGGGCGTCTCCGTCGGCGACACCCCCGAGGAAGTCGCGGACGACATCGAAGACCTGCTGTAGCGGACACCGCCGTTTTTCTTTCGCGGGCCGCGCGACCGAGAGCCGCGGCTGCGTGCGGAGAAACGTGAGGACGGAGCGCAGGTCGCTGCGCGCTCGGACACCCCTGACCGAGCCACGCGACCAGCGTGCTAACGCACACCACGCTGGCAGTTAGGTCCAACGCTCTCGGCCAGCAGTTCTGGTTCCGCGGTGGTCGAGCAGTAAACCGTCCTAACTCGGGTTAAACGGCGTAAAACCGAGGCCACTGAATCCCCCATTTACGGGCTAGCCGGGCGACCGCACGAACACGATGACCACCGCCAGCCCCGACTCGAAGCTCCGGGAGTTCTGTGAGGACTGCGAGCGAACTACCCGCCACGCAGTCCGCATCGAGCTCCGCGTCGAGAACGCGGCCGTCGACAACCCCGGCTGCTCGCGGGAGCCCTACCGCGTGAGCCGGTGTCTGGTCTGCGAGACGACCGACGCGAGCCGGATGAGTGACGCCTGACGCCAGCGAAACGACTACGTGTCGGCGCGCGGACGACTGAGTGAATGGAGACCACCCACCGCGTCCACGCCGGGGACGCCCGCGACCTCCCGCTCGCCGACGACTCCGTGGACCTCGTGGTCACGTCGCCGCCGTACCCGATGATAGAGATGTGGGACGACGTCTTCGCCGCGCTCGACCCCGCGGTCGGTGACGCGCTCGACGACGGCGACGGCGACCGCGCCCACGACCTGATGCTCTCCGTGCTGGACGACGCGTGGGCGGAACTCGCGCGCGTGCTCACACCTGGCGGCATCGCCGTCGTCAACGTCGGGGACGCCACGCGCAACCTCGGGCGCTTCCGCGTGTACGACAACCACGCGCGCATTACTGATGCTTTCCAGTCGCTGGGCTTCGACCCGCTGCCGGGCGTGCTCTGGCGGAAACCCGCCAACTCCGCTGCGAAGTTCATGGGCAGCGGGATGGTGCCGCCGAACGCGTACGTCACGCTCGAACGCGAACACCTCCTCGTCTTCCGGAACGGCCAGCGCCGCGAGTTCGAACCGCGCGCTGACCGCCGCTACGAGGCCGCGTACTTCTGGGAGGAACGCAACCGCTGGTTCTCCGACGTCTGGGACGACCTCAACGGCGAGCACCAGACGCTCGCCGAGCCCGAGTTGCGCGAGCGCTCGGCGGCGTTCCCGCTCGCGCTCCCCTATCGCCTCGTGAACATGTACTCCGTCTACGGCGACACCGTCCTCGACCCCTTCTGGGGGACCGGCACCACGAGCCTCGCCGCCGCCATCGCAGGCCGGCACTCCGTCGGCGTCGAACGCGACGCCGGCCTCGCGGACGCCTTCGACGACCGCATCCGCGACGCCCCCGCGCTCTCCCGCGAATTCGCTGCCGACCGCCTCGCCGACCACCGCGCGTTCGTCGACGACACTGACGACGACTTCGAGTACACCGCCGACCACTACGACACGCCCGTCCGCACGAAACAAGAGCGCGGGATTCGCTTCTACGAAGTCACCGACATCGAACCGACGCTCGACGGCTGGGAAGCGACGCACGAACCGTACGAGGAGTAGCTGGGGTTCAATCGAAGCGAGACGGTCGGGGCGGAGTTGAACCGGAAGAAGACGGTCGCCTCGCTCCGCTCGGCGCTGCGTCTGCTAGGGTTCAACTCCGCGGCCCACCCACGGCAGTTATCTCACGCGAAGCGACACACGCGTCGCTTCGCGGTGCGAGTATCAGAGGAGTGGGTCGGGGCGGAGTTGAACCGGAGCGAGACGTGCTCGCTACGCTGCGCGCGACTCGCAGGGTTCAACTCCTTCCGACCGCACACACCCTCGAACGACGCGAGCGACACGCTGGTCGCTCGCGGTCGTTGTTTCGGTAGAAGTGGGTCGGGGCGGAGTTGAACCGCCGACCTGCTCCGTGTGAAGGAGCCGTCATAACCGGACTAGACCACCGACCCGTACACCAAGTAGTACCCGCAGGCCGCCATTAAGACTTGCGTTTAGTCGTCGCGGGGGCGCGAGCACGAAACCACGCGGCGATGCCCGCCACCGATAGATTTTAGTTGTTTTGGGGTAACCTAAAACTCGTGCGGCGGACGCCGCCGGCCGTCCGACCGCGTCTGTCCCAGCCTGTCACCCGTCGGCACAACCACGTCCCGCACCGGGACGAAGGCATCATCTCGTCCGCACGTCGTCAGTAGGACGGCGACTCCTCGCGGACACCCGCTCTCAGATTCGCCAGCCGCGCGAACACGAACAGCGCGTCCGAGAGCCGGTTCAGGTACGCGATTGCGGTCTCGTTGACCTCGTCCTCGTGGTCGGCGAGCGCGACCGCCCGGCGCTCCGCGCGCCGGCAGACCGCTCGCGCGTGGTGGAGGCTCGCGCCCGCGTCGCTGCCGCCCGGCAGCACGAACGACTCCAGCGGCTCCAGTTGTTCCTCGCAGGCGTCGATCCACGCCTCCACCTCGTCGACGTGTTCGTCGTCGACGACAGGGTCGCCCTCGTCGGGTTCCGGATTAGCGAGGTCCGCCTGCACGACGTGGAGGTGGTTCTGCGCGGCCTCCAGGTACTCGTCGAGTTCGTCGACGCCAGTCGGTCGAACCGTCCCAAGCAGCGCGTTCACCTCGTCGACGGTGCCGTACGCCTCGATGCGGGGACTGGTCTTGGACACCCGCGTCATGTCACGGAGGTCCGTCTGCCCGCTGTCGCCGCGGCGCGTGTAGATTTTCATGCGAGCGTTCGTTCGACGTACGTCAGGATGTTCTCGCTCTCGGCCATCGTCACGCCGTGGTCGTCGTCCACGAGCACGGGGACGCCGCGCTGGCCGCTCACGCGCTTGACCTCGTTGCGCTCGGAGTGCATCGCGTCCACCCACACCGTCTCGTAGTCGACGCCCGCGTCGTCGAGCGCGTCCGCGGCCTTCTCGCAGTACGGGCAGCCGTCCAGTTCGTAGAGTGTCAGACCCATACCTATCCCTTGGCGGGGCGGCGGGAAAGTAGTTGGTCCCGAACCGTTTTGGCCCCCGGCGTCGTGGCCTCGGGCGTGCCATCGAACCTCTTCGAGACGACGTTCGCCGTCGGCGAAGTCGTCGCCGCCGAACCGTTCCCGGACGCCCGCAAACCCGAACTCGCGAAACTCGAAGTCGACCTCGGCGACGAAGTCGTCCAGTCGGCCGCTCAGACGGGCTA
This sequence comes from Halobacterium sp. CBA1132, assembly GCF_001485535.1. NCBI lineage: Archaea > Methanobacteriati > Methanobacteriota > Halobacteria > Halobacteriales > Halobacteriaceae > Halobacterium > Halobacterium sp. CBA1132. The sequence continues at coordinate 1,743,407 of NZ_BCMZ01000001.1, forward strand.
CAACTACGACCCCGAGGACCTCGTCGGCCGACAGGTGCTGTGCGCGACGAACCTCGGCACGGTCAACATCGCCGGGTACGAGTCGGAGGTGTTGACCGTCGGCGTGCCGGACGCGGACGGCAACCCCGTGCTCGTCGGGCCGGACGAGGACGTGCCGCTGGGCGGCGAACTCTACTGACAGCGGAGGTGACTCGGTGCCGCTGGGTTCTCGACGCCGACCGAACCGCTCAGCCGGCGACGCGGCGCCCCAGAACGAAGACGAGCAGCGCGGTCAGGAGCGCACCAAGCATCGCTTCCCCCGCCGCTAGGAGTCTCGCCGCCGTTCCGACAGGGCGAACACCCCCGAATCCGAGCGTGGAGAACGTCACTACGCTGAAGTAGAGGTTCTCCACGAAGACGCTCGCTCCCTCCGGCGTCGCCAGTGCCGACCACTTCGACACGCCGGGCGTGTTCAACTGATTCCCGCCGCTGATTCCCGACAGCGCGGTGTAGAACACCGCCCAGAGCGTGACGACAGCGGCCGACGCCACGCCAACGCGACTAAGTTTGTGGCCGTACCCCGTCGTCGCACCCATCAGCCAGTTCCCCGCCCACCGGCCGGCCGCCCGCCCTCGCTCGAACAGTCCCCCGTCACCGTCTACGGCCGCCTCCCCGTGCCGCCGGCGTCGGTACCGCATCTCGTTGATGAAGAATCCGCGGCGGGCAGTGAGGTCGCCGGCGCCGGCTGCAGCGTTCCGTGCCTTCAGGTACGTGTTCTCGAGGATGGACGGGGTTTCCTCACGCGGCGACTCGGTCGGTGTCTCGGGGTCGATCAGCGGCCCCATCCCGGCCTCCGCGAGTTCCTCGACGGTCTCCGCGGAGAGGTCCTCGGAGTCGTCCGCCACGAGCGATTCGACAGCCTCTACCGGGACGTTCAGTTCGTCCAAGAGGCTCTCCAGAATATCCTCCCGGTAGTTTATCGGTTTGTCCTCGGTCAAGGCCCCGAACAGCTCGCGGAGTTCCGCGACGCGGTCCGCGGGCTCCGTCTCCGGACGCTGCAGGTCCACCGCCGTTTCGTGGATGCGCCACTGGTTCGCGGTCAGTTCGTCCTTGAACGGACCGAAATCGAACCCCTCGTAGCTCGTGTTCATGAGCTTCACGTGGTCGAGCACCGTCACCGAGGGCGCTTCGGTCCAGATTCGTACCGTGCCGAGGGTCGCTTCGGTGAAGTCGAAGGCGGGCGTGTTCGATCTCGGTAACCGGATGTCTCCGTCGTCGACAGTCGCGCCGACGGCGTCGAAGTACCCGCTGTCACCCGTCGTGCTGGTGTCGAGCGCGCTCAGCGACGCTATCGACGCCTGCCTGATGTCCACGTAGGACTCGAACGTGGATTTGTCGAGCAGCAGGCCGTCCCGGCAGGTGCTCCCGTAGAAGGACGTCTCGCCGGTGACGGTGCAGCGAAGGAGCACGCACTCGCCGAGGAGGTCCGCGGCCTCGAACGTGAGGGGGCCGCGGAACTCGGTAGCCATCACAGACATTCCCCGGACTGTCGACTGCTCGAACGTGACTTCGCCCTCGAACGTCGCGTCCGGTGCGTGGACGGCGTCGTCTACCGAGATGTCGTAGCAGTTCAGTTCACCGGCGACCGACGCGTCGCCGAGGTTGAACACGCCCTCGACACGCGAACTACTCACGTCGACGTCCCCGTGGAAGGTGCACCCGAAGAAGCTGAGCGTGTCCCCGAAATCGGCCGCGTCGAAGTCCGCGTCCTCGTGGAAGGTCGCGTTCTGGTAGAGCAGGCTCCCCTCGGTCGTGACGTTGAAGAACTCCACGTCCTCGTAGAACTCGGCGTCGGTGAACAGCCCGCTGTCGTCAAGCGTCAGCCCCGAGAACTCCGCGTGGTCGTAGAACGTCGCGTCTGAGGCCAGTAGCTTCCCGCGGATGGTCGCGTCGTAGAAGTCGACTGCACAGAGTAAGTCGGCGTCCGAGAACTCCACCCGGTTGCGCGCGAGCACGTCCCGGAAGGACGCCGCCGTGAACGCGAACGCGTCCGTCAGCGTCACCGTGTCATCGAACGTCGCGCCGTCGAACGTGAACGAGACGGCGCTGGCGCCGTCGAAGTTCGCGGTACTCCCGAAGTCGGCGTGGCTGAAGTCCGCGCCGAACAGCGTCGCGTCGGCGAACGAGACGGCATGCTCGAAGCGGGTTTGCGTGAAGTTACACTGTCCCAGCACGTGGACGCCCCGAAAGTCGAGGGGGCGCTGGCTGGCGGTGTCGAGGGTAAGATACGACAAGTCGAGGCGTTCGAAGCGCGAGCCGACGAACCGCGGAGTGTTATCCGACTCGTTGAGTTCCCCGAGGAGGGCCTCCCGGACGTCACTGTGGGACTTCTCGGTCACGCTCGCGTGGAAGATGCAGTACTCTGATTCGCCGTGGGTCGACCGGTCGCAGTTCCAGCGGCCGTCGACGTCGGGGTGGTCGCAGGCATACCGGCACTCGTCTCCGTCGCGTTCGTCGACCGGCTCCGGGTGGCTCCACCCGTGCGTTTCGGCGTTCAGCCGCCCGTTGAGTACGTCGACGATGCGTCGGGCCTCGGTGGCGAGCTGGGCCGGGAGCGGCGTGTCGGTGGCGTCGTCGAACGTGCGCCGGAGTTGGTCCGCTGCCTCGTCCCCGAGCGGCGGGTCGTCAAGGGGTGGGTCCTGTCCCTCGAAGTCACGCAGGTGTTCCAGTACCTCGTTGATAGCGTCCACGAAGTCGTTGACAGCGTTGGCGCCGGTAGTGCCCGTCAGTTCGCCAATGAGGTCGTCGACATCGCTGGTCGCGTCGACGGAGGGATACGCGTCGGAGATTGCCTCACGGACGCGCTCGGGGTCGGCCTCGGCGACGCGTTCGAGGGCAGTTACAGCGGCGCCGCTCGCGCGCTGTCCACCGTCGCGAGCGACCGCCACGAGCGCGTCGAGAAGGGAGTCCGGCGCGTCCTCCGGCGGGAGGTCGGCCGCCGCTCGCGCCGCGTAATACTTGGCGTGTGGAGTGCCGCGTTCGAGCCGCGAGGCGAGCGCGGGCGCGTACTCGGCGACTCTGTCGGGGTCGTGGACCGCGAGCTTGTTGAGAAGGTTCAGCACGGCCTCTCTGGCCTCGTCGTACTGCTCTTCCCCCGGGTCGACGCGGGCCGCGATGCGGTCGAGAGCGTCGAGTGCGGGCGCCGGATGCCCGGCGTCGGCTAAGTGTTGGAAGCCAAGTAGCGCGTTGTAGCGCACGACGTTGTTCGGGTCCTCCACCCGGTCGAGCAGGGCCGACGCGTGCTCACCGACCCGCTCCGGGTACTCCGACGCGAGTCGGCTGTAGGCCCTGACGGCGAGATTCCGCTCGGCAGCCGTCTCGGCGTCCAGTGCGTCGGCAAGTTCGTCGAGCGCCTCGACAGCCGACGCCGGATTCTGTTCGGCCGCTTGGACGATGGACTGGAGTTCGGCTTCGTCCATGCAGGTACACTCAGATAGTCTACAGTTCTGTGGTGTAATAAACACACCTGCCGCGGGGCGTCGCTCGTCCGAAACGGCGAGGGAGCGGGCACCAGAATCCAGCGAAAGTCGCGGGCGACAGTTCCCCGGTCAGTCCTCGCCGGCTTCGACGACCTCGTAGCCGACGTTGCGCTCGCGCAGCGGGTCGGTGTGTTCGGAGAGCCGGTCGGTCGTCGCCACGAGCAGCACGGACAGTCCCTTGCTGGCGGCTTCCGGGACGGCTTCGGCGGTGCCGAAGCGGATGTCAGGTTCGACGCCGGCGTCCCGCACGGCGACGAGCGCTTCGACGCCCGCAGCAGCCACGCGGTCGTGGTCCGCGAGGCGGACTTCGACGGTGCCGTCCGCGACCGCGCGACTCCCGCCCTCTCGGACGGCGGGGACCGAGAGCACGGTGACCTCGCCGGGCTGGTAGTCGAGCATCCCCTCGAACTCCGCGGCGCCGACGTCCTGCCCGGGTTCCGCCGAGGTGACCGCGACGGCGGTGGCGCTGCCGACGTCGCCGGGCGTGGCGTGCATCACGCCGTCCTGCATCGCGAGCGATACCCGTTGGCCTTCCTCGATTGCGGCGGTCGCGATAGCGGTGTCGACGTCGACCTCCTCGATGACGTTCTCGGAGACGTACTCCACGAACGACCGGAGGTCGTCGGTCTGTGAGATGAGCCAGTCGACGCCCTCCTTGGTGACCTCGTAGCGACCGCGGCCGTGCTTGCGCACGTGGCCGTCCTCGACGAGGTCGCCGAGGTAGTCGCTGACGGCTTGGGCGGTGACGCCGATTGCTTCCGCGATTTCGCGCTGGCTGACCGCTGGCTGGCGTTCGGCGATTTCGACGAGTATCTGGTAGCGCGTGGCGTTCCGCTTGCTCCGGAGAACCCCCAGCTCCCCGACGGTGCTCGAATCGCTCATTACTGCTACCTGAGCCGTCCCTAATTCAAGTATCTTTGTGTAAACTTCGCTCTCGCTTGCGCTACCGGCCGTTTCCCGGCACCTAACGAAAACCCACTTTCCCTAATACAACCAAAATTGTTTTAGGCGCTACTGCTGTTGTGTTCGGTGATGTCACAGACCCGACTCCCCCACGACGCCAAAGCGGGACCCACCAAATCGGAGGTGCGAGCCGTCCTCCGGGCCAAACTCGCGCTCGGCCCGGACGACCACTTCGCCGAAGTCGGCTCCTGTACGGGTGCAGTCACGGCCGACGCCGCCCGCGACGCTGGCCGCGTCACCGCCGTCGAGCGCAAGCGCGAGCGCGTCGAGACCACCGAACGGAACCTCGCGGCGAACGGCCTCGCGGACGCCGTCGACGTCCGCCACGCCGAAGCCCCCGACGGCCTCCCCGAGGCCGCCGACGCGCTGTTCCTCGGCGGCAGCCGGAACTACGAGGCCGTCCTCGACTACGCCGTCGACGCGGGCGTCGAGACGGTCGTGATGAACGTCTCCCGGCTGGAGGTCGCGGGCGCTGCCACCGAAGCGTTCCGCGAACGCGACCTCCTGGAGGAGGTCGTCCAGTTCCAGGTGAGCCACGGCTACGAGCTCGCTGGCGCGACCTCCTTCGACTCCCAGAACCCCGTCTACATGCTCGTCGGGAGCGCCACCGAGGACGCCGCGGAGGGCGACCGATGACCCTCTACGGCGTCGGCCTCGGCCCCGGCGAAGCCGACCTCGTGACCGTGCGCGGGAAGCGCGTCCTCGAAACCGCGGACGTCGTCTACTCGCCCGGCCGGCTCTCGCGAACGGTCGCCACCGAACACGTCCCCGAGTCGCGCATCGGCGACCTCGACTTCCCGATGACCCGCGACCCAGAGGAACTCCGCGACGCGTGGCGGGACGCCGCCACGGAGGTCGCGCCGCGTGCCCGCGACGGGGACGCCGCGTTCGTGACGCTCGGCGACCCGAACGTCTACTCGACGTTCGGTCACCTCCGCCGCACGCTCGACGCCTTCCACCCCGACGTGGACGTGGAGGTCGTCCCGGGCGTCAGCGCGGTCACCGCGTTCGCCACCGCGCTCGGCGTGGAAATCGACGCGGGCGCGGGGCTCGCGCTCCGCGAGGCCGCACAGGGAAACTCCCCCACCGGCCCGGACCGCATGATTCTGTTCAAGGTCACGGACGCGCCCGCGACCCACGAAGGCCTCGCGGACGCCGGCTACGACGTGACCTACGGCCGGCGGCTGTTCATGGAGCAGGGCGAGGAGCGCGTGACGAGTGACCCCACCGAAATCGCGGACCGGGACTACTACACGCTCGCGTACGCCGAGCGCGCCGACCTAGAGAAGCACCGCCCGACGGCCTTCGAGGACGCCAGCGACGGCGCGGACGACGCCAGCGGGGTGGTCGGCGGTGACTGACGCGACCGACCCGCAGGACGCCATCGACGCCGCCAGCGAGCGCCGCGAGCGCGAACGCGACGAGCGCGTGTACGAACACACTGCGGGCGACGTGCAGGACGGCGTCCCGTTCGTCGGTGCCGGACCCGGCGACCCCGGCCTGCTCACGGTGACCGGGAGAGACCTGCTCGCGGACGCCGACCTCGTGGTGCACGCGGGGTCGCTCGTGAACAGCGAACTCCTCGACGACTACTGCGCGGACGCCGAGACCGTCTCCTCCGTGGGGAAGGATCTCGAAGAACTGGTGCCGCTAATGGGTGACGCCTACGAGTCCGGGAAGACGGTCGTCCGCCTGCACAGCGGCGACCCCGCAATCTACGGCGCCGCGCTGGAGCAGATGGACGCCCTCGAACAGGAAGGCGTCCCGACGTACATCGTCCCCGGGGTCACGTCGGCGTTCGCGGCGGCGGCGACGCTGCGCACGCAACTCACGCTGAACGGCACCGCGAACCACGTCGCGTTCACGCGGCCGCAGGGCCGCACGCTGGACGCCGACGACGACCACATCTCGGAGTTCGTGGAGATGGGCGACGTGACGACCTGCATCTACCTCGGCACGCACGCCATCCCGGACGTGATGGACCGCCTTCTCGACGACGGCCACGACCCCGACACCCCCGTAACGGTCGTCTACCACGCGTCGTGGCCGGACGAAGACGTCATCGAGGGCACCGTCGACACCATCGGGGAGAAAGTCGAGGACGCGGGCTATCGAGCCTCCGCGCTCGTCGTCATCGGCGACGCCGGCGCGGGCGCGAACTACGACCGCTCGTACCTCTACGGCGACTGGGCGAACCGCAGCGGCAGCGAGAGCGAGGCAGACGACTGACCATGAGCACTGACAGCAACGACGACACTGGAGCGCACTGTTCGACGCCCGACTCCGACGGCGAAGTAGCGGAGGACATCGCCATCGTGGCGTTCGAGCGCAAGATGAGCACCGCCGAGGACATCGTGGCGGGCATCGGCGACCGCTACGACTCCATCGAGATTCTGGAGTACCACGGCGACGTCTTCGAGGAGTACTGGGGCGAGTACGACTGCTTCGTCGGCCTGATGGCTTCCGGCATCGCGATGCGAAAGACCGCGGGGCTGCTCGACGACAAGTGGGACGACCCCGCGGTCGTCGTGGTCGACGAGGAACTGACGTGGGCGATTCCGCTCACGGGCGGCCACCACGGCGCGAATCAGGTCGCCGACGACCTCGCGTCGATGGGCGCCGTCCCGGCGATGACCACGGCCAGCGAGGCCGCGGGCAAGCAGGGCGTCGAGGAGCGCGCGAAGGCCCTCGACGCGCACGTCGTGAACGGCGACTCCACGGTCGCGACGAACCTCGCCGTTCTCGACGAGAACCTCGGCCCGGTCGCGCGCCTCGACGGTCCCGCGGCCGTCCTCGCTGACGACGACGTGACCGTGTTGCAGCGCAACGGCGACGACGGCGTCGTCCTCGGCACGGGCAGCGTCTCCGGCGCGGCCAAAGACCAGTTCCTCGACGCGTGGGAGGCGAGCCTCGAACCCACGGACTACGACCTCGACGACGTGGAGTTCGTCGCGACGGGCACCCGGAAGGAAGAGGAAAACGGGCTGCTCGCCGCCGCCGAGGAACTCGATTTGGGCGTCGTCTCCTTCGAGAAGGAGACCCTCGAAGACCACGAGGGCCCGACGCCCTCCCGGTCGAAGGAACTCATCGGCTGGCCCGGCATCGCGGAGGCGTCGGCCATCGCGGGCGGCCGCGAGCACGACCTGCTCGTCGAGAAGGAGCGCTACGACGAAGCGGTCACGGTGGCGGTGGGACGATGAGCGCTGATACATCTACTGACAGCGACGCCGCCACCGCCACGGACACCAGCGACTACGGCACGCTGTACGTCGTCGGCATCGGCCCGGGCCTCCCGGGCGGGATGACCCAGCGCGCGAAAGACGTGGTGCGGACGGCGGACTGCGTGGTCGCGTCGAACCTCTATCAGGAGTTCCTGCGGCGCGACGGCACGCTGCCGCCGGAGGACTCCGGCGAGCGTCCCGACCAGGAAATCGTGCGGTCGACGATGGGCCGGCAGGTCGAACTCGCGCGCGAGGCGTTCGAGCGCGTCCGCGACGGCGAGGACGTCGCGCACGTCTCCGGCGGCGACCCGAACGTCTACGGGAAGTCCGACTTGGTCTACCTGATGGCCGAGGAGGACGAAGCCTACGACGTCCCCATCGAAATCGTGCCGGGCGTGACGGCGGCGCTGGGCGGCGCGGCGAACCTCGGCGCGCCGCTGTCGAACGACTTCTGCACCATCTCCCTCTCGGAGAAGTGGCGCGGCTGGGAGGAAATCGAGGAGAAGCTCCGGGCGGCCGCCATCAGCGGGTTCGTCGTCGTCCTCTACAACTGCTGGCGGGACTACGAGCGCGCCGTGGGCGTGCTCCGCGAGGAGCGCGCGGACGACGTGCCCGTCGCCATCATCAACGACGCGGGACGCGGCGACGCCGGCCGGAACGCGGACGGCGAGACACACACCGTGACGACGCTCGGGGAGGTCACTGACCACGACGAGAAGGTCGGCGGCATGGGCACCTCGATTCTCGTCGGGAACCACGAGACGGAGGTATGGACCAACGACCACCGCGAACACCTCGTCACCCCGCGCGGCGGGCGTGACGTGGAGGACTTCTGATGAGCACTGACGACACCACCACCGAGACGGACGCATCGAGCAGCAACTGCGGCGCCACCTCGACGGAGGCGTCGACGAGCGAGTCGAAGTGCGGCGCGTCCTCGACGGACGACGCCAGTTCGTCGAGCTGTGGCGCGTCCTCGAAGTCGGAAGGTTCGTCGAGTTCCTCGAAGTGCGGCGCGTCGGACTCGACGGAGGAGAAGGTCGGCTCGACTGCCGACGACTTCGACGCCGACCCCGGAGCGCTGACCGCTGTGGGTCTCGGTCCCGGCCAGCCCGAGGGAATGACCGAGCGCGCGAAGGCCGCGCTCGCGGACGCCGAACACATCGTCGGGTACACGACGTACATCGACCTCATCCCGGACGACATCACCGACGACGCCGAGGACATCTACGACACGCCGATGTGCGGCGAGGTCTCCCGCACGGAGGAGGCCATCGACCGCGCGCTCGCGGGCAACGACGTCGCCATCGTCGGGAGCGGCGACCCGAACGTCTACGCGCTGGCGGGGCTCGCGCTCGAAATCGTGGAGTCGAAGGGTGCGACCGCCTCCGCACTCGACTTCGAGGTCGTGCCGGGCGTCCCCGCGGCGCAGTCCTGCGGGGCGCGGCTGGGCGCGCCGCTCGTCAACGACTCCGTCAGCGTCTCGCTGTCGGACCACCTCACGCCGATGCCGGAAATCGAGTCGCGACTGCACGCCGTCGCCGGTGAGGGGTTCACCATCTCCATCTACAATCCGTGGAGCCGGAAGCGCCGCGAGAACTTCCAGAAGGCCTGCGAGATTCTGCTCGCGCACCGCGACGAGGACACGCCCGTCGGCATCGTCCACGGCGCGGGCCGCGAGGACGAGGAAGTCGAACTCACGACGCTGGGGGAACTGGAGTCGTACGGCGAGACCGACCTCGTGGACATGACGACGACTGTCGTCGTCGGCAACGAGGACACGTACGTCTTCGACGACCGGATGGTCACCCCGCGCGGCTACGAGACGAAGTACGACTACTGATGTACCGCGTTACTATCGACCGCGAGGCCTGCGACGGCGTGTTCGCGTGCCTGACGCGGGACCCACGGTTCGTCGAGGACGACGACGGTATCGCCACGCTCGACCCGAGCGCGGACCCGGCGCCCCCGGAGGACAGCGACGACGGCGCTATCGAGCAGACGAACGAGACCGTCGTCGGAACGTTCGACGACGAGCGCGTCGCGGACGCCGAGGACGCCGCGGCGGCGTGCCCGTTCGACGCCATCACCGTCGAGGAGGTGGACGGATGAGCGCCGACACCCTGGTCGACGCGCCGGCGTCCGCGCTCGCCGCGCACCCGGAAACCGCGTACTTCTGGGGGCACGTCGCGGGCGCGGGTCGGCTCACCGACTCCTGTGTGACCGTCGAGACGAGCGACGAGGACGCCGCGGACAAACTCGCAGCCATCGCCGGCGGCGAGCGCACCGGCCACCGCGTCGAGGAACGCGAGTACGCCCACGACACGTCGGTGACGCGCCGCGAGGACGAGTACACGGTGCAGGTGTTCGGCGGCCTCGCGGCCCGCGCGGCGGCCGCGTTCGGCCTGCCGCTGGACGGCGACGCGGGCGGCTACCGGCTGGACGCGTTCCGCGACCACCCCCGCCACCTGCTGCGCGGCCTCGTCGAGTCCTGCGGCACCGTCTGTTTCAAGTCCTCGTCGGGGACCGTCGGCCTCTCGTTCGTCCACGAGGACCGCGCGCTCCTCGACGCGATTCGGTCGCTGCTCGACGACGCGCCCGTCGACGCGCCCTACGGCGAGGTCTCGGAGGCGTCGTCGGGGTACTACTTCAGCGTCGAGGACGACGCCGTGCCGGAACTCGGCGCGTGGCTGTACGAGGACAGCGAGGCATCGGGGCTGTTCGCGCCGTCGCGCCGCCGGAAGCTCCGCCGGAGCCTCGAACAGTCGGAGGGCGTGGAGTCCGTACCGGGTGGTGAGCCGTGAGTCGCACCGACAGCCCCACAGGGAGCCTGAACGACGAAGCCGTGCTGCTAGTCGGCCACGGTTCTCGGCGCGAGGAGTCCAACGAACAGGTGCGGACGCTCGCCGCCGACCTCGAAAGTCGACTCGGCGTCCCCGTGGACGCGGGCTTCCTCGAACTCGCGGAGCCCTCCATCGGGGACGCCATCGACGCGCTCGCGCCCGCCGTCTCGAGCATCTCGGTGGTCCACCTATCGCTGTTCGCCGCCAGCCACGTCAAGACCGACGTGCCAGCGGCGCTCCGGCAGGCGCGCGCCGACCACCCGGACATCGACTTCGACAACGGCTCGCATCTCGGCGTCCACCCCGCCATCGTCGACCTACTGGACGACCGCGCGGCGAGCGTGGAAGCCGATCTCGGCGTCGACCGAACCGACGACGACGTGGCCGTCGTGCTGTGCGCTCGGGGGTCCAGCGACCCGGACGCGAACGCTGACGTCCACAAGCTCGCGCGCCTGCTCCACGAGGGTCGCGAGTTCTCCCGCGTGGAGCCGACGTTCATCGGCGTGACCGAACCCACACTGGGCGACACGCTCCACGACGTCGCCAAACACCGCCCGGACGCCGTAGTCGTCCTGCCGTACATGCTCGGCGACGGCGTGCTCACGGGCCGCATTCGGGACGGCGCCGACGACTTCGACGCCGAGTACCCGTACGTGGAGGCGGCCTGCGGCGACCCGCTGGGCACGGACTCGCGACTATTGGACGTGCTCGCGGACCGCTGGCAGGAGGCGCGCACGGGCAGCGTGGAGATGTCCTGTGACACCTGCAAGTACAAGGTCGAACTCGACGGCTACGAGGAGGACGTCGGGGGCGCGAAGGCGATGCTGCGCGCGCTCGACCACCGCGAGACCCACGCCGACCGCGAGAACGTCGCCGACGACCCCCATGCCCACGACGCCCCCGACAAACACGTCGCCGTCTGCACGAATCAGACGTGCGCTGCCGACGGCGCGCCCGCGGTGCTCGAACGCCTCCGGCAGGCCGCGCGGGACGCCGACGACGGAAGCGTGCGCGTCACGCGCTCGTCGTGTCTCGGCCAGTGCGGCGACGGCCCGAACGTCGCCGTCTACCCGGACGGCGTCTGGTACCAGCGCGTCGCTCCCGACGACGCCGACCGCATCGTCTCCTCGCACCTCGACGCGGACCGCATCGTCGCCGACCTCGACGCCCAACTGCTATGACCTGCCACGAACTCGAAGCCCTACGACTCGGATTGATGAACGTCCTCGGCACCGACGACCGGAGCGCCCGCGAGCACGCCGAGAAGGAACTGGAAGGACACCTCGACGGCCCCATCGAGGGGCTGGCGAACGCGGAGTCGCTGTCCGCGCTCCAACGCCACCTCGACGCCGCGCTCGTGGACCTCGAAGAACAGGTCGCCGCGACCGACGACAGCGACCCCGAGTACGACTACCTCCGCGGCCGCCTCGTCGCGGTGCGGGACGCCGAGCGGTCGCTGGCGCGCGTGGCGAATCACGGCGACTCGCTGCTCGCGGACCTCGGCGAGACCCACCACTCGCTGCACGACGCGTTCCCCGGCGACGAGTAGCGGGACCCTCTCTTTTCGCGGTCGTCGCTACGTAGGACGAGCACGCCTGATACTGGTGCGCTCGAATCGGTGAGTAGGTCTGCGCACCGAGCGATGGAAACTCAATCAGTCCTATCCCGTGACTGGAGTCTTTCGCTGCTCGTCGGTTGCGATGAGGAGAGCAGAAACAACGAAGATAGCGATAACGGGGAAGATGTACACCCAGAGGGCAGCCTGCAAGAACCCCATCAGGAGCAGGGCGCAGGCCCCACCGACCGCAATCAGTTCCCGCTGATAGAATACCCCGGCCGTTCCTACGACTGCCAGTCCGCCGAGAACCACGAACAACGCCAGTCGGGTCCACGTGAAGCCCGGCTGGCCCAAATAGTAGCTTAACACACCAAGAAACGCCACCGTACACACGACAGACAGCCCACGGGCGATAGAAACTCTCGTGTCTGTCATCATATATTAGATTTCAGGAGCCTGCCACGTAAGTCTTCCCGCTGAACGTGACGGCTGTTTCGGACGATACGCTCAACGAAGAGAACGCATCGACGACTGCTCAGGCGACCAGTTGGACGGCGAACGCGAGCACGACGACGCTCGCGGTGAGTTCGACGGCGGCGTGGGCGTGCCGGCCGCGCTGGCGCGCCGCCGTGAACGCGCTCCCCAGTCCGGTGCCGACGACGACCATCGTGACGGTGAGCGCGACCGCGTAGACGCCGACGCTGGCGGCGGTCGCGGAGAGGCCCGCGGTCGGGAGGACCGCGGAGACGAGCGCGAGCATGCTCACGGGCGGCGAGAGGGCGAACAGCGACCCGACGACGCCCGTGCGGAGGTAGTCCGCTCGCGTCTCGTGGCTGTGGCTGTGGAGGTGGACGTGCAGCCGGGAGAGCAGTCGGCCGACGAGGTTCGACGCGTCCTCGGGGGTCGGGCGCGCGGACCGCCCGCGGAGCCGGCGCACACCCGTCACCGCGAGCAGGGCAGCGACGGCGACGAGAATCCCCGCGGCGACGAGGTGGCCGAACTCGTCGACGACCGCGGGCACCGCGCTCGCGGCGGTGCCGAGCAGCGTGAGGCCGGCGACCCACGCGACCACGACCAGAACGTGCCCGACGGCGAAGCTCCCGCCGACGAACGCGGCGTGCGTCCAGCGGTCCGCGTCGCTCGTGAGCGCGGAGATGCCGGCGGCGTGGTCGGGTTCCAGCGCGTGCGTGACGCCCAGCACCGCGGCCGCACCGAGGACACCGAGGCCAGCGCCGAGTCCGCTCATCGGCCGTCACCCCGCGCGGCGGAGACCGCGCCGTCGATTCGCTCGGGCGTCAGCGCGTCCAGCGGAACGCGCTCGCCCTCAGACGCTCGCACCACGTCGCCGACGAGGCTCGCGCGGTCGCCGTCCCCGGCGTCCACGACGAGCACTTCCGCGCCGCGGTCGGCGAGCGCGCTCGCGGCCTCGCGCGTGTCACTGGTCGGGGCGTCTGTCCCGGCGTTCGCGCGGCCATCCGTGACGACCACGACGACGGCGGCGTCCGGGTCCGCGCGCGCCAGCACGTCGTCAGCGGCGCGCAGGCCCGCAGGCAGCGGCGTACGGTCGCCCGTCGGCAGCGACTTGAGGTGTCGGGCAGCGAGCGTCACACTGTCCGTCGGCGGCAACACCACGTTAGCGTCCTCTCCCGCGAACGTCACGACCGCTACCTCGTCGCGGCGCTCGTAGGCGTCCCGCAGCACGTCCAGCGCGACGCCTTTCGCGGCGCGCATCGGTCCGCGCATCGACGCGCTGGCATCCACCGCGAACACCACCAGCGCCGACGCCGACCCAGCGCGCACGGACTGCCGGAGGTCCCGGGATTCGACGGTCTCGCTGCCGCGCGCGGCGGCCGCCCGCACCGACGCCGCGGCGTCCACGCTGTCCGTCGCGGACGCGCGCTCGGTCCGCACGCGCGGCCCGCGACTGTCCGCGCTCGGGGTCGCCGCCGCGCGTCCGCTCCCGGAGTCTCGCTCGGCGTCCGGCGTCTCCGTCTCGGGCGCGCGCCCAGCACCGGGTTCGACCGTCTCGGCGCGCGACTGGCCCGGGACGAGCGGCGCAGCCGCCTCGTCGTCGCCGTCCGATTCTGCGTCGTTCTCTCGGTCGTCACCCGACTCGTCCTCACTTCCAGAGTCGCTGTTGGACGCGTGCGCGCCCTCCGGGACGCCGCCAGCTCTCTCGTCGTCGTCCGCTTCGCCACCAGATTCGGGTTCGCGTTCGTGCTCGGAGTCCGAGTCGGAGTCGTCCGCTTCGTCACTGGACTCGGCGTCCGGGTCGTCACTCGCGTCTCCGTTCGTCTCGCCGTCAGTCGGTTCGTCCTCACTCCCGGATTCGTCCTCGAAGTGGTCGTCCACCACGTCCTCGGGGTCGGGCGCGTCCTCGAACGGCCGCGACTGGAGGCGGTGGGGGAGCGCGAACTCGGCGGCGCGCTGCACGTCTGCCTCCGTGACCGTCGGCCGGCCGTCGAGGGCGGCGAGCGTACGCGCGGCGCGGGCCGTCGCGACGTCCGCGCGGTGGCCGTCGACGCCCGCGTCCCGGCAGAGTTCGGTGATGTCGCGGACCAGCGACTCGGGCAGGTCGACGTCGGAGAGGCGCTCGCGCGCGTCGAGCAGGCGTTCGCGGACGCGCTCGGTCGCCTCGGCGTAGTCGCCGTCGAAGCCGTCGAGCGCGCGCGAGACGATTTCGGCGCGCTCGTCGAGGTCGTCGCTGCCCGCGACGTCGACGTGGAGCGCGAAGCGGTCGCGGAACTGCGGGCGGAGGTCGCCCTCCTCGGGGTTCATCGTGCCGACGAGGGTGAATTGGGCGGGGTGGGTGACGCTGACGCCGTCGCGTTCGACGCGATTGACCCCGGAGGCCGCGGCGTCGAGGAGGACGTCGACGAGGTGGTCGTCGAGGAGGTTCACTTCGTCGACGTAGAGGAACCCGCGGTTCGCTCGCGCGAGTAAACCAGGGTTGAACTCGGCGTCACCGTCGAGAGCGTCCGGCACGGAGAGCGACCCGACGACGCGGTCACGGGACGCGCCCAGCGGGAGCGTGACGAACGGGACCGGCCGGGACTCGACTGGCGGGTCGTCGCGTTCGCGGCAGTCCGCGCACTGGTGGTCGGGGTCGTCGGGGGGACAGCCGTACGGACAGTCGGCGACGGCGCGCTGGTCGGGGAGTAGGTCGGCGAGCGCGCGTGCGGTCGTGGACTTGGCGGTGCCCTTCTCGCCGGTCGCGAGGAGACCGTCGAGGGAGTCGTTGGCGGCGACCGCGAGGAGCGCGTCCTTGAGGTCGCGCTGGCCGACGACCGCGGGGAACGGCGCCGCGGCGCGTCGCCCGGGCGACACCTTTTTGCCGCTTCCTAATTCAACCATAGTTGTAATACTGCAATGTGGGTTTAACACACTTATGCCTCAAATTGCACTCTACACCGCGACCGAGAACGAGCTCGGCTCGATTCAGGCGGCCGCCGAGCGCGTCGAGGCCGACGTCCTCGCGCGCTCGGAGAGCGACCTCGACGACGACACCGACGTCGAGGCGTTCGTCGACGCCGCCAGCGACGCCGACGCCGCCGTGTTCTGGCTGCACGGCGCCGAGGACAGCATGCCCGGCTACGACCGCGCAATCGACCGCCTCCGGGAGGCGGGTGTCCCGCTGGTCGTCAAGTCCACGGGCGACGCTTACGCCGTCGAAGACACCACTGTCGCCGCCGAGGACCGCGACACCGTCTACGAGTACCTCGACCGCGGCGGCACCGCGAACGTCGCGAACTGCCTGCGCTTCCTCGTCGACCGCTACTCCCCCGCCGAGCGCGCGTACGACGACCCCGTCGCGCTCCCCACGGAGGGCGTCTACCACCCCGACCACCCGGGCGCCGAGTACGACGAACTCCGCGCGACCTTCGACCCGGACGCACCCACCGTGGCGGTCTGGTTCTACGAGTCCCACTGGACCCACGAGAACACGCGCTACGTCGACAGCATCGTGCGCGCGCTGGAAGAACAGGGCGCAAACGCCCTCCCGATTTTCTGTAATCCAGCCACGGACACCGACGAACAAGAAGACGCCGAGTGGGTGACCGACACGTGGCTCTTAGAAGACGGCGAGCCAGTCGTCGACGCCGTGCTCTCCTCGTTCATGTTCTCGCTGTCGATGGACGAGCGCGGCCGCTCGGCCTCCGACGAAGGCGATTCGGCCGAGGACGTCTTCCTCGACCGCCTCGGCGTGCCCGTCCTCCAGACGGTAACGACGATGCGCTCGCGTTCCCGCTACGACTCCGCGGACACGGGCGTGATGGGATTCGAACTCGCGCTCTCGGTCGCACTCCCGGAGTTCGACGGCAACGTCATCACGCACCCGATTTCGGGGAAAGAGCGCACCGACGACGACGCGGGCATCGGCACCGCGCCGAAGCAGCACTTCCCCATCGAGGACCGCGTCGACCACGCCGCCGGCCTCGCGGTGAACTGGGCGCGCCTGCGCCACCTCGACAACGACGAGAAGCAGGTCGCCGTCGTGCTCCACAACTACCCGCCCAGCGACGACGGCATCGGCACCGCGTTCGGCCTCGACACGCCCGAGAGCACGGTGAATCTGCTCGACGAACTGGACGCACGCGGGTACAATCTCGGTAGCGAGGCGCGAAGCGCCTCGGCACAGTCGAGCGGGGAGCGGAGCGACCCGCGAGACGGCCAGACGCCCCCCGAGGGACAGGCCCTCATCGAGCGACTGACGAGCCAGCTCACGCTGGACGACCGCTGGGTCGCGCCCGAGGACGTCCGCGCGAGCGAAGCGAGCGTGGGCTCGTCAGACGCGTCTGGCGGTGTGCGCGAACACAGCGTCGACGTGGTGTCGCCCGAGGAGTACGCAGACTGGTGGGCGGACGCCGACTCCGAGTTCCGCGAGAACGTGGTCGAAGAGTGGGGCGACCCACCCGAGCGTCCGTTCGCGATTCCGGGCGTGGAGTTCGGGAACGTGCTCGTGACCGTCCAGCCGCCGCGCGGGTTCGGGATGGACCCGGAGAAGGTCTACCACGACAGCGACCTCCA
Source organism: Halobacterium sp. CBA1132 (assembly GCF_001485535.1). Classification (NCBI taxonomy): domain Archaea; kingdom Methanobacteriati; phylum Methanobacteriota; class Halobacteria; order Halobacteriales; family Halobacteriaceae; genus Halobacterium; species Halobacterium sp. CBA1132. The sequence continues at coordinate 1,760,538 of NZ_BCMZ01000001.1, forward strand.
GCCGCCACACGACTACTACGCGTTCTACGCGTGGCTCCGAAACGACTTCGACGCGGACGCCGTCGTCCACCTCGGCACGCACGGCAGTCTGGAGTGGCTGCCCGGGAAGACCGTCGGCCTCGACTCAGCGAGCGCGCCGGACGCGCTGCTCGGCGACCTGCCGAACGTCTACCCGTACATCGTCAACAACCCCGGCGAGGGCACGCAGGCCAAGCGCCGGTCGTACGCCGCGGTCGTGGACTACCTCACGCCCGTGATGAGCAACGCCGGCGCGTACGACAACCTCGCGGAACTCGAAGAACTCGCCTCGCGCTACCGGGAGGCCGGAACGGGAGTCGGCGCGGACTCCGAGGACCACCTCGCGGACCGCATCCGCGAGCACGTCGACGACCTCGACCTCGCGGTCGAACTCGGCATCGAGGGCGAGATTTCGGAGAAAGCGGACGTTCGCGGTCCCGACGAAGCAGGCACGTCGCTGGCAGAAGGTAGCGTATCGGGCGACGACGTGGACATCGAGGAACTGGTCGAGCGTGTCCACGAGTACGTGACGGACGTGAAGACCACGCAGATTCGGCTGGGACTCCACACGATGGGCGAACCGCCGGAAGGCGACCGCCTCGTGGAGTACCTCGTCGCGCTCACGCGCCTCGAAAACCCAGGCGCGCCGTCGCTGCGCGAGTCGGTCGCGGGCGTCCTCGGCGTGGACTACCAGACGATGCTGGACTCCCCGGGCGCGTACAGCGAGGAACTGGGGATGACGTACGCCGAGGCCGCCGACGAGGTGTACGAAACGAGCGTCGACCTCGTGGAGACGCTCGCGGCGGAGGGCTTCGACGTGCCCGCGTCGAACGTCGAGAGCGACAGCGAGGTGAACATGAACCTCCTCGTGGTCGACATCGACACGCTCGGGGACGCGCGGGCGAAGTCGGGCGCGCACGACGACCTGCGCGACGTGCTGGCGTTCATCTGCGAGGAGGCGGCGCCGCGCGTGTTCGGCGCGGAAACCGAGATTCCCCAGACGGCGGACGCACTGAACGGCGAGTACGTCGAACCGGGCGGGAGCGGCGCGCCCACTCGGGGCGGCGTCGACCTGCTGCCGACGGGCCGGAACTTCTACACGCTGGACCCGCGGAAGGTGCCCGCCAAGCCCGCGTGGGACGTCGGGCGTGAAGTCGCCGAGGGCGTCGCGGAGCGGCACTACACGGAGGAGGGCGAGTACCCCGAGGAAATCGGCGTGGTCGCGTGGGGGACACCCACGGTTCGCACGCGCGGCGAGACCATCGCGCAGGTGCTCGGGCTGATGGGCGTGCGCCCGGTGTGGACGGACGCCGGGCGCGTCGACGACGTGGAGCCGATTCCGCTGGACGAACTCGGGCGGCCGAGAATCGACGTGACGACGCGCGTCTCCGGATTGTTCCGTGACGCGTTCCCGCAGGCGGCGGGCGTGATTCACGACGCCGTGGACGCCGTCGTCGCACTCGACGAGCCACACGACCGGAACTACGTGAAGAAGCACGTCGAGGAGGACGCCGAGCAGTTGGCCGAGGAGGGCGTCGACGACCCCGAGTCCGCCGCGAAGCACCGCGTGTTCACGACGCGTCCGGGCGGCTACGGCGCGGGCACGAACAAGGCCGTCGACGAGGGCGAGTGGGAGGACCGCTCGGACCTCGCGGACGTCTACGTCCAGTGGGGCGGCTACGCGATGGGGTCCCGGGGGAAGGTCTCGGAGGCCCACGACGCGTTCGAGCGCCGCCTCGGGAACGTCGAGGCGACCGTGAAAATCGAGGACACCGCCGAGCAGGACGAGTTCGACTCCTCGGACTGGTACGCGTTCCACGGCGGCTTCATCACCGCCGTCGCGGAGGAGTCCGGCGAGGAGCCGGCGTCGTACGTCGGGGACTCCAGCGACCCGGACAACGTGGACGTGTACACGAACGAGCAGAAGGTGCGGAAGGCGATGCGGGCGCGGGTCCTCAACCCCGAGTGGCTCGAATCGATGGAGGAGCACGGCTACAAGGGCGCCGGCGACCTGTCCTCGACGGTCGACGTGACGCTCGGGTGGGACGCCACCACCGGCATCGTCTCGGACCACCTCTGGAGCGAGGTCGCCGAGAAGTACGCCTTCGACGAGGACCGCCAAGAGTGGCTGCGGGACGTGAACCCGTGGGCGCTGGACTCCATCACGGACACCCTTCTGGAGGCCATCGAGCGCGGCCTCTGGGACGCCGACGACGACACCGAAGAACGGCTGCGAGACCTGAATCTGCAGGTGGAGGGCGACCTCGAAGCGCGCTCGTCGCGTGAATCGACTGCTGACCCAACGGAGGTGCCCTCGGATGACGACTGACGGTAATTTCGAGTCGTACGCCGACCTCGGGGCGACCACCGAGAACGCGATGGACATCGCGGAGACGAGCATGGACCGCGTGCGCGAACTCGTGCCCGACGAGACGCTCGCGGACCGCGTGCGACAGAAGTCCGTGCACGCGACCGGCGACCCCGAGTTCCAGCACCTCGTCCGGTTCACGGGCGGCGACGACAGCGAACCGGTCAGGGAGGGCGCTCGCGCGGTACTCGACGAGACGCCAATCGTGACGGACATCACGATGGTGAAGGCGGGCGTGACGGGCCGCGGTCACGACTGCGAGGTGCGGAAGGCCATCGGGAACGGCGCCGAGTTGGCGGCCGAGACGGGGATGACGCGGACCGCCGCGTCGGTCCTCGAACTGGACAAGGAGGGTGTCTACGACGGCGCTATCGCGGTCGTCGGGAACGCGCCGACAGCGGCGCTCGCGCTCGCGGACTGCATCGAGGACGGTACCCGGCCCGCGGTCGTCGTCGCGACGCCCGTCGGCTTCGTGAAGGCCGCCGAGAGCCGGCAGCGCCTCCGCGAGGCCGCCGCCGCGAACGGCGTCCCCGCGATTACGAACGTCGGGCGACGCGGCGGCAGCGGTCTCGCAGCGGGCCTCACGAACGAACTGGTTCACGTCGCCAGCGACGCCCGTGACGGCGACGTCGACTTGGAGCCGTGAGCGACGACTACGACCTCGATTCGGGGCCGGACCCGGCGGCGTTCGCGGCCAGCGGTCCCGAAGCAGCGGCGGACGGTCAGCGAGTCGTCCACGCGGTCGGCGTCGGCCCCGGGAACCCGGAGTTCCTGACGCCGCGCGGCGAGCGCGCGATACGCGAGGCGGGCGTCGTCGTCGGGTTCGAGACGGTCGTGGAGTTCGTCGCTGACCACACGGACGCAGACCTGCTGACGTGTGGCTACCGCGACGAGGGCGAGACGTTGGCGACGTTCGCGGAGCGCGTCGCGGCCGGCGAGCGCGGGACGGCGGTGCTGATGGGCGACCCGAACCACTCGGGCTACCAGTTCCTCGGGAAGGTCGAGCGTGCGGTGGAGCGGCCCGTGCGCGTGATTCCGGGCGTCTCGTCGCTGCAGGTGGCGGCGAGCCGGGCGCGCACGCCGATGGAGGACACCGAGTTCGTCACGCTCCACAAGAGCGGCGACCTGACCGACGACCTCGCGCGGCTCCGCGAATCTGTGGGCGAGCGCCACCTGCTCGTGCTGCCGCGGCCGTTCGACTTGATGCCGGGTGACGTCGCCGCCGACCTGGTGGACGCGGGCGCCGACCCCGAGTTGCCGGCGCTCGTGCTGGAGAAGTTGACTCACGACGACGAGGAGATAACGCGAACGACCCTCGCCGACCTCGCCAACTACGCCGGCGAGGAGACGCCGTTCTCGGACCTCTCGGTGCTGGCGGTCCGCCGACCGTAGCGCGCCGTTCAGAGCGCGCCGGCAATCGCTTCGAGCGCGGCGAGCACCCGCCACGCGTAGTAGCCGACGCCGACCAGTAGCGTGGGGAGCAGGCCGAGCAGCAACTGGTGGACAATCAGCACCGAGTACGCGAACGCGGCCGCGAGGAGGGCGACGAGGGCGACGGTCCACGAGCGGGGGAGCGAGGGGGGCGAGTAGTCGGACACACGCGCAGTTCCCGGAGAAGTGACGTAATAGTTACGCGTAGTCGCAGCGCGCGCGTCGGGTCACGCGAACACCGCGACGCCGACCACGCCCGCGAGCGCGAGCGCCAGCGAGAAGCAGATGAACAGCAGGCGGCGCGGTCCGCCGGCCTCGGTGGGCGGGGACAGTGTCTGGTCGCCGCTGGCCACGACGTCGGGCGTCTCGGAGTTCTCGTTGATGCTGCTGGTGCCGGCGAGCAGCGCGACGGCGGTGAGGCCGCCGAACGCGTAGACGAACGCGGGCATGGTGAGCGGGAGCGACTGCGAGGCCGCGACGGCGTAGCCGAGCGCGGCGACGACGGCGGCCGCGACGCCGCCGTAGAGGGCGGGCGAGACGAGGGGGCGGAGGTCCATATCTCCGGGAAGAAACGTCAACGCAAAAAGAATTGCGTGGGAGGGCGGCTCACTGCGTCCGGCGGGCGGCCCCTACCGGCCGTCGCCGTCGGCGGCGAACGCGGCGGCATCGGCGGTCAGCGACGCTTCGAAGGTGACGCCGTCGTGGCCAGCGAGCACGCGCTGCTGGGCGAGTTGGGCTTCGACGGCGTCCGTGAGCCGCGGGTGGGCGCCGAGCGGGTCAGCGTACGAGAGGCCGCCGCGGTCGAGTTCGAGGCGGTCGGGGATGTCGCGGTCGGTGGCGTCGCCGCCCGCGACGAACAGCGGGACGGCGACGGCGTCGTCGGCGTCGAGGTTGTAGCGCAGGCACTCCGCGGCGGGGTTCTGGACGAGATAGCTGGTGGTGACGTCGTCGTAGTCGCCGTTCGCGCGCAGGCGGGCGGCGTGGTACTCCGCGACCTGTCGGTGGTAGGGCCGAGAGCTGGAGCCGAGCGCGACGAGGCCGAGCGCAGCGGGGGTGCCGTCGGCCGCAGCGGTGGCGCGGTCGCGGAGCGCGTCCGTGACCGCGGGGCTGCGACAGACGGGCTCGCAGTAGTGGACCGCGGCGTCGAGGCGGTCAAGCGCGGCGGGGACGCCGACGGTGGTTTCGCGGCCGTGCGCGGCCGTCATCGGGACGGCGAACGCGCGGTCGGCGTCGACGGCCGCCAGTTGGTCGCGGAGGTCCCGCCGCGGCTCGTGGCGGAAGTGGCAGGCGTGGACCGCGTCCGCGACGCCGCGGTCGCGCAGGCGGCTGGCGTGGGTGGCGAGCGTTTCGCGGGCGTGGGGCGTGTCCCGGCCGAGCAGGACGAGAGCGTCGCGTGTCATGATAGTAAAGTTGGATTGTTCTAATCCAACTCGGGTTGTGTAACGTCGCGTGCGCACTCCCCTAATAGCTTGCGCTGGCCGCGCCGAACGAAGCCACTTCTGACGAACCCGACCGCTGAATTAAAGTCCATTTGTGTTCTCTCCGCGAACGTGACTGACACGCCCGAGACGCTGTTCGCGCTCGTTGCCGGCTCCACGGAGACGGCGGCCATCGACGGCATCAGCGCCGCCGGCGCCGACCCCGCGCTGATGGCGCACACGCCCAGCGCGGACGCCGAAATCATCGCGTACGGCCGCCCCGTGCGCGCCCCCGTCGTCCCCGTCAGCCCCACCGGCTGTCCGACTCCCGCGGTCGTCACGCGCGCCGCACGCGAGCGCGTCGACTTCGAGAGCATCGTCGTCGACGCCGGCCTCGCCGAACCCACGGGCGCGCCCACCGTCGATGTGGGCGCGGCGCGCGGCGGCGACGTGCGCGACCCCGAGCCAGTCCCGGACGCGGGTTCGATTTTCGCTGCCGCGCGCCGGTTCGGCGCCGACCTCCCCGCCGACCGCCTCGTGCTCGCGGAGACGATTCCCGGCGGCACCACCACCGCGATGGGCGTCCTCGCCGCGCTCGGCGAGCGCCGCGCGGTCTCCTCGTCGCTCCCCGAGAACCCCCTCGAACTCAAGCGCGAGGTCGTCGAGGAGGGGTTGGCCACCAGCGGCCTCGACCGCGGCGACCTCGCCGGCCAGCCGACCGCCGCGGTCCGACAGATGGGCGACCCCGTGCTCGCAGCCGTCTCGGGGCTGGCGGTCGGCGCGCTCGAAGCCGACACGGAAGTCGTGCTCGCGGGCGGTACCCAACTCGCTACCGCGGGCGCGCTCGTCCGGCACGCCGGCCTCACGGATGGCCTCGAACTCGCGACCACGTCGTTCGTCGCGGCCGACGACTCCGCGGACGTGCGCGCGCTCGCCGCCGACAACGACCTCGCGCTCACCGTCACCGACCCGGGCTTCGAGCGACGCGACGACCACCCCGCGATGGCGGCGTACCTCGCGGGCGAAGCGAAGGAAGGCGTCGGGATGGGCGGCGCGCTCGCGCTCGCCGACGAAGCCGGCGTCGGGATGGACGCCGTCCGGGAGGCCATCGTGGCCGTCTACGACCGCGTGACCGGGGAGGCAACGCCGTGAGAGGCGTCGTTCTCGGCGGCACGGCGTCGGGCGTCGGGAAGACCGTCGCGACGCTGGCGGTCCTGCGCGCGCTCGAAACCGCCGGCTACGACCCGCAGCCGGCGAAGGCCGGCCCGGACTTCATCGACCCGAGCCACCACGAGCCAATCGCGGGGAAGCCCTCGCGCTCGCTGGACCCGTGGCTCTCGGGCGAGGAGGGCGTGCGCCGGAACTACTACCGCGGCGACGGCGACGTCTGCGTCGTCGAGGGGATGATGGGGCTGTACGACGGCAGCGTCGCCAGCACCGCGCGCGTCGCCGAACTGCTGGACCTCCCGGTCGTGCTCGTGGTGGACGCCAGCGCGGGGATGCAGAGCGTCGGCGCGACGGCGCTGGGCTTCCGCGAATACGCCGCCGAAGCAGGCTTCGACGTGGACGTGGTCGGCGTGCTCGCCCAGCGCGCGCACGGCGGCCGCCACGCCGACGGTATCAGGGACGCACTCCCCGAGGGCGTCGCGTACCTCGGGCGCGTGCCGCCGGACGACCGACTGGAGATTCCCGACCGCCACCTCGGCCTCCACATGGGCGACGAGTCGCCCGTCGACCCCGAGGCCGTCGACGCCGCCGCCGAACACGTCGAGGCCGAACAGATTGCCACGCTCGCACGCGAACCGCCGCGACCCGAGCCCAGCGAGGACCGGCCCGAGACCGAGAAGCGCGTGGCGGTGGCGTCGGACGCGGCGTTCTGCTTCGCGTACCCCGCGACCCGGGAGCGACTCCGCGAGCGCGCGGACGTGGTGCCGTTCTCCCCCGTGGCTGGCGACGCCCTCCCCGACTGCGACGGCGTCTACCTGCCCGGCGGCTACCCGGAACTACACGCCGAGGCTCTCGCCGAGTCTCCTGCGCTCGATTCGCTCTCCGAGCAGGCGGCGGACGGCCTCCCCGTGCTCGGCGAGTGCGGCGGCCTGATGGCGCTCGCGGAGTCGCTGACGACGACCGACGGCGAGACGCACGAGATGGCGGGCGTGCTCCCCGCGAACGTGACGATGCGGGAGCGCTACCAAGCCCTCGACCACGTGGAACTGCGCGCTCGCGGCGACGCACTCACCGCGAGCGCGGGCCAGCGACTGCGCGGTCACGAGTTCCACTACTCCGAAGCAGCGGTCGCGAGCGACGCGCGGTTCGCGTTCGACGTCGAGCGCGGAACCGGCATTACCGACGAACAGGACGGCCTCACCGAACACCGGACGCTGGGCACGTACGCCCACGTCCACGCCGACAGCGGCGCCTTCGACGCGTTCATCCAGAACCTATGACAGACGAACACGGCGACGACGAGCGGGACGACCAGCACGCGCGAACGCCCGGGAAAGGCCGGACGCCGACAGCGCGCGAAATCACGCCGAGCGCGCCCGAGGAGTTCGGGCTCGTCCAATTCTGGTACGGCGACGGGAAGGGCAAGACCACCGCCGCGCTCGGGATGGGGTTCCGGGCGGCCGGCCACGGCCACCGCGTCCACCTCCTCCAGTTCATGAAGGGCGGGACCGCCAGCGTCGAGGACGTGCGCGGCGAGTACAACGCCATCGCCGAGATGCCGGGGTTCACGTACGAGAACTCAGGGCACTACGGCTGGCACGGCTTCCTCGACGGCAGCGACGACGACGAACACGGAGCGCGCGCGCAGGGCGGCCTCGCCCGAGCGCGCGAACTCGTCGACGCCAGCGACACCGACGGCGACCTGCCGCTGGACGGCCCGGCGGACGACGGCGTCCACATGCTGATTCTGGACGAGATTCTGTACGCCGCGAACCGCGGCCTCGTCGACCCCGAGGACATCGTCGCGCTCATCGAGAACAAACCCGAGAACCTCGAACTCGTGCTGACGGGCGGCCACGACGAACCCGCGTACGCGACCGAGCGCGCGGACCTCGTGACCGAAGTCCGCAAACAGACGCACCCAATCGACGCGGGCCAGCGCGCCCGCAAGGGCACCGAGTACTGATGGCCGACGCGCGGACGCTGCTCGTCGCGGGGACGGCCTCCCACGTCGGGAAGAGCACCGTCGCCGCCGGGCTCTGCCGGTACCTCGCCGATGCGGGGGTGTCGGTCGCGCCATTCAAAGCCCAGAACATGAGCAACAACGCCCGCGCCGTCCCGGTAGCCGACGACGCCGCAGATAGCGCGTGGGGCGAAATCGGCGTCTCCCAGTACGTGCAGGCCCGAGCGGCGCGCGTCCCCGCGACCACCGACCACAATCCCGTACTGTTGAAGCCGCGCGGGGACGCCGAGAGCCAACTCGTCCTCGACGGGCAGGCTGTCGGCCACTACGCCGCGGGCGACTACTACGACGACCACTGGGCGGACGCGCGCGAGACCGCCGAAGCCGCCCACGAACGCCTCGCCGCCGCCCACGACGTCGTCGTCGCGGAGGGCGCGGGCAGCATCGCGGAGGTCAACCTCCACGACCGCGACCTCGCCAATATCGAGACCGCTCGACTGGCTGACGCGGACGTCCTCGTCGTCGTGGACATCGAGCGCGGCGGCGCGTTCGCCAGCCTCTACGGCACGCTCGAACTGCTCCCCGAGGACGTCCGCGAGCGCGTCGTCGGCGCCGTCATCACGAAGTTCCGGGGCGACCCGTCGCTGCTCGACGCCGGCATCGAGGAAATCGAGGAGCGCACCGGCGTCCCAATCGCGGGCGTGGTGCCGTACGACGACCCCGGACTTCCGGAGGAGGACAGCCTCTCGCTCCCGGACGAGGACCAGCGCACGGTCTTCGGCGACGACGACGGCGCGACTGAGGACCGAGCGGTCACCGTCGCAGTCCCTCGGCTACCTCGCATCTCGAACTTCACCGACCTCGAACCGCTCGCGCGTGTTCCGGGCGTCCGCGTAGCGTACGTGCCGCCGGGGGCCGGCCTCGACGACGCCGACGCGGTGGTCCTCCCGGGGACGAAGAACACGGTCGACGACCTCCGTGAGTTGCGCGCGGCCGGATTCGGAGAGGCGCTTCGAGCGTTCGATGGCCCCGTCGTGGGGCTCTGCGGCGGCTACCAGTTGCTCGGCGAGCGCGTCGCGAACGCCGGCGTCGAGTCCACCGACGACGTGGACGAATTCCCGGGGTTCGGACTGCTCCCCGTCGAGACCGAGTTTCGGGAGGACAAGCGCGTCGAAGCGGTCACTCGCGAACTGGACGGCTCCGGCCCGCTGGCGGACGCCTCCGGCGAGGTTTCGGGCTACGAGATTCACATGGGTCGGACGAGCGTCCCGAAGTCGCTCGCGAACCCGGTCGGTCCGACGAGCGCCGCGACCGACCGCGCGCTCGGCACGTACCTCCACGGCCTCTTCGAGAACGAGGCGGCGCGCGAGGCGTTCGTGAATGCGGTCTACGCGCACGTTGACCGGGAGCGTCCGAGTGTCGCGACCGACCGCGAGTCGCCCTACGACGCGGCCGCGGCCCTCGTGCGCGAGCACGTCGACCTTGCCGCGCTCGACCTCCCGGCGTAGGCCCACCGACCGATTCAAGTCTACTTGCAGTAAGTAAACTACAGTGCCAACGTCGTTCGACCTCTTCGGGACGCTGGTCGCCGCCGAGCGCCCCGACGACCCCGCGAACGCCGTCGCGGACGCCCTCGCGGCCCGCGGCGTGCCGGTGCCCGACGACTGGGCCGCGGCCTATCGCGAACCCCACGGCCCCGTGCCGGAGGGCGCCGAGCAACCGCTTCCCGGCCACGTCGCGGCCACACTGGAGAGCCGCGGCGTCGACGCCGAGAGAGCCGTCGTCCGCGACGCGACGCTGGCGGCGTTCGACCGGCCCGTACAGCGCCGCGAGGGCGCGCGAGCAGCGCTGGACGCGGCGCGCGACCGCGGCGCGGTCGCCGTGCTCTCGAACTGCAGCGTCCCCGGCCTCGTCGAACGCGCGCTCGACCGCGCCGGCCTCGACATCGCTATCGTCGTAACGAGCGTCGGTTGCGGCTGGCGGAAGCCCGACCCGCGCACGTTCGAGGCCGCCGCGGACGCCCTCGGTGCGCCCCCCAGCGCGCTCGTCCACGTCGGAGACGACGCCGCGACGGACGGCGGCGTCGAAGCCCACGGGGGACGCGCGATTCTCCTCGACGAAACGCCGCTCCGCGAGGTCCCGGCGGCACTGGAGGCGATACCGTGTCGCTGACCGCAGTCGCGGCCGTCGCGCTCGCGTTCGGCCTCGAAACCGCGCTCGCGGAGCCACCGACGCGCGTGCACCCCGTCGCGTGGTTCGGGCGCGCTGTCGCGCCGTTCGACCGCGAGTTCGCGCACCCACACGCGGTCGGCGCGCTCGTGGCTGTCGTGCTCCCGCTGGCCGCCGCAGGCGCCGTGAGCGCGCTCGTCGCATTCGCGGGAAGCGTCGACGTCGCCGCGGCGGCAGTCGCGGGCCTCGCGCTGTTCTCGACGACCAGCCTGCGGATGTTACTCGGCGAAGTGCGCGCCGTCGTCGCGGCCACTGACGCGGACCTCGACGCTGCCCGCGAGCGCCTGCTGTCGCTGGCGGGACGCGACGCCAGCGACCTCTCGGCGGGCGAACTCCGGAGTGCGGCCGTCGAGAGCGCCGCCGAGAACCTCGCGGACGGTCTCGTCGCGCCGCTGTTGGCGTTCACCGCGGGCGCGGCCGTCTCGCTGCCGGTCGCCGCTGGTGCGGCGGCGTGGGTGAAGGCGGTGAACACGCTCGACTCGATGCTCGGCTACCGCTCGAAGCGCGTCGGCACCGCGAGCGCGCGCCTCGACGACCTCGTGATGTGGCTGCCCGCGCGCCTGAGCGCCGCACTCGTCGCTATCGCTGCGCTCGACGTCGGGTCCGTAGTCCGCACCCGCGAGCACGCTGCCGCGCCGCCATCCCCGAACTCCGGGTGGCCGATGGCGACGCTCGCCGCCGCGCTAGGCGTCCGCCTCGCGAAATCGGGCGTCTACGATCTGCCGCTCGGCACCGACTTCCCCAGCGTCGCGGAGAGCGAGCGCGGCGTCCGCGTCGTCGGAGCGGCTGGCGTGCTCGCGTACGCGCTCGCGGCGGGGGTGGTCGCGTGGTCGTGACCGCGCTCCGGGGCGCGCTCGGGTTCCTGACGCGACTCCCCGTCGGCCACACCGAGAGCGCGTGGGAGCGATTCCGGGAGTCGCCGTGGGCGTTCCCGCTCGCGGGCTACGCCGTCGGCGCGCTGCTGGCCGTCCCGTTCCTCGCGGCGGACGCGCTCCCCGGGGGGACCGTCGCGCTCGCGTACCTCGCGGTCGTCTTCGCCGTCACGGGCGTCAACCACCTCGACGGCGTTGCGGACGCCGGGGACGCGCTCGTCGTCCACGGCGACAGTGAGGAGCGAACGCGCGTGCTCAAGGACACGAAAGTCGGCGTGGGCGCGGTCACAGCGGTTGCTGTCATCGTCGCGGGTCTCGCGCTCGGGGCGCTCGGCGTCGCGGGGTTGCCGACGCGCGCCGCGCTCGCGGTCGTCGTCGCCGCCGAAGTCGGCGCGAAAACCGGAATGGCGAGCGTGGCCTGCCTCGGCACCGCCGCCCACGAGGGACTGGGGTCGCAGTTCACCGAGCGCGCGAACGCCCGAGCCCTGCTCCCTGTCGCGCTCGTCGCCGCGCCCGCCGTCGTCCTCTCGTGGCCGACGCCGGCGGCCGCTGGCGCGCTCGCCGGCGCCATCGCCGCCGCTGCGTTCGTTCTGTGGCGGCTCCGTGCGCTGCTCGGCGGCGTGAACGGCGACGTCTTCGGCGCCGTCAACGAACTCGCGCGCGTCGCCGGACTCCACGTGGGGGTGGTCGTGTGGACGCTCTACTGATGTGTGGCGGCCGCGGGACGCGCCTCGACAGCGACTCCGAGAAGCCGCTGTTCGAAGTCGCGGGCCGCCCGATGGTCGACCGCGTGCGTGACGCGCTCGCCGAGAGCCGCGTCGACACCACGTACGCCGTCGTCTCACCGAACGCGCCCGAGACGCGCGCGCACCTCGACGGCGACCTCCCGCTCGTCGAGACGCACGGGGACGGCTACGTCGCGGACCTGACGACCGCGCTCGAATCCGTCGAAACGCCCGTGCTGACGGTCGCAGCCGACCTCCCGCTGCTCGACGGTGCGGTGGTCGACACCGTACTGGACGCGGCCGACGGCTCCACGAGCGTGCGCGTCCCGACCGCGCTGAAGGACGCGCTCGGCGCGAGCGTCGATGGGGAGGACGAGTGGGCGCCGACCGGCGTGAACGTCGTCGGCGAGGGCGAGGACTCAGTGTTTTGCAGCTACGACGCTCGCCTCGCGGTGAACGTCAACCGCCGCGCGGACGCCGCGCTCGCCGAGCGCCTGCTCGCGCCGCGAACCGACGCACCGAACTGCCGCGGGAGCGTGGAGGGAGACGATGGAACCTGACGCCGTCCGCGACGCCGGCCGCGTGCCCCACGGCGGCAGCAACGACCCCGACGTGCTGGACTTCTCCGCGAACGTCAACCCCCGGACGCCGCCGGGCGTCCGCGAAGTGTACGAGGGCGCGCTCGACGACGCCGCGCGCTACCCGAACGACGACTACCCCGAATTCCGCGAGGCGGGCGCGGCGTACGTCGACTGCGCCGCCGACCGAGTGGTGCCGACGCCGGGCGGCCTCGCGGGCATCCGCCTCGCAATCGAGACGCGGGTCGAACCCGGCGACAGCGTGCTCGTTCCGTACCCGAGTTTCGGCGAGTACGCGCGAGAAGTCGAACTACAGGGCGGCGACCCCGTCTTCGTCCCGCACGACGAACTCCTCGCCGCCGACCCCAGCGAGCACGCGATGGCCGTCGTCTGCAACCCCAACAATCCGACCGGAGAGCTGTCCGACCCGGACGCGCTCCGCGAGTTCGCGCGGCGCTGCCGGGACGCCGACACCGAACTACTCGTCGACGAGGCGTTCCTCGGGTTCACCGACGCCCCGTCGCTGGCCGGGACGCCCGGCGTCGTTGTCGCGCGCTCGCTCACGAAACTGTTCGGGTTACCTGGACTCCGTGCGGGCTTCCTCGTTGCGACCGGCGACCGTCTCGGCGACCTGCGGACGGCGCGGCGTGCGTGGAACCTCGGCACGCCCGCGTCGGCCGTCGGCGCGCACGCGATGCGCCAGCGCGAGTTCGTCAGCGAGACCCGCGAGCGCGTCGCCAGCGAACGCCGCCGGATGGTGGACGCGCTCGCCGGCGACTTCGACGTGTTCGACTCGCACGCGCCGTTCCTCCTTCTGGACGTCGGCGACCGCGACGTGAGCGCGCTCTGCGAGACCACCGAATCCCGGGGCGTCGCAATCAGGGACGCGACGACGTTCCGCGGATTGGACAGCCACGTGCGCGTCGCCGTCCGCACGCCTGCGGAGAACGACCGCTTGCTGGCGGTGCTCGGCGATGTTTGACGCGACCACGCGTGAGGGCGTTCTCGAACTCGAACGCGAGCGGACGCGCTGGCTGTCGACCGGCTGGGACGGCGGGTTCGCGGACGCCGACCGCGCGTTCAACGTCACGGTGCCGGAGGGCTGGAACCCCGCCGACCTCGACGCGTACGTCCGCGAGCGCCTCGCAGAGGCGAGCTTCCAGTCCACGAGCGCGGCTCCTGTGTTGCTCACGGGCGTCGCCCAGCGCCACGCCCGGGGCGCACGCCGTGGCCCGGTCGAAGCCGTCGCGACCGTCGGCGTCTCGAACCCCGCGGCGCTCCCGATAGAACCCGAGGGCGGGGCGCTCCCCGAGGAACCCGAGGCCGTCGCTGGGACGGTGAACGTGTTCGTCGGGACGACGCGCGCCCTCGACGACGCCGCGCTCGCGAATCTCGTCGCCGTCGCCGCCGAAGCGAAGGCGGCGACCCTGCTCGACGTCGCGGGATTCCCGGGGACGACGACAGACGCCGTCGTCGCAGCCACCGACCCCACGGGCGAGGACGCGGCGTTCTCCGGGAGCGCCACGCGCGTCGGCGCCGCCGCTCGGGCTTGTGTGCGGGACGCACTACAAGCGAGCTACGCGAGCCGATACCGCGACGACGACCCGCCCGAGTCCGTCGCGGACGCCAGACACGGCGTCCGGACTGACGCACGCGGGGACGTGTTCGTTCCCGGCGAGTGAGAAGAACGTGAGTGCGGGTTAGTCGTCTGCGACCGCTGGCGCGCGCTGTTTCTCGGCCTCTGGTTCTTCCGGCTCGACGGCGGGCGTCCACGAGAGGTCGCGCTCGTACTCGAACGCGCGGTGGTCCCGCGTCGGGTCGACGACCGTCAGCGAGAGCCAGTCGTTGTCCAACAGCACCTGCAGTTGCTCGTTGTCCGCGAGCACGGCCTCGGTGCGTTCGACGGGCGCGTGGACGACCGTGGAGAGGCGCAGCGGCTGGTGGTACGACTCGTCGGCAGCGGTCGTCAGCGACTGCAGCGGGAGGCCCGTCATCAGGTCGCCGCCGTTCCCCTGGTAGACGCCGAGGTTGCCGACCGGGTTGTGCGTGATCTTCGACCCGCTGCCGTAGACGGCGTTGTCGACCGTCGAGAAGTAGTACTGGGTGTTTATCCACTGCGTGACGACCATCGGCCCCGTGAGTATCGCGGCCAGCGCGTCGCCGTCCGGGTCCGTCGAGTGGTCGTAGGAGTGGAGGAACGCGCGGCCGTCGAGGTCGAGGTCGCTGGTCAGTTCGCGGGGGCCGACGACGAACCCGGCGTTGCCGGCCAGTCCCAGCTCGGGGCGCGTCTCCGCCCAGTCGGCGGCGCGGCGCTCGGTCTCGCTGACGGCCGCGCCGTCGCCCCCCATCGACTCGACGCGCTCGGCGGCCGCGCCCTCGCGGGCGGTCGCGAGGTCCGCGCGCAACCGTTCGAGGTCGGCGGCGTGGCTCTCGGGGACGTCGCCGTCGTAGAGTTCGATTTCGTCGGTGGTCGTGTTGTGCTCGGCGGCGAGGAAGACGGTGTCCTCGGGGATATCGAAGCCGCGCTCCCGGAGCGCGTCCGTGACGGCGTCGTCGCTGCAGATGGCCGCAAGCACGCGAGCGTTCGGGCCGCCGGGGTTGCCCGCGCAGGCGCCGCAGTCCAGACTCGACCCGTAGGGGTTGTTCGCGGTCTCGCTGGCGTGGCCGGTGAAGACGACGAGGCGGCCGAACTCCTCGAAGCCCATCAGCTCGAAGGCGTTGGCCGCGTACTCGACGCGCTCCTCGGTCGTCAGCCCGGACGGGAGCGCGCCGTCGCGGTGTTCGTGGTCGAGTGCTGGCTCACAGAACTCGTGGACGCCGGGCACCTGCTCGCCGGCGGCACCAGCGAGGGTGCGGACGCGCTGGGGGACGAGCGTGCGGGCCGCGAGCGCGAGTCCGTAGCCGCTGCCCGCGCTCTCCACGAACCCGTAGGCGGTGGCGGCGTTGGCCTCCAGCGTCTCCACGACCTCGGTGGCGGCCTCGCGGAGGCCCGTCCAGCGGTCGCGGCTTGCCCGCCGGTCGTCGTCGGTCGGCGTCTCGGTGACGCGGTGTTGGGGGTCGACTATCGGCGGGCAGGCGTCCACGGAGACGTCAGCGTCGTAGCCCTCGTACTCGATGGGGACGCCGAAGAACCCCGCGTACCCGTGGGTCTCGTAGTCGCCGGTGGCCTCGACGTGCCGGCGGATAATCTCCGAGCGCGTGTCGATGCAGAAGACCAGTTGGGCGTCCGGGCGCCTCGACGCCTCGTCGTCGGCCAGCGACTCGCTCTCGGCGGCGACGGCGCTCACGAGGTCGTCGCGGTAGGTCGCCTCCCACGCGCGCAGGAACGCCGCCGCGATTTCGTCCGCGGGGTCCGGGTCGGTGTCACCCGCGGGCGAGAGGTCGACGCCGTGGGCGTCCAGCAGCGCCAGCCGCGCCGCGAGGTAGCCCGCAAGCGAAATCGGGTGCGCCGACTGCCACTCGCCGTCGTCCTCGACGCGGCGGTTCACGAACCACGTCCAGCCCGGGAGCGCGGCCAGTTCCGCCTCGAAGATTCCCTTCCACTCGTCCTCGGGGTACGGCTCCAGCACCGCGGCGATGGTCTCGATCGGCGACTCCGGCAGGTCCGCGGCGACGCCGTCGTTCGGGATTTCGCCGTCGTGGGCGGCGACCTCGCGGAACGCGGTGTAGAAGCCGGCCCCGCGGTTCGGCATCGACCAGTGCGCGCTCCCCTCGTCGAGGAACGCGGACAGCCACTTCGACAGCACGCGGTCGACGCGCTCCGTGGCGTCGTCAGCAGCGGTGTCGTCGGTGGTGGTCGCGTCGGCCACGCGGTCGAGCAGCGCCTCGGGGTCGTCGTCGTAGCCGGCCGCCGCGAGTTCCGCGTCGAGGGCGTCGCGGTCTATCTGCCGGCTGTCCAGCGCCGCACGGAGCGCTTCCGCGCTCGGGTAGCCGCGCCCGCCCAGCAGGTCCGAGGCGCGCGCGACCGCTTGCTCGAAGGGCTGGTCCTCGAAGCCGGCCAGCGGGTTCGCCGTCACGAACGAATGGACGGGCCACAGGGAACCGACGACGCCGGCCGCCTCCTCGATGCTGTCGTGGATAGCTGTCTCAGTTGTCATCGTACTCCTCCGTGGACGTCAAGACGGTCGCCGGCGACGGCCGACTGGCGTTCTGCAGGGCGACGTAGAGCCACCGACTGCGCTCGTGGACGCCGGTCTCGATGGCGAGGTAGATTGCAGCGAACGCGGCGGCGACGGCGGCGTGGAGAACAGTCAGCTCCGTCGGCGCCGCCTCGACCGGGAGCAGTCCCGCGACGCCCTCGTACACCGCGGCGTAGACGAGGATGGCGGGGAAGAACACCAGCGGGACGGCGACGTAGCGAGCGGCTGCCGACAGCGACGTGTGGCCAATCGCGTCGCGGGCCGCGTGCATCGTGGTGAACACCACGAAGACGGTCAACAGGAGGCCGCTGTCGACGTGCATCCCCTTCCCGGTCAGCACGGCGAACAGCGCGCCGCCCGCGAGGCCGGTGAGCAGCGTCACGGCGGCGCCGGTGACGCTGGGGAGGCCGTCCGCGGTGTGCGGGGTTCCCTCGGTCGGGCTGGTGGGTTCGACCTGGCCGCCGGAGCCGAGGAACTGGTAGGCCTTGTAGAAACCGTGCAGGATGAGGTGGGTGACGGCGGCGGCGAAGAACCCGAGGCCCGCCTGCATTATCATGAACCCCATCTGGCCGACCGTCGAACAGCCGAGCTTGCTCTTGACGTCGGTCTGGACCGACTTCAGGAGCTTCCCGCCGGCCGCGCTGACCGCGCCGACGGCGACTATCGCGAGCATCAGCGTGGCGTCGACGGTGACCACGGGCGCGAAGCGCGCCAAGAGGATGCCGCCCGCGTTGACGAAGCCCGCGTGCATCAGCGCGGACGCCGGCGTCGGCGCGGTCATCGAGGAGAGCAGCCACGTCTGAAACGGCACGAGCGCGGACTGAATCATCGCCGCGAGCACGAGTGCGACGGCCGCGGCGAGCCACACCGGGCCGCCGAGCGCGTCGGCGTTCGCGGCGACGCCGGAAATGGTCGTCGCGCCGGTCGTCCACCACAGCGCCGTCAGCGCGACGCCCAACAGCGCGCTGCTGGCGAGGAAGTGCTTGCGGGCGACTGAGGCGGCGGCTCTCGCCTGCGGCCAGCCGTCGACGGTGCCGACGAGTTCCGCCATCACCAGTCCCATCGCCAGCCAGAGCACGCCGAAGAGGGCGACGTGGTCGGCGGCGACCAGCGCCATCACGACGAGCGTGAACGCGAATATATTCGCGAAGAACGCCGTCTCGTGTGCGCTCCCCGCGACGTAGCGCCGCGAGTAGCTGTGGACGACGCCGCTGAAGAAGGCGACCACCGCCCACATCAGCACGGTCAGTCCGTCGACGGAGACCACCCCGCTGAACTCCCACGCGCCCGCGGTTCGCGCTCGAACGACGAGCGCGCCGACGCTCGCGGCGAACAGCGCCCACACGAGCCACGTGAGTGCGGCGGGCGCGAACGGCGACTCCGCCGTCGCGTCCGGGAGTGGTCCGACCGTCGTCGTCGTTGTGTCCTGTCCCGACATGGTTCGGTCTGCAACCGATTCGGCCCGAGCCTACTCGGAGACCGGTCCGGTCGCGTCTATGCAGACAAGAGAACAGTTCGTCTATTAAAGTTGGCTATTCTCACAAATTGTTCGTTAGAAGTAGATGATAGAACATTATGTTTATTCGCTCCGCGTCCGAGAGGACTGTCCAGTGGCCGCAGTCGTTCGTCAGGTCGAGAGCAGAGTTCACCGAGCGCGATTGAACGTCACGCGCCCTCGGACGCACGCGGCTGGAACAATTAGCGTCCGTTCTCCGGGTCGAAGCCGCCGAACGGCGTCGTCTCGTGGCTCCGGACGAGCACCTCGTCGGCGACGGTCAACCCCATGTCGAGGAGTTCCTGCGCGACCGACGTGATGTCGTCGTCCGACTCGCCGACGGCCGTGACGAGGAGGTTCTCGTCGCCGGTGACCAACTCCTGCACGGAGACCACGCCGTCGATCGCCAGAATCTCGGGAATCAGGTCGCCGCGCTCGGGAATCGACGCCGTGCAGTAGAGCAACATCCGGAGCGGGTACCCGGACTGCTGGTAGTCGACGCTCGCGCTGTACCCCTTGACGACGCCGCTGTCCTCCAGTCGCTGGATGCGCTTGCGGACGGTGCTGTCCGACGTCCCCGTTCGCTCTGCGATGTCTCCCGACGACATGTTCCGGGCGTCCTCCTGGAGCGCGTACAGGATGGCTCGGTCCACGTCGTCGATGTCGTCGTCGGCCATACCGCATGTCCGCGACAGAGCCACTTGACCCTTGCACCACGGGCTGACCCTCGAACTTTGTATCGTCGTATTTGGTTTACCTGTGGTGCGTGGTCCGGAAAACCAGTACGTTGAATGGTGTGGCCCGCAGAACAGCGCGTATGGCTCGCGAACTCGAACACGACTGTCCGGAGTGCGGCGACGAGCAGACGTTCTACCGCGCTGCGGCCACCGAACTCCACCTCGGACAGAAGACGAAGTGGTACTGCCCCGACTGTAACTACGGGTTCGTCCGCATCGACGGCGACATCGACTCCTCGGCCTCCGCGTAATCGACCGTTTCGCACTCACTCCTCGACTCTGCTTCCCGATCCGCGAACCCCGCACCACGCGGAGAATGTGACACCATCTACGCGCGCCGGCGATTACACAGTTTCTGCGGGGACGTGCAGTCGATGAGTGAATCAGCCACCCGACTATCATTCAGAAGCCCGTACCTCGAAGCAGACAGCGTAGCGAGGCGCTGACGGCTCGCTCGCGACTGCTTCGCCCGTGTGCTCCGATTGCCGTTCGACGCAATCGTGTAGCCGCTGGACCGGGCGCGTCGCTGCGCGCCCGCCCACCAAGTAGATTCGAGTGAAGAGAATCTGTCGCCGGTCGTAACTCCGACACGGCCACCCCCGAGCGCCCTCGAACACCTGCGCGTGGCTTCGGTTCGACTGACTGAGGCAGTCGTGACGGGACCCAATTCATTGGTTGCTGTAGCCATCTTACCGCAGTAATCTATCGTTGATAACCAAACTGGGGTGGTCGAAGGGCGTTTCTTTGGTTCTCTAGTCGGGCTTATCTCCCTAATCCGCCTACAGACACCAAAACGATTAACCGGCGACCGCGAGACGGTCCACACCATGACCGAGGACGTGAAGCTCAACGTCGCCGTCCCGCGACACCAGCGCGAGGTCTACGACGAGGAAGCCGAGCAGATGGGGTTCGCCAGCCGCGCCGCGTACGTCCGGTCGATGGTCAACGCTGGACGGCGTGATTTCGGCCTCGACCCCCAGGGTTCAGACGCCGAAGACACCACTCTAGCGGACTTCGTCGAGCGGCGAATCGTCGACGTCATCGACGACGCCGACGGCGCCAGTCGCGACGCCGTCGTCGAGGAGATCTCCGGCGACATCGAGCAGACGGTCACGGACTGTCTGGCTCGCCTCGACGACGACGGCCGAATCGACTACGACATCCAGCAGGACGGCCTCGTCGTTCGCTCGGAGGACGACTGACCGTGTCACTAGACACAACGAACGACTCCGTTGACGGCCCCGTTCGGACGTTCCTCGACGAGATGGAGTTGTACGGCCGCTCGTCCAGTACCATCGCGGACTACCGGACGACGCTCCGCCAGTTCCGTGCATTCCTCGCCAGCCGCGAGACGCCGATCGACGACGCGACCCGGAGTGACTGCCTGAAGTGGATTCAGTCGCTGCGCGAGGCCGACTACGCGCCAGGGTCGATTCGCACGAAGGCCGTCCACGTCAACCGCTTCTACGGGTACATGGTCCAGACCGGGGAGTTCGACGAGAACCCGATGGTCGTCGTGATGGAGGAGATGAGCGAGCGCGGGGACTCCTCGCCAACGCGGCGGCGCATCGCGGTCAAGGAGATGCAGGAGTTCGTCGGCGCGATTCGGAACCCGCTGTACCGCGCTATCGTGGTGGTGCTGGCGAAGACCGGTATCCGCGTCGGCGAACTGTGCAATCTGGACTTGCGTGACGTCAATCTCTCTCACTCCGCGATAGCCCAGCACTACGGCGTCCAGCCGCGAGCGGCCGTCAGCGACCGCGAGAACACACTGTTCGTCACCAGCGACATCGACGTCGGAGACACCGTCAACGGCGGGAAGCGGACCGAGGGGAACAAGCGCCACCGCGACACGCGCATCCCCGTCGACGAGGAAGTCGAGCGCGAGCTGGTGGAGTGGCTGGCAATCCGACCGGACGTGGAGTCGCCGGCTGAGCCGCTGTTCGTGAACGTCTCCGAGAGCTACGGCGAGCGGCTGACCAGCGAGATGGTGCGGGCGTACGTCACAGACTTGGCGCGCGAGCAGGGGTGGTACGCGACCGGCGCGGGCGTCGAGGAGAACGTCACCCCGCACTACTTCCGGCACTTCTTCACGACGGAGCTGCGCCAGCGGACCGACGACGGCTACCTCGTGAAGTACCTGCGCGGGGACGTCGGCGACGTGATGGACCGCTACACCCACAACTGGCAGGAACTGGTAGCCGAGCCGTACAGTCGGTCCATCTACCAACTGAGTGCGCGTTCGAGCGGTAGCGTGTAAATCATATACCGCTATATCAAATTCCGTCGGGTCACCGGCTGTTTCTGGGAGGAGCCAAACGCCTAACTACCCGCCCGGCGTCGGCGGACGTGTATGGCAGAGACCAGTGGTCGTTTTTGCCGACGGTAACGACGCATCGCCGACTCCCGACAGCGACGCCCTGACGGACCTGCCGCCGAGCGCGAAACTCGTCTACAAGGTTCTCGAGTACGACTCGCCGCTCACGCAGGCCGAACTCCGCGACCGGACGCGGCTCTCGAAGCGCACCACCCGCCACGGGCTCGCGTTGCTGAAAGACGCGGCGCTAATCGAGGAGCGCGTCTACATTCCGGACGCCAGAAAACGCATCTACGAGCCGCGGGTGGTCGACTAGCGCTCGGCCAGCGGCGTGAAGCCGTCGACGGGTATCACCGAGTAGTCGACCGTAATCGTGTCCTTCGTGGCGCGCACGCGACCCACGAACTCCGAAATCTCGTCGAGCTTGCCTTCGAGGATGAACAGCTCCATGCAGTAGTGGTCGCCGACGTGGTTGTGAACGTTGCTCGTGACGAGGCCCTCGTACTCGTGGCGGAGGTTCATCATGCGCTCCTCGACGGTGGAGTTCTCGTAACTGAACAGGACGGTGACCACGCCGATGAGCGGGCGGTCCTCCAGTTGTTTGTCCTCGAACTCGCCGAGGAGGTTGCGCGCGGCCTCTCGGACGACCTCGCTGCGGCCGGTGTAGCCGTGGTCCTCGGAGAACTCGTCGAGTCGTTCGAGGAGTTCGTCGGGCATCGAGACGCTGACGACGGTCATGTATTAATCGACGGCGCTTTGAGTAATAAGGATTGGCTAAAAGTCCGCGCTCAGCGCCGCTGCGTTAGTCGAGGTCGTGCCACGACAGCCGCGGGTTCCGCGCGGCTGCCGTCTGGTCGATTCGCCGGGCAGTCGTTCGATTCGGCGCGGATTCGAGGGTCTCGTCGTCCTCGCCGGCGACGGCGTTGAACGCGTCCGCGAGGTCGTCGAGGTTGCTCTTCGTCTCGACCTCCGTCGGTTCGGTCATCAGCGCCTCGTCGACGAGGTCCGGCCACTTCGTCGTCGGCGGGTGGACGCCGTAGTCGAGCATGCGCTTGGCGACGTCGGCAGCGTCCTGGTCGCCCGCGCTGGCGACGAACTCGTGGTGGAACGGTCCCAGTGGCACGTCGTAGTCGACCTGTTCGGCGAGGTAGTTCGCGTTCAGGACGGCCTTCGCGGAGGCGTCGCCGAGGCCGTCGTCGCCGAGGCGGTCGATGTACGCGAACGCCTTTATCAGGACGAGCCAGTTCCCCGAGAAGCCGTGGACCTTCCCGACGGAGTGCTCGGGGGTGTAGCGCTCGTAGCTACCGCCGTCCGTCTGTCGAATGTGGGGTTCGGGGAGGAACGCCGCAAGGTCGTCGGTGACGCCGACCGGACCCGCGCCGGGGCCGCCGCCGCCGTGGGGCGTCGCGAACGTCTTGTGGACGTTGAAGTGCATGACATCGAAGCCCATGTCGCCGGGGCGCGCGCGGCCGAGCAGGGCGTTGAGGTTCGCACCGTCGTAGTAGAGCAGGCCGCCCGCGTCGTGGACCATGTCCGCGATTCGCTCGATGTCGCGCTCGAAGAGGCCGAGCGTGTTCGGGTTCGTGAGCATCAGCGCGGCGGTGTTCTCACCGAGCGCGGCGTCGAGGGCGTCGATGTCGACGCGGCCGTCGTCGCCGGACGGAATCTCGACGACGTCGTACCCGCCCAAGGCCGCCGACGCGAAGTTCGTGCCGTGCGCGGCGTCCGGGATGACGACTTCGTCGCGGTGACCCTCGCCGTTGGCCTCGTGGTAGGCGTCCGCGAGCAGGATGCCCGCGAACTCCCCGGCTGCGCCAGCGGGTGGCTGGAGCGTGACGGCGTCCATTCCGCCAATGCGTCCGAGGTAGTCTTGCAGGTCGTACTGGAGTTTCAGCGTTCCCTGCACGCTCTCGGCAGAGCGGTCAGGGTGGACGCTCGCGGCGTCGAGCGCGGCGATGTCCTCCGTGAAGCGGGGGTTGTACTTCATCGTGCACGAGCCCAGCGGGTACGGCCCGGAGTCGACGCCGTAGTTCTGCTGGCTGAGCCGGACGTAGTGGCGCGCGAGTTCGGGTTCCGCGAGGCTCGGCAGTTCGAGTTTGTCCCGCGTCAGCTCGTCGGGCAGCGACGACTCGACTTCCGTGGTCGTCTCGTCTTTCTCCGAGAGCAGCGGCTCGTACTGGTCGCCGTCGGCCTGCTCGTAGGCGGCTTGGTCGTAGTGCTCCATCAGTGGGTCACCTCCTCGAACGCGGCGACGAGGCGGTCGGCGGCGTGCTCGTTGGCGTCCGTGACGCAGACCTGCAGCCGGTGGTCGCCGACCGCGTGGACGGCGAACCCGTCGGCTTCGAGGTCGCTGGCGATGGCAGGCGCGGGCTGGTCGGTGTGCGCGAGGAACTCCCGGAAGTGGTGGCGGTCGTGGACGGGCGCGCGGACGCCCGTGATGGCGTCGAGGTCGGCCGCGAGGTCGCGCGGGAGTTCGACCATGCGCTCGGCGAGGTTCACCAGCCCCTCGGAGCCCAGCGACGCGGCGTGGATGGCGGCACGGAGCGCGACCCACGCCTGGTTCGTGCAGATGTTCGACGTCGCGCGCTCCTTGCGGATGTGCTGTTCGCGCGTCTGGAGCGTGAGCGTGTACGTGCGGTTTCCGCCCGTTTCGGCGGCTTCGCCGCCTCCACCTCGCGCCCCCTCCGGCGGCGCGCTGTCCTCGCTCGCGCCGACGAGCCGGCCCGGGACTTGTCGGAGGAAGTCCTCCCGGCACGCGAACACGCCCAGTCCCATCCCGTAGCTCGTGGGGAGGCCGAGGACGCTGGCGTCGCCGACGACCACGTCCGCGCCGACGTCGACGGGGCGCTGGAGGAGGGAGAGCGCGACCGGGTCGGAGCCGAGGCAGAACAGCGCGTCGTGTTTGTCCGCGAGGTCACCGACGGCGTCGAGGTGCTCCTCGACTGCGCCGGTCGTCGTGGGGTTCTCGGCGTACACCATCACGACGTCGTCGTCGATGGCGTCGGCGAACGCGTCGGTGTCGACGTTGCCGGCGTCGGTGCCGTAGCGTTCGACGACGACTTCCGCGCCCTTCGTGTAGTTCTGGAGGACGCTGACGTGGCCGTCGCGGACGTACTCGGGGACGAGCACGCGGTCGCCGTCAGCGGCGCGCACGCGCTTGGCGAGCAGCGCGGCCTCCGCGAGCGCGGTCGCCTCGTCGTACATCGAGCAGTTCGCGACGCCAAGTCCCGTGAGTTCCACGAGCATCGACTGGTACTCGAACAGCGCCTGCAGGAACCCCTGCGTGACCTCGGGCTGGTACTGCGTGTACGACGTCAGGAACTCCGAGCGCTGGGCGAGGTGGTCGACCAGCGACGGCACGTAGTGCTCGTAGTGGCCGCGCCCGAGGAACTCGGTCAGGTCGTCGTTGCGCCGCAGGCGCTTTCTCGTCTCCGTGACGGCTTCCTGCTCGGACTTGGCATCGATACCGAAGTCGTCGTCGAAGCGCACCGAGTCGGGGATGTCGAACAGCGCTTCGACGTCGGCCACGCCGACGGCGTCCAGCATCGCTTCGGTCTCGGCGTCGGTGTGTGGCGCGTACGGGCTCCCGCTCTCGCGCCCGCTCATGGTCGTCCTCCCGGCGACGGACCGCCATCGAATCCAGACATACGCGGGACTTGCGGAGCGGACAACCAAGATACCCCCGGTTCCGGAACACCACCGACCGGAGAAGTGTGCGCGAACGTGCTACGATAGTCAGTGTCGAACGTCGAAATGGTCACGAACGAGGTGGTATAGTGGCAAGCGTTGCGAGTGTCAGTCCTCGCGGAGCGCCTCCGCGACGGCTTCGAGGTCGGCCTTCCGGAACGACCCGCCGGCTTGCTCGGAGTCCGCTTCGTCGGCCAGCCCGACGCGCGCCCGAATCTCCGCGCGCATCACGGACTTCGACGGGAGACTCCCCTTCTGGACGTCGTACCCCAGCGCCCCACAGATGGCCGCCAGCGCCTCCTTCGTGAAGCCAGTAGACTCGACGCGCGTGTACCGCCCGACGGACTCTCGAATCTCGTTCCGCAGGTCGTCGACAGTCGGTGCCATTCGAGAACGGTCACACCGGCACGACAAGAACGTTCGGCAGGAAAAGCCAGCATCCGCGAGCGGCGCGAGGCGCGAGGGACGAGCGCCTCGGTCTGCGCGAACGGGGAGCGTAGCGACCCGTGAGCGGTCCGCAGGACCCGGAAGGTCGCCGGTTCACCGCGCGAGTGAGCGCAGCGAGCGAGCGCGGGCCGACGAGCGACTAAGCGCCGGAGGCGCGCTGGAGCGAGGAGTGCTTTTTCACCACGTTTTTGCAAGCGAGCGGCCGGAGGCCGCGAGCGCTGGAAAAAGTGGCTTCAGGCGATTTGCTCGGCGTACTCGTCGGCGTCGAGGAGTTCGTCGAGCTCTGATTCGTCGAAGTCGAGTTCGACGAGCCAGCCGTCGCCGAAGGGGTCGTCGTTGACGAGTTCGGGCTGGTCTTCGAGGGCGTCGTTGACGTCCGTGACTTCGCCGGAGACGGGCGCGTAGATGTCCGAGACGGCTTTGATGGATTCGACGACGCCGAGCTCGGCCTCCTGCTGGAGGTCGTCGCCGACGGCGGGGAGTTCGACGAAGACGACGTCGCCGAGTTCGTC
Organism: Halobacterium sp. CBA1132; assembly: GCF_001485535.1. Classification (NCBI taxonomy): domain Archaea; kingdom Methanobacteriati; phylum Methanobacteriota; class Halobacteria; order Halobacteriales; family Halobacteriaceae; genus Halobacterium; species Halobacterium sp. CBA1132. Next base: position 1,786,641 of record NZ_BCMZ01000001.1, read on the forward strand.
CTGCGCGAAGTCCGAGATACCGACGCGGCCGGTGTCGGGGTCTATCCATTCGTGCGATTCGAGGTAGTACAGGTCTTGGGGAACGTCGAAGCTCATGAGTCGATGAAAGGTGTGGGGGTGATGGTTGCTCGTTTGCCGGTGCCGCGGACGACGACCTCCACGCTCGTGCCGTCGTCGGCGTAGTCGGTGTCGACGTACCCGAGGCCGATGGGTTCGTCGAGCGTGGGACTCATCGTCCCGCTCGTGACTTCGCCGACAGTCTCGCCGTCCTTCCGGATGTCGTAGCCGTGCCGGGGGACGCCGCGCTCCTCCAGGACGAAGCCGACGAACTCCTCGTCGACGCCCGACTCGTTCTGGGCGGCGAGGCGGTCGCGGCCGACGAACTCGGTGTCGAGGTCGACGACGAAGCCGATGCCGGCCTCGTAGGGCGTGCGCGGGTTCTCCTCGGGGTGGAAGTCCTGCCCGGAGAGGAGGAGGCCGACCTCCAGTCGGAGGGTGTCGCGCGCGCCGAGCCCGCAGGGCTGGCAGTCGTTGGCGAACGCGTCCCAGACCGCGCCGGCGCCGTCCGCCGGGAACACGACCTCGAAGCCGTCCTCGCCCGTGTAGCCGGTGTTGGCGACCCAGCACTCGACGCCCGCGACCGCCGCGTACTTCGCCTCGAAGCGCCCGAGGTCGAGCACGGAGTCGTCGGCGCGCGCCGCGACGAGTTCCGGTGCGTCGGGGCCCTGCACGGCGACCATGCCGTACTCGCCGGTGACGTTGTCGACGGTCGCCGTGAGGTCGTGGTCGTCGCGGTAGCCGGTCCACCGGTCGTACATCTGTTCGTCGTGGCCGGCGTTGGGCACGAACAGGAACTCGGCGTCGTCGCCCTCGGGAAGCCGGTAGACGACGGTGTCGTCGAGCATGACTCCCTCGTCGTCCGTAATCGCCGAGTACTGGGCGTCACCCGGGTCGAGCGCGGTGACGTCGTTGGTCGTGAGCCGCTGCATCAGCAGTTCGGCGTCCGGGCCGCCGACTTCGATTTCCCCCATGTGGGAGACGTCGAAGACGCCGGCCGACTCCCGCACCGCGGCGTTCTCGGTCCGGATGGAGTCGAACTCGACGGGCATCTCCCACCCGCCGAACTCCGTGAACTGCGCGCCGCGGTCGTCGTGGCGACCGTACAGCGGCGGCGTTCGGAGAGCCATACTCGACGCGTCGGCGGCCGGCAAGTAATGTTTTCGTATCCCGGGCGACGCGAGCAACTTCCGGCACGCTCTTGTCCGGTCACCCCCGAACGCGGGTATGCAGCGACTCAGCGGCCTGTTAGACGAAGACGCCGACGGCGGGGTGGCGCTGTTCGTCGACGGCCCGAACGTCCTCCGCGAGGAGTTCGACGTGGACTTAGACGACGTGCGGGACACCGCCGAAGCGGCCGGGCGACTGGCGGTGACGCGGCTGTACGTCGACGAGCACGCGACCCCGGAGTTGATGCAGGCCGCGGAGGCCCGCGGCTACGACGTCCGCGTGACCAGCGGCGACGTGGACGTGAAACTCGCGGTGGACGCGACCGAACTCGTCGTGGAGGGCGGCGTGGACGTGCTCGCGGTCGCCTCTCGCGACACGGACTTCAAGCCCGTGCTGGAGACGGCGGCGCGGCGCGGCGTGCGCACGCTCGCCATCGCGCCCGGCGAGCACGGGCGGTCGGACGCGCTCCGGAACGCCGCCGACGACGCAGTGGTTCTCGACGAGTAGTCAGATGTCGACGGTGAACCCGCCGTCGTCGTCGCCGGCGGTCGGCAGTGATTCTGCGATGGCGCTCGTGAACGTGTCGAGGCCGCGGGTCTGGTACCAGAGGGAACCGGGGCCGTCGAACTCCATGACGATGCCTTCGCCGCTGAGCAGCGTGGACTTCAGGCCGCCGACGCGGCGCGCGTCGAACGACACTGACTCCTCCCACGCAACGACGTGCTCGTTGTCCACGACGTAGGACTCGCCGTCGTCAAGATCGACGCGCTCGATGCCGCCGAACGCTTCGAGGAAGACGCTGCCCGTGCCCGACAGCGCCAGCGGCGTGATGCTCGCTCCCGCGAGCAGCGACTTCAGCCCGCCGAACTCGGAGTCGACGTCGATTGCCGGGTCGGATGCGAGGAACGCGCCGTCGACGGCGTAGAGGGTCTCGTTCTGGAGTTCGTGCTCCTGCACGTCGCCGGGCGTCGGCGGCGCGAACGTCACGGTTCCGGGGCCGTCCTCGGCGACGAACTCGTTGGCGAACAGCGACTCGCCGCCGAGCACGGACTTCGCCGAACCGAGGAGGCCGCCGCGGGTGGACGACGTTTCGATGCTGACAGTGGGGTCGTGGCTGACCATCGCGCCGGGTTCGGCGAGAATCGACTCGCCGACGTCGAGGTCGACGACGAGGTGAGCGTACGACGGCCGGTGGGTGATGGCTACCTGCATAGTGGTCAGGACGGTGGGTCCATACTGAACTGCTGCGTCGTCCGGGATAACGGTTCGGCTCGGTCGCGGCGCGTGAGACGAACAGCTTTTCGAGGACGACGCGCCAACCCCGAGCCATGACCGACCTCGGGACGCCCGTACTCGACAATCACCTCCACCTCGACGCCGACAACCGTGGCATCGACGCCGTCGAGGACTTCGTCCACCTCGGCGGCACGCACTTGCTCGTGGTGAACAAGCCGTCATGGCACCACGGCATCGAAGTCGAGGACGGCGAGGACTTCCGCGCCGTCTTCGAGGAGACGCTCCGCCTCGTCGACGAGGCGACCGAGGTGCTGCCGGGGCGCGCGTGGCCCGTACTCGGCGTCCACCCCGGACTGATTTCGCGACTGGTGGACGACCGCGGGTTCGCGCCCGAGGACGCGGGTGAACTGATGCGCGCGGGCATCGACGTCGCGGCGGAGTACGCGAGCGACGGCCACGCGGTCGCGCTGAAGTCCGGTCGTCCACACTACGACGTCAGCGATGCGGTCTGGGAGGCCTCGAACGAGGTCATCCGACACGCGTGCACGCGCGCCGCCGAGACCGGGGTCGCGCTCCAACTCCACACCGAATCGACCGAGGACCTCACGGACGTCGCGGAGTGGGCCGAGGCCGCGGGGCTGCCGCCCGAGCGCGTCGTGAAACACTACGCGAGCGGCGAACTCGACGGCGTCACGAAGAGCGTGATGTGCGACAAAGAGTACCTGGAGACCGCCGTCGAGGTCGGCGAGCCGTTCCTGATGGAGACGGACTTCGTGGACGACGCCGACCGTCCGGGCGCGGTGATGGGGCCGAAGACGGTGCCGCGACGCGTGCGCTGGCTCCAAGAGCAGGGCCACGACGACGCCGTCCGTATCGCGCACGTCGAGACCCCCGAAGCCGTCTACGGCATCGACACCCGCGGGACGCTCGACGAGTAGCGAGCGCGGACCGTGCGGACGCGTGACTCGCCGCTCCGGTGAAGGAAAGGCCTTTGTCTCGGGCGGCCGGCGTACGGAGTATGAGTGCCCCCGAGGAGGAGTTCTACTCCGAGGAACGCTGGCAGAACTGGCTCGACCGTCTACGCGACGAGGACATCGACCCCGAGGACGAGGATTCGGCGCGCCTGCTGTTGAACCTGCAGGACGACGTCGCCATCGCGGTCGCGAAAATCCTGAAGGCCTACGACAACGACGCAATCGACGACGAGGAAGCCCTCGACGAACTCACGGACATCCGCGAGGTCGTGCTCTCCGAGCCCGACTTCGAGGACGAGGACAAGCTCATGCTCGTCGACGGCGTCCAGACGAGTCTGGTCTGCGTGTTCTACAGCGCCGAGCAGTACCTCGCCGACGGCGTCGCCGACGAGACCGACGTCACCGGATACGTGCAGGCGGCCGTCGAAGCCGAACAGGAGGAGGACCTCGACCGCGCGCTCGGCCTGAGCGCCTGCGCCGGCACGCGCGTCGTCGACGGCGAGGACCTCGACATGGACGTACTCGACGACGTCGAGTACGGCCTCGTCACGGAGTGGGTCAACGGCCTCGACAGCCTCCAGAGCGCGCTCTCGGACCCGGAAGTCATCGAAGACGACGACTGACGGCCGCGAGCCAGCTCTCGGCGGGCTGTCGCCGGCGACGCCGTGGTAGGCGTCGCGTTTATGGCGCTGCCCGCCCGAGTCCACACAACCGTGCGTTTCAGGGACGACAACCGAGCGCAGTCCGTCCAGGTCGGGGCGATACTGCTGTTCGCTACGCTCGTTATCGCGCTCTCTATCTACCAAGCGACGGTCGTCCCCTCGCAGAACGCCGACGTCGAGTACAAGCACAGCCAGACCGTCCAGAACCAGATGACGGACGTGCGGAATGGAATTCTGCGGTCTGCTGCGACTGGCAACGCACAGCCAGCCTCGGTCACCCTCGGCACGCAGTACCCGTCTCGGGCCTTTCTGATGAACCCGCCGCCAGCGACGGGAACGCTGCGAACCGGGAGCTACGAGAACAACACGATTCGCGTTTCGAACATCAACGCGACGAACGACGAAACCAAAGACTTCCTGAACGGGAGCTGGACGGCGTCCACGAAGTACCTCGAGTACGAGCCGGACTACAACGAGTACGACAACGCGCCGAATCTCCTCTACGAGACGTCGGTGCTCTCGAACTTCTACCCGGACACGAACAACGGCACCGCGATTCCGCTCACCGACCAGATGCTCGTGGACAACGAGACGCGGACCATCACGCTGGTCACGCTCAACGGCTCGTTGAGCACGTCGCGCGCGAGTTCGGTGACCGTGAGCCCGGAGACGCTGAGCGCGCCCTACCAGCGCGTGCAGGTCCAGCCGAACCAGACCGGTGAGCCGGTGAACGTCTCTGTCCCGACGCGCCTCTCGGCGAGTCAGTTGGAGAGTCGGACTGACCTCGGCAGCCACCCCGGCGTCATCGACGTCGTCGACGTTCCCAACGAGGACCGCGTGGTCGCCGTCGTGGAGTGGTCCGGGGAGTTCACGCTGCAGACGGCGCGCCTCGGCGTCGGCAGCGGGACGGAGAATCCGCCAGCGCACTACCTGACGCTCGTGGAGAATCGTGGCGACCGCGTGACTGTGGAAGCTCGGGACCGGTTCAATAATGCGGAGAGTGGGGTGAAGGTGAACGTCAACGAGTCAACTGTCGCGAATATCTTCGAAAACCAACACCGCGTCACCAATCAGAACGGACAGACGACATTCGTGGTCAACGGAGGTAAGCAGGGCAGCGTGACGCTCGCTATTTCGGCGAACGAAAATGCGCGTGAGAACGTAACCGTAGACGTTGACGCTACTGACAGTGGTGGTAGTGATGATGAAGACAGCCCATCCACATTCGAGTCGAAAATTATCGACCAGGGTCAGACCGGGTCACTCGCGAGGTACGAGACGTCCTACGACGCGACTGGCGTCACAGACTTCGACCGCGTCGAGGTGACGTACGAGAATCTCGACTCGGGCGGCGCCGACCAGACATACGCGAGCTTCGAGCCGCGGAACAATATTGACGACTACGGTTGGGAAGACGAGTACGGCGGAACTGGTGGGGACGAGTACGAGATTACCATCGAAGTCTTTAATGAGAGTAGTGGCAACCCCGTGGCGAAACGAACGGTCACGGACACCGCCGATAGCGAGGACCCGAGTGGGAACGACGACCTCTCGGAGAGTGACAGCCCGACGCTGGCCTCTTCGAGCTTGATCGATACCACGGAGAACAACAACGCTCGCTATACTGTGGACTACGACGTGAGTGACTCGGCCGGGAAGTTCACCGAGACGGAAGTCTTGTTCCTCAACGAGGACAGCGTGTACGTGACCGACCAGAGGACAATCACCGGGACCACGGGGACCGCGTTCTACTCCGCTGGTGGCGCGGAGAACGACCAGTACCAAATCCTCGTCCAAGTACAAGACGACGACGGCATCGTCGTAGACCAGCGCCTGATTTCGGACGTAGCTAACGGATCCGTCGACGGAAGTTCGTCAAGTGCGACATCCACACAGGTCAACAACTTCGGTAAGAACGCGGGCCAAGACAGGTTCACAGCGCAGGTACAGTCTCAGGACACCGACGGGGACAACGACATGGATAGAATTGAGTACGTAGTCGTGGACAGTGACGAGAATGTCGTCGCGACGGCGACACGAACGGGGAGTGGTCAACAGATTCAACCAGGGACAATTACGATTCAATCCGACGCAAACATTCAGGGCGGCGAGACGTACACTCTACTGGCCGTCGGCTACGACCAAGACGGGAACTACGACTGGGCGACTGGGTCTGCATAGTTCGTCACCCGTCGAAAACCACCATCGACAAACCCATATGACCGTTTCGCGTAGACGAGCGCATGACTAGCGTCGGCATCGACGCCATCGAAGTGCGAACGGGGCGGCTGAAACTCGACCTCGCGGAGACGTTCGCGCCCGAGCAGGGCGACGACCCCGAGAAGTACACGAAGGGACTGGGCTTGTTCTCGTCGTCGTTCCCGGACGCCTACGAGGACATCGTGACGATGGGTGCGAACGCGGCGCACCGCCTGATGGAGCGCAAGGGCCTCGAACCCGAGGACGTCGGGCGCATCGACGTCGCGACGGAGTCGTCGTTCGACAACTCGAAGCCGGTGTCGACGTACATCGCCGGGTGTCTCGAACAGGTCTACGACGGGGACTTCCACCACGCGAACAAGGGCGAGCGGAAGTTCGCGTGCATCGCGGGTACGCAGAGTCTCGACGACGCCGTGAACTGGATTCTCGCCGGGCGGAATCGCGGGCGCGGCGCAATCGTCGTCGCGACCGACACCGCGCTGTACGCGCGTGACTCCTCCGGGGAGGCGACGCAGGGCGCGGGCGCCGTCGCGATGTACATCACCGAGGACCCGGACCTCGTCGAGTTGTCGACCGAGCAGGGGTACGGCTCCGCGGACGAGACGGACTTCCTGAAGCCGAACCAGCAGTTCCCGAGCGTGGACGGCAAGCGCTCGGTGCAGGTGTACCTCGCGCGGATGCGCGAAGCGCTGGAGGACTTCGAGCGCGCCGCGGGCGAGACCCACCCCGACGACTACGCGTTCATCCCGTTCCACACGCCGTTCCCCGGCATGGTGCGGAAGGCCGCGGTGCTGGGCTACCGGCACATGATTCGCGGGACGGACGTCGAGGACGCGCTCGCCGACGATATCGGCCGGCAGCCGCGCCGCGACGACTTCGACTCCCGCGAGGCGTTCGAGGAGGCCACCCGGTCGTACGTCGACGACCTCAAGGAGACCGACGCGTACCGCGAGTGGTACGGCGAGGCCATCGACCCGACGCTTTCCATCTCCAGTCAGGTCGGGAACTGGTACACGGGCTCGGTCCACATCGCGCGCGTCAGCGCGCTCAAGCACGCCGCCGAGCAGGGCCGTGACCTGTCCGGGGAGAAGCTCCTCGTGGCGTCGTACGGCTCCGGCGCGCAGGCCGAGATTCACGAGGAGACCGTCCAGCCCGGCTTCGAAGAGGAGGTCGCGGCGTTGAACGTCGACGAACAGGTCGAGCGCCGCTACGACCTCTCCTTCTCGGAGTACGAGCAGATTCACGACCGGCACAACCACGAGAAGTCCGTCGAACTGGAGCCGTTCACGCAGCCCGACGAGGAGTTCGTCTTCGACGGCTGGGGCCCGATGAACGAGCGCCAGTACACGTACGTCGAGTAGTCAGCGGTCTTCGAGCGCGAGCGCGGTGCCGACGGCGGCGAGCGCGCCGGCGAGCACGCCCGCCGGCACACCCAGCACTGCGGACGGCCAGATAACCTCGTCGAGCAGCGCGGTGACGCCGACGGCGACGACGAGGAAGACGACAGTACCGACCGCCAGCGACGCAAGTGCTCGTTTCACGCGTTCCCAGTGGAGGGGCGGTGGGTTAGCAGTTGCGGAGGAGCGGCGTCGCTGCAGTGGAGGAGCCCGGAGAAGCCACCGCGTAGCGAACACCCGGCGAAAATCCGACGACGGCAACTACGAGCGTTTCAATCGGTCGAGCCACGGGCTCCCCTGTTCGTGAAGCTGGAAGCCGATGGATAGCAACAGCGCGAGGAGCGCGCCCGACGAGTAGGCGGCCGGGTCGAGTGTCGCCAGCACCGGCGTGCTGGTGTAGCTGGCGAGCGCCGTGACGAGTCCGAGTACGACGACGCCGAGGTAGTACTCGGTCCAGGAGAGTTCACTCCGTTCGACGACTTCGAGGTAGATGTCGATTTCGTCCGCGCGGCTGTCCAGCTCGACCATCTTGGACGTGTCGTCGTACTGGACGATTCCCAGGGAGTCGAGTTTCGGCAGGTGGTTCTGGTGGAGCGTGACGTAGACGCTCTGTCGGGCCTGTCGCGGCGCCGGCGACTCCCCGGATTCGGCGGCCGCGATGTCGTTCGCGAGCGAACGCAGGTCTCGTGGCTCGTCGTCGCCGAGCAGTTCGAGAACGCGCCACCGCCGGTCGTTGCTCAGTACGTCGTGAATTTCCGCTCTGTCCAGTGGTTCGTCCACATCTCGTTCTGTGAGCATACGTGTCCCCCTCTCGTGGCCCCGGCCTGCGAAACTCCCCCGTTCCACGTCACCGAGGACCACACAAACAGTGTGCCACAGTGGAAGGTATAGTTAATTGACGACAATCGTCCCAGAACGTGAATATTTCCGCACATCCTGGGACGTAATTGACACGAATCACTATTGTTACACACAGTATGTGTTCGATTCATGGGGGTGGACCGTGACGAAGCCGACGTTCTCCGCACCGCTATCAGTCGGCAACGGGTCTTTCGGGTGTTCGAGGACGGGGGTGCGACGCGGTCGGACGTGCAGATGGCACTCGACGTGTCGCGTTCGACCGCCCACCGCGTCGTGAAAACGTTCGAATCGCTGGGAATCGTCGAGCGGCAGAACGGCTCCTACGAACTGACACCGTTCGGTCGTGTGGTCCAGGAGGAGACCGAGCGCGCGACCAGCACGCTGCGCGTCGCGCGCATGCTGGCACCGCTTCTGAGTACGCTCAAAGCGACCGACGAACCACCCGACCTCCACGCGTTCGAAGGTGCGACCGTGACCGAGCCCGAGGCCGGCGACCCCTACAGACCGATACGGCGGTTGCTGACGCTCGTGACGGAGTCTTCGAGAATCCGGGAGTTCGCGCCGACGACGCCCGACCCCGCCTACCAGCGCACCCTCTACGACCGGGTGCAGGCCGAGCTTCAGGCCGAGATACTCTACCCGGCTACGGTCGTCGACCACCTGCGACGCGAGAGCGCCGACGCGCTCGAACGCGCCATCGACGACGGCTCGCTGGACGTCTGCGTCGGCGACCCGCCGGCCTTTCGGTTGGTTATCGCGGACAAACGCGTCTACCTCGGAGGGTACAACGAGGAGGCGTCCCAGCTCCAAATCGTCGCCGACACCGCGGACGACAACGCCGTCGAGTGGGCCACGCGCTGTTTCGAGAACCACTGGGAGCGCGCGACGCCGTACGACGCGTACCTCGACGGGAAGCAGTAGGTCGGCCCGACGACGAACGCTCGCGGCACTCACTCCTCGGCCGTCGTCTCGCTCCGGGTCGTCGTCGAGAACGAAGACATCGGCGTACTCGTTGGCGTCGACGTGGCTGTCGCAGTCTCGTTCTGTTCCGTCGTCGTTGCTTCCGTCGACGTCTGTGTCGTGGTGGTCGTCTCGTTCACGACTGAGGTCGTCGTCGTGGTTTCGGTCTGCTCCGGCGTCGTTTCGTTCTCGGTCGTGGTCCCGTTCTGTTCCGGGGCCGTCGTCGTCTCGTTCTGCGCTGGAGTGGTGGTCGTACCGTTCCGTCCCTGAGTGGTGCCGTTGCCCGGCGAGGTGGCGGTCGGTGCGATCGTCGTGTTGTTCGCGGTCGTTCCCGGCTGTACGGTCCCGTTCGCGTTCGAGACAGTCACGCGCTCGCTGTGGTTGTCGACGCTGATAGACACGCCGACAGTCTCGGTGTCGGCGAGCGAGGCGACGGCGATGCCGCCGGTGAATCCCGCCAGTAGGGCGGCCACGACCATCACGACGATGCCGACTTCACGCGTCACTGTCCTTACCTCCGTCGGACACGTCGCCGCCGTCGGGAATCTCGCGGCCGCCCGGTCGGTCGCTGCGCTCGGGGGACTCCTCGCCGGCGGCGAACACGACGGTGACGAACGCGACGATCAGTACTGCGCCGGCGAACACGCCGACACTCACCGGTTCGAGGTCGCGGTAAGCGACGTACCCACTGTAGACCGCGAGCACGCCAAATCCCGCGGAACTCAGCTTGAGGTCGCGGGTCGTAATCGTGAACGCGTCGCCGCTGACGGTTTCGTGCGTCGACCCGGGCGGCGACGGGAGGTCGCCGACCCGGTCCATCCCTCTCGGCTTGCCGAGTTCCCCGACTGGCCGAGTGACGGTGACGTCGTTCGCCTCTCGGTCGTTCGTCGAGTCGCCGCGCGCGAACGCGTAGAGTTCGGACGCGACGAACGCGAGAATCGGCAAGCCGACGAGCACCGCGAGGCCCGTCGGCGTGTTCGCGAACAGCACCACGTGGCCGACGTACGGAATCGCGAACCAGACCTCGCCCGTCACACTCGATGCGGGTACGAGTGCGGGGTCGGGGTCGTCGTTGGCGTCGCCCTGCGTGCGGAACGCCAGCCCGTCCTCGCGTTCGACCACCTCGACGACGCGGTGCGTGACGGGCGTCGACTCCTCGGAGCGCACAAACGTGATGACGTCGCCGGCTTCGAGCGTGGCCGGGTCGACGTCGTTGACGACGACGGCGTCCCCGGGTGAGAGCGACGGCTCCATGCTGCTGGAGAGGACGACGTAGCTGGAGTCCGCGCCGACTAGCCACGGCGCCGCCTGAATGACGAACAGGGCGACGACGAGGACGGCGAGCACGGTCGCGACGGCGCTGACAGTGCGGCGGAGCGTGATGGACGTCACCGCGACCACCCCGTGGTTCTGCGGGCGAGCGGCGACATCGTGGAAAGTATCGTTACTGCCATGGGTTCGTTGGGTCGGTGTGGCGGCACTGGCTGGCGAACAGTTCGAGCACGAACGACAGCGACTCGCCGGCCGCGTCGGGCGTCTGGAGCGTCCAGTCCAGCGTGAGACACGCCGGCTCACAGCCGACGCAGCCGTCGTCGTCCGTGCAACCGTAGACGACGAAGTGGCTGAGGCCGCTGGGCTGGCCGCCGGGGTTCGTGCCCGCGAGCACGGCCGTCGCGGCGGACGCGCAGTCCCAGCGGTGTGTCACGAGGCCCGGTTCGTTCCCGCTGGCGCCGTTCCCACCGCCGGCGTGCGTCGGTTTGCCACCGCCCTTGACGTTCACGCGGCAGAACTCGACGTCGTCGGCGGCCAGGTCGACGCCACGGACTTCGTCGCCGTCGTCCTTCCAATGGACGCCCGTGATTTCGAGAGTGGTCGAGCCGTCGAGGGCCAGCGAACCCGGGACGTCGCCGACGGCCAGCGAGTCACCGGTCTCCTCGGCGACGAACGCCCCTCCATGGAGTTCGACCTTCCCGAGTTCCCGGCAGCCGCCGGCGCCGAGCCGGACGCCACCGTCGAACTCGTCGAGGAGCCCGGTCAGCGAGCCCTCGAAGATCGTGGCGCTGGCGTCGCCGCAGGTGGACGCGTATGCGAGCGTAACGTCGACCTCGTCGGCGAGCGCCGACGCCGGGCCGTCGGCCCGGAGCCAGACGCGACCGGGGTTGTCGCAGACGCGGAACGCGACGGTCGCCGAGCCAGACACCGGCCCGCTCGCCGGATCGACGTCGCGGAACGAGAGCGTGACGTCGGTCTCCTCGGCGAACGACGCGGGGAACGCCGCCGGGTCCTGTCGGGGCGTCGTCGTGACCTCGCCGTTGGACTCGACCAGCGTCGCGACCTGGAGGTCGAGCGACCCGGACGCCACGTCGTTCCCCGGGAACAGCTGGCCGTCCGTGAGGAACGCGTGCGTCCCGACGCCCGCTGCGCCGCCGACGCTCGCCGCGCCGGCGAGCGTGACACCACGAAGCAGTGCGCGCCGCGAGACGTCAGGCATCGCCGGTTCCCCCCGTTCCCGTTCGGGACACGACTGGAACCACGCCCACGGCAAGCATACTTATTGACGCGCTTAGGCGTTCAAGGACCGCCTTAATCCGGCTTGGAATGGTCACGGTCCATCACACGATTCGACGGTGAACGACAGCGACGTCCCGGCGCTGTCGCCCTGTATTCGGTTGCCAGTCGACGCCGCCAACGACCACGAGAGGCCGACGCAGACCGCGCTGTCCGGGTCGATGCAGTCGCCACCGAGTTGGACGCCCTCGGCGAGCGCGGCGTCGGCTTCGACCAGCGACCCGTTCACCAGCGTCGTCTCCGCGGCGTCGAGGTCGCCGTCGCAGCCGCCGAACCCCAACAACCCGAGCGTTCCGGTGTCGTACCAGACCGCGACGTCGAGCGCGTCGGCGAGCTCGCCGCGGTCGCCCGTCGTATCGCCGGCGGCGCGCTCGGGCTCGTTCCGGCCGTTCTCACTGTTCTCGGTGAGCGCGAGCGAGAACGACACGCGTGCGCTCTGGGTGGTGTCGGGGGTCACGCGGAACGCCACCGTCCCCGAGTCGCCCGGCTGGGCGTTCCCGACGCCGAGTACCGGGCCGTCTTGCTCGTCGCCGTCGTCGACGACCGCGCCGTTGTACGTCTCTCGCCAGTCCACGCGAACCGACGGGTCGCTGCCGACCGTCGTCGACGACTGGTAGGCGACCGCGTCAGAAGTGAGCGCTGTGAGGCCCACGAACGACGCCGCGCCCACGGTGGCGGCGGAACCGAGGAGTCGCCGGCGGCTCAATCCCACAGTCACCCCTCCGTGAACGGGTTCGTCGTCCCGTCGTTGTTCCGACACTGGACCGCGGCGAACGTGAGGTCGAAGGTCACGCTATCGCCCTGCACGACGTTCCCGACACTCGCGGGGAGTTCCCACTCGAAGCCGACGTACCGGACCTGCTCGTCGCCTGGCTGGTCCTGCGGGAAACAGTCACGGCCAGCCGTTCCGGGGTCGCCATCCAGCGGTATTCCGTCGTCGACCGTTGCGAGCAGGCCACCGAGCGTGCCCTCGAAGACGAGCGGGCGCTCGGGCGGCGTCTCGTCGCTCTCGCGGGTCTCGTCGCCGTCGTCGTACCAGAGCGTCACCTCGACGGCGTCGAGGAGTTCACCCGCGCTGGAGCCGTCGCCAGGGTCGTCCTCGGCCGCGGCGTCGAGCTCCGGCTCCGTGACCGCGCCCTCGCTGTTGTCGTCCAACGAGCCGCCGAGCCAGACGTAGCCGGGCTCGTCGAACAGGTGGACGCTGTAGGCGACCGACCCCGAGTCGCCGGGTTTCACGTCGTCGAGGTCGATGACCGGCCCCTCCACGACAAAATTCGGGGAGTCCGCGAACTGGTCGCGATACCGCTGCTCGACGACGGTGCGGTCGGTTTCGCCGAGGTCGCCGTACGAGGTCTCGTACGTGCTCGAAGCGACGTCGTCGCGGGTCCGTATCGGGTCCTGGATGCCGTCGGGCTCTTCGACTGGCGAGCTGTTCGTGAGGAGTTGGTCGGGGTCGTCCGGGTCGTTCTTGTATCGGTCCGGGTACGCGTTGACGTACTCGGTCTCGTTCCCCCGGCGGTAGCGTTGTTGCCAGTCCAGTCTCGCGTCCATCGTCCCCGCCGTAATCGTGTTGTCCTCGAACGTCTCGGTATCACCGAGCAGGGCAGTTGTGCCGAGGCCGGCGCTCGCCGACGCCAGTCCGACGCTGCCCAGCCCGGCGAGCACGTTGCGCCGCGAGAGCCGGTAGTGTTGCTCGTCGTCGCTCATGATTGGTTCCCATCCGGGGAAGGCCCACCGGTGGAGTCGAACCACCGTCCCGCGGCCGCCGCGGTACGAACCGGGTGCGTCGGGGTCCGTGTTCCAAGTGGGCTGGTCGGCTGCACGCTCAGCTGGGCGCGGTGTAGCTCCCCGACTCGTAGAGGGTTCCCTCGTCGGGGTCCGTGATCTGGATATCCACGGAACGACTCGAACCGTCGGTCGCCGGGTCGGTCGTCGTGTACGAGAGCGTGTACGCGGGTTCGGTAATCGCGCCGACGACGTCGTTCAGAATCGTGTCGAAGTCCGCGTCGAAGATGTCGATCCACGAGCCGTCGTCGACGTTCTCCGCGATGTCGCGCTTCGAGACGCTCCCAGAGCCGACGCTCGCAGGCGCCACGGCGTAGAACGAAAAGTTCCCGTCGTCGAGGAACGTCTCGATGTCCGACTGGCTGAACCGCGTGTCGGCGTCGGTCTCGGGCGACGCGCCGACGTCGGTGATGTCGATGACGACGCGCTGGGCGCCCGACCGGAACGCGGACAGCGAGGCGCCGGCGCCGTCCTGAGCGGCGGCGTTGCCGGTCGCGACCGCCAGTGCGTCGAGATTGTCCTCGGGCGTGTCGCCACCACCGGACGCGCTCAGTCCGTTGACGGCGGTCTGGAACGTCGACGCGTCGGTGAAGTCCTGGTCCAACTCCTCGAGGTCCTTGAACGAGACGAGCGCGTAGCGGGCGTCGATGCCGGCGTCCTCGATGTCTGTCGTGAGCGACGTGACCTCGCTCTGCAGGGTGCTAATCTCCCCGCTCATGCTCCCGGTGTCGTCGAACACGACGACGATGTCGACGATGCCGCCGGAGTCGAACGTGACGTCCAGCGTCTGTGCACAGCCGCCCTCACAGACCGCGAAGTTCGACGCGGTGAGGTCGCCGGCGTTCCCCGCCGGCGTGTCGACCCGAACGCGCGCGTCGACGGCCGGGAAGCCCGAAGTCGCGTCGGGACCGACCGAGAGCAGGTTCGAAAACGCGTTGTCCGTCGGTCCGGGTTCGAACCCGCAGTCGACGCACTCGGCGTCGTCGCCGTCCGCACACGGGTTGTGCGTGCCGTCGTTGTTCCGGCACTGCTCGGCGTGGAACTCCAGGTCGAAGCCCACCGAGTCGGACTGAATCTCGTTGCCGACCGTCGTGGGGACCTCCCAGTCGATGCAGAGGCAGGCGTTCTCGGCGTCGGCGCCGCCGGCGTAACACTCCTGGTCGCCGGGCGCGAGGAAGCCGCTCTCGCCGGCGTCGCTGTTGCCGTCGCCGTCGAGGGGGACGCCGTTCCGGATGGCCGAGAGGAACGCCGCCAGCGACCCCTCCCAGACGTCGGCGATTTTCGTCGTGTCGTCGGGGCCGAACTCGCCTTCGGGCTCGGACGCGGCGACGTCGACCGAACAGTAGTCGACGTCGACGGTGACGTGCTGCGCGAGCTCGCCGTTGCCCGGGCCAGTCGTGTCGTCGACGTCGGTCTCCGGTTCGGGCTGCCCATTCTCGTCGTTCGCCGTGAGCTCGCCACAGACCCACAGGTACGCGGGGTTCCCGTCGATGCGTGGACAGAACGCCAGCGAACCGCTGTCGCCGGGCTTGACGTCGGAGAGCTCGCCGCTGACCGTGCCGCTCTCGTTCTGGGTTCCCTGGACCTGTCCGGAACCGGCCATTCCCTGGCTCCAGTGCGAGTAGTAGTCGACGAGCAGGTCGAGTGTCCCTGCGGTGATAGTGCTGTTCTCGAACGACTCGGTGTCGTTGAGGTACGCGGACGTGCCGAGCCCAGCGCCCGCCGACGCGAGGCCGACACCGCCCAGTCCCGCCAGTACCTTCCGCCGCGAAAGCCGATAGCGTGGATTGTCGTCGGTCATGGTTGCTCCCCCCTCGGGGAAGACCCACTGGCGGAATCGAACCGCCGACCATCGGCGACGCGGCGGCCCCAGAGTGAGCCGCGAGTGCGCCGACGAGTGCCAGCGTGGGCTGTGCGCGCCATCGCTACGCGCCGCTGAACGGGTCGCCGTTGTTCCGGACCTGCTCGGCGTCGAACCGGAGCGTGAACGTCACCGAGTCGCCCTGCACGTCGTTGCCGACGCCGGGCGGGAGTTCGAACAGCTGGTAGTAGTGGACATCCGCGCTGTCGCTCGTACTCCCCACCTCGATTGGCGTGCCGCTCGGGTCGCTGAGCAGTACGCCGTCGCGGTACACGTCGTGGGCCTCGTCGAGGGTCGTGTAGTGCGCCCCGCTGGCCGTGACGCCGCCGAGGTCTGGTGGCTCGTACCCGGGCAGCCACGTGTCGTTGTGGTCGGTGGTCTCGTCGAGCATCTGGAGCTTCGCGCGGTCGGATCCGGCCGTCGTGTCCTTGCTGCCCCAGATTGTCGTGAGCAGCGCGGCGCCGAGGTCGCCCGGCGAAGCAGTGTCGGTCTCTGCTTCCGGGTTGTCGCCCTCGGCGTTGCTGTAGTCCTCGTCGACCGACGTGACCTGCACGTAGCCGGGGTTGCCGTCGATCTCGACGTGCCAGTCGAGGATGAACCAGTCGCCCGGCTTCATGTCGTCGACAGTGATAGTGACGGTGTTCCCGTCGGCCGTGTCGTCGGCGTCCTCGTCCGTGGAGTCGACGACGGGGTCCGGGAGGTCCGGACTCTTGTCGTCGACATCCACCGACACCACCATGTTCAGCGCACCTGCGGTCAGGCTGTTGCCCTCGAAGGACTCGGTGTCGTTGAGGTACGCGGTCGTGCCGAGGCCGGCCCCTGCCGAGGCGAGTCCGACGCCGCCGACGCCGGCGAGCAGCTTCCGCCGTGTGAGTTCGTATCGTTTGTCGGTCATCTGTGTCGCTCCCCTAGCGGGGAAACCCACCGGCGGAGTCGAACCGCCGAACTGCGGCCCGGTGCCGCGTCACGCCAGCGTGGGTCGTGGTCTGGTCCTGTGCGTCTACGACGGTGCCGTGGTCGTGCCGTCCGTGGAGCCGCTGCCCGTGCCGTCGTTGTTCCGGCACTGTTCAGCGTAGAATCCGAGGTCGAAACTCACGGTGTCGCCCTGAATTTCGTTCTCGACCTCGCCGGGAATCTCCCAAGCGAACCCGAGACAGTGGCCGACGTGCGGGTCGAAGCAGGCGCGTCCCTCGGCCGTCCCGGCGGCGTCGAGCGGGATGCCGTCACCGTCGGAGAGCGCCGAGAGTGCCTCGTTGAGGGTGCCCTCGAAGAACACGAGCTCCGAGGTGAACAGCCCGGCCAGCCCCTCGAACGTCCCCGGGAGGTCGCTGGGGTCTTCGACGTCCCGGTAGTACGAGGCGTCGTTCCCCGCCGACCCGTCCTCGCCGGCCATCTCGGTCAGCGTCGCGTCGTTGGCGTCCGGGCCGATACCGACGGTGTACACGTCGGTCGCGGGCGCGGGCGAGGCCGCGCGGGCGTCGTCTGCCGCACTCGTCGGCGAGATGTACGTCGTACCGTCAGCGCCCGAGAAGGAGTTCCCGTTCGAGAAGACGAGGTCGACGGCCTCCGCCTGCATGCGGCCGTTGGCCCCGAGTTCGTCCTGAGCCTCCTGAATGCCCTCACCGATGAACGTGCCTTCCGCGACGTCAACGTCCGCGTACGGGTCCGCCGTGCTCGCACCGACAATGGTCGCGAGCGTCTGCCGGAGCCCGTCGAGCGCGCCGCCCGATGCGGTCAGCGTCGAGAGGTCGTCCGTCAACGGCGCGGCGAGTTGAACGTGCGGCGACCCGCCCGAGGAGCCGTTGAAGAACACGACGCCGACCTGCGAGTCGGCACCCAGGGAGTCGAGTTCGTTCACGAGGTTCTTCGCGCCCTGCTCGACGAGGTCGATTTTCGTCGTCTCGTCGTGCCCGAGGATGGGGTCGTCCTCGTCGACGACGCCGCCGAACTCGTCGTACAGCATCGAGCCGGAGACGTCGATCGTGAGCATGATGTCCGCGCGGTTTACGCGGTTGTCACAGTCCTCGTCGTACCACAGCCGGACGTCGATGTTCTCCGCGAGGTCCGCGGAGTTCTCCGAGTCGACTTCCTGCTCGGGTTCCGGGTGCGCGCCGCCGTCCTCGGAGACGTTACCCGCCTGCATCCAGACGTAGCCGGGGTTGTTACAGAGGTGGAGGCTGAACGTAATTTCGCCCCTGTCTCCGGGTTTCACGTCGGATAGCGAGACCAGCGAGTCCTGCTCGCCGAAGCTCTCCTCGTAGTTCTGGTCGAAGTTCTCGCAGGTGAGGTGGTCGACGAGGTTCCGGCCCTCGTCGCTGTACTGGTACACCTCGTCGTCGATGCTGATGGACTGTTCGCCGTCGCCGTCGTGGTCCGGGTGCGCGTTGACGAACTCCCAGGACTCGGTCGGCCCGTAGTAGGACTGCTGCCAGTCGACTTTCAGGTCGAGCGTGCCCGCGGTGATTGTGTTCCCCTCGAACGACTCGGTGTCGTTGAGGTACGCGGACGTCCCGAGGCCAGCGCCCGCCGACGCCAGTCCGATGCCGCCCAGTCCCGCCAGCACCTTGCGGCGGGAGAGTTCGAACGAAGTGGATTTGTCACTCATCGTTCCTCAGGTCCCCGTGGAATTGGTCTCGGTGCCGTTGCCAGCGAACGGGTCGCTGTTGTTCCGGGACTGCTCGGCGTCGAAGACGAGGTCGAAGCTCAGGGAGTCGCCCTGAATCTCGTTGCCGACCTCCGTCGGGATTTCGAGCAGCAGGCAGAGTTCGGCGGCGTTCGTCGAGGTCGGTTCCTCGCTGCCGCCGAGCGTGACGCCCGTGCTGTACGTGTCGTAGGCTTCCCGAAGGGTGGTGTAGTGAGTGTCGTCGTCGACAACACCGCCCTCGTCACGCGAGGAATTCCAGCTCTCGGCCTGACTACCGCCGTCGACGTTCGTCGTCCCGTCCAATCCGGAGAGGCCGCTGCGGTCTCCCGAGTCGTCGTAGCTGTCCCAGATGGTCGCGAGAATCGCGTCGTCGAGTTCGCCCTCCTCGGCCGATTCGTCGCTGCCCTCGGGCTCCGTGTAGCCGTTCTCGCTGGACGTGAGTTCCGCGGTACTGACCTGGAGGTAGCCGGGGTTCTCCTCGATGGAGACATCGAAACAGATGATACCCCAGTCGCCGGGCTTGACGTCGTCGATGGTGACGCCGGAGACTGCTTCACCGTCCGCGGTCGCACTGAGGTCGACGGCGCTCGACCAGTACGAGCTGGCCGCTTCGACGGTCGCGGTGACGCTCATGTCGAGCGTGCCCGCGGTGATTGTGTTGTCTTCGAACGATTCGGTGTCGTTGAGGTACGCGGATGTCCCGAGCCCGGCGGCGGCACCGGCAACCCCGATGGTGCCGAGACCGGCGAGCACGCGACGGCGCGTGAGTTTGACTTTCTTCGACATGGTCTGGTCGGGCCCAGCCACCGTGGCGGGCTCTATCACACCCGTGTCGGGACGACCCCATAGCTAATCGCGCAATTGCGTCGAAAACGACCGATTTGAGCGCCCTAAGGCACGCATTGATATTTTAACACGTCGCTTGCCGGCCGCTAAGAGGGTCGCTACGCGCGACCACAAGAAGTAAGGATTCCAATAAAACTCGGCGTGTACCGGTAAGAGAGCCGATAAATAAGCCGACAGATTGCGCGTGACCGAACATGGCGCTCACGCGGTCCACGACGCTCGCCGAGACGGACATCCACGACATCCTCCGGAACGACCGGCGACGCCGCGTCCTCGAACACCTCCAGGAGTCTCTCGGTACCGTCACGCTGCGCGAACTCGCGGAGACCATCGCCGCCCACGAGTCCGGCGAGCGCCCGCCGCCGCGGCAACTCCGCGAAAGCGTCTACAACTCCCTCCACCAGACCCACCTCCCGAAGCTCGACCGCGAAGGCGTCGTCGCCTACGACGAACACCGCAAGACCGTGGAACTCCAGGCGGGCGCCCGGGACGTCAACGTCTACATGGAGGTCGTCACGAAGTACGGCATCACGTGGGCGGACTACTACCGGACGCTGGCGACGGCGTCGCTCGTCGCCGTCGTCGCCGTCGAGCTCGGCGTTCCCGTCGTGGAGGTCATTCCGGTGTTACTGGTGGTGAGCACGGCGCTCGCGGTCGTCGCCGCGTCCACCGCCTACCAGCTGTGGACCCGGCGGTGGACGTACCTCCGGGCACTCCTAGATTGAGCGTGGGGTCGTCGGCGAAGTCACTTCTCGGGGAGCGGCGCTTCGAAGATGCGCTCGCCACACGACGTACACGAGGCCGCCACGACCGGAACCGAGCGACAGCACGACTCGACGGTCTCCTCGCCGAGTTCGACGCGACCGTCGCAGACCGAACAGCGGTCGAGCCACAGGCGCAGGCCAGCGAGGAGCTGAGTGCGTTCCGCGAAGCCGCGCTCGTCCCACCCCGGGTCGGCGTCCGACAGCGCCACCGCACCGGCGGCGTCCGCGACGAACGCCGCCCGCGACGGCCACTTCGCGATGGACGTGTTCTCGACCCGCGCGACGACGGTCGCACCCCGGAATTCGACGCTGGCGGAGTCGTCGAACGACGCGGGGAGCATGGAGTCGAGCACGCCGTCGACGTCGTCGGCGGCCGCCGGCATCGCCGAGCGCCAGCTCCTGCGGAACGCCCGGGCCAGACAGAGGTCCTCACCGTCGGCACACGGCTCCAGTGCGCCCGCGGTGACGAGCGCGCGCTCCGGGTCGAACTCGGCTCCCGCGTTCGACGCCGTGTCCGCCGGCCCACCGTGCTCGAAGTACGCGAGCACGCGCTCGGGGAGGTACCGCTTCGTGAGCGTCGGCGTTCCCGGGACGACGTAGCCGCGAGCCCACACTAGCGCCGCGCCGAGAACGACGGCGACGACGCCGACGGCTGGCGCGACCCGGGCGGCGAGCACGAGCGCGACGACCGCGACCAACGCCAGGTTCAGGAGCGTGCACGGGAGACAGCGGTTCTCGCCCGTGTACTCCGGGCGACGGAGTTCGGTGACCACGCGGCGACCCTGCATGCACGAGGGTGCGTGGCCGAGTGAGTTAGGTATCAGTGCGCTAATCAATCTGAGCGGCGCGCTAAACTGCGTTCGTCGTCCCACGCTGGCAGTTCATGCGTGCTCTCGGAGCGCGGCCAGCATCTCGTCGATGTCCATCTCCGTGACCGCCAGCGAGTAGCCGTCGCGCTGGGCGAGCGCGGGCGCGTGCTCCCAGAGGTCCTCGGTGGAGAGGCCGTGGAGGAGGACGGCGTTCGGCGTGGGCTTGAGCACGCGGAGCGCGATGCCGGGGCCCTCGCCGCGGGAGACGTTGGTGAATCCGATGACGCGGCTCGTCGACTGGCCGTACAGCCGGTAGAAATCGCCGGCGCGGAGCCGCCGGATGGCCTCGATGGAGTCGACGACCGTGTGGCCGGTGACGGTGTCGCGGTCGCCCTCGACGACCTCGGTGGCGTCGACGGCGTCGTACAGCTCGTCGGTGGAGAGCGCAGTGGAGTACTCCTGCAGGTCGAGGACGACTTCGCTGTCGAAGCCCGCGGAGAGTACGCGCCCGTACTGGCGGATGTGGTCGCCGCCGCGACGCTGGTCGATGTCCAGCAGGGCGTCGACGACGCGCGTGACGAGTGCGATGCCGGGGCTGGAGCGGCGCCCGCTCTCGTAGTCGGAGACGACAGACGACGAAACGTCGAGTTCGTCGGCGAGGTCGGTCTGGGAGACGTCGAAGTCGGTGCGCCACTTCCGGAGCGTGGCGCCAGGGTCGTCGCTGAGCGTGATGTCGCCGGCGATGCGCTCCGCGAGGTCCGCGCGCGGGTCGTCAGTCATGACCGAAAGTCGGGTGTCGCCGGCAAAAAGCCTACCGGAGAACTTCGACACGTGCCGAAGGGAAAGAGCCATTCTCGTGTGAGTCGTTACCACACTCATGCCTTCGACGGTCGTCCACGTGGCGTTCGGCGCGCTCGTGGCGACGGCGCTGCTCCGAGTGTTCGACGCGAAGACGCTCGCCGTGGTCTGCGCGTTTGCCGCGCTCCCGGACGTCGACACCTTCCTCGGCGTCTGGATAGCCGGCGGCCACCGTGCCATTCTGCACACGGCGCTGTTGCCCGCCGTCCTCGGCGCGCTGGTCTTCTGGGACACGCGCCGCGCGGAGTCGTGGCTCCACGCGAAGTTCGGCCGCAACGGCCCGCACGTCGCGGTCGCGGGCGTCGTCGCGTTCCTGTTCGGCGGCATCCTCCCTGATTTGATGACCAACGGCGTGAACCTCCTCTACCCGCTGCACGACCGCTTCTACACGTTCGCGGGGTCGCTGGAACTCTCCAGCACGGAGGGCGTCGTCCAGACGTTCGTCGACTTCGGCGACGACCCCGGAGGCGGCGGTACGGTCGGCGGGACGACCGAGAACACGCACTACTACACGGGCGTCGACCTCGAACGCGGCAGCGACCCCGCGAACGCCGAGCGCGTGTTCCCCGTCGTCGCCTCGGGCTTCCAGTTGGTCGTCGTGCTCACCGCCATCGCGGGCGTCGTCGGGCGGTTCCGGGAAGCCAAACGGTAATGTCGCGCCGAGCGAACGCGCGGTATGGTCAGGCCGTACGCGGACGCCGACAGCGACGCCCTCTGGGCACTGAAGCGCGGCTTCGAGACGGGACTCGGCGAGGGGACGGGAGACGAGGCCAAGCAGGCCACCTACGAGGCGAAACTCGACGAGGCGTACCGGAGCGACTGGCTGGACTGGGTCGGCCGCTGTGTCGGCGAGAACGAGCGCTGCATGCAGGTCGCCGAGGGCGAGGACGGACTCGCGGGCTACGTCTTCGTACTCCCCGAATCGATGGCGTTCGTCTGGGACGCCGCGGTCCTCAACGAGATTTACGTCACTCCCGAGTTCCGCGGTACGGGCGTCGCGGACGACCTGATGGACGCGGCTCTCGACGCCGCCCGCGACCAGTCGCTACCGCTGGACCGACTGGTATTGGACGTGGACCGAGAGAACGAGCGCGCGAAGGCGTTCTACGAGCGGTACGGCTTCCAGCACTGGGGCGAGATGGTCGCCCGCGACCTCTAAGTGGACGTGACGGCGCCGAGCACGCCACCGACGGCGCCGAGGACTGCGGGGTAGACGAGGCCCGCGAGCAGCACGCCGAGCGCGTACTCGGGGTGAATCGCGCTCCCGCCCGCGGCGTACTCGAAGACGAACAGCCCGACGGCGGCGAGCACGACGTAGCCGGCGAGGACGCTCGCGCCGGCCTGCGCGCCGGCGGCGGCGTCGCTGGCGTTGGCGTAGCGTGCGACGACGAAGCCCGCGAGCACGACGGCGACGGCGGGCACGAGGTACAGCAGCATCGACGCGTCGCCGTTCGAAATGAGGTTCTGCGTCGCCTGTCCGCTGCCGAACGTCGGGACCGTAAAGGAGACGCCGTGGGCGTTGTAGAACAGCCACCCGACGGCCTTCCACGTCGGAATCGGGTCGCCGCCGAATAGTTCCACGATGGCGTTGTACCCCTCCAGTTGCTCGCCGACGGTGGAGCCCTGCCAGAGGTAGGTGACGAGGTAGCCGAGGACGTACGCGACGGCGCCCGCGGCGGCACCGACGCCGACGTTGGCCGCGAGGGAGTTACGTGAGCGGGGTTGGGACATGGTTGTGATGCTCGCCGTAGAGTAAAAAGGCTTTGTGGCGACTGAGTCCACTGAAACGGATTGAGCCCCGCTCGAACGGAAGAGTGGCGGTCCGGCAGTCAGGGGTTCAGCCCCGAGAGCGCGGCGCGAGCGAACACGAGCACGGGGATGATTTCGAGGCGGCCAACCCACATGTTGAGCGTGAACATCGCTTCCGCGAGCGGCGACATCCGCGGGCCCGTGATTCCCGTGGAGAGACCGACGTTGCCCTGCGCGGACGCCACCTCGAAGAGCGCGTCGGCGTACCCGAACTCGGGGCCGGCGAGGTTCACGAGGGCGACGCTGGTGGCGGCGAGCACGAGCAGCCACAGCAGGGAGACGATGGCCGCCTCGCTGAACTCTCGTTCCATCTCCTCGCGGTCGAGCACGCGGTCGCCGATGCGCGCGGTGACGACGGCGTTCTTCGGCAGGAACACGCGGGAGAACTGCCAGACGATGCCGCGGGCGATGGTGTACCCGCGGATGATTTTGACGCCGCCGACCGTCGACCCGGCAGCGCCCCCGACGACCATCGCGCCGACGACCATCACTTTCGCGCCGGCGAGCCAGCGGCCGATGGGCGCCGACTGGAACCCCGTGCAGCTCAGCGCGCTCACCCACTGGAACGTCGAGTCCCGAATCGCGTCCAGTTGGGCGGCGTCGAGCGACGGCACCGAGAACGGGAGGAACGACTGCGTCGCGAACGCGCCCGACGTCGAGGGTACGGAGAGCACGTTCTGCGCGGAGAGGGCGGCGACGCCCACCGCCAGCAGGACGAACAGCCAGCGCGTCTGGAGGTCCGAGACGAGTTCCCCGAACTCCCGGTCGTGGAGCACGACGTAGTGGACGGGGAACGCGATTGCGCCGACGACCATGATTGGGAGGAGCGCCGTCTCGACGAGCGGCGAGTTGTAGGTCGCAATCGAGTTGTCCGTGACGGAGAACCCGCCCGTCGTGAGCGCGGTCATCGCGTGGTTGAGCGCCTGCCACGCGACCTCCCACGTCTCCAACGACTGGGCGTACTCGCTGTCACTGTAGTGAATCGCGGCGAACAGCAGGGCGACCGACACCACGGTGTACCCGACGACGAGCTTCCAGACGGTGCGAACCGTGGAGACGACGCTCGGGTGAATCTTCTCCTCGCGGGCCTCGCTCTGGTAGAGCGCGTAGCTCCCGCTGCCGGGCCGGGAGAGAATCGAGACGGTGAGGACGATGACGCCGACGCCGCCGACCCACTGGATGAGCGACCGCCACCACTGCAGCGCGCGCGGGAGCGACGGCTCGTGGACGGCCATCGTCAGCCCGCTGCCCGTCCACCCGCTCATGCTCTCGAAGAACGCGTGCAGGGGGTCGCGAAAGTACGCGAGACTCGACAGCGTCGTCGTGCCGCCGACGCTAATTGGCCGCCACGCGCTCGTGTCCATCGCCGCCGGGACGAACGCATCCATAGCCGCGGGCGGTGTCAGCCACGCCGTCGCGAACAGCGGGAGCGCGCCGAACGCCGCGACCATCAGCCACCCACCGGCGGCGATGACCATCCCGTGTTTCATCTTCGGGTCCGGTGCGTCCGCGAACCCGCGGTTCGCCGCGCCGCCGACGGCGGCCGTCACGCCCGCTGCGAGGAAGATGGCGAGCGCGGCGTGGAACTCCCGGAACGCGAGCGCGACGAGCGAGGTAATCGCCATCAAGCCCGCCTCCATCAACACCAGGGACCCGACGTCTCGGGCGATGATTCGCAAGTCCGTCGGGAGCACGCCGCCGTTCTGTCGAGTCATGCTACGAGCGGTCTTCTGTGTGACCGAAGACGTCAGTTACCTCGGGCGTCGCGCCCTCGCTGGAGTACACCGTGAGCAGGTCACCGGCCTCGATGCGGGTGTTCCCCCGGGGCGTTATCGGCTCGCCCTCGTCGCGCTCGATGGCGACGACGAGCAACTCGCCTTCGAGCAGCCCCTCTTCGTCGGCTTCCCGCAGCGTCTTCCCCGTAATCGGAGCGTCGGCTTCGACGGAGATCTCGAACACCTCCGCCTCCTCACCGATGCGCATGAAATCGACGATGGACGGCCGCTTGACCGCGCGGTAGAGGTACTCCGCGATGAGTCGCTGGGGGTTCTGCATCGTGTTCACGCCGATCTGCCGGAACAGGTTCATGTGCTCGGGGTTGTGGACGACCGAGACGACGTCCGGGACCTCCAGTTCCTGCGCGAGCAGACACACCATCACGTTCGTGGCGTCCTGGTCGGTCGTCGAAATCAGCGCGTCCGCCCGGTCCGCGCCCGCGTCCTCCAGCGTCTCCTTCGACGTCGCGTCGTCGTTGATGACCAGACAGTCGTACTCCCGCGACGCCCGCTCTGCGCGCGCCTCGTCGCGCTCGATGACGACGACTTCGTTGCCCCCCTTCGTGGCGATCTCGATGAGGGGAGCGCCGATGTCACCTGCGCCGACGATGACGATATACATTAGCGACAGTGTTCAGGGCCGACAAGTGAAAGCCTATCGTTCTGTCCGACTAGGCGAAGGACGCTCCCTGACGGTGGTTACAGTGCCTCTCGGGCGACACGTCGCGGAAACGGTGGCGTTCGGTCGCGCGGCTCGCGGGTCGCTTCGCTCACGGTTCACTGCGTTCACCGTCTTCTCGCGGGCTCCGCCCGCTCGAATGGTCCGAGGGACTTCGTCCCTCGCTATTCGCCATTCCGTGCTCTCCCGTCCGGTCGAGCACGCGCTCCCCGCTCGCGGTAACGTGGGCTCGCTTCGCTCGCCCACGCGGCTCACGGCTCCCGTTGGTCGCCGTTCGCTCTAACGTGGCCTCCCTGCGGTCGGCCACGCTCTCCGCAACCACTAAACGCGGCTCGCGCCTTCTTCCAGTTAATGACCGACTGGACGGAGAAGTACCGCCCGTCGTCGCTGTCGGAGGTCCGCGGGAACAACAAGGCCCGCGACGCGCTCCGGGAGTGGGCGGACACGTGGGAGGACCACCGGGAGGCCGTCATCCTCCACGGGAGTCCGGGCGTCGGGAAGACGTCGGCGGCGCACGCGCTGGCGGCCGACGAGGGCTGGGACGTCGTGGAGTTGAATGCCTCCGACCAGCGCACGGCGTCGGTCGTCGAGCGCGTCGCCGGCGAAGCCGCCAAGTCCGGGACGCTGACGGGCGGCGCCGGGGGGCGCAAACTCGTCGTGATGGACGAGGCGGACAACCTCCACGGGAACGTCGACCGCGGCGGCTCCGCGGCCATCACGGACCTCGTGAAAGGGTCGACGCAGCCAATCGTGCTCATCGCCAACGAGTACTACGACATGAGCAACACGCTCCGGAACGCCTGCCAGGACATCGAGTTCCGGGACGTCTCGAAGCGCTCTATCGTCCCCGTGCTGCGAGACATCTGCCGGCGCGAGGGCATCGAGTACGACGACGAGGCGCTGGAGGCAATCGCCGAGCAGAACTCCGGGGACCTGCGGTCGGCGGTCAACGACCTGCAGGCGCTCGCGGAGGTCGAAGAGACGCTGACCGTCGACGACGTGGTGATGGGCGAGCGCGACCGCACCGAGGACATCTTCGACTTCCTCGACGACCTCATCAAGAACTTGGGCGCCCAAGAGGCACTAGAGGCCGCTTACAACGTCGACGAGACGCCCGACGACCTCATCAACTGGGTGGAGGACAACGCGCCCAAGGACTACTACGGCGACGAGCTCGCGGACGCCTACGAGTTCCTCTCGAACGCGGACATCTGGCTGGGCCGGGTGCGCGCGACGCAGAACTACTCGTACTGGCGGTACGCGACGGACAACATCGCGGCGGGCGTAGCGGCCTCCCGCCAGCACGACCACGGCGGGTGGACGCGCTACGGCCCGCCGTCGTACTGGCGGAAACTCGGGTCATCGCGGGGCACCCGGGAGAAGCGCGACTACGTCGCGCGGAACGTCGCGGAAGTCAGTGGCTGTAGCATGTCGACGGCGCGGCGGAAGGTCGTGCCGTTCCTCGCGACGATGACCCACCACTGCAAGAACCGCGAGTTGACCGTGGCGATGACGGCGGCGTACGACCTCGACGCCGAGCACGTCTCGTTCGTCACGGGCTCCGGGGAGACTACGAACAAAGTGCAGTCTATCGTCGAGGACGCCGAACAGCTGCGCTCGGAGCGCGCCGTCGAACACTCCGGGGGCGCCTTCGAAGGGAGCGCGAGTTTCGAGGAGGATGTCGACGTAGCAGCCGAGGACGACGAAGACGACGAGGAAGCGGAGGAGAGCGAGGGCGGGGACGACGACCAAGCGGGCTTGGACGACTTCTTCTGACTACTCCGCGGAGGAGCGCCCGCCCGCGGACCCGCCGACGCCGGGAATCGCGACGCGCTGGCGAACCCACTCCATCGTAGTCGTCGCCGACAGCACGAGCAACACGTAGACGACGGCCGCCAGCACGAACAAGTCGAGGAAGCGGTAGTTCGCGTAGGCGGCGGACTCGGCGGCGTGGTAGAGTTCCGAGACCGTGATGAACGACGCCAGCGAGGAGTACTTCACGAGGTAAACGAGTTCGTTCGTCCACGACGGAATCGCGAACCGCAGCGCCTGCGGCAACACGACGTGGCGAATCCCCTCGAACTGGGTGAGGCCGATTGCGCGCGCGGCCGTCAACTGTCCAGGGTCGACGCCCTCGATGGACCCCCGGATGTACTCCGCTTGGTAGGCGGCGCTGTTGATGGTGAACCCGACGACAGCGACCCACACCGCTTGCGCGGGGACGATGCCGCTGCCGACGAACGGCACGGCGGCGAACCACCGCGACAGCGGGAGCGCGTAGTACAGCACGAACAACTGCGCGAGCAGCGGTGTCCCGCGGATGAGTTCGATGAACGCGAGCGCGACCCAGTGCGTGATGCGGCCGTAGACGCGCGCCGCAGCCAGCGGCACCGCAATCACGAGGCCGAACGCGATGCCCAGCGTCGTGAGCACGACCGTGAGCCACGCGCCCGCCGCGAGGTCCGGGAGGTACGTCATCGCGAACGCGACGGAGCCGAGGGCGTCGCCGACGGCTCCGACGAGGCCGAACACCACGGAGCCGAGTAAGTCCGCGATGTCTCCCGGCCAGCCGAACAGCACGGAATCAAGCAGGTCCGCGACGCCGCCACCGAACAGCGGCCCGCCGCGCGCCACCTCGCCGAGTGCGGCGCTGGCGTCGGCGACTGGCTGGGGGTCGAAGAAGGGCTGGCCGACGGGGGCGAGCACGCCGCCGAACCAGTCGTTGAGCAGGCGCACCGACAACCACAGCCAGAAGACGCCGAGGATTGCGTCCCGAACGAGTCGCTGCTTGCTCCGGGTCATTGGCCGCCGTGGAGCTGCGTGAGGCGGCTGAGGAACGCCTCGGTGCGCTCGTTCTCGGGGTTCTCGAAGATTTGTTCGGGCGGCCCCTGCTCGACGAGGTTCCCGTCGTCCAGGAACAAGACGTCAGTCGCGGCCTGTTTCGCGAACCCCATCTCGTGGGTGACCACGAGCATCGTCATGCCCTCGTCGGCGAGGTCGCGCATCACTTCCAGCACTTCCCCGATGAGTTCCGGGTCGAGGGCGGACGTCGGCTCGTCGAACAGCATCAGTTTCGGGTCCATCGCGAGCGCGCGAGCGATGCCGACGCGCTGCTTCTGCCCGCCCGACAGCTCCGCGGGGTAGGAGTTCGCCTGCTCGCGGAGGCCGACCTGTTCGAGTTGCCACGCGGCCTTCTCGACGGCTTTCCGCGGCCCGTAGTCGAGCACGCGTTTGAGGCCGAGCGTGACGTTCTCCAGCGCGGTGAGGTGCGCGAACAGGTTGAAGTCCTGGAACACCATCCCGACCTGCCGGCGGAGGTCGTCGGCGTCCAAGTCGTAGATGGATTCGCCGTCGAGGCTGATGTCGCCGTCGTCGATGTCGGTGAGGCGGTTGACACAGCGGAGCATCGTCGACTTCCCCGAGCCCGAGGGACCGACGAGCACCTTGACGTCCTGTCGTTCCATCTCGAAGGAGATGCCTTCGAGAACGCGTTCCTCGCCGTAGCTCTGGTGGACGTCGTCGACGTCGAGTAGTGGGTCAGACATTAGTGGTTACCTCCGGGAATGGCGACGTGGCTGTGGAGCCGTTCGATGCCGCGGTTGACGGTGAACGTCAACACGAAGTAGATGAGCGACGCCGCGAGGAACACTTCCAGCGCGGCGGTCGTCTGGATGGAGAAGAGGTCGTAGCTGCGCTTGAGGAGTTCCGCGACGCCAATCGCGTACGCGATACTGGTGTCCTTGAGGACGATGGTGAACTCGTTCTGGAATCCCGGGACCGAGCGCCGCAGCGCCTGCGGCAACACGACGCGGCGGATGGCCTGCAGTTTCGAGAGGCCGACGGCGCGCGCGGCCTCCATCTGGCCGCCCTCGACGCTCTCGATGGCGCCCCGGAAAATCTGGCTCTGGTAGGCCGCCGACCGCACACCGAGCGCGAGCGTCGCCGCGAGGAACGCCGGCGAGACGCCGAACGCGAAGTACGTCAGCGAGATGATGACGAGGATGGGCGTGCCGCGCACGATGACGCCCAGCGGCCGCACGACGCCCTTCGAGTACTTGCCGCCGTAGGCTTCGACGACACCCAGCGGCAGGCCGACCGCGAACCCCAGCACCATACTGAAGAACGTCAGTTTGACGGCGAGCCACGTTCCGTCGAGGAAGAACTGTCGCTGGCGCCAGACGAACTCCCAGTCGCCGGGGCCGGCTTGCAGTACGAGTTGCGTCGGGTCCATCGAAGTTATTCGCTAGCGAACCACTTCTGCGTGAGGTCGGCGTACGTGCCGTTGTCCTGAACAGCCTGCAGGCCCTCGTTGAGCGCGGTCTGGAGGTCGCTGGCGTTCTCGCGGACGCCGAAGCCGTACTGTTCGCCGGTCTGGATGGTGAACGAGATGACGACGTTGCGGTTCGCGACGAACGTCTCCGCGACCGGCGTGTCGACGATGACGGCGTCGATGTTGCCGTTGGCGAGGTCCTGCACGGCGAGGACGTAGTTCCCGTAGGTGTTGGCCTGCGAGCTGCTGATGGTGCCGTTCTCGACGAGCGAGTCCATCTGGTCTTTGCCGGTCGTCCCGGACTGGGCGCCGATGGGGCGGTCGGCGAGGTCGGACTTGCTCTCCGGCCGGAAGCTCCCACCTTCGCGCACGAGGACCGCCTGATTGGCGTCGTAGTAGGGGTTCGTGAAGTCGATGGTCTGGTCGCGTTCGTCGTTGATGGTCATCGCGGCGGCCGCGACGTCGATGTTGCCGTTGTCGAGCGCGACGATGAGTTGGTTGAACTCGAGGTCCTCCCAGTTGCCGAGTTCGTAGCTGTCGGTCTGGTCGACGACCGCGGACAGCAGGTCGACGTCGAAGCCGACGAGGTCACCGGACTCGTTGACGAACTCGAACGGCGGGAAGCCGGAGGCCGTCCCGGGCGTGATGGTCGTGACGTCTTCGGTGGTGGTGGTGTCGCCGCCACTGGACGTCGTGCCGCTGGTCGTCGAGCCATCTCCGTCGCCGCCGGTACAGCCGGCAACAGTCAGTGCAACGCCGGTACCGCCGACGCTCTTGAGGAACGTCCGTCGATCCAAGTTAGACATACCAGACAAATTCACCGGGAGGAACTTAAATACAACCGAAGCGTCGCGGTGTCCGCGTTACGCTAACGAGTGCTCGCTCGCGTCGGCAGCGCGCGCGGCGAAGACGAACAGCGCGGCGACGACGGCGGTGAGCGCGTAGTAGGTGAGTTGCACGGTCGCGGAGAACTGCACGACGCCGGTCCCGATGAGAATCTGGACTGTGACGGCGGCGATAGTGGCGACCATCGCCTGCGCGGCGCGCCGGTCGCCGCGGCGGCGCGCCCACACGAGCGCGGCGAGCGCAGCTGTGAACACGAGGAGTTCGAGCGCGTGGTGAATCAGTTGCACGCGCGTACCGTACACGGCGAAGACGGTGTTCCGGGAGAACACCAGCGCGACCGGGAGCACGGCGAGGCCGGCCAGCGAGGCGGTTCGGACGCGTCCGATACCTTCGCCGACGAGTTCGCGCATCCGCAGGGTCGTGTAGAGGAGCGTCCCGAAGATGGCGAGCGCGGCGAGGTGGTGGACGGCCTGCGTGATGGGCATGTACCCCCACGGGACGAGGCCGCTGAACGTGACGGTGGTGCCGCCGAGAATCACCTGGATGGGCAGGAGGACGACGGCGAGCACGCCACCAATTTTGACGTCGCGGGCGTCGAAGCGTCGCCACGAGACGGCGCCGGTGCCGAGGATGAAGAAGCCGACGAACATCGCGAACCCGCGGTGGAACTGTTCGATGAAATCGTGGAGCTGGAGGCCCAGCGGGAGTAGTTGGCCATTGCAGGTGGGCCACTGCAGCCCACAGGTCGCGCCCGACCCGGAGACGGCGGTGTACTCGCCGACGAGGATGAGCGCGAACGTCAGGGCGGTCGTCACGGCCGCGAGTTGGTAGGAGCGGCGGTCCATAGCTCAGATTTTTGGGTCAGTGTACGTAGGCGTGTCGTATTGAGCGTGGTTCGGAGCGAGCGACAGCGAGCGAGAACCACGTTAACGCGAGCGGGGAGCGCAGCGACCCGCGAGTGGCGTGCCCGACCGGAGGGAGGCCACGTTACAGCGAGCGGCGAACATCGTGAGCCGCGGGCAGCGTGGTGCGAAACGCCGTTCCGGGGGAACGTCGCCCCCTCGAACCCGACGCGTTTCGACGTTCGACGTAACAACATTCGACGCGTTGGGATAGGTTTTTGCCCGTCGCCGCGGCAGACAACGACATGGGATTAGACGAGGACTCTCTGGACTACCACGCCAGCGACCCGCCCGGGAAGATCGAGATTTCGACGACGAAACCGACGAACACGCAGCGTGACCTCTCGCTGGCGTACTCGCCGGGCGTCGCGGCGCCGTGTCGCCACATCGACGCCGACCCCGAGGACGCGTTCAAGTACACCGCGAAGGGGAACATGGTCGGCGTCGTCTCGAACGGCTCCGCGGTGCTCGGCCTCGGCGACATCGGCGCGCAGGCGTCCAAGCCCGTCATGGAGGGGAAGGGCGTGCTGTTCAAGCGGTTCGCGGACATCGACGTCTTCGACGTCGAACTCGACCAGAAGAGCGCCGACGACATCATCGAGTCGGTGGCCGCGATGGAGCCGACGTTCGGCGGCATCAACCTCGAGGACATCAAGGCGCCGGAGTGCTTCGAAATCGAGACGCGGCTCCGCGAGGAGATGGACATCCCCGTGTTCCACGACGACCAGCACGGCACCGCCATCATCTCCGGCGCTGCACTCCTGAACGCCGCCGAAATCGCGGACAAGGACCTCGAAGACCTCGACGTGGTCTTCTCGGGGGCGGGCGCGTCGGCCATCGCGTCCGCGAAGTTCTACGTCTCGCTGGGCGTCGAGCGCGAGAACATCACGA
The DNA here is from genome assembly GCF_001485535.1 of Halobacterium sp. CBA1132. Taxonomy (NCBI): domain Archaea; kingdom Methanobacteriati; phylum Methanobacteriota; class Halobacteria; order Halobacteriales; family Halobacteriaceae; genus Halobacterium; species Halobacterium sp. CBA1132. The sequence goes on from NZ_BCMZ01000001.1 coordinate 1,819,485, forward strand.
TGTGTGACTCCTCGGGCATCATCACCGAGGACCGCGACGTCAACGAGTTCAAAGCCGAGTTCGCCAGCCCCGCCGGCGAGGGCGGCGACCTCGCGGACGCGATGGCCGACGCGGACGTCTTCGTCGGCCTCTCGGTCGGCGGCATCGTCAGCCAAGAGATGGTGCAGTCGATGGCGGACAACCCCATCGTGTTCGCGATGGCGAACCCCGACCCCGAAATCGGCTACGAGGAAGCCAAGGCCGCCCGCGACGACACCGTCATCATGGCGACCGGGCGCTCGGACTACCCGAATCAGGTGAACAACGTGCTCGGGTTCCCGTTCATCTTCCGGGGCGCGCTGGACGTCCGCGCGACGGACATCAACGAGGACATGAAAGTCGCGTGCGCTCGGGCGCTCGCCGACCTCGCGAAACAGGACGTGCCCGACGCCGTCGTGAAGGCGTACGGCGACCAGCCGCTGCAGTTCGGCCCGGAGTACATCATTCCGAAGCCGCTGGACCCGCGCGTGCTGTTCGAGGTCGCGCCCACCATCGCGGAGGCCGCCATCGACTCCGGGGTCGCGCGCCGCGACCTCGACCTCGAAGCGTACCGCGAGGAACTGGAAGCGCGCCTCGGGAAGAGCCGCGAGATGATGCGCATCGTCCTCAACAAGGCCAAGAGCGACCCCAAGCGCGTCGCGCTCGGCGAGGGCGACGACGAGAAGATGATTCGCGCGGCCTACCAGATGGCCGAAGAGGGCATCGCCGAACCCGTACTCATCGGCGACCGCGACACCATCGACGGTGTCGTCGCCGCGCTGGGTCTGGACTTCGACCCCGAAATCGTCGACCCCGGCGAGGGCAGCCACGAGGCGTACGCCGAGCGCCTCCACGAAATCCGCCAGCGCAAGGGCATCACGCGCAGCGAGGCCGAGTCGCTGGTGAAACGCGACCCGAACTACCTCGGTGCGACGATGGTCGAAGCCGGGGACGCGGACGCGCTCCTCACCGGTCTCACGCACCACTACCCGAGCGCGTTGAAGCCGCCGCTGCAGGTCGTCGGCACCGCGCCGGACGCCGACTACGTCGCCGGCGTCTACATGCTGACGTTCAAGAACCGCGTCATCTTCTGCGCGGACACCACGGTCAACCAGGACCCCGACGCGGACGTGCTCGCGGAGGTCGCCGAACACACCGCCGAACTCGCGCGCCGGTTCAACGTCGACCCGCGCGTCGCGATGCTGTCGTACTCGAACTTCGGCAGCGTCGACAACGAGGGGACGCGCAAGCCACGGGAGGCCGCACAGATGCTCCGCGACGCGGACGTCGACTTCCCCGTGGACGGCGAGATGCAGGCAGACAGCGCGGTCGTCGAGGACATCCTCGAAGGCACCTACGAGTTCTCCGACCTCGATGACCCCGCGAACGTGCTCATCTTCCCGAACCTCGAAGCCGGGAACATCGGCTACAAGCTCCTCCAGCGACTCGGCGGCGCCGACGCCATCGGCCCGATGCTGGTGGGGATGGACGAGCCGGTCCACGTCCTCCAGCGGGGCGACGAAGTCAAGGATATCGTGAACCTCGCGGCCGTCGCCGTCGTCGACGCCCAGCAGGAAGACTAGAACGGAACCGAAACACGCCGTCTGAATTTTTCTTCGAGCGAGAACAGGGCTTTTCGACAGCGCAAAAAGTGGGTTTCAGTCGCTCGCGCGGCGGTCGCTGCGCGAGGGCGGTGGGACCTGCGAGTCGCCGGTGTCGCGTTCGGGGAGCAGACAGCGAGCGGGTTCGTCGTTGACGTGTCCGTACTGTTCGGGCGCGTTCGCGAGCACGTGCGCGGGGTTGGCGTTGCTCTCCAGTTGCGCCGCGCGAACCTCCTCGAAACCCATGACGCGTGCGCGGATGCCGCGCCAGTGGTGGTCGGCTGTCGCGGGCGGCGAGAACTCCGTAATCGGGCGGTAGTCGTGGGCGCGGGCGGCAAGCGCCGCGGTATTGACGTCGCCCGCGAGGTCGTTGTGGTCGACGAGCACGCCGACGCGGGCGTCCCGGGGAGCACGCGACGCGAGCACGTCCAGACCGAGGTGGAGCGCGCGGTACTCGGCGACGTTGTTGTTCGGGGCTTCGTCGGGCACGGCGAAGCGCGCGACGCGCTCGCCGTCCCGGGTTTCGACGATGACGCCGAGCCCACTGCCGTCGCGCGAGTACGAGCCGTCAGTCGCGACGTAGAAGTCCCGTCGATGGGACTGTGGGGGGTGTGCGATGTGCGGCGTCGGCGAGTCGTCGAACAGGTCTCGGAGTTTCGACCGGCCCACGATGGCCATACGCCACGTTACGAGCGCCGGAACTTAAGCAATCCGCCGGTTGGCGCGGTGAGCCGACGACCTTTCGTGGACGTGAACCGAGAGTCCGGAACCGCGCCAGCAAGTTCAGACAGCTAACACGTTTATTCACCGATGCTTCTGTTCGGAATGATACCAAACGCTAATTCGTGTGAACTTAGTAACACTACGTATGGCAGAAGCTAGCACGTCCTTCGCGGGCGGTGGTCCGGACGACACGTTCCGCCGGGCGACGGAGGCAATCAAGCAGCGGGGTGGTGACGCCCTCCGTATCGTGTTCCAGTACGAGCGCGACGCCGTTGACGTCCAGTACGTCGAGGACTGCCGGCTCGACGAAGACCTCCTGCCGCGCATCCAGCAACTCCGCGAGCGCGCGCTCGAACTCGGCGACACCACGGCGGACACCGAAGTCGACGCCCACGGCGAAGTCGAGACCGTTCTCGCCGTCCACGAGGACGCCGTCGTCCTCTACCTCCTGGTCACTCCGGACGAAGGACTGGTCGCCGTCCACGACCGCACCGGCGAACCCTTCGACGGCGACCTGCTCTGAGTCGGCCCGCATCCAAAACGATACGTGTCGCGGCCCCGAGGACTCCCGTATGCAGGCACGCGACCTGATGACCGAAGACGTCGAAACCGTCCACGAGGACGACGAAGTCAGCGACGTCCTCCAGCAGCTCGCCCGGCGTGACTTCACCGGCTTCCCCGTCGTCGACGACGACGACCGACTCGTCGGCGTGATCACCCAGCGGGACTTCGTAGAGCTGTTCCAGCCCAAAGACCACACCGTCTGGATTCCCATCGGACTGCCGCCGTTCCTCGAGACGCTCGACTACGGCATCGACCTCTCGTGGAACGAACTGGAGACCGAACTGGACCTCGCGAAGAGCGCCGGCAAGCCCGTCTCGAAGATTATGACGCGGGACGTGCTCACGGTCGGCCCGGACGCCAGCGTCGACGACGTGCTCGGCATCCTCGCCGCCGACGAACGCGACGTCAACCGTGTCCCCGTCATCGAGGACGACGTCGTCGTCGGCATCGTCACCCGACAGGACGTGCTTCGCGCGCTCCACGACGAACGCACCCGGTAGCCGGCAGCGGCAAAACGGGTACGGCTCCGAAAGCGTAAACGTCGCCCCACTCGGAGGGTCGGCGTGACCAACTACCGGAACGCCGCGCTGTTTCTCGCGCTCGCAGCGGCATGGGGGTCGGCGTTCGTCGCCATCAAAGCGGGCCTCGACGCCGGGTTCGAGCCCGTGCTGTTCGCGGCCGTCCGCTACGACGTCGCGGGCGTGCTGATGCTCGCGTACGCGGCGTACGCCGCCGACAACTGGCTCCCACAGTCGCGTGCGGACTGGACCGTCGTCGCTATCGCCGCCGTCTTCCTCATCGCCGCCTACCACGCGCTCCTCTTCGTGGGCGAACAGCAGACGACCAGCGCCGTCGCCGCCGTCGTCGTCAGCCTCAGCCCCGTCCTCACGACCGGATTCGCGCGGGCGTTCCTCCCCGCCGAACGGCTCTCCGCGGGCGGCATCGCCGGCCTCCTGCTCGGACTCGTCGGCGTCGTCGTGCTCTCGAACCCCGACCCGTCGAACCTCCTCGGCGGGAACACCGTCGGCGTCCTCCTCGTGTTCGGGGCGTCGTCGTGCTTCGCGCTCGGGAGCGTGCTCACCCAGCGCGTCGACGACGACCTCGACATCGAGACGATGGAAGCGTGGGCGATGCTGCTCGGCGCGCTCCTCATGCACGCAGCCAGCCTCGCGCGCGGCGAGACGCAGACGATTCCGCGGAACACGGACGCGCTGTTCGCCATCGGGTACCTCTCGCTGGTCGCCAGCGCCGCCGGCTTCCTCGTCTACTTCGAGCTACTGGACCGACTCGGCCCCATCGAAATCAACCTCGTGAGCTACGTCGCGCCGGTCTTCGCCGCGGTCGTCGGCCTGCTCGTGCTCGCGGAGCCGATTACCCCGCACACGGTCGCCGGCTTCGCCGTCATCTTCGCGGGCTTCTGCCTGCTGAAGCGCCGCGCACTCGCCGAGGAACTGGGGAACGTCCGCGCCGCGTGGGGGTAGCTACTTCGCGCGAGCGATGCGGTCGAACTGGTCGGCGCTCAGCGTGAGGTCCGCGGCCGCGAGGTTCTCGCGGAGTTGCTCGGGCGTGCGAGCGCCCGTAATCGGTGCGACGACCTGCTCGTGGTGGAGCAGCCACGAGAGTGACACCTGCGCGGGCGTCGCGCCGACCTCCCCGGCGACGGCTTCGACCTCTTCGAGCGCGTCGAAGTTCTCCGCGGTGAGATACGAGTCCACGAACTGCTGGTCAGTCGCGCCCCGCGTCCCCGCCGGCGGTGCTTGGCCGCGCGCGTACTTCCCCGTGAGGAAGCCGCCGGCCAGCGGCGACCACGGCACGACGCCGAGGTCGTAGTCCCGGCACATGTCGAGGTACGTCGCCTCGATTTCCCGGTTGACCGCGTTGTACCGGGGCTGGACGACAGTGAACGGCTCGTACCCCTCGCGGCGCGCGATCTCGTTGGCCTTCGCGACCTTCCACGCGTTCGGCTCGAACGTCGACGCGCCGAGGTAGTGGACCTTCCCGTCGCGGACGAACTCGTCGAGCGTGCGCATGAACTCGCGGGCGGGCGTCCGGTCGTCCCAGCGGTGGATGTAGAGTACGTCGAGGTAGTCGGTATCGAGGCGCTCCAGAATCGCGTCGACGTTGTTCCGGAGGTGCTTGCGGTTGAGGCCGCGGCCGTTCGGGCCCTCGCGAGTGGGCCAGTAAATTTTGGAGGCGACGACGTACTCGTCGCGGTCGCGGCCGGCGAGCCACTCGCCGATGTACTGCTCGGCGCGGCCGCTGCCGTACATGTCTGCGGTGTCGACGAAACGGCCGCCGGCGTCGGCGTACGCGTCGAGAAGTTCGTGTGCGCGCTCGCGGCCGACTTCGACCTCGCCGGCGTCGTTCTCGCGGCCGAAGCGCCACGTCCCGAAGGCGACTTCGGAGACGCGGAGCCCGGTGTCGCCGAGCGAAACAGCGTCGAGACCCATACGGGGACCGTGATGGGGGGCGGTGTTAAGCGGCGCGTCTTCGAGTCGTCAGTTCGACTTGTGGCGGTGACCGAGCACGAGCGCGACGACGTGGAGGGCGACCATCGCGACGAGTGCGGTCTGTTGGGCCGTCGTGTCGGGGCCCGCGACGACCAGCGGGGTGTACAGGAACGGGAGCGTGACCGCCGCCCAGAAGCCCGCGACCTCGAAGGGCTTCAGGAGGGTGGCGGACGCGGGGGTGTTCACGGCGTCCGATGCGACCTCGGCGATTGCGGAGCGGGAGGGGGCAGACATTGGGTCTCACCTCGTCTACTCCACCCTACTGGCGCCGACCCCATATAGGGGGTCGACCGTTGCCCGGATTTCAGTACGTTTCACCGCGAGTAACCCCGATTTCGGGACGTTTTACGACGGCCTAAGAATCGCCGAAACGTTTTACAATCCGTTCTAAGGGCGTTTCGGGATTTCGGCGATTCGTCCGGCCACAACCGTTATTGGCGGCGATTCGACGGCTCCCGAGTCCTCCCGAGCACTCCGGAGTCGTCACTCGGGATTCGGAGGGTTCGTCGGGCGTCCAGAGCCGCTACTCGACGGTCGAAGTTGAAGAAGTGCCCGGGGAGGATTTGTGAACCGAGCCGAGACGGTCGCTCGCGGCTTCGCCGCTCACGCTGCGTCTCGTCGGGTTCAAAACCGCCGCCGTCACTTCACGTGGCTGTCGCTCGCCGTCGTGAGCGACGTAGTGAAAGTGCCCGGGGAGGGTTTTGAACCCTCGATCTCCGCATGTCCCAGGTTCGAGGCTCGGCGGGCCTCGCGGACATGCTGAGCATCCACGTGGCGAGTGGGATGCCGCACCGAAGCTCGGAACCCTATGAGTGCGGCGCTATGACCAGCTAAGCCACCCGGGCTCGATTCCGGCTAGGGCGAGGTCGCTCTTGAACCTTCTTATCTCGGTCGACGCACCCGCCGGGTTTAAGCCGAGGCGGTTGCTTCGGGCGAACATGAACGTACCTGCGCTCGTCCAATCCTCGCTCGGGGACGAGGACGTCGCCGCACACGTGCCGTTGAAGGGGGAGGACGCGGTGTTCGTCACGCCGTCGCGGACGCTCGTCTACACGGCCGATGGCCTGTTGAGCGACGAGAACGTCGAGGAGTTCCCGCACGACGCCGAAGGGATCGCGGTCAGCGAGGGTCGACGGAAGGCGAAACTCACGCTGGACTACGGACTGGACGGCGAGGAGTCGTTCTCGGTGCCGTCGGGGAAACTCGACGACGTGCTCCACCCGATTCTCGCGGGCGTGCTGAACGCTGCCGACGTGACACAGCCCGGAGAGACGGTCAAGCGCACGTACCGGTTCAGCGAACTCACGCTCGTGGTGACCAGCGACCGCGTCGTCAAGCACATCGGCTCGGCCGTCTGGGGCACCGACTACGAGGAAATCGGCTACGACTCGGTGACCGGTATCGACGTCGAGGACGGCAACGTCTCCAGCCAACTTGTCCTCGAAACGACCACGCGCACCCAGCGCATCAAGGCGCCCAACGAGCAGTTCCGCGACGTCCGCGAGACCGTCGAGGAAGCCGTCTACGCGTATCACGACGCCTCGGGCGCCGCGGAGTTCGAGCGCATGAACGTCGACGAGGACGCAGGCTCGACGACCGAGGAAGTGTCGTTCGGCGGCGGCGTCGACCCAATCGACACGAGCGGCGTCGGTGAGGACGACGAAGAGGCGAGCGGCGACGGAGCGAGTGCGGGAGGAGAAGCGGCGGCTTCGACAGCAGCGGCCGAGACCGGCGAACCGGCAGACGGCGCGGACAGCGACGAGTTCGCGTCCAGCGGCTTCCAGACCGCCGCCGCGAAGGTCGAACCGCCCGTCGACCCCGAGGAACTGGACGCGGAACTCGACGACCTCGAAGAGACCGTCGAGGAACTCGCGGACGCGCTGGCCGAGCAGCGCGAGCTCGCGGCGCGCCAGCAGGAAGCCCTCGAAGCCCAAGAAGCCGTCATCGAGGCCCAGCGCGACCGACTCGCTGCGCTGCGCGACCTCGTCGACGAGGAGTAGTTACTCGCGGCCCGTGACTTTGCGGATGCACGACGACCCGAACGCGCCCAGTTCGCCGTGCTCGAAGTTGATGAAGTAGCCCGTGTTGATGGACGCGCCACAGCGCCGACACGAGAACTCGCCCTCTTTGGTGATGACGTCGGATTGGAAGGAGACGTAGCTGCCGCCCTGCGGTTGGACGTCGCCGCCCTCGCGCTCGACGACGCCGCGGCGTTCGGCTTCTTCGAGAATCTCGCGAGTGGTCCGCGGGTGCGTTGTCACGGTTTCGAGGCGGTCGACGGCGTCGGCGACGGGCAGCGACTCGAATTCGAGGTTCGCGAGCAACTCCACGCCGAGTTCCACGGGGTCCTCGACGTTCCCGGCGTCGCCGTCGGTCATGTGTCGTGGTGGGGCGAGCGCGCGCTTAACGCTTGCGCGACGCCCGAATGGACAACGCTAAACCCGCTGCTCGGGTAGCACGCGGCGATGAAACGGTACGCGGCCGGCGCCGCGCTCACGGCGGTGCTCGTGCTCGCCGCCGTGGCGCGGCCGGCCGACGCGCTCGGCGCGCTACAAAGTGCGCTTGCGAGCCCGTGGTTCCCCGTGCTGCTGGTCGGCCTCTACGCTGTCCGCCCGCTGCTGGGGTGGCCCATCAGCGTGCTGTCCGCGCTCGTCGGCTTCCAGTACGGCCTCGTCGCGGGCGTGCCAATCGCGCTCAGCGGCGCGGTCGCCACGAGCCTCCCGGCGTACGCCGCGGGCCGGTATGCGCCCGCAGACGGCCGACTTTTCGGGCGCTTCACTGACGGGAGCCGCCGGTTCTTTGCTGCGACGGGCGACGTACGGGGACTGGTCGCCGCGCGGTTCGCGCCCACGCCAGCGGAGCCGGTTTCGGCCGCAGCGGGCGCCGGCGACGTGACCCCCCGGTCGTTCGTGGCCGGGACGTTCGTCGGGGAACTCCCGTGGGTCGTCGCGACTGTCGCACTCGGCAGCGGACTCGACGCGTTCACGATGGCTGCGACGGACGTGAACCCCATTATCGTCGCGGGCAGCGTACTCGCGGCCGCCGTCCTGTTGAGTCCGGTCGCGTACCGGGCGTGGCATAGTTAATCTACCGCATATTTGACGACAGAAATCGCGGTCTCTCGCTTCCGAGCGAGCGCGGGCCTCGTCCGCTTCCGGTCGGGGTACAGCCAGTGATACAGCGACGGAAGCACGCCCGAAACCCGCAGGTACGCCCACGACCGGTGGTCGTACTCCTCCGAAACGATGTCCGAATCGAACGGAATCCATGATTGAAGCGCACGAAGGCGCCTCGGATTGCCGTCCGTAATCGTCCACTTGTGTTTACCCACGTATCCGTCGGCGTCAGAGAGTCCCCGAAGGAATCCTCGGCGGAGTGACCACGCCCGCAACGCCGGCAGCGTCCCGTCGAACCCCTTCGTAGTCGTGAAGTTGTGACTCATCAGGTGGGCAACGAACTCCGGGTCACCGATTCGAATGTGGCGCACGTCCCCGTCTTCGATAATCGCGTTCTCCGCGCGGATGGTTCGTTTGAACGCCCGCAGTCGTTCCGCGTCCGTAGCGTGTTGAGTTAACTGGACGCGGTGTCCGTGCTCGCGCTCCACCAGGCTTCCGTCACCGAACAACATCCCAAGCCAGTACGCGGTCGTCGGCGAATCGATTGCTTCGAAGAAGTCGGACCGAACCGGCTTCGGCGGCCGGCCACCGTCAGTCACCGGAATCCCCGCACTCCGCTTCGCGTCACTCCAACAGCCGAATCGACTCGAAATCACCGAAGCCGATGGCCGGAATCCAGCTTCCTCGTACGTTCGGCGAGGTGGCGACCGTCCGAACTGTTCAGCCGCCGCGCGCAGCGCGTTCAGACAGTCCTCGTCAGTGTAGGTCTGGTCTGCCACGCCCTCAGGTGGTCTCGTCCCCACATTTGAGGGTTCGCTACGACACCCAGAAGGTGTCCGAACAATCGTACAGGACGCCGTGCTGCGGGCAGACGTACTTGCAGTGGCGCTTGAACATCGCCGCGTCGCACATCGGACAGCGGCTGCCGCCGCGTTCCGTGCCCGTCGACTGCTCGCTCATACCCGTGGCTGCGTGCGCGACGAGCATAGGCGTGTCCCTCGCGCGCCGAGAACGGGAAAAGAACGCAGAGCGGTTACTGACTCAGTTCAGCACTCGCTCCAGCCACAGGACTCGCAGGTCTTGCAGCCTTCGCTGTAGTACAGCGTCATCGACCCGCAGTCCGGGCACTCGGGGCTCTCGCCCGCGTCGATGAGCGACTGCGTGGCGTCCTGTTCGGTCTGCTGTTCCTCGCCGGCGTTCGACGGACCCTGCGGGCCGCCGACAGCGGGGTCGGCCGCGGCGCCGCCGTCAGTCTCGGGCGTCGAAGCGCCGTCGGCCACTTCGCCGAGACGCTGCTGCTGGGGGTAGGCGGCGCGGTCGACGTCACCGTCGAGGTAGCGCCGCAGCGCGGTACCGAACGCGTCCGGGATGGAGTTGACCTGTTCGCCCTTGTCCCAGGCGACCTTCGGGGAGCGGATGCCCTGAAGCTTGGCCGCAATCTCTTCGGGGTCGACGCCGGAGCGCAGCGCCACCGAAATGGTCTTCGCGAGCGCCTCGGTGAACGAGCCGGTGAAGCCACCGCTGTTGCCCGTGTTCGCGAACAGCTCGAACGGCCGCTCGCGCTCGGGGTCCTCGTTGATGGTGACGTAGAGCTTCCCGTAGCCCGTGTCGACGCGCTGGGTGACGCCGTGGAGGAGGTCGGGGCGAGCCTGCTTCTCGGCGAACTCGCCGTCGAAGGCGTCCTCCTCGCCCGCGAAGATGTCGCGGAGGTCCTCGCCGAACGCGGCCTGGACGTCCTCGTTGTCGAGGAAGCCCTCGATGCCGCCGAACGTCTCCTCGATGGTCTCGACGATGGCTTCGGCGGCCTCGTCCTCGTCCATCTGGGAGAACTCGGTGTTCTCGGCGCGCGTCGTCAGCACCTGCTTGCTGCGGGTGCCGTCGCGGTAGACGGTGACGCCCTTGCCACCGTTCTCGTAGATGTAGCGGTACACTTCGTCCATGTCCTCGACGGACGCGTCGTTCGGGAAGTTACACGTCTTCGAGATGGCGGAGTCGACGCCCTGCTGGCAGGCCGTCTGGACCGCCGCGTGGTCCTTCCCGGAGAGGTCGGAGGTCACGACGAACAGCTCGCCGATGGAGTCCGGGACGGTCGTCAGCCCGTCGACGCCGTCGAACTCGTTGTTCGACATCTGCGCTTGGGCTTCTTCTTTGACCGCGTCGACGTCGATGTCGTTGGCCTCCAGCGTGCGGAGGAAGTAGTCGTCGAACTCCACGAGCATCTCGTCGCCCTGCACGTCGTCGCTGACGTTCTTGTAGTAGGCGACGTTGTAGATGGGCTCACAGCCGCCCGTGGTGTTCCCGACCATCGACGTGGTGCCGGTCGGCGCGATGGTCGTCGTGTTGTGGTTGCGAATCGGGTAGCCGTCCGCCCAGTCGGCCGGGTCCTCGCCCGTGTGGTGTTCGAACCACTCGGGGTACTCGGTGGGGTCAGCGTACTTGGACTTGTCCCACTCGTCGAAGCTCCCGCGCTCGGTGGCGAGGTCGTGGCTGGCTTCCTTCGACCCGTGGTTGATGCGGCGCATGACCTGGCGCGCGATCTCGTTGCCCTCCTCGCTGCCGTACTTCACGCCGAGCTGGATGTACAGCTGCGCGAGGCCCATGACGCCGAGGCCGACCTTCCGCATCTCGGCGACCTTCTCTTCGATCTCCTCGACGGGGAAGTCCGACATCGTGACGACGTTCTCCAGGAAGCGCGTGCCCTGCTCGATGCGGTGGTCGAACGCCTCGGTGTCGAGAGCGTCTTCGAGGAAGCGGTCGACGCCGTCTTCGAGGCTGTCGAACTCGTTGTTCTCGCTCCAGACGCGCCAGTCGGGGGCGTTCTGCGCGGCGAGCGTCGAGAGGTTGATGTGGCCGAGGTTACACGCCTCGTACTCTTCGAGGGGCTGCTCGCCGCAGGGGTTCGTCGCGAGGATGCGGTGGTCGGGGTGTTCTTCGACGTCGAAGGAGTGCTGCTTGTTGACGCGTTCGAGGTAGATGACGCCGGGTTCGCCGTTCTCGTGGGCGCCTTGGACGATGCGCTCCCAGACCAGTTCCGCGGGGAGCGTGAGTTCCTCGCCGGGCGTGACGTACTCGCCGAGGTCGTACCGGGAGTACATCTCCTCGGTCTCCTCGGTGGCGATGTGGGGCTCCTCGGTGCGGGGGTTCGTGAACGTGTACTCCTCGCCGTTCTCGAGGGCCTCCATGAAGCCGTCCGTGACGCCCACGGAGATGTTGAAGTTCGAGAGGTGGCCCTCGACGGCGTTGCGGAGGTGTTCGGGGACGCGGCCGTCCTCGTCGATGAGTTCGCGGGCCTCTTCGAGGGCTTCCGAGAACTCCGTGTACGTGTAGTCGTCGGGGTCGTTGAGTTTGAGCGTGTGCGCCAGCGAGACGTCCTTGTTCTTCGCGTGGATGAACTCGATGACGTCCGGGTGGCTGACTCGCATCACGGCCATCTGCGCGCCGCGGCGTGCGCCGCCTTGCGCGATGGTCTCGCACATCTGGTCGAACGTCTCCATGAACGTCAGCGGGCCGGAGGCGATGCCGCCAGTGGAGCCGACGGTGTCGCCGTACGGGCGGAGCTTCCAGAACGCGTACCCCATGCCGCCGCCGGACTGGAAGACCTCCGCGGCCTCCTTGGCGGTCTGGTGGATGTCGGTGATGTCGTCGTCCGGGGAGTCGACGAAGCACGCCGAGAGCTGCTGGAGCTCGTCGCCGGCGTTCATCAGCGTCGGGGAGTTCGGCATAAAGGAGAGGTCCTGCATGAGGCTCTGGAACTCCTCGCGCTGGGCTTCGACGTGCTCGCGGACGTCGTCGTCGTCGAGTTCGGGGACGACGGTGTCGTAGGCGAACTTGTTGACGTTGCTCTCGGTGAGTTCGACCTCGGCGTCGTCGTCTTGGGAGACGCCCTCGCCGAACACTTCCTCGGCGAGTTCGTCGCGGCGCGGGTGGTCGGGCTTGAGCTGGTCGGGCGTGACCGTCACCGGCTCGTCGCTCTCGTAGACGACTTCCGCCAGCGAGATGTTCTTGGCGACGCGCACGAAGAGGTCCTCCTGCTCCTCGACGAGTTCGCCGTCGGTGTTCTTGCGGAGGTAGCGCGCCGGCAGGATGTTGTGGTATGCGTTAGCAGTGAGTCGTTCTTCGAGCGAGTCGCCGGTCGTCCGCTTGATGGGGAGCTGGACTTCGTCCGCGGAGACGTTCGGCGTGCTCATTGACAGTCACTCCTCGGTACAGTCCGTGTAGTGGGTTGTTGGTGTATCATGGATGGTCTAATTCCGGGTGTCGATAGGGACGACAAGGTACCGGGCACGGGAGGTTAGTAGTTGCGCTTCCGGCCCCCCGTGCTGACGGTCCACAAATCGCCCTGAATCCGCGTGCTTGAACCGTTAGGCTGGAGCGGATATAACGCTACTCAAAGCGTGGTGAAAGTGGTCGACTGTGGCCGGCCGAAGCCACCGACGTGGCCCGGGTTTCAGTTCCGGTCGTCCAGTGGAACCGAAGGGGGCACACCCCGCCAGCGTGCCACCTCGCTTAAGTCGGTGGTCTGCGTGGACCCGAGCATGCTCGCTGCACTCGCGCTCGCACTCGGCGGCCTGACGTCGTCCCCGCTGGGCACGCTGTTGGTCGCGCTCGTCGCAATCACCGTCATCGTGCTGGTCGGACGGTTCGTGCTCAGTGTCGCGTGGAAACTGCTCGTCATCGCGACGATACTCGTGGGCGCGGCGTGGGTCGTGATTAACGTCCTCGGCGGTTTCTAGACGGACGCGAGGAAGTTCTCCACGAGGTCGTGGCCGGCGGCCGTGAGTACGCTCTCGGGGTGGAACTGCACGCACGCAATCGGGTGTTCGCGGTGGCGGACGGCCATCGCGAGTTCGGTGCCGTCGTGGTCGGTGCGCGCCGACACCTCGAAGCAGTCCGGAATCGCGCCGCAGGCCAGCGAGTGGTACCGGGCCGCCGGGAACTCCTGCTCGATGCCGTCGAAGAGGCCGCGGCCATCGTGCTCGACGGGACTGGTCTTGCCGTGCATCGGGTCGGGCGCGCGGTCGACCGTGCCGCCGTACTCGTACACCGCCGCTTCCATCCCGAGACAGACGCCGAGCGTCGGCGCCTCCGGACTGACTTCGCGGAGGACGGGCGCGGTGACGCCGACGTCGCGCTCGTTCTTCGGGTGGCCGGGACCGGGACTGACGACGATGGCGTCCGGGTCCACGTCGCGCACCTCCTCGATGCTCGCGGTGTTCTTCAGCACGGTCGTCGCCGGGCGCTCGCCGTCGACGCGCTGCTCGGAGACGTACTCCACGAGGTTGTACGTGAACGAGTCGAAGTTGTCGACGAACAGGACGTTCATTTCTCTACCTCCGGTGGGGTCGGCTCCTCGCTCTCCTCGCGGATGCGGTCGACGGCCGCGAGCACGCCGTCCATCTTCGCCTCCGTCTCGTCGTACTCCGCGGCGGGGTCGCTGTCGGCGACGATGCCAGCGCCGGCGCGCACGCGGAGGGTGTCTACTGCTCGCGGCTCGTCGCCGTCTTCTCGCGGGCTCCGCCCGCTTGAACGGTCCGAGGGACTCCGTCCCTCGCTACTCGCTCGTTCCGCGGACTCGCTCCGCTCGCCCGCGTGGCTTATCGTCGCGGACCGAATCGTGATGGCGAACTCGGCGTCGCCGTTCCACGAGAAGTAGCCGACGCCGCCGCCGTAGATACCCCGCGGCGACGCTTCGAGCGCGTGGATGTGCTCCATCGCACGGACCTTCGGCGCGCCAGAGAGCGTGCCCGCGGGGAACGACGCGCGGGTCGCGTCGAAGGCGTCCCGGCCGTCCTGGAGCGTGCCCGTCACCGTGGACTCGATGTGCTGGACGTGGCTGTACTTGAGCACGCGCATGAACTCGGGGACGCGCACGCTCCCGGGTTCGCTGACGCGGCGCACGTCGTTCCGGGAGAGGTCCACGAGCATCGTGTGCTCGGCGCGCTCCTTCTCGTCGGCGAGCATCTCGCCGGCCAGCCGCCGGTCCTCGACGGGGCTCGAACCACGCGAGCAGGTGCCCGCGATGGGGTTGTTCAGCACGGTGTCGTCGTGGACGGCGACCAGCGTCTCGGGGCTGGCGCCGACGACAGTGCGGTCGTCGTGCGACAGCAAGAACATGTACGGCGAAGGGTTGACATCCCGCAGCGCCGCGTAGAGGCCGCGCGGGTCGACGTCGCCGTCGAGTTCGCGCGTGCGGGAGACGACCGCCTGATAGACTTCGCCGTCGAGCACCGCCTCCTTGGCTTTCTCGACGCTGTCCTCGTAGTCGTCGCGCGGCCCGGCGCGCTCGTCGGTGACGTCGAACCCGCCGAACTCGGGGCCGGGGGCCGCAGCGAGTTCGCGCTGCACGCGCTCGGCTTCAGCGACGAGGCCGTCGTACACCTCGGCCGGGTCGTCGTCGGCGCCCACCAGCGGCGTGAACACGAGCGAGACGGTGTCGGTCGCGCGGTCGAAGACGAGCGTGCGCGTCGTGAGCACGAACTCGGCGTCGGGCAGCGGCGTGTCGGGGCGCTCGACGCCCACCTCGTCGAGCCAGAGGTCGTAGACCGCGTCGTACGCGAGGAAACCGACGAGTCCGCCGTCGAGCAGTTGGCGGTCCTCGTCGGGGAAGCCGCGGCGCTCGACGTCCGGGAGCGTCCCGCGGAGTTGGTCGAGCACGTCGCCGTCGCCGGCGTCGAGGAACTCCGTCACGCGGTCGTCGCGCAGCGCCTGCACCTCCGTTCCGTCGGGGTGGGCGGTGACGACGGCAGCGGGGTCGTAGCCGACGAACGAGTAGCGCGCGTGGCGGTCCTCGTTCGCGTCCGACGGTCGGAACGCACCGTCCGGGTCGCTCGCGGACGTCTTCTCGGCGCTCTCCAGCAGGAATCCATAATTACCGTCACACTCGCGCTGCTCGTGTGACGAACCTCCGCTCGCGGCGCTCGCGGAGACCCCCTCCGTGAGCGCGGCGTACGCGGTCAGCGGCGACGCGTCGACGTCGAGTTCCGCGGCGACGCGGACCACGGCGGGACCGTCGGCCGCGAGGTCGGCGAACTCGCTGCGCGTGGTGTCCAGCCCTGCAGCGGCCTCGTCGGCGTCGGTCACGCTTCCACCTCGCGCTGCCCGGTCGCGTTCGCGACGAACCGCCGAACTGCGTCGTGGTCCTTCTCGCCGCCCGTGCGCTCGACACCCGAGGCCACGTCAACCGCGAACGGGTCGACGGTCGCGACGGCCTCGGCGACGTTCTCGGGGGTGAGTCCCCCCGCGAGCACGATCGGCGAGTCCACCGAATCGGCGAACTCGCGGGTGGCGTCCCAGTCGTGCGTGCGGCCCGTGCCGCCGGCGCCCTCTGCGTCCACGGAGTCGACGAGTAGCGCGTCGGCGGCGTCGTCGTAGCGCGCGCCGTCGGGGTCGGCGGCGTCGACAGTCTTCAGGACTGCCGCCGACGTGTTCGCCGCGACGTGTTCGACGTCAGTGACGGAGACGTCACTGTGGAGTTGAACGGCGTCCGGGTTCACGCGGTCGACCAGTTCGACCGCGCGCTCTGGTGTGTCGGGCATCGTGACGAGCACCGTGGTGACGAACGGTGGCGCGCCCGCGACGAGGTCGGCGGCGCGCTCGACGCTCACCTCGCGGGGCGTGTCCACGGGGACATCGACGATGAACCCGAGCGCGTCCGCGCCGGCGTCGACAGCCACGCGGCGGTCGGCCTCCTTCGTCAGCCCGCAGATTTTCGCGCGCGTCATCGCGTCGCCGTCGCGGGGTCGCGAAGCGTCTCCAGCGTCTCGCCGGCGGCGCCCGAGTCGATGGCTTCCGCCGCGCGCTCGGCCCCCTCCTTCAGCGAATCGGCCTCGCCGGCGACGTAGATTGCGGCGCCCGCGTTCGCGAGGATGATGTCGCGCTTCGGGCCAGTGACGTCGCCGGTGACGATGCCACGGAGGTCCCGGGCGTTCTCCTCGGGTGTTCCTCCCGAAACGTCCTCGATAGGTGCCTCGTCGAGGCCGAAGTCCGCGGGCGTGACGGTGTACTCCTCGACGTCGCCGCCGTCGAGTTCCGCGACGACGGACTCGCCGTGGAGTGCGAACTCGTCGAGCCCGTCGCCGTGGACGACGAGCGCGCGGTCGACGCCCATGTGCGAGAGCGAGCGCGCGATGACGGGCACGAGGTCGGGGTCGTAGACGCCGACGACTTGGGCGTCCGCGCCCGCGGGGTTCGTGAGCGGGCCGAGCACGTTGAAGATGGTCCGGATGCCGAGTTCGCGGCGCGGCCCGATGACCGCCTTCATCGCGGGGTGGAACGCGGGCGCGTGCATGTAGCCGATGCCGTGCTCCTCGATGGTCTCCTCGACCGCTTCGGGGCTGGCGTCGAGGTCGACGCCGACTTCTTCGAGTACGTCGGAACTCCCCGACGACGAGGAGACCGAGTAGTTGCCGTGTTTCGCGACGGGGACGCCGGCACCCGCGACGACCATCGTCGACGTCGTGGAGACGTTGATGGTGTCGTAGTCGTCGCCGCCCGTGCCGCAGGTGTCGACGAGCGGGTCGCGGTCCGGGTCGATGGTGTGGGCGGCGTCGCGCATCCCCTGCGCGAACCCCGCGATTTCGGGTTCGGTCTCGCCTTTCGCGCGGAGCGCGGCGAGCAGCGCGCCGATTTCAGCGTCTGTCGCGTCCTCGAACAGCCGTGTGACGGCGTCACGCGCTTCGTCGAGGGTGAGGTCCTCGCCGGCGGTGACGCGCTCGATGTATTCCTGCATTGTGGACACCAATGTACTGTTTCGCGTTGTAGTGTACAAGTCTGTACGGTGACTTAACTCTGCCGGGGGACTCACCCCCACGCGTACGGCGATTCGAAACCTTCAACTGTACCCCCGGACTACGCTGGAATGCGTTCGAAGACCGCCGCGGGTTGGTGGTCTAGTCAGGCTATGACACCTCCTTGACATGGAGGAGGTCGGCGGTTCAAATCCGCCCCAACCCACTTCTACCGACGCAACGACCGCGAGAGACCTCCGTGTCTCTCGCGTCGTCTCGGTTGTGTGGCGTTCGGCGGATTTGAACCAGACGAGTCGCAGCGTCCGAGCGGAGCGAGGACGAACGTCTCGGCGAGGTTCACAATCCGCCCCAACCCATACTTCTCGCGTCGCTCGCCTCCGAGCGACGCGTGTGGCGCGGTTGGAAGGATTTGAACCACGGAAGTCGCGCGCAGCGAACGCGGTGAGCGAGCACGTCTTCCGGAGGTTCACAATCCGCCCCCACCCACTTCTACTGACGCAACGACCGCGAGAGACCTCTGTGTCTCTCGCGTCGTCTCGGTTGTGTGGTGTTCGGGCGGACTTGAACTCTGCAAGACGCAGCGCGAGTGATAGCGAGCGACCGTCTTGCTCCAGTTCACAATCCGCTCCAACCCATTCTCTGAAACCTTCACCGCGAAGCGACTGCTCTGTCGCTTCGCGTGAAGTACTCGTGTGAATGGCGTTCGGCGGATTCGAACCACGGAAGTCGCGCGCAGCGAACGCAGTGAGCGAGCACGTCTTCCGGAGGTTCACAATCCGCCCAACCCGCTTCTACTGAACTTACGCCGATGAGTACCGCGTATCGTGTGCGAGTTCGGTCAGATGAGACATTCGGGGAAGGCTCTTGTCTCCCGCAGGCGATTGGAGAGGTATCGATGTACCTCGTTACCTTCCGCCTCGACCCCGGGGAGTACGACGACGAGTTCCACGAGCTCGACGACCGAATACAGGCAGCCGCCGAAGACACGGACGGGTATCGGGGCAAGCGCACGTGGAACGACCCGGAGAGCGACGAGGTGCTCGTCGTCTACTACTGGGAGTCGCTGGACGCGCTCGACGAGTTCGGCGCCGTCGACGCCCACGAACGAGCGAAACGACGGTGGACGGAGTGGTACGACGCCTACGAAGTCACCGTCACGGAAGTGCTCGATAGGTACGGGAGTGGGTTCGGTGACGACGCGGACCCGCCCGAGTAACACTGTCGCCGGCAGGGCGACGAAGAAACCGATATGAGTCTACCGCCCCAACAGAACAGTAATGAGCGAGGCAGACGGGATAGTCGGCGCAAACGACACCCGCGAGGAGATTATGGAGGCGACGTTCCGGGCGCTCAGCGAGCACGGGTACAAGGACGTCCGGGTCCGGGACATCGGCGCGGAGATGGAGCTGTCGCGGCAGGTCATCCACTACCACTTCGACGGGAAGTACGACTTGCTGTCGTCGTTCCTGAAGTACGTCATCGACCAGTACGAGGGCAGCGTCGAGGTTGCCGAGGACATGGACCCGCGGTCGGAGTTGGACGCGCGCATCGACCAGTGTCTGTTCGGGCCGGAGTTCGAGGAGTTCACGCACTGGGACCGCATGAAGGTGTACCACGAGCTGTACGCACACGCGCGAAACGACGACGAGCACCGCGAGCTCTTCGAGGAGCACTACGCGCGGCTCCGCGGCAGCATCGTCGCCGTCATCGAGGACGGCATCAAGCAGGGCGTCTTCCGTGAGGTGAACGCCGAACGGATGGGGCAGCTAATCACGGACGTCATTCACGCGGCCCGCGAGCGCCGCATCTCCCTCGGGCACGAGGACGCGCCCGCGGAAGCCCGCGCGGCAATCGACGAGTTCGTGCTGGACTCGCTGGAGCGCGACGACTAGCCCGCTCTGTTTCTGCTGCGTTCACTGCGTCCAGCGGGTGCGCTGTCGCTGGGCAGTCACGCGAAAAATATCGGGTGAGAAGCGGCCGCGTTACAGTTCGGGGACGTCCGACGGCATGTCGAAGTCGTGGTAGTACTCGCCCTTCTCCTTCGAGAGGATGTCGAGAACTGCGGCGGCGCCGTCGCCGACAGCGATGGCGGCCTGCCACTTCTCGGCGCGACCCATCGCGCCGGTCGCGTAGACGCCCTCGACGCTGGTCTCCATGTCGAGGTTGACGTCGACGACGTCCTCGTCGGTGAACTCGCAGCCGAGGTCTTCGGCGAGGTCGCGGTTACCGCCGGTCGCGAGCACGACGTAGTCGGCCTCGTAGTCGCCGTCGGCGGTCGTGAGCGAGAAGCCGTCACCGGACTGCTCGACGGCGGTGACTTCCTCGTCCTCGTGGAGGTCGGCGCCGCGGGCCTTCGCTTGCTTCTGCGCGATGTCGACGAAGGTCATCCCGTCCATGGAGCGGACGCCCGGGTAGTTGAAGAGGTGGGCCTTGTGCATCCACGTCTCGTCGGTGTCGAAGACGACTGTTTCGAGGTCGTTTTTGGCTGCGAACTGTGCTGCGGACAGGCCGGCGGGACCGCCGCCGACGACTGCTACGTCTACCATAGTCGTGTGTCCGTGCTCCCCGAGGAAGTAATTTACCATCAGGTAAAAGCCGGCAGCGACTGCCGAATCGGGGAACAGAGAACTGTCAGCGGCGACGGGACGACCGTTCAGAGGACGAACGGGCCGCGCTGCTGAATCGGCTCGTCGTGGGGCTGACCGGCGACGGCGACCACGCGGAGGGCGGAGTCGGTGCGGAGTTCGACCGCGGTCTCGTCCGTGACTGTGAAGACGTCGCCCTCGCCGAACTCGCTGCCGTCGACGGTTCCGTCGCCGGAGACGCCGTAGACGAAGCCCGTCCAGTCCTCGGGAATCGTCCACTCCCAAGCGTCCGAGACGCGGACGTCGAGGTACTCCATGGGCGTGTGGAGGTCCAGCGGCGACTCGTCGCCGACGACCGTCGTCACCGTCGCGTCCTCGTACTCCGTCGTGGGGAGGTCCGCGCTGGTGGCGTCGACGTAGTCGGGGTCGGCGTCTTTCTTGTCGCGCGGGAGGTTCACCCACAACTGGAGGCCGTTACAGCCCCGATTTCCGGCGGGGAACTCGGAGTGGCGGATGCCGCTGCCGGTCGTGATGCGCATGGCGTCGCCCTCCTCGGCGACGTTGCTGACGCCCAGCGAGTCCTCGTGTTCCATCCCGCCGTCGATCATGTAGGAGACGATTTCGAACCCGCGGTGGGGGTGCATCGGGAACCCCTGTTCGGGGTCGATGTAGAACCGCTCGAAGAGCACGAACGGGTCGAGGTTCTGCGGGTGGTTGTTCGTCGGGAACGCGCGATTCGAGTTGACGCCCGTCCCGTGACGGACTCGCTCGCCGGGGACGGGGCCGTGGTCGGTGGATGCGTCGTTGCGGCTCATGGTTCTCCTTTGTTTACCAGACAGTAAAACACGTCGGATGGGAGCGGCGCTCTCCCAAACTCCCGACCTGTTCGCCGGTTGTGAATCGGCGGATGTCACTCCATTCCACCCGCTTTTACCGCCTTCTACCGTTTGGTAAAACGTAGATGACTACCGACCTGTCCATCGACGCCGACTGGAGCGAGCAGTACATCGACGGCGAGTGGGTCGCCGCCGACAGCGGGGAGACCATCGCCGTCGAGGACCCCTCGACGCGCGAAGTCGTCGCAGAAGTCCCCGCTGGGACCGAGAGCGACGTGAACGCCGCCTACGAGGCCGCCGCCGAAGCCCAGACCGAGTGGGCGCAGACGCCCCCCGCGCAGCGCTCGGCTGTCGTCCAGCAGTTCCTGCAGGCACTCCAAGAACACGACGAGGGCGTTGTCGACCTGCTGGCCCACGAGGTCGGTGGCTCCCGGATTATGGGCGAGACGTCCATCCAAATCGCCTCCGACCACGCCGGCGAGGCGGCGACGCTCCCGCGACGCATGAAAGGCGAACACGCCGACTCCAACATCCCCGGTAAGGAGAACATCGTCGAGCGAGGCCCGAAGGGCGTCGTCACCGTCATCTCTCCTTGGAACTTCCCCCTGAATCTGAGCGCGCGGGCGGTCCTCCCGGCTATCGCGGCGGGCAACAGCGTCGTCCTCAAGCCGTCGACGAACTCCCCGATTACGGGCGGCCTGCTGTTCGCGAAGCTCTTCGAAGAGACCGACCTCCCCGAGGGCGTCGTGAACGTGGTCACCGGTCGTGGCTCTGAAATCGGTGACCGCGTCGCCAGCCATCCCGAGAGCGACGTCGTCTCGTTCACCGGCTCCACGGAAGTCGGCCAACACGTCGCCGGTCTCGCCGGCGAGAACCTCGCAATCCCGGCGATGGAACTCGGCGGCAACAACGCCCACGTCGTCACGGACGACGCCGACGTGGACCGCGCCGTCGACGGCGCGACGTTCGGGTCGTTCGTCCACCAGGGCCAGGTCTGCATCTCCATCAACCGCCACATCGTCCACGAGGACGTCTACGACGAGTACGTCCGGAAGCTCACCGAGCGCGCCGAAGAACTCGCCGTCGGCAGCGCCCACGAGCCCGACACCGTGGTCGGGCCCATCATCGACGAGTCCCAGCGCGACGAGATGCTCGAATACGTCGAGGAAACCATCGACGCGGGCGCGACCCTCGAAACCGGCGGCGAAACCGCCGACATCGACGGCGTCGACGACTCCCTCGTCGTCAAGCCGACCGTTCTCTCCGGCGTCACGAACGACATGGCGGCCGCGGACAACGAGCACTTCGGGCCGATTGCGCCCGTCATCCCGTTCTCGGACGTCGACGAGGCTGTCGAAATTGCCAACGACACCGAGTACGGGCTCTCCGGCAGCGTCCACGCCGGCGACCTCTCGGTCGCGAAAGACATCGCCGAGCGCATGGAGACCGGCAACGTCCACATCAACGACCAGCCCATCAACGACGAAGCCCACGTCCCGTTCAGCGGCATCGGCGCGTCCGGCATGGGGACGTACAACAGCGACGCCTTCCTCCACGAGGTCACGGAGACGAAGTGGATTTCCGTCCAGCACGAACCGCGCGACTACCCGCTGTGAGGCGGTAGCGAGCGGTAATCGCGATTCGTCTCTCGGTCACTCCCACCAGCGGCCGTCGCGGTCGTCGTTCTCGCCGTCCAGCGGCTCGGGGAACTCTCCGTCCTGCGCGCCGAACGAGTACGCGAGCCAGTAGCCGACATGCCACGCGACGCTGTCCTCGTCGGCGTTCGCTGTCGTAATCGTCGCGTCGGTATAGTATTCGAGGGCGTCGTCGGCGTCCGTGCTGTAGCCAAAGACGTTCCCGCAGGACCCGCCGCCGTAGCCGTCGCCGCACGCCGAACGGTCGTCGGACACGGTAATCACGATGTCCGCCGCCGACGTGTTCTGCGTGCGCGTGAACGACGGCTTTTCCGCCTCGAAGAACCCCTGGGCGCCCGACTCGAAGTATCCCAGCGCCGCGTCGACTTGTTCCTGCTCGAACGCCGTGGTGTCGCCCTCGACCGCCACAGAGATGTTCGTCGTTCGCCACGGATACGCGACCGTTTTCGCATCGGGAATCGGAAGCCGGTCGGCATCAGAGGTCGCACTCATCAGCGGCATCGGCGCCTGCCCATGGAGCCGACCGTGCAAGTGACCGAACTCGTGTTTCAGTGTTTCGAGCGTGCTCTCGTCGGTGTAGCCGGTCTGGATTTCGATTGTTTCCAGTTCGTACGTGCGGTCGTCGGCACCAAGGACGGGCGCACAGCCGAGAATACTCGTTCCGGACTCGACGCCGCACGTGGTGACGTTCGGAACGAACTGGACGAGTACGTCGGGGTCCGACACGTTCGCATCGACGCGGAAGTCGGCCGTGTAGTTTTTCGCGGTGTCGTTGACGCTCTCCCAGTAGGCGACGGTCTGCTCGACCAGCGGTGTCACGTTCCGCGAGGCCGCCGTCTGGTCGACGCCGACAACGACGGGACCCGGTTCGGGCCACGGGTCGCGGTTCGACGGCGAAGCCAGCTCCGGGAAATCAGCCGTCTCGGCGCCGTCGGGAACCGAGAGTAGTGCCGCGAACGCGCGCGTCGCGATGCGTTCAGTGGCGTTTGCCGTATAGCCGCCGGCCAACTGGACGGTCGACGTCCCCGACGCTCGCTCGCCGCTGGCGTACGTGTCCACACATGAGTAGAACGTTCCGTCGCTCGTCTCGCCGCCGCAGAACGAGATACGCGGCTCGTACGTGACGAGTACATCGGGGTTCGACGCGTTCCGCTCGAAGGAGAGTTCGACGTCGTACTCGCTTGCCGCACGGTGGTCGTTCCAGTACGCCGTCGCGCGCCGAACTGCCGACACGTATCCCGGGGCCGTGTACGCGCCAGTCTGGACGGCGACGGTCAGCCGCTCTGTCCCCCACGGGTTCATCGGTTCGGTCGCCGTCTGCGTCGTCGCGTCAGTCGGTCCGCTCGCGCCCGCCGTGGCGTTCGGATTTGTCTGTCCGCCACACCCCGCGATGAGTACCAGCGCCACGACGAGGAGGACACGCGCTCGCATATGCCTCACGCGTTCGCGCGACCGCATAGTTGCTCTGGTAGCCCGGAGTCACGCGACCACGGCGGCTTCGAGCAGTTCCAGCGGGTGACGGACGTCGTAGCCCGTGCCGTGTTCCATCTGCATCGCGCACGTCGGGCACTCCGTCATCCCGGTCTCGCCGTCGGCGGCCTCCATGTGGTCGAACATCTCGTCGCCGATTTTCATCGACGTCTCGTACTTCTCGGCCTTCCAGCCGTACGTCCCGGAGATGCCCGAGCAGGAGTCCCCGACGTCCTCGACGCCGACGCCGTCGAGGTCGCCGAACAGTTCGACGGCCTGCCGGTCCAGTCCCTGATTGCGGGCGTGACACGGCGCGTGGTACGCGAACTCCGCGGCGAGGTCGTCGCCGACATCGGCGTCCGCGAGTTCGCCCTCGAGGTCCTCGTGGATGCGGAGGTACTCCACGGATTCGAAGGTGTTCGCAGCGACGTCGTCGATGCCGTCGATATCGAACAGCTCGGGGTACTCCTGTCGAATCGCCATCGAGCACGACGTGCAGGAGGCGATGGCGTCGTAGCCCTCGTCGACGAGGTCCGCGAACGAGGAGACGTTCAGTTCGGCGTCGCGGCGCGCGTCGTCGAGCATTCCGTTGGCGAACATCGGGGTGCCCGAGCAGCCCTGCTCCGGGACGACGATTTCGTAGCCGAAGTGCTCGTAGACGCGGACGAGCGCCTTCGCGACCTCGGGCGTGTTGTACTCCGCGTAGCAGCCGTGGAAGTACGCGACCCGCTTGTCGGCGTCCAGCGGTTCGCCGCGGCGCTCGCGGGCCTCGCGGGCGCGCTCCTTCGAGCCGGCGGCGCCGCCCTGCGCGGCCCACCACTCCGTGAACGTCTCCGTCGCGAAGTCGGGGAACTCGCGCTCGCCGGTGACGCCGAGCAGTTTCTCGCCGAGCCAGCGCGCCGGCCCGAAGTTCGCCGCGGCGTTCGCGAGCCGCGGCACCTTGCTCGCCAGCCACGCCGACTTGCGGTAGTTCGCGAGCAGGCGGTTGCGCACGTACTCCACGGAGAGCTTGCTCAGCTCCTCGCTGACGTACTCGCCGCGGGCGGTGTTGTGCATCTGGGAGAGGTTCACGCCCGACGGGCACGCGTTGTCGCAGCGCATGCAGTTCGAGCAGTCCATCACCGAGTCGTCGACGCTGTGGTCGTCGTCGCGGCGCTTGAGGCGCCACTGCTCCGGGCCTTGGAACTTCGGCCCGGGGAAGTCGTCGTCGACCTCCGCGACCGGGCAGTTGGTGTCGCACGTCGAGCACTTGTAACAGGAGTCGGCGCCCGGGCGCAGGTCGAAGTCGTCGCTGTCGTCGAAGACGTCGACGGGCTCGAAGTCCTCTCCGGTGTTCGGTGCCACTGGGTCGAAGTCGGTGGATTGGCTGTCACTCATCGTGTCTCCTCGGCCGCCGCGCGGCCGGCGGCGTACCCCGTCGCGAGCGAGACGCCGCCGCCGGACTTCTCGGCGGCGAAGTCGTAGCCGCCGAGCACGCTCCCCGCGGCCCGCAAGTTCGGGAACTCGGTGCTGCCGTCCGCTTCCTCGGGCCGCAGGCTGTCGTCGGTGGCGACGCCGAACTGGGGGAAGGCGTGGTCGCCGAACGCGTCGTCCTCGAACCAGTCGTAGCGGTCGCCGGCGTGCGCGACGTGGCAGTCGAAGATTGGTTCGTAGACGGCGTCGCGGTCGGACTCCACACCCTTCCCGACGAGGCCGCCGGTCGCGAGCACGTACTGGTCGGCGGCGTACGGGATGCGCGCGCCGTTCTTCTCGACGGACACGCGCTCGATTCGGTCGCCGCCGTCGTAGTCGACGACGGGGTTCCCCGTCTCGATGCTGGCACCCGCCGAGTCGAGCGCGTCGAAGAGCGCATCTTCGAGGCGGAGGCCGGGCAGCGACGGCGGCCCCATCGGAACCTCGAAGACGGCCGCGCCGAGGGCGTCGGCGAGCGCCTCGCGGACGCCGGCGGCATCGTCGTCGCCGAGAATCGCCGGGAAGCCGACGCGCTCCTCGCCGTCGAGTTCCGCCCGCACGCGCTCGGCGAGCGCCGCCCTGACTGATTGGTCGCGGCCGTCGACGGGCACCCGGCTGTCGGCGTCGAGCAGTTTCGCGTACCGCGTGATTTTGGCGTCCGCGCGGAGGTCGCCTGGGAACCGAATCGTCGCGCCGCGCACGTCGAAGGGGACGCCGGCGGCGTCGAGGTGTGCAGCGGCCTGCGGCGCGTCGAAGTCGGCCAGCGCCTCGAACCCCACGAGGAGCGCGTCGCGGTCGTCGCTGGCGACGCCGGCGCTGGCGCCCACCGGGTAGCGCGCGGTCGGCTTTACGGTCCCGCCGTGGGTCGGCACCAGCGCGTTCGCGTCCGTGTGCGACCCCCGGTAGTGGGGGACTGCGTCGTCGAACAGCGCCAGCGCCTCGCGGACCATCTCCGTGCCGACGGTCCGGTAGGGGTGAGCTTCGGGGAGGTCGGGAATCGCGTCGAACGGGTCGACGAGCGGGCCGTCGCCGTCGGGCGTGTAGCCGAGCACGTCCACGAGACCGGAGGCGTGCCGGAGCGTGCTCTGCTTGTAGGAGACCAGTCGGGTGTCCGCGCCCGCTCGCGCCGCGGCGAGCGCGCTCGTCAGTCCCGCCAGTCCCCCGCCAATCACGAGGACGTCCGAGTCAATCGCCACGGTTCCCTCCGTCCGTGCGGGCCGCATCTGGACCGCTGTCGAAGGCGGTGAAGTCCACGTCGCCGCCGTCGGCGGGGTCCGCGTCGCGGTTCTGCGTGGTGGCGTGCAGCGCGTAGTTCAGCATCGCTTGGGAGAGCTGTTCGCCCCAGAGCGCGTGGCGCTGGCCCTTCCAGCGCTCCTGTAGGAGGTCGTCCAACGCGCGGCGCGCGGTCGGCTCGTCGTAGCCGCCGTCGCCGTGGAGTTCACTCGCCATGCGGTGCGCGCAGAACCCGCCCTGACAGTTCCCCATCGACGCGCGGGTGCGGATGCGGACGGCGTTGAGGTCCGACCCGGACTGCTCGACTGCGTCCCGGATTTCGGCGCGCGTGACGCCCTCGCACTCGCAGACGACCGGGTTCGGCTCGTCGGTGTCGAGCACGTCGTCGGCGCGCGACCCGAGACGTTCGACGCTACGCCGGCCGACCGGCGAGCGCAGGCCGAACTCGTCCATGTAGTCCCGGAGCACGGAGAACTCCTCGCTGCCGGGCAGCGGGACGTCCGCCGTCCGGCAGTCGGCGTCGACGCCGAAGCGCTCGCAGACGTGGTCGGCGACCGACTCGGCCATCATCCGATAGGTCGTGAGTTTCCCGCCGACGACGGTCGTCAGCCCGGGCACGTCGTCGCGGTCGGCGTGGTCGAGCAGGAAGAAGTCCCGCGTGATGTCCGTCGGGTCGTCGCTGGCGACGTCCGGCGGCTCGTACAGCGGCCGGACGCCCCAGAACGACCGCACCGTCCGCGCCTCCGCGAGCATCGGCACCAGCTCCGAGAGCGTGTCTATCATCTCGTCGACCTCCCACTGCTCCTCGGGGTAGTCCTCGGGGTCGTCGACCTCCACGTCGGTCGTGCCGAGGATGGCCGTCGTCTCGTGGGGGACGACGATGTCGGCGTCGCCCTTCGGCCGGCAGCGGTTGACCACGGTGTCGACCTGCCGGACGTTCATCACAGTCATCACGCCCTTCGACGGGCGGACCGCCACGTCCACGCCCGCCATGTCGCCGATGCGGCCCGCCCACGCGCCCGTCGCGTTGACGACGTGGTCGGCCCGAATCTCCTCGGTGCCGCCTTCCTTGCCGTGGACGTGCTTGCCCGGGCCGGAGTCGTGTTCGACTTCGAGGCCGACGACTTCGCCGTCCTCGACGAGCAAGTCCGTGACTGTGGAGTGTGTCTCGACGCGCGCGCCGTGTTCCTGCGCGCTGGCGGCGTTGGCGACCACCAGCCGGAACGGGTCGATAGCGGCGTCGGGCACGGCAATCGCCTTCTCGACGTCGGGCGCGAGGTGGGGTTCCATCTCGCGGGCCTCCGCGCCCGAAACCACGTCGACGGGGATGTCGCAGGCCTCGCAGCCCCGGAGTTTCTCCTGAAAGTACTCTTCGGAGTCCTCGGGGCGCTTGACGAACAGGCCGCCGGTCTCCTCGACGCAGTGGCTCGCGATGTCGCGGAGCACGCGGTTCTCCTCGATGCACTCGCGCGCGCTCGCTTGGTCGGCGACGGCGTACCGACCGCCGCTGTGGAGGAGCCCGTGCATTCGGCCGGTCGTGCCGTGCGTGAGGTTGCCCTGTTCGACGAGCGTCACGTCGAAGCCCCGCATCGCGAGGTCGCGGGCGACGCCAGCCCCCGTCGAACCGCCGCCGACGACGGCGATGTGTGGTACCGATGCCATCTGTGCTGGGGTTCGGAGCCCACACACTTTATTTTATCGTAGAATCCACTCTCGCAGTAAATTTAGGCGTATCCGCGCCCTTTGCCGCTCCCGTCGCTGTCGTCGCCGACACGCGCCGACGAGCCAGTAACGCGCACGAAACAGGGCTTGTAGTGGGCGAATAGGCCGTACACTCGCGTTCGATGGAATCACGACGAGCGTGAGACTGACAGTAACATTTATTATAATCCATTCTTATTTACTGGCAAAGCGGCGATGCTGGTAAACTAATCGGCCGCCGCACGGAGCACACCAACCAATGCCAGACACCTACGTCGGCTCGATAGACCAAGGGACGACCGGAACCCGGTTCATGGTCTTCGACCACAGCGGGCAGGTCGTCGCGAACGCGTACGAACAACACGAACAGCTCTACCCCGAACCCGGCTGGGTCGAACACGACCCCGTCGAAATCTGGGAGAACACGAAGACTGCCGTGACCGAGGGGCTGGACGCCGCCGGTCTCGACGCCACGCAGTTGGAGGCGCTCGGCATCACGAACCAGCGCGAGACCACCGTCGTGTGGGACGCCGCCAGCGGCAAACCCGTCCACAACGCGCTCGTCTGGCAGGACCGCCGCACCACCGACCGCGTCGAGGAACTGGAAGCCGACGACTCCATCGAGGAGATTCGGGACAAGACCGGCCTCGAAGCCGACGCGTACTTCTCCGCGACGAAGACCGAGTGGATTCTGGACAACGCCGAACCGCTGAAACTCCAGACCTCCCGCACGCAGGACCTCCGCGACCGCGCGCGCGACGGCGAACTCCTGATGGGCACCATCGACGCGTGGCTCATCTACAACCTCACCGGCAACCACATCACGGACGTCTCGAACGCCTCCCGGACGATGCTGTACAACATCCGGGACCTAGAGTGGGACGACGACCTGCTCGACGAGTTCGACGTCCCCGCCGAGATGCTGCCGGAAGTCCGGCCGTCCTCCGACGAGGAGTTCTACGGCCACACTGACCCGGACGGCTTCCTCGGCGCCGAAGTCCCCGTCGCGGGCGCGCTCGGCGACCAGCAGGCCGCGCTGTTCGGGCAGACCTGTTTCGACGAGGGCGACGCCAAGAACACCTACGGCACCGGCTCGTTCTACCTCATGAACACCGGCAACGAGGCCGTCGAGTCCGACCACGGCCTCCTCACCACCATCGGCTTCCAGCGCTCGGGCGAACCCGTCCAGTACGCGCTGGAGGGGTCCATCTTCGTCACGGGCGCCGCCATCGAGTGGCTCGAAGACGTCGACCTCATCAACAACGCCGCCCAGACCGCCGAACTCGCGCGCTCCGCCGAGTCCACCGACGGCGTCTACATGGTGCCGGCGTTCACGGGACTCGGTGCGCCCCACTGGGACGGCCGCGCTCGCGGCACCATCGTCGGGATGACCCGCGGCACCGAGAAGAAACACATCGTCCGCGCGACCCTCGAATCCATCGCGTACCAGACGCGGGACATCGCGGAAGCGATGGAGGCCGACTCCGGCGTCGAGACCACGTCGCTGCGCGTGGACGGCGGCGCGGTGAAGAACAACTTCCTCTGCCAGCTCCAGTCCGACATCATCCAGACCAACATCGCGCGCCCCGAGGTCGACGAGACCACGGCGCTCGGGTCGGCGTACGCCGCCGGCCTCGCGGTCGGCTACTGGGACGACGTCGACGAGCTGCGCTCGAACTGGCAGGTCGACCGCCAGTTCGAGCCCGACATGGACGAGTCGAAAGCCGACAAGATGTACGGCCGGTGGGACGACGCCGTCGAACGCTCGCTGGACTGGGCGCAGGAGGACTAACCCATGTACGGGATTCTCCAGATTCCGGTCATCGGGATGGAGGTCGAGCCGTTCGCCGTCCTCCTGATTACGGCGCTCGCGGGCGGCGCGTTCGGCGCCGCGCTCGGCGCGCTGCCGTCGTTCATCCTCACGGGATTCGTCGTCTTCCTCGGGGAGGGGCTCGCGATTCTCGAACGCCAGTTCGGCGCCATCGACGCCGTCCCGAAGGGCGAAATCGCCACGGGACTGACCGGCGTCATCGGGTTCGGCGCCATCACCGGCCCGCACATCGCGTTCGCGGGCGGTGTCGCCGCGTCCGCGTACGCGGGCAAGAAGTACCCCGAGATGGCCCCCGACGGCGCGGACTACCACTTCGGGAAGGACATCGCGTACGCGTTCGGCACGAAGCCGGACATCCTCGCGGTCGGCGCGGTGTTCGGTGCGCTCGGGATGCTCGTCAGCCGCGTCTCCAGCGGGCTCGGCGTCCCCACGGACGGCATCGCGCTCTCCGTGGTGCTGACGGCGCTGCTCGCGCGCGTCGCCTTCGGCTACCCGCTGGTCGGCAGCCCCGCCGGCTCCGGGCTCCTCGACATGACGCCGTTCGAGCGCGGCGAGGAGCGCGTCGCCACGGACGGCGGGACCGCCACCGGGCGGCTGGCGACCCAGCCGTGGCTCCCCCACCAGTACCGCTGGTCGGGCGTCACCGCAATCGGGCTGGTCGGCGGCGTGCTCGCGGGCTACATCTGGCTCCAGACCGGGAGCATCTTCCTCGGGTACGGCATCTCCGCGATGAGCCTGCTGTTCCTCCAGTTGGGCGTCGAGAAGATTCCGGTCACGCACCACATCACGCTGATGGGCGCGGTCGGCGCCGTCCTCGCGCTGCCGGTGTTCGGCAGCGAGGCCGCCGCGTTGCTCGCCGCGGGCGCGGTCGGCGGCGCCAGCGGACTGGTCGGCGAGGTCTCCCAGCGCGTGTTCTACTCGCACTCGGGGACGCACGTCGACCCGCCCGCGATGGCCATCGCAGTCGTGATGTTCGCGGTCGGCGTCCTCTACCTGCTCGGCGTCGTCCCGAACGCGGGCTACCTCGGGCTCTGAACCGCACCAACCCCGGTCCTTTTTACTACGTGGTTGGTACCGTGGATAACGAACTCTCCCCCACCTCATGGACATCGACGCGCGAATAAAACGCCGACAGCGACGGGACGCGGCCCCACGGCTCGTGCAGGACTACGAGGCGCTGGCGCCGGTGACGCACCTCGACGAGCCGTCGGACCGCGGCCCCGTCCTCGAACGGCTGCTGGACCACCTCGAACCAGTGTTCGACAGTCGGCTGCCGCCGAACGCGTACGTCCACGGCCCCCGCGGCTCCGGGAAGACCGCGGTGGTGACGGCGCTGTTCGGCCACCTCGAACGGCTGTCCACGCAGACGCAGTCGGTCATCTACACGAGCACGCGCGCCGGGTCGCCGAGCGCTCCGGGGTTCGTCTACGTCGACGCCCGCGAGACGAACAGCGAGTTCGCGTTCTACCACCACGTGCTGGACGCGCTCGTCGACGAGCGCGTGCCCGAGCACGGAATCGGCACCGCCGAGATTCGCGACCGCCTCCACGAGCGCGTCGGGCAGTCGCGGGGCGGCGTCGTCGTCGGCGTCGACCACGTGGGCGCGCCCGACGACGTGGACGCCGACCGCCTCGTCGAACTGTTCGCGGGACTGCCGAGTAACGCGAGTTGGCTCGCGATTGGCCGGGAGCCGCCCGAGGAGACCGAACTCACGGAGTACACCGCGACGACGATTCGCGTCGAACCCTACCGCCGCCAAGTGCTGGTCGACGTGTTGATGGCACGCGCGTCTGCGGGACTGGCCCAGCAGGCGCTCACGCACGAACTCGCGCGCCGCATCGCGGACTGGGCCGACGGGAACGCCCACGACGCGCTCGCGGCGCTGTTCGTCGCGACCGACCGCGCGAACCGCGACGGCCGCGACCGCCTCGCGCCCGCGGACGTCGACGAAGCGATAGCCGAAGTGCCCGAGCCGTCGGTCTCGCTGGGGCGCGTGCTCGCGCTCCCGGAGAACAAGCAACTCGTGCTCCGGGAACTGGTCGACCTCGCGCCCGACGACCGAGCGTCGGTGACGGCGACGACAGAGGCCATCAGCGCGGGGGTCGACCTCTCGGCGGGGACGGTCAAACGCTACCTCTACGAACTCGCGGAGAGCGGCGTCGTCGAGCGCGTGCAAGCCGAGGAGCGCGCCGGCAAGGGCCGGCCGCCGAGCCGCTTGGAGTTGCGGTTCCCGCCGACCGCGTTCCGCCGGCTGTACGACCTCCGACAGTAGTCCGAACACCGATGACAGACACTATCGAGTCAGGCGA
This sequence comes from Halobacterium sp. CBA1132, assembly GCF_001485535.1. Taxonomy (NCBI): domain Archaea; kingdom Methanobacteriati; phylum Methanobacteriota; class Halobacteria; order Halobacteriales; family Halobacteriaceae; genus Halobacterium; species Halobacterium sp. CBA1132. The sequence continues at coordinate 1,851,836 of NZ_BCMZ01000001.1, forward strand.
CCGCGTGCGCCTCGCGTACGTCGGTCGCTTCGAGAACGGGAGCGTGTTCGCGACGTCGGACCCCGACGTCGCCGCCGAACACGACCTCCTCGAAGCACAGGGCAAGGAACGCGAAGAATTCGAGCCGCTGACGTTCACCGTCGGCCGCGAGGACGTCATCGAGGGGCTCGACGACGCCGTGGTCGGGATGGCCGTCGACGAGGAAGCCGAAGTGACGGTCCCCCCGGAGGCGGCGTACGGCGACCACGACCCCGACCGGGTGCGCGAGTACGACCCCGAGACGTTCGAGGGGATGGTCGGGGAGACCCCGGAGGTCGGTCTCCACGTCGAAGCCGAGAACGGCCTCCACGGGGACGTGACTGCCGTCACCGACGAGCACGTCGCGGTGGACTTCAACCACGAACTCGCGGGGAAGACGCTCGTCTTCGACGTGCGCGTGCTGGCCGTCGAGTAGTCAGGCGACCGCGCGGCGCTGGATTTCCGCGTCCAGCGCGCGCCCCACGCGGCCGCCGTCGCGACGGCGAACACGACCGGCGTCACCGGTTCGCGGAAGGTGTAGACGACCAGTAGCGGCAACACCATGACGCCGCCGAGTCGGTAGCCGCTGGACTGGGAGACGGCAGCAGTCACGCAAATACCGAGGACCATGATGGCGGTTGCGGCGAGCACGAGTGGCGGGTCTACTACGCGGATTGCCGCTTTCGCACGTCAATCTACCGGATACCCGGCGCGGCGTCGGTCGAGCGCGCGACACACGGCGCATCGCTTATCGGGCTCGCGGCCGCGCTCCCGGTATGGGCATCGAGGCCGACGGAACCGTCCTGCGAGTCAGCCACCACGCGGGGACGGACACGACGAGCGCGTTCGACGTGGAGGCGCTCCCCGGGACGGACGCGCCCGCGTACGGCGCGGTCTACGAGTCCCGGAGTCTCGACCACGACGCGCCGCCGGCGGACGCGGACGCGACGGTGACGGTGTTCGGCGACGCCGAGACGTACTCCGCGCCGGCCCGCGTCGTCCGGGAGCTGCGCCGCGTCAACCCGTGGGACCGCGAGGTCTGCCTGCGCGTCCCCCGGGTTGACGCGGCGTTCGACGACGCGCGGTTCCGCGCGGCCCTCGGGGCGGACTGACGGTCGGTCAGTCCAGCGCCGCCCCGCAGTCCGGACACTCCTCGTCGACGACGGTCACCTGCGCGTCGCAGTCCGGACAGAACGCCAGCCAGCAGGCTCGGTCTCCCATGAGGTGTCGTACCACGGCCACGGCCTTCAGTCCTGTCCGTGGATGGTCTCGTGGAACGCGACGACGAGCGCGGGCACGACGACCATGAAGACGTGTTCCTCCGCAGGGATGCCGAGGAAGTCGACGCCGGTCCGGAGTTGGATGGCGAACACGCCGATAGTGAGCGTGTACCAGTCCCAGACGTACGCGATGGGGTAGAGCACGGCGACGGTGACGCCGGCCCGGCGGAGCGCGTCCGCGCGGTAGAGGAGTGCGAACGCGAGCGCGCCGAACGCCACCTCCGACGCGAAGTACGTGTACGGGCCGAAGATTGCGCCGATGTCTGGGACGCCCACAGGTAACACGGGCCACGTTACGGGCGCCAGCACCAAAACCATAGGAGGGAGTCCGGGATTCTGCGGGCCGCAACAAAGTTGAAGGCGCTGGTCCGCGACGTTCCAACTGAAGGCCCATGGATATCTCTGACATCGCGACCAACGACTACATCGAGGTCGAATCTGAACAACGACTGGGGAAGGCTCGTTCTATCTTCGAGGAGGAGAACCCGAAAGGCATCATCGTCACCGAAGCCGGCCAGTACGAGGGCGTCCTCACGGAACGCCAACTGCTCGGCTCGCACATCGAAGACGACACGCGCATCGGCGCGCTCACGATTTCCGCACCGAAAGTAGACCGCACCGAGGACGTCCGCGACACCGCCCGCATGCTCGTCGAGGGCGGGACGAAAATCGCGCCCGTCTTCGAAGCCGGCGAACTCTGGGGCGTCGTCACCGAGGACGCCATCCTCGAAGCTGTCATCGACAGCCTCGACGCGCTCACCGTCGGCCAGATCTTCAGCGAGAACGTCATCACCGTCACCGAGGATGACAACATGGGCGTCGTCATCAACCGCCTCCGCAAGCACGGCATCTCGCGGCTGCCCGTCCTCGACGAGGACGGCTCCCTCACGGGCGTCGTCACCGTCCACGACGTCGTCGACTTCGTCGTGCGCGACATCTCGAAGACGACGCGGGGCGACCGCAGCGGCGAGGTCGAACGCATGCTCGACCTCCCGGTGTACGACGTGATGACCAGCCCCGTCGAGACGGTGACCGTCGACGACTCCGTGCAGGACGCCGTCCAGACGATGCTGGACAACGACTTCTCGGGGCTCGTCGTCACGCCCGCCGACGACGACCGCGTCGTGGGCGGCGTCGTCACCAAGACGGACGTGCTGCGCGCGCTCTCCTACACCGAGGAGGAGCACATGGACGTCCAGATTACGAACATCGAACTGCTGGACGCGCTCTCCCGCGAAGAAGTCCAAGAGCGCATCGAGGACGTCGCGAACAAGTACAGCGAGATGAACGTCCACCACGCGCACGTCCGCCTCCACAAGCACAAGGAGAAGCTCCGCGGCACCCCGCTCATCCAGACCCAGATTCGACTCCGCACCAACAAGGGCCAGATGGCCGGCAGCGGCGAGGGCTACGGCGCCGACAACTCCTTCCACATGGCGCTGGACACCCTCGAACGCAACGTCCTCGAACAGAAGGGCGTCGAACGCGACGAGGAGTACAAGGGCCAGCTCCTCCGGAAACTGAACGAACTGTGAACTACCCTACCCTACTCGCTCACGGCTGACGTCGTTCGCTCCTTGAGGGGAGGGCTTCCTGCTTCCACGACGCGCTTTGCAGATACGGATGTATCCACAGGGAGCGCAGTCTCCACAGGCGTTGATTCGGAGTGTCCCACTCCTACGTCTTCGAGGCCGCGAGAAAGGATGTTCCACGCCGCGTTCGCGTCCCTGTCCGCCTCAAACCCGCAGGCAGGACAGGAGTGTTCACGGACCCACAACGGCTTGTCGGTCGAAACGCCACACGACGCGCACTCTTTGGTCGTCCCGCTCGGGTTGACCGCGACGAAGTGCGTTCCTTCCCGTTCGCACTTGTATTCGAGGAACGAGAGGAACGTCCGCCACGCGGCAGACGCCGTGTTGCGACTGTTCGACGGCGACTCCATCATCTCCTTCACGTTCAGGTCTTCGACCGCTACGAGGTCGTACTCCCGAGCGTAGTAGTTCGAGAGTTTGTGCAAGAAGTCGCGGCGCTTCCGTCGGAGGTCGGCGTGACACTCCGCGACCCGCCGCCGTTGCTTCTCGTAGTTGTTTGACCCGTGTTCTTTCCGTGAGAGAGACCGCTGTTCGCGTTCCAGTCGTTCCCGTTCGGCGGAGAGGTCGAGCGACCCGACGGCGGTCCCGTCGGTATCGTGGGCGTACGTGAGTATCCCCACGTCAATGCCGACGCACCGCTCGGGATTCTCAGGCGGTTCGGGCGGTTCACGGTCCATTTCGACGTCCTCAGAAGCCTTCGGCTTCTGATGGGCTGCAGAAACCGTCATCGACGGTTTCTGAACGCCGAACGTGGCGAACCACTCGCCCGTCGGTTCCTTCTTGACCGTGACCTGTTTCACGGTGGCGTCGTCGGGGATGGCGCGATGGAGCCGTATCGGTATGTCCGCGAGTTTCGAGAGTGACAGGACAGTCTGACCGCCCTTCTTGTCGAGCTTGAAGCCAGACTGACTGTACGTGAAACTGCGGAACTCCCGTGGCGGCTTCCACTTGAGTTGACCGACGCCGTAGCCGTTCTTCTTGAGTTTGGAGAGTCCTTTGAGATTGTCGAAGAGGCGTTCCACGACGGTTTGGAGAACCTTCGAGTACACGTCCGAGAGGCCGTCCCACCACGTCTTGAGGTCGGGTAGCTCCGACCGCAGGGTGGTCATCGACGGCAGTTCGCCGTGTTCGTCTTGGTACTCGTTGAGGCGGTAGAGCGTGTGGTTGTACAGTTGCCGACAAATATCGCGGTGGCGGTCCAACTCCTCGCGGTGGGCATTGGACGGCTTGAGACGGTACTTGTAGGCGTAGTACATTCTACTCGCGTTGGTCCTCTACGTACTGTTTCAGCACATCCAGCGACACCTGCCCGGTCGAGATGAGGCAGTACGAGTCGTTCCAGAACGAGTCTCCCCACAGTTCGGTCTTCAGTTCGTCCGCGTACTCGTTGCGGATACGGCGGGCGGTCGCGCCCTTGACCGTGTTGATGAACTTCACGAGGTCCGTGGTGGGTTTCGCTCGGAACAGGATGTGGACGTGGTCGTCCTCGCCGTCGAGGTTCGTCAGTTCGACGCCGTAGTTGTCCGTGAACCCGCTGATGACCCCGCGAATGAATTGGGTTCGCTCCTCGGTGAGCACTCCGCGCCGATACTTCGTGGTGAGTATCAGGTGGTAGTGCAGGGAATACGTCGAATGCGCTCCCGAATCGAGGCCGTACTCCATTGGGTTCGGTCAATATTATACTATCCTACTGTAAGAACGTTGTGACTACGTGGGCCTATGGGTCTGCTACCGAACCGTGTAGGAGAACTGTGCGGCGCTGTATCCCCTCCTGCTCGCGCCTCCCGTTCGGTCGGCGCTCGCTGAGGAAGGGGGCTTAGCGCCTACTTTCAGCTAAAACGCACTTTTTGCTGTGCGAGCGGTGCAGAGCACCGCTCGGCTGGCAAAAACTTGCGGAAAAAGCACTCCTCGTCGTTCGAAAGACGGCTTCACCGTCTTTCGTGATGACGAAAGGCGCGACGCGCCTTTCGAACCACTCCCTCCGGGCGCGGTGGTCGCTCGTCGGCCTCGCGGCGAAGCCGCGAGTGAACCGCTCGCGCCGCTCACGGGTCACTCCGTGCCCCGTTCGCACAAACGAGGCGTCCTCAGAACCGCAACGCGGTTCTGATGGGCTGCGAAAATCGCTCTGCGATTTTCGAACGCTTCGCGCCTCGTGCCGCTCGCGGATGCTCGGTTCGGCCGATTCCCCAGCCGGTTTCGGCGGCGGTCGCGGACTCGCGAACCTATTTGTCGGCCGCGTCACAACGCAGTCGTATGGAGTTCGACTTCCCCCGAGCGGTCGGTATCTTGGTAGCAATTGTCGCGGTGGGCGTCACCGGACTGGCCGCGATGGACGTGATGGGGATGGACACCGTCTTCATGATGGTGCTGCCGTCGATGATTGTGTTCGCGGCGGTGTCGTTCCTCCTCGGGATGAAACACGGCGAGTACCGGGCGTCTCAGTAGTCGTCGCCGTCGGCGCCCTCGATACCCGTGTCGGTGATTTTGAAGCGAGCGTGTTCGCCCTCGGGCTTCGAACGGTGTTTTTCGAGGGTGGCGCGGCGGTTGCCGCCGCGGAAGCGGTCGACGCGCATCACGACGCCCGTCCAGTGGTTGAGCGTGTGGCCGCCGAGCGGGCGGACGCGGTCGCTGCCGCTTTCGACGTCCGTGAACACTTGGTTGGTGACGACGACAGCGAGGTCGTGTTTGCGCGCCAGCGAGAGGAGATGCGTGATTTGGTCGGCGACCCGGCGGAGGGCGTCGCCGCCGTCGTTGTCGTCGCGTTCGAGCCGGTAGAAGCCCGTGGCGGAGTCGAGGACGACGAGGTCCGCGCGCTCCGCGAAGTCCGCGGCGTCGCGGACGGCCTCGGCCTGCTCCTCGAAGTCGTGGGCGTCGGAGATGACGATGCGACTGGAGGCGTCCTCCGGGTCGTCGGCGCGCGCGGACAGCACCTGCTCGAAGCGCTCCACGGACAGCCCCTCGGTGTCGATGTAGACCGCGGTCCCGCCGTCGGCGGCGACCTCCACGGCCGTCGAGAGCGCGACGTTCGTCTTGCCGGCGCCCGGCGGCCCGTAGACCTGCGTGACCGTGCCGCGTTCGACGCCCCCGCCGAGCAGGTCGTCGAGGACGGCACAGCCAGTCGAGATGTGGGTGTCGTCGCTCACTACTGCGGGATTGGTCGCTCCCGGGCAAAAGACCCCCGGTGTGCCGGGGGCGCGTCCCGCGGGCAAGCGTTTTGCTGTCGGCGGCCGGACGTGCGGTCGTGATAGTCGTCGCGACCGAGGATTTCGAAGTCTACCACGAGGTCGTCGAGGAGCTGCGGGACCGCGACGTGACGTTCACGACGGTCGAACCGGGCGAGCCGCTGCCGGAGACGACGGGCGTCGTCATCACGGCGGGCGAGGACATCGACGCGGACGCGCCAGTCGTGGTCGCCGACCCCGATCACGCCCGTCAGACCGTCGAGGAGGCGCTCGTCTACCTGCGGGGCGGCGAGGGGCGGACCGTCGTCGGCGTCGACCCGGGGACCCGGCCCGGCATCGCGGTGCTGCGCGGTGGGATGGTCGTCTCGGCGTTCCAAGTGCCGGTCGAGCGGGCCGCCGAAGTGGTGAGCGAGGAGGTCGCGGGCGAGGACGACGCCGTGGTGCGCGTGGGTGACGGCGCACGGCTGGAAGGCGCGCGCATCATCGACGGCCTCGACGACGTGCGCGTGGAGTTAGTCGACGAGACGGGGACGACGCCGTTCCTCGGGCCGGGCGCGCGAGGGATGGGCGACGTGCTCGCGGCAGCGAACATCGCGTTGATGACCGGCGAGGAAGTCGAGGGCCGGAGCATCGAACCCACGGAGGGCGAGATTCAGGTCATCAAGAGCCGGTCGCGGGAGGCCAGCGACCAGAATCGGACCATCACCGAGGCGCTCGCGCGGCAGGTCGCGCGCGGCGAACTCACGCTCGACGAGGCGCTGGAGAGGCACCGCGAGGAGTGACCGGCTCCGGTCCCGGCAGAACGAACGGGAGACGGCACGCCTTTCTGCCTTCGTGTGTTAGTCGTTGACAGCCACGGTGGGGTGTGGCGGAAAGTACTTCCGTTACGACGCCGGAATCGCACACATCCGCCGTAGCCTCCAATCATGAACGAAGTCCAACTTGAGGTGGCGAAAGCCTACCCGAACGACTCGGGCAGGGGCATCGCTCGCCTCGACCCCGACACGCTCCTGCATCTGAAGCTCAGCCCGGGAGACATCATCGAAATCGAGGGTGCCGAGACGACCGCCGCGAAGGTCTGGCGCGCCGACCGGCAGGACTGGAACACCGACACCATCCGCATCGACGGGTTCACCCGGCAGAACGCCGACGTCGGCATCGGCGAACGCGTCAAGATTCGGAAGGCCGACGCCCAGAAGGCCGACCGGCTCGTGCTCGCGCCGCCGGAGGACGCCAGCGTCCAGTTCGGCAGCGACGCCGCCGGCATGGTCAAACGACAGATTCTCAAGCGCCCCGTTGTCTCGCGGGACATCGTGCCCGTGATGAGCAGCACGAACCACCCGTTCATGCGCTCGCCGGGGCAGGCCATCCCGCTCATCGCCGTCGAGACCGAACCGGAGGGCGTCTGTCTCATCACGGAGGACACGGACGTCGAACTCCGCGAGGAGCCGATCAGCGGCTTCGAGCGCACGGGCGGCGGCATCACCTACGAGGACATCGGCGGCCTCGAGAGCGAGATTCAGCGCGTCCGGGAGATGGTCGAACTCCCGATGAAACACCCCCAAATCTTCCAGAAGCTCGGCATCGAACCGCCGCAGGGGGTGTTGCTGCACGGCCCGCCGGGCACCGGGAAGACGCTGCTGGCGAAAGCCGTCGCTAACGAGACGTCGGCGAGTTTCTTCTCCATTGCCGGCCCCGAGATTATCTCCAAGTACTACGGCGAGTCCGAACAGCAGTTACGCGAAATCTTCGAGGACGCCAAAGACGACTCCCCCTCGATCATCTTCATCGACGAGTTGGACTCTATCGCGCCCAAGCGCGAGGACGTCACGGGCGAGGTCGAGCGCCGCGTCGTCGCCCAGCTGCTGACGATGATGGACGGCCTCGAAGGCCGCGGCCAAGTCATCGTCATCGCGGCGACGAACCGCGTCGACGCCGTCGACCCGGCGCTCCGTCGCCCCGGTCGCTTCGACCGCGAGATCGAAATCGGCGTCCCCGACGAGGTGGGCCGCGAGGAGATTCTGAAGATTCACACCCGCGGCATGCCGCTGAGCGACGACGTGAACCTCTCGTCGCTGGCCGACGACACCCACGGCTTCGTCGGCGCCGACATCGAGAGCCTCACGAAGGAAGCCGCGATGCGCGCGCTCCGGCGCTACCTCCCCGAAATCGACCTCGACGAGGAGGACATCCCGCCGAGCCTCATCGACCGGATGATTGTCAAGCGCGACGACTTCAAGGGCGCGCTCAACGAGGTCGAACCCTCCGCGATGCGGGAAGTCCTCGTCGAACTCCCCAAACTGTCGTGGGACGACGTCGGCGGTCTCGACGACGCGAAAAACGACATCAAGGAGGCCGTCGAGTGGCCGCTCAATCAGCCCGAGAAGTTCACCCGCATGGGCATCGACCCGCCCGCGGGCGTGCTGCTGTACGGGCCGCCGGGCACCGGGAAGACGCTGATGGCGAAAGCGGTCGCCAACGAGACCAACGCCAACTTCATCAGCGTCCGCGGCCCGCAGCTGCTCTCGAAGTGGGTGGGTGAATCCGAGAAGGCCATCCGGCAGACGTTCCGGAAAGCCCGGCAAGTCTCCCCGACGGTCATCTTCTTCGACGAACTCGACAGCCTCGCGCCCGGCCGCGGGCAAGAAGTCGGGAACAACGTCTCCGAGCGCGTCGTCAACCAGCTCCTCACGGAGCTGGACGGCCTCGAAGAGATGGAGGAAGTGATGGTCATCGCGGCGACGAACCGCCCCGACATCATCGACCCGGCGCTCATCCGCTCGGGGCGCTTCGACCGCCTCGTCCAGGTCGGCCAGCCCGACGTCGAGGGCCGCGAGCAGATTCTGAAGATTCACACCCAGGACATCCCGCTCGCGCCCGACGTCAGCCTCCGCGAACTCGCGGAAGTGACCGACGGCTACGTCGGCAGCGACCTCGCGAACATCACCCGCGAAGCCGCCATCGAAGCGCTCCGCGAGGACGAGGACGCCGAAGAAGTCGAGATGCGCCACTTCCGCCGCGGCATGGAGGACGTCCGCCCCACCGTCACGGAAGACCTCATGGACTACTACGACCGCGTCGAAGAACAGTTCAAAGGCAGTCAGAACCCCGAAACCCGCCGCGAGCAGGGCGGCCACATCGGGTTCCAATAGTACCTTTTTACTGCGGGGGGTGCGCCGGAGGCGCACCCCCGCTTGCAAAAAGCTACGCTAAAAACGTCCCGCGACTCGCTACGCTCGTCGCGGCGGAAACGCGCGGCTTCGCCGCGCGTATGCTTCACAGCAGCTACGGCACAGCTACGCCGTCGGGCTGACTCGCTGGTAGACGCGGCCGAGTTCCTCCCGGACGACCTGTCGTTCGAGGAGCGCGACGCCCGCGACGACGACGAGGAAGCCGACTGCCGTCGATTGCGTGACGCTCTCGCCGAACAGCAGCCACGACGTGATGGCGGCGAAGATGGGGACGGCGTACGCCACGAGGTTCGTGCGGACGGGGCCGATTTTCCGGATGAGCGTGAAGAAGATGGGGTACGCGACGGCCGTCGAGAGCACACCCAAGACCAGCACCGCGTAGACGACGGGCATCGTGACGGTGGCGCCGGCTGCCGATTCGCCGATGGCGACGCTCACCACGTGGAGGAGCAGGGCGCCGAGCGCCATCGCCCACGCAGTCAGCGGAATGCTGTCGAGGGTGGCGTCCACGCGCTGCAGAAGGACGCTGCCGAGCGCCACCGACATCGCCGCAGCGAGTACGAGCAGTTGGCCTACCGTCGACCCGGACGTGAGCGTCTCGGGGGACGGCTGGACGATGATGGCGACGCCGAGTAGTCCGACGGCGATGCCGACGAGGCCGACCGCGTCGAGGCGCTGGTCGAGCAGCACGAACGCGAGCGCGGGCGCGAGAATCGGGTTCAGGCCGTACATCACGGACGCGGCGGCCGGCGTTATCGCCTGCTGCCCGAGGAAGAGGAAGCCGTTGTTCCCCGCGATGAGCGCGGCCGCGCCGACCACGACGCCGGCGTAGTCCGCGCGGTTCTGGGGCAGCCACGTGTCGTAGCGCCACGCGACGAACACCAGCAGGAACGGGACGGCGACATCGAACCGAACCGCCGCGAAGAACACCGGCGGTAGCTCGCCGAGTCCGGTCTTGATGGCGACGAACGAGAACCCCCACAGCACCGCGAGCAGGACGAACAGTCCCGCGTTCAGGTAGCGCCCGGTCTTCATGGTGACGGAGTCAGTGTCGCAGACATTCGAGTGTGACCGTGGTACGGCGCGGCGCGTGATAAGTTCGGCTGAACGGGAAGATTCCGTGCGGGCGCGGGAGACTGTGGGGCCGGTTCAGCTGCGGCTGTCGGGCGCGAGAAGACAGAGAGAAGCCGCGTTATTCGACGAGGACGGCGTTGACCTGCCCGTCCTGACCGGGGCGGGAGGTGACGCGGGCGCGGCCGGCGTCCGTCTCGATGATGGCGCCCTTCGTGATGATGTTTCGGCGGGCGTAGTTCGGGTTCGCGCCGTTCTCGGCGACGTCCTCGATGGTGGCGCGGACGGCGCCGTCGTCGGTGGCGACGTTGGCGACGTTCGTGGAGAGCGCGCGGACCTTCTCGTTGTTGCCGCGCGCGTCGACGGTGCGGAAGCGCTGTTCGCCGACGGTCGTCTCCGTGGGCGAGCGGCCGGTCTTGGACTTCTTCTTCTTGCTCTGGGGACGGAGTCGCGCGCCGGTCTTCGAGCGCTTGGAGCGGCCTTGATATTGCATACCCGGAAAGTGGCGAAGGACGCACTTGAAAGACTCGGTTGGACGGGAACAGCGGGTTTTACCGGCGTCGGCGCCGTCGCTTCGGGCATGAGTCTCCGGGTCGCGGTCGCCGCGCCGTTCAAACAGAAGGGCAAGCGCAGGATACCTGAACAGGCCTTCGTGGTGGCGCTGTCGCTGGACCGCGACTGGATGAGCCCGGACCAAGCCAAGCGCCTGCTGGACGTCGCGACCGGCGAGGGACTCGTCGAGCGCGAGGACGGCGAACTCGCGGCGTCGTTCGACCCCGAGGACGTCGAGATTCCCGACGACTTCGCGCCGGACGCGTCGCTGTTCCAGGAGCGGTCGGCGTTCGAGCGCGCGCTCGACGCCGTCGTCGACGCGGGCCACGACCGACAGGAGACGGTCGCCGCGGTGAATCAACTCCAGCAGGAGCTGGGCGTGACGGCGGACGCGGCAGCGGTCGTGTACGCGCGCCGGCGGGGCGTCGACGTGGACGGCGCGGCGGCGAAAGCACGCAGCGAACTGGAGGGCTGAGATGGTCGAGAACACAGAAACCGACGGGAAGCGGCTGGCGGAACTGTTGTCGAGTGAAGTGACCGGCCACGAGAACGCGCCCTACGACGCGCTCGCGGTGACGAACGCGGACCCGGACGTGGAGCCGACGACGGACGGCGCGCGCGCCTACGACGTGGTGTGCGACGGCGAGCGACTCGCGGAGGTCTACGTGCAGTCCGACCGCGCGCGAGTGGAGTTGTACGCGGGCCTCGAAGCCGCCGAGCGGACAGCCGAAGAGCGCGACCTGCGAGCGCGGCCGGTGGGCGGACAGCCGGCGCGCCTGCTGGTGTTCGTGACGACGGGCGCGGAAGTCAAGCGCGCGCTGGACGTGCTGGGCGCGGCGGCGGTTGCCGTTCAGTAGGCTACCGCGGCGTACGCGAGTTCGGCGGCGCGCCACAGCGCCACGAGCACGGCGACGGCGAGCGCGCCCGTGGAGAGGTACAGCCACCCGAGTATCGCGGCGACGAGGGCATCGACTCCGAACTGGTCGTACAGCAGTTCTGGGGCGACGAACAGTCCGGTCGCGGGAAGGACGAACGCGAGCACGGCGAGCACGCCCGCGAGTTTGAGGACGGCGCGCTGTGCGGGTCGGAGGCCGCGGCCGGACAGCAACGCGGCGGCGCCGCGCTCGGCGCCGCCGGCGGCGAACGACAGGACTGCGAGGCCGAGAGCGAGGCCGACCGGGAAGCCGTCTTGCCCGAGCGCGGGCACGCCGATGGCGACGCCGAGCGTGACGAGTGCGACGCCGACCACCGCGAGGAGGGCGCGGGCGACCGAGCGGACGGAGGGCACGGATATTCGGTAGAAGCCATACGCTAAGTGTCTTGTCACGAATCTCGGTGAGTGACTGTCGAACGTGCGTGCGGTTGCCGCGAGAGACGGCAGAACCGAAGTCGGAGGCGTCGGTGGGAAACGCCTAAGCGGCCGGGACGCCGCCGTTCGTCCATGCTGGACAGACTCCTCGGGCGCGCGAAACTCAAAGAGCGCATCGAGGAACTGGAGGACGAACGGCAGTCGCTGGCGGCGCAACTCGAGGCCGAGAGCGAGCGCCGGAGCGAGGCCGTCCGCGACAGACAGGACGCCGAGCAGCGCGTCAACGAACTCGAAGACAGAGTCACGGAGTTGGAAGACCGCGTGCGGCGGCACGGCGACGAGGACGCGGGCCCCGAGTTCAGGGGGCGGCGTGACCTCCGCGGCGAGCGCCGGGAGCGCGTCGTCTCGCTGCTCGAAAGCGTCGAGAGCACGGAGGAGGGCGTGCTCACGGCCTACGTTCCCGACGACCCGCCCGAGGCGGTGCGGGAGGTGTTCGGCGACCGCGCGCCGCTCGTCGAGCGCGCCGCGCCCTGTCTGGTCGTCCGCGACCGCGAGGGGTTGCTCTCCGCGGCGCTGCGCCCGCCGAACCCCCCGGAGGCGTTCGTGGCGCGGGATTCGACGGTGCAGGTCGAACGCGAGTGGGTCGCGCCGACTGGGCGGTACGCGCTCGCCGTCGTGCGCGCGGACCTGTTCGCGCTCGGCGTGTATCAGGCGGAGCCGGGGGCGCGCGCGAACCCCGAGCGCGTCCACTTCGAGGGGTTCGAAAGCGACGTCAAGGGCAAACACTCGAAGGGCGGGTTCTCGCAGGACCGCTTCGAGCGCCGCCGCGAGGGGCAGATTAGCGAACACCTCCAGAAGTGCCAGCGTGCGCTCGAGGGCGTCGAGGCCGAGCGCGTGTTCGTCGTCGGCGAGGGGACGCTGCTGGACGAGTTCGACACCGACGCCACCGCCGCCGTCGACGCCACCGGGAAGCCCGAGGCCGCGCTCGACGACGCCCACGACACGTTCTGGACGGTGCCGCTGTCGCTGCTGTGACCTGTCTCGTGGCTGTCCCGTACGCGCCGCCGGCTTCAGGCTTAAGGCAGCGGGGGGCCTCCGTCGTCGTATGAAAGTCGCACTCCTCGCACACGAGCAGTTCCCCGGCCGCGCGAAGACCGCAGTGGGTGTCCTACGGTACGCCGACTACGACGTGGTCGCCGTCCTCGACCGGGACAACGACGGAACCCGGGTCTCGGACCACGTGCCGGACGTGCAGGACGCGCCCGTAGTCGCGTCGATGAGCGACGTGCCCGACGACGTGGACGCGCTCGTCGTCGGCATCTCGCCCATCGGCGGGGCGTTCGACGAGTCGTGGCGACCGGACGTGCGCAACGCGCTCGAACGCGGCTGTGACGTCTACTCGGGCCTCCACTACTTCCTCGCTGAGGACGAGGAGTTCGCCGACCTCGCCGCCGAACACGGCTGCGAACTCTGGGACGTGCGCAAGCCCCCCGAGGACCTCGGCGTCGCGGACGGCGTCGCGGACAGCGTCGACGCCACCGTCGTCGCGACCGTCGGCACGGACTGCTCGGTCGGGAAGATGACCGCCACCCGCGAACTCTACGAGACCGCCCGCGAGGAGGGGATGGACGCGGCGTTCGTCGCGACCGGGCAGACCGGCATCCTCATCGAGGGCGAGGGCATCCCGGTCGACCGCGTCGTCTCTGACTTCGCCGCTGGCGCCGTCGAGCGCATGGTGCTCGAAGCCGGCGCGGACCACGATTACGTGTTCGTGGAGGGGCAGGCGAGCATCGTCCACCCCGCGTACTCGGGCGTCACCGCGAGCATCGTCCACGGCGCGATGCCCGACCACCTCGTGCTCTGCCACGAAGTCGGCCGCGATTCCGTCCACGGCTACGACCAGCAACTCCCGCCGGTCGCGTCGTTCGTGCAGCGCTACGAGGCGTTCGCCGAACCCGTCGCCGAGGCGGACGTCGTCGGCGGGATGTTGAACACGCGCAGCGTCGACAGCGACGAGGACGCCCGCGAGGCGGTCGCGGACTTCGCGGACGCCGTGGGCGTGCCCGCCGACGACCCCGTGCGGTTCGACTCCGAGTCGGTCGTCGAGGTGATTCGATGAGAACGGAGTTCGAACGCCGCGAGTTCCCGCTCGAACACCCCTTCACAATCGCCCGCGGGACCCAAGACACCGCCGCGAACGTCGTCGTTCGCGTCGAAGACGACGAGGGCACTGTCGGCGTCGGCGGCGCCGCGCCCTCCGCGCACTACGGAGAGACGGCGGCCACCGTCGAGGCTGTACTGCCGGACCTGCTGGCCGTCGTCGAGCGCGTCGACGACCCCCACGACCTCGCGCGCATCGAGACCGGGATGCGCGAAGTCGTCTCGGACAACCCCGCGGCGCGGGCCGCGGTCAGCATCGCCGTCCACGACCTCGCCGCGAAGCGTGTCGACCTCCCGCTGTACCGCTACTGGGGGCTGGACGGCACGAACGCGCTCGACACCTCGTTCACCATCGGCATCGACGACGAGGAAACGATGCGCGAGAAGACCGCGGAGGCGGTCGACGCGGGCTACGGCACGCTGAAGGTGAAACTCGGCACGAGCCGGGACGAGCAACTGCTGTCGGCGGTCCGGGAGGCCGCGCCGGACGCCACCATCCGCGTGGACGCGAACGAGGCGTGGACGCCCAAGGAAGCCGTCCGGAACATCGAGTGGCTCGAAGGGTACGGCGTGGAGTTCGTCGAACAGCCGGTGCCCGCCGAGAACCGCGAGGGACTGAAGTACGTCTACGAGCGCTCGCCGCTCCCGATTGCCGCCGACGAGTCCTGCGTCGTCGCCAGCGACGTGCCCGACATCGCGGACCGCTGTGACATCGCGAATCTGAAACTGATGAAGACCGGCGGCCTCCGCGAGGCCAAGCGCCTGATTCACGCCGCTCGCGCGAACGGCCTCGAAGTGATGTGTGGCTGCATGATAGAGTCCAACGCCTCCATCGCGGCGGCCTGCCACCTCGCGCCGCTGCTGGACTACGTGGACCTCGACGGCTCGCTGCTGCTCGCCGAGGACGACTTCGAGGGCGTGCCGCTGCCCGCCGGCCACGTCGACCTACAGGCCGTCGAGCGAGCGGGGACGGGCGCGCGAGAGGTCTGAGTTCCCTCTTCAGTGTTTCGGGCGTTCGGCACGCACTCGCACCGTCTCAACAGGCTTATGGGTGCCTCCGGGCGAACTAACGGACAGAATGAGCAGCGTTACTGTGACGCTCCCGGACGGCGCCACGTTGGACGTCGAAGCCGGGGCGACGGTCGAGGACGTAGCGTACGAAATTGGGCCCGGCCTCGGCCGTGACACAGTCGCCGGGAAGCTGGACGGCGAACTCGTCGCGAAGGAGGAACCCATCACGGAGGACCGCGAAATCGAAATCGTCACCGAGGGCTCCGACGACTACCTCGACGTCCTCCGGCACACGGCCGCGCACGTGCTCGCGCAGGCCCTCGTCCGCCACCACCCCGACGCGAAACTCACCATCGGACCGTACACCGAGGAGGGGTTCTACTACGACATCGCGGACGTCGAACTGGACGCCGACGACCTCGCCGAGATTCAGGACGAGGCCGAGGACATCATCGCGGCCGACTACGACGTCGAGCGCGTCGAGTACGGCCGCGATGAAGCCGTCGAGAAGTACGAGGACAACCCCTTCAAGCGCGAGATTCTCGAAACCGAGGCGGCGGGCGACGACCCCGTGAGCTTCTACAAGCAGGACGACTTCGAGGACCTCTGTCAGGGCCCCCACGTCGACTCCACGGGCGAAATCGGGGGCTTCGAAGTGCTGGAGACCTCGGCGGCATACTGGCGCGGCGACGAGGACCGCGAGACGCTGACCCGCGTCTACGGCACGGCGTTCCCGACCGAGGACGGCCTCGAGGAGTACCTCCAGCGACGCGAGGAAGCCAAAGAACGCGACCACCAGAAACTCGGCTCCGAGATGGACCTGTTCTCGATTCCGGACGTCACGGGTCCCGGGCTCCCCCTCTACCACCCGAACGGGAAGACGGTCCTGCGGGAACTCTCGGACTACGTCCACGGCCTGAACCGCGACATGGGCTACGACGAGGTGGAGACGCCGCACCTCTTCCGCACGGAACTGTGGAAGCAGTCCGGGCACTACGAGAACTACGTCGACGACATGTTCCTCATGGACGTCGACGACGAGGAGTACGGCTTGAAGCCGATGAACTGCCCGGGCCACGCCACCATCTTCGACCAGTCCTCGTGGAGCTACCGCGACCTCCCCGTGCGGTACTTCGAGGACGGGAAGGTGTACCGCCGCGAGCAGCGCGGCGAACTCTCCGGCCTGTCCCGGGTGTGGGCGTTCACCATCGACGACGGCCACGTGTTCGCGCGCGCCGACCAAATCGAGGAGGAAGTGCGGCGCATCATGGACCTCATCTTCGAGGTGCTGGACACCTTCGACCTCGACTACGAGGTCGCGCTGGCGACCCGTCCCGAGAAGTCCGTCGGCAGCGACGAAATCTGGGAGCAATCGGAGAGCCAACTCCGGGACGTACTCGAAGAGCAGAACGTCGACTACGACCTCGAACCCGGCGACGGCGCGTTCTACGGGCCGAAAGTCGACTTCGCGTTCGAGGACGCGCTCGGGCGCACGTGGGACGGCCCGACCGTCCAACTGGACTTCAACATGCCCGAGCGCTTCGACCTCGAATACACGGGGTCGGACAACGAAGCCCACCAGCCGGTGATGATTCACCGCGCGCTCTACGGGAGCTACGAGCGCTTCTTCATGGTGCTCATCGAGCACTACAACGGCCGCTTCCCGACGTGGCTGGCGCCCGAGCAGGTCCGCATCCTGCCCGTGACCGACGACAATCTCGGGTACGCCCACCGCGTGAAGAACGAACTGGACGGCTACCGCGTCGAGGTCGAGGACCGCGACTGGACGGTCGGCCGGAAAATCCAGCAGGCCCACGACGACAACGTCCCCTACATGCTCGTCCTCGGCGACGACGAGGAGGAAGCCGGAACGGTCTCGGTGCGCGACCGCCAGGAGCGCGAGCGCAACGACGTCGACCTCGAGGCGTTCCTCGACCACCTCGACAACGAGGTCGAACAGAAGCACACGGAACCGGACTTCGCGGAGTAACCCGCCACTCGTTTTTCGCGGTTAGTCGCCGACGTGGAAGTTCGGCGGTTCGCGGCGCGGCGCCGCGGTCTGGAGGAAGCCAACGAGCGGGCTGCCGACGAACCCGACCAGCGCCGCCAGGAAGACGGGCGTGATGCTCGCGCCGTCGGTCAGCGCGATGGCGATGAGCGCCGACGACAGCGGCGTTCCCGTGACGACGGCGTTGAACGCGGCCATGCCCGCGAGCATCGAGAGTATCGGCGGGAGCGCGGGGACGACTGTCGACGCCGCGAGCCCGAGCACCGCGCCCATGAACATGTGCGGGACGATGAGCCCGCCGATCCAGTTGCCGTTGATGGTGAACGCGGCCGCGACCATCGTCCCGAGCAACGTCGCCACCAGCACCCCGAGCCCGAGGTCGGTGCCCACGAGCTGGTTCATCTTGCTGCCGCCGTAGAAGTACGTCAGGGGGAGCGCGTACCCCAGCAGGCCGATGCCGAGGCCGGCGACGGTCGTCCGGACGTAGATGGCGGGTGACCACCGGTTGAACAGCCGCCCCACGGTGTCGAAGATGGTCGTGTAGAGCGCGCCGAACGGGATGGCGACGACGGCGACGGCGGCCGCGGCGACCAACTGGCCGCCCGAGATGGGCGCGACCGCGGAGACGTGCCACGTCGGGAACAGGTGGAAGCCGCCGATTGCGGCCTCCGTGAGGTAGCCCGCGAAGCTCGCGACGAACGTCGGGATGATGGCCTCGTAGTACTCGAGGCCGCGCTCGTGGGGGAGTTCCAGCCACAGCAGCGCGCCGCCGATGGGCGCGCCGAGGATGGCGCCGAACCCCGCGCCCATGCCAGCGAGCGTGAGGAGTTTCTCGGCGTTCGGCACGCCGAACGTCTCCGCGGCCTGCGTGCCGAAACTCCCGCCAACGACGCTCATGACTCCTTCCGGGCCGGCGTTCTGCCCCGCGATGAGCCCGACGAAGCCCACCGGGACTGTGGGGATGTTCTCCGCGAGCGGGACGCTGCCCTCGTCGTGGAACTGGCGGACGAGCGCGGCGAGCGCGCCCGGGTAGTACGTCTTGTAGAGGATGGCGCCGATGAGGACGCCGGCCGCCACGCTGACCGGGACGCGCCAGTAGGTCGCCTCGAAGGTGTGCCAGAGCGCGTGCTTGGCGGCCAGCCACGCAATCCGGAACCCCGTGGCGACGAGGCCGACCGCGACGCCGAGCACGGCGGCGCACGCGAGCAGTTTCGAGAACCGACGCTGGTCCATTACACCGGTCCGACGCTCGGAGCGGGGACGTAGCTTACGATTCGTGCCGTCACGACGTCCGGCGCGCGACGAGCACGGGCCGGTCGGCCTTCCGGACGACGCGCTCGGTGACGCTCCCGGAGAGCAGCCTGCTGACGCCCGTGCGACCGTGGGTCGCCATCACGACGAGGTCGACGCCCGCCTCCTCGGCGTAGTCGAGAATCTCGCGGTGTGGCGTCCCGCTCCGAATCTCGGTTTCGGCGTCGAGGCCGCGGTCGTCGGCGGCCGCGGCGACGGTCTCGACGGCGCGCTCGGCGGCCGCGGCGACGCTCGACTCGCCGGGGTTGCTCGAACTGCCGACGATGCTCGCGCGCTCGGACTCGGGCACGACGTAGAGCGCGTGGACGACCGCGTCGAACTCCGCGGCGAGGTCGAGGCCGTGCGTGACGCCGGCGGAGGCAGCGTCGCTGCCGTCCGTCGGCACGAGGACCGCGTCGTACATGCGCCGGGGTAGGACGGACGGCCACGTAAGTGTCGGGTGCGTCGGCGCGCTCAGTCGACGTCGCCGCTGCGTTCGGTCTCCCGGAGAATGAACGGGCCGATGGAGAGCGTGCGCTTCGTGACAGTGACGATGCGGAGGACGTACGACAGCAACAGCGCGAACGGCAGCACCGCGACCGTCGCGGCGGCGCTGACGACGAGCAGCGCGTGGTTGACACCGACGGTGCTCCCGGGGTACGCCGACGGGTCGAAGAACAAGAGCGACGCGATGGCGACGGCGAGCGCGGGCACGGCGGCGTACAGCAGCGTCCGCGAGAGGTCCGAGAGCTCCCACTGGAAGTACAGTGTCTTGAAGTGCTCGCGCGCCGGCCCGAACAGCTCCAGCGTCTCCAAGAGGTCGTCGAGGGCGGCGTCGGCTTCCTCGTCGAACGCGTCGCCGTGCTCGACTCGGAGGCGTTCGCCCGCGTAAATCTTCCACGAGTAGTTGTAGTTCAGCGCCGCCCACACCACGTCGAACTCCCCGAACTGGGCGCCGTCGAGCTGGCTCGTCACCGCTCGCGCGTTCTCCGTGAGGTTGTTCACGTAGGTGTCGATAGCGTCGCCCGCTTCCCCGTCGGGCGCGGCGTCGGCGAGCGCGTCCGCTTGCTCGCGGGTCGCTTTCACGAGCCCGCGGAGGAACGCCGATGGCTCCGATGGCGCGACGTCCATTCCGGCTGCGTCGGCGGCGTCCTCGCGGAACGTCAACGCACCCTCCATGCGCTCGCGCTGGTCGCCCACCGCGCCGAGTTCCTGCGAGAGCACGAGTTGGCTCAACGTGAGCACGAGGGTCACGCCCGTAATCGTCGCCGCGACCAGCGCGTCGAACAGCGTCTCGTGCGGGTCGCCGTGGGTGAGGAGTTCGTACGCCGGCGTCGGTAACAGCGTCCCGACAGCGACCAGCGCGCAGAACAACACCGCGAGCAGTCCGCCCGCGACCGCCCGCCGGTCGGCGTCCAACACGACCCAGAACCACCGGTTGCTGCGCGGAACGCGCTCGCGCAGCCGGTTGCTCGGCTTGTCCTCGTCGCTGTCGGCCATACCCTGCCTTCGACGCACGCACGGAAAAACAGTGCGCGCTGCGACCCGATGGCCGTGTCCGGCTACGCCTGCTCGTCCTCGCGAATGGCTGCCAGCTCCTCCTCGACCGCGTCGTCGACAGTCTCGTGGACCACGTCGGCGTCCTCGTCCGCCAGGTCGGACGCGTGCCTTCCAGTTCCCTCGACGTCCACGTCGACGGCTTCGTCGGATTCCTCGTCGCGGGCTTCCGCGCGTAGCGCGTCCAGCTCGGACTCGACGTCGTCGCCACGCTCGGCAGCGAGCTCGCGGTCGATGTGGTCCTCCTCGGACAGCGGTCCGTCGAGGACACCGCGGTCGCCGAGCTCGTCCATCGCGGCTGCGCGCGCCTCCAGCTCCTCGGTTTGGTCTTTCGCGCGCTCGATCGCCCTCGTGACGTCGTCGTCTCCCACTCCAGAGACGGCCTCGGAGACCCGCGTCTGGGCCTCGGCAGCATCGTGGCGCGCCTTCATCGTCTCCTTCTTGGTGCGGAACGTCTCGACTTTCCGCTCGAGGTCGTCTTTCTTCTCCTCGAGGTCGCGCTGGGTCCGCTCGAGGTCCGCAATCTGGTCGTCGAGCTCCGCGACCTGATCGCGTTTCGCCTGCTTCTTCTCGAGCGCGCGACGCGCGAGGTCGTCCCGTCCCTGATTGACTGCCTCCCACGCCTGGTCGTCGTGCTTCTCGACGTTCTGCGCGAGGCGCTCGCGCTGGACTTCGAGGCGTTTCTTCTGGGCGGTCAGGTCGGCCAGCCCCTGCTCGACGTCCCGGACTTGGTCGCGGAGCCGCTGGTAGGAGTAGTCCAGCGTCTCCGTCGGGTCCTCGGCGGAACTGACGACCGCGTTCACCTTCGACCGGACCGCGTACGAGATGCGTGATACGATACCCATACACGTGATTTGTGGCTCTGGACATATAATCTTCACCGGCGTGCTCTCCCTTCGGTCGAGCACGTTTTTGCGAGCGGCGCAGCCGCGAGCCGCGTGACCGAACGCAGTGAGGTCACGTTAGAGCGAACCGTGAGCCGCGTAGTCGAACTTCCGTAACCCACGCTAGAGCGAAGCGGGCCGACGGAACCGCAGCCTACACGACATCGGCCCGCGAATCTGCGCATATGCGACAAGAGACCGTGCTGGTGCCGGGCGCGCGGGACGTGGAGGCGACGCTCGATTCCCCCGACGACGGCGCGTCGACGTGCGTCGTGCTGTGTCCGCCTCATCCCCAGCACCGCGGCCACCGCGGCGACGAACGCCTCGTCGCCGTCGCGGAATCCCTCGTCGAGCGCGGTGTCGCGGCGCTGCGCTTCGACTACGGCGACTGGGACGAGGGGCTCGGAGAGCGCGAGGACGCCCGGAACGCCGTCCGGTGGGCGAGCGAGCGCTACGAGCGCGTGGGGCTGTTCGGGTTCAGTTTCGGCGCGTCAATTGCGGCGCTCGCGGCCGCGAGCGTCGACGTGGAGTTGTGCGCGGTGTCGCTGCTCGCGCCCGCCGCGGAACTGGAAGCCGGACTGAACGCCGCCGACGCGCTCGCAGACATTACCGCGCCCCTGCAGGTCGTCTTCGCCACCCGGGACACGACCGCCGACTGGGAGCCGGTCGTGGCGGCAGCCCGAGAGTTGGACTGCGAGGTCGTCGAACTCGGTGCGGACCACTTCTTCGTCGGGCGCACCGACAACGTCGCGGACGCCGCGGCGCCGTTCCTCGCGGACGCCTGCTGACCGAGTGTTCGCCGGACACCTACGGTGTTCGCCCGGAGGACTGTCGTAATGCCTTTCTCCGCGCTGGCCGACGGGTCGTGTATGCCGAAGCGTCGCTTCAGGGGCGTCTGGGATTGGGTCGTGTTGACCGGCGACCGCCGAGTCGTCGCGGGCGCGCTGCTGGCCGCGTTCGCGGTGGCGTTCGGTCCTATCGGGCACCTGCTCACGGTCGGCGGCACCCCTTCCCACGAGACCACGGTGCCGCTGGTGACGACGCTGTTGTCGGGGAACTTCGTGCTCGTCTCCATCGTCGTCTCCATCAACTCCGTGTTCGTCTCCGGCGAACAGGACCCGCTCGGCCAGCAGTTCGGCCGCGTGCGCGACACCGCGGAGTTCCGCCGACAGCTCGAAGAACTCGTGGAAGCCGACCACGCGCCCGCCAGCAGCGAGGGGTTCCTCCAACTGTTGACGGGGGACATCGTCGAGCGCGGGCAGCGACTCCAAGCGGACATCCCACCGGCCGACGTCGACGTGCGCGCGGACCTCGACGCCTACCTCAGTCGCCTCGGGGACGCGTCCGGCGAGATGAACGAACACCTCCGGAACGTCGAACGCCCGCTGGAAATCGTGCTGGCGACGATGCAGTTCGACTACGCGCGACAGGTCGACGACCTCCACTGGCTGCGCGCCGAACACGGCGACGACCTCCCGGAGAACGCCGCGAACACGCTCGAGGAGATGCTAGACCTCTTGGAGTTCTTCGCGGTGGCGCGAGCGTACTTCAAGAGCCTCTACCTCCGCCGGGAGTTCGCGGCGCTGTCGAAGAACCTCGTCTACGTCGCCGTCCCGTCGATTGGCGTGGTGTCGTTCTTCCTGTTGCACCTGTCGCGACTCCCGACCTCGCACTCCGTCGTGGTCTCGGTGCACGTCGTCGCGCTCGCGCCGTTCGCGCTGCTGTCCGTGTACGTCGTGCGCGTCGCCGCCATCTCCCGGCGCACCGAGTCGCCCGGCCTGTTCCTGTTCGGCGACGGCGGCGAGGGCGTCCCCGGCATCTCCGAGAAGTAACAGAGAGTCTCGGGTTGCGCGTCCGTGTCGGCGGCGTCCCGAAACCGTTTTTGCCGCGCCCGCCACACGGTCAGTATGCCGACGGAGACCGGGTACGACCCGACACTGGGAAGCAAGTTCGTGTTCGTTACTGGCGGGGTGATGTCCGGGCTGGGGAAAGGCATTACTGCCGCGAGTCTGGGCCGCCTGCTCTCGAACGCCGGATTCGACGTCACGGCGGTCAAAATCGACCCCTACCTCAACGTGGACGCGGGGACGATGAACCCCTACCAGCACGGCGAAGTGTACGTGCTCAAGGACGGCGGGGAGGTCGACCTCGACTTGGGGAACTACGAGCGGTTCCTCGACGTCGACATGACCTCCGACCACAACGTCACCACGGGGAAAGTCTACCAGAACGTCATCGAGCGCGAGCGCGCCGGCGACTACCTCGGGAAGACCGTCCAGATTATCCCCCACGTCACCGACAACATCAAGCGGCGCGTCCGCGAGGCCGCCGAGGGCTCCGACGTCTGCATCGTCGAGGTCGGCGGGACCGTGGGCGACATCGAGGGGATGCCGTTCCTCGAGGCGCTGCGCCAGTTCAGCCACGAGGAGGACGACGAGGACATCCTGTTCACGCACGTCACGCTCGTGCCGTACTCCCAGACGGGCGAGCAGAAGACCAAGCCAACCCAGCACTCCGTGAAGGAACTCCGGTCGATTGGTCTCCAGCCGGACGTCCTCGTGGGGCGCTGTGAGGACGAACTCGACCCCGACGTCAAGGAGAAGATCGCGCTGTTCTGCGACGTCCCCACCGACGCCGTCTTCTCGAACCCGGACGTCGAGGACGTCTACCACGTGCCCCTCGTCGTCGAGGAGGAAGGCCTCGACGAGTACGTGATGGAGGAGTTCGACATCGCCGACGACGCCCTCCCCGAGGCCGAGCGCTCGACGGAGTGGCGCGACCTCGTGACCCGCGACCGCAGCGGCGAGGTCGACATCGCGCTCGTCGGAAAGTACGCCCTCGAGGACGCCTACATGAGCATCCACGAGGCGCTCAAGCACGCCGGCCTCGAGCGCGGCGTGGACGTGAACGTTCTCTGGGTGGACTCCGAGAAGATGAACGACGACCACGAGGAGCGTCTCCAGGAGGCCGACGGCGTCGTCGTCCCCGGCGGCTTCGGCTCCCGCGGTACGGAGGGGAAGATTCGCGCGATTCAGCACGCTCGCGAACACGACGTGCCCTTCCTCGGCCTCTGTCTCGGCTTCCAGCTCGCAGTCGTCGAGTACGCCCGTAACGTCCTCGGCTGGGAGGACGCTCACTCCGCCGAAATTGACGAGGAGACGCCGTACCCGGTCATCGATCTGCTGCCCGAGCAGTACGACCTCGAAGACCTCGGCGGGACGATGCGGCTGGGCGCCCACGACACCCAGATTCAGCCGGACACGCTCGCCCACGAGGTGTACGGCGATACGTCCTGCACGGAGCGCCACCGTCACCGCTACGAGGTCAACCCCGAGTACATCGACGACCTCACCGAGAACGGCCTGACGTTCTCCGGGGAGGCCGGCAACCGCATGGAGATTCTGGAGTACGACGACCACCCGTTCTTCTTCGGGACGCAGTTCCACCCCGAGTTCCGGTCGCGGCCGACTCGCGCGAGTCCGCCGTTCGTCGGACTGCTCGACGCCGTCCTCGACGAAACAGAGACGGAAGCGGAGGTGGTGAACTGATGGTCGACGTCGAGGAATTCGTCGCAGAGGCGAAAGAAGAAATCAGCGAGAAGCTCGGTGACAGCACCGCTATCATCGCGCTCTCCGGCGGCGTCGACTCCTCTACCGCCGCCGCGCTGGCGTACGAGGCGGTCGGCGACCAGCTCGTCCCCGTCTACGTCGACACCGGCCTGATGCGGAAGGGCGAGACCGACGAGATTCGAGAGGTCTTCGACTACATGGACAGCCTCCGCGTCGTCGAGGCGCAGGACCGCTTCTTCGACGAACTCGCGGGCGTCACCGACCCCGAGGAGAAGCGCCACGTCATCGGCGAGCAGTTCATCCGGGAGTTCGAGACGGTCGCCGAGGAGGTCGACGCCGACTACCTCGTGCAGGGTACCATCTACCCGGACCGCATCGAGAGCGAGGGCACCATCAAGAGCCACCACAACGTCGGCGGGCTGCCAGAGCGCGTCGGGTTCGAGGGCATCGTCGAGCCGATGCGCGACCTCTACAAGGACGAGGTCCGGGAGGTCGCCCGGCACCTCGGCCTCGAAGAGATTATCAGCGAGCGCATGCCGTTCCCCGGTCCCGGCCTCGCGGTTCGCGTCATCGGGGAGGCAACCCCGGAGAAGGTCGAAGTCTGCCGCGAGGCGACCGCCGTCGTCGAGGAGGAACTCGAGGAGTACGACCCGTGGCAGGCGTTCGCCGCCGTGCTCGGGAAGGCCACCGGCGTGAAAGGCGACAACCGCGTCCACGGCCACGTCGTCGCCGTGCGCTCCGTCGAGTCGCGTGACGGGATGACCGCGCGGGCGCAGGAACTGGAGTGGGAGACCCTCCAGCGCCTCCAGTCCCGCATCGCGGGGACCATCGACAACGTCTCCCGCGTCGTCTACGACGTCACCCACAAACCACCCGCGACAATCGAATACGAATGAAGGCAATCGCCGTCGGAACCGACCGCGGCATCGTCGACGCCCTCGAAGCCGAGGGCGTGGAAGTCACCAGCATCGAGGGCGTCGCGTCCGGGGACCGCCTCGAAGACGCCGGCGTCGCGGACGCCGACCTGCTGGTCATCACGGACGCCGCCGAGGCGACCGCGATTCCGGTCGCCCGCGAGCAGAACGCGGACCTGCGAATCGTCGCGTACACGCCGGACTCGATGCCCGAGTTCGTCAAGGGCGTCCTCGACCTCGCGGTCGACCCGGCGCTGCTGGACCCCGAGACGGTCGCCGAAGAGCTCGTCGAACCCGACAGCTAAGGGCCTCCGCCGGCTTCGTTCTCGCGTGTCACTGGACCGCTATCCCGACCTCGACCCCGAGCCGGGCGAAGTAGTGACGGAGGAACTGTTCTTCAGCGAGGACGAACTCGTGAAGGCGTTCGCGCTCGGCCCCGGCGCCGAGGTCGAACCTCACGAGCACGGCGACCAGACGAACGCCTTCCACGTTCTAGAGGGTGAACTCGTCGTCGTGCAGGGCGACGACGAGGAAGCCGTCGAGGCGCCGGGCGTCGTCGTCCACGAGCGCGGCGTCGCCCACGGCGCGCGCAACGAGAGCGACGACGTGGCGGTGTTCACGGCGACGATGGCGCCGATGGACTAGATAGAGAGCGCGACGGGGCGCCCCGGCCGCCGCCCCTCCCCGTCGACGGCCGCGGAGTGCGGGCTGACGTGCTCCCAGCAGACGAACTTCTCGACGCTCCCGGGCTCGTAGAGGAAGTAGTCGGCGGGCTTCGAGCAGAGCGCGCACTCGGGGTCGCCGTCGACCGCGTCGATGGCTGCCGACAGCGCCGCCTCCGCGCTCGCGTTCGCGTCGTCGCCGCTCGAAGCCGTCATACGCCCTCGTACGCCGTTCTCCCGTTTAAACTTCGGCCCGCGTCAGGGCGCGAGTCGCTCCAGTACGGGAATCTCCTCGCGGCGTTCGGCGTCGACGGCGTCCCACTCGATTCCTGCGGGTTTCCCTGTGGGAGAGTCCGTCTCGACGACGCGCTCGGGCGTCACTATCCAGTCCATCGGCACGTCGTGGTCGTCGGTCGGCACCGCGTCGTCGACGACTTGGCGCTCGTGGACCGTCGTCACCGTCGCCGTGTCGTCGTCGACGCGGCCGAACTCCCGGAGCAGCGCGAATTCGAGGTCGCTGTACCCCTCGCCCTTGCCGACGCGCTCGCCGCGCTCCGTGACCGCGACGCTCCCGGAGACGACGAGGTCGACCGGTTCCACGTCCTCGGGGCCGACCGGTTCCCCGTACTCGCTGATGCCGCTGACCGTCGTCGCGTCGTCGACGTCTGCGACTTCGTCGGGGTCGAGGCGGAGGAAACACCGTTCGTCTCGGAGGCGCGGCACCGCGACGTACACCGTCTTCCCCGCGCGCAGCGCCGCGCGACGCACCGGCAACTGCGGGGCGTCCGGGTTCGCCTTCACCACGTCCGCGTCCGCCCAGACGGCGGTGTCGGCGAGCCGGTCGGCGGCCTCGTCGGCGCCCGCGAAGTTCGGGATGCGGCCGTGCGGCGGGAACGGGAAGCGGGCTTCGCCGCTGGCTTCGAGGTCGTCCCAGACGCGCTCGCGGCGGTCCTGTTTGTCCATGGTGGGCGTGCGCGCCGCCGGGACGTGAATCCACGGTCCCGCGAGCCGGAACTGTGCGCCGACGCCGGTGTCTCTTTCCCCGCGACGCCCGTCGGCTCGGACGTGACTGATTCGCAGATGACAGCGTACGTCGTCGAGGAGTACGGCCCTCCGGACGTCTTCGAGGAGGCGACCGTCGACACACCCGAACCCGACCCCGAGGAGGTCCGCGTCGAGGTAGCGGCGACCAGCCTCAATCCCGTCGACTACAAGATTCGAGGCGGCCACATCCCCGACTTCACGCCGCCGTTCCCGGCGACCCTGCACTGTGACGTCGCCGGCGTCGTCGACGCTGTCGGCGAGGACGTGGACGCCTTCGAGGTCGGCGACGAGGTGTACGGGATGCCGGGCGGCGCGGGCCGGCAGGGCGCGCTCGCGGACTACGTGGTCGGGCACGCCGACACGTTCGCGGCCGCACCCGAGTCGATTCCGCTGGAGGACGCCGCGGCGCTCCCCGTCGTCGCCCTCACCGCGCTGGAGATGCTCACCGACAAGTCCGAAGTCGGAAACGGCGACGAAGTACTCGTCTACGGCGGCGCGGGCGGTGTCGGCCACATCGGCGTCCAGCTCGCCGACCACCTCGACGCGGACGTCACCGCGACCGGTTCGACCGCCGAGAAGCGCGACCTCGCTGCCGACCTCGGTGCTGACGCCACCGTCGACTACACGACGACGGACGTCGAGGAGTACGTCGCCGAACACGCCACCGGCGACGGCTTCGACGTGGTGTTCGACCCGGTCGGCGACGACCACCTCCAGACGGCCTTCGACGCGGTGCGGCCGTTCGGGACTGTCGTCACCACGGAGTCCAGTTCCACGCAGGACCTCTCCGCGATGCACGCCAACTCTCTCGAACTCGGCCTCGTGCTCGTCATCCTCCCCGTGCTGCGCGGCGAGGGACAGGACCGAATCGGCGACGAACTCCGCGAAATCGCCGCGCTCGTCGACGACGGCGTGGTCGAACCCGTCATCGCCGACTACCTGCCGTTCGAGGACGTCTCGGAGGCCCACCGCCGCGGCGAAGCCGGGGACTTCCACGGGAAGCTCGTGCTCACTCACGAGTAGCTGGCCGTCGCGGAAGCCGCGCGGCGACTCGCGAGGCATCGGCCTGCCGTGTCGGGACGCGCCGCGAGTTTTTACTGGCGCTTAATTCGGCTTAATTCGGGTTTAGACGGCCTATCGAGCCGGAAATTCGGGTTCAGGGATACCGCGGGTTAAGTGCAAGCGGGTCCGAGAAGCGACTGCGATGAACGCACGCAAACTGCTCACGCTGGCCGTCGCGGCGACCGTCCTCGTCGGCGGTGCCGCAGCGGCTGGCGCCGCGACCCCCGGCAACGCACCGACAGACAACGCGCCCGACGAAGCCAACGGGAACGCCCCGGCCGACGCCGGCGACGACTCGGACGCCGACAACTCCGACGCGGACGACGCCGAGGAGACGGCTGACGGCGAGGAGAACGAGACCGACGACGGCCCCGCGGCGAACGCACCCGCTCACGCCGGGGTGAACGGAACTGACGCCGCTGCGAACGGCACGGACGCTGCCGGTAACGAGACCGACGAGGTCCGGAACGGCTCCGCGGCCGGCGAGCGCGGCCCGCCGACGGGCCTCCCCGAGCAGGTCCCCGAGCACGTGACCACCATCCACGAGCAGATTCAGTCGTTCCTCAGCGGTGAGGTCGACAACCTCGGGAACGCGCTGGGTGACCTGCTGGGCGGCGACGCCGACGAGCAGGACGCTGACGAGACGGTCGACAACGAGACTGTCACCAACGAAACGGTCGACGAGGAGACCCTCGACGACGAAGACGTGCAGAACGAGACGGTCGACAACGAGACGACCACGTCCGCGAGCGTCGCCCCGCTCGCGTAACGCTCCCGTAACTTCCGCGCCGTAGCGCCGTTCTTTTCCGGTCGACTCGCCGCGTAGCCGCAGGCTACGTGTCTTCGCGGCTCGCGAGTCCGACGAGGTGCCCGATTTCGGGGACGACGACTTCCTCGCTGCCGAGTTTAGCGGCGTTCTCGCTGCCCGGGAGACAGAACACGGGGACGCCGTCGGCGACGCCCGCGGTGGCGCGCGTGGCGACGACCTTCTCGCCGATTTCCTCGTAGGAGAGGCGTCGGAACAGCTCGCCGAACCCAGGGAGCTCCTTCTCGAACAGCGGTTCGGCGGCCTCGACGGTGATGTCGTCGGGCGTGACGCCCGTCCCCCCGGTGGTGACGACGACGTCGACATCGCCGCGGTCCGCGAGGTTGTCGATGCCGCCCTGCACGCGGTCGTAGCTGTCGCGGACGAGTTCCCGCGTGACGACCTCGTGGCCGTCGGCCTCGAACGCCGCGGCGATGGCGTCGCCCGCCGGGTCGTCGTCCAGCGAGCGCGACGACGATACTGTGAGAATCGCGACGCCGACGCGCTCGACGTCGTGGTGATGGTGGTCGTGTTCCTCCTCGTCTTCGTCGTGTTCGTGGTGTTCGCTCTCCTCCGTCAGCGGGTCGTCGTCGGGCTCGTTGCTGCCGTCGTCCGGCGCTTCTTCTTCGTCGTCGTCCCGTCGCGTCTCCCGGGATTGGAAATCGACCATGGGGGCGGGTTCGCGCGCCGACGGGAAAAGCGTGAACCCCACAGTTTTGGTCGGGGGCCGCGACGCCTCGCGCATGCAGGCAGTCCAGTTCGCGGGCCACGGCGGAACCGAAGTCGTCGAGTACGGCGAAGTCCCGGACCCGGAGGTCGGCCGCGACGAGGTGCTGGTGGACGTGAAGGCGGGCGCGCTCAACCACCTCGACGTGTGGACGCGTCGCGGGATGCCGCAACTCGATTTGGCGATGCCCCACGTGCCGGGCAGCGACGCCGCGGGCGTCGTCGCGGAGACTGGCTCCGACGTCACGCGCTTCGAGACCGGCGACCGTGTAGCGGTCTCGGCGGGCGTCTTCTGCGGGGACTGCGAGTTCTGCCGGGACGGCGACTACCCGCTGTGTACGTCGTTCCACGTCCTCGGCGAACACGTGCCCGGCGTCCACAGCGAGTACGCCGCGGTCCCCGAGGACAACCTCGTCGCGGTGCCCGAGCACGTCGACTGGGAGACGGCGGCGGCGGCGCCGCTCGTGTTCCAGACGGCGTGGCGGATGCTCCACACGCGCGCAGACATCGAGGCCGGCGAATCGGTGCTCGTGCTCGGCGCGAGCGGCGGCGTCGGGCACGCTGCCGTCCAGATTGCCGACCACGCGGGCGCGGAGGTGTACGCCACCGCGAGCAGCGAGGCGAAACTCCGGTACGCCGAGGAGGTCGGCGCGGACCACGCCATCGACTACGAGGCCGAGGACTTCGCCGCCGAAATCCGCGAGCGGACTGGCAAGCGCGGCGTGGACGTGGTCGTCGACCACGTCGGGGAGGCGACGTGGAGCGACTCGCTGCGCTCGCTGGCGAAGGGCGGACGGCTCGTGACCTGCGGCGCGACTACCGGCGGCAGCCCAGAGACGAACGTCCAGCGGCTGTTCTGGAACCAGTTGTCCGTGCTCGGGTCGACGATGGCGACCCCCGGGGAGGCCGACGACGCGCTCTCGCACGTCTGGGACGGCACCTTCGACGTGCGGGTTCGGGACACCCTCCCGATGAGCGAGACAGCGCGCGCCCACGAACTGTTGGAGAACCGGGAGGGCTTTGGGAAGGTAGTGGTAATCCCCGACAGCGAACGCTAATGGTTACCCACGACCCCCGCGAGGACCACGACGACGCCGGCGGCATGAGCGAGCGAGCGCAGTGGCTAGTCGTCGCCGCGCTCGTCGTCTCCGGCGTGCTCGCGCCGCTGTACCTCTACGTCGTCGGGCCCGGGAGCTTCGGGCTGGGCTTCCGCGACACGTACCTCGCGGTGCCGATGATTCCTGCGGTACTGTTGGGCGCAATCGGCGTCTGGACGGCGGTCCGCGGCCGATAGGTCTTCAGTCCTCGTACAGCGTGACAGCTTCGGGTTCGAAGCTCTCGCCCGTCCACGTCCACGCGTCCAGCAGCGGTGGTCGCGCGGCCAGCGACGCGAGCACGTAGACGTAGCCCGGCCACGACGCCTGCTCGCGGTCGGTGTCGCTCATGTGCGCTGGGCCGGCGGGATGAGAGTGATAGAAACCGACGACCGACCGACCCGTCGCCTCCGCTTCGTCGAAGACAGAGAGCGTCGCTTCCGAGTCGAGTTCGTACGTGACCCGGGGAGCGTCCGCGACGTTCGGAACGCGCCGAACTGCCTCCGCGACGACGCGGTCGCCGTCCCGGCGGCCGAGCAGCGCGCCGCAGGCCTCCCGCGGCGCGTCCGCTCGCGCGTGGTCGAGCACCGCGTCGTAGACCCGGCGTCGGAGTTCGAGCACAGCTACCCTTCGTGGCGAGCGCGGAAAAATCCGACCGACGGCTCGCGCTACTCGCGGGTGCCGTCCGGCACGGGGTCGGCGTCGCCCTCGAAGTCGCGGCGCATCGCAATTTCGAACCACGGGCACAGCCGGAGCTGGCGGTAGTACCGGGGGTTCTCGTAGAGGTCGTCGTAGTCCGCCCAGAGGACGCCGCCGACCTCGTCGGGGTCGGGGTCGAGGCTCGTGTCCGAGAGCGTCGCCACCAGCACCGCGCAGACCTCCCACTCGAGACCCTCGTCGAGGTAGTGGCGCTTGTACTCGAAGCGGTCCGCGACTTCGAGGTCGTCGTACTGGTCGGGCGTGATGCCCAGTTCCTCTTCGAGGCGCTCGCGGGTGGCTTCCTTCTGGGTCTGTCCCTCGACGGGGTGGCTGGCGACGGTGCCGTCCCAGTGGGTGTCCCAGAGGCGCTTGCGGGCGGCGCGCTGGGCGAGCAGCACGCGACCGTCCTCGTCGAACAGCACGCACGTGAACGCGCGGTGCCGGATGCCGTCGCCCGTGTGGGCGTCGAGGCGGTTCGCGAGGCCTTCCTTCTCGTCGTAGGCGTCGACCGCCACGACGTCCTGTTCGGCGTTCTCCGCGGTCTCGTCGTCGCGCGCGGACTGGACGGGCACGTCTGCCCCTGAGTCGCTCATGGCGGCAACGACGGGGACGTGGGTAAATAGCGCTTCGACTCGTCGCGGTCACCCGAGCTTCTCGTCGAGGATGAGGCGGGTCTTCGTGGAGACGACTTCCTCCTGCTCGCGGGCCTTCGAGACGAGCTCGTTCACGCCGCCGGTGTCCGTGGCGTCGACGACGAGCACGATGTCGTCCTCGCCCGAGACCTGCCAGACGAAGTCCACTGGCTCCCACTCGACCATGCGGTCGCCGACCTCGTGGGTGTCGACGTCCATCGCGACGCCGATTTCTATCATCGCCTTCACGTTGCCCGTGGAGGTGGCGACGGTGAAGCGCTCGATGACCCCCTCGTCGAGGAGGCTGTCGACGCGGTTGCGGACGGTGCCCTCGCTGACGCCGATGTCGTCGGCGATTTCGGTGTAGGGGGTTCGGGCGTCCCGTCGGAGCGCGTCGAGGATGCGCCGGTCGATGTCGTCCATGCGCCAGTGTTGGGCCACCGGACAAAAAGAATTTCGAATATCGTAACTTATCTACGAAAGCAAGATTTATACTCCGGCGCTGCGTTTGAATCTCGTAATGTCGGACGCCTACCTCGCGTTAGAGACCGGCGACGTGGTGGAAGCCAACGCCCGCGCACCCGGGCAAGCGCGAGGCGAACTCGTGTTCACGACCGCGTACACCGGATACGAGGAGAGCCTCACAGACCCGTCCTACGAGGCACAAGTGCTCACCTTCGCGTACCCCCTCATCGGGAACTACGGCGTCCGAGAGGAACGCTTCGAGTCGGACCGCGTCCACCCCAGCGCCGTCGTCGCCCGCGAACTCACCGACGACGTCGCCGAGTGGCTCACCGAGGAGGGCGTCCCCGCCGTCGACGGCCTCGACACCCGCGACCTCGTCCTCGACATCCGCGAGGGCGGCGCGATGAAAGTCGGCATCGCCGCCGGCCCCGACGCCACCCCCGAGGACGCCCGCGCGCAACTGGACGACTGCCCGCACATGAGCGACATCACGGACATCGGCGGCCAAGTCAGCGTCTCCGAACCCGAAGTCCACGGTGACGGCGACGTCGACGTCGCGCTCGTCGACTGCGGCGCGAAAGGCTCCATCGTCTCCTCGCTCGTCGAGCGCGGCGCGACTGTCCACGTCCTTCCCTACGACACCACGCCCGCGGAACTGGCGGCCGTCGACCCGGACGTCCTGTTCATCTCGAACGGCCCCGGCGACCCCGCGAACTTCGAGGCCGCCGAGACGCTCGTCTCCGAGTTCGTCGGCGACCTCCCGGTCGCGGGCATCTGTCTCGGCCAGCAGGTCGTCGCCCGCGCGATGGGCGGCTCCACCGAGAAGATGGACTTCGGCCACCGCGGCGTCAACCAGCCCGTGCTGGACTACGACTCCGGGCGCGTCGTGATGACCACGCAGAACCACGGCTACACGGTCGCCGAACCC
Organism: Halobacterium sp. CBA1132; assembly: GCF_001485535.1. NCBI lineage: Archaea > Methanobacteriati > Methanobacteriota > Halobacteria > Halobacteriales > Halobacteriaceae > Halobacterium > Halobacterium sp. CBA1132. Next base: position 1,885,541 of record NZ_BCMZ01000001.1, read on the forward strand.
GGCGACCTCGAAGTCACGCAGATCAACGTCAACGACGACACTCCGGAGGGACTGGACTCCGAGGAACTGGACGTCATCACGCGCCAGTACCACCCCGAAGCCAACCCCGGCCCCCACGACAGCCTCGACTTCTTCGACGACGTGCTCGCGCTGGCGTCGAGCCCCACGACGGCCACGGCCGACTAATCCCAGCGCAGTTCTTGGTCGGCGAGCCCCCGTAGCTGCGTCATCGCGCGCTCGCCGAGCACCCCGTCAGCGGTCGCCAACACACCGCGAGCGTTGCGTGCGCGTATCGCAGTCACGAGCGTGTCCAGCAGGCGGAACAGCCGCTCGCCGTCGACGTACATCGAGAGCACGCCGATACCGTCGACGACCACCCAGCCGGCGTCCGGTTCGACATGCTCGAACGCCTTCGAGAACTGGATGCTCACGCCGGTCAAGTCGCCGGGTGCGACGCGGTCGGTCACCCACAACGGCCCGTCGTAGTCGACCTCCGTCCCCGCGACGGGGACGACGCCGACGCGTTGCGGGTCCCCGCCCCGCGCCTCGATGCTCCGTTCGAGTTTCCGTAGGTTCCCGTCCGTGGTCACCAACAGCAGGTTCCGGAACGCGGACTCGGGGAGCGCGTCGACGATTCGCTCGCCGCTGGACTGCACGCAGAACGCGATATCGCCGGCCGCGAGGTCACCGAGCCGCCGGTCCAACTCAGGAGTCACGCTCGAACCCTCCGCTGAACTCGGCGGTCTCGACGTCGATTCCGTCGCGGTCGATGTCGACGAACTCGCGGGCGAACCGCCACGTCGCCGCGACGCTCACCAGTCCGCTGGCCGCGTACGCGGCGTACGCCGCCACTTCGACGACCGCGCCGGCGCTGGTGACGTCCACGAGGAGTTCCAGCACCGACCCGGCCATCAGACAGCCCAGCGACGCCACGAGCAACAGGACGCCCTCCCGGTAGAGGACGTTCCGCGAGTACGCCACGACGGGGTACGCAAAGCCCGCGCACAGCACCACGAGCACCGCGACCTCCGCGAACCAGATCAGCCACGCGGTCGCGTTGGCGAGCCACGTCACCGGCCGACCACCCGTCGTTCCGTGAACAGCGTCACGAACCGCCAACACGAGACCGTGATGGCGACGATTGCGATCGCCCACAGCGCCAGCGCGGGTTGGCCGCCGTCGGCGGGCGTCGCGGGGTGTAACGTCACGCCCGTCGAGACCGTCATCGCCGCGAACACCACCGGGAGCGGCGCGAGCGCGCGCCCCCACTCCGTGCCGCGGAACCCCACCGCCGCGATGGTCGCGAACGTACACGCGACGGTGGTCGCAACGAGCGTCAGGATGTTGAGCGCGACGGTCACGTGCGTCGCCCACGTCGGCAGCGCCATGCTGTCCGTCGCTTTTCGACGCGGTCACTAAGCCGTTTGGGCGGAGCGTTGACAGGAGTGATTCGCCAGCCGAAGGTATAAATCCGCGAGCGTAAAAGTCGAAACTAATGTCGGATTCGGTTCTCTCCGAGAACGAGTTCACGTTCCGCGAGTGGCACGCCGGCGTGCTCGGCGCCGCCGTCGGCGCGTTCGCCAGCTACCTCCACGCGATAAACTACACCGACCTCGGCGTCGGGCTCGCGGTCGTGTTCGTCGCGGCGGCGCTGGGCCTCCGGCGCTACGGCAGCGTCGCCGGCCGCACCGTCCGCCGCGAGCCGTGGTACGCGCTCGCCGCGTTCGCCGTCGCTGGCGCCGCCGTACTCGCCGTCGCGTGAGTTAGCCCCACTGCTCGTCGCGAATCGGGCGGTCGCCGACCGGCAGCACGTCGAGGTCGTCGTCGTGGTGGGCGACGCCCTCGACCATCGCCTTCGCGCTCTCGACCGTCGAGAGGTACGGGACTTCCTCCTCGACGGCGGTCTCGAGGGCGTCGCGCTCGTCGGAGATTACGAAGTCGACGTCGCCGCGGCGAATCGCCTCCGAGAGGTCGTCGAACTGCTGGACATCGAAGAACTCCTCGAAGCCGCTGACCGGGAGGTCGACGACCGCGGTGCCGCCGATTTCGGGGTCGTTGCCCGCGGCGCGCTGGGCCTTCCAGTACGCCAGCCCGGGCTTCCCGGCGGTGCCCATCACTTCGCCCGTGGACTTCATCTCCGGGCCGAGGCGCGGGTCCGAGCCCGGCAGCCGGTCGAACGGCAACACGACCTCTTTGACGCTGTACTGCTCGGGGACGCCCTCGCTGACGTCGAGGTCCGAGAGCGAGAAGTCGGCCATCACCTTCGCAGCGAGCTTCGCAATCGGGACGCCGGTCGCCTTCGAGACGAACGGCACCGTGCGCGAGGAGCGCGGATTCGCTTCCAACACGTACACCTCGCCGTCCTGCACCGCCAGTTGGACGTTCAGCAGGCCCACGGTGTCCAGCGCCGTCGCGATGGCCTCGGTGACCTCGCGGACGCGGCCCATCGTCTCCTCGTCGAGCGAGCGCGGCGGAATCGTACACGCGGAGTCGCCGGAGTGGACGCCCGCGGTCTCGACGTGCTCCATCACGCCGCCGATGAGGACGTCCTCGCCGTCCGCGACGGCGTCGACGTCGAGTTCGACCGCGTCGGCGAGGAACTCGTCGACGAGGATGGGTTTGTCCGGGCTGACGCGGACGGCCTCCTCCATGTAGTGTTTGAGTTCCTCGTCGCTGTGGACGACGTCCATCGCACGCCCGCCGAGCACGTAGCTCGGGCGGACGAGCACGGGGTAGCCGATGTCGTGCGCGAGGTCGAGCGCCTCCTCCTCGCTGGTCGCGGAGCCGCCGTCGGGCTGGCTGATGCCGAGTTCGTCCATCAGCACGTTGAACCGGTCGCGGTCCTCCGCGAGGTCCATCGCGTCCACGCTCGTCCCGAGAATCTCGGCGTCCACGCCGTCACGGCGCTCCAACTCGGCCTCCAGCGGGTCCGCGACGTTCACGGAGGTCTGCCCGCCGAACTGCACCATTACGCCGTCGGCGTCGGTCGCCTCGACCACGTCGGCGACCTCCTCGGCCGTAATCGGCTCGAAGAACAGGCCGTCGCTGGTGTCGTAGTCAGTCGAGACGGTCTCGGGGTTGTTGTTCACGACGTGGGCCTCGATGCCTTCCTCGCGGAGCGCGCGCACCGCGTGCACCGAACAGTAGTCGAACTCTACGCCCTGCCCGATGCGGATGGGGCCGCCGCCGACGACGACCACCGAGTCGACGTCCGTGTTCACGCGGAGTTCGCCCGCGGCCGCGTCGCCCTTGAGCGGGCCGTTGAACCACTCGGGGCGCCGCGACGAGTAGTAGTACGGCGTCTGTGCGGCGAACTCGCCGGCGCACGTGTCCACCTGCTTGTACGAGCGGCCGGGGACGGCCTCCTCGACTTCGTTGACGCTCGCGCCGGCGCCGTCGGGCGCGAGTTCGTCTTCGGCGTCGTCGGTCGCGCCGGGCAGCCACGACGCGTTCGCGTCGTCGAACTCCCCGCCCGCCAGCGCCGAGATCTCGTGGTTCGTGAAGCCGGCGGTGGCGGCGGTCGTGAAGTCGCCCTCGCTGGCAGCCTCTGCGGCTTCCGCGACGTTCTGGAAGCGCTGGAGATACCAGTCGCGGAAGTTCGTGAGGGCGTGGACTTCGTCGACGGTGTAGCCGCGGTCGAACGCCTCGAACACCGCGTACGGACGGTCGGGTGTCGGCGTCTCCAGGTAGTCCGCCTCCAGTTCGTCGTCGCCGACTGCGCCCCAGTCGACGTCGGGGTCGTACTCCGAGGAGCGCAACGCCTTCAGGAGGCTCTCCTCGAACGTCCGGCCGATGGCCATCGCCTCCCCAGTGGACTTCATCGCCGTGCCGAGTTCGAAGTCCACGTCCGGGAACTTGTCCTTGGGCCAGCGCGGCACCTTCGTGACGACGTAGTCGATTGCGGGCTCGAAGGCGGCGGTGGTCTCGCCGGTAATCTCGTTCTCGATCTCGTGGAGGCGCTTGCCGAGCGCGACCTTCGCGGTGACCCGCGCGATGGGGTAGCCGGTCGCCTTCGACGCCAGCGCCGACGAGCGCGAGACGCGGGGGTTGACCTCGACGACGCGGTACTCGCCGCCGGGCGTGCCGTCGTCGCGCCACGCGAACTGGATGTTACAGCCGCCCTGAATCCCGAGGTCGCGGATGACTTCGAGCGCGACGTCGCGCATCGCCTGGTGGCCGTCGTCGGGGATGATTTGGCTGGGCGTGACGACGGTGGACTCGCCCGTGTGGATGCCCATCGGGTCGATGTTCTCCATGTTGCAGACGATGATACAGGAGTCGTCGGCGTCCCGCATCACCTCGTACTCCAGTTCGACCCAGCCCTCGATGGACTCGGTGACGAGCACCTCGTCGTTCCGCGAGAGGCGCAGGCCCTTCCGGACGCGAGCGACGAGTTCGTCCATGTCGTCGACGACGCCGGAGCCGCTCCCGCCGAGCGTGTACGTCGTGCGCGCGATGACCGGCAGCCCGCCGACCTCGTCGGCGGCGGCCTCGACGCGCTCGCGCAGCGCGTCCTCGTCGAAGTGCTCGACGGACTCGCCCTCGTCGAGCGTGATGGTCGTCGACGCCGGGACGGGTTCGCCGAGGTTCTCCATGCGCTGGCGGAACAGGTCGCGGTCCTCGGTCGCGTAAATCGTGTCCAGCGGCGTCCCCATGATGTCGACGTCGTACTCGTCGAGGACGCCCTCCTCGGCGAGTTCCGCGGTGACGTTCAGCCCGGTCTGACCGCCGAGTCCGGCGATGACGCCGTCGGGATTCTCTTTGGCGATGACCTCCGAGATAGCGTCCGTCGTGATGGGTTCGATGTAGACGGCGTCGGCCATCTCGGGGTCGGTCATGATGGTCGCGGGGTTGGAGTTGACGAGCACGACTCGCACCCCCTCCTCCTGTAGCGCGCGGCAGGCCTGCGCGCCGGAGTAGTCGAACTCAGCCGCTTGTCCGATCTGAATGGGGCCGCTCCCGATGAGCAGTATCGTGCGTTCGTCGTGCTCGCTCATTACTACTCGTGACGAGTTCGCCCATCGTAATAAGCCCCGCGGAACGGACAGAAGTTCGAAGGAGAGTTACGAAAATCGAAGCTCTCGTGGAGCGTGACGACACCGCCGACTGAACGTCGCTACGCGACACACACGGCAGAAATCAGTCTCGTGGTGGCGCACCGAACGACACTCACGCGGGCGTGTCGTACTCGTCCTCGAAGTTCTGGCGGACGAGTCCGCCAACGTCCCGCTCGCGTTACTCGCGGGACTCCCGCTGGGACTTCGACGACGACACTTACGCGGGCGTGTCGTACTCGTCCTCGAAGTCCCGTTGCGCGCGGTACGCGTCCACGAACTCGCTGACGTCGAACTCCTGCATCTGCTGCTCGAACTCGCTCTCGGTGCCGCTGTCGTCGGCGTGGCTCACCGCGTGGTCCATCAGTTCGACGACCAACTCGACGACGACCTCGTGGAGTTCGCGCGCTTCGAGGTCCGTCACCCACAACAGCGCGTAGCCGACGCTGCCGTTCTCGCTCTCGTCCACGGCGACGATGTCCTCGGGGAGCTGCTCCATCACTGCGCCCATCAAGTGTGCCGTCCCGAACTCCTCGAACTCGTCGTCGGGCGCGGGCGTCACCGCCTCCTTCAACACCGCGACGATGTCCTCCGGCACGAACCGCGACGGCGGATGCATGTCCATCACGACCGCGTGCGTCTCCCCGCACGAGCACTCGTACTCCCGCATCCCCAAGTCGAAGTCCTTCACGTGAGCCTGCTCCCCGCACGGGAGGTCCACCCACGCGTCGTCGTCCTCGGCGCCCGGTACGCGCGGCTCGGTCATTAGCTCCGTGTTGACTCGCCGAGCGGTTAAGCCCCGCGAACGCCGCCCAGAACAATATCCGTCGTCCGCGCTGGATGCGAAGCCGACCAGAACGTCCAGAAAGCCCCGGCGGGGTCGACTCGGGGGCCTCGCTGTGCTCCTCGGTCGCTTTGCTCCCTGCGGTGCTTGCGTCGGCCGCCTTCGTCGACTCCGCCGCCCCTTTCAGTCCCGGAAGACTCACTACGTTCGTCTGCCGACCCTCGCGAACGCGCGGCGTTCGCTCAGTCCACCCGCTACCGGCTGCGTCGTTCGGCATCGCGTGCGTTTGGGCCGAATCTTCTTTGTGCGGGTGTCCGTCTGTCCGCTATGGCCGCCATCGAACTCCGCGACCTCACCAAGCGCTACGGGGACCTCGTCGCCGTCGACGACGTCTCCTTCGAGGTTGACGCCGGCGAAGTGTTCGGGTTCCTCGGGCCGAACGGCGCCGGCAAGACGACGACCCTCCGCACGCTCCTCGGAATGCAAGCACCCAGTTCGGGGACCGTCTCGATTCTCGGGCACGACACGACCGTCGAATCCCAGCGCCTCGACGCGCTCGCGGACACGGGCTTCCTCCCGAGCAACCCCCAGTTCGACGAGCAGGCGACCGGGCGCGAGGTGTTGGACCTCCACGAGTCGCTGAAGGGCGGCTCTCGGCGCGCCGACCTCCTCGACCGGTTCGAACCGCCGCTGGACCGCCCCGTGCGCGAATACTCCACCGGGAACGTCCAGAAGCTCGGCATCGTGCAGGCGTTCATGCACGACCCGGACGTCGTTGTCCTCGACGAACCGACGTCGGGATTGGACCCGCTGCTCCAGGACCGCTTCAACGAGTTCGTGCGCGACGAGCGCGAGCGCGGCGTCACGGTCCTGTTCTCCAGTCACGTCCTCAGTGAGGTGCGGCGCATCTGCGACCGCGTGGCCGTGCTCCGCGACGGCGAACTCGTCGCCGTCGAGGACGTCGGAACCCTGCTCGACCGCAGCGGGAAGGTCGTTCGCGCTCGCGTCGCCGGCGACGTCCCAGAGGGCGCTTTCGACGTACCCGGCGTCTCGGATTTCACCCGCCGGTCTGCAGACGGCGCGACACGCATTTCGTTCACGTTCACGGGCGACGTGGACGCGCTCGTGGACGAACTCGACCGCTACCCGCTGCAGGAACTCGACGTCGAGGAAGCGCCACTCGAGGACGTCTTCCTCGACTTCTACGGGGGTGACGGCGGTGCTTGAGATTGCTGCGTACGGCGCCCGCAAGCGCGTGAAGGGCGCGCTCGCGCTCTCGGTCGGCCTGTCGGCGTTCAGCGCGATGTACGCCGCGTTCTTCCCGTCGCTGACCGGGAATCTCGACCTCGAGGAGTACGTCGAGGCGCTCCCGCCCGTGTTCGTGGAGGCGTTCGGCCTGCGCGCGTTCAACACCATCGAGGGGTTCCTCGCGACCGAGCTCTATCAGTTCGCGTGGGTCATCCTCCTCGGCCTCTACCTCGCGTACAGCGCCGCTTCCCTGATTTCGAGTGACGTCGAGAGCGGCCGCATGGACGTGTTGCTCTCGCTGCCCGTCTCCCGCGCCCGCCTCGTCGCCGAGCGATTCCTCTCCCTCGTCCCTGGTGTCCTCCTCATCAACGTCGTGGTCGCCGCGGTGACGTGGCTGGCGACGCGCGCCATCGGCTACCCAATCGGGACCGTCGAACTCGTCGTCGTCCACCTCCTCTCGCTCCCGTACCTGTTCGCGTGCGCGGCAATCGGGCTGGCGTTCAGCGTCCTCGCGGACCGCGAGAGCATCGCCCAGCGAGCGGCGATGGCGACCGTCTTCGGGCTGTTCCTGCTCGAATCGCTGCTCGCGAGCACGGACTACGCGTGGGCCGGCGCCGTCGCGCCGATGCGGTACTTCGACCCGACCGCGATTCTCGTCGACGGCACCTACGACCTGGCTGGTGCCGCCATCCTCGTGGCCGCGACGCTGCTGCTCGTTACGGGCAGTCAACTGTACTTCCGGCGGAAGGACGTGAACTGACGGTAAAACGTCGAAGAGCATCCGTGAGCCGAGCGGCTCGAAGAGCCCGAGGCGAGCGGTTCACTCCGCGACCGAGTGTAGCGAGGGAGCGGAGGCCGACGACCGAACGGAGCGCCGCAGGCGCGAAGTGAGGGAGGAGTGCTTTTTCCGCAAGTTTTTGCCGAACGAGGCGCGGCTTCGCCGCGCCTCGTGCAGCGCAAAAAGTGCGTCTTTAGGGCCAGTCGTCGCGGACTTCGGCTTCTTCCTCGGGTTCGTCGTCGGTTTCGCTAGCGAGGTCCCAGTCGGCTTTCTCCGCAGCGTCCTCCAGCGGGAGGTACTCCCAGCCGACTTCCTCGGCGAGCGCGCGGTCGTCGTCGTCGACGCCGACGAAGACGTGGCGTTCGGTGTCGAACTGGCGTTTGACGGATTCGAGGCTCTCCTTGCGGCCCTTCGGGCCGGAGAAGAAGTCCTGGCGGATGCGGCGTTTGCGGGTGAAGTTGGTGACGACGTACGTGGGTTCGTCGGAGACGACGCCGACGTACTCGGTCCACTGGCGCGCGCCCGCGAACGCGGTCCCGGGTTTCGCGAGTTCCTGGAGCGCGGACAGCTCGAACGCGAGGGTCATGTCCGTGCTCCCGCCGGATTGGCTCATGGCCGGACGTGGGGCGCGAACGGGAAAAACGGCTTCGGTCGCGGGCCGCGCTACTGGGCGATGTCGAGGCGATAGTAGCCGGTGAAGCGGACGACTTCGCCGTCGGCGAGGTCGTCGGCGACCTCCTCGGGGATTGTCACGCCGTCGCCGTCGACGGCGTCCGGGAGGGCGGCCTGTGCTCGGTCGTGGAGTTCGTCGTAGTCGCGGACCGTCTCGTCGACGGTCGTCGGCGCGGTCTCGGTTGCTTCCAGAATCGGGTTCATGTGCTCACCGGCAGTACCGTGTGCCGTGACAACGTATGCCACGAAAGAACATAAGCATACTGGCGACTCGGCTGGTGGAACTACGCAGTCAGCGAACGGCAGAACGAGAGACAGGAGCGAGCGCTACTGTTCTTGGGCGAGCGCGAGTTCGTCGATTTCGAAGTTCTCCTGGAGGAGGATGTCCTGCTGGTCGGCGACGACGGCCTCGTCTTTGATGAGCTGCTTGTACTTCGACTGCGGCGCGAGGTTCCCGATGAGCACGCCCCCGATGAGCTTCCCGTTCTTGAACGCGAGACGGCGCCACTCGGTGTCGCTGTACTTGCGCTCGCAGGACTCGTCGCCCATCGTCGGGAAGCCAAACGAGAGGAACGGGAAGTCGAAGTGCGTAATCGAGTACGACGACACCCAGCGGAACGGCTCGATGTCGACGTCGTGGCCTTCGTCCGCGAGCATCGTCCGCCCCGCGAGGGCGCCCTGCTGTTTCGCGGAGCCCCACGAGCCGTTCTGCGCGCGCTCGTCCATGATGGTGTCCCAGTACTGGGTGATGTCACCGGCCGCGTAGACGTCCTCGACGTCGGTGCGCATGTACTCGTCGACGTGGACGCCGTTGTCGATGGTCGCCTCGGTGTCTTGGAGGATTTCGACGTTGAAGTCGAGACCGATAGCGACGCCGACGAAGTCCGACTCGTGGCGCTCGCCGTTCCCGTCGACGGTCGCGACGACCTCGCCGTCGTCGACCTCGAAGTGGTCCGCGCCGGACTCGAAGACGGGTTCGACGCCGATCTCGCGGAGGCCGTCGTGGATGATTTCGGCGCCCTCCGAACTGAGCGCGTACCGCCACCAGCGGTCGCCGCGCATCAGATACTTCGCGTCGACGCCCTGCCCGCCGCAGATGGCCGCGAGGTCGATGCCGAGCAGGCCCGCACCGACGACCACGCCGGTGTCGGCCTCGTCAGCGTGCTCGCGAATCTTGCGCGCGTCCTGGAACGTCCAGAAGTGGTGGACGCCCTCGGCGTCGGAGTTCTCCACGGGGAGCTGGTTGGGCGTGCCACCCGCCGCGACCAGCAGTTTGTCGTAGCTGATCTCGTCGCCCTCGTGGGTCTCGACGGTGTGGGCGTCGGGATTGACACCGGTGACCAGCGTGTTCAACTGGAGGTCGATGTCGCGCTCGTCGTACCAGTCCGTCTCGTGGATGCTGATGGGGGCTTCCGGGAGTTTTCCCTTCGCGAACTCCTTGATGAGAATGCGGTTGTAGAGGGCCTCGCCCTCGTCTGTGACGACGGTGACGTCGGCGTCGGGAGCCTCCTCGCGGACGGCCTCGGCGGCGGAACTACCCGCGATGCCGTCGCCGATTATCACGTAGGACTCGCTCATAGACGGCTTGTCTCATTCAGGGTTAAAGTGGATTGCTATCTCTCCGGCGCGACGAGAATGTTGCGCGAACACGACGCAGGCCGTCGATTCCACGCCGTGGGGGAGCGCTGCCGCTGGCGCGTCGGGACGTTCTTTAGGCACGCGTCCGTAGCCGGGAACGTGAAACTGCATCAGAACGTCAAGCACTTCGCGTCGCGGAAGGCGCTGGAGCTGCCCGGCGTGCGCTCGGTCGCGAAGCGGGGGCTGGTCGACCTGCACGTCCGCATCTTCTCGGGGAAGGCCGACGAAGCCCACCGGGAGGAGCGCGAGGCCCACCTCGAAGACTTCTTCGACGCGACGATGGATATGTACCTCGCCGCGCTCCAAGCCGGCTACTCGGAGGCCGAGGCCCGCGAGACCACGCACATCGTCGCGAACTTCGACTTCTACAACCACGGCTGGGCGGAGATGCTGGAGTTCCCGCCGAACGAACTCACCGACCACTACGAGCGCTACGAGGCGTTCTTCGACGCGCACGGCATCAGCGTCGACGACCCGCTCGGCGAGTTCCGTCCCGCGGGCGGCATCGAGGACGCGCCCGCGACCCCCGAGCGCCTCGACGAGGCCGACTTCGAGCACGCCGAAGGCGGCTACGCCGACGACGTCTACGTCGAGACCGAAGACGGCGACGTCCAGCGCGGCGACATCGAGGAGCCCGACGACGTCGACCCGACGAAGAGCCCCGGAACGTAGCCGCCATCAGACATACAGGCTGCTGGAGCGTTCCCTCTGACGTCATGTCTGAGTCGTCAGTGGACCGCCGTCGTTTTCTCGAACTCTGCGGTGCGAGCACACTCGCAGCGCTCGCTGGCTGCTCGTCGTCCGCACCGGGAGGCGAGACGACGGCCGGCGTCGCGGGGAATTCGGACGCGCCACAGGAGACAATCTCGCAGACCGAATCCGAGCTAAACAGCCCGTACGCGGAAGTGTATCGGGAAACCATCGACTCCGTGGTTCTGGTCCGCGCTGACGGGAGTCAAGGCACCGGGTTCGTGTACGACGAAACACACGTTGTCACGAACGCCCACGTGGTCGGCCGGGCCGACGACGCAGCAATCCGATTCAGTGAGGGTGACTGGAGTACGGGGTCTGTCGTGGGAACCGACCCGCACAGCGACCTCGCAGTCGTCGAAGTCGACTCGGTCCCGGAACCCGCAACGCCGCTACCGTTCGCCGACAGCGAACCCGTCGTCGGGCAGGAAGTGGTCGCGATTGGCAACCCCTACAACTTGAACGGGTCCGCGACCACGGGCGTCGTCTCCGGCCTCGACCGCCTCATCCCCTCCCCGACCGGGTACCGGATTCCGGACGCCATCCAGACCGACGCCGCCGTCAACCCCGGGAACAGCGGCGGCCCATTGATGTCTCTGGACGGGTCGGTGCTGGCGGTCATCAACTCCGGCGGCGGCGAGAACATCGCGTTCGGCATCTCCGCGGCGCTCACCCAGCGAGTCGTCCCCGAACTCGTCCGGTCCGGCGACTACGACCACGCGTACGTCGGCGCGTCGTTCACGAACGTCACGCCACAGATTGCCGCGGCGAACGACCTCGACGAATCCCGCGGCCTGCTCGTCCTCAACGTCGCGTCCGACGGCCCCGCCACGGGCGTTCTCCGACCCTCCGAGGCCGCGTACGTCGACGGCCGTCGACTCCCGGTCGGCGGCGACGTCCTCCTCGAAATCGACGGGACAACCGTGCCGACTCCCGAGGACCTCTGGAGTTACCTCGCGCTCGAAACGCGGCCCGGAGACACCGTCGAACTCACAGTCCTCCGTGACGGCAGCCGAGGAACCGTCGACCTCGAACTCGGCACGCGCCCCGCGACGCAGTACTGAGCGCTCGCTTCTCCTACTCTCCGCTGGCGATGCGATCGGCGCACTCGTACCCGGCGACGATGCCGCCGTTCAGCGAGCGCTCGGGGTACTGGGCGCGCGAGGCCATCCCCGCGTAGTAGACGCCCTCGGCGACCTCGTCGTCGAGGTGGTACGGAATCACCATGTCGAGGTAGCCGCGCTCGTAGACGGGCGCCGTCCGGGGGTTGCGCGCGGTGGAAATCCAGTTGACGTGCGAGCGGTCGAACTCGGGGAACAGGTCCTCGATGCCGTCGAGCCAGTGCTCTTTGACCTCGTCGTCGCTCATCTGCCAGACGGGGTCCTCGGGGCTCTGAATGTACTTGGGGACGTACAAGATGTGTTCGCCGCCGTAGCGCTCCGGGGACACGAAGTTCGTGTGCTCGATGAGCGCGCCGAACGGCGCGTCGTCGGCGATGTTCAGCCAGTAGGTGTCGGTGAGCTGGCGGTCCATGCTGACGACAGAGCAGACCGTCCCCTGGAACGTAATCTCGCACTCGTAGCCCGTGAGCGATTCGAGGACGTTCGGCATCGCGGCGACGACGACAGCGTCGGCGTCCACCGTCTCGACGTTCGTGAAGCCGTCCTCGTCGGGGTCGCTGTGCTCGACGGTCACCGACTGGAGTTCGCCGTCCGTGGTGTCGACGTTCGTCACGCGCGCGTTCGTGTCGATGTGCTCGCGGCCGACGTCCTCGACGAGCGCGTCGTTCAGGCGGCCGAAGCCGCCGTCGAGGTAGCCCAGCGGCTCGCCGCGCAGCAGGTCGCGTTCCCCACGGAACTTGATGCGGCCGAGCAGCCACGCCGCGGAGACGTCCTCCATGCGCTCGCCGAACTTCGCTTCGAGGAGCGGCTCGAAGAACGTCTCGTAGACGTTCCGCGTGGTGTGCTCGATACAGAACTCCTTGACGGGGACGTCCTCGAAGTCTTCGAGGTCGTCGTACGTGTCGAACTTGGGGATGCCACCGCGGACGTCGACATCGAGTGTGAGCATTCCGAGGCGGAATTTGTCGTAGATGCTCCAGTGGGGGAACGCGAGAATCTCCCACGGCTTGTCCATAGGGTGGACGGTGCCGTCGACGTAGTAGGCGTTCTTCCCGATTGGCCACTCCAAGTCCTCGCGGAGGCCGAGGTGGTCCAGCAGGTCGACGATGGTCTCCTCGCTGGCCGAGAGGTGGTGGTAGAACGTCTCGATGGGGTCGCCGGCGGTCTCCGTGGTCGCGGCGAGGCCGCCGACCTGGTCGGCCGCCTCGAAGACGCGCACGTCGTGGCCGCGGCCCTGCAGGCGGCGCGCGGCCGCGAGGCCCGCGATGCCGCCCCCGACGATGGCAATCATGCTCTCAGGTCGGGCGCGACTCCGGGTTAACGTTGTGGTCGCCGCCGGGTGGCGGAGTCCGCTACGCTTTTGCGAGGCCCCACGCAACGGTGGGGCATGGTTACCGTCCGCGCGCCGGCAACGAGTGCGAACCTCGGCAGCGGCTTCGACGTGTTCGGGGTGGCGCTCGACCGACCTGCGGACGTCGTCCACGTCGAGCGCGCCGCCGAGACGACTATCGACGTGACCGGGATGGGTGCGGACTTCATCCCCGAGGAGCCGGCGGACAACACCGCCGGCGTCGTCGCCGAGGAACTCGGCGCACCCGCACACATCACCATCGACAAGGGCGTCAGACCGTCCTCCGGACTGGGGTCGTCGGCCGCCAGCGCCGCGGGCGCCGCCGTCGCGCTCGCGGCGCTGTACGACCGCGACCTCAGCAAGCGCGAACTCGTCCGCGTCGCCGCGCAGGGCGAGGCCGCCGTCTCCGGCGACGCGCACGCGGACAACGTCGCGCCCGCCATCCTCGGCGGGTTCACGGTCGTCCGCGACGACGGCATCGAGCGCGTCGCCGCGGACCTCGCGTTGGTCGTCTGCCTCCCGGACATCGTCGTCTCCACGCGCGACGCCCGTGGCGTCGTCCCCGAAACCGCATCCATCGAAGACCTCGTCGACACCGTGGGGTCGGCGGCGACGCTCTCAATCGGGATGTGTCGCAACGACCCCGAGCGCGTCGGCCGCGGCCTCGAAGAACACCTCGTCACGCCCGCTCGTGCGGACCTCATCGACGGCTACCACACCGCTTGCGAGGCCGCTCGCGAGGCCGGCGCGACGGGCGTCACGGTCAGCGGCGCGGGGCCGGCGGTGCTCGCGGTCTGTCGCGACGACGACCAGCGCCGGGTCGCGAGCGCGCTCGTCGGGGGCTTCGAACGCGACGGCGTGGACGCCACCGCGTACCGGTCGCGAGTGGGCGACGGAGCGACCATCCGCTGAGCCGGTCGCACCCCTTCTCGGTCACGTTTCTGCGCGGAACGCGAGACACGTAACCGCGAGTGGCTACGCTCGTCGAGCAACACTTTTGTGGGTTCAGTTCAACCGATGTATCCATGCCAATACAACGACGGAAGTTCCTCGCGACGCTGGGAACAGGTGCGGCCGCTGGCCTCGCAGGCTGTTCGGGTATTCTGGGAAGCGGCGACGGCAACGGCGACGAGACGACCGACGGCAGCGGCGGGGGTACCGCGACCGGGACCGAGGGCGGGTCGGACCTCGCCGACTCGATGACCATCTTCCACGCGGGGAGTCTCGCGCCGCCGTTCTCCGCGGCGGAACCGGAGTTCGAGGACGAGTACGGCGTCGACGTCACGCGCGAGGCGCAGGGGTCGGTGGCGTCCACGCAGAAGATCACCCAGCAGGGACGGTCCGCGGACGTTCTCGGCGTCTCGGACTTCCGACTCATCCGCGACCGCATCGTGCCCGACTTCGGCGACTGGTACGCCATCTTCACGACGAACTCGATGTCGATTCAGTACCGCGAGGACTCCCCGGGCGCCGACGAGATTTCGAAGGACAACTGGTGGGAAGTCCTCACGCGCGACGACGTCACCATCGGGCACTCCGACCCCGCCGTCGACCCCGGCGGCTACCGCGCGGTGATGACCCAGCAGCTCGGCGCCGAGGAGTTCGAGGGCGAACGCCTCTACGACCAAGCCACCTACGAGGCGCTCCGCGAGAACTCCGTCGTGCCGACGGGCACCGAGACGAACCTCGAAGGCCAACTGGAGTCCGGCGAACTGGACTACGTCTTCTACTACCAGTCCATCTCCGCGACCTCCGGGCTCCCGTTCATCGACCTCCAGCCGGAAGTCGACCTCTCGCAGGCGACCAGCGAGTACGCCCAACACTACGCGAAAGCAGAAGTCGAGACCGGCTCCGGGACGTTCACCGGTGCGCCCATCGCGTACGGGCTCACCGTACCGAGCGTCGCCGAATCGCCCGGCCGCGGCGCGCAGTGGGTCGAGTACTTCGCTACCGAACCCGGCCGCACCATCCTCGAAGAGCAGGGGCTGGTACCGGTCGACCCCGTCGTGGTTCCGGCGTCCAGCGAGGACGCCGTCCCGGACCGCGTGATGGACGTCGCCAGCGCGCAGGAGAACCTCGGTCCGCTCCAGCTGTAGCCGCCGCTACCACCCGAGTTAACTAATGCACCCACTCACGAGTAGCCAGCATGAGTACCGGGTCTGAGACGAGTCGCGGCCTCGACCGGCTCGGTCGCGCGCCGCTGGTCGCGGGGTTCCTCGCCGTCCAAGCGGCCGTGTTCGCGGCCGCGTACGCCTTCGACCGACCGACGCTGTACGCGTACTTCGTCGTCGGCAGCACGGCCGTCACCGCGTACGCGCTGACTCGCGACTCGTTCGCGGTCGCCACCGCGACCGCCGGCAGCATCCTGCTCGTCGCCCTCGGACTCCCCGTCTCCCTGTTCGTCGCGCGCCAACAGCCCGGCCTCGTCGTCGAGAAAGCACTCGACCCCGACGTCCACCGCGTGCTGTATCTGGGCGTCTACGGCCCGTTGCTGGCTGCGGTGTTCAGTCTCGCGTTCGGCGTCCCGCTGGCGCACCTGCTGGCGGAAGGCTTCCCCGGGCAGCCGCTCGTGGAGAGCCTCGTCGACCTCCCGCTGGTCGTCCCGCACAGCGTCGCGGGCATCATCATCCTCTTCGGCTTCGGGCAGGACGGGGCCTTCCCCGGGCTCTCGGTGCTCGGCACGATGACCGGGATGGTGTTGGCGATGACGTTCGTCTCCGCGCCGTACGCCGTCAACGCGACCCGGGAAGCGTTCGAAGCCATCGACGACCGACTGGAGTACGCCGCCCAGGTTCACGGCGCGAACCGCTTCCAGACGTTCCGGCGGGTCACCGGCCCGCTGGCCGCCCGCGGCATGATAACCGGTGGACTCCTCGCGTGGGCGCGGGCCGTCTCCGAGTTCGGCGCGGTCGCCGTCGTCGCCTACAGCGTTGAGTTCTTCTACCTCCCGGCCGGCGAGCGCGTGACCGCCCAGCACGCGCCCGTGTTCGTCTACAACACCTACCTGCAGGGCGGCCTCGAAGAGAGCGGCGCGGTCGCGTTCCTGCTGTTGGCGGTCTCGGCGGTCGTCTTCCTGATTCTGCGGTACCTGACTGACGACTCCGCAGCGGGGGGGATGCCCTAATGGGGCTGTCCGCCGACATCACCGCGACGTTCGCGGCCGACGGCGCGGAGCCGTTCACGGTCGACGCCGACGTCGACGTCGAGACCGGCGAGACGGTGGTCGTCCTCGGTCCGAGTGGCAGC
This sequence comes from Halobacterium sp. CBA1132, assembly GCF_001485535.1. Taxonomy (NCBI): domain Archaea; kingdom Methanobacteriati; phylum Methanobacteriota; class Halobacteria; order Halobacteriales; family Halobacteriaceae; genus Halobacterium; species Halobacterium sp. CBA1132. The sequence continues at coordinate 1,902,183 of NZ_BCMZ01000001.1, forward strand.
GGGAAAACGCTGCTGTTGGAGACGGTCGCGGGGTTCCACGCACACGACGGCCGGGTGAGCCTCGACGGCGAGCAGATTCAGGACCGCGCGCCGCAGGACCGCGGGTTCGGGTTCGTGTTCCAGGACTACGCGCTGTTCCCCCACCGGACCGTCCGCGAGAACGTCGCGTTCGGCCAGCGGTACAGCGACCGCCCCGTGGCCGACCGCAGTAACGCAGAATCAGCAACCGAGGAGGGAACGGAGAACCCCGAACCGGCGGCCGAAGACGGAGCGAACGCCCCGCTCCCGAACCCCGACGACCTCCTCGACTCGATGGGCGTCGGCGACCTCTCGGAGCGCTCGCCGCCGACGCTCTCCGGCGGCGAGAAGCAACGCGTCGCGCTCGCGCGCTCGCTGGCCGTCGACCCCGAAGTCCTCCTGCTGGACGAACCGCTGGCCGCGCTCGACGTGCCGACGCGCCAGTCGCTGCGAGACGACCTCGCGGACGTTCTCGCGGACGTGACTGCCGTCTACGTCACCCACGACCGGACGACCGCGCGAGCGCTCGCCGACCGCATCGTCGTGATGAACGATGGCGAAGTCGTCCAGACCGGCACGCCAGCGGACGTGTTCGAGCAGCCAGCATCGCCGCTGGTCGCGGCCTTCACCGGCGCGAACGTCATTCCCGTGACTGCTGTCCCCTCGCTTGCCAGCGGTCTCGACGGCGCCAGCGAGGACAACCACGTCGCGTTCCGCCCCGAACACGTCGAACTCCACGAGGACGCCACGGTTGGACTCCGCGCTACTGTCGAGCGCGTCGTCCGCGAGGACGCCACCTACCGCGTGACGCTGTCGCTTGACGACGCGACCGTCGAGGCGTTCACCGACGCACCCCCGGCGGTCGGCGACGAGGTCGGTGTCGACGTGCCGGCCGAGCACCGCCACCGCTGCTAGGCGGGGACCCGGTGCCTCCTCTTCGGCGGTGTTCGCGTTCCAAATGGCTCGGCAGTCGTCACTCTGGGAGACGTCGTGTGCGAGAAGTCGAAGACCGCGGTCGCGGGCGCTTACAGGCGGTCGAGAATCGCGTCGCCGACCTGCTCGGTGGTGGCGTCACCGCCGAGGTCGGGCGTTCGCGGGCCGTCCGCGAGCACGCCCTCCACGGCGTCGCGGACGCGCTGGCCGTCCTCGTCGTAGCCGAGGAACTCCAGCAGCATCGCCGCCGACAGCACGGTCGCGCCGGGGTTGGCGACGCCCTCGCCCGCGATGTCCGGCGCGGTGCCGTGGACGGGCTCGAAGAGGCCGCGCTCCTCGCCGACGTTCGCCGACGGCAGCAGACCGAGGCCGCCGACGAGGCCGGCCGCGAGGTCCGAGAGCACGTCGCCCGCGAGGTTCGGACAGACGACCACGTCGTAGTCGTCGGGGTACAGCGGCAGGCGCGTCGCGAACGCGTCCATCAGTTCCTCGTCGGTCTCGACGCCGTGCTCGGCGGCGGTGGAGACGACGGCGTCGCGGAAGCGACCGTCCGTCTTCCGCATCACGTTCGCCTTGTGGGCGACCGTGAATCCCTCGGTGCCCTCGGGGCCGCGGCCCGCCTCGACGAACTCGCAGGCGAACTCCGCGAGCCGTCGGGACGCCGACGACGTGACGACGCGCGTGAGCGTCGAGAGGTCGTCGCTGAGGTCGTCCTCGTGGCCCGCGTAGACGCCCTCCGTGTTCTCCCGGAGGAACACCACGTCAGTCTCCGGGCGGAGCGCATCCACGCCTGGGTACGCGCGAGCGGGACGGATGTTCACGAACGACTCGACCGCGGAGCGCAGCGGCAGGATGACGTCCGCGGCGGTCTCGCCGGCCGCGCCGAACAGCGTCGCGTCCGCGGCCTCGACCGCTTCGCGGGTCTCCGCCGGCAGCGGCGTGCCGGTCTCGGCTTTCACCGCGTCGCCGGCGTCGGCGTGGACGAACTCGAAGTCACCGACTGCGTCGAGGACGTCCACCGCGACTGGGACGACCTCCTGACCGATGCCGTCGCCGGGGATGACCGCGATCTCCTCAGACATTCGTGTAGGGGAGGCTCTCGGCTGTTTCACGCACGGTGTCGGCGTTCGCCCCCATCAGCGCGGTCGTGTCCCAGACGCCGTCGACGAGCGCGCGCCGCTGCGCGTCGTCGACTTCCGCGTCGATGGTCGTGTCGCCGTACCGGACTTCCTCGTTCACCACGTCCACGTCGATTTCCTCGTCGGGGTTGGCATCGATGTAGTCCTGCAGGGCTTCGATGTCCTCCTGCGAGGCCGTGACCGTGGGGATGCCGAGCGCGAGGCAGTTCCCCGCGAAAATCTCGGCGAACGACTCGCCGACGATGGCGTCGATGCCCCACCGCATCAGCGCCTGCGGCGCGTGCTCGCGGGAGGAGCCACAGCCGAAGTTCGAGTTCACAGCCAGCACTGACGCGCCCTGGAAGTGGTCCTCGTTGAACGGGTGCTCCTTGGGGTTGTCGTCGTCGTCGAATCGCACGTCGAAGAACGCGAACTCGCCGAGGCCGTCGAACGTGACGACCTTCATGAACCGCGCGGGGATAATCTGGTCCGTGTCGATGTCGTTCCCGCGTACGGGAACAGCCGTCCCCGAGACGCGCTCGACGGTCTCCGCGGGTCCGGATTCGGTGTCGCTCATGCGCGCACCTCCTCGAAGCGCTCCAGTTCACGCACGTCCGTGACCTCGCCGGTAATCGCCGCGGCGGCGACCATCGGCGGACTCATCAGGACGGTGCGGCCGTCCTTCGAGCCCTGTCGGCCGACGAAGTTCCGGTTCGACGAGGAGGCACAGCGCTCGTCGCCGACGAGCTGGTCCTCGTTCATGCCGAGACACATCGAACAGCCGGCGCCGCGCCAGTCGAAGCCGGCGTCCTCGAACACCTCGTCGAGGCCCTCGGCTTCGGCGGCGGCTTTGACGCGCTGGCTGCCCGGCACGACCATCGCGCGCACGGAGTCGTGGACCTCGTGGCCCTTCACGACCTCGGCGGCCTCCCGGAGGTCCGGCAGGCGCGCGTTCGTACAACTGCCGAGGAACGCGACGTCGACGGGGTAGCCCGCCATCGTGTCGCCGGGCTGGACGTCCATGTGTTCCTGCGCGGCGCGAGCGCTGTCTTCCTTGTCTGCGGGCAGGTCCTCGGGCGCGGGAATCTCCTCGGAGATGCCGATACCCTGTCCGGGCGTCGTCCCCCACGTGACCGTGGGTTCGAGCGCGTCGCCGTCGATTTCCACGACGTCGTCGTACTCGGCGTCGGCGTCCGACGCGATGGACTCCCAGTACGCCTTCAGCTCCTCGAACTCCTCGTCGTCCGGGACGCGGTCGCGGCCCTTCAGGTACTCGTAGGTGGTCTCGTCGGGGTTGACGTAGCCCGCGCGAGCGCCGCCCTCGATGGACATGTTGCAGATGCTCATGCGGCCGGCCATGTCCATGTCCTCGATGGCCTCGCCGCCGTACTCGTAGACGTAGCCGACGCCGCCGTCGGTGCCGAGCTTCCGGATGACCTGGAGGATGACGTCCTTCGGGGTCACGCCGTCGTCGAGTTCGCCGGTGACCTCGATGCGGCGCACCTTCTGTTTCTCCATGGCGACACAGCCGGTCGCCAGCACGTCCCGAATCTGGGAGGTGCCGATGCCGAACGCGAGCGCGCCGAACGCGCCGTGCGTCGCCGTGTGGGAGTCCCCGCAGACGATGGTCATCCCGGGCTGAGTGAGTCCCTGCTCCGGGCCGACCACGTGGACGATGCCCTGCCGGCCCGTCGTCGGGTCCGCGAACTCGATGTTCGCGGCGCGCACGTTCTCCTCCAGTTCGCTCATCATCTGCTCGGCCGCGTCGTCGCTGTACGGCCGCGACTGGTCGGCTGTCGGGACGATGTGGTCGACGGTGGCGTACGTGCGCTCGGGGTACGCGACATCGAGGTCGCGCTCTTTCAGCATCCCGAACGCCTGCGGGCTCGTCACCTCGTGGATGAGGTGGAGGCCGACGAACAGTTGCGTCTGTCCCGTCGGAAGCTCGGTTACCGTGTGCCGGTCCCAGACCTTGTCGTACAGTGTCCCCTCACTCATCGTCGTCCTCGTCAGCTACGGGTTCGCCGCCGCGCTCCCAGACCGAGTTTGCGCTGTCGTCCTCGGTCGGGGGCGTCTGGTCGACGTCCTTCATCGTCTGTCCTTCGGCCGCACGCTTACCCCCGTCGGCGGCGACCACAGGCCCACGTCGGAACACGGAGCCGACGCCGTCGGGCGCGTCGGGGTTGCGCTGGCTGACGTCCGCGAGCGTCTGCTCAGTCATCCGCGGACACCTCCGCTTCTTGGGTGCTCTCGTCTTCGTCGTCGGCCCACGCGAACAGTCCGCGAAGGCGCTCGCCGACGTCCTCGATGTCGTGGTTCTGCTCGGCCTGACGGCGCTGGCGGTAGGACGGCCGGCCCGCCTGATTCTCCGCAATCCACTCGCGAGCGAACTCGCCGTTCTGCACCTCTTCGAGGACCTCCTCCATGTTCTCCCGGACGTCGTCGTCGACGATTTCGTCGCCGCGAGTCAGCCCGCCGTACTCGGCGGTGTCAGAGACCGAATCCCACATCTCGGTGTTGCCGCCCTCGTACATCAGATCGACGATGAGTTTGAGCTCGTTCAGCACCTCGAAGTACGCCATCTCGGGGCTGTAGCCGTTGTCGACGAGCGTCTCGTAGCCGTGCTTGACGAGGCTGGTGACGCCGCCGCAGAGGACGGCCTGCTCGCCGAACAGGTCGGACTCGGTCTCCTCCTGGAACGACGTTTCGAGGACGCCGGCGCGAGTGCAGCCGATGCCGTCGGCGTACGCCAGCGCTTCGTCGCGAGCGTCGCCGGTGGCGTCCTGGTAGACCGCCAGCAGCGCGGGCGTGCCCTCGTCGGCCTCGTAGTTCCGGCGCACGAGGTGGCCGGGGGACTTCGGCGCGATCATCGTCACGTCGACGTCCGCCGGCGGCTCAATTTGGCCGTAGTGGATGTTGAACCCGTGTGCGAACTGGAGCGTGTCGCCGGCCTCCAGTTCCGGCTCGATGGTCTCGAACACGGACGGCTGCACGGTGTCGGGGACGAGCACGACGACGACATCTCCCTCCCGAGCGGCCTGCTTCGGGGTCTCGACGCGCAATCCGTCGGCTTCCGCCGCCGACCGCGACGAGGAACTCTTTCGGAGGCCGACGACCACGTCGACCCCGCTGTCGTCGAGGTTCTGGGCGTGGGCGTGGCCCTGACTGCCGTACCCGAGTACGGCGACGGTCTTGTCGTCGATATAGTCGCGGTCGACATCCGATTCGCGGTACACTGGCTGCGTGAAGTCTGCGTCTTCTGCTGTCATTTGAGGTGGTCTGGAACGACTGCTGTCTTGGTTTCGCCACGCGCCAGCGCCGTCTGTCCGGTCCGGGCAATCTCCCGGATGCCGAACTGCCGGTAGGCGTCGATGGCGTCGTTTATCTTCTGCTCGTCTCCCGTCAGCTCGACCGTGATCGTGCGCGGGCCGGCGTCGAGGGTCTTGCCGTTGTACATCTCCGTAATCGCGTGGACCTCGTGGGGGCGGTCGGCGTCGACTTTCACCACCACGAGCTCGCGGGTCACCGCGTCGGTCTCGAGTTCGCGGACGTGGATGACCGGGACGACTTTCTCCAGTTGCTTCTCGACTTGGTCGATGCCGGGGTCGGGCTCCTCGACGACGACGGTGATTCGCGCCCAGTCGTCGTTCTGGGTGTCAGCGACGGTCAGCGACTCGATGTTGAACTGCCGCCGGCTGAACAGCCCGGACACGCGCGCGAGCACGCCCGGCTCGTGTTCGACGAGCGCGGAGATGACGGTGCGCCGCGGCGGATGCTCGGCTTCCGCTTCGGGGTCGATGCGGATGCCCTGCGAACTCCGGCGCCCCGTCGGTCGTCGACGGTCCTCCGGAGCGGGGCCGGGCAGCCCCTCTGCGTCGGCGTCTCGCTCGCTCATAGGTGGTCACCCGTGAGCGCGAACTGGCCGTTGTCACCGCCCGACGGAACCATCGGGTAGACGTCCTCGGTCGGGTCGATGTAGACATCGACGACGGCGGGGCCGTCGGTGGCGAGCGCGTCCTCGATGACGCCGGGGGCGTCGTCGTAGTCCTCGATGCGGAAGCCGTCCGCACCGAACGCCTCCGCGAGCGTGTCGAACTTCGGCACCCACGGGTACTCGGAGGCCATCCGGCGCCCCTCGAAGAAGGCGTCCTGCCACTGGCGGACCATCCCGATGGCTTCGTTGTTCAACACGAACACGGTGATGTCCATCTGCTCGCGGACCGCGACGACGAGTTCCTGACACGTCATCATGAACGAGCCGTCGCCGTCGAAGCAGACGACGGACTGGTCGTCGTCGGCGGCGACGCGCGCGCCGATAGCCGACGGCAGCCCGTACCCCATCGCGCCGAGGCCGTGGGAGGACACCCACGTCCGCGGCTCCGTGTACGTCCAGTACTGGCAGGCCCACATCTGGTGTTGGCCGACGCCGGTCGTGACCACGGTGTCGTCGTCGGTCGCCTCGTCGACGGCCTCGACGACGTACTGGGGCTTCACCGGTTCGTCCTCGGGCGCCGCGTAGTCCAACGGGTACTCTCGGTACCACTCGCGGCACTGCGCCACCCAGTCATCGGTCTCGGGCGACCCAGGCATCGCCTCGTCCAGTTGGTCGAGGACGGTGCCAGCGTCGCCGACCAGCGGGTGGTCGGCTTCGACGTTCTTCGAAATCTCGGCGGGGTCGATGTCGACGTGGACGACCGTCGCGTCCGGCGCGAACGAGTCGACGCCGCCGGTCAGGCGGTCGTCGAAGCGCGTGCCGATTGCCAGCAGGCAGTCGGTCAGCGTGATGGCCATGTTCGCGTAGCCGGTGCCGTGCATCCCCGCCATCTCCAGGGCGAGGTCGTGGTCCTCGGGGAACGCGCCGATGCCCGGCATCGTCGTCACGACCGGAATTTCGTGCTCGGTCGCGAACGCGTACAGCTCCTCGGTGGCGTCGCCTTTGACGACGCCGCCGCCCGCCAGAATCACGGGTTCGTCGGCGTCCACGAGCGTCTGCGCGGCGGCCGCGACCTTCTCGTCGTCGGCGTGCGTCTGCACGTCGACGGTGCCCGGAACTTCCGGCTCGACGGGGTCGACCTCGGTCTCGCCGGTCGTGACGTCCTTCGGCAGGTCGACGACCGTCGGCCCCTGTCGGCCGTGGTTCGCGAGCGCGAACGCGGTGCTGACGTCCTCGCCGACGCTGTCGGGGCTGGACGCGAAGTAGTTCGACTTCGTAATCGGGGTCGTCACGCCCACGGTGTCGGTCTCCTGGAACGCGTCGTTCCCGACGAGGTCCGTGGGGACCTGCCCGGTGAGCGCGACAACCGGCTCCGAGTCCATGTCGGCGTCCGCGAGCCCGGTCACGAGGTTCGTCGCGCCCGGGCCGGACGTCGCCATACAGATACCGGGGTCGCCCGTGACGGCGCCGTAGGCGTCCGCTGCGTGCGCGGCGCCCTGCTCGTGCGCCATCGTGACGTGGCGTAGCTCGGAGTCGTACAGCGCGTCGTAGACGGGCATGATGGCGCCGCCCTGCACGCCGAACACCGTCTCGACGCCCGCGGTTTCCAGCGACGCGATGACGGACTCCGCGCCCGTTCGCTTCGTCGCGTCACCGTCGGCGGCGTCAGTCGGCTCGGCGGCCTCGCTGTCGGCGTCCGGCTCGGCGTCGCCGGGTTCGGTCACTGCGCCGTGGTCTGTCATCGATACCCCTCCCGCTGTGTCGCGTCGTGTGTGGACTGTGTCATGGCGGATGCTGCGGTGGCTGTCGGTGGTCGGTTGGTCCGGTCGGTTCGCAGAGAAGTGATAGTAGGGGAGCTTACGCCCCTACAATACCGACAATCGCACCGCTGTCCGCGAGAAAGACCGCGCGTGTGGCGTCGGACAGCATCGTAGCCCGACAGTCGGGCTCGACGAATAAAGCCGTTGCTGGGCGCGCAATACCTGCCGGGAGACATTACGCCTTCACCTCCTCCGTCTCCCGGTCGATACCGACCTCGCCCGCGAACGCGCGGAGGACGGCATCGGTGACGACTTCGTCGTCGCCGGCGTGGGCTTTCACCTTCTTCGTGACCTCGCGTACCTCCTCGTCCGTCGGGTCGAATCCCGCGTCTTCGAGGTGGTCGCGGACGGCGTGCGTGCCCGTGTGCTTCCCGAGCACGACTTCACGCTCGGCGCCGACCATCTCGGGCGTCATCACGCCCGGTTCGAACGTCTCGCTGTTCTCGATGACGCCAGCCGCGTGGATACCCGACTCGTGGGCGAACGCGTGCGCGCCGACCACGGGCTTGTTCACCGGGACCGGGACCGACGACCGCTCGGAGACCAGCTTCGAGAGGTCCGTGATAGCGGTCGTGTCGACTCCCGTGTCGGCACCGTAGAGACTCTCGGCGGCCATCACCACCTCTTCGAAGGCGGCGTTACCGGCGCGCTCGCCGATGCCGTTGACCGACACCTGCATCTGGTCGGCGCCGTACTCCACGCCCGTCAGGGCGTTGGCGGTCGCCAACCCGAAGTCGTCGTGCGTGTGCACGTCGATGCGGGCGTCGGTGTGCTGGCCGACGAACTCGACGAGTTCGCCGAACCGCTTGGGCGTCCCGACGCCGCAGGTGTCGGGGATGTTGATCCAGTCGACCCCGACCTCGTCGACCGCTTCGACGATTTCCGCGAGGAACTCGGGGTCCGTCCGCGTGGCGTCCATCGGCGAGAACATCACTTCGGCGCCGGATTCGGCGGCCTGCTCGACCGCGGCGACCGAGCGCGCGACGACGTCCTCGCGTGTGCTGTGCATCGAGTCTTCGATCTGCACGTCGCTGGTGGACGCGAAGACGTGGATCATCCCCACGCCGGCGTCCACAGCGGCTTCGACGTCGGACTCCACGACGCGGGCGAGCCCGCACGTGGTCGCGTCTGTCGAAGCGGCGATGTCGGCGACCGCCTTGGCCTCCTGTTCGCTGTTGGCCGGGAACCCGGCCTCGATGACGTCGACGTTCGCGTCGTCGAGCGCGGCCGCTATGGCGCGCTTGTCCTCGTAGCTGAAGGAGGTCCGTGGCGTCTGCTCGCCGTCACGCAGCGTGGTGTCGAAGATTCGTACCGTCTCGAATTCATTACGTTGGGCTAATGTGCCCTGGAAGAACCCGTTCCCCCGGACTTGCACCGGGCGCCTCGTTGTGAGACATCGTACCACTCTCGCAGGGCGCCGACCATTTACGTGTTTCCCCTGGACAGAATTTTGCGCGGCGAGATTTGTCATCGTCGTTCCTGTAGAAGCAGAGAACCGCAAGACAGCAGTACGTCAAAGGAAATATTAGGAGGATTACCCACACTATATCCATGAATGTCCGAACGTTCGCCTCGAACGCCGATTCGGGGGCAAAACCGGACATTCGTCGATGGTCCGCGGCGTGCGCGCGCTCACCACGCCCCATCGTGGCGTGCGTAACAGTTATGATATGGAATTGAAACGTGGATGGTGTGCAACACCGACAGGCTGCACTCGGCACGGACAGACTCCCGACTCGCGGGTTCCCCGCGGTGGACGAATGAGCGTCCGCGAAATCGTCCGCGGCCTCGCCGTCCGCGCGAACCCCGCGTTCGCCGTCGGCGTCGTCGGCGTCTCCCTGCTCGCGCTCGTGTACGCCACCACGTTCGCCGACGTCATCCACCACACGTACGTCCACGTCATGGCGGGCGTCCTCTGGACCGGTATCGACGTCTTCATGGCCGTCGTCCTCGGCCCCGTTCTCGGCGGCCTCGACGTCGAACAGCGCGCCAACTTCTTCGAACGACTCACCCCGAAGACGTCGTTCCTGTTGCCGTCGCTCGCCACGGTCACCATCGCCGGCGGCATCACGCTCGCGCTCCGCCTCCCCGGCCTCTTCGAGCACGCCCACGTCTGGCTCGCCATCTTCACGTTCGTCGCGCTCGTCCCGACGCTGCTGCTCGTCGGCTGGGAGTTCGACGCGTTCGGCGACTGGCGCTGGCAGGCGTGGTTCGGCGCCGCGCTCGCCGTCAGCCTCGGCTACCTCGCCGTGACGCTGCCAGACTTCGGCTGGACCGAACCCGTCTTCGTCGTCGCGCTCGCCATCGTCGCCGTCCTCAACGTTCTCGGGTTCGGGGTGTTGATGCCCGGCGAAGTCCGGATGTACCAGCAGATGACCTCCGAGAACCCCGACACCGAAGTCATCGCCGACATCGGGATGCGAAACGCCAAACTCGGCGGGATTCAAGGCGTCTTCCAGTTGGCCGTCGTCGCCACGATGGTGTACATCCGCTACGGCGGCTTCTAGTTCGCTCGAGCGAAACCAACCCACAGGCGGCAGACGACGCGTTTTCGAAAGCCCCGGCGCGCTCCAGTTGCGCGCCTCGCTGCGCTCCTCGCTCCGCTGCGGTGCTTGCTTCGGCGTGCTTCCCGGAGCGCGCCGCCCCTTTCAGTCCCACCCGATAGCGGCTGCTCGGCAGGCTGTGGTTGCCGCCGACGGCTGCAAAAACGAGAGCGACGCTTAGTTGCCGCGGTCCTGCAGTTTCTCTTCTTCGGGGAGGTCGGCGTTCGCCTCGCCCTTCATGCCAGAGCCGATGTTCGACGAAATCTCGGCGAGGCGCTCGGGGTCGTCCCAGTTGTTCACGGCGTCGACGATGGCGCGGCCCATCGACTCGGGGTCCTCCGCGCCGAAGATACCGGAGCCGACGAAGATGCCGTCGCACTCGTGGTGCATCATCAGCGCCGCGTCGGCGGGCGTCGCGATGCCGCCCGCCGCGAAGTTCACGACCGGCAGCCGCCCCATCTCGGCGGTCTCGTGGACGAGGTCGGCGGGCGCCTCGATGTCGCGGGCGTAGTGCTCGCGCTCCTCGTGGGTCATCCCCTCGAGCTCGCGGATGGCGCCCTTGATGGTGCGCTGGTGGTGGACGGCCTGGTTCACGTCGCCCGTGCCGGCCTCGCCCTTCGTGCGAATCATCGCCGCGCCCTCGTCGATGCGCCGGAGCGCCTCGCCGAGGTTGCGCGCGCCGCAGACGAACGGCGACGTGAACTCGCGCTTGTCGATGTGGTACTTGTCGTCGGCGGGCGTCAGCACCTCGGACTCGTCTATCATGTCCACGCCGACGGCCTCCAGAATCTCGGCTTCCTTCGTGTGGCCGATGCGGGACTTCCCCATCACCGGGATGGAGACCGCGTCGATAATCTCCTCGACGTCCGCGGGGTCGGCCATCCGCGCGACGCCGCCGCGCTTGCGGATGTCCGCCGGCACCGCTTCCAGAGACATCACGGCGACCGCGCCGGCTTCCTCCGCAATCTTGGCCTGCTCGGCGTTCACCACGTCCATGATGACGCCGCCCTTCTGCATCTTCGCGAACCCGCGTTTCACGAGGTCGCTGCCGCGCCGCAAGTCCTCCAGGTCGGTCTCGGTAGCCATACGAGGGTGTTGCGGGCGCCGCCGCTTAATTGGGTTGGTTGCGGAACGACCGGGTCGCGCCACCCCGATGGCAAACGATTAGGGAGCCCCAGCCAACGCTCCGATAATGACTGACAGAGACGATTCGGACGCGCCGTCCGCGCCCGACGCCCGTCCACCGAAGCGAGAGCCGGGCGGCGGTTCGACTTCGGCGGACGCACCCGACCCCGAGGAGTCCGTCCGGGAGGCCATCGAGCGCTCTCGCAGCGGCGCGCCCGCGGTCGGTTCGGTCGTCCGCGACCGCTTCACGTCCAACGAAATCTTCCAGCGCATCATCGCGGCCGCCGACGAGGAGATCACCTCGGGCAGCCGCGAGTTGTTCTTCAGCGCGCTCGCGGCCGGCTTCGCCATCACCATCACGTTCATGCTGTACGTCTCGCTGACCGCCACGACCGGCGGCGACCCCGTGCTGAGCGCGCTGTTGTACCCGCTCGGCTTCATCTACATCATCATCGGCGGCTACCAGCTCTACACCGAGAACACGCTCCCGCCGGTCGCGCTGACGCTGGAACGCCTCGCGAGCATCCCCGCGCTGTTGCGCAACTGGACGGTCGTGCTCGCGGGGAACTTCCTCGGCGGCGCGCTCGGCGCGGCCGCGCTCGCGTTCGGCGGCGTCATCTCCCCGGAGGCCGCCGAAGTCGCGATGTACCTCGGGCAGAAGGGCGTTGCGACGCCGTGGTGGGACCTGTTCTCGAAGGCCGCGTTCGCGGGACTGGTCGTCGCCGGCGTCGTCTGGGTGGAGTACGCCGCCCGGGACACTATCTCCCGAATCGTCGTGGTCTACGTGGCGTTCCTCGCGATTCCGCTCGGCGGACTCTACCACTCCGTCGTCTCGTTCACGGAGATGACGTACCTCGTCCTCCGGGGGTCGCTGTCGGTTACGACCGGCCTCTGGGAGTTCGTGCTTCCCGTGTTGCTCGGGAACACCGTCGGCGGCGTCCTGCTCGTCACCGTCGTCAACTACTTCCAGACGACCGAACACCGCCTCGCCTCGGCGCGCTTCGAGGGCGCTGACCGCCAGCTCTCCGTCCGCGAGTGGCTGTTCGGTGGGCTCGTCGGTCGCTCGTACGTCCCCCTCATCGACCACACCGAGGGCGCGCTCGCGGAGGCCGACGAGTACCGCATCGTCGTCCCGATATCGAACCCGCGCACGGAGACCAACCTCGTGGAGTTGGCGTGCACGCTCGCCAGTCAGAAGCCCGGCGCGTCCGTCCACGTCGTCCACATCGTCCAGATGCCCGACCGGACCCCCGGCGGCTACCGGGTCGACCAGCACGAGCGTATCGTCGAGAACTCCGACGACCTGATGTCCGACATCCGCGAGTTGGCCGCGGGCTACGACGTCCCCTGCGAGACGTCGACCGTGGTCTCGCACCGCTCGTTCGAGGAGCTATTCGACGCCGCGAAGCGCAAGCGCGCCGACCTCATGGTGATGGGGTGGGGCGACGACCGCCTCTGGTCGAACGGCCGCGCGGAGCGCCCGCTGGACGAACTCACGAACCGGCTGCCGTCGGACGTGCTCGTGTTCAGGGACCGCGGGCTCGACGCCTCCCGCATCTTGCTCCCGGTCGTGGACAACCCCCACGCCGACCTGAACGCGGAGGTCGCGCGCACGCTCCGCCAGACCGCCGGGTCGGAGGTCACGCTCCTGCGCGTCGTCGACAGCCCCGACGACCACGAGGCCGGCGAGCGGTTCCTCGCCGACTGGGCGGCCGAACACGACCTCGAAGACGCGACGTTGCGCGTCGACGACTCGGGGGACGTCGAGTCCGCAATCGCCGGCGAGTGCGGCGACCACACGCTGCTGTTGATCGGTGCGACCTCACAGGGACTGCTCGCGCGCCTCGCCCGGAACGCCCTCCACTACGACATCGTGCAGGATGTCGAAACCTCGATGATTCTCGCCGAGCGCGCGACCGACCGCGGCCTCCTCCAGCGGCTGTTCGGTCGGTAGGCGGCCCGCTTCCGTCAGAGCTATGCGGCGGTCCCGCGACCCCCCAGACATGTCGCTGCCGTCCCGGTCGGACCTCCCGTGGTATCTCGCGCCGCTACCCGACTGGCTGGAGGATGTCGCGCTCCGGTTGGCGTGGGTCATCGTCGCAATCAACCTCGCGGGCACCGCGTTCGGGTTCTGGTACTACCGCGTGCAGTTCGAGGGGACGCCGCTGGTGGCGTGGCCGGTCGTCCCGGACAGTCCCGTGGCGACGCTGTTCATCGGGCTGTCGCTGGCCGCGTACAAGCTCGATTTCGACGCCGACTGGCTGCACGCGCTGGCGTTCTTCGGCTGCATCAAACTCGGGCTGTGGACGCCGTTCGTCCAACTGGTCGTCAACGGACAGGGCGACCTCTGGTGGGTGATGTACTGGTTCCTCGTGTTGAGCCACCTCGGGATGGCCGTCGAGGCGTTCGTGATTCACCGCTACGCGCGATTCTCGGTCGGCGCCGTCGCCGTCGCGGCGGTGTGGTACGGCTTCAACGATATTGTCGACTACTTCGTCGCCGTCGCGGGCGGCCCCCACCACACGCTCCTCCGCGCGGAGGTCGTCGCCGGACTGGGCCACACGATTCCCGCCCACGACACCGCGGCGGCCGGCGCAGTGGTGCTCACGCTGCTGGCGACGTTCCTCGCGCTGTCGACGCGCGTGAAGACGCTGGAGAACCGGGTCGCCGACTGACCGCCGCCCGGTTTTTCCGTTCCGCCGCCCTCTGTGCGCCCGTGTACGACGCGATTGCCGACCTCCCCCTGACAGTCGAGTCCGTCAGTCTCGACCGCGTAGAGCGCGAGACGCCGGCGTTCACGCGCGCCACCACCGTCGTCGCGCTCTCCGGTGTCGACGAGACGGGCCGCGGCGAGGACGTCACCTACGAGACCGCCCACCACGACGCGCTCCGAGAACACGAAGAAGCCACGACCGACGGAGCGGCGTTCGACCTCGCGGGCGAGTACACGTTCGCGGAGTTCTCCGCGGCGCTCGACGACACGGACCTCTGGCCCGCGGACGACCCCGAGCGCGACGCCTTCCGGAACTACCGCCGCTGGGGGTTCGAGGCCGCCGCGCTCGACCTCGCGCTCCGGCAGGCGGGCGAGACGCTCGCGGACCGCCTCGACCGCGCGTTCGACCCGGTGCGCTTCGTCGTCAGCAGCCGCCTCCCCGACGGCGACACCGAGCGCGTGGAGACGCTGCTCGCTCGGTACCCGGACGCCGAACTCAAACTCGACCCCACGAGCGACTGGCCCGACAAGACCTTCGAGTACCTCGCCGACACCGACGCCGTCCGCGTGTTCGACCTGAAGGGACACTACGAGGGCACCGACGTCGACCAGTCCCCGGACCCCGACCTCTACGAGCGCGTCTTCGAAACGTTCCCCGACGCCACTGTCGAGGACCCCGCGGTCACGGACGCCACCCGCGACGTCGTCGCCGGCCACGCCGAGCGCGTCGCGTGGGACGCCCCGATTCACGGCCTCGACGACGTGCTCGACACGCCCTTCGACGTGCGTTGGCTGAACGTCAAGCCCTCGCGATTCGGCACGCTCGAATCCCTCTTCGAGACCCTCGACTGGGCGTTCGAACACGACGTCGCGCTCTACGGCGGCGGCCAGTTCGAACTCTCGGTCGGCCGCGGTCAGATTCAGGAACTCGCGAGCCTCTTCTACCCCGCCGGCCCGAACGACGTCGCGCCCGGCGCCTACAACGACCCCGAACTCCCCGAGGACCCGCCGAAAAGTCCGATTTCGGCCCCGGAGAATCACGTTGGATTTGGCCTGTAGCTCCCTGTTTGCCGGCCACCTGGCGGATTGAAAGGGCGAGGGCGGCTGCGGGAACCCCCGCGACGCAAGCACTGTAGTGAGCGAAGCGAACGAAGCGCGCAGCGAGCGGCGGGACCGCAGACGCCCGAGGGCTTTCAGGAGGAGTGAACACCGTCGTCGAGAGCAGTAACCAAACGAGCCACCAGCGCTAGTCGTCGTTTTCGTGAGCGCGCACCCAGAGCTCGCCGATGCGAGACAGTCGCGTGCGATACGACTTCCCGTGTTCCTCGCGCTCGACGTACCCCTTGCCACCGGGGCCGAGTTTGTCGACGGTGTAGGTGACCTTCGACCGGAAACTGTCCGTGTACTCCTCGTTGAGTTCCGCGGCGAGCGTCTTCGCGAGGTCGCTGACGGAGTCGAACTCGCCGTGGTCGCCGAGCGTGAACAGGATGAGTTCCTCGAAGGGCTTGACGTTCGAGAAGGAGGCGACGGGGAGTTCGACGACGTGGCTGCCGTCGATTTCCTTCGCGCCGATGGTGGTGCCGCGTTCGTCGAACTCCGCGAGGAGGTCGCGGGCGTCCGCGAGTTGGTCGCGCACCTCGTCGGCGTCGACGTCGCCGTCCGCGACGGCTTCGAGGAGGTCCGCGCTCGCGCGCAGTTCCTCCGCGAGTTCGGTTTCGAGGTACTTCTCGGGGGCGGTATAGTAGGTGTGGATGCGTTCGCGGTCCTCGGGGCGTTCGACCATGATGGAGTGGGCGGCGATAGCGAACGCGAACGAGACGGTGCGAGGCATCGACGCGATGTTCACCCAGACCTCGCCGTCGGGGTCGGCGTCGAGTTCGTCCTCGATGAGGTCGAACGCCTGCTCGAAGGCGGCGTCGTAGTCGTAGACGTCGACCACGGAGACGCGCTCGGTTTCGGCGCCGAGGAGGTTCCGGAAGTCGTCTTCGAGCTTCTGGGAGATGCGCTGGCTGTACTCGACGTTCGCCTCGCTGCCGACCGCGCCTTCGAGGAGGACGACGCGGTCGACGGAGAGCTGTTCGCGCACGAGCGGCGCGATGAGCCGGTCGTAGTCGAAGCCGACCGGGACGACGTGCGTCTGCATGCCCGAGTCTTGGGGAATCCGGCTGAAAAGGCTACCGTGGTGGGCGTACTTACTTGCCGGACGATGCCGATGTGGCGAGCATGGATTCCAGCCGCGCTCGCGCGTTCGGCGGCACGCTGCTCGTCGTCGGCGGCGTGCTGACGATACTCGGATTCGTCACCGCGGAAGTGCTCTACCCGGGGTACAGTGCGGCCGACCAGACGATAAGCGCGCTCGGCGCGGCGGACGCGCCCGCGGCGCCCCAAGTCGTGTTCAACGGAACGATGATAGTCACGGGGCTCGCGATGGCGTTCGTCGCAGTCCTCCTCCACACGGTGTACGGCCGCGTGCTGCTCACGGGCATCGTCGCGGCCGCGGGAGTCGGCGTCGTCGGCGTAGGCGTGTTCCCCTCTCAGACCGGCGCCCCGCACTTCGTCGCCGCGATGGTCGCGTTCGCGGGTCTCGGGTGCGCGGCGCTCGCTGCGGCGGCCACGGTCCGGGGGCCGATGCGGTACGTCTCCGTCGCGCTCGGCGTCTCCGAGTTGCTCGCGCTCGTCCTGTTCGTGGCGCTGGGCGACGGGACGCCGCTCGGTATCGGCGGCATCGAACGGTGGGTAGCGTACCTCGGGGTCGCGTGGGTGCTGGCGTTCGGCGGCTACCTGCTCGGCGGCGCCGACGCGAGTTAGACGAGGGCGTCGGTGGTCACGACATCCGCGAACTCGCCGCGGAGGTGCGCGAGCGCCGCGCGGTGGTTGGCCGCGGCGTCGATGGTGCCGCCGTCGTGGGTCTCGCGGGCGAACGTCGCGGTGGCGTCCGCGACCACCGACACGTCGAAACCCAGGTTCTCGGCCATCCTGGTGGTCGTGGAGACGCAGTGGTCGGTCGTCAACCCACAGACGACGAGTTCGTCGTGACCGCGCTCGCGCAGCCAGGCTTCGAGGTCGGTGTCGACGAACGCACTGTTGACGCGCTTCACGAACACCGGTTCGTCGTCCGCAGGCGCCGTCTCGGGCTTCCACGCGAACCCGGGTTCGTCGGCGCGCAGCGGGCTGTCGGGCTCCGTGGAGTCGTGGCGGGCGTGGACGACGGGGTCGCCGCGCTCGCGCCACGCCGCCAGCAGCCGGGCGGCGTTCGCTTCGGCGTCGGGGTTGTTGCGCTCGCCGTAGGCGGGGTCGTCGAACCCCGTCTGGAAGTCCACGAGCAGGAGCACGCGCCCCGTCGCGCCCGCCGTCACGCTGTCACCTTCAGCGGGCACGTCTCCGGCGCCTGGTCGTCGTCCTCGCTGAGGAGGTACTGCGGCCACTCGCGGTCGCCCTCGTTCCCCCACTCGCCGAGGTCGGCGTGGGGGCACGCCGCGTCGTCGTACGCTTCGAGCCGGCTGCGGATGCGGTCGCGGGCCTGCTGGCCGGCGTCGGTGTCGCCCGTGATGCCCTCGAAGATGGTGCGCGGCTGGAAGGTGACTTCGAGGCCGACCGGGCACTTCCGGCTCTGCCGGGTGTCGTAGAACGGCGCGCGGGCGGTCGGGAAGATGGGTTCGCCGCCGAAGCAGAACTCCCAGTAGGGGTCGTCGGGGTCGGTGGGGATGTCGGCGGGCCACGGCTCGGGGTCCTCGACGTGGAGGAACTGGAGGACGTGCCAGAAGTGCTCGTGCCAGCGCGCCTCCGGCAGCGACTCCTCGGGCGGCGCGAAGAACACCGCGAAGCTCACGCGGTCGCCGTGGTCCTCGTAGACGTCCAGAAACTCCAGCAGCGCGTCGCGGAGCGCGAACAGCGCGTCCGGGTGCGTCATCGAGTCCACGAACGCGTACAGCGGCCGCCCCTCCTCGACGGACGCCTTCCCGAAGAAACAGGGGAACGGCTCGCCGTCGCGCTCGCCGGTGACGGACTCGGTGAAGTTCCGGAAGTGGCGCTGCGCCCACTCGGGGACGGCGCCGGCCTCGACGCGCTCGGTGGCGGTCTCGTGGTCGAGGACCGCGCCCAGTTCGGCCTCGTTCATGGCCGAACGTGTGCAGCCGTCCCCCTTCTGTGTTTCCCGCGGCCACAGTTCGTTCGACGCTCGTGCGAAACGCCGCCGCCGAGCCGGGGATTTCTGGTGGTTCGTCGAGACCGTCAGCGGTTTCTCCGGCTCGCGCCAACCGCAACTATGAGCAAGTGGCTGTCGTCGGGGCTGCGCCGCGACGTCTGCGTGGTCGTCGCCAGCGAGGGCGACCCCACCCAGCAGTCGGTCAAGCGCGCCATCGAGCGGAAGAACGACGAGCGCATCCGCCCGAAGCGGTTCAACGGCGCAGTGCGGAAACTCGAAGACGCGGGGTTCGTCGAGCGCGAACGGGACGGCGTTCACGACCGCCTCCTGCTCACGGATGCGGGCGAGCGACGCCTCCGCGAGCACCGCGAGTGGGTCGACGAGCGGCTCGCGGACTGGTAGCTAGTCGGCGCCCTCGAAGTAGACGCTGGCGTCCTCGCTGGTGGCTTGCGCGGTCACCGCGGAGACGCCGACCGTGAGCACGAGCCCGATAGCCATCCCGACGACCGAGGGGAGCCAGCCCCAGTAGGCGTCCGCAAACACGGGAAAGCCGCCGACGTAGACGGTGGGGCCGAACACCGTCACGAGATAGAACAGTTGGCTGCCGCCGACGCCCGCGAGCATCCCCGAGCGCGTGGTGTTGCGCCAGTAGAGCGCGACGCCGACCGGGAGCGCTAGCTGGGCGAAGCCGCCGAACGCCGTCTCCCCGATGGAGACGAGCGTGCCGGGCGTGAACAGGCTGGCGACGAACGTCGCCGAGGCGAAGACGACGACGCCGATTCGACCCAGTTTGTTCTCGTAGCGCTCGCTGGCGTCGGCGTTCACGAACGGCCGGTAGAGGTCGCGCGTGAAGTACGACGCCCCGGACAGCAGCATCGAGTCCGAGGAGCTCATCATCGCGGCGAGCGCGCCCGCGACGACGAGCGCGGCGAACCAGCCCGGCGTGTACTCCGCGAGCAGCACGGGGAGGATGTTCCCGCCGTCGGGCATCGCGAGGCCGACGCCCTGCGCCCACGACCCGAGCAGGAACGCGGGCACGAACAGCAACACGACCAGCACCGGCCACAGCGCGAACGTGCGCTTGAGGACTTTCTCGGACTTCCCGACGAAGAACCGCTGGTTCACCTGCGGGAACATCGTCACGCCGAACGCGATGCCGATTGCTTGGGAGAGCATCCACTGCGGCGAGTAGACGCCGCCGCCGAGCGCGCGGAACTCCGCGGGCATCGCCGCGCCGATGCCGCCGGGTTCGGCGGCGAGCGCGCTGGCTATCCACGCGAACGCCAGCCACACCATCGACAGCATGAACACGCCCTGCAGGGTGTCTGTCCACGCGACGCCGCGCATCCCCGAGAGCACGACGTACGCAATCATGAACAGCGTGATGAAGCCCGCGCCTGCCCAGTACGGGACCGCGCCGCTCGTGAGCGCTTCGAGCGCGGTGCCGGCGCCGACCTGCTGGAGCATCACGTACGGGAACAGCCAGAAGATGCTGACCGCGGCGACCAGCCCCCGCAGCGTCTTCGAGCCGAAGCGGTCGCCGAGCATCTCGCCGAGCGTGACGTAGCCGTGCGCGCGGCCGAGCAGCCACTGGCGGTAGCCCAGCAGGTACCACAGCAGGCCGAAGAGGACGCCGTCCATCAGCCCCATCACGAGAATCCACTCGGGGCCGAAGTTGTAGGCAGTGTTCGGGCCGCCGAAGAACGTGAACGCCGAGAGGAGGGTGGCGAACGTCGTGAACAGCAACACCCCAGTACCGAGCCCGCGGCCCGCGAGGTAGTAGTCCTCGGCGGTCTGGTCGGTGACGCGGTACGCGACGGCGCCGACGGCGAGCGCGACGACCATGTACGCCGCGACGATGCTGATTTCGAGGAGCGCGCTCATCGCGCCACCCCCGCGAACAGCCCCCAGTCGCGGCGCGCGAACACGGCGAACGCCGCGGCGGTGACGACCATCCACCCGATGTGCCACCAAATCCACACCGGGAGACCGGCGACCATCGACGCGTCGTCCCACAGGAACCACGGAATGGCGAGCGCGGCGAGTACGACGAAGCCGATTCCCCAACCGACCGCCGAACGTGAAGGCATCGTATTGCAACGTGCCTACCTACTTCGGTTAAATGTTGCTGAAAACCTCTGTACTCGCTACCAGAGAAAATTTTTCTACAGTTTATCGGAGTGACACCGCTCGCTCTCGTGACAGGCGAGTTCGGCACTCGAACGAATCCAGTGAGACCGTCAGCCAGCGGCTACCAGTCACCGCTAACGACGTCGCGACAGCTATTTCCCGGACGCCACCATACTTCTAGGAGAGAACAATACTGATGGAGGACACCGCGAAGTACCTCATTCACGCGGACTTCGTCGCCGACGGAGTCGTCGAGCGCACCGACGTCGTCGGCGCCGCCTTCGGGCAGACGGAGGGCCTGCTCGGCGACGACCTCGACATCCGCGACCTGCAGGACTCCGCGAAACTCGGCCGCATCGACGTCTCCGTCGACAGCGAGGGCGGCCAGTCCTTCGGCACCATTACTATCGCGTCCAGCCTCGACCGCGTCGAGACGGCGACGCTCGCGGCGGCGTTGGAAGCCGTCGAGCGCATCGGTCCGTGTCGCGCGCAGGTCGAGGTCGAACGCATCGAGGACGTGCGCGCCGCCAAGCGCCGGGAGATCGTCGACCGCGCGAAGGAACTGCTCGCGTCGGCGTTCGACGAGGGCGCCATCGACTCCGAGGACATCCTCCGCGAGGTCCGCGAGAGCGTCCGCGTCGAGGACGCCACCGAGTACGAGGGCCTCCCGGCGGGGCCGAACGTCGCGACGAGCGATGCCGTACTCGTCGTGGAGGGGCGCGCGGACGTGGTGAACCTCCTCCAGTACGGCATCAAGAACGCCGTCGCCGTCGAGGGGACGAACGTCCCGGACGCCGTCGCGGCCCTCACGCGCGAGCGCACCGCGACCGCGTTCCTCGACGGCGACCGGGGTGGCGACCTCATCCTCCGGGAACTCCGGCAGGTCGGCGACCTCGACTACGTCGCGCGGCCGCCCGACGGCGAGTCCGTCGAGGACCTCTCCCGGGGGGCCGTCGACGCCGCGCTCCGCGAGAAGACCCCCGCGGACTCCGCGACGCTCGTGAGCGAGGACGACGGCGACGCGGAGCGAGACGAGTCGAGCGCGGACGCAGCGACTTCGGCCGTCGAGCCGACGCCCGGCGACGAGGCGACCGCGGCGACCGACGGCAGTGCGACACCCGCGCCCGCATCCGCCACGGCGGGTGCGGTCCAGACCGAACGCGAGGCCGCGCCGGAATCGCCCGAACCCGCCTCGAAAACGGTCGCCGACCACGTCGAAGCGGTCGTCGGCTCCGGGACGGTTCGACTGCTGGACGACGACCTCAGCGTGCTCGCGGAAGCGGACGCGGACGGCGCGGCAGCCGCACTCGACTCCGCGACGACCGTGCCGCGCGTCGTGGTTCTGGACGGCACCGTCACGCAGCGCCTGCTCGATGTCGCCGCACAGCGCGGTGTCGCAAAGCTCGTCGGCACGAGCGCCGAGGAGTTCGTCAAACAGCCGACGAGCGTGCGCGTACACACCGCAGACGACTACTAATTCTGCAGAACGAGACCGTTACGCGAGTCCGACCAGCAGCGCGACCGCGCCGCCGGCGATACCGCCCGAGAGCGTCGCGAGGAAGTTCACGGCCTGATTCCCGACGACGCCGCCCTCGATGACCGCGCCAGCGACGCTGTCCGCCGTCATGCCGACGACTCCTGCGGCGACGACGACGCCGGCGCCCGCGAGCCCGAACCCGAAGACGGCGATGCAGATGGCGGCGATGAGGCCCGCGCCCGCGAGCCCCGCGAGCTCGCCCTGCCACGTCACCGCGCCGTCGGTCCCGGGTTCGACGCGCTCGAACGTCGTGACGAGCCGCGGCGTGTCGAACAGCCCGCCGACTTCGCTGGAGAGCGTGTCCGCGAGCGCGGTGGCGACGGCGCCCGCGTACGCGAACTGGTACGCGAGGTCCGACAGCGGCACGTGTGCGTGCGCGGCGTACAACAGGAGCGCGGCCAGCGCCGCGGCGGAGTTCCCGAGCACGTTCCCGGTGCCGCGGGCGCCCTCGTTGTCCTCGGCGACGCCGCGTTCGAGTTTCTGGTCGTAGCGGAACTTCGTCGTGAGGCTGCCGATGGC
The DNA here is from genome assembly GCF_001485535.1 of Halobacterium sp. CBA1132. Classification (NCBI taxonomy): domain Archaea; kingdom Methanobacteriati; phylum Methanobacteriota; class Halobacteria; order Halobacteriales; family Halobacteriaceae; genus Halobacterium; species Halobacterium sp. CBA1132. The sequence continues at coordinate 1,924,717 of NZ_BCMZ01000001.1, forward strand.
GAAGAACGCGATGAGCACCACGAACCAGCCGTAGTCCCCGAGTACGACCGCCAGCAGGCCGAGAAGCACGCCCGTCAGCATCCCAGCGACCGAAGTCGCGTCCAGCGCGTAGGAGACGTAGCCGAACCCAGCCGTGACGGCGAGCGCGACGCCGACGCGCTCCCACGCGGTCGCCGCCGCCACGCCGTCGAACGGCGCGAGCACCGCGAACAGCCACAGCAACAGCGCGACCGTCACCAGCACGACCGGGTCGTCGCGTCCGACGAACACCGACCGTAGAATGCCGGCCGTGAGCGCGCCACTCGACGCGAGGAACACGTGCGTCGGGGTGACGACGGGCAGACCGGCCATCGCGGCGACGACGGCCTGTCCGGCCAGCGCGGCGAGCGCGCCCGCGACGACGAATCCGACCATCGAGAGCGCGCGGTCCTCGCGGGAGACGAGTACAAGTCGTCGCCCGAGGTCGCCGTACCCGACGACGAGCACGCTCGCGGCGAACACGCCCGCGGACACCTCGAACAGCGGCACGAGGAGGCCGACGCCGGCGGCCGCCAGCGAGAATCCGACGAGTGCCAACAGCCGCCCCTCGCGGCGGTCGCGCGGCGTCGAGAACACCTCGAACAGTCGGCCCTCGGGGACGACGGCGGCTGCCGCGGCGACGAGCACGAACGGGGCGGCCGCTGCCCGGCCGAGCAACGGCGCGAGCAGCGAGAGCGACGCCACGAGCGCGAACCCCGCGGCGCGCCGGAGACTCCAGTTCACGTCCGTCGTGGGTTGCCCGGGGCCGTACTTAACTTCCCCGAAGCGGGAACCGCGACACCCGCTGCCCGCCGGGAGTCGGGTCGCCACGCCCGCAGACCCGCAAGGTTTTGAGCCGCGACGGCGGATGCGACGGTGTGGGTCTCTACGACCGCTACCTCGCGCTCCGCGTGCGCCGCCACGACGCCGACGCGCCCGACCACGTCGCGCTCGTCATCACGGAGCGCGACCTCCTCGAAGCCGGCGCGTACGACACGCTCGCGGACTTTTTCGGGTGGGCGTTCGACTACGGCGCCGACCGCATCACCGTCTACGTGAGCGTCCTCGACGAGGCCGCGGTTCCGACGCTGGAACGCGAACTTGCGCGGGTGTCCGCACCCCGCGAGGTCGCCGTCCGCGGCCCCGACGACGAGGCGCGCGCGGACGCCCCCATCCAGATTAGCGTCGGCCACGGCGGCAAACAGGAGTTCGCGACGGCCGTCCGGAACGTCGCCGAAGCCGTCGACGCCGGCGAGATGGAGCCCGAGGACGTCGACGAGAGCGTCGTGGAGTCGGAACTCGTCTTCGCCGAGGAGCCGGACTTGGTCATCAAGACGGGCGCCGAGCGCCTCTCCGATTTCATGATTTGGCAGTCGGTCTACTCGGAACTGTACTTCACGGACGTCAACTGGCGGGACTTCCGCAAGCGCGACTACCTGCGCGCGGTGCTGGACTACGAGAACCGACAGCGGCGGTTCGGCCGCTAACAAGGTACTGTTCGCCGCGGTTCAAAGGCGCTATCCAAGTTAACTATTTGAGCCGGCGATACTGACGCTCACAGAACGGATGAACGTCCTCCCGTATCACCATCCAGAGGGTCAGTCCGGAAGTACGACGAGTTCACGGGCCACCTCTCGACCTTCCTCCGTGAGATCAGATGGAGCACCCGCCTCTTCGCGGAGTACTCGCTTGAATTCGCTATTATTGATGGCCATCTGTAATCCGAGATAGGGCGGCCGTCGTATAAGATCTGTTGTCCGACGGCGATTGTCGCTGGCTAGCAGTGTTTCTACTGTTAGTCCGCGGACTGCCCCTCCGCCTCGACGTCCTCGGGCGGGTCGGGGAGGTGGTCGCGGAGCCGGTCGAGGACGCGTCGCGCTTCCCCGACTTCGCTGCCGAGCGCGCGAACGAGCGCGAGTGCGCGCTCTGCTCGCGTCCGCCGCCACGACGCCTCCCGAGACTCGTAGGTGCGGACGGCGCGCAGGAAGTCCGTCTTCGAGAACTCCGGCCAGTACGGCGTGCAGAAGAACGCGGCGGCCTCGCTGCCGTTGGCGTGCCACGGCAGGAAGTTCGACGTGCGCTCGTCGCCGCCCGTGCGCACGATGAGGTCGACGTCGCGGACGGGACTGGTCGCCAGTCGGTCCTCGATTTCGGCGGCGTCGACGTCTTCGGGGTCGAGGTCGCCGGCGTCGACGGCTTCCGCGACGCCGCGGGCGGCGCCGAGCAGTTCCGCGCGGCCGCCGTACGCGAGCGCGACGTTCAGCGTAAATCCGTCGTGGCCCGCGGTCCGGGCCTCCGCGTACTCCGCGGCCTCGCGGACGCGCTCTGGGAGGCGCTCGATGTCGCCGATAGCGCGAATCCGCACGCGCTCGTCGTGAACGCGGTCGGCGTCCGCGAACTCGGTCAGCTTCGCTTCGAGGAGGTCGAAGAGGTGTTGTTGCTGTTCGGGTGGTCGCTCGAAGTTCTCCGTGGAGAACGCGTACAGCGTGAGCTCCTGGACGCCGAGTTCGGCGCACCAGTCGAGGACCTGCTCGGTCGTCTCGGCGCCGGACTCGTAGCCGTCGGTCGCGTCGTCGCCGCGCTGTCGGGCGTACCGACGGTTGCCGTCCTGAATGACGGCGACGTGCTCGGGCGCGCCGTCGACCTCGCGGCGGAGCACGCGCTCGTAGCCGGCGTTCAACACCGAGCGGAGCCACGTTCGCATCAGGCGTGAGGAGGACAGTCGCACGTATCAGTTTTCTGCTCGGTGGTGGTTGCGGTCTGTTGGCGGGACACTCGCGTCACCCTCGTCGCGCCAGGAGGATTGTCAGGGTCCGCTTGACATCCTCTCCGCCGTGAAGGGAGAAGATTCCCACGGCACCGAGCCGCTGAGTTGGGATGTTCAAGGTTTGTCGCCACCTCGAAGGACGGCGACGGGCTGTGCCAACCAGCCGTTACTCCTATCCCGGCATGGGATTCGGAGGTACTTCTTACTGCCTATACCCGAGTTCCGACACGGAAGAGGGTGTCTTCCGCTTGGAGTCGGGGAATCCTGATACTGTCCGATTAATCGGGCGGATAGACCGCCTCAGTCAGATAATATCACGATAGCTGATTACTTAAAACATATCGTTCCGCACCTCGAACGTGGTTCACGGAAGATTTCTCGGATTCATCCCCGCGCTAAAGCACGCGGGCTTTCTCCTCGAACTTCCGTAACCGACGCGTAGCGTCTCCTCCGTGGCGTTCCGCGGCGGCGAACCGCCACACGTATGGTACGGAAGCGTCTCGGCTCAGCTATGAGCGAGACGGTCAACGAGGACCTCTACCGGGAGACGGTCGAACTCCTGCAGCCCGGCGACATCGAGCTCGCGGGCGCAGTCGTCCACACGAGCTACGAGTCCAGCGCGGAGAGCATGCTCCACCAGCTCACCCTCGACGCCGGCAGCGCCGCCGCCGAGCACGCCGACGTCGGCGACACGTACGTCTACTCGGGCAACGACAGCGACGAGTTCGGCGTGAACCAGCACCAGGGGCTCACCCTCGACGGCGACGAGTTCGTCTGGGAGTGCCAGCAGTTGCTCCGCGAGGGGACGTTCGACCTCGTGCTGTACTGGAAGGCGACCGGCGACCACGACGCCATCCTCGACGAGATTCGCGCCCTCGACGGCGTCGAACACGTCGTCGGCATCGAGGAGGACGGCTTCGACGCCTAACCCCGGGACGGCTGCGCGAACACGAAGCGTCGGCTGTACCGGTGTCGGAAGCGCTGTCGTACTTCTCTATTCCCAGTGCGTAGCGTGAGTCGGGCCGTTTATGGTTCGCGCCCCCTCAGTTGTGGCTATGGATATCGCGGACCTCGACGACCGGGACCGCGCGGTACTGAACGCGTTTCAGGGGGGGTTCCCGGTCGTACACCGGCCGTTCGAGCCGGCGGCGCACGCGCTCCGGTCGCGGGGCGTGGACATCGACCCGGCGGGCCTGCTCGACCGGGTTCGCCGCCTCGACGACGAGGACGTGCTGACGCGGTTCGGCGCGCTCATCAACGCCGAGGAGATCGGCGGGAACGCGTCCCTGGTGGCGATGCACGCGCCCGAGGACGAGTTCGACGAGATAGCGGAGACGGTCAACGGGTTCCGCGAGGTCGCGCACAACTACGAGCGCGAGCACCCGCACCTGAACATGTGGTTCGTGGTGTCGGTCGCGGACGACGAGAACGTCGAGGACGTGCTCACGGAAATCGAGGCCGAAACCGGGCAGACGACGTACAACCTCCCGAAGCAGCGGGAGTTCCGCGTGGAGGCGAAGTTCCTCGTCGACGGCCCGATTTCGGACGGCGACGTGGACCTCTCGCACCTCGGGCCGACGCCGGACCCGACCGACCGCGACACGCTGACGCCGGCCGAGCGCGACCTCGTGTTGGAAGTGCAGGACGGTCTCCCGGTCGTGGAGACGCCGTATCAGGCGGTCGCCGAGGAAATCGGCCAGGAGACCGACTGGGTCGTGGAGACGCTGCGGCGGTTCAACGAGGAAGGGAAGGTCCGGCGCGTCGGCGTCATCCCGAACCACTACTCGCTGGGGTACACGGAGAACGGGATGACCGTCTGGGACGTGCCCGACAACCTCGTCGACGAGGTCGGTCCCGCGGTGGCGAGCCTCGACTTCGTCACGCACTGCTACGAGCGCCCGCGCCACGACGGCGTCTGGGAGTACAACTTCTTCGCGATGACGCACGGGCGCAGCGAGGCGGAGAGCCAGCAGCGCATCGAGCAAGTCCGGGACGTGATGGCCGAGTACTGGGACGTCGGCGACGACGACTGGGACACGCTGTTCTCGACGCGCATCCTGAAGAAGACCGGCATCCGGTTGGCCGAGCGCGCGGACGCCAACACCGCATGAGCGGGGCGGTCGCGTGATTCCGCTGTTCCACGACTTCACCGGCGAGACGGTGCTGGTCGTCGGCGGCGGACCGGTGGGCGCGCGGAAGGCCCGCAAGTTCGCCCGCGAGGCCGACGTGGTGGTTCTCAGTCCGGCGTTCGCGGACGCCAACTTCGGCGACGCCGAGCGCGTGCAGACCGCTCCCGACCCCGAGGACGCAGCCGACTGGGTGGATAGAACCGACCCGGTGCTCGTGGTCGCGGCGACCGACGACGGCGAAGTCAACGACGCGTTCGCGGCCGCGGCGCGGGACGCCGGCGCGCTCGTGAATCGCGCGGACGAGTCCGGCGAGCGGGACGCCGACAGCGTCGTCGTGCCGGCGACGGTTCGCGACGACCCCGTGGCGGTCGCGGTGTCGACTGGTGGTTCGAGTCCCGCGCTCTCGAAGTACCTCCGCGAGCAGCTGACGGACGAACTCGCCGGTGCGGGCGGGATGGCGGAGCTGACAGCGGCCCTCCGGGCGGAACTGAAAGCCGCGGACGTCGACCCCGGGACGCGCCGAGATGCGGTCAGGGCGGTGGTGCGCTCGGGGCCGGTTTGGAAGGCTTTACGTACTGGTGGGACAAACGCCCGGCAAACAGCCGACGACGTCGTCACAGGCGTCGTGGGGAACTCAGAGTGGTCCACGTGAACGGAAACACAGGCGTCGTCTCGGGCGTGCGCGTCTCCCACGAGTCGGCCTCCCTCTCGGAGTTGGAGGCCGCGAGTGCGGACAGCGAAGCGGACGCGCTCGACGCGCTGCTCGTCGAGCCGGCCGTCGAGGAAGCGTTCGTGATTCAGACGTGCCACCGCTCGGAGGCGTACGTCGTCGCGGACGAACCGCGGGCCGGCAAGCGAGCGCTGGCCGCCGCGGGCTTCGACCCGGCTACAGAGGGCGCCGTCTCGATGGGACACGAGGAGAGCCTGCGCCACCTCCTCCGGGTCGCCGCCGGCCTCGAATCACTGGTCGTCGGCGAGGACCAGATTCTCGGCCAGGTGCGGGACGCCTACGACACCGCGCAGGACGCCGGCGCAATCGGGCACGTGCTCCGGCAGGCGGTGACGAAGGCCATCCACGTCGGTGAGCGCGCGCGCACCGAGACGGCCATCAACGAGGGCGTCACGTCGCTGGGGAGCGCCGCCGTCCGCCTCGTCGAAGGCGAAGTTGAGGTGGAGGGCGCGAGCGCGCTGGTCGTCGGTGCAGGGGAGATGGGCGCGCTCGCGGCGAAGGCGTTCGCGAGTTCGGGCGTCGACCGCGTGGTCGTTGCGAACCGGACGACCGCGCGCGCCGACCGGGTGGCCGAGGCCGTCGACGCGGAGGCCGAGACCGCGTCGCTGCACGAGGCGCCCGACCACGCGACGGACGCGGACGTCGTCGTCACCGCGACGAGCAGCCCCGAACACGTGCTCGACGAGACGGCGCTGGCCGACGCCGGCGAGACGGTAATCGTGGACCTTGCTCGTCCGCGCGACGTCGCGCCCGACGCGACAACCCTCGACGCAGTCTCGGTCCACGACCTCGACGACCTCCACGCGGTCACCGAGTCCACGCGCGAGCAGCGCGAGGACGCCGCCCGCGAGGTCGAGGCGATGCTGGAAGCGGAGTTCCAGCGGCTGCTCGCCCAGTACAAGCGCAAGCGCGCCGACGAGGTCATCGCGCGCATGTACGAGAGCGCCGACCGCCTGAAGGCCCGCGAGGTCTCGACGGCGGTCTCGAAACTGGAAGCGGCGGGCGGCGATGTCTCCGAGGAGGAGCGGGAAGTGCTGGAGTCGATGGCGGACGCGCTCGTCAGCCAACTGCTCGCGGCGCCGACGAAGAGCCTGCGAGATGCCGCCGAGGAGGACGACTGGTCGACCATCGCGACCGCCTTGGAGCTGTTCGACCCGGACTTCGAGGACGGGATGCCGTTCGACGCGCCCGCCGGGGAGGCAACGCCCGCCGAGTCCGAGGACTAAGCGTACCCCAGCCTGATTCCTGCTGCGATAACTATTCCGGCGGCCAGCGGCGGCAGCAGCGCCGCTGCGCCCGTGAGGCCGGCGGCGTCCGCGGCGACCGCGACCGCGAGGACGAGCGCGACGCCGACCGCGGTGGCGACTGTCAGCGACCAGTTCGCGGCCATCAGTTCCGGGGTCGTCGCGCAGGTCCTTCGTCGTGACGGCGGATACGGTTTTGTGGCTGGCGTGTGACGGCACGACCATGGCAGAACTCCTCTCCGAGGACGAAATCGACCAACGGACGCCCGAGGGCTGGGAGCGCGAGGGCGACGAAATCGTGCGCACGTACGAGTTCGACGACTACCTCAAGGGCGTGGCGTTCGCCTCCGAAGTCGGCGAACTCGCCGAAGAGCAGTTCCACCACCCCGAGATTCGAATTCGCTACGAGGAGGTCGAAGTGCGGTTCACGAGCCACGAGGCGGGCGGCGTGACGGGACAGGACATCGACCTCGCGGAGCTCTGCGACGAACTCCGGTAGGATGGACGCCCGGTACGCCTTCGCCGTGCGGTTCCGCCTCGACCCCGAACGTGGGGTTCGCGTCGACCCCGACGTCTTCGAGACGCGCGTGGAGCGCGCGGCCGCCGACCCCGGCGAACCCGGGTGGCTGTTCTTCCGGGACAACCTCTGGCGCGGTGAAATCGGGGACTCCGACCACTTCCGGGAAGTGACGAGTGACGCGCTCGGCGTCCCGGTCGACTCCGTGGCGTACCGCGCGCTGGAGACCGACCGCGAGTACTACGACGCGCTCAAGGAGGAAATCGGCGCGCACCTCGACCTGTTCAACGCCGACAGCACGCCCGAGGTGCTGAACAAGTACCTCGGGAGTTCGGTGGAAGTGACCGACTGACGCGCCGGGGCAAAACACTTGGCGGCGAACCCCTTACTGGCTGGTCTGATGCAGGCCGCCGACTACGACGTCTGGCTGTTCGACCTCGACGGCACACTCGTTGACACCGAGTGGTCGTACACGCGGGAGGTGTTCGACCGCGTCGGCGACCGCGTCGGCCACGAGTTCTCGGACTACCAAGCGGAGGTGCTGTGGCACGGTCTGGGCGGCTCGCGGGACGCCCAGCTGCGCGAGTGGGGGTTCGAGCCGTCGGCGTTCTGGGACGCGTTCCACGACGTCGAAGACCCGGCCACGCGAGCGGAAGCGACGTACCTCTACGACGACGCCGCGCAGGTCGCGGACCTCGACGGGCCCGTAGGCGTGGTCACGCACTGCGCGGAGTTCCTCACTGGCCCCGTGATGGACAGCCTCGACATCGGCGACTGGTTCGATGTCGTGGTCTGCTGTGACGACGACACGGGCTGGAAGCCCGACCCGCGCCCCATCGAACTCGCGCTCGACGGCCTCGACGTGGCGCCCGACCACGACGGCGTCTACGTCGGTGACGCCGAGAGCGACGTCGGCGCCGCTCGGAACGCCGGCCTCGACGGCGTCCACGTCGAGCGCCACGACCCGCACAAGCGCGGGCACTGCGTCCTCGGCGACCACCGCGTCGAGTCCTTCGACGACCTCTTCTTCGCGCCCCGGAGCGCGGACTAGGCGTCGTAGCCCGCGAGGTCCGCGAACACGTCAGTGGCGTCGTCGAGGACGGCCGCGAGTTCCCGTACGCCGGCTTTCTCGACGCGCTCGGGGTTCGCGAGCGCGCGCACCGCCTGCTCGCCGACCGGCACGAATTCGAGGCCGAGGCGGTCCGCCGTCGCGCGCAGCGCGAGGCCGGCGTCCGCGTCGCCCTCCAAGACCGCTCGCGCCGGGCTCTCCGTCCCTTTCGTCTCGCGCTCGTAGCCGTCGATTTCCTCGGCGAGCGTCCGTCGGTCGCTGTCGCGTTCGTCGGCCAACTCGGTGAGCGCGTCGTCGAAGGCGTCGCGCAGCCCGCTCGCCGTCGTACGATTCGACAGCGTCACCTCGGCGTCCACGAGGTCCGCGACGCCGGAGATTGCGAGCGGATTTCCTGCGGGGACGACCAACCCCCACTCCCGGGTCCACGACGCGAGTTCCTCACCCTCTCCTCGACTGTCCGTCGTCACGGCGACGTCCGGCACACCGTTGCGGAGGCGGCGCGCGCCCTCGCGGGCGCCCAGTCCGAGGAATCGCGGGTTCGAGAGTCGGTCGAGCACGCGGTCGAAGCCGGGGTCGCGCTCGCCCACCGCGAACACCGAGGGCGGGCGGACGGACGGCGAGAACAACTCCACGTCGACGGTCTCGCCCTCGTCGAGGTACTCGGTGTCGGCATCGACGGTGACGGTCCCGTCGGCTTCGACGAGGCTCGTGGTCGCGCCCGAGCCCTTGTCGACGGGGTAGACGAGCGTCTCGCCGTCCCCGGACTCCACGAGTCCGGCGGGCATCAGGCGCGTGCGGCCCTCGCCGTAGCGCTCGCGGACCGCCATCTGTCCCTCGACGGTCGCCGAGCGCGGCTCCGGGAGGTCGGCGGCGTCCCGGATTTTGGGCGCGACGAACGCCCGGAAGATGGTGAGCGCCGAGACCGGATAGCCGGGGAGGCCGACGTACGCCGCGTCGCCCATCTCCCCGACGAGCATCGGCTTCCCGGGCTTGACGCTGACGCCGTGCAGGAGGAGTTCGCCGCGCTCCTCGACGACCTGATAGACGACGTCGACCGCGCTCGCGGAGGTCGACCCCGAGGAAAGGACGAGGTCACAGTCGTCCGCGGCGTCGCGAAGCACGCGCGCTAGCTCGTCGTAGTCGTCGCCGGCGTGCGGGTACAGCACCGGTTCGCCGCCCGCGTCGCGCACGGCGGCGGCAATCGAGTAGCTGTTCACGTCGTAAATCTGGCCCGCGCGGTGGCTCACCTCGCCGCCCGGCCGCACGAGTTCGTCGCCCGTGGACACGATGCCGACCCGGGGCTTCTCGCGCACCGGCACCGTCTCCATCCCGAGCGCGGCGAGCAGGCCGATTTCCCGGGACGTGAGCACCGTCCCCGGGCCGAGGACGCGGTCGCCCGCCGCCACGTCCGCGCCCGCGACCATCACGCCGTCGCCGGGCGCGAGCGAGGTTCTGACCGTGACCGTGTCTCCGTCGCTGCTCGCGGTTTCACCGCTCGCTCCTTCCGTGGAGCGTTGCTCCACGCGCGCGGTGCGTTCGACCATCACCACGGCGTCCGCGCCGGGTGGCACGGGCGCGCCGGTCGAAATCTCGGCGCACGTCCCCTCGCCGACGCTGACGTCGGGTTCGCTGCCCGCGTGGATGTCGCCGACGCACTCCACTTCAACGGGGTCGGTCTCGCTCGCGCCGAACGTGTCCGCCGCGCGGACGGCGTAGCCGTCGACCTTCGCGCGGTCGAACCCCGGCACGTCGAGGCGGGCGTCGATGCGGTCCGCGAGCACGCGGCCGTCCGCGTCGTCCAGTTCGACGCGCTCGACGCCCGGCGAGAGGTCGAGGCCGTCGATGACCGCGTGGGCCTCCTCGGGGCTGGCGAGGTCACGGAACTGCTTGCGGTCGCTCATCGGTGCGCCTCCCAGTTCTCGACGGCCACTGTCTCGCCGGCGTCGAAGCCCTCCGTCTGCTCGGGGACGACCACCCAGCCGTCAGCGAGCGCGACGCTGGAGAGCACGCCGCTCCCGCTCGCGCTCACCGGCGTCGCGACGCGCTCGTCGCCGCCCTCACCGAGACGAACGCGGGCGAACGTCCGCACGCCCGGTTCGGAGCGAATCTTTCCGTCGAGGCGCGCCCGCACGCTCGGCGGGTCGTCGACGGGCATCCCGCCGACGCGCTTGACTGCGGGCCGCAGGAACTGCACGGCGTTCACGATGCACGCGACGGGGTAGCCGGGCAGCATCACCACGAGCGTCCCCGCGACCTCGCCGAGTGCGACCGGGTGGCCGGGCCGCAGCGCGACGCCGTGAACGAACACCTCGCCGAGGTCGTCGACGACCTCCGGGATGAGGTCGCGCTCGCCGACCGACGACCCGCCCGTGGTCACGACGATGTCCGCGTCGACGTTGCCCTCCACGGCCGCCGCGAGCGCCGTCTCGTCGTCGGTGACGACATCGTGGTAGCGAGTGTTCGCACCCCATCGTTCCGTGAGCCGAGAGATAGTGAGACCGTTCGTCTCCACGACCTCGCCCGGTTCGGGGTCGTCCTGCACGAGTTCCTCGCCGGTCGGAACGACCGCGACTTCGGGGCGCTCGTAGACCTCGACCTCGCGCAGGCCGACGGACTTCAACAGCCCGAGGTCGGAGGGCCGGAGGCGGTGTCCGGGCTCGTAGAGCCGGTCGCCCGCCGCCACGTCCTCGCCGACCGGCGCGACGTTCTCGCCCTCGCCGACCGCCGAGAACACTTCCACGTCGCCGGCAGTGGTGTCGGTCTGCTCCACCATCACGACCGCGTTCGCCCACTCCGGGACCGCACTGCCCGTGTGGACGCGCTCGGCGTCGCCGTCGCGGAGGACCGCCGGCGAGCGGTCGCTCGCGCCGAACGTGTCCGGTGCGCGGACCGCGAACCCGTCCATCGCCGCGCGCCGGTAGTGCGGAACGTCCCGCTCGGCGGTGACGGCAGTCGCGACCGTCCGCCCGTCCGCGTCTTCGAGGGCGACGCGCTCGGTGCGGTCGTGGACCGCGACCCGGTCGAGGAGTCGCTCGCGCGCGGCCTCGACGCGTGTTCGTTCCTTGAAGCCGGCGTCGTGCCGGTCGTGTTCGGTCATGAGCGTGTGTTGGGTTGGGGTCGGGGTAAAGGCTGCGCGGCAGTCCAGCGGACTGCCGCGTTAATGCGAACGGCGAACGGAGTGAGCCGTGAGCAGCGCGGCGCGCCTGAGGCGCGCCGCGTTATTGCGAACGCGGAGCGCAGCGATGCGTGAGCAGGGTGGGCGCGCGTGCTCGACCGTAGGGAGAGCACGTTATGGCGAGCGGGGAGCGGAGCGACCCGCGAGCAGCGTGGCTGACCGAAGCGACCCGCGAGCAGCGCGACCGACCCGCGACCGGTCACCGACTCGCGACCGACCCGTGAACACCCCAGCGCACCCACCCCGACGACCGAACCACCCCACGAACCCGTCCAACAGCCCGAAAACCGGGCTTAATTCGGCTTAACCGTCGGTAATCCGGCGTGAGCGACTGCATCGTTGAATACCCCGGCGCCCTTCGAGTCGAGTGGCGGCAGACGTTCGCCGCCGGTCAGGGCACACTGAGCGTCACGGTGCGTCGCCGGACATCCCCCAATCCCCCTCGTCGTTGGCGACGCAGTTGGACCGCGCTACTCCCCCATCCGCGTGGTCCGCGTCAGAGTCTGTCAGGACGCCATCCGGTGTGTCGAAGCACAGCCGGTTTCGCGCGCTCGTCGTCGTCCCCCACTGCGAGCGCGCCCGTCCATCGTGGACGGTCCACTTCGTTTTCGCGGTCGTTCCCGCCGACGACCACCGGGTTTAACGCCGCGCCGACCCAACGCCGTTGTATGTCCCGCTTGCGCGAAGCACTGGGGAGCCTGCCCGACTCCGTGTTCGTCGACGTCCTAGAGAGTGACGACGCCTACGCGTTCGTCGTCGACGTGCCGGGAGCGACCGCGGACACCGTCGACGTCCGCATCGAGGGGCGGACGCTCGCGGTGGACGCGCGCCGCGAGAAGGACGTCCCTGCAGATTTCGACTACCGCAGCGAGGAGCGGTCGCTGTTCCTCGAATTGGAACTCCCGCTGCCGCCGAACGCCACCGACGAGGGGGCGTCCGCGAGCGTCGAGGACGGCGTGCTCGACGTCCAACTGCCCAAGCGCGGCGCCGACAGCCACACCGTACCCATCGAGGGGTAGACGAGTGGCGCTGTTCAGGGCGTACCGGCGGTTCGTCGTCGTGGTCTGGCAGTTCCTCCCGCTCGTGTGGGGGTACTTGCGTGACCGGCGGCGGTTCGTGTTGTTCGGCGGGAAGCGCCGCGTCACCGCAGAGATGCGGGTGGCGCGCGCCCGTCGACTGCTGGATTCGCTGTTGACGCTCGGGCCGACGTTCATCAAACTCGGGCAACTGTTGTCGACCCGGCCGGACGTGCTCCCGCCGGAGTACGTGGAGGTGCTGGCGGACCTCCAAGACCGCGTGCCGCCCGCGGATTACGAGGACGCGAAGGTCGTCCTGGAGGAGGAACTCGGGCCGGTCGACGAGCGCTTCGACGACTTCGACGCGGACGCCATCAGCGGCGCGAGCCTCGGCCAGGTGTACACCGCGAAGATAGACGGCGACGAGGTCGCGGTGAAGGTGCGGCGGCCCGACATCGAGGACCTCGTGGAGGCGGACCTACGCGTGATTCGGTGGACGCTGCCCGTGGTCGCGCGCTTCGTCGGGGAGTCGCGGGCGTTCAGCCTCCAGAACCTCGCCGACGAGTTCGCGAAGACCATCCGCGAGGAGATGGACTACGCCCGTGAAGCCGAGATGCTCACGGAGATTCGCGGGAACTTCGCCGACGAACCCGACATCGTGATTCCGTCCGTCTACGAGACGCACTCCAGCAGCCGCGTGCTCACGATGGAGTACATCCCGGGGACGAAAATCTCGAACGTGGCGGAACTGGACCGCCGCGGCGTCGACCGCTCGCAGGTCGCCGAAACCGTCGAGCGCGCGTACCTCCAGATGATAATCGAGGACGGCGTCTTCCACGCCGACCCGCACCCGGGGAACCTCGCGGTGCGGGACGACGGCGCAGTGGTGTTCTACGACTTCGGGATGAGCGGGCGCGTCGACGAGTTCGTCCAGTCGAAAATCGTCGACTTCTACGTCGCCGTCGCCAACCAGGACATCGACGCGATTCTGGACGCCCTCATCGAGATGGGGACGCTCTCCCCGGAGGCCGACCGCGCGACGATGGCGGACGTGATGGAACTCGCCATTCAGGACGCCCGCGGGGAGGACATCGAGACGTACCGCGTCCAGCAAATCGTCGGCCAGGTCGAGGACACCATCTACGAGTTCCCGCTTCGCCTGCCGTCGAACCTCGCGCTCGTGTTGCGGGTGGCGACCGTCGTAGAGGGCGTCTGTGTCACCCTCGACCCCGAGTTCGACTTCATCTCGGTGGCGACCGACTACCTCTCCGAGGAGGGCTACCGCGAGGAGTCGATTCGGCAGTTCGCCGAGGAGACGGCCGACCAGTTCCAGCAGGCCGCCCAGTCTGCGGTGCGCGTGCCGCCGAAGTTGGAGTCCGCGCTGGACCGCGTGGAGCGCGAGGACTTCCACGTGCGCGCGGACCTCGAAGACAGCGACGGCGTGGTCGACCGGCTGGCGCGCCGGGTGGTGCTCGGACTCACGTTCGCAACGAGCCTCCCCACGACGGCGTTCCTCTACGTGGAAGCCGACTTGCTCGCGGCCGGCGTCGTGGGCGCGTTCACGGCGGCGGTCGGCGTCGCCCTCTTCAAGTCGTTCCGGAAGCGCCGCGGGACGCTTGCGACTCCGCAGTTCACGCGGCAGAACCTCAGCGAGCGCCGCGAGGACTGACGCCGCCACCGGCCCTGTTTTGACGCTGCCGCGAGAACGCCGACTGTGGACGTCGACCCCTTCGAGTTGGAGCGGTGGTTCGCGGAGTACGAACACGACGCCGACGTGATGCTCGCGGAGAGCGGCGTGCGCAGCGTGCCCGCCGACCGCTTCGACACCGACCCCGGCGACCTCGGCTACGTCATCCCGACCGACGGCGCGCCCGACGTGCGCGAGGCGATTGCCGCGGACTACGGCCGGAGCGCCGACGAGGTGCTGTGTACCGTGGGCACCCAAGAGGCGAACTTTCTGGCGTTCCAGTCGCTGCTGTCGCCCGGCGACCACGCCGTCGTCGTCACGCCCACCTACCAGAGCCTCCACGCCGTCCCCGACTCCATCTGCGACGTGACCCGCGTCCCCCTGAACGAACCCGAGTGGACGCTGGACGTGGACGCGGTCGCGGACGCGATTCGGCCCGAGACCGAGTTGGTGGTCGTGAACAACCCGAACAATCCGACCGGCCGCAAACACTCCAAGGGCGCGATGCGCGCGCTCTACGACGTTGCCGCGGCCAACGACGCCTACTTGCTCGGCGACGAGGTGTACCGGCTGCTCGCCGAGGACCCGGTCCCGCCAGTCGCGAGCATGGGCGAGTACGGCATCAGCACGGCCAGCCTCTCGAAGGCGTACGGGCTCGCGGGCCTCCGATTCGGCTGGCTCGCCGGGCCTGCGGAGGTCGTGGCGGCCGCAGAGCGCTGGAAGGACTACACGACGATTTCCCCGTCGAAGTTCGGCCAGCACGTCGCCCGGCAGGTACTCGACGGCGAGGAAGAGAGCCTGCGCTCGGCGGCGCTCGAACACGTCCGCGAGAACCACGAGATTACGGCCGAGTGGGCGCGCGGCCACGGCCTCGACTGGCCCGACCCCGTCGGCTGCAACGTCTTCCTGCGCGTGCCCGCGGGCTTCGAGGATTCGCGGGCGTTCTGCCGGACGGTCGTCGAGGGCGCCGGCGTCGTGCTCGCGCCCGGAGACTGCTTCTCGACGGGCGGGGAGTCCTACGACGACCACTTCCGGCTCGGCTTCGGGCTGCCGACCGACGAACTCCGCGAGGGGCTGGCGCGCGTCGACGACGTGCTCTAAGTGCGGTCTCCGCGAGCGTGGGGGCCTCTCCCGGCCAGAACGCGTTCCAAACCGTTTATACACGGCAGGCGTGAATCCGGGCGTATGGCGAAAGAGCAGACCGAAGTCCGGGAACTGCAGGAAGGCAACTACGTCATGATCGAGGACACGCCGTGTCAGATCAACGCCTACAGCACCGCCAAGCCCGGCAAGCACGGGAGCGCGAAGGCCCGCGTCGAGGCCGAGGGCGTCTTCGACGGGAAGAAGCGCAGTTTCAGTCAGCCCGTCGACGCGAAGGTCTGGGTCCCCATCATCGAGCGAAAGCAGGGGCAGGTCGTCTCGATCGAGTCCGAGACGGTCGCGCAGGTCATGGACCTCGACACCTACGAGACCGTGACGATGCAGATTCCCGCCGACCTCGACCTCTCGGCGGACGACAACATCGAGTTCCTCGAGTTCGAGGACAAGCGGAAGATTCTCCAGTAACGGATGTTCCCCGGCGCCAGCCCCGCCGACGAGTCCGCGGACGCGCCGTTCGCCGACGCGGACTACGTCGCCGTGGGCGCGCCGCTGGACGCTTCTACGTCGTTCCGTCCGGGCGCGCGTTTCGGCCCGGACCGCATCAGGAAGTTCGCTCGCACGTTCGAGGACTTCCACCCCGCGACGGGGACACACTTCTCCGAGCTACGGGTCGCCGACCACGGCGACGTCCACGCGTGGCACGACACCGCGGAGTACCTCGACTACCTCGAAGGCGTCCTGACTGACGTCCACTGGGCGGACGCCGTGCCGGTCGTGCTGGGCGGCGAACACACCGTCTCCGTGGCGGGCGTGCGCGCCGCCGACCCCGACACGTTCGTCGCGCTGGACGCCCACCTCGACCTCCGCGAGGAACTGGGCGGCGACGCGCTGAGTCACTCGACGGTCACCCGCCACGCGCTCGACGTCGCCGACGAAGCAATCGTCGTGGGCGCGCGCTCGGGCAACGAAGCCGAGTGGGAACGCGCCGCCGAGAGTGATGTTACGGTTGTGCGTCCCGACGACGCGGCCAACTGGACGCCCGACGTGGAGGGGTCTGTCTATCTCTCAGTGGACATCGACGCCGCCGACCCCGCGTACGCACCGGGGACGGGGACGCCGGAGCCGTTCGGCCTCGACTCCGCGACGATGCGCGACCTCGTTCGCGCGCTCGCCCCGCAGTCAGTCGCGTTCGACGTCGTGGAGGTCAACGACCGCGACGACGGACAGGCCGCCACGCTCGCGGCGAAACTCCTCCGGGAGTTCATACACACCCACGCCGACGCGTAGCGTCGCTATCCCCTACTCTGAGAGAACACTCACCGCGAACGAGCACAGCGAGCCGCTACGCGACTCGATACGCGCGAACGGCGCAGCCGTGAGCACAGCGAGTGAGCGGGCCGACGAGCGACCGTAGGGAGTGAGGAGTGCTTTTGGCGTAGCTTTTGCCAGCGCGGCGCGATTTCGCGCCGCGCGCAGCAAAAGGTACGCCGACGCCTAGAAGTTCCCGGGGCCCGCGCAGTCGTACATGGACCTCTCGGACATCGTCGCGAAGTACGACCAGCGACTGCGCGTCGACGACTACGAGGACGCCGCCACGAACGGCCTGCAGGTCGGCCCCGGCGAGGCCGACGTGGAGCGAGTGGCGTTCGCGGTGGACGCCGCGACAGCGACCATCGAGGAAGCCGTCGAGTGGGGCGCGGACCTCTTGGTCGTCCACCACGGCATCGTCTGGGGCGGCATCGACGCGGTGACCGGCCGCGAATACGACCGCGTGCAGGCGCTGCTGGACGGCGACTGCGCGCTGTACGCGGCCCATCTCCCGCTGGACGGCCACGCGGAACTCGGGAACGCCGCGCGGCTCGCCGACCTGCTCGGGCTGGAGAACCGCGCGCCGTTCGGCGCGCACGCCGGCGAACACCTCGGGTCGCGGGGGACCGCACCGTCGGGGTTCACGACGGACGAACTCGCGGCCACCCTCGACGACGAACTCGACCCCGAGGGCGGTGTGCAAGTGCTCGACTTCGGCCCCGAAACCCTCGAAGAAGTCGCGGTACTCACGGGCAGCGGCGCGGACTGGATTCGGGAGGCCGAGGCCGACGGCGTGGACGCGTTCGTCACCGGCGAGGGCAAGCAGAAGCTCTACCACGAAGCCCGGGAAGCCGGCATCTCTGTGTTCCTCGCGGGCCACTACGCGACGGAGACGCTGGGCGTGCGCGCGCTCCAGTCGGTGGCCGACGACTGGGGCGTCGGGACGACGTTCGTCGACCACCCGACCGGGCTCTGAGCGCGCCGCCGCTTCGCGGTGCCACCGCATCTGCTGTCTCCCGGCGAGACTCGCCGAGAGACAGTATCACGAGCGAAAATCGGGGGCCAACCCTTTTGACGTATCCCGGAGACTGGACGGAGGAAGATGGGGATTGCCCGCCAGTTCGAACGAGTCCGGGGGAGCTACGGAGCGAAACTCGCCGTAGCCCTGCTCGTCGTCGTCGCGATTGCCGTCGGCGTCGGCGCGATGGTGTACCAGCAGACGAACGACCAACTACAGGACGACGTGCGCTCGGAGCTGTCCGCGACCGCGGACGCCCGCGCTGCGCAACTGGACGCATTCCTCGACAACGTGCGCGGCCAGACGCGGCTGGCGTCGTCGCGGCCGGTGCTCGCGTCCGGTGACAGCGAGCAGATTTCGTCGTTCCTCGACGAACTCGCGGCCAGCGAGTCACTGCCCGACGGTGTCGTGGCGGTCCACTACTACGACGCCGCCAGCCAGCAAATCGTCGAGAGTTCCAGCGACGAGTTGACCGGCGTGAACGCCGGCGAACAGGGCGCGGCGTTCGCGACGGACCCGCCGGAGTTCGAGGGGACCGGCGACGTCGCCGTGACCGCGCCGTTCGAGGTCGGCGTCGTCGACTTCCCGGTGGTTGCTGTGCTGTCGCCGGTCGACGGCGCCCCGGACAAGCGCCTCGTCTACATGGTGAACGTGAACCAACTCACTAGCGGCTTCGACGAGGTCGTCGACGGGAGCGACACCGTCGTCGTGAACAGCCAAGGGACGAACGTCGCGCACACCGACGCCTCGAAAGTGCTCGGGAGCCACGAGGGCAGCGAGATGATGCTCGAACGCTCGCTCTCGGAGTCGACGTTCATGAACGACGGTCAGACCGTGATGGCTGCCGCGCCCGTCGAGGGCGCCGACTGGGCCGTGATGGTTCACGCGCCCGCGAGCCAGGCGTTCGCGCTCGGGGACTACGTGGCGTCCAGCGTCGTCGGACTCATCCTCCTGACGGTGGTGAGTCTCGCGCTCGTCGGCGTGACGCTCGGGTCGACGACGGTCATCTCGCTGCGCCAACTGTCGGCGCGCGCCGACGAGATGGCCGACGGCAACCTCGACACCACCATCGAGACCAACCGGAACGACGAGTTCGGCACGCTCGCCGGGTCGTTCCGCCGGATGCGGGACTCGCTGTCGGAGTCGCTCTCGGAGGCCGAAGCCGCGAAGGCCGACGCCGAGGCGGCCCGCGAAGACGCCGAAGCGCAGCGCGAGGAAGCCGAGCAGGCCCGCCAGTCCGCCCAGGAGACAGCGCGCGAACTGGAGGCCGCGGCTGCGGACTACGACGACGCGATGAACGCAGTCGCTGACGGCGACCTGACGCGGCGCGTCGACGCCGACCGCGGCCACGACGCGATGGCGCGGGTCGGCCGGTCGCTGAACGCGATGCTCGACGACATCGAGGACAGCGTCGCCGCGGCGTCCTCGTTCGCCGACCACGTCTCCACGGCGGCCGCCAGCGTCGACGACGGCGCGACGGACGCCATGGACGCCAGCGCGAACGTCTCCGGCGCCGTCGACGAGATTTCGGACGGCGCCACCGAGCAGACCGAGCGCCTCCACGAGGTCGCTGGGGAGGTCGACGACCTCTCCGCGAGCGCCGAGGAGGTCGCCGAGACCGTCGCGTCGCTCGCGGACACGGCCGGACAGGCCGCCGACGCGGTCGAGGACGGCCAGGACGCCGCCGACGACGCGGTCGCGACGATGGACGAAGTCGCGGCGGAAGCCGAGGACGCGGCGGCCGCGATGGACGCTCTCGACGGCGAGATGGACGACCTCGGGGAGGTCGTCGACGTCATCGCGGACATCGCCGAGCAGACGAACCTGCTCGCGCTGAACGCGTCCATCGAAGCGGCGCGCACGGGCGCCGAGGGCGACGGGTTCGCGGTGGTCGCCGACGAGGTGAAGGGCCTCGCCGAGGAGTCCCACGCCGCCGCCCAAGACGTCGAGGACCGGCTGCTGGACTTACAGGAGCAGGTCAGCGACGTCGCCGACGAGATGCGCGAGACCAGCCAGTACGTCGCGGACGGCCGCGAAACCGTGGACGAGACCGCGGCGGCCCTCGACGACGTCGTGGAGTTCGTCGCGCAGACGGACTCCGCGGCCGGCGAGATTCGGGAGGCGACCGACCGGCAGGCCGAAGCCGCCTCGCGGGTCGCGTCCGCCGTCGACGAAGTGGCGAGCATCAGCGAGGAGACCGCCGCGCAGTCGACGGACGTCGCGGACGCGGCGGACGAACAGACCGAGACGCTCTCGGAGGTCGGGGACGCCGCCGCCGACCTCGCGGAGCGGGCGGTCACCTTGGAGGACTTGCTCGCGGACTTCGACGCCCGCGGCGAGGAGGAGGTGAACTGAGATGGCGCTGGAAACGTGGTTCTGGGTCGGCGCCATCGGCATGACGCTGGGCACGCTGTTGCCCGTGCGTGACGCCATCTACAACCCCTCGCGGCGCCGCTTCCACGCCGTCCTCGTCGGCGTCACCGGCATCGCCGCGGTGGCGTACGCGCTGATGGCGGTCGGCGTCGGCGCGCTCGACGTGAACGACTACACAGTCCAGCTCGCGCGGTACGCCGACTGGCTGGCGACGACGCCGCTGCTGGTGTTGTACCTCGCGATGCTGTCCCGTCCGGGCAAGCGAGTGTACGCGGCCCTCGTGGTGGCCGACATCGTCGTCATCGCGGCCGGCATCGGCGCCGCGCTCTCGCCGACGCCCGAGAAGTGGGCGTTCTATGCGGTCGGCTGCGTCGCGTACGTCGCGCTCCTCTACGGGCTGATGCGCACGCTGCCCGCGGCGCTCGGCGAGAACGCCGACCCGCGCGTGGACGCGACGTTCACGACGCTGCGGAACCTCACGGTCGTGCTGTGGACGCTGTACCCCGTGGTGTGGGTGCTCGCGCCGACCGGCATCGGCATCCTCCAACCGGAGATGGAGACCATCGTGGTCGTCTACCTCGACTTCATCAGTAAGGTCGGATTCGTCGCGTTCGCGGTGCTGGGCGCGGACGCAATCGATCGCGTCGCCGGCGCCGCCGACCGGAGTTCAGGCGGCGCGCCCACGGCTGACGACGACTGACGAAACCCCCCTTCGTCACGCAGCGATCTTCCAGCGAAAAATACCGAATGAGGCGACTTCGACGCCGTTTTCGAGAGAATTTCTGTCGTCCGTGGAAAGGGAGAGTTAAGTAGCAGAATCGCCACCCAGGTTACTGTACGGACTACCGCGCGGGAGACACTCAAGCATGAGAGACGAATACGACTTACTCATCGTCGGCGGGGGTATCAGCGGAGCTTCGCTGCTGTACACGGCTGCGAAGTTCACGGACATCGAGAACATCGCGCTGGTGGAGAAAGAAGACGAGATCGCGGCCATCAACTCCCACAGCACGAACAACTCCCAGACACTGCACTTCGGGGACATCGAGACGAACTACACGCTCGAGAAAGCCGAGGAAGTCAAGGAGGGCGCCGAACTGCTCGCCGGCTACCTCGAAGACGCGGACGCCGACCGCGAGATGCACAGCAAGCGCTCGAAGATGGTCCTCGGGGTCGGCGAGGAGGAAGTCGAGAAACTGGAGTCCCGCTACCACGAGGAGGGGTTCGGCGACCTCTACCCGAAGCTCCGAGCTATCGACCGCGACGAGATCGCGGACCTCGAACCGAACGTCGTCAAGGGCCGGGACGACGACAAGGAGATGCTCGCGCTCCAGACGCCGGACGGCTACGTCGTCGACTACGGGATGACCGCTCAGTCGTTCGTCGACGAAGCCGAGGAAGTCGACGGCGTCGACGTCTACACCGGCACTGAAGTGAAGGAGCTCAACGACACCGGCGACGAGTTCCTCGTCGAGACGGACGAGGGCTGGTTCGAGTCCGACGTCGCCGTCGTCGCCGCCGGCTCGCACAGCCTCCAGATCGCCAAGGAGATGGG
Source organism: Halobacterium sp. CBA1132 (assembly GCF_001485535.1). Classification (NCBI taxonomy): domain Archaea; kingdom Methanobacteriati; phylum Methanobacteriota; class Halobacteria; order Halobacteriales; family Halobacteriaceae; genus Halobacterium; species Halobacterium sp. CBA1132. The sequence goes on from NZ_BCMZ01000001.1 coordinate 1,946,424, forward strand.
CTACGGCGAGAACAAGAGCCTGCTGCCGGTCGCGGGGAGCTTCTTCCTCGCGGATGATTTCCTCAACGGGAAAGTGTACACGCTCCAGATGAAGAAGCTCCCGTTCGCCGCCGTCCACGGGGACGCCGACGTCCACGACGACTCCATCACGCGCTTCGGCCCGACCGCGAAGCTCGTGCCGACGCTCGAACGCGGCGAACTCGACACTGTCGGGGACTTCTTCGACGTCTTCGGGCTGAACGTCGACTCGTTCCTGAGTTACGCGAACATCCTCGCCGACCGCATCCTCTTCCCGTACGTCGTCCGCAACCTCGTCTACGACGTCCCCGAAATCGGGAAGCGCACGTTCCTCCCGGAAGTCCAGAAGGTCGTGCCGAGCGCGACCCTCGACGACATCGAGCGCGCGAAAGGCTACGGCGGCGTCCGCCCACAGATTGTCGACACGGAGGCGAAGTCCCTCGACATGGGCGAAGCCAAGATTACGGGCGACGGCATCATCTTCAACATCACGCCCTCGCCGGGCGCATCGACGTGCCTGAAGAACGCGATGCGGGACACCGAGCAGCTCCTCGAGTTCTTCGAGGACGACCACGAGTTCGACGAGGACGCGTTCCGCGACGCCACCATCCGGAACTTCCCGCGCGTCGACGACGAGACAGCCGAAGCCGAAGAAGACGACGCCACCGCTACGGCCGCCGCCGACGACGACTGACGAGCCCGCGTAGCGCTCGGCCACGCTCGTTCTGCCGCCTGCGATTCTCGTTTCTCGGACCGGATTCAGCGCTCAGTAGCGGGTAGGCTCCCGGTCGGTCTGCGCTCGCTTCGGAATCATACAGGAACATTTATTATATTCGTCCTCGCAGTGGGAGATACGTCATGTCGGTCGTACCTGTACGCGAGTAACTCCTTCCCGGCCGTACAGCCCCCAGACCGACTCTCCACCACACTCTAGACGTTGAGCACACACACCCGAACCACGACCGAACCGAACCCGACCACCGAAACCCAGACCGACGCGACACCCACACCGACGTCACCCCCCGCTGGCGACGACACGGCCCAACAGCACGACGACACCGCCGCGTCGTGGGTCGCCCAGTGCCAGTCCCAGTTCGACGCGGGACACAGCGACCGCCTCCGCAACCTCACCGACGACGAGAACCACGCGATGCCCGACGGCGTCTGAACGCCTCGACGCCGCCGCGCGAACGCGCGCTCGGAATCCTCTTGTCCGTGGCCCCAGTACATCCACGCGGCCGATGACGACGACACCGGGCCGACCCGGGGTGGCTCCCGCGGGACGACGAGCCCTATGAGTGCCGAGGCCGACTTCTTCGTACCGAGTAGCTGTCGCTGAGCGTGACGAACAGCGAGGCAACGACGGCGAAATTGCGTCGCAGAAACCGAAATTGCTCGTCACCACCGACCCGCTCCGCTAGGACTGCTCGTCGTCCTCACTCTCGCCGGTCAGCCCGCGCCGGATACTCCCCACGAGTACTTCGAGGTCCTCTGGGTCGGCGTCCAAGTCGACTTCCAGCGAGAGCGCGTGCTCGCCGCCGCCCGAATCACTGTCGCCGGCCGCGTCCGTCTCCGCGTCGGCGGCGGCCGCAACGTCCTCGACGAGCGACTCGACGTCCGAAGCCTCGGTCGCCTCCACGAGCGCTTCGATAGCTTCGCCGGGGACCGCCGTCGGTTCGCCGTCCTCGCCTGCGTCCTCGGCCACTTCTTCCCCCTCGTCTTCGGCGGTTTCTTCGGCTTCTCCCGCGGCTTCATCAGTCGTCTCCCCGGCTTCTCCCGCCGACTCCTCGACTACTCTCTCGACGGCCTCGTCGGCGGTTTCGCTCTCTTCCTCGGCTTCCCCGGACGCCTCCGCGGATTCGCCGTCAGCGTCCTCGCCGCCGATGGAGATGGTGATGCCCGGGTCCGCGCCGATTTCGACGGTCACGGCGCCGTCCTCCTCGGACACGTCGATGTCGGCGTCCGAGCCGTTCTCGGCGCCGCCGTCCGTTCGCAGGTCGTCATCGGTGGCTGCCTCCGCAGCGTCCCCGGCACCCCGTACGTCGAGATCCGCGAGGTCGACGTCTCCGTCCACCGATATCTCGACGCCGTTCTCCTCGTCAACCGCGATGCTCACCTCGGTGCCGTCGCTCAACGCCAAGTCGACCGCCGGCGCGCCCGCCGCGCTGTCGGTCGGTTCAGCCGCTTCCACCGCCGTCTCGGGCGCATCCTCCGCCGCCTCGACCGCCGCCTCGGCCGTTTCAGTCGCGCCCCTCCCGCCCGGAAGCCCGGCGCGGTCGGCCACTTCCGCGAGGTCCGAGACCGACTCGGCCCCCGATTCCGCGGGCTCGTCGACTTCCTCGCCGGCCGCCTCCACTCCCGCTTCGACGGACTCCACGGCGTCCGCCAACTCCGCTTCCAGCACGTCCTCGTGCTCTGATTCAGCCTCGCTCTCGCTGCCGGCCTCGGTGGCTTCCACCGCCGCGTCCTCGACGTCCGCGGTCGCCGAAGCGACCGACTCCTCGGCGCGCTCCACGCGGGCGGCGGCGTCCACCACAGTCTCTCCGACCGCCGCGACGCGCTCCGCCGCGTCTTCGGCGCGGACCGCAGTCTCGCCCGCCGCGTCGGCGGCCCGTTCGGCCTGCTCGGCGGCCGCCGCTGCGCGCTCGGCCGCGCGCTCCACGGCGCGTTCGTGGTCCGCCGTACCGGCCTCGCCCGCTGCTGCCGGCTCCGCCGGTCGCTCGTCCTCCGGGAGCACGTATCGCTCGTCGTCGCGGTCGAGGAGCCCCGCCCAGTCGTACAGGTTCAGCAGCGTCGTAATGCCGCTGCGGGCGCGGCCGTTCTCGGGGTCCTGCCCGGTGACCGCCCCGACCAGCGGCACGAGGTCGTCCTCGCTGGACGGATTCTCCCGGACGATACCCCGAACCGCCTCGGTGACCGCCCAGTCCGCGAGGAGGTCGTTGGCGCGCTCGCTCGCGCGTTCGTCGTCGTCGACGGCCAGCGCACCCGCTAGCGCCTGCCCCTCGTCCGTGAGGCGGTGTTTCTGTCCGTCCGAGTCGAGCACGCCGACTTCTTCGAGGAACTTCGTCTGACGGCCGACCGCGTCCGAGATGCCGGTCGCGTCCGCGACGTCGGTCGTGTACTTCGGCTCCGCGGCCGCGCCTACCGTGTCCCACCCAGCGACGATGTCCTCGAGCGTGTCGAGGCTCACGCCCTTCGGAATGTGGTGTGTCGCCATTATCGGGCGTGCGTCGCGAGTCGCAAAAAATCAGTTGGCCGCCGAGGGCCAAACGCAGGCCGGCGAACGCGCGTGTTTCAGGCGTTCGTCGCCACGAAAGACGGATGCCAACCCTTAACCGTCTACCCGGCTTTCGTGTGGTTGTAATGGCAGAAGGTACGGTTGACTTCTTCAACGACACTGGCGGTTACGGTTTCATCGAGACTGAGGACGCGGACGAGGACGTTTTCTTCCACATGGAGGACGTCGGCGGCGAGGACCTCACCGAAGGCACAGAGATTGAATTCGACATCGAAGAGGCTGAGAAGGGTCCGCGCGCGACGAACGTCGTCCGACTCTAACTCGGTTCTTTCGTCGCCTCACGGCGACACCGACACCACGCTTCTTTCGGAGTTTCGTTAGATAGCGGCGGCGCCGCGGTAGTCGCAAGCGGCCAGCCGAAATCCCGACGCCTATTACGGCGTCGGTGCTACCGGCGACCATGTACGACCGGATTCTGGTCCCGACGGACGGCGGCGACGCGTCCTCGAAGCTGTTCGCGCACGCCGCGGACATCGCCGCGCGCCGCGATGCGACCGTCCACGTGCTCTACGTGGTCGACGACCGCGCGTTCCTCACGCTCGACGAAGCGATGCAGGACGAAGCCGTCCAGCAGCTCCGGGTGGAGGGACGGAGCGCGCTCAGCGAGGCCAAACAGACCTTCGAGGCCGAGGGCGTCGCCGTCGAGACGGAACTGCGCCGCGGCGACCCCGGCGAGGAGATTCTCGGCTACGCTGGCGACGCGGAGGCGGACCTCGTCGTGATGGGGACGCGGCGCAGCGACTTCGAGAACTCGATGCTCGGCAGCGTCTCCCGAGAGGTCGTTGCGTCCGCGGACGTGCCCGTACTTACGGTGTCGCTGGCCGACGAGGAGTGAGAACGGCGGCGGCGCTACGAACTCGAAATACAGAGAGAACTGCAGTCCGGCGTCGCAGACCGCGAATCAGTTGATGTGGCCTTCTTCGCGGAGCTGGTCGGCGTCCTGCTCGTCGTAGCGCCACTCGATGTTGGCTTTCTCGTCCTGCCAGTCCCACGGCTCGACGAGCACGACGTCGCCCTCGTTGATCCAGGTCCGGTACTTCATGCGGCCGGGGATGCGGCCCATTCGGTTCTCGCCGTCTTCGCACCGCACACGAACGTGGTTTCCGCCGTTGTGTTCGGTCACGACGGCGAAAAGTTCGTCTTCGTCGGGCATCCGCAGGTTGCGGCGCCCAGATTCTTCGCTCACACCTGATATAGCCGTCCGAGACGTTTAAATCAACGGGAAGGCGTGGTACCACACCTCACTCGGGTGCGGGGTCGCGCTGCTGTCGAAATACAGAAACGTCCAAACGGCGAGCATCGAATCGAGACCGTGCTTCCGGACCCACGCCCCGTCGCCTCGCCCACGAACCGCTCGCGGCGCCCGGAGAGAGCCTGATGGTCGACGTCACCGGCATCTTCCTCGGTGCGGTCGGGCCGACAGTCGCCATCGCGGCCGTCGGGTACGCGCTCGGTGCGCTGAGAGATGTCGACCCCCAGCCGCTGAACACTGTGGTCGTCTACGTGCTCGCGCCCGCGCTGGTGTTCCACAGCCTCGCCGGGTCGACGCTCGGCGCGTCGACCCTCCAGTGGCTGACAGTCGCTGTCGTCGCGTTCACGCTCGCGATGTGGGTCGTCGCGGAGGCCGCGGGCCGCGCTGTCGGCGAGCGCGAGCCGATTCTGAGCGCGCTCGTGCTCGTCGCGATGTTCACGAACTCCGGCAACCTCGGCATCCCCGTCTCGGACTTCGCGTTCGGCGACGTCGGCCGGCAGACAGCGGTCGTGTTCCTCTCCGTGCAGTCGGTGTTGATGTACACGGTCGGCGTCTACGCCGCCTCCCGAAGCGGCGGGTCGGCGGGACTTGTCGGCGTCCGGCGCGTGTTCCGCCTGCCGCTCGTGTACGCGGTTCTCGCGGCGCTTGGGGCTCGCGCGCTCGGCGTCGTCCCGCCGGCCGGTGGCACCAGTATGCAGACGCTACAGCTCGTCGGCGACGCCTCGATCCCCGTGATGTTGCTCGTGCTCGGCATCCAGATTGCGCGCACCGACACGGGCGCGGCGGTCTCCCGGACGTGGCCCGCGACCGTCCTCAAACTCGGCGTCGCGCCGCTGGTCGGGCTCGCAGTGGCGCTCGCCGTCCCGTTCGGGGACGTGACTGTTGCGCGCGTATTCGTCCTCGAAGCCGCGATGCCCGCCGCGGTCACTCCCGTCATTCTCGTCGGCGAGTTCGCCGCGGGCGCGCGCTCGGACGGCGTCTCCGTCCCCGAGTACGTGTCGACGAGCGTGCTCGTCACCACGCTCCTCGGCATCCCCGTCCTCACGGCGCTCATCGCGGTGCTGCGCTCGGGCGTCGTGCTCTAAGCGTGGCCGCTACTCGTGAGTTGGAGGCCAGCGATGCCAACCACGACGAGGCCGATACAGAGCACGCGCGGCACCGACACCGGTTCGTCGAAGAGGTAGACGCCGAGAATCGCGGTCGACACCGCGCCGATGCCCGTCCAGACGGCGTACGCCGTCCCGACCGGAATCTGTTGGACGGCTCGTGACAACAAGTAGACGGAGACGCCCATCGCCGCCAGCGTCGCGACCGACGGCAGCGGCTCCGTGAACCCGTCGGTGTACGCGAGGCCGACCGCCCAGACGGTCTCGAACAGTCCGGCAACGAGCAACACCAGCCACGGTGACATGGCCGAACCGTTCGTCTCCCGGTCCCTGAACGCGTCGGTCCCGCGCTCAGTTCGTGGTGACGATTTCGACGACATCCCGGTCGTCGAGTTCGTGGTCGGCCGCAATCTGCCGGTTCGCGCGGCAGTCCTTGGCGTGCAGGAAGCCCTCGCCGACGTCGCTGTGGACGTGGTACGCGAAGTCCTCGGCGGTCGCGCCCTCGGGCAGCAGGAAGATGTCCGGGAGCACGCGGCCGTCGGTCGTCCCGAGCCCGTTCGCCGAGCCCGGGAAGACGGGGACGACGCCGAGTTCGTCGAACAGCGCGGCCTCCAAGGCCTGCTGGACGCCCGTGCCGCCGAACTCGTCGAGGAACCCGCGAATCGATTCGAGGCCGGCGGCCTGCTCGTCGCCGACCTCGCCCGTAATCTCGAAGTCGTCGCTGCCGGGACGGTAGTCGACGACGCCGCCCTCGTGGGCCTGCTTGAGCGCCTTCTCGGCGTGCGCGCTCGTCGGCACGAACGTCAGGTGGTCGTAGTCGGGGTCGTCGGTGATGGTCTCCCAGTTCTCCTGTGCGGCCGCCGTGTCCATCTTGTTCGCGGCGACAACCATCGGTTTCGTGCGCTTGCGAATCTCGCGGGCGAGCGCCATCCGGTCCTCAGAGTCCCACGTCTCGGGGTCGAGTTCGAGGCCCAGCGACAGAATCACCTGCTTGATCTCCTCGTCGGTGGTGCGGAACGCGCTCATCTGCTCGGCGAGCTCGACTTCGAGGGCGGTCTCGCCGGCGTGCTGGCCCTCGAAGCGCTCGATGCCCTTCTCCAGGATGTCCAGGTACCACTGGTCGAGTTCGTCTTCGAGGAAGTCGATGTCCTCCCGGGGGTCGTGGCCCTCGGTGGTTTCGCCCTCCATGTCCGTCGTCCCGGAGAAGTCGACGACGTGAACGAGCACGTCCGCCTCGTTGAGGTCCGTGAGGAACTGGTTGCCGAGGCCAGCGCCCTCGTGAGCGCCGGGGATGAGCCCCGCGACGTCCACGAGTTTCGTCGGGACGAAGCGCGTGCCGTCGGCGCAGTAGCCCGTCGAGGGCGTGCACGTCTCGTCGAATTCGGGTGCCGCGCAGTCCACGCGCACGTAGGCTTCGCCGACCGCCGGGTCGATCGTCGTGAACGGGTACGCGCCCTCCGGCACGTCGTTCATCGTCGCCGCGTTGAAGAACGTGGACTTCCCCACAGAGGGCTTGCCCACGAGCCCAATCCGATAACTCATTATTGGGTACAGGTGACCGCCGTACAAACGGGTTGCGTCCCCGCTGTAGTCTGTGACGCCCTCGCACACGGCTGCCGGCGCCGAACGACCTTTCGCCCCGCAACCCCCACTTCCGCGCATGGAAGCTCGTTCGCTCGCCGAAGCGTTCGCGTCGTTCGAGGAGACGTGGGAGCCCCGCGTGCTCGCCGAACTGAACGACCAGCAGGTGAAGGTCGCGCGTTTGGACGGCGAGTTCGTCTGGCACGCCCACGAGGACGTCGACGAACTGTTCTATGTGGTCGACGGCGACCTCACTATCGAGTACCGCGAGGACGACCGCGACGACGCGGTCCACCTCGGTCCCGGCGACCTGACCGTCGCGCCCGCGGGCGTCGAACACCGCCCGGTCGCCCACGAGGAGACGAAAGTGATGCTGTTCGAACCGTCGGGCACGACGAATACGGGCGACGCGGACGACAGCGACCTGACTGTCGAAGAGCTGGAGCGACTCTAGATGCCACCGCGGCGCCGTTTCCCGAGCAGCGACTTGGGCTGTCGGGTACCGTCGTTTCCGCCGCCGACGTCGAAGTCGACGTTCTCGAAGTAGTTCGGCGGTTCGCCCGTGGTCGCGTACTCGTAGAGGGCGACCTTCGCGACGCCGTTCAGCGTGGCCGCGACGACGAACGCGACCACGACCAGCGGCAGGCCCACGGCGGCCGCTGCGGCGACGCTCCCCGACACGACGTACGCGACAACGGCGACGAGCAGGGCCACCAGAAAGAGCGCGGCGTGGACGAACCCGAGGCCGAACTCCGCGCCCAGCGACTCGCCCCACGTGTCCCGCACGATGTCGATGCTGCGCCCGAACACACCCCGGATGTTCTCGTCCTCGAAGATGGCGACGGGGACGACGAAGTACGTCACGACCGCCCACGACGTGCTCAACAGCAGGCCCGCGAGTATGCCCGCGAGGTTGTCCGACTCTTCGAGCGCGCGCACCACGAGACCGACAAGCGTGCTGACGAGCGCCCACGCGAACAGCGTGCGCTTGTGGCCCCACGCCGCCGCGAGGCCGCCGCGCACGCTGGGTTCGCGGCCGTCGATGGCGTCCTTCGCGGCGAACATCAACCCCGCGGTGAAGAGCACGACGACGAACGACGCGCCGAAGTAGCCGACCGCGAGCGCGACGTACAGCGCCGCGTCGGGCGCGTTCGCGAGCGCCGCCAGCGGCAGCAAGCCGAGACCGACGCCGACCGAGAGCGCAAAGAACGCGACCCCGGCGATGCCGGCGAACAGCGGGAACCAAAGCAGCGTCGGGTGGTCGCGTAACACGGTGGCGCTGAGGCGGGCGAGCGTGATACCGGTTCGGAGGCGCCTGCGGAGACCCATCGTGGTCGGGGTTGGTCGGCATCACTGAAGAAAACTCGGCCGCATTCGCGGGCAGTGAACCAATTGACTCCCCGCCGTGGCCGCCGACAGCGACAGTCCTTACTTCGGTGACGACTACTGTCGAGTATGAACCGTCGCGCGTTTCTCGCTGCTGGCGCCGCGGGGTCGCTGGCTGCCGTCTCGGGCTGTCTCGGACTGTTCGGTTCGTCGAACGTCAACACGAACATGGAACTGCCCGCCGACGGGAACCCCGACGACGGCTACCCGCCGGCCTACGGCGACCCCGACGAGCGCAGCGTCGACCCGTCGTCGTTCCCGACGACGACCGCTAACGGCGAGACGATTCGCCTCGCGCCAATCGACGTCGCCCACTACTGGCACCAGCGCGCGGACGCGCGCTTCGTGGACGCCCGCGGACAGAAGTTCTACGAGCAAGCCCACATCTACGGCGCGGTGAACAGCCCCGCACAGCCCGGGTCCTCGGGCGGCGGCATCAGCGGGTGGGCGAACGACGACCGCATCGTCTGCTACTGCGGGTGCCCGCACCACCTCTCGTCGGTGCGCGCGTCCGCGCTCCAGCAGGCCGGCTTCTCGAACGTCTTCGTCATCGACGAGGGGTTCGTCCCGTGGCGGAACAACGGCTACGCGATGCGGGGCACGAACTTCGACCCGCCACAGGAAGCGAAGATACAGGGCGCGGTCGACCCCGAGTACGCCGGCGAGTACGCGTGGGCGACCCACGAGGCGTCCGGCCAGTCGGAGGCCGCACCAATCGCCGAGGACGGGAGCTTCGCGGTTCACTTCAAGTTCTACGACCTCTCCGCGGACGCCCCGATTCACGTCCAGACGCCGGACTTCGAGGTCACGCGCCCGCTCGGTGACCTCACCGGTGCGGTGCTGACCGGCTGACCGGCCCCGGCTGTTTTCCCCCTGCGGCGTCTCCGTCCTCGCAATGCGTAGTTCCGCCTCCGACCGCCACCCCGCAGGCCGCGCCCGGTAACGTGCTCGCGGCACTGCTCACGCTGCTGGCGGGCGTCACGACGCTCGTCTACGGCGGCGACCGCGTCGTCGACGGCGCGAGCGAGCTCGCCCGGCACGCCGGCGTCTCCACGTTCTTCGTCGGCGTCACCGTCGTCGCCGTCGGGAGTTCGGTGCCCGAAATCGCGACATCGCTGTACGCCGCGGCGTACGGCTCGGGCGACCTCGTGGTCGGCCACATCGTCGGCTCTGCGACCTCCCAGATTACGCTGGGCGTGGGCATCCTCTCGCTGGCCGCGCCGCTGTCGGTCGCCCGGCAGAAGACCCGCGTCTACGGCGGCGGGATGCTCGCCGCGATGGCGGTGATGGCCGTCGCGCTCCAGTCGGGCACCATCACGCGCGCTCAGGGCGCGCTCATGGTGTTGGCGTACCTGGGATTTCTCGCCGTGCTCGCCGAACACGAGGACTACGCCGAGCACGTCGCTGAGTCGGAGCTTACCCTCCAGCGCGCGACCGGCTACGTCCTGTTGGGCGTCGCGCTGGTCGTCGTCGGCGGGCACCTCCTCGTGACCGGGAGCCAGCGCCTCGCGGTCAGCCTCGGCGTCCCGAGCTACCTCGTCGGGCTCGTCACGGGGCTGGGGACGACCGCGCCCGAAATCGCGGTGGCGCTGGTCGCCGTCCGCCGCGACCGCACCGGCATCGCCGTCGGGACGCTGCTCGGGTCGAACATCACGGACCCGCTGTTCTCGCTGGGCGTCGGCGCGGCGCTCGCGGGCGTCCACGTGACCGGCGTCGACGGCGTGCTCACGTCCGTTGGCTACATGATTGCCGCGAGCGCGCTCGTGCTGGCGGTCCTCTACACGCGCCGACCGGTCGGCCGCGCCGGGTCGCTGGCGTGTCTCGTGCTCTACGTCCCGACGTTCTTCCTCGGATAGCGGCGAGTAGGCTTACGAGGGTGGCACGGCGACACCACGGTATGCGACGAGTCGTCATCGTCGGCGCGGCCGGCCGCGACTTCCACGACTTCCTGACCGTCTTCCGGGACAGCCCCGACCACCGGGTCGTCGCGTTCACCGCGGCGCCGGGCCAGAATCTCGGCGAAGCGAGCGACGGCCATGACCCGTTCCCCGCCGAACTCGCGGGCCCGGACCACCCCGACGGCATCCCCATCGTCCCGGAGGCCGACCTCGAATCGGTCGTCGACGAGCGCGGCGCCGACGAGGTCGTATTCTCGTACTCCGACGTCTCCCACGAGAAGGTGATGCACGTCGCCTCGCGGGCGCTGGCGGCGGGCGCAGACTTCCGCGTGGTCGGCCCCGACGAGATGCAACTGGACGCCGACGTATCCGTCCTTGCGGTGGACGCGGTGCGTACAGGCTGCGGGAAGAGTCAGGTGGCGCGGGCGTTCGCGGGCGAACTCCAGTCGCGGGGGTTCGACGTCGCCGTCGTCCGCGAGCCGATGCCGTACGGCGACCTCACCGCCAAGCGCGTGGAGCGCTTCGCCGACGAGTCGGACCTCGACGGCCTCACCATCGAGGAGCGCGAGGAGTACGAGCAACACGTCGAGCGCGGGCACGTCGTGTACGCGGGCGTCGACTACGCGGCCATCGTCGAACGCGCGAGCGCCGAAGCCGACGTCATCGTGTGGGACGGTGGGAACAACGAACTGCCGTTCGTCCGGCCGGACCTCCACGTCGTGCTCGCGGACCCGCTGCGCGCGGGCGACGAACTCACCCACCACCCCGGGGAGGCGAACCTTCGGGACGCGGACGTCGTGGTCGTGAACAAGGAGAACAGCGCCAGCAGCGACCAGATCGAGACTGTCGTCGGGAACGTCCGCGACGTGAACCCGGAGGCCGAACTGCTGCACGCCGACTCGGTGGTGAGCGTCGACGACCCCGAAGCAGTCCGGGGGAAAGAAGCACTCGTCGTGGAGGACGGCCCGTCGCTGACGCACGGCGGCACCGACTACGGCGCGGGGACGGTCGCCGCACGGCGCTACGACGCCACGCGCCTCGACCCGCGCGAGGAAGCCGTCGGCTCCATCGCGGACACCCTGGAGAAGTACGACCACCTCGAAGGGCTGCTGCCGGCGATGGGGTACACCGACGACCAGATCGCGGACCTCGAAGCCACCATTCGGAACGTCGACCCCGAAGTTGTTCTCGCGGGGACACCACACTCGCTGTCCGAGTACGTCGACGTGGACGCGCCAATCGTGCAGGTCGACTACCGCGTGTCGTTCCACGACACCACGCCCGCCGACTTCCTCGACGCGCACCGCGACACGCTCGGGCTCTGACATTCGGGAGGTTTACGCTGGGTCGCGCCGTCGCTTCCGCCATGACGACCACGGTAGCGGTGACTGGTGCGACCGGCGGCCTCGGTGAAGCGGTCGCACGGGCGTTCGCCGACGACGGTGCGACGGTCGTGCTCGGCGGCCGGGACAGCGACTCGCTGGCCGCGCTCGCAGCGGAACTGGGCGGCGAGTACCTGCGGGCGGACGTGCGCGACGAGTACGAACTCGAACGGCTCATGGAACACGCGTCCAAGGCCGGCGACGCATCCGGCATCGACGTGGTGGTGCCGTGCGCGGCGGTCTACCACGGCGAACCTGGGGAGACATCGCTCTCGGAGGAGTCCTACAGCGCGTTCGACGACACGATGCGGACGAACGCCCGTGGCGTGTTCGCGGCCGTCAGCGAGGCGCTCGCGCACATGGACGAGACCGGGCGGGTCGTGGTGCCGACCGGGAGTGTCGCCCGTGACGCCGAACACGGATTCGGCGCGTACGCCGTCTCGAAGGCCGCAAGCGAGGGCGTCGCGCGCCAGTTCGCGGCGGACTGCGAGCAGGCCGTCGGCTGCGTCGACCCGGGAACCGTCGACACCGCGCTTCACGGAATGGGCGGCCGCGACCCCGAGTCGGTCGCGGGGCTGTTCACGTGGGCGGCGTCGGTGCCCGAGCAATTGGACGGTGCGGTGCTGGACCTCGCCGAGTGGCGGGACGCGACCGCGTAGTCAGACCACGCGGACCTGCTCGGCGGTGACGTCGACGCCGGGGCTGTAGACGAGGTGAGGCATAGACTCGGGGTGGTCGAAGCCATTGGCCGTGAACAGGTCGTTCGTGCGGAACGTCGCGTCGGCGTGCGCAAGCTGCCACGGGTCGTGGCTGACCTCCCCGCAGAACAGCCGCGAGCGGCCGTCGACGTAGAAGCGGTAGCGCTCCAGCAGGAACGCTTCGAGGCTGCCGGGAGTGGCCGTCTCTGTGTCGCCGATGGGCTGGTAGGACGCGTCGAAGTCGAGGCCCGGAACGCCGCCGTGCGTGCGGTGGCTCTGGAACTCGACTGCGTCGCCTTCGCGCGTGACGTTCATCTCCGCGCGGTAGTACGGCAGGCGGAACAGGGTGCGCGCGAGCGCGACGCCGAGGCGGTCGTTGGCGTCGAGGTTGAAGAAGTAGATGCCCGGCCCGGACGGCCCCGTGACGTACGTGCGGAGGTTGAGTTCGCCGAACGTTCGGCTGATCGACGCGGGGATGCCGAACGGTCGGACGTTCCCCATCACGAACGGCACCACGGACAGCCACGCGCGGCCGTCGAACGTGTCCACGTCGATACCGTCGGGGAGGCGGGCGGCGACGACGTCGGGGTCGACCGGCCAACTCGCGACCAACACGTCACGCCACTCCATCGAGACGACGTCCATACCGCTCGTGGGTCCCGAGGGGCCTTCTGCGTGCCGGCCAACCGACACCCTATTAACACTCCAGTATAATTTAATAACTGAATGTCTGTCACGCAGTCCGTCGCCAGCGCGCGGGCACGCACCTCCTGGCTCGGCGGCGTCAGCCTCGTCGCGTTCCTCGTGCTGTCAGCGTACGTCTTCAGCACGGGCGACGCCCGGAAGCTCCTCGGCATCGCGTGGGTCGCGTTCGCCGCGATGGCCGGCGCCGCCGCGCTCGGCGCGCGCGCCAGCACCGAACACCCCACCGGCCTCGTCTGGGGGTACGGCCTCGCCAGCGGCGCGATGGTCGCCAGCTCCGCCGCGTTCCTCGTCCCGCAGGCCATCGGCTACGCCCCCAAACCCGGCGGCTTCGGCATCGCCGCCGGCATCCTCGTCGGCTTCGGCGCGCACACCATCGGCCACCTCGTCACGCACCGCGACCTCCCGCTGGACCGCACGTCCGCGGAACTGGCCGCGCACTCGCTGACCGCCGGCTCCATCATCGGCGTCGTCTACACCGCGATGCCCGACCTCGGCCCGCTGCTCGGCCTCGCCATCGTCTCCCACAAGGGGCCCGCGGGCTACGCCGCCGCCCGCCGCCTCGTCTCGCAGGGTCGCTCCCCGATGATGCTGTTGCTCCCCGCAGCGGGCGTCGGCATCGCCGCGCTCGCGGTCACGATCCTCTCGTTCCCGACGGGAGCCACCTTCCGCGCCGTCCTCTTCGGGTTCGCCGCCGGCATCTTCCTCCACGTCGCGATGGACTTCCTCCCCGAGTGCGAGACCGGCAGCGAAGTCCACGACGCCGCCACCCGCGGCCTCGACGACCACGACCACGGCGTCCTCGACCGCCTCCGCCTCCACGCCGTCGCCTCCACCGCGCTCGGCGGGCTCGCCGTCGCCGCCGCGTGGCTGCTGTTGCAGTAATCAGGCGTACTCGCGCCACCGGCTCCCGCACTCCTGACACTTGAAGAAGCGCGTCGGCGGCTCGTCCGCGCTCCCGGTCTGCTTGATGGTGTACCACGCCTTCCCGTGGCCGCACTCCGGACACGTCTCCTCGGCGGTCGGCTTCCCCTCGAAGTTGGCGTCCTCGCTCGTCTCGATGACGTCGCTGGTGTCCTGAGCGGCGGTCGTGACGAACTCGCCGCTGTCGCCGGCCGGCTCGGTGTGCTCGCAGCCCGAACACACGAGCTCGTCGTCCTGCTTGTGCATCATCGACCCGCACTCGTCGCAGAACTGCATACCCGAGCTAGGGCTCGTCTCCGGAAAAATCACTCGCCTCGGTTTCCTCGCGGGCCGCCACGACTGGGCAGTCCACGACCCGGAAGTGGTCGGTGTCGACCTCCGCCTCGATGGTCGTGCCGTCGTGTCTGCAGGCCGTCTCGGGCGGGTCCGAGAAGTGCTGGCAGCCCTGACAGAGGCGCTTCTGGACGACCGTCACGTCGCGGTCGACCTCCTCCATCCCGTCGACGTCCACGGACGCCGCGACGCCCGCCGCGTCCGCGACCGGTTCGTCCGCGGACTCCGAGAGGTCCTTCCAAACCTCGTCCTCGTCGACGCTGCCGACATCGACATCCGTGAACAGGTCCTCGAAGTCGTCGTCCGTCTCCGCGTCCGCTTCGCGGCTGCGCTCGATGTCCTCGCGCAGGTCCGCTAGCGGCTCTCTGTCCTCGGGTTCGGCCTCGGATTCGGTCTCGTGCTCGTCCTCACTCATCGCGCTCACCCGCGGGCTGGTCGCCCGCGCCGTCGAAGTCCGTCGTCGCGTCGCCCTCGACGCGCTCCGGGTCGACGACCTCCGGCCCGTCGTCGCCGTCGTCGCTGCCGGTAGCCATCGCCTCCAGCGTCTCCCCGTCGGTGCCGAGCCAGGACTCCTCGTCGAGCGCGCTCTCGTCGGTCGGCAGCGCGGGCGCCGACCCCGTCACGAGCACGTGTGTGCCGAACCACCCCGGGTTCGCTTCCACCTCCTCGAACGTCGCCGCGCAGAACGGGCACTCCGGCGCCGTCAACAGCGCGACGGTCACCGTCTCCTCGCACTCCTCACACTCGGCTTCCCGGACGCCCGCGAGGTTCGCCTGCTGCTGGAGGCGCTCGGCGCGCTCGCGGCGCGCCTCCGCGGCCGCCAGCGACGCCACCGAGTCCCGCATCGACACGACCGCGGTCGCCAGCGTCGTCGTCTTCCGACCGAGGTCCCGGCTCTCGTCGCGGAGGTACGTCAACACCTCCTCGAAGTTGTCGAAGCCCGCGTCCACGCGCTCGCGGAGCCGCCGCGCCGCCTCCGAGACCTCCGCGACCTCGGCTTGGGCGTCCCGCGCGGCGTCCACCGCTTCGTCGGCCCGCGAGGAGAGTTCGGGGTGGTCGTGGTCTTCGGGCGCCTTCGCGTCGGCGTCGCGCTTGACCTGGATGACGCGCTCGCGGACGTCCTGAATCTTCTCGTCGAACTCGCTGTCCACGGCCTCGATGTCCGCGCGCAGGTCGTCGAGGTCGTCGCTGGTGGCTACGTCAGTCTGCTCGTCTGCCTCGCGGTACGCCGCCAGCACCCGTTCGAGGAACTCTTCGGGCGACACCCCGAGGTCGTCGGCGCGCTCAGACAGCCACGACGCCACGGGTCCCTCCAGCGTCGTCTCGACAGCGTCCGACGTGCCATCGGCCATTCACCCGTCTTTGGCACGCGGCCGTCTTAATCGTTGCCCGCGCTACCGAATCTTCCGGACGTCGGTGACGTCGAAGCCCGCGTCGTGAATCTCGGTCTCGAACTGCACGATGTCGTCCTCCTCCAAGCGCCCGAGCACGCCGCGGAACTCGCGGACGAACATCGTCCGCACGCGCTCGTTCCCGCCGCTCTCCCACGCGAACTGCACGGTGCCGTCCACGGACGTCATCAGGCTCCCGAACTCCTCCTCGGTGACCGCGTCCCGAGTCAAGTGCAACAAGAGCAGGCCGTCCCAGCCGCGGGCGGCCTTCCGCAGTCCCTTCAGCGTCATCACCACGTCGCTGAACGCCATCTCCTGCTCGCGCGCGCCGATGAGGTCGGTCAGCGAGTCCACGACCACGAGGCTGCCGCTGGCGTGCTCGTCGAGGTAGTCCGCGAACGCTTCGAGGACGTCCCGGCGGTCGCTGTCGGACTGCCCGAGGTCGGAAATCGAGCGGTGCGCGCCCGCGTACCACTCTCGCGGCACCGGACTCAACTGGAAGTACTCCGGCGAGAAGTCCGCGAACGTGACCGCGTCGAGGCCCGCCTCGACGATTTCGCGGTCCATCGTGAACGATATTTCGCGGCGGAGTTCGGCCTCGTCGGCGGTGAAAGAGACGTAGTGGATGTCCTCGGGCGGCACCGCGGAGCCGTGGAGGTCGCCGTAGTGTAACTCGAACAGCTCCGGGTCGGCGGCCCGGAGGCCGTTCAGAACCGCGCTCGTGTAGAGGAACTCGCGGGCGCCGGCGCCCGCCTCCCCCGACAGCAACACGACACTCCCCTCGGGGGCGCCGCCCCCGATGCGGCCGTCCAGCCGCGAGATGCCGAACGGAATCGTCGTCATACCCGGAACTCGCGCGGGCGGCGTTTACGCTTTTCCCTGCCCCGTCTCCGTGACCCGCGCGCCGTCGTTTCGCGGCGCGACCACGCGCACGTCACCGTCGACGCCCGCTTCGTCGAGCGCGTCGCGGCCCGCCGCCAGCGCGTCCTCGGCGCGAGCCGCGTCCGTGACGCCGTACACGGCCGGCCCCCACGACGACTGGCCCGCGCCCGAAACGGCGGGACTTCCGGCGAGCGCGTCCACGATACAGCCGACCGGCGGCCGGTAGACGCCGCCCTGCTCATCGGCGTACCACGCGCCGTTCAGCCGCCCGACCTCCGCGACCGCCGCGCCGAACGCCGCCACGTCCTCGCCCGCCAACGCCGGGAGCACGCGCCGCGTCACGACGCCCGAGATTCGGTCCGCGAGCCCGGGGTCGGCGGCCTCTACCGCCGACCGCATGCTCGCGTCCTCGTCGTCGCCCTCCTTTCCGGGTGGCGCGTCCGGCACCACGAGCAGGAACCGCCAGTCGTCTGGAACTCGGTGACGGGCCGCGACAGCCGGCACCGTCCACTCGCCCCGGGGCGGCGCCGCCGTCGTAAACAACCCCGTCGGGTGGCCGGCGTCAAGCACGAATCCCCCGGCCTCGAACGTCGCGACGCCGACGCCGCTCCGCCCGCCGCGTCCGAGTTCCGGCGCGAGCGCGCGCAAGTCAGCGTCCGAGTCGTGCGCTCGCGCCACCGCCGCCAGCACCGAGAGCGCGAGTTGCGTCCCCGATCCGAGGCCGACGTGGGGCGGCAGTTCCTCGTGAACCGTGAGGTCGACGCCCGGGACGTCGAGGACTTCGCAGGCGCGCTCGGCGTGCTCGCGCGCCCGCTCGTGGTCGCAGCGAACGCCGTCCGCTGGCTCGGCTTCCACCGCGACCCGCGGCTGGTCGAGGGCGACGCCGAGGCTCCCGTACAGTCGGTCGTGGGACAGCGAGAGGTTCAGGAAGCCGAAGTGGAGCCGGCAACCGCTCTCGACCCGAGTGGGCATACTCTCGACTTCGGCGCGGGCGGTGTTGGTGGTTCTGCCGCTGGCAAACCTTCCCGGTACCCGATTCGGGCGAACATCATCGCCTCGTCGCGGGTCACCGGCAACATCTGTTCGCCGACGCCGGTGAGCGCTCGCGCCGTCGCGCTTCCCGGTCACCGGCAACATCTGTTCAGTCGGCGTGCTTTAACCGCTGCGCGCGTAACCACCATACATGAGCAAGCAGAAGGACGAAGACCTCCCGAGCGCCGACGTCACCGAAGGCGTCGAGCGCGCGCCCCACCGCGCGATGTTCCGCGCGATGGGCTACGACGACGCCGACTTCTCCTCACCGATGGTCGGTGTCGCGAA
The DNA here is from genome assembly GCF_001485535.1 of Halobacterium sp. CBA1132. Classification (NCBI taxonomy): domain Archaea; kingdom Methanobacteriati; phylum Methanobacteriota; class Halobacteria; order Halobacteriales; family Halobacteriaceae; genus Halobacterium; species Halobacterium sp. CBA1132. The sequence goes on from NZ_BCMZ01000001.1 coordinate 1,964,595, forward strand.
CCCCGCCGCCGACATCACGCCGTGTAACGTCCACCTCGACGACGTGGCCGACGCCGCCGTCGAAGGCGTCGAGGACGGCGACGGCATGCCCATCGAGTTCGGCACCATCACCATCTCGGACGCCATCTCCATGGGCACCGAGGGGATGCGCGCGTCGCTCATCTCCCGCGAAGTCATCGCGGACTCCGTGGAACTGGTGGCGTTCGGCGAGCGCATGGACGCGCTCGTCACCGTCGCGGGCTGCGACAAGAACCTCCCCGGGATGATGATGGCCTCCATCCGCACCGACCTCCCGTCCGTGTTCCTCTACGGCGGGTCCATCATGCCCGGCCAGCACGACGGCCGCGAAATCACCGTCCAGAACGTCTTCGAGGGCGTCGGCGCCGTCGCCGCCGGCGAGATGAGCGAGGACGAACTGGAGGAGATGGAACACGAGGCCTGCCCCGGCGCGGGCTCCTGCGGCGGGATGTTCACCGCCAACACCATGGCCTCCATCTCGGAAGCCATCGGGATGGCGCCGCTTGGCTCCGCGAGCGCGCCCGCCGAGTCCGACGAGCGCTACGACGTCGCCGAGCGCGCCGGCGAACTCGCCGCGGAGTGCGTCCGCGAGGACCGCCGACCCTCGGACATCCTCACGCGGGAGAGCTTCGAGAACGCAATCGCCGTGCAGGTCGCGCTCGGCGGGTCGACGAACGCCGTCCTCCACCTGCTCGCGCTCGCCGCGGAGGCGGGCGTCGACCTCGACATCGAGGACTTCAACACGATCAGCGACCGCACGCCGAAGGTCGCGAACCTCCAGCCCGGCGGCTCGCGCGTGATGAACGACCTCCACGAGGTCGGCGGCGTTCCGGTCGTCATCAAGCGCCTGCTCGACGCTGGCCTCATCCACGGCGACGCCATGACTGTCACCGGCCGCACCATCGAGGAGGAACTCGACCACCTCGGCGTCGACGGCGACGTGCAACGCACGTCGGAATCAGCGAGCGGCGACGAGCCGCGAGCAGGCGAGGTCGACGGGGATGTCGACTTCCTGAAGCCCGTCGACGACCCGTTCCACGAGACGGGTGCAATCACCGTGCTCACGGGGAACCTCGCGCCCGACGGCGCCGTCCTCAAAGTGACCGGAAAAGACGAGACCCAACACACCGGCCCGGCGCGCGTCTTCGAGTCCGAGGAGGACGCGATGGCATACGTCCAAGAGGGAAAAATCGAGTCCGGGGACGTCATCGCAATCCGGAACGAGGGGCCGAAGGGCGGTCCCGGGATGCGAGAGATGCTCGGCGTCACCGCCGCCGTCGTCGGACAGGGCCACGAGGACGACGTGGCGCTACTCACCGACGGCCGCTTCTCCGGCGCGACGCGCGGCCCGATGGTCGGCCACGTCGCACCCGAAGCCGCAGATGGCGGCCCCATCGCGCTGCTGGAGGACGGCGACGAAGTGACCGTCGACGTGCCGAACCGCGAACTCTCCGTGGCCGTCTCCGACGACGAACTCGCGGAACGCCGCGAGGACTGGGAGCAGCCGGAACCGCGCTACGACTCCGGCGTGCTCAGGAAGTACGGCGACCAGTTCGGCTCCGCTGCGGACGGTGCGGTCACTAACCCCACGGCGAAGCGCGAGTAGCTACCTAAAACAGCGAGAGAGTCCCCGCCGTTTACGGCGGTGACGAGACGCGTTGCGTCTCGTTCGCACACCAGAACGCTTCGCGTTCTGGGGACGGGCGTGAATCGCGTCACTCGACGACGCGAACCACCGGTTACTCCCCGGCCGGAGTCTCCAAGTCGTCGGCGGCGTGGATCAACATCCCGCGCCACGTCAGCCCGTATTCGTTTTTCACGCGCTTCAGCCGTTCGTACTGTTCGTCGTCGGGCACTTCGATGTTAACGTGGTTCGTCACAGAATCTACGAAAATCCGTAGGTTTATGTTAGTTTCGTCCGTGCTCAGATGTAGCGATGAAGCGCACCAACGAGTTCGAAGTAGTTCCCCAGTCCGACGAGGACGGAGAGTTACTTCGTCAACTGTTGGACGCTTCAGCCGCACTCTGGAACGAAATCAATTATCAGCGCCGAACCAACTTCGACGACCCGGGCGGCGACGTGTGGGAGGTCGACGAGTACCGCGGTCGGTACGGCGGTACGCTCGGCGCTTCGACCGTTCAACAGATCGAGCGCAAGAACCGCGAAGCGTGGCAGTCGTTCTTCGCACTCCGAGAGAAGGGCGAAGCCAATGGCAAGCCCGGCTTCTGGGGGAACCAAGACGAGGGCCGCGAACTGCGGACGTATATCCGCAACACGTCGTACTCGGTCGAATGGGGCGAACACTCTCGTCTCGAGATTCTTGTCGGGCAAGACCTGAAAGAGGAGTACGGTCTTGGATACCGCGAGCGTCTCCGTCTCGAGGTTCGCGGCGAACCCAACTGGAAAGAGTACGACAAGCAGGGCCGGTTGGAACTGTATTACGACGATGTGAGCGAGACATTCAGGGCCTTTCAGCCAGTCACTATCGACAATTCTCGACTGGCACAACCACTGGCGGACGAATCCGCCGCTCTGGACATCGGCGCGAACAATATCGTCGCCTGTACGACCACGACCGGCGAGCAGTACCTCTACGAAGGACGCGACCTGTTCGAACGGTTCCGCGAGACCACGCAACGGATTGCCGAACTCCAGTCGAAGCTCGAGGATGGCCGGTACAGTTCGAAGCGAATCGACTCACTGTACCGTCGTCGAACGCGGCGGCGCGACCACGCGATGGACGCACTCTGTCGGGATCTGGTCGAACGGCTGCACGACGAGGGTGTTTCGACGGTGTACGTCGGCGACTTAACCGACGTACTCGAGACGCACTGGTCGGTTCGGACGAACGCCAAGCTGCACAGCTTCTGGGCGTTCCGGCGGTTCGTCGACCGTCTCGTGTATACTGCCGAGGAGTTCGGCATTACCGTCGAAGTCCGCACGGAAGCGTGGACCTCGCAGACGTGTCCGAACTGCAGTTCGACCGAGGACACGACGCGACATCAGGACACGCTGACGTGTACCTGCGGCTTCGAAGGCCACGCGGACCTCGCCGCGAGCGAGACGTTTCTGAGGCGGCACGAAACGGTAGCACGGCCGATGGCACGGCCTGTGTGCCTCAAGTGGGACAGTCACGATTGGCTGGAGTTATCACGCTCTCCCCGTCCCAACGAGGAGCACACGAACCCGCAAGTTGCCTCCGTGGACTCGGCATAGCCGAGACTCCCAGCGTGAGGAAACCCCGGCGTTCACACCGGGGCGGATGTCATTTCCGCGAGAGGAACTCCGGGAGCCGCAGCCTGTCGAGGTCGTTTCTCGGGATCGTGTCGATGTCGATTCGGTCGAGAAGTTCCGGGAGACGCATCCTATCGCTGTCCCCGCCGCTGGCCCCGACATCGCCGCCCTCCTCGCCCTTGTACGTGATTAGCTTCGACCACACCGCGCGCTCGCGGGACGGGAACTCCGAGGTGTCGAGGTCGCTCTCCCCCGAGGCCAGTTGGCTGTCGAGGTCCGCCGCGGAACTCTTCCCCTCGTCGTAGGCCATCTCCACGAGCGACCGGCCCGCAGCGGCGACGAGCTGGCGGTACTCCTGGGGGTTCCGTTCGCCGAGCGCCGCGGAGACGCCGAGCGCGTACGCCCGCCAGACGGCTTCCTCGCGGTCGAGTTCCTCGCCGTCCCAGTCGCGGGAGAAGGATTCGTCGTACATCACTCGGGGCGGACTTTCCGTCCGGGGTCGACCTGCAGCCCCGACCCCGTGAAGGAGACGTCGCGGATGTCGCAGTCGATGTTCGTCCCACGCATCTTCACCAACTGCACGCCGCGGGTCATCCCGCCGTTCTCCAGGAAGTTGTGGAGGAAGATGACGCCGTGGGCGAGGTAGTGCTCCTCGGCGTAGGCGGTCGGGTCGGTCATCTCCGAGACGAGCAGGACGGTGGCGTCGGTCTGCTTGAGGCCGGTCGCGAAGTGCGTGACCTCCGCGTCCGCGTCGTCGGCGAAGTGCGCGAGCAGCATCGTGGAGTCGACGACAACGCGGTCGTAGTCCTCCTGGCGAATCATCGACGCGAGCCGCGACGACAGCCCGGACTCGCGGCCGTACTGGGTGAGCGAGCGCCGCGAGCGCTCCCGGGTGAGATTCAGGAACTCGAAGTTCTCCGCGTTCGCCGTCCGCGAGAACCCGAACTCGTAGTTGTCCATGTCGTCGACGAGTTCGTTGCGCGTCTCGTGCATCGTCACGTACAGCACGTCCTCGCCGTTCTTCACGCCCTCCGTGACGTACTGGGCGGCGAGCGTGGTCTTCCCGCTGCCCGGCGGGCCGCTCAGCGTGTACAGGCGGCGCGCCGGGAGCCCGCCGTCGAGGAGGCTGTCGAGCCCGGAGACGCCGGTCGAGATTCTCATCGGTGGTGCTGACGTGGGCCACGCTTAAATCCTCCCGTGTTCGCGCGCTTGCAGGTCGCTGCCGGGCGGCGTCGGCGAGTCGCGGTGTCGCTGGCCGGCTCCCGTGAATCTCCGTGACACAGCTACCCGTGGGTCGAACAGTCTCGGAAGGGTTATCCGTCAGTGCGGCATAGCTGGAGTTGCAATGGCAACCGGTACGGTTGATTTCTTCAACGACACGGGCGGCTACGGTTTCATCGAATCTGAGGACGCGGACGAGGACGTTTTCTTCCACATGGAGGACGTCGGCGGTCCGGACCTCGAAGAAGGACAGGAAGTCGAGTTCGACATCGAGCAGGCCGACAAGGGCCCGCGCGCGACGAACCTGACCCGGCTGTAATCCCGGCGTTCCTTCACAGCAACTACCCTACTTTCCCGATTTTCACACGCCGAACAGCGACGCGTACTCACTCCTCCGTCGGTCGAACGCGCACGAGGAGGTCGCCGTGTACCTCACCGAGGACGGCCGCGTTGTCGTGGTGTTCGACGCTCTCGCGGTCGACCTCGTGGGCTTTCCGCACGATGACTCCGGTGTCGTCGTCGGTCAGAATCCCGCCGACCTTCACGAGCCGGTGCGGTTCCACGTACTCGTAGACGTCCCGGAGCGCCGCGGGCGCGTCGGTGTCGACCGTGCCGATGGTCGCCGCGCCCAGCCGGTCGTCGGGCGCGAGGTCGGCCGCGCTAATCGAGACCCGCTGCCCGAACTTCTGGGACATCGCCGGCAGCACACTCTCCTGGGTCTGCTGTGACGGCTGGGTCTCCGTCGAGCGCAACACCACCCGGAACGTCACGGGCATACTCCGCGCTACCACGCCAGGTCATATCATACCACGTGCTAGGGGTCAAAACGTTGAATATTCCGCCAAAACTCCGCGCGCTGCCGGCGAGCGACGGCTCACCCCTCGTCGATTGGTTGGACGGTATCCGTCCCACACTTCCGGCACGACGAAACCCGGTACGGCTGGCGCGCGAGCGGAACGTCCCCGTCCGGCGTGCTCTCCACACACAGTTCGATAGTGACGGTGTGGGGCGTCTCCATGCCGCAGTTTTCGCAGGACTCCGTCCGCCCGACGTTGTGTGGTGTGTCGCTCGCCATCCCGGATATCGAACTAGTAGCACCGCTTTGCCCATCCCACCTTGGCCTAAGCAGTTAGGCCGCGGGCGCGCTACGACGACGCCACTCCGCGCCCGCCGATGAACGACGGGAACACGTCGTCGATGGACTCCGTCTCCGACATCCTCGACGACAGGTCGACAGCGAGCAGCGGTCCTTCCGCGTGAAGCATTACCAGCGCGTACTCCGGGGCCTGCCATAAACGTTCAGCCGGGCACGGCTACGTGGGACGGAGAGTTCTATTGATCCCCGATTGCGAAGGTGCCGAGTTTTTACTACATCTTATCGGGTGCTGGGAATTGAGACAAAAGAATTATCACAGAGGGAAACTGATGGACTAGTGTGAACCGCGCCCCACCGGGGTGCGGTGTCACTTCCTTACATACTACTGTTGAGCAGTTGCTCAACTAATTCATCACTATCGTGGACACCGATATCTTTCGTTGGATGAAGATCTTGGAGAAGCTCCGGAAGTTCGGGATCAGTACCCTTTGTATACACTATCACATCGTCGTTTTTAACAGTACTAGGTAATCGGTCTGGTTTGAGATTTACCACACAACCACCGTTTTCGTACGCCCATTTTCGTGCTGCGCCGTGTAGATCTGTACGTGACAGCATGGATCTATCCCCTCCAGTTAGTACCTGGTCATGGAAGAATAAGACCGGATGAGGATAGTGGAGAAAATCTTGAATCCCGTGTGGTAGGGTCGGAACTATGTGGTCGGTATACCGCTCATTCACTGCTTCAGCATGGATATACGGCTGTGTATCCCAGTTCCTTCGGTTAATTATATAGTCTTCTGCCAAGTCCGGGAATTCTGTAAACTTATCTTCATCATGCCCCGCAAGGAAGCCTGCCAGGTTATACGCGATAATGTCCGCAGTTGATATGGATGGATAAGTTAAATCCCCGTTCGGAATTAGGTCAATATCAAACTCCATGCCACAGTATTTCCAAGCAGGTGTAATTTTGCCTGCAGCGTTGTCTACGAACGCTTTCGGAGCCAGATCCCGCTCGTGAGAGCGGTGATACCGCCACAAAGACACGATTTCGAAATACTGCGAGAGTACATCAGATGTGAAACTAGCTCCATGAACCGGATCCTTTCCATCATATTCTAGGTTCACATCATCCCCATACCACCCAATTGATACATTTATTCGGCTGATTTCTGGATTTTCGATTAAATCGGCAACTAATTCAGACATGTGGTCTCGCATCGAATAGCTCGGGAGATGTTCAAGAACCGTTCGTGATTTGATTACAGGAAATGGGAGTTGGACATTATGGCTGCGAAGGAAATCTCGAATAGTATTAAAATAATAGGAGCGGAAGTGTTCTAAATCGTCAATTTCAACTGCTACACCAACCAGAAACATTTGATCGCCTCCCGGCGGGCTAGTAGTATCCACCGCGACTATTTCTGACATAATCATATTTTATCCTCCAGCTGAAATGATTCTTTGGATTAGCATCCTTAGCAACGTTCCCTCACGGAGAATTGAACAGTCCCCGTCAGTTTCTCCGCGTAGGGGCGGTCGGTGCGACCACTCCAAGACTCGTCACAGTCGAATTTCTACCCGCACAACGAGACCGAGGAGTATGAATCATCGGACGCGCCACGAGTCCAAGCGCGGAGACGCCTCTAGAAGGTTGAGCAGTAGGCCCGGAATTAAATTCCGGGCGAAAGTGAAGTGGGACCGCCGAGATTCGAACTCAGGTCCGACGGACCCCATCCGCCGAGGATACCGCTACCCCACGGTCCCACGTATCGACCGAGGCGGCGTCCGGCATTAAGGCCTTCGTTTCGGAATTACGTTACACGAGGACGCGTTCGAGGTCGACGACGGTGCCGGCGTCGGCGTCGGGGTCGCCGACGAAGCGACCGAGGCAGACGGCGGCGCCGTTGGGCGTGTAACACGCGACGAGCGCGCCGCGGTCCGCGTCGTCAGCACTGATGACGCCGGGCGCGTAGACGGGCGCGCCTTCGGCGACCTGCTCGGCAGCCGACGGCGCGATAGTCAGCGCGGGGATGTGTTCGAGCGCGCGTTCGGCGGGCACGAGCACGTCCCGGAGCGCGGCCTCGGGGTCGCCGCCGGGCGGACTGGTGTCGTCTTCGTCGCGCACCCACGCGAGCGCGTCCGAGAGGTCGTGCAGCGTCGACAGCGCCGTGTCGTCGAACGGCGTGGTGGCGGTGCGGCGGAGGTGGCCCATGTGGGCGCCGGTGCCGAGCGCGCGCCCGAGGTCGTGGCAGAGCTTCCGGACGTACGTCCCGGACTCGCAGCGAATGCGGAGTAGGGCCTGCCGGTCCTCGACTTCCAGCACGTCGAGGTCGTGAATCTCGCGGACGCGCAGGCGGCGCGCGACCGCGGACTTCCGCGGCGGCTTCTGGTAGGTCGGTCCTTCGAACTCCTCGACGACGCTGTGGAGGTTCGCGGGCGCGTCTGCGTGCAGTTCGAGGACGGCGACGTACTCCTTCGGGCCTTCCAGCATCGCGGGCGCGAGCCGCGTCGCCGCGCCCGTCAGGACGGGCAGACAGCCCGTGACCTTCGGGTCGAGCGTGCCGGCGTGCGCGGCCTTCTCGACGCCGACCATGTCCCGAATCCACGCCGACACCTGGTGGGCCGACGGCCCCGGCGGCTTGTCGAGGTTGACGACGCCGAACTCGAAGACGTCGTCGGGGGCGCGGTCCGCGGGGGCGTCTCGGAGCATCGTCAGAACTCGTAGTCGACGTTCTCGATTGGCGCGGGCCCCTCGTCGTTCGAGGGCTCGTAGTTGTCCACGGCGTACAACACGATGTCCGTGACGGCGTCGGGCCCCCACCGCGCGGTGTTCACCGAGAGGTCGTAGATAGTGAGGTCGTCGAAGTCGATGCTGTAGTAGTCGGCGTACCGCGCGTTCTCGGAGTCCTCGCGCTTCTCGGTCTCGGCGCGCGCGGTCGCCGGCGTCTTCTCCTCGCGCTCGGCGATGCGGCGCGCGCGCACGCTCAGCGGCGCGTCCAGCCAAATCTTGATGTCGGCGTACTCGCCGGCCATCCAGCCAGCCAGCCGGGATTCGAGCACGACGTCGTCGCGCTCGCGGGCCGTCTCGCGGAGCTGGCGGTCGAGGTCCTTGTCTATCTGGGAGTCCTCCTCGGCGAGTTCGTTGAACTCCTCGAGGGAGAGTCCGCGGTCGTCGGCGAGTTCCCGGAAGATGTCGCCACCGGAGATGTGGTCGTAGTCGAGGTGGTCGGCGAGCGCGGACGCGACCGTGCTCTTCCCGCTCCCCGGCGGGCCGGAAATCGTGACTAACATATCCGTGCTGGGGGCGGCGCGGACAAAGAGGTTTTGAACCTGAACCCGGCGTGTGGCGGTTTCGCGCGGAGCGACACCGAGAACGAGCATTCGCGCGAGCGGCGACTGGAAGGAACCGCAAGCGCGATTCACTCCGCGAGTGAGCACAGCGAGCGAGCGGAGGCCGACGACCGACTAACGCGAGCGAAGCGAGCGGCAGTCACGTGAGTGAAGCGAACGTGACCTCGGCAGAGCTCCGCTCTGCCGGCAGGAGGGAGGAGTGCTTTTTCACCAAGTTTTTGCCGAGTAGGGCGCGCTCCGCGCGCCCTACGCAGAGCAAAAAGTGGTCAAGTGGGCGTCGTCTGGATGTTCAGCGCCTTCCGGATGATGTTCGAGAAGCTGAACGAGCAGATCATGTACCAGATAATCCACGTGGGGAACACGAGGATGCGGCCGTGGTTGAAGTCGACCTGGCCCGCGAGCGGCAGCGTCATCACGATCTCTCGGCCGGAGTAGACGGTGCCGAGCTTCCAGTACATCCAGAGGAACGCGGGGATCGTGAGCAGCATAATCCACGCCATCGGGCGGAACTGCTCTTTGAGCATGCCGGCTTGGTCGCCGAACGCCTCCATCTGCTCTTCGCGCAGGCGCTCGATTTCGGCGTCGTCGCCGCGCTCTTTGGCGTCGGACATCTTGTCTTGGAGCTTCTGGGCGCGCTCCTGATACTTGGACATCTTCGACATGTCCGTCAGGTTCGCCTGCAGGAGCGTCGAGTACAGGCCCGTGAGTACCGCCAGCGCCATCACGACGACGTAGAACGGGAGCACGGACTCCAGCGGCCCGAGCACGACGTCGACGGCGCCGCCGATGGTGTTCTGGACCGGCTGAATCTGGTAGCCGAGAATCGCGCCGAAGGCGCCGACCGCCGCGAGTTTGTCCCACTTCGACCACGACGAGGACTCGGGGCTCTCCTCCATTTCTTCCTCGGGTTCGAGGCCTTCGCGGACGCCGTCGGGGTCCGCGAATTCGAAGCCTTCGCCGGACTCCACGAGCACGTCTTTCTCCAGTAGGCGCCCCCACTGGCCGCTGGAGACGTCGCCTTTGACGTCCCGCCAGCGAATCTCGCCCTCGTGGTCGAGGAGGTCGTCGAGTACGTCGGCCAGTTCCGGGTCCTCGCGGACCAGCGAGCGGACTTTCTCCGCGGTTCGAGACATCTTCTTGGCTGTTCTTTGCGGTGGCCGCTTGAACCTCTTACGGAAGCTACTACCGCGAACGGTCGGTCCGCAGAAACGCCGCAGGTGGTCGGCCCCGAGTTAGTTCGCGTTCGCTTCGACGGCGGCCTCGACGTCGGTCCAGACCTCGTCGGGGGTCTGTTCGCCGTCGATTTCTTCGAGCACGCCCTCCTCGCGGAAGTACTCGACGACGGGCGCGGTGTTCTCCTCGTAGACGTTGATGCGCTCGCGGGCGGTCTCCTCGGTGTCGTCCTCGCGCTGGTAGAGGTCGCCGCCGCACTCGTCGCAGACGCCGGCTTCCTCGGGAGCGTTGAAGTCGACGTGGAAGGTGGCGCCACAGTCCTCGCAGACGCGGCGGCCGGTCAGGCGGCGGACGAGTTCCTCCTCGGCGACGTCGAGGTAGAGCACGACGTCGAGGTCCGTGATGGAGTCCAGGTACTCCGTCTGGCTCTCGTTACGCGGGTAGCCGTCGAGGACGAAGCCGTCGGCCTCATTGAGCGCGGTCTTGACGATTTCGTTGACGACGTCGTCGGGGACGAGTTCGCCGGCGTCCATGTACTCGCCGGGGGTGTCGTACTCCAGGTCGAGGTGGCTGATGTCCATGCCCTTGTTCGCGCGGAGCGCGTCCCCCGTGGTGACGTGTTCGACGCCGAACTCCTCGGTCAGTCGACGGCTCTGTGTGCCCTTCCCGGCGCCCGGCGCGCCCAGAATCAGAATTCGCGGGTTACTCATAGCGTGTCGTTTCCGGGCCGCTATTAAGGAGGTAACGTTTCCGGCCGAACTCTCAGCGAGTGGGTGGCAAGGATTGCGACAGACACGGGACTCGCGGCGGTCGCGTCGCCTCGGAACCGACGTGCTTTGTGGGCGGCCCCCCAATTGCACCGCATGACTCGCTTCGACGCCGACACCGACGCCGGTCGCATCGAACTCGTCGCGGACGCCATCGCCGCTCACCGCGAGCGCGACAGCGCGTTCTGCACGCTGGAAGCCGACGAAGACCCCAGCGACGACCCCGAGTTCCTGCCGCCGTGGGTGCAGTTCGCCGAGGGCACGCTCAACATCGACTGCACGGACGACGAACTCGACCGGCTGGCGACGGTGGTCTCGCGGTTCGGCGCGTTCACCATCGAGGAGCGCGAGAAGGTCCCCGCCGAGTCCGCCGACGAGTCCCCCGGCACGAACGTCCGCATCGAGGCGCGCGCGGACGACGACCGCGTCGGCCAGTTCGTCGACGCCGTCTTCGAAGACGTCTACGAACTCCCCGAGGACTTCCGGCTGTGGGCCGTCGAAGTGTGAGTTCCGGTGGCGACCGCACGGAGTCGAAGATATAAGGAGACGCGCGACACAGCTATCGGTATGAGCTTCTCACGCACAACGCCCCTAGGAGTGGGTGTCTGCACAACCCCGGGAACGGGTGGTCGACATGGGTGACCTCCTCGAAACCGTCGTCGTTCCGGTCGCCAGCGAGGCGGACGCGGAGACAACGATGCGTGCGGTGCTGCCGCGCGTCCGCGACGCCGGCGGCAGAATCGTCGCCGTCCACGTCGTCGAGAAGGGCGGCGGCGCGATCGACAAGGCGAGCGTCGAACAGCGCGAGCTGTACGCCGAGGACGTCTTCACGGTCGTCGAGGACGCCTGCGCGGACGCCGGGGTGGCCTGCGAGACGGACCTTCGGTTCGACGAGGACGTCGCCGACGGCGTCTTCGCCGCCGCACGCGACCACGGCGCGAGCGCAGTAGCGTTCACGCCCCGCGAGAGCAACCGCTGGCTGGACCTCCTGACCGGCGACGACGCCCGCGACCTCGTGAAGCAAGCCGACCTCCCCGTGGTCGTGTTCCCCGCAGAGGACGCCGATGAGTGACCAAGAACTCGCGAAAGACCTCGGCCCGCTGGCCGCGCTGACCATCGGCGTCGGGACGATGATCGGCGCCGGCATCTTCGTGCTTCCGGGCGCCGCTGTGCACGAGGCGGGGCCGCTGTCGGCGGTCGCGTTCCTCGTCGGCGGCGGCATCGCGCTGTTGACCGCGCTGTCGGCGTCCGAACTGGGCACTGCGATGCCGAAAGCGGGCGGCGCGTACTACTACGTCAACCACTCGCTGGGGCCAATGTTCGGGTCCATCGCGGGGTGGGCGAACTGGATGGGGCTGGCGTTCGCGTCCGCGTTCTACATGTTCGGCCTCGGCAAGTACGTCGTCACCTTCCTCTCGGTTCCCAGCGTCGCACTCGGCCCGCTGGTGCTGGGGCCGGCGAAAGTCGTCGCGCTGTTCGGCGCCGCGTTCTTCGTCGGCGTGAACTACGTCGGCGCGAAGGAGACCGGCGGCCTCCAGAACGTCATCGTCGTCACGCTCGTCGCCATCCTCGCGGTGTTCACCGCCGTCGGCGCGTGGAACGCCGACCTGAACTCGCTGCTCCCGCTCGTCCGGGAGGGGAAGGGGTTCTCCACCGTGCTGCCCGTGACCGGGATGGTGTTCGTCTCCTACCTCGGATTCGTCCAGATTACGAGCGTCGCCGAGGAGATCAAAGACCCCGGGAAGAACCTCCCGCGTGCGGTCATCGGCAGCGTCGTCCTCGTCACGCTCATCTACGCGCTCGTGTTGCTGGTGGTGCTGGCGGCGGTGCCGAACGAACTCGTCGCCGGCAACGACACCGCAGTGGTGGACGTCGCGCGCCGCCTCATGGGTCCCGCCGGCGCCGTCGCGTTGCTGTTCGGTGGGCTGCTCGCCACCGCCTCCTCGGCGAACGCCTCGATTCTGGCGTCGTCGCGAATCAACTTCGCGATGGGGCGGGACAAACTCGTCTCCGACAGCCTGAACACGATTCACGACCGGTTCGCGACGCCGTACCGCGCAATCGCGCTCACCGGCGTGTTCATCCTCGTGTTCGTGCTGTTCGGTAACCTCGAAACGCTGTCGACGATGGGGAGCACGCTCCACCTCGTCATCTACGGGCTGTTGAACGTCGCGCTCGTCGTGATGCGGACCGTCGACCCGCCCGAGTACCAACCGGACTTCCGCGTCCCGTTCTACCCGGCGACGCCGATTCTCGGCGCTATCACGTCGTTCGCGCTCATCGCGTTCATCAACCCCACCATCATCGCGGCGACCGGCGCGTTCGTCGTGTTCGCGGTCGCGTGGTACCTCGTGTACGCGCGTTCGCGGGCGACGAAGACGGGCATTCTCTCCCAGTACCTCCAGTCGAACCCCGAGAGCGCGCCCGACGCCGCCGTCTCCGCCGCGGAGTCGCTGGCCCCGGACGGTTCGGACTACCGCGTGCTCGTGCCGCTGTCGAACCCCGAGAACGAGACCGACCTCATCACGCTCGGCGCGGCCGCCGCGAAGGCCAACGGCGGCCGCGTCGTCGCCGTTCACGTCGTCCAAGTGCCCGACCAGACCTCGCTCTCGTACGCCAACGACCACCTCGACGAGTTCACGAACGCCGACGAGAGCGAGCGCCTGCTGGAGAACGCGCGCGCCGACGCGGAGGACTTCGGCGTCCCCGTCGAGACGCACACCATCCTCTCGCACCGCTCGTTCGCCGAACTGTTCGACGCCGCCGAGTCCCACGACGCCGACCTGCTCGTGATGGGGTGGGGGCCGGACAGCCACGGGTCGCCGGGCCGCGCGGAGTCCGCCGTCGACGAACTCGCCGGCGACCTGCCGTGTGACGTGCTCGTGTTCAAGGACCGCGGCTTCGACCCGTCGCGGGTCGTCGTGCCGACCGCGGGCGGTCCGGACAGCGAACTCAGCGCCGCCATCGCGCGCTACCTGCGTGAGCAGTTCGGCAGCGAAGTCACACTCCTGCACGTCGCCGACGACCGCGACGCTGGCCGCGAGTTCCTCGCGGAGTGGGCCGACGAACAGGGGCTGTCCGACGCCGAGTTACGCGTCGAGTCCGGCGACGTCGAGGACGCCATCGAGAGCGCCGCTGCGGATGCGTCACTGCTCGTCGTCGGCGCGACCGAGCGCGGCCTCCTCGAACGCCTCGTCACGGGGTCGCTGGTGCTGGACGTCGTCGACGACGTGGACTGCTCCGTGGTGCTCGCGGAGAAACAGCGCAGCCGGTCGCTGCTCGAACGCCTGCTGGGCTGACCGGGTTCAGGAGTTCCAGTACGCCCGCGTCAACAACACGAGGACGGGCAACACTTCCAGCCGCCCGACCCACATCAGCCCGACCATCGCGAGTTTCGTCGTCTCCGGGAGGAACTCGTAGTTCCCCATCGGCCCGACCAGCCCGAACCCGGGACCGACGTTCCCGAGCGTCGCGCCGACGGCGCTCATCACCTCCAGCGCGTCGAGGGACTGCTCGATGCGCGTGACATCGATGGCGACGAACAGCGTCGCGCCGACGAACAGCGCGAAGTAGACGGCGGTGAACGCGTAGATGCCCCGAATCGCGTCCTCGTCGAGCGAGCGGCCGCCCAGCCGAACGGGCTTGACGGCTTCGGGGTGGATGGTCACGAACAGTTCTCGCTTGAGGCTCTTGAGGATGACCAGCCACCGCACCATCTTCACCGCGCCGCCGGTGCTGCCCGCGCTCCCGCCGAGGAACAGCGCGATGAACAGTACGTACTTGCTGGCTTCGCCCCACTGCGCGAAGTCCATGCTCGCGTACCCGGTCGTGGTGATGAGGGATGCGGCTTGGAAGACGGCGTGGCGCAGCGACGCTTCGAAGTTGCCGGCGACGGGAGCGACGGCGTCCTTGACACCGAGCGCCGGCCCCGTGAACAGGAGACCGGCCAGCAGCGCGGTGACGGTGCCCACGACGCCGAGGTAGAAGCGGAACTCGGAGTCGCCGAACAGCGCGTCGGTGTCGCCGGACAGCGCCTGCCAGATGAGCGCGAAGTTCGTCCCCGCCGCGAACATGAACGGCACGATGACCCACTGGACGACCCCGGAGAACGCCTCGATGGAGCGCGCCGCCGGGCTGAAGCCGCCGGTCGCCATCGTCGTGAGGCCGTGCGCGACGGCGTTGTACAGGCCCATGTTGTCCGCGAACCCCGCGTGGTGGAGACCGTACAGCAACAGGATTTCCAGCAGCGTGATGCCGGCGTACGCCAGCCACAGCGCTCGCGCGGTCTCGGCGATGCGGGGCGTGAGCTTCTCGATGCTGGGGCCGGGCGCCTCCGCCTCCATCAACTGCGCGCCGCCGACCGAGAGTTCCGGGAGGATGGCGACCGCGAGCACGACGATACCCATGCCGCCGAGCCACTGGGTGAGTTGGCGCCACAGCAACACGGCGTGAGAGTGCGTGTCGAAGGAGATATCCTCCATCACCGTCGCTCCGGTCGTCGTGAACCCGCTCATCGTCTCGAACAGTGCGTTCACGGGGTTGCCGAGCGACGACGCGGGCGCGGACGCCGCTGCGACGCCCGGAATACCGTGGGCCGCGAACAGGTACGGGAGCGCGCCGACGACGCTCGCCGCGAGCCACGTCAGCGCGACCATCAAGAATCCCTCGCGGGCGCCGAGGTCGGACGGGTCACCGACGCGTTCGAGCGCCGCCCCGGCGGCGAACGCGACGACAATAGTCGCGACGAACGCCGCCAGTCCGCCGTCGCCGTAGTAGAGCGCGACCGCCAGCGGCGCCAAAAGCGGCACCGACAGCCACTTCACCACCGTGCCGACGAGCGCGACGCTCGCCCGCCAGTCCACGCGAACAGTCATCGGTTCGGCGGCCCCGCGGTCATAGTTTCGAGGTCACCTCTTCGAGCGCGTTCGCCTGTACGAACGCGACGACATGGTCGCCGGCCTCCACGACAGTACTCCCGCGCGGCGTAACGTACTCGCCGTCACGCGTGATGGCGCCGACGACGACGCCGTCGGGCAGGTCCGCCATCACGTCCTGGATGGCGCGGCCGGCGAGCACGCTGTCGCCGTCGACTTCGACCTCGACGACTTCCGCGCCGCCGGGTTCGATGATGGCGACGTTCTCCGCGCGACGCTCGCGCGTGAACCGCGTGATCTCCTCGGCGATCACCTGCCGGGGGTTGACCGCGACGTCGACGCCGACCGTCTCGAAGAGGTCGACGTAGCGCGCCTGCTCGACGACCGCGATGGTGCGCGTCGCGCCCTCGCGTTTCGCGAGCAGCGCCGCCAACAGGCTGCGCTCGTCGCTGCCGACCGTCGCGATGACGACGTCGGCGTCTTTGATATGCTCGCGGGAGAGGAACTCGGGGTCGGTGGCGTCGTGGGAGTACACCGTCACGGACGGCAACGACTCCGCGAGTTCGCGGGCGCGGGCCTCGTCGAACTCGATGATGCGCACCGAGACGCCGCGCTCCACGAGGGACTCGGCAGTGAGTTTGCCGGTCGTCGACCCGCCGACGATAACGGCGTCCTCGACTTCACCGGCGGCGCTTGCGGGATCGACGGCGCGAGCGAACTCGCGGACACTGGCGGGCCGCCCGACCACGACCACGCGCGCACGCCCCTCGATAACTGTGTCCCCGCGCGGGACGCTGGCGTGGTCGGCGCCCTCCGGGATGACGGCGACGAACGTCAGTTCGTCGAAGCGGTCGGCCTCCACGACCGTCTCTCCGGCTATCGGGCTGTCCTCTGGCACTTCGAACTCCGCCATCTGTATCGACCCGCCGGCGAAGGGGTCGACGTCGCGCGCGGTCGGGAGGCCGACGACGCGAACGATGGCTTCCGCCGCGAGCAGGTCCGTACACACCATGAAGTCGACCCCGAACGCGCCGTGGTGTTCGCGCCACGTGTCCAGATAGTTGGTGCGCTCGACGCGAGCGATGGTGAACGCATCGCTGACGGTGTCGACGGTCGCACACGTCGCGAGGTTCGTCTCGTCGTCGTCCGTGCTCGCGATGACGACGTCGGCCTTCTCGACCTCGGCTTCCGCGAG
This sequence comes from Halobacterium sp. CBA1132, assembly GCF_001485535.1. Taxonomy (NCBI): domain Archaea; kingdom Methanobacteriati; phylum Methanobacteriota; class Halobacteria; order Halobacteriales; family Halobacteriaceae; genus Halobacterium; species Halobacterium sp. CBA1132. The sequence goes on from NZ_BCMZ01000001.1 coordinate 1,981,528, forward strand.
CACGTCGAGGTCGGTGCCGTCGCCGGTGACGGCGAGCACGTCCTCGGAGTAGGTCAGCGACTCGACGCGCTCCGGGTCGACGTCGACGACCACGACCTCGTGGGCGTCCGAGAGGCTGCTGGCGATGCTCGACCCGACCTCGCCGGCGCCGACGACGAGGATGCGCATCAGTCCGCCACCCCTTCGTACATGCCCGGTAGGTGAGCCCCCTCCGTGAATAGCGCTTCGGAACGACTGGCGCCGCGCCGTCCGCTCGGAGGGGTCTGGCCGCCGAATCGCGCTCCCGCCGACAGCCGTTTGTGCCGGCCGGAACTACCACCGAACATGGGTCCGGGCCGCCGCCTCCTGATGGTGTTCGTTGGCGTCGTCGCGCTCGTCTGGCACGTCGCCGCCGCGGCGGCCGTGTTGTGGGCGCTGGTCGCCGTCTTCTCTGCGGACGTCCCGCCGGTGACCGCGCTCGGCGTCGTCGCCGTCGTCACCGTCGCGTTCGGCTACCTCAGCTACCGCGTCGGCACCGCTCGCGTCCTCGCGCAGCTACACGCAGTCCCGCTGGAGCCGCGACGCGCGCCCCGCGCCTACCGCGTGCTCGACTCGCTCGTCGACCGCATGGGCGTCGCCCCGCCGACGCTGTACGTCGCCCAGATGCCCGTGCCGAACGCGCTCAGCCTCGGCGGCCCCGGCGGCGCAGTCGTCTTCGACGAGTCGCTGTTCCGCATTCTGGACGCCGCCGAGTTCGAGGCCGTGCTCGCGCACGAACTCGCACACATCGAGCGCCGGGACAGCCTCGTGCAGTCGCTGGCGTTCGCCGTCGGCCGCACGCTCGTGGGCTTCCTCGCCGTGCTCGTGTTGCCGGTTGCGTTGCTCGCGCGCGGCTGCAACCGGCTGCTGGCGTGGGCGCGCGGCCGGCCGGGCGCGGACTCGGGGCTGGCGTTCCACGAGCGCATCGGCCGACTGGTGCTCGTGGCGTTCGTCGCGCTCACGCTGGTCGTCCGCGCGCGCTCTCGGCGACGCGAGTTCGCGGCCGACGACCGCGCGGTCGACGTCACGGGCGAGCCGCTGGCGCTGGCGTCCGCGCTCCGGAAGATACAGCGCGCCAGCGAACCGCGCCGCTCGCTGACGTCGCTGTCGCGGCGTCGAACCGACGAGAACAGCGCCGAGGCGTGGTTCTCCACGCATCCCGCGATGGACGACCGCATCCGGCGCCTCCGCGAGCGCACAGACGAGCGCGTCAGGCGCCGTCGGTGACGATGCTGGCGACGCGCTCCCGGTCGAAGAGCCGTTCGTCGGCGGGAATCTCGGGGTAGTGGTCGCCGTGCTCATAGTCCGGCCACTCGCCGAACACGTCGGGGTAGAGCTGTTTGGCGGTCATCTCCACTTGGAAGAGGTTCATCAGCGGCCCCTGATAGCGCATTCCGGACGCGTACACGCGGTCGTTCTCGACGGCCGAGAGCGTCTCGCCGGCTTCGCTGTTCCGGAGGCTCTCGCGGACCGACGCCATGTCGTAGCGCGGCGTCGCGCCCCAGAGGTTGAGGATGACGTCCGGGTCGGCCTCCAGCATCGTCTCGTAGCCGACCGACCCCCAGAAGTTCGACCACTCCTGGTCGGCGAACGCGTCGCGGGCGCCCAGCGGCCGGGTGTCCGCGAACCAGTAGCCGGGCTTGTTGAGGTGGTACGTGTAGAAGGTGCCCTGCGAGTACGTCGCGCGGGCGACGGTCGGACGTTCTTCCGCCGGCGGGAGGTCGGCTTCGATGGTCTCGACGAGGTCGGTGTGAACGTCGCGGAGCGCTTCGGCGCGCTCGCGCTCCCCGAAGACATCGGCGACGTGGCCGAACAGCTCCCAGAGCGTGTAGTACTCGTAGGTGTCGCGGTACTGCTCGGGGGGTTGGTCGTGGGTGCCGCTGTAGAAGTTGCCGAACCACGGGCCGATGTTGGACGCCATGTCGTCGATGTCGCCGACCGACCAGTTGTCCTGCGTGACAAGGTACGCGGGGTCCAAGAAGTGGACGTCGCTGTCGAGGCTGTACAGTTGCTCCTCGCTGATGCCGTCGCCGTACGGGTCCGGGAGGCCCTCCCAGTCGAAGCTGACGCCGTCGAGGCGCTCGTAGTAGTGATTCATCGTCGTCCCGGACATCTCCGGGACGTAGAGGGAGTTGACCGCGTCGCCGTACCCGAGCGCGACGGCCATGTCGGCGTACTGCGGGAACACCACGAAGACGTCCTCCGGGGGTTCGTCGAGGGTGATTTCGCCAGCCGGAGCCAGTGACGCCGTCAGCGACTCGTCGGTGGTAGTGCTGGTGGCCCCGGACGTCCCGCCGGCCGCTTCGGTGGTCGCGGTGGTGTCGCCGTCGCCGGAACTGGTACAGCCGGCGAACAGCCCGGCGGCGGCCGCCGCGCTCGCTCCCTTGAGGTACTGTCGTCGCGTGAACGGCTCGCGGTTCTCGCGCATGCATTTTAGGGTGGCCTAAACGAATATAGGCGTTTGGATTTTCCCGTTGATTTCTCCGGACGGCTATATAGCGCTCGGTGAGACACACCCACAAACCGACGGCTACGCCCTTCTCACAGCAGTATATATCACTCATATTATAGTTCATATAGCGGAACGTCTACCGTCCACGTGATGGCGCAGGATTCGACGCGTCTGTCCGACCTCGTATCGCGGCGGAAATTCATCGCGACTGCCGGCGCAGCGGGCGTCGCAACGGTCGCCGGCTGTTCGAGCGGAGGCGACAGCGGAGGCGACACCAGCGAGCCGACCACTGCGGACACCGGAAGCGACCAGGAGACCACCGCCGGCGAACAGTCCAACGAGATGGACACCAGCGTCCTGACCGGCGACGGCTCCTCGACGGTGTTCCCCATCACGAACACCGGCGCGAGCTACTGGAACTCCAACCCCGAGGCCGGCGACGGCGACTACTGGCCGACCTCGTGGGCCGAGGAGTACGGCACCGACATGCGCCTCGCGGACTACTTCGCCAGCCAGTACGGCTACGAGCCGACCGGCGAGCGCTCGAACCCGCCGTTCCGCGTGAGCATCGCGCTCAGCCACTCCGGCACCGGCATCGAGGGCGTCATGGAGGGTCGCGTCGACATCGGTGACTCCAGCGCGCCTGCCGCGGCCGAGCTCGCCGGCAGCGACCCCTCCGAAGAGACGCTGAACAACTTCACGGACCACGTCGTCGGCGTCGACGGCCAGCCCATCGTCGTCAGCAACGAAATCGCCGACGCCGGCGTCGAGAGCATCACCATCGAGGAGCTCCGGGCCATCTACCGCCAAGAGATTACGAACTGGTCGGAGCTCGGCGGCCCGGACCGCGACATCCTCGCGCTCGGCCGCGCCGAGGGCTCCGGGACCGACACCTCGTTCCGGGCGAACGTCTTCGGCGACCCGAACGCCCCCATCAGTCCGGACCAGCGCTTCGGCCAGAACCAGCAGCTCCAGCAAGCGATTACGCAGGCCGACAACGCCATCTCGTACATCGCGCTGGCGTTCGTCGAGCCCGACGGCGGGACGCCGCCCGTCGACCTCGTCATCGACGGCACGACGTACTCCTACGGCGAGAATCTCGGTTCCCAAGACTACCCGCTCTCCCGCGACCTCCACGCCTACACCTGGGAGGGGACCTCGCGGAAGGAAGCGGCGTTCATCAACTTCCTGCTGAGCGACTTCGGCCAGGAGACGTTCGTCCAGGCGAACAACTACTTCGCGCTCCCCGACGACCGGCTGCAGACCCAGCGCGAGAAGGTCGCGCCGTCGAACTACGAGTAAACCCGGCTGCCGTGGCCGACTGCGGCCGCCTCGACACACGATTTATTCCACATGACTCAGTTACTCGGATGGACGCGGGAGCTGCCCACGCGGCTCCGCGCGTCCGTGATTCGGCGCGTCGAAGCGACCAGACAGTGGGCGTACAACTACCGGTCCAGAACGGCGGACGGCGCCATCGCGATGCACGCGCTCGTGTTCGGGTCCGTGCTCGCGACGTTTCTGTTGTTCTTCGCCGGCTCGGCGTGGACCGTCCTCCCCGTTCTCGCCTTCCTCGCCAGCATGGGCGTCGGCTGGTATCGCTACCAGGCCGAGGCCGCGAAGGCGCTGACGTTCCTGACGACCGTCGCGACGGTGTCGATTCTGACGCTCATCGTCGCATTCCTCGTGATCGAGTCGCTGCCCATCGTCCGCGCCATGGGCGTGGACGTGTTCACGCAGGTCCGCAATCCGGCGATGGAAACCCCGAAACTCGGGCAGGGACTGTGGGGTCGAAACGATGTCTGGTCGCTCACGCCGATGATGGTCGGGACCGCAGTGACGACGGTCATCGCGACGCTCGTCGCCGCCCCCGTCGGCATCGCAGGCGCAGTGTTCGTCAGCGAAATCGCCCCCCGGCGCATCCGCGAAGTGGTCAAACCCGGCATCGAACTGATGGCCGGCATCCCCTCGATTACGTACGGGTTCATCGGCCTCACCATCGTCAACCAGTACTTCTACGCGAAGTTCCGCACGCCCACCATCGGGACGTACTTCGCGGCCGGCCTGATGATCGGCATCATGGCGCTCCCGACGGTCGTCACCGTCGCCGAGGACGCGCTCAACGCCGTCCCGGAGTCCATCAAGAGCGGCGCGCTCGCGATGGGGTCGACCCCGTGGCAGACCACCAAGAGCGTCACCATCCCCGCCGGGCTCTCCGGCGTCTCGGCGGGCGTCCTGCTCGGCGTCGGCCGCGCGATGGGCGAGACGATGGCCGCGACCGTGATGCTCTCGCACACGAAGGGGTTCCCGTCGCCGGTCTTCGACGTGTTCTCGAGCTACGGCGAGACGCTCACGACGGTTATCGCCTTCGAGGGCGGGAACGCCAGCGGCCTCCACATGAGCGCGCTGTTCGCGGGCGGCGTCGTGCTGTTCGTGATGGTGATGCTGCTCAGCGTCGGCTCCCAGTACGTCGAGTGGCGGATGCACCAGAAGCTCGGAGGTGAACGCTGATGAGCAGCGTCACGCGCAACCGCCTCGTCGCCGGCGACTCGACGACCAGCGTTCTCGTTGCCCGCGGCGTCCTCGCCGTGTCCGCGCTGGCGTTTCTCGCGTCGTGGCTGGTCGTCTTCCAGTGGGTCGACGAGACCGCGCTCGTCGCCGGCGTCTCCGTTCTGAAGCTCCTCGGTGCCGCCCTCGTCGCAGCCGGCGTCGGCCTCACTGTCGTCGGTGTCGGCTCCCGACTCGAATACTTCGAGAGCACGCCGTCCGCGAGCGCCGGCCTCCCGGTCGGCTTCGTGTTCGGGGTGCTGTGGGCAATCCTCGGCGGCCTAATCGCCACGCGGCTGTTCGGGAACGCCGCCGCGGTGTGGCTCCCCGTCGCCGCCGTGTTCGGCGTCGCCGGCCTGCTCGCGTCGGTGCTCCCCCGCGAGGACGTCGGCTCCACCGTTCCGGTCGCCGCGATTCTCGCGCTGCTCGGCGGCTACGTCGCGGTCGGCGGTGTCAACGCCGGGTGGACGTGGTCGCCGTCGTGGTCGTCGGCCGTGTTCCCCGGGAGCGAACTCGTGCCGCTGCTCGTCGTCTTCGGCGCGCTGTTGAGCGCGTGGAGCGCCGCGAAAGCCGGTGAGGGCTTCGGCGCGGAGGGCCGGCAGGCGGGCGCGTACTACCTCGTCGGCTCGGTCGTCTTCGCGATGCTCGGCGTGCTCGCGCTCCTGCTCGCGTTCATCGTCAAGAACGGCCTCGAAACCATGCTCACGGGGACGAGCCTCGTGGGCGGCCACCTCACGGTCCCGCTGCTCGGCTTCGACGTGCCGTGGCCGGAGTTCCCGTTCCTGATGAACCAGACCGGCGGCCTCTTCGTCGAAGTGCCGGGCGTCCTCCCCGCCGTGATGGGGACGCTGTGGCTCGTGTTCGGCGCCGTCCTGTTCACCGTGCCGCTCGGCATCGGCGCCGCCGTCTTCCTCACCGAGTACGCCGAACGCGGCCGCTTCACGCAAGTCGTCGAAGTCGCCACCAACGGCCTCTGGAGCACCCCGAGCATCGTCTTCGGGCTGTTCGGACTGGCGTTCCTCGTCCCCCGCATCAGCGGCGGGAACTCCATCTTCGTCGGGCAACTCGTGCTCGGCTTCATGCTGCTGCCGCTCGTGCTCATCACGAGCCGCGAAGCCATCCTCGCGGTCCCCGACGAACACCGCGACGCCAGCGCCGCGCTCGGCGTGACGAAGTGGGAAACCATCCGCAGCGTCGTGCTCCCCGCCGCGATGCCCGGAACCATCACGGGCGTCATCCTCGGCGTCGGCCGCATCGCCGGCGAGACCGCGCCCCTGCTGTTGGTGTTCGGCGGGTCGCCGTACCCCAGCAGCTACCCGAACGTCCTCGGGAGCTTCCGGTTCAGCGCTCAGCCGCCGTTCGTCACCAACGACGCGCTGCTGTCCCCGGCGAGTGCGCTCCCCTACCAACTGTACTCGACGATTACGGCGGGCGTGTTCCCCAAGGAGATATTCACGAACACCGAGTTCGGCTGGGGGACCGCGCTCGTTCTGCTGGGCGTCGTCGTCGGCCTCTACGCCGTCGGCGTCGCCAGCCGCCTCTACTTCCGGAGAAAGCTACACTATGAGTGAAACCGAAGCAGTCCACGAACCCAGCGAGCCAGCACAGCAACAGACGACCACCGGCGAGAGCGACGAACAGGTCCGCGACGCGTGGACCGACTACGACTTCGCCGGCGACGCGAAACTCACAGTCGACGACCTCGACGTCTACTACGGCGACGAACAGGCCCTCCAGAGCGTCTCCCTCGACATCCCCGCCGAGAGCGTCACCGCGCTCATCGGTCCCTCCGGCTGCGGGAAGTCCACGTTCCTGCGGTGCCTGAACCGCATGAACGACCGCGTCGACAGCGCCCGCATCGACGGCTCCGTGAAACTCGACGGCGAGGAAATCTACACCGACGGCGTCAACCTCGTCGAACTCCGCAAGCGCGTCGGCATGGTGTTCCAAGAGCCCAACCCCTTCCCGAAGTCCATCCGGGATAACATCTCCTACGGCCCCCGCAAGCACGGCGACCTCGACACCGGTCTGCTCGCGCGACTGCTCGGCCACGACGACCACCAACAGGAAGCCGATCTCGTCGAGCGCGCGCTCAAACGCGCGGCGCTGTGGGAGGAAGTCGAGGACCGCCTCGACGACAACGCGCTCGGCCTCTCGGGCGGCCAACAGCAGCGCCTCTGCATCGCGCGGTGTCTCGCCGTCGACCCCGACGTCATCCTGATGGACGAACCCGCTTCGGCCCTCGACCCAATCGCCACCGCGAAAATCGAAGACCTCGTCGAGGAACTCGCCGAGGACTACACCGTCGTCGTCGTCACGCACAACATGCAACAGGCCGCCCGCATCAGCGACCAGACCGCGGTCTTCCTCACGGGCGGGGAACTCGTGGAGTACGGCGACACCGACCAGATATTCGAGAACCCCGAGAGCCAGCGCGTCGAGGACTACATCACCGGAAAGTTCGGGTGATTCCCGTGCCACGCGAGGAGTTCCAGCAGTCCCTCGACGACCTCCGTGCCGGCGTCCGCGAGATGGGCGACCTCGTGTTGGGTCGCCTCGACGACAGCCTCGACGCCCTCGAACGAGGTGACGACGACCTCGCGCGCGCCGTCATCCAGGGTGACGACGAGGTCAACGAACGCTACCTCGCGCTGGAGAGCGAGTGCATCGACCTGTTCGCGCTCCAGCAGCCCGTCGCCGGCGACCTCCGGTTCGTCGCCGCGTCGTTCAAGATTCTCACCGACCTCGAACGCGTCGGCGACCTCGCGACGAACTTCGGCCGGTACGCGCTCGCCACCGACGACACCCGACTCGTCGACGTGGACGTCGTCGACGTCGGCCGGGACGCCCGCTCTCTCGTTTCGGACGCCCTCGACGCGTACGCCACCGAGGACGCCGACGCCTGCTACGACATCGCCGCCCGCGACGACGAGGTCGACGCGCTCTGTCAGGCCGCAAGCGAGCGCGTCGTCCGCGACCTCATCGAGCGCGAAGCCGGCGACGACCCCTGGCGGACCGAAGCGCTGATGGACGACGTCTCCCGGCTACTGTTGACGATTCGCGACGTCGAACGCGTCGCCGACCACGCCGTCAACGTCGCGGCGCGCACGCTGTACGCCGTCGAGAGCGACCCGGAACTCGTCTACTGACCGCGCTCTCGTTTTGGCTGTCGCTGGCCCGTAAACACAAAAAATGGTCGTCGAAGTCGACGCGAGCGGTGGACCGCCCACCGAGTGTCCGGTGCGAACTCAGTCGCCGCCGCCGAACATCTCCCGCATCATCGGGTGCATCTCCATCATCTGCTCTTCGGCAATCTCCTCGTAGAGCTTGTACGTGATAGAGATTGTCAGCAGCAGGCCCGTCCCGCTGATGTTCCCGATAGTTCCGAGCATGTTCGCCATCACCGCCAGCAGCCCGACGAGCGCGCCGCCGAGCACGGTGACCTGCGGGATGTACCGCTCGAGGACCTTCTCGATGACCCCGAGGTTCTTCCGGAACCCGGGAATCTGCATCCCCGAGTTCTGAATCTGTTTCGCGGTGGCCTTCGGTCCCATATCCGTCGTCTCCACCCAGAAGATGGCGAAGACGGCGCCGCCGACGATCATGAACGTCAGGTCGACACCGATGCGAATCATGATCTGCCACGGCTCGATGGTCGCCGGCGTACTGCCGAGCCACCACATCCAGCTCTCGCGGCTGTATATCGGCGAGAGGTAGTAGAATATCCCGCTGATAGCGGTGCCGCCATCGTTGTAGACTCCGAGCCACGACGGAATGCCGACCGTCGAGTTCAGAATCTGCCCGATGAACTGGATGTTCGCCTGCAGCGCGCGAACGAGGATCATCGGCAGGACGCTCGCGTAGATGAGCTTCACGGGGAACCGACCGCGCGCGCCCTTCACGCGTGCGTGGCTCAACGGAATCTCGACGCGAACGCTCTCGGCGTACACGACGGTGACGTAGATGAGCAGCGTCGTGAACAATCCGAGGATGCCGCCCTGGATGAGCAGGTACGAGATCCCGTCCATCGAGAGTATCGGCGGGATGCCCGAGACGTTACCCAGCGCCAGCGAGATCCAGTTCGGGATGAGTCCCTGGTTCGGGAACTGTCCCTCCCAGAAGATCAGCCCGCCGACGAGGCTCTGGCTCACGCCCGCCACGATGAACAGGCCGATACCGGAGCCGACGCCCCACTTCGAGATGACCTCGTCCATGAACAGCAGGAGAATGCCACCGGTGGCAATCTGGGCGAACAACAGCAGCTGCACGCCCAGCTCCCCGACGCCGAGCGACTGCGCGAGCGCCGCGCTAGGCTGGAGGAAGTTCCCGAAGAACACCATCGGGATGCCCGTCAGGAAGATCATCACGATCACCAGCATCTTCTGGAGACCCTGATAGATCGCCTGATCGCGGGGGTCGTTAGTGTCCAGACCCAGCAGGTTCGCGCCACCGAGCAGCTGCAAGACGATGCTCCCGGTGACGATGGGACCGATGCCGAGTTGCAGCACTGTACCCTGACCACCGGCGAGCAGGCTCCGGAACTGTCCGAAGAGGTCCTGGCTCGCGCCGGTGTCGAGCCCCCAGAGCGTGACGTTCGTCAGGAAGAAGTACAGGACGAGCACGCCGGCCGTCCAGTACATCTTCCGGCGGAACGGCACGTGTCCTTCCGGACGCTGCACTGCGGGCATCCGCGTGAGGACCGGTGCGGCAGTCTCCTTCCATCCCATGGGTTACTCCTCGCTGTCCTCGGTGCCGCGCTCGGAGACGACGGCGTCGCCGCCCTCGCTCTCGATGAGGTCGACGGCGCCCGCGGAGAACGCGTCCGCCGTCACTTCGAGCTGTTCGTGGACCTGTCCGCCACCGAGCACCTTCACCACGTCGGCCTCCCAGCCGTCCTCGGCGACGTCACGGGCGTCGATGCGGTAGCCGTACTCCGTCTCCTCGGCGACCCCATCTTCGGCGAACAACGCGATGTCCTCGTCGAGCTTCTGGACGGACACCTCGCGGACGTCGCGGTCGGTCTTCTCCGGGCGCTTGAAGCCGGACTTGCCGACGTCTTCGTAGTTGTGTTGCTCGTGCTTCTTGCGGCCCGCGCGACCGCGGCCACCGCGGTTACCGGCGCCGCGCCGGTTCTTGTGTGTGCCGCCGCCGTGCGTGCGGGAGCCGCGTTGTCGTCGTTTCTTGCTCGTCATGGTTAGTGCATGTCGGTGAGGAGGTCGTCGATCTCCTCGGTGGTGTGTTTGCCGAGCTGGCCGCCGTCGCTGACCGGCTTCTTGATGCCGTCGTGGCCGCCACGCGGCGGGTGCAGGCGCAGCGCGGGCGCCAGTCCGGACTCGCGGAGCGTCGTCTCCTCGTCGAGGAGCGCGCCCGCGAGGTCGTCGACGTCGTCGTAGTCGGTGTTCTCGGCGACCCACTCGTCGTCGACGTCCGCCGAACCCGTCTCGGGCTCGCCGCGGGCTTCGATGAGGTCCGCGAGCACGTCGCGGCTCGGTTCCCCGAACGCGACGAAGTCGTTGACCTTCGCGACCATCCCGTCGTAGGCGTCCGTCTCGGGGACGAGCGCGCAGTGGTTGACGCTGTGGATGTTCAGCATCTCGAACGTGTCCACGACGTCCTCGCTGATGTTGACCTCGCCGCGCAGTTGGACGACTGCCTGCATCACTCGATCACCTCACGCTGCTCGTGGGCGTGCTGGGGGACGCGGGCTTCCGCGGTCTTCCGGAGCGCGTTGAACGTCGCCTTCGCGAAGTTCACGGTCGTCCGGGTCTTCCCCGAGGAGCGCGTCCACACGTCCTCGATGCCTGCGAGCTCGAGGACGTGGCGCACGGTCTCGCCGCCCGCGAGGCCGAGGCCACGCGGCGCGGGAATCAGTTCGACCTCGACGCTCCCGGCCTGTCCGGTCGTCTTGAGCGCGACGGTGTGGGGGCGCCCACAGCCACACTCCCAAGACCCACAGCCGCGGGAGACGTCGATGATGTTCAGTTTCGCGACCTCGATCGCCTTCTGGATGGCGCCGCCGACCTGGTCGTCGCGGCCCTCCGCGTAGCCGACGTAGCCGTCGCGGTTACCGACGACGACCACGCAGCGGAACTTCACGCGTCGACCGGAGTCGGTCATGCGCTGGACCATGTTGATGTCCAGCACTTCGTCGTCGAGTCCCGGCAGCAGGTTGTCGACGATCTCCGGCTCCTTGAGCGGGAGTCCGCTGTCGAGGGCGTCGGACATCGAATCGATGTCGCCGTCCTTGACGAGGCGACCCAGGCGTGTCTTCGGTTCCCAGGTGTCGTTGTAGCTCATTCGTTGTCCTCCAAGATGGCCTCCCGCACTTCGTCGAAGTGCTCGGGAAGCTCCGTTGCGTCGAACTCGCCGCCGTACAGCGGCTCGTCGAGAGACTCGGCGTACTCCGCGATGTGTTCGCCGCGCGTCCGCGACCAGTCCGCGAGGACCGAGTCGTTGTGCGGGACGTCGAGGCCGGCGTCGATCGCGCCCTCTTGGATTGCGAACACCTTCGAACCCGGCGTCGCGGTGTTGAGGCCGATGTCGAGGACGGCCTCGTCAGCGTCCGAGTCCTTTGCGCGAACTCCGGCGAGCAGCCCCGTCAGGTACGCTGCCGGCAGGTTCCCCGTGGGAGCCTCCCAGCCGTACTCGGCGAGGTCGCTGGAGTGTGCGCTCGCGATTGTTTCGTCGCCGTCGGGGCCGGTAACGACCAGCTGCGCCGTGACGTGCTTGTTGCTCTTCCGAGCAACGAGCCGAGGTTTCCCTGACTTCAGGAGGCGCAACCTCTGATGGTAGTCGGTCCGGACCTCGCGGCGGCGCCGCATCGGCACCTTATATCGTGGTCCTGTCGCCATTAGCTATCACCGTAGTGTTCTTCGACGTAGTTCTGGAGGCGTCGGACACTGTCGAACTCGCCACCGTTGGCCATGTTGTACAGTTTCCGGTACTGACTCTGGGTGATGGACCCTTCGTCACGGAGTTCCCGGAGCGTCCGCCGCTGCGCGCGAATCCGACCCATGTACGACTCCTTGTCGTTCTGCCGAGCGCCCGACTTCCCCTTGCGGGAACCGGGGCCCTTCTGGTGGCCGTAGGCCTTCTTCTCGTCGCGCTCTCGTGCGCGACCGCGCGAATTTCCGCTCTTTTCCTCTGCCGCAATCGTCCCTTCGTCGACGAGCTCGCGGATGTCCTCGCGGGTAATCGCGTCCGCGATTTCCGCCTGCGCTTCGGGGTCGAACCAGACGCGGTTCTTCCCGACGTCGAGGACGTCGGCCGCGAGCCGCTTCTGTGCGCTCAGGTCGCTCATTGGTCAACCTCCACTTCGACGTAGGTCGGATTCAGGACGCGGATGCCCGCCTCTTCGGCCTGCTCCTCGATGCGTTCGCGCTTGCGTGCGCCAACCTTCGAGGCGATGCGGGCTGCCTCCGTGTCCGGGTCGATCTGGTCGAGGTCGTCCGCGTTGTGCACGCGAACTTCCTCGAAGCCGCTGGGGTGCTTGCCGCGGATTGCTTCCGGCGTCCGGAAGCCAGCCTCGACTTTGTCACCCTTGCCCTTCACGCCGCGGCGCTGCTTGGACAGCGTGCCCTTCGGGCGGCGCCACGACGACGGCGTGCGCTTCTTCTTGTGGTAGTCCTGCCGGTTGAACTGCGGTTTGCCCTCGCGACGGCGCTTGTTCAGCAAGCGCTGCTCGTTGTCGCTGAGGTCCGGCGTCTTCTCGGTGAGGCCGCGGGGACGGAGCTCCGTCTCCACTTCCTCCTCGGCTGCTTCCTCTTCGGGTTCGGCTTCCTCGACTTCGGCTTCGGTCTCCGCTTCGACTTCTAGACCGCCGACGTCGGCTTTGATGCGCGCTGCGAGCGCGTTGCCGATGCCGGAGACGTCCGCGAGTTCGCTCTGGCTGGCTGCCCGCATGTCCTCGACGGACTCGTAGCCGGCCTCGCGGAGCGCTTCTGCCTTCGAGGGACCGACGCCCGAGATGTCCTCCAGCGTCTCTGGCGTGTCAGTTTCTTCTTCTGCCATCTATCAGGCACCTCCCTTCGTGGGTTTCTCGACGATGTACACGCCGTCCTGGAACACGCGCGTGTCCTTGTCGGTGACGCGCGTCAGCTGTTCGATGTCGGCCGCCGTCTGGCCGACGTCCTCGATACTCGGGCCTCGGAGTGTCACTTCTTCGCCGTCCACCGTGACGTCGGTGTCGCCGCGGACGGGCGTCCGTCGCGGCGCCTTCTCGCCGAGGAAGTTCTGGATGACGACTTCCTCGCCCTCGACTTCCACCTGCATCGGGAAGTGAGAGTAGTGGACTTCGAGCTGGTACTCCCAGCCCTCGGTGACGCCGTGGAACATGTTCTCCACGTGGCTCTCGAACGTACCGACCGTCGAGAGCGTCTTCGCGTCGTCGACGTCGCTGGCCACGACGACGGCGTCGTCCTCGACGGAGACGCTGACGTCCGGGTACCAGAGGCGGCGCGACACGGACCCTTCGGGGCCTTCGACGGTGAGGTCGAGGTGGTCGACCTCCGCCGTCACGTCGTCCGGAATTTCGATTTCGACTCGTGCCATGATTAGTATACGTACGCGATCACTTGGCCACCGATGCCCTTCTCGCGGGCCTCGTAGTGGCTCATGATGCCGTGGCTCGTCGTGACGACGAGCGCGCCGTAGTCACGGGCGGGGAGATAGCGCTTCTCCCACTTCTCGTACCCGTCGGCTGCCACGGAGTACCGTGGGTTCACGGGGCCACACTCGTTGATGGCACCTTTCAGTTCGACCTCGAACTTGCCGGCCTTCCCGTCGTCGACGAACTCGAAGCCGTCGATATACCCGCGGTCGTAGAAGACCTCGAGGACGGAGCCGACCATGTTGGAGGCGGGCTCTACTGTGTGCGTGAGGTGCCCGACGCTCTCGGCGTTATCGATGCCGGAGACTGCGTCGGACAGGGGGTCGTTTGCCGTCATTGTTAGCTGTACTTCTTGAAGCCCATCGAGCGGGCAATCTCCCGGAAGCACTGTCGACAGAGCCAGATGTCGTACTTGCCGACGAGGCCCTGCTTGCGGCCACAGCGCCGGCACTCGTGTGTCTGGCCCGTCTCTTCTGCTTGTTCGCTCTCGCTCATTCGTTGACCTCCACGTCGAAGTTCGCTTCGAGGAACGCGACCGCGTCCTCGGGGTTGAGTCGGTGGTTCGACGGAATCTGTCGGCTGACCTGGTCGCGCTTCGCGACCCGGTAACCCGGGCGCACGAGGTTCACGGTCACGTCGAGGCCGTAGATTCCGATGTCGGGGTCGTACTCCTGACTCGGGAAGTCGGTGTGCTCTTCGATACCGAAGCTCACGTTCCCCGTGTCGTCGAACTGGCGTTCGGCCAGGTCGACTGTGGGGAGCGCGCGGTCGAGGAAGTCGTACGCGTCCTCGCCGCGAAGCGTGACCTTCGCGCCAATCGGGTCGCCCTCGCGGATACCGAACTCGGGTTCGGTGCGCTTGGCGGTGGTCCGGACCGTCTGCTGGCCCGTGACTTCCTCGAGGATGTTCTCCGCGTTCTGGAGGTCGACACCACCCTGACCGACGCCCATGTGGGCGACGACCTTCTCGATGCGCGGCTCGCGCATCTCGTGGAAGTCGGCTTCAGACTCGCTCATTCACCATCACCCGGGAGTTCGGCGTCGTCCTCGACGAACTGCTCGTCGATGACGACGACGTACTCTTCGACCGTCTCGAAGCTCCCGTCTGCGGTCTCCACGTAGACGGTGTTCTGAGCGCTGCCCGGCTGCACCGAAATCTCGTCGATGCGGCCGATGTCGCCGGCGTGCTGGCCCGCAACTGCGGTGACCAGCGCGCCCTCACCGTACTCGAAGTGAGCGACGATGTCGTTGGACTCGTTGTCAACGACGATGGAGTCCTTCCCGCTGTAGACATCCTCGTCGACGAGCAGGTTCGTGCCGTCGTGGAGGTTCAGCTGGGACTTCCCGTCGGAGACGGTGGTCTTGTCCTCGACCTTGCTGAGCTTGCTGTCCGCCGCATCTGCTTCGATGGGCGTCAGCCCGAGTCGCCCCCCTTCGTCGGGGAAGACACGGTAGTGTTCGTCGCGCTCGGGGAACGCCAGGATGTCGAACATCCCGATGGGGCGGTTGACGTCGCCGACCGAGGCACCGTTGACGAGCACGCCGTCGATGTTGATGGCGTACTGCGCTTCGCTGGTGTCGTCGACGTAGCCCAGGACGTCCCGGAGCACGACGACGAGCGGTACGCCCGATTCGCCGTGCGGACCGGCCCCGGCCTTCGCGGTGAACGTCTCCGTCTTCCGCTCGACCGGCCAGGACTTCGGTACCGAGAGTCGCTTCTGGTGGTTCGTCATTCGTTGTCACCTTCGAGCCGCGCGGCGCGCACGTCGTCTTCGAGGTCGAGTTCGGTGACGCGGAGGTTGCTGGCGTCCATCGGCTTCGGCAGCTCCTCGCCGTCCGCCTTCTCGACGGTGACGTCCTCCACGCGAACCGTCTCGTCGCGGAGGTCGACATCGACGACTTCGCCGGTCTCGCCGGCGTCGTCGCCGCGCATCACTTCGACGGTGTCACCGACGTTGACGCGAACGCGTCGCTGGTCGTACTCCTCTCGGAGGTCGTCGGACAGCGTCGCGTGCACCTGCTTCTGTCGCTCGTGAAGCGGCGCGCGCTCCGTGCGGTTTCGCTGTTTGTGTGGTTGTTCGCTCATGTTCTATACAATCATCGTCGCGGTACTCGCGATGGTACCGTACCGTTCCGCCACTTCGCGCGAAATCGGACCCTTGATCTCGGTCCCGCGAGGCTCACCGAGGTCGTCGATGATGACCGCGGCGTTGTCCTCGAACTTCACGCGCGTGCCGTCGGGCCGTCGGATGGGCTTGCGCTGGCGCACGACGACCGCTTCGAGGACCTGGCGACGCATCTCCGGCGTCCCCTTGGTCACCGAGACGGTGATCGTGTCGCCGAGCCCGGCCTTCGGGTGGCGGTTCTTGGTTCCTTGATACCCTTTGACGCTCGTGATCTTGAGCTCGCGTGCGCCAGTGTTGTCGGCGCAGTTGATGAGCGAGCCCTTCTCCAGGCCCTGCGTGACGTCTGCCTTGATGGCTTCCATCAGGCGTCACCTCCGTCGGTGACTTCGACGACCACGTGGGATTTGGTCTTCGAGAGCGGTCGGGTTTCTGCGATACTGACCGTGTCGCCAACCTCAACGTCGAGGCAGTCCGGCTGGTGAGCCGGGACGCGCGACCGCCGCTTCATGTAGCGGTCGTACTTCGGCACGAATACGTCGTATTCGCGCTCGACGACGATGGTCTTGTCCATGTCGGTGGAAGCCACTTCGCCCTCGAGAATCTGACCGCGCACGGACAGCGATCCGTGGAACGGGCAGTCCTCGTGGGAGCACGTGCCTTCCGGTTCTGTTACGTTCAGTCCTATCGCCATTTCGAATCAACTCCGGTTTCGGAGCGTGTAGCGGGTCGTGAGAGCAACGCGACCCCATCCACCGTAACGTAGGCCGCGCCCTCGCCAGTGGTTTGGCTCTCGCCACCTGCAGGTTGAGACGCGGTCCCGGCGTCCTTCGCGGACGCCGCAGCTTCATCTGTGAGTCGGAACTCGAATGTAGCCCCCCGCTTGGGGACCTGTTTGACGCCCGAGGCTTTCTCCGAGGAGCGTGGCTCCTCGCTGTCGAAGACGAGCGTCCGCATCGTCTCGCGGACGATCTCGCCCTCGATGCCGACCCGTGACGGGTCGGTGGACTCGACGACCCGCGCGTGCAGGCCGACGAGTTCGTGTCGAGGCAGTGTCTCGGGCGTCACCGTCATTTTACTCGCTCTCCGCTTCCGCTTCGAGGTCGCCTTCCTCGCGCTGAATCGTCTTGATTCGCGCGACCGTGCGACGGAGTTCGCCGATGCGGCCCGGGTTGTCCGGGGCGCCGCCAGCGGCCTTCACGGCCTTGGCGTTCAGCAGCTCCGTCTCGATTTCTTCCAGCTCTGCGTCCCGTTCCGCGGGGGTCATGTCCCGAATCTCTTCGGTGTGGAGAATCGCCATTATTCCTCACCCTCCTCGGAATCGGACTCGTCTTCGTCGGCTTCCATCTCCTCGAGGAGTTCCTCGGCGGTCTCCTCGGCCTCGCTGTCGACCTCGTCGAACTCTTCGACGTCCTCGGCGAGTTCGTCGAGGTCCTCCTCGACGTCACCGTCGGCGTCCGGCGGCGAGGTCGGCGACGAGCCTTCCTCGGCGTCGAGGTCTTCCTCGACGATTTCCTCGACTGCAGCCTCGTCGGCCGCGTCGGTCTCCGCCGCGTCCTCGGGCGCCTCGCCCTCGGCCTCGGCGTCTTCGCCTTCGCCTTCGAGGAGCTCTTCGAGTTCCTCGCCGGCTTCCTCCTCGTCGACGACGAGGTCCTCGATGTCCGCGTCCTCCTGGATCTCGAAGTCGTCGGGGAGCTTCGCGTTCGGCGGGATGATCTTGACGCTGACACCGATGGTGCCGAGCTTCATCACCGCGACGCCCTTGCCGTGGTCGACGATCTCCTCGGCGGGCTCGCCGTTGTGCTTGATGTAGCCGCGGTTGAACTTCTCGACGCGGCCGCGGTTGCCGGTGACCTTCCCGCTGAGGACGATTTCGGCGCCGAGTGCGCCGGCGTCCATGATGCGGTCGATGGTCGTGTGTCCGGCCTTCCGGAAGTACCAGCCGCGTTCGAGCGCGTTCGCGAGGCGGTCCGCGACGATCTGTGCGTTGAGGTCCGGTTCGTCGACCTCCTGCACGTCGATCTGCGGGTCCTCGAGGTCGAAGCGCTCCTCGAGCTGCGTTGTGATCTTCCGGATGTTCTTCCCGCCCTTGCCGATGACCATCCCGGGCTTCTCGGCCTTGAGGACGATCTGCATGCCCATCGGGGTGGGAGCGAGTTCCATGCCGCCGTAGCCGGCGCGAGCCAGCTCTTCGGCGAAGAACTCGTCGATTTGGGAGCGCTGGAGGCCCTGCTCGATGAACTCCATCTCGTCGGCCATTATGCGCTCACCTCCTCGGCGTCGGGTTCGGCGACCACGAGTTCGACGTCACAGAGGGTCGTGTTCCACGGGTCCGCCTTCCCCATCGCGCGGGGTTTGCGGCCGCGGCTCTCGTCGACCTTGTGGGGTGCGACGTGTTCGATGACCATCTGGTCGGCGTCGAAGCCCTGCTGGTCGGCGTTGTTCGCCACGTTGTCGAGGAGCTTCTGGAAGTCCTTCGAGGCCTTCTCCGGGTACCGTCCGGCGTCCCAGCCTTCGATGTCGTTCCGGTGACCGACGCCGCTGTTGTGCTGCTTGAACGGCACGGACTGCTCCTCGTTGATGACGGCGTCGAGGTACTCGTGTGCCTCGGCGACCGTCTTGCCCTTGATTTCGCGGGCGATGGCTTTGCTGTGCTTCAGGCTGATGGAACGCTCTCGGAGCATCGCTTTCGCGGTGGTCTCCGGGTCCGTGTCCACGCTGTAGCTGATTCCCATGGGTTATTTGAGCGGCACGAACTTCGAGGAGCGGGTCGCGCCGATGCCCGCCTGCCCGTGTTCGACCGACGTCCGGGTGAGCTGGAACTCGCCGAGGTAGTGCCCGAGCATCTCGGGCTGAATCTCGACGCGCTCGAACTCCTGTCCGGTGTACACTGCGAACGTCAGCCCGATGAACTCCGGCAGCACCGGCATGTCGCGCAGGTGCGTGCGGATGGGGTTGTTTGCCGTCTCTTCGGGCTTCGATTCGCGGGCTTCTTCGAGCACCTTCTGGTGTTCGTCGGAGAGCCCACGGGTGATGGTTCGCCGCTGGCGTGCGGGGAGCAGTTCCGCGACTTCGTCCAGACTCATCTCCTGGAGTTCGTCGAGGTCGTAGCCGCGGTAGGTGAACTCACCCTCGCGGCCGGTTCGGTATTCCGTACTCATGGTTACTTGTTGCCTCCGCGGCCGGTGCGTTTGGAGGCGATGTCGCCGACTTTCCGGCCCGGCGGCGCGTTACGGGAGACGCTCTTCGGTCGGCCGGGGTGCTGGCGGCCACCGCCACCGAACGGGTGGTCGACGGCGTTCATCGCAACACCACGGACGATGGGCCACTTGCCGCCGCGGGTCTTCATCTTGTGGTGTTTGTTGCCTGCCTTCACGAACGGCTTGTCCGTGCGACCGCCACCGGCGACGACGCCGATGGTGGCACGACAATCCGGGGAGAGGCGCTTGACTTCGCCGCTGGGCAGCTGCACGACGGCGGCGTCGCGCTCGTGCGTGACGAGGTCGGCGTTGACCCCGCTCGCGCGAGCGAACTTGCCGCCGTCGCCAGGCTGACTCTCGACGTTACAGATGGGCACGCCCTCGGGAATCTCGCCGAGCGGCAGCGTGTTGCCCTCCTCGATGGACGCCGAGATACCGACTTCGAGGGTGTCGCCGACTGCGACGCCCTCGCTGGCGAGCACGAGGCGCTGGTCGCCGTCCTCGAACTCGACGTTCGCGACCGGCGCGCTGCGAGCGGGGTCGTGTTCGATGTCCACGACTTCGCCCGAGAGCACGTCGGTGTCCTCGGTCTTACGGTGCGAGAGCTCTGCTTTGTACCGGTGGGACGGCGCGCGGAACGTCGACGTACCGCGGCCGCGCCGTTGGCCTTGAATTCTTCGTCCCATGTTCAGAACACCCCGATGCGGGAGGCGACATCCTGCGCGTCGTCGTCCTCCGAGAGGGTGACGGTCGCCTTCTTCTCGGCTTCCGGCGTGATCTGTGTGTTCACGTTCGTGACCGTCACTTCGTACTGCGCTTCGATGGCGTCACGAATCTCGGGTTTGGCGGCGTCGATGTCGACGACGAACTGGAGCTTGTTTCCGAAGTCCATCTCGTCCATCGCCTTCTCGGTCACGATGGGGTAGTCGATGATGCCGCTCATCGGTCGGCCACCTCCTCGACGGCGCTCTCCGTCCAGAGCGTGAGTCGGCCGGGCTCGGCGCCCGGAGCGAGGTCCTCTGCGTTGACTTCGCGGCCCGTCGCGACGTCGACACCAGCGAGGTTCCGTGCCGCCTTCGACGGCCCGGCTTCGCTGGAGGTCACGACCAGCAGCGACGAGGGCTCCTGGTACTTCCGGCCGCGGAGTGTCCCCTGGCCGGCGCGGACGTTGCGTCCGTCGTCGGCGCGCTCGACGTCCGTGTGGACGCCGACCGCTTCGAGGAACGCCACGACTTCCTGCGTCTTCACGAGGTCCTCGAAGTCGTCGCTGACGACCAGCGGGAGCTCGGTGTCGTCGTCGAACGCGTGACCGCGCTCGGCGACAACGTCGGTGTCCGTGGTCGCCGCGATGGCGCTCCGAACGGCCGCCTTCCGCTCCTTGTCGTTGACGTCGAGGCCGGGGTCTTTCTCGGCTTTCGGCGGGTGCGCTTTGCGACCGCCGACGGTCTGCGGGACGCGCGCGCCACGGCCTTCCGTCTTCGGGACGTGAGCCATGCCGCGTCCGCTACCGTGGGACTCGGCGGAAGTGCGCAGGCCCGCGTACTCGTCGGAGCCGTGCTTCTGGGTTCGGTTGGCCTGAGCGGCGAGGACGGCACGCTTGACGAGGTCTGGTCGGACGGGTTCCGAGAACACGTCCGGCAGGTCGAGCGTTCCGGCGTCGTCGCCGTTCAGGTCGCGTACAGTTGCCTGCATAGTTATCCTTGGTTAGATTCGGTGCTCACGTAGCGCACCTCGGGGTCGAGGCGCGGCGACTCGCTCGGCCGGACGGCCGGGCGGAATCGCACGAGGCGCTGCTCCGGACCGGGCACCGAGCCCTTCACGAGCGTGTAGTTGCCGTCGACTTCGCCGTAGTTCGGGAAGCCGCCGGCCGCACTCACGGCCTCGTCGTCGCCGTCACCGAAGTCGATGACGCGCTTGTTGAGTTCGGTGCGCTGGTGGTAGCCTGTCTGCCCGAGCTGCGGAACCGTCGAACGGACACGAGACGGATTCCACGGGCCGAGGTTCCCGATGCGGCGCCGCCAGCCCTGGCGAGCGTGCTTGCCTTTCCGCTTCTGCACGCCCCAGCGCTTGACGGGGCCTTGGGTACCCTTGCCCTTCGTGACGCCGGCGACGTCGGTGAACTCGCCGGCACGGAAGACGTCGCCGAACTCGTGTTCGCCGCCGTCGTCGAGGAGGTCCGCTGCGAAGTCGACGCGCTCCTGGAGGGAGCCGCCGCCGACGCGCGTCTCCATGATGTCGGGCTGTTTCTTCGGAACGCTCGAGAGTTCGCCGGGAACCGTGTGGGTGACCACACGGACGTCGGCGATGTCTTCGGATTCGAGCGCTTCGGTCAATTCGTCTGTCTCTCCGCCCGTTTCCGGGACGGAGAGCGCGCGGTCGAGAGACTCGTGGGTGTCGTCGGCCCAGACTTCCGTGAGCGGCTTCTTGCCGTACGGCGTGTCTTCGTAGAGGCGGACGGCCGCCGCCCGCATGGGCGGCGTTTCGACGACGGTGACGGGCACGGTCGTCTCCATGCCCTCCGTCGGCGCGTTCGCCTTGTCGTCGACGAGGACGACGTGGGTCATGCCGGCTTTGTAGCCAGCGAAGCCCTGAAGGCCAACTTGGCCGTCGTTGTCGGGCCACGAGTTGAAGCGCGGTACTTCACTCTCCGCGCGCTTGCGGGGACTGAACCCCATCGAGCCTTTGCGTGGTCGGTTTGGCTGTGGCATCGTATCACTCCGTGAGCGTCAGGCAGCCGAGGGAGGCGAACATTGCTTCTTCAGTTCGCACGACCCCGCTGCCCTGATCGGGGATGGTGTTGAGCCAGGCGTCGAATCGCGCGGGTGCGTCGGTAGATGGGTCGGCGACCGCCTCGCTGACCTCGTCTCCGGTGAGCCCGAGCATGGGCGGAAGCCCGCGTTCGGGCGCACCGAAGGCGACGGTCAGTCCGTCCCGGGCGGCGCGTTCGACGTACCCCCCGAGGGACGCCGCGGAAAGCGGCGTCCCGTGGCGAGAGGTGGCGATTCGAACGCCCGCATCGGGTCGGTCGAGAGCGTCACCGAGGCCCGTGCGTTCGACCGAGAACCCCGGGAGGGGTTCGTCGACCAGTTTCGCACGGACCGGTCGTCGCGAAGAGACCCTGATGGTCACGCGCTCCCCCTCCGTGAGCCTCATACCGGGAGGCGTTTGGAGCGAGATTGGGTGTTGCATTCCGCAATTGACCCGAACGCGCCCTTCAGATCCGACCTGGGTCACGATTCCCTGTCGTAACGACCCAGACCCGCTCGAGTCTGAGCCGGTCCATGACGAGAGACGGAGCGGCGGCAGGACACCGGCGTACTCCAGTTCGTCGCGCGTGTCGAAGGCCTCCTTTCGGAGGTATGGTGGCGTCGCGGCGTACCGCAACACCGTTTCGACGAACCCGCCGCCCCACTTCCGCTCGCCGTCTTCGTCGGGGAAGACGACGAGTCGGTCCATCCGGAACACCGCCGCCGCGCGGGCGACGTAACCGAGCTTGCGAGTTGCCTCGCGTTTGTCCTCGGCTTCCCGGACGAGGGACGACGGCACGAGTGCGCTGCGTGTCATGCCGTGTCGCGTCCGTGTCTCGTCACGAGACTGTAGCGTAGATACCGACGCCTCCGGTAAAAGGGTGGCGTTTCCCATTCCACCCTGTGAGTGCGTTTCACGCCCGTCTACGGCCGAATACGTGTGCGAAGCGTTCGCACTCACTACGGGCCGCGATCTCGTTCTTCTTTGCGCGCACGCGACCCTGGAACCCGATGCGGGCAGTAGTCTGTCGGTCCCTCTCACGGCGGGTCGCAAAGAACGGATTTATATGTCACCCCGTCGTTCGTTCGAATGCGAACGAAGGCACGCGCGCTGGTAGTGTAGTGGTATCACGTGACCTTGCCATGGTCACAACCTGGGTTCAAATCCCAGCCAGCGCACTTCTCCTCTAACGCTCGCCGCTGAGCGATACGTGTGTCGCTCAGCGTGGGATGTGCGGCGTGAAGCGTATGGGATTTGAGCCTGCGAGTCGCAGCCCGCGCAGCCGAGCGTTGCGGGCGAGCAGGAACGTCTCGCATTGTTCAAATCCCAGCCAGCGCACTTCTCCCGTTCACCACGACCGACAGCCCTGGTGCTGTCGGTCGGCCGGTATTCTCGTCGCTGCTGACTTGACGAGTGCGGCACTTGACGCCGCACTCGCCTACAGGCGGTCACGGAGCGTAGAGACGACAGCGACGCCGACGGCGAGGACGGCGATACCGAACGCGACGGGGTTGGTGGTGCCGTCACCGAATCGCCAGCCGAGGGCGACGTAGCCGACGACGCCGACGAGGCACGCCAGCACCGCCACGAGCGTGACGACGCGATTGCGTTCCATACCCGAGTGTTCGACAGGTTGTCACTTGAATGGTGGTGACGACTCTCGTGCCACGAACCTATCAATTTCAGTACTTCAAATTCGTTCACCAGTTCAGGTTCGTCGGCAGGCTCGAAGTCCTCGGTTGCGGGGTTGTACGGTGATTCGAGTACCCACTGTGGGGTTGGTAATCACAGACGCGGAGGATATATGTCTGATTAGAATAACAGTCGGATGTCCCCATGAGCCGCCTGTCGAAGGACGCGGTCATCCGGCGGTACTACCTCTACCGGGCGACCGCGCGACCGAACTTCCACTACCCCGTCTACACGCTGTTCCTCCTGTTCAACGGGCTGTCGCTCCCGCAGATCGGGCTCATCGCGACCATTCAGTCCGTCGTGGTCGTCGCCGGCGAGATTCCGACCGGCTACGTCGGCGACCGCATCGGCCGGCGGAACAGCCTCGCCGTCGGCGGACTCCTGATGCTCGTCTCGAACGCCAGCTACCTCGTCGCCACCGACTTCGTCGGCTTCACCGCCACGTTCGTGCTGTTGTCCTTCGGCGGGACGTTCCTCTCCGGGAGCGGGAGCGCGTGGCTCTACGACACCCTCAAGGAACACGACATCGAGGACGACTTCACGAACGTCTCCGCGCGCTCGCGCGCGCTCTCCCGCTGGGTGCAGGTCGTCACCATCCCCATCGGCGGCGTCCTCTACTCCATCAACCACTTCTATCCGTTCTACGCGGGCGTCGCCGCCGCGGCGTTGAGTCTGGTGTTGGTGTTGCGACTGCCGAAGAACCGGATGTACGACGACAGCGTGTCCGCCGACGACCTCGCGGACGACGAAGACGACGACCGACTCACCATCGTGGACGCGCTCCCCATCATCCGCGACCAGTTGCGCGCGCCCGACCTCCGGTGGTTCGTCGTCTACCTCGCGCTCATCGCGGGCGCCATCTTCACGATGGACATGTGGATTCAGCCCATCGCCCAAGAGTCCCTGCGCGCGTCGTTCGGCCCGACGCTGGAGGCGTGGGGGCTCACTGAGGGCGTCATCCTCGGCCTGTTGTACGCGGCGTTCACGCTCATCGGCGCCGTCGCCAGCGACTACGCGGGCGACATCGAGGAACTGGTCGGCGTCCGCACGGCGATGATGGTGATTCCCGCGGCTATCGCGGTCTCGTACGTGCTCGCCGGCGTGTGGGCGGTGCTGGCGTTCCCGATGTTCTTCGTGATGAAGGGCGGGAGCGCGGTCACCGGTCCCATCCAGAACCGCTACATCAACGACCAAGTGCAGTCGGTCGGCCGCGCCACCCTGCTGTCGTCGGTGAACATGCTCCGGCAGGTCGCGGGCATCCCGTTCCGCGTCGGCAGCGGCATCCTCGCGGGGATGTTCACGAGCATCCGCGCCGTCGCCATCCTCGGCGGTATCTTCCTCGTGGTGTCGTTCGTCCTCTGGACGGTCGTGCCGCCCGTGAGCGCGGAGTACGAGCCGCCCGACGCGGCCGGCGCGGGCGGCGCGGGCGCGGCCGACGCCGCCGAGGACTGACCGCGTCGCTGCCGCTAAGTAGTGGCCCAACCCAGTACGGGTCGTGACAGTCATCGCACTTCTCAGCGTCGCACCAGTCATCGAAGAGAGCATGGCCGGCGACGTGGCCGACGCCGTCGCCGCGCTCGACGACTTCGACGTCACCTACGAGACGAACCCGATGGGGACGGTCATCGAAGCCGAGGATGTCGACACGCTGCTGGACGCGGTCGGCGCCGCCCACAAGGCCGTCGAGGGCGACCGCGTGAGCACGTTCCTGAAAATCGACGACAAGCGCAACAGCGACCAGACCGCCCGCGAGAAGGTCGACGCCGTCGAGCACGAACTCGGCCGCGAGGCCCGGTCGGACCGCTGAGCGCGCTTGGACTGAGAACCCTCTTGTGTCGGGGCGCCGAATCCAGCGGCATGGACAGCCTCAATCGGATGGCGCTGGAGCTCGCCGACGAAGCCCTCGAATTCACCGAGGAGTTGGATGTCGGCGCGTTCGAGTTGGACAACGGCGCGACGGTCATCGACTTCGGCGTCGAGCACCGCGGCGGCCTCGAAGCCGGCCTGCTGCTGGCGGAACTCCAGACCGCGGGCTTGGCGACCGTGCAGACGCGCGTCGACGACGTCGCGGGCGCGACGTTCCCCCACGTCGAACTCGCCTGCGACCGCCCCGCGGTCGCCTTGCTGGGGGCGCAGAAGGCGGGTTGGGAGCTCAGCGTCGACGACTACGAGGGACTCGGCAGCGGCCCCGCTCGCGCGCTGGTCGCCCGCGAGGGCGAGTACGAGGCCATCGACTACGTGGACGCCTTCGAGTTCGCGGTGCTGGCCTTGGAGAGCGACGCGTACCCCACCGAGGCCGCCGCCGAGCAGGTCGCTGACCTCGCGGACGTGAACACGGAGAGCGTCTACCTGCCCGCGTACCGCACCGCGAGCGTCGCCGGCAGCGTCACCGCCGCGGCGCGCGCCGCCGAACTCGCGCTGTTCCGCCTCTACGAACTCGGCTACGACCCGACGAACGTCCTCACGGCGTCCGGGAGCGCGCCCGTCGCGCCCGGCGCGGGCGACGAGGAGGAAGCCATCGGCCGCACGAACGACGCGCTCGCGTACGGCGGCCGCGTCCACCTCACGGTCACCGAGGACTTCGACGAGTTCGAGGCGGTGCCGTCCTCGGCGGCCGACCGCTACGGGAAGCCGTTCGCGGACATCTTCGCGGACGCCGACTGGGACGCCAGCGCCGTCGACGAGGGCGTCTTCGGCCCCGCGCAGGTCACCATCGACGTCACGGGCGGCCCGACGTACGCGCTCGGCGATGTCCACGAGGACCTGCTCGCTGACGGATTCAACATCGCGTAGCGCCAGGGGACAGACCCACCGGAGGGCGGCGTTTTATCTTCCGTGCGACCCACGTTACGGGCATGAACGCCCTGTCGGGTCAGTCGGTCGCCGTCGTCGGCGCGGGCTTCGGCGGCCTGTCGACCGCGTGCTACCTCGCGGACGCGGGCGCCGACGTGACCGTCGTCGAGAAGAACGAGCAGGTCGGCGGGCGCGCGAGCGCGCTCGAACGCGACGGCTTCACCTTCGACATGGGGCCGTCGTGGTACCTGATGCCGGACGTCTTCGAGCGGTTCTTCGCGGACTTCGGGACGGAGCCCTCGGACTACTACTCGCTGGAGCGCCTCGACCCCCACTACCGCATCTTCTTCAAGGACAACGCGGGCCGCCGCCCGGGCCGCGACGCGCCCGGCCTCGACGTGAACGCGGACGGCGACGTGGTCGACGTGACGCCGGACCGCGAGCAAGTCAAGGAGGTGTTCGACGCCTACGAGCCCGGCGCGGGCGAGAAACTGGACGACTACCTCGCGCAAGCGAAGGAGAACTACGAGGTGGGGATGGAGCACTTCGTCTACGAGGACCGCCCGCGGGTGCGGGACTGGCTGGACCCGGACCTCGCGGAGTACGCGCGCGGCCTGACGCTGCTGGGGTCGATGCAGGACCACGTTGAGAACTACTTCGACCACCCGAAACTCCAGCAGATAATGCAGTACACGCTGGTGTTCCTCGGCGGCGCGCCGAACACGACGCCCGCGCTGTACAACCTGATGAGTCACGTCGACTTCAACCTCGGCGTCTACTACCCCGAGGGCGGCATGTCCGGGGTCGCGGACTCCATCGCCGAACTCGCAGGGGAGTTGGGCGTGGAGTTCCGCACGAACCACCCCGTAGAGAAGATTCACGGCTACCGCGGCGGGTTCAAGGTCGAAACGGGCGGCGAGACGGACGTGCTCGCGGACGTGGTGGTCTCGGACGCCGACTACGCCCACACCGAGCAGGCGCTGCTCCCGCCGGAGAAGCGCCAGTACGACGCCGACTACTGGGAGTCCCGGACGTACGCGCCGTCGGCGTTCCTGCTGTATCTCGGCGTGGAGGGCGACGTCGAACCGCTCGCCCACCACACGCTCGTCCTCCCCTCGGACTGGGAGGAGCACTTCGGCCAGATTTTCGACGACCCGCAGTGGCCCGACGACCCCGCGTACTACCTCTGCGTGCCCTCGAAGACCGACGACGAAGTGGCGCCCGACGGCCACAGCAACCTCTTCGCGCTCGTCCCCGTCGCGCCCGGTCTCGACGACACCGCCGAGGTCCGCGACGAGTACCGGAACCTCGTGCTCGACGACATCGCAGCGAACACGGGCGTCGACCTGCGGGACCGAATCGTCGTCGAGGAGCGGTTCTCCGTGTCGGAGTTCGCCGACCGCTACAACAGCTATCGCGGGACGGCACTCGGCCTCGCGCACACGCTCCGGCAGACGTCGCTGTTCCGGCCGCCTCACCGCTCGGACGCGCTCGACGGCCTCTACTTCACGGGGTCGTTCACGACGCCCGGCATCGGCGTGCCGATGTGTCTCATCAGCGGCGAAATCACGGCCGACTACGTCGTCGACGACGCGTAGATGCTGCGCTACCTGTTCGTCCTCTCGCGGCCGCGCTTCTGGTTGTACCTCGCCGGCCCCGTCGTCGTCGGCGTCGCGTACGCCGCCGAGACCGCCCCAGAGTTGTTCTCGGCGCCCGCAGTCGCGCTGTTCGCGTACTTCCTCGTGCCCGCGAACGTCTTCCTGTACGGCGTCAACGACGTCTTCGACCGCGACGTCGACGAGGTGAACCCGAAGAAAGACGACAAGGAGGCGCGGTTCCGAGGCGGCCGCGCCGTCTCGGCGGTCGTCGTCGCCTCCGGGCTGCTACTCGTCCCGGTCGCGGCCGTCCTGCCGGCGGTGGCGTACCCGTGGCTCGTCGCGTGGGCGCTGCTCGCCGTCGAATACAGCGCGCCGCCGCTGCGCTTCAAGACGACGCCGCTGCTGGACTCCCTCTCGAACGGCCTCTACGTCCTCCCGGGCGCGGCCGCGTACGCCGCCGTCGCGGGCCACCACCCGCCGCTGCTCGCGGTCGCTGGCGGCTGGCTGTGGGCGATGGGGATGCACACGTTCTCCGCGATTCCGGACATCGAACCCGACCGCGAAGCCAACATTACGACCACCGCCACCGCGCTCGGCGAGCGCCGCACGTACGCCTACTGCGCGGCCTGCTGGCTCGCGTCGGCCGCCGTCTTCGCCGCCGTCGACTGGCGCCTCGGCGCGGTCCTGCTCTCGTACCCCGCGCTCGTCGCGGGCATCGTCGCTGTCGACGTGGCCGTCGACCGCGCGTACTGGTGGTTCCCATTCGTGAACACCGTCGTCGGCGCCGCGCTCACGCTCGGCGCGCTCTGGAGGCTCACGAATGTCTGAGGCCTCCACGCGCGCCCGCGTCGAGGCCCGGCTCGACGAACTCGTCGCCGGGCACCGCTTCGAAATCGCGGTCGTGTTCCCCGTCGTCGGCGCCGTCCTCCTGCTCGCCTCGGCGTGGGGGTGGCTCCCCGAGCCGCTGGCGTTCAACCCCTACCTCGTGCTCGCGGGCGTCGCCGTGATGCGTCTCCCTCTGGTCGCGGGGTTGCTCCCGCTCGTCGACCGGAAGGCGGCCGTCGCCGTGCTGGCGCTCGTCGCGTACGCGTTCGCCATCGAGTTCGTCGGCGTCGCGACCGGCTGGCCGTACGGCCACTTCGAGTACCTCGTCGAGCTCGGGCCGATGCTCGCGGGCAGCGTCCCGCTCGGCCTCCCGGTGTTCTTCCTGCCGCTGGTCGTCAACAGCTACCTCCTCGTCCTCCTGTTGTTCGGGCGCCACACCCGCCGCGCGGTCGTCCGCCTGCCCGCCGTGGCCGCGGTCGTCGTCTGGATGGACGTCGTCCTCGACCCCGGCGCGGTCGCGCTCGGCTTCTGGGCGTACGGCACGGGCGGCGCGTACTACGGCGTCCCGCTGTCGAACTACCTCGGCTGGGTGCTCTCGGCGACCGTCTCCGTCGCCGTCCTCGACTGGGGGTTCGACCGCGCCGCGCTCCGCGACCGCCTCACGCAGTGTCCGTTCTTCCTCGACGACCTCGTGAGCTTCGTGCTGCTGTGGGGCGCGGTGAACCTCGCGTTCGGCCAACTCGTCCCCGCGCTGGCGGCGGGGCTGCTCGGCGTCGCGCTCGTAGAAACGGACCGCTTCGACTTCAGCGTGCTCCGCCGGAACCCCGCGCGGTAGCTACGGCGCGGGGTGGGGGTCGCCGTGGCCGCGCCGGTGGTCGCCTGACGACGCGATGCAGCTCACGCGGTAGAACACGTACTCGGGGTCCTCGTAGAACGCCCACAGCGCTCGCGTCTTCGCCAGCAGCCAGAGCTTCCGCGTCGTCGAGAGGCTCGGCGTCTCCGTGAGCACGTCGTAGCCCCGGTTCCGAATCTCGCGGTGGTGGTCGGCGTACAGCACCGCGGACAGCAACACCGCGAACTGGCAGTCCTCGGGCAGGTACTTGATGCCCGCGACGCCCTCCCGGTACTTCGTCTCCGTGCGCGCCAACTCCGCGCGCATCGCGTCCCGGAACCCCGACGTGACCTCGGCGCGGCGCAACTGCTCGACGGTGACGTCGTGCTCGCGGCGCGTCTCCCCGGGGAGGTAGACGCGGTCGTAGTCGCGGACGTCCTCGCGGACGTCCCGGAGGAAGTTGCTCAACTGGAACGCCTCCGCGAGCGCCGCCGCGTGCGGGGCCGCCGCCTCGGGGTCCTCGACCTCCATGATGGCGACCATCATGTTCCCGACGGCGACCGCAGACCCCCGCATGTACGCCCCCAACTCCTCGTGGGTCTGGTAGCGCGTCTCTTCGAGGTCCGTGAGCATCGCGTCGACGAAGATGTTCACGTCCTCGTCGGGGATGTCGTGGCGCTCGGCGAGTTCGCGGAACGCCGCCAGCACGTCGGTCGTCTCGGCGTCGAGGCGCTCGGTGTCGGCGTCCTCTCCGAGCGCGGCCGCGCGAATCGCCTCCAGTTCCGCGCGCTGGGCGGCGGAGTCGCGGTCCTCGGTCGTGTCCACGACGTCGTCGGCGACGCGGAAGAACGCGTACAGGACGTACGTCGCGTGGCGCACGCGCTCAGGGAGCAGGCGCGTCGCTACGTGGAACGTCTTACCCGTCCGCTGCTGTATCGCCTTGCTCGTCGATATTTGGGTGCTGTCGACCATGTGTGGGGGCCAGATGCGGCACTCCGGCGCGTGCAGCTCCCGGCGGTGCTACTATCCTGTTAGGTGTGAACAATCAAAAAACACGGTGTCGGCAGCGACCCCCGCCGGCTCTGCGACGGTGTCGCCGAACTCAAGGCCGTCCGCGCCCGACTGTCGGTATGCAGCGCAAACCCGTTCCGGCGGCGCCGGCGTCGCTGTCCCGCCTCCGCGAGGTTCGCGACGCCGCTCCGCTGGTCCCCGAGTCCGAGGACGACTGCTGTCGGCGACTCGTCGAGCGTGCGGGCGTCGAGGACCGCGGGGCGGCGTCGGCGTGGCTCGTCTTCCTGACCGCGCTCGGCGCCGTCGAGGAGACGGACCTCGGGTACGCTCGCGTCCGAGCGGACCGCGACCGCGCGACGCTCGCGGCGAACTTCCGCGAGAACGTCTTCCTCGCGCCCGAAGTCATCGACGCGCTCGGCGACGACCCTCGGACCCCCGAGGAAGTCTTCGAGGCCGTCCGCGAGCGCGTGCCGCGCTGGGAGCGAACGAAACGCCAAGACTGGGAGGGGTTCTGGACCGAGCGCGTCGAGCGCCGCCTCGACTGGGCGGTGTTGCTCGGTCTCGCCGAGCGCGCCGACGGCGGCTACCGGCGCGCGGACTGACTACCCCTCGTACGCCGCGGTGCGCGTGTAGAACGCAAACTGTCCCGCCAGCACGCCGAGCGCGGCGACGCCCGCGGCGGCTATCGGGCCGTCGTAGCCGCTCGTGACCGCGAAGTACGCCGCGGCGAGACCGACGACGAGCGTCGCGCCCGCCGCAATCGCGCCGTCGACAATCTGTTCGGTGCTGGTGTGGTCGGCGTCGTAGGCGTCGCGGTCGAGGCGCGCGCTCGTGCGGACGAGCGACGGCGTCCCCGCCGCCAGTCCGACCGCGAGCGCGTACGGCGTCGCCACGGACAGCGAGAGTCCGCCGGCGATTGTCGCGGCGGCGACCACGCCGACGAGGAATTCGAGAGTGCGGCGGCTGACCATGCCCGCGCTTCGCCCCGAGGCGCCGAGAAAGTTCGTGTTAGTCGGAGACGCTGGTGACGGTGCCGACCCCCTTGCTCGCGCCCTCGCGGAACACGAACCGCTGGCCCTCCTCGACCAAGTAGGGGCGGAACTTGAATCGGACGCTCGTCTCGCCCGTGTCGCCGGGGAGTAGTTGGCCGTTCGCGGGTTCGAAGCGCGCGGCCTCCCCGATGGTTTCGAGGTGGACGACCGGCTCGTAGCCCGCGTCGATTCGCGTCGGGTGGTTCAACACCATCACTTCGGCCTCGAACTCCTGTACGGGGCTGGGTTCGGCGTCGGCCGGCAGCAGGACCATCCCGCGTTCGACGTCGGCCTCGCGGACGCCCTTCAGGGCGATGCCGACGATGCGGCCGGCCTCCGCTTGGTCGACGCGGTGGTAGTGCATCTCGATGGAGCGCACTTCGACCTCGCGGAAGTCGCCGTTCGGGAACGGCCCCAACAGGAGTTCGTCGCCGGCCTCCACGGTGCCGGATTTGACGGTGCCGGAGGCCACCGCGCCGACGCCCGTGACCTCGTAGGAGCGGTCGACGTACATCCGGAACGGCCCGCTGGCGGCCGTCGTCTTCGGGAGGCGCCGGAAGCACTCGTCGAGGACGTCCAGTCCCTCCATCGTCACCGCGCTCGTGCGGACGATTGGGACGACGTTGTCCCCGATTTCTTCGATTGCGGCGTCGACGCCGTGGCGCTCGACGGGAAGCGGCGTCCGGCCCGCGTTCCGCAGCAGGCGTTCGACCTCGCGCTCGACTTCGGCGACGCGGTCGTCGTCCACGAGGTCGGTCTTCGTGATGGCGACGATGGTCGGGAGGTCCGTCGCCAACAGTACGCCCGTGTGTTCGCGGGTCGTCTTCGTCGGGCCGTCGTCGGCCGCGACGGTCAACAGCCCGTAGTCGAGTTGCTGGCCGACCAACCCCCGGATGGTCGTCGAGAGCCACGGCTCGTGGCCGACGGTGTCGACGAACGAGACGACGCGGTCGGCGCTCTCCACGACGGCCGCGCGCTCGTCCTTCCGGTGGGGGTTGCGCACGCGCATCGGCCCGTCGCCGTCGAAGCCGTAGACGCCGTAGGAGAGGTCCGCCGACAGTCCGCGTTCGACCTCGTGTGGCTGCACGTCGAGGAAGCCGCGCGTGGTGCCGTCGCCGTCGTCGGAGTCGCCGGTGACGAGGCTGCCGACCAGCGTGGACTTCCCGTGGTCGACGTGGCCCGCCGTCCCGACGATGATGTGGTCGTCGTCGGGCGCCAGCGAGGCGCCGTCTCGGACGACGGCGACGCCGACGATGCCCTCGCCGGCGTCGTCGCGGACGCTGTCGACGCTCCACGTCTGTACGTCCGCGATGTGGGCGCCGGCTTCCTCGGCGAGCAGGCTCAGCACGTCCATCGTCTCGGAGAACGTCTCGGGGGGCACCCCCGCGAGGCCGCCGTCGTCGGTGACGCCGAGAACGTACTCGGCCTCGCCGTCGCCGGAGAGCACGCGGTGCCGCAGTTGCGCGGCGAGGCTCTCCATGCGGCCGTCGGCGAGGTGGACGTCGCGGCTGAACCGTTCCTTGAATTCGACGCTGCCGCCCTCCTGCTCCCCGCGGTCGAGTGCGCGGACCAAGCGGGCTCGGTCGCGGCCCATGGGAACGGATTGGGGGGAAGCGGGTAAAAGCCTTCCCCGGGTAACGGTTCGGAGACGCACGGAGACGCCGATTAGTCGTCTTTGAGTCGTTCGTAGGCTTCGTTCACGCGAGCGAATTCGTCCTCGTCGCCGCCCCGGTCCGGGTGGAGTTCCCGCGCCTTCTCGCGGTACGCGGCCCGCACCGCGTCGCTGCTCGCGCCGGGTTCGACGCCGAGCACGCGGTAGTCCTCGCGGCGCGGGCCGGACGCCGCCCCGCTCGCCGTCTGTCGCCCGCCGCCGCGGCCGGCGCCGGCGCGCCCGCGGTTGCGTTCGCGACTGCGCCCGCTCGCTCGACCCTGGTGCTGGCTGGTCTGCTGGCGCTGTTCGCGTTCGTACTGCTCGCGGGAGACGCGGCGCTTGCGGTACGCCAACTCCGCGAGTCGGCCGGAGGCGTGCAGGTAGAAGACGGCGCCGGCGAGCGCGAACGGCACGGCGACGCCGAGCGCGACCGGACTGTAGACGACGCCGAGCACGCCGAACACGACGCCGACGGCGCCGAACGTGGCCGCCATCCCCCAGACGATGCTCGCGTCGGTCCTCACGGTGTACGCGCCAGTTCGGCGCGCGGACGTAAATGCTGTTGGCCCACACTCTTGGGGTTCGGCGCCGAACGCGACGACATGAGCGTCACCGGCCTCTGCCAGATTTGCGAGAGCGAGCAAGCACAGTTCACCTGCGACCGGTGTGGCGCGCTCGTCTGCCAGGCCCACTACGACCCCTCGACGGGCTACTGCACGGAGTGCGCCGCCGAAGTCCGCGGCAGCCCCGGGTCCGGGCCGCGCTGACTACCGGTGCTCGTTCAGGCGGTTCTTCAGCCGGCGCGCGGCCTCGCCGGCGGCGCGCGCCCACTCGGGCGAGTCCTCGCCCGCGAAGATGATGCCTCGCGTGGAGTTCACCAGCCCGACGCCCTCGTCGTTCAGGCCGTACTGGACTGCGGCCTCGGCGTCGCCGCCCTGCGCGCCGACGCCCGGCACGAGGAACGGGAGTTCGGGCACGCGATCGCGCAGTTCTTCTAACTCTTCGGGCGCCGTCGCGCCGACGACGAGACCGATGTTGTCGTACTCGTCGTTCCAGCCCGCGGCGCGCTCGGCAACGTGCTCGTAGAGGCGGCGGTCGTACGCCGCGAGTTCGAGGTGCTGGAAGTCCATCCCGCCGGGGTTGGAGGTGCGACAGAGCACGAACACGCCCGCCTCCTCCTGTGAGAGGAACGGCTGGAGCGCGTCCTCGCCGAGGTAGGGGTTGACCGTGATTGCGTCGGCGTACTCCAGCACGTCGGCGTACTGGCGGGCCGTGTTCCCGATGTCCGCGCGCTTGGCGTCCAACAGGACGGGGACGCCTTTCCCGTGGGCGTACGCTATCGTCTCGCGGAGCGCGCGCCAGCCGTCGCTGTCCTCGTAGAACGCCGCGTTCGGCTTGAAGACGGCGGCGTGTTCGTGGGTCGCGTCGATGACGCGGCGGTTGAACGCCCACCGCGGCAGGTCGTGGTCCAGTACGTCCTCGGGGAGGCGGTCGAGGTCGGGGTCGAGGCCGACGCTGACGACGGTGTCGGCGTCCTCGATGCGCGCCGCGAGGTCGTCGAAGAAGCGCATACCTCCGCGTCCCGGCAAGCGAGCAAAAGCGGTTCGCTTCCGAGCCGGCCCTCAGACGGCGCCCATGTCGAACAGGCGGGCGGCGTGCTCGCCCTTCGCGAGCAGGACTTCCTCTAGCGACGGCGGGTTCTCGACGTCGACGCTGTCGAGGACGTCCTCGGGGACGGCGAGCGTGCGCTCGGGCACGTCGTCCTCGCCGTGGACGGAGAGGTGCGCGGGGCCGACTTTCATCACGAGCGGGAGGTCTGTCCGGGCGATACCGTCGTCGTCGGCGTACAGTTGCTCGTTGACGCGTTCGTGGTGACGGCTGTTGATGGCGGCGCGGTCGCCGCGCGTCGGTTCGACGTACAACCGTCCGAGGTAGTAGCCGCTGGAGAATGCCTCGAACATGTATGCTAACGTTTGGCACACTACTACATAAGCGCTCCGGCGAACCCCCGAGTCGTCGCCGAATTCCACCGAGAGCAGACACCCTTATCCGGTCTCGTCGCTAACTCAGGGTGAACATGGATTCGGGGGCACTGCTCAACATACTCGGCAACGAGAACCGGCGACGCATCCTCCGACTGCTCGCGCGCAAACCCTGTTACGTCACCGAAATCTCGGAGTCGCTGGGCGTCAGCCCGAAGGCCGTCATCGACCACCTCCGGCGGCTCGAAGACGCCGGCCTCGTGGAGTCGGAGGTCGACGACCAGCGGCGGAAGTACTTCCACATCGCCGAGAACCTCCGACTGGAGGTGCGGCTGTCGCCGTTCGACTTCGGCGCGAAGTCCGCGTACCCCGCGAGCGCGGACCTCGACCTGACGCGGTGCCAGCACGTCTCGATTCGCATCCAGCAGGACCGCGAGGACAACGTCGCCGCCCTCGCCGGGAAACTACAGGAGCTCAAGGACCTCGAACGCGAGCTATCGCTGGCCCAACGCTGGGTGCACGGCCGGCTCGCGGACGCCCAAGACCGCCTCGGGGAGGCCGTCGGCGACGGCAACGAGCGCCTGTACGCGGACGTGCTCGCGGCGCTCGCGTCCGGGGACCGTACGGCGAGCGCGGTCGCCGGAAATCTCGACGCCCCGGAGCCGCTCGTGGAGGGCGTCCTCGAGACGCTGCGCGAGCAGGAGGTCGTCGAGCGCGTCGACGGCGAGTGGCACATCACCGAGTAGCGCGGAGTAGCAACCTTTTCGTCGGCGCGCCCGGAAGCTACGCGACATGAACACAGGGGACCGCGTGCGCGTCGACCGCGACGGCACGACCCACGAGGGCGTGCTGTTGCCGTCGGCCGACTCCGACCACCTCGTCGTGAAACTCGACTCCGGCTACAACGTCGGCGTCGAACGCGACGCGGCCGACGTCGAAGTACTGGAGCGAGACGTCTACGACGTCGAGAGCGACCACGACGAGGGCGCCGCCTCCGAGGTCGAGTTCGACGACGACCTGCCGACCATCGCGCTCATCTCCACCGGCGGCACCATCGCGTCCACCGTCGACTACCGCACGGGCGCGGTCACCGCGCAGTTCGACGCCGAGGACGTGCTGCGGGCGGTACCCGACTTGGCGGGTCGCGCGAACTACCGCGGCCGCGTCGTCGCGAACATCCTCTCGGAGAACATGGAGCCGCCCATCTGGCAGGAACTCGCGGCCGCCGTCCGCGAGGAAATCGAGAACGGCGCCGACGGCGTCGTCGTGATGCACGGCACGGACACGATGCAGTACTCCGCGAGCGCGCTGTCGTTCATCCTCGACACGCCCGTTCCCATCGTCTTCACGGGCAGCCAGCGCTCCGCGGACCGGCCGTCCTCGGACAACGTGATGAACGCCGTCTGCTCGGTGGAGGCCGCGAAGGCCGACGCCGCCGAGGTGATGGTCTGCATGCACGCCTCCGAGAGCGACGACCGCTGCGCGCTCCACCGCGGGACGCGCGTTCGAAAGAACCACACGAGCCGCCGGGACGCCTTCGAGACCGTCGGCGCGGAGCCGCTCGGCTACGTCGACTACGACGCGGCCAGCGAGGACGCGACCGCCGAATCCCGCGGCGTGACGTTCACGAAAGAGCACGCCGAGAGGGGTGAGGCGGACCTCGACAGCAGCCCCGACCTCGATGACGACGTCGAACTCGTGAAGTTCACGCCCGGGATGGACGACGCGTTCTTCGACCTCTGCGAGGGCAAGTCCGGCGTGATTATCGAGGGGACCGGACTCGGTCACGTCCATACGCAGTTCATCGACCGCATCGAGGAGCTAGTCGAGGACGGCACGACGGTCGTGATGACCAGTCAGTGTCTGGACGGCCGGGTCTGCGACCGAGTCTACGACACGGGCCGCGACCTCCTCGACGCCGGCGTCGTGGAGGGCGAGGACATGCTCCCCGGCACCGCGAAGGTGAAACTGATGTGGGCACTCGCGAACACCGAGAGCGTCGCGGAGACGATGCGGACGCCGCTGGCCGGCGAAATCACGGACCGCTCGGTCCCGTGGGAATGACCGGGGACATCGAGATTCGACCCGCCGAGTTGGGCGACTACGACGACGTGGTGGCGTTCGCCAGCGACACGTGGGCGGACCGCCGCGAGGACGGCGACTACATCCCGCGCGTCTTCGAGGACTGGGTGGAGAGCGACGGCCCGCGCCAGCGCACGCTCGTCGCGGACACCGGCGACGATATTGCGGCAATCGCGCAGTTCGTCCTGCTCTCCGAGCACGAGGCGTGGGCGCAGGGGATGCGCACGAACCCCGACTACCGCGGACAGGGCGTCGGCTCGACGCTCGTTCACGCGGGCTTCGACTGGGCGCGCGAGCGGGGCGCGACGGTCGCGCGCAACATGGTGTTCTCGTGGAACGTGATGGGATTGGGACACTCGCGGGCGACCGGGTTCGAGCCGTCGACGGAGTTCCGCTGGGTGCATCCCGAGCCGAACCGCGACGCCAGCCCCGGTCACGAGATTACCGACGACGCGTACGCCGCGTGGCAGTGCTGGCAGGACAGTCCGGCCCGCGACCACCTCCGCGGACTGGTGATGCACACCGACGAGTCGTGGGCACTGTCGGAACTCACTCGGAGCCGACTCGAAGCGGCCGCCGACCGCGACGCGCTCGTCGTCGCGCACGACGAGACGACCGGGACGCGCGGGTTCGCGTTCCGCTCGCGGACGTTCGAGCGCGAGGCCGACGGCGCCGGACAGACGGTGGCGGAGTACGGCGTCGCCGCGTGGGCCGACCAGTCGGCGTGCGCATCCGTGCTCGAAGCGATTTCCGCGGACGCCGCGAGCGTCGGCGCCGACCGCACGCGCGTGCTGATTCCCGAGACCGTGGAAGCGGTCAGCGACGTCGCGGCCACGCGCACCGAAATCGGCGAGGAGCCGGACTTCGTGCTGGCCGCCGACCTCACCGCGGACTACCGAGCGTAGGCGTCGCCGAAACGTTTTGTCGCCGGGCCGGGTAGCTACGGGCACCCGAATGCCCGACTTACGGGATCTCCCGCGCCGGCCGTCCGACCTGACCTACCGACAGCGACTCGTGGCGGTGTACGCCGTCGGCCTCATCTCAGTGGTACTGACATTCACGGCGCTGTACTACTGGGGGATGGCCAATCTGGAGGGGCGGCCGCGGTCGCCGTTCCAGGCGTTCAACACCGTCATCGAGACGCTGACGACGACGGGGTTCGGCGCGGACTCGCCGTGGCAGACGCCGTGGATGAACCTCTTCGTCGCGACCATCCAGGTGTCGGGGGTCGTCATTGGGTTCGTGACGCTGCGCGTGCTCGTCATCCCGCTGTTCGAGCGCACGCCGCTGAACCTCGACGACCGCCTCACGCCGAAGAACGACCACGTCGTCGTCGCGGAGTACGGCCACGACTCCGAGGTACTGCTCGACGAACTGGAGGAACTGGACGTCGACTACGTGCTCGTCGAATCGGACACCGAGGAGGCCAAGCGGCTCTCCGACGACGGCTACCAGGCCATCAACGGCGACCCTGAGGACGGCGACGACCTGGAGCGCGCGTTCGTCGGGGCGGCCGACGTGCTCATCACGGACGCCGGTGACGAGACGGCGAGTGTCGTGTTGACCGCGCTGGAGCACAACGAGGACCTCCGGGTGGTGAGCTTCACGGCGTCGACCCGGCGGAAGGCCGCGCTCGCGGAGGTCGGCGTCGACCGCAGCGTCGCGCCCCACGCGCTCATCGGCCAGCGGCTCGCGGAGAAGGCGACGACGCCGGTCTCGGTCGGCGAAGCGGCGACCGACGAGGTCGCCATCCGGGAGCTTCTGGTGCGCCGGGACAGCCCGCTGCACGGCGTCCGCGTCCGGGAGTCGCCGCTCGCCAGCCACCCCGAGTTGACGCTCGTCGCGGGCTGGTTCGACGGCGAGTTGCGACTCCCGCCGTCGCCGGAGGACCCCCTCACGCCGAACACCGTCCTCGTCGTCGCGGGGCCGGCGGACGTCATCGACGAGGTCACCGGCGAAATCGCGGGCGTCCAGCGCTCGCGGCTGCGCGACCACTCGCGAGTCGTCGTCGCGGGGCTGGGAGAGGGCGGCGCGGCGGCCGTCGACGCGCTGCCCGAGGACGTCGAGGCGACGACCATCGACGAGTCCGCGGCGACCGACCCCGACGTGGTCGGGGACGCGACCGAACCCGAGACGCTGGAGGCCGCGAACGTCGGGGACGCCACGGCGCTCGTCGTCACGGTGAACGACGACGCGACCGCGCTGTTGACCGTGGCGATGGCGCGCTCGCTGACCGAGGACGTGGAGATTCTCGCGCGCGTCACGGACACGGAAAAGGCGTCGGCGGCGTTCCGCGCGGGTGCCGACTACGTGCTGTCCGTCCAGCGCGTGAGCGCGCGCCTCGTCGCCGCGGAGGTCCACGGCGAGCGCGTGATGGACCCGGTCGGGCAGATTCGACTGGTGCGCGCGGACGCCGCGCCGTTCGTCGGCGAGACGGTGGCGACGGCGAGCGACCCGCAGAAGGGGTGGACGGTCGTCGGCGTCGTCCACGACGGCGAGGTGGACACGAACCAGACCGCCGCAATCGAGGCCGGCGACGAGGTGTTCGTCGCGGGCAGCGACCGCGCCATCCGCAAGTTCGAGCGGTCCGTCGAGTAGTCGGTCTCGCGGCCGCACGTTCGGTTCGTGACTTCGCCGCTGTTACTCGCCGGACAGCGGCTCTCCGCGGCGGTCGATGCGAGTGGCGGGCAGCCCCGCTCGGTCCGCGTGTTCCTCGATGGCGGCCTCGTCTTCGGCGCGGTAGTGACAGAACGTCCCTGTCACCTCGCCGGCGTCGTTTTTCATGACCTCGGATTCGACCCACCGGATGCCGACGCCCTCGTCGCGGAGCGCCGCCAGCGCCTCGCCGGACTGCTCGCCGGCGGCGGCCAGTTCGTCCTCGGTAATCGGTTCGTCGAGGCTACGGAGAATCAGGAAGTCCTCCAGTTCGTCGCCGTTCATGGAATCCCACCAACACGAACAGGCGATTCGACCGGGAAAGTAGTTTGGCCGGGTCGGACGCAGAACGGGGCCGTCGATGCCGTCGCTCAGACGAGTCGCGAGGGGTCACCGGCGTAGTCGACGACACCGGGGTAGTCCGCGATGACGCCGTCGACTCCGGCGTCGCTGCACGCGACGGCGTCGTGCCAGTCCGTGACGGTCCACGCGTTGACGGTGCGGCCGTCGCGGTGCGCGTGGTCGACGACCGACTCGGTGAGGCCGTCGACGGGCGCGTGGAGCGCACGGCAGTCGAACTCGCTGGCGCGCGTGAGTCCGCGGTCGGTGTCGAGGCAGAGCGCCGCACGCGGGGTGTCGGGCAGCACTTCGGTGGCGGCTTCGAGCGCGCCGTCGAAGAACGACGAAACCACGACGGGCGCCTCGCAGTCCGCGAGCGCGTCAGCGACCGACTCGACGAACGGCCGCCAGACGGCCGCGTCCGGCCCGGAGAGGCCGAGCGTCGCGTCCTCGCTGCCGGGAGTCTTGAGTTCGACGTGGAACGCCACGCCCGCTGGCACGAGGTCTGCGACCGCCGACAGCGTCGGCACGGGTTCGCCGCTCCCGAGCACGGACGCGTCGGCGAGCGCCTCGGGTGTCGCGTCCCAGACGAACCCCTCGGCGTCGGTGACACCACGAGAGTCGCCATCGCCGTCGAGGCGCTGGTCGTGGAAGACGACCGGCGTGCCGTCGGCTGCCGGCTGGACGTCCACCTCGACGCCGTCCGCGCGCTCGCGGGCCGCTCGCACCGCCGCCGCGGTGTTCTCGGGCGCGATACCGGCGAACCCGCGGTGGGCGATGGTAAACATCAGCCGCCGCTCACCGGCGGGAACAACGCGAGTTCGTCGCCCGAGTCCAGTTCCGTGGCGAGGCCGTCGTCGTGCGCGACGTTCTCGCCGTTCCGCAGGACGTTGATGTGCTCGTGGACGTCGCCGGTCTCGGTCAGGACGCGGTCCCGGAGCGCGGGCCGGTCGTCGAGCAGGGCGTCGAGGGCGTCCCCCACTGTCTCCGCCGACTCGTCGACGGTGATTCGGCGGTCGCCGCCGACCTCCGCGAGGTCCGCGAACAGCTTCCACTCCATGCACGCCCCTCGGCGGCGGCGACGCATAGGTGCTACGGGGTCGGCAGCGCGTGCGGCGGCCTACTGGCTCGGGGACTCGTCGACCGGTTCCTCGGGGGCGGCCGCGGCGGCGTCCACGCGGCGCGCGACGTCCGGCCGCGCGACCACGTAGAGGGTGTCGCCGGCGGCGAGTACGCGCGACCCGCTCGGGATGGCGTCGACGCCGGTGTCGCCGCGGACTGCAACTACGGTCCCGTCGACCGTGGCGACCTCGGCGCCGTCGAGGGCGCTGTCCGCCGCCACGGTCACGACGACCATCGTCTCGTCGGCGGCCCGCAGCAGCGACGCGAACTGGCGGTCCGCGCCCGGCTCGTACGGCAGCGTGAGCAGGCGGTAGTCGCCGCCGGCGAGCGTGCGCGCGTCGTACTCGTCCAGCGACAGCGTCACCGTGTCCTCGTGGGTCGCGCGAATCTCCGCGGTGGCGACGCGCTCGGCGGCCTCAGTCTCGGTGCTTGGCTGCCACACCTGCACGAGGTCGCCGGGACCCGCGGCGTTCGGCGGGTCAGCGTGCACGGCGACGGCCGCGGTGCCCGGCGGCAGCGTCGGCCCGATACCGGCGGTGCGGCTCCCGAGCGCGAGGTACGTCGCGGTGCCGTCGTCCGCGAGTTCGACGTCGACGTAGCCGATGTCGTAGTCGTCTTTCAGTCGCGTCACGACGCGGTCGCGGAGCTCCGCGACGGTCAGCCGGCGCGGGAAGATGAGCGTCTTCCCCGCCAGTGCCTCCTTGACGTCGTCGGCGACCGGGTCGTAGCCCTCGATGTCCTCGATGGACTCGGGGAGTTCGACCGCGACGGCGCGCCCGACGGCTTTCACGATGCGGCCGACCTCGCCTTCGAGTTCGCGGACGCCGGTCGCGGCCAGAATCTGGACGCCGACGCGGTCGCCGGCGCGGCGCGCGGCGGGTTCGAAGAGCACGGCGACGCCGAAGACGGCGAGGTTGAACCCGACCGCTTCGACCGAGAGCGCGTCCGTCCGGCCGGCGATTGCCTGCCCGAGTGCGACCCGCGTGTTGAGGTAGAACGCCACGACGGAGACGTCCACGAGTATCCCCACGCCGAACGGGAGTTCCTGCCGGAAGTACCACCGGAACGCCGCCGCGAGCAGCGCGACGGCGACGCCCGCGGCGAGGACGACGCCGCCGGCCTGCGCGAGTTCGGTCGTCGACACCGGCATCACTTCGCCACCTCCTCGAAGGCGTCGAGTTCGCGGCGCGGCCCGGCGACGAACAGTTCGTCGCCGGCCGACAGCGACGCCTCACCGTTCGGGGCGACCGTCCACGCGCCGTCGTGGCGGACCGCCAGCACGGTGACGCCGTACGTCTCACCGACGCTCGCCTCGCCGAGCGTGGTGTCCACGACGGGGGTGTCGGCGCCGAGGGTGAGCCGGCGGACGCGCTGGCCGCCGCGGCGCAGCAGTCCGAGGAGTTCGTACTCGCGGCGGGTGCCGCGAGCGCGTACGGCGACGCGAGTGTGGTCAGCCGCGAGCAGCGACTCCGCCTCCGAGCGCTGGACGGCGACGGTGACGCGGCCCTCGCCGCCCGTCGTCGTCGGCGCGAGTTTCGCGGCTGGCTCGGCCTCCGCGGCGTCGTCGGTGGCTGCGGGCGCGGTCGGTTCCGGTGCGGGCTTCCCGCCGGACTTCGCGGAGACGACGGTGCCGTCGACGCGGTCGTCGCCCGCGAGCACGCTCACCTCGTCGCCGCGCGCGATGCCCGTGGGAACGAGCGCGGGCACCGACACCGCGCGCTTCCCGATTGGCGTCCGCTTGGAGACGCCGGCGGCGGGCGGCGCGGCGGAGACGGTCGCGCGGCCGTGTTCGTCGACGGTCACTGAGGCCTCCTGCACGTCGAACTCCGAGCGCAGGCGGTCGACGAACCGCCCCTCCAGTTCCGACAGCGGGAGGTCCGCGGGGAAGCGCCACTCGGCGTCCTGAATCGACGCGCGCAGCGACTCCGGAAGCGGCGGGTAGCCTTCGAGGTCGCGGACGCCGCCGACGACGCTCACTGCGACCTCGTTGCGGCCGCCGACGAGTTCGATGGCGTCGGTGTGGAGCGTGCGCTCGCGCAGCGACCGCAGGCTGATGCGCCGCGGCAGCGTCGACCCGAGCCTGTCACCCACGGCGTGCGTGTAGAACGTCAACAGCGCGACCACCAGCAGCGCGACCACCAGCGTCGTGGAGTTCGCCGCCTGCGTAATCGTCGGGTCAGCGAACGCGAGCAGGCCGCCGTTGACGCCGGCGAGCGCGACACCGAGCACGACGACACCGAACGCGGGGATGCTGAGCCCGGTGACGTACTTGAAGAGGAAGCCGAAGCCGAACGACACCAGCGCCGGAATCACGCCCGCGAGCAGCCCGAGGTAGATGCCGTGCAGCGCCTGCACGGGAGTCGAAGTCATACCCCCGACGAGTCGCGCCCGC
Source organism: Halobacterium sp. CBA1132 (assembly GCF_001485535.1). Lineage (NCBI taxonomy): Archaea > Methanobacteriati > Methanobacteriota > Halobacteria > Halobacteriales > Halobacteriaceae > Halobacterium > Halobacterium sp. CBA1132. The sequence continues at coordinate 2,025,228 of NZ_BCMZ01000001.1, forward strand.
GACTAAACGCTACCGACGCGTGCCGCCGTTCTTAAGGCGGGCGACCACGCGCGTGATGACATGGACGTACCGGGCGCCAAGCGTGTGACCGGCCGAGTAGCTGTCGCGCTGACGCTCGCCGTCGCCGCGCTCTCCGTCGGCGTCGGCATCCTCGGCATCGTCAATCCGACGGCGAACTTCGGGCCGTTCGCGCAGTACATCCCCCCGACGGTCAGCCAGACGGCGGGCTTCACGGGCTCGCTGACCGGTTTCCTGATGGTGATGAGCGCGCTCGGCCTGCGCCGCGGCCTGCGGGCGGCGTGGTACTCGACGCTCGTTCTCCTCCCCGTGACCGCCCTGCAGGGACTGGTGCAGGCGACACCGTACTCGGTGCCGCTGGTGGTGCTGTCGGTGCTCTCGATGCCCGTGCTCGCGGTGGCGCGGAGCCGCTTCGACGAGCCGATTTCGCTGTCCACGAGCCAACTCGCCGCCGGCGGCGCGCTCGCCGGCGTGCAGGCGTACGGCACCATCGGGACGTGGGCGCTCCGCGGGGAGGACGGCTTCCCGGGTGTGACCACGATGCTGGACGCGTTCTACTACACGCTCGTCACCTCCAGCACCGTCGGCTACGGCGACGTCACGCCGGTCACGCAGGAAGCACGGCTGTTCTCGCTGTCCGTGCTGGTGTTGGGGACCGCGAGTTTCGCCATCGCGCTCGGCGCGCTGCTCGGTCCCGCCCTCGAAGCCCGGTTCGCGAGCGCCCTCGGACGCATGACACAGAGCGACCTAGAGTCCCTCGACGGCCACGTGGTCGTCGCGGGCTACGGCGACCTGACGGAACCGATTCTGACCGAACTCGCAGAGAGCGGCCGGCAGTTCCTCGTGGTGACGCGGGACGGCGACGACGCCGCGGAACTCCGGGACCGCGACATCGACGTGCTCGCGGGCGACCCCGCCGACGAGAAAATCCTCGCACGGGCGGGGGTCGAGCGCGCCCGAGCGGTGGTCGCGGCGACCAACGACGACGGCGAGGATGCGCTCGCGATTCTCACCGTCTCCGAGTCGTTCCCCGACGTGCGCGTGGTCGCCGCCGCCACCGAACGGGAGAACGAGCCGAAGCTCCGCCGGGCGGGCGCGGACACCGTCATCAGTCCGATGGTCATCGGCGGACGGCTGCTCGCGCGCTCGGCGCTCGGCGACGAGCACGCCGAGGCGGAGGCCGCCCACGTCCTCGACGACGAGTAGTCACGCCGTGTGGACGATGGCGATGTCCGTGTCGAGGTCGCGGACGCGCTCGTAGGTCGGCCGCGAGAAGAACTTCGACGCCGCCGAGCGGTCGGTGCTGGCGCCGAGGAACACGAGGTCGTAGTGGGCGTCGTTGCGCTCGACGAACTCTTCGATGGATGACCGCGAGACGCGCGTCTCACAGCGCGTGTCCACCGTCTCCGTGAGATTCGCGAGCATCGACTCCGTGGGGCGGCGTTCGCGCTCGGTGTCGATGCACGAGCAGACGCTGATGGAGCCGTTCCGGCTGGCGAGCCGGCCGGCGTAGTCCAGCATCGCGTGCGCAACATCCGACGCGCTGCGCACGGGGACCATGATGCGCCGCCAGCGCGTGCGTTCGCCCGTGGACTGGAGCGCGACGACGTCGATGTCGCTGGCGAACAGCGACCGAAGGAACGGCGTCAGCGTGGCGTCCTCCCGGCACTCGAACGGTGTGACGACGAGGTCGCAGTTCGCCTCGTCGGCCGTCGACAGCACCGTCCCCGCGGCGTTGCCGTCCGCGACTGCGACCGCCACGTCGCAGGGGACGCCGACGCTCGTTTCGATGCGCGCGGCCTGCTGTTCGAGTTCGCGCGCGGCGGCGTCGGCGGCCTGTTCCTCGCCGGTGGACTCGGCGTCCTCGACGTAGTCTGCACCCTCGGTGCCGATGCACTCGCGCTCGGCGGCCGCGATTTTCTCGTCGTCGACGATGTCCAGCAGGACGACCTTCCCGGCGTCGTGGGCGGCCGCGATGCGCGCGCCGAGCATCGCGGTCTCCTCGGCGGTGTCCCCGCGTATCGGCACGATGACGTGGTCGTCGGCTTCCGTCGTCCGGTAGAGGTAGCGGGCGCGCTCCTCGTAGACCTCGCGGCGCCACACCACGAACACGACGGCGACCAGCGACGACGACAGCGCGACGCCGGCGACGTACGCGAACTGCGCGGTCCCCGTGATGAGCACGAGCAGCGCGGTCGAGAACGCGGTCGGGAGTTCGAGGTCGAGCGCCCACGTCGCGCCGCCCGTGAAGAGGACGCCGAGCGCGGCGGCGCCGGCGTTGATGCCCAGCGACGACGGCGGGATGCCGTACGCGTACGACGCCGCTTCGACGGCAATCCAGCCGCAGAACGCGCCAACGGTCATGCCGCCGACGAACGTCTTCGGGTTCGAGTAGCGGCCCTCGGGCTCGGAGAACAGCGTGTAGGTGCCCGACGCCAGCGGCGGGAACAGGAGAAACGACACCGCGCCGACGGTGTTCGCCAGCAGCGTCACGAGGCCGACGAGCAGCGGCACGAACAACAGCACGCAGACGTGCAGGAGGTTGCTGGTCGTCTCCAGCCACTTCCGGAACGACCGGAGTTCGCGGCGTTCGAGTCGGGCGGCGCGCCGCCGCGCCGCCGCGAGCCGCTGCCGCAACTCCGAGAACATGTTCAGCCAGTCCGCGAGCCCGGCAGTTGGGTGTTTCGGCTGGCGGGCGTCAGGCGAGTCGCGTCACGGCGTCCAGCGAGATGTCGATGGCGCGCGCGACGTTGTTCTTCGCTTTCTCGGGGAGTTCGTCGTCGCTGTCCGCGCCCTTCTGGTTGCCGGCGACGAGGTTGCCGTCGGCCGTGCAGATGGCGCCCGCGGCGAGGCCCTTGCGGCGCGCCAGCGAGAAGACGGTCGCGGCCTCCATCTCGACGGCGAGCAGGCCGGCATCGTTCCAGTCGTCGACGAAGTCCTCGTCCTCGTTGTAGAACGCGTCGTCGCTGACGATGGGGCCGACGTGGACTGTGGCCCCGGAGGGGCCGTCGCGGGTCGGGGAGTCCTCGTGCGACCCGACCCCTTCTCGTGCTTCGGCGGAGTCCACGAGGCTCGTGAGTACGTCGAAGTCCGGGACTGCGGGGTAGACTTCGGACTCGTAGCGCTTGCTCGTGCCCTCCTCTTTGGCGGCGCCGGTCGCGACAATCATGTCACCGACATCGATGTCCGCTTGGAGCGCGCCGATGGTGCCGACGCGCAGGAACGTCTCCACGCCCACGCGCGAGAGTTCCTCGACGGCGATGGCTGCGGAGGGGCAGCCGATGCCGGTCGAGGAGATTGTGAGGTCGACGCCGTCGTAGGTGGCGTTGACGACCTTGTACTCGCGGTTCTCGGCGACGACCTCGCTGTCGTCGCAGTGGCTGGCGATGCGGTCGACGCGGCCCGGGTCGCCGGGCAGCAGCGCGATGTCGTAGACGTCGCCTTCCTCGACTAGCAGGTGGGGCTGTTTGGCCATGCCAGCGATTCGACGCTCGCGGAGAAAAAGAGCGGGGATTGCGGTTAGCGCGCGACGCGGCGGGTCGCCCGTCGAACTTTTTGTACCGGGGCGAGGGAACCGAGCACCACGATGGCGGAGAAGCCGGACTCCACGGCGACGCTCCGGTCTGCCTGTGAGGAGTCTCGAGCCGTATTGGACCACGAAATCGACATCCTGAACGACATCGACGACAAGGCGATTTGGACGGTACGCACCGCCGTCATCATCGTCGGGCTCGTCGTCTCGGCCGCGAGTATCGCCGGCAATCAGGGAGTTTCACCGCCGTCGTCGGTGAAGGTCACGGCAGGTGCCGGCGTGGCGGTGTTGCTCGCGACGATGGCCTCGGGCGTGCTGACGTACTCCATTTCGGCACCTGAACCCGGGATTAGCGCCCAGTACCGGACCGCCGTACTGAACGAGAACATCTCCGAAGGAGCGTGGCGACGCGAACTGCTCGAAGGATACAATCGGTGGATTGCACAGATGCAGCTCGTCAACGAGAAGAACGGTTTCTACCTCTTCGTCACGCAGGCCTCGCTCCTGGTGGGCGTGGTGCTACTGGCTGTCGCCGGAGGTTTAACAGTATGGAAGCTATAGACGACTCTATGCCGATGACCGAACCACGGGAGTCCGGCGAAGAGTTCGGCGACGTGGAGCTGGAGCCCCATCGCTCGTACAAGGCTCCGGCAGCGGTTCGCCGGCTCGCGGCGAAACTCGGGTTCCGGTCGCCGAACGACCCCGCGACCGAGCGCGAATAACTGCGGCTCTCGTCGCGTTCTCTCCGAAGACAGTTCTCTCGCTGTTATCCGTGAGACAGTCGTCAGCTTCGGCAACGCTCAACGGGACACCAGCCCTCGGGGCCGTTCGGATTCCAGCGCGGCGGGCCACTCCGTGTCGATTCCTATCCACGACGCGCCCCAGTCGTCGGTCTCGAAGAACCCGCGGTTCGTCGCAGCGACGGCTTCTCCCGACCCAGTTGCCACGAGCACGGACGCGAGCAGCCCGTTCGGTCCCGGTAGGTCCTCGCAGCGCTCCCAATCAGCATCTGCGCCGTTCTTCCGGAAGACCGCGCTGCTCGCGGTGCCGGCGTCGTGCGCGCTGCGCGGGCCGTCGGCGGCGGAGACGAGCACGCGCTCGGGGTCGCCGGGGTCGCAGACGACGCTCCAGCAGTACGTGCGGTCGAGGCCTGCTTCCACGGTGCGCCAGGAGTCGCCGCCGTCCTCGGTAACGTAGAAGCCGTCGCCGGCGGCCGAGTACGCGAGGTCGGGGCGGTCGCGGTGGGTCGCCATCGAGTGCGTGTCGTAGGGCCCAGAACGAACGCGGTCCTGCCACGTCTCACCGCGGTCCGTCGACCGGACGAGCGCGCCGGCTTCGACGGCGACGTAGAGCCGTTCGGGCGTGGGTTCGAGCCACCGAACGTGGTGTGTAGAGGGTCGTGGTGGGAACGCCCAGTCGTCGCTGGACGGCAAGTCGGTGAGTCCCTCGCACTCGGTGAACGTCTCGCCGCCGGGCGCGTGGTAGACCGCGCTCGGCTCGGTTCCCGCCCAGACGCCCGACTCGTGGACGGCGACTGCGGTCACGTCGCCGACGTCCGCGACGCGCATCCAGTCCGCCGAGTCGGTGTCGGACTGGCGGTAGACGCCGTCGCTGGTCCCGCAGTAGACGCCGAACGGGCCGGCGTCGAGACACTGCACGTCGCCGGAGCGAACTGTCTGGAGGCTGCCGTCGTCGAACGCGAGCACGCGGTCGGGGAACGCCGCGAGGAGTCGCATACAGTCGGCTACACGGGCCACCCACCTAAACGTGGGTCAGAACTGCTGGTCGAGGAACGCCTCGACTTCCGGGTACGTCGGCGCGGTGCGCGCGCCCTCGGCCTGCGCGGCGAGCGCGCCGCAGGCGTTCGCGAACTCCAGCGCGCGCTCGTAGTCGTCCGGGTGGTCGAGGAGGACGGCGATGAAGCCGGCGGCGAAGGCGTCGCCGGCGCCCGTCGTGTCCACGGGGTCGACGTCGAAGCCGGGGTGTTCGAGGGACGCGTCGGGCGTGTGGACGGTCGCGCCCGCCGCGCCGTGTTTCACGACGACGACGCGGTCGCCGACCTCGGACTCGGCGTACGTGGCGTCCTCCTCCAGGATTTCGAGGGCTTCGCGGTCGTTGACGAAGAGGACGTCGCAGCGCTCGATGGTCGCCGCGTAGTCGCGCTCGTCCAGCCGGCGGCCCGGGTCGAACGAGACCGTCGCGCCGGCTTCGGCGGCGAGTTCCGCGATGCGCGTGGCGGTCTCGGGGCGCTGGCTGGTGAGGTGGACGTGGTCGGCGGCCCGGACGTAGTCGGCGTCGACGTCCGCGGGCGCGACGGCTTCGTTGGCGCCGTCGTTGCCGAGCACCATCACCTCGCCGTCGCCGTCCACGACGAGGTACTTCACGCTCGTCTCGGCGTCCTCGACGACGCGGAGGCCGTCGAGGTCGACGCCGACGCGGTCCAGTTCCCGGCGCGCGAGCAGGCCGTTCTCGTCGTCGCCGATGCTCCCGACGAGCCCGGTGTCGACGTCGAAGCCCGCGAGCGCGACCGCCGCGTTGGCGGCGCTGCCGCCCCCGGAGCGGCGCTGGGAGACGATGCGGGCTTCGCCGTCGGGTTCGGGGAGGGCGTCGACGCGGAGCGTGACGTCCCAGTTGACGTGGCCGGCGGCGACGACGCGAACCATGTGCCGGCGGTTGGGTCGGTCGCGCTAAAACCCTGCGGGATTCGCGGCGACGAACAGCAAGACGTTGTGCGCGCCCGGACCGAGGCCGACGGCGGTGACGACGGCGAGCAGGAGGTTGCCCTCCGCGGGGTCCTCGCGGACGTACTCCGCGAGCAAGAGAACGACAGCGGCACCGAGAGCGGTCTTCACGAGGACGAACAGCCAGCCGACGCCGATAACCGGGGCCGTCGGGAGTTCGGCGGCGGCGTGCATGATGGCGGCGGACAGCGGCGTCTGCTCGCCGAAGCCGAGCACGTCCACGCCGACGGCGGTGGAGGTGCCGTCGAGGACGTGCGCGAAGACGGCGAGCGCGCCCGCGCCACCGACGGCGGCGACGTCGTCCGGTCGCAGTTGCTCGACCACCCACCACGCGACGTGGCCGAGGACTGCGGCGGCGACGACAGCAGCGAGCGGCCACGCTAGCGTCAGCGTGTCGTGCGCGAGCGCGTAGCCGACGGCTGCTGCGGTGGGCGCGAGGGTGAGGACGCCACCAGTAGCCGCGAGCGCGAGCAGCGGCCGGGCGGTGCGGCGCGCGGCCAGCCACGTCGCGCCCGCGGCGGCGAACGTCGACGCGTAGACGATTGGGGAGCCGAAGAACGGAGCGATTGCGTCGGGGAACACGCCGAGCTGGAAACAGACGTACAGCGTCGACCCGAGCACCATCCACGGCCCGAACGCCAGCACCGTGCGGTCGGTGACCGGCGGCGACTCGCGGACGAGCAGCCAGCCGACGGCGACGACGGCGACGGCGACGACCGCGAGATACGGGAGCGACGGGAGCGCGAACCCGGAAGGCAGGACCATACCGGGAGGGTGGACGCGCCGCGTGAAAACCTTGTTATTCCTCCGCCCACGGCTCGCTGGTGCCCTCGCCGTACAGTTCCCGCATCAGCGTGACGATGCTCTCGGGCGGGAACTGGCCGCGCTCGGTGACGATGGCGTCGACGTACCGCGGCGGCGTCACGTCGAACGCGGGGTTCTCGACGTCCGGGTCCCCCATCTCCGCGCGCTCGTCGTCGCCGAGGACTTCGGTCTCGTCGCGCATCTCGATTTCGACGGTGTGGCCGGTGAGCGTGTCCGGGTGGAGTTTCAGCGTCTGCGCGGCGACCATCACGGGGACGCCGCGCTCGCGGGCGGAGACGGCGAGCATGCTGGTGCCGATTTTGTTGACGACGGAGCCGTCGGCGGCGATGGAGTCCGCGCCCACGAGCACGTGGTCGACGTCGTCGAGGTAGCGCCGCGCCGCGTTGTCCACGACTATCGTCACCGGGATGTCCCAGTCGCGGAGCTGTTCGGCGGTGATGTGGCCCTGCTTTCGCGGGCGGGTCTCCTTGACGATGGCCTCGATGTCCTTGCCGTCGTCGAGCGCGGCCTCGACGCACGCCAGCGCGTCCGTGGAGTGGCAGTGCGTCATGATGGTGTCGCCGTCCCGCAGGCGGTTCGCGCCGATGGCGCCGAGGTCGTCCTGCGCGCGGTCCAACTGGTCGCGGAACCGCTCGGCCGCCTCGACGGTGGCCGCGCGGAGGTCCGCCACGGAGTTGCCGTCGACCTCGTTGAGGACGTACCGGAGCGCGTTCGGTAGGCTGACCGCCGTCGGGCGAGTGTCCCGGAGGCGGCGCGCGGCCGCGCGGAGTTCCTTCCGGAATTCCGCGGGCGTGTCGGCGTCGCTGTCGCGGGCCTGCGCTTCCAGCGCCTCCGCAGCGGCGCGTGCGATGGTGGCGGCGCCCCGGACTTCCATCTCCGCGATGTCCTCGGCGGTGGTCTCGACCTCCGGTGCGAGCATGCCCGAGAAGAGTTGCCGCGGCCACCTAAGCGTTGGCGAAGCCGGCTACTCGTCGTCGACCTCGAACTGGCCGAGGAGGTCGTTGAGTTCCTCGACGCGGGCTTCGAGGTCGCCGGCGCGGTCGGCGACCTGCGTGACCGAGGCGGTCTGCTCCTCGGCGGCCGCGGAGACGTCTTGGGCCTCCTCGGCGGTCTTGTCGCTGAGGTCGCGGACCTCGTCGGCCATCGTGACGACCTCCTCGGTGGAGGCGGCCTGCTCGTCGGTCGCCTCGTTGATGGACTGCACGCTCGTGTTCGCGGTCTCGACGCGCTCGACGATGTCGTCAAGCGAGGACAGCGCGTCGTCGATGGTCTCGGTGCCGGTGTCGACGCGCTCGCCGAGTTCGTGCATGTCCTCGACGGTGTCGTCGACCTCCCCGCGGACGGACTCCACGAGGTCCGCGATTTCGGTGGCGGACTCCTTGGTCTCCTCCGCGAGGCTCTTGACCTCGTCGGCCACGACGGCGAACCCGTCGCCGTCTGTGTCGGCGTGGCTGGCCTCGATGTTCGCGTTCAGCGCGAGCATGTTCGTCTGGTCGGCGATGTCCGTGATGACATCGGTCACCTCGCCGATGGAGGAGACGGCGTCTTCGAGCGCTTCCACGCGCTCGATGGCGTCGTCGGCAGTCTCCTCGATGCGGTCCAGTTCCGCCATCGCGGCCTCCGCCTGCTCGGCGCCGCGCTCGCCCTCGGCGGCCGCCTTATCGACGGTCTGGGCGACGTCGTCCGCGCTCGCGGCGATTTCCTCGACGGTCGCGGACAGCGACGTCACCTCGTCGCCGACCTCGTCGAGGTTCTCGCGCTGGGTCTCCGCGCTCGCGGAGATGCCCTGCACGCTGTCGCTGACCTGCTCGCTGGCGTTCCGAATCTCGCCCGCGCTGGTGGCGACGTCGCGACTGGAGTCGTCGACGGCGTCGGCGATGTCGCGCACCTGCTGGATGGTGCCTTCGAGGTCGTCCATCATCTCGTTGAACGCGTCCGCGATGGCCTGCATCTCCTCGCTGTCGGCGTCCGGGTCGAGGCGACGCGTCAGGTCGCCGTCCGCGGTCGCTGCCATCTCCTCGCTGAACGCGTTGGCGGTCGCCTCCAGTTCGTCGTTGAGGCGCTCGGCCTCCTCGCGGGTCTGCTCGGCGTCCGCTCGCGCGGCCTCGATGTCCGTGATGAGGGTTTCGAGGCGCTCGTGCATCTCAGACAGCGAGTCGCCGAACGACCCGGGGAGGTCCTCGTCGAGCACGTCGTCGTCGAACTCCTGTGCGGCGAGGGCGTCCGCTTGGTCGGCGGCGGTCCGGAGGTACGACCGCATCGAGCGGAACGACCCGACGAGTTGGCCGACCTCGTCGGTGCGGCGGGTCTCGGGGAGGTCGGTGTCGAGGCGGCCGGCGGCGATGGCGTTCGCGCGCTCGGCGACTTCTTCGAGCGCGTTCGAGGTGCGCCGGCCGACGGTCAGCCCGACGGCGGCGACGCCGACGAGCGCGATGACGACGAGCGCGACGACGCTCGTGGTGACCTGCGACTGGAGCGCGTACGCGTCGCTGCGGGGGACGTGGTACGCGAGCACCCAGTCAGTGCCGACGACGGGCGTGTACGCCGTCGCGTACTTGCCGGCGTCCATGCCCGTGCGCTCGCTCACGACGCCGAACGTCGTGTCACCGGCGCGCGCGGTCTGGACGCCCTGCGGGAGCGCGCCGTCGCTGGTCGTGTACGGCTCAAGCAGTGCGCGGTTACGGTTGTCGAAGACGACGTCGCCGTCGCCGCCGACGACTTTCACGTCACCGGTAGCGGTCGGGGAGTTGAACGACTGCGAGCGCTCCGCCAGCGACGCGGTCAACACGACCGCGCGCCCGGACTCCCCGACGGCCGTGGAGAACGCGACAACGGGTTCGCTGCCTGCTTCGTAGGGTTCGGAGAGCGCGACGTCGTCGACACCCTCGCGAAGCGTGGACAGCCACGGCGTGTCGTCCGAGGAGAGCGTCGACCCCGCGCGGTCGTCGTCGGTGCTCGCGACGACTTCGCCCGCGGTCACGTCGACGTAGTGAATCGAGTACACGTCGGTCGGAAGCGTCGCGAACGTGCGTTCGAGGCGCGTGCTGACGTTCGCGTCGTCGCCTTCGAGGTCGTTCGCGATGAACCGCGTCGTGGCCTGCTTCTGACTCACCCAGTCGTTGAGCGCGGCGGCCTGCTGGTCGGCGATGCCGGAGACGTCGGCCTCCGTGTCGGCGCCGACGGTCTGCTGGGTCTGGAGGTGGACGACGCCGCCGGCGGCCGCGAGCACGAGAACGACGACCAGCAGGAGGACGTTGAACTTCAGCGCGTAGCTTCCGCGCACCCGGTCGGGGAGGTACTTCTCGAAGCGGCCGTCGATGCGGTCGCTCACTCGCCGTCACCCCCGAAGTACGAGCGCTGGAGCAACTCCAGTGTCTGTACGCTCCCGGAGTTGACGCGCTCGATGAGGTACGACGACAGCGGTTCGAGGTCCGCTTGGAGGTCGACGGCGCCCGAGGCCCCGCGGTAGTTCACTTCGCGACCGGCGTCGAACAGCGTGCTCGCGCGGTCGAACTGGCCGACCGTGACGGAGTGGCCGGTGCCGCCGGCGACGTCGCGCAGCGACTGCGCGATTGCCGTCGAGGAGACCTCGCTGGCGCGCTCGCCGGCCAGCGACGCGAGCATCGCGGCGTCGTAGGCGTTGGTCGTGTACGCCATCAGCGGCTGGAGGTCAGAGAGTTCGCGCTGGAGGCGCTGGGTGCCGACGGTGCGCGCGGACGCCACGGAGGGCGTGTACGTGCCCTCGTAGTTGTCGTCGGTGGCGTCCAGTGACATGCCGGCGCTGACGACGACGTCGCCGTCGTAGTCCGCGCCCACGAGTTCGTTCAGGACGGTCGCGGAGGGGCCGGGTGTTCCGACGAAGACGACCGCGTCGGGGTCGCCGCCGGTCGCGGCGTCGACCCGGGTCGTGGCGTTCGGCTCCGAGGGCGCGAACGGCACCGTCGCGCGGACGGTGGTGTCGGTCGCGTTCTCGATGCCGTCGACGAGCGCACTGCCGAACGCGTCGTCGACGTAGAGGATGGTGGCGTCCGCGGCGTCGGCGTACCGGGCGTCGTCGAGAATCTTCGCCATCGCGGTGGCCTGCTGGCGGTCGTTCGGGCACGTCCGCCCGAAGAACTTGGCGTCGTCGGTGCGGCCAGCGGACGCCAGCGACGGACTGGTGCTGGACGGGCTGATGAGCAGGACGCCGTCCTCGGCGGGGCGGTCGGCCAGCGACGCGGTGACGTTGCTGAGAACCGCGCCGACGATGGCGACGGCGCCGGCGTCGACGAGCGACTGGTAGGCGTCCTCGGCCGTCGCGGGGTCGGCGGCGGTGTCCGCGGACTCGTGGACGACGGTGCGACCGTGGATGCCGCCAGCGGCGTTGACGTGCTCGACGGCCGCGTCGATAGCGCGCTGGTGGTGGGAAGCGAACGTCGCGAGCGTTCCTGCGCCGGAGAGCGGGAGTAGTGAACCGATGGTCACGGGGTCGTCTTGGCCGCCGAGGCCGAGACAGCCCGCGCCACCAGTCAGCGCGGTGGCCGTCGCAGCGAGCCACCCGCGCCTGCTGACTTCGTGCATACCACCGACAGCCGAGTTCCCCCACTTAAGCTTTGAGTGCGAGTTATCAGAAGCATCAATTCAGCCCCGCTCCGTCGAATGTTTCGCCAATATTTTAATGAAAGACTTGGTTACTCGTACCATGAACCGCGAGGAGGTCGCCGCCCGCATCGACCACACCGTACTCGGCCCCGAGACGACGCCAGCGGACGTCGAACGCGTCGTCGAGGAAGCCGACGAGTACGGGCTGAACGTCTGCATTCCGCCGTGTTACGTCGCCGACGTCCGGAGCTACGCCCCAGACGACCTCACCGTCGCCACCGTCATCGGGTTCCCCCACGGGCAGCACACCCCGGCGGCGAAAGCAGCGGAGGCCGAACTCGCGCACGAGGACGGCGCCGACGAACTCGACGTGGTGACGAACGTCGGCCGCCTGAAAGCCGGCGAACTGGACGCCGTGCGCGAGGACCTCGAAGCCGTCGTCGACGCCACCGACCTCCCGGTGAAGGTCATCATCGAGACGCCGCTGCTCGACGACGACGAGAAGCACGAGGCGTGTCAGGCCGCCGTCGACGCGGGCGCCGACATGGTGAAGACCGCGACCGGCTTCTCGGACGGCGGCGCGACGGTGCCGGACGTGGAACTGATGAGCGAGTACCTCCCCGTGAAGGCCAGCGGCGGCGTCGGCGACTACGCGGACGCAGTTGCGATGTTCGACGCGGGCGCCGAGCGCATCGGCGCGAGTTCCGGCGTGAACATCGTGGAGACGTTCGACGACTAGGCAGTCCTCGCCGGGAGCGTCGCCGGCTATCGTCGTGCTTTTGGCCGCGGGCGGCCAACGATTGGGTCAACGCATGGCCCAGTACCACATCGAGACGTACGGGTGTACCTCGAACCGCGGCGAGAGCCGCGAAATCGAGCGGCGCCTCCGCGACGCCGGCCACCACAAGGTCGAGGGGGCCGACGACGCGGACGTCGCCATCCTCAACACCTGTACGGTCGTGGAGAAGACGGAGCGCAACATGCTCCGACGGGCCGAGGAGTTGGAGGACGAGACGGCGGACCTCATCGTCACCGGCTGTATGGCGCTGGCGCAGGGCGAGGAGTTCGCCGACGCGGACGTCGACGCGCAGGTGCTGCACTGGGACGACGTGCCCGAGGCCGTGACGAACGGCGAGTGCCCGACGACGACGCCGGACGCCGAACCCATCCTCGACGGCGTCATCGGCATCCTCCCCATCGCCCGCGGCTGCATGAGCAACTGCTCGTACTGTATCACGAAGCAGGCGACCGGGCGCGTGGACTCCCCGCCCGTCGAGGAGAACGTCGAGAAGGCGCGCGCGCTCGTCCACGCCGGCGCGAAGGAGATTCGCATCACTGGACAGGACACGGGCGTCTACGGCTGGGACGAGGGAGAGCGCAAGCTCCCCGAACTCTTGGAGCGCATCGCCACCGAAATCGAGGGCGACTTCCGCGTCAGAGTAGGGATGGCGAACCCCGGCGGTGTCCACGGCATCCGCGAGGAACTCGCCGACGTGTTCGCCGAGCACGACGAAATCTACAACTTCCTGCACGCGCCCGTGCAGTCCGGCAGCGACGACGTGCTCGAAGAGATGCGCCGCCAGCACGAGGTCGAGCAGTATCTGGACATCGTGGAGACGTTCGACGACCGCTTGGAAGAGTGGACGCTGTCGACGGACTTCATCGTCGGCTTCCCGACGGAGGACGACCAGGACCACGAGCAGTCGATGGCCCTCCTGCGGGAGACCCGGCCGGAGAAGATCAACGTCACGCGGTTCTCCAAGCGCCCCGGCACGGACGCCGCGGACATGAAGGGGCTGGGCGGGCAGACGAAGAAGGACCGCTCGAAGGCGATGACCGACCTGAAGATGGACGTGGTCGGTGACGCCCACGAGGAGATGGTCGGCACGGAGCGCGACGTACTCGTCACCGAGCAGGGGACGGGGGACTCCGTGAAGTGCTACGACCAGTCCTACCGCCAGATTATCGTCCAGAACGCCGCCGAGTACGGCCTCGAACCCGGCGACTTCGCGACCGTCGAGGTCACCGGCCACCAGACCGTCTACGCGTTCGGCGAACCGGTCGCGCCCGCTGACGCCGACGCGGACGGCCGCGCGAGCACGACCGCCGACTGAGGGTCACGTCGCCGCTCCGTTCTCACCGTTCTCGCCGTCAATGAGTCGCCGCAGGAGCCACTCGGCGGCGAGCAGGACAACCGTAGCGACCGCGAACACGGGTGCGAAGACGAACCCCCAAATCGAGAGGACGCCCGTCTCGCCGCCGACGTGCAGGAACGCGTACCACGTGAACGCGGTCACGACGAACAGCGCGAGAAGCGCCGAGAGGTAGCGGAAGCGGGCGTACGCGTACGTCGTCCCACCCGAGAGGACGGCGGAACCGACACCGCCGATGGCGACCCAGGCGGCGAGCGCGTCGACGGCCTGCGAGAACGCCACCGGGTAGAAGACCGCGCGCACGACCGCCCAGAGGCCGAGCGTGAGGACAGTGTAGATGGCAGCGACGCGGACGGCAGCGGTTCGGGGCGACCACTCCGGCCGCAGGAGGGCGAGCCGGCTGACTGTCGACGCGACGGCGAGCGCGACCACGCTGGCGACGCCGGCGGCCGCGAGTGAACTCCCGAGGACCGAGCACCCCTGGCCGGGCATTAGCGAATAGACGAAGGAACGACACTTAACGGCGGAGCGGAGTTCCAGCGACTGCGAACAGCGTTACCGCTTCGTCTGGACGTTCGTGCTGCCGCAGTCCGGGCACTGCGTCATCGAGCCGAGCGTGGGATGCGTGCCGGAGTCCCAGTCGCCGTTCGACGGCGCGGTACGACCGCACCCGAGACACTGCAGTTGGGTCGCCTCGCTCATGCGCGGCGCTTCGACGCGAGCCCTGAAAGAAGTTCCTGCCGTTCGGGCGCTACGGGTCGCTTCGCCGTCAGCACGCCGGGCGTCGCTACGCGGGGCCGCCGTCCTTCCACTCGCCGAGTTCCTTCGGGTCGACGTGGACGAACACGTCGTCGACCTCCGGAATCTCCCGCACCGACTCGATGATTTCGGTCTCGATGTCGTGGGCCTCGTGGAGGGTCATCTCGCCCTCGACTTCGACGTGGAGGCTGACGTCGACCTCCGGGCCGACGTAGTGGGCGACGACGTCGTGGGCGCCCTCCACCTTGGGGTGGGCGAGCGCGCGTTCGAGAATCTCCTCGCGGAGCTCCTCGGAGGGTGCGGCGCCGACGAGGTAGTTGACGTTGTCGCGGACGATTTCGTAGCCCGTGTAGAGGATGCCCAGCGCCACGACGAGCGCCGCCAGCGGGTCCAGAATCGGGTAGCCGGCGGCGGAGCCGAGGACGCCAGCCAGCGCCGCGCCCGCGGTGAGGATGTCGTTGCGGTTGTCGAGAGCGGTCGCGCGAATCGCGGGCGAGCGGTAGCGCTCGGCGACGTCCAGACAGTAGTAGTAGAGTGCGTACTTCCCGACGGCGGTGCCGACGAGCACGACGACGCCCGCGAGGCCCGCGCTCCGGCCGTACGACCCCGCGAGCAGCGACGACGCCGCCGACCAGATGACGGCGGCGCCGGCGCCGAGGACGCCGACGGCGACGAACAGCGAGACGAACGGCTCGATTCGCTCGTGACCGTGCGGGTGTTCGAAGTCCGGGGGCTGCGTGGTGAGGTAGAGACCGCCGACGACGACCAGCGAGTACGCCACGTCCGCGAGGCTGTTGACGGCTTCGGAGCCGACAGCGATACTGCCGGTCGTCCACCAGACGACGGCTTTCGCTGCGACGAGGGCGAGGTTCGCGGCGAGGACGACGCCGCCGACCCGCCGGACCGCGCGTCTCCGGTCCATCGACACAACCTTCCTCGCCCGGGTGGTTCGGTGTTTCGATTCAGTCGAAAACGAGCTTCGGCGCGCCGGCCTCCGTCTCGACGGCCGCGGGGTGGTCGGCGAACGCCTCGTGGAGGCGGTCGTAGGACTCGTCGAGGGCTTCGACGATGACCTTGGTGTCCCCGATAACGGGCATGAAGTTGGTGTCGCCGCTCCACCGCGGCACGACGTGCGTGTGGAGGTGGTCGTCGATGCTGCCGCCGGCGGCGTCGCCGCCGAGGTTGAGGCCGGCGTTGAAGCCGTCCGGGGAGAACGCCGCTTCGAGCGCGTCGAAGGTCGCCTGCTTGAGGCGAGCGTGGTCGAGCAGCGTCTCGTCGTCGAGGTCAGTGTAGTCGCCCGTGTGCTCGCGGGGGATGACCATGCAGTGCCCGGGGCTGTACGGGTAGTTGTTCAACATCACGAGCGCGTGTTCGGCGCGCGCGACGACGAGGTTTTCCCGGTCGTCGCCGCGCTGTGGGTACTCGCAGAACACGCAGTCGACGTCCTCGTTCTTGTCGTCGCGTTCGACCCACTCGATGCGCCACGGCGCGAACACCTGGTCCATACCAGAGGGTCGGCGGCCCACGCCAGGTGTTTTACGGTGAAATGTATGTCAAATGTTCACATTCACCACTTTGGTCGGTTATTTACTTGCGGGAGTTGTCAGCTCGAAGTGGAGTGGTCCCGATGGCCAGTAAAACCCCACAGGCCGACGCCATGACCGAGCCGTGCCCAACCTGCGGGTACGAGACCCCGCACACGGTCACCGTCGAACTCCGAACGGAGAGTGCCGACGACCAGAACGCGGCGTTCTCCCGGGAGCCCTACCGCGTCACGACCTGCCGGGAGTGCGGCGACGTGCGCGCCGAGCGCATGAACGACGCCTAGTTCGTCGTGACTTCGCAGCCGTCTTCGGTGACGACGAGCGTGTGCTCGTCTTGGCTGACGAGCGCGCCCTCCTGTTCTTTCAACACCGGGTACGACCGCACGATGTCCGCCATCTCGAGGCGGCGGAGACTCATCTCCGCGCGCGGCCCGTCCAGCCACCGCGCCGCGAACGGCAGGCCGTCGAACTGTTCGAGGTCGTCGAGCAGTTGGCGCGCGCGGCGGTCCCGGACGCTGCCGTCGCCGACGACCTCGTAAATCTCGGTCGCCGACCCCTCCGAGACCTTCCCCGTCCCGGTGGTGGCGAACGGCTCGATGGCGAGCACGTCACCGACCTGCAGTTCCGTCCCCGAGTCCAGTTTCCGGTTCGGGACGTTCGGCCCCGTGTGCGCGTCGAAGACGTCGACGCCGTGCCCGGTGAGATTGACCACGGGATTGTAGCCGTAGGCCTCGATGACGTCCTGAATCTCGGCGCCGATTTCGCCCGTGTGGACGCCCGGTTCGACGGCGTCCACGGCGGCGTCGAGCGCCTCCTCCGCGGCTTCGACGAGTTCGGGGTTCCCGGAGAGGTCGACGGTCGTCGCGGCGTCCGCGATGTGGCCGTCGACGTGCACGCCGACGTCCAGACACACCATCTCCTCGCCGAACTCCGTGTCGTCGTCGGCGCCCGGCGCGGCGTGGCTGGCCTCCTCGTCCACGCTGATGTTCACGGGGAACGCCGGTTCGCCGCCGAGTTCCCGGATTCGCTCCTCGGCGAACTCCGCGACCTCCAGTTGCGTCGCCCCGACCTCCACGCGGTCGGCGGCCGCCTCCATCACGTCCGTCAGAATGTCGCCGGCTTCCACGTACTTCTCGTACGCCTCGGAACCGACTTCGACGCTGTCTGCCATACCGAATCGTTCGCCCGAACGCGGGAAAGAGGTTGCGGGATTGCGCGGTCGAGACCGCGCGCGAACGACGCTGCGCCGACTCGCCCGACCACGAGGAAGAACAGCGCCGCTCACGGCTCACTGCGTTCGCCGCTCGCGATAACGAGGGTCTTCGCTGCGCTCAGACCGTCGCTGTCTGCATCTGCTCGGAGTTGAACGCCTCCCCGACCGTCCCGTCCCCGCCGAGCACGATGACGCCCGCGGACGACCCAGTCATATCGTCGAACTCCTCGATGGCTCGGTCGGCGGCCGCCTGCGCGTCCAGTCCGGATTCGAGGTGGCGGACGGCGCGCCGCGTCAGCGTCGCCTTCGCGATGTCCTCGCCCGCGCCAGTGGCCGATGCCGCACCCGCCGGCGCCGCGTAGAACCCCGAGCCGATTTGAGGGACGTCACCGACGCGACCTGCGAGCGCGAGCCAGCGACCGCCCGTCGACGTCGCCGTCGCGAGCGTCTCCCCGTCGAACGCCACCGCGCCCACCGTGTCGTGGTCCTTCTGGTCGCGGCCTTCAGGGTCCGTAGCGCCGAACTTGTCCCGAAGCCAGTCACGATGTGCGAGCGGGCCGCCCTCCGGGCGGTCGTCGAGCGCGTCCCAGCGCTCGCGGGTGTCCTCGCTCCAGAGGTCGCACTCGACGTCGATGCCGATGTCCGCCGCGAAGTCGACGGCGTGGACGCCGTTCAAGAGGACGTGTGGCGTCTCCTCCATCACGGCGCGAGCGACCGAGACGGCGGCCTCGACGCCCGGCATCGACGCCGCCGCTCCGGCCTCCCTATCACTCGTCATCAGGCCGGCGTCCGTCCGAATCACGCCGTCTGACTGGACCGCTCCGCCCGTCCCCGCGTTGAATCGGGAGTCGGCTTCGAGAACGCGGATTGCGGCCTCCACTGCGTCCACAGGGTCGGCCTCGTCGGCGCCCGCGTCCGCGGCCTCGTCGAGAGTCGCCTGTCGCGGCACTGGTTCGTCCACGCTCGCGCCCGCGCCGCCGTGTACGATGACCTGCATACGCCAGCCTGTCCGACCCGACCGCTTAGTGTGGTGGGGTTCGTGCGCCCCTCGCCGGACCGACACCGAACTACGGGGCGTGTTGACGTACCTGCGCGAAACAGCAGTCCTTTTAGGCGCTTCGGGAGACCTTCATATGACTATGAGCTACGAAAACATCGACATCCCCGAGAACGGTGAGAAGATCACCTACGACGAGGACACCGACGAGATGGAAGTCCCCGACAACCCCATCATCCCCATCATCTTCGGGGACGGAATCGGGAAAGACGTCGCGCCCGCCGCGCAGAAAGTACTCGACGCCGCCGCGGAAGCGACCGGCCGTAACATCGAGTGGGCGCGCGTCCTCGCCGGAGGGTCCGCACGCGAGGAGTTCGACGAGAACCTCCCCGAGGAGACAGTCGAGGCAATTCGCGAGCACCGCGTCGCCATCAAGGGCCCGCTGACGACGCCCGTCGGCGCCGGCTTCCGCAGCCTCAACGTCGCGCTCCGCAAGAAACTGGACCTCTACGCGAACGTCCGCCCGACGTACTACCTCGACGGCGTTCCGTCCCCGGTCAAGAACCCCGAGGAGATGGACATGGTGAACTTCCGCGAGAACACCGAGGACGTCTACGCCGGCATCGAGTGGGAGGCCGGCACCGACGAAGTCGAGAAGGTACGCGACTTCGTCGAGGACGACATGGGCTTCGACGAGACCATCCATCAGGGCGACGTCGGCATCGGCGTCAAGCCCATCACGGAGTTCGGCACGAAGCGCCTCGTCCGTCGCGCCATCGAGTACGCCATCGAGAACGACCGTGACTCCGTCACGCTCGTCCACAAGGGCAACATCATGAAGTTCACCGAGGGCGCGTTCCGTGACTGGGGCTACGAGGTCGCCGCCGAAGAGTTCCCCGAGGAGACCATCGACGAGGACACGCTCTGGGAGGAACACGACGGCGACGCCCCCGAGGACAAGGTCGTCGTCAAGGACCGCATCGCGGACAACATGCTCCAGCAGCTCCTGACGCGAACGGAGAACTACGACGTTCTCGCGATGCCGAACCTCAACGGCGACTACCTCAGCGACTCCGCCGGCGCCCAGATCGGCGGCCTCGGCATCGCGCCGGGCGCGAACTTCGGCGACGGCCGCGTGCTCGCAGAGCCGGTCCACGGCTCCGCGCCCAAGCACGCCGGCAAGGACAAGGCGAACCCGACCGCGATGATTCTCTCCGGCAAGCTCATGCTGGAGTCCATCGGCTGGGAGGACGCCGCGGAACTCGTCCACGACGCCGTCGAAGCCCAGATTAGCGAGCACCGCGTCACCTACGACCTCGAACGGCAGGTCGAAGGCGGCGTCAAGCTCTCGACCTCCGAGTACGCCGAGGAAGTCGTCGAGCGCATCGAAGAACTCGCCTGAGGCGAGTTCTTCGGGCCCTCGGCTCGCGCCGAGGATATCGAGGACCTCGCGTAACGAGGTCTTCGCGCCGTCTCTAACTCGTTTCTTCTTTCGACCCGCTACTCGTCAGCGACGCATCGGCGACAACGCATATGCGTCTCGGTAGCGTACTACAGAGCGTGCCAGAGGACGACGACTTCGGCGGCATCGACGTACCGGGAATGGAAGACATCGCGCGGGCCGAGCAGGAACTCACCGTTCGCGTCGAGCGGCGCACGTACGACAAGCCCGTGACCGTCGTGGAGGGGTTCGACCCCGACGCGACGGACGTCGGCGACGTGGCGACGACGCTGAAGAAGTCCCTCGGCGCGGGCGGCACGGCCAAGGAGACCAGCGTCGAGGTGCAGGGCGACCACGAGGACCGCGTGAAAGACATCCTCGAAGAAGAAGGCTTCACCGTCGAGCGGTAGCTCACTCCTGCCAGTCCGGATTTTCGCGCGGCGGCGAGAAGACATCGAGGCCGCGGACGCGCTCGCCGCTCTCGTTGAGCGCGGCGTGGGGCTCGCCGCCGGGAATCGTGTACGACTCGCCGGCGGCGACCGTGAACTCCTCGCCGGCCACGAGGAACGTGAGTTCGCCCTCGTAGACGAAGCCCACCTGCTCGTGGTGGTGGTCGTGTTCCGGGACGTCCGCGCCGGGTTCGATGGTGACGTGCTGGACGCTCATGTTCTCGCCGACCGCGAGTTCGGCGAGGAAGACGCCGTCGATGGCCTCTACGGGGTCGTGGTCCGCGAGGGAGTCAGTCTCCATGGAGGGTGGACGAAACGCGCCGACAAAAAGCCGCGTGTCGGCACCACCGCTCAGCGCGAGTCCGCGAGCGGGTTCGCGGGCACGCCGACGTGCTGGTGGCGGCGGTAGACGTAGGCAGCGGCGACCAGCGGCGCGACTGCGGGGACGACCATCAGGAAGTACAGCGCCGACGGCGTCCACGCTGGGACGGGACGTTTATCAGCGACGCCGCCCGATTCGGAGGTGATGACGTACGCGGTCGTCGGCTGCACGGACTGTGGCGCGCTGTGGGTCGTGGAGGGACGCCCCGACACCTCGGGCTGTCCGCGCTGCGAGCGGCGCCACCAGTTCTCGAAACTCCGGAAGTTCGTCCAGACCGACGACGAGGACCACGCCCGCGAGGCGCGGGCGTCGATGCTCGCGAACCGCGCGGGCCACGGCGACGCGTTCGCGGAGCTGGACGACTTCACGACGCTCGGCGACTTCGCGGAGGACGCGGGGATGAGCGACGAGGAGTTCCTCGACTCGGCAGGCGTCGACGTCGAGGAAGTGTCGGCCGTCGAGGAGCGCGTCGAGCAGTCCGGGCGCAGCCTCGGGAAGCGCGAGGCCGTGCGGACGGCGCTGCGCGAACTCGACGAACCCACGGAAGCCGAGGTGAAGGCGTTCGCGGCCGAGCACGGCGTCGACGGGGAGTACGTCGAGCGCGCGCTCGACAAACTCCGGCGTGCCGGCGACGTCACCGAGTCCGGCGACGGGTTCCGGCTACTGTAGCCGGCGACCCACACGTTCTTGCCGGTGGCTGTGCGAGGTTCCGACGATGGACGGACGGCTGGCGCGAGTCTGGCAGGTCGTCGTCGGTGTGACGCTCGTGAGCGCAGCGGTCGTGGTCGTGCTGGCGAGCACGGACCCGTCGTGGCCGGTGCCCGGCGTGTCGACGCTGGCGGCGCTGGCCGGCGTGTTCGTGGCCGGGTTCACGCTCGCCGCAATCCTGCGCGTGCTCGCCGGCGAACACGACTACGGCGTCGGGAACCTCCTCGCCGTTATCGGCTGGCTCCTCCTGCTGTTCGGCGAACTGTTCGAGAGCGAGGCCGCGACTGTCGGCGGTATCGCGGTCGTGCTCGCGGCGGGCTCGTACCTCGTCTGGCTGGCCCTCGATTAGAGCGGGCCGCTGGGGAGCGCGCGCAGCAGCGTCAGCGCGAGGACGAGCACCGTCAACAGCAGCTTCAGCACCCGGAGCACGCGCACCGCCCGCGACCGCCCCTCCGGCTCGTCACCCGAGTGTGCGTTCATATTCCAGTCCAGGGAGTGCGGTAAAATAATTCCGTGTCTGCCGCGGGGTGAAACTGAAAGTGCTCAGAAGGTGGCGGCCAACAGGACCGCGCCGGCGACGCCGACGCCGGACAGCCAGCACACGACGTCGAGCGGGTTCGGAACGGGGAGGATGCGGTCTGGCTGGTAGTCCGACGGGTCGCCGGCCTCGGCCCCGACGAGGGCGCTTCCAGCCGCGGTCTCGATGCCGGCGTCCGTGGCACCGACGACGGCGGGGACGACCAGTAGCGGGACGCCGAGCGTCAGCACGCCGAGCAGTTTCAGGGGGAAGTCCACGAGCACGGCGACGCCCGCCAGCAGCGCGACGGTGACGGGGCCAGCGACGACGCCGTAGCGAAGCGCCGCCGTACGGAGGGAGTCGCTCGCCATGCGCGGCAAATCGCGACGCCGCCGGAAATGTCTTCTCCTGAACAGTTCAGCGGCCGAGCTCGGCGTGCGCCGAGGAGAGGTGGCGGGACGCGAGCGCGGCGAGCAGGCTGAGCTCACCGGCGAGCGCGCCCGCGGCGATGATTTCCGCGAGCGCGTCGGCGTTCGACCCGGCCGGGTCGCCGCCACCGCGCACGCCGAGCACGTCCAGCGCCTCGCGCTGGGTCGGGAGTTTGGTGCCGCCGCCGACCGTTCCGACTTCGAGGCTCGCGAAGTTCACCGAGGCGTACAACTCCTCACCCCGGTCCTCGACGGTCGTGATGGCGTTCGAGCCCTCGACGACCTGCGCGGCGTCCTGCCCGGTCGCGAGGAAGACTGCAGCGACGGTGTTCGCGGCGTGTGCGTTGAATCCGAGGCTACCGGCCTTCGCGGAGCCGACGAGGTTCTTGCGCGTGTTCGCTTCCTCGATGGCCTTCGGGGTGGTGTCGAAGCGCTCCTCGACGACCTCTCGGGGGATGGTGACGTCCGCGGTGACGGTGCGGCCGCGGCCCTCGACGGCGTTGATGGCGGCGGGCTTCTTGTCCGAGCAGAGGTTCCCCGAGAGCGCGACCAGTTCCGCGGGCGTCTCCGCCTCGACGACCTCGCTGGCGGCCTCGGTGGCGATGGTGGCCATGTTCATCCCCATCGCGTCCTTCGTGTCGTAGGCGAACCGCAGGAAGACGTTGTCGCCGACGACGTACGGCGTGATTTCGGTGAGTTCGCCGTGACTCGTGGTCTCCTCGGCGGCCTCGCGGAGCGCGTCGAAGTTGTCCTCCACCCACTCAGCGACTTCGGCGCCCTCGGTGATGTCCGCGACCCGGAACACGGGGGCGCGCGTCATCCCGACTTTCGTCACGCGGGCGTTCGCGCCGCCCGCCGCCGTAATCGCCGAGCAACCCCGGTTCACGGACGCGACGAGCGCGCCCTCCGTGGTCGCCATCGGGAGGTAGAACTCGTCGTCGGCGCTGCCGCCCGAGACGGCGAGCGGGCCGGCGATACCGAGCGGAAGTTGGGTGCCACCAGTGAGGTTCTCGACGGCCGTCTCGGATGCGTGGTCGGCGTCGAACGTGAACGCGCCCGTGGCGTCGAGGCTGGCCTCGGTCTCGCGTTCGAGGAGTTCGCGGCGCGCCGCGGCCGCGGTGTCGGCGTCAGCGTGCTCCTCCAGTTCGTAGAGCCTGAGGTCGCCGGACTGCACGCGGTCGGCGAGGTCGGAGGCGTCGGTCATACGTTGGCGTCGTCGCGGGGCGCCCTGAAGGTTGTCCTTTCGGCCGGTGTGCGGCGTCGCCGACCGCTTCCCGAACGTCTAAGCGGCCGGCCGCCCGCCGTGCAGACATGACTGCGGCAGCCGACCTCGTGTTGCGGAACGGCGAGGTCCACACGCTCGGCGACGCCGAGGAGACGTACGACGCGCTGGCAGTCCGGGACGGCCGCGTCGTCGCGCTCGCCAACGACTACGACATCGAGTTTCTCGTCGGGACCGGAACGGACGTCCTCGACCTCGACGGCGGCGTCGTCCTCCCCGGGTTCGTGGACGCGCACACGCACATGGAGACCGTCGGCCAGTACGGCGTCCACGCCGACCTGCGCGGCGCGAGTGGCCCCGAAGAGGTCACCGAGCGCCTGCGAGCGCGCGCGGCGGAGACGGACGACGAGTGGGTGCTTGGGTACGGCTACGACGAGTCCGCGTGGGACGCCGACGACCTCCGCCAGTCTGCCCTCGACGCAGTGAGCGACGACCGGCCGGTGGCGGCCATCCGCGAGGACATGCACACCGCGACCGTGAACGCCGTCGCGCTCGACGAGTACGGCGACGAGATGCCCGACAGCGACGTGCTCGGGGACGGCCGCCTCGTGGAGGACGCCGTCGAAGTCGTCTACGAAGCGACCGAACCCGACCCCGCGGAGACGGAGTCGCTGCTGCGCGCGGCCCAGCGCGAGGCCAACGAGCGCGGCGTCACGGCGGTCCACGACATGGTGCGGCAGTCCCACGCGCCGCGCGCGTTCCGCGACCTCGACCTCGCGGGCGACCTCACGGTGCGCGTGCGCCTGAACTACTGGAGCGACCACCTCGACGCCCTCCTCGAAACCGGCCTGCGGACGAACCACGGCTCCGAGCTGGTCGAGGTCGGGGGCGTGAAGACCTACACGGACGGGAGTCTCGGCGGCCACACCGCGAAGCTCTCGGAGCCGTACGCGAACGCGCCCGAGGAGACCGGGCAGTGGGTGGTCGACCCCGACGAACTCGAATCACTCGTCGAGCGCGCCGACGACGCCGGCCTGCAGGTGACCGCGCACGCAATCGGCGACGAGGCCATCGACGCCGTGCTGGACGCCTACGAGGCCGCAAACGCCGACGCGCTCCGCCATCGCATCGAGCACGTCGAACTCGCCAGCGACGACGCCATCGAGCGCATGAGCGACCTCGGTGTGGTGGCGTCGATGCAGCCGAACTTCCTGAAGTGGGCCGGCGAGGACGGCCTCTACGAGAACCGCCTCGGCACGGCACGCCGCGAGGCGACCAACCGTTTCCCGGCCTATCTCGACGCCGGTGTGCCGCTGGCGTTCGGCAGCGACTGCATGCCACTGGACCCGCTGTTGGGCGTCCATCACGCGGTGAACGCGCCCGCCGAAACGCAATCGCTGTCGGTCACCGAGGCGCTGCGGGCGTACACGAGCGGCGGCGCGTACGCCGGCTTCCGGGAGGACGAACAGGGCGCAATCACGAAAGGCGCACTCGCGGACCTCGTGGTGCTCGACGAGTCCCCGTGGGAGAACCCCGAATCAATCCGGGACATCGACGTGGCCGCAACGATAGTGGACGGCGAGGTCGTCCACCGCGCGGACTGACACAACGAATACGTGGCTGGCCGGACTACGCTCGACTATGGCCGAAGCCGCCCTGTTCGTGCTGTTCGCCCTCCTCGCGGTCGCCGCGCCGCTGGTGCTGTACGGATTGGTTCGCTCCGAACACGACGACACCGAGCGGATGAACCGACAGGAAGCCCGCGAGCGCGTCTCCCGAGAACAGGACGACGACCGTCGCTGACGCGTTACTCCAGCAGCGACGCGCCCGTCATCGCTGCCGGCGTCTCGATGTCGAACAGCGACAGCAGCGTCGGCGCGACGTCGCGGAGTGTGCCGTCGTCGCGGACGTCCCGGGCGCCCTCGTCGCTCTCGTCGGCGGGGAGGTGGACGAACGGCACGGGGTTGAACGTGTGCGCCGTGTGGGGGTCTTCGCGGGTGCCCATGTCGTCGGCGTTGCCGTGGTCGGCGGTGACGAGGACGTCAGCGCCCGCGTCGCGGAGCGCGGGGACGAGGCGCGCGAGTTCGCCGTCGACGGTCTCGACGGCCTCAATGGCGGCCTCGTAGTCGCCCGTGTGCCCGACCATGTCCGGGTTCGCGTAGTTCAACACGAGCGCGTCCGGGTCGTCCGATTCGAGCGCGTCGAGGACGACGTCGGTGACGCTCGCGGCGCTCATCTCGGGCGCGAGGTCGTACGTCGGCACGTCGGGGCTCTCCACGATTTCGCGGCGTTCGCCCGCGAACTCCACCTCGCGGCCGCCGTTCAGGAAGTACGTCACGTGGGGGTACTTCTCGGATTCCGCGACCCGCAACTGGGTCAGGGAGTGTTCGGCGAGCACCTCGCCGAGCGTGTCCGCGGGGCGCTCGGACTCGAAGGCGACGGGGAAGTCGAACGACTCGTCGTATTCCGTCATCGTCGCCACGGGCACCCCGGGCGGGTCCGTGGCGACGCCCTCGTTCGCCCAGTCCTCGGGGCGGACGTCCGCGAGCATGCGCACGAGTTGGCGCGCGCGGTCCGAGCGGAAGTTACAGAACACGACCACGTCGCCCTCGCTGAGCGCGTCCCCGCCCCGAACGATGGTGGGTTCGACGAACTCGTCGGTGTCGCCGCGGTCGTAGCTCTCCCGGACGGCCTCGACCGCCGAGTCCGCGCGGTGGTCGGCGTTCCGGTTCACGATGGCGTCGTACGCGCGCTTCGTGCGCTCCCAGTTCTGGTCGCGGTCCATCGCGTAGTACCGGCCGATGACGGTGGCGACGTCGCCGGTGTCGTACTCTTCTGTGACTTCTCGGAGCGTCTGGAGGTAGTTTTCGCCGCCGTGGGGCGCGGTGTCGCGGCCGTCCGTGAACGCGTGCGTGGTCGCGGGGAGGTCGCGGCTGGCGGCGCACTCGATGATGGCGTGGAGGTGTTCGTGGTCGGAGTGGACGCCGCCGTCGCTGACGAGGCCCATCACGTGGAGGCGGCCGCCCGTGCGTTCGACGTGGTCGAGCGCGCCGCCGATGGCGTCGTTCTGACAGAGTTCACCGTCGGCGATGGCGTCGTTGATGCGCGTGTACTCTTGGAGGACGACCCGGCCGGAGCCGATGGTGAGGTGGCCGACTTCGCTGTTGCCCATCTGCCCGCGCGGGAGGCCGACCTCGCGGCCGTGCGTCGTGAGCGTGCCGAACCCGCCGCGCTCGGCGTAGGCGTCGAAGTTCGGCGTGTCCGCTGCCTCAACTGCGTTCAGGTGGTCGTGGTCGGCGAGCCCCCAGCCGTCGAGAATCACCAGCGCGGCCTGCATATCCGAGAGTCCGCAGGCCGCCCGTATTTACGTGTCGCCTGCGGGCGAGTTAGTCGCCGTCGGGTGCGCGGGCGTCGGTCGTCGCGTCGACCTCGAACTCGGCGCCGCAGCCATCACACACCATGTGACGGCCGGGGACGGTGCGCTGGGCGGCGACCAGTCCGCACTCCGAGCAGACGCTATAGGGTCGCTCTTCGGCGGGCGCGCCGGGTTCGACGGACATCCGAACCCACGCCTCGGAGTCGGTCTCGTCGTAGAGTTCGACGCCGTCGTCGGTGCGTCGCCAGTTGACCGTGGAGTCGTCCCGCGACATCTGGTCCCCACTCTCTCCCGCGACCATTTAACTATTCTGACAAAAATTAGCTCGCCTTCGAGTAAACGGCGCCTTCGGGCGATTACCGCGAGTAAAGAAATCCCGTCGCGGCGGCCGCCCGAGCACGGACTATTTGACCCTCCGCGACCGAGAACTCGCCATGACCCTCGACCCCGTCCACTTCGACGGCATCGCGGACCTCGCGAGCCGCATCCGCCACGAGGTGGACGCCGAGGAGCACCGCGACATCGCCGAGGAGACGTGGCACAACTATCTCGACCCCCTCTACGGCGACGACGGCCCCGTTCTGGAGCCACTGGCTGAACAGCGCCGCAGCGCCGCGGATATCGAAGAACTGGCGCTCCAGCCGTCGCCGTTCGACACCGCCCACGGCCTCGACTCGGGAACCATCAACCCGCGGACGTTCAAGAACGGGCTGGTGTTGGACCTCGCGCAGGCCGCGATGAGCGCGACCCCGAGTGAACTGGACCTCCACCGCTCGCGCACGGTCATCACGAGCGTCCACTCCAACGACGCCGCCGTCCGCACGGACACCGACTGGCAGAAATGGGACGAAGGGTACAGCCGCGGCCGCATCGTCCACACCGCGCCCCTCGCTCGCGACCAAGAACGAGTTGTCCACGGCCTCGCGCTCTACCTCGCGGAGAGCCACCACGCGCTCGAACACGCCGACGACGTCGACGACCTGCTGTTGCTGGACGGCCCGGTCTACCCCAAGCAACTCGTGAACTGGGCGGACCGCCACGCCAGCCTCGCGGACCTCGTGACCGAGAACGAACTCGTCGCCGAGGTGCTGGAGAACTACGTCCGCCTCGTCGAGCGCTTCGCCGAGAAGGACGTGCCGCTGGCGGGGTTCGTGAAGAGCCCCGCGAGTCAGGCGCTCGTGCGCGCGCTCCGCGACCGCGGCCGGCCGACGCCGTGGGCCAGCGACGCCGCGTTCTTCGGGCAAGTACTCGAACGCCGCGAGTTCGATAACGAGGAGTACCACCGCATCACGGACGAACTCTCGTGGACGGGCTGGTTCACCTCCACGCTCGGCGCGGACGGCGTGTTCGCGGACGGAGAGGGACTACGTCCCTCAGGCAATCGGACGGAGTCCGATGACGCGAGCGAACTCGGCGTCGAACGCGAACTCCCCGCGGAGGCCTACGAGGTCGCGTTCCTCGTCGTCTACGACCCCCGCACCGACCTCGTCCACAAGGTGGAGTTGCCGCGCGCGTTCGCCGACAGCGAGGACTGCCGCGCCGCCGTCGAACGCTACGTCACCAGCCAAGTCGCCGCCGAAGCCGGCCCGCCCAAGCCCGTCGAGAAAGCCGACGAACTCGCGCGCATCGGCGCCAGCGAGAAAGAGGAACTCGTCCGCAAACTCGAACAGTCCTTCGACAGCCGGCGCGACGAGAACTACGACGACCAGCGCTGGTCGGACGCCTGACTGCGCGGCGCGCGAACCGCCGTCTACCTTTAAGCACGGGGAGCGAGCAGTCCCGAGTAATGACCGAGCGCGCCATCGAAACGCACGGACTCACCAAGCGGTACGGCGACGAGACCGCCGTCGAGGGCCTCGAACTCGCCATCCCCGCCGGCAGCGTCTACGGCTTCCTCGGGCCGAACGGCGCGGGGAAAACCACGACCATGCGGATGCTCACGACGCTCACGGAACCCAGCGATGGCACCGGCACGGTCGCCGGCGCGGACATCGCCGACCGCGACGCCGTCGTCTCCCGCATCGGCTACCTCCCCGAGGAACCGCCGCTGCACGCCGAACTCACGGGCCGCGAGCAACTCCGGTACATCGCCGGCCTGCGGGACCTCCCCGAAGCGGACGCCGAAGCCCGCATCGACGACTTACTCGGTCGGTTCTCGCTGGCCGGCGACGCCGACAAGCGCATCTCCGCGTACTCGAAGGGGATGAAGCAGAAGGTCGGCATCATCCAAGCGATGCTCCACGACCCCGACGTGCTGTTCCTCGACGAACCCACGTCCGGGCTGGACCCGCGGGCGGCCCGCACCGTCCGGGACACGATTGCGGACCTCACCGACGGCGACGCCACTGTCTTCCTCTCGACGCACATCCTCCCGGTCGTCGACGAACTCGCAGACACCGTCGGCGTGCTCTACGACGGTCGCCTCGTCACCGAGGGGTCGCCGTCCCACCTCAAGTCGCGCGCCGAATCCGGCGACGAGCGCACCCTCGAAGACGTCTTCCTCGAAGTCACCGGCGGCATCGGCGACGCGGCCGCCGAGGAGGCCTGAGATGGCTGTATTCCCCGACCCGAATCACGCCGCCCGCATCGCCGCGAACGAACTCCGCATCGCGTGGCGGAACTTCCGCGGGAAGAGCGCCGCGCAACTCGCGTCCGTCGGCATCGTTGTCGTGTTCGGCGCCGTGTTCACCGCTGCGGCCGCCTACGGCGCGTACGCCGGCGGCCAAGCGCTCGCCGAGAACCCCGAGGAGACGAGCCAACTCGTCGGCCTCATCCCCGCCGCCCTCGCCACCCTCGTCCTGTTCTTGGCGGCGTACATGACCATCGTCCAACTCGGCGACATCGACGCCCGCGACGGCTACCTCACCACGGTCCCCGCCCGCGACGTCGTCGGCGGCCTGCTGCTGGCGGGCTACGTGCGCGCCGCCGGCCTCTTCGTCGCGCCGCTGGTCGTCGCGGCCGCCGCGTTCGCCGTCGGCAGCGGCTCACTGCTGGCGTTCCCGCTCGCGGCGGTCGCCGTGCTCGCGCTCACCGCGACCGCGTTCCTCGTCGGCTACCCAATCGGCGCCGGAATCGCCTACCTCGCCAGCCGGTCGGCGCTCGTCTCGCGGTTCAAGACGGTCATCGGCGCCGCCGCGTTCCTCGCGTACTTCGGCCTCATCGTCTCCGGGCAGTTCGACGAGGTCGTCGACCCGATTCTCGACATCGCGGAAGCCTCGCCGGTGTCGTGGTACGCCGACCTCGCCGTTCTCACCGTCGTCTCCTCGGCGAGCGCCGCGAAAGCCGCCGGCGTCCTCGTGGGTTCGGTCGTCCTCAGCGCGGGCGGCGTGCTCGCCAGCGTCCGGTTCTCCGAGCGGCGCTGGTACACCGAGAGCGTCGAAGCCGGCGAACGCGAGACCGACTCCGTCGCCGGCGGCCGCCTCGACCGGCTCGTCGGCCGCCAGCGCGCGTGGGTCGCGCGAAAGAGCTGGCTGCGCGCCCGCCGCGCACCGATTCGACTCGTGTTCGTCGCCTACCCGGCGTTCCTGCTCGTAACACCGGTGCAGGCGAGCATCGAAGCCGGCCGCGTCACTTCATCACTCCCGCCGTCGATCGCGCTGTACGGCGCGTGGATGACCGGCGCCGCGTTCACGCTCAACCCGCTCGGCGACGAGGGCGCGGTGCTGCCGGTCACCGCGACGTCCGGGGTCTCCGGCCGCGAGTTCGTCGGCGGACTCGTCGTCGCTAGCGCCGTCTTCGGCGTCCCGCTCACGACAGCCGTCGCGGGCGCGCTCGCCGTCGTCAGCCCGCTCTCCCCGGTCGCAATCGCGTGTACGGTCGCCGCAGCCGTCGTCCTCCCCGTGTTGGCCGCGGCGCTGGCGGCCGGCGTCGGGACGACGTATCCGAAGTACGACGCCACGAACATCAGCCGCAGCCGCGAAGTCGTCGTCCCCTCGATGTGGGCGTTCGGCGTCTACACGCTCGTATTCTTGTTCACCGCGGGCATCGCTACCGCCGTCCAAATACCGTTCGCGGCCGGCGCACTCGCCAACGCCCTCGGCGTCGCCGACGCCGCCGTCCACGTCGGCGCGCTCGCTGTCGGCGTACTCCTCGTCGGACTACTCGCGGCCCTTTCGGCCCGCATCGCGGTGCGCGCGTTCGACAACTACACCGACGCCTAGGCGTCGACTTCGTGCTCCGGTTCGACCTCGATATCGACGTCCTCGGGGTCGACGCCGATGCGCGCGAACTGCGTTCGCACGTGCTCGCGGGCCGCCTCCAGCGCCTGCTCGCGCGTGTCGAACCCGCGCGGCATCGGCGACTCGAAGGCGACGTTGACGTCCTGTCCGCCGACCTGCTGGACACTCCCGCCGCTCTCCACCGCGTAGAACTCGTCACAGACCCAGACGTACGGCGCCGCCTCGTCGGGCGCACCCTTGAACGACGGCGCGTCCTCGCCGCGCTCGTACAGCGTCCCCGTCAACGTCGTCCCGGCCGCCGAACCGCGCACCAACAACATACCCGGCCGTAGGGACGCGACGGGCATAAGCACGCGGACAGGGAGGGAAAGCGGTTAGTGCGCGGCCCGCCACTCAGAAAGCATGAGCGACCTCGGGGACTTCGCGGACCACGACGGCGGCGACGACGCCGGCGACGCTGCGGAGACGGACGCCGCCGACGACTTCGAACGCCCGGACCTCGACGACACCGGCAGCGACGACGGCCTCGGCGCGCTCGCGGTCTCGGAGGGCCTCCGCATCCACGAGGACGGCCAAGAGACCGCGCTGAAGGCCTACGTCACCGCGAGCAACCGGTCGTCGGTCCGGCTCGGCTCGTACCTCGTCGCGCCGTACCCCGGCGGCGAGAAGCTGTTCTGCAAGATTACCGGACTGGAGTACGTGCAGGCGTTCCAGAGCGACGACGCCACCGAGATTCACGCGCGGCGCGCGATGCGCTCGGAGAGCGTCGACGAGCAGGACTACAAGTTCCTCGCGGAACTGGACCCCGTCGCGGTTCTCTACCACGACAGAGAGGGACGAAGTCCCTCAGGCAATCGGACGCAGTCCGATGATGGAGACGACCTCAAACGCCGGATGGCCGACCGCG
Organism: Halobacterium sp. CBA1132; assembly: GCF_001485535.1. Lineage (NCBI taxonomy): Archaea > Methanobacteriati > Methanobacteriota > Halobacteria > Halobacteriales > Halobacteriaceae > Halobacterium > Halobacterium sp. CBA1132. The sequence continues at coordinate 2,057,199 of NZ_BCMZ01000001.1, forward strand.
TGCCCAAGCCCGAGACGGTGGTGCGGGCGGCCGACGACGCCACCGAAATCAAGACCGGACTGAAGATTCCGGAGGACGGCGTCTTCCTCGGCCACCTCTCGGTCGGCGGTGAGAAAGTGCGGACCGCCGCCGAACCGCCGACCATCGACTACCGCGTGAAAGATGACTACGAGGCCGGCGACCCGCTGGTCTTCCGGCACACGCTCGTCGCGGGCGGCACCGGCTCCGGGAAGACCCACTCCGCGAAGAACGTGCTGCGGCAGTACCTCCACGAGGACCGCCGCTACCCCGTCGACGCGGGCGGCGCGGAGCGCCGGATGGCGGTCGTCCAGTTCGACCCGCAGGACGAGTACGCGCAGATGCACGACGACAACCCCGACGCGGACGCCGGCGACGAGCGCCGCTGGGAGACGCAAGGATTGGCGCACGGCGGGCACGACGACACGGTGGCGTTCGTGCCGAAGGTCGGGTCCGCGTCGTACGCCGCCGACCACCACGACGCCGAGCGCGTCGAGTTCACGATTCCGTTCTCGATGGTGCGCTCGAACCCGTGGCTGGTCGCGTCCAGCGGCCTCAACGACAACCAGTACGGCGCGCTCCACCTGCTGCTCGACCGCTTCTTCCAGAATCACGGACAGGACGGCACCTACCGGGAGTTCTGCTCGTTCCTCGACGACCCCGCGCTCAAGGAGGAGCTCGACGAGTCCGGGCGCGTCCACGAAGCCACCTACGAGGCCGTGCTGCGGCGCGTCCACGGGATGCCGTCGGGGCTGTTCGACCAGGACGCGCGCCCGATTACGGAGCTCGTGGAGGACCGACAGTTCGTCCGCCCGGGCCGGCTGTCGGTGGTGCCGACCTACCACATCAGCAACTCGCGGGCGGCCGAGACGGTAGTGCTGGCGGTGTCGAGCCTGCTCGTCGACCAGAAGCTCTCGAACGACCCGCGCTACGAGACCATCAAGGAGACGCCGCTCGTGGTCGGGATGGACGAAGCCCACAACTTCCTCGCGGACGCCGACAGCGTGCAGGCGAACAAGGTCGTCGGGAAGTTCACCGAGGCCGCCAAACAGGGCCGCAAGGAGCGCCTGGGCCTGTTCCTCATCACCCAGGACCCCCAGGACGTCGCCGACCCCGTGTTCAAGCAGGTGAACACGACGGTCGTGTTGAATCTCGGGGACGAGGACGCCATCAACGCCGTGAACATCCCGTCGTCGCTGCAGTCGAAGGTCCCCTACATGGAGAAGGGACAGATGGTCGTCTACTCGCCGGACAACTCCGAGCCGGTCGAGATTCAGGGACTGCCGACGTGCCTCACGCGACACGGCCGGGACTGACGAGGGACGCCCCGTCGGGCGGTCCTCGGCCCATAGAATTTTCACCCGGGCTGGTCAACGTCGAGTCGACACCATGACGAAGATTCTCGTTCCCGTCGACGGCTCCGAGCAGTCCACCGAAGCCCTCGAATACGCCCTCGAACACTTCAAGGACGCCGACATCACCGCCATCAACGTCATCGACCCCATCGAAGCAGGGTACACCGCGCAGGCGACGGTTCCGGGCTACTCCGAGGAGTGGTTCGAGCAGGCCAAAGACGCCGCCGAGGAACTGTTCGACGAAGCCCAGACGACCGCCGACGAGTACGACCACGAACTCGACACGACCACGGAAGTCGGTCGACCGAGCCGCGCCATCGTCGAGTACGCCGAAGAGAACGACTTCGACCACATCGTGATGGGGAGCCACGGCCGCTCGGGCGTCTCCCGCATCCTCCTCGGCAGCGTCGCCGAGAGCGTCGTGCGGCGCTCGCCGGTGCCGGTCACCATCGTCCGATAGTACCTTTTGCGCTGCGCTCGGCGGCTTTGCCGCCTCGCTCGGCAAAAGCTACGCTAAAAGCACTCCTCCTTCGCTTCGCGCTATCGCGCTCCGCTCAGTCGTCGGCCCGCGCTCCCTGCTGTCGCGCGGTGAACGGCTTCGCTCGGGCTTTTCAAGCCGCTCGCTTGCCGATGCTGTCGTGTATCTCTTGCGAACAGGCGGCGCGAACGTCCACAGGCCGGTGTGCCGCACTCCCGCCTCGACCGACCTGCGCTGGGTTCAGGTCACGCCCGGGGTTGGTCCCGCTCTCCTACTTGAACCTACGCAGCCGGTAGCGACCAGCATCCGCGAGTGAGCGGTCCGAAGGACCCGAACGAAGCGGTTCACCGCGAGCCGGAGGCTCGCGGGCCGACGACTGAGGGGAGTGAGCGTAGCGAACGAACCGAAGGAGGAGTGCTTTTGGTGTCGGTTTTGCCGAGGGCCGCCGTAGGCGGCCCGCAGCGCAAAAGCGCCCTCAGAAGATATTCGCTTGCCGGTAGACGGAGATACCTTGATGGGTAATCTCGTAGGGCTTAGTCTCCCGTGAGTGGTTGGCGTCCCGAATCTTCTGTATTTCGACGGCGAGGCGGGTCTCCCGGAAGTCCTCCGGGCGGATGTAGCGGAGGACGACGACGGCGTCCGTGAGGTATTCGATGATGCCGTGGCGGGAGGCGAAGGCGTTGTCTTCGTTGGCTTCGCTGGTGAGCATGGTGGTGACGCCGGCGTCCTTGAGCGCTTTCGTGAAGTCGTAGATTTCGGTGCGGCGAACGGACTGGTCGTCGTACATCATCTCCAGCAGGGAGACGGAGTCGAGGACGAGTCGGCTGGCGCCGAACTCCTCGATGAGGGTCGGAAGTTCGTTGCGGATGCTCGTGAGGGAGTTGGCCATCTCGATGGGGTCGATGTCGATGACCGCGAGGTTGCCTTCCTCGGTGTGGCGGTCGAACTCCCAGCCTTTCTCGGTGGCGCTCTGGACGACGCGCTGGCGGGACTCTTCGAGCGTGATGTAGACGGCCCGTTCGCCGTTCCGGATGGCTTCGTGGAGGAACTGGAGGCCGAACGTGGTCTTCCCGGTCCCGGCGCCGCCGATGGCGACGATGAGCGAGCGCTCGGGGACGCCGCCCTGCACCATCTCGTCGAGTCCCTCGATGCCGAAGTCGATGCGCGGGATGTCGGACTCGTATTCTTCGTCCTCCTCGAAGCCGCCCGAACCGCCGGCGCCGACGTCGCCGTCGAGGTCGAACCCGAAGTCGTCCTCGCCGCCGGGCGCCGCGCCGGCGCCGCCACCGCCGCCGCCACCGCCGAACGCCGCCGCGAAGTCGTCCTCGAAGAGGTCGTCGTCATCACCGCCGCCGTCGAAGTCACCGCCGCCACCGCCTCCGCCGAACGCCGCCGCGAAGTCGTCGACGTCGCCGTCGCCGGTGTCGGGCGCGGATATATCGGTGTCGCCGAAACTCGGTGGCTCCTCAGCATCGGGTCCGTCGGGTGATTCCCCGGCGGGACCCGTCGGCGGCGTGTCGGTGTCCGAGTCGCCCACGTCGTCCGAGTCAGCGCTAGCATCGAAGTCGGACTCCTGTTCGCCGTCCGACGCCAACTCGTCGTCCTCGGCGTCGGGGCTGTCCGGTTCAGAGTCGTCCACAGATTCGTCGGCTGCGTCGCTGTCGGACGCCTGCTGGTCGTCCGGAGCGTCCTCGTCGTCCCGGAACGCGCTCTCGAACCAGTCGTCGTCCTCCTCGTCAGCCACGATGACGCCTCCGTACCGCGGCGCACTGCGCCGTCGGCTCCATGTCCGGGTGGTCGGGACACAGCGAAAAGTAGTTTCCGCCGCCCGCGGGTTTTTCAAGTGCGGCACCCCGAGTGAGCGTATGCGCGTTGGAATCGTCGCACAGCGGGGGAACTCGCGGGCCGCGTATCTCGCTGCGGACGTCCGCGAGATGCTCACCGGCGAGGACGTGGCGGTGTGGCTGGACACGGCGACGGCGGACGCTCTGGACGGCGGCGGCCACGAGGTCGCGGAGTTCGACGCCTGCGACCTCGTGGTGAGCATCGGCGGGGACGGCACGTTCCTGTTCGCGGCGCGGGGCGCGGGGTCGACGCCGGTCCTCGGCGTGAACCTCGGTGAGGTCGGCTTCCTGAACGCAGTCGCGCCCGAGGACGCCGTCTCGGCAGTCCGCCGCGAGGTCGAGCGCTACCGGGAGACCGGGGAGGTGCGCCACCGCGAGGTGCCGCGGGCGGCGGCGTCGGGGGAGCGCGAGTGGTCGCTGACGCCCGCGCTCAACGAGGTCGTGATTCAGGGCGACCAGCGCGGGCACGGCCACGGCATCGACCTCGAGGTGCGCGTGGACGGGTCGCTGTTCGAGGCGACGCACGCCGACGGCGTCCTGATTGCGACACCCACCGGGAGCACGGCGTACAACCTCAGCGAGGGCGGCCCGCTCGTGCAACCGACCGTGGACGCGTTCGTCGTCAACGGGATGTGTTCGAGCGAGCCGATGCCGCCGCTGTTGACGCCGGCCGGCGGCGAAGTGACCGTTCGTGTCGACGGCCCGGAGTACGCCGTCGTCTCCAGCGACGGGTCGAACCGCCAGCGCGTGAAGACGCCGGAGGTCGTCACCGTCAAGGCAGCGGACGAACCGGCGCGCGTCGCGGGCCCGGACTCTGATTTCTTCCAAGCGCTGAACAAACTGAAGTAGCCGCTGGCGAACGAGAGGGGGTCGCCGGAACGGAAAGGGTTAGTGAGCTACCAGCCCAACCACGGGGTAATGAGCCAGCAGCTGCCGGACGTACAGGCGACGGAGCCGGAGGTTGCAGTCGGGTTGAGTCAGGTCGGCGTGACAGGCGTCGAGAAACTCGTGAAGATCGCCCGCGAGGACAAGCGCCCCATCGTGTTGACCGCGGAGTTCGAGGTGTACGTCGACCTCCCGCAGGGCCGGAAGGGAATCGACATGAGTCGGAACATGGAGGTCATCGACGAGACGCTCGAAGACGCCGTCTCCGAGCCCGTCTACCGCGTCGAGGAGATGTGCGGGGAGACCGCCGAGCGCCTCCTCGAGAAACACGAGTACACGACGACGGCGACCGTCGAGATGGAGGCCGAGTTGATGATTCGCGACGAGACGCCCGCCAGCGAGCGCGAGACGCAGGGAACCGTCGACATCATCGCCTCGGCGACCGCCGAGGAGGGCGAGCCGACCCGGGAGGAAATCGGCGCGCGCGTCGTCGGCATGACCGTCTGTCCGTGCAGCCAGCAGATGATGAGCCAGCACGCCCGCGAGAAGCTCGCCGACCTCGGCGTCGGCGAGGACTCCGTCCGGGAGTTCCTGCAGGAGGTGCCACAGGCGGGTCACAGCCAGCGCGGGCACGCGACGCTCACCGTCGAGACCTCCGGCGACCCGGACGTCGACCTGATGGAACTCGTGGAGGTCGCGCGCGACTCGATGAGCGCGCGCATCTACAACCTCGCGAAGCGCCCGGACGAGGACCACATGACGTACGCCGCCCACGCGAACGCGAAGTTCGTGGAGGACTGCGTGCGCTCGATGGCCGAGGGCGTCGTCGCGGAGTTCGACTTCGACGACGACGCCGTGGTGACGATGAAGCAGTCCAACGACGAGTCCATCCACCAGCACAACGCTCACGCCGAGCGCATCGCGGAGTTCGGAACGCTAGCGGAAGAAGTCGACGCGTAGCGCGACGGAACTATTTCTCGGGTCGTTCGTCAGTCCAGCGTCGCGGCGTCGGTCCACGTCTCCGCAAACACCTCGAAAACATCCGCGGCGAACGTCGAGTCGTGGAGGTCTATCATCGCGAACGACTCGTCGGGCTCGACCGGGTTGGTGACTTCCAGACAGACCTCGGCGTCGTCGACGATGGTGACGTTACCCTCGACCGTGGGGCCGATGCGGACCTCGTAGTCGGGGTGTTCGGCGAGCACGGCGACGTAGCGCTCGTTGACCTCGTCGGGGATGTTCGAGGACAGCTCTTGGGAGATGAGCACGGAGACGTCGACGCCCCGTTCGAGCGCGTCTTCGAGGTGGTCGACGATGCGGCTGGTGGTGTCCGCGACCTCGAAGCTCGTGGACTCGAAGCCCGCGACCAGTCGGACCGAGTCGTCGGCGGCGTCGATGCGTTCGAGCAGGAGGTCCAAGGAGCCCTCGGGGCCGAGTGCGGCTGTCCAGAAGCCCTCCTCGGGTTCGGAGGGCGTCCGCAGGTCGGCTTCGAGTTCGTCGACGACGGCCTCGTACTGGTCGGCTTTCTCGCGGAGTTCGCGCTTGCGGTCCTCCAGCAGGCGGTCGAGGGCGGTCTCGGGCTCGACGGCGACGTACTTCTTCGGGCGGCTTGCGGCCTGACTGCGCACGAGGTGCTGTGACTCGATGCTCCCGAGCACGTCGTAGATGCGGCCCATCGGCACGCCGCTCTCCGCGGACAACTCCTTGGCGGTTGCCGGCCCCGTTTGGAGGAGCGCGCGGTACGCGCTCGCTTCGTACTCCGAGAGGCCGAGGTCCCTCAAGTCAGCCATTTCGTTCCCGCTTGCGGGCCCGCCGTCAAAAACGCACCGACGGTTTACAGTCGCGTCAGCGGGGTCACTCCGTCCGCTCGGGTGGTTCGGGCGGCCGCGCCTCGATGTACGGGAGGTCGTCCAGCAGTTCGTCGAGGTCGACCGTGGCGTCGGATTGCTCGCGGGCCATCACCACCGGATACGGCGCGAACCGCCTTGAAACCCGATTTAGAGAGGGCTGTTCGGTGTCCGTGGGCTCCCGAGTGCTATTGAGCGTCCGCGACGAGGTCCGCGAGCGCCTCCGGGGAGTCGACGGCGTCGGTGGTGCCGTCGGAGTCGACGAGCCACGCGGTCCCCGACTCGCCGTCGGCGTTCGGGACGACGACCTTCTCGTGGTCGGCCATGCGGAGCGCGGCGCGGTGGAGATCGCTGCCGGCGTCGTCCGCAACTTCGACGACGAGCGGGCCGGCGACGACGCGGGACGCGGCAGTGCCGTACGCCGCGACCTGTGGCCCCATTCGCTCGGCGGCGCCCGCGAACGCGCCGACGGCGTCCGAGGCGGCCTCGTGGTAGCGCGACTCGCGCGTGAGGTAGTGGAGGTCGACGAGCGCGTCCGCCATCACCGCGGTGTCATCGATGGGGCGAAGCGGCTCGTCGAGCAAGCCCGCGCCCTCCAGCGGGCCATCGAGGAACGCGCCGGTCGCGTCCTGCAGGTCGTCGATAGTCGCGTCGGCAACGGTAACGGCGGTTTCGAGGTAGTCGCCGCCCAGCACTTGCGCGGCCGTCGCAAACGCCCGCACGACGCGAGCGCGGTCCGCGAGCAGGCCCGTCGGGGCGTCGGGGTCGTCGAAGTGCCGGACGGTCGCGCCGTCGACGAGCGTCTCCCGGAGGTAGTCGAGCGTGCGCTCGGCGTACCGGGTCGCGGTGTCGTCGTCCGTGTACGCCGCAAAGGAGAGCAGCGCGTCGGCGGTGAGCGCGTTCACGTCCGCGTACGCCGTCTCGTCGACAGGGGGTTCTGCCTTGCTCGCGCGGTCGTCGGCGTCCGCGTCGAAGTACTCACCGGCGGCCTGACTCCCGCCGAACGCCTCGCCCGTCCACAGCGTGCCCGTCGCGTAGTCGATGGTGTGCTCGGCGGGCTCGCGGTAGTCCTCGCTGCCCGTGTGGAGATACGCCGACGCGAACGCCCGCAGGAGGCTGGCGTTCTCCGCGAGCACCTTCTCGCGCTGGGCGTCCGACCAGTCCCGGCCGTGCGCGAACCGGAAGAAGCCGCCGTCCACGTCGTCCGAGAGGTTCCGGCGCACCGCGTCGAGCGTGCGCAGCGCCTGGTCGCGCTCGCGCTTGAGCGCGAACTCGATTGTCGAGGGCAGCGGGAACTTCTCGTCGGTCCCCCAGCCGCCGTGCTCGGTGTCGAACTGCTCGCCGAGTTGGCCCGCCAGCAGTCGCTCGATGTCGCCGTTCACCGGGCCGACCGGCGGCTCACCGCCGCGGAGCGCGCGCGGCTTGCTCCCCGCGTCCTCGCCCTTCTCGTCGTACGTCTCGCGGACGCGCTGGAGCACCTGCCGGAACCCCTCCGGTTCGAGGAACGTCGCGCCCGCGATGTGCTCGCCCTCGGGCGTCACGAACACCGTCGACGGGAACCCACCCATGTTGTACCGCTCCCGCACGCGCGGGTGCCGGTCGGCGTCCACGCGCACCGGCACAAAGTCGTCGTTGACGTTCGCCGCGATGCGCGGTTCCGCGTACGTCCGTTCGTCCATCTGCCGGCACCAGTCGCTCCACGACGCCACCAGCGACACCAGCAGCGGCACGTCGCGGTCGGCGGCCTCCGCGAACGCCTCGTCGCCCCACTCGCGCCACTCCACGCGCGTCACGTCAGCGGACTCGTCCATACGTTCGCTGGGCGGCGAACCCGGGAAACCGTTTCGACACGGGCGAACGCCGCCCCGCCCAACAGAAAGGCTATGAATCGCCGTCGGCTACCCCGGCGTATGCCCCGACTCCGGTGGCTGTTCCTCGCGCTGCTCGTGGTCCCGCTCGCGGACGCCCTCTTCTTGGTGTTCGTCGCGGGGCAAGTCGGCTGGCAGGTGACGGTCGCGCTCGTCGTCCTCACCGCCCTGCTCGGCACGCTGTTCGTGCGCGCGGAAGGCCGTCACACCCTGCAACGCATCCAGCGCTCGCTCGCGCAAGGGAAGACCCCGACAGACGAACTCGTGGACGGCGGCCTCCTCATCGCCGCCGGCGCATTCCTGCTCACGCCCGGCCTCCTGACGGACGCGCTCGGGTTCCTGCTCGTCTTCCCGCTGACTCGGTACCCGTTCCGCTACGCCGTCAAGGAGTGGGTCATCAAGCCCAAACTCGACCAGAAGACCGGCGGGTTCGCCACCGGCAACGTCTACACGTTCGGCTTCCCCGGCGGCAGCGACGACGGCGGCGCCGGCCCGTTCGCCGGCATGGGCGGCGGTGACGGCAGCGGCGGTAGCGGCCCGTTCGGCTCCAGCACCACGAGCAGCAGCGACGACGATACCATCGACCTCGACGAGGATTCCTACGACGTAGAATTCGAGGACGGCGACGACGCCGACACCCGGTAACGCACGACGGCGCGCTGTAGAAAGGAAACCCTTAATTGTACCAGCGGCAAACGTCGGGATGCGTTCGGGCCAGTAGCTCAATTAGGTAGAGCGCCACTCTGATAAGGTGGAAGCTTCCGGTTCAAATCCGGACTGGCCCACTCCAATTCCTCCGCGATTTCACCCGCGTAGGAGTCGCTGTTCTCCCGAACGGTTTTGCTTGCTCGCCGCCACTACCCATCCATGACCGACGACGTAACCGAGCTCGTGGACGACCTCCACGAGCGGGCGACGGCGCTGAGCGGCGACGACGCGGCGCTCGGCGAGCTGTTCACGCCGGCGTTCATGGGGCGGCACACGGACGCGGCGACGTTCCGGGGGTTCCTCGACGACAGCGAGTGGGAGGTGGCGACGCGGTCGGACTTCGCGGCCATCGACGAGGCGGCGTTCGACGAGTACGTGGCGGCGCGCACGTCGTTCCCGGACTGGGAGTCGATGCTGGGGCAGGCGAGCGAGGAGTGGATGGCGCGCCAACTCGTCGGGTAGGGCTTTTGCACGCGCTGCGACTGCGCGTCGCTTTGAGTAGGGATGGGCGGGTACGGGAAGGTGGGCGCCGACCCACCCCCGGTGCCCGTTGGTCCCTCCCCCCGCTGATCGCCGAGGCCGACTGCCCCCAACGCCCCACTTCGTTCCGGCCTCGGCGTCGCGGGTTTCAGTGTCCCCGCTGGCGCGTCGCGGCGCTCGCCGCAGCCAGCACATTCTCCGAGTGATACCGCGCGTAGCCAGTAGGCCGCGTGTAGATTGTAACGAGCGCGAGTCCGGAACCGGGGCTTTGACGCGGACGGAGCGCGAACGGACGCGTATGGATTCACGCGTGGCGCTCGGAGCCGTCATCGCCGCCGGAGTCGTGATTCCCGGCGTCGCGAACTACTTCCTGCATCAGGCCGGCTTCTCGACGGTCGGCGCGGTGGTGTGGGCCGTCGGCTACGCGTCGATGGCGCTAGTGGTGTGGTACGGGTGGATTCGCCCCCTCGACCTCACCGGTCCGGGCGGCGGAACGGAACCTTAAAGGGGATTTCGCGGCGAAATCCAGCCAGAAATGGCGTTCACACCGCTGCCCCTCGTCGACGACTTCCTCGTGAGCTACCACGTCGGGCACGCGCTGCTCGTCCTGTTCGCGCTGTCCATCGTCGGCACCATCCCACTCGGCTCCCGGAAGCTCGTGGCTCTGAACGCGACGCTGTTCGGCGTCGTCTTCTTCGTGACGCCCGGCTCGCAGCTCGGCGGCGACCCGTTCACGTACCGCTTCCTCGGCGTCGCGCTGCTCGTCATCGCGCCGGTGCTTTACACCACGGCGCGCGAGTAGCCGCGGCGCGGAGTCGTTACCGCATCGGCGTCGAACGCCACCCGAATTCTGCGTGCCGTCTCCCCGCGAGCAGCCGCTACTCGCCGACCAAGTCGTCGTAGCGCGCGCCCGTTTGCTTCAGCGTCTCCTCGGAGTAGAGTCGCTCGTGGTCGAACGGGAGGTGTTCGGCGGCGAGTTCGTCGATTTTCTCGTCGACGGCGTCGCTCTCGCGGCCGTGAATCATCGTGAAGAGGTTGTACGGCCAGTCCTGCTCGGGGCGGCGCGGCCGGTGGTAGCACAGCGTCACGTACGGAAGTTCGCCGACTTCGACGCCACGCTCGTCGAGTTCGTCGTCGGGGACGTCCCAGACGACCATGCAGTTGGCGTCGAAGCCGGTGACGACGTGGTTGACGACGCAGCCGACGCGCTTGATGCAGCCGTCCGCGAGCAAGCGCTCGGTGGCGTCGAGAACGTCCTCGACGGGCGCGCCGATGGCGTCCGCGATGTCCCGGTACGGCGTCGCTGACAGCGGGAAGCCGTCCTGTATCGCGAGCAGGAGGTCGGCGTCCAGCTGCGACAGGTCGCCGGCGGCGTCCTCGCTGATGCGGGTCGCGGAGACGTCCGTCCTGTCCAAGGATTCGCGCTGCTCGCGGCTCCCTTCGGTCTCCGCTCGCTCGTTCGGAGACTCGCGCTCCGCGCTCGTCTCCCGGGCGAACCGGTCGCCGTTGACCACGGGGAACTCCAGGTCGATGTAGTAGTCCGTGAGCATCGGGAGATTCAGCACCTGACAGCCCGTCTCCGCCTCGATGTCCGCGAGAATCTCGTCGCGCTTCTCGCGGCTGCCGGCGGTGACGACGAACCACTGGTTGTACTCGTGGGCGCGCCGGTAGTTGTGGTTGACCTGCTGGTAGCCGTTGATGACGTCCGCGATTTCGTCGTAGCGGTCGGCGGGCGCGCGCACCGCTGCGAGCGTCGACGACCCGACGACCGGCGGGTTCAGGACCGCGCCGAACCGCCGGAAGACGCCGTTCTCGTAGAGGCGCTCGACGCGTTCGAGCGCGTCCGCTTCCGTGATTCCGAGGTCGTCGGCGACGACTTCGAACGGGCGCTCCCGAATCGGGAACCCGCTCTGGTACTCGTCGATGAGGCGTGCGTCCACGTCGTCGACGCGTTCGCGCCAGTCGGCGGCAGCCATTAGGGGGTCGTTGGGACTGCGTCGGCTACTGTTTACCGGTTCCCGTCGGGCGAGAGTCTGCCAGTGAAACCGGGTGGATTTACGCCGGTGGAGATGCAACGAATTGCCATGAGCGATTCGTACGGCGAGTGGCCGTTGCAGCGCCTGATGACGGAAGTCGTCGGCTCCGGGCCGAAGTCCGCCGAGGACATGTCGCGCGCCCAGGCCGCGGAGGCGTTCGAGCGCATCCTCGATTTGAACCCCGACCAGACGACGCTGGGTGCGTTCTGGCTGGCGAACCGCTGGAAGCGCAACAACGGCGAAGAGCTCGGCGCGTACGTCGACGTGATGCGCCGGGAGAGCGTCGTCGCCGCCGAACCCGACGCCGACCCCGTGGACTGCGGCGCGAACTACGACGGGAAGGGCGACTCCGCGATTCTGGGCGTCGCCGCTGGCGTCGTCGCCGCGGCCGCCGGGACGCCCGTCGTCGTCCACTCCGGCGACCGCGTGCCGACGCAGAAGCAGGACGCCTACAAGCACGTCCTCGACGAACTCGGCGTGCGCACCGACCTCGAACCCGAGGAGTCCGCCGAAATGGTCGACGAGCACGGTTTCGGGTTCTACTACCAGCCGAACTTCAACCCCGTCGTGGACGCGCTGTGGGACCGCCGCGACCACGTGGGCGTACGGACGTTCGTCAACACCGTCGAGACGCTCGCGAACCCCGCGAACGCGGACGTCCACCTCGGCTCGTTCTACCACCTCGCGTTCGCGAAGAAGGTCGTCGAGACCGCGCGCGAGAGCGAGGAGGTCGGCTTCGACCGCGTGCTCATGTTCCAAGGGATGGAGGGATACGACGACGTTCGCCCCGGCTCCACGACGGTCGCGGAGTGGAGTGAGGGCGAGGACTTAGCGGATTTCACCATCGAGACCGACGACTACGGGATGGACATCGAGAGCGCGGACCTCGAAGTCGACAACGTCGCCAGAGAGTCCGCCGAAATCACGGCGGACGTGCTCGCGGGCGAGCGCCGCGACCAGTTCGCGGACGCCATCAAACTCAACGCGGCGCTGCGCATGTACGCCCGCGAGGACGCCGACTCCATCGACGAGGGCATCGAAGCCGCCGCCGACGTCATCGCCAGCGGGCGCGCGGAGAGCCTGCTCGCGGACCTCTGCTCGTTCTAGTCGTTCCGAGTAGGTAGCGTTATCCGAGTTCGTCGCCTCTTCTCGGGTATGACCAAGAAGGCGACCCTCCACACGAGCGAGGGCGACATCGAGGTCGAGCTGTACGACGAGAAAGCGCCGACGACGGTCGAGAACTTCGTCAAGCTCGCGAAGGACGACCCCGCCGCCGGCGCCGACCCCGCACCCGACACGAAGACGTGGGAGGACCCCGAGAGCGGCGAAGTCCGGGGCGACTCGCTGTACCGCGACGTCGCGTTCCACCGCGTCATCGAGGGCTTCATGATTCAGGGCGGCGACCCGACCGAGTCCGGTCGCGGCGGCCCCGGCTACGAGTTCGCCGACGAGTTCCACGACGACCTCCGACACGACGGCCCCGGCGTCCTCTCGATGGCGAACTCCGGCCCGGACACGAACGGCAGCCAGTTCTTCATCACCCTGGACGCCCAGCCCCACCTCGACGACCGCCACGCGGTCTTCGGGAAGGTCACGGACGGCATGGACGTCGTCGAGGCAATCGGCAACGTCGACACCGACCGCAACGACCAGCCGAAGCGCGAAGTCGTCCTCGAATCCGTCGAGATTCACGACTGACCCGGGTCAGTCGCCGCGAACGCGAACGAACGGCGGGCTCGACTGGGCGTCGGCCCGGCGGATAGTGCCGTCGTCGCTCGTCGGTGTCCGGCGGCGTTCGACCGCGAGGCCGTCGGCGTCCCGGGCGACCGCGACCACTTGGTCGGCAGCGCCCGCGTAGAACGCCGCGAGCGTCTCCGGGACGATGTCGCTGACGACGTTGAGGACGGTATCTCGGGCGTCGAAGACGCCGTCGTCGTTCTCGTAGCGGGCGGCCCGGGCGTCCGCCTCGCCGAGTATCTCCACTTCGCCCGCGATGTTCCCAACGACCAGCAGCGGCGCGTCGCGGCGCGCGGCCGTCGTCTCATTCGCGGCGGCCAGCGACGACGCCCGGAGGTCGAAGACGTTCCGGTCGTCGGGCCAGCCGCCGAACGGGTCGAGGACGAACAGCCGGTCGTCGTCGAGGGCGTCCGCCAGCGAGTCGTCGGCGGCCGCGAACGCGTTCGCGAGCGTACCGCGGTCGAGCGTCGGCGGCGGCGTCAGCGACACCGCCGTCCCGGAGGTCGCGGCCGTCGCGACGACTTGAGCGAGTAGGCCGTCGACCGCGTCGGCGCCCGCGTCGTACCGGAGCACTGCCTGCCCGCCGACGACGAGACCGCCACCGAGGAGGTCGTCCAACCCGGGAACGCCCGTGTCGAGCGTGGGTGCGTCGGCCAGCCGCCTACGGCGGTCGGCGTCGGCGGCGGTGAGCACGCCCTCGACCTCCCCGAGCATCGCGGTCTGCTCGGAGCGCGCGTCGCGGATGGCGGCGACGTCGTCGTCGATGGCGGTCGCGCGCTCGGCGAGCGTCTCGCAGCGCTCCGCGACGGCTTCCGTGGTCTGGGCTTGGTCGTCGGTCGCCGTGGACACCGACGAGATGCCGGCTGCGGTCTCCTCGACGGTCTCCGCCACCGCGTCGAGGCTCGCCATGGCGTCGGCGGTCTGGTCTGCGCCGCGCTCGATTTCGTCGGCGGCCTCGTCGAGTTGGGCGACGGTCTCCTCGGTGGCCGCCCGGACCGCGTCGAGGGCGTCCTCGATGTCGTCCGCCTGCTCCTGTGACTCGGCCGCCAGCTCCTTGATTTCGTCCGCGACGACGGCGAACCCGTCGTTGTCGCCGTCCGTGCGCGCGGCCTCGATAGACGCGTTCAGCGCGAGCATGTTCGTCTGGTCGGCGATGCGGTCGATGCCGGCGAGCGCGTCCGCGATGCGGTCGATGCGGTCGCGGAGCGCGTCCACCTCCGCGACGACGTCCTCGCTCACCTCGCGGACGTCTTCCATGGTGTCGATGGCGTCCCGGGCGGCGTCGCGGCCGTCGGCGGTCTCGGCAGCCGCGCGCTCGCTCTGCTCGCTGACCTCCGTCGCGGTCGCCGCAATCTCCTGAATAGTCGCGGACAGCGACCCGACCTCGTCGACGACCCACTCGGCGTCCGCGACCTGTTCGCTGGTCCGGTCGTCGATGGCGGCGAGCTGGTCGTCGACGGTCGTCGATGCGGCGTGGACGACGTCGAGGGCTCCGCGGGCGTTGGCGAGCGACCGGTCCTCGGTCACCGCGGCGGCCTCGGCGTCGGATTCATCTGCCGGCGTGGGCTGGTCAGAACTCATACAGTTCCCCCGTCGCCGCGAGCGCGCGAGCCGACGCTCGCGGGCCGGGTTGTGGTGGTTGGTAACACGGCATCGTTGGAGCAGTCCCTCGTCGCCGGAGAAAACAATTCCCATTCGGACAATATATGCTAATACACACATCTTTCGTGCAGGTTTCACCAAGTATTCGAGACAATTGCCGAGATGCGCAGACGTTTATCGCACCTTCGTCGAAAATAGAGGTAGACAATCGTGGACGAACACATCGAGCCGGCCGGCGCGGACGCCGCGAGCCGGTACGCCCACCTCATCGAACACATCCAGGACGCCGTCGTCGAGTTCGAACTCGTCGACGGCGACCCCGTCGTCCGCCGCGTCAACGAGGCAGTGGCTCCGCGAGGAAGCGCGAGCGCTGGACGAACGCACGTTCTCCGGGGAGATAAACTACCAGCGCGTCCGCCGCGAGACCGCCTGCGGGCTGCGGGAGTTCCTCTACCGCGGCATCCCGTACGTCGGAGACGGCGCGACCACAGACGGGTTCGCCGTCTACACCGACCTGACGGACATCACGCGGACCGAACGCCGACTGGAAGTGATGAACCGGGTGCTCCAGCACAACCTCCGGAACAAGGCCAACATCGTCCTCGCGTACACGACCGAACTGCTCGCGGAGTTCGACGAACAACACGCCCGCCGCACCGAAGCCGCCGCCCGCATCGAGGGCGCTGCCCGCGACCTCGAAACGCTGACCGAGGAGGCTGCGGACATCAACGCCGTCCTGAAGTCCACCGCGGACGACCGGACGACAGACTGCGTGCCCCTGATTCGCGACGTCGTCGAAGAACACCGCGGGAACTGGCCGGCGGCGAGCGTCGAGACCGATCTCCCCGGGTCGCTGGTCGTGCGCGCCAACCGCCGGCTCCAGTTCGCCGTCGACGCGCTCGTCGAGAACGCACTCGAACACAACCCCAGCGACGAACCCCGCGTCCGCGTGCGCGCCGCGCCCGACGACTCCGACGGCTGGGCGACCATCCGCGTCGACGACGACGGCCCGCCGATTCCCGACGACGAACGCGACGTCGTCACCGGCGACGGCGACATCACCGCCACCCACCACGGCAGCGGCCTCGGTCTCTGGCTCGTCAAGTGGACGACCGAACTGTTCGGCGGCGAACTCACGTTCGCGACCAGCGACCTCGGCGGCAACAGCGTCCGCCTCCGGCTTCCCAGGGCGTGACCGCGCACGGCCACCGACAAAACCAAACAGGCCGCCCACCGATATATCACCAATGAGCGACACCGTCGACCCCAGCGACATCGGCGAATCCGACGCGCCGCCAGTCGAGGAGAAGCCCTACAAGCTCGTCTTCGAGGCGAACAAGTGCTTCGGCGCGGGCAAGTGCGCGGAAGTCTCCGCGAACTGGGAGATGAGCCTCGCGTCCGGAATGGGCGACCCCGTCTCGTACTTCTTCGACGAGGACGACCTCGACCACAACGTCGCCGCCGCCGACGCCTGCCCCGCGAAGAAAGGCGACGGCGTCATCCACGTCGTCGACCGCCGCACCGACGAGGAGATAGCCCCCGACCCCCACGGCGACGGCACGCTCTCCGTCGACTGGTAGGACCGTAACGGACTTCTCCCCGCGGCCGCCACGACGTAATGCGAGGGTGGCCGAGCGGCCAAAGGCGGCGGGCTTAAGACCCGCTCCCGTAGGGGTACGTGGGTTCGAATCCCACTCCTCGCACTCGGACCTTTTGCTGCGCTCGTTCGCTTCGCTCGCTCGCTGGCAAAAGCTACGCTAAAAGCACTCCTCCCTCCCGCCGCGCCCTCCGGGCGCGTTAGTCGGTCGTCGGCCCGCGCTCCCTGCGGTCGCGCGGTGAATCGCGGACCTTCCGGGTCCTTCGGACCGCTCGGTCCGCGAATGCTAGCTGAGGGTCTAAACTCAGTAGCTTCGAGCTACCCAATCAGCAGCCACGCTAATCCAATCGCCACGCCAGCGCCGACCAGATTTCCGAGCGCGTGGAACGCGGCCGCGCCGAATCGCTCGTTCTCCACGAGGGCGACGACGTCCACGCTGAACGAGGAGAACGTGGTGAACGCCCCGCAGGCACCCGTGCCGAACAGCAGCATCGCGTCGTCGCCGGCGCCGGCGAACGTGAGCGCGGCGAGCGCGAACGTGCCGAGCACGTTCACGAGGAGCGTGCTCGTCGGGTATCCGTCGGTCTGGACGGTTTCCCCGAGCGCGTACCGGAGCGTCGCGCCGAGCGCGCCACCGACGCCGACGAGAATCTGAGGGAGGAGCGGGAGAGCCGTCACGAGCCACCTCCGTAGCGTCCGACGAGCGCGCGCCCGACGACGACGCCGAGGAAGCCGAGCAGGTAGTTCGCGGCGACGTTCGCGACCATCAGTTCCGGCGAGACGCCGGCCGTCTGGACGGCGAACGTGCTGTACGTCGTCAGCGAGGAGAGGAGTCCGGTGCCGAGGAGTCGCCGCGCACGCTCGCCGAGGGCGTCGCTGTCGGCGGCCGCGTAGACGAGCACCCCGAGCGCGAGGCTACCCGCTGCGTTCACGAGGAGCGTGCCGGGAAGGCCGGGCGCGAGCAGCGAAACCGCGTACCGGATATTCGCGCCCGCGAACCCGCCGGCGGCGACGAGCGCGAACACGGCCACTGTGGAACGGTAGTTGGGGCGCATCGGTTCGCGGGAGTCGCCGGAACGTGCGCGCCAGCGCTACTTACGGGCGTCGAAGTCCCGGAGCGCAACACCCAACTGCGAGCGCCGCCTCCGAACGAGTAATGAGTGACATCGAGCAGGAGTTCGCCGACCACGGCCGACTCACTCGGTCGGACGGCGAGTTCGTCCCGACGACGAACGACTGGGACGCCACGGTCACGGTCCCGGACGACACGGTCGAAATCACGGTCGTCGTGCCGACACTGGACGCCGCGACGAACGACGAAGTGGCGGACGTCGTCGAGGACGGCTGGTACGACACGTTCGAGCGCCGCGTCGTCGACGCCGACAGCGTCACGCTCGCCAACGACGTCGACGTCGAGTCAGTCTCCCGCGAGGGCGGCGACATCACCGTCGAAATCACGTTCGCTCCCCGCACCGGGAAGGCGGCCGACGACGCGCTCGCGCTCGTCAACTACGTCGAGGGCACGTGGTTCCAGGGCGTCATCCCCGGCTACGACTACGTCGAGACGGTCGAGCAGATGCGCCAGCAGGCCGCGCAGAACGCGCAGAACGCCGAAGGAACACCGCTATAAGTCGCAGCCTGAAGCTTCGTTCTTTCAGCGACCAATCTTCCGACACAAGCATCCGCGAGCGAGTGGTCCAACGGACCCGAGACTGAGCAGACCGGAGGTCTGCTTGTCCCTCGTTCGCTTCGCTCACGAGGACGAAGCGGTTCACTCGCGGCGAAGCCGCGAGGCCGACGAGCGACTAACGCGAACGAAGTGAGCGGCAGTCACGTGAGTGAAGCGAACGTGACCTCGGTAGAGCGGAGCTCTACCGGCAGGAGCGAGGAGTGCTTTTAGCGTAGCTTTTGCCAGCCGAGCGAGACCGGAGGTCTCGCTGGCCGTGCGAACGGGCGCTCCGCGCCCGTGAGCAGAGAGCGCGCCGCAGGCGCGCGACCGCAGCAAAAGGTACTACATCGAAATGTACGTCTCGGTGTCTTCGACGCCGTCGATGTGCTGTATTTCGTCGGCGGCGATAGCTTTGACGTCGCCGGGTTCGTCGACGTCGAGTTTGGCGATGACGTCGACGTCGCCGGCGACGACGTGGGCGTCGACGACGCCGTCGATGCTGGCGATAGCACCGAGGAGGCGGTCGGCTTCGCCGGTGTTGGCTTTCACGAGGACGTAGGCGGTCACCATCTACACCACCTCCGTGGGGGCGTCGGTGTCCCCGACGAGTATTTGGCGGACGTCGTCGAGCGCGTCGAACTCCGCGAGGACGGCGATGCGGTCGCCGACTTCGAGGGTGTCGTCGGGGAGCGGGAGGCCGAGCGCGCCGTCGTTCTTCCCGAACGCGAGCAGGCGGGCGCGAGAGGGGAGTTCGAGTTCGCTGAGCGTGTAGCCCTGCATGGGGGCGTCTTCGGTGACGGCGAACTGCACGATCTGGAGGTTCTCGGCGAGGTCGGCGATGGCGGTGACGTTGCCGCCGAGGAGCGCGTTCTTCGCGCCGATGGCGCCGAGGCGTTCGGGGTAGACGATTTCGTCGACTTCCTCGGCGTACTTGCGGTAGATGTTCTCGCGGTAGTCCTCGTCGATGCGCATGACGGTGCGGCAGCCGTGGTGTTTGGCGACCATGCAGGCGACGAAGTTGGTGTTGAGGTCGCCCGTGAGCGCGCCGAGCGCGTCCGCGTCGTCGACGCCGGCGCGTTCGAGGGGGTCCTCGTCGGCGCCGTCGCCTTCGACGACGTCGAAGCCTTCGTCGCTGGCGCGTTCGGCTTTGTCGTAGTCGTTCTCGACGACGGTGACCTCGTGGCCCTCGTTGTGGGTGATTCGGGCGGTTCGGAGGCCGACGCGCCCGGCGCCGACGATGAGGACGTGCATACGCGAGGTAACGCGGGGGAGCGACAAATAGGTTTGTGCTGCGTTACCACGCAACAACCCTTTTGGTGGCGCCCGCCGAACGGAGCGTATGGTTCACGCGTTCATCATGGTGAAAACCGGCGCGGGCACGGCCGCCGACGCCCGCGACAGCGTCGCCGACATCGACGGCGTCGTCGCGTGTCACGTTGTCGCGGGTAAGTACGACGTCATCGCGGAGGTCGACGGCGGGGAGATGCAGGACGTCCTCGACACCGTGTCGAACCGAATCGGGACTGTCGCGGGCGTGACCGAGACGAAGACGTACGTCTCGCTGGCGGCCGCCTGATTAGAACTCCTGTTCCTGCGGGTCGTGGGTTTCGAGGTACGACTCCAGCCACGCCTTCTGGTCGTCGATGCGGGGCGTGCGCTCGGCGTACACGTAGTCGAAGACCTCGTCCATGTCGGGCGCGCCGACCGCCTCGGCGTCGTCGATGGCAGCGTCGAGTTCGGCTTCGGCCTCGCTCCAGCAGTCGGCGACGAACTCGTCGTCGACGACGCCGTGTTCGCGGAGGTACGCCTCGTAGCGCTCCAGCGGGTCCGCGGTGCGCCACTCCGGCAACGCTTCCTCGTCGGGCCGGTAGCGCTCGGGGTCGTCGCTGGTGGTGTGGGCGCCCTGTCGATACGTGAGGCTCTCGACGAGCACGGGTTCGCCCGCGCGGGCGTCGTCGAGCGCGTCTCGCACTGTCTCGTAGACGGCGACGGGGTCGTTACCGTCGACCTGCACGCCCTCGAAGCCGTACGCCTCGGCTTTCACGGCGATGGAGTCGCTGGCGGTCTGCCGCTCGCGGGGCAAGGAGATGGCCCAGTTGTTGTTCTCGCAGAAGAAGACGACGGGCGCGTCGAAGACGCCCGCGAAGTTCATCGCCTCGTGGAAGTCGCCCTCGCTGGTCGCGCCGTCCCCGAAGTACGCGACGACGGCGTCCTCGTCGCCGGTGTAGTTCATCGCCATCCCCGCGCCGACGGCGTGGGGGAGTTGGCTGGCGATGGGGACCGCCTGCGGGAAGTTGTCGACGTCGTGGTCGGAGTGGAACTCCGCGAACCCGCGGCGGAAGAGGAGAATGTCGCTTGCGGGGACGCCGCGCGCCAACTGCATCGCGTTCGAGCGGTACGTCGGGAACAGCCAGTCGTCGTCGCTCATCGCGTGTGCGGCGCCGACCTGCGAGCCCTCCTGCCCGCTGAACGGCGGGTAGCCGGGCATCCAGCCGCGGCGCTGGAGGGAGAGCGCGCGCTCGTCGAACTCCCGAGCGAGAACCACGTCACGGAACAGCTCTCGGGCGGTCGCCTCGTCGACGGCCGTCTCCGCGAGGGGGCGCTCCCCGATAGCGCGGTGCATACCTGAGAGTTCCCGCACAGTCACTTACCGATAGCGAAAAGCACGCCGAGCACCAACGTCGGGTATGGTCTCGGTCGTCACCGCCGCGGGCGTCGGCGTCATCGTGCTCGTGCACACCGCGATTGCCGCCGTAGGCGCGCGCTACTTCCGCATCACCCTGAAGACGCGCTGGGGGTCGGTGCTGTACACTGCCATCCTGATTCCGCTCGTCTACGTGGCCACGACACTCGCGCTCGGCGTGCTCGGACTCGGCGCGGGCGCGTTCGAGGACCCCGGACAGCTCATCGTCGTGACGTGGGCGTTCCCGTTCTTCCTCGGGTGGTCTATCGACCTGTTCTGGATTCCCGCCCCCGAGGAGTTCGAGGACTCACCGGAGTAAGCGAACGACGAACAGCGCGGTCAGCGTCGGGATGGCGGTGAGTTCGCCCAGTCCCGCCAGCGCCGCGACGGCTTCCCACACGTACACTGTTCCGAGCGTCCCGAACGCCGTCGCAGCGACGAGCGCGCCGCCGACGATTCTGACGGCTGCGACGGCGCCGCTATCCACCGTGAGCGCGAGCGCGGCGTCGGCGGCGTCGAACAACAGCAGCACGGCGAGAACAGTACGCGGGGACGCCCGCGGGTCGGGGCCGTCGCCGGGCGCGGGCCACAGGATGCGGAAGTTCTCCGGGAACAGGGACGGCAAGCGAATCGGCGGCAGTTTCAGGGAGAACCCGCTGTCGTCGCGGTCGTCGGGCATTGCTACTCGGCGGCGAGCACGCGGTCGAGGACGTCCTCGGCGTCCGCCAACACTTCCTCGGGCGACTGGGTGGCGTCGATGCGGACGAAGCGCTCGGGCTCGTACTCGGCCAGTTGTTCGTAGTTCTCGCGGACGCGACTGAGGAACTCCACCTGTTCGAATTTGTTCGTCGCGCCGGCGCGCGCAGCGCCGGTCTCGGGGTCCACATCGAAGAACAGCGTGAGGTCGGGCGGGCGCGTCCACGGCTGGTGGACGCCGCGGACGTACTCCATCGGGCGGTCGACGACGCCGTCGAGGGCGACGCCCTGGTAGGCGTACCGGGAGTCCGAGTACCGGTCCGAAATCACGACGTCGCCGCGGTCGAGCGCCGGTCGAATCACCCGCGAGAGGTGGTCGGCGTGGTCGGCGGTGTAGAGGAACAGTTCGGCGAGCGGGTCGGCGTCGTCCTCGCCGATGGAGCGCCGGACGGCGTCGCCGTACCACGAGTCGGTGGGCTCGCGGGTGAACGTGTAGCCGTCGCCGCGGGCGTCCCGCAGGGCCTCCCAGACCGTGGTCTTGCCGCTGCCGTCGATGCCCTCCAGCGTGACGAGCATGCCGGAACGACGGCGACGGACGTACTAACGGCTTCGGGTTCCAGTTCGGCCGAGGCCGAAAGCGGTCGTTCCCGCCGGTAGATTACCGGCGCGGGCGGGCATAGTTTTAGGGAGTTGCCGGCCGTCTTCGGGGATATGGACGTGCTGGTCACCGGCGGAACGGGATTCATCGGGACGCATCTGTGCCGCGAACTCGACGACCGAGGCCACGAGGTGACGGCGCTCTCGCGACACCCCGACGAGGCGGCCCTGCCGGACTCCGTGGAGACGGTCGTCGGCGACGTGACGGCCTACGACTCTATCAGGTCGGCCGTCGAGGGTCACGACGCGGTGGTGAACCTCGTGGCGCTGTCCCCGCTGTTCAAGCCAAGCGGCGGCGACGACCGGCACTTCGAGGTCCACCTCGGCGGCACCGAGAACGTCGTCGAGGCCGCCGAGGAGGCGGACGTCGAGTACCTGCTCCAGTTGTCCGCGCTGGGCGCGGACGCGGACGGCCCGACGGCGTACATTCGCTCGAAGGGGCGCGCCGAGGAGGTCGTTCGGAGTTCGGACCTCGCGTACACCATCGTGCGGCCGTCGGTCGTGTTCGGCGAGGGCGGGGAGTTCGTCTCGTTCACGAAGCAACTCACGACGCCGTACGTCACCGGACTTCCGGGCGGCGGGAAGACGCGGTTCCAGCCGATCTGGGTGGACGACCTCGTCGGAATGCTCGGTTCGGCCGTGGAGGACGACGAGCACTGGGGAGAGACGTACGAACTCGGCGGCCCGGACGTGTTGACCCTCGGGGACGTGACTCGGCTGGTCTACCGCTCGGAGGGCAAGTCCGTTCGGGTGCTCTCGGTGCCGATGCCGCTGGCGGGTATCGGGATGCGGCTGGCGGGCCCGCTGCCGTTCGTGCCGTTCGGCACCGACCAGTACCGGTCGCTGAAGTTCGACAACACCGTCGAGGACAACGACGTCGAGGCGTTCGGCGTCGACGAGTCCGAGTTGACGACGCTGGCGTCGTTCCTCGGCGTCGGCGAACACGTCAGCGCGTAGACGATACCCGTCAAACTTAAACATACCGAGAGGTGTGGCCGAGAGCGCACCCGACAGAGAGCCGTCGACTGCGCTCCGTCGGGCGAAAACCGGCGTCGGCGCTGAACCGTCGGACACGCGTCTGCAAAAGCCTTATACCCTCGTTTCCACTCTAAGTGTGCAAAGGGTTCCGTATGAAACTGGCAATGATCGGGTTCGGCCAGGCGGGCGGTAAAATACTCGACAAGTTCCTCGAGTACGACAAGCGGCACGACTCCAACATCGTGCGTGCCGCGGTCGCCGTCAACACCGCCAAAGCCGACCTCATGGGCTTGGAGCACGTTCCACAGGAGAATCGCGTCCTCATCGGACAGTCCCGCGTGAAAGGACACGGCGTCGGCGCCGACAACGAACTCGGCGCCGAAATCGCCGAGGAGGACATCGACGAGGTGCAGGGTGCAATCGACTCCATCCCGGTCCACGAGGTCGACGCGTTCCTCGTCATCTCCGGGCTGGGCGGCGGCACGGGCTCCGGCGGCTCCCCGGTCATCGCCAAACACCTCAAGCGCATCTACACCGAACCCGTCTACGGCCTCGGCGTGCTGCCCGGCACCGACGAGGGCGGCATCTACACGCTGAACGCCGCGCGGTCGTTCCAGACGTTCGTCCGCGAGGTCGACAACCTCCTCGTGTTCGACAACGACGCGTGGCGCAAGTCCGGCGAGTCAGTGCAGGGCGGCTACGACGAAATCAACGAGGAAATCGTCACTCGCTTCGGCATCCTCTTCGGCGCCGGCGAAGTCGAGCAGGGCGGCGACGTCGCCGAGTCCGTCGTCGACTCCAGCGAGATTATCAACACGCTCGCGGGCGGCGGCGTCTCCACGGTCGGGTACGCCTCCGAGGACGTCGACAACGAGGACAACGGCAGCGGCCTGCTGTCCCGGTTCACGGGTGGCGACGACGACTCGTTCGAGGATTCGGCGTCGACGACGAACCGCATCACGAGCCTCGTCCGGAAGGCCGCGCTGGGCCGACTTACGCTCCCGTGCGAAATCGAGGGTACCGAGCGCGCGCTGCTGGTCACCGCCGGCCCGCCGAAGTACCTCAATCGGAAAGGCATCGAGCGCGGCCGCAAGTGGCTCGAGGAGCAGACCGGCTCGATGGAGGTTCGTGGCGGCGACTACCCCGTGCCGAACTCCCAGCAGGTCGCGTCGGTCGTCCTGCTGTCGGGCGTGAACAACGTCCCGCGCATCAAGGAGCTGCAGGAAGTCGCCATCGAAGCCCAAGACAACATCGACGACATCCGTGACGAAAGCGAAGAGAACTTGGAAGAATTGGTCGAAGACGACGACGATGAGCTTGAACCGCTGTTCTAAACTCGCGGTCGCTCTCGTCGTCCTCCTCGCTGTCGCCGCGGTCCCGGCAGCCGCTGTCTCGATCAGCGGCGACGCGCCGGGTAGCGTGCAGTCCGGCGAGCAACGGGAGACGACGTTCACCGTCACAGACCCCTTCGAGAACTACGAGGAGTGGACGCTGCAGGCCAGTACCGACCTCACGGACGTCACGTGGCAGGTCGTGACCTTCGACAACGCCGGCAACCAAATCGACGAAGCGACGCTCACCGGGCAGTCAGTGAGCCACGACTTCGCGGCGTCCAGTGGGGCGGTGCGCGCCGAAGTCAGCATCGTCGGCACGGTGCCGTCGTCGAGCGCGTGGTCGTGGAGCTACGACCCCGCGCAGACGATTACGTACGCCGAGTTCGTGCAGGCCCAACCCGGCGGCGCCAGCAACACGCTGGAGACGTACAAGACCCGGCCGTACACCGCGAAGAGCCAGGAGGCGCGGACCGCCATCAGTGACGCCGAGGCCGCCATCGAGAACGCTCAGAACGCGGGCGCCAGCGTCAGTGGCGCCGAGAGCGACCTCCAGGACGCCATCGAGTTCTACGAGGGCGGGAACTTCGAGCAGGCGATTAGCAACGCCGAGCAGGCCGAGTCCACCGCGAAGAACGCGGCGTCCTCGGCCCAGCGCACGGACCTCATCATCATGGTCGCAGCCGCACTCGTCGTCCTGTTGTTGCTGGCTGGGGGCGTCTACTGGTACTTCCAGCAGCGCGACAGCTACGACAAACTCGGCTGAGGGATGCGAACCTTCGTCCCGTTCGACCCGACGAACCCGAACACGCGCCTCTCCTCGCTGCTGTCCGTCGACGAACGCCGAGCGTTCGCTACGGCGATGCTGACCGATGTCCTCGACGCGGTGCGGCGGGCCGGCGGCGCGCCGACCGTGCTGGCGACCGCACCCCCCGAGCAGGACGTGGACGCACCGGTACGAGTCGACGACCGGCCGCTGTCCGTCGCCGTGAACGACGCGCTCGCCGACGAACTGCCGGCAGCGGTCGTGATGGCGGACCTCGCGCTCGCGACGCCGGACGCTCTCCAGCGACTGTTCGACGCCGACGGGGACGTCGTCGTCGCGCCCGGCCGCGGCGGCGGCACGAACGCGCTCGTCGTCCGCCACCCCGAGTTCAGCGTCAACTACCACGGCGCCTCGTTTCGCGACCACGTCGACGCCGCTGACGCCGTCGGGGCGTCCGTCGAAACCGTGGACTCGTTCCGACTCGCCGCCGACGTCGACGAGCGCTCG
This sequence comes from Halobacterium sp. CBA1132, assembly GCF_001485535.1. NCBI lineage: Archaea > Methanobacteriati > Methanobacteriota > Halobacteria > Halobacteriales > Halobacteriaceae > Halobacterium > Halobacterium sp. CBA1132. Next base: position 2,082,941 of record NZ_BCMZ01000001.1, read on the forward strand.
GACCTCCTCGACGTACTCGTCCACGACGACAGCGGCGCTGCCGGCGACTGGCTGCGCGAAGCGGGCTTCCGCGTCACCGTCGAGGACGGGACGCCAAACGTCGGCCGGCACTGAGCCGGGTTGGGGAACCAACACTGCTAAACGACGGCCAACCGACCGCACGGGTATGCAGCCGTTGCAACTGGCGCGAGCGGTCGGCGCGCTGCTCGGACTGGCGGTGCTGGGGGCGGTGCTCTTTCAGGCCGCGCTGGCCGCGCTTGCGGGAGCGGGCGTGCCCTCGCGAGCGGCGTCGCCGACGGCGGTCGGCGCAGTGTTGCCGGTGTTGCTCGCGCTCGCGGACGCGTACACGCCGCTGGGAAGCCACGGCCGGACGGCCGCGCTCCGCGAGCGGCCCGCGACTGGCCTCGCTGCGGACGCGCTGCTGGCGGCGGCCGTCGGTGGCGTCGTCGGCTACGCCGGCAGCAACCTCTTCCTGTCCGCGAGCGCAAGCAGTCTCGCGGAACTGGTGGTTGTGTCGGCGGCGTCGCTGTCGGGGTACGTGACGTTCGTCGCGCGGAACCTCGACGCGTACGGCGGCCGCGAGGACGAGGGGGAGGTGCAGCCGTGAGTTCGATTCCGGGCGCCGACGAGTACGGTGTCGACGTCGAGATTCGGGACGCGGACCGGGCGGCCGCCCTCGACGTGCGCCCCGAGGACGTCGAGGCCGCCGAGGAGTTGACGTTCGCGCGGAACGTGTTCGTGCCGCTGACGACCGCGTGCCGGTACACGTGTACGTACTGCACGTACTACGACCCGCCGGGCGAGGCCGAACTGATGAGTCCCGAAGCGATTCGGGAGACGTGCCAGACGGGCGCCGCAGCGGGCTGTACGGAGGCGCTGTTCACGTTCGGCGACGACCCTGACGACCGCTACACGGCGGTCCACGACCAACTCGACAAGTGGGGCTTTGCCTCCATCCACGAGTACCTCCGGCACGCCTGCGAAATCGCCTTGGAGGAGGGGTTGTTGCCGCACGCGAATCCGGGCGACCAGACGCGCGAGCAGCTGGCGACGGTCGCGGACGTGAACGCGTCGATGGGCGTAATGTTGGAGACGACGGCGGACGTGCAGGCCCACGGCGGCCCGCGCGCGAAGAACCCCGGGCAGCGCCTCCACACAATCGACGTGGCGGGCGAACTCGGTGTGCCGTTCACGACCGGGATTCTGGCGGGCATCGGCGAGGGCTGGAGCGACCGCGCAGACAGCCTGCTCGCAATTCGAGACCTCCACGAGCGCCACGGCCACGTCCAAGAGGTCATCGTCCAGCCGGTGAGTCCGAACGAGCGCTGGACCGAGGACCCGCCGGAGCGGGAGACGATGCGGCGCGCCGTAGCGATGGCGCGCGCGGTCCTCCCCGAGGACGTGGCGGTGCAGGTACCGCCGAACCTCGCGGACGCCCGTGCGCTCCTCGATTGCGGCGTCGAGGACCTCGGCGGCGTCTCCCCGGTCACGAAAGACCACATCAACCCCGACTACGCGTGGCCGGCGCTGCGCGAACTCGAAGCCATCGCCGACCACGGCGGCGTGCCGCTCCGCGAGCGCCTGCCGGTCTACGAGCGGTTCCTCCCCGAGAACGGCGTGGAGAACGAGTGGGTGAGCGAGCGCATCGGGCGCGCGGTCGCCGGCAGCGAGCGGTTCCAGTCGGTGCTCGGCGGGGGCGCGCCGCGGCCGTAGTCAGGCCAGGTCGAAGGCCGGGAGGCGTTTTCTGAGGAGCGTGTAGACGACGGAGACGCCGAGCATCGCGAGCGTCAGGTCGCGCACGAGGCCGCCGTACAGCGCGACGCCGGGAGCCGAGAGCACGACCACGGCGAGCAAGTCCTCGGGCGCGCCGTCGTAGCGAATCCAGCGCCGCGGCCGAATCCACCGGCCGCGGTAGTGCGAGTAGACGCCGCGCTGGTCGTCGTTCGCCCACGGGCGCGCGCCGAGGCCGCCGCCGAGCGCGTCGGTGACGGAGTGGACGGCCGCCGACAGCACGAAGAACGCGGCGGCGACCGTCAGCACCGACGGCGCGGCGACGGCGGCGGCGAACGCGGCGGCGGCCAGCGGCCAGTAGTGCTCGGGGTAGTGCAGCGTTTTGCGGTGTTCGAGCACGCCCACGTCGAAGTCGGGGAAGACGCCGCCGGCCATCGCGCCGAGCGCGGCGGGCGCCGCTACGTCGGGCGCGACCCAGAGGACGGGCGTAGCGAACAGGACGCCCATCGCGGCGTGCGTCGTGGCCATCACTGGCGACCACCCCGGACCATCAGTCGTCGGCGCTCGCGGCGCCGCGCGTGCCGTCGCCGTCGTGGTCCGGAACCAGCGGCGTGCCGTCGGCTTTCGGGCCGAGTTGCGGGCCGAGCGTGTCGCTGTCGACGTCGAGGACGCGGCGCTCGGTGTAGTCCGTCGAGCGCTCGACGGGCGTGCGCCCGATGGCCGAAATCATGTCGGCGTAGTCGGCGACCGACCGGAACTCGCCGTGCTGGCCGCCCGCGCGCTTCGTGATTTCCTCGCTGAGGATGGTGCCCATGAAGTCGTCGGCGCCGCAGTTCAGCAGTTTCAGCCCCTTCGCGTTCCCGAACTTCACCCACGACGACTGGATGTGCTCAACGTTGTCGAGGAACAGGCGCGCGACGGCGACGAGGAGTTCGTCCTCGGCGTCGCTGGCGCCGGTCTCGACGACGCCGCGGTCGTACAGGGGCGTCTCCTGATGGATGAAGGAGAGCGGGACGAACTCCGTGATGTTCCCGGTGCGGTCCTGCAAGTCCCGGATTACGCCGAGGTGGTGGACGCGATGGGCGGCGTTCTCGACGTGCCCGTACATCATCGTCGAGGTCATCGGGAGGCCGACGTCGGCGGCGGCCTCCATCGCGGCGACCCACTCGCCGGTGTCGATTTTCCCGGGGCAGATGACGTCGCGCACCTCGTCGACGAGGATTTCGGCTGCAGTTCCCGGCACGGTGTCGAGGCCGGCGTCGGCGAGTTCGCGGTAGACGTGACGGTAGTCCCAGTCCACGCCGCGCTGGGCGTGGTGGGCCTCCTCGGGCGTCATCGAGTGGACGTGCGCGCCGGCGTCGCTCATCGCCTCGATTTGCTCGACGTACGTGTGGGGGTCCGTGGTGTAGCGCTCGGGCGGCTTGTAGTTGTGCTCGGGGTCGTCGGGGTCGAGGGCGGCGCGGTGGTCGTCGTTCAGGCCGAACGCGGGGTGGAGGCCCGAGACGGAGGTCACCTCGTAGGCGCCGCGCTCGACGGCGTCCTCGACGACCTCGTACGACTCCTCGGGCGTCTTCGTGAAGCCGGCGTGGTCGTCGGGCGCGTCGGCCTCGAAGTTCTGGGCGGTGTCCTTGAAGTTGCAGAACAGACAGCCCGTGTTGCAGGCCGTGGTGACGTTGTTGTTGACGTTCGCGACGAACGTCACCTCGTCGCCGACGACCTCGGCGCGGCGGCGGTCGGCGGCTTCGAGGACGAGTTCCTTCCGCCGCGGGTCGATGCCGTCGCGGTCGGTGCCGGTGGTGATGAGTTCGATGCCGTCCGCGACGGAGAGGCGGCGGCCGTCGCGGGCGTTCGCCAGCGCGTTCTCGAACGACTGGTCGGACTCGGGGACCACGTCGAAATCGAACTCGCCGGCGGCGTCGGACATGTTCGAGTCCAGCGCGGCCACCGCCAAAAAGCCTGCCACAGCGGCCACCCCTTCGAGACCATGCGCGAACGTGGACAACTCGACGCGGCGCGGTGGCGTTGTGGGCACGAGAGTGAAAGATTCATGGTGGTCGCCGCCGCGCGTACACCCATGATGAGCGTCAAAGCGCTCCGCGTGGAAGCCGGAGCGACGCGGGACGCGCTGGGCCGGGGCGTCTTCGAGTTCAGCGACCGCTACTCGGTGTTCGACTGGGGGGAGATGCCCGACCTGATTCCGGGGAAGGGCGCGAGCCTCTGCACGATGGGCGCGTTCAACTTCGAACTCCTCGAAACCGAGGGCGTCCCCACGCACTACGTAGGAGTCCGGGACAGCGAGGGCGAGACGGTCGCGCTGGCGGACGCCGACGAGCCGCCGACCGAGATGGAGATCGCGCTCACGCAGGTCCCGGACCTCCCGTTCGTCGGGGACAGCGAGGGCACACACGGCGGCTACGACTACGACGCCTACCACGCCGCCGCGGACGGCAACTTCCTCGTCCCGCTGGAAGTCGTCTTCCGGAACAGCGTCCCCGTCGGGTCGAGCCTGCGGAAACGCCGCGACCCCGCCGAGTTCGACCTCGACTTCTCGTCGTGGCCCGACGAGCCGGTCGGCCTCCCGGAGCCAGTCGTGGAGTTCTCCACGAAGTACGAGGAACAGGACCGCTACCTCTCCCGCGAGGAGGCCGACGCCATCGCGGGCCGCGCGAGCATCGAGGAGCTGGACGGACTCGCGCGCCGCGTGAACGAGGTCGTCACCGAGCGCGCCGAGGAAGCCGGGTTCACGCACGAGGACGGCAAAATCGAGTGCCTCTACGTGGACGGCGAGGTGCAGGTCGCAGACGTCGCGGGGACGTTCGACGAGAACCGCTTCGCGTACGAGGGCCGGGAGGTCTCCAAGGAGGTCGTCCGGCAGTACTACAAGCGCACCGACCCCGAGTGGGTCGAGGCCGTCGGCGGCGCCAAACGCGAGGCCGACGAGCGCGGCGTCGCCGACTGGAAGTCCCTCTGCGAGACCTCCCCGGACCCGCTCCCCGAGGAACTCGTGCAGGCGACGGCGGACATGTACGCCGCGGGCGCGAACCGCTACACGGGCCACGAGTGGTTCGACGCGCCGCCGCTGGCCGACGCGCTCGCCGCGTTCGAGGAGTGACGCCGCGACGCTGGGCGGTCGTCGCCGTGGTCGCAATCAGCGCCGTGCTCGCCGGGTCGCTGGCGCCCGGGTCGGCGGCCGGCGGACTCCCCGCAGACGCAGACAAACTCCTGCACGCCGCCGGCTACGCCACCATCGCGCTCTCCGTCACGGGCTCGCAGCGAGCGGAGACTACCCGTGCGCTCATCGCTGTCGTGCTCGCTGCGACGCTACTGGGAGTCGGCGTGGAAGTCGTTCAGCCGACCGTCGGACGCACTGCCAGCGTTCTCGACGCGCTCGCGAACCTCCTCGGCGCGACCGCGGGCGCAGTCGGCTGGCGGCTCGCGACCGTCGAGTAGTCGCCGGAGCCACGAAGTACATCAACGCGGAGGCACGAGGCGAGAACAAGAATGTTGCAGCACACGAGCGTCATCGGCGCGACAGTCGGGCAGAGTTCACTAATCGGTGCCGAGACTCCCGACGACGACGAAGACGAGGAGCAGCGAGCGCGCGGCGTCGGTCGACTGCTGTCGGCCCTGCGGCCACTCGGATTCTAACGCGCCGGTCTTTGCGACTGTTCTGGGTTCAGCGGCGTAGACGAAGCCGCTTTACGCCCGCGTCGACTCCCACTAGCCAATGAGCGAGCCGAGCGCGGAGGTCTACGAGCAGGGGCGTGGGATGGACGCCCACAATCAGGTGATGCGGGAGCTGCGCGACGAGAAGGGCGCGAAAGACTACGCGCCCGACGAACCCACGCGGGTCTGGCTGGACGAGGACAACACGCCCGACGGCGTCTACCAGAGCCTCACCATTATCCTCAACACGGGCGGGTGCCGGTGGGCGCGCGCCGGTGGCTGCACGATGTGCGGGTACGTCGCCGAGTCCGTGGAGGGCGGGACGGTCGCCCACGAGGACCTGATGGCGCAGGTCGACGCCTGCCTCGAACACGAACAGGAGGAAGCCGACGAGGAGAGCGGCCTGATAAAAATCTACACGAGCGGGTCGTTCCTCGACGAGCGCGAGGTGCCCGCCGAGACGCGACAGGCCATCGCCGAGACGTTCGCGGACCGCGAGCGCATCGTCGTGGAGAGCCTGCCGGACTTCGTCGACCAATCGAAAATCGAGGACTTCACCGAGGTCGGACTACAGACGGATGTCGCAATCGGCCTCGAAACCGCGACGGACCGCGTGCGCCACGACTGCGTGAACAAGTACTTCGACTTCAGTGACTTCGAGGCCGCGTGCGCGGAGGCCCGAAAAGCGGACGCCGGCGTGAAGGCGTACCTGCTGATGAAGCCGCCGTTCCTCTCCGAATCCGAGGCCGTCGAGGACATGAAGAAGTCCGTGCGCGAGTGCGCCGAAGTGGAGGGCTGCCACACGGTCTCGATGAACCCGACGAACGTCCAGCGGTACACGATGGTCGACCAACTGCACTTCCGCGGCGGCTACCGGCCGCCGTGGCTCTGGTCGGTCGCCGAGGTGCTGGAATCCACGGCGGACGCGGACGCCATCGTCGTCTCCGACCCCGTCGGCCACGGCAGCGACCGCGGCCCGCACAACTGCGGGGAGTGCGACGACCTCGTGCAGGAAGCAATCAAGGACTTCGACCTCCGGCAGGACCCCTCCGTCTTCTCGGAGGTGTCCTGCGAGTGCGAGGCGACGTGGGACGCGGTCGTCGAGCGCGAGACGAGCTACAACCTCCCGCTCGCGGAGTGACAGCTCCGGCCGTTCGGAGTGGAAATGTGAAGTCGAGTTAACTCACTCGTGGAGGCGTTGTACTCGGTCAGAAATCCAATCTAGGACAGAGAAGAGCACCCCAAGGTGATGGGGGCTAAGCGAGGAATCTTCAGCAATTCCGGCATCTGGTGGTGGGTGGAAGTGGCTTCTGGGGGCGTCCGTTTTCGGGTGGCGGTCCCAGCGACACTGGTAGTTGGCGCTTTCTCGGGTTTCGATGTAGTGGAGGTAGTAGTCGTCAGTCGTGAACCAGTGGATATCTAGTCTGGCGCTAGCAACAGCATCCGGGTACGTACTACGGTCTAGTTGGACCTCGAGCTTTCTGGGGGAGATGCTGTTCGGTTGGAACTGCCAGGATTCGACGAGTGGGTGCGTCCCGGCACGGCGCCCCATTGTTTGGAGCGTCGTTTGGTCGAGCCGACCTTGCGGGACCGCATCCTCGTTGTTCGGTGGCTCAGACATCCCTCGGGCTGGCTAGGGGGATGCCGTATCGTCGGCGGTGTGTTGCTGTTCTGCCCGGTGGATGGCCTGTTGGAGTACTTCGATATCGTTTCGGGTACTCCGCCAGTGACGCACCGCGTCCAAGCGGTCGTGAATCTGGTCGTGGTCGGTGGTCTCGAACTCCGTCGGCGATATCGAGTCTGGGTTCGGTGCGTCGAATTGCTCTTGGAATGCTTCGTCTTCGGCAAGGAGATCCTCAAGTTGCGACCGAAGCGAGGTCGCCGAGTGTTCTGTCGCAAGTTCGTCGATGCGCTTCCAGCGGAAATACGAGTTATTTCGTCGATATTCAACAGGACGGCCATTCTGTTGTTCGACGATTCCCATCTCAACCAACTGAGCCAGCGCATCTCGGGCGCCGTCCGTCGAGCAGGCTGCACGATCAGCAACAGTGCTTGCTGTAGCGTATTCTGTGACACCAGTCATGACGTCGTAGACTCGCTGGAACGTCGTTCGATCTTCCGTCCAGTGGTCTCGTGCACCACCCGGTTCCGTCGAGGACGCCGATGATTCTCTGGGGTCGTCGTCCATACACGACATTAACAACACCAGGAAGATATATGTTCCGTATAGAGGAGATATATCTCCTACATTCGGCTGAGAAGCAACCGGGACAAAAGATCAGGGCCCAGAACACAGTGTTCACTGGCCTGTAGATCCGGTATTTCACGGTTAAGGAGACCGCACACGAGAGATTACGCGAACGCGTCGAGGACGCCCTGCCCGTCCGTCAGGCCGAGTTCGGGGAGCGTCGCGCGCTCGGGATGGGGCATCAACACCGCGACGGATTCACGCTCGCCGAGGACGCCCGCGACCGCGCCCGTGGAGCCATTCGGGTTCGCGGCGTCGGTGACGTCGCCGTCTTCGTCGCAGTAGCGGAACAACACGCGATTCTCGTCGACGAGGTCGTCGTAGCGCTCGTCGTCGATTTCGAAGCGCCCCTCGCCGTGTGCGATGGGGAGCGTGAGCACGTCGCCCTCGTCGTAGGCGGCGGTGAACGGCGTGTCGGCGTTCTCTACGCGGACGTGGACGTGCTCGCACTGGAAGCGCGCGCTGGCGTTCGTCGTGAACGCACCGGGCGTGAGTTTCGACTCGCAGCCGATTTGCGCGCCGTTGCAGACACCGAGGACGGGCACGCCGTCGTCGGCAAGGTCACGCACGCTGTCCATGATGGGTGACTGGGCGGCCATCGCGCCGGCGCGGAGGTAGTCGCCGTACGAGAAGCCGCCGGGGAGGACGACCCCGGACGTGTCCGCGGGGAGGTCGTCTTCGTGCCAGACGATTTCGGCGTCGACGCCGAGGTGCGAGAGCGCGCGCACGGCGTCGCGGTCGCAGTTCGACCCGCCGAAGCGGATGACAGAAACCGTCATTCGCGCTCCGTGACGGTCACGTCGTAGTCGTGGATGGTCGGGTTCGCGAGCAGGCGGTCGGCCATCTCGCCCGCGCGCTCGGCCGCCTCGTCGCTGTCGGCGGCGTCGAGGTCGATTTCGAAGCGGTCCGCCGACCGCAGGTCCCCGAGCTCGAAGCCGAGGCGTTCGAGGGCTTTCTGGGTGGTCTCGGCCTCCGGGTCGAGGACCCCGTGCTTGAGTCGGACCGTCACCGTCGCGGTGTAGGCGGTCATCGCGCTGATGTGTGCGTTCGTGGTCAAAGACTCTTTTGGAAGCGTGTGAAGATACACGAACGTGTCTATTGTCGTCCTGACCGAATCCTGCGCGAAGGACGCCGCTTATGTCCGCCGACGCCGTTGGGGCGTGTATGCCGAAGCCGAACGGCAGTCCAGAGACGGCAGCGACGACGAACGACCTGACCGAAATCACGGTCGTCGGAGCCGACCGCACGGGAATCGTCGCCGAAGTCACTGGACTGCTGTTCGAACACGGAGTCAACATCGAGGACATCGAGCAGACCGTCCGCGACGGCGTCTTCCGCATGACGCTGCTGGCCGACACCAGCCCCGTCGACGACGCCGACGACCGCTGGGAGGCCGAGGGCGAAGCCGAACCCGCCGACCTCGCCGGCGACGCGACGACGCGCGCGGCGTTCCGCGAGCGCCTCGCCGACATCGGTGAGGAACTCGGCGTCGATGTCCGCGTGCGCTTCCCCGACGAGCGCGACGAGGGCGTCGCCGTCCTCGTCACCAAGGAAGACCACTGCCTGCGCGCGCTCCTCGACGCGGAGTTCGACGCCGAAATCCGCGTCGTCGTCGGGAACCACCCCGACCTCGAATCCGTCGCGCGCGAACACGACGTGCCGTTCTACGACATCGGCGACGACTCCGGAACGCCCGACGAGGAGCGCCTGCTCGACCTGCTCGACGAGTACGACGTCGACCTCGTGGTGCTCGCGCGGTACATGCGCATTCTCAGTCCCGACGTCGTCTTCCGGTACGCCGGCCGCATCATCAACATCCACCCGAGCCTGCTGCCCGCGTTCCCCGGCGCGCAAGCGTACCGGCAGGCCGTCGAGGAAGGGGTACGTGTCGCCGGCGTCACCGCCCACTACGTCACCACTGACCTCGACCAAGGCCCGATTCTCACCCAGCGCGCGTTCGACGTACCGCCGACCGCCACCGTCCAGGACGTGAAAGACCGCGGGCAGCCCCTCGAAGCTGACGCGCTCGTCGAAGCCGTCCGCGTCCACCTCGCGGGCGACGCGACGGTCCGCCGCGGCAGCGTCGAAGTCACCGGCGACCACCAGTTCGGAATGCCCGACGAAGCGAGCGCCGCCAACCCCGACGCACCGGTGGACGCGCCGCCCGCCGACGACTAGTCCTCCCACTCCGCGCGGCGCTCGTCGGCGTCCCGGGCTTCCACGAGTAAGTCGTCCTGCGCTTCCAAGAGGTCCGTCGCAGTGACGACGCCGACGAGGTCGAGGCCGTCCGCGACCGGGAGGTGGTGGATGCCGTAGTCGAACATTCGCGCGGACGCCGCCCGCACCGTCGCCGACGGCGAGACAGTAATCAGTGGCCGGCTCGCGGCGGCGTAGACGGGAATCTCGCTGAGCGGGCGGTCGTGTTCGTGGCCCGCTTCGAGGACGTCGACTTTGGTGAGGATGCCCGCGGGGTTGCCGCCCTTCTCGACGACGACGCTGCCGGTTCCCTCGTCGAGCATCAGGCCGACGGCGTCGCGGACGCTCGCCTCGGCGTCGACAGAGAGAACGTCCGTGCTCATCACGTCGCGGACCCGCATAGAAGTGTGTTCACACACCACGGGCGTAGCTCTTACGCCCGACCGCTCGCCGCTACTCGGTGTGGCGGACGTCGACGGCCATCCCGCGCGTCGCGTCGGCCATCGCCGGCCCGGGCATCGACGCGCGCCCGACGGCGAACGCCTCCGGCCCCTCGACGACGACCTCGTCGCCGACCCGGATGTCGGCGTCCGCGTCGACGACGCCCGGCGCGAGCACGCTCCCCTCGGGCACGAACGCGTCGATTTCCACGCGCTTGGTCGGCGCGTCGCTGGCCACCCACTTTCGAGCGCCGGCGAGCGTCAGCGACAGCGTCCCGTACTGGGGGACCAGCGCCGCCAACTGCTCGCCGTCGCCGTCCAGCGCCTGCAGTTTCGGGTAGCGGCCCTGCACCGTGAGGTCGTCGAACAGTTCGTCGCCCGCGCCGTCGCCGATAACGTAGTCCGCGACAGAGCGCAGGGTCGCCTTCTCGCGCTCCTCCACCCAGATTTTGTCCTCGCCGGCGAGCGCCGCGTTCAGTTCGCCGAGGCTCTCGTCGGTCGTCGGGTGGTCCTCGACCGTGAACTCGAAGGGCACGTCGACCTGCCCGGCGACGCGCTCGCAGATGTCGCGGTAGCCCTCCTCGGGGACGTGCGCGATGACGCGCGGGTAGTCCGTGCGGTCGATGTACCGCTTCAGCACGCGCGCGACGAAGTCCTTCTCCTCCTCGCTCCACCGCCCCGTCACCACGCTGTCGTAGTGCTGGGCGGGGTACGTGAGTTCGAGTTCCTGCGGGACGACGCCGATGGGTGACGTCATCGAGACGACGTGCGCGCGGTAGCTGGCGGCGTCCTGAAACTGCCGGTGGCTCTGACTCTCGCTGTACGGCTTCTTCGCCGAACACGGTACCAACAGCAGCGGGTGGCCGTCGAGGCGCTTCTGGTAGCGCGTGGTGACGCGCTCGGCGAAGCGCTGAATCTCCACGCGCCGGAGCGCGTCCTCGGTCGCCGACAGCAGCAGCGAGTCCCGCATCACGGGCGTGCGCTCTTCGAGGTAGCCGTACTGCTGGTCGAACTCGCGGAACGCCGCGGTCACCCACGCCTCGTGGCGGGACTGCCCCTCGACGTAGTCGCGCAGGCGGCCGTCCCGAATCCGGCGGCGGACGCGCCCCAACTCCGCCTTGAGGGCGTTGACGTTGTGGTCGACGCAGTCCTCGCGGTCGAACTCGGAGACGGGCTGCTGGCACGCCGGACACGAGCACGGCAGTTCGTCGAGGTCGGCGAGGTCGTAGGCGCCCTCTGTGGTGAGGTAGCGGCCCTGCGTCCCGCGCACGACGGCGCGGTCGGCGTCCACGAGGTCGACGCCCGCGTATACGAGCACGGCGACGTTGCGCGGCGTCGCCACCCCGGAGAGGTAGAGCGCGGTGTCGTCCGGAATCGCCTCGCGCGTGTCGACGACCGCGTCCCGGAACGCCGCGCCGTGCCCGACGATACCGGGCGCGCCCGACAGCACGTAGGCGTCCGCGCCGTAGTCGTCGGCGGTCTGCGGGGAGACGACCGCCGCACTCGGGAAGTCGACGTCCGGGTAGTCCGGCGCGAACGACTCCTGGACTTCCTCGGCCGTGCCGGACGGGAAGCCGCGGTACGGCAGCACGGTCAGAACGGACTCGTCGCCCTCGGGCGGGTCCTGTCGGCGCACCCACTCGCTGCCCGCGTCCTCGATTACGTCGTCCGCGAGCGTCGGCGTCGTCACCGACTCGGCGAGCCGGAGCTCGCCCACGCGCGCCGCGGCGTCGCGCGCGTGCACTTCGAAGTACTCGGTCATACACGCAGTTCGGGGCCGCGCGCCCAATTGCCTTGCCTTTCGGCCTACGCGTCGTCCGCGGCGATGTCCACAGTCTCCACGTCGCCGGGCACGCGGTCGAGCGCGGAGTCCGGCCAGCCGCGGTGCGCGAGCGTGAACTCCGTCTCGGGGTTGGCGTCCGCGAGCGCGGCGACACCGTCGGCGGCGGCCCCGTAGCCCGCGCGGTCCATCCGGTCGGGCGTCTCCGCCGTGAGCGGATACGTCGTCGACAGCGCGCGCGGGAACGGGCCGAACGGCGGGAGGACGTTCCACCACTCGTCGAAGCGGTCGTTCCCCGAGCCCTCCGTGAGGAGCACGTCGCCCTCCGGGGAGAGGCGTTCGAGGCGGCGGTGGTGGCGCACGACTTCGGGGCGGCGCGCGCTGTCGGCGGACGTGTAGAAGAACGCGTCCTTGCTCGCGGGGTCCGTCGTTTCGAGTTGCTCGGTGTGGTCGAGGAGCGCGCGGAAGCCGTCCAGCGTCCGGGGGTGGGCGTGTGCCCGGGCCTCCACGAGTTCCATGAGGTTCCCGGACTTGATGGCCTGCTTCACGCGCCGGAGTTCGCCGAAGGAGACGTGGAGGTTGTGTTCGGCGAGCAGTTCCTCGCGGGCGGCGTCGCCCATGCGCTCGACCTCGTTCGGAGTGTGCTCGCTGCAGACCGGGCACTCGCACGGGAAGTAGTGGAGGCTGTCGAGGTGTTCGGTCCCGTGGACCGTGAGGTAGCGGCCGTCGCGGGCGTAGATGGCGTACGCCGCCGAGTCCAGCAGGTCACAGCCCAGCGCCGCCGCGAGCGCGAACATCATCGGGTGGCCCGCGCCGAAGAGGTGGACGGGCGCGTCCCGGCCGAGCCCTCGCTTCGCCGCCAGAACGGTCTCCGCGACGTCGTCGTAGCGATACTGGTTCATCATCGGCACGACCGCACCCACCGGGAACAAGTCGAGGTCCGTGCCGTAGGCGTGCCGCGCGGCCTCCTCGCGGAGGTCGGTGTACGTCGCGCCCTGCACGGGCGCGTTCACGAGCATGTCGCCGACGTCGACGGTCTCCGCGAGTTCGAGGCGCTCCTGCGTGGTCGCCAGTTCCTCCTCGGCCTGCTCGCGGCTGGCGTCCGGCGGCGTCGGAATGTCCACGGGCGTCCCGACGTCGCTGCCGACGTCGTACTGGAACTGGAGAATCTCCTCGGTCGTCGTGTCGATTTCCCCGTACTCCGCGAGCTGGAAGCTCCCCGAGTCCGTCATGATGGCGCCGTCGAAGCCCAGCATCTCGTGGAGCCCCTCCTCTCTCGCGCGCTCGTGGAGGTCCGGGTCGTTGTTGATGATGTAGGAGTTCGTGATGAGCATCTCCGCGCCGAACTCCGGGAACCGCGACGGCTCCACGGTAATCAGGTTCGGGTTGACGACCGGCATCAGCGTCGGCGTCTCCACGGTCACGCCCGCTCGCGGGATTTCGAGTTCGCCGATGCGGGCCGCGCCGTCCTGCGCGGTCACCTCGAAGACCTCTCTCATTACGCCATCGTAGCCAGCGACCGCGCGTAAGGGTTTCTTTCCCGCCTCACTCGGCGGTCTCGACGTAGAACACTCGCTCGCGGGGAATCCGTCGGACCGTGCTGCCGTCGTCGCTGGTCACCAGCCAGTGGCCGGTGTCGCCGTCGAACGCGAGGTTGTCGTCGCTGGTCTGCCAGTTCGTGACTCCGCCCTCGGGGTCCTCGTAGACGATTGCGCCCATACCGGACGGTCGCGGTCGGCTACGATAAACCTACCCGAGTTCGTAGTTCAGCACGCCGAGCGCGGTGCGGGCGTCCCGAACCTCGCCGTTCCGCACGTCGTCCAGCAGGTCGTCGTAGCCGGTCGTCCGCACGCGGATGGACTCGTTGAAGTCGAGGTCCTGCTTGCCGGTCGGCCGGCAGCCCTCCGCGACGAAGTAGTGGTGGACGGCGTCCGCGACGCCGTTCGTCGGCTCGAACTCCCCGAACTTCTCGACGGACTCGGCCTCGTAGCCGGTCTCTTCGGTGAGTTCGCGGTGCGCGGCCGCCGCGAGGTCGGCGTCCTCGCTCTCGACGCCGCCCGCCGGTAGTCCGCGGTTCACGCGCCCGACCGCCTGCCGCCACTCCTCGATGAGGACGACATCGCCGTCGGGCGTGAACGCCAGCAGGACGACCGCGGGGTCGTCGACGAGGTAGTCGAAGTCCGTCTCCGTGCCGTCCGGCAAGCGGACGTCCTCGTGGGCGATTTCGAAGCCGGGGCACTCGTAGGCCACGCGGCGGTCCAGCGTCTCCCACGCCAGCGAATCGTCAGTCGAGTCCTCCTCGGTCACGAACGCGGGTTCGCGCTACGCGGAAAAAAGGCTGCCGCGACCGTTCGCTCCAGCGCGTTCAGAACAGCGCCTCAACTTGCTCGCGCGTCGACGCCAGCCCCTCGGAGTTGTCCACGACGGCGTGCTCGCGCTCGATGCTGTCGAAGCTCTCGCGGTACTGCTGGTGGATGGCGAAGTCCGCGTCGCTGGCGTCCTCCGAGCGCTGGCGGATGCGCTCTTCGACGACTGCCTCCTCGCACTCGACTTTCACGAGCGTCGCCGCCACCCCGAGGTCGGCGGCGGTGCGCTGGGCGGTGTCGCGGTGCTCGCGGTGCTGGAACGTCCCGTCGAGCACGACGCTGCGCCCACCGCGGACGACGGCGGCGGCGCGCTCGAACAGTTCGTCGTAGACCGCGCGCATCTCCGCGTCCGTGTACTCGGGCTCCGGGAACAACTCCGTCCGGACGACGTCCGTGCGCAACAGCTCCGCGTCGAGCAGGTCGGCGGCGTGCTCGGCGACGGTCGTCTTCCCCGCGCCCGGCAGCCCGCAGACCACCACGACGCGCGGCTGCTGTTCGGTCTCCGATGCGTTCGCTGTGGCGCGCTCCCCGCTCACAGTAATCGAATTGGAAACGGCGCGCCCGGAATATGAACCTGTGGAATCCCCGTCGCGGCTGCGGCTACTGGACTTCGATGCCGGGCTCCGCGCTGAACTCCTCGGCGCACGCCGGACAGAGCGCGAGATCCATCTCCGTCGGCTCGGCGGCCCCCTGCGTGAACCGGACCGTGTACCCGTCGACGTCTCCCCCGTTGCCGCAGTTCGTGCACGCCATCTGGTCGCCCTACTACGTCAATCCGCGAACCGTTCACGCATTATCGATAATGCCACTTTACGTGGACGGCCGGAGTGTCGCCAGACCTGGTACGTACACCGCTCCGGTGCGGCCGACGACCGCATCACCGAGATTGAGAGCGGTTAACGTGGCATTAACACTGGTAATCTGTATATCATTTGAAGAGGGAAGTTAAGTACACAGAGCCGTTTGAAGCAGTAAGCACGGATTCGGCAACGGAGAGGGTAGCTCCACGCGCGACGACTCGTCGTCGCAGCCGTTCCGGTCGCGTGCAGCAAACACCATGAAGAAGATCACCATGTTCGAGATGCCGGACGACGACGACCGAGGCGTGTCCCCGGTCATCGGCGTCATCCTGATGGTCGCGATTACAGTCATCCTCGCCGCCGTCATCGCCAGCTTCGTGCTCGGCTTCGGCGACTCAGTCAGCGAGAACGTACAGGCAGGGGCAGACATTAGCGAGAAGGATGACGGTACAGCTTCTGTGACTTGGATTAGCGAAGGAAATGCAGTCGAACTGAACGTCACAGCGGACGGAGTTGGGCCAGTGGTGCTCGAGGATGTGGGTGAATCTGCAACAATCGAATATGATTCTGCTGCCACTGCCGGAGCAGCGTCAGGAACGATTACCGTGAACAGTTCAAGTACAGTTCAGGTGACGGTAACTGCGATTGGCAGCGGTGGTTCGAAGACGGTAGTCACCCAAGAAGAAGTCGAACTTGAAGATCAGTCCCCATAACGGACTAACTACACCCCGACCTCCGCTCTCGGGTTCATTTTATTGAGCGTCCAGAAAAGCAGCTGCTGAACGTAGTACCTCATTAATCGCAGATACCGCGATACTCAGCAGATGGTTAGTTCATGTTGTTGTCGCTGTTCTCGTAGCCCAAAGGACGGAGTTACGTAGGTGCATACTCAAAACAGCAGTAACCGCTTTGAAGCGTCCCGCTCGCGCTGGGGTTGTTCTCACTATAGGGACGTGCTACTATGATATCACGCGCTCTTCACTCGAAAACGCAGGAGAAGTGGGCCGGCACGAATATTGAATTACGTCGAGACGTGCTCGCTTCGCTGCGCGCGCCTCGCCTCATTCAAATTCGCGCGGCCGCACACACCGCCGTCGACGGACGAACGACACGCTGGTCGTTCGTCGCGTCGGAATGGAGTAGAAATGGGCCGGCACGAATTTGAATCGTGGTTACGGCCACCCGAAGGCCGAAGGATACCAAGCTACCCCACCGGCCCGCAATCCCAAATTGGTTCGTGGTGGGTTTAACGCTTCCGAAACGCCAAACCGCGTGTGGTGAGAACACGTGACGGCGGCCTCGTGAGCGCGCCGCGAGAGTTGGCAGATGCCAACGGTACCGTTAACTGGGACGCACGACTGGTCACGTGTAGGTAGAACTTCGATGAGTGACGACACACCCGAACACGACAGCGAGGACCTGCGACCCGACGGGGGAAGCGGGGAACACTGGGACCCGAAGGGCGTCAGCGACTGGTGGCCGAACCTGCTAGACGTCGACGTACTCGACGACAACGTCGGGAACGTCGGGCCGCTCGACGACGACTTCGACTACGCGGAGGCCTTCGAGTCGCTGGACTTCGAGGAAGTGAAAAACGACATCCGGAAGGTCATGATGGACTCCCAGGAGTGGTGGCCCGCCGACTACGGCACGTACGGGCCGCTGTTCATCCGGATGGCGTGGCACAGCGCCGGGACGTACCGGACCGCGGACGGGCGCGCGGGGGCCGCCGGCGGCCTCCAGCGGCTGCCGCCGGAGAGTAGCTTCCCGGACAACGTGAACCTCGACAAGGCCCGTCGCCTGCTCCAACCGGTCAAGCAGAAGCACGGTCGAGCACTCTCGTGGGGCGACCTCATCGTGCTCGCGGGGAACGTCGCGATGGAGACGATGGGCTTCGAGACGTTCGGATTCGCGGGCGGCCGCGACGACGAGTTCAAATCCAACCACGCAGTCGACTGGGGTCCCGAGACCGAGTGGGAGACCACGTCCCCGGAGCGCTTCGAGGACGGCGAGGTGGGGAACCTCAAGGACCCGCTCGCGAACACCGTGATGGGGCTCATCTACGTGAACCCCGAGGGGCCGTACGGCGAGCCGGACGTCGAAGGCTCCGCCGCGAACATCCGCGAGGAGTTCGACCGCATGGCGATGGACGACGAGGAGACGGTGGCGCTCATCGCGGGCGGGCACACGTTCGGGAAGGTCCACGGTGCGTCCGACCCCGACGAACACGTCGACGTCGAACCCGAGGACGCGCCCATCGACCTGCAGGGCCTCGGCTGGGACAACGACTTCGGCGACGGGAAGGGGCCGGACGCGATTACCAGCGGCATCGAGGGGCCGTGGAACTCCACGCCGACTCAGTGGGACATGGGCTACATCGACAACCTCCTGAACCACGACTGGACCTCGGTCAAGGGTCCCGGCGGTGCGTGGCAGTGGCGCCCGGTCGGCAGCGACATCGAGGACGCGCCGGCCCCCCACGACGACGACACTGAGGAGCCGATGATGCTGACGACGGACGTCGCCCTCAAGCACGACGACGACTACCGGGAGATTCTGGAGCGCTTCCAGGAGAACCCCGACGAGTTCCAGGAAGCGTTCGCGCGAGCGTGGTACAAGCTCATCCACCGCGACATGGGCCCGCCCGAGCGCCTCGCCGGGCCGGAAGTCCCCGAGGAGACGTTCGTCTGGCAGGACCCGATTCCGGACGCGGACTACGACATTATCGGCGACGAGGAAGCCGCCGAACTGAAGTCCGAACTGCTTGGTTCGGAGCTCTCGCGCCAGCAGCTCGCGAAGACCGCGTGGGCGTCCGCGGTGACGTACCGCGACAGCGACAAGCGCGGCGGCGCCAACGGCGCCCGCATCCGTCTGGAACCGCAGCGTAGCTGGGAAGCCAACGAGCCCGACGAACTCACCGATATTCTGGAGACGCTCGAGGAGATTCAGGCGGCGTTCAACGACTCCCGCAGCGACGACGTGCAGGTCTCGCTGGCCGACCTCATCGTGCTCGGCGGGAACGCGGCGGTCGAAGCGGCCGCCGCCGACGCCGGCTACGACGTCGAAGTGCCGTTCGAACCGGGGCGCACCGACGCCGCCGCCGAGCAGACCGACGAGGAGTCCTTCGAAGTGCTGGAGCCGCAGGCCGACGCCTTCCGGAACTACCTCGGCGGCGGCTACGACGACCGGCCCGAGGACCGCATGGTCGACAAGGCGGAACTGCTGAACCTGTCGGCGTCAGAGCTGACCGTGCTGGTCGGCGGGATGCGCGCGCTGGGCGCGACCTACGGTGACGACGACCGCGGCGTCTTCACGGACGACCCGGGCGCGCTCACGAACGACTTCTTCGTGAACCTCCTCGACATGGACTACGAGTGGGAGGCCGTCGACGACGACGAGGAAGTCTTCGAGGTGCGCGACCGCGAGAGCGGCGACGTCGAGTGGGAGGCCACTCGCTTCGACCTCATCTTCGGGTCGAACGCGCGACTGCGCGCCATCGCCGACGTCTACGGCGCCGACGACGCCGAAGAGAAGTTCGTCGAGGACTTCGTGGCCGCGTGGCACAAGGTCATGACGCTCGACCGCTTCGACCTCGAATAGACCCGCGTTCGCTGCTGCAGTTTTTCTTTCGCGCTCGCACCGACCAGCCTCGCGGCCGTCAGTCGACGCGCGCTTCCACGTAGTCGAGTGCCTCCGCCGCCGCGTCGACGGCTTCGACGTGCGGCGCGTCGGGCGCGCCGAGGCCGGCAATCGGCCGGTCGTACACGGAACTGAAGCCGACCTCCGAGAGCGTCCCGCCCGCGCCGCCGAGGGCGACGACCGCGTCCCCGTTCATCACGACGAGCGCGTTCCGCGCGTGCCCGAGTCCCGTCGCGATAGTAGTGTCGACGTACTCGTTGGCCGCGCTGCGGTCCTCGCCCGGAAGGATGCCGATGGTGTGACCGCCGGCGTCGCTGGCGCCGCGGCAGGCCGCGCGCATCACGCCACCGAGTCCGCCGCAGACGACGGTGTGCCCGCGCTCGGCGAGCAGCCGACCGACCTCGCGGGCGTTCTCGACGGCTTCGTCCGGTGGCGCGCTCGCGCCAATCACACTGACGCGCATCAGTAGTGGGTGAAGCCGTCGGTGTCGAGGTAGTTGTGCGCGACCGTAATCGTGTGGTCGGCGTGCAGGACTTCGGGGCCGACGCGCACGCGCTGGTCGCTGCGGTCCGCGAGGAACACGGCCTCCTCGTCGGTGAAGTCCTCGTGGTCGGAGAGCACGAAAATCGGGTCCTCGGGGGGTTCGACGGCCGCGAGCGCGTCGCCGTCCTCGTGGAGTTCGACGACGGTGCCGTCGAGGTCGTCCAGCACAGTCCGGAACCCGCGCTTGGAGACGTGGATGCCGGGCGTCGACTCGGCCTCGCGGTGGCCGATGGCGCGGTCTTTCGCCTCCAGCGCTTGCTTGAGCAGGCCGGCGATGTTTCGCTCGTCGGGGTTCATGTACCGCAGGTCGCTGCCGTCGATGCGGACGGTCACCTCGTCAGCGAGCACGAGGTGGACCTGAACGTCCCGCCGGAGGTCGTGCGAGAGGAACAGCGCGGCGTTGACGCAGCGGCAGAGCACGTCCAGCCGCCCCGCGCCGCCCGCGAGGTCGTCCAACGAGAAGTCGGGGTCGGTCGGCGCGTGGTGGCCGAGAACGACGAACTGTCTCATAGCGGGTGTGTCGAGCGGGCGGGGCTTACGTGGTTCGGAGGCCATCGGCAGGAAGCGCACCAGCGCTCGGTGAGGCCCCAGTGTGGGCCGGGACGAAGTCGCACGCTGCGCGGTCGGGACCGAAGAGTACGTACCAGCGGCCCGCGACAGAACGCCCATGACAGTCTTAGAGGACGCGCGACGGGTGCTCGCGGAGGGCCCGATTTGCGACGCGTGCGTGGGTCGGTGTTTCGCGGAGCGGAGTTTCGGGTTGACGAACGCGGAGCGCGGGCGGGCGCTCCGGACGACTGCGGCGCTGGAGGACGACGAGCCGTACGAGGCCGTCGACCCCTCGGAGTGTTGGGTCTGCGAGGGCGCGTCGGGGCGCTTCGACGAGTTCGCGGAGTTGGTCGTCGAGGCGCTCTCCGAGCAGCGCTTCGACACGTACCAGGTGGGGACGCGAGCGCCGCCGCTCGTGGAGGAGAACGAGACGATGCTGCGGGACATCGCGGACCTCGACGAGGACGCCGGCGAACTGTTCAAGTCCGAGTGCAACCGCGAGGTCGGCAAGCGCGTCGGGCAGGCGACGGGCGCGGACGTGGACTTCGAGCGCCCGGACGTGCTGGCGGTGCTGGATGTCGAGGACGAGACCGTCGACGTGACGGTGAACTCGGCGTTCGTCTACGGTCGCTACCGGAAACTCGAACGCGGGATTCCGCAGACGAAGTGGCCCTGCAGCGACTGCAACGGCACCGGAACGCTCGTGGATTCGCCGTGCCCGCACTGCGACGGCACGGGCTTCCTCTACCCGGAGAGCGTCGAGCAGTTGACCGCGCCGCCCGTCATCGAGGCGATGGACGGCGAGTCCGCGTCGTTCCACGGCGCGGGCCGCGAGGACATCGACGCGCTGATGCTCGGGACCGGGCGGCCGTTCGTCGTGGAGGTCGACGAGCCACAGGAGCGCCACCCGGACGCCGACGCGCTGGAGGACGCCATCAACGAGTACGCCGACGAGAAGGTCGAAGTCGAGGGGCTGCGGCTGGCGTCCTACGAGATGGTGGCGCGCGTGAAGGAACTGGACGCGCGCAAGCGCTACCGCGCGCAAGTGGAGTTCGGTGAACCGGTCACGGAAGACGCGTTCGAGGCCGCGCTCCTCGAGCTGGACGGCGCGACCATCCAGCAGGAGACGCCCCAGCGCGTGAAACACCGGCGCGCGGAGAAGGTCCGCGAGCGCGAGGTGTACGACATCGACGGCGAACTCACGGACGACACGCACGCCGTCGTCGAGGTCGAGGGCGAGGGCGGCCTCTACATCAAGGAACTCGTCTCCAGCGACGAGGGCCGCACGGAGCCGAGTCTCGCGGGCGTGCTCGGCGTCGACGCGGTGGTGACGGCGCTGGACGTCGTGACCGTGGAGGGCGAGCGCGACGAGTTCGAGGACGAGGAGTTCTTCCTGGAATGAGCGCGTTCGGCGTCGACGAAGCCGGGAAGGGGCCCGTGCTGGGGTCGATGTTCGCGGCGGCGGTCGTCGGCTCCCCCGACGACCTCCCGGATGGCGTCGCGGACTCGAAACGGCTCTCGCCGGCGCGTCGCGAGACCCTCGACGAGCGAATCCGCGAGGTCTGCGAGGTCAGCGTCGCCGAGATTCCCGTCGAGCGCATCGACGACCCCGAGACGGACATGAACGCGCTCACCGTCGAAGCACAGGCGAACGCGCTCGGCGAGATTGCGACCGATGGTCTCGCTGGCTACGTGGACGCCGGTGATGTCGACGAAGCGCGCTTCGGCCGGCGGGTCGCGGACGGCGTCACAGCGGACGTGGCCGTGACCGCCGAGCACGGCGCGGACGACGAGTACGCGCTCGTGGCGGCGGCGAGCATCGTCGCGAAGGTCGCCCGCGACAGCCACGTCGGAGCCATCGCTGCGGAGTACGGCGACGTGGGCTCGGGCTACCCGAGCGACCAGACGACCCGGGACTTCCTGCGGGAGCACGTCCGCGAGCACGACGCGCTCCCGGGGTGTGCCCGGGAGTCGTGGCAGACCAGCCGGGACGCGCTCGCGGCCGCCGAGCAGTCCGCGCTCGGGGAGTTCTAGTCACTCTCGGGCGTGGGAACGTCGCTCTGCTTGGGGTCGATGCCGCGACGGTTCGCGTCGAGTTCCGAGAGCGCGTACACGAGCGCGACCAGCATGCCGACGCCGACCGGGAGCAACAGCCACGGCGTGACCCGCGTGTACCCCCAGACGACCAGCAGGAGCGCGGCGACGGCGACCACGGTGACGGCGTAGTACAGTTGCGTGCGGACGTGGTCGATGAGGTCCGCGCCCGTGAACGTCGCCGACAGCACCGTGGTGTCCGAGATGGGCGAAGAGTGGTCGCCGAAGATGGCGCCGGAGAAGACGGCGCCGACGACTGCGGCGACCATCGTGTGGCTGCCGGCGAGTTGCCACGCGACCGGCACCGCAATCGGGGTGACGATGCTCATCGTCCCCCACGAGCTGCCCGTGGAGAACGCGACGAACGCGGCGGTGAACAGAACGACGACGGGGAGCAGTTCCGGCGTGAGGAAGCCCTCGACGAGCTTCGAGACGTAGTCGGCGGTGCCGAGCGCGTCGACGACGTTCCCGATGGACCACGCGAGCACGAGAATCGTCACCGCGGTCAGCATGATGCCGAACCCGTCGATGGTGGTGTCGACGCTCTCGCCCAGGGAGAGCACGCCGTACGCGAGGCCGAGGACGTACGTGGACGCGACCATCGCGAACGACCCGAAGACGAGCGCGAGCGCGTAGTCGGCGTCGACGACCATGTCGTACAGCGACGCGTCGGGCGCGTACCCCGTGTAGAGGGCGGAGCCGACGGTGACGGCGATGAGTACGGCGATGGGGGCGAAAAACGAGAGGAGTTTCGGGTTCTCGACGCTGGGTTCGCCGAGCGTCGCTTCGACGTCCTGCATCGGGCGGGCGTCGTCTCGCGTGACTTTCCCCGTGGTGGAGGCGCGGTGTTCGGCGCCGAGCATCTCCCCGAAGTCTCGGCGGGAGAGCACGACGATAGCGACCATCGCGACGGCGAGGATGGCGTACATGTTGAACGGGATGGCTCGCAGGAATATCTCGAAGGAGCCGGGGCGCTCGGCCAGCGAGAGTTCTTCGTAGCCGGCGTCTATCATCGACAACTGGAACGCCACCCACGAGGAGATGGTGAGCGTGGCGACGGGCGCGGCCGTCGAGTCGACGATGTAGGAGAGTTTCTCCCGGGAGACGCCGAGGTGGTCGGAGACGTCTTTCATCGCGGAGCCGACGACGGCGCTGTTCGCGTAGTCGTCGAAGAACAACAGCAGGCCGAGCAGCCACGCGACGACGCCGGCCGAGCGCTTGCTGTGGATGCGTTGGATGGCCCAGTCGCGGACGGCGTGGGAGCCGCCGAGGCGCCAAATCATCGCGACGGCCGACCCCAACAGCAGCGTGAAGATGATGATTTGGGCGTGGAAGATGGAGCCGTCGCCGTCGATTTGGGAGATTGAGCGCGCGATCCAGTCGAAGGTCTGTTCGAGGCCGACGCCGCCGGTGAAGATGACGGCACCCGACCACACCCCGAGGAACAGCGACAGCACCGCCTTCCGGGTGATAATGGCGAGTGCGATGGCGAGCAACGGGGGCACGAGGGAGAGGACACCGAACTCGGACATATCTTGGCCTTTCGCTGGATTGGCTTAAATGCCACTCTGGGCGGGTTGAAACCGCCGGGCTGGGGCGGGCAATCCACAGATTTATCGGTCGGCGCGGCGACCGACCGGAGACGATGGTCGTACAGCGATTGGACGCGCCGGACCCCGAGGCGTTCGTCGCCGCGGCGAAGGCGGCGTTCCGGGACGGCGCGGTGTTGACCGTAGAGGCCCACTGCGAGGTGGAGTACGAGGGCCGCACCAGCGGCTACCTCGGGGAGGGTGACAGACTGCTCGTCGCGAAGCCGGATGGAACCTTCCTCGTCCACCAGCCGACTGGCCACAAGCCCGTCAACTGGATGCCGGGCGGCGGCACCGTCGAGGCGCGGGAGAGCGACGGCGACGCGGTGTTGCTCGCGCGCCGCAGCAACCCCAGCGAGCGCGTGGAAGCACGCATCTCGGAGGCGTACGGCCTCACGCGCTTCGAGGCGGAGGACGGCGCCACCTACGAGGAGTCCGGCACGGAGGCGGAGATGCACGAGTACATCCAGAACAACCCGGAGAGCCTCGAAGACGGGGTCCGCATCGTCGAACACGAGCGCGAGACGAAGTACGGGTTCGTGGACTTCTACGCCGTCGACGAGGACGGCACGCCCGTCGTCGTCGAGGTCAAGCGGATTCAGGCGACGCTGAACCACTTCGACCAACTCAAGCGCTACGTCGAACTGTACTCCGAATCGAACGATGGCGAGGGGCGCGAGTCGTCAGACGAGCGGTCCTCGATTGTGAGCGGCGACGCCGCGAACGACGTCCGCGGGATGCTCGTCGCGCCGTCGGCGTCCGAGCGCGTGCGGCGCGCGCTCCGCGACAACGACATGGAGTTCGTGGAGCTGTCGGAGTTCGGGCTGGAGGCGAAGGGCGCCACCGAGGCGAAGCTCACCGACTTCTAGGCGGCGGGAATAGAGACGACGACCTCGTTGCCGTCGTCGTACTCGCCGAAGAACAACCGGCCGTCGTACGCGTCGGCTATCCAGCGCACCAACCAAAGGCCGACGCCGCTGCCGTGGCTGAGTTGGGTCAGTTCGCGCTTACCCGTCACCGTCTCGCGCTCGACGTCGGGAATCTCGGGGCCGTCGTCGCGCACGATAACTTCGACGCGGCCGTCGGTTCGGACGACTTCGATGCCGACCCACGGCTCGTCGCGGTCGTTGTGCTGGAGGGCGTTCTCGACGAGTTCCCGAATCGCGTCCGCGAGGTAGTCGCCCGCGGCGGCCGTCGCGTCGCCCCCGGTCACTTCGATGGTCGCGTCAGGGTAGTCGGCGCGGAGGTCCGCAGCGATGTCCGCGACGGCGTCGTTAACGTCGTACGGGTGGGGTTTCGGCGGAGAGTCCACGAGGTTTCGGATGGTCGTGATGTGCTCGTGGAGTTCCGCGAGCCGCTCGCCGGAGCCGTGAACCTCGTCGCCGACCTCCTCACGGTCCGCCTCGTCGTCGACCACTCGAACGCGGGTCGCGTAGCTGTAGAGGCGTTGGGCTTCCGTGCGGAGGTTGTGGCGGACGAGCCGAGAGAGCACGTCGAGTTTCTCGCGCTCCCGGGCGAGTTCGCGGGTGCGGATGCGGCGCGCGTCGTTGACGCCGATGAGGACGTGGGCGACGGCGCTGACCGCGACGACGACGCTGCCGGAGAAGACGGGTGCGGCGGGCAGCGCGGAGACGGCGGACTGGTAGGCGTACAGCAGGCCGAGCGCGGCGCCGATGACGACGATGCCGAGCGCGTTCCAGCCGGCGATGCGGAGCGTCTGCCCGGCGGTGAACTCCGCGCGGTAGACGAGGAAGCCGGCGGCGACGAGCGCGGCGCCGACGAGGCCGCCGAAGCCCGCGAGCAGCCAGCCCGAGGTCGGCGGCGTCGAGGTGAGCACGTGGCGCACCATCACGGCGACGACGACGAGCCCGGTGAGACTGATGGTGGCGCTGGCGGCTGCCCGCCGCGTATCTACGGTCATACTCTGTATGGGTCCGTAGGCGGGTTAAGCGTGGTGCTCGCACGCGGCGGCGAGCGAAGAAGCAGCCGGAGTCAGTGGTCGCCGGTGAGGAGGCGACGGAGGATGTCGCCGTACGCCGGCCGCGTGACGAGCACGCCGATGAGCACACCGAGGATGGTGATGATGGCGAACCCGCGGAGGTCACCGAGGCTGAGGAACGCCAGCGGACTCATCGCGATGATGGTCGTCACCGCGGCGGCGCCGATGACCCACAGCGCCTTCCGGAACCGACTCTTGAACACGCGCTGGGAGCCGACCTCCTCGGTCATCACCTCGTCGGCGATGATGACGAGGTCGTCGACCCCGGTCCCGATGACGGCGATGAATCCGGCGATGTGCGAGAGGTCAAGCGCCAGTCCGCTCACGGCGGCGAACCCGAGCAGGATGACGACTTCCGCCAGCGCCGTGAACACCATCGGCACCGCGACCCGGGGGTCGCCGTACCGCGCGAACACGACCAGCGCCATCGCGATGGCGGCCGCGAGACCGGTCACCAGCGACAGCGGCTTGTACCGCTCGGCGAAGCTCGGGGCGACGTAGTAGGAGTCCTGGAACTTCAGTTCCGTGGGGAGCGCGCCCGCTTGGAGGTTCACGCGGAGCTCTCGGGCTTCGGACATGGAGTTGGCGGTGATGACGAACCGGGGGTCCTGCACGAAGTCCCCGTTCTGGAAGCTCTCCGCGAGGTTCGCGCGGACGCCGGCGTCGTAGACGACTTCGCCGTCGAGGACAGTGAGCAGACAGTAGCCGCCGTTGGGGAACTGACAGCCGGCACTCGGTGCGTTCGCCGCGAACCCGTACTGGCGCATGTCAGCGGCGAACTCCTCGGCGATGTCCTGCGTGAGCGAGACCGGAACCGACGGCCGGTCGTCGATGACGCGCGCGGTGCTGACGTCGCTGCGCTGGAGCTGGGAGTGCGTGAGCACCGTCGCGTTCGTCTGGTTGCCGTTCTCCGGGTAGTACGCCAACATCTCGACCTCACCGCGGCCCTGAATCAGCGACCGCACTTCCGAGGCGTTCTGCCCGGGCACTTCGACGACGACGTAGTGGTCCCCGGACTGGGTCTCCGTCGTGTACACCGACGCGCCGGAGAACCCGGTGGCGTCGATTTTCGTGGAGATTGTGTCGACGATTTCGGTGCGCGTCGCGGACGTGAGACCGCGGTTGACCGAGTCGTAGGCGTACCCGAGGTCGTCGAGCGCGGTGCGGACCTCGGCGGTCGTGTTGTTCGAGTACACCTCCACGACGTCGGGGCTGTCGGTGGCGGTGCGGTCGCGGGCGGTCACGCTCCCGGCTTCGATGGAGAGCGCGCTCGCCACGTCGGCTTCAAGCGCGTTCCGCGTGGTCTCGTTGGTCGGGACGTCGACGCCGCTCGCGGTGACGCCGACAGCGGTCGCGCGCAGTCGGACGCCGCCGGAGAGTTCGAGGCCGTACTGGAGGTTCGTCGGTCGGGACGCGGCGGCTTCGTCGTCGCTGGCGGACGCGCCGATGCCCGGCGCGAACAGCGCGACCGACGACCCGAGCAGCAGTACGACGAGGAAGGTGACCCGCCAGTTCTCGCGGAGCCAGCTCATCGGGACACCCCCTCGAACTTGTACCAGCGAAGCAGTGTGACGTTCAGCATGTACGTGTTCATGAGGTCAGTCGTGAGGCCGAACACCAACACCAGCCCGATGGCGGTGAGCAACTGGATGCCGAAGATGTAGGAGACGACGGTCATCACGATCATCGTCGCGATGGAAGTGACGGTCATCGTGACACCGGTGCGCATCGCGCGGTGGACGCTCTCCCAGAAGTCCCCGGAGCGGCGCAGCACGTGGTTGTTCAGGAGGATGTCGGAGTCGACGCTGTAACCGATGAGCATCAACAGCGCGGCGACAGTCCCCAGCGAGAGCTTGATGTCGAGGACGTTCATCAACGCGATGGGGACGACGATGTCGCTGAACGCCGACAGCACAACGGCGATGGAGGGGACGAACGTTCGGAACAGCAGGAAGACGACGACGCTCATGCCGGCGAAGGCGATGCCGACGCCGAGGAGCGCGAGCCGCTGGGTGGAGCCCCCGAACGTCGCGGACGTGCTCTGGGACTGCACCACTTCGAAGCCGGCGTCGGTGGCCTGCTGGACGAGCGCCTGCTGGCTCTCGGACTGGAAGGTGACGAGATACCGAGAGCCGTCGGTCCCGATGGACCGGATGGACTCGTGTTGTTGTTCGAACGCGGCCGTAACCTGGGACTGGGGCACGTCGGCGTCGACGACGAGCTCCGTCCCGCCGGTGAACTCGATGCCGGGAGTGACCGGTGACCCCGTGAGGACGAACCACGCGCCGATGACCGCCAGCGCGACGACCAGTACCGCGAGCGGCGGCGCGACGAGCTGCCGCATGGAGTACTGGCTGAGGTCGACCTCGGGGACCTCGAAACTGGGCATGACTGCCGGTCGGGAGCGAGCGAGGTTAAGGCTTCTTATACCTCCGTCGGGAGGCTACGGCGCGAACCGCTCGGGAACGTGCCGGCGGACGCCGTCGGGAACCTGCGAAAACAGCCACGTCGCGACGGTCGGGAGGCGTTTGCGGACGACGACGTAGCCGGCGGAGACCGCGAGCGCGGCGGCGACGACCTGCTGGACGTCGGGCCCGAACGCCAGCGCCGCGGGGACGCCGAAGACGGCGGCGACGGCGAGGTCCTCGGGGGCGCCGTCGTAGCGGACGAGTCGCCGCGGCGGGAGCCAGCGGCCGTGGAAGTGGCTGTAGACGGCGCGCTCGCTCGTGCCCTTCCACGGTTCGAGTTCGAGGCCGCCGCCGAGCGCGTCGCTGGCGGCGTGGAGCGCGGCGGCGACGAGGAAGACGGTCGCGGCGACAGTCCACGTCGTCGGTGACGTGAGCGTGACGGCACCAGCGACGGCCGCCGCGATGCTGTAGTAGACCGGGAAGTGGAGCGTGCGGCGGTGGCCGGCGTAGAGGTCGAGGTCGGGAAACACGCCGCCGGCGAGCCCGGCGACGGCTATCATAACCCCGAATTCGGGCGCGACGAGTGAGGCGAGCGCAGCGACTGCCAGCCCTACCAGCGCGTGTGTCGTCGCCATCATAGACGACTACACTACGCTATCGGGTGGCTTTAAGGTGTCGCCTGTCGAAGAACAGAATTCGGCGACGCGCGTAAGTCCGTCGTGCGCGTACGTCAGGGTATGACGAGTAGGGTCACCGTCTCGTACCCGGCGGACATCGGCGACTGGGAGCGCGACCAGTTGCGGACCGACCACGTGCGGGCGTACCTCAAGCGGTCGAACGACCACGCCCGCGAGGGCGACACGTGGCCAGTTTCCGTCAACGTCGGCTGCAGCGGCACCAGTCCGGAAATCCCGCTCCGCGTCGAGTCAGTCGACGGGAGCGACGCGCTCGAAGAAAGTACCGAGTTGGCGTTCGTCGAGCGAGAAATCGATGCCGAACGCGAAGCGGCTACGCAGAACTAGGGGAGGTAGCGGACGCTCACGAAGTCCTCGCCGGAGCGGACCTCGACGCGTTCGATGCCGATGCGCGCGGCGCGCGCGATAGTCTGCTCGTCGGCGAGCACGTCCTCGACGGTCTCCTCGATGCCGTCCTCGGGGACGCCGAGGACGTGAACTTCGCCGATGCCCGCGCGCTCGGTGGTTTCGAGCGTGCCCGCGTCCAGCCCCTCGGCAATCTCCTTGGACTGCGGCGTCGGCGTCTCGTCGCTGGCTTCGACGGGAATCTGCTTGCGCTCGTCGACGTCGACGACGCTGTACGTGACGTTCATCGGTGGGTCCGGCGCGACCGTCGCGTCCAGCACGTCGCCTTCCGCCAGCCCCGGGTTCTCGGAGAGCGTGTGGACCTGCGCGTCCGTCACGTCGGAGAGCACCGCGGAGTCGTCGTCCGCGCTGGTGACGAGGAACGTCGCGGTCTTCTCGTCTGTCATCGGCGGGTCTAGGCTGTCTCGCCGTTTCCGTGTTTCGACGCGAAGTGCCGGTGGACGCCGTAGACGACGAGCGCGCCCGCCAGCACGAACAGCGGCGACGCCACCGACGGGACCGCGTACAGCAGTTCCACGACGGGCGCGAACACGCCCGATGGCTCCGGGCGCGTGACGACGTTCGCGCCCGACCCGAACTCGGGGGGCATCGACGCCACGAGCGCGACGTACACCGAGAGCACGAAGCCGTAGCCGGCGGCGCCGAGCGCGGCGTCGTAGCTGTCCGCGACCTGTCGCTGGCGGCGGTGTCGGTTCGCGACGAACAACACGGGACCGACGATAGGTACGAACACGAACAGGCCGACGACGACGTAGAACGTCCGCGAGAGCGTCAGCGACCCGCCGCCGGCGCCCGTCGTGTTCGAGATGAGCACGAGCAACCCGCCGACCGCGAGCGCGACCACCGCCGCCGCGACGACGGCGCTGACGACCACGTAGCTCCGGAACAGCAGCGACGACGACTGTCCGAACGCGTACGGGTACGCCGTCAGCAGCCCGGAGTAACTGTCGAACCGTCCCATTACTCGGTAGTCGGCGCTACCACAGCAAAAGCGCGGCGACTCCGCGCGGACTCACAGCCGCGGCGACGTGGATAGTCGTCAGGGGGTTGCTGGGCGTGTTCGTGAGCGGCGAGTCCGTCGAGAGTGCCCTGCTCGCGGGTGTTCCCGGCGCAGTCGCGTTCGGCGTCGTGTACTCCCTACTCAGTGGGATTCGGGACTGACCGTCGGTAGCTACGCTGAAGTACCCGGCTCTCGGCGGTGTAGGTATGCGAGTAGACATCGGGAACGCGCTCGCCCGGACCGCACAGCCGGGCGTCCCCGAGGACGCACTCCAGCGACTGGACGACCGAGTCAGAGACGCGCACGAACGAATCGTCGCCGGGATGACCGACCGGGAGTTCGGCTACGAGGCGCTGAACCTTCCCCGAACCGTCGACCCGGATGCCATCGAGGCAGCGGTCGAGCCGTTCGCGGACAGCGACGTCCTCCTGAACGTCGGCATCGGCGGGAGCGCGCTCGGCGCGGCGACGCTCGTCGACACGCTCGACGGCGACCTCGACGCCTCCTTCCTCGACAACGTCGACCCGGAGCACGTCACCGCGCTGCTCGACGACATCGACCTCTCCCGCACGGCCGTCCACGTCGTCTCGCGGTCGGGGACGACCGCGGAGACGATCGCGAACTTCCTCGTCGTGCGCGACGCGATGGACGCGGCGGGCGTCGACTGGACCGAGCGCACGTTCGTCACGACCGGCCCCGAGGGGAACCTCCGCGACCTCGCCGACCAACACGACCTGCCCGCGCTCGACGCGCCCGAGGGCGTGCCCGGACGGTTCTCCGCGCTCTCGACGGTCGGGCTGCCGGCCGCCGCGCTCGCCGGCCACGACATCGAGGCGATTCTCGCCGGCGCGCGCGAGGGCCGCGACGCGCTCACGGGGTCGCTGTTCGACTGTCCGGCGTACGCGTACGGCGCGACGGCGTACGCGCTCGACGTTCGCGGCGCGGGCGTCAACGCGATGATGCCGTACGGCGAGAGCCTGGAGACGTTCGCGGAGTGGTTCGCGCAGCTGTGGGCGGAGAGTCTCGGGAAGGACGGCCTCGGGCAGACGCCCGCGCGAGCGCTCGGCGCGACCGACCAGCACAGCCAACTGCAACTGTATCGCGCCGGCCCCCGAGACAAACTCGTGACGCTCGTTCGGGCGCGCGAGCGCGACGACCGCGGGATTCCGGAGACCGAACTGGAGGGACTGGACTACCTCGCCGGCGCCAGCCTCGGCGACCTGCTGGACGCGGAGTTCGAAGCCACGGAAGCCAGTCTCGCTGAGTCCGGCGTCCCGAACGTCCGCGTCGAGGTGCCCCGAACCGACGAGCGCGCGCTGGGTCGCCTGCTGTACGACATGGAGGCCGCCTGCATCCTCGCGGGCGAACTGTACGGTGTCGAGACGTTCACTCAGCCAGCCGTCGAGTGGGGGAAGGAAGCCGCGCGCGGCCTCTTGAGCGGTGAGCGCGGCCTCCCCGGGAAGTCCGAACTGGTCGTCGAGTAGGCCGGGAGCGGCACGCCTTTGTCCGAGCAGGTCGGACTCGGCGACGTGAACGACCGGTACGCACAGACCGTCGGCTTCGTCGTCGCGGGCGTCGGACTCGCCGCGACGTTCCTCGACTGGCCGGCCGACGCCACGCTCGCGATGCGGGCCGCCACCGGGTTCGCGGTGTTCGCTGCTATCGCGTTCGCCGCGCGCCGCCACGGCGTCGACGCGCCCAGACTCGACGCGCTCGCGGGCGGCGGACTCGCGGTCGCCGCGGCGTTCGGTGTCGCCGCTGCGTCCACCGGGCTGCCCCGCGGGCCGGCGCTGGCGCTTCTCGCGGGAATGGGCACGGTCGGCGCCGCCGTCGCGGCGCACGCCGGACTGGACGCCGACGCGGTCCGCGCCCGCGAGCGCCGCCTCGTCACGGGCACCGTGGTGTCGCTGGCCGCGCTCGTGTTCGGGTCGCTGCTCGCCAGCGTCGCCATCGGAGCCGTCCCCGACGACCCACTGGTCACTACGTCCGTCAACACCGTCGTCGCGAGCGTCGGCTACGGGCTGGCTGGCGTCGCGTTCGTGTCGTGGTACGACGGCGCCATCGACGTCAGCCGGCCGTCGCGGCGCGACCTGACGGTGGCGGGGGTCGGCGTCGCCGCCATCTTCGCGGTCCACTACGCGCTGGTCGGACTCGTCGTCCTCTTCGACCTCCCGCAGACCAGCCACACGCTCGTCGAGACTGCGCGCGAGAACCCCGGCATTCTGCCGCCGCTGGTCGTCCTCTCGTATCTCGCGGTCGGCCCCAGCGAGGAACTGCTCGCGCGCAACGGCGTCCAGAAGTACCTCTACGGCGCGTTCTCCCGGCGCAGCGCAATCGTCGTCGGCTGTCTCGTGTTCACCGCCGCGCACGTCCTCGCGTACGCCGGCACGGGCCCGGGCGCAGTGCTCGTGACGCTCGGTCGGCTGTTCGTCGTCTCACTGGTGCTCGGTGTGGCCTACGAGCGGACCGACGACCTGTTCGCGCCCGTCTTCATCCACGGCACGTACGACGCCGTCCAGTTCGCGATGGCGTACGTCGCGTTCACCGCCTGAGAAGCGTCGTCTGACGGAGGGCTGACTAAGTATTACGGTCCGTGCTACCAAACCGAGCGGTATGCCCCGGAAGTACTCCGTCGTCTGCGGTGACGGTCTCGCTGCGGACGTCGAGGCGTTGGCGCGGGAGTACGGGCTCTCCGAACAGGAGGTGCTGCGGCAACTCATCGAGAACGGACTCGAAGT
Organism: Halobacterium sp. CBA1132; assembly: GCF_001485535.1. NCBI lineage: Archaea > Methanobacteriati > Methanobacteriota > Halobacteria > Halobacteriales > Halobacteriaceae > Halobacterium > Halobacterium sp. CBA1132. The sequence goes on from NZ_BCMZ01000001.1 coordinate 2,115,827, forward strand.
TGTCGAAGAACGAGAGACGCCGGAGCAGGTAGACTAGCGCGGGTTCTTGCGCGAGAGGTCGCTGCCACAGACTGGGCACCGCTCGCGGGACTCGTCGAACTCGCGACCACAGCCCTGACACTGGAAGTTCCAGTTCCGGCGCTCGCTGATGCCGTCCTGTTCGATGACATCGACGCCGACGCCGAGTTCGTCGGCCGCGTTCTGGACCGCGTAATCGTCGGTGACGACCGTGCCGTCTAGCTCGTAGGCGGCCGCCAGCAGGCGGAGGTCCGTCTCGGAGAGCACGTCGAGGTCGCCGGTCGCGCGCGCCGCCTCGCGGGCCGCCGAGAGCGCGGCGTCGCCCGGCACCTGCACCTGCATGCCGCCGCCCGCCATCGCGTCGTAGCGGTACGCCGCAGCGTCCTCCAACTCCTCCCGGACGGCGGGAATCGACGCCGTCTCGCCGTCGGGGTCGTAGTCGTGGATGAACGCGGAGGCGTCTAAGACCTTCACTATCGCTGGACGACGATGTAGTCTTTGACCGCCTGCACGCGCCCGACGGGGACCCGGTAGTGGCCCTCGCCGTCGGTCGGGAAGTTGATGGTGACGTTCGAGTCTTCGAGCGGCTCCACGAGCAGGTCTTCGAGCTTCCCGCTCTTGAGGTCCATCGTGATGTTGTACAGCATGCCCAGTTCCGTTCCGTCCGACCCCATCACGGCTTTCCCGGAGAGGTTCTCTGCGAGGATGTCGGCCATACCCGAGAATCTCGGCTGGGATTCACATAAAGCCCGCGGGGTCGTCGGACGCGCGGCAGCCGGCGGCCCGTTACGATGGAATTATACGCCGCCGCCCGCTCTGTTCGGCCAACAACCGTTCTCTCGGAGGATTCTACTATGTCCGACGCAGACACCACCGAAGACCCCGGGGAGCTGCGGACGCCTATCGTCGCGGTCCTCGGCCACGTCGACCACGGGAAGACCAGCTTGCTCGACAAGATTCGCGGCTCCGCTGTCATCGAGGGGGAGGCCGGTGCCATCACCCAGCACATCGGCGCGACCGCCGTGCCGCTGGACGTCGTCAGCGAGGTCGCGGGGAGCCTCGTCGACCCCACGGAGTTCGACCTCCCCGGCCTGCTGTTCATCGACACGCCCGGCCACCACTCGTTCTCGACGCTGCGCTCGCGGGGCGGCGCGCTCGCGGACATCGCCATCCTCGTCGTGGACGTCAACGACGGCTTCCAGCCCCAGACCGAGGAAGCCATCCGCATCCTCAAAGACACCGGAACGCCGTTCGTCGTCGCCGCGAACAAGATAGACACCATCCCGGGTTGGAACCCCACCGAGGACGCGCCCATCCAGCAGACGTACGACGAACAGTCCGACCGCGTTCGCAGCCAACTCGACGAAGCGCTCTACGAGCTCATCGGCGAACTCTCCGGCGCGGGCTTCTCCTCGGACCTCTACTGGCGCGTCCAGAACTTCCAGTCGAACATCGGCGTCGTCCCGGTGTCCGCCGAGACGGGCGAGGGCGTCCCGGACCTCCTCACCGTGCTGATGGGGCTCGCCCAGCGGTACATGAAAGCCGAGATGGAGGTGAACATCGACGGTCCGGGCGCGGGGACCGTCCTCGAGGTCAAAGACGAGCGCGGGTTCGGGACGACGCTGGACGTAATCTTGTACGACGGCACCGTCCGGCAGGGCGACAAAATCGTCGTCGGCGGCACCAACGACACCATCGTCACGGAGGTGCGCGCGCTGTTGAAGCCCCAAGAGCTCGCCGAGATTCGCACGGAGAAGCGCTTCCAGGACGTCGAGTCGATGCAGGCGGCCGCGGGCCTGAAGATCGCGGCTCCGGACCTCGACGACGCGATGGCGGGCGCGCCGGTCCGCGTGGTCGGCGACCGCGATGTCGACGACGTCGTCGAGGAAGTCGAAGCGGAACTCGCGGAGGTCGCCGTCGAGACCGACGAGGAGGGCGTCGTCGTGAAAGCCGACACGCTCGGCAGCCTCGAAGCGCTCGCGAACGCCATGGCGGAAGCCGAGATTCCCGTGATGTCCGCGGAAGTCGGGGACATCGCGCCCCGGGACGTGGCGATGGCGACGACCGCGGACGACGACAAACACCGCACTATCCTCGGGTTCAACGTGGAGGTGCTCGCCGACGCCGAGCAGAAGGCCGAGGAGGAAGATGTCCGCATCTTCGACAGCGACGTCATCTACCAGCTCGTCGAGGACTACGAGGAGTTCGTCGAGGAGCGCGAGCGCGCCCAGCAGGAAGCCATCTTCGACAACATCGTCCGGCCCGCGCGCTTCCGCATCCTCCAAGACCACGTGTTCCGGCAGAACGACCCCGCGGTCGTCGGCGTCGAAGTCGTCTCGGGGACGCTGAAGCGCAACACTCCGGTCGGCCTCGTCGAGGGCAACGAACTGGAGCGCGTCGGCGTCGTGAAAGGCATCCAAGAGCAGGGCGAGGACGTCGACGAGGCGCGCGCCGGCAACCGCGTCAGCGTCTCCATCGACGGCCCGACCGTCGGCCGCGACATCCACGAAGGCGACGAACTCTGGGTGGACCTCCCGGAGAAGCACGCGAAAGTGCTCGAACAGGAACTCAGCGAGGAGATTCCCGCCGACGAGCGCGAAGCGCTGAAAGCGTACCTCGAAATCCAGCGCAAGCGCGACCCGTTTTGGGGGAAGTGACTACAATTCACATCCCTACCCGACACCCCTCTCTAAAGCATAGAACTTGGGTTATGTCTCGAATACAGGCTTTATAGACAATATAGCACTATCATACGGTAAACCTCGGTTACTCTGTTTCTTGTATTTGACTTAAAGAGATGCTTGCTAACACCCCATTCATAAGGTAAATTTACCTTCTTTATAAGGAAAACGGAGGTCAGAGCCAGAATTAATACTCAACCAGAGAACCTCCACATATGATCTCACTACCAGAGATCGTCCTCGGAATCGCTGGATTAACCGCAGTACTATCCGCAGTCTTCCTGCGCCAAATCATTCGAGAAGTTGCCCGAGACACGTACAATTTTGCCAAGGGAAAAATCACAGATGATGAAGAAGACGAGGTCAGAGGAGGAATGATGGAAATCGAGTGGTAGTCACAGCTCCTCGGTCGCTTTGAGGTTCCGAATGCGGAGATAACGGCGAGTGTACCAGAACGGAACTGCGCCCAGAACACCAAATCCGAAAAGAGCGCCAACAAATTCTGTAGCAGTCAATCCGCCGATTATAACGCCGATAAATCCACCTACGATAAACAACCCAAATATAACTGAGAACGGGAGTGCGCAGAACCAGAAGAATAGCGTTCCTAATATCGAAGCTGAAGGCTCATATCCACACTCAGGACAGCGTTCTATCTCTGTCGAAATCTCAGTCCCACATTTCGTACACGGTGCAGTATCGGACATACGCTGTCCTGTTGCTCACTCCACATATATAGAGATTGTAGGTATCCCTTGGACTTCGAGGACTACTTCCTAAGAGCGTTATAGTCCATTTGGGACGGAATAATCAATTCTAACTTCTAATGTGTATACACCACATTCCACCACCTTCCCAAGTAAAATATACGTAATCTAAGCCACCCTTCTGGAGGAAGTAGCGGCCTCGTGGCTATTCTCGAGCGAGAACGGAAGAATTCGAACGGTTACCGTCCAGTCTGGGGGACGTCGTCGCCGAGCGCGTGCTTCACTTGCAGGGCGGCGCTGGCGGCGAGGCCGCGAGCGACCTCTTCGCGGTCGTCGTCCGGAATCAGGTCGTCGTCGGCGACGCCGTCGAACTCCGGGGTGAACCCGGCGCTGACGGGGTTGCCGGCGGGCGGCCGGACGGCGACGGTGACCTGGACGCCGTTCGAGCCCGAGCTAATCTCGGAGCCGACGACGTACTCGTCGGGCAGGAAGTCCCGGGTGCGGGCGGTAATCTGGGAGATGCTGTCTTGGAGCGCGCGCCGCTGGGTTCCCGTGAGGTCGGGTTCGGGCTCCGACGGCTCGGCACCACTGTACGGCGTGTTCCCGTGCATTCGCGGTTAGTAGGGCGCCCCCACGTAAAGGCCTTTTAGTTTGGGTGGTATTCACACGATTCGGCCGCTCAGAGAATCGGCTCGCTGTCGCCGTACGCCGCGACCACCACCGCCGCCGCGTACTCGCCCGCCTCCGCTTCCGTGCTGGTCGCGCGCACCGCCGCGTCGTCGAACGACCAGTCGCGCAGCGCCATCCCCGCGTCGATGCCGGCGCGCACGCGCTCCTCAACGTCCGCCGCGTCGGTGGTGTCGGCGACCTCGTAGAACAGCCCGGGACCGGCGTCGCTCTCCGCCCACGCGAGCGCGGCGCTGACGTGGCGCGGGCCGGCGGCGTTGGCGTGCGCTTCCACCACGGTCAAACGGTTCCCGGCGGGCCCGAGGTCCGGCGCCGTCCCCACCGCTTCGACGTCGGCGTCCGCGGGAATCACCGACGACACCGTGACGAGGTTGTAGTTGTGGACGCCCGCGTCCGCGAGCGCGGCGTCGTAGGCCGCCATCTCGGTGGGCGCGGTGCCCGTGCCCCAGACGACTCTGATGGTCATACTCGAACTGGGAGTCCGCGATACAAGAGAACCGCGAAAGCCGGCCTACCGGATGTAGCTCGGGTAGCTCGGCCCGGCGTCGTCCTCGCCCTCGGCGACGAGCTTCTCGTAGGCCGCGTCGAAGTCCTCGCGGCGGACCACGTCGCGGTCGTCCCGAATCGCGAACATCCCGGCCTCGGTCGCGAGGCTCGCCAACTGCGCGCCCGAGAAGCCCTCGGTCTCCCGCGCGAGGTCCTCGAACGCCACGTCGTCGGCGACGTTCATGTCGCCCGCGTGGATTTCGAGGATGCGCTCGCGGGCCTCCTCGGTCGGGTTCGGCACCTCGATGAGGCGGTCGAAGCGACCGGGGCGCAGAATCGCGGAGTCCAGCATGTCGAAGCGGTTCGTCGCCGCGATGATGCGGACGTCGCCGCGCTCGTCGAAGCCGTCCATCTCGCTGAGGAGCTGCATCATCGTCCGCTGGACCTCGGCGTCACCGCTGGTCTTCGAGTCCGTGCGCTCGGCGGCGACGGCGTCGATCTCGTCGATGAAGATGATGGCGGGCTCCTTCTGGTCGGCGAGTTCGAAGAGGTCCCGCACCAGCCGCGAGCCCTCGCCGATGAACTTCCGGACGAGTTCGCTGCCGGCCATCTTGATGAACGTCGCGTCCGTCTGGTTCGCGACGGCCTTCGCGAGCATCGTCTTCCCGGTGCCCGGCGGACCGTGCAGGAGCACGCCGCTCGGCGGCTCGACGCCCACCTTCTCGAACTTCTCGGGGTTGACGAGCGGGTCCTCGACGGCCTCCCGGACCTCCCGGAGCTGCTCGTCGAGGCCGCCGATGTCGTCGTACTCGACGGTCGGCGACTCGTCGACCTCCATCGCCTGCGCGCGGGCGTCCGTCTCGTCGTCGAGGACGCGCTGCACGCTGAACGAGTCGTTGATGGCGACGCGGTCCCCCACTTCGAGTTCGTCCGCGAGCCGCGGGGACAGCTCCGTCAGTACCTCCTGGTTGTTGCCGTGCTGTTTGATGACGGCGCTGCCGTCCTCGGGCAGGTCCTCGACGGTCGCGAGGTACAGCGACGCGGTCTTCAGCGTCTCGTTCTCCCGCTGGAGGCGGTCGACCTCCTCGCGGAGCTCTTCGCGACGCGACTCGACGTCGTCCAGTTGGGACTGCAGCTGCTCGTGGACGTCGAGAATCTCTCCGTAGTGGTCTTGGAGCGCGTCGAGGTGTTCGTCCGGCGACGACTCGGGGTCGACGTCGAGCGTCGGCCGGTCAGGTAGTGAGGGACTACGCGACATTCGTTGTCGGTTGTAGGGGCCGCGCGTAGAAGTTCCTTTGGGTAGGCGGAACGCCTACCGGCGTTCGGGCGTCTGACGTGAACGGCGAGAAATGAACGTCCGTTTCGTTCTCACACGAGTTCCTCGGCTTGTTCGAGTCGCTCGTCGTAGACGTCGAGCGCGCGCTCGATGGGCTCGCTCGTGGACATGTCCACGCCCGCGGCGCGCAGCAACTCCAGGGGGTACTCGCTGGAGCCGCGCTGCAGGAAGTCGAGGTAGCGGTCGGCGGCCGGCTGGCCCTCCTCGAGGATGTCCTGGACGAGCGCGACGGCCGCCGAGATGCCCGTCGAGTACTGGAAGACGTAAAAATTGTAGTGAACCGCCTCGGAGGTCAAGTCCCGAGGCTTCCCGTGGTTAGTCGGACACTCCCGCGACACCATCGGCAAGGTGGCCTGTAGCGGTGTCGCGGGTCACAGTCGGGGCGTCCACGGCCCCCGATGCCTGCCGTCGCACCTTCCGCACAACGGGAAGGCTGTTGAGAGCAGGCACATTCCAGTTCTGATGCTTCTCGATGCCTTTTACGGCGATGTTGATACTTGCACCACGGTCGCTGTGGTCTTGATGCCCACAGTCCTTGCACTTGAACCGCTTCTTGTTGCGGTTCGCACGCTCCGTATGTCTGCACATCGGGCACCGTTGGCTCGTGTACTCGGGATTAATCCACGCAGTCGGAATCCCCTCGAAGGCCGCCTTGTATGACGTGTAGTGTTGGAGGGCGCGGAACGGGAGGTGGTGCAAGCGTCGGTTCATCCGCGTGCCGTAGTCGATACTGTCGCGCATCTCTTTGAGGTCTTCAAAGACGATACACGGCCTCTCGAACTGACGGCTCCACTTCACGATGTGTCGAGACACCTTGTGGAGTCTATCACGGACAAACCGTTGTTCACGCCCGTCCAGCGTATCGTGCATACTCGGCTTCTCCGCATTCTGCACGCGCTTTCGCATCGTGAAGTAGCGGTGGCGCTCGAACTTGATTTCGGGGAAGTCGATAACCAACGTATCCTCAACTCCATCCTCAGAGAGTGCGGTCAGAGCCACGTTGTCCTCGTTCACGTCCACACCAACGACCGTTCGTGAATCCTGCTTGTTCCGAACAATCTGCTCGGGGTTGGTGACGTTGACGTGCAACTCGGCGGTGTTGTCGTGGAACAAGGCTTCCGCCGTCCCAATCGTCCACTCGTCACTTTCGAGGGCGGTCTTGAGAATGTCGATATGGGCGTCACTCCCTTTGAGAACGCCCGTAACGTGTTTGTAGGGTTTCGCGCTGATGCGGAACGCCACGTCACCGTCGTCGGTGAGGGATAGATTGTAGCCTTCTTCGTAGTTGGCTCGAAGCGGGTACACGCCGTCCTTGGTGTGGCTCGGCTGGCCGAAGTCGTCGTATTCGTAGTATTTCTCCATCGCCCCGAGTGCTTTCGCAACGACGCGTTGTGTCGTGTTCTTTACGAGGTTCGCGTCAGCGGCCACACGGTCGGAAATCGTGTCCCAGTCCACGCCTTGCTTGGCGAGGCGAATGGTTTCGTTGTACACCGAGCGCGCTTCAAGCGTGGCGTCACGGAGCAGGCTCTCGTTGTCACTCTGGATATCGAGTTGGAAGTCCAGCGTCTTAACGAGGGCCTGTGAGTCGGTCATTCTTCGGGTTCGTTCAGCCAATCGGTGACGAGTCCGCGCACTACGTCGGACTTGGTTTTCTCGGCGTCGATGCACTGCTTTGAGAACTCCTTGTACACGTCATCCTCGAAGTCCACTGTCAATCGCTTCGTCATCTCACACAATTTGCTTAGATACTGAAGTACTTAATATTTGTTTGGCAGAGAGATAGATGATAAGCGGTCAAACCACAGGTATCGCTATTCTAGCAGTTCAGCCGCCTCATCAAGGTGTTCTTCGTAAACATCGAGAGCGGTCTCGATGAACTTGGAGTTAGTTACGTCGACCCCGGCGTGGTCGAGGATATCGATGGGGTACTCACTGCCGCCCAGTTGCAGAGCCTCACGGTACTGGGTCGCAGCTTCATTACCACCTTCATTTAGGATGCGGTCAGCAATTGCAACTGCAGAGCTTATTCCAGTCGCATATTGGTAAACATAAAAATTATAGTAGAAGTGCGGGATGCGCATCCACTCGCGGCGGATGTCGTCGTCGACGACGGCGTTGGCGTAGTAGGCCTCCTTGCGCTCGCCGTACACTTCGTCGATGCGGTCGGGCGTCAGCGCTTCGCCGTCCTCGGCCAGCGAGTGCAGGCGCTGTTCGACGTCCGCGAACAGCGTCTGTCGGTACAGCGTCGACCGGAACCGTTCGAGGTACTCGTTGAGGATGTGCTTGCGGAAGTGGTCGTCCTCGACAGTATCGAGGAGGTGGTTGACGAGCAGCGCCTCGTTGACCGTCGACGCGACCTCTGCCACGAAGATTTCGTAGTCCGAGTAGACGTAGGGCTGCTTCTCGCTCGTGTACTGGCTGTGGAGGCTGTGGCCGAGTTCGTGCGCGAGCGTGAACATCGAGGAGATGTCGTCCTGGTAGTTCATCAGGATGAACGGCTGGGTGTCGTAGGTTCCCCCGGAGTACGCGCCCGAGCGCTTCCCGCGGTTCTCGTAGACATCCACCCAGCGGGATTCGAGGCCCTCCGCGACGCGGTTCTGGTAGTCCTCGCCGAGCGGCGCGACGGCCTCGACGACGTGCTCTTTGGCCTCCTCGTAGGGGACTTCGGGGCTCTCGGAGTCGACGATGGGCATGTAGAGGTCCCACATCTGGACCTCGTCGACATCGAGCGCTTCGCGCTTGAGGTCGACGTGGCGGTGGAGTTTGTCGAGGTTGTCGTCGACGGTCTCCACGAGGTTGTCGTAGACTTCCGTCGGGATGTTCGCGCCGTCGAGGGCGGCCTCGCGGGCGGTGTCGTAGTTGCGCGCCTCCGCGAGCTTGACGTCCTTTTTCACCTGATTTTTCATCGTCGCGCCGATGGTGTTCCGGACGTCGCCTATCGTCTCGAAGAACGACTCGTGGACGGTCTGTCGGAACTCCCGGTCGGGGTCTTTCAGGAGCTTCGTGAAGTTCGCCTGCGAGATTTCGACGGCCTCGCCCTCGGGGTCCTCGACGGTCGGGAACTCGAGGTCGGCGTCGGTGAGCATGTTGTACGCGTCACTCGGCGCGCCGAGCACGTCACCGAGGTCGCTGAGCAGTTCCTCGACTTCCGCCGAGCGCGTGTGCGGTTTCATCCGCAGCACGTCGTCGAAGTAGTGCTCGTAGGTCGCCAGTTCCGGTTCGTCTTCGACGAGACCCTGCAGTTCCTCGCGCGTGCAGTCCTGTAGTTCCGGGTCGAAGAACGATGTCGCACTGGAGACGTCGGCCATCAGGCTGGACGCTCGCGCGCGCAGCGCCTGATACTGCTGGTCGCGGGTGTCCTCGTCCGAGCGCATACGGGCGTACGCCGACACCTTCGCGGCCTCCCGGTGAATCTCGTCGCGGAGTTCGAGGGCTTCCAGCAGCGTCTCGCCGGACGCCGTGAGTTGCCCCTCGTAGGCTTCGAGGTTCTCCAGCCGCGACGCGACATCCTCGTAGGCGGCCTCCCAGTCGTCGTCGGTGGCGTAGATGCTCTCTAAGTCCCACGTGTGTTTCTCGGCTCGCTCGCTGCGTTCGGGAACGCTGCTCATGCCGCATTCGTTCGGCGCAGGCGGGTTAAACGTTGATGGACGGCGGGGCGATTGCCGGCGCCCGGCCGCGAAAGAAACCTACAGCGAGTCCGCGACGTGGCCGGCGGCGCGCGCTCTCGCGCGGCGCTCCTCGCGCAGCGATTCGAACATCTCTCGGGTGGCGTCCGCGGCGTTCGCCTCGGGGTCGAACTCGATGTCGTAGTCGACGTCGTGGAGCACGAGCGGCCCCGGTGGCGCGGGCGCGACGCCCTCCGGCCCTTCGATTGGTTCGGCGGCGAGCAGTCGGTCGATGCGCTCGAAGCTCGCGCCGTCGGCGACTACCTGCACGAGCGCGACGACGCGGCGCACGAGTTCGCGGGCGAACCCGTTCGCGCGCAGAGTCACTACCAGAAAGTCCCCTCGCCGTTCGACGCCGCCCGAGAGGTCGCGGACCGTGTCGGTGTCGTCGGGCGTGAGGTTGTGGAAGTCGTGTTCGCCGAGCAGCCGGTCGAGCGCGCGGCGAGCGCACTGGTCGTCGGCGTCTCCAGCGAGCCAAAAATATCGGTATTCGCGCCAGTTCGCGTCGTGAGTCGCGTGGAAGTCCGGGGGCGCGTCGGCGGTCGCCCACGCGCGCAGCGGCCCGGAGAGTTCGCTGTTCAGCCCGGACGGCGTCAGCCACTCGGGCGCGTCGAAGGCGATGGTCTGGGCGCGCGCCGACACGCCGGCGTCCGTGCGCCCGGCGGCCGCGTAGCCCACGGGTTTCTCGCCCTCGAAGACATCCAGCCGCCGGAGCGCGCCGAACAGCTCGCCCTCGACGGTCGTGACGTCGGGCTGGCGCTGGAAGCCGTAGTAGGGGCGGCCGTCGTAGGCGACGCGGAACGCGCGGCGGGGCACCCCTCAGGCGAAGTCCTCGTAGCGGGGTTCGTCCCGGTCGCCGGGGAAGTCCTCGAAGTTCGCGGTCGTCTGGTCGCCGCTGACCATGTCCTTGACGGTGACTTCGCCGTTCGCGAGGTCCTGCTCGCCGACGATGACGACTGTCTCTGCGCCGACGCCGTCGGCGTAGTTCATCTGCGCGCCGAAGCTCCGGTCGGCGACGTCGGTCTCGACGACGTGGCCGCGGGCGCGGAGGTCGCTGGCGACGCGCGCGGCCTCCGCCTCGGTGTCCCCGACTTGGAGGACGTAGTAGTCCGTCGAGAGGTTGCCGTCGGACCGGACGCCGGCGCGTTCGAGCAGGAGGTTCAGGGGCGCGTGGCCGGGCGCGACGCCGACCGCGGGCGTGGGCTGGCCGCCGAACTCCTCGATGAGGTCGTCGTAGCGCCCGCCGCCGAACACGGAGCGCCCGATGTCGCCGGTGGCGTCGAAGCACTCGAAGACGACGCCAGTGTAGTAGTCGAGGCCGCGAGCGGTCGTCAGCGAGATGTCGCAGTACTCGCGCACGCCGAGGTTCTCGGCGGCGTCGAGGACCGCGCGGAGGTTCTGGACGGCGTCCTCGACGCGCTCCGTGCCGGCGAACTCGACGAGTGCGTCGAGGTCGTCGCCCGCGAGCAGTTCGTCGAAGCGTTCGGCCTGGTCGTAGGAGAGGCCGGCGTCCGCGAGGCCGTCGAGGTACTCCGCGCGCTCGATTTTCTCGCGCTTGTCGACGACGCGGATGGCGTCCTCGGTGTCGACGTCGGCGTCGAAGGCGTTCAGGAGGCCGCCGAGAATGTCGCGGTGGGAGACGCGGAACTCGAAGTCCTCGCCCGTCAAGCCGAGTTCCGTCAGGCCGTCGGCGGCGACCGCAAGCACTTCGGCGTCCGCGCGCGGGTCGCGGGAGCCGAAGATGTCGACGTTCGTCTGGTAGAACTCCCGGAAGCGGCCCTGCTGGGGCTCCTCGTAGCGCCAGAACGCGCGCGTCGAGTACCACTTGATGGGCTTCGAGAGTTCCTGCTGTTTGGCGACGACCATGCGCGCGACCGTCGGCGTCAGCTCGGGCGTGAGCGCGACGTCGCGGCCGCCCTGGTCGGTGAAGGAGTAGAGTTCGTCGACGATGCCCTCGCCGGACTTGTCGACGTACATCTGCGTCGATTCCAGCGCGGGCGTCCCGATTTCGCGGAAGCCGTACCGGCGCGCGGCGTCCTCGACGGCGTCCATCGCCTCGCGGCGCGGCCCCATCTCCTCGGGGTAGAAGTCCCGGAATCCCTTGAGTCGGTCGTACATACACCGTAGTTCGCCCGACGCGCGCTTGAAAGCTTCCGTTCAGTCACCGCTCGGGGTCGCGGTCGACTCGCGCTCTGTGACGGGGTACGCGTCGGGAACGCGGAAGCCGTGGTCGCGCAGCCGGTCGGCGTCCTCGGTGAACTCCTGCACCCACGAACGGCCGCGCTCGGTGAGCGTGACCGCGCCGTACCGAATCGGCGCGCCGGTGACGACGCGGCCCCCGAGATCGAGGGAGACAGAGGCGTACGTGTCGGCTCGGGCCGGGTCCGAGAAGTCGATAGCTGGCGGGAGGTCGACGGTTGGCATGTCGTACTCGACGGCCATGCTGCGGTAGACGAACGCGGCGTCGACGTTCCCACTGTCCAACACCCGCGCGAGTTGGGTCTCGGGGAACACGCGCGTGTTCGCCACCACTGGGTCGGCGTCGTCCAGCAGGCCGCGCCGTGCTGCGAGTCGGAGCGCGAGCAGCGTCCGGTAGCCGAGCGGGTCGACAGCGGGGTCGGTCCGGCCGACGCGAACGCCGTCCGCGCGGAGCGCGGTCGGCCAGTCGTCCCGAATCGCATCGGCGTGGGCCGACTCGGGGTCGTAGGCCAGCGTCAGGGCGTTCGTCGCGAACAGCGTCGGCGACTCGGCGACGCCAGCGAACAGCGCGGGGTCGGCGAGCGCGAGTGCGTCGGGGGAGCGCGCGCCGCTGGTGACCAATCGCCGCGCGGCGAGGCTCCCGTGGGCTTCGACGCTCGCGTCGGGAACGTCGCTGGCAACTGACAGCAGGCTCCCGGCGACGAGCGCGGACGCGGTGGACTCGCCGCCGGCGCCGAGGCCGGTCGCAACGCTGCCCGCCACGGCGGCGGTCGCGGCGGCCCCGGCGACGAACTGTCGGCGCGTCTGCGGCACTGACGTAACCTTATCCGAGAACGCCAAAGAGTTTTCGTAACCATTAACAGTTTCGTCGGGCGGCCGGCTGCCGACCTACACCGCAATCAGGCCGACGCCGACGACAGCCAGACACGCCGCGCCGAAGCGGCGGCGCAGGCCGGGTTCGCCGAGGAGGAGACAGCCGAGCAGGACGGCGACGATGGCCTGCCCGTTGACGAGCGTCGACGCGATGCTCGCGGGCGCGCTAGCGAACGCGAGCGCGGTCACGTGCTCTGCCACCGCGACCCCGGCTCCCGTCACCGCGAACTTCCCGAGGAACGGCCGAATTCCCGTCGTCGGCCAGCGACGGAGCGCCAGCGGGAGCACGACGACAGCGACGGTGCCGAGGTACACCGGCACCCAGAGCCGCGTCGGGAACGTGAACCCGTCGAGGACGACGCGGCGCCCGACGTCGCTGACCGCGAACAGCGCCGCGGAGACGAGCGCGAGTTGCGCGGCCCGAGAGTGGATGGCGCGCCGGAACGGCGCGAGCACGTCACCGCCCTCGTAGTTCGCGAGGTAGACCGCCGTGGTGGCGACGACGATGCCGACGACGGCCGTCGGTTCGAGGTACGCGCCGAGCACGAACACCTCGATTGGCACGACGAACACGGGGACGATTTTCGCGATGGGCGCGACGTAGGAGACGTCCCCGACGGCCAGCGCCTGCACGGAGACGACGAACGCGAGCCCACCGAACACGGCGGTGCCGGCGAACACCGCAATCGACCACACGTCCATCGGTGGGAACGCCGGTAGGCCGCTCCCGCCAGTCGCGACGGCGAACGGGAGGTACCACGCGATTGCGGCGGCGTTGACGAACACCGTGAGGACGGCGCCGTGCACGCCCACGAAGTAGCGCTTCAGCGCGAAGAGGTACGTCCCCCAGAGGCCAGCGGCGGCGAGCGCGTAGAGTAACCCGGACTCCATTCACGCGAACGGAATCCGCGCCGAGAGAAGAGTGGTTCGGTTGCGGAGCGCCGACCGCTACTCGCGGAGGCCGTGAACGTACGTCTGGTCGTGGTCGGGGAACACGTCGCGGATTGCGTCCTCGCCGTGCTCGTCGGCGAGCATCGCGCGCAACTCGGCCTCGTAGTCGGCGCGCGGAATCTCCTCGCTGGGGCCGACTTCCACGTCGAGTTCGGCGTCCACGAGGCGGTCGACAGCGCCGCGGCCGAACCCCGCCAGCGGCGAGAGGTAGTCGACGTCGTGGCGGTCTTCGAGGCTCTGGGCTTGCGCCCGCGACACCGTCGGCACGCGGTCGTCGCGGCGGGTGCCGTCGGCCACCGCGTCGAAGTCGAGGGCGGCGGCGGCTTCCAGCGCCTGCTCGTGGACGTGCTGGATGCCGTTCCGCGGGTAGCCGTCCTCGCGCATCCGCTCGACGGCTTCTTCGGCGACTTCGCGGTCGAGTTCCAGCGCGCGGAACTCGAAGCCCGCGGCGTCGGCCGCCCGCTCGGCGTGCTCGTGCTCGTCGGTCACGCCGAAGTGCGCGGTGACGAGCGTGACGTCGTAGAAGCGGTCGACGAGCAGCGCCGCCAGCGTGGAGTCTTTCCCGCCACTGTAGAGCAGGCCCAGTCGCATCGCCTAGCGGCGACTGATGTTGTAGCTCTGGTCGTCGGGCTTGAGTTCGCGGAGGATGTCTTTCATCTGCTCCTCGTCGATCTGGTCCTGCAGGCGGCCGGACTGGGCGAGCGCGAGAATCTGCTGTTCGGCCTTCTCGGCGAACTCCGGCTTGCTCATCTTGATGGTGTTCAGGCGCTTGCGCGCGCCGTCGGTGAGGTGCTGTTTGAGCAGCGCCTGCTTCTGCTGTTCGGCCTGCTCGCGCTGGGCCTGCTGGGCCGCGCCGGCGTCACCGCCGCCCTGCTGTTGTTGCTGCTGCTTGAGCTGTTCTTTCTTCTGCTGGCGCAGTTCTTCGAGCCGGTCGTCGTCCGGGCTCCCACTCATACTCGCCAGTAGTCGACGAATCCAGATAATTCTGACGCAACGGGGTGGTAGTACCGCGGCTACCGGGACGGAGACTGCGGAAAAGCGGCGGCGGCGTTACGCGTAGCGTTCGAGTTCCGGGCGGTCGAGCGATTCGATGACGTCGCCGGCCGTCTCGTCGAGGAGACTACGGCCGTCCGCGGTGACGACGCGACCACGGTTGTGCTGCTGCTCGACGAGCCCCTCGTCTTCGAGCTGCTGGAGCGCGCTGCGGACGATGTTCCGGGAGCTGGACGCGCTGTCCGGCGGGGAGACGCCGTAGCGGTTGGAGCCGTCGGTGGTGTCGCCGTAGGCCGTCGCGAGGCGCTTGACGCCGATGGGGCCGTCGACGGCGACCTTTCGGAGGATGCTGGCCGCGCGGCGCGCCCAGAAGTCTTCCTGTTCCGGCGGGAGTTCGCGGCCCACGCCGGTCTTCGCGAACTGCGCCCAGTCCGGTTCGTCGAGTCGGTCTTCGAGCTCGCTCGCGAGCTCGTCGACGAGCTCGTCAGCGGGAGCGTCGTAGAGGGTTGCCATTACGCGGAATTCACGGCGGATTCGTTTAAAGCCATCGTTAGGGAGTCGTGCGGCGTCGTGGTGGCCGTCCAGCCCGCGGCGGCGGACGCGAGCGCGGACGCATCCGGGGCGTTTTAGGCGGGGACTGCGAATTCGGTGACATGAACGAACGGGCGGCCCTCGACGTGGTCGGCGGGCTGGTCGCGGGCGCCGGCGACGACGCCGCAGTCGTCGACGACACGGTGTTCACCATCGACATGCTCCACGAGACGACCGACTTCCCCGAGGGGACGACGCGGTACACCGCGGGATGGCGGTCCGTAGGCGCGTCCCTGTCGGACGTCGCAGCGATGGGCGCAGACGCGACGGCGGCCGTCGGCGTCTACGGCGCGCCGGACTTCGACGAAGACGGCCTCCGGGCGTACGTGACCGGCGCGCTCGACGTCTGCGAGGCCGTCGACGCGGAGTACGTCGGCGGCGACCTCGACGGCCACGACGAGTTCACGGTGGCGACGGCCGCGGTCGGCCACACCGACGACCCGGTGCGCCGGAGCGGCGCGACGCCCGGTGACGCGCTCGTCGTGACGGGGACGCTCGGCAGGACTGCGGCGGCGATGCAGCGGTTCGACTCCGGGGCCATCGAGGAGGCGAACGAGCTGTTCCGGTTCGAACCGCGCGTGGCCGCGGGGCGCGCGCTCGCTGGGCACGCCACCGCGATGATGGACTCCAGCGACGGCCTCGCGCGCTCGCTGCACCAGCTAAGCGAGGCCAGCGACTGCGGGTTCACCGTGGACGGCGACAGCGTTCCCGTCGCCGAAGAACTCCGCGGCGCCGTCGAGGACCCGCTCGACGCGGCGGTGACGTACGGCGAGGACTTCGAACTCGTTGCAACCGTGCCGACTGACGCGGTGGGCGCAGTGCGTGCGGCGACAGCCGTCCCCGTTTCGGTGGTCGGTGAGGTGACGGACTCGACAGGAGAGATAACGCTCGACGGCGAGGCGCTGGCGGACCGGGGCTGGACGCACTAGCCGACGATTTGGATGGGGACGCGCATGAAGCAGAGCGCGCCGAGCACGAACGCGAGCACGCCGACCGCGATTCGGCGCCGGTCGAGCGGCGAGTCGTCGACGGGGTCGACGCTGCCCGCGAACGAGATGACCGTGGCGATGATGCCCCACAGCACCCAGATGCCGGCGGCGTTGCCGGCGTCCGCGACGAACCACTGGTAGCCGGCGAGCGCGAACAGCGCCGTCGGCACCAGCGGCGCGATGCGCTCGGCGTGCTCGCCGGCGAGCGACCGGAGGACGTGGCCGCCGTCGAGTTGGCCGACCGGGATGAGGTTGAGGAACGTGATGAACATCCCAATCCACCCGCCCATCACGACGGGGTTGATGGACAGCGACGGGTCGCTGTACGACAGCGGTTCGCCGAGGGTGACGGCGATGGCGCGCAGTAGCGGCGGGTACGCGAACTGGACTTCGACGGCGTCCGCAGAGTTGACGATTTCCGGCGGGACAGTCACCGGCGGGAGGACGAGACCGACGGCCGAGACGCCGATGGCAGCGACGAGCCCCGCGAGCGGCCCGGCGACGCCGATGTCGAAGAGGGCTCTGCGGTCGGGAATCCGGCCGCGCATCCGGATGACCGCGCCCATGGTGCCGAACAGCGACGGGAACGGGATGAAGTACGGGAGCGACGCGTCGACGTCGTGGTAGCGGCTCATCGCGTAGTGGCCGAGTTCGTGGACGCCGAGCACGCCGACGACGGCGAGCGTGAACGGGAGCGCGCGCAGGATTTCCGGCGAGAACGGGTCGACGTAGTACCAGTTCGCGCCGACGAACAGCGTCGACGCTATCGTGGCGACGAACAGCGCGAGGTTCGTCCACGGGAAGCCGCCGTCGTCGGTGGTGGCGTCGTGGGGTTCCGCGACGAGAACAATCTCGCCGGTGCGGCGGGTGAGACTGACCTCGTAGCCGCGCTCGCGGAACGCCGGCCAGACGGTCTCCATGAGGGTCTCGCGGTCGGTCTCGGGGTCGCCGAAGTAGAGCACGCGACCGTCGTCGCGGCGCACTTCGTAGACGTCGAACACCGACGCGAACGAATCAGGATTGGGGGCACCGTCGGGCGGCTGAGCCGACATCACCGACGTGTACCCGTTCCAGCGGGTTAAGTACTTAGTCGGCGGTACCCGCGGCTGCCGGGCGAGAAACGGGGGACGGAGCGGAGGCGGCGGTTGGTCAGGGCGGGCGATGCGAGCGCGAGCGGGGTTACGCGGACTGGACGCGCCAGGTGGTGGCGCTCGTGTACGACCACTTCTCGACTTCGAGGTCGGTCGCGGACTTCGAGAGCTTCACCATGAGCGCGCCGATTTCCTTGGGGGAGAGGTCGACGTCGTCGGCGATGAACTTGCTCTTGAAGTACACCTCGCCGTCGGCGGCCTTCTCGCGGAGGTACGCCTCGAGCCGCGTTTCCTTGTCCTGCGGTTCGTCGGCGTCGGTGGAGGGGGATTGGGTTGCGCTCATCTTCGATTCACCCTACCGGCTACGGGAGGTTATAAAGGGGTGAACGTTCGGGCTGATTCGAGCGATTTCACCCGTAAATCGAGCTCGGTTGACGTTTTACGAACGTTCGAGAAATCTTTAGACATTTTATAGACGGCTTAGAGAACTTCTTTCTACATCCCCGACCAGAGGAGAGCGTCGGACGAGCGGCAGTCGAAATCGGGGGTCGAGCGGTGGTTCGCTACCGGTACTGGCGGCGAGCGCGCGGCGCGCGACAGCCGGAGTGGCTACTGTTCGTGCTTCCAGAACTCGTCCTCGACGGTGACCTCCTTCTTGAAAATCGGGACTTCGTCCTTGAGGCGGTCGATGCCGTCCTCGACGGCTTCGAAGGCCTCGCCACGGTGGCCGGCCAGCACCGCGACGAAGACGATGTCCTCGCCGGCCTCGATGCGGCCGACGCGGTGGTGCAGGCGCACGTCGAGGACCCCGTCGCGGGCTTCCAGTTCCTCGCGGATGGTCGCGGTGCGTTCGGCGGCGACGGCGTCGTACTTCTCGAAGGTCAGCGACTCCGTCCACTCGTCGTCGTCGGCTTCGAGGGCGCGAACGCGGCCCGTGAACGTTGCGATGGCACCGGAGTAGTCTGCGCGCGGCGACCGCTTCAGGTCCGCGACCAGCGAAGACAGCGTCTCGAAGAGGTCGGCAGCTTCGACTGCCTCGACAGCGGCGTCGAGGTCGGGGTTCTCGGCGTCCACACGAAGCGCGGGGTCGTCGATGTCGGCGTCACCGACGGCAATCTGGGGGACGCGGGCGTCGGGAAAGCCGACCAAGAGGGCGTAATCGTGGTCGCGCGCGAGGTCGTCGAGGACTTCGTCCGGAGAGCGGTCCTCGCCCGCGCCCGTCCAACCGTCGCCGACGGTGTACGTGGTTCGCGCTGGCGTGTCGGGGTTGCCGGCGCGGACGACGCCGACGCGGCCGCGCTCGGCGAGGCGGTCGGCGAGGCGGTCCGCGACGCCGTCGGCGCCGTCGCCGACGATGCCGTGTAATTGCATACTCGCACGTGGGGCTGCTCGCGGCTTGTAGGTGTCGCCAGCTACCGCGCCCGCCACCACCGCCAGCCCACCGACAGGCCGGCGAGGAAGAGGAGGAGGGCGACCACGTTGACCACGTCGTCGTAGGGCGGCGAGAGCAGGTCGCCGAGCTGGAGCAGCGAGTACGCCAGCCAGAGGAGCCCGGCGGCCATGAGCGCGAGCGTCCGCAGCGGCGGCAGCGAGCCGAACTGGTAGCGCCACGCCGTCCCGAACAGCACCAGCAGCCACGCCAGCGACAGGAGGACCGCGGGGTCGGTAACCGAGACCATACCGGGAATACGCGTGCCGCCCGGATAACAGTTCGTCGCGCTCGCAGGCGCTGCTGTGCAGTTGACAACCCTTAAGGACGCCACAGGGGTATTCCGGTGTAGTATGCGTGTCGTGGTTTCTATCGGCGGTAGCGTCCTCGCGCCCGGCCTCGCCCACGAGCGGGTCGAGGAGCACGCCGCCGCCATCGAAGAACTCGCCGACGCCGGCTGCGAGATCGGAGCCGTCGTCGGCGGCGGGGGTGTCGCGCGGGACTACATCACGACGGCGCGAGCGCTCGGCGCCAACGAGATCGAACTCGACGACATCGGCGTCGACGTCACGCGCCTGAACGCCCGCCTGCTCATCGCGGCGCTGGACGGGATGGCGGCGCCCAGTCCCGCCGAGGACTACGAGAAGGCGGGCGAGGCGATTCGCCGCGGTGACGTCGCGGTGATGGGCGGCGTCGTCGCGGGACAGACGACGGACGCCGTCAGCGCGGCGCTGGCGGAGTACACGAACGCCGACCTGCTGGTGTACGCGACCAGTGTGCCGGGCGTGTTCAGCGCGGACCCGAACGAGGACGACGACGCGGAGCACTTCGAGCAGATGACCGCGGGCGAACTCGTGGACATCATCGCCGACATCGAGATGAACGCGGGGTCCTCGGCGCCCGTCGACCTGCTCGCCGCGAAACTCATCGAGCGCTCGGGCGTGCGCACCATCGTCCTCGACGGCACCGACCCCTCCCGCATCGTCGACGCCGTGCTGCACGGCGAACACGACGGGACGGACATCATCCCCGAGGGCACCGCCGACCAGATGACCTACTGGGCGGACAACGCGTAGCGATGCACGCCGACGACGACCCCTACATTCTCGGCGACAAACGCGGCTTCTGGGCGGACACCGCCGCCGACCGAATCCTCGACCGCGACCCCGAGGAGCCGATCGTCATCAAGGGCGGCATCTCGCCCTCGGGCGTTCCCCACCTCGGGAACATGAACGAAATCGTCCGCGGCTACTTCGTCGCGGAGGCGCTCCGGGAGCGCGGCTACGAGGTGCGCCAGATTTTCACGAGCGACGACCGCGACCCGCTCCGCAAACTCCCCCGGAAGCTCGCGGACTTAAACGGCAACCTCGTGGACCTCGGGGACGTGAACGCGGGCGCGCTCGGGCAGAACCTCGGCGCACCGTACACCGCGATTCCGGACCCGTTCGGGTGCTGCGAGTCCTACGGCGCGCACTTCTCGAACCTCATCGAGGAGTCCGCGGAACTGCTGGGCATCGACGTTGAGATGGTGTCGAACACGGAACTGTACGAGGACGGCAACCTCGAAGATGTCACGGAGTTCCTCCTCGAGAACGCGGACACCGCCCGCGAGGTGCTCGGCGAGTACCAAGAGAAAGTCGACGAGGACTACGTGCCGTTCCGGCCCATCTGTGAGAACTGCGGGCACGTCACCGAGACCGACGCCATCACCGACATCGACCTCGACGCGGGCGTCGTCGAGTACGAGTGCAGCGACGTGGAGGCCGGCGACCGAACCATCGAGGGCTGCGGCCACGAGGGCACCGCGAGCTTCCGCGACGGGAAGCTCCCGTGGCGCTTCGAGTGGCCCGCGCAGTGGCAGACCCTCGGGGTGGACTTCGAGCCGTTCGGGAAGGACCACGCGGAGGGCTCGTGGCCCTCCGGCACGGACGTCGCCCGGAACGTCCTCGGCAACGAGCCCCCGGTCCCGATGGTCTACGAGTGGTTCACGCTGGACGGCGAACCCTTCAGTTCCTCGGAGGGCCACGTGGTCCTCGTGCAGGACGTGCTCCGGCTGCTGGGGCCCGAAGTGGTGCGGTTCTTCTTCAGCAAGGACCCCCAGCGCGCCCGGGACTTCTCCATCGAGCGCCTCGACCAGCTCGTCGACGAGTTCGACCGCATGGAAGCCGTCTACTTCGGGGAAATCGACGCCGACGAGGACGAGCAAGAGCGCGCCGAGCGCGTCTACCCGCTCGTCGTCGACGACCCCCGCGAAGAGCGCATCCGCATCCCGTACACGTTCGCGGCCGTGCTCGGGATGACCGACGACCCCGAACTCCGCGAGGAAATCGCGCGCCGCGAAGGCCACATTCCCGACGACGCCCCCGAGTGGGCGGTCGATGCCGCGCTCGAACGCGTCGAACGCGCCCGCGAGTGGGCGCGACGCACGGACAACGAGTTCAACTACGACCTCAAGCGCACCGAGATGCCCGACCACGACTTCGACGACGCCACCGCCGACGCGCTGAGCGAACTCGCGGACTTCCTCGAAGCCGAGGACCCCGACGGCGACGAACTGCAGGGCGAAATCTACGAGGCCGCCAAGCGCCACGACGTCGAAATCGGCGCGTTCTTCTCGGCGGGCTACCGGCTGTTCTTCGACGAGGACCAAGGGCCGAAGCTCGGGCCGTTCCTCGCGAAACTCGACCGCGAATTCGTACTCGGACGGCTCCGTCGGCGGCGCTGACCCCTTCGGATACCCAACGGCTTTTGCCGCGCGACCCCTGAGTTCCCCGTAATGGATATCTGGACGGTTCTCGGCGTCGCCCTGCTCGCGTACTGGGCCGGCGTGTCGTGGGCGAAGGCCCGCAACCTGCTGCCGTCGTTCGTCTCCGCGACCGGTCCCGTTCTCACCCTCCACACGAAACGCGGGAAGCGGCTGCTGGCGTGGGCCGCGACCCCGAAGCGGTTCTGGCGCGCGTGGGGGAACTTCGGGCTCGGCGTCGCGCTGGTCGTCGCCGCGGGCACGCTGTTCATGCTCGTGACGTCCGCTTTGTCGACGCTCGCGAACCCGCCCGCGCCGACCGCAGTGAACCAACCGCGGAACGCGCTGGTCATTCCGGGCGTCAGCGACTTCATGCCGCTGTCGGTCGCCCCGGAAATCGTCGCCGGCCTGTTCATCGGCATGGTCGTCCACGAGTTCGGCCACGGCCTGATGTGTTACGTCGAGGACATCGACGTGGACTCGATGGGCGCCGTACTGCTGGCCGTGCTCCCCATCGGCGCGTTCGTCCAACCGGACGAGGAGAGCCAGCGCCGCGCCGACCGCGGGTCGCAGGCGCGAATGTTCGCGGCGGGCGTGACGAACAACTTCCTCGTCGTCATCGTGGCGTTCGCGCTCCTGTTCGGGCCGGTCGCGGGCGCGGTCGGCGTCGCCAGCGGTGGTCTCGTCGGCGACGTCCACGACGACTCCGCGGCCGCCGCGGCGGGCATCGGCGCGGGCGACCGCATCACCGAGGTCGGCGGCGTCCCGGTCGCGAACAACACGGAGTTCCAGCAGGCGCTCGCCGACGCCGAGAGCCGAGCGGTGACAGTGACGCTGGCGGGCGGTGACACTGTCCCCGTCGACCGCCACCTCCTCGTTACCGGCGTCGCGACGGACTCGCCGCTGGCCGCCCTCGGCACCGGAAGCGTCCTCGCGGAAGTGAACGGAACCCCGGTGTACACGGAAGCGGGTCTCGAAGCAGCCGTCGAGAACCGCACTATCGCGACGTTCGAGACGGCCAACGGCACGAGCGTCACCGCGCCCGCCGGCGCGTTCGTCACCGTCGTCCCGGACACCCCGGCCGACGAGGCCGGTCTACCCGCGGAAGGTAACGTCATCGTGACGCGAATCGACGACGAGCGCGTCACCGGCGGCGCCGACATGGGCGACGCGCTCGACGCGCACGCCCCCGGCGAGACGGTGACCGTCGAAGCGTACGTGAACGGGAGCGTGCAGCCCTACGAGGTCACGCTCGGCGAGCAAAGCGACGGCTCCAGTTACTTCGGCGGCGTCATCGCCACCGGCGTCAGCGGCCTCTCCGCGTCCGGGTTCGGCGCGCAACTGTACCCCGCCGACGCGTTCCTGTCGCTGGCCTCCGGGAACGTCGGCGGCACCGGACTGGGGGTGCTGCTCGGCGGCGCCGCCGGCGGCCTCGTCGGGTTCCTGCAGGGAATCGCGGCCGCACTGTTCCTCCCGCTGTTGAGCATCATCGACCCGACGCTCGCGTTCAACTTCCCCGGGTTCGCCGGCGTGAACACGAACTTCTACGTCGTCGACGGCCCCCTGCCGGCGGCCGCCGTGTTCGTGGTCGCGAACGTCCTGCTGTGGACCGGGTGGATAAACCTCAACCTCGCCTTCTTCAACTGCATCCCCGCGTTCCCGCTGGACGGCGGCCACCTGCTTCGGACGGTCGCACAGGCCGTCACGTCGCGGCTCCCTGTCAGCGACCGGCAGACGCTCACCCGCGCTATCACCACGAGCATCGGGCTGACGATGCTCGCGAGCCTCGTGATAATGTTCTTCGGACCGCAGCTACTGGGTTAGTCGTCGAAACCCATCCGCTCGGCGAACTCCTCGGGCGTGTCCGGCACGCGCTCGAACTCCTCGAAGTAGTACTCGTGGTGGCGGATGAGCTGTTCGGCAATCCACGCCGAGAACGCCTCGTCGAAGCGCCACCCGTCGCCCGCCTCGGGGTTGTCGACGTCGAAGCGCTCGTCGGTCGCCAGCACCGCGAACACGTGGTAGAACCCCAGAATGACGTCCGTGACGTCCTCGGCAGTGGTGCCGACCTCGTCGCGTTTCTCCGCGAGTTCCTCGCGGCCCGCGTCGGTGATTTCGAAGTACTTGCGGTCGGGTTCGTCCTCGACCTCGATTCGCTGGGCGTACCCCTCGTCCTCGAACTTGTAGAGAATGGGGTAGACCGAGCCGTAGGACGGCTCCCAGTGACCGCCGCTGAGGTCCTCGATTTCCTTGAGAATCTCGTACCCGTACCGGGGTTGTTCGTCGAGGAGTTCCAGCACCAGATACGAGACGAGTCCCTTCGGCGGACCGCTCTTGCGCATTCGGACCGACGTTTCGCCGTTCGCACGGAAAGCGTTTCGGTCGCGGCACCCGCCGGCCCGGGTTAGGAAAACCCTTCTACGGCGAATCCCAACACCGGGGCATGGCAGACGCTCCACCGACCGACGAGGGCTGGTTCGTGCTCCACGACTTCTACACCGTGGACTGGGACGCGTGGCGCGACGCCCCCGAGCGGGACCGCGAAGCGGCGCTGGAGGAGGCCGAGTCGTTCCTCGCGAACAGGGAGGCGCTCGTGGACGCCGACGAGGGCGACTCCGCGGCGTTCTCCATCACCGGCCACAAGGCCGACCTCATGTTCGTCCACTTCCGGGAGACGATGGACGAACTCGACCGCATCGAGCGGTCGTTCGAGCAGACCGCGTTCGCGGAGTACGTCGAGCAAGCCCACTCGTACGTCTCCGTCGTGGAAATCTCGGGGTACACCGCGCCGGACTACTTCGAGGACCCCGAGTCCGTCGACGCGGGTCTCCGGCAGTACTTCGACAGCAAGCTCACGCCGGAGATTCCCGAGGACACGTACGTCTCCTTCTACCCGATGAGCAAGCGCCGCCAGCCGGAGCAGAACTGGTACGACCTGCCGCTGGAGGAGCGCGCGGAGATGATGGAGGTCCACGGCGAACTCGGCAAGCAGTACGCCGGCCGGGTCAGCCAAGTCATCGCGTCCTCGGTGGGCCTCGACGACTGGGAGTGGGGTGTGACGCTGTTCGCGGACGACCTCACGGACATCAAGGACATCGTCTACGAGATGCGCTTCGACGAGGTGTCCGCGAAGTACGGCGAGTTCGGCGACTTCTTCGTCGGCCGCCGGTTCCCGCCGAGCGACCTCGCGGCGTACATGGACGGCGCGGAAGTCCCGACGCCCGAAGACGGCGGTCACGCGCACGCGCACGGCGAAGACGGCCATGGACACGGTGACAGTCACGACCACGGCAGCGACGGCCACCACGACCACGGCGACGACGAGGAGAGTGACAGCGACGGCATCCGCGGCGAACTCGAAGACCTCGACATCTACGCGGGCCAGCCCCACGGCGAGGACGTCTACGCCACCGTCCTCTACTCCGAAGCGGACACCGACGAGCTGTTCGAGGAGGTCGAGGGCCTCCGGAGCAACTTCGACCACTACGACACCCACGTCAAGACCGCCGTCTACGACGGCCGCACGACCGACCGCGCCGCCGTCGTCTCCATCTGGGACACCGCCAGCGCCGCCGACACCGCCGCCGGCTTCCTCTCGGAACTCCCCGACATCGTCTCCCGCGATGGTCTACGACCCTCGGAACGAGCGAGCGGCGACGCCGCGAGCCGCGCCGGCGAGGAGTCCGGCTTCGGCACCATGGGGATGTTCTACGAGACCAAGCCCGAGCACACCGACGACTTCGTCGAGAAGTTCGACACCGTCGCCGACGTCCTCGCGGACATGGAGGGCCACTTCGAGACCGACCTCATGGTCAACGTCGAAGACGAGAACGACATGTTCATCGCCAGCCAGTGGGCCTCCAAGGAGGACGCCATGGCGTTCTTCCGCAGCGACGACTTCGCCGACACCGTCGACTGGGGCCGCGACGTGCTCGCCGACCGCCCGCGGCACGTGTTCTTAGCCTAAATTTTTCGAAGAGGGTGCGCGGAGCGCACCCTCTTCCAAAAAGTCAGATAAAAAGGCCGCGCTCACTCCGTTCGCGCGGTGGTCACGCGAGCGTCAGCGAGCGTGACGTCGTCAACGCTTCGCGTTGACGGGAAAACGCCTCGCTTCGCTCGGCGTATGCTTGATGAATGTTGTGTTCCCACTTAACACCGATTATTCTCAGCGGAAGGGGCAAAAGCCGCTAGATACAGTACCGAGAAGCAGCCAATTAAAGAGGAGGTGATAGGCGAACAGTTCTTTCCCTAGCAAGTTCCCTCAAATTCGTCGGACGGGAATACTTTCCAACGTTTGGTTTCATCGCTGTACACGATCGAGACTCCGCCACTACCGATGCTGATGGATTGAACGGATATATCCCCCCACGTGTGCTCATACGTTCCGTAGATTTGGCGCGTGTGACAATCTCCTTGAGATTGAAGATACGCCGTGACATTTCCTTCTGCTGAGTCAGTCTCACCTACTCCATTCTCGTCATCCCATTGCCATACCGCACCTGCAGCATCGCGTGTTCGAAGTGAAATGTCCCCATCGCTTGCGTGATTTGCCTCACCATCGTACAGATACTGGTTATCAGACCATGCGAGAGTGATATTATCGACGGGAGGAGCACCATCTTCCCAAAACCCTGTATCGACGGTCCAATCAAGGTCTGCATAGCTGCCTGCCCCTCCAACGAACAGAGAGACATTCGTCGTCAAATCACCTTCCGGGAAACTTTCCGGTGATATCTCGTCTTCGTTTTTCTCTTTGACCGTTTCACCGTTGTCCGAGATCGCATACTCGTAGGAACTTGAGTAGACCTCGAAACCGGCTTCTTTGAGTTCCGTATGGAACTCCTCGGTACTCAGATTGCGGCGCTTCTTCGAAATCTTCTCGAATTTTTCTCGTTCGTCTTGTCGCTGGTCTTCATCTGTTGCTGCAGCGGCTGTCACTGGAACAGCCAAACCAGCGGCGACTCCGGATACTGTCTTGAGGAATGTGCGTCGACTACCACTTCGTTGATTTCGTTTTCGTGTCATATTTTGACACGGTAGTATGAGCACACCACACAACTATGATAATTGTGGTGTGATTAGAGATTATAATTAGTATCTTATACCCAAACTTTATTTGGTTTTAGACTATCTGTCAATCCATGTTTGAGGAAGGTCCTATATCACGGCGGCAAGTTCTGGCTGCTGGAGCAGTATCGATGGCGGGCCTCGCAGGGTGCTCATCCCTTACGGGAGACAACGACAACGACACAGCACTCGACAGAATCGTCGTGCGGAGTGACACCGGGCAAACGGAGCGAGTAGAACTCACACTCGTCTACGCACCGCGCGACTTAGCCACTGAACGACCGATTCGTGGCGTCTACGAAGCCCCTGCTTCAGGTGACAAACTCGTTGTCGACGGTTTCGAAGGCAACCCCGGCTTCTACAGTCTCACAGTCTCTCCCGAAGGCGGTAGTGCATCCGAGGTCGTCGCCTTCAACTCGTACGGTCCCAGCGTTGAATCCGATACCGTACAGTTCGAAGCGGTCATCAAACAGGATGGCGGAATTTGGCTCAACGTAAACGAAGCCGGTTCAACAATCTCCGTTCCGTAGCTGCAACTAGCTTACGAGCTACGTCAAACCGATTGAGTGCTCCTGGGCCAAAATTCGAACTTCGGGGATAGATCACCGCCGAATTAGGAGGTTCCGCTATCAAATTTGGCTACACATTCGCCCGGGGAAGCACCTCGTTTGGCTCACGCAAATGCGTTAGAGAACGAGTAGAATAATGAGAGCTGATAGGTCAGCCCCGAGGCGTCAGTCCGCGGAGCCGATGAGGCCGGCTTCCTGCAGGTCTTCGCCGTCGACGCTCGTGCGGTAGTCCTCGTGGCTCATGCCGTCGAAGCGGTCGACGCCGAAGTTGTCCGCGTAGAGGTCCGCGACCTGCTGTTGCTCCTCGTCGCTGACGGCGGGCGTCTCCGGGGCGGCCGCCCACTCGTCGATGTCAGCCTTCGAGCGGAACGTCGGCGTGACGGTCGCGACCTCGTCGAAGGAGAGGAGCCACTGGATTGCGGCTTGCCCCATCGTGCGCTCGCCATCCCGCTCTAAGAAGCGCAGCGCGTCGACCTTCTCCCAGCCCGTCTCGTACCACTCCTCCGGGCGGAAGCCGCGGTGGTCGCCCTCGCCGAGTTCCGTCTCCGGCGTGACCTGCTCGTTCAGGAGACCCGAGGAGTGCGGGACGCGCGGAATCAGGGAGGTCGCGGCGTCGTGCTCGCGGACGTACTCGACGAAGTGGTTGTGGACGTCCTGTTCGAGGATGTTCCCGACGTACTGCACGGAGTCGAACGCCTCCTCGATTGCCTTCTCGCCCTCCGCGAGCCAGCCGATGGAGGGGCCGAGCGCGACGCCGATGGCGTCTGCGCGGCCGTCCTCACGGAGTTCGTCGAGGAGTTCGATGACATCCGGCGTGAGTTCGGCGACGTCGGGGTTGTGGAGTTGGAGGACGTCGACGTGGTCGACACCGAGGCGGTCGAGGCTCTGCTCGACGGCGTCCCGGAGGTAGTCGACGGACATCTCCTTCGGAAGTTCACCGTGGCCCGCCTGCGGGTTGTTGTAGAAGTCGTAGCCGACCTTCGTCGCGACGGTCATCTCGTCGCCGCGCTCGGCGAGCACCTCCCCGAGCAGTTCCTCGCTGCGGCCGTGGCCGTAGACGTCGCCCGTGTCGAAGTACGTGATTCCCTGTTCGATGGCGTACTCGACCATCTCGAGGGCGTCGTCCTCGTCGCGGTCGCCCCACCAGTCGGTGCCGACGACCCACGCGCCGAACCCGACTTCGCTGACCTCGACCCCGGAGTTCCCGAGTTCGCGATGTTGCATACGCCAGTGTTGGGGAGACGCCCACTTAGCGGGTGCGGTTCCGGTGGGGATTCACGAGCGGCGAGGCCAACCTCTGTACCGTCTCACGGCCCGGTTCCGTCGCGATTCCGGGGGTTGCCGTCGGGACGGAAACCAATATCCGTGCCCGCAGCCGAGTAGGGGTATGACCAAGCGCCACGTCTCCCTCCCGGACGACGCGGAGGCGACTCTCCGCGGGTTCCTCTCGGAGGTGGACGACCGACTCGCGGCCGCGAGCGGCCCCGACGAACTCGCGGACGCCGTCACGGAGACGCTCGTGGACCTCCACGGCGCCCGCGACGCCTACGAGAGCTGGCAGAACGACGAACACGTCTCGCCGACCGAGGCCGCTCGACTGGCGAACTTCGACCCGCGGAACGCCACCCTCGAAGCCGAATATTACGCCGAGAAGGACGAAGACGCGTTCGCGCGCTCGAAGCCGCTGCAGTGGCTGTGGCGGCAGTTCGACAACACGCCGCTGGCGGACAACGTGGAGTTCGCGCTGCGGTTCCGCCGGATGCTCGCCGAACACCTCTTCGAGAGCGTCGGCGAGGGCGTCCGGCTGTTCAAGGGCATCTCGATGACGTACGGCCACAACATCGAAATGGGCGACAACGTCGTCGTCCACGACGACGTTCACCTCGACGACCGCGGTGAGCTCACTATCGGCGACCGCGCGAGCATCAGCGACGCCGTCCACGTCTACACGCACGACCACGACGTCGTCGACCAGACTGTCGTCGAGAACTACCACACCATCGTCGACGACGACGCGCGCGTCACGCAGGGCGCGCTCGTCCGCGCCGGCGTCCACGTCGGCGAGAACGCCATCGTCGGGTCGCGGGCGGTCGTCCAGAACGACGTCCCCGACCACCACATCGCGGTGGGGATGCCCGCGAAGAGCATCAAAATCAAGCCCGGCTGGGAGTCCGAAGCCGAACCCGTCGAGGACGCGGGCGTGAACCGGCAGGCCGAGCGTCGCCTCGACGACGAACCCCCCGACGACCTCGACGCTTTCGACGAGTTCCAGCGGGATTTGACCCCGCCCGACGCCTGATGACAGCGGCGTTCGGACGGGCGAAGGGCTGAATAGGCTCGCCGTGTTACGCTAACACATGGAATGGGGGTTGTTCGTGTTCGCGGTGCTGCTCGTGGCGGCGCTGCAGTTCGCCGTGTGGCGACGCCTCCAGAGCGAGGACGCCGGCGCGTCCGACTCCCCGGGCCTCGGGGACGGCACGTCGCCGGTGGACGGCTCGTCGTCGACGAGTGACGACACAGCGAGCCTGCTGTGCCCGTCGTGTGGCGCCGAGAACGACGCCGGCTACCGATTCTGCTGTGAGTGCGTCTCCCAACTGCAGCCGTGACCCGCGCGGTGGCAATCAACGTCGCGGCGAACACGAACCAGCCGGGGTTCCGCGGGCCGCTGCGCGCCGACGGCTCGTTCGTCTACGTCCCGATTCCCGAGAGCGAACCGACTGTCGAACCGCCGCCGACGTACGCGGACCTCGACCTCCCCATCGAGGTTCCCGAGGAGATTCGGGAGACGCCGGTCCACCTCGACCCGTCGTTCGCGGAGTACCCCTGCTGTGACGGCTACACGTACGGCGACCCGCACGGTCTGAAAGCCCGGCCGCTGCTGGACCTCGACGCCGGCGACCGCGTCTACTTCTACGCGACGCTCGACGCGCCCGCCGACCCCGCGCCGTGGATGGCCGACGACTGGGGCGCGTACCTCGTCGGTGAGTTCACGCTCGCCCGCGACCCCGTGACCGGCGAGGCGTTCGAGAATCTGCCCGAGTCCGAGCAGGCGGCGTTCGCGGGGAACGCCCACCTGAAACGCGACCCCTTCGACGCCGCCGTGCTGCTCGCGGGCACCGACGACTCCCGGCTCTACGAGCGCGCGGTCCCGCTGAGCGGCGCGCACGGCGTCGACGCCAACCGCGCGGTCACGGAGTGGTCCGACGACTCCGGGAAGGGGCCGTGGTGGCGGCGCGCGCTGCGCTACGACGGCACCGGCCACGAGCGCCTCCGCGAGTGGGTGCAGCGGGAGTCGTACCCGCCGGTTCGCTGACGTTTACGTGGGCGGCGCACGAACGAGGTGATATGCTGGAACTGTACCAGTCCGAAGGCTGTCCGCACTGCGCGAAAGTCCGCGAGAAGCTCTCGGAGCTCGGCGTCTCCTACGTCACCCACAACCCCCGGCTCCCGGGCGGCGCGGGCGGCGACGTCACGAACGAACAGACCTACGAGGAACTCCAGAACGGCGGCGCCGACCAGATTCCGTACCTCGTCGACACCGCCCGCGAGGAAGCGCTCTACGAGAGCGACGACATCGTGGAGTACCTCGACGAACACTACGCGTAGCGGTTTTGGTCCAGATTTTCCCGCGAGCGGAGCGAGCGGGAAAAGGTGGGCGACCTGACATCGTGGAGTACCTCGACGAACACTACGCGTAGCGGTTTTGGTCCAGATTTTCCCGCGAGCGGAGCGAGCGGGAAAAGGTGGGCGACCTGACATCGTGGAGTACCTCGACGAACACTACGCCTGATAGAGCGGTCGTTCCGCGCGGTCGTCCGGCGCTGCGAATCGAGGGCGTCAGGCGTACCCCATGCCGCCCGCCTTCCCGTCCAGCTCGCCCTCCTTCCGGTCCTTCCCGCCGCCGTTCCCGCCGGGCGGGTCGCGGTGCTGGCCCCAGAGGTACAGCAAGTAGACGACCGTCAGGCCCGCGACGACGGCGAGCAGGTCCGTGAGCAGCGCCGGACCGTCGAACCACCACGAGCCCGCGGCGCCGACGACGCTGGTCAAGAGGGTCCAGCGGGTCCACGTCGGCGGGTCGAACTCCTCGTCTGACTCGGTCACGTCGCCGGCTTCGACGCGCTGCGGAATAGCACTTTGGGCTGTTCGAGCGCTGCGAGAAGGCCGCCGACAGAGTGCAATTCCCTCGCGCATCCACGAGATATCGAACGGACAGCGACACAGCCGTCGCTGGCCGGTTCGAGTGTCAGAGGAGTGCGCCGACCGGGAGTGAGCAGTCCGCAGGACTGCGAACATCGGAAGACGCTGCGCGTCTTCCGGGAATTGAACCGAAATCAGACGGTCCTGCTCGCCTCGCGGCGCTCGGCTGCGCGGGCTGCGGCTGATAGGCTTCAATTCCCTCGCGCATCCACTGCAGTATCGAACGGACAGCGACACAGCAGTCGCTGTCCGGTTCGAGTGTACGAGAAGTGCGCTGGCCGGGAATTGAACCCGGGCTATGAGCTTGGGAAGCTCATGTCCTACCACTAGACCACCAGCGCGCTCGGCGTCTGCGAGTAACTGACCGCCCCACTTGAACGTAGCGTTTCCCGGAGTGGGCACACGTCCACGAATCTCGGGGGTGGAGTGGGTTTTAGTCGGACGCCGCCGAACACGCACACGATGACTGCGCCAGACACGATACAGCCGCTGGACTTGCGGTTCTCGGAGTCGGAGTTGGCCGCGCGCCGCGACCGCATCCAGTCGTTCCTGCGGGAGACGATGGAGGACGCGGGCGCGGACCGCTGCGTGCTCGGGCTGTCGGGCGGTATCGACTCGACGACGGTCGCACACCTCGCGGTCGATGAACTGGGGACCGACGCCGTCCACGGCCTCGTGATGCCGGGCGAGGTGTCCAGCGAGCAGAACATGAGCGACGCCGAGCGGGTCGCAGAGGACCTCGACATCGAGTACGACGTCGTCGAAATCGACCCGTTCGTCGACCTCCTGACGGACCTGTACCCGGCAGCGGAGGGCGACGAACTCGCCGTCGGGAACGCGCGAGCGCGGACTCGCGCGGTGCTGAACTACCTCGTCGCGAACCACGAGAACGCCGTGGTGCTGGGCACCGGCAACCGTACGGAGGCGCTGGTGGGCTACTTCACGAAGTACGGGGACGGCGCCGTCGACTGCCACCCCATCGGGAACCTCTACAAGATGCAGGTGCGCCAGCTCGCCCGCGACCTCGGTGTCGACGAAGACCTCGTAACGAAGACGCCGACAGCGGAGCTGTGGGCCGACCAGACCGACGAGGAGGAACTCGGCATCGACTACGACACCATCGACGCGGTGCTCGCGCTCCACGTCGACGGGAGCCTCCCGGCGAGCGCGACGGCCGACCACCTCGGGATTCCGGACGGCGTCGTCGAGACGGTGCGCGGGCTCTACGAGCGCAGCGAGCACAAGCGCGCGGTGCCGCCGACGCCCTAATTCTCGAACGGCTTGCGGGCGAGTAGTCGCGCGAACGCGTCGGCTTCCGCGCGGTCCGAGGCCTCGCGGTCGTCGCCCGCAGCGAGCAGGCCCCCGAGTTCTCGGAGCGCCGCAGGGTCGTTGGCCGCGATTTCGTCCGCGACACGCCGCGGTTCCGCGACGATTCTCGAGACCAGTCCAATTTCGCGCGCCGTCTCGGCATCGACGGTGCGACCAGACAATGAGAGGTCCGCGGCGTGCGTCGCGCCGACCGCCGCAGGGAGTCGACGCGTGCCGCCCCACGCGCCGAACACGCCGAGCGAGACGCCGGGTTCGGCGAACGTCGCGTCGGGCGTGCAGACGCGGCCGTCGCAGGCGAGCGCGAGTTCGACGCCGCCGCCGCGGGCCGCGCCGTCGACGCCCGCGACGACGACGCTGTCGCTGTCCTCGATCGCGTTCATCGTGCGCTGGCCGCGGCGCGCGAACGCCTCCCCGCGGGGCCCGTCGAGGTCCCCGACAACGTCGAGGTCGGCGCCCGCACAGAACGCGTCGCCGGCGCCGTGAACGTACACGACCGGCTGGTCGGCGTCCGTCACGGCCTCCCGGAGGTCGTCGAGCGCCTGCGGCGTGAGCGCGTTCCGAGCGGCGGGGCGATCGAGGGTGACGACGCGGACGCCGTCGTCGGCTTCGACGCGGAGCATACCGGACCGTGGCGGTGGTTTCCAAAGGTCTTTGCCGTTCAAGCCGCTACCTTCGGTCGATGGAGGAGGCCGAGCAGGCGCGGGCTGCCGCCCGGGACGCCGTCGCGGACATCGAACCGGACGGCCTCCGGGCGGTCATCGACGACTACGTCGCGTCGTCCTCGATGCTCCCCGGAGTGCTCACGGTGCTGAGCGCCCGCGTCGTCGACGGTTCAGTCGACGACGACGCGGTGACCCGGCGGGCCGCGGGCGTCCAGCTAATCTACGAGGGTTTGCGAACCACCAGAGACCTCGTCGCCGAGGAGCCGTGGGCAGACACCGACGAACAGGACCCCGCCGACGACCTCGACGTGCTCGCTGCGGACGTGCTCGTCGCGCGGGGGTTCCGATTGCTCGCGCGCACCGAGGCCGCCGGACACGCCGTCCAGACGGTCCGAGAGTTCGGCCGCCAGCAGACCGACGAACAGGAGGGCCGGGCGTCGGCGTCGCGCTCGCTGGAGTCGAACGTCTTCGAACTCGCGGCCATCGCGGGCGGCACCGCGGCGGGCGGCGAGACGCCGGTCGCGCTGCGCCAGTACGTCGTCGGTCTCGCGGACAACGCGGCCGTCCCGCTGCCGGGCGCGGGCGACGCGCTCCCCGACGAAATCGAGGACGTGATGGCGCGCGTCGGCGAGCAGCAGAGCGACGAACGGGTCAGTCCCACGTCGGCTGCGGACCGCTGAATCGAAACTCATAAAGAAGTCCTCGTGCCTTCATACGAATGCGTGCCTGGGTAGCTTAGCGGTAAAGCGCGTCCTTGGTAAGGACGAGACCCCGGATTCAAATTCCGGCCTAGGCTCTTTCCTCTCGACCCTAATCGAGTAGCGCTGTGGCTACTCGGAGATGCCGTACGTGTCGCCGGTCCAGTCTCGCGCGGGGAAGTCGTAGACGGGCTGGTGGTGGTCGATGTCGTCGATGCGGGCGCGGTCCTCGTCGTCGAGTTCCCAGTCGAGGACGTCGAGGTTCGCGCGGACGTGGTCGGGCGTCGAGGACTTCGGGAGCGGGACGACGTCGTTCTCGACGGCCCACCGGAGCACGACCTCCGCGGGCGAGCGCTCGTACTTCTCGGCGACCGCCTGAATCGTGTCGTCGGCGAACACTTCGGTGCGCGCGAGCGGCGCGGCGGCTTCGACGACGGTGTCGGTCTCCCGGCAGTAGTCGACGACGTCGTCTTGGGTGTTCCACGGGTGGTACTCGATCTGGTTGACGGCGATGGGGACGTCGCTGACGTGGCGGGCGCAGCTGAGCTGGTAGGCGCTGAAGTTCGAGACGCCGACGTTCCGAATCTTGCCCCGTTCGTGGAGCGTCGCCATCGCGTCCATCGTCTCCCGCAGCGAGATTGCGGGGTTCGGCCAGTGGACGAGATAGAGGTCGAGATAGTCGGTGCCGAGGCGGTCGAGGGTCGCCTCGCAGGACTCGATGACGGACTCGTAGTCGAGGTGTTTCGGGAGGACTTTCGACGTGAGGAAGACGTCGTCGCGGTCGTACTCCGCGAGCGCGTCCCCGATTTCGGCTTCGTTGCCGTAGCCTTCGGCGGTGTCGACGTGGGCGTAGCCGGCGTCGAGGCCGGCGCGCACGGCGTCGCGGACGGTGTCGCCGCCGATGTCCCACGTGCCGACGCCGATTGCGGGGAGTTCGTCGCCACTCGGGAGCGTCTTCGTCGGTGGTGTCATCGTCGCATCGTTGCGCGGAAACCCCCAAAGGCGTTTGGCTCGTCGACAGTTTCGCGGCGCGACGAGAGACCTTATTGGCATATAACCACGTTTTATCAAAATAATCTGTATACGGAACAGCGTTATATTTCCTCGCGGTGGACGTGTTCGCATGGCAACGAAGAACCCGAGCGCGGACGCACGCGAACCGACCAAACACGAATCGGACCCCCACGAGTGCCCGTTCTGCGGGGAGTACGTCGCCTCGCCGGGGAAGGGGTTCATGCTGCACATCGAGGAGAGCCCCGACTGCGACGCGGACTTCGAGACGTGGCGCGACCGCGTCGCCGACGACGTTCCCGGCGGGTGGGCGGGATAGACGGCGTCGAGAGACTCGACTGGTGGGTCGGCCGTACAAACGTCTCTGCGCCCGTCAGCGTCGACGGACGCCTCGCTGTGGGTCACGCGACGAGGCGAAAACGGGAGTGGGGGAGTGCCGGACGCGCGGGGGAGTGGGGGAGAGTCGAACGCGCGTCCACTCGGTTGGTGTTTCCTCGGGTGTTATAAAGATTCGTCAGACGCGCCGTGTTCGTCGGGCAGGGCTCCCGCAGTTCACGTCAACGACGTTACGCGCGTCGGAAGACCCATTAGCGCGCAGCGCCCGAAACTGTCCCATGAACCGACGCAGATTCCTCGGCACCGCCGGCGTGGTGGGGCTGGGTGCGCTCGCGGGCTGTTCGGGCGCGGTCGGCTCCGTCGCGCCGCCGAGCGTCCCCGCAGACCAACTCTCGGAGGGCGGGTGGACGCAGACAGACCAGAGCGAGGAGACCGTCTTCGAGCAGAGCTACGGCCCCGTCACCGTCACCGGGAAGTCCACGACGGTGACCTACGAGGACGAGGCGCTCGCGGCCGACGTCCGCGAGAAGACGCTCGGGCAAATCGACGGCACGCTGGCCATCTACTCGGCGTCGCACATCAACTTCTCGCCGGACCTCAACAACCTCCCGGGCGGCGCCGGCCTCTCGGAGTTGCTCTCGGAGGTCGAGTCCGCAGCCGAGGCCCAGTTCGAGCAGCGGATGCGGGACACCGGCTTGGAGAACGTCACGAAGACCGGCGAGGCGGAGTTCCAGACGGACTCGGGCGCCAGCCCCGGCATCACGACGTTCACCGCGGACTACCCGGTCGGGACGCTGGCGTACGACGCCGGCGGCGAGACGTTCACCATCGAGGCGGGCGCCATCGAGGTGGCGGGCGACCTCGCGGTGTGGAACGAGGGCGACTACGTAGTCGTCGCCGGCGGCGCGTACCCCGGGCAGAACTTCGCGACGACCACCCAGAAAGAACTCTCGGAAGCCATCTCGGTGACCGTCGACGTCGACCTCGGTCTCACGCCCGAGGAGTACCGGACGGAAATCCGCGGGCTGATGGCCGCCACAGAATGACGACGTGGCGGGAGTTGTTCGACCGTAGCGCTGACTACGAAGGCAGCGTCGAAGACGTGCGCGCGGCGCTTACCGACCACCGAGAGCGCGACGATGAGTGACGTGAGCCCCGCGCGAGTCGCCGCGGACGCCGACGTGCTCGCTGCTGACCTCTTCGTGGACGGCGACGCGCGCGCTGCGCTCGACCACGTGCGCTCGCACTCGTGGGTCGACCTCGTCGCCAGCGACCCGCTGTTGGACGACGCCGAAGCCGTGGTTGCGGCGCTCGGCGACCCCGCCCTCGCCGCTGACTGGCGCGAGCGCATCGAGGCGGAGGCGACGCTCGTGAGCCACCCCGAGGGCGACCAGCCCACGCTCGGTGCCGCACACGCCGGCGACGCGGCGCACGTCCTCACGTACGACGAGACGCTGCGCTCGGCGCGCACCGGCATGGAACTGAAGGGGCGCGTGGACGTCAGCGTGAAGGCCCCGGACGCGTTCGCGCGGCTGTTCGACCCGGAGAAACTGTATCCGACGGTCGTCGGCGGCGACTACCCCGGTCCGGACCGCGACCCGCGCGAATAGCTCAGTCCTGGCGTTCCGCGAGCCAGTCGGCAAGCTTCGCGAGCGCGCGACCGCGGTGGCTGAGCGCGTTCTTCCGTTCGGTGTCCATCTCAGCGAACGTCTCGCCGTCGTGCTCGAAAATCGGGTCGTAGCCGAACCCGCCGTCGCCGCGCGGCGCGACGATGGTGCCCTGCACGGCCCCGGAGAACGTTTCGGTCACGTCGCCGTCCGTGTACGCGACCGTACAGCGGAACGCGCCGCGGCGGTCCTCTAGGTCTTCGGCGAGGTCCCAGACGCGCTCGATACCGAGCGTGTCCTCGACGTAGGAGGAGTACGGGCCCGGGAATCCGTCGAGCGCGCGAACGAAGAGCCCAGCGTCGTCGACGATGATGGGGACGTCGGCGTCTTGGGCCTCGTAGGCGTCCTCCGCGCCGCGGGCCGCGATGTCGGCGAGCTCGTCGCTCTGAATCTCGGTGTAGTCGTAGTCGTACTGGACGACGTCGTAGACATCGGCGAGGTACTGTTCGGCCTCCCGGACCTTCCCGGGGTTGGTCGTCACGAACCGGAGCGTGCGCATACCGACGCGTCGGCGCGCACCGAGTTGGATGCGTCGATTACTCGTCGACGACGACTTCGACTGCTTCCTCGACGGCGCCGTCGTCGTCTTCGTCCCCGCTCTGCTGTTGCTGCCAGAGCAGCACGCCAGCCACCGCCAGCACCACCCACGACCGCCAGTTCGCGAGGTTCAGCGTGTAGCCGATGCCGAACGGCTTCTCCACGAGCATCCCCTCGCCGGGCTGCCAGTAGGACTCCAGCATCCCGCTGAGTTTCGGGCGCTCGAAGTTGTACGGCACGCCGAACAGTTCGCCACTAGACGGTTTCTCGACCATACACGTTCGTTCGGCGCCAGCCCCCAAATCAGTTTGGGGCTACTGATAGGCGGTGTTCAGATAAGGATTGAAAGGTGAGGCGGTGCGGTTTTCAGGTGTCCATGCCAGAAAACGCCCGCCTCAGCGGTTGTTTAGACCAGATCGACTTAGAGTTTGTTGAACGAGAAGCGACACCGCAGCTGCTGATGAAGCTCAGTATTCAGCTCCACCTTGCTGGACTCTCACTTTCAAATACTGTCTCTATACTTGAGATATTCGGTGTCGAACGAGCACGCTCCACCGTCCATAACTGGGTTCACAAAGCCGACCTACAGCCCGAGTCAGGACGGAGTCCGGATCACGTTGCCGTTGATGAAACCGTGATCCGACTCAATAACGAGCAGTACTGGCTGTACGCTGCTGTCGATCCAGAAACAAACGAATTGCTCCATACAAAGCTTGAGCCGACGCGTACGAACGTGATTGCTCGCTCGTTTTTCGCCGACCTCCGCGAGAAACATGATGTCGATAATGCCGTGTTTCTCGTTGATGGTGCACCCACGCTGAAAGACGCCTGTCAACGACACGGCCTCCGATTCCAATATGAAAAACACGGGAATCGGAATGCTGTCGAACGTGTCTTTCGAGAGATAAAACGACGAACCTCATCGTTCTCGAACTGTTTCAGCAACGCCGCAGCAGATACCGCCGACGATTGGCTCAGATCGTTCAGCTTCGCATGGAATCAGCTTATCTGAACACTACCTACTGATAGCGCCCGCGCCCCTCGATGGCGCGCAACTGCGCGAACACCGACTCGTCGCCCGCCTCGCGGTACGCGGCCTCGAAGGCCGCCGTCAGCGGCTCGGGGTCGTCGGCGGTGCCCGCGAGACTCTGCTCGAAGACGTGGCAGTCCATCGCGTGGTCCTCCACGTCGTCCGTGTTGTAGCCGAGCCCGAAGTCAATGAGGAACGTACGGTCGTCGTCTCCGCTCGCGGTCACGCGTACGTTCCGGGTCGTCGGGTCTCCGTGGACGAAGCCGGCGTCGTGAATCGTCGCAAGGTGGCGGCCCACGTCCCGCACGCGGGACTCGGTGAGCGCGTCACGGACGTCGGTGTCGCCGACGCGCTGCAGCGTCAGCGTCGACTCCGGCACGTCCACGTCCCAGACGAGCGGCGTGGGAACGCCGTGTCGGCGCGCCTCGCTGGTCAAGCGCGCTTCGAGCACGGTGCGGTCGCGCCGCAGGCGCGCGTCCAGCGAGGGGTGGCGGTACTCCTTCGGGAGCCGCGCCTTCGTCACGTGGTCATCCGCGAACGTGACCGTCGCCTCCGCGCCCTGCAGCACGTCGCTGTCGGGGCGCGCGGGCGGCTCGGGCTCACGCCACGTCACCGGCACCTCGTCCGGCCGGAAGTTCGAGTCGATGGCGGAGTCCTCGATTTCGAGCGTGTCGCCGGCGCGCGCCATCTTCTCGCCGAGCACCGCAATCATCCCCGCGTTGTCCCGCAGGAAGCGGGGTTCGGGCGCGAAGAAGTCCGCGCCGCGCTGCTCGCACATCGCGTCGAGCATCCCACGCAGCCGGTCGTTCTGCGCGACGCCACCCCCCAAGACGAGTTCGTCGCGACCGGTCAGCGAGAGCGCGCGCTCGGCGACCTCACCGAGCATCGCGAAGACGGTCTCTTCGAGCCCCCGGCAGACGTCCTCGACCGGCGTCCCCTGGTCGTACTCCTGCTTGGCGGCGCTCATGATGCCCGAGAACGAAAAGTCCATCCCCTTCACGACGTACGGAAGTTCAGTGTACGCGCCCTCGTTCGCGTGAGATTCGACTTTCGGGCCGCCCGGGTGGCTCCAGCCGACGTGGCGCGTGAACTTGTCGAGGGCGTTCCCGACGCCCGTGTCCATCGTCTCGCCGAGCACGCGATAGCGGCCGTTCCGGTACGCGAGCACGTGGGCGTTCGCGCCGCTGGCGTTCAGGCAGACGGGCGCCGAAAAACCCGAGCGGTGGCGCCCGATTTCGAGGTGCGCGACCATGTGGTTGACGCCCACGAGAGGGACGTCTAAGGTCTGGGCGAGCGCGCGCGCCGCGGAGCCGACGATGCGCAGGCACGGGCCGAGGCCGGGGCCACGGGAGAACGAGACTGCGTCTATCTGGCCGTCACTCTCGTCGAGGATGGTCTCCACGACCGCGGGAATCGCCGACCGCATGTGCTCGGCGGCCTCGCGCGGGTGGATGCCGCCGCTGTCGGGCGCGTACGCGTCGGACTCGATGACGACAGAATCAGTCTCGGAATCGTACAGCGCCGCGCTCGCACACCACGCAGTGCCCTCGATTCCGAGAACCCGCATCTACCGGGTCAGTCCCACTCGGTGTAGCCGCACTTCCCGCAGTACTGCCGGTCGCCGTGGTCCGCGAGGAACGTGTCCCCGCAGCGCGGGCACATTTCCTTGTCCGTCGTGCCGTCGTCGTTGTAGTAGTCGTTCCGAGCCATCATTCAGCCTCCTCCGCTTCGGCGTCTTCCTCGGCGCCGATCTTGTTGCGGTCGAGCATGTGCTCGTGTTCGACTTCCGCGGCGTCCTCCGGGGAGTCGTAGGTCTTCGCGCGGCCGACCGTCTTTCGCATCCCGAACTTCGTGTCGAGTTCGTGAACGACGACTTCCTCGGAGTCCTTGTCGAGTTTCGCCGCGAGGCTGTCGCGAACGGAGAGCCGCGACGGCGTGGCGTCCTCGTGTTCGATCTCGAATTTGACCTCAGTCCGGTGAAGCAGGGGGTTGTCTTCCTGCTCCAGAATCTCGATTTCCATGGTCAGTTGTTCGTATATGAACGCGAAATCAGTAAAAGCATTTCGAAGGGCTGATTGCGCCCGCGAGCCGCGTGGCCCCCTCACTCCAGCAGCGCCCAGAACGCTTCCGTTGTCTCCAAGAGGTCACAGAGGTCGTGGGCTCGCTCCTTGAGCGCGCTCGTCACGTTCGCCAACACCATTCCTTCGCCGGGCTGGCCGTAGACGACGCTCGCGCCGATAGGGGTGGCGACGACGGCGGGCAGCGTCGCGAGGTCCTCCTCGCCGTCGACGGACAGCAGCGTCGACCCCTCGGCGTCGATTGCGTCGACGAGCGCTTCGAGTAACTCCTCCGAGATAGTGCCCGGGTCGCTGGCGACCTCGACGGTGCGGTCGGCATCGGGGCGCCCGCCCGCGACTTCCTCGGTGACGGCCTCGCGCTCGGTCTTCCCGTCCACGACGGCGACCTTCGGCGGCGCGCCTGCCGCAACGAGGTGGTAGGTCACTACGTCCCCGACCGCCACGACCGGGTCGCCCGCGTCCGCCAGCAGTCGATGGGCGTCCTCGTAGACGTCGCCGAGTGGCTCCTTGAACGCCCCGCGGGCGTCCGGTGGGAGCGTCGCGGCCGCACGAGTCACGCTACCGGACCTTCAGCGCGTACTCGCCCGCCTCGGAGACCTCCATCTTCTCCGCGATTTCGGACTCCTCGGGGTGAGTGATGACCACGTACCCCGCCCAGTCCTCCGTGAGGCTCGTCGACGAGCAGTACGGACACATCTCCTCGTCGGGTTCGACGATGCGGTGGCAGTCGTGGCAGGCCAGGCGGTTCGACGCCATCTACTCGGCCTCCTCGCTCTGCTCGCGCTCCTCGCGGAGCCAGCCGTGCTTCCCGAGACCGGGCTGTTTCGCCGTGAGCCCGATCTTGGACTCCCGGGGGTTGCGCTCGTCGATGCTCTTCGTGACGATGCGGGCCCGCACCGAATCGCCAGTGCCGATGACGCTGTTGGACTCCCGGGAGGCGAGTTGCTGGTTCTCCTCGTCGAACGCGAGGTACTCGTCGGAGATCTGGGAGACGTGCAGGAGACCGTCGACGGGGCCGATGCCGACGAACGCGCCGAAGCTCACGACTTCGACGATTTCGCCGTCGACGACTTCCTGCATCTCGGGGTCGAACGTGACGGCGTCGAACTCCGCTTCGAAGTAGACGCCGGGACGGTTCGGCAACACCGCGCCCTCGCCGAGGTCGTGGACCTCAGTGACGGTGACGATGCTCCCGATGTCTTCGTCCATTCGTCCTTCCAGTTTGTCCTGCAGCAGCCGCTTCACGAGGTCCGGACTCACGTCCCCGAGGTGCTCGGGCGGAACCTCAATCGTGTCCTTCAGGCGTGCTCGCTTGTACATTTATGGTTGAGTGATAGTCAATTGATTCCGGCCCCTTAAATGAATTACCGGCACGCCCGCGTCGAGCAGGCGCTGTCGGAGGGGGGCGTCGTTCGTAACGACTGCGTCCGCGTCGCCGTCGACGGCGAGCGCGTACAGCGCGTCGTCTGCGTACGATTCCTCTGCTTCCACGGTCTCACAGCGGTCTGCCAAGTCCGCCGCCACGCTGGCTGCCGTCGCTTCCTCCCCGCCGCCCGCGCCGAGCTTCTCCAGTTCGGCGCGGACCGTCTCGGGGACGACGGCGTCGTACTCCTCGGACAGCCGGTCGAGTTCGTCGAAGACCCGCACGTCGTTCTCGACCGGCATCATCAGCGCGTTGGCGTCCATGGCGACCCGCATCACTCCGTGAGCGTACCCACGCCGATGAGCCGCCAGCGCGCTCCCACGCGGCGGTTGATGGCGATTTTCGAACCCTCGGGCGCGCACACCGGCCGCTTGAGCTGGACGTCGCACTCGCCGTCGCGAGCGCTCGTCACGGAGCCGACGGTGGTCGCGGTGCCGACGGTCAACATCAGCGGTTCGCCGGTGCTGATTTCGTCGATGGTCTCGCCCTCCTCGGCGCCGACGAGGCGTTCGAGGAGGTCGACATCCATCGTGAAGGAGTCCCACGTCGGCGGGAGCGTCTCCGGCGGGCCGGCGACCTGCCCGGCGAGCGCGTCACCCTTCGTGAGGCTCGGGTCCAGGCCGGTGCCGACGCCGAGCAGTCCGCCGGGTGACGCCGCGTCGACGTTCTCGCCGCCGGCTTGGAGGCTGCGGACGGTCGTGGTCACCGACCGCCACTCCGTCTGCCCGCCCTCCTCGACCTCGCGGCCGGGCCGGAGTTCGATGTCCTCGTCGACGTCGAGTTCGCCCTGCACGAGACTGCCGCCGAGCACGCCGCCCAGCAGGCCGTCCCACTTCGTGCCGGGCTTGTTGATGTCGAACGAGCGCGCGACGTACATCCGGGGGTCGGCGTCCGGGTCGCGGTCCGGCGTCGGAATCTCGGATTCGAGCGCGTCGATGACGAGGTCGATGTTGATCTCCTGTTCGGCGGAGATGGGGACGATGGGTGCGCCCTCGGCGACCGTGCCCTCGACGAACTCCTGAATCTGCTCGTAGTTCTGCCGGGCCTGCTCGGCGTCCACGAGGTCGACTTTGTTCTGCGCGATG
This sequence comes from Halobacterium sp. CBA1132, assembly GCF_001485535.1. Taxonomy (NCBI): domain Archaea; kingdom Methanobacteriati; phylum Methanobacteriota; class Halobacteria; order Halobacteriales; family Halobacteriaceae; genus Halobacterium; species Halobacterium sp. CBA1132. Next base: position 2,158,955 of record NZ_BCMZ01000001.1, read on the forward strand.
ACGATGTTCTCGATGCCGATGATGTCCAGCGCCATCAGGTGTTCTTCCGTCTGGGGCTGGGGGACCGGCTCGTTGGCGCTGACGACCAGCACCGCGCCGTCCATGATTGCGGCGCCCGAGAGCATCGTCGCCATCAGGGTCTCGTGGCCGGGTGCGTCCACGAACGAGACCGTGCGCAGCACCTCCGTCTCGGTGCCGTGCTCGGGGCACTCCTCGGCGACGGTGTAACACTCGGGTTCGTCGCAGTCTGGACACCGCCGCAGCGTCGCGTCGGCGTACCCGAGGCGAATGGAGATGCCGCGTTTCATCTCCTCGGAGTGCTGGTCCGTCCACTCGCCGCTGAGCGCTCGGACGAGCGTGGTCTTTCCGTGGTCGACGTGACCGACCAGTCCGATGTTCACCTCCGGTTGTCGGTGATTGTCTGCCATGTTCACAGAGTAATCTTGCGTGAATTTCGCCCCGAACGACTGATAAACCTACTGTTACAGAGGCGCCGGGTCAACGAGCCCCGAAACGCCGTTCGCTGGCGCGATACAGCGCCGCCCGCGACGCGAGCGAACCGGGTGCTTAACCCCGTCAACGACGAACGGAGGAGCGTGCGAGAGTTCGGATTCGAACTCCGGCTGTGCGCCCATCTCGAAGCCGACGGCGTGCCGAGCGTCGGCGACGCGGGTATCGTCTCCCGGCAACTCGGGACGAGCGTCCACGCCGCTGGCGGGCGCATCGTGGACACCGTCTGCGTGCTGTCGGGCCCGGAGTTCGACGCCCGAACCGAACTCACGAGCGAGACGATTCCGCCCGCCGTCCTCGACGCCGACGTGCCGGTCGGGGAGTACGAGCGCGTCACGCGGGTCTTCGATGGCCCGCCGGAGCGCGCCCGCAGCCTCGCCGAGCGGGGTGCCAACACCGGCTTTCTGGACCTCGACCGCCGCGGCGGCCAGACGGTCGTCCGCCAGCACGCCCGCTACCCGGACTGGGTGGGGGGACTGGTCGGCGTCGAGAACAAGCCGGACCTCGGGCGGCCGGGCGACCTCGAAGCCCAGATGCGCCACGACGCCAGCCTCGGCGTCCTCGACTACGCCGTCGTCGCGACGGCCTCCCACGTCACGCGCGCCCACCTGAACCGGCTCCCCGACGAGGTGGGCGTCTGGAGAGTGGACTTCGAGGCGAGCGACTCAATCGAGGTGGTGCGAGAGCCGGAGCCACTGGATTCGGCGGGCCCCGAGCTGGAAGTGCTCGACTCGGAACCCGGAAAGACGGACGTGCGACCAGTCGGGGCGGCCGAGAAGGCACGTCAGCGCCGCCGCGTCGCGGAGCGCGCGTACGGCAAGGGCTGGCGGATGTACGAGTTCCCGGACTGCGCACGCGCCGCTCGCGGTGCGGAGGGCGACGCCGCCGCCCTGCCGTTCTGTGCGTACAAGGAGCGACTCGTCGACCCCGCCAGCGAGTGCGGCGCGGACTGCCCGGGCTACGAGCCGGCGGACGCACCCGAAGCGGACCTCGACGCCGAACGCGAGCGGAACACGCCGTGGAACGCGAACGCGGGCGGCCGCCGGCGGCAGTCCGGCCTCGACCAGTTCTGACCACAGCGCCGGCGAACGCGCCTCTCGTTTCAAGTGCCGGCGAGACGAGGCTTCGAGTGATGCATCAACGCGAACGGGCGGGCGCGGTGGTCGCCGCTCTCGCGGCGGTCGGCGTCGCCGTGCTATTCGACGCGCCGCCAGTGGTGCTGCCACAAATCGGCGTGCTGTACGCCGCTGCCGGCTACTACACCGCTCGGCACCCGGACGTGGTTCGCAGTAGCTCGGACCGCCCGAGTCCCGACTGGACCGCCGGCGCGCTCGGCGGCGGACTGGCGTTCGGACTGGTCGGACTGACGGCGGTAGACGCGCCGCTGTGGCTGTACGTCTACGGATTCGGACTCGCGACCTTCGGGTTCGCGGTGGGCGTCGCGTGGGCGCGAGCCGAAAGCGAAGACGGCGCTTAGAGCGTGAACGTCTCGCCGTCGACGGCGAGCGCGTCGTCGAAGGCCTCGTCGGCGGGGTAGAAGTGCGAGACGTGGACGACGCGCGTCTCGGTGGCGTCGAGTTCGTCGCCGAGCGCGAGCGCGCCCTCCTTGGTCATGTGTTTCGTGCCGAACGTCCGCGGGACGCCGTCGTCGTCCTCGTGGCGGCCGCCGATGGGGTGGGCCTCCGCGCGGTGGGCGGGCACGATGCCGTCCGCGAGCAGGAGGTCCGGGTTCCGGAGCGCGTCGCGAGAGGCGTCGGGAACGTCGTAGCTGGTGTCCCCGGACAGCGAGAGCTTCGCGCCGTCGCGCTCGACGGCCACGCCGTAACAGAGCAAGGGGGGATGGTCGACGGGCACGAGCGTCACGTCGAACCCGGCGGCCTCGAACGACTCGTGGGGCGAGACCGCTCGCGGGTCGACGTTGTCGAGGTAGTCGTACTTCCGGGCGACGGTCTCCGCGACGCTCTCGCCGGTCTTCGGGTCGGTCTCGTCGGCGGCGTACACGGGCAGTTCGTCGAACAGGCGATACGAGTTCCCGAGGCCGTCGAGGTGGTCGAAGTGGATGTGGGAGACGACGCCCGCGTCCGGCAGCGAGACCTCCTCGCGGAGGAACTGCGTCCGGAAGTCCGGGCTGAAATCGAGGAGGAGCGCGTCGCCCGTGGTTTCGTCCTCGACGTGGACGGCGAATCGCGTGCGTTCGACGCCGCGGTCTCGGGCCGCTCGGCAGGTCTCGCAGTCGCACCCGGGCGTCGGCGTGCCCGTGGTGTCACCCGTGCCGAGCAGCGTGACCCTCATGCGTGGTCGTGGCCGGCGTGCGGGGTGTCCTCGTGGTCGGGTTCGTCGGGGTCGTCGATGGCTTCCTCGAGGGTGTCGAGGTTGCGGAGGTGGTCGCGGTCCTCGAAGTCCGAGACGGCGGCCACGAGGTCGTCCTGTGTGAGCGTCCGGCGGTCCTCCATGAGCGCGTCGAGGACCGCCTCACGGAGCACGAGGCGGAGGTCGCTGCCGGTCAGGCCCTCCGTCTCGGCGGCGAGCTCCTCGGCGTCGAAGTCGTCGACCGCGAGTTCGCGGGTGACGACCTCCAGAATCTCGGCGCGCATCCCCTCGTCGGGCCGCGGGAACGACAGAATCTCGTCGAAGCGCCGCCACGCCGCGGCGTCGAGCTCGTCGGGGTGGTTGGTCGCGCCGATGAGCAACACGTCGTCGTTGACGAGGCTCACCTCGTCGATGCTCTTCAGGAGCGTGTTCACCGCGCGCTTGATGGCGTTGTGCTCGTCGCCGGTCCGCGTCGTGGCGACGAAGTCGAACTCGTCCATGAAGAGGATGCACGGCGAGAGCCGCTTGGCCACCTCGAAGACCTTCTCGACGTTCTTCGCCGTCTCGCCGAGGTACTGGCTCGTAATCATCGAGAGCTTCACCTCAACGAACGGCAGGTCGAGTTGGTGGGCGAGCCCGCGAGCAGTGGACGTCTTCCCGGTGCCGGGCGGGCCGACGAACAGCAGCTTCCCGATTTCGCTGAGCCCGATGGTCGCGAGGTAGTCGCGGTGCTCGATGGCCTTCGCGACCTTCGTAATCTCGTTCTCCTGCTCCTCGGTGAGCACGATGTCGTCGAGGGTCACGTCGATTTCCGCGGGCGAGCGCACCTCCACGAGGTCCAGCATCTCCTCGTCGTCCTCGTCGAAGTACTCCGAGAGCAGGCCGTCTATCCACTGCGGGTCGGCCTGCACGGGCCGGTTGTCCTCGCGGGCGGCCTCGTAGTCCACGCCGAACTCGTCGCCGACGGCGTACGCCAGCACGGGGTTGTCGCGGACGCGCTCGGCGTCGGCGTTCTCGACGAACCAGTCGATCGCCATCTCGTCGTCGACGAGGCTCATGCTCCCCGCGAACGTGTCGCGGTCCGTGAACATCAGCCCGGAGATGGCGTCCCACGGCTCGTCGACGCCGGACCCCTCGGTGACGGCTGTTTCGGTGGTCTGCGGTGGTCTCGGGACGCCGTCGTCTCCCCAGAGCGCGGTGCGGTACGCGGGCGGCAGGTCGTTCTCGTCGAGCTCCCGGTGCTTGTCGTAGACGCGAGCGGACAACAGGAATTCGACGACGTCGAGCGCCTCAGTCACTACCACTGACCTACCACCTCGGGGCGCATAAGCGCGTCGCAGTCGTCGTGGGGAGTCGTCTCTGCGAACGTTGCTGACTACGACAGCACGGAAGACGCCTCGAAAGCCCCGGCGTGCTCGCGGTCGCTCGGCGACATATCCGCTCCCTCCGGCCGCGGATAGGGGTCGCCGAGACGACTAAACGAAGCGCGAGCGTCCCGCCCCTTTCAGTCCACCCTCCGTCACGCTGTCGCGTTCGCGCGGACGTAGAACACGAGCGGGCGACCGTACTGGTAGCCTTGATAGACGGTTCGCGTGTAGCCGCGGTCGGGGAGGCTATCTTCGAGCGCCGCGTCCTCGTCGTCGAGCGCGATGACGACGGGTGGCTCGTATTCGGTCACGGTCTCGTTGTCGAGCGTGCTGGCGGTGTTCGTGCCGTACTGGTGGAAGTACCACGGCAGCGGCAGACGCTCGAACCAGCCGTCCGGGGCGCCCGTGGTGAGGTTCAATCGCGGTTTCTCGGTGAGGTCGTCGGGGTGATTGAACTCGTTGCCGTAGTACATCACGTCGATACCGTCGTTGCTCGCGGAGATACGCCGAATCTCCTGCAGCGTGGGCTGCATCTCGCCGGCGGGCTGGGCGTACTGGACGAGCACGTTGTCCGGCCCCTGCGGGTTCGCGTACGTCGTCTGCGCGGCGACGGCGCCCGTGCCGGCGGCGGTGACCAGAAGCGCGAGCGCGACGGCGCGAGCGCCCGCAGAGTTCCCCGACGCGGCGGCCGCGCGGCCGTGGTCGTAGACGAGTGCGACGCCGACCGCCGCCGGGACTGCCAGCGGCACGATAGCGTTTATCATCGTCCACGCGGCGGAGATGTCCGCGACTGCGGGGTAGCCGAACACCGAGAACAGCCCCCAGTAGAAACAGACCTCGACCACCGGCCGCGGCTCCTCGGTGGCGTAGCGCTGGTAGAGGAAGCCCAGCGCGGCGAACACGACGAGCGCGGTAGAGGCGACGCCGAGGACGGTGAGGTCGTGTTTCAGGAACGCGACGTAGGAGTGCTCCTGCATCCCCGTCGACCCCCACAGGCTCATGAACTCGTTCCACGACCCGAGGGTGGCGTCTTCGAGGACGCCCGGCAGCAGCGTGGGGTCGCGGAGCGCCTCGTAGAGGTCGGGCTTGGGCGCGTAGAACGCCACGACGACGACGGCGGTCTCGACGAGCGCGGCGCCCAGGTGGAGTTTGTACTGCCACGCAGCGCGTGCTGCGCGGCGAACGTGCGACCGCGCGACGGCGAACCGGCTCTCGCTGCCGGCTTTCGCGAGCACGAGGCGGCCGTCGAGGACGAGCGCGAGCGCGCCGAGCCAGCAGACCGGGTACAACAGCGCGTTCTCCTTCGTCGTGAACGCGAGCGCGAACGGGAGCGCCGCGGCGTAGAGGTACCGCGCCTTCCCGGTGTCGAGAGCGCGCACGAACAACCCGAAGGCGGTGAACATGAACGCCGCCAGCAGCAGGTCGTTGCGCATGAACCGCGAGTAGTACAACAATACGGGGTTGGCGGCGAAGAAGAGGCTCGCCGCGACGACTTCGGCGTTCGAGAGGCGTTCGCGCAGCAGCCACGGCGCCACCACGAGTAGCGCACCGGCGACGGCGACGACGAGTCGCATCGTGAAGTCCGAGGGGCCGAGCAGGTCGAAGACGACGCCGTTGACGTGCGGGAGGAACGGCCCGTGGATAATGGGGCGGTACTGCCACGCGCCGGCGTCCATGTAGTGGAGAATCCAGTCCGCGACCCGCGACTCGTCTTGATGGGCGACCCGCCAGCCGAGGTCCCAGAGGCGCGCGAGGAGGGCGACGACAGCAACGGCGACGAGCGCGGCGGCGACACGGCGTCGCGGGGCGCGCTCGTCACTGGAGGGGGGCATACCACGCGGTTGCGACGGGGTGGATAAACGCTTTCCGGATAGCGAGAGCCCGAACAGAGTGAGGGCTCTCGAGAAGTGAGCGGGGAACGAAGTGACCCGCGAACAGCGAGGGGCGGCGCTACGCGCCGGCCCTCGAAACAGTGAACGACCGCCCGAGCTACGCGCCGTCGATTCGGTCGGCGATTGCTTCGATTGGGTGGGGTGGAGTGTCGTCCACGCCGTCGCGGTCGCCGAGTTGGCTGCGGCAGGAGCCGCCGGGGGCGACGACGCGGTCAGCGTCGCTTTCGTCGACTTGCTCGAAGAGGCGGCTGGCGATGGCCTGCGAGAGGTCGTAGTGTTCGTCGTGGTAGCCGAAGCTCCCGGCCATCCCGCAGCACGTCGAGTCGAGGGGGTCGACGTCGTAGCCGACGCGGCGGAGGACGCCGACGGCGTGGTGGTCTTTGTTCGTGGCTTTCTGGTTGCAGTGGCCGTGGTAGCTGAGCGCGCCGGCGGCGCCGGGCGAGCGGTCGTCGACGCGGAGGGCTTCGTCGAGGCGGAAGGTGTCGAGGTACTCGCAGACGCCGTAGGCGCTGTCGGCGACGCGCTCGACAGGGGATGTGCCGCCGTCGGCGGCGGCGCTGGCATGGTCGGCGCTCGTGGCGTCGCCGAGCAGGTCGAGATACTCGTCTTGGAACAGCACGGCGTCGGAGGGTTCGACGAAGACGACGTCCCAGCCGTCGGCGACGCGCGGGGCGAACTGGTCGACGTTGGCGCGCGCTCGCTCGCTGGCGGTGTCGAGCATCCCGGTGGAGAACGCGGCGCGGCCGGAGGCGGCGGTGTCGTCGGGAATTTCGACGTGGACGCCGGCGGCTTCGAGCGCGCGGACGGCGGCCTTCCCGGCGGCCGGGTACGAGTAGTTCGTGTACGTGTCCGGGAACAGGAGGGCGCGGCGGTCGGCGTCGGCGGCGGGGACCGTGGAGCCGCCGCGCGCGTCGAACCAGTCTCGGAGGGTTTCGCGGCGGAACGGCGGGAGGTCGCGCTCGGGCGCGATGCCGAACACGGACTGCATGACGGTCCGCGCGCCCGGCAGGTCGGTCGCCCAGTTCGAGATGGGGGCGAGCATCGAGCCCAGCCGGGAGGCGGCGTCGATGTTCGCGAACAGGCGCTCGCGCAGCGTCGCGCCCTCCTGTTGGTGGTGTTGGTGTTTCGTCTCGGCTTTGAGTTTCGCCATGTCGACGCCCGTCGGGCAGTCGCTCTGGCAGCCCTTGCAGCCCACGCAGAGGTCCAACACTTCGGACTGGAAGCGCTCGGAGTGAATCTCGTCCTCGGGGAGGTCGCCGCTGATGGCGGCGCGGAGCATGTTCGCGCGGCCGCGGGTCGTCTGGATTTCCTCCTCGGAGGCGCGGTACGTCGGGCACATCACGTCGGAGTCCGTCTGCCGGCACGTCCCGCAGCCGTTGCAGAGTTCGACGAGGTCCGTGAAGCCGCCCTCCTCGGAGAAGTCGAGGCTGGTCTGGGGTTCGACGGACTCGTAGTCGGGGCCGTACCGGAGGTGGTCGCGGTTGTCCGCGCCGACGCCGCGGTCGCTGTCGGGGCCGACGTCGGCCGCGCTGTCGCGGTAGACGACGTTGCCGGGGTGGAGCGACCACTCGGGGTCGAAGGCGGTCTTCACCTCCTTGAACGCCCGCCAGAGGTCGTCGCCGTACATCTTCGGGTTGAACTCGGTGCGCGCCATGCCGTCGCCGTGCTCGCCGGAGAACGAGCCGTGGTGGTCGAGCACGAGGTCGGTGACGTCCTCCGTGATGGAGTGCAGGGCCTCGACGCCGGCCTCGTCCTTGAGGTTGAGAATCGGCCGGATGTGGAGGGTGCCGGAGCCGGCGTGCGCGAAGTACGCGGCGGACGTGTCGTGGTCGTCGAGGACGGCCTCGAACTTCTGGACGTACTCCGCGAGTTCCTCCGGGGGCACCGTGGCGTCCTCGATGAACGGGTACGGCTTCGGGTCGCCGGGCAGCGACATCAACAGGGGAATCGCGGCCTTCCGGAGCTTCCAGAGGTCGTCTTGCGCGGACTCGCTGTACGCCTCCACGGCGTCGAACGCCGGCCCTTCGTCGAGGAAGCGCTCGTTCGTCTCCGCGATGGCGTCCTCGAAGTCGTCGTGGAGTTCGGAGTCGAACTCCAGCATGAGCGCGGCCTCGGCGCCGTCCGGAATCGGTTCGACGTACTCGGCGTAGCCGTCCGAGTCGGCGGCCAGCCGGAACACCTCGTCGTCCATCAACTCGACCGCACTCGGGTCGTACTCCAGCGCGACGGGAACCATCCGCATCGCGTCCGCGAGATTCTCGAAGCAGTACAGCGCCAGCGCCGTCTCCTCGGGGACGGTCACGAGCGACAGTTCGGCTTCGACGACGACGCCGAGGGTGCCCTCCGCGCCGACGAACAGTTTCGCGAGGTTCAGCACGCGCTCGCCGTCGTCGTTCTCGTAGACGACGCGGTCGAGGTTGTACCCGGAGACGCGGCGTTTCAGGTCCGGGTAGCGCGCCTCGATTTCGTCGGCGTGTTCCTCGACGAGCGCGCGGACTGTCCGGTGGAGTTCCGCTTCGCGGTCGTCGCCCTCCACGATTTCCTCCCACTCCGGGGAGTCGATGACGACTTCCCGGGCCTCGATGACGGAGCCGTCCGAGAGGACGGCTGTCACCGCCTCCGTGTACGCGTCGGTGATGCCGTAGCGCACGGAGTGTGCGCCCGTAGAGTTGTTCCCGATGCCGCCGCCGACGGTCGCTCGGTTCGACGAGGCGGGGTCGGGCGCGAACTTCAGGCCGTACTCCGCGAGGTGGTCGTCGAGGTCGTCCTGCACGACGCCGGGTTGGACGCGCGCCCGCTTCGAGTCCGGGTCGACGGAGAGCACGCCGTCCATGTGCCGGGAGACGTCGAGGACGACACAGCCCGGGCCGACGGTCTGCCCCGCCAGCGACGACCCGGTGCCGCGAGGGAGAATCGGGACGCCGTGGTCGGTCGCTACCTCGACGGCCGCGCGCACGTCCTCGGTGTCAGTGGGGAAGACGACGCCCGCAGGTTGCGCGCCGTAGATGCTGCCGTCCGTCGCGTACAGGACGCGAGCGTACTCGTCGAACGCGACGCGGCCGTCGACGCGCGAGCGGAGGTCACTCGCCAGCGCCCGGTACTCGGCGGCCTCGGGCCGGTCGACGTCAAGCGCCTGCGACGACCACGTCGAGTGGGTTCCCTCGGAAGTCACACCACGAATTCCACACGGTCGATAATTAAAGTTAGTCGTCGCGTCAAAACCAGCGCGGTAAACCGCGAGCGGCGGGCGACGCGTTGTCGGAGGTTTATGGTCCGTCGCCCGCCAGTGGACGTATGGCAAGCGACACCACTCCGGTCATCGCAGCGGCCTACCGAACCCCGCAGGGCAAGGAAGGCGGCGTGTACGCGGACACGCGCAGCGAGGACCTCTCGGTTCCGCTCATCGACCACATCCTCGACGAACACGACCTGACCAGCGACGACATCGACGACCTCCAGTGGGGCGTCGCTCAGCAGCGCAGCGAGCAGGACAACAACGTCGCGCGCGTCATCGCGCTCCTCTCGGAACTCGGCGAGGACGTGCCCGCGGCGTCGGTGAATCGCTGGTGCGCGTCCTCGATGGAGGCCATCATGCGCGCGGCCGACTCCATCAGCGCGGGACAGCGCGACGCCATCATCGCGGGCGGCGTCGAGAACATGAGCCGGGTGCCGATGGACGGCGACTCCTACGAGCACCTCCACCCGGGCCTCGCCGAGCGCTACAACGTCCCCGAACTCCAGATGGGGATGACCGCCGAAGAGGTCGCCGAGCGCCACGACGTCACCCGCGAGGAACAGGACGAGTACGCGCTCCAGAGCCAGCAGCGCGCCGCCGAAGCCACCGACGCCGGGCGCTTCGACGACGAAATCGTCCCCATCGAGACAGAGGACGGTCTCGTCGAGGAGGACGAGGGCATCCGCCACGACACCTCGCTGGAGGCGCTCGGCCAACTCCCCACCGTGTTCAAGGGCGACGGCACGGTGACGCCCGGGAACGCCAGCCAGATTTCGGACGGTGCGGCCGCGACGCTGGTCACCAGCGAGCAGTTCGCCGAGGACCACGACCTCGACGTGCTCGCGTACGTCGGCGACCACAACGTCGCGGGCGTCGACCCGCGCGTCATGGGCATCGGCCCAGTCCCCGCGACGCGCGGGCTGCTGGAGCGCACCGGCGAGGACATCGAGGACTTCGACCTCGTGGAACTCAACGAGGCGTTCGCGTCCCAGACGCTGTACGCCCGCGACGAACTCGGCATCGACAACGAGAAGTTCAACGTCAACGGCGGCGCCATCGCCGTCGGCCACCCGCTGGGCGCGAGCGGCGCGCGACTCCCGGTCACGCTGATTCACGAGATGGAGAAGCGCGACGCCGAGAAGGGGCTGGCGACGCTCTGCGTCGGCTTCGGCCAGGGTGCGGCCATCACGTTCGAGCGGAAATAGCTGGAGTGGTTCACCGAGCGCGCAGCGCTCGGGCGCCGAGAACCCCCGTAGGGTTCTCGTGAGCGGAGCGAACGAGAGCACGTCAGAGCTTCGCTCTGACGGGGGTCCGACGGCGCTTTTGGCCGAGCTTTTGCCGAGTGAGCAACGCGGTACGGGCGACTCGCGGGTCGCCCGTACAACGAAGCGAACGCAGCGCAAAAGGTCGTCGCGTCAGGGTGCGGCCATCACGTTCGAGCGGCGATAGCTGGAGTGGTTCACCGAGCGCGCAGCGCTCGGGCGCGGCGCGGGACGCGGCGCCCGCGCCGAAACCACGAAACTGATACCGGAGCCTCGTTTCTCTCGACGCAATGCGTTCCGTCGGCATCGTCGTCCCCGCGTACGACCCGAACGTCGAGGTGCTGGTGTCGTACCTCCGCGCCCTCCAAGACGTAGTCACCCCCGAGCGTCTGCACGTGGAGTTAGACGCCGGTTCGGCGGAGACGGCCGCCGCGATTCGGGAGGCGGGAGCGACCGTGAACCACGCGAGCGAGCGCCGTGGCAAGGGCGCCGCCATCACCGCGGGGTTCGAGGCGTTGGACACGGACGTCCTCGCGTTCGCGGACGACGACGGCGCCACGCCCGCCGCGTCGCTGGCGCAGGTCGTCGCGCCCGTGCGTGACGGCGACGCGGACCTCGCGGTCGGGTCGCGCAGGCATCCCGACGCGGCCGTGACCGGCCACCAGACGCTCGTGCGGCGCTTCCTCGGGGACGGGTTCGCGTGGCTCGCGCGCCGGTTCCTCGACGTCGACCTCTACGACTACCAGTGCGGCGCGAAAGCCATCACGGCCGAGGGGTGGGAGAACGTCCGCGACCACCTCTACGAGGGCGGGTTCGCGTGGGACGTCGAACTCGTGGCGATGGCGGGCGCCCTCGACCTCCGCGTGCGGGAAGTCCCAATCGAGTGGGAGGACCAGCCGGGGTCGACGGTGTCGCCGGTGGAGACGTCGATAGCATTGTTCCGCGCGCTGGTGGCGTCGCGCCACCGGTCGAAGCTCCTGCGGGACAGCCAGCTACACGAAGCCATCGCGGCGCGCCGCGACGAACAGGCCGCGCTCGTCGAACAGCACCGATGAGCCGCGCCGACCGCGTTCGCGAGGCGCTGCCCGACCGGCTCGCGGCGCTCGTCTCGACGGTGCGGTTCGGACAGTTCGTCTCCGTCGGCGCCGTCGGCGCCGTCTTCGACATCACGACCCTGGTCGTGCTCACCGAACTGTTCGGCGTGGCGGCGGCTGTCGCGAACGTCGTCAGCATCGAAACCGCGATTCTCGTGATGTTCGCGGTCAACGAGCGCTGGACGTTCGCGGACCACGGCGATACCGACGCGCGCTCGGTCGGCCGGCGGCTGATTCGCTCCCACCTCGTCCGCGCGGGCGGGTCGACGCTGCAGTACGTGCTGTTCGTCGCGGTGTTCTACAACGTCGCCGTCGACCTCTCTGTCGCGGGCGTGGACCTCTGGCTGGTCGTCGTGAAAGGCGGCGCAATCGGCGTCGCGATGCTCGTGAACTACGTCTTCGAGAGTCTGTTCACGTGGCGCGTCCACGCCGACGAGTAATCAGTAATCCGTCGTCAGTCGCGGGGGTGACACCATTCGAGGGCCTCCCGGACCGATTCCTTCCGCCCGAGGAACGTGAGGTGGTCGCCGCGCTGGAGCGTGAACTCGCCCGCGGGCACCTGATTCTCGCCGTCGCGGCCGACGAGCGCGATGATGCAGCCGTTCGGGAGTTCCGTGTCTAGTTCTTCGATGGTCTTCCCGACGAGTTCCTCGGAGGTGACTTCGACCTCCTGCACGTCGCCCGAGCGCCCGATTTCGGTCATCCAGTTGGCGAGCGCGGGCCGCTCGATGATGTTGTCGATGCCCCACGCGGTCGCCAGCGACGAGGAGACCGTGCGGACGCCGAGGTCCTCGAAGGCGTCGACGTTGTCCGGGTTGTTCGCCCGGGCGATGATGGTTTCGACGTCGAACTTCGAGTCCGCGAGCTGGGAGATCAGCAAGTTGGCGTCGTCGTCCCCAGTGGCGGCGACGACGATGCGGGCGTTCTCCGCGCCCGCGGACCGCAACTCGTCGGTGTCCGTGCCGTCGCCGTGGTGGACGGTGAACCCGTCGTTGCGCGTTCGTTCGACCATCTCTACGTCCTTCTCGACGAGGACGACGTTCTCACCGCGGTCTTCGAGGCGCTCACCGAGCGCCCGACCCACGGTGCCGCCGCCGACAATAATGACACGCATTGGAATTACATCAAGTGCTTGTGCGATGTGTCTTGCGAACCCACCCTCCAAGACGACGGTCAGCAGGATGGCGAGGAAGACGATGCCGACCAAGAGGCTGGCGGCTTCCTCCATCCCGCTGCTCTGGAGTTGGACCGCGAACAGCGTCGCGACCGACGCGGGGATGATGCCGCGCGGGCCGACGGCGCTCATGAACGTCCGCTCGGAGAGCGTGTAGCGGTCCCCTCGGGTGGAGAGGAAGACGCCCAGCGGCCGGATGACGAGCGCGATGAGGAAGACGACCGCGAGTCCGGCGACGCCGAGTTGGATGAGGTTGTCGAACGACAGCAGCGCGGCCAGTCCGATGAACACGAACGAGAGGACGACCAGCGTCACGTCGCCCTTGAACGCCTCTATCTCCTCCTCGTAGGGGAGGTCGGCGTTCCCCAGCACCATGCCGGCGGTCGCGACGGCGGCGATGCCCGCTTCGCCGCGGAGGAAGTCGGCGGCGCCGTACGCGACGAGCGCGCCGGCGAGCACGATGAGACGGGCGTTCTGCGGCGCGTTCCCCCGCGAGAGGTCGACGTGGCGGAGCAAGTACCAGACGATGCCCGCGACGGCGAGGCCGAAGAGGACGCCGATGCCCAGCCGAATCGTGAACTCCTCGACGATTTGCATCCGCGTGAGTCCGGGGTTGTTCACGACCTCGAAGACGACGATTGCGAGGATGGCCGCCGTGACGTCGTTGACGACGCCCTCGGTTTCGAGCGCGGCGGCGACGCGGTTGCGCACGGGCACGATGTCCAGAATCGGCGTGATGACCGTCGGCCCGGTGGCGACCAGCAGGCTGCCGACGAGGAACGCCATGTCCCAGTTCGCGTCGAGCAGGAACCGGACCGCCAGCGCGGTACCGACCAGCGAGATGGCGGCGCCAATCGTCGTGAGGCGTAACACCGCCCCCGGGGCCTCCCGGAGCTTCGGGAGCTTCAGGTGGAACGCGCCCTCAAAGACGATGATGGCGACGGAGAGCCCGACGATGCCGGACAGCGTCTCCGCGCCGCCGAACGTCTCCAGCGTGACGACGCCCAACACCTCCGGGCCGACGAGAATCCCCGCGATGACGAGGAACAGCACGCTCGGCACTTGGAGGCGGTCTGCGATGACTTGTGACGCCACTCCGAGGGCGATAATCGTGGCGACCAGTGGAATGAGTTCGGAGCTCACAGGAGCACCTCCAGTACCGGCATCGTCCCGTGATTCAGGGGCGCTCTCCTTAAAGCGCCCGGATGCCGGCAGCTACCCCCGACACCGCGAGCTACTCCGCGTAGATGTCGCCGATTTCGTCGGCGAACGCGTCGAGGATGTTGCGGCGTTTCTTCTTCATCGTCGGCGTGAGCAGGTCGTTGTCCTCCGTGAACTCCGTGGGGACGAGCCGGAAGCGCTTGATCTGCTCGTAGTCCTCGAAGTTCTCGTTGACGGCGTCGACCTCCTGTTGGATACGGGCTTCGACGCGGCCGTTCCGACAGACGCCCGCTTTGTCCTCGGGCAGGTCGATGCCCTCGCTCTCGGCCCACTTGCGAATAGCGCCGAAGTCAGGGACGATGACCGCGGAGACGAACTTCCGGTTGTCGCCGACGACCATCGCCTGCTCGACCAGCGCGCTCGCAGCAAACGCGTCCTCGATGGGGCCGGGCGCGACGTTCTTCCCGGTCGACAGCGTGAGAATCTGTTTCGCGCGTTCGAGGAAGCGAACGTAGTCGTCGTCGTGGAGTTCCACGACGTCGCCGGTGCGGAACCACTCCCGCCCTTCGATTTCGGTGAACGCCTGCTCGGTGGCGTCGTCGAGCCCCCAGTAGCCGTCGAAGACCTGCGGGCCGCGCACGAGCAGTTCGCCGGCGGCGCCGTCCGTGGCCGCGCGCTGCTCGGGGCTGGCGATGGTCTCGTCGACGCGAACCTCCGTGCCGACGACCGGCGGGCCGATAGTGCCGGTCTGAGGGGCTTCCAGCGGATTCACGCAGACGACCGGGCTGGTCTCGGTGAGCCCGTACCCCTCCAGAATCGGGAGACCCATGCCGTGGTAGAGCGCGCACAGTTCCGGGGACAGCGACCCGCCACCGGAGATGAAGAAGTCGATGTTGCCGCCGAGGGCGTCCCGCACCTGCTGGAAGACGAGTTTGTCCGCGACGGCGTGTTTCGCGCGCAACACCAGTCCGGGGTCGTCGGTTTCGTACACCTCGCGGCCGACGTCGGTCGCCCACTCGAAGATGCGTTCTTTGGTGGGAGACTCGGCGGCCTGCTCGCGGACGGCGGCGTAAATCTTCTCGTAGACCCGGGGGACGCTCGTGCCGACCGAGGGCTCGCACAGCGAGAAGTCCTCGCGGAGCGTGTCCGAGGACTCGGCGTAGCAGACGTGTGCGCCCGACGCGAACAGCAGGAAGTGCCCCGAGAGCCGTTCGAGGACGTGCGCCAGCGGGAGGAACGAGACGACCCGAGTTTCGGCGGTGATAGCGGGGCGGCCGTCCTTGTCGGGTCGCGGGCCGAAGCGCTTGCGGCACTGGTTGACGTTCTCCCGGAAGTTCTCGTGGGTGAGCGCGACGCCCTTCGGCTTCCCGGTGGTGCCGGACGTGTAGATGAGGCTCGCGAGGTCGTCGTAGTCGGCGGCGTCGATCCACGACTCGTAGGTGTCGCGGTCGAAGGCCTCGCGGCCGCGTTCGTACACGTCCGAGAGCGGGATAGCGTCGTCGTCGGCGACGCGGTCCATCGTGACGACGAACTCCAAGTCGAGGTCGGCCTCCGCCTCGCGGACGCGTTCGAGTTCGGTCTCGCCCTCGACGACGACGCCGACCGCGTCGCTGTCGCCGAGGAGGTGTTTCACTTGCCGCGAACTGGAACTGGAGTAGACGGTGGTGACGGCGGCGCCGGCGGCGAGCGCGCCGAAGTCACACTGCGCCCACTCCATGCGAGTGTGCGCGAAGATGCCGACGCGCTCGCCGGCCTCCACGCCGAGGTCGCGGAAGCCGGCCGCGAGGTTGCGGACAATGTCCCGCATCTCGCTGTACGTGATGTCGGCGAACTCGCCGTCGGGCGCTGGTGGCAGCACGTCGGGCGTGAGCGTGCGGTCGTAGACGCCGCCCTTGTATCCCTGCGCGGGGCGGTCTGCGTGTCGCTCCGCGGCGTCCTCGAACATGCGGGCGAGGGTGGTCTGACCGGTGACCTCGTCCTCGTAGTCCCGTTCCGCCTCGCGGAAGTTCATACGCCCTAATGGGTCTCCCGGGTCTTAAGGTAGTGGAGAACTCCACGAACGTTCATTTTAGTTTCCGCTTCGGCCTTGTGGTCGCCCCAGACCTGCCAGACCTCGTTCGTACCGGCGAGGTGGTCGGCGGCGGCTTCCTCGCTGCCGCGCTCGACGACCTCCCGCTCGACGGTCTCGACCCACTCCCGCAGCACTTGCTCGTACTGGCGGAGGACCGCGTCGACGTCGTCCGGCCCCGGGCCGAAGTGCGCATACAGCAGGATGTCCGGGTCGAGGCGCCGAATCAGTTCGGCATCGGTGACGCACTGTTCGAGGTCGAAGTTCGGCGGCGGGCTCGTCTCCCGCACGCGGTCCTGCTCGGGGACCCAGATGCCGGCGGCGTCCGCGGTGAAGACGGCGTCGTCGGCGTGGTCCTCGAAGACGACCTGGTGGGGAGCGTGCCCGGGCGCGTGGTGCGCGGTCAGTTCCCGCGACCCGAGGTCGACGGTGTCGCCGTCCTCGAGTTCGACGACGCGGTCCTCGGGGACGGGTTCGGGTTCGACGTAATACTGCCACTGGTCGCCGACCGCCTCCTTGGTGCCCTCGACGAGCCGCGAGGGGTCGACGAGGTGGCGCGCGCCGATTTCGTGGACGTAGACGTCCGCGTTCGGGCACTCCTCGGCGATGAATCCCGCGCCGCCCGCGTGGTCGAGGTGGACGTGCGTGACCAGAATCGCTTCGAGGTCCTCGCGCTCGATACCGCACTCCGCGAGGGCGTCGAGGACGCGCTCGTAGTTCGTGCCGATGCCGGTGTCGACGATTGCCGGGCGGTCGGCGTCGACGACGTAGACGGAGCCGTACTCGCCGGTGTCGTACATGCCGGTGTCGACGTACGAGATGTCACTACACTGTTCGACGTCGAAAACGTCGCCGGGTGCCATACAGAGAGTGGGGCGGCCCGCACGCAAAAGATTTCGCGTGCGTGAGTCACGGCGTTCCCGCGACCGGCAGCGCGGAGAACGCCAGATACGACAGGACGGTGGCGGCGCTCGGGCCGAGAATCCAGAAGGAGACGAAGCGTGCGACCGTCGAGGAGTCGAACAGCGCCGCCGCGTCCCCGAGGTCGTCGTCGGGCGCCCCGCCGATTTCGCTGACGCCGTCGTCCGCGCCGACGGCCACCGCGCTCACGGAGACGCCACCCTCGACGTCGCCACGCGCGAGGTCCGCAGCGGTCGCGGTACGCGACGCGCGCCCCCAGCCGAGGCCGACGATGGTCATGACCGTCGAGAGCGCGAGGCTGATTGGGATGCCGAGCCACGACGCGGCGGTCGTAATCGTCGCCGCGACCACCGTCACGACCATCGCCGCCAGCAGCGGGAGGTCCGTGAGTTCGCTCCCGACCGACGCCATCGTGCGGCGCGCGATGGTGAACGCGCCGACGCCGATGGCCGCCGCCGCGAGCACGACCGCCGGTCCGGGGTCGAGGAGGCCGCCGCCGACCAGCGGCGCAACCGCGTTCGCGACGTTGCTCGCTCCCGCGGAGAACGACATGTAGCACGCGACGACGACGACGAGCGCGGTGCTGGCGACCTCCCGGGGCGTCGTCCCGGGACCGAGCGCGGGCACTGGCAGCGCGCCGGAGCGGTCGAGGACGACGAGCGCGCCGTCGGACTGCTCGATGGCGACCGCTCGCTGCAGGCGGACGTAGAGGTAGCGTCCGACGACCGCGCCACACCAGAAGCCGGCGACGGGCGCGACCAGCCACCAGACGACGATTTCCCCGAGCACCGCCCAGTCGAGGGTGTGCGTCGCGATGCCGAGGCCGGCGATGGCGCCGACGGCCGTCATCGACGTCGAGATGGGGACGCCGTAGCCGTTCGCCACCGCCATCCCGAGACCGATGAACGCGAGTACGACGATGCTGGCTTCGAGCGTGAACGCGCTCGGCGCGACGATGCCGCTGCCGAGCGTCTCGACGACGTTCCGGCCGACCGTCCACCCGCCCAGCAGCACGAAGACGCTCATCAGCGCCGCTGCTGTGGTCTTCTTCGTGACACCCGCGCCGACCGCGGGGCCCCACGCGACACCGGTCGACGACCCGCCGACGTTGAATCCGACGAACGCCGCGGCGGCGAGGCCGACGAACAGGAGCGCCGAACTCATGTGGCGTTGCGTACGCGACTGGGTGTGGTATAGATTCGGGATAGCGCAGCGACGCGCGGCGTGTGAGCGGCTGCCGGGGATGCGATACGTTCTTGCCGCCGCCCCCGCAAACTCGGGCAAATGCTGAGCAGACAGTACGTCCGCGAACACCCCGAGGAGGTCCGCGAGGCCCTACAGAAGAAGGGCGTGGACGCGGACCTCGACCGGATTCTGGAAGTCGACGAGGAGTGGCGGGAACTCAAAGCCCGCGGCGACGAACTCCGCCACGAGCGCAACGAGGTCTCCTCGAAAATCGGCGAACTCAAACAGGAAGGCAACGAGGAGGCGGCCGAGGAAGCCATCGAGCGCTCGCAGGAACTCAAGGACGAACTCGAAGACGTCGAGGCGCGCGCGGACGAACTCGAAACCGAACTGGAGCGCAAACTGCTCACGCTCCCGATGGTCCCCCACGAAGACGTGCCCGTGGGCGTCGACGAGTCCGACAACGTCGAGCGCCGCCGCGAGGGCTTCGACGACCTCCGCGACCTCCCCGAGGCGGTGACGCCCCACTACGACCTCGGCGAGGAACTGGACATCCTGGACTTCGAGCGCGGCGCGAAGGTCTCGGGCGGCGGCTTCTACTTCGCGAAGGGCGCTGGCGCGCGCCTCGAACACGCGCTCGTGCAGTTCATGCTCGACGTCCACCGCGAGCAGGGCTACGAGGACGTCTTCCCGCCGATTCCCGTGAACTCGAAGTCGATGGAGGGGACCGGCCAGTTCCCGAAGTTCGTCGAGGACGCCTACCGCATCGGCGACGTCAACGAAGCCGACTACGAGGACGACGACCTCTGGCTGCTCCCCACGGCGGAGGTCCCGGTGACGAACATGTACCGCGACGAGATTCTGCTCAGCGACGACCTCCCGCACAAGGTGCAGGCGTACTCGCCGAACTTCCGCCGGGAGGCCGGCGAGCACGGCACCGAGACCCGCGGCATCGTGCGCGTCCACCAGTTCAACAAGGTGGAGATGGTGAACTTCGTCGAACCCGAGAACAGCGACGAGCGCTTCGAAGGCCTCGTCGACGAGGCCGAAGAAGTGCTGCGCCGCCTCGACCTCCCCTACCGGATTCTGGAGATGTGTACGGGCGACCTCGGGTTCACGCAGGCGAAGAAGTACGACGTCGAGGTCTGGGCGCCCGGCGACGACATGGACGACGGCCCCGAGGAGGGCGGCCGCTGGCTGGAAGTCTCGTCGGTGTCGAACTTCGAGGACTTCCAAGCCCGGCGCGCGGGCATCCAGTACCGCCCCGAGCGCCACGAGAGCGCGGAGTACCTCCACACGCTGAACGGGTCGGGGCTCGCCGTCCCGCGCGTGCTCGTCGCCGTCCTCGAATACTACCAGAACGACGACGGCACCGTCGACGTGCCCGAGGCGCTCCAGCCGTACATGAACGGCCAGGAAGTCGTCGAGGGGTCGCGGAAAGTCGGCGAGTCGGCGCTCGGCGCGGGCGACCGCGAGTAGGTCGGCGAGTAGGCTTTTCCTCGTTCGCTCCGACCCGTCGCGTATGCACGCGACCACGCGGAGGTGCGAGTGAATGGTGGACCTCGGGTACACGCTCTCCAGCGAGGAGCACGAACCGAACGACCTCGTCGAGCACGCCGCGCGCGCGGAGGACGCGGGGTTCGACTTCCTCTCGATCTCGGACCACTTCCACCCGTGGGTGAGCCAGCAGGGCGAGAGCGGGTTCGTCTGGTCGACGCTCGGCGGCGTCGCGCACGCCACCGACGACATCCCGGTTGGCGTCGGCGTCGTCTGCCCTATCATGCGCTACCACCCCGCCATCGTCGCGCAGGCGTCGGCGTCGGTGGCGTCGATGCTCGACGGCCGGTTCTTCCTCGGCGTCGGCACGGGCGAACTGCTCAACGAGCATATCGTCGGCGAGCACTGGCCCGAACACGCCGTCCGCCTCGACATGCTCGAAGAGGCCGTCGAAATCATCCGGAAACTCTGGGCGGGCGGCCAGCGAAGCTACCACGGCGAGCACTTCACCGTCGAGAACGCGCGACTGTTCACGCGCCCCGAGGAGACCCCGCCGATTGTCGTGTCCGCGTACGGCCCCGCGACGGCGAAGCGCGCCGCCGAAATCGGGGACGGCTTCTGGTCGGTCGGCCCGCAGGACGCGGTTCGGAGGTGGGAAGAACACGGCGGCGAAGGCCCCCGGTACACGCAGTTGAGCGTCTGTTACGCCGACAGCGAGGCCGAAGCAATCGAGACAGCCTACGAGTGGTGGCCCAACACCGCGCTCCCGGGCGAACTCGCCTCGCAGTTGCCGACGACCGCGCACTTCGAGCAGGCCTGCGAGATGGTCACCAGAGACGACATCAGGGAGTCCGGGCTCGTTACCAGTCCCGACCCCGAGGCTCACGTCGCCGCCCTCGAGAATGCGGTGGACGCGGGCTACGACCGCGTGTACGTCCACCAGGTCGGCCCCGACCAGGAGGGATTCTTCGAGTTCTACGAGGAAGAGGTGCTGCCGGCCGTCGAGTCGATATCTCCGGCGTAAGTGGTCAGTCCCACGATTTCGCCGGCTTCGGTGTCGAAGGCGTCCACGAACGCGAACAGCTCCCTGCCGTCGTCTTCGGCCAGCAGGCGCCCGTGGACCGCGACGCCGCCCGCGCCGTCGTACACCGCGTCGACGACGTGGCGGGTGTCCGTTCGCGGGCGGTCCTCACGCATGAACGAGACGAACGCCTCGCGCCCGGACAGCGTCATGTCCGGGCGTACGTGCTCGAACTCCGGCGCGAGCAGCGCGCCGAGTGCGTCGTAGTCCCCGGCGTCGATGGCGTCGTAGTACGCCTCCGCGAGCGCGTCGTCGTCCATACCCGATAGTGGATTCGCCCGGATAAGAAACCGGTGGAGCGACGCACAGCCGCCACCCGGCGAACGGGGTGTTTTTCCTCCGTGACGGACTACACGAGGTGTGGACCTGCACGTCCGGTACGAGGGCGACGACGACCCCGAGAAGTGTACGGCGCGCAAGCTCGCGCGCTTCGACGAGGCCGTCCTGCACGAGACGGCGCGCGCGACGCCGTACGGGGTCGTCCTGAACCCGCACGCCGACACCGCGCTGTCGCCCGCGGACGCCGACCACGGGCGGCTGGTGGCGCTGGACTGCTCGTGGGAGACCGCGGGCGAAGCGATGTTTACAATCGACGGCGAGCACCGCGCGCTCCCGTTCCTCGTCGCCGCCAACCCCGTGAACTACGGGCAGCCGTTCCAGCTCAACACCGTGGAGGCGTTCGCCGCCGGGCTGTGCATCCTCGGCGAGCGCGAGCACGCCGAGCGCATTCTCTCGAAGTTCACGTGGGGGCACACGTTCCTCGAACTCAACGAGGAGCCGCTCCGGCGCTACAGTGAGTGCGCGGACTCCGCCGAAGTCGTCGCGGTACAGGAGGACTACCTCGCCGACGAGGACTGAGTTTCCGGCATCCTCGTGCCGGATTGAACACCCGGTATCTTAGTGCAAGGTTCGTCAGCCGGTAGCCTGGCGGTCGCCGGGAGAGCTGCGCTCTCCCGAGACGCCGAAAATCGCTCTGCGATTTTCGGAAGAATCACCAAGGGCGACCGAGCGAGCGGCGCGAGGCGCTCCGCGCCTCGGAATGAGCGAACGGCGACTGGAAGGAGCCGCGAGCAGCGAGCGAGGGAGGGCTTGGTTTCGAACCGCTTAAACGCGCCCCGGGCGAACGGGAGCGCATGAGCGAGTCCATCGAGGCCCGACTGCTCGAGAAACAGATCTGCATGCGCTGTAACGCCCGGAACCCGAAGCGCGCCTCCGAGTGCCGCAAGTGCGGGTACAAGAACCTGCGCCCGAAGGCCAAGGAGTCCCGTTCGACGTAATCAGTTCTTCTCGCCGTCCCACTCGTCTTCGAGCACCGAGTAGTAACGCACGTCTCGGTACGCGTTATCGACGAACACCTCGTCGCGGTGGGTCCCCTCCAGTTCGAAACCGAGGCGCTCCCAGATGCCCGCGGACGCCTCGTTGCCCTCGAAGACGCGCGCGACGACGCGGTGGCGGCGGTGCTGGGCGAACGCGTAGTTCGTGATGAGGCGGCCGGCCTCGGTGCCGTAGCCGTTCCCCCAGAACTCCTCAGCGAGGAAGATGCCGACCTCGGCGCTGCCGTTGACATCGTCGACGCCGTGGACGCCGACGCTGCCGACTGGCTGCTTACCCTCAGAACGCGACGCGTTCTGATGAACTTCGGAATCGCTCCGCGATTTCCGAGCGTCCACCGCGACGACGAAGTTCACGTCCCCGTTGTCGTCGCTGGCGTGTTCCTCGTACCACTCTCGCTCCTGTTTCTCGGTCAGCGGCGTGCGCGCGGACAGCGACGGCCAGACGGCGGGGTCGTTGAGCGTCTCGCGGAGGAACGGCAAGTCGTCCTCGGCGACCGCACAGAGGTCGACGGCGTCGCCTTCCACGAATGGTCTCCCGGGCATGGGAAGAACGCACGCGACCGCCGGGAAAAAGCGTTCTCGTGGTGTGACAGGCAGTTACACGCTACTCGTCGTACTTCGGTTCGCGGCGCTCGGCGCGTTCGAGCGCGCGCTCGACGACCGCGCGGACATCGCCGTCGAAGACGCTGCCGTGGCCGGCGTACATGTGTTCGACCGAATCGGGCATTCTGTCGAGCAGTTCGCGGACGCTCCCGATGAGACGCTCGCGGGACTGGCCAGCCATGTCGGTGCGGCCGAAACTCCCGTCGTCGAACGCGCCGTCGTCGTGCACGACGACGTCCCCCGAGAACAGCGCGGCGTCCGAAACCAGCGACACGTGGTCGGAAGCGTGCCCGGGCGTGAACACGACGTCGCAGTCCTCGGTGCCGACGCGCACGCGGTCGCCGTCGCCGAGTTCGTGCGTGCGGAGGCGGTGGTCAGCGAACGCGTACACGTCCGGGTCGAAGGCGTCCACGACGGCGTCCAGTTGTTCGACGTGGTCGCCGTGCTGGTGCGTGAGGACGACGCGTTCGACGTCGTCGACGTGGCGCCGAATCTCGTCGACGACGCCGTCGTAGGCGCCGGCGTCCACGAGCGTCGGTTCGTCGCCGGGCACGAGGTAGGCGTTACACGTGAACGTCTCGGCGTCGCGGGTGACGTTGACTACGTCCATGTGTACACAGAGGCCCGCGTGCGTGGTAAAACGGCGTGGTTTTTTCACGCTTCGCGGTCAAATTGGCGAGGAATTTTTGAGGGAGGGAGACGTACGTCTACCCGGCTATGGGTTTCGGGAGCTACGACGAATCCGAGCAGGAGAACCAGTCTCTCGACTCAGACGACATCGACGCCGACGACGGCATCGACACCGCCGAGTACGAGCACAGCGGCGACGTGAGCTACGAAATCGGCGCGTCGAACGACGAACTCCTCGACCGGCTGGAAGACATCAAAGGCGAGTAGCGTGGACGACCGCAGGGAGTCCACGGAACGACCGAGTGGCGAGGGACGGAGTCCCTCGGACCGTTCGAGCGGGCGAAGCCCGCGAGAAGACGGGGAGGAACGACTCGCGAGTTGCGTGACCGAACGCAGTGAGGTCACGTTGTTGCGAGCGGCACAGCCGCGATCCGCGTGGCCGACGCGTGAGTGACGCGGGACTGCGAGGGGGGACAGCATGAAATCGGGGACGCGGGCGCTCGGCGTGGCGGAGTCCTACCGGGGTGAGGAGTCCACGCTGGGCGGCGCCGTCGTGCGCGCGTCTCGCGTCGTCGACGGATTCTCGTTCGCTTCTTGTGCGGTCGGTGGCCTCGACAGCACCGCGGCCGTCGCCGACTGCTACCGGCAGTTGGACCGCGAGGACGTCCAGTACGTCCTCGTCTCGGGCATCGCGCCCGCGTGGTTCAACGTCGTGGACCTCCACGCCGTCCACGACGCCGTCGAACGGCCCGTGCTCTCCGTCTCCTTCGAGGACAGCGAGGGGCTCGCGGACACCATCCGCGAGGAGTTCTCCGGGGACGCCCGCGAGGAGCGACTCGAAATCTACGACCGCCAGCCCGAACGCCAGCCCGTCGACGTGAACGGCGAGCGAGTATTCGTTCGGGCGGTCGGCTGCGAGAATCCTGCAGAGGTCGTGCGCGCGTTCACGCCCGAGGGCGGCCGCCCGGAGCCGCTTCGAGTCGCCCGACTGGCGGCGCGAGCGGTCGAACGAAGTGAGACGGGTGACTGAGGAGGGGTGAACGTAGTGAGCCGCGCAGCCGCTGAGCGCGAGCTGCCGTCCGGGTCTGTAACGCTTAACCCGGCGGCCGTGGTCGGCACACGCATGAGCGACACCGACGGGATGGAGGGCTTGGAAGTCACGGAGTGCACGCGCTGCGAGGCGCTCGTCGACTCGCGTAGCCGAATCGTCGACGGCGACGGCCCCGAGGACGCAGGCGTACTGTTCGTCGGGGAGGCGCCGGGCGCGAACGAGGACGAGGAGGGCGTGCCGTTCGTCGGGCGCAGCGGCGACGTGCTCGACGACGAACTCCGGGACGCCGGGCTCTCGCGGGCGGACGTCCGCATCACGAACTGCGTGCGGTGTCGACCGCCCGAGAACCGCGACCCCAACAACGAAGAGTTAGCGAACTGCCGGCCGTACCTCGAGCGCGAAATCGAACTCGTCGACCCCGACGTTGTCGTCACGCTCGGGAAAGTGCCCGGCGAACACCTGCTCGGGCGGGACGTCGCGGTGACCAGCGAAGCAGGCGACATCGAGCGCGTCGAACTCGGCGGCGAACCCCGGGACGTGTTGATTTGCCTGCACCCGGCGGCGACGCTGTACGACGCCAGTCAGCGGGACGCGTTCACGGAGACGATAGCGAAAGCGGCGACGATGGCGGGCGCGGAGGGGAGCGGCCAGTCGCGTCTCGGAGATTACTGAGTTACTGCCAGAGCGTGCGGACCATCCGCTGGGGGAACTCCACGATGAGCGAGATGAGACCGTCGGACTGCTCGGTACCCCGAATGTAGGACCGGACGCGCTGGCTGACGATTTCCACGGAGATGACGAGCACGAAGATGACCAGAATCGTCGCCATCATATTCGTGTACTTGAACAGCCCACGCTGGGTCAGGAGCACGTAACCGAGCCCGCCACCGCCAATGAGACCCATGGTGACGGCGATGCGCGTGTTAATTTCGAGGATGTACATCGTCCACGCGATGAACGGCGAGAATACCTGACTCAGCATTCCGAAGACGACACGCTGCGGTCCATTTGCGCCCGTGGAACCGATTGCCTCGATAGGGCCGTCTTCGACTTCTTCGAGGGCGTCCGTGAACAGACGACCGAGGTTCCCCATAGTGTCAGTGCCAATCGCGAGCGTCGCTGTAAATGGCGTGACACCACCGAGCGGAATGTAGATGAGCGCCCAGACGAGCGCGGGAATCGCGCGGATGACGCTCATCGTCCCGCGGAAGATGAAATTAAACGGGTACGGAGTAACACGCTCGGAACCCAGCACGCCCAACAGAAGTGCGCCCGGAAGACCGAGCACAGTGCCCGCGAATCCCATCGCGAGCGTGACGAACATCTGGCCAGGGATGAACGTCCAGTTCCAGAACGCGACGCCGGCGCCGTTCGTCTGTACCTGGAAGAGGAGGTTGTTCTGTTGGATGAATGACCAGTACGCGCCCGTGTCGACGAACGGGAGACCGAACAGTTCGCCCGGCGGGAAGAACTGAACGAGCGCGTCTTGGAACTCCGGCAAGTACTCCATAATTTCCGAGATGGAGAACCCGACTTGGCCGAGCGCCAGCGAGAACAGCCACCCGAACACCACGAGCGCGAATACGGCAAACACCTGTCGCGCACGCTTGTTGATGCGTAGTCGAGTGAACTGCTCTTGAACCGACTCCGAAATCGAGGATTCCGCGTTTTCTGCGTCCGTGCTCATGCTTCGGCCTCCGTACGAATGGCTTCAGTCTCGATATTCCCGTAGATTTCGTCGATGACATCGACCGTGAGGTCATCGCGGTAGCCGTCGAAGATCATCTCACCGTCCTTCATCCCGATGAAGCGCTCCCCGAACTCACGGGCGATGTTCACCTGATGGAGGCTTGCAAGCGTCGACAAGCCGCGCTCGTTGGCGGCCTGACGGACGTACGCCATCACTTGCTCGGCGGAAGCCGGGTCGAGACTCGCGACGGGTTCGTCGGCAAGGAGGAGGTTCGGCTTCTGGACGAGCGCACGAGCGATACCGACTCGCTGCTGTTGGCCGCCGCTCATCTGGCCGACCGACTGCCCGGATTCATCGAGCAGTCCAACGGTTTCGAGGGCGCGTAACGCCTCGTACTTATCCTCTTCAGTGTATCTCCCGAAGAGACTATTGAGGAACGAGGTCCGACCGAGTGCGCCCGTGAGGGCGTTGTTGTACGCGCTCATCTCCTCGATGAGATAGTGTTGCTGGAACACCATCGCGACATCGTCCCGGGGTCCTTCTACAGGGTCGTTGTTGATAGTAATCGTACCCTCCGTCGGCTCGGTGATACCGTTGAGACAGCGCAGGAGCGTCGATTTCCCTGCGCCAGACTCACCGAGCACGACGACGAACTCGCCGTCGGGGATGGTGAACGAGACATCGTCGACAGCTTGGATTTCGCCGTATGATTTGCTCAGGTTTGAAACTTCAATCATTGGTCGTACGGCCGCCTGACCCGACTGTCGGGCTTGTAGGGGGTCATCACGGGGAACAAATAGGTTAATCGATTAGCAGCGTCGCCGTTACGCGTTCCCGAGTTCGACGCCGAGCTCGTCGAAGGCGTCGCGAACCGGCTGGTAGTCCTCGACGGAGCCCTCGTTGAGTCCCGTGAACCAGAGCTGCTGGTCGTCACCGAGGTCCTCGTTGATGAGGTCTTCCTCGGTGGCCGCCAGTAGCGCATCCGTCACGTCCGACTTGACCGTCGAATCGAGTCCCGAGCGGATGAGGATGGGCGCACGCGGAATCGGGTTCGAGCACGACAGCAACTGGAGCTCGGGGCTCTCAGTGCCGAGGTCGCCGTCGTTCTCCGCAGACATCTCAAGGAACTGCTCCGGGAACTGGTCTTTCGGCACGTGGGGGGCCGTGGAGAACGCGCCGGTACCGGCGGCCTTCACGGGGTCGCGGTTGATTAGGGTCTCACGCGCCTGCGAGTGGTCAGACCACTGGCCGTCGAAGTCGTTCGGCGTGCCGTTCGGCGCGCCACCGGTGTCGAGGCCAGCCTTCTTGAGCATGTACAGCGGGAAGACGGAGCCGCTGGTCGACAGTCGGTCAGCGAACGCGACCGTTTCGCCTTCGAGGTCTGCGAGCTCCTCGATGTCGCTGTCCGGCAGCGTCGTGATGAGTGAGAAGTACTTCGCGGCGCCGTACGCGATGCGGATGCCGGCGACTTCCGCGACGTCGTTGTCGGCGCTCTGGATGGCGATTGCGGGCGCAGCGTCCGCAACGTCAGTCTGTCCAGCCTCCAGCGAGGAGTACACCGCCGCGTAGTCCGCGGCGACGCTCGATGAGATGGAGACATCTGCCTCGGACTCCAGGTAGTCGAACATCGGCTGGTACTGCTGCTGGACATCGACATCGGATTCTGCGGGTGTGAGCGTGAACGTCAGTTCCGCCGGGCCGCTACTCGTCGTGCCCGTCGTCGTCCCGCTGCTCTCGGTGCCGCCGCCGTCACCGTCGCCGCCGCCCGTACAGCCAGCGAGTCCAGTGAGTCCAGCGATACTTGTCGCGCCTGCGATTTTGAGGAATTTGCGTCGTCCCGCCATGGGGAATTCGTTTGTGAATATGAGAGGTCGATGAAAAGGTTTGTCCTTCAACTATATCGAGAGGTACCCATTACTATGTACCAAACGGTGGAGGGAAACCCACTTGCAACTGGGGGGCGAAGTCACGAACATGAGTATCTCGTCGGCAGACCAGACGACGGCCTCGGTCGTCGTCGTGGACTACGGACTGGGGAACCTCCGGAGCGTCACGCGCGGGCTCGAACGCGCGAACGCGGCCGTGACAATCTCCGACGACCCGGGCGCGCTCGACGACGCCGACGGCATCGTGTTGCCGGGCGTCGGCGCGTTCGGGGACGGCATGGAGAACGCGGGACCGTTTCGCGACGCGCTCGTCGACGCCGCCGACGAGGGCCGCCCGCTGTTCGGCATCTGTCTCGGGATGCAGATGTTGCTCACGGAGAGCGAGGAGGCCGAACGCGAGGGACAGGGCGACGTGAAGGGGCTCGATCTGATTCCGGGGCGCAACCGCCGATTCACGGGCGACGTGAAGGTCCCGCACATGGGCTGGAACGAGCTCGACGTCATGCGCGAGCACCCGCTCGTCGAGGGCGTCGATGGGGAGTACGCGTACTTCGTCCACTCCTACTACGCCGAGCCCGACAGCGACGACCACGTCGTCGCCGAAACCGACTACGGCGAGGCGTTCCCCTCCATCGTCGCCAACGACGAGGGCAACGTCTTCGGCACGCAGTTCCACCCCGAGAAGTCCGGGGAGACCGGCCTCCAGATTCTCCGGAACTTCGTGGACATCTGCGCCGACCAGTAGCCGTCAGCGATTCTCGGACCCGAACAGCATTTTCCTCCCGCTCCGTCGACAGCGAGCGTACGACCACTGTAGCGTAGGTTCGTGAGGAAGAGGACGGCGTACTGACCAACCGACAACGGGCATCCGCGAGCGAGCGGTTCGTAGAACCCGAGCGACGCGGTTCACCGCGCGAACGCAGTGAGCGCGGGCCGAGGAACCCCCGGAGGGGGTGACGCTGGCTTTTTCCGCAAGTTTTTGCAAGCGAGCGGCCTGCGGCCGCGAGCGCAGCAAAAAGTGCGTCTTAGAGAAAATCCCGGACTTCGCTGTAGTACATGTCGTGGTGGTCGACTTCGCCGACGCGTTCGGCGACGTCGACGGCGATGGCGTGCCAGCAGGATTCGTCGGGGTCGAGGTTGTACTGGCTGTCTTGGCAGTTGCAGTTGCCGGCTTCGACGATGTACTCGTCTTCGTGGCCGACGACGACGGTGAAGTCGTTGTACTGTTTGACGCGGCCTTCGCTGGCGGCTTCGATGGCGCGTTGGCCGCGGTCGCCGTGTTCGGCGAGGATGCGTTGGGTGATGGGGGCGGTGAGTTCGCCGGTGTCGGCGAGTGCGGCCCGCCAGTCGTCGACCTCGGGCACACCGGCATTTCGGCGGGGCGTGGTTTAGCAGGTTCGGTGCCAATCGTGGTATGGATTGACGTATCAAAATAAGTCTTTAATTATTGTTAATGCCATTCGACCCATATTACATTATTATTCATTAACTTTATGCGGGTTGCCGTCCCGTCACCAATCGCAATGCACGTAGCACCGAAGGACACGCCCGCTCGCACCGCTTCCCGACCGACGCGACAGACCACCACACCACCATGCCCACCTACACCGACATAGAGAACACCGGCGCCCCCGTCGTCCCGGACCTCCGAGGCGACGCCGACACAGAAGAATCGCTATCCGAGACCGTCTGGAGCCACCGACACACGGAGCCTACTGATGAGTGACGACTACCCCGACTACACGCACCGAGACATCGACAACGCCGCCGCGCGCGAGTTCCGCGAGCTGCTCGCGGACGACGACCCCTACGTGTTCGCGCCCGGCCTCTACCACGCCCTCGACGCGCGCCTCGCCGAGCGCGCCGGCCACGACGCCGTCTACATGAGCGGCTACTCGACGGTCCTCGGGCAGTTCGGCTTCCCGGACCTCGAGATGGTGTCGATGACCGAGATGGTCGAGAACGCCAAGCGCATCGTCGACGCCACCAGCCTCCCCGTGGTCGCCGACGCCGACACCGGCTACGGCGGCGTCCACAACGTCCGACGCGCCGTCCGCGAGTACGAGAAGGCCGGCGTCGCCGCCATCCACATCGAAGACCAGACCACCCCGAAGCGCTGTGGCCACATCGCCGGGAAGGAAATCGTCTCCCGCGAGAAGGCACAGGCGCGCTTCGAGGCCGCCGTCGACGCCAAGCAGTCCGAGGACACCGTGATTATCGCGCGCACGGACGCCTACGGCTCCGCGAACGGCGACTGGGAGGAACACCTCGAACGCGGCCGCATCTACGCCGACGCCGGCGTCGACCTCGTGTGGCCCGAGATGCCCGACCCGTCCCGCGAGGACGCCGTCGAGTACGCCGAGACCATCCACGAGACCCACCCGGACCTCGACCTGGCGTTCAACTACTCGTCGTCGTTCGCGTGGAGCGAGGAAGAGGACCCGCTCACCTTCGAGGAGCTCGGCGACCTCGGCTACGAGTACATCTTCATCACCCTCTACGGCCTCCACTCGGGCGCCCACGCGGTGTACGAGGACATGGAGAACATCGCGAACAACGCCGAGCAAGCCCAGTTCGACCTCGAAGACCGCTACCTCGGCCACGAGACCGAGTCCCACCACGACCTCTCGCTGGTCAGTCGCTACCAGGACATCGAGACCCAGTTCGACCCCGAGGCGCGCCGCCGCATCGAGGAGTCCGAGGGGTACAGCGAGGACGAGAGCGACCCCATCTCGGCCGACGGCGAGACCACGCCAGCACAGGATGACTGACCCGACCGCGCGCCACTACGACCGCGAGTTCGTGCGGACGTTCTTCACGTCCCCGACGGCGGTCGAGGGCGAGGACGACTCCGCGAAGATGCTGCGGCGAGCGGCGCAACTGCGCGGCATCGAGGCGCCCGACGTCTGGGTGCCGGACAACGAGGACGCCACCGCGCCGTCGATGCGCGCGGAGGGCGCGCGGAACATCGTCGACGTGGTGAGCGAGCACGGCGCCGACTTCCCCGGGGAAATCCATCCCCGAGTGGTCTGGCACCGCGAGCGCCCCGGGACGCGATACCGAGGGTTCCAGCAGATGCTCACCATCGCCGACCCCGAGGGCGGCGCCGTCGAGCACATCGACGGCTTCGTGATTCCGGAGGTCGGCGACATCGACGACTGGAAGAAGGCCGACGAGGCCATCACCGTCGTCGAACACGAACACGGCCTCGACGAGGGCAGCATCTCGATGTCGGTCATCGTCGAGAGCGGCGAAGCCGAACTCGCGATGGGCGACCTCCGCGAGGAGATGGGCAAGCCGTCGAACAACCTCGAACGCATGTTCCTGCTCGTCGACGGCGAAGTCGACTACACGAAGGACATGCGCGCGATGACGCCCACCGGGGAGCTGCCGCCGTGGCCGGAGCTACGCCACAACACTTCGCGCGGCGCCAGCGCCGCGGGCCTCGTGGCCGTCGACGGCCCCTACGACGACATCCGCGACGTCGAGGGGTACCGCCAGCGCATGCGCGACAACCGCGCGAAGGGAATGACCGGCATCTGGTCGCTCACCCCCGCACAGGTCGAGGCGGCCAACACCGCGCCGCTCCCGCCCGAGACCGGGAGTTGGCTGCTCGACGTGGGCAGCCGCGAGGTCGAACTCGACGCGGAGGACGGCCGCCAACTCTACGACGGCGAGGACCTCTCGCTCTCGGAGACCGACGGCGGCTACGTGCTCCGCGCGGGCGGCGACGAACGCGAACTCGACGCGGAGGAACTCCGCGAGGAACTGCTCGACCGGACGTCGTACGTCCCCAGCATGAACGACATCGTCGACTCCATGGAGGAGTTCGAGGCCGCCAAGGAGGCGGGCAAGGGCGCCATCGCGATGGCCCAGTCCGCCACCCTCGACATCGACGGCGTCACCGTGGACCTCAGCAAGGACCGCATGTGGGACGAGGCCACCTATCAGGCCGCGCAGACGCCGATTACGCTGTTCCAGGACGTCTACGAGCACCGCCCCGACCAACACGACGACTTAGAGGCGAAGTACGGTTCGGACGTCGTCGAACGCGCGACGAACGTCGGAAACTAACGACGCCGGGCCGCACGCGGACGTGCTCACCCCCGCCCGCGGCCCGCCGCGTCGCTCGCCGTCGGCATCAACGGCGACACTCTTTCGCGGTGAGCGTTGTCGTTCGCTCACCGCTCGCTTGGCCCGAGAGACTTCGTCTCTCGCGGCTCACGGCTCACTGCGTTCGCCGTTCGCATTTCCGAGGGCGCAAAGCGCCCTCGCAACCGTCGGCCTTTTTTCCACGTCCCCCCGAGTAGCGGTATGCTCGTCGAGGAAGGCGGCGTGACCGTCGAAGTGCCCGGGGAGGCCGGCGGCGGCGACGGCGCCGGCGAAGGCGTGTTCTTCAACCCGACGCAGGAACTCAACCGGGACCTGACGGTCGCGGCGCTGTCGGCGTACCGCGAGCGCGAACCGCGCGCGGAGACGTACCTCGACGCGATGGCCGCCAGCGGCATCCGCGGGGTGCGCGCGGCGGAAAACGACTGGACGACCACGCTCGCGGACCTCGACCCCGACGCTGTCGAACTCGCGCGCGAGAACCTCGCGCGAAACGGCCTCGACGGCGAGGTCGTCCAGCGCAACGTCAACAGCCTCCTCCACGAGGACGGCCAGTTCTTCGACGTGGTGGACCTCGACCCGTTCGGCACGCCGATTCCGTTCGCGGACGCGGCGTTCGCGAACGCCCGCAACCTCGTCTGCGTCACCGCGACCGACACCGCGCCGCTGTGTGGCGCGCACTTCGAGTCCGGCGTCCGGAAGTACGCCGCTGTCCCCCGGAACACCGAGTACCACGCCGAGATGGGGCTGCGCGTGCTGCTGTCCGCGCTCGCCCGCACCGCCGCGCGCTACGACGTCGGCGTCACGCCAATCTTCAGTCACGTCAGCGACCACTACGTCCGCACGTATCTGGACCTCTCCCACACCGCGACCGAGGCCAACGAGACAATCGACGAGCTCGGCTACGTCTACCACTGCCAGGAGTGTCTCCACCGCGAGCACGAGTACGGCCTGACTGCGCACCCGCCGGAGACGTGCGCGCACTGCGGCGGCCGACAGGTGCTGCCCGCGGGCCCGCTGTGGCTCGGCCCCGCCCACGAGGAAGCGTTCGTCGACACGGTGCGCGAGCACGTCACCGACTACATGGGGACCGCCAAGCGCGCGCGGAAGCTCCTCGACACCATCGCGGGCGAACTTCACGAGCCCACGCACTTCGACCAGCACCGCCTCTACAAGCAGTGGGGAGAGCCCGCCGTCGGCATGGACGAGTTCCTCGACGAACTCCGCGAGGCGGGCCTGGCGGCCTCGCGCACGCAGTACGGCGGCACGACGTTCAAGACCGACGGCACGCTCGCCGACGTCGAGGCCGCGGTCCGCGAGTAGGCGTCGCGCAGTAGCCCGATTTATGACCCACCACGTCGAAGCCGGTGACGTGACACGAATCGGGTCCGCCGTCGCGGTTGCGCGACGCGTCGCCGGCACCGCCAGAGACGAGCAAGTGACGTTCCTCTCGGCGGCCGTCGCCTACTACGCGTTCGTCTCCCTGATTCCGCTACTAGTGCTCGCCGTCGCGGTCGGCACGGCGCTCGGCGGCATCGGCCTCGTCGATAGCGTCGTCGGCGCGCTCGACGCGTTCCTCACGGTGTCCGGCGAGACGGCCCTCCGAGACGCGATGACAGACGGCCGCGGGCGCACGAGCGCGACCGTCGTCAGTCTCCTCCTGTTGACGTGGTCCGCGCTCAAACTGTTCCGCGGCCTCGACGTGGCGTTCTCGCAGGTGTACGGCGTGCAGAAGCCCGAGTCGCTGCTCGAACAGGTCATCGACGGTGTCGTCGTCCTGTTGACGCTGCCACTGGCGGTCGGCGCGGCAATCGTCGTGACCGTGCTGGTGCCGTACCTCGACATCGTGCCGTATCTGGACCTCGCCAGCGCGCTGACGCTGCCCGTCGCGCTCACGCTCGTGTTCCTGCCGTCGTACTACGTCTTCCCGGATGTCGAGATGTCCGTGCGAGAGGCACTGCCGGGCGCGGCGTTCGCCGCGGTCGGGTGGGCGCTGCTCGCGCAGGGGTTCCGCGGGTACGCCGCGTACGTCGGCGGCGGCGAACTGTACGGGATTCTCGGGGGCGCGTTGCTGTTGGTGACGTGGCTGTACTTCGGCGGCATCGTTATCACGCTCGGCGCGGTACTCAACGCCGTGCTGTCGGGACGACCTGACGACGACGAGACGCCCGAGCGAGAGCCCCCCGACGAGGCGCCGGACGTCGCCGAACTCGGCGCAGAAGTCGAGGCGCTGCGCGCGGAGCTAGACGAGAAGACCGTCCGCAAGTCCGAACTGGAGGCGGACCTCAAGCAGTACGTCCGCCAGCGCCTGCGCCGCGGGAAAGCCCGCGGCTGGGGGCCGTACCTCGTGTTGCTGTACGGCACCCTGATGACCGTCGGGGCGTTCCACTACCTCGGCGGCGGGTGGTCCATACTGGCGATGCTCGTGGTGTGGCTGTCCACGCTGGGACTGTACGTGGTGATGGTGCTGTTCGGCCTGAGCGTCAGCGCCGTCGGACTACCGGGCCGGGTCGCCGACCGCGTGCGGTCGTGGCGACAGTGACTGCACTCGACCGGAACGCCGGCGTCACCGAGGCGATAGCGGGGAGCATCCCCGAGGCGCTGGTGCCGGTGTTCGTGGTGTTGACGTTCCTCGGGAGCACGTGGTTCGTGGTCTCCGCCGGCCCCGCAGTCTACTTGTTCGGCCCGCGACGAGACTGGCTGTCCCGCCGCGACGGAGCGCGCCTGCTCGCGGTGAGCATCGGCGCGCTCGCCCTCGTTGTGCTCGCGAAGGGGTTGTTCGCGGAGCCCCGACCCACAGCGTCGGTGATGCGCATCGCCGAGGACGGCAACGGCTTCCCGAGCGGTCACGCCACCGGCGCGGCGGCGTTCTACGGCGGACTCGCGGCGCTCCTCGACGTCGGCGACCGCGCACGGCGGTACGCCGCGGCTGCCGGAATGATTGCGCTCGTGGCGTTCACGCGGCTCGCGCTCGGCGTCCACTACTTCGCGGACGTCGCGGCGGGCGCGCTCCTCGGAACGGCGTTCGTCGCGGCGCTGCTCGCGCTCACGCACCGCCGCGTCGGCTACGGGTTCGTCGTCGCGACCCTCACAGCCGTCGCGGCCCTCGTGCTCGTCGGCCCAACCGAAGACCCGGTCGCCGCGCTCGGCGGAACCCTCGGCGCGCTCGTCGGCTGGTGGCTGGTGACCCGCCGCGGCGCACTCCCGAACGACGTCTCGGTGAAGACCGCCGTGCCCGTGCTCGCCGTGCTCGGCGGCGGCGCCGCGCTCACACTGAACCTGGGCGCGGCGCTCCCGGTGGTCGGCGTCGCGCACGCCGCCGCGGGCGTCGCGTTCGTCGCACTCCCGGTGCTGCGGCGCTAACGCCGTCGCTGGTCGGCGCGCGGCGCGAAAGAAAAAGTCGGAGCGTGACCGATTAGAACTTCTCGAGGTAGCGGTCGAGCTCCCAGTCGGAGACGTCGACGCGGTAGTCGTCGTACTCGGCGTTCTTCGCTTCGAGGAACTTCTCGGAGACGTGCTCGCCGAGCGCGTCCAGCACGACCTCGTCGTCCTCGAGTTCGTCGAGGGCGTCGCCGAGGTTCGACGGCAGCGTCTCGATGCCGTACTCGTCGCGTTTGGCCTCGTCGAACTCGTAGATGTTCTCGCGGACCGGGTCCGGGCACTCCAGCCCCTTCTCGATGCCGTCGAGGCCGGCGTGGATGAGCGCCGCGAACGCCAGATACGGGTTACACGACGGGTCCGGGAAGCGCGCTTCGATACGGCTGGCGGCGGGCACGCGGGCCGCCGGCTTCCGGATGAGCGCCGAGCGGTTGCGGTCCGACCACGCGACGTACACCGGCGCTTCGTAGCCGGGGACGAGGCGCTTGTAGGAGTTCACGGTCGGGTTCGTGACCGCGGCCAGCGCGGGCGCGTGTTCGAGGACGCCGGCGGTGAACTGCTTGGCCGTCTCCGAGAGGTCGAACTCGTCGTCGCCGTCGTGGAACGCGTTCTCGCCGTCCTCGGTGAACAGCGAGATGTGCGTGTGCATGCCGGAGCCGTTGATGCGCGGGATGGGCTTGGGCATGAACGTCGCGTGGAGGTCGTGCTGTGCGGCGATGGCGCGCACGACCGTCCGGAACGTCCCGACGTTGTCGGCCGTCGTGAGTGCGTCGTCGTACTCGA
This sequence comes from Halobacterium sp. CBA1132, assembly GCF_001485535.1. Lineage (NCBI taxonomy): Archaea > Methanobacteriati > Methanobacteriota > Halobacteria > Halobacteriales > Halobacteriaceae > Halobacterium > Halobacterium sp. CBA1132. The sequence continues at coordinate 2,195,177 of NZ_BCMZ01000001.1, forward strand.
AGTTGATCTCGTGTTGGCCCTGCGCGACCTCGTGGTGGGAGGCCTCGATTTCGAAGCCCATGTCTTCGAGGCCGTAGATGATGTCGCGGCGGACGTCGCTGGCGAGGTCCTTCGGCGCGAGGTCGAAGTAGCCGCCGGCGTCGTTGGTCTTCGTGGTGGCGCGGCCGTCCTCGTCCTCCTCGAAGAGGAAGAACTCGGGTTCGGGCGCGGCGTTGACCTTGTACCCCATCTCCTCGGCGCGGTCGAGGGCCTGCTGGAGCACGTAGCGCGGGTCGCCCTCGAAGGGTTCGCCGGTCGAGGTGTTGATGACGTCACAGATGAGACGCGCAGCGCCGCCCTCCTCAGAGTCCTCGCGGGTGCGCCACGGGAGCACGGAGAACGTCTCGGGGTCGGGCTTGAGACGCATGTCCGACTCCTGGATGCGCACGAAGCCGTCGATGGAGGAGCCGTCGAAGTAGATGCCGTCCTCGAACGCCTTCTCCGCCTGCGTGGCGGGGATGGAGACGTTCTTCACGGTGCCGAGGATGTCCGTGAACTGGAGACGGAGGAAGTCGATGTTCTGTTCTTCTATCTTCTCGAGTACCGCCTGCTCGCTCGGGCCGAGGCCCTCACTAGGATTCCCGTTCGTCATATCTGTGGACACTGCAGACGACTACATCCACCATTAAAGCAGTAGCGGTTAGCGTAATTTTGAGCGACGCCCCGATAACTGCACATTCGTAAACTTCTATACCCCCGAGACGGTAGGGGAGTGTATGACGTACGAAAACCTCGACGCGCACCTCGTCAACGAACTCCTCGCCGACGGCCGCGCGAGCCTCCGCAGTCTCGCCGACGAACTGGACGTATCGGTCACTACTGTCTCCAACCACCTCAAAGACTTGGAAAACGAGGGCGTCATCGAGGGGTACGTCCCCATCGTCGACTACGACCAACTCGGCTACGACGTCACCGCCATCATCCAACTCAAAGTCGAGGGTGGCGCGCTCCCCGGCATCACCGACCGCTTCCGCGACCACAAGCAGATGGTCTCCGTCTACGAGGTCACCGGCGACCACGACGTCATCGCCGTCGGGAAGTTCCACGACACCGACGACATGAACGCGCTCATCAAGGAGCTGCTCTCGGACGCCGACATCAAGGAGTCCAACACCAGCGTCGTGCTCAACGCCGCCGCCGAACACGAGCAGTTCGAACTCGACGTCGACGACGAGTAACGCGACCACCCCTTTCTGCGACCACGCTGACGCGGAGCCGCCGCTAACCGACGAAGCGCCGAAAGAAAATCGCGAGCAGTCAACAGGCGGTGCAGCGCGGAGCGGGAGCATTCGGCGGCCGTAGGCCGCCGATTCACCGCGCCGTCAGGCGCGGGCCCCGAGGACCCCCGAAGTGGGGTCCGACGGGGCTTTTTAGCGTAGCTTTTTCCCAACGAACGAGCGGCGCGAAGCGCCGCGAGTGAGTGCAGGAAAAAGGTACTACATCATTCCCGACTGAGCGGAGCTCCGTCGGCTGCTGTAAAATCGGCAGGGCCGATTTTACATCATCCCGCCCATGCCGCCGCCCATGCCACCTGCGGGGCCGCCGGCACCGCCCTCGTCGCCCTTGTCGGTCGAGAGGTCGCCGGCGGAGATGATGTCGTCAATTTTGAGCACGAGGTTCGCGGCCTCGGAAGCACTGGTGACGGCCTGCTCTTTGGCGTGTGCGGGCTCGACGACACCGGCTTCGAAGGTGTCCTCGAGGTTGCCAGTGAGCACGTTCAGGCCGGTACGCTCCTCGCCGGACTCGTGCGCGGAGCGCAGGTCGACGAGCGTGTCGATGGAGTCGAGGCCGGCGTTCTCGGCGAGCACGCGCGGCACGAGCTCCAGCGAGTCGGCGAACGCCTCGACAGCGAGCTGCTCGCGGCCGGAGACGGAGTCCGCGAAGTCGCGGAGGCGGTCTGCGACCTCGACCTCGATGGCGCCGCCACCGGGGAGGACGCGGCCGTCCGAGAGCGTCTGCGCGGAGACGTCGAGCGCGTCAGTGACGCCGCGTTCGAGCTCGTCGACGACGTGGTCGGTGGACGCGCGCAGGAGGATGGTGACGCCGTGGGCGTTCTCGTCGTGGCCCTCGACGTAGAAGAGTTCGTCCTCGCTGTCGCGGGAGACGGAGCCGCTGGCGACGTCGGCTTCGGTCGCGGAGTCGAGGTCCGTGACGACCGTCGTGTTGAGGACGTTCGTCAGGAACTCGATGTCGGACTTCTTCGTGCGGCGCACCGCGAGGATGCCCTCCTTCGCGAGGTAGTGCTGGGCCATGTCGTCGATGCCCTTCTGGCAGAAGACGACGTTCGCGCCGGTGTCGACAATCTGCTGGACCTTCTGCTTGAGCTGCTCCTCTTCCTGGTCGAGGAAGGACTGGAGCTGGTCGGGGCTCTCGATGTTGACCGAGGTGTCGGCTTCGGCTTCCTCGACCTCGATGGCCTCGTTCAGCAGGAGGATTTTGGCGTCGTCGACGTTCGTGGGCATCTCGTCGTGGACCGGGTCCTTGTCGATGGCGCCACCGACGAGGAGTTCGGAGTCACCGACCGCGCGGCCGGTCTGGGTCTCGACGTTGATGTTGGCGGCGTCGACGACGGTGCTGCCGTCGGCGGCCTTGACGGAGACCTGATTGATTGCTTCGTAGATGATACCGGAGAGGAGCTCCTTGTCGAGCTCCGCGCCCTTGCCGGTCATCGAAGTCTCGGCGACGCTGCGGATGAGGTCCTCGTCTTCGGGGTCGACGTCGATAGCGACGTTGTCGACTTCCTCGCGGGCCTGCTCTGCGGCGAGGTTGTAGCCCTTGATGATGGCGGTCGGGTGGATGTCTCGCTCGAGGAGGTCCTCGGCGTTCTTGAGGAGTTCGCCCGCGATGGCGACCGCGGTCGTCGTGCCGTCGCCGGCTTCGTCTTCCTGCGTCTCGGCGACTTCGACGATCATCTCCGCGGTCGGGTTGTCGATGTCCATCTCCTGGAGGATGGTGACGCCGTCGTTCGTGATGGTGACGTCGCCCATCGAGGAGACGAGCATCTTGTCCATGCCTTTCGGGCCGAGTGTGGACCGAACGGCGTCCGCGACGGCTCGCGCCGCGGAGATGTTGTGTTCCTGAGCGTCCTTGTCCTTCACGCGCTGTGCGTCGTCACCCATGATGATCATGGGCTGACCCTGCATCCGCTGCTGTTGTTGAGCCATAGGTACCTGAAGGATTGATTGTGATTCTATATAAAGGCTTCTATTCGTCGTCGCGGTGGCTGCGCCGGCGGACGCGGGACACGCCCTGAGTCCCGTGGAAAATCACTACAGGACCCGAATAGTGTGTTATCCGTTCACACGAGTAGGATGAGGTGAAGCGGGGTTTAAGTTACTCGACGTCGGATTCGTGCTCGACCAGCTCCGCCGTCGCGAACTCCGGCTCGACCCGGTCGATGCGCACCCGCACGCGGTCGCCCATTTCGCCCTCGGGAACCAGCACCACGAAGTCGTCGACGTGTGCGATGCCGTCGCCCTCGTCGCCGATGTCTTCGACGTCCACGACATACTCCCCGTCCTCCTCGACCGGTACGGGTGTGTCTGATTCGCGCATACACTCTCGTTCCCAACCCGGCGAAAAGAGCGCTGGGGCCGAACGCGAGCCGGTCAGGACTCGTGGTGCGCGCGCCACACCGCTTCGAGGTCGTCGCGGAAGTCGTGGAACTCGTTGACCGCGTAGTGGTGTGCACCGAGCTGCTCGCCGAGCTGCTCGCCGGTCTCTTCGTCGACCAGCGCGTAGTACTCGCGCACGACGTCGCCGTCCTCGCGTTCCTCCTCGACTTTCTCCAACAAGAGGTCGCCGTACTCGACGCTCTCGCCCAACTCGTGGTACCCCAGCTCCAGCACCTTCCGCGTGGTGTCCGCGTCGATGTTCGGAGTTCCATACCGACGACTCCGGCCAGGCCCCAAGTAGGCGCTGTGGCCGTTCGTCGGAAAACTCGAAGTACTCGATTACGCTTCAAGCTATAGACGCCCGAAATTCCCGCCAGTAAAGCGAGCATACGCGCGGCGAAGCCGCGCGTTTCACCGCGGCGAGCGCAGCGAGTCGCGGGACGTTTTTAGCGTAGATTTTTACGACGAGTGGTGTGCGAGCGCAGCGAGCGCACCCGAGGAGTAAAAAGGTACGAAGACGCCGGGACAGGGACTGAGCGAACGCGGAGCGTTCGCGAGGGTCGGCGCGGCTTCGCCGCGCCGGGGTTTGAACCCGATGCCAGACCTCACTGTGTTCGGTCTGCCGTGGTTCAAATCCCTCGCGTTCACTCGACGGAGACTCTCGCGGCGCGACGAGACGCGCCGCTCGGAGTCGCTGCGTCACGAAAAACGCCGGGACAGGGATTTGAACCCTGAACCCCGTAAGGGGACACGCTTTCCAGGCGTGCGCTTTGCCATTCGGCCATCCCGGCCCGTCGTAACGTACCCGGGTCTGTCGTTTAAACCCTTCTTTTCGAGTTAGCGCAGGCGCGTGGCGGCGAGGTGCGCGACGAGCGAGGACGCCGCGAAAACGACGACAGCGACGCCGAGCAGCGCGAGGAAGCCGACGCCCTCGTCGGCGAACGCGCTGTAGGCCTGCGCGAGCACGAGGAACCCCAGCGCGCCGACGGCGCCCCACGCCAGCGTGTCCAGCGTGGCCCGACGCATCTAGTCGCGCTGTGCGGCGACGGCTTCGATTTCGATTGCCGCGCCCTTCGGGAGCGCCGAGACTTCGAGCGCCGAGCGCGCGGGCGGGTTGTCTTGGAAGTACTCCTTGTACGCCTCGTTCATCTCGTCGAAGTCGTCGATGTCGTCGAGGAACACCGAGACCTTCAGCACGTCCTGCATCGTGAGGCCCTCGGCTTCGAGGATGGCCTTGACGTTCTCGAGGCTCTGTCGGGTCTGTGTGGCGATGGGTTCGTCGTCGAGGAGGTCGCCCTCGGGCGTCAGCGGAATCTGCCCGGCGGTGAACACGAGGTCGCCGTCCGTCGTCGCTTGGCTGTATGCGCCGACCGCGGCGGGGGCGTCGGGGGTGTCGATGATGCGTTTCATGTCCAGTGAGTCGCAGTCACACGTATTAAAAACCGGCGTCAACAGCGTGGGCGTCGCGGAGCCACCAGATTCGTGTCCGCTCGCGCGCAAGCATGCGTATGCGTGGCCGAACAGTCGCCGCCGGTGTCGTCGCGTCGCTGGCCAGCGTCGGCGCGTGGCGAGCGCGCGATGTGCCGTTCAGCCCAGTCACCGGCGGTAGCCACATCGGTTCAGCGTTCGTCGAGCGACGCGGACTCGCCGCCGAGGGAGAGCTGGCCGGGGAGATGGACGACATGGCTGCGTTCGCGCGCCCGGACTTCGACCCGGAACGGGTCGCCCCCGCTGTCAGGCGGTTCTACGAGCGCACGACCGACTACGAGATGCGGTTCCGCGCGCGCTGGCACCGGCCGTTCCGAACGGGGGCGAAAGTCGCTTCGCCCGTGACGTCCAGGCTCCGCCAGTTGAACCTCCCGGCACCCAGCGACGAGGACTGGCACCGGCTGTCGAACCAGTTCGTCGCGCTCGACCCGGAAGCCGACCCGCGGGACGGCGCGCGAGCGTGGATTCGGACGGACGAAACCGGCGAGGCGGTGTTCGTAGCGCTGTACGCCAGCCACGAGGCCGACGGCGAGCGGTTCGTGAACATCGCGGCGCCGCTGCCGGGCGGCAACCTCTCAACGGTGCTGCGCATCGGCCACCTCGGCGCTGGCGACGCGACGGGCGTCGAATTGACGACGCGGACGCCCGGCGACCCGGGCCTCTACTGGGTCACCCCGCCGGTCGGGGTCGCGCTCCCCGCCGACCAGCGGTTCCGCGTGTGGCCGACCGACGGGTCGGTGGAGGCGCCCGGCGTCGAGGACCCGACCGGGGGCGACGCGGTGGCGCTGGCGACCCACGAGATGTGGCTCTGTGGCGCGCAGTTCCTCACCGTCGAGTACGCGGTCGTCCCCGCGTAGTCAGTTCTGGGGACGTGGCCCGTTGAGCACGGTCACCTCGAAGCCCGCCTCGCGGATGCGCTCCAGGAGCGCGTCGACGTGCTCGGGGCCGCGGGTTTCGAGGTCGAGTTCGACCTCGGCCGCGTTCATCGCGATGTCGCGGTTCGTGCGGTCGTGCTGGATGGCGTAGATGTTCGCGCGCTCGTCGGCGATGACGTCGATGAGGTCGTCGAGGGCTCCCGGACGGTCCTTCAGCACGGTCCGCACTTTCACGTAGCGGCCTTGGTCGACCAGCCCGCGCATGATGACCGTCGTGAGGAGGTTGAGGTCGATGTTGCCGCCGCAGAGCGCGGGCACGATGACCTCGTTCTCGTCGTAGACGAACTTGCCTTCCAGCAGCGCCGCCAGCGGCGTCGCGCCCGCGCCCTCGACGAGCGTCTTCCCGCGTTCGAGCATTAGCATGAGCGCGGTCGCGATTTCGTCGTCGGAGACGGTGACCACTTCGTCGACGCGCTCGCGGATGACCGGGAACGTCTTCTCGCCGACCCGCCGCACCGCGATACCGTCCGCGATGGTGTCCACGGAGTCCACCGACTGCGGCTGACCCTTCCGGAGCGAGGACGCGACCGTCGAGGCACCCTCGGCCTGCACGCCGACGACGCGCACGTCCGGGTCGTGGGCTTTCACGGCGGTGGCGACACCCGAGATGAGGCCGCCGCCGCCGATTGGGACGACGACGGTGTCGAGTTCGGGGAGGTCGTCGACGATTTCGAGGCCGATAGTCCCCTGACCCGCCATCACGCGCTCGTCGTCGAACGCGTGGACGTAGGTGCGGCCCTCCTCGGCTTCGAGTTCGTGGGCGTACGCTTGGGCGGCGTCGTAGTCGACGCCGTGGAGGACGACCTCGGCGCCGTAGCTCTTCGTCGCCTTGATTTTCGAGATGGGCGCGGTCTCGGGCATCACGACCTTCGAGTCGACGCCCGAGCGCGACGCCGCGAGCGCGACGCCCTGCGCGTGGTTGCCCGCCGACGCGGTGACGACGCCGGCGTCGCTCTCGGCGTCCGAGAGCGTACGAATGCGGTTGGTCGCGCCGCGAATCTTGAACGAGCCCGTCCGCTGGAAGCACTCCAGTTTCAAGTGGACTTCCGCGCCGGTCATCCGGGAGAACGTGTTTGAGTAGTCCAGCGGGGTGTGGCGGGCGACGTCAGCGACGTGCTCGCGGGCGTCGAGCACGTCGTCGAGTCCGATCATGCTCGCGGCTACGACGCAGTCGCTGTTAACGGTTGGTGGTACGGGCGCTCCAAGAAACGGGGAACGGAGCGTGTGACAGTTGCAGCGACGACCCGGATAATCATAAAACCGACCAAAGCGCAGTGAAAGTGAAAGTGGCAGACTGCGGCCGGGCCAGCGGCGCCACCGCGGACCGGTAGCGATTTCTCGGGGCGCGACGAGTTCCGACCGTGCGCTCCCGACTCCGCGCGGTGTGGCGGCGGGTGTTCGCGCTCGCGTGGCCCGTGATGGCCGAGCAGACGCTCCGCACGCTGATGCGGACCGTCGACGTTGTCGTCACCGCCGCCATCTCGCCGGCCGCCGTCGTCGCCGTCGGCCTCGCTGACCTCTACGCACGGTTCCCGCTGCGCGTCGGCCTCGGACTCGGCGGCGGCGCCATCAGCCTCTCCAGTCAAGACACCGGCCGCGACGCCACCGCCACCCGCGACGAAGCAATCACGCAAGCCGTCCTCGTCGGCGCGCTCGCGGGCGTCCCGTTCGCCGCGTTCGGCGTGGGATTCGGCCCGGCGGCCATCCGCCTGCTCGGCGCCGCGCCAGATGTCGTCGCGCTCAGTAGCACGTACCTCGCAGTTATCCTTCTCACTGCGCCCGCGCGCCACGTCGCCCTCATCGCCGCTCGCGCCCTCCAGGGAACGGGCGACACCCGCACGCCGATGTACGTCAACGCCGTCTCCAACCTCGGGAACGTCGCCGGTAGCGTCGGCCTCGGTCTCGGCTACTTCGGCCTCCCCGAACTCGGTGTGGTCGGCGTCGGCGCTGCCACCGCCGCCGCGAACGTCTTCACCGCCGTCGCGCTCACCCTCGCTATCGCCTCGACGTACACCACCGCGGGGTTCGCGCGCCCGCAGTCGCGGACCATCACGAAACAGCTGTTCGCGGTCAGCGCCCCGAAAATCGCTGAGGGAGCCGTCTCCGCGCTCGCGGAGTTCCCGTTCAACGCGTTGCTGCTGTCGTTCGGCACGAACGTCAACGCCGCGTTCCAAATCGGCCGCCGCGTCTACCAGCAGGTCACGGGCCCGCTATCGAGAGGGTACAACGTCGCCGCGAACGTCGTCGTCGGCCAAGCGCTCGGCGAAGTCGACCCCGAGACGGCGCGCTTCGACGGCTGGGCGGTCGCCGCGCTCGGCGTGCTCACGGTCGGCGCCGTCGGCCTCCTCCTGTCGTACTTCGCGCGGCCGCTGGTCGCGCTGCTCGCCGACGAACCCGAGACCATCCGCCACGGCGTCTGGTTCGCCCGCGCGTACGGCCTGAGCGCGCCGTTCCTCGCGGCGTTCGTCGGGCTTTCCGGCGCGCTGCAGGGCGCCAGCGAGACCCGCGTCCCGTTCGTCGCGCGCGCCACCGGCATGCTCGGCTTCTTCGTCGGCTTCTCGTGGCTCGCCGGCCGCACGCTCGACTACGGACCACTCGCGGCGTACTGGGGCGTCGCGCTCTCGAACGTCTGGATGGCTGCCGTCGTCACCGTCGGCTTCCACTACGGCGACTGGGCGAGCCGCGCGGGTTCGATGATGGCGGAGCGAGCGGACAGCTAGAAGACGCGAGTGAACTGCTTACCGCTCGTCGACGGGCACGAACTCCTGGTCTTCCTCGCCGATGTAGCGAGCGCGCGGGCGGATGAGGCGGTTGTCGTCGTACTGTTCGAGGACGTGGGCGATCCAGCCGCCGACGCGGCTCATCGCGAAGATGGGCGTGTAGATGTCGACGGGGATGCCCATCTGGTAGTACGTCGACGCGGAGTAGAAGTCGACGTTCGGTGCGAGGCCCTTCTCCTCTTTGACGTACTCCTCGATGGCGACGCTCATCTCGTACCACTTCGTGTCGCCGGCGGCCTCGCCGAGTTCCTCGCTGCGCTCGCCGAGGATTTTCGCGCGCGGGTCCTTGACGTTGTAGACGCGGTGGCCGAACCCGGCGACGCGCGTGCCGTTCTCGAGGGCGTCGGCGACCCAGTCGACGGGTTCCTTCCCGGAGGCGTCGATTTCCTCGAGCATGCGCATGACGTTCGCGTTCGCGCCGCCGTGGAGGCTGCCGCCGAGCGTGCCGACGGCCGACGTAATCGCGGAGTGGAGGTCCGCGAGCGTGCTGGACGTGACCATCGAGGAGAACGTCGACGCGTTCAGCCCGTGGTCGGCGTGGAGCACGAGCGCCTGGTCGAAGACGTCGGCGAGCACGTCGTCGGGCTCCTCGTCGTTGAGCATGTACAGGAAGTTTGCCGCGTGCCCGAGGTCGTCGCGGGGCGCGACGGGGTCGTCGCCCTCGCGGAGGCGCGTGAACGCCGCGATGATAGTGGGAATCTTCGCGGTGATGCGTTTGCCCTTCCGGAGGTTCGCCTCACGGTCGGTGGGGTCGGCGTCGGCGTCCGGGTCGTAGGCTGAGAGCTCCGAGACCGCCGTGCGGAGCGCCGCCATCGGGTCTTCGTCGGCGGCAGCGAGGTCCGCGACGAGGTCCAGCACGTCCTCGTCGAGGTCGCGGTGGGCGGTCATCTCCTCGCTGAACGCTTCGAGTTCCTCCCGATTGGGGAGGCGGCCGTGCCAGAGTAGGTAGAGGACTTCCTCGTAGCTCGCGCCGCGCGCGAGGTCCTCGATGGTGTACCCGCGGTAGACGAGTTTGCCCTCGTCGCCGTCGATGTAGCTCAACTCGGACTCCGCGACGAGCACACCTTCCAAACCCTTCTTGAGTTCGTCGGCCATGTGCGTGGGTTCTTGACGGTTCTACCTAATGTGTGTCGGTTTCCTTCACGGTCGTCTACGAAAATATTGCGCGCGGGAACAAATATCGGGCGTTTCGTGTGAACGAGTGGCACGAATTCGGGGCGGAACGAGCGCGCGCCACGCCTCACGCGAACGTTTTTCGGGGGCGGGGGCGAATCCGGGGGCATGAGCGGCCGCGTCGAGTACGAGCCCGCGAGCGTGAAAGACCTCCTCGCGGAGATGAAAGACACCGCCGAACTCCTCATCGACCTCTCCTACTCGGCGGTGCTGCACGGCAGCGACGACGTGGCGGCGGAAGTCCTCAAACTCGAAGAGCGCATGGACGTCCTCCAGTTGCGCGCGCGGATGAGCCTCCTGATGGCGGCGCGCAACCCCGAGGACGCGGAGACGCTGGCGCCCGTCCTCGGCGTCGTCGGCGCCGCCGAGAAGATCAGCGACGCCGCCGGCGACATCGCGAAAGTCGTCCTCGAAGACATCCGCGTGCCCGACGCCATCCGCGCGGCGCTCCCGGAGGCCGTCGAGTCGCTGGAGCGCGCGGAGTTGGCCGCCGACTCCGCGTACGCCGGTCGGACGCTGCTGGACGTGAACCTAGAGACCGAGACCGGGGTGCGCGTGCTCGCGATTCGGCGCGGCGGCGACTGGCTGCTGAACCCGGACCGCGACACGGAACTGACCACAGGAGACGTGCTGTTGCTTCGCGGGCCGGAGGACCGCATCGGTGGCGTCTACGAGACGGCCACCGGCGAGTCCTACGAGCCGCCGGCAGTCCCCGAACCGAGCATCGACGACCTCGGGCGCGCCGTCGACTCCGTGGTGACGATGAAGAACATGAGCGAACTCTCCGTCGACCTCGCGTACGGCGCCGTCCTCTTCGACTCGACGGACCTCGCGGCGGAAGTCGTCGAACTGGAGGCGGAGGTGGACGCGCTGAAGTCCCGTTTCGAGGCGTGGACGCTGCGGGCGGCGAGCCGCGTCGAGGACCCGGTGTCGCTGCGCGGGCTCGTCCACATCGCCACCGCGACGGAGGTCATCAGCGACGCCGCGGTCGAAATCAGCGAGGGCGTGCTCCGCGGCCTCGACACCCACGTCGTCGTCCAGGAGGCCGTCGAGGAGTCCGACGAGGTCATCGTCCGGGAGACCGTCGAAACGGGGAGCTCGCTCGACGGCGCGACGCTCGGCGGCGAAGCGGTCGCCACCGAGACCGGGATGCGCGTCATCGCGGTGCGGCGGCCGGACGCGGACGCCGACGAGTGGGTCGTCCAGCCCGGCCCCGAGACGGAAGTGGGCGCCGGGGACGTGCTGTTGGCGAAAGGGACGCGCGCGAGCGCCGAACGCCTCCGCGGCCTTGCAGCGGCGTGAGTCAGTCCAAGACGGCGCGCTCAGTAGCGACCGCTCGGAGCGCGAGGTCCGGCAGCGCCACGCCGAGGTAGTCCGTGCCGTCGCTGTACCCGGTCACGGACAGCACCGCGGTCTCGGCGGTTTCGAAGCGCAGTTCGAAGCCGACCGGGTCGTCAGTCAGCCGCGGCGTCACCACCCGTGAGTCGGTGCCGTCGGCGACTACCTTCCGGCGGCGCTTCGCGAGCGCCGCGACGCGGTCCGAATTCACGTCGAGCGCGGTGTAGCCGGTACTCGGTCCGCGCACGCGAGAGAGCAGGCCGCCGCTCTCCGGCGGGTGGACGCCGTGTTTCGCGTAGACGTAGCCGTCCTCGCGACGGACGACGAGCCGGGCCGTGCAGTCGGTGCCCGCGAGTTCGACCGGGCACGCGAACGCGTAGCGCTTGTCGGCGTGGCTGGTCTCGGCGACGTCGAAGCGCTTCCCGCCCGGCGACTTGTCCGCCCCGCGCAGCGGCGCGAGCAGGCCCGCGACGACGGCGGACGGCGACGGGAGGCCCTCACCGCCGTCCGCGTCGTCACCCGTGTACGCGGCAAGGCGGGTGGGGAAGTCGTCTTCGGCCATCCTCGAAACCGAACAGACCCGCCCACAATAGGTTTTCTTCGCGCAGCCAACTACTCCAGTCGGCGGTAGAGCCGGTAGGCCGCGCCGGCGGTGAACGCGAACGTCGCGAGCAAGCCGACCGTGAACGCGAGGACGGCCGCCAACGCGGCGAGGTACAGCGTCGAGTACGGCGACCCGCCCGACGCCACGACGAAGAAGTAGTACGTCGCGACGGCGACCAGCAGGCCGACCGCGAACCCGCGTTTCGCCTGCGTCACGACGCCGAGCGCGCGCACGAAGTTGTCGACGCCGGGGCGGTCGGACGCCGCGTCGGCCGGCTGCTCGGACCGCTCGGACATACGCGGGGGTTGGCTGTGGCGCGTGAAAACAGCGCCGATTCCGGGACCGAACCGCTCAAGGCTACGCGTGCGTGGGATTACTGTAATGACTACGCTCGGCACGGCGTCCGCGGACCCCGGGGAGTTCGACACGGGTCGACTCACCGTGGGCGAGATGCGGGACGGCACCGCAGTCGGCCTCCCGGTCGCGGTCGTGAACGGCGAACGCGACGGCAAAACCCTCTACATGCAGGCCGCAAGCGACGGCGACGAACTGAACGGCGTCGGCGTGCTCCGCCGCGTCGTCCCGCAACTCGACCCCGCCGAACTCGCGGGCGAAGTGCGCGTCGTCGGCGTCACGAACTTCCACGCGTTCCAAGTCGCGGAACACCGCAACCCCATCGACGACACGAAACTCAACCGCGCGTATCCCGGCAGCGCGAACGGCTCCTCCTCCGAGCGCATCGCCCACGCCACGTTCGCCGCCGCCGAGGACGCCGACCTCATCCTCGACCTCCATCAGGGGTCGACCTCCCGGATGCTCAACGAGGTGCGCGTTCGCTGTGGCCGCCACCACCGCCTGCACGGCGACTGCCTCGAACTCGCGAAGGTGTTCGGCTGCGGGCACGTCCTCGACCAGAAGGGGCCCGAGGGCCAACTCGCGCGCGCCGGCCCCGCCGAGGGCATCCCCACCGTCGACCCCGAACTCGGCGGGAGCGTCGGCTTCGACGAGGAGTCCATCCAGTACGGCGTCGACGGCGTGTTCAACGTCCTCCGCTACTACGGGTTCCTCGACGGCGACGTCGAGACGGAGCGACAGACCCGCGCGAAGGACTTCGACCGCTACGGCTCCCCCGTAGGTGGCATCGTCGAGTACAAACAGGACCTCGGCGACGAGGTGCGCGCCGGTGACACCCTCTTCGAAGTCACCGACGTGTTCGGCACCCTCAAGGCCACCGTCACCGCGGACAACAGCGGCGTCTTCTGGCGCTCCCGCCGCCTCCCGCAGGTCGCCACCGGCGAGTACGTCTGCTCGGTCGGCACGGACGTCGACAAATACTAAACACGCACTTTTTGCTGTGGGAGCGGCCTGCGGCCGCTCCCTGGCAAAAACTTGCGGAAAAAGCACTCCTCGCTCCTGCCGGCAGAGCGGAGCTCTGCCGAGGTCACGTTCGCTTCACTCACGTGACTGCCGCTCACTTCGTTCGCGTTAGTCGGTCGTCGGCCTCGCGGCTGCGCCGCGAGTGAATCGCGCTCGCTTCGCTCGCGCGAATACTCGTTCATCGCCACGCTCAGGTAGCCCGTCCTCGTTCTCGGGAGTATGCTCGAATGCCGTTCCTGCGGTCGAACCCACGAGTCCGGGCCCGAGGAGCCGTGGCGCTGCGAGTGCGGGCACGCGCTCGACTTCGCCGAGCGGCCGCTGCCGGACAGCGACGAGCCGGACGTCGACCCCCGCGATGGCCTGTGGGCGTTCTCTGAGTTCCTCCCGATTGGCGAGGAAGTGACACTCGGCGAGGGGTGGACGCCGCTGGCGGACGCGCCCCACTGGGACGCCGAGTTCAAACTGGACTACGTGTTTCCGTCGGGGAGCTACAAGGACCGCGGCGCGGCGCTGACGCTCTCTCGGGCGGCGGAGTTGGGTGTCGAGCGCGTCGTCGAGGACTCCTCGGGGAACGCCGGCGCGGCCATCGCGCAGTACGCCGCGCGCGCCGGCATCGACGCCGACATCTACGTGCCGGCGGACGCCAAGCAGTCGAAACTCGACGCCATCGAGGCCGCGGGCGCGACGGCGGTCCGCGTCGAAGGGAGCCGGCAGGACGTGACCGACGCCTGCGTGGAGCGCGTGGAACGACGCTCCACGGAACGGTCGAGCGGCGACGAGCCGCGAGACGAAGCAGTCGGTGGCAATGCGTGGTACGCGAGTCACGCGTGGAACCCGGCGTTCTACGCGGGGACGTCGACGTTCGCGCTCGAACTCGCGGCGCAACGCGACTGGACCGTCCCGGACGCGGTGGTGCTCCCGCTCGGTCACGGCACCCTGTTTCTCGGCGCGTACCGCGGCTTTGCGGCGCTCGAGGCGGCGGGCTGGACGGACTCAGTCCCGCAGTTGCTCGGCGTGCAGGCGGCGGGCGTCGCGCCAGTCGTCGAGGCACTCCACGGCTCCGAAGAAGCGGGGACGAACGACGTGGCGGACGGCATCCAGATTCGCGAACCAGCGCGCCAGAACCAACTGCTGGACGCCATCGACGCGACCGACGGCGACGCCATCGCGTGCGACGCCGAAGCGACCGAGGACGCACTGGACGCGCTCCACGAGCGCGGACTCTACGTCGAGCCGACGAGCGCCGTCGGCGTCGCCGGCCTAGAAGCGTACCGCGAGCGCGGCGTCCTCGACGCGCACGACGACGTGGTCGTCGGGCTGACCGGCAGCGGACTGAAGAAGTAGGCTACCGCCAGTCGGCCAGCGAGACGAACGCGTCGTCCTCGGCGGTCACCCACGTGGTGACGAGTTCGTCGCCGTCCGCGTTCGCGGGGAACAGCGTGCACGCCCGCTCGCCGTCCTGCACTTCGACGTGCGCAGCGAGTCGTCCCGCAGCGGTGTCGCTGTCGGTCGTCTCGCTGGCGACGCCAACCTCGTCGGGGGTGCGGCGGTCGGGGCGCATGGTTCCAATTACGGCGCGCACTGGAATAAAGTGTTGCGGCTGCATGTCATGGAGTGACAACCACCGAAACCGACGGCTTCGGGAACTCCTGACTACCGCTCGGGGTGGACGGAAGCGTCCCAGTCGCCCCGAATTAGGGGTTTGGCGACGTGGCGCCGCGCGCAGGGCGGCACCTCGTACCAGCCGACATCGAGATCGCGGTCGACAGGGCGCTCGACCTTCCCGGGTGCGGACGTGCCACAGTCCCGGCAGCGGTAGCCCTGATTCGCGCCGGCGCTCTCCATCGCCGCGCCGCAGTCCGGGCACCGCGGGGTCGCTCGCTTCGTCTCGTCGAGGTCGCGCACCGCGAACTTCTCCAGTTTGAGCGTGCCGTCCGCGACCTCCCCGCAGACGGTGAGGCGGTCGCCGGGCCGGAGCGCCCGCACGCGGTCGCGGAACCGCTTGGTCGGCTCGAACGCCGCGCACTCCACGCGAACGCCGTCGTCCTCGACGGGGACGAAGACGTGGCCGCCGCGCCGCGTCTCGGGCTCCCCGACGACCGTCGCGTCGGTGCAGTACGCGCGGCCGTCTTCGAGGGCCGCGAGGTCGGCCGCGCGGAGGTGCGCGTCCGTCCCCTGATTCGTGACGAACAGTTCGCTGGCGTGGACGGATTCGCTGTCGATTGCGGCCGCGATGTCGGTGACCGTCTCGGCGTCGTCGCCGCGAATCCCGTAGAGGATTGGGCCGGGCGTGTGCGGCACGCAGACCAACTCGTCCTCCGCGCGGTCCACCGTGTCCCACGCGTCGGGGTAGGCGGCGTCCGCGGCGGCGAACACGCTCTCCGCGTCCACGTCGCGCTCGGTCCCCCAGCGCTCCGGTTCGCGGTAGTCGATGCGCTCGTACGTCCAGTCCTCGAAGGCGTTCCACGCGCCCACGGCGGCGAGCGCGCCGACGACGCCGCGGCCGTTCTCCCACTGCGCGGTCTCGTAGCCGTGCGCGGCCGCCAGCGACTCCGCCTCGCCGGGGTCGAGATGTTCGCGCATCGCGCGCTCCGCGAAGGCGGCGACTGGTTCTGGGGTGTTCTTTTCGGGCGCGACCACCACACCCGGGTTCGTTCTTGGGTCGTCGGTCTCGGCGGCCTCCCCGACGACGTCCTCCGCGACGGCGAGTCCGACAGCGGGGTCGACGTCGGCGTGGACCGCGAGCGCGGCGTTCCCGCGAGTCTTGTACTCGACGGCGGGATTCAAGCGCACGAGCAGCACGCGCTCGACGCTCGCGCCGCGGTCGCGCAGTCGCTCGGCGACGAGGTGCGCGGCGTACGTCGTACACATCCCGCGCTCGCGGGAGTCCGTGTCGTCGAGGGCGACGACCGTCATCGCCTCGCGGGTAGGCGGCCGACGCTTTTCGCGCTTCCGGTCGGCGGCCGACGGATAGTGGCGGTCGAATGACCGAAACCGCCGGGAAGCGGCGCCGTATCGGCAAAACGCATATATGTCGCCACCGGCTTATCACGGAGTATGTCACGGTCGGTACTCATCGAGAACGTCACCGCCATGCTCGCGGACGCGGGGTTCACGGTGAGCGACCGCTGTGCGACGCGACCCAAGAGCTTCGACGTGGCCGCTCGCCGCGAGCGAGACGTCATCCTCGTGAAGATTCTCGGCAACATCGACGCCTTCGACGCGCCCACCGGCGCGGAGATGCGGCGCCTCGGCACCCACCTCGACGCCACGCCGATGGTCATCGGCCTGCGCACCCGCGACAAGGAGCTCAAGCCCGGCGTCGTCTACTTCCGGCACGGCGTCCCCGTGTTCAGCCCCGACACAGCGATGGAGTTCTTCGTCGAGGGCGTCCCGCCGCTCATCTACGCGGCGCCGGGCGGCCTCTACGTGAACATCGATGGCGACATCCTCGCGGACCGCCGGCAGAACGAGGACCTCAGCCTCGGCCAACTCGCGAGCCAACTCGGCGTTTCCCGGCGCACCGTCTCGAAGTACGAGGACGGCATGAACGCAAGCATCGAGGTCGCGATGGAACTCGAAGACCTCTTCGGCGGCGACCTCACCTCGCCCGTCTCCGTGATGGACGGCGCCGAGGAAGTCCGGGACGCCGAACCGACGCCGGACGACCCGGAAGCCGACCCCGAAGACGTGCCCGTGCTCTCCGTGCTCGCGCGCGTCGGCTTCGAGGTCCACCCGACGGACCGCGCGCCGTTCAAGGCCGTCAGCGAGGACGCCTCGCGCGCCGACCGCCTGCTCACCGGGCACTCCTCCTTTACCGACGCCGCGGTCAAACGCGCCCGCATCATGAGTTCGCTCGGCGAGATTACGCACACCCGCGCCGTCTACGTCGTCGACGAGGCGTCCCGCGAGTCCGTCGACGACACCGCCATCGTCGAGCGCGAGGAACTCGAAGACGTCGAGGACTCCGACGACCTCCGAGACCTGCTCACGGACCGCGGCGCTCCGCAGGAAGCCTGACCGTGTGAACTCTTCTCGCGACTGATACTCGCGGGTGAACGCTTAACCGTTGGCGGTCGAACGCGCGAGTATGGCCACGCCGTGGGAGAATTCGGCCGTCGACCGCGACTCGTCGACCGACGAGCGCCGGGACCGCGACCCGGGCCTGTCGCTCCAAGGCAGCGTGTTCGTCCTCGCCGGCGCGTCCCGGAACGCGTCCATCGCCGCCGCCCTCCCCGACGCCCTCGACGTGCGGACGTTCACCAGCGCCGGAGCGTTCGACGGCGCCGTCTCCGGGAACGTCGCCGTCGCGTTGCTCTCGACGGCCGTCGACGACGACCGCCTCCGCGAGACGGTCAAGCGCACCGTCGCGGCGTCCCCGCCCGCTCGAATCTGCCTGCTCGCGTCCACGAGCGAGCGCCTCCGGGACTGTGAGGTCCCCCGCGACGAAGAAGTCCGCACGCCCGTCGCCCACGACAAGTTCCTCGCGCTCGTCGAACGGCTCTACGTCCGCGCGTACTACTCGGTCACCCTCGAACGGTTCTACAAAATCGGGGCCGCCGCTCGCAGCCGCGAACTCCAGGTCGACGACCCCGAGGACGCGCGCCTCGAACGCCTCCGCCGCGCCCAGCAGGTGATGGGTGAGTCCCTCTCGCGGCTCCGCGGCCGACTCGACCACGAGGACATCGACGCAATCAAGAATCGACAGGAGCGCCTCGCGGACCTCGCCGCCGACGCCAGACGCGGTCCCGGCCCCGCGGTCCGCGGCCTCCCGGCGTCGTGTCCGGACTGCTCGCTCGACTGGGCGACCTGGCACGGGCCGCGCCTCCGGGACGGCCACCAGCGCATCGGTTCGGACGCGTGGCGCTGCCTGCGCTGTGGGCACGTTATCACCCAGGACGACCCCGACAACTACACCGTCAGTTGAACGGAGAGAACCGTTACCCGCCGTACGTCTCTTCGAGGTACTCCACGATGTCAGGTCGCCCACCTTTTCCCGCTCGTCGCACACCGCGCTCCTCGCGGCAAAACCTGGACCAAAAAACGCCTTACCCGCCGTACGTCTCTTCGAGGTACTCCACGATGTCGTCGCTCTCGGGCATCCCGTCGATGCCGTGGTCGGTGTCGACGAGGACCGGGACGCCGGTCTGTCCGCTGACTTCCTGGACTTCGTCGCGCTGGTCGTGCGAACTCGGAACCTCGTGTTCGACGTAGTCGAGGCCGAGTTCGTCGAGTTTCGTCTCGACTTTCGCGCAGTACGGGCAGCCCGGAAGCTTGTACAGTTCGAGTGTCACACCGGGACGTAGGCGCCGACGACGCAAAGAAGCGGTGGATGCGGCGGGCGGCGCTCAGACCGCGGCCGCGAGCGTGCCGCTGGTGCGGACGTAGAAGTAGACGACGAACGCGAGCGCGAGCAGCCACTGGCCCGCGGAGACGTCGTCGTACTCGCCGACCGCGATTTTCACGACCGGGTAGGAGATGATGCCGGCGGCGATGCCGTAGCCGATGTTGTACGTGAACGGCATCACGAAGACGGTGAGGCCGGCGGGAATCGCGTACGTGGTGTCGTCCCACGCGACGTCGGTGACGTTCGCGAGCATGATGACGCCGACGACGACGAGCGCGATGTGGCTGGCGTACAGCGGGACGATGGCTGCCAGCGGGACGACTGCGAGGCTCGCGAGGAACAGAACGGCGACGACGAGCGCGGTGAGGCCGGTGCGGCCGCCCTCCTCGACGCCCGTCGCGGACTCGATGTACGTGGTGACCGTCGACGTCCCGAGCATGCTGCCGACGGTGGTGCCGATTGCGTCGGCCATCAGCGGCTTGTCGATGTCCGGGAAGTTGCCGTCCTTGTCGAGGAACCCTGCGACCTGCCCGACGCCGACGAGCGTGCCGGCGGTGTCGAAGAAGTCCACGAAGAAGAACGTGAACACGATGAGCGCGAACGCGAACACGTCGATGCCTTGAGCGGGCGTGCCGACG
Organism: Halobacterium sp. CBA1132; assembly: GCF_001485535.1. Classification (NCBI taxonomy): domain Archaea; kingdom Methanobacteriati; phylum Methanobacteriota; class Halobacteria; order Halobacteriales; family Halobacteriaceae; genus Halobacterium; species Halobacterium sp. CBA1132. The sequence goes on from NZ_BCMZ01000001.1 coordinate 2,214,510, forward strand.
AGGCCGTCGACGAACGCGCCCGCCAGCGGCGTGATGTCGTACTGCGCGCCCGTAATCGACGTGGTGAGCGTGCCCGGCGCGACGACGCCCAGCCACTCGATGACGTAGGCGGCGACTGTCGTGCCGAGGATGCCGACGACGATAGAGCCCGGTGTTCCGCGGGCGTACAGCGCGAGCGTGAAGAAGAGGCCGGCGACAGCGAGCGTGGCGGCGGGGTCGGTCGCGATTTGGCCGAGCGTGACCATCGTCGCCTGGTCGGCGGCGACGACGCCCATCTCCTGGAGGCCGATGAGCGCGAGGAAGCCGCCGATACCCGCCCCGACCGCGAGCTTGACGGGTTCGGGGAACGCGCGGATGATGGCTTTGCGCGCGCCGGCGGCGGTCAGCAGGATGAAGATGATGCCTTCGACGAACACCGCGGCGAGCGCGACCTGCCACGGGATGCCGAGGCCGATGACGACGGTGTACGCGAAGAACGCGTTGAGGCCGAGACCGGGCGCTTGCGCGAACGGTCGGTTGGCGTACAGCGCCATCACCGTCGTCGCGACGAACGCCGAGAGGATGGTGACGACCGCCAGCATCTGCTGGACCTGGTCGCCGCTGTACCCCGGGATGGAGATTGCTTGGCCGAGCGTCGCGGGGTTGACCAGCACGATGTACGACATCGCAAAGAAGGTCGTTACGCCCGCGAGCACTTCCGTTCGGACGTCCGTGTCGTGTTCGTCGAGTGCGAAGTAGTCAGCGAGCCCCATTAACGATGCACGTTCGGGCATAACTACACCGCCCGCTTAAGCGTTGTTATGCACGTTGGTAGTCCGTGCCCGCTACCGGTGAAGAATCGGCAAGGATACTCACGTACGTGCCCAAAATCGGGCGTCTCGACCGCTATTCGAGGTTCGCGAGCGCGCCGACGGGGGCGTCGGTGAGTTCGCGGGCGCGCTCGACGCCGTCGTCGCCGACCGCGATGAGCGTGAACACGCCGGTGACGTCAGCGTCCGCCGCGCCGGCGATGTCCAGCAGAATCTCCTGGGTCTCGCCCGACCGGATGAGGTCGTCGACGACGAGGACGGTGTCGCCGGCCTCGATGGCCGAGGCGGGGAGGTAGTACGTGAGTTCGATGCCCGACGCGAAGCGCTTGCGCGCCTCGATGAACTCCTCGACGGCGGTCTCCTTGGACTTCTTGGCGTACGCGCAACGCGCGCCGTAGTAGGAGGCCAGCGACGCCGCGAGCGTGATGCCGTCGGTGGCGGCGGTGAGCACGACGTCGGGGCGCTCGAAGTCGAACGTCTCGGCGGCGACCGGCGCGACCAGGTCGAGGAACGACTGGTCGAAGACGACGCCGGAGTTGTCGACGTAGCCCTCGTCGTCGAGGCGGACGCGGGCTTCCAGTTCCTCACGGAGGAGGCCGGCGCCGGCCTCTTCGACGACTTCGCGGGCGCGCTCAGCGCTCGGGAGAACGTGGCCGTTCACGTAGCGGTTGAGGTCGCCGGCGGGGAGCCCGGTTTCCGTGGAGAGTTCGTCGTACGTCCGGGTCTCCTTGAGCGTGCGCAGCACGTCGACGGCCCGCAACTGGAGGGCGGCCTTCTCTGCTCGGTTCATATAGACCCACAAGTTTCCACAAACTTGAATATCCCGGAACCGTCGGCGTGCGAAGAAATCACAAACGCGCCCATTTCGAGGGCTGCGTCCCGGATTACTCGGCGTCCAGCAGGTCGGTCGCCGTCACGAGCGCCTCCATCTCGACGCCGTGCTCGGCGAGCAGTTCGCGGCCGCCCTCCTCGCGGTCGACCACGAGCAGCGCGCGATTCACTTCCGCGCCCGCGTCCCGCAGCGCCTCCACGGCGTCGACGGCGGACTGCCCGGTGGTGGCGATGTCCTCCACGACGACGACCTCCTCGCCGTCTTCGAGACGGCCCTCGATGCGGTTGCCGGTGCCGTACTCCTTGGCTTGCTTGCGCGCGATGACGTACGGCACGTCGGCTTCGACGGACGTCGCGGCCGCGAGCGGCACGCCGCCGAGCGCGACGCCGCCGAGTTTCGCGTCCGCGTCGAGGCGCTCGGCGAACGCTTCGGCGATGGCGCGCAGGCAGTCGGGGTCCGTCTCGAAGAGGTACTTGTCCACGTAGTATTCGGAGGTGCCGCCGTGGGAGAGCTCGAACTCCCCGAATTTGACGGCGTCCGCGTCGCGGAGCAGCTGGACGAGGTCGTCGGTCATTACCAGAGTTGGCGGGCCACCCGACCAAAAGCGGTGCGATTACCGAGCCGAGACGAGCATCCGCGAGCGCCGCGAGGCGCGAGCGGTTCACCGCGCGAACGGAGTGAGCGCGGGCCGACGACCGACCGTAGGGAGGGAGGAGTGCTTTTAGTGCAGGTTTTGCCGAGCGAGGCGCGCGGAGCGCGCCTCGCGCAGCGCAAAAAGTGCGTTAGTATGGCTCGTTCTTCAGGCCGAGCAGATAGGCGATACCGTTGGTGAGGACGTGGAGCAGCGGCGTGAGCACGAGGATGGCGACGACGACGTCGAGGGTGAAGGTGGCGCCGAACCAGGCGGGGGCGGCGAGAGCGGCGAGGGCGAGCGCGACGACGACGAAGTCGAGTTGGTCGAGGAGGGGGAAGGCGGCGCCGCGTTCGCGGCCGGTGCGGCGCTTGAGGAACGAGGCGAGGATGTCGCCGAGCATCGCACCGAGCGGGAGCGCGACCATCGCGGCGGCCGGGAACGACGGGAGTGCGACGCCGATGGCGTCGCTGACAGACGGTCCGATGGCGTTCAGGACGGCGGCGAGCGCGACGCCGGCGAGCACGCCGACGGCGGTGCCGCGCCACGTCTTCCCGTCGCCGAGCACGCGTTTGCCGCCCCACGTGCGGCCGCCGTCGATGGGGCGGCCGCCGCCCGCCAGCACCGCGGCGTTGTTCGGCACGTACGCGGGCAGCATCACCCACACCGCAGTCGCGACCGTCGCTACGAGACCCATGCGTGGGGGTGGACGCGGCCGGCGGAAAAACCCGCGGGTTCCGCCGGGGGAGGCGCGTCGTTTATGGGGCGCGACGCCGCAGATTCGGGTATGATCCCGCCCATCGCGAGCAACTTCGTCGCGGGGGAGACGCCCGCGGAAGCCATCGAGTACGCCGAGTCGTTGAACGCTCGCGGCGTGAAGGCAATCCTGAATCTGCTGGGCGAACACTACGAGCGCCGGCCGCCGGCCGACGAGGACGCCGCGGCCTACGAGGCGCTCGTGCGCGACGTCTCGAAGAGCGGCGTCGACGCCTGCGTGTCGGTGAAGCCCTCCCAAATCGGGCTGGACGTCGGCGAGGACGTCTTCCGGGAGAACCTCGCGGGCATCGTCGAGGTCGCGGACGAACACGACGTGTTCACGTGGGTGGACATGGAGGACCACGAGACGACGGACGCGACGCTGGACGCGTACGAGGACTTGACGACGGAGTACGGGGGCGGTGTCGGTCTCTGCATCCAGGCGAACCTCAAGCGCACGGAGGACGACTTGAAACGGCTCGCTGACCTCCCGGGGAAAGTGCGACTCGTGAAGGGCGCCTACGACGAGCCGAAGTCGCTTGCGTACAAGCGCAAGGAGCGCGTGAACGAGGCGTACCGGGACTACCTCGAATACGCGTTCCGGGAGTTCGACGGCGGCGTCGCGGTGGGCAGCCACGACCCCGAAATGATAGCGTACGCCCGCGACCTCCACGACGAGTACGGCACGGACTACGAGGTCCAGATGCTGATGGGCGTGCGCGGCGACGCGCAGTTCGACCTCGCGGCCGACGGCGTCGACGTCTACCAGTACGTGCCCTACGGCGGCAAGTGGGTCTCGTACTTCTACCGGCGCGCGATGGAGCGCAAGGAGAACCTGTTGTTCGCGCTGCGGGCGGTTCTGGGGCGGTAGGCCGGTCGTCTCGAAATCCCTATACGTCGGCGCTCAGTGGAAGCCAGTATGACCTCGTGGAAGCGGGACTTCGCGAGCGGGCTCGTGGTACTCGCCCCGATTCTGGTCACGCTGTACGTCCTCTACTGGCTGTTCTCGCTCATCGCGCGGTTCTCGCTGCTCGCGACGAACGTCGACGATCCCGTCGTGGCGGTCAGTCTGACCGTCGTCATTTTCGTGTTGCTGGTGTTCTCCGTGGGCTACCTGATGCGGACCGCGCTGGGGACGTTCGCGGAGGAAGTGTTGGACAGCCTCGTCAACCGACTGCCGGGGCTGCGAATCGTCTACAACGCCTCGAAGATGGCCGTCGAGACGGTGCTGTCGGGCAACGAGGCGGAGTTCCAGAAGCCCGTGAAAGTCGAGCCGTGGGACGGGATGCGCCTGACCGCGTTCAAGACGGGGAAGACGACCCCGGACGGCCGCGAGGTGGTGTTCATGCCGACCGCGCCGAACATCACTTCGGGGTTCGTGATGGAGCTCGAACCCGAGGACATCGAGGACGCCGACGAGTCCACGGAGGACGCGCTCACGCGAGTGCTGTCGGCGGGGTTCGGGGAGAACGAGCGCGACGTCCCCGAGCCGTTCACGGGCGAGGACGACGAGTAGTTAGACGTAGTGGAACCACTCTTCGCGGTCGCCGGTCTCGACGGCGTCGAAGAACGCCTGCTGTAGCTCCTCGGTGACGGGGCCGCGGGTGCCGGCGCCGATTTCGACGTTGTCGACCTGCCGGATGGGCGTGACTTCCGCGGCGGAGCCGGTGAAGAACAGTTCGTCGGCGGTGTTGAGTTCGCCCCGCGAGATGGAGACGTCGTCGTGGACGGTGTAGCCGCGCTCCTCGGCGAGCGTGATGACGGTGTCGCGGGTGATGCCGTCGAGGATGCTCTCGGAGAGCCCGGGCGTGAAGATTTCGCCGTCGCGCACGAGGAAGAGGTTCTCGCCGGGGCCTTCCGCGACGTTGCCCTCCTTGTTGAGAACGATGGCTTCCGTGTAGCCGTTGCGGCGGGCTTCCTCGCCGGCGAGCATGGAGTTGACGTAGAGGCCGGTGGTCTTGGCGTTGGTCGGAATCTGGCTGGAGGCGTGCTTGCGCCACGAGGAGACCATCACTTCGACGCCCTCTTCGAGCGCTTCCTCGCCGAGGTACGTCCCCCACGGCCACGCGGCGATGGTGACGTCTGTCGGGCAGTCCTTCGGGGAGACGCCCAGCGAGTCGTAGCCGAAGTACGCGATGGGGCGGACGTAACACGACGCGAGGTCCTGCCGGTCGAGCAGTTCGACGGTGGCTTCGGTGAGTTCCTCGCGGGTAAAGTCGATTTCGAGGTCGTACGGTTTCGCGGACGCGAACAGCCGGTCTAGGTGCTCCTCCCAGCGGAACAGCGCGGGGCCGTTGTCGGTGTCGTACGCGCGGACGCCCTCGAAGACGCCGCTGCCGTAGTGGAGCGCGTGCGTGAGCACGTGGACTTGGGCGTCGTCCCAGTCCACGAAGTCGCCGTTCATCCAGATGGTGTCGACGTCCATGTCTTCGAAGCCGCTCATACTCCCGGGAAGGACGGGCCGTATCATAAAACCACGAGTGCCGGCCACCGGTAGTGGTTTGTTGTCAGTCCGATATACATTGTGAATGTCCCGCAATAATTCAACCGAGGTGTTTAATTACTGTAGAGAATTACAATGGGACGATGAGCGACACCGAATCCCTCACGTACGAGGACATCGACGAGGCCCGCCGCCCCAGCCTCGTCGAGGCGCTCGTGCCCATCGCGGCCGTCGTCGTCTCGCTCGGCGTCGGTTCGGGCTACCTCGGCCTCGCACCGCACGCGCCGCTCCTCTGGAGTATCGCATTCACCGGCCTGTTCGCGCGCTACCGGCTCGGCTACGACTGGGACGGCGTCTACGACGCCGCCGCCTCCGGCCTCAAGATGGGGCTGCAGGCGATTCTCATCCTGTTCGTCATCTACGGGCTCATCGCCACGTGGATCAGCGCCGGCACCATCCCCGGCCTGATGTACTACGGGCTCGGCACCCTGACGCCCGTGGTCTTCCTACCTGTGACCGCCGTGCTCGCCGCCATCGTCGCGTTCGCCATCGGCTCCTCGTGGACGACCGTGGGGACGCTCGGCGTCGCGTTCGTCGGCATCGGCGAGGGACTCGGTGTCCCGCTGGCGATGACCGCGGGCGCCATCGTCTCCGGCGCGTACGCCGGCGACAAGCAGAGCCCCCTCTCTGACACCACGAACCTCGCGGCCGCCGTCACGAACGCCGACCTCTACGACCACATCAAGGCGATGCGCAACGGCACCGCCATCGCGTTCGGCCTCTCCGTGCTCGCGTACGCCGTCCTCGGCGTCTACTTCATCGAGGGCGGCACCACCGACATCGCGGCCATCAGCGGGCCGCTGGCTGACTCGTACGCGCTCGGCCCGCTCGTGTTCCTGCCGCTCGTGGTGACCTTCGGCCTCGCGCTCCGCGGCTACCCGCCGCTTCCCTCGCTGATTGCGGGTATCTTCGCGGGCGTGCTCACCACCGTCGTCGCGCAGGGCGTCGGCTTCACCGCCGCGTGGAACATCTTCCTCAACGGCACCAACCCCGCCACGGGGAGCAAACTCGTGAATGGGCTGCTCGACGTCGAGGGGATCTCGGGGTCGGCGTGGACCATCTCCGTCGTCGTCGCCGCGCTGTCCCTCGGCGGCCTGCTCGAACGCACGGGCATCCTCGCGACGCTCGCCCACTACCTCACGCGGGCCGTCTGGTCGCCGGGGTCGCTGGTCGCCGGCACCGGCGTCGCGGCCATCGTGACCAACGCCTTCTCCGCCCAGCAGTACATGAGCATCGTCGTCCCCGGGATGAGCCTCCGGAACCTCTACGACGAGTACGACCTCCCCGAGACGGACCTCTCGCGGGCCGTCGAGGCCGCCGGCACGCCGACCGGGCCGTTCTTCCCGTGGCACGCCGGCGCCGTCTTCATGACGAGTCAGCTCTACCCGAACACCGCGGGCGCCATCTCTTGGCTGTGGGTGCCGTTCTACTTCTTCGGCATCCTCTCGCCGCTCGTGCTGTTCGCGATGGCGCTGACCGGCCACGGCTACACGCGGAACCCCGACCGCGGCGACGCCGCGCCCGCCGCGGACGACTGACACGGCGCACGCACTGTTGCCGCCTCGCCCCGACAGGGTGAAGCGGCTGGCGGCCCCCTTTCCCGTATGTCCAACACCGTCGTTCGCGAGCACGCGTCCCAGCACGACGCCATCGCGGACCTCCCGCTCATCACGCGCTCCGCTCGCGTGACCGAGGTGGAGACGATGGACCAGGACCGCCGCCCCGCCGTCCGCGCCGCCGTCACCGACTGGCTCGACGAGTACGGCCTCCTCGACGAGTACGGCGCCGTCGAGCGCGACGGCGACCTCGCCGCGGTTCGGAAACGACTCTCCAGAGACGGGCCGGCGGACCTCGCGCGCCGGGTCGCGTCGCTCGCCGAGCGCTACGACCGCCCGAAACCGATGCTCGCCCGCGCCCGCTTCGCCACCGACGACGACGTCGACTTCGTCGCCGGCCAGTACGTCGGCCTCCGGTACGACGGCACCTCCCGCGCGTACTCGCTCTCGAACTCGCCGACCGAGGACGAACTCGAAATCTGCGTCCGGCGGGTACCGGGCGGCCGGCTCTCGCCGCTCATCTGCGACGACCTCTCGGTCGGCGACGAGGTGACCGTCCGCGGGCCGTACGGCGACCTGGTGCTCCAGGACCACTCTCCGCGCGACCTCGTCTTCCTCGCGACGGGCACCGGCGTCACGCCGCTGAAGAGCATGATAGACTACGTGTTCGAGACCGGGCGCGACGAGTACGGCGGCGAGCAGCGCGACGTCTGGCTGTTCCTCGGCGCCGCGTGGGCCGACGACCTGCCGTTCCGCGAGGCGTTCCGGGAGCGCGACCGCACCCGCGACAACTTCCACTTCGTCCCCTGTCTGAGTCGCGAGCTCACGCTCTCGGAGTGGGACGGCGAGACGGACTACGTCCAGCACGCGCTCCTGAAACACACCGACCCGGCCACTGTCACCGCGCCGCTGGGTGAGCGCCTGGAAGCCTGGCTCCGCGAGGAGCCCCGGTCGGGCGTGTCGAAGCGACTGGACCCGAACGACGCGGAGGTGTACGCCTGCGGCATCAACGCGATGGTCCACAGCCTCGTGACCGCGGCGGAGAAACTCGGCGTCCCGCCGGAGCGAATTCTCTCGGAAGGGTTCGGGTAGAGAGCGACGAGCGCGAACAGCGGGGAGAAGAGTGCGAGTTCAGTTCTCGAACGCCGCCAGCAGGTCGCTGCCCTCGACGTAGACGAGGCCCTCGCGGTCGGCGTACGCCTTCGCGTCCGCGACCGAGAGCGCTTCGCCCGTCTCGTCGTCGAGCATCTCGCAGACGACCGCGGCGGGCGCGACGCCGGCTTCCTCGGCGAGCGCGACCGCGAGTTCCGTGTGGCCCTTCCGGTGGGACAGCGACGGCGCCGAGCGGAGGACGTGGACGTGGCCGGGCGCGCGGAACTCCGCCGCGAAGTCGACGCTCGCGGGGTCGGCGGCCGCGTCGGCGAGTTCCGTGATGGTGAGCGCGCGGTCGTCGTCGGTGATGCCCGTGTACGTGTCGCGCTGGTTCACGGGCAGCGAGAACGACGAGCGGTCGTCGTACCCGAGGTGGCCGTGGTCCGCTGCGGGGTGGTCGATGACGTCGCCGAGGAACGGGAGGTCGAAGGCGTCCGCCGCGGCGTCGTCGACGGCGACGCAGATGAGGCCGCCGGCGTCGTTTCGGAGGCGCGCGACGTCCGCGGGCGTGACCGCCGCCGCGGGGTAGACGAGGTCGACTTCGCCCTCGCGGTCGGCGGCGTCGTGGACGAGCACAGGCTCGCCGGCGCGGAACGCCGCGACCGCCGCTTCGACGCGGGAGGCGTTACTGCTCTTCGACACGGACAGTCACCTCGTCGTCGTCGAGCAGGCCGAGTTCCTCGCGGAGCTTCTCCGGCGCGATGAGTTCGACCTGCGTCTCGTCGTGGTGGGTGCGGTCCGGGACGATGACGTGCGCGGGCGAGAACGTGCCGTCGTCGCTCTCGACGGTGGCGTGGTAGCACGTCGCCGGGCCGTAGGTGCGCTCCTCGTCCTCCCAGCCCTCGATGCGGACGCCGTCCATCGCTTCCAGCGCGGAGCGGGCGCGTTGGCTCTCCGCGCTGAGGTCGACGTTGAGCGTGCCGAGGTACGGCTCGTAGCCGAGCTTCTCCTCGAACTGGCGCATGTAGCCGGGGAGGCTGATGTAGTGGCGGCCCTCGCCCATCCCGCTGGTGACGGTCCCTTCCAGGGCGAGTTCGCCGGCGTCCTCGAAGATGCGGCGGTAGTCCTCGTACTCGCGTTCGAGCGTGCGCTCGCCGTCGTCGGTGATGGCGACCCACTGGCCGTCGTTGACGAGATCCCGCCGGACGAGGCCCGCGTCCTCCAGCGCTTGGAGGCGCCGGGAGGCGGTCTGGTTGGAGGCGTCGAGGCGGCCCGCGAGGTCCCCGCAGGAGACCTTGACTTCGCCGCGGCGCGCGCCGTCGAGCGCGAGCAGCTTCAGCACGGCGAGCTCGTCGAACCCGACCTCGCTCGTGCCCGTTGCTTGCGACATACCACGAGATTCGGGCGCGCGCCGCATAAGAATACCGGAAGTGGAACGCGTCCCGAAAGTGTGAGGGATGGTCAGTCCGCCGTCGAGCCCGCCCAGAACTCCGAGTCCGCGCGGAGCTTCGGCACCCACGTGTCCTGCTCGCGGGCGAGCAGCGCCACCCGCGAGACCTCTTGGTCGCGCAACACCGTGTGCTCGGGCATGTGCGCTTGCACCTCGCGGGCGAATTCGAGGACGTCCTCGTGATTCGGCATCGCGTCCCGGTCGAGGCGGTCCCGCGAGTCCCCGACGTGCATGTACGCCTTCAGCTCCACGAAGTCGGGGTCCGCGCGCTCGAAGAAGCCCGCGTACCAGTCCGGGTTCTGCATGTTCTCGCCGCCGACCAGCGTCGTCCGCAGGACCGTCCGCGTGTCGTCTTTGTCGTGGAGCACGTCCATCGTGTCCACGAGCTTCTCCCACGCGTCGTCCTCCGTCGCGCCCACCACGTCGTCGAACGTCGCGCGCTCGGGAGCGTCCACGGAGACGTACAACTGCGTCGGGTCGCACTCCGCCAACACGTCGGGCCGCGTGCCGTTCGAGACGAGGAACGTCGTCAGTCCGCGGTCGTGGAACTCCTCCAGTAGCTCCGGGAGGTAGGGGTACAGCGTCGGTTCGCCGTCCAGCGAGATGGCGACGTGGCGCGGGTCCATCGCCTCCTCGAAGCGCTCGCGGGGCACCTCGTCGTTGCCGCCGAACCCCGAGAGCAGTTTCTTCTGGAGTTCGATGGAGGCGTCCACCACCGCCTCCGGGTCGTCCCACTCCACGCCGTCCAGCTCGTACGTGTGGCCAGCGTGGTCGCGCCAGCAGAACACGCAGCGCTCGTTGCAGCGCACCACGGGCGTCATCTGGATGCAGCGGTGCGAGCGGATGCCGTAGAACGCGTGCTTGTAACAGGTGCCCTCGCCGCGCAGGGAGTTCGCCGTCCAGCCACACGTCTGCGCGGCGGTGTGGTTGTCGTGGTGGTAGTCCGGGTCGTCCACCTGCTTGGGCATACCCCGGGATTCGGCGAGCGCGTGGAAAAACGTGGCGCTACGCCCCACCGACGCGGTTCCCCGCGGCCGCGCCGCTCGCCCGCTTCGGAAATCCCTTTAGCCGTCGCGTCGAACGGGCGAGCATGTTCATCGCTTTCCGCCGGGAAGTCGAGGCGGCGCTCGACGCCGCGCTCGACGACCTCGGCTACCCGACCGAGGACCTCGGCATCGAGGAACCGCCAGCGGACGTGCCCGCCGTGCTCGCGTCCAGCGTGGCGTTCCGACTCGCCGGCGAGGCGCAGGCGCCGCCGCCGGAAGTCGCCGCCGAAATCGCCGACGCCATCGACCTCTCCGACGCGGAGTACGTCGCCAGCGTGTCCACGCAGGGCCCGTACGTGAACTTCACGCCCAGCGAAGCGTACTTCGAGGGGACGCTCGCTGACGCACAGGAGACCGAGTGGGGTCGACTCCCCGACACCGACACCTCCGTCGTCGTCGAGCACACGAGCGCGAACCCCACGGGGCCGGTCCACGTCGGGCGCGCCCGCAACCCGATTCTCGGCGACGCGCTCGCTCGCGTCCTCGACTACGCCGGCTACGACGTCACCCGCGAGTACTACGTCAACGACGCCGGCCGACAGATGGCGGTGTTCACGTGGGCGTACGAGACCTTCGACGAGAGCGACCTCCCCGAACCCGGGCGCGAGAAGGACGACTACGAACTCGTGCGCTACTACCGGAAGGGCAACGCATTCCTCGAAGACGGCGACCCCGAAGCCGTCGAGGACGCCGAAGCCGAAATCGCGTCCATCATCGAGGGACTTGACGCCGGCGACGAGGACACCTACGAGCGCGTCGGCGAGGTCGTCGACCAGGTGCTCGGCGGGATGAAGCAGACCCTCGACCGCCTCCCCGCGACCTTCGACGAGTTCGTCAAGGAGACGCGGTTCCTCCGGGACAGCGCCACGCACGACGTCGTCGAACGCCTCCAGGACTCGGAGTACGCCTTCGAGGAGGAGGACGCGTGGCAACTCGACCTCGACGACTGGGACATCGAGCAGTCGTTCGTCTTCCTGCGCTCGGACGACACCACCCTCTACACCACCCGCGACCTCGCGCACCACGAGTGGAAGTTCGACACCTTCGACCAAGCCATCACGGTGCTGGGCGAGGACCAGGAACTGCACGCGAACAAGCTCAACGCCGCGCTGGACATCCTCGGCAACGACACCGACCAACTCGAAGAGGTGTTCTACGCGTGGGTGAACCTCCCGGGCGGCGAGTCGATGAGTACGCGGCAGGGCACGGGCGTGGACATGGACGACCTGCTCGACGAAGCGGTCGCACGTGCCGAGGAAGCCGTGCGCTCCCGGCTGGACGACCGCATCCGCGGCGACGACCTCACCGAGGAGGACGTCGAACGCATCGCGCGGCAGGTCGGCATCGGCGCGGTGCGCTACGACATCGTCTCCAAGCAGCCCACGAAAGCGATCACGTTCGACTGGGAGGACGCCCTCGACTTCGAGGGGCAGAGTGCGCCCTACATCCAGTACGCGCACGCCCGGGCTTGCGGCATCGCGGCGGAAGCCGACGGCCTCGACGCCGAGTTGGACGCCGGCCTGCTGGACACGCCCGAGGAGCGCGACCTCCTGAAGGCGATTGCGCGGTTCCCGGGCGTCGTCGAGGAAGCCGCGGCGGACCGCGAACCTCACCAGGTCGCGACGTTCGCCCGCGAGTTCGTAGACACGTTCAACGCGTTCTACCGCACCCGGCACGTCCTCAGCGAGGACGTCGACGACGACGTGGCGGCCGCCCGCCTCGCGCTCGTGAACGCCGCGCGGCACACGCTGGCGAACGCGCTGGACGTACTCGGCATCGAAGCGCCGGAGTCGATGTAGGCCGGAAGAACAGCTACAGCGCGCCGACGAACACCAGCGACCCGTAGGCGATGAGCAGTGCGACGACGACGTAGACCAGCAGCCAGCCGGTCGAGACGGAGTTCTCGTTTGCCATAGTCGACACTCGGCGGCCGTACTCGCTTAATTGTTCCCGTTCAGCCGAGGCGACCGCCCGTCAGCCGCGACAGCAGCGACCGATTCTTGGCGTCCGTCTCGTCGTCCGCGACTTCCGCGAACGCCGCGCCCGCCGACACCTCGCCGTCGGCCTCGCCGTCCCGGAACGACACCGGCGGCGACTCACCGAGTAGCTCGTAGCCGAGTTCGCGGTACGACTGCGCCGCGGGGTTCTCGGGCGCGAAGACGACCAGCGGCTCCCCGGCCTCCTCGCTATCGGGGACCGCGCCGTCCTCGGGAATCGACCCGAGCAGCGGCGCGTCGATTCGGTCGACGGCCTCGTCGACGTCCACTGCGGACCCGCCCACGCGCGTCAGAATCAGCCCCGTGACCTCGCCGCCGACGCGCTCGGCGAGGTCGAGGGTCTTCGCGGTGTTTTCGAGCGCGGCGACCTGCGGCGTCGACACGAGCAACACGTCGTCGGCGAGCCCGAGTGGCACGGTCGTGTCGTGGCTGAGGCCGCCGCCCGTGTCCACGATAGTGACGTCGTACTCCGCGCGGAGGTCTTCGGCGACCTCGCGGAGCTTCGAGGGGTCCGCGCGTCCGAAGTCCTCGATGTGCGTGCCGCCGACCATCACGTCGAACTCCCCGGGCGCCGCCCCGACGGCGTCCAGCGTGTCCGCCTCGCCCGCGAGCACGTCGTGCAGCGTCGCCTCCGCAGGTTCGACATCAAGGACGGCGCCGACGTTCGCCATCCCGAGGTCGTAGTCCACGAGGACGACCGAGCGGTCGGCTTCGGCCATCACCGCCGCGAGATTCACGGCGGTCGTCGTCTTGCCGACGCCGCCCTTCCCGGATGCGACGGCGAACACGCGTCCAGTCATACTCCGGCGTACGTAGAGTGGCCCTTAAAGCGTTGGGCGGGATTTGGGGCGCGACCGGCCGAGAACCCACCGAGCGCGACGCCACCCCGGAGGTCAAAGGTTACTTACGCGCACGACGGCTATCTCGGGGTAATGAGCGAGCAGGAGGGCGCACCGTCCGAGGACCGCCGAAAGTACGAGTTCCAGAAGGTCATCGAGGACCTCAAGGACTACACCGGGAGCGGCACCCAACTGGTGACCATCTACATCCCCCCGGACAAGCAGATTTCGGACGTCGTCGCCCACGTCACGCAGGAACACTCCGAAGCCTCCAACATCAAGTCAAAGCAGACCCGAACGAACGTCCAGGACGCACTCAAGTCCATCAAGGACCGACTGCGGTACTACGACACGTTCCCGCCGGACAACGGCCTCGTCGTCTTCTCCGGCGCCATCGACAGCGGCGGCGGCCGCACCGACATGGTGACAGAAGTGCTGGAGTCACCACCCCAGCCAATCGAGTCGTTCCGCTACCACTGCGACGACGCGTTCCTCACCGAACCCCTCGAAGAGATGCTCGGGGACAAGGGCCTCTACGGCCTCATCGTCCTCGACCGCCGCGAAGCCAACGTCGGCTGGCTGAAGGGCAAACGCATCGAGGCCGTCAAGTCCGCGTCCAGCCTCGTCCCCGGCAAACAGCGCAAAGGCGGACAGTCCGCACAGCGGTTCGCCCGCCTCCGACTGGAAGCCATCGACAACTTCTACCAGGAGGTCGCCGGAATGGCCGACGACCTCTTCGTCCCGCGGCGCCACGAAATCGACGGCATCCTCGTCGGCGGCCCCTCCCCGACGAAAGACGAGTTCCTCGACGGCGACTACCTCCACCACGAGCTCCAAGACACGGTCCTCGGGAAGTTCGACGTCTCCTACACCGACGAGTCCGGCCTGAAGGAACTGGTCGACCGCGCGCAGGAAACGCTCGCGGAAGCCGACCTGATGGACGACAAGTCCGACATGGAGGAGTTCTTCAAAGAGCTCAACGGCGGCGACCTCGCCACCTACGGCTTCGAACCCACGCGGAAGAACCTCGTCATGGGCTCCGTCGAGACACTGCTCATCTCCGAAGACCTCCGCAAGGACGTCGTCACCTACGAGTGCCCCAACGGCCACGAAGAACGCGAACTCATCAGCCAGCGCGCCGACACCCCCGAACACACCTGCTCGGAGTGCGGCGAAGACGCCGAGAACGCCGAACGAGACGACGCCATCGACCACCTCATGGAGATTGCCGACCAGCGCGGCACCGACACCCACTTCATCTCCACCGACTTCGAGAAAGGCGAACAACTGCTCACCGCCTTCGGTGGGATTGCCGGGCTGCTGCGCTACGGCACGGGCGTGTAAAAGCACTTTTTGCTGCGCGAGCGGCGCTACGCGCCGCTCGCTGGCAAAAACTTGCGGAAAAAGCACTCCTCGCTCCCTACGGTCGCTCGTCGGCCTCGCGGCTTCGCCGCGAGTGAACCGCTCGCCTCGGGTCTTTCAGACCGCTCGGCTCGCGGATGCTGTTCTTCGTTGATGTAGTGGCTCACGAGCAACCGCCGTTTCGCCGACAGGGACAGGTACTTGTTACTCGGTCACATGGACCAAGACGCATCGCTATGAAACCGTGCCAAAACTGTCAGGCGGTCATCGACGAGTACATCTTGGACAAAGAACTCGAACCCCTGCGTGACCTCACAGTCGACGACTTCAACGTCTGCGCCGACTGTGTCACGGTCGTCGACGACGCGTGCGTGGAGTGTGGCGGCGCGGTGTACGTCCCCCGAGGCGCCTCGGGAACCCCCGACTTCTGTCCGGCCTGCCGCTCGGAGCGCATCGAGCGCACGGGCCACGACCCCGGCTGGCACCGTGACGCAATCTCGACCTGACGCGGCCCAGCCACCCTACTTCCCGGCTGCTGTCGAAGAAAAGAACGGTCGTAGCTACGCCAGCGGCGTCCGCTCGACCACTTGCCCGTCGTACGTCGGGTACTGCTCGACGATTTCGCCGCTGTCGACGTCGCCGTCCTCGACCATCTCTTCGAGGAGCCACCACGCCACCTCGACGTGGTCGGACTTCACCGTGTAGAACTCGTCGGGAACGCCGAGTTCCCGGATGCGCTGGGGGCTGACGGTCGTTTTCCCGTAGACGAGCGTGCCGTCCTCGGTGACGTCGTCGAACTCCCGGCGGACGTTCCGCGCCATGCGCTTCAGGCGCGAGCGGTGCTGGGCGGCGTCCTTGAAGACGCTCGTGCAGAAGTACACCTTCTCGTGGTCGGCCATCTCCTCGAGGATGGCGTCCTTCGAGCCGTCGACGGCGCTCATGTGGTCCTCTTGGAGCTCGTAGCCGGCGTCCTGCATGCGCTCGTAGTTGCCGTCGCTCATCTCGAACTCGTTGACGTTGCAGAAGTCAGCGGCGCCCTCGTCGAGGAAGTCCAAGAACTCCTGCTCGGCGCGGATGCCGGGAATCTCGAACGCGGGGGTCAGGCCCTCCTCGCGCGCGATGTACAGAATCTCCTCCCACTCGGTGCCGTGGAGGTCGCCCCACTGCTCGTACGGCGGGTGGAAGCGAATCTCGTCGAGACCGGCCTCCGAGAGGCGGCGCATGTTCTCGCGGCCGCCCGTGATGCCCGTGTAGAGGTGCGTGTGGTGGTCCTCTCCGAACTCGTCCTTCAAGAGGCGGAGGTACCGACACGTGCGGTCCAGCACTTCCTGCGGCTCACCGCCCGTGATCGAGGTGCCGAGCGCGTCCATCAGCTTCGCTTCCTGCACGATGTCCTCGTCGTCCTCGACGGGACGCTCGTTGGCGTACACCTGCTGGACGTTCTTCCGGTTCTCGCCCAACGGGCAGTAGAAGCAGTCACGCTGGTCGCAGTACCCGTAGACGAAGAGCACCATCTTGCCGCCCTTCGCGCACTGCTCGCAGCCCTTCGAAATCATTCGTTGAAACGCGTCTACTCCCCGAAGGCTGAAAAACTGTGCGAATCGGGGTGGACGAACGTCCGCTCGGCTGAGGTGTCCCGAAAACAGTTATACCGCCCACACGTACCCTCCACCGAATGCTGCTCGTGCTGTGCGTGGACCTCGACGACGACCTCGGTCGCAAGACCGGCGTGCCGACGCCCGTGGTCGGTCGCAACGAGGTCGAGCACGCCGCGGTGTCGCTGGCGGAAGCCGACCCCGAGGACAGCGACGTGAACGTCCTCTTCGAGGGCGTCCACCTCCACGACAAGTACAGCACCGACGAAGACGTGGAGGTCGCCGCCGTCACCGGCCTCGAACGCGGCGACGTCGCCGCGAACCGTAAGGTCGGCCGCGAAGTCGACGAGGTGCTCGCGAGCGTCCAGAGCGACGACCCCGTCCGCGCGGTGGTCGTCACGGACGGCGCGCAGGACGAGTCCGTCGTCCCGGTCATCCGCTCGCGCGTGCCCATCGACGCCGTCAAGCGCGTCGTCGTGCGGCAGGCCCAGGACCTCGAATCGATGTACTACACGCTCAAGCAGGTGATGAACGACCCCGAGACCCGCGGGACGCTGCTGGTGCCGCTGGGAATCCTGTTGCTCATCTACCCGCTGGCGGTGCTCGCGGACGTGCTCGGACTTCCGGGCGCCGTCCTCGGCGTCTCCTCGGCAGCGGTCGGACTGTACGCGCTGTTCCGCGGCCTCGGCCTCGAATCGACCGTGGACGCCGGCGTCGAGCGCGTGCGCTCGGGGCTATATACGGGCCGTGTGACGCTCATCACGTACGTCGTCGCGGCCGCCCTGCTGGTCATCGGTGGCGTCGAAGGGGTGAACGAACTCGCCGCGGTCCGCGAGAGCACCGCGGAGTCGCTGGCGCCGTCGACGGTGCTGGCGGCGCTCACGTACGGCGCCGTCCGGTGGTTCGCGGCCGCCGGCCTCACGACGAGTCTCGGGCAGGTCACCGACGAGTACCTCGCCGAGCGCTTCCGCTGGCGGTACCTCAACGCCCCCTTCTACGTGCTCTCTATCGCCGCTGTCCTCCACATGCTGTCGGCGTTTTTCCTCGGGTACGTCACGCTCACCGAACTCGCCGCGGTGCTGACGGCGGGGACGCTGGTGAGCGTGCTGTCGACGCTGACGTTCGCGGTCGTCGAGTCGTGGCGAGCCGAGCGGAAGGGCGGCCCGGACGCCGCCTAGGCTTCCCGGGAGACGACGAACTCCGCGAGATACTCCAAGTAGTCGTAGGCTTCCCCCGCCGGCAGGTCGAGGCTGTCGAGGGCCTCCATCGCGCGCTCGCTCTCGCGTTCGGCGAGCGCGTTCAACTCCGCCGGCGAACGGTCGGTGACGCGAACGATGCTCGGACGGTCCATCTCCTCGTCGATGCCCGCGGGCTTTCCGAGGTCCTCGCTGTCCGCGGTGGCGTCGAGGACATCGTCCCGAATCTGGAACGCGACGCCGACCCGTTCGGCGTACTCCCCGAGCGCCTCTATCGAGCGGCCGTCCGCGTCCGCGGCAATCGCGCCGAGCTCCGCGGCCGCGCGGAACAGCGCGCCCGTCTTCCGGCGCGCCAACTCCATGTACTCGGCTTCCGTCTCGGGCCGGTCGACGAGTTCGATGGCCTCGCCCTCACCGAGCTCGACGAGCGCATCGGTCACGCACTCCATCGCACGCGGGTCCCGGGAGAACAGCGCGAACGCCTCCCCGAGCAGGCCGTTCGACGCAATCAGCGCGGGGCCGTGCTGGAACTCCGCCCACGCGCTGGCCTTCCCGCGGCGGAGCGCCGACTGGTCGATGATGTCGTCGACGACGAGGGAGGCGTTGTGCACGAGTTCGACGCCGACCGCGAACCCCATCGCGTCCTCGCTGTCCCCGCCGGCGGCCTCGCAGACGAGCACGGTGAGCGTCGGCCGCACGCGCTTGCCGCCCGCGAGCACGACGTGTTCGAGTTCGTCGCTGAGTTCCGACGGCTCCACGGCCGCGACGGTCTCCGCGAGCCGCTGTTCGATGGCGGCGCGGCGCGCCTCCACGTACTCCATTACCCGTCTCTCGGGGATTCGCGCGGAAATATATGACGGGATTTCCCGGCCAGCGGCGCGCACGCGTCGCTTCCGGTCCGACAGAACCGCGAAGAAAACGTGAGTCGTCGAGCGCTCAGACGCTCGGCGCGTCCCCGCCGAACTCCTCGATGAGCGCGGGCACGACGTCGAAGAGGTCGCCGACGACGCCGTAGTCCGCGATGTCGAAGATGGGCGCGTTCGGGTCGGTGTTCACCGCGATAATGGTGTCCGCGCCCTTCATCCCGGCGACGTGCTGGACGGCGCCCGAGATACCGATTGCGAGGTAGACGTCCGGCGTCACCTGCTTGCCGGACTGGCCGACCTGCCGGTTCTTCGGGAGCCAGCCGTTGTCCACGATGGGGCGCGACGAGGAGAGCGTCGCGCCGGTGACTTCGGCGAGTTTCTCGACGAGTTCGAGGTTCTCCTCCTCCTCGATGCCGCGGCCGATGGAGACGAGGAAGTCCGCGTCGCCGATGTCGACGTCGCCGCCGCCGACCTCCTCGAAGCCCTTCACGTTCGACCGAACGGCGTCCTCGTCGATGTCGACGTCGAACGCCGAAATTTCGGCGTCGCCAGTACCCTCAGCAGGCGGCCACTCGCCGCCACGAATCGACACCGCGAACGGACCTTCTGCGACGTCGACGGTCGTCTCGACCTTCGAGCCGTACATCTCGCGGGTGACTTCCAGCGTGCCGTCCGCGTAGTCGAGGTCGGTCGCGTCGGAGACGTACGGGCGGTCGAGGCGCGTCGCGACCGCGGGCGCGTAATCGAGGCCGTTGACGCTGTTAGGCACCACGACGACCTCTGGGTCGAGTTCTTCCGCGAGCGCCACGACCGCCTGCGTGTAGACGTCGTGGTTGAACTCCTCGCCGTAGTCGACGGTGTGAATCGCGTCGACGCCGTCGCGGTTCAGTTCCTCGGTGAACGACTCGACGTTCCCCGAGACGACGGCGGCGTGGAGGTCGCCGCCCGTGGCGTCCGCGAGTTCGCGGCCCGCCGAGAGCAGTTCGAGACTGACGTCGCGCAGGTCGCCGCGACGGTGGTCGGCGACAACGAGCACGTCGGTCATTGGCTCTCACCCCCGGTGAGAACGATGACGTCGTCGGGCGTGGAACGTCCGACGGAAGTCATTCGCCGACCACCCCCTTCTCGCGGAGCACGTCAGCGAGCTTCCCGGCCTGCTCGCCGGCGTCGCCGTCGAGGTACTGCGCGTCGCTCTCGGTCTCGGGTTCGTACATCGCTGTCACGTCGAGGCTGCTCGCCACGTCGCTGATTCCGAGGTCGTCGAGGCTCTGCACGTCGATTTCCTTCGACTGGGCCTGACGGATGCCCCGCAGGCTGGCGTACCGCGGCTCGTTGATGCCCGTCTGGATGGCCAGCACTGCTGGGAGTTCGATGTCGGTGAGTTCCTCGACGCCGCCCTCCAGTTCGCGGCGGACAGAAGCGACGCTCTCGTCGAGAACCGTCTCGGTGTCGAGGGCGTTCACAACCGCCGCCCACTCGAAGCCGAGCGTCTCCGCGAGCGCCACGCCGGTCGCGCCGAAACTGTCGTCGTTGGCCTGCACGCCGGAGAGCACGAGGTCGGGGTCCTCGTCCGCAACGACCGCCCCGAGCAGTTCGGCCTTCGTCTCCACGTCCAGCAGTTCGACGTCCTCGATGGCGTCGTCCCAGACGCGGACCGCGCGGTCGGCGCCCTTCGCCAGGGCCATCCGAATCGTCTCCTCGCTGCGCTCCGGCCCGATGGTGACCGCGACGACTTCGACGTCGTCATCAGGTTGTACCTGATTGCTCGCCGAGCTCTGCTCGGCGCTGTCGCCGGCTTCCGCGAGCTGGACGGCTTCCTCGACGGCGTAGTCGTCCCACTCGTTGAGGTCGTAGTCGAGGTACGTCTCCTCGATTTCCGTGCCGGAAATCTCGAAGTCGTCCTCGACAGTAGCGACCTCCTTGACGGTGACGAGAACCTTCATCGTGCGTGAGTGCTCCGGGACGCAGGTAAACGTTTTCGGAACTGCGAGGAGCGCACGAACAGTTTCTCCGGGACCGGGGCGCTACTCCTCGTCGACGCCGCCGTCGACGCCCTCGCCGGGCAGCGAGATGAGGTTCTCGCGGCCGATACGGAGCTTCTCGACGCGGTCGTCGTCGGCCATCGAGGAGAGCAACTGGGAGACCTTCGCGGTCGACCACCGCGTCTCCTCGACGATTTCGGACTGCTTCATCCGGCCGCCGTGCTCGCGCAGCAGCCGCTCGACGCGCTCCTCGTCGCTCAACAACTCGGGGTCGGTTCGCTCGGACTCTGAGTCTGTGTCGCCGCCCGCACTCGGCGAGGACGCCGCGGCCCCGCCGGTCCCGGTCACCGCTCCGGCGTCTGCTGGTGGTTCGTCGCTCTCAGAGTCGTCGCTCGCGTCGGTGCTGGTGACCTCGTCGCGAACGCGGTCCAGCCACGAGGACGCGGGCTCGTCGCGGTAGTACGCCCACACGGTCGCGGCGCCGACGACCAGCGCGAGTACGCCGACTGCGACGAGTACGACGACGGAGACGCCGACCACGCTGTCGTTCTCCGTGAACTCGGCGAACGGCTCGTCGGCGCCAAACGTCTGCGGCCCCGACCAACGGTACCCGTTGTTGACGATGCTCGTGTCCGGCAACACGCGCTCCGTGTCGTAGCCCTCCGGCGAGCGGAGGGTCAGCGTCTGGTTCGCCGAGAGGTCGCCGAACCACTGCGTGGAGAACGAGTCGACGACCAGTCGCTCGTCTTCGACGCGGGAGAAGTTCGTCCACGTGAACCGCAGTGAGAGCACGCCCGTGGAGTTGTTCCCGTGCTCGACGACGCGCGACGACCGGCTGGCGTCCCGGATTTCCATGGGTCGGCCGACGCGGTCGCTGACCGACGGGACGACCGCGCGGAACACGTCCACCGAGAACTCGGTGTCAGTCACACCCGTCTCGAACCGGTCGCGAAGCCGTTCGAACGCCGCGGTGGCGTTGTCGCCTTCGAGAGTGTACTTCGAGGAGACGGTCCAGCGAGCCGCGCCGTCGGGCTGCACTTGGACGGTGATGTCGACGCCCGACGCTTCCAGTCCTGCGTCATCTTGGAGGGCGGCCGACTGCGGAGCGGCCGGCTGCGGAGCGGGCGCTCCGACTGTACCGGCCACGGGCACAGCGAGGAGACAGACAACGGCGACGAGGAGGGCGGCCTGCCGCATACCAGTTCCGTCCACCCCGCTCGTGCAAAGTATTTTCTATCCGGTGGAACCCACCAGCTCGCTGACTTCACGCCGGACGCCCCACGTCAGTCGTCGCTGCGCACGACAAGCGCCACCCCCGGTGGGCTTCGACCGGGACTCGGCCGCGGTCGTCGTCTCCGCATCGCTTTTGTCGGGTGCGGTCGAACGCGTTCCCATGTCCCGCGTCCGCCCCGCCCTCGCCGCGGTCCTCCTCGTCGTCGCCACGACGGCCACACTCGCCGCCGGCGGCGTCGCCGCGCCCGTCGAGCCCAGCGACAGCCCCGTCGTTGGCACCTCCGAGCAGTCCACGCACGTCCTCCTCCTCACGGAGGTTGACGCGGCGGCGTACAACGAACCGAACGCGTCCGTGACGAGCACGCTCGAATCCGGCCACGCGGCCCTCGGCGACAACCTCCAACTCGGGACGGTCGAGCAGCGCCTCGCGGCGACGGAGAACCGGTCCGCCCGCCGCAAAATCCTCCAGAACGCCACCGACGAGGCCGCCGAACGCGTCGCGGAACTCCGTGCTCGGGCGACGGCCGCCCACGACGCGTACACCGACGGCGACATCACGGCCTCGGCGTACGTCCGCACGCTGGGCACGATTCACGCGGAAGCCAGCAGTCTCTCCTCGATACTCGGCAGCACGTCCGCCGCCGGAACGCTGTACACGCACGCCTACGACGACGGCTTCTCGGAGATCGGTACGCGAGTGTACCGGCTCCGCGCGCAGTTGGCGACAGTGCAGGGGCCGGTCCGGGAGCGCGTCGCGGCGGTCGTCCACGGTGACCGCGACCAGATTCGCGTCCACCTGACGGTCGGCAACGGCGTCATGCTCTCGACCATCACCGACGGCCGCTACGTCCGCGAGACTGTCCGCCCCGACAACGTCGAAGAGAACCTCGGCGGGGACATCTCGGAAGCGCCCGCCATCATCCAGACGCAGTACCCGTGGCTGTCGAACCACTCGACGTCGCCGAGCATCGAGACGCGCGGCGGGTACGCCTTCTACTACACGGCGAACTACGGCCACGGCCAGATTTCGGCGTACATCGACACGACGACCGAGCGGGTCTACGTCGAACGCCACCAGCAGACGCTCTCGCAGCTCCCCGCAGACACCGGACAGACCGACACGGAGAACAACGTGACGCTGACGACCTCCCGGACGTACACGGGCGGGCCGCTGCTCGTGCAGGTGGAGAACGAAGCCGACGAACCCCTCGATACGACCGTCTCCCTGAATGGGGAAACTGTCGGTGACACGGGCGACGACGGTCGGCTCTGGCTGCTGAGTCCCGCTGGCGAGTACAGCGTCTCGACGGTCCACGACGGCGCGACGCTGGAGGCCAACGTGACTGCGCGGCCGTCGCCCTGACGACGCGGCCCGTCCGAGGGTTCTTGTCCGAGCGCGCGACCACTGGAGCGCGTGCCCCGCGGCTACGCGCCCGTCGCGGTCGTCCTCCTGCTCGCGGTCACCGTCGCCACCGCGGCAGCCGTCGCGACGGCGGTTCCCGTCCTCCCTGGTGACCCGCCGCCGCAGCGCGGCATCGACGCCGACGCGACCAGCGACGGCCGCGTCGCGGTGACGGTGCTGGCCGGGGAACCGCTCGACGTGCGCGAGGCGACCGTGCGGATTTCCGTCGACGGAAAGCGACTCGCCCACCAGCCGCCAGTTCCGTTCTTCGCCGCGGCCGGATTTCGCGGCGGCCCAACGGGACCGTTCAACGTGGCCGCCGACCCGACGTGGAATGTGGGGGAGACGGCGTCGCTGCGGGTGGCTGGGACGAACACCCCCGCGTTGCGAGCGGGCGCGTCGCTCAGGGTTGAGGTGTACGTCGACGGCCGCGTCGTGGCCGTCGCTGAAACGACAGTCGAGAGAAGTAATCAGTCCGCGGCTTCGTCGTCCGCCGGTGCTCGCGCGAGTGTGACGATTGCGCGCGGGCTGCCGGGTTTCGCCTGCATCACGTGATTTTCCACGTCGACGAAGCCGGCTTCGGCGAACATTCGGTCGGCCTCGTCCTCGTCGTAGAACAGCATGATTGCGTCGGCGACCTTCTGGAACACCGTCGAGTTCGGGTAGTCGGGACCGACGACAACGGTCCACTCGCCGGGCTTCAGGACGCGGCGAATCTCGCGCAGGCCCTCGACCGGGTTGGGCCAGTACTCGATGGACCCCGACGACCACACCGCGTCGAAGGAGTCGTCCTTGAACGGCAAGCGCTCGGCGTCCCCGTAGTGGAACGCCACGTCGTCGTGGCGCCCGAACTTCGCGAACGCCTTCTCCAACTGGTGGGGGCTCTGGTCGAGCCCGCAGACGTCGTCGGTGTACTGGAGGATTCCCTCGGTCCCGAACCCGGTGCCACAGCCCACGTCGAGGACGCGGTCGTCGGCGTCCAAGTCGAGCATCGCCAGCGCCTCGTCGCGCATCTCCTCGTTCCACACGAACGGGTTGACGCGGTCGTACACCTTCGAGAGGTACTTGTAGAAGGTGCGCGCTCGCGCCTTGTCTTCGAGGACTCCCATTGCCCCGGAATTGCGCCCGAAGACGCATAATAGCTTGCGTTAGCGCCCGCGAACTTCGCAACTACCATATAGGCCGTGGCCAAAGGTCCGCCCGGTAAGTGTATGCCAAGGCCAGAGGTTCTCGAAAACATCAAATCGGCAGAATCGGACGCCGACGACATCGTGGCTGAGGCGGAGGAGGACCGGGAGCAACGGTTGTCCGAAGCCCGACAGCGAGCCGATGAGATCCGCAGCGAAGCGGAAGAGGAGGCTCGCGAGCTGAAAGAACAAGAACTCGAAGAGGCGCGCGAAGACATCGAAGCGGAGCGTGACAGCATCCTCGAAAACGGGGAAACCGAACGCGAGCAACTCGAATCGCTCGCTGAGGAGAACGACGAGGACGCAGTCGCGTACGCCGTCGAACAGTTCGAGGAGGCGGTACATGCTCAGACCTGAACGCATGAGCAAGGTGTCGGTGACGGGCTCGAAGCGCGTCATCGACGACGTCATCGAGACGATTCACGACCTGAATCTCGTCCACCTCTCGGACTACGACGGCGACATCGAGGGGTTCGATAACGGCAACCCGATGGAGGGCGCCGACGACGCCTCCGAGAAGCTCGTCACGGTGCGGTCGCTGCAGTCGACGCTCGACGTCGACGAGGCCGACGCCGGCCCGACCCGCATCGTCACCGACGAAGCGCTCGAAACCGAACTCGAAGAGATTCGCGTCGAGGTCAACGACCTCGACGACCGCTACGGTGAACTCGAGGACGAACTCCGCGACATCGACGAGCGAATCGACGCCGTCGAACCGTTCGCGGACCTCGGCATCGACCTCGACCTGCTCGGTGGCTACGACAGCCTGCAGGTCGCAGTCGGTGAGGGGAACGCCGACGACGTCCGCGACGAACTCCGGACCGCGGAACCCATCGAGGCGTTCGAGGTCTTCGAGGGGGACGACACGCTCGCGGTGTTCGCGTACCCGCGCAGCGACGACCCCG
The DNA here is from genome assembly GCF_001485535.1 of Halobacterium sp. CBA1132. Classification (NCBI taxonomy): domain Archaea; kingdom Methanobacteriati; phylum Methanobacteriota; class Halobacteria; order Halobacteriales; family Halobacteriaceae; genus Halobacterium; species Halobacterium sp. CBA1132. Next base: position 2,239,749 of record NZ_BCMZ01000001.1, read on the forward strand.
ACGCGCTCGACGACGCGCTCGTCGGCGTGGAGTTCGCGCGACTGGAGGTCCCGGACGCCGAGGGTAGCCCCGAAGCGTACGTCGAGGAACTCCGCCACGACCGCGAGACCATCGAGTCGAAACTCGACAGCGTGGAGAGCGAACTCGACGACCTCCGCGTGGAGCACGCGGGCTTCCTGCTGGCCGCCGAGGAGAAACTCTCCATCGATGTCCAGAAGGCGGAAGTTCCGCTGCAGTTCGCGACCACCGAACACGCGTTCGTCGCCGAGGGGTGGATTCCCAGCGACGAGTACGCGACGTTCGTCGAAGGGCTTCAGGACGCCGTCGGCGAGCACGCTGCGGTCGAAGAACTCGAACAAGCGGAGTACGAGCCGTCCGGTCACGGCCACCACGGCCCCAGCGACGAGCCGGAGCCGGTCACGGACGACGAAACCGAGGCCGCGACCGACGGCGGTACGGCGGCCGAGTTCGACGAGGACGACAGCCCGCCGGTCATCCAGGACAACCCCGGTGTTGCGCGACCGTTCGAGGCGCTGACCGAGGTCATCAACCGACCGAAGTACACGGAGCTCGACCCGACGGTCGTGTTGTTCCTGACGTTCCCGGCGTTCTACGGGTTCATGATCGGGGACCTCGGGTACGGCATCCTGTACGGCGCACTGGGCTTCTGGCTGTACCGCGGCTTCGACAGCGAGATGATTTCGAAGCTCGGCGGTGTCGCCATGTGGGCCGGCGGATTCACGGCCCTGTTCGGCGTTCTGTACGGCGAGATATTCGGACTCCACCTCGTCACGGAGTACCTGTGGCACGGCGCGCTCGGCCTCGCGGACGCCCCGCTGAAGAAGGGGCTCCACGTCAGCGCGTTCGCCGAACTGTGGCTCGCGGCGAGCCTCCTGTTCGGTATCGCCCACCTCGCAATCGGCTACGTGTTCGGGCTCGTCAACGAGACGCGCTCGCACGGCCTGAAGGCCGCCGTCACGGAGAGCGGCGGTCCGCTCCTGCTCATGGCGGGTGTCGGCGCGTGGCTGTTCAGCACGCACATGCAGTCCGGCGGCGGTCCGCGCCCCGAACTGCTCTACCGCGCACTGGAACTCCCGCCCATCGTCGGCATCGTGGGCCTCGCGCTCGCGGTGCTTGGACTCGTACTCGTGACGATTGGCGAGGGCGCCGCCGGGTTCCTCGAGAGCCCGACGTACGCGCTCGTCAACACCGTCTCCTACACGCGGATTGCGGCGGTCCTGCTCGCGAAGGCGGGCATGGCGTACGTCGTCAATCTGCTCGTGTTCGGCGCCTACGAACTCCACCTCGAAGAGCCCGAGACCGTCGAGTACATGTTCGGTCTGTTCTCGGCGACGCTCGAACACGAGACGCACTTCATGCTGTTCAACACCCACACCCACGGGGGCGAAGTGCTGTTCCCCGGCCTGATTCACATGGGTACCGCGGGGGTGCTCGGCGGCATCGTCGTGTTCGTGCTCGGCCACCTTCTCGTGTTGGCGCTCGGCGTCACATCCGCCGGCTTACAGACGCTACGCCTCGAATACGTGGAGTTCTTTAACAAGTTTTATGAGGGCGGTGGCGAGAAGTATCACCCGTTCGGCCACCAGCGAAACTACACCACTGAGGACTAAGTAACATGATTGACGCACTCACACAGTTCGCCACGATCGCACAGGAAACGGCTACCAGCAGCAGCCCCGCAATCACCCCGAAGTCCGCCGCCGCACTCGCCGTCGGTCTCGCCGCACTCGCCGCAGGGTACGCGGAGCGCGGTATCGGTAGCGCGGCCGTCGGCGCCATCGCGGAAGACCAGGACCTCTTCGGTACGGGCCTCATTCTGACGGTCCTCCCGGAAACGCTGGTCATTCTCGCGCTGGTCGTCGTCTTCGTCGTGCCGTCCGCATTCTAAACCACCGTCCCCCCTCTCATCTATGAGCTTGGAAACAGTAGTTGAGGACATTCGAGACGAGGCCCGCGAGCGCGCGAAGGAAATTCGGTCGGATGCCGAATCCCGCGCCGACGAGATTGTCGCGGACGCCGAGGCCGACGCCGAGGAGATTCTCTCCGAGGCCGAAGCCGAGGCCGAGCGCGAGATCGAGCGGGAGCGCGAGCAGCGCCTCTCCAGCGCGAAACTCGAGGCCAAGCAGATGCGCCTCGAAGCGCGCCGCGACGCCCTCGAGGACGTCCGCGAAACCGCCGAGGAGGAAATCGCCGCCATCGACGGCGACGACCGCGAGGAACTCACTCGCGCCCTCCTCGACGCTGCGGCCGACGAATTCGACGCCGACGGCGAGGGACAGAGTCCCTCGGGCAATCGGACGCAGTCCGATGACGCCGACGTCAGCGTCTACGGCCGTGCGGACGACGAGGCACTCATCTCGAACATCCTCGACGACTACGACGGTTACGAGTACGCCGGCGAGCACGACTGTCTCGGCGGCGTCGTTGTCGAGAGCGAGACGTCCCGGGTCCGGGTGAACAACACGTTCGACTCGGTCATCGACGACGTCTGGGAGAACAACCTGAAGGAGATCAGCGCGCGCCTCTTCGACGAGGAGCAATGAGCGTGTACGGGTCGGCAAACTACGAGTACGTGGTCGCCCGCGTCCGCCACCGCCGAGCCAGCCTGTTCAGCGACGACGAGTACCGGAAACTGCTCCGCATGGGCACGGGCGAAATCGCCCGGTTCATGGAGGAGACCCAGTACGAGGACGCGGTGAACGCGCTGGGCTCGCGGTTCAGCGGCGTCGACCTCGTCGAGCACGCGCTCAACGAGACGCTCGCGGACGACTTCCAGGACTTGCTGCGGTACAGCGAGGGCCGGCTCTACGAGCAGGTCGTGCGCTACCTCCGCAAGTTCGACGCGTGGAACGTCAAGACCGTGCTGCGCGGCCTCTACTCGGGCGCCAGCGACGACGAAGTCCGCGAGGACCTCATCGACGCCGGCGAGTTCGAGGACGAGTTCCTCGACCGCTTGGTCGCCGCCGAGTCCATCGAAGCGGTCGTCGAGTTGCTCGACGGGACCCTGTTCGAGACGTACATCGACGCCGCGTTCGAGGCCTACGAGGAGTCCGGGACGCTGGTCCCGCTGGAGAACGCGGTCGACCGCGCGTACTACGAGAACCTCGTGCCCGACGCCTCCGTTCGCGGCGAAGCAGCGCAGCTCTACCGCGAGTTCCTCGAAGCCGAAATCGACTTCCGGAACGTTCGGAACGCGCTGCGGCTGGCGCGGTCGGGCGCCGACGTCGACCCCGCCGAGTACTTCATCGACGGCGGCGCGCTGTTCAGTCGGAAGGAAGTCAGCCAGCTCGTCGCGGACCGCTCGGCACTGGTCAACCGCATCCGGGAGAGCAAGTACGGCGACGAGCTCTCGCGAGCGCTCGACGAACTGGAGGAGGCGGACAGCCTCATCGGCTTCGAGCACGCCCTCGACCGGGCGCTGCTTGAGTACTCCGACCACCTCTCGTACGTCTACCCGCTGTCGGTCTGTCCGGTGCTGGCGTACGTGCTCGCGAAGGAACGCGAAGTAGACAACATCCGCGCCATCGCTCGCGGCCGGGAAGCCGGCCTGAGCGAGGCGGAAATCGAAGAGGAGCTGGTCATCCTATGAGCCAGGAGATCGCAGTCGTCGGCAGCCCGGATTTCACTACCGGGTTCCGGCTCGCGGGCGTTCGGAAGTTCGAGAACGTCCCGCAGGACGACAAAGACGAAGCGCTCGACGATGCAGTCGAGTCGGTGCTGGAGGACGACGACGTCGGCATCGCGGTGATGCACGACGACGACCTCGACGCGCTCTCGCGGCGAGTCCGCGAGGAAGTCGAGACGAGCGTGGAACCGACGTTCGTGACCATCGGCGGCGGCGCCGCCGGCGGGAGCGGGCTACGCGACCAGATCAAGCGGGCCATCGGGATCGACCTGATGGCCGAAGAAGACGAATCCAACGAATGAGTCAAGCAGAAGAAATCACTGACTCCGGCGTAATCGAGAGCGTGAGCGGTCCGGTCGTGACCGCCACGGACCTCGACGCCCAGATGAACGACGTCGTCTACGTGGGCGACGAAGGCCTGATGGGCGAGGTCATCGAAATCGAAGGCGAAGTAACAACCATCCAGGTCTACGAGGAGACCTCGGGCATCAGCCCGGGCGGCCCCGTGGACAACACGGGCGAACCCCTCACCGTCGACCTGGGCCCCGGCATGCTGGACTCCATCTACGACGGCGTCCAGCGCCCGCTCGACGTCCTGCAGGGCGAGATGGGCGCGTTCCTCGACCGCGGTGTCGACGCGCCCGGCATCGACCTGGAGAAGGAGTGGTCGTTCGACCCCGTCGTGGAGGAAGGCGACCACGTCGAGGCCGGTGACGTCCTCGGCACCGTCGACGAGACGGTCAGCATCGAACACAAGGTTCTCGTCCCGCCGCGCAGCGACGGCGGCGAGGTCACCGAAGTGAACGACGGCGAGCACACGGTCGACGAGCCCGTCGCCGTGCTCGACAGCGGCGAGGAAATCGCGATGCGCCAGGAGTGGCCGGTTCGGCGTGCGCGTCCCTCGAAGGACAAGCACACGCCGCGGACGCCGCTCGTCACGGGCCAGCGGATTCAGGACGGCCTGTTCCCGCTCGCGAAGGGCGGGACGGCCGCGATTCCGGGGCCGTTCGGCTCCGGGAAGACGGTCACCCAGCAGCAGCTCGCGAAGTGGTCCGACGCGGACATCGTCGTCTACATCGGTTGCGGGGAGCGCGGCAACGAGATGACGGAAGTCATCGAGGACTTCCCCGAACTCGAGGACCCTCAGACCGGGAACCCGCTGATGGCGCGGACGTGCCTCATCGCGAACACGTCGAACATGCCGGTGGCGGCCCGCGAGTCCTGCATCTACACGGGCATCACCATCGCGGAGTACTACCGCGACATGGGCTACGACGTGGCGCTGATGGCCGACTCCACCTCGCGGTGGGCCGAGGCCATGCGCGAAATCTCCTCGCGCCTCGAGGAGATGCCGGGCGAGGAGGGGTACCCCGCGTACCTCGCCGCTCGCCTCGCACAGTTCTACGAGCGCGCGGGCCTCTACACCACCCTCAACGACGAAGAGGGGTCGGTGTCCGTGGTCGGCGCGGTCAGCCCGCCGGGCGGTGACTTCTCCGAGCCGGTCACTCAGAACACGCTGCGCATCGTGAAGACGTTCTGGGCGCTGGACGCGGACCTCGCCGAACGCCGGCACTTCCCGGCTATCAACTGGAACGAGTCGTACTCGCTGTACAAGGACCAGCTGGACGACTGGTGGCGCGAGAACGTCTCCGAGGACTTCCCGGAGGTCCGGCAGTGGGCCGTCGACGTCCTCGACGAGGAGACAGAGCTCGAAGAGATTGTGCAGCTGGTCGGCAAAGACGCGCTGCCCGACGACCAGCAGCTCACTCTCGAAGTCGCTCGCTACCTCCGTGAAGCGTGGCTCCAGCAGAACGCGCTCCACGACGTCGACACCAACTGTGAGCCCGAGAAGACGTACAAGATGCTCACAGCCATCAAGACGTTCAACGACGAGGCCTTCGACGCGCTCGAAGCCGGTGTCCCCGTCGAGGAGATTCAGAACGTCGACGCGGCGCCCCGCCTCAACCGCATGGGCGTCCAGGAGGACTACGACGAGTACATCGAGGAGCTGAAAGACGACCTCAGCGAGCAACTACGGGACCACTACTAATGAAAGAGTACAAGACAATCTCCGAAGTCAGCGGCCCGCTGGTGTACGTCGACATCGACGAGCCGGTGGCCTACGACGAGATGGTGGAGATCGAGACGCCCGACGGCGAAGTCAAGCGCGGTCAGGTGCTCGAATCCAGCGACGAGTTCGTCGCGATTCAGGTCTTCGAGGGAACCGAAGGCATCGGGCAGGACGCCTCGGTGCGGTTCCTCGGCGAGACCCTGAAGATGCCCGTGACCGAGGACCTCCTCGGTCGCGTGCTCGACGGCTCCGGTCAGCCCATCGACGGCGGCCCGGACATCGTGCCCGAGGAGCGCCGCGACATCGTCGGCGAAGCGATCAACCCCCACGCGCGTGAGTACCCCGAGGAGTTCATCCAGACGGGCGTCTCTGCCATCGACGGCATGAACACGCTCGTGCGCGGGCAGAAGCTCCCCATCTTCTCGGCGTCGGGGCTACCCCACAGCGACCTCGCGCTCCAGATTGCGCGACAGGCCTCCGTGCCGGAGGAAGAGGAAGCTGGCGACGAGGACAGCGAGTTCGCCGTCGTCTTCGGCGCGATGGGTATCACCGCCGAGGAAGCCAACGAGTTCATGGAGGACTTCGAGCGCACCGGCGCGCTCGAACGCAGTGTCGTCTTCATGAACCTCGCGGACGACCCCGCAGTCGAGCGGACGGTCACGCCGCGGATGGCGCTCACGACCGCGGAGTACCTCGCCTTCGAGAAGGACTACCACGTCCTCGTCATCCTGACGGACATGACGAACTACTGCGAGGCGCTGCGCGAGATCGGCGCGGCACGCGAGGAGGTGCCCGGTCGGCGTGGCTACCCCGGGTACATGTACACGGACCTCGCGCAGCTGTACGAGCGCGCCGGCCGCATCGAGGGACGGGACGGCTCTGTCACCCAGATTCCCATCCTGACGATGCCCGGCGACGACGACACGCACCCGATTCCGGACCTCACTGGCTACATCACGGAGGGCCAGATCATGATGGACCGCGACCTGAACAGTCAGGGCGTGACGCCGCCCGTGAACGTCCTCCCGAGCCTCTCGCGGCTGATGGACGACGGTATCGGCGAGGGCCTCACGCGCGGAGACCACGGCGACGTCTCCGACCAGCTGTACGCGGCGTACGCGGAAGGCGAGGACCTCCGCGACCTCGTGAACATCGTCGGTCGCGAGGCACTCAGCGACCGCGACAACCTCTACCTCGACTTCGCGGACCGCTTCGAGGCGGAGTTCGTCGACCAGGGCTTCGACACCGACCGCAGCGTCGAGGAGACGCTGGACCTCGGCTGGGAGCTGCTCAGCCTGTTCCCCAAGGAGGAGCTCAACCGCGTCGACGAGGAGCTCATCGAGCAGTACTACGTCGAGGACGAGGCCGAGGCCGAAGAGGCCGCGGCCGCCGACTGACCGCCGCGTTCGCGGCGTGTCGTCCACGTATCTTTTGCGAACTGACGCGACCGGACAGTCGCGACTGTGCGACTTCGAGGGGACGCGCTGATGGCGACGTACCTCCAGTTCCTCGCCGCGTTCGTCGCGCCGCCGCTAGTCGCGCTGGCGGCGCTGCGCGTCCGTAACCGCCGCGAGGACTGGTGGTCGCTGGCCGGCGTGGGCGTCCTCGTCGTCCTCGCGCTGGCGTACACGACGCCGTGGGACAACTACCTGATTCGACGCGGTGTCTGGACGTACGGCGAGGACGCAGTGCTGGCGACGCTGTGGCTCGCGCCGGTCGAGGAGTACGCGTTCGTGGCGATGCAGACGGTCGTCGCGGGACTGTGGGTGCAGGTCATCGCTGGACCGCCGGACGCCGAGTTCCGCCCCTCGAAGCGGGACGCAGCGGTCGGCGCGCTCGCGGGCCTCGCGGTCACGGCGTCGGGCGTCGCGTTCCTCGGCGCGGCGAGCACGTTCTACCTCGGCGCGATTCTGGCGTGGGCCGGCCCCGTCCTCGCGATGCAGTGGGCCGTCGGCTGGCGGTACCTCCTCGAACGCCCGCGCGCCGTCGCCGCGGGCGTCGGCGTGCCGACGCTGTACTTCGCCGTCGCCGACCGCCTCGCGCTCGCGGACGGCATCTGGACGATTTCACCGACGTACAGCACCGGCGTCGCCGTCGCGGGCCTCCCAATCGAGGAGGGCGCGTTCTTCCTCGTGACGAACCTCTTCGTCGTGCAGGGACTGCTGCTCTACGACTGGGTGGTCGCACGATGGGCGTGAACGGACTGGACGAGGCGGTCCGCAACACGCTGGCGTGGCCGGCGCTGGCCGCTGGCTGGGTCGGGGTCGCCGTCGCGGCGCTCCCGACGCTCGCCGGTGTGGCGTTGCCGACGGCGGTCCGGTACGCGCCACTGATTGCGAGCGTCGTGGTGTTCGGCCTCCCCCACGGTGCTATCGACTACGTGGCGCTCCCGCGCGCAGTCGCGGGCCGCGTGACCCGGCGGTGGCTCGCAGTCGTCGGCGCACTCTATCTCGTGCTCGGCGGCGCGTACGCTATCGCGTGGTTCGCGTGGCCGGTCGCGGCGGCGCTGGCGTTCGTCGGACTGACGTGGCTCCACTGGGGGCAAGGCGACGTCTACCCGCTGGCCGTGCTACTGGACGCAGATTATCTTGACTCGCGCGCGCGACGCGTGGCGACGGGCGTCGTCCGCGGCGGCCTCCCGATGCTCGTGCCGCTGCTGGGCCACCCCGAGACGTACCGCGACGTGGTGGCGGCGTTCGCCGCGCCGTTCGGCGGCAGCGTCGGCGACCTCTGGCTGTTCGCGCCCGACGCGCGGCTCGTGCTCGGCGTCGGCTTCGCCGCCGTAACCGTCGTGACGCTGGCTGCGAATCGACTCGCAACGACCGAATCGCCGCCGACCGCGTGGCGCGTCGACGCCGCTGAGACACTGGGGTTGTGGGTGTTCTTCCTCGTCGTCCCGCCCGTATTCGCGGTAGGCGTCTACTTCTGCCTGTGGCACGCCGTCCGCCACGTCGCGCGCGCAGTCGCCGTCGACAACGGGTCGCGGCACGCGCTCGCTGCGGGTGACTTGCGCGGACCACTGGCCCGATTCGCGCGCGAAGCGGCGCCGCTGACCGTCGCCGCGCTCGCACTGCTGGGCGGGCTCTGGGTCGTCGTGCCGAACCCGCCGACGACGCTGGCCGGCGGGGCCGCGCTGTATCTCGCATTCGTCGCAGTGCTGACGCTGCCCCACGTCGCAGTCGTGACGTGGATGGACCGCGCGGCAGGACTGCTGTAGCTGGCGGCAGCGACAGGAAACGTTTACCTCCCTCCGTCCAGAAGTCCCCGCCAAGAGAACAGATGGCCCAGGACATCAAACCGACCCGGAAGAACCTCATGGAGATCGAGGACCGAATCGAACTCTCCGAGCGGGGCCACGACACGCTCGAGCAGAAGCGCGACGGCCTCATCATGGAGTTCATGGACATCCTCGACCAGGCACAGGACGTCCGCGAGGACCTCGAAGCCGACTACGAGACCGCCCAGAAGAAGATCAACATGGCGCGCGCGATGGAGGGCGACATGTCCGTTCGAGGGGCGGCCGCGGCGCTCGAAGAACACCCCGAGATTACCGTCGAATCCCGGAACATCATGGGCGTCGTCGTCCCGCAAATCGAGTCCTCGAAGGTCCGCAAGAGCCTCGACGAGCGCGGCTACGGCATCCTCGGCACGAGCGCGCGCATCGACGAGGCCGCGGAAGCCTACGAGGAGCTCCTGGAGTCCATCGTGCTCGCGGCGGAAGTCGAGACCGCGATGAAGAAGATGCTCACGGAGATCGAGACGACCAAGCGCCGCGTGAACGCGCTCGAATTCAAGCTCCTCCCCGAACTCTACGAGGGCCAGGAGTACATCGAGCAGAAGCTCGAAGAGCAGGAGCGCGAGGAGATTTTCCGCATGAAGAAGGTCAAAGCGAAGAAAGAAGAAGACGAGGAAGAGGAAGAAGAGGCGGCCGAGCAGGCGGCCGAAGAAGCGCTCGCAAACTGAACGCGGCTTCGGCTTTCGTCCGCGCCGGCTAAGTACCGCGCGCGCAACGTCGAGGTATGAGCTGTCCGAACTGCGGCGGCGACCGACTCCAGTTCCCGATTCCGGACGCCGTCGCCGAGTTCCTCCCCGACGACCGGCCGGCGGCGACGCTGTGTACGATTTGTCTCCGGGTGTCACCGGCCGACGAAGCGCCCGACGCGTACCCCGACTTTTCGAGCGTCAGCGACGCGTTCCCCGACGGCGAAACCGGCGCCGTCGTCGCGTGCCTGTTGGCGTTACTCGACCGACTAGTCGTCCACCGCAGCGAGGCCGAAGCGGTCGCGACGGAAGCCGAGCGCCGCGGCGTCGACGTGTTGCTCGTGCTCGACCGGCTCGCCGCCGACGCCGGCCTCGACCCACACATCGACCTCGAACGGCGGCGCCGCCAGCTCGAACAGCTCATCTAGGGACGCGGCCGGCCGTTGCCGGCGAGCGCGCGGGTGCGCTGACGCCGCTCCGGGACGGCGACGGCGTGCCGCAAGGGTTTAGCCGACCGGCCAGTAACGGCCTGTATGGCTGACTGTCCACTCGCCGACGAATGCCCCAGTTTCCAGGAGCAAATCGAAGGGATGGGGTGCCAGCACTACGGCGACCGCGGCGGGATGGAGTGGTGCAACCACTACAACCAGCCCATCGAGGACCTGAAGACCGCGCCCGTGGTACCCGGTCAGGAGGTCGTGCTGGAAGTCGACGACATGCACGAGAGCGGCGCTGGCGTCGGCCGGCAGGAGGAGAGCGGGTTCATCGTGATGGTCGACGGCGTGCTGCCGCCGGCGCGCGTGAAAGCCGAGGTGACGAAAGTGAAGCCGAACTACGCTCGCGCGGACCTCATAGAGAAGCTCCCCGACGAGCCGGACGACGAGGACGGCGAAGTGGACGAGGACGCCGAGGAAGACGCCGAAGCCGAAGACGCGGCCGACGAGGACGACGAAGAAGGAAGTGAGCGCCTCGGCAGCCGCGAGAACTTCTGGGGTAACTAGCGGAAGCGTTCGACCGAGAGGTCGTCGGTGAGGTGGACTTCGCCGTCGACGAGGACCGGAACGCCCGAGTCCGCGAGTAGTTCTTCGAGCACGTGCTGTGAAAGCGCCGTCTCCGTCACGGATGCGTCGTAGACGTCCGCGGGAGCGTCAGTGTACGTGTACGAGGCGAGCGCGCCGATTCCACTGTCCGCGTGTGGGAAGTGGTGGACAGACAGCGGCCACGGCGCAGACGCAGTGCCGGTGTCGACCGCGGGGAGGACAGAGATGGCCGACTGGCTGTGCCGGAGGCTGCTCCGGTCGTCCCCGAGGATGGTGTGGAAGAACGCACTCACGCCCGTCTTCGCGAGCGTCCGCGTGTCCAGCACCCCGTCCGGACACACCATCCCGTCGTCCGTGACGTGCCCGACGAAGTGGAGGTAGTCCGTCTCCTCGTAGAGCGCGTCGCGGAGTTCTGCCGTCGATAGCGACCGCGACACACGCACGTCCGTCTCCCGATACGGGTGACTGTCGAACAGGGAGACGTCCCCCTGTTGGAGGCGCGCGTCGTTGAAGACGACGTGGACGTCCAGCGCCCCGTCGCCTTCCGTCGAAGAGAAGGGGCGCTGGAACGACCCGACAGTCGGGTTCGCCGCGTCGACGGCGGAGCTCGACGTGACCCACGAGTGGCCGGGCGTCTTCACGTCGTCCGGCACGACGACGGCAGACGGCGAGGACTCCGGCGTGGCCGACCGGACGAGCACGCCGTCGGCTTGGAGCGCGTTCGGTGACGGCGTGAGTTCCGCCGTCGACGCCCGCTGGGGCGGACTCCGCACCAGCGCGAGTTCGTCCACCAAGTACGGCAGCGCAGCGGCGTACGACGGCGCCGCCGCCACGTCCGCCGTGTAGTGCCACGCCACCAATCCCTCCGTCGCCGACCGCGGAATCCGGAGGTACGCCGCCGTTCGCTCCGACAGCGACAACTCGAACAACCGTTCGCGGTCTAGCGCCACGCGCGCGGTCAGTTCCTCGGACATCGCCGTCTGGAACGGGTAGACGCCGGCTTCCCGCACGACGCAGTCCAGCGTGAACACGTGCTCTAAGACCGAACGCACGCTCTCGGCCAGCGCTCGCGAATCGAGTTCGCGAGTCTCCCCGTCTGCGACCACTCGCGGACGACTCCCCGGGAGGACACTCGCACCCAGATAGTACGCCAGCGGTGCGACCGTGTAAATCGCGCCGTACTCCGGCGGGACTTCGATTCGAACGCCCGTCTCCGGGGGTTCGACTTCCGCGGGTACGTGGAGCGCGTCACCGAGTTCCAGAGCCGGCGGGTGCCCGCGTAGCGTCGGCCACGACCGGTCCGGCGTCTGCGTCTTCAGCGCCGACCCGAACGTCGACACCGCACGCATCAAATCACGCGGGTCCTCCGTCACCGTCACCGTCCCCGCCGGCGACTCGTGCATCGACCGCACTCCCAACACCAGCCGCGTCGCCTCGCCGAAGTCGAGGGTCGCGCGACTCTCCGGGAACCGGACTGTCGGTTCGGCGTCCTCGATGCGAACGTACAGTTTCACGCCCGGTGGCGAGAAATCCACTTCGTACGTGTCCCGCGGCAGTTCGTCGGCAGGCTCCTCTGACGTAGCGCGGTCGACGACCTCGCCGTCTCGCCAGAATATGACATCGGTGAACGCCGGCGTCCCGAGTTCCGCGGCTTCGACCGCGACAGCGGCGTCGACCGGCATCGTGAACGCTTCGGTGCTCGCCGATTCGGGGTCGACCGGCCGGTCCGTGCGGAGCGGGAACTGCTCGCCCGCGACCTCGTCCCGGACGACCACGCCCGGCTCGCCGTCGAGCGCGTCGACGCGAATCGTCACGTCGCTTCGCCCCGGTCGCCCGTCGCCCCTCGAGCCATACCGGATTGTCAGCGGGTGCAACTAAAAGTATGCTGCCCCCGGAATCCGACAATCAACTGAAGTCCGCCATCGTGAGATTCGGCGTGTAACGGAGTTCGCCGTCGACGAGCATCGGATGAGGTGACACGTCGAGCGAGCGCTCCAGGTCCGCACGCGGGAGTTGCTCGCACCGAACGCGGCCGCTGGCTATTATCGCGTCCGTCGTCGCGTACGTCGAGTGGACGAACGCCCCGATGCCGTGGACGCCGTACGGGTAGTACCGGCCAGTCACCGGAATCGGGTCGGTATCCGCGTCGAACGCCGCGGTATCGGTTTCGTAGAGGAACGGAGTCCCCGTCTCGCTCGCTCGGAACGCGAGCGTTCCGCTGCCGAGAATCGCGTACCGGTCGCGTCGCAGCCCGGTTCGGCCGAGGACGTCGAGCGCCGCGTACAGCGGGAACCCGCTGTCCAACAGCATCGAGACCGCGTGGCCGGCACGGCCCGCGTCGTCGTCGGAGACATCGTCGGCCGTGGCGATGCCACCGACTGCGCCCGCCGTCAGTAAGGCGCGTCCCTGCTCGTAGGAGCGACAGCCGTTCAGGAAGAACGCCTTCACCCCCGTCTTCGCCAGCGTTCGCGTGTCCAGCACCCCGTCCGGACACACCATCCCGTCGTCCGTGACGTGCCCGACGAAGTGCAGGAAGTCCGTCTCCGCGTAGAGCGCCTCGCGGAGTTCTGCTGTCGACAGCCCGTGCGACACCCGAACGTCCGTCTCGGAGGCCGGGTGGATGTCGTAGGCAGTCTCGTCGCTGGCTTCGAGGCGTGCGTCGTTGTAGACGACGTGGATGTCCAGTGGTCCGTCACCCGTGGGCCACTCGAACCCGCGCCGGAACGACCCCACTGTCGGGTTCGCCGCGCTCGGTGCGAAGTCTCCCGCGACCCACGAGTGCCCGGGTGTGTCGGCGTCCTCCGGGACAACTCCCGAAAGGGGGTCGGGTGTCTCGCTGGTGACCGACCGGACGAGCGCGCTGCCGGCCTGGAGCGCGTTCGGTGACGGCGTGAGCTCCACCGTCGACGTCCGCCGCGGCGGACTCCGAACGACTGCCAACTCGTCCACTAAGTACGGCAGCGCAGCGGCGTACGACGGCGCCGCCGCCACGTCCGCCGTGTAGTGCCACGCCACCAATCCCTCCGTCGCCGACCGCGGAATCCGGAGGTACGCCGCCGTTCGCTCCGACAGCGACAACTCGAACAACCGTTCGTAGTCCAACGCCACGCGTGCTTCCAAGTCCTCGGAAGCCTCGGTGCGAAAGGAGAAGACGCCGGCTTCCCGCACGACGCAGTCCAGCGTGAACACGTGCTCTAAGACCGACCGAACGTCCTCGGCCAGCGCTCGCGAGTCGAACTCGTAGGTTTCGCCGTCGGCGACCAGTCGCGACTGATTCCCCGGGAGGACAGTCGCGCCCAAATAGTACGCCAGCGGTGCGACCGTGTAAATCGCGCCGTACTCCGGCGGGACTTCGATTCGAACGCCCGTCTCCGGGGGTTCGACTTCCGCGGGTACGTGGAGGTGGCTCCCCAGCTCGATTGCGGGGGGATGTCCCCGCAGTGTCGGCCACGACCGGTCCGGCGTCTGCGTCTTCAGCGCCGACCCGAACGTCGACACCGCACGCATCAAATCACGCGGGTCCTCCGTCACCGTCACCGTCCCCGCCGGCGACTCGTGCATCGACCGCACGCCGAGTACGACCCGCGTCGCGTCACCGAACTCGAGGCGCGTGTGGCCGTCGACGAACTCCACGGCTGGTTCCGCACCTTCGACGCGAACGTACAGTTTCACGCCCGGCGGCGAGAAGTCGACCTCGTACGTACCCCGCGGCAGTGGCTCGACCGACGCGGCTGACTCCGCTCGGTGGACGACCTCGCCGTCCCGCCGGAAAATCGCGGTGACCGCCAGCGGCGCGGAGAACTCTCCCACATCGAGTTCGACAGCGGTGTCGACCGGCATCGTGAACGCGTCACCGTTCGCCGCTGTGGGTGCGACCGGCCGGTCGGTCCGAAGCGCTATCGCTTCGCCCTCCGCCGTGTCGGCGACGCGAACCCCGTGTTCGTCGTCGTCGAGCGCGTCGACGCGAATCGTCACGTACGACGACCCCGGCCCGCGGCCGTCCCTCGCCTCATTGGTGGAGGAAAGTCGCTGACGCGTAAAAGCGTTCGGAGGGCGTCCACGGGGTTTTTGCGTTCCGGCGGCGTCGGTTCGGGCATGGACGAGGGGGTTCCGGACGCCGACGAGGTGCTGGCCAGCGCCGGCTTCGACGCCGACGAGAGCGTGCTGACGCGGCGGCAAGCGGAGGTGCTGGCGTTGCGCGAGCGCGGCGCCGCCCAAGCGGCCATCGCCGACCAACTCGGGACGTCCCGCGCGAACATCTCGAAGGTGGAGGCGAGCGCGCGCGAGAACGTCGCGAAGTCCCGGGAGACGGTGGCGTTCGCGGAGGCGCTGCAGGCGCCGGTGCGCGTGGAGATCGACCCGGACACGGACCTCTACGACGTGCCGGACATGGTGTACGCGGCCTGCGACGAGGCGAACGTGAAGGTCTCGCTGTCCGCGCCGGAAGTGATGAAGCGCGTCAGCGACGCGGCCGGGTCGGCGGTCAGGGGCCGCGGCGTGCACGCGCCGCTTCTGGTGTCCGTGACCAGCGACGGCGCCATCCAAGTGCGGCAGGGCGACGAGTAGCTCAGAACAGGTCGTCCTCGCGGAGTGCTGCGACGACCTCGCGGACGCGCTGGGCGTCGTCAGTCGGGACGACGAGCACGCGGTCGTCGAACGCCGCGACCACGAGGTCGTCCGCGCCGACGACGGAGACGTGTTTGTCGTCGCTCGCGAGGACGTTCCCCGACGCGTCGATGGCGAGTGTGTCACCCAGCGTCGCGTTCTTCTCGTCGGCGAGGCGCAGTAGCGCATCCCACGCGCCGACGTCGTCCCACTCGAAGTCCGCGGGCACGACTCGGACGTCGTCGGCGCGCTCCAAGACGGCGTAGTCGACGCTCACCGCCTCGGTTTCGTCGAAGGCGGCATCGACATCACCGGTCTCCAGCGCGGCCACGATTTGTTCGAGTGGACCGTCGCGGGCGGCGTCGAGGAACGCGTCGGGCGTCCACGCGAACATCCCCGCGTTCCAGAGGCAGCCCGCGTCGAGGAGGTTCTCGGCGGTCGCCTCGTCGGGTTTCTCGCGGAACTGCTCGACCGCGTAGTGGTCGCCGTAGTCGACGCCGGGCTGGATGTACCCGTAGCCGGTCGCCGCTCTGTCGGGTTCGACGCCGAGCGTGACGAGCGCGTCCGTGCGAGCGGCGACGTCGACGGCGGTTTCGGCCGTTGAGCGGAAGCCGTCCCCGACGACGTGGTCGCTGGGCAGGCAGAGCATCGCGGCGTCCGCGAAGCGGTTACGTACCTCGCCGGCGGCGTACGCGAGCGCCGGGCCGGTGTCGCGGCCCGCTGGCTCGACGAGCACCGTGGCTTCGGGGACGATGTCGCGGGCGCGGTCGGCGTACGCCTCGCGCGTGACGACGACGAGTTCGTCGGCGAAGCCGGCGCGGTCGGCGGTGCGACGGAGGAGGCTGCGGTCGTCGTCGCCGAGCGCGAGGAACTGCTTGGGGCGGTGGCTGCGGCTCGCTGGGTAGAGCCGGGTACCGGTGCCGCCCGCGAGCAGGACGGCGACCGTGGTTACCACGCGGAACCACCGCGGTTGGGGGGCGACAACTCCTCGCGGGCGTCGGGCGAACAGGGCATCGCGTCGGGCTTGCACGGCTCGCGTTATAGGCCTGTTTGCGCCGCGCCTGCTCGCCAAGGTAGCCATCTCCGAACTCCACTTTCACTGTGGTTACGACAATTTAAATACGGTAGCGCACCAACCCCGATACGTCTCCCACCGAAAACACGCGGAGACGAATACGACCATGAGCGACCTTTCAGACACCGCTGCGGAGATTCACGACGAGTTCTCCGAGCACGTCGACGCCACCGTCGACGACGTAGAAGCACGGCTACAGAAACTGGTATCCGAGTACAAAGTCCCGCTGGACGAGGCGCGGCGCTCCGTCGAGAACCACTACCTCGACGAGGCCGGTCTCGACCGCGACGACCTCGCGGGCGGCGGCGGTAACGAGACCGTCGAAGTCGAGGACGTCGACGAACCCGAGCAGTGGGTCGACCTCACTGCGAAGGTCGTCGAACTCTGGGAGCCCCGCTCGGACTCCGTCGGGCAGGTCGGCCTGCTCGGCGACCCGACCGGCACCATCAAGTTCACGAAGTGGGCGAAATCCGACCTCGAAGACCTCCAGGAGGGCCAGACGTACCGCCTCGGGAACGTCGTCACCGACGAGTACCAGGGCCGGTACTCCGTGAAACTCAATCGCACGACCTCGATTCAGGAGGTCGACGAGGAGTTCGACGTCGGCGACAACGAGGACGACGTCGAGGGCGCGCTCGTGGACATCCAGTCCGGGAGCGGCCTCATCAAGCGCTGCCCGGAGGAGGACTGCACGCGCGTCCTCCAGAACGGCCGCTGCAACGAGCACGGCGAAGTGGAGGGCGAGTTCGACCTCCGCATCAAGGGCGTGCTCGACGACGGCCGCGACGTCCACGAAGTCATCTTCGACGAGGAAGCGACCGAGGCGCTGACCGGCATCGGCCTCGAAGAAGCCAAACAGATGGCGAAAGACGCACTCGACACCACCGTCGTCGCCGACGAGATGCGCGAGACGGTGCTCGGGCGCTACTACCACGTGACCGGCCCGACGTTCGGCCGGTACGTGCTCGCCAACGACACCGAACAGCTGGGCGAGCCAGCCGACCCGGAAGCAGTCCTCATCGAAGCGAGGTCGATGTAACATGAGTAACGCACCCACCCGCGAGGTCGCACGCCGCGCCTTCGCCGCCGAGTTCAACGACGCCGAGTTCACGTTCAAGGAATCCGACGACGAGCGCGCGCCGCTGTACGCGCTGCTGCCGACGGGCGAGCGCGCGAACCGCGTGTTCGTCGTCGGCACGCTCACGGAAACCGAGGACATCGGCGAGGACTCCGAGTACTGGCGGGGCCGCGTCGTCGACCCCACTGGGACGTTCTTCGTGTACGCGGGCCAGTACCAGCCGGAAGCGGCGTCCGCGCTCCGGGACGCCGAGACGCCGCAGTACGTCGCCGTGGTCGGGAAACCGCGGACCTTCGAGACCGACGACGGGTCCGTGAACGTCTCCCTGCGCCCCGAATCCATCACGCCCGTCGACGAGGCGACCCGCGACCGCTGGGTCGTCGAGACGGCCGAGCGCACGCTCGAACGCCTCGACGCGTTCGACGACGAGGGCAACGAGTACGCCGAGCGCGCCCGCGCCGAGTACGGCGAGGACGTCTCCCCGTACCGCCGCGCGCTCCTCGAAGCGCTCGAGGACTTCGATACGGAAGCCGACGTACCGGCCGACGCGTGACTGTCTGACAAACGCTTATAGGGCTCGTTTCCTTATCTGGCGGTAGATGGGGAACAAGAACAAGACCATCTCGTTCCGCGTGAACGAGGACACGTTCGACGCGCTCCGCGACATCGCCGAGGAGCGCGACCTCTCGCTGTCCGCGGTGTTCCGGGACTACGTCGACTCGTTGGTCGCCCACGACGGCCAAGTCCGGGTCGTCCCCGAGAACCAGCCCGAGTCCGTCGACGGCGAGGAGTTCCCGCCGAAAGTCGAGGTGTCCAAGAGCTTCGTGCGCGAGCACGAGCGCCTCGAACTCGAAGCCGAACACCTCCGCGACCAGCTCGAGGAGCACAAGAAGTACATCGACCACCTCCGCGAGCAAGTCGAGTCCGAGGGCGACGTCGAGGAGGTCATCCACCTCGAAGAACTGGACGGCGACGACGACGAAGAGCCCTACCAGCTCGGGTAGCTACCGCGACAGCTCGCGTTTCTCCCTGGTCGCGCGCTCGGCCTGCTCCTGGCGGCCGTCCACGTCGGCGAGGTCCTCGACGGCTTCGAGCGTGCGGACCGCGTCGTCGAGGAACGAGTAGAGGTCGCCGGGGTAGGCGTACACCATGTAGTCCTGGGTCATCACGTCGACCATCGACTCGGGGTCTAGTCCCTGCGCGCGCAGGTCCAGCAGGTACTTGACGAACTTCCGCTCGGGATGCCCGCAGTAGGGGTTGGAGTCGCAGCCGCAGTCCAGGAAGTCCTCCGAGAAGTCCAGCACTTTGTCCCGGGTGGCTTCGTCCAGCTCCGAGAGATCGCCCGTGAAGAGGATGTCCAGGGTCGCGCCGCTGAACGCGCTCTTCGGGAAGCGCGTGTCTATCTGGGACGCGATCTGCCGGTGGTTCTTCACGTAGATTTTGTCCGTGACGGCCACAGTCACTCACGGGTAGGCGGCTGTCGTGGAAAAGCGTATCGTCCGCGTTCAGGTGCCGAGTTCGTCGAAGAGCGCGACGACTCGTCGCTCAATATCGTCGCGGATGCGCGCCACTTCGTCCGGGGAGCGACCGTCCGGGTCGTCGAGGTCCCAGTCGCGGTTCTCGCCCGCCCAGCCCGCGGGGCAGATGTCTTCGGCCGAGCAGCCCATCGTGATGACGTAGTCGGCGTCGCGAACTTCCTCGAACGTGACTTCGCGGGGCGTGCGGTCGGCGAGGTCGAAGCCGGCGTCGGCCATCGCGTCGACGACTGCCTCGTGGACGTGGTCAGCGGGGTCCGTGCCGCCCGTTACGAGCGCGATTTCGCCGTCGAGGCCGCGGCTCTCGCGTTCGCGCTGGGCGAACGCGTAGGCCATTTGGGAGCGGCCCGCATTCTGCACGCAGACGAACGCAACAGTGGTGGTCACGCGACCACCTCTCGCGGGACGTGCAGCACACGTCGCGCCGCAGGTGAGACGGCGTTCTGCACGCAGACGAACGCGACAGTAGTGGTGTCAGTCATCGGTGGCTGGGGCGTCGAGGCCGCCGGTGGTGTGGCCGCTCCAGTCGTAGCGGCGCTGGAAGTACAGTGCGACGTTGACGAGCGCCAATAGGACGGGGACTTCGATGAGCGGGCCGACGACGGTGGCGAACGCGACGCCGGAGCCGACGCCGAAGACGGCGACGGAGACGGCGATAGCGAGTTCGAAGTTGTTGCTCGCGGCGGTGAAGCCGATGGCGGTCGTGGTGGAGTAGTCCGCGCCGATTCCTTTCCCCATCCCGAAGCTCACGAGGAACATCACGACGAAGTAAATCGTCAGGGGGACGGCGATGAGGAGAACGTTGCCGGGCGCGGCGACGATGCTGCCGCCCTGCGTGGCGAACATCACGACGACGGTGAACAGCAGCGCGACGAGCGTCAGCGGGTCGATTTTCGGGACGAGCACGTCCTCGTACCACTGCTCGCTGCGGAGCCGAGTGCCCGCGAATCGGGTGAAGAAGCCCGCGGCGAACGGGACGCCGAGGAAGACGACGATGGCCTCGAACACCTGCATCGGGGTGACGTCGAAACTGGTGATGCCGGCGGCGAGGGCGTCAAGCCCGAACGCGGAGGGGAGCACGAGCGCGAACAGCCAGACGTAGACGCCGTACGTGAGAATCTGGAAGAGGCTGTTGAACGCGACGAGGCCAGTAACGTACTCCGTGGAGCCTTCGGCGAGTTCGTTCCAGACGAGCACCATCGCGATGCAGCGCGCCATCCCGATGAACACGAGGCCGAGGAAGAACTCGGGGCGGGCGGGCAGGCCGGGGACGACGCCGCCGAAGAAGACGACGGCGAGCGTGAACATCAGCGTCGGGCCGATGAGCCAGTTCTGCACGAGACTCAGACCGAGCACGCGCCAGTTGCTGAACACCGCCCGCAGTTGCGAGTAGTCGGCTTTCGCGAGCGGCGGGTACATCATCAACACCAGCCCGATTTCCACGAGGTGGAGGTCCTGGATGGGCTGAGTGACCGACGGCGCGGCGTAGCCGAGGCCGACGCCGGCGGCCATCGCGGCGAAAATCCAGACGGTGAGGTACTTGTCGAGGACGTCCATCGAGCGCGGGTCGCCGCAGGCCTCGCAGTCGCAGTTCGGGCCGTGCTCGTGGGCGTTACTCATCGCTCACCCCGCGGTCGGCGGCGACGAAGAGGTCGTCCGCGAGCGCGGTGGCGTCGTAGTACCGCCAGTTGCCGTCCTTTCGACGGGTGGCGAGGCCGGCGTCCACGAGGTCCGCGAGCGCGTGACTGACCGCGCTGTCCGAGACATCCACGAGCGGTTCGAGTTCGCAGACGCAGCGCTCGCCGTCGCTCGCGGCGAGCACGCGCGCCAGTCGGTAGCGGGTGTCGTTGCCGAGCACCGCGAACACGGACTGCGTTCGGTCGTCGAAGGCGTCGTCGGCGAGCCCGTGGAGTTCCTCGAGACGCCGCTCTACGTCGCCGTCGCAGCACTCGCCGAGTTCGTCGGCGAGCAGCCGTCGAAGCCGGTCGGGAGCCTGAGCCATACAGCCTATCTGAACTGTTCTTCAGATAGTCGTTCCGGTGTGAACTGCAGTTCAGATAGTGTGGGGAGGCCGGTGCGTGTCGTAACGTATTTGAATTCCAGTCGGCTAGAGATGGATGCAGTGTCCGGGGTAGGGTAGTGGACTATCCTTCAGCCTTGTGGAGGCTGAGACGCGGGTTCGATTCTCGCCCCTGGACTGTTCCAATTTTTACATTTATTTTCGAGTTACGTAGTGAGACTTGCATCCAGATATACGAACTTAGCCGGCGTTTTCTGCGGATTTAGGTTTGGATTTATGAACTGGTGCCCCAATTAATGAGCGCAAATCATCACGTTCTACGCTCCCGGATTCGGCACGACGATGGCAGCTACTGCAAAGCGATATCAGATTCGCCAGGAAGTGCGCATCCTCGGCAGTGTGCGTGTCTGAATCGACGAAGCATCGAACTGGGATGATGTGGTGTACATCCGGGTTACGTCCCAGTTCTTCTCGCGTCGATTCACACAACTGGCACTCGTATCCATCCCGGTCAAGGGCTTCTGACCGTGCCTCTCGCCATCCAGTACCGTATTCGAGGTTTCCGCCACCCTTCCAATTCGGATGTCCATCACCCGAAAACTGCTCAGAGAGCCACGTAGCTCGACAGTCACGACTACAGAATACTGCGGATACAGTTTGACTGGGGTACCGTTCGACTCCGGTTCCGCAGACAGTGCAGTCAACTGTCTGTTTGCCGCCATTCCAGCGAGGATTCTTCTCACCTTCGAGAACTGGTGGTGACTGCCACGAACCGCTATCGACGCAGGCGGTGCAGTAGACGCCGGACTTCTCAGATGGATAGTATTCGAATGCGGTACCGCAGATTCGACACGTCTCGGATTCCGTTCCACCCTTGTAGTTCGGGTTTTCCGCCCCCTCGTGTGAAACAGCCACTTCCCGACAAGCTGAAGAACAGTACTTCTGTTCGTATTCAGAGTAGAATTGGTCTCCACACTCACTACACGTTCGGTTAGCCAATCGCTCTCCGTGTGACCGCCAGTGGTGGACACGACCACCACGTTCCGTATCGAATGACTTGCCACAGGTCGGACACTCGAACATCGTAGTCGATAGTGACTACTAGAAGTACCGACAAAATTCTTAATTAAACATTCTGATATGGGGCGTACAAGTCGCAGCGCCGAGCGTAGCGAGGCGACCGTCTCACAACGGTTCGATTCTCGACCCTGGACCTTCCTACGAGCCAACCGAGTAGCGTAGCGCCCAGCAGTCGAAGAATGAACCCACCAGCGGCACCCCACACAGCGACCGCTGTGAGACGACAACTGATTTACTGGTTCGGTACGCGCATCCGGTGTGAGACGCAGAGCCCTCCTCTCCGGCCTCGCGGCCGGTACGACTGCCGCCCTCGCCGGGTGTACGGACCGGGGTAGCCTGTTCGGTGACCCCGTGCAGGAGACCCGCGAGCGGTACTTCGACCTGCCGGACGGCGGCCGGCTTCGAATCGAGAACGCGAACGGCGACGTGAATGTCTCCGGGCGGAACAGACCCGAAGTGAGCGTCGACGCGGTAGTGACGGTGCCCAGCGACGAACGCCTCGACGACGTGACCGTCGCGGTGTCCGGAGACGGCGACGACCGGGCGTTGACCGTCGACATTGACGGAGACACCAGCAGCGTGAGCGTCGACATCGACGTCCGCGCACCCGAGGACGCCGCGATGGGGTCGGTACAGACGGACAACGGCCACGTCGAGGTTCGGGGCGTGGCCGGGGTGGCCGCGGCGCGCTCGATGAATGGGAGCGTGACGGTTCGCGACGCCGGCCCAGTCAGCACGGTAGCCAGCGAGAACGGCGACGTCGCCGCGGACGTGCCGGCGCCCCTGCCGGGGGACGTGTCGGTGCGCACCGAGAACGGGGACGTCGAGGTGGCGCTGTCGCCGGAGGCCGACGCGACGCTGGACGCACGAACGGAGACCGGCTACGTCGAAATCGAGGAACTGCCGCTAGAGGACGAGCGCGGCGACAACGCCCACGTCACGGGGACGCTCGGGGGCGGCACGCGGGACGTGACAATCGGCACGACGAACGGACGGGTCGTGGTGGAGCCGCTGGAGTAGTCAGGGCGCGGACTGGCCGCTCGTGCCGGGGATGGTGGGTTCGGCGCTGACCCCCGTCGACTGGATGATGTCGAAGGCGGTCATGAGGTCGGTGCGGGAGACGAGGCCGACCATCTCGTCGGCCTCGTCGACGACGACGAGGCGGCCGACGCCGTGCTCCTGCATGGCGTCGAGCGCGTCCATCGCGTTGTTCGTCTCGCCGATGGAGTGGACTTGGTCGGACATCACGTCCTCGACGAGGATGGCGTCCCGTTCGACCGCGTCGACGTCGCGGGCGTCGTCGAGCGTGACCATCCCGACGACGCTGCCGTTGCGCATGACTGGGTAGCCGGTGTGGCGTTCTTCGAGCATGCGCTCCATGAGTTCGGCGACGGAGTCGTCGGCGTCGACGGTGTGGACGTCACGGGTCATGATGTCCGCGACAGTGACGTCTTGGAAGACGGCGTTCATCACGGTGCGCTGGGCTTCGCCGGACGCGCCGATGTAGATGAAGAAGGCGATGGCGATGAGGATGGGATTGAACCCAAGCAGGCCGACGATACCGATGAGGAGCGCGAACAGTTTCCCGACCTCGGCGGCAATCTGAGTGGCGCGGGCGAACGAGCGCTTGCGGGCGAGCAGCGCGCGGAGGACGCGCCCGCCGTCCATCGGGAAGCCGGGGAGGAGGTTGAACGCGGCGAGCGCGAAGTTCATCAGCGCGAGGTAGCCGAAGACGAACCGGAGCGTGTCGAGCGACGCCGGCAGGAACCGCAGCGCGCCGAACGACAACACCCCGAGCGCGATGCTGACGACGGGGCCGGCGATGGCAATCCAGAACTCTTGGCTCCACTCCTCGGGCTGGTCGGAGAGGGAGGCGATGCCGCCGAGAATCCACAGCGTGATGGAGTCGATGGGGAATCCGAACCGCATCGCGACGACGCTGTGTCCGAGTTCGTGGAGGACGACGCCGACGAACAGGCCGACGGCGGCAGCGATGCCGAGGTACCACTGCATGTCTCCGTCGGTGAGCGCGGCAGCGTCGAGGTTGGCGTCGAACGGCACGCTGTTGAGCGTCTCTATCCAGATGTCGACCTGCGTCCCGATGAGGTACGCGAACACGGGGAGAATCAGCAGGAACGTGACGTCGAGTTTGATCGGGATGCCGAACGCGCTCCCGACTTTGAAGCTTCGCATACACACGGATACCGGCGCACGCCGTTTAAAAGCGGGGGCGGCGACGACCCGAGGCGAGCGCCGCGGTGGTCAGTAGGCCGCGCGGAGGACGGCTTCGACATCACCAGTCGTGAGGTCGAGACCGGCGGGCGCGTTCGCGACGAACGAGTCCGCGACGACGGTCTCGGCGACCGCCGGGAAGTCGTCGGGTTCGGGGCCGTCGACGGCCGACAGCGAGTCGGGGAGACCGAGCGCGTCCCGGACGTCCGCGACTGCCTCGACGACGGCTTCGGCGGGGTCGTCCGCATCTCCGACGCCGAGCGCGTCCGCGAGCAGGTCGCGGCGGCCGTCCACCTCAGCGAAGAGGTAGCGGAGGGCGTGGGGTGCTATGACGGCGTGCGCGGCGCCCTGCTGGACGGCGTAGCCGTCGGTGAGGCCGTGGCCGAACGCGTGGAGTATCGAGAGCGTGGTCTCGCCGGGCCGCGAGATACCGTACTGGACGAGCAACAACCCCTCTAGCACGGGTTCGAGCGTGTCCGCGCTCACCGCTCTGCGCCCTAACTCGCGGAGACCGTCGGCCATCAGGCCGAGGCCGCGGGCGGCAGTGGCGTCCGTGACGGGCGTGGCGTTCGCGGCGTACAGCGTCTCGATGCCCTTGTCGAAGCCGTTCATCGCGGAGCCGACGAGCACGTCGTAGGGCGTCGTCGCGACGAGCGCGGGGTCGTAGAAGACCGCACGCGGCATCAGCCGGCGGTCCGAGAGCCCGCCACTCACGAACTCGTCGACGAGTCCCGCATCGGGCGCGGCGTTGAGGCCCGCGACCACGGAGAGGTCCGCGCCCGCGAGCGTCGTCGGCGCGGCAACGATTGGTTCGAGGTCGCCGTCCGCAGACAGCGTCCCCGTCGACGCGAACTCGCGGGCGGCGGCTTCTCGGTCGTGGTCGCCCGCGGCGAGCACGCTGGCGGCTTTGGCAACGTCGAGGCTGCTGCCGCCGCCGAGCGAGACGAGTACGTCAGCGTCGCGCTCACGGTACGCGTCTCGCGCGTCCAGCGCCGTCGACAGCAGTTTCTCGGGGGTCGTCTCGGCGAAGACGCCCGCGAGGCGGTCGCCGAGGCCGTCGCGAACCGGGTCCATTACGGCCGCCGTGTTGCCGACCGTCGACCCGCAGACGACGAGCGCGCGCTCGAACCCCTGCGCGTCGAGTTCGGCCGCGAGGTCGGCCACGCAGTCGGCGCCGTACCGGAGGACGGGAGTGTCGTAGTCGAAGCGGAAGGGCGCGCCGACGCGGTCGCTCCCGGGCGCCGGCACGCTACTCGCCCCCGTCGCCCGCGGCCGGCGGCACGAAGTCGGGGAGCGCCGCCTCGATTGCCTCGCGGTCGGCCTCCAGCCAGTCCGGCAGGACGAGCGACGACCCGAGTTCCTCGACCGGCTCGTCGGCGTCGAAGCCCGGGCCGTCGGTGGCGATTTCGAAGAGGACGCCGCCGGGCTCCCGGCAGTACAGCGACTGGAAGTACTTGCGGTCGATGGGGCCGTTCGCCGCGAGGCCGCGCTCGGCGTAGGCCTCCTCGTACGCCTCCAGTTCGTCGACGCTCCGAGCCGTGAACGCGACGTGGTGGACGGTCCCGACGCCCATCGTGCCGCGGGCGGCCTCCGTCTCCACGAGGTCCAGCAGGGCGTGCGCGCCGCCTTCGGGCGTCCGGTAGCGCCGCCGGTCGCCGTCTTCGGCGACGCGTTCGTAGCCGAGTACGTCCGTCAGAATCTCCTCGGTCGGCCCGAACTCGCGGACCGCGAGCGTGACGCTGTGGAACCCCCGGAGTTGGTGTTCGGCGGGCACCGGGCCGTCGGGCCACGGCACCGCGTCGGAATCGCGGGCGTGCTCACTCGCGATTAGTTCGAGGCCGACGCCGTCCGGGTCCGCGAACCGGAGGACGGTGTCGCCGAAGCGCTCGTCCTCCTCGACGTCGACGCCGCGCTCGTGGAGGCGCTGGACCCAGTAGTCGACGGACTCGGGCGGAATCAGGTAGGCGGTGTCGCGAGTCTGCCCCGCGCCGAACTGGCCGTCGCGGCCGCTTTCCGTCCACGGGAAGAACGTGATGTTCGTCCCGGGCGTCCCCTCGTAGTCCCCGAAGTAGAAGTGGTACGTTCCGGTGTCGTCGTGGTTGACGGTGCGCTTGACGAACCGCAGGCCGAGCGTCTCGACGTAGAAGTCGGCGTTCGCCTGCGGGTCGCCCGCGATGGCCGTGACGTGGTGGAGTCCCGGCGTCGTCGGTGGCATACTCGGCCGTACGGCTCCCAGACACCTATACCCCAGTTAGACGGCACCGTCACCGGGTGACGGCCGTGTCACCGAGGGACGGTGGTGCCAGCGAACTGTTAACACGCCAGCCCGCGAAGCCGGCGTATGACCTGCCCGTTCTTGGAGTACCGCGACGAGGGCGACGGCCGCTCGTTCGACGTCGAGCGGGCGTACTGCGGGGCCGCCGACCAGTTCGTCGAGGCGATGCGCGCGGACGTCTGCAACGACCGCTACGACCTCGACCACGCCACTGACTGCGAGATATTCCGCGAGCACGCGGGCGAGAACGCGTGAGCTACGAGGCGTTCCTCGCGGACGAGCCGGTCATCGTGACCGCGGCGCTCACGGGCGGCGTCCACGGGAAGGAAGCGAACCCGAACGTCCCCGAGACGCCCGAGGAGATCGGGAAGGCCGCTGCGGCGGCTGAGGCGGCGGGCGCGTCGGTGGTCCACGTCCACGCGCGGAAGCCGAACGGCGAGCGGTCGTTCGCCACCGAGGACTTCCAAGCAATCGACGACGAAATCCGGGCGCGGGCGGACGACGTGATAATCCAGCACTCGACGGGCGGCACGGGCGCGCCCGACGACCTGCGCCACGAACCCCTTCGCACGGACCCCGCGCCGGAGATGGCGAGCCTCGACATGGGGCCGCTGAACCGCTACGACCACCTCACCAGCGAGAACACGCGCGGGCTCGTGGACTCGCTGTACGACGAGATGGACGACCGAGGAATCAAGCCCGAACTGGAGGTGTTCAACGACGGCCACCTCAACGAAGTCCACGGCCTCCTCGACCGCCACGACCTCGCCGACCCCGTGTACGCCACGCTCATCTTCGGGCCGGGAACGCTCACGCGGCCCCGTCCCCGGAACTTCCTCAATTTGGTGTCGAACCTCCCGGATGGCGCGACGTTCAACACGCTCGGGTTCGGCCCCCACCAACTCCCGTTCGCCGCGATGGGCGTGCTGTTCGGCGGGCACGTCCGCGTCGGCCTCGAAGACAACGTCTACTACGAGAAGGGAGAACTCGCGGAGAGCAACGCCCAACTCGTCGAGCGCGTCGTCGGCGTCGCGGAGACGCTCGGGCGCCCGGTCGCGTCGCCGGCCGAAGCCCGCGAGGTCCTCGGCCTCCGGGACGGTGACGCCTAAGGCGCGGGACCGCCACAGTACGGGTATGACGACTTCCGAGACCGCGATCCACGTGATTCGCCGCGCTGCCGACGTCGAGTACGAGACCGTGGACGCCGCCGAGGGCATGCGGAAGGGCGTGCTGCTGGACGACACCGATGGCGTCCCCGCGAGCGACACGAGCGGGGGCTCGTCAGACGAGCAAAGCGAGTCTGACGGCGCGCCACACTTCGCGATGCGGCGGTTCGTCCTCGACGCGGGCGCGAGCGTCCCCGAGCACACGAACGAGGTCGAACACGAGCAGTACGTCCTCGCAGGCGAGTACACGGTCGGCATCGACGGCGAGGAGTACACAGTGAGCGCCGGCGACAGCCTCCTCATCCCCGCGGGCGCGGTCCACTGGTACGACAACCCCGGCAACGAGGAAGGCGCGTTCGTCTGCGTCGTCCCGAACGGCGACGACACTATCGAACTCGTCGAGTGACGTCGACACCGACCACCGGCGACAGCGACTGAACAGCCGGTATCGGGTGGACTGAAAGGGGCGGCGCGGTCGGCAGTCGAGACGAAGCAAGCACCACAGGCCGAAGGCCGAGGAGCGCAGCGAGTCGCAGACGCCGAGCGCGCCGGGGCTTTCGAGGAGGCATCGGCAACCGCTTAATCGCGAACACATACTGCGGAAAGACCTAGCAAGCGAATCGCTGAAATACCGCGCTCTCCTACGTTGGTTCGTGTCTGAGCAGGTCCAGCGCGTGGATACGTTGTTCCTCCACGAGACCGGAGACGACTACTTGGCGGTCGCTCAGCGGAGCGGCGACCGGTTGTTCCGCGCGAAACTGGAGTTGACGGAGCGGGACGCGGGGCCGCGTCCCGGACGATTTCGCGTGAAGACGGGGAGCGGCGAGGAGCCGCGCAACCCCGACCAGTTCGTGGACATCGCGCGGCGCGCGGACCGCATCCGCATCAGCGAGCAGACCTCGCGGGCGGGCCGCGAGGAACTGCAGGAGATGCTGGGCGCCTACCAGCAGGACGCCAAGGTCGTGCGGACGTGTCGGTACTGCGCGGGGAAGGGCCGCTACTCCCCGATAACGTCCGAGACCGCTATCGAGGCGGACGGCGAGTTCATCTGTCAGGACTGCGCGATTCGGGAACTGGAGCGGGAGTTGTCGTTCAACGGCAGCATGACCGGCGCCGCCCAAGAGCGCCTCGAAGAACTCCTGCTGGAGGAGCAGGACCTCGGCCGCATCACGGGCCTGCTGGGCGGGAACCTCGACCCGGACCTGACGAAGTTCGACGAGGTGTCGGCGACGACCGACGAGGTCGACCCGATGCCGGTCTCGGACCTCGACCTCCACCCGGGCGTGAAGGAGCTGTTCGAGAGTCGCTTCGACAACCTCCTGCCCGTGCAGAGCCTCTCCGTGGAGAACGGCTTGCTCGACGGCGAGGACCAACTCGTGGTCTCGGCGACGGCGACCGGGAAGACGCTCGTCGGCGAGATGGCGGGCCTCCATCGGCTGCTCTCCGGGAACGGGAAGATGCTGTTCTTGGTGCCGCTGGTGGCGCTGGCGAACCAGAAACACGAGGACTTCGAGGACGAGTACGGCGACCTGGCGAACGTCACGATTCGCGTGGGGTCGTCGCGGATTCGGGACGACGGCCACGCGTTCGACCCCAGCGCGGACATCATCGTCGGCACCTACGAGGGCATCGACCACGCGCTCCGCACGGGGAAGGACCTCGGGGACATCGGGACCGTGGTCATCGACGAGGTGCACACGCTCAAGGAGGACGAGCGCGGCCACCGCCTCGACGGCCTCATCTCGCGGCTGAAGTACTACTGCGAGCAGCGCGAACAGCAGTACCGCGACTACGGGGGCGCGCAGTGGATTTACCTCTCCGCGACCGTCGGCAACCCCGGCGAGCTCGCGCGGGGGATGCGCGCG
Source organism: Halobacterium sp. CBA1132 (assembly GCF_001485535.1). NCBI lineage: Archaea > Methanobacteriati > Methanobacteriota > Halobacteria > Halobacteriales > Halobacteriaceae > Halobacterium > Halobacterium sp. CBA1132. The sequence goes on from NZ_BCMZ01000001.1 coordinate 2,269,418, forward strand.
AACCTCGTGGAGTTCGAGGAGCGCCCGATTCCCATCGAGCGCCACGTGACGTTCGCAGAGGGCAACGAGAAGCCCGACATCGAGAACAAGCTCGTGCGCCGCGAGTTCGACCAGGAGTCCTCGAAGGGGTACAAGGGACAGACGATTATCTTCACGAACTCCCGTCGGCGCTGCCACGAAATCTCCCGGAAGCTCGACTACCCCTCCGCGGCGTACCACGCGGGACTGGACTACGGCGAGCGCAAGTCCGTCGAGCGCCGGTTCGGAAACCAAGACCTCTCGGCGGTCGTGACGACGGCGGCGCTGGCGGCGGGCGTGGACTTCCCCGCCTCGCAGGTCATCTTCGACACGCTCGCGATGGGCATCGAGTGGCTCTCCGTTCAGGAGTTCGAGCAGATGCTCGGCCGGGCAGGGCGGCCGGACTACCACGACCGCGGGAAGGTGTACATGCTCGTCGAACCCGACGCCTCCTACCACTCCTCGATGGAGGGCACGGAGGAGGAAATCGCGTTCAAACTCCTGAAGGGCGAGATGGAGGACGTCGTCACGCACTACGACGAGACCGCGGCCGTCGAGGAGACGCTGGCGAACGTCACGGTCGGCGGGAAGGCCGCCAAGCGCCTCAACGACCGGATGCTCGGCGAGGTGCCGACCAAGCATGCGCTCGGCAAACTCATCGAGTACGAGTTCATCGACGGCTTCTCACCGACACCGCTCGGGCGCGCCGTGACCACGCACTTCCTCGAACCCGGCGCGGCGTTCACGATTCTGGACGGCGTCCGCAAGCAGCGACACCCCTACGAGATCGTCGCCGACATCGAGTTGCGCGACGAACAACAGTAGCGCGCTTCCGCCGCCATATCTGCCGTTTGATTTTACCCGGAGGCCCGCAAACCGGCCGCACATGCCTCTGGTCGCCGCGGCCGGACTGGCCGCGCTCTCGGTTGTCGGCGCCGGCATCGTGCTCTACGCCGCGTGGCGCGCGGACCGCTCGCCGGACGCACAGCAGCCCAGCGGCGCGAACGCGCTCGCGGACGGCGGCGAACCGAGCGACGAACAGACGCCCGTCGAGCCAGACGGTGGCGAACCCGCGGGCTCGGGTTCGCTGCTCGGGACGACCGCCGCGAACAAGCTCAGCGGCGTCACGCGCTGGCTGACGACTGTCGACCACAAGGACATCGGCCTGCTGTATCTGGCGTTCGCCGCGACCGCGTTCCTCTGGGGCGGCACGGACGCGATGATGATGCGCACCGAACTGTACGATCCTGCCGTTTCGGTCTGGGACGAACACACGTACAACGCCCTGTTCACGATGCACGGGCTGACGATGCTGTTCATGTTCGGGACGCCCGCGCTCGCCGGCCTCGGGAACTACCTGCTGCCGCTGTTCATCGGCGCCGACGACATGGCGTTCCCGCGCATCAACGCCATCGCGTTCTGGCTGCTCGTCCCCGCGCTCGTGTTGTTGCGCGCGGGCTTGCTCTCGGACGTCCTCGGGCACGTCTTCGTCGCCGGCGGCCTCGGCGCGCTCGGCGAACAACTGCTCGCGCTCGCGCCGCCCGCCACGGGGTGGACGTTCTACGCGCCGCTGTCCGTGCAACTCGAACTCCCGACGGTGAGCATCGTCCTGCTCGGACTCCACCTCTCCGGGGTCGCCACCACGATGTCCGCCATCAACTTCATCACGACCATCTTCACCGAACGCGAGGTGTCGTGGCGCGAACTCGACATCTTCTCGTGGACGATGCTCACGCAGTCCGGCCTGATCCTGTTCGCGTTCCCGCTGCTGGGCAGCGCGCTCGTCATGCTCCTGTTAGACCGCACCGTCGGCACGACGTTCTTCGCCATTCAGGGCGGGAGCCCCATCCTCTGGCAGCACCTGTTTTGGTTCTTCGGCCACCCCGAAGTCTACATTCTGGTGCTGCCGCCGATGGGTATTGTCAGCCTGCTCGTCCCCAAATTCTCCGGGCGGAAGCTGTTCGGGTTCAAGTTCGTCGTCTACTCGACGCTCGCCATCGGCGTGCTCTCCTTCGGCGTGTGGGCTCACCACATGTTCACGACGGGCATCGATCCACGCCTCCGCGCTAGCTTCATGGCCGTCTCCATCGCCATCGCCGTGCCGTCGGCGGTGAAGGTGTTCAACTGGATTACGACGATGTGGAACGGCCACGTCCGCCTCACCGCGCCGATGCTGTTCTGCATCGGCGGCATCGGGACGTTCATCGTCGGCGGCGTCACCGGCATCTTCCTCGCCGCCATCCCCGTCGACTTACTGCTGCACGACACCTACTACGTCGTCGGCCACTTCCACTTCATCATCATGGGGCTCATCTCGTTCGCGTTCTTCGCGGGCGTCTACTACTGGTACCCCCTCGTCGTCGGCAAACACACCGACTACCGGCTCTCCGTCGCGCACTTCGTGCTCACCATCGTCGGCATCGTGCTCGCGTTCGGCCCGATGATGATTATGGGCCAGGAAGGGCTACCGCGGCGGTACGCCTCCTACCCTGCGGAGTTCGCCGGCCTCCAGCAGGTCGCGACGCTCGGCGCGATTCTCATCGCGCTCGGCACCGTCGTCTGGCTGTTCAACCTCGTGCAGTCCTACCGGATGGGCGACCCCGTCACCACCGACGACCCCTGGGACCTCCGCGAACACGGCGACAAACGCACCGCCGAGTGGGACGAACTCCCCTACGACGCGGAGTAATCAGACGTCCGCAAGCGAGTGGTAGACCGCGCCGAGCGTGAAGCCGTAGAGGAGGTGCGCGAACAGCGTAAAGGAGAGGTGGAGCGCGCCCTCCGCCGACGCGAGGTCGGGCGACCCCACCGCGACGTACACCACCCACAGCGGAAGGCTGAACGCCATCCCCCTGATTGCCGGGTCGCCGCCGCCCGGCACGTGCGAGAGCACGCCCTCCAGTCGCACGAACACCAGCGGGAACAACACCATCCCCGCCAGCAGGAATACGAACAATCCCAGCACGGGCTGGTCGGAGACGCCCGCGTACCGCGCTATCGCCGGGCCGACACCCAGCTCGAAGCGGGCTTCGACCTCCGCGATGACGAGCACGACGGACATCACGATGGTCCCCGCGACCCCGCCGCCAATCGCGCGTCGTATCGAGTCCATCCGTTGTCACCCCGTCAGAGTGCCAGCGGCACCGTCAGCAGCCCCGGCACGAACGCCACGCCGACGGTCGCCAGCAGGATGACGAGTATCGCGCCCGGTACCCCGCCGACGGCGACCACCAGCAGCGCCAGCGGCGTCACCGCCACGTTCGCACCGAAATACTGCGCGAGGAGGATGACCACCAGCCCCACCACGGCGTTGACGATGAACGGCTTCACCGCGCGAATCACGCGGTACGCGCCGAACAACGCCACCAGTACGAGGACCGCGAGCCCGACCTCCAGCATCGTTGGCATACCTCTCGCTGTGTCCCCCACCGCGAAAGTCGTTGTGGCGCCAGCCCGCCGAACGAAACCCTTACGCCGCACCCGGCGGTACGTCTACGTGCGGGACCGTGGGGTAGCTTGGTATCCTTCAGCGTTTGGGACGCTGTAACCCCGATTCAAATTCGGGCGGTCCCACTTCTCTGCGACGTCACGACGACCAGGGCGACGGCCGTCGAACGCGGTAGTCCGGAAGTCTATATGTAATCCCGACCACACTATTTCGTATGGAGTCGCATCGGAAAGGAGACTTGACCGAGGCCACCGTCATCACGGAGTTGAAACGGCGGGAGATACCCGTGTCAGTCCCGTTTGGTGACAACGAGCGCTACGATCTGGTCGCGGAATCAGCGGGCGACCTCTATCGGATTCAGGTGAAGACCGGCTGGCTCTCGGACGGCTGCGTGGAGTTCCACGGGAAATCGAGCCACACGAACTCGAGCGGCAACGTCTACAAGACCTACGACGGCGACACGGACTTCTTCGCTGTGTACTGCCACGAGCTCGAACAGCTGTATCTCGTCGACGAGGACGCGTTCGAGACGGAGATGCGCCTCCGCGTCGAGGACCCCGAAATCGAGCAGCCGAGCATCAACTGGGCGGCCGAGTACAAATTTGACGAACAGTGGCCGCCCGAGGACGGCACGAACGCCGTCGCGGGCGAGCGCGAGGCCATCGTCCAGACGCTACGCGACCGCGGCGTGGACGTCATCGATGCGATGGACAGCGACGCGCCCTACGACGTCATCCTGCGCACGCCCGCGGACGACCTCCTGCGAGCGGCCGTGCGCCGGGGCTCGGTGACGAACGGCCGGATTCGCTTCGACACGAGCCAGACCGTCCCGGGTCCCGACGATGTCGAGTACGTGGTCGTGGACTGCGCGGAGCGCGGCGAGCAGTATCTCGTCGAGCGCGCGAGCTACGAGCGCACGATGAGCCTGCGGGTGGCCGAACCCGAGCAGGCCCAGCCGTCGATAAACTGGGCGGAAGAGTACGAATTCGGGAAACGCTGGCCGCCGGGGTAGGTGTTCCACAAGTGGGTCGAAGGTCGTGGCCTCGGCCCCGAGACTGTCGCTACCCGACTGGACCTCTCGCTCTCGGAAGTCTACCACGCGCTGGCGTACTACCACGACCACCCCGAGGAGATGCGGGTAGTCGAGGAAGAGCGCGAGCGCGTTCGTGAGATGGCCGAGACCGACTCAGACATCGCCACCAGCCCGGGGAACATCCCGTAGTAACGATGGAGGTCCGCGTTCTGCTCAACGAAGACACAGAAGCATCACTCACGGACTCCATCTCACGCGCCGGCAACGACATCGAGCGCGAGTTCGGCGCGGACCTCTCGATCTACCGCGACAAGTCCACTGGCACGAACACCGAGCGCTCCGGCTACCAAGAGATGATGGCCGACGCCGAGGACGGCGAGCTGCGCGACAGGCCAACGAGGACTACCACCACGGCCCCGCGCCGCTCGGGTTGGAGAAGGACGACGGCCGGCTCGTCGAGGCCGACAACTACCACGACGTCGTCTTCGTACTCGACATGGTGCAGAAAGACGAACTCTCGAAGCGCAAGGCTGCCGAGCGATTGGACAGTTCGCGGCCGACGATTAACCGAGAACTGGAGCGAGCGGAGCTGTACGGGCTGTAGGCCGTGGAATTCGCAGCACTTCGGTCCTCTACGAGCGCGAGGTTGAGCGCATTCTCGTGACGACTTAGAGTAGCTGAGATACGTTCAGGAAGTACTCGGTGATAGCACAGCAGCGGGTGAGAGAAGGTTCTGCAACTCTAATCAGATAGACATAATATAGATTTTGAGCGCGTATATATTTACTAACTCAATCAGGTCTAATCAAGCATCCTCAAGTCATAGTCCAAAGCTTCAACGGCCTCTCGGGCGATTTCTTCATCAATCTGGGTTTCCGTATACGCAATTATGTACATCTCATTAAGTATTTCACCCAATCTTCGGGTCAATCCATCACTGCCATCGAATGCAGTTTCAATTGAAGCCTCAGTATACGGCTCAAATTGATCCTCAAGATCAACGGTCCGTCTGTAGTCGATAACGCGAGATGCTATTTGTTTTGCATCATCCTCGCTAATCTTACCCAAGCTGAATCCACGAACCATTCGGGATTCGAGTGCAGTCAACCAACCTGGCAAATCCTTTGACGAAGCAGTTGGATCAATCTTCGTTGCTGCTTGCGTAGTTGCACTAATGATGATCTCCACATTAGGAACGTTATCCTCTTGCTCAATTACGTCGTAAAGTCTACGGAGACCGTCACTGAAGTCGGTCATCTTATTCGAACTCAGTCGGGTTACTGTAGTCTCGAACTCGTCAATAAGAATTAATAAATTATCGACTCCCGTGTCGTATAATCGCGTTAGCCATCTTCTCAAGAAGTCAGTTTGCACCTCTCTTTGCGTCCACTTCGGTTTTTCATCTATCCCTGAGATACTGGGGAACCGTCCCTTATTTCCAGTTAGGACAGCCCAACTCTCGCGGTTCATGACTGCGTGGTTGAGAATTCCTTCCCGTCCTCGACCGGAAATTGAATCGGTCCCAGTCGGTAAGTCTTCTTCCACTTCACCACGCAGATATTCGGTTGCCGAGAAAATAGATTGATAAAGATCTCGAACTTCCCCCCCACCAAGGTCCGATACTAGTGCGGCTTCCCAGCGTTCATCAGTATCTAAATCATTCTCAACGGCTTGCCTAGCTAGCCAAGCAAGCGTCCATGTCCGACCGATGCCAACAGGGCCAGATAGTGGATAGACACAGACCCCTCTTACTCGATTTTTCTGAACGTGCTCCTTGAACCGTTTATGTTGATCAAGGGCGACAAAGGTTTCACGTCCAGTATCAAGGTCCAAACCACCGCCCAATTGGAAGGGCGCGTTCGGGAGTAAGTCCTTGACCTGTTGAGGCTCATCTTGGTTCATGTTTAACTATCACCCGTTTGCGGCTCGGTCAACAGTATTGCATCGTAAATTCGTGCGTTCCTCATGAGTCTTGTATTGGACATTGTGGAACCCTCCATTAAATCAATTGCCCGAGATTTTGAAGACCATTCTCTCCAGATAAGTTCATCCACGAGCCAAGAACTAGCGTGTTCGTCTCTATTATCTAATTCTTTCAGCACCTTTCGCCGAGCATAATCATACTGGATTCGCCGATCATTCGGCAACGAAATCTGGATTAGTTCTCGTCGAGAGTCTTCATCAATTAGATACTGGTACAATCCACCTGCCCGATATAGATGGTCAATCAAGTGTGGGTTACCATCATCAGACTCTGGCAGGTCAATATTGAAATAATCCAGATATTGATTCCTGAACCGCTCTAGGGCGGGAGTGAAATTAGGATATTCTCCTGTAGAGACTTCGTCTCCGTAATCCTCAAAGTATCGCAGAGCGTCACCAGTTAGACTGAGCTCACATACCACGTAATCTCGAATTGAAGTCGCCAAGCGTCGGATTTGCTCTTCTTGGTTCTCAGCTTGAAGAATCATCTGTCCATTTGGAGCAATATTAATGCTTTGTCCATCATTTTCAACCCTTATTAGATGGAGTCTTGTCAGGGTCGGGATGGCCATACCTCGGAAAACGCTCTTCTTACTTTTGTCTGGGAAGACCTCCATTACACTCGCAGCGACATCCGGTCTCGCTGGAGCTCCAGAAGCGACTTTTTCCAGAACCTTCAGAATATGCGAGCCGCTCAGTTTTAGATTGGTTAGATCATTATAAATATCATTTCTAAGGTCGTAGTATTTCCCTCCCTGATGGCAGGCATTAGCGTAGAGACAAGAAGTACATGCCCCCGCATACTTTGGCTCTTCAGGTTCAAGTAATCGGTCCTTGAGTGGTTCAGAGTTATCCCACTCATCCTCAGTTATACTGTCGAACGCTAGGCTAGTGAACCGTTCCAAATTTGTTCTTATCTGCTCTCGTATGACATCATCAACATACACTCGATCAATCCGTAGTTCAGACAATTCTTCATTTAAGCTAAGATAAATACCATAGTTAACTGGGATATCACTGTCTCTTTCGACGTGAACAGCATACCCCGCGAGTAGATGACGGTCAATCGGACTATCTGGAACGCTTATTTTCGATTCAAAAACGCCCCCGGGAAGTTCGTCCGGCAACCATGCGCCATCTGGTTCTGCATCATGAAAATAGTCAGTTGAAACAGAGTGTTGGACATCAATTTTTAGAGCTTCTAAATCGATATCGAGCTCATCAACTTTCTTGGATATATCCGTGGTTCTATCGAGATAAAATTCTCTAAGATTTTCCGGGATATCCGGTTCTTCCAACGCGGACGGATCCTGTGTGGATAGCCATTGATTAAACGCGCGATTTGCTTTATCGACCCATTCTTCGAAGAGGTTCCCTGCTTCACGTCGTGTTACATTTACCTCACGACCGAGGATTTCGCTAACCTCATCGTCTGAGTTTTCAAATTCTGGCGGAGTGCTAAACTGGTGGTACACCCTAGCATTAGAGGGGCAAGGACCTGTTCTAAGAATTTTAGCTTTGATACGGTCTCGGTCATCCAGATCTACGCCGGGATCAGATTTCCCCAGGTCATTAAATAGCTGATCAATCCTGTGGAAGAATTCAGAGTTATACCCTCGTTGGGTAATTGGTGCCCTAAATTCACTTTCCTCATGAGCTTCTAGAAAGCCCAATGCTGGCATTATTACAGCGAACTTATTCTATGCTGATTAATCTATTGGACTACTCAACCACAAAATGGCAGAAGGGAACGGAGGTCATTCTTCCAAGCCAAATTTATATCCCCGCCTGTTGAGTTACATTACAAGATGGACGAGGAGACGTCGCAGTCGGAGCAAACTCACCTCAGCGGTTCACTTAGCGATGGTGACTCTACCTCAGATTTTGATTTTGGCTTTGAGTCCTCTCCCGCGATCTCAGATGATCGGAAGTTTCCAACTTATCCGCTCAAGGTAGTACCTGGCCAAGAACATCTAGAGTATCCAGAGATGGATTTTCGAGCGTTATCCTCTGTTAAAGACACACAGTATCTAACACATGTTCTTCACAAACATCCTGCAATATTCATTCCACAAATACCGGAATATATTATCGAGCAATTCAGCAGCGTGAGGAACGTTAAGGGCGAGCAAACTACAGTAATGGATCCGTTTTCCGGAAGTGGAACAACAGGGGTGGAAGCGAAGATAAAGGGTCGAAACTACCTTGGTGTGGAAATTAACCCACTCTCAAAGTTAGTTAGTGAAGTGTCAACAAGTCCGGTACCACATACGGTACTAGATGAAGTGGTGACGGAGCTTACCGCCCATTTAGAAAGGGTTGACACAAGTGAAAAATTCGAAGAATATGATGTCGAGTTTCTTGATCAGACCAATAAGGGCCATTGGTTCGAGGAAAGCGCTCAAAGAGAGCTAACTGCTGTTAGAAAGGTCATTCAAGAATTCACAGATCAGTTCAACCCATATGAGAACCTGACTCGATTTGAGGAAGAAGCAATCAAAGAGGGTTCAACCTCGCTGCTGAAGAAAATCAAGAGGTGGCTCGTTCTGATGCTAGCAAATGCCGTCTATGAAGTATCAAATGCAGATCCTGGCGTATCGAAGGCATATAAGTCGCCAGATATAAAGGAAAAAATATCTGCAGGGGAGCACCCACAAAGCGCGGTTTCGGTTTATCAGGAAGAGCTAGCCGACAGTAAAGACCGGTTAGAGGATTTATGGGATGCCGTATACCCAGAGAAAGATATTGACGACCTGGAATCTAATCCACGACATCAAGCAAAGATAGATATCCGTCTAGCAGACGCGCGTGAATTCCAATATCCGGAGTACTCAGAATCAGTCGATTTAGCAATTACCTCACCCCCATACATCAACGCGATGAATTACTATCGGGGCACGAAGCTGCGGTTATTCTGGATTTACGATCTAATCGAAGATGAATTTGAAGCCGATGAGTTACGCCGGTCTATAGTTGGCACAAACGCTTCGAGGATTAGCGAGGCGGAGATAGACCTTCCGGGCTCTCTTCGTGATCGTTGGAAGGGTTCTACAGAGTTATTTAATGCCACAAGTCTCCCAGCTCTTGATGAAGATATAGAAGAAATCCACGAGGGACATCTAACTGAAGCCAATCGTCGAGCATACACAACTTGGCGGTTCTTCGCTCACGACATCCTACGAGCGTTAACCCGGAGCTACGAGCATCTCAAGCGGGGCGCTCATTTCTTTTTCATTATCGGGGAAAATACCATCAGTGGACGGCATATCAGTAGTCACCGCTACGTGGCAGATATCGCACAGAATCTCGGCCAGTTTGAGGGCCATGGTGGAAATCTTGAATCAGATGAAGGATTCAACCTGATAGGATTTGCTTGGGATGAGATTACTAATCGTGACCTCTTCCAAGGTAGAGACCATGGAAGCGGAGTGATTGACTGTGAATGGGTAGTGATACTCCAGAAGCCAACTAACTAGCTATAACGCAATTAGTTATAGAACATGTCCAGCGGGGGTCGCGGCTGATGTCGAGCATCAATCTCGTCTTCGATATATAGCCGACCGCAAGTCGTCAGCTCGTAAATCTCGCTGTGAATCGGCTCGATAGAGAAGATAAGGCCGAACACGTACGTGATATTCTCTGCACCGTGACAGACGAGCTGGAGTTCAACGAAGGTTCCGAGGACTAAGCCAGCACATAGCCGGGTCGCTGCGCGCTCGGCTCAGGCACGATCTGGTCAGCGCGCGCCTCCCTATCCAGGTAGAACCGCCCCCAAATAGTGAGCGAGAACAGGCCGTAGTCGTCGGTCTACGGGTCGACGTAGCCAGCCTGCGCAAGCACGCGAAGCCGCTCGCGAATCTTCTGCGTGCTCACGGGTCGCCGACGAGACCGTGCGATAGTCCGCGGCGTCGCAGCTGCGTCCGTGTCGAGGTATTCGAGAATCCGGTCGTCGAGCGTCGTCATCCAGTCGCCTGTCCGACGCACATTCATGCTCCGTTGGCCTCCGTCTCGGAGTCGCCGAGCTGGTACTTCTCGGCGTCCGCCTCCTTGGTGAACTCCTCTGCCTCCGCGTCGTACTCGCCTTCGAGGTACGCCTTCCCCTCCTCAGTGCCCGTACACGCCGTTCGGAAGCCGATACAGCAGCCCGTGGTCGGCCATTTTGTTGAGTCGCGACGAGATGTGTTGCTTCGAGACGTGAATCAGGCCGGTATTTTTGATGGTTTTCGGTGAACTTGGCCCTTTTTGCTCGATAGTCAAGAGAATCAATTACGGTGTGACTTGCCCGCCGATACGTCTACCGAGAGACGAACAGAAGCGGGCGTTACGGCAGATAGTCGAATGGATTTCCTCACTCCACGCCGACGACGTCGTAGACGCCGACCATCTCCGTCTCCTCGACGCGCGCCGTGAATTCCGCGCCTTCCTCGGGCGCGTCGTCGGCGACGAGCGTGACGGCTTCGATGGGGTCGCGCAGCAGGAACGACTTGATGCGTTCGGGCCACGACGGCGCGCCGCCCTTCCGACAGACGAGGACGTACCGCGAGGCCGCGAGGTCGCGGAGCGCGGGCTGGAGGTCGTGGTCGTCGACGTCTTCCGGGGGGACGACGGCCAGCACTTGCGTGTGGAGCGTCTCGGACACACGCGACGAGAGGTGTTCGACGGTGATGAGTCTTCTCGAACGCGGCGTTTTTCCGGCGCACGCGAAACCGACCTGTATGGTCGGGTCGTCGATTCTCGTCGCGGTCGTAGCGCTCGTGTTGTACGGCGCGTGGGCGGTCACCGCCGGCGTGGCGACGCGGAGCATGACGGCGGTGAACGCGGTGTTCGTCTCCTACGTCGCGGGCATCACGGTCGCGGGCGGGTACGCGCTGTGGACGCGACAGCCGATGACGGGTTCCCGGGTGGACCTCGCGTTCGCCGTGGTGTCCGGGGTCTGTCTGGCCGCGGGCACCATCGGCTTCTACGCGGCGCTGGCGCGCGGGAACATGGCTGTCGTCTCCGCCATCGTGGCGCTGTACTTCGTGATTCCGGCGGTCGTCGGCGTGCTCTACTTCGACGCCGCGCTGTCCGCGACGAACGTCGCGGGGCTGGTGCTGGCGGTCGCGGCGGTCGTCCTCGTGGCGTCCTGAGTGGGGCTGCGTCGGCCGACGCCCGCCTCGCCGTCGTCGGCGTCACTCCGCGGCGGTTTCCACGCCGCGAACCTCGAAGCGCGCGCCCGTCTCGCTGTGTTCGGCGTCCGTCACCGAGACGCCCCAGCCGTGGGCGGACGCAATCGTCTCGACAATCGAGAGCCCGAGGCCCGTCCCCTGTCCGGTCGTGTACCCCAACTCGAAGATGTCCTCGCGGTGTTCGGCGGGAATGCCGGGGCCGTCGTCCTCGACGTAGAACCCCTCGCTGTCGTCGAGGGCGCCGACGCGAATCGCGACCTCCGGGCCGCCGTGCTCGACGCTGTTCCGGTAGAGATTCTCCAGAATCTGGACGACGCGGTCCGTGTCCGCGTCGAACACGAGGTCGGTGTCGACGACGTGGGTGGCGTGTTCGGCCGGGACGGACGACCACGCGCGCTCCGCGAGCGTCGCCAGTGACACCCGCGAGTACTCGCCGACGTCCTCGCCCTCGCGGGCGAGCAACAGCACGCTCTCGATGATTTGCTCCATGCGGTCCAGCGCCCGCGCCACCGCGTCGAGGTGCTCGCTGTCGCGGGTCTCCCGCTCCAAGTCGACGTGCCCGGAGGCGACGTTCAGGGGGTTGCGGAGGTCGTGGCTGACGACGCTCGCGAAGCGCCCGAGGCGCTCGTTCTGTCGCTCGATGCGGCGGCGCGCGGTCTCCTCGCCGGTGACGTCCGTGACGACGACCATCCGCCCGACGCGCGTCCGCCCGAACGTGAACGGCGTCGCCGACACCTGGTAGAACCGCCGCTCCCCGTTCCGGCCGAGTTCGACGACGTCCCGGTTGCCGGCGAGTCGGTCGGCGACTTCGGGGACGACCGCGTCGAGCGGTTCGCCGGTCGCGCCCGCCAGCGCGGGGAACAGTTCGCGGGCGCGCTCGTTCGTGTCTCGAATCTCGTCGTCCTCGGTGAGGAAGACGACCGCGTCCTCGACGTCGCCGGCGAGCTGGACGGCCTGGAACTGGTCGAGGTAGACGAACAGCACGCCTACGGCGAACGCCGCGACGCCAACCGACTCGTAGCTGAGCGCCGGGACGAGCGTCGTGGACGCACCGACGACATCCGCGGCGACCGGGAGGCCGGTGATGCCGACGAGCGCGAGCAGCGGGCGCGTGTCGTAGCCCGTCTGCCCGAGCAGCTCGAACAGCATGAAGTAGCCGACGGCGGCGAGCGCGTACGCCGTCCCCATCACGACCCAGTGGAGGACGTAGTGTTCGATGGCCACGTGCGGGAACGGCGCCGACACCTGTTCGACGCCGAAGTAGAAGCCGTGCCAAGGGTTCGTGAGCTTCACCGCGACGACGGCGAGGAAGACGGCGACGGCGGCTCGCCGAACCGTCGGGTCGCGGTGGAACGCCCGGCCGGTGTACGCCGAACAGAAGTACAGCCACGCGCCCACGGTCGCGATGCCGAAGACGAGCCCCGCGGTGTACACCGCGACCTTGAGCTGTATCGACGGGACGACGAGGAACCCCGCCTGCGCCGCCGCCCAGCCGCCGCTGGTCACGAGCAGCGCGGCGAGCCCGCGGCGCGTGTCGGGGTCCTCGACGCGCTCGACCCGCGACAGCCCCGCGACGCACGCCAGCGCCGACACACCGAACACCGCGACGTAGCCAGCGAACACCAGTCCTGTCATCAGACGACTCCGGAGTTGTCGGGGGTTCTCAGCAGAGCGGGATACCTGTTCGGGCGTGGATTCACTTCCACCCCGGTTTGCGAACCTTCTTAGGCGAGCGCGCGTTACCTATCGTGGACAGAATGGCCCAGGCCGCAAACCAGGAACTCGTCGACAGGTTCGAGGAGTTCTACCGCCGGTACTACAGCGACGACGTCGCGGAGCTCGCGCGCAAGTACCCCCGCGAGTCGAAGTCCCTCCACCTCGACTGGCGGGACCTCTACCAGATGGACCCCGACCTGGCCGACGACTACATCAACCACCCCGACGACCTCCGGGAAGCCGCCGAGGAAGCGCTGCGCCTCTACGACCTCCCGGTCGACGTCAGCCTCGGGCAGGCCCACGTGCGCGTCCAGAACCTCGACGAGCACACCGAAATCCGGGCGATTCGCGCCGAACACCTCAACACGCTCGTCAGCGTGCAGGGGATGGTGCGGAAGGCGACGGACGTCCGCCCGAAAATCGAGCGCGCGGTGTTCGTCTGCCAGCGCTGCGGCGCCGAAACCGAGGTGCCCCAGGGAGACGCCGGCTTCCAAGAGCCCTACCAGTGCGAGTCCTGCGAGCGACAGGGGCCGTTCAAACTCGACCCCGAGCGCTCGGAGTTCGTCGACTCCCAGAAGCTCCGGATTCAGGAGTCCCCGGAGGGGCTGGCGGGCGGCGAAACCCCCCAGAGCATCGACGTGCACGTCACCGACGACATCACCGGCGAAGTGACGCCCGGCGACCACGTCACCGTCGCGGGCGTGCTCCGCCTCGACCAGAGCGAGGGGAGCAACGAGTCCCCCGTCTTCGACCTCTACATGGAGGGGACGTCGGTCGTCATCGAGGACGAGGAGTTCGACGAGATGAACATCACCGAGGAGGACAAACAGCAGATCGTCGAAATCTCGAACCGCGAGAACATCTACGAGCAGATGGTCGACTCGATGGCCCCCTCCATCTACGGCCACCGGGAGGCCAAGCTCGCGATGATTCTCCAGCTGTTCTCCGGCGTCACCAAACACCTCCCCGACGAGTCCCGCATCCGCGGCGACCTCCACATGCTCCTCATCGGGGACCCCGGGACGGGGAAGTGCCTCGACGGGGACACGAACGTGACGCTCGCTGACGGTACCGAGCGCCCGATTCGGGACATCGTCGAGGAGAACCTCGAAAACCCGAAGCCGGTCGACGACGGCGTGTACGACGACGCCGACCTGCCGGTTCTCTCGATGGACGCCGACGGAACGCTCACCGAACGGCGAGCGACCCGAGTCTGGAAGCGAGAAGCACCAGACCAGATGTATCGGATTCGCACGTCGAGTGGGCGCGAACTCGAAGTGACGCCCTCGCACCCGCTGTTTGTCCGTCGGGGCCGCGGACCGAAAGCGGTACGAGCAGAAAATCTCGAGAAAGGTGAAGCGGTTGCAGCCGATTCGAAGAGATTCCAAACCGAACAAATCGTAACGGACGGCGGGCGTGTAGTCGAGCGACCTAATGACAAAATAGGAGCGAGTTTACCCACGGTCGACTGGGACCGAATCGAGTCCATCGAGGCCGTCGAGCCGGCCGAGGAGTGGGTCTACGACATCGAAGTCGAAGGGACGCACGCGTACGTCTCGAACGGCGTCGTCTCGCACAACTCCGCGCTCATCTCCTACGTCCAGAACATCGCGCCGCGCTCCGTCTACACCTCCGGTAAGGGCTCTAGCTCAGCCGGGCTGACGGCGGCGGCGGTCCGCGACGACTTCGGGGACGGCCAGCAGTGGACGCTGGAAGCCGGCGCGCTCGTGCTCGCCGACCAGGGCGTCGCGGCGGTGGACGAACTCGACAAGATGCGATGTGTGACGGGGGACACGCTGGTCCACTTTGACGACCGAGTGAGCAGAATTCGGGACTTCGCCGTCGACGCTGCCGAGTCCGGTGATCTGGAGGAGTTGCCGAACGGCCGGACGATTCGGGGCGTCGAGGCCGACGTCTGGACGATGACGGAATCCGGACGAATCGAAAAACGCCCCGTGACGGCCGTCCACGAGTACGACGCTCCGAGCGAGCTCGTCGAGGTGACACTGGAGTCCGGCGAGCGACTGACCGCGACGGCCGACCACCCGTTCTTCACCTTCGAGAACGGCGAGCGCGTCGAGCAGCCGGCCGAGGAGCTCTCCGACGACGACTGGGTGTACGTCCCGCGGTCGCTGTCCGGGGCGACGGCCGACGGCGGGTCGGTGACCGAAGCGTCAGTACCGCCCTCTGTCTCGTCCGGAGCGGACGGCATCGAGCCGGAATTCGCCGCGGTCCTGGGCTATCTCGCCGGCGACGGGAACCTCTACTACGACCGCAGCGAGGGGGTCTACGGAATCAGATTCACGAACGCCGAAGAACAGTTGCTCGCGGACTTCGAGGATGCTGCCCGGAGCACGTTCGACACCGAGCCGACGCGCCCGCCGAGCGAGCAGCGCGCCGACGGCGTCGACACCGTCCGCGTCCACGGCCGAGAACACGCCGACCGGGTACTCGACGCGGGGATGAACCGCGAGACGTACGACGGAAAGACGCTACCGGACGACGTGACGGCGTCGTCGCGGACAGCGAAGGCGGCGTTCGTTCGCGCACTCGCCGACAGCGAGGGGGCGGTCGGCGACCGGCAGCTCCGCATCCACTCCGCGAGCTACGAACTACTGCTCGGCGTGAAACACCTCCTGTTGGAGTTCGGCGTCTCCAGCCAGCTCCACCACCGGGAACACGAGGACAAACGCGACATCTACCAGCTCGCGATCACGGACGCGGACTCGCTGGCCGCGTTCGACCAGTGCGTCGGATTCACGCTCGACCGGAAGCAGGACGCACTCGAGGACGCTGTCGAACGCGTGTCCGGCGAGCGGACGATTCGGGACGTGGTCCCGGGCATTGGCGGACGGCTCGAGGCGGCCCGAAAGTCGCTACGTCTGCACCAGTCCGAGTGTGGCATCGATGACGTGACGTACTGCAACTTCGAGAACGGCGACGCGAACGTCTCGATCCGGCTGGCCCGAGACGTCCTCGACGCCTTCGAGTCACGGCGACGCGCGGCCGATCGAGACGGCCAGCAGGTGACAGACGCCGACTGGCGGACACTCAAGCGCCTCCGGGACCGCTATCACGTCTCTCAGGACGAACTCGCGACCGGAACTGCGTTCAGCCAGCAGCAAATCTCCCGGCTGTGGGGCGAGGACGAGCGCTTGCTCACGACGGTCCGGTCGCGGCTCCGGGAGGTCGTCGAGGGTGCCGCGGAGACGGAGCTTACCGGTCTCCGCGAGATCGTTTACGGGGACGTGAAGTGGCGGCGAGTAGCTAGCGTCGAGTCCGTTTCGCCGGACGAACAGGATGACCGGATTCCGGTGTTGCGCGGTGAACTCGCCGACAGCCTCGGTGTCCCGGAGGACGAGGCTGTCGAGGTCGCAGACGAACTGCTCGCTCGAGAACCGAGCGTCGATTCGTGGAGCGCGCTCCGGACGGCGCTGTCGCGGCACGGAATCGCTCACGAAGCACTCGCGGCGGACCTCGGCGTGAACCAGAGCACGGTGACGCGGTGGCTGAACGAGGACGTCGAGACGGACCGGTTCGTCGAGGTCGCAGACGCCGCACTCGACCGCATCCACGAGGTCCGCAGCGAGGTGGACCGGCTGCGTTCCGAAATCGAGCGGCGCGAACAGCCGAAAGTGTACGATCTCACCGTCGCGGGGACGCACAACTTCGTCGCGAACGGGATGGTCGTCCACAACTCCGAGGACCGTTCGGCGATGCACGAGGCGCTCGAACAGCAGAAGATCTCGATTTCGAAGGCGGGTATCAACGCCACGCTCAAAGCCCGCTGTTCGCTTTTGGGCGCGGCGAACCCGAAGTACGGCCGCTTCGACCAGTACGAGCCCATCGGCGAGCAGATCGACCTCGAACCCGCGCTCATCTCCCGGTTCGACCTCATCTTCACGGTGACCGACGAGCCCGACCCGGAGGAGGACGCGCAGCTCGCCCAGCACATCCTCCAGACGAACTACGCGGGCGAACTCAACACCCAGCAGGAGCAGCTCGCGAGCGCGAACCACACCGAGGACGAGGTTAGCGCGGAGACCGACAACGTCGCGCCCGCCATCGACGCGTCGCTGCTGCGGAAGTACATCGCGTACTCGCGGCGGAACTGCTATCCGACGATGACCGACGAGGCGCGGGACGCCATCGAGGAGTTCTACGTGGACTTGCGCGCGGAGGGGCAGGGCGAGGACTCGCCCGTCCCGGTGACCGCGCGCCAACTGGAAGCCCTGGTGCGACTCGGCGAGGCGTCCGCGCGCGTCCGGCTCTCGGACACCGTCGAGAAGGAGGACGCCGAGCGCGTCATCGAGATCGTGCGGTCGTGTCTCCAGGACATCGGCGTCGACCCGGAGACCGGCGAGTACGACGCCGACGTCGTCGAGACCGGGCGCTCGAAGACCCAGCGCGACCGCGTGAAGAACGTCAAAGCAATCATCAAGGAAATCGAGGACGAGTTCGACGAGGGCGCGCCCGTCGAGGAGGTGCTCGACCGCGCCGAGGAGGTCGGGATGGACGCCTCGAAAGCCGAACACGAGATTGAGAAGCTCAAGGAGAAAGGCGAGCTCTACCAGCCGAACAAGGACCACCTGCGGGCGATATAGATGGATCGAATCAGCGCGCTGCGGAACGTCGAGGACGCGCTCGCGGACTTCGAGGCTGGCGACGCCTCGCTGGGCGACGTGGAGGACCGCGTGCTCGGTGTGCTACGGACGTACGCGACGGAGTTCGACGACGGCGACCTGTCGGCGTACCGGGCGACCGGCGACCCACGCGTGGAGGGCGTCGTCGTCGTTGCCGAGTCGAAGGCCGCTGCCCGCGAGCGTGTCGCCGCGCGGGTCGACGAATCCCCCGAGTTTCGCGTCGAACCGGCAAATTGATTCCACGCGTTCGAAACTAATTTTTAGCACCAAGTAGAGTGTCAGGTCGTGCTGTTGGTCGCGACACACTCGCAGGCCGCCCGGCAGAGCCTGCGCAACGTCTGCTCGACGCACGAGGACTCCGTCGTCCGGCGGTTCGGGCGCGCGGCGCTGCTCGCGGAGACCGAACTCGCGGCGTTCCACGCGCTGCGCCTCCGAGAGAAACACGCCGGCGACGTGCAGGTCGAGCGGACCGCGCCGCTGAACGAGTTCAGCGACGTCCCCGAGCGCGTGCGGGAGGCGGCCACCGCCTACGAGGACCGGGAGGCCGCGAGCACGCCGTACGCGAAGTTCGCGTCGGGAAGCGAGCATCCCGACCCCGAGTCGATGGCCGACGAGGAGCTATGAGAGTCGACCTCGCTGGTGGCGAGCGCTGCGGCCGAGCGCTCGACTTGCGGGACGTCAACGTCACTGCGGCGTCCGTGGCGGCAGCGGTTCGAGACGCCGACGACGACCGGGTGGCGTGCGCCAGCCCGCGACCCGTCCACGAGCGCGTCGGCTTCCTCCATCGCGGAATGTCGGTCGCGCCCGTCGCGGCGCTCGCGGCCGCGGCGCGCACTCGCGGCGCGACGACCGAGTACGACGCCGAACTCCGAGCCGCCGAGGACGACCTCGCGGCCATCGACGCCCCAAATGTGGACCTCTCGGCTGTCCGCGAGCGCGTTGCTGAGACCGCAAGCGACGTCGACCGCCTCCGGGAGCGCGTGGCGCGGGCGAGCGGCCGCGTCGAAGCCCAGCGAGAGAGCGACGCGGACGCCGGCGACGCGGAAGCCGCGTTACGGGAGGCGACCCGCGAACTCGCCGCGCTGGAGACCGACCACCACGCCGCCAAAGAGGAACTGGCGGCGGCCAGGGAGCGAGCGCGCGAAGCGCGGGACGCCCGCGAGCGACGGCTGTCACTGGCGGACCGCCGGGACAACCTCCGGCGGGCGGCGCGGCGAGAACTCGCGGACGTGTACGGCGACCGCTTTCGGGCCGCTCTCGACGCGCTGCCCGTGTCGAGCGAGCCGGCCCCGCCCCGGGAGTTCTCGGGTCCGGACTGGGTGGCCGGGGCTGCGGCCGCGCGGCTCGCCCGCCCGGGCGCACCGCTCGTGGTCGCCTGCGAGTTCGAGAACGCGTCGCGAGCGGCCGCGGCGCTCGACGCGCCGGTCGCGCTGGTGGAAGTTTAAGCCCGAGAGCGCGGCCACTCCCGAGCATGGAGTTGGAGACGGCGACTCACCGGCAGCGCGGCGTGACGCTGGTCGCGGTCCGCGTACTCAACGACGGTGAGCACGCCCAGCGCGTTCGAGTCGCGAATCGCTGTGACGGCCCCGTGTTGCCGCCCCGCGAACAGGGAGTCCCGGCACTGGGGTGGGACGACGGCGGCTGGGAGGGCGTCGTCGCGGCGGGCGCAGCGGAACCGCTGGGCTACGCGACGCCCGCGCTCCCCTCGGACCCGCCGGTCGAGGTCACGTGGAGCGAACGGGCGGGAGAGAGTGAGCCGACCGCGGCGGAGACGCTGGCGGACCTCGGCGACCCGCGACCGCCTGCCGACGCCGTCAGCCCGCCGACCACGGTGCTCCCGGAGGCGGTCCGCGAGTGGCTGGCGGCCGTCGACGAGCGCGCGACGACCGGGGAGACGACGGATGCCGACCGCGACGGTGTGGCGGCGCTGGCGGCGCGCGCGAGTCGCCTCCGGGAGGACGTGGAGTGATTCTGGCTGTCTGCGGCGGGAAGGGAGGCGTCGGGAAGACCACGACGGCGCTCAACCTCGCGGCCGAACTGGGGGCGGTGCTCGTGGACGCGGACCTCGGGATGGCGGACGTGCCGGCGGGCCGTGGGCCGGACCTCCACGACGTGCTCGCGGGCCGTGCCGACGCGGTGGAGGCGGTCCGCGAGTCCGGCGCAGTCGACGTGCTCCCCTGTGGGCGGACGCTTGCTGGCGCTCGCGAGGGCGACCCGCGACGGCTGGTGGACGCGCTTCATGCTGTCGCGGATGCCTACGGCGACGTGGTCGTGGACTGTCCCGCGGGCCTGCGTGCGGATGTCGGCCTGCCGCTGCTGGTCGCGGACGCCTGCGTGCTCGTGACGACGCCGGACCGCGCGGCGCTGGCGGACGCGCTCCGCGCGCGGTCACTGGCCGTCGAACTGAACGCGGGACTCGCGGCCGTCGCGTACAACCGAGCGGACAGCGCCGGCGAGGAGGTGGCGAACGCGCTGGGCGCGCCCGTGGTCGCGGTGCCCGACGAGGAGTCGGTGGCGGCGGCGATGGACGCGGGACTCCCGGTCGCGGCAGCCGACGGCGAGGCAGCGGCTGTGACGCGGTTCGCGGCGCTGGCAGAACGAGTGCGGGCGACGCAGTAGCGCTACTCGGTGAGGTCGTCGTACGTCGACCGCAGCGTCACCGGCGTCACGTCCGCGACGTCGGCGGCGTCGGCCTGCGTGAGCGGAACGTCGCGGTCGCAGGCGGCCGTGTAGAGGCACGCCGCGGCGACGCCGCTGGGGTTGCGCCCGGAGACGAGGTTCCTGTCTTCGGCTTCCGCGACGTACTCGCGGGCGGCGCGCTCGACGTCTTGGGAAAGGTCGAGTTCGGTCGCGTACCGCGGCAGGTAGTCACGTGGGTCGATTGGTCCAGTCGGAAGGCCGAGTTCGCGGTTCATCGCGTCGTAGGCGGCCGAGAGTTCGCCCTCGTCGGCGCGGGCGACGGCTTCGACTTCGCCGAGCGTGCGCGAGAGCGCGTTCGTCCGGCAGACCGCGTAGACGGCCGCGGCAGCGAACCCCTCGATGGAGCGCCCGCGGAGCAGGCCGTCGTTCTGCGCGGAGTCGAACAGCGCACACGCTTGGTCGCGGACGCTGCGCGGCAGGTCGAGTTTGCCGACGAGGCGCCGAATCTCGGTGAACCCGTACACTTGGTTGCGGTCGGCTTTCGACGGGATGGAGGCACGCTTGTGCTGGCGGCGCATCCGCTTGAGGCGGCGGCGTTTGCGCCCCTTCACGCGGGTCGAGCGGCCGATTTCCGTGGAGAGGCCGCGGTCGTGTCTGGCGCGCGTGAGCGGCGCGCCGGTGCGCTCTGGGTTGGTGTCGTCGTCAGCGAAACTGCGCCACTCGGGGCCGCGGTCGATGCGGTCCTCGGAGACGACGAGTCCGCAGTCGGTGCAGACGCGTTCGGTCGCTCGCTGGCGGACGGAACCCTGACACTCGGGACAGGTCAGTGATTGGCTCATCACCTGAACGTAGGTCCGGAAGCAGTATTTAAGCGTGGGCTGGAACCGCCGTGAACGCCGCTCCTGGGCGCTGGGAACGTACTGATAACCGGTACGTTCGTCGGGCGTAGCGTGGATGTCCAACCGCGGACCACTCGTAATTTTAAGTGTTAGCGGGGAGAACGAATCAGTATGGGACTGGCGGACATCGCAGAGGGAGTGACGGTGACCACGCGCCAGCGCGAGCGCGGGGTTGCGAGCGTCGACCGGACGACGGAGTCGCTGGCGTCGCGACTCACCGCGTTCGACGACGACCTCCCGGTGGCTGCCGAGGCGGCCGCGGCGATGGCGGAGGCGTACGCGGGCGGTGCGAGCGTCGGTGACGCCGCCGACGAAGCCGGGGTCGCGCCGACGACGGCGGCGAAGGCGCTGCACCGCCTCGGGTTCGAGGGGTTGTCCCCGTTCTCCCCGTTGCAGCGCGAGATGCTCGACGACTGGCTGGCCGCGGAGTGCTCGCGCGCCGACGCCCTCGAACTCACCGCCGCGAGCGAGCGGGAGTTCGCGCTCGCGGCGTACGTCGCGACCCACGAACCAATCGAGGGCGCCGCGGAAGCCGTCGAGAGCGCGCTGTCGAACGCGGAGGACGCGATGGTCGAGAAGCGTGACGCGCTGGCGGCGACGCTGCCGGACGCGTAGTCAGGCGAGTTTCTCGCGGGCGGCGTCCAGCAGCGTGTCGTCCTCGATTTCGACGTCGAGTTCGGTGTCGAACAGCGACGCGGCGAACGCGGCGATTCCAGCGGTATAGGCACCATCTCCGTCCAACGTGACTGGCGCTCCGGGGACTCCGGTCTCGGCGTGCGGGGGGAGGGCGTGGTCGGCGTCCGGTGGCGCGTCGGCGACGCGGTTCGCGACCGCGAGGTCGAAGCCGGTGCCGACGTCCGCGAGGCGGCCGCGGGCGCGCTGGAGGCTGTCGACGCCGCGGTCACCCGGTGGGAGGACGGCCGCGACGCGGTCGGCACTCGTGGCGGCGGCGACGGCCTGATTCGCGGCGACCGGCGGCGTGTCCACGAGCACGTAGTCGTGGGTGGCTTCGAGGGCCGCGAGTCGCGTTTCGAGGCGTTCGGCCGCGTTCGGCGCTTTCGCCTCGGCGATGCGCGCGAACGGCGCGAAGGCGGGATACGCAGCGATTTCGCCGGGTGCGTCGGGCGCGAGGTCGTGGCGCGCCGCGGTGGGGTCGACGTCCGGGTCGATCAGAAGGGACGTGGCGTCTGTGTCGATGCGGCCGTCGACGTACTGTGCGAGTCCCTGCGTGGCGAACGCGGCGTCGAAGATGCCGACGCTGGCGCCGTCTCGGGCGAGTACGCCGGCGGTTTCGACGGCGGTACGGGTGGTGCCGGCGCCGCCGGCGACACCGACGAGCGCGGCAGTTCGTGACTGCATGCCAGTAGTTTCCCCGCGTTCCGCCACTAAAATTTGTGTGTTCGCCTCGTCAGTCTTCGCCGGCGCTGTCGGCGATGTTGGCGGCGATGTCGTCGAGTTCGTCGTCGGAGAGGTCCGGGCGTTCGCCCGCGACGGCGTGGATGGGGCGGCCGCCGTCGTCGTCGAAGCGCGGGATGATGTGCCCGTGGACGTGCGGGACTTCCTGCCCGGCGGCCTCGCCGTTGTTGAACGCGACGTTGCTGCCGCTGGCGTCGACGCTCTCCTCGACGATGGGCGTGAGGTAGTGCAGCGCCGCGAACATCATCTCGCCGCTCTCCGGCGGGACGTCCCCGAGCGTCTCGTGGTGGGCTTTGGGGATGACGAGCGTGTGCCCGGCCGCCAGCGGGTTCGCGTCGAGGAACGCGAGCACGTCGGCGTCCTCGTAGACGACGCGCGCGGGAATCTCTCCGTCCACAATCTGACAGAAGATGCAGTCCTCGCTCATGTGCGGCCAAACGACCGCCTCGATTAAAAGCCTACTCGCGTCGGCGCCCGGCGACGCTGTCCCGGAACTGGTCGCGGTCGACGACGCGGAGCGTGAGGTCGCCGGTGGCGACGGACGCGCCGTCGTCGCGCTCCGCGCGGCACGCGAACGAGAGGTCCGGGCGCTCGACGCCGACCAGCGTCACGGAGACGTCGACGTCGCGGCCGACCGAGACGGGAGCGAGGTGCGACACCGAGGCGCCGCGGTCGACGACGCCGGTGCCCTCGGGGAGGCGGCCGCGGAGCGTCTCGCGCACGAGCGCCTCGAACTGCGCGAGGAGGTGCGGCGTCCCGAGCACGCGCGTGGCTTCCTCGGGCGTCGCGTCGACGGCCGCGGGGTCGCCCGGCGGGTCGTCGTGGGGACCGAAGGCGACGGTGGCGTGTTCGGCGTCGAGCGTGAACGTGGCGTCGCCGCGAACGTCCGCGTCGGCGAGCGCTTCGAAAGCGTCGGCCATGCGTGAGCAGACGACGCAGCCGGTGTTAGTCCTGACGGCACACTGCGTCGACCGCCGTGGCGCTGGCTGGCCGGGGTAAGAGCGTCGTGCGTGTCGACGCGCGAGAAGAACGTGTTACTCCGTGAGCGGGAGAACGATGCCGAACACGAGCGGACAGACGAGGATACCGAGTACGCCGATGATTTCCGCGTCAAACAGCAGCGCGTGCTCCCAGGCGGGCAGTGAGCCGCCGCCCAGCGCGAGGCCGAGCGCGCCGACGACGAACAGCGCGAAGCTGGCGAGCGTCGAGCGTTTCACGAGCGACGAGTAGTCGAGGTTGCCGTAGCGTCCCATGTGGCGAGAACGCGCGTCACCGCTACTAAGCCTTCTGTCTCGAACAGAAAGGCTATGAGCGCCGGCAGGCTACGCCGGAGCATGCTCAACAACGCCGCGGAGCTATTCGACGTCGCCGTCACGCTCGGGTACGCCGTGCTTGGCGCGGGACTGATGGGGACGGGCGTGCTCACGGAACTGCGGAGCGCGACCACAATCGGGAGCGGGCAGACGGTGCTGGGCGTGTGGCTGGCGGTCATCGGGGTCGTCGCCATCGCCGCGGGCACGATGCTGTTCACGGACAAGGTGCGCGCACGAATCGGCGGCGGCAGCGCTTGACATCCTCCCCGCCCTGAAGGGCGAGGATTCCCGCGTTGGGATATTGTGGTCTACGATGTGACCTGTTCTCGCGGTGCGAAGCAGCCGCTCTCTGAATCGAACAGGTACGTCGATGGCTGTGCCAACCAGCCGTTACTCCTATTCACCGACAGATTCGGTGAACTCGGAGATACTTTCTGTCGAATGTTCTCAGCACCGTTCACGTCCGCGTTCGCCACCGTCTCGCACTCGTCACAGACGTACAACCCGCGCTCCACACGGTTCGCGCTACGCTTCCGACCACAGTACGAACACGACTTCGATGTATCACGCTCCGATACCTGCTCGACCGTGATGCCTTCCATCTCGGCTTTGTACTCAAGCATCGAGGTGAAGCGGTCGAACGCCCACGAGTGCAGGTCGAGGTTTCCGTGCTTGTCCCAGTTCTTTGACTCGCCGTTCTCCTCATCCTCGCGGATGTCGGAGAGGTCGCCCACCACGATCGTTCCCACACCTTTGTCTACGCACCGTTCGACGATGTGCTTGGAGAGGGTGTGGCAGTAGTGGGTGCGCCGAGCCGACTTCTTCTGGTTCAACCGCGTGGCCTGCTCGGAATCGGAGTCATCACAGCGAGCGATGCGTTTGTTGAAGTAGTAGTCGTCCTGCTTCAAACAGTTCAGCGGGTACAGTTCGCTGTGACCGTCCTCGTAGGCGAGCGCGGCGAAGTTGTTGATACCGAGGTCAACACCCACGGTTTTCTCACCGGGTGCTTCAGAAACCTCGATTTCGACCTTGCACACGAAGTGCAACTCCCACTCGTCACTAGTCCAGACGACTCTGGCTTGTTGGACGTTCTCCACGGTGGAGAGGTCAACATCGGGGCGGGTCTGGTACTCGCAGAGGATGAAGTCCGACCAATACTCCTTGAGGTTCGAGCCTTTGCTAAGTCGGACTCTCCCGTACTCGGTGTCGAGTTTGAAGCCTTTCTGCTTGAACGTGACCGTGCTTCGCGGGTGTTCGTCACCGTGTTTGCGGTAGCCGGGCGGGTTCGCCCGTGTATCTCCGTTGCGTCGTTTGGTGTACCAGCCGTTGAACGCCTCAGCGAGTTCTTGAAGGACTCGCTGACTTGACTGAGAATGCAGGTCATCATAACGTTCGTGGCTCTTGAGGTACGCGGTGAGTTCGGTGTGACTGGGAATGTGGCCGATTTCACTCCACACACGGTCGCAGACCCACCGCCCAACGTTCCAGAGTTTCGAGGCTGAGAACCCGAGGGCGTCAAGGTCGTCTTGCACCTGTTGCTGGTTCCGTATGGAAGCAGTGTAGGTACGGGTGACGACCTGTTTCGCCATACGTAACCTATGTTGTCAAACTTACTTGAAGGTGTGGATGACGCAACGTGGAATATCCTGCCGTGCAATCGAACGGTGAATTGTGTAGTCGATTGTCGGATTCATCCCCGCCCTGAAGGGCGAGGCTTTCTCCTTGCACTTCCGTAACCCGGGGGCGACTGTACAACCGATTACCCTTTGAGGTGCGAGCGAGACGGGTACGCCATGAGCCGATTCGCCGACGTACCCGACCAGTACGACCCCGAGGACGTCGAGGACCGGGTGTTCGACTACTGGGACGACGTCGACGCGTACGAGCAGACCAAGCAACACCGAGCGGACGGCGAGGACTTCTTCTTCGTGGACGGCCCGCCGTACACGTCGGGCGCCGCGCACATGGGGACGACGTGGAACAAGACGCTGAAGGACGCCTACATCCGCTACCACCGGATGCGGGGCTACGACGTCACCGACCGCCCGGGCTACGACATGCACGGCCTCCCCATCGAGACGAAAGTCGAGGAAGAGCTGGGCTTCGAGTCGAAGAAGGACATCGAGGAGTACGGCGAACAGAACTTCATCGACGCCTGCAAGGAGTTCGCCGACCGGAATCTGGAGGGACTGCAGTCGGACTTCCAGAGCTTCGGCGTCTGGATGGACTGGGAGAACCCCTACAAGACCGTCGACCCGTCGTACATGGAGTCGGCGTGGTGGGCGTTCGACCGCGTCCACGAGCGCGACCTCGTCGAGCGCGGGAAGCGCTCCATCAGTCAGTGTCCGCGTTGCGAGACCGCCATCGCGAACAACGAAGTGGAGTACGACGACGTCGAGGACCCCTCCATCTACGTGACCTTCGACCTCGACGACCGCGAGGGGTCGCTGGTCGTGTGGACGACGACGCCGTGGACGATTCCCGCCAACGAGTACGTCGCCGTCGACGAGGACGGCGACTACCAGCAGGTTCGCGCGACGAAGGACGGCGAAGAGCGCGTGCTCTACGTCGCCGAGGAGTGCGTCGAGGACGTGCTACGAGCGGGCGGCTACGACGACTACGACGTCGAACAGTCGTTCACGGGCAGCCACATGCTCGGCTGGTCGTACACGCCGCCGCTGGCCGACGAGGTGCCCGCGAACCCCGTGGGCGCCGACGGCACGCACGAGGTCTACCACGGCGACTGGGTGGAGGCCGACCGCACGGGCCTCGTTCACTCCGCGCCCGGCCACGGTGAGGAGGACTTCGACCGCGGCGAGGAACTCGGCCTGCCGGTGTTCTGTCCGGTCGGCGAGGACGGCGTCTACACTGCGGAAGGCGGTAAGTACGAGGGCGAGTTCGTCCGGGACGCCAACGAGGGAATTATCGACGACCTCGCAGGGAAGGGCGCGCTGCTCGCCGAGGAGACCGTATCTCACTCCTACGGGCACTGCTGGCGCTGCGACACGGGCATCATCCAGATTGTCACCGACCAGTGGTTCATCACCATCACCGACGTCAAGGACGAACTGCTGGAGAACATGGACGAGTCCGAGTGGCACCCGCAGTGGGCGCGGGACAACCGCTTCCGCGACTTCGTCGAGGACGCGCCGGACTGGAACGTCAGCCGGCAGCGCTACTGGGGCATTCCCGTCCCTATCTGGACGCCCGAGAGCGACTGGAGCGGCGATGTCGACGACGTGCTCGTCGTCGGCACGCGCGAGGAACTCGCGGAACTCGCCGACCAAGACATCGACCCCGAGACGGTCGACCTCCACAAGGACACTGTCGACGACATCACCATCACCGTCGACGGTACGACGTACACGCGCGTCCCGGACGTCTTCGACGTCTGGCTGGACTCGTCGGTGGCGTCGTGGGGCACCCTGAACTACCCCGAGCAGGAGGACGACTTCGAGGAGCTGTGGCCCGCGGACCTCATCATGGAAGCCCACGACCAGACCCGCGGCTGGTTCTGGTCGCAACTCGGCATGGGCACGGCGGCGATGGGGGAAGTGCCCTACGACGAGGTGCTCATGCACGGGTACGCGAACATGCCCGACGGCCGCGGGATGTCCAAGTCGAAGGGCATCACCATCGAGCCCAACGAGGTCATCGAGGAGTACGGCGCCGACCCGATGCGGCTGTTCTTGCTGTCGGTGAGCCCGCAGGGCCAAGACA
Source organism: Halobacterium sp. CBA1132 (assembly GCF_001485535.1). NCBI lineage: Archaea > Methanobacteriati > Methanobacteriota > Halobacteria > Halobacteriales > Halobacteriaceae > Halobacterium > Halobacterium sp. CBA1132. The sequence goes on from NZ_BCMZ01000001.1 coordinate 2,297,415, forward strand.
TGCGGTTCTCGTGGGAGGAGACCGAGAACATGCAGCGGGACCTCAACATTCTCTGGAACGTGTTCCGGTTCCCGCGGCCGTACATGGCGATGGACGACTTCGACGCGAACGTCCCCGAGCCGTTCGGCGGTGAGAACGCGGGCGTGTCCGTCGACGACGTCTCCCTGGAGACGGTCGACGAGTGGCTGCTCTCGACGCTCCAGCGCGTCAAGGGCGACGCGACCGACCACTGGGAGGACTTCCAGCAGCACAAGGCCCTCGACGAGATTCTGGAGTTCGTCACGGGCGACCTCTCCCGGTACTACGTGCAGGTCGTCCGCGAGCGCATGTGGGAGGAGGGCGACTCCGAGTCGAAGACCGCGGCCTACGCCACGCTCCAGCGCGCGCTGCTGGAAGTCACCGCGATGCTGGCGCCGTACGCACCGCTCGTGACGGACGAGCTCTACCAGCACCTCACGGCCGAGGACGCCTACGACACCGTCCACATGTGCGACTGGCCCGAGGTCGAGGAGCGCTACCGCCAGCCCGCGCTCGAAGACGACGTGGCGGCGCTGCGGGACATCGAGGAAGCCGGCAGCCACGCCCGCCAGCAGGCGGGTCGGAAGCTCCGCTGGCCGGTGACGCGCATCGTCGTGGACGCCGACGACGACCGCGTCGCGAGCGCCGTCCGCGAACACTCCGACCTGCTCACCGACCGCCTGAACGCGCGCCGCGTCGAAGTCGTCGACGAGGGCGAGAGCTGGGGCGAACTGGCGTTCAGCGCGCGCGCCGACATGAGCGTGCTCGGCCCCGCGTTCGGCGACGACGCCGGCGAGGTCATGCAGGCGCTCAACGACGCGCACGTCGAGTCCGCGGACCTCGACGCGCTCGCCGAGCAGGTCAGCGAGGACCTCGGCCGCGACGTGGAACTCACCCCGGAGATGGTCGAGTTCGTCGAGGAGGCGCCCGAGCACGTCGCCGGCGCCGACTTCGAGGGGGTCTTCGCGAGCGCTGCGAGCGAAGGCTCGTCGGACGAGCAAAGCGAGTCCTACGGTGGGACGGTCTACGTCGACACCGAACTCGACGAGGACGTCGAGAGCGAGGGGTACGCCCGCGAGGTCATCCGGCGCGTCCAGGAGATGCGCAAGGACCTCGACCTCGCGATGGACGCCGAGATTCGCCTCGACGTCGTGGTGTTCGACGACCGCGTCGCGCGGCTGGTCTCCGAGCACGAAGACCTCATCGAGGAGGAGACCCGCGCTCGCGAACTCGGCGAAGTCGAGGACGGCTACCGCGAGGAGTGGGACGTCGAGGGCACGAAGCTCGCGCTCGAAATAGAGGAGCTGTAGGCCGCGAGCGCGAACGAACGACTATTTTCGGGGAAGGAGCGGTTACAGCGACTGCAGCGTCTCCGCGACGGCGGGCGCGGCGCTCACGGTGGAGACGGCGCGCTCGATGGTGTCGGTGCCGTAGACGGCCTCGACGCCGGCGTTCGCGAGCTTGAGGCGGGCGTTCCCGGCGAGCAGCGGGTGGACGCAGGTGACGTAGACGCGCGCGGGGTCGTCGAGTTCGCCGACGGCTTCGCTCATCGTGGAGCCGGTCGCGATGATGTCGTCGACGACGACGACGTCGCGGCCGGAGACGTCGACATCGCTGGGCGTGACCGTGACCTCGCTGCCGGAGTGGCGGTGTTTCTCGAAGTGGTCGGTGTCGCCCGTGCCGTAGCCGTCCCGGACGGACTCCGCGAGGCCGACGGCGCCCTCGTCGGGCGCGAGGAAGACCGGGTCCGCGAGGTCCGCGGGCAGCGGGTTCGCGAGGCGCGCGGACGCGTCCACGGCACTCGCGGGGACGTCGAAGAAGCCGAGGACGCGGCGCTCGTGCGGGCAGACCGTAATCACGCGGTCGGTGCCCGTGGAGATGGCGCGCGCCATCGCGCGCGCCGAGACGGGTTCGCCGGGTTCGAACGCCTCGTCCTGCCGGGCGTACCCCATGTAGGGAATGACGGTGACGATTTCGTCGGCGCCGGCCTCGCGGGCGGCGTCCTGCAACTGGAGGAGTTCGACGTGCGCGTCGCTGGAGACGGTGGAGGCGACGGCGACGGCGCGACCGTCGACGGGTGGGACGCGGACGACGTGCTCGCCGTCCGGGAACGACTCGTACTCGACGCGCGCGAGGTCGTCGCCGAGCTCCGCCGCGAGCGCCGCGGCGAGCTGCTGGGTCGCGGACCCGCTGAGTATCATACCAGACGCGAGGCCTGCCGGCGGCTTACGCGTTTCCCTCGGCGACGACGGCGAGCGCGGACGCCGCGCGGAGCCCGAGGCTACGGTGTCGGAAGCCGTCCCCGGCGTCGGCGGCGAGCGCGCCGTCGGCGGTGAGGACGACGACGGCGTCGGTCGCGTACGCTACGTCGACGACCGACTGCTGGACGGGAAGGTCGCGGCTGGTCCACTCGCCGGCGTCGTCGCCTGGAGCGTGTTCGTAGAGCGCGTCGGCGGTCGCAGCGTGGGCGCGTCCGAGTTCCCCCGCGTCCGCGGTCACGGGGTCGCTGGTGGCAACCTCGAAGGCGCCGTCGACGGCGTGCATCCAGCCCGCACCGAGCCGGAAGAGGCCGTCGGGCGTCGCGGCCAGCGGGACGCCCGCGGCCGCTACGTCCCGGGCGTCGTCGAGTCCGACCGCGGAGAGGCCGTCGTCGGTGAGGCGGTGGACGCCGTCGGCGGCGGCGACGAGGTCCGCGTCGAGCGCGCGAACGTCGGCGTCGACACTGGCGACGGTCGTCCACTCACCGTCCCCGTAGCGCGCGAGCCGGCCGTCTTCGCCAGCCGCGAGCACGTCGCCGTCGAGGTCCGTGACCGCGATAGCGGGCCCGAACCCGGTCGCCTCGAAGCCGTCGTCGTCCCCGACGAGCACGTCCTCGGTGGTCGCGGCCGCGATGCCGCGCTCGGTCGCTGCGACGTCGCGGGCCGTACAGCGCTCGACGAGACTGAATTCGCCGATTTTGTCCTGCGAGACGCGCGCGACGGCGACGCCGAGTTCGGCGGCGACGTACGCGTCGACGGTCTCGGACTGGTCGGTGTAGACGCGCTTCTCGCGGATAGTCGGCATACCTGAACGCGTCTCGCGGGACAGCGTTAGCGTTGCGGTTGCGTCGCGCGCCGCGAAAAGCCTTTAGCGTGGCTGCCGTATGGCGGCGCATGCGACGGCGGTCGGTGCTCGCAGCGGCGGCCGCGCTGGCCGCTGGTGGCGGCTGTCTGGACGTGGTCGGTGAGAATCCGGTAGAGGTGCGCGCGCGGCGCGCCAGCGACAGCGCCGCGGAGAACGCCACCGCCTGCACGCTGTCCGCGTCGTTCGTGGAATCCCACTCAGCCTTAGAGCGCGTGCTGAAATCCGCGACGACAGCTCCCGACGGCGAGTGGATAGTGACGGACGTCGACCGGAAGACCGGCGACGCGCTCGCGGCGGCGCTGCGTGAGCGCTGCGGGCGGGGCGACGCCGTCTACCGGTACGACGGCGACGCGTACCGGGTGCGCGTCGAGGAGACCGACGACAACGGGTAGAACCGGAACAGTTCGGCCAGTTCGGAAGCGATTAGGCGCGGGCGGCCGCAGGAACGCACATGAAAGTGTTCGGGTCCAGCGGCACCCGGGGCGTGGCGAACGAGGAGCTCACTCCCGGGTTCGTGCAGGGGGTGGCGAAGGCCGCGGGGTCGGTGTGGCGGACCGACCGCGTGGCCGTCGCGCGCGACACGCGAACGACCGGCGGGATGCTCGTGAACGCCGCGACCGCCGGCCTCCAGAGCGTCGGCGTCGACGTCGACCGACTGGGCGTGGTGCCGACGCCCGGCCTGCAGGCGTACGCCGAGCGCGAGGGCGTGCCCGCGGTGATGGTGACCGCGAGCCACAACCCCGCGGAGTACAACGGCGTCAAACTCGTCGGCGCGGACGGCGTGGAACTGCCGGTCGACGACCTCGAACGCATCGAGCGGAAGTTCCTCACCGAGCAGTTCGACGAGGTAGCGTGGAACGCCGTCGGCGACGACGTGGACGTCGCGTCCGCGCGCCGCCAGTACGTCGAACAGCTGCTGGACGCCGTCGACCGCGAGGCCATCGCAGCGGCGGACCTCACGGTCGCGCTCGACCCCGGCCACGGCGCGGGCGCGCTCACCAGCCCCGAGTTCTACCGGCGCCTCGGCTGCAAGGTCGTCACCGTGAACGGCCAGCCGGACGGCCACTTCCCGGGCCGAGACCCCGAGCCGGTCGCGGAGAACCTCGACGACCTCGGCGGCCTCGTGCGGGCGACCGACGCCGACGTCGGCATCGCCCACGACGGCGACGCCGACCGCGCCATCTTCTTCGACGAACACGGCGACTACATCGAGGGCGACGCGACGCTGGCGGCGCTCGCGGAGGCCGAACTCGACGACAGCGATACCACTGTCTCTGCGGTGAACGTCAGCCAGCGCCTCGTGGACGTCTGCGAGCGCACGGGCGCGGACCTCGAACTCACGCCCATCGGCTCCACTCAGATTATGACGCGCATCCGCCAACTGGAGTCGGAGGGCGAGACGGTGCCGGTCGCCGGCGAGGGCAACGGCGGGGTCATCTTCCCGGGCTACCGGATGACCCGCGACGGCGCGTACACGGGCGCTCGCTTCCTCGAACTGCTCGCCGACAGCGCGGCCAGCGAGGTCGTCGCGCCGTACAGCGACTACCACAACGTCCGCGTCAACGTCGGCTACGAGAACGACGCCGAGCGCGAGGCGCTGCTCGGCGCGGCCGAAGAACAGGCGTTGGACGCCGACGCCGAACGCACCACCATCGACGGCTACCGCCTCGACTACGGCGACGCGTGGGTGCTTGCACGCCCGTCGGGTACGGAGCCGGTCGTCCGCATCTACGCGGAAGCCACCAGCGAGGAGCGCGCGGGCTCGCTCGCCGACGAGTTCGCCGCCGCGCTCCGCGCCGCGAAAGCCGGCGTCTAGAGCCGGTCGAGAGCGTCCCGGAGTTCCCGTTCGGCCTCGCGGGCGGCCGCGAGGTCGTCGGCGACACCGGACTCGATACGCTGTTTCTCCGCGTCCGTGAGTTCGTGTTCGGCGACTGCTGCGGTACGCAGGCGCTGGTAGTTGTCGTCGCGAACCCGACGCCGGACGTCGTGCAGCGCCGCGAGCGCGTCGTCGTCGGCGAACCGGTCGACGACCGAGACGAGTTCCTCCAGCCGGTACTGGAGGTCGTCGGCGGGGCCGGGCGGCCAGTCGACGGTCAGCGGGCCGGCGTCCAGTCGGTCGAGGTACGTGCGGTTACCGCCGACCGCGCGCTTCAGCGCGCGCGGCGCGTCGACGTAGTGGTCGAGTTTCGACGGCGAGTACTCCGCGTACTCCAGCAGTTCGGAGAGCGGTTCCGCGCCCGCGTCGCGGTCCGCGACGAACGCCGCGAGGTCGTCGGGCACGGGGTCGAAGCCAACGAGCGGGTACGCCTGCGCGGTCTCGACGAATCCGAGCACGTCCCGGGCCGGCGCGGAGTCCCGGAACGACCCGAACGCGGCGCGAACGCGCTCGTTGTACGTCTCGATTGGGTCGCGCAGCGTCGCCACGGGCGCGTCGAGGTCAGCGTCGCCGAGGCGCTGGAGGCGCTCCAGTTGCTCGACCTCCGCCGCGTACTCGTCGGCGCGCGCCTCCACGCGCGTCCGCGTGTCGGCGTACGCCGCCCGAGCGTCTTCGAGGTCGTCCAGTCGGCCCGCGAGCGAGCGGGCGTCCGCGAGTCTGTCGCGGGCCTCCGCGAAGTCCGCCTCGGAGAGCCGGCGCTTCTTGAATAGGTCCAGCAGCGACTCGAAGGCGTCGCGCTCGGGGAGGTCCTCGTCGAGCGATTCGACGAACGCCACGAGGTCGTCCTGGAAGTCGATGTACGACTTGAAGTCACCCGTGCCGGTGGCGTCGGCCTCGTACTGGTCGAAGAGGCGTTCGAGGCCGTCGAGCGCGTCCTGCAGGCTCCGGAGTCGCGCCTTCCCGACGTCCTCGACCGCGTCGCGGGCGTCGTCGCGGGCGTCGTGCGCGGCTTCGAGGTCGGCGACGAGGCCGGACGGGTCGCTCGTGTGGGCGGCCTGCGCGTCGGACATTACGTCAACGGTGGGCGCTCGCGCTGATAGGCTTTCTGTGCGACGCGAGGCCGACCGACGGGAGGCCTCGGAACGTGCGAGCGGTGACCGGAGGGAACCGCGAGCCCGTTGGGGCTTTCCGGGTGTCGTGAACGACGAAGTGCGCAGTAGAAACGAATGCGAAACCGCTCACACGAACAGCCACACGAGCCACATCGCCGCCGCAGCGCCCAGCGGAATCGTGACGTTGTCGTCGATGACGTAGCCGCGAACCACGGGCGTCGCGCCGTCGGCGGCGGTGGCCGCGAGCGCGCCCGCGACGGCCGGCACCGGGGAAACGCCGAGCAGGCTTGCGATAGCCATGCAGACCCCGAACGTCGCGAGCAACACCCACCCCTGTTTCGTCCCGAGGCCGCTGCGCTGCGAGAGGAGGCCGCTGGCGGGGTCCGCGAGCGCCAGCATCAACATCGCGGGCACCGCGAGCGCGGGGTCGAACAGCCACGCGGTCGCCGTCCACGAGAACACGTACAGCGCGTACCCCGCCGGGTTGTCCTGCTCGTAGTCGCGCGTCAAGCGGTCGAAAATCCGCCACGACACGTACCCGGACAAGCGAAGCACTTCGAGGCCGGCCGCGACGACCGACCCCAGAACCAGCAGCCACTCGACCGCCGCCCACGGCAGCACGCCCGCGAGGAACGCGCCCGGGAGGAGCGCCCCGCTGGCGTGCACGAGCCGGCGGTCGAGTTCGCTCACCGTTACAGGTCCGCGAACTCGCGCTCGCCGTCCCGGAGCGCGCTCACGACGTCGACGAGCTCGTCGACGTCGACGCGCACCTGGTCGGTGGTGTCGCGGTCACGCAGCGTCACCGTGTCCTCTTCGAGGGATTCGTAGTCGACGGTGACGCAGTACGGCGTCCCGACCTCGTCCTGGCGACGGTAGCGTCGGCCGATGTTCCCGGAGTCGTCGTACGTCACCGAGAGCCCGGCTTCCCGGAGGTCCGCCGCGAGGTCGCGGGCGGTCTCGCCGAGGCCGTCCTTGTCCATCAGCGGGAACACGCCGACCGTCGTCGGAGAGACTTCCGCGGGTAGCCGCAGCACGTCCCGGGTCTCGCCTTCGACTTCGTCCTCGTGGTAGTTGTGCGCCAGCACCGTGTACACCGCGCGCCCGACGCCGAACGCCGGTTCGACGACGTGCGGGACGATGTGGCGCCCCGACTCGGTGACTTCCTCGACCGAGAAGCCGGTCTTCTCGGTGGGGACCGTGTGCTCCGCTCCGTCGACCTCTACTGTCACTGCGTCGCTATCGAACGCCGAGCGGTCGCGCTCCGCGAGCGCTTCCAGCGCGTCCGCGACCGCGCCCGCGTCGCCGCCGAACTCCGGCCCCAAGTAGGCCATGTCGGGGTCGACGGTCGCGCGCTCGACGGTCTTCGGCTCGTCGTACTGCTTGAAGACGGTGAAGGTGTCGTCGGCGTGCTCGCTGTGCTTCGAGAGGTCGTAGTCCATCCGCGACGCGACGCCCTCCAGCTCGATCCAGTCGCCGTCGACCTCGCCCTCCGCGTCCCAGCAGTCGCTGGCGTAGTGCGCCAGTTCGCCGGGGAGGTGCTGGCGGAACCGGAACCGCTCCATGTCCACGCCGACGCGCTCGAACCACGCCTTCGAGCGCGCGAGGAAGTACGCCACCCACTCGTCGCCGACGACGCCCTCGTCGAGGGCTTCCTGTGGCGTCAACTCGCGGTACTGCTCGCCGTCGGCCTGCTGGGCGTCCGCGGGGTACAACGGCAACTCGACGTCCTCGACGCGGGCGAGGTCGGGGCCCTCCCCCTCGGGGTCGACGAAGAACTCCAGTTCCGCCATCGTGAACTCGCGGGCGCGGACGAGCGCGTTCCGCGGGCTGATCTCGTTGCGGTAGCCCGTCCCGATCTGGGCCGCGCCGAACGGCAGCTGGTTGCGCGCGTACTCCTTGAGCCGCGGGAACTCCGTGAACATCCCCTGAGCGGTCTCCGGGCGCAGATAGCCCGGCTGACCCGACCCCGGGCCGATTGTCGTGCCGAACATCAGGTTGAACTCGTCGACGGACTGACCCGCGAGCGGCGCGCCACACGACGGACACACGAGGTCGTGTTCCGCGATGATGTCCTCGACCTTCTCGGTCGCGTACGTCTCCGCGTCCTCGATGTCCGTGTTGTCCTCGACGACGTGGTCCGCGCGGTGGCTCTCCCCGCACTCCGCGCACTCCACGAGCATGTCGTCGAAGCCGTCGAGGTGGCCCGACGCCTCGAAGACTGGCTCGGGTGTCACCGTCGGCGCGTCGATTTCCATGTTCCCCTCGCGAGTGACGAAGCGGTCCCGCCACGTCTCCTCGACGTTTCGCTTCAGCGCCGCGCCCTCCGGGCCGTACGTGTAGAACCCAGAGACGCCGCCGTACGCCTCGTTCGCCTGGAAGAAGAACCCGCGCCGGCGCGCGAGTTCGTCGAGGGCGTCCTCACTCATCGGCCAGCCCCGAAAGCAGGTCGACGTCGCGCACGATGCCGACGAGGCTGTCGCCGGACACCAGCGGCACCTGCTCGATGTCGTTGGTCAGCATCGTCTGTGCGACCTCGCGGGCGGTCCGGCGCTTCGTCACCGTCACCACGTCGGCAGTCATGAACTCCCGCACGGGCGCCGCCGGAATCTCGACGTTCCGCGTCGGCAGGTAGCGCGCGCCGACCGCCTTGATGGACTCCCACTTCCAGTCGTCGTCGTCGTCCGCGATGGAGTCGCCCGTGTCGGCCTCGCCCTCGACGACGCGCGCGACCTCGATGACGTCGACTTCGGTCAGCATCCCCGCCATGTCGCCGTCGTCACCGAGGACGATCGTGTAGGGGACGTTCGCGTGCGAAATTTCGCGTTCTGCGACCGTCAGCGGCGTCTCCACGTACGTCGTGTTCACGTCCGCTCGCGCGAGGTCGCCGACCGCCGTGTCGCCGTCCTCCTCGCCGTCCGCGATGGCCCGCACCACGTCGGTGACGGTGACGATGCCTTCGAGGCGACCGTCCTCGACGACCGGCACGCGACGCGTCCCCTCGCGGCGCATCAACGCCGCGACCTCGCGGACGCTGGCGTCCGTGGTCGTCGTCGGCACGTCCCGCATCAGCATCGCCAACTGGTCCTCCTCGGGGTGCTCGATGAGGTCGTCCCGGGAGACCAGTCCCCGGTACTGCTCGCCGTCCTCGCCCGACTTCACCACGGGCACCGAGGAGAACGCTCGCTCCTGAATGTACTCGAGAATATCGTCCCGCGTCCCCGGAAGCTCGACGGTAACCACGTCGTCCCGGGAAGTCATCGCGTCAGCGACGTTCATGTAGGCGTCGTACTATTCCCACCCATTTGTAGGCTACGACACCGATTCCGCGCGTCTCGCGTCCGACTCCGGCAGTCTACGCGTCGGACGTCCAACCCTCGTCGAGGTCGGGCATTCGATCGGCGTGCGGGAAGAACTTCTCGTAGCCCTCGTGGCGGAACACGCCGAGTGTCGTCCCGTCGAGCTTGCGGACGTACGTGTACATCTCGCCCTCCTCGCGGGCGGTGTACGCGCACATCTGCTCGTCGCGCTGGACGTACGCCCCCGCGATGAAGACGGCCTGCTCGGTGTCGGGGTCCCGGAGCTCCGTGACGATGAACACGTGGCCCATCTGGGTCTGTCGGTAGACGTCGTAGACCGGGAAGTCGCCGGCCTCGAAGACCTCGCGGAACGCCTCCGCGTCGTCGGCGCCGACGACGTACGAGAGCCCGAACTCGCCCTCGTCGTCGTTCGTGTCCCGCCCCATCGGCGCGGTGTCGCCGGCGGTCAGTTCGAGAACGTCCCATCCCTCGGCCTCGCGCTGCTCGGCGAGCGCGTGCAGGTCTTCGAGGGTCGCCTTCCAGGACTGCTTGTACTCGTCGGCGTTCGTCGCGACGGTTTCAAGTCTGTCCTGTCGCGCCTGCCGCTCTGCTTGCTCCTCGGGGAGGTCGTCGTCACGGAGGGGCTCCTTCGGCATGGGCACGGGTTGTGTTCTCACACGTAAGAAAGTTCCGCGATAGCCGACGTTTCAGGGACGCTACGGCCCGATTCCGAACAATTGCTCAAGTGCAATCGACGTCGCCAACATCACCAGCGACGCGAGGAACACCCGGATGCCGGTCGGGAGGCGGGCGACGACTGGCGTCGGCCGGAACCGCGCCGGCGGCAGGCGCTGCACGAGCGCTTGGAACTTCGTCGCCTCGCCCGCGCCGGCCTCGAAGGGGCCGGGTTCGCCGTCGTCCTTCCACGGCCGCGACGGCAGCAGTTTGAACGTCCCGTAGCCGAACGCCAGCCAGCCGAACACGAACAGCCCGTACTTCACGCCCGGCGCCGCCGGCCAGCCCACGAGCACCGAGAGCACCGCCGACACGAGCGCGAACGCGACGGTCAGCCAGACGGCGTACGTGACCGCGTCCAACAGTTGGCCGACGCGGTCGGACGGCGCGTCCGGCACGCCGGACGTAGCACGAGCCATCGACTACTGGGAGCGCCCGTGGGAGTCGAGGAACTCGCTGGGTTCCTCGTACTCGCTCCGGTGGCGGTGACAGTGGCTGAAGCGACCGGTGTCGTCGACCACGTGGTTCTCCGGGACCTCCTGCTCGCAGACGCTCCCGAACTCCTCGCGGAGGTGTTCGCGAGCGCTCGCCACGTCGTCGTGGTTCACGTACTCGACGGCCGTGTCGACGTGCTGGCTGACCTCGCTGGGCACGTCGAGGCCGCCGAACAAGTCGTCGACGACCTCCTCGATGTCCGTGCCGTCGGCGCTCATTCCGAGCAGCTCTTTCACGCGGTCGGTCGTGGACTTCGTGATGCCGGCGCGCTCGCGGACGATTTCGCGGAACACTTCGATGCCCTCCCACACTTCGTCGTCGAGGTCCGCGTACTCCTCGGGGCGAATCTTCACCGGACAGCGCGTGCTGAACACGCAGCCCTTCGGCGGGTCCCGCGGACTCGGCGGCGTCCCGCGCAGCGTCATGCGGTCCTTGTCCACCGACGGGTCCGCCTCCGGAATCGCCGACAGCAAGGCGTTCGTGTACGGGTTCGCGGGGTCCTCGAACAGTTGCTCGGTCGAACCGAGTTCCATGAGATTCCCCAGATACATCACCGCGACCCGGTCGCAGACGTGCTCGACGACCGAGAGGTCGTGGGCGATGATGAGGTACGTCAACCCGAACTCCTCCTGGAGGTCGTTCAGGAGGTTCAGAATCTTCGCCTGCACGGAGACGTCCAGCGCGCTCACCGGCTCGTCGAGCACGAGGAAGTCCGGTTCGAGCGCGAGCGCGCGAGCGATACCGATGCGCTGGCGCTGCCCGCCGGAGAACTGGAACGGATACCGGAAGTAGTGCTCCTCGCTGAGCCCCACGGTTTCGAGGAGTTCGCGGACGCGCTGACGGCGTTCCTTGGGCGTCCGCCAGTCGTGGACGTTCAGCGGCTCCATGATGATCTCCCCGACGGTCATCCGGTCGTTGAGACTGGAGTCGGGGTCCTGGAAGACCATCTGGACGTTCTGTCGCCACTCCTTGAGGTCGCTCCCGGACAGCGTCGTGATGTCGGTGCCGTCGTAGCGAATCTCGCCGCCCGTCGCGGACTCCAGTTGCATCAGCGTGCGGCCCAGCGTCGACTTCCCGCAGCCGGACTCGCCGACCAGGCCGAGAGTCTCCCCGCGTTCGATTTCGAAGCTCACGCCGTCGACGGCCTTCACCGGCTTCCCGGCGAACATGCCGCCGCCGCCGTAGTACGTTCGAAGGTCGCGCACGTCGAGGAGCGTCTCGCCGGTCGCTGCGCCCATCTCTGCCTCTCGTTCCTGCTGGTAGAGCGCCGTCATTCGTTCACCTCTCGTTCGGTGTCGTCCTCACGCGACTGGTGGATTTCGACCGCTTCGTTCTGCGAGACGTCGTCGGGGTAGAGCAGGCACGCCGCGCGGTGCTCTTGGGCGCCGTCGGCGACGTCCACCTGCACCGGGTGGACTTGCTCGCAGTCGTCGAACGCCTTCGGACACCGCGGCGCGAACCGACAGTACGTCGCCGGTTCGTTCGGCGTCGGCACCTCCCCCTCGATAGTGCGGAGGGGTTCGCCGCGCTCGTTGCGGCCGGGGATGCTCTCCAGCATCCCCTCCGTGTACGGGTGTTTCGGGTTGTCGAACAGCTCCTCGACGGGCGCGGACTCGACCATCTCCCCGGCGTACATCACGTTCACGCGGTCGGTAATCTCGGCGATGACGCCGAGGTCGTGCGTGATGAACATGATGCCGAGGTCGTGCTCGACTTTCAGGTCTTCGAGCAGGTCCAGAATCTGGGCTTGGATGGTCACGTCCAGCGCCGTCGTCGGCTCGTCGCAGATGAGCAGGTCGGGGTCGCAGGCCAACGCCACCGCGATGACGGCGCGCTGGCGCATCCCCCCGGAGAACTCGTGGGGGTACTCGTCGACCCGTCGCGGCGCGTCCGGGATGCCGACGTCTTCGAGGAGGTTGATGGCTTCCTCGGTGGCTTCCTGACCGCGCAGCCCCTGGTGGAGTCGCAGCGACTCCTTGATCTGGTTGCCGACAGTGTAGACGGGGTTCAGCGACGTCAGCGGGTCCTGGAAGACCATCGCGATTTCGCCGCCGCGGACGTTCTGCCACTCCTTCTCGGAGTTGTCGGTCAGCTCCTCGCCTTTGTACTTGATGGAGCCGCCGACGATGCGACCGGGGCTGTCGACCAGCCCCATGATGGAGCGAGCGGTCACGGACTTCCCGGAGCCGGACTCCCCGACGACGCCGACGGACTCGCCGCGCCGGATGTCGAAGCTCACGCCGTCGACGGCGCGAATCGTCTCCTTGTCCGTGAAGAACGCCGTCTGGAGGTTATCGACCTTCAGGAGGGGGTCCTGGTCGCTGTCCCGGTCCTCGGCGTACTGCTGGGAACTCATCAGGCACCACCCCCTGCGGCCGCGGCCTCACCGGACGCGTCGCCGTCGCCGCCGGCCTTCGGGTCGAGGGCGTCACGCACGCCGTCCCCGAACGCGTTGAAGCCGAGCACCAGCAGCGTAATCGCGACGCCGGGCAGGATGGAGATGTGCCACGACTGCGTGCTGATGAGGTTCTGCCCCATCGAGATGGCGCGCCCCCACTCGGGGGTCGGCGCAGTCACGCCGAGCCCGAGGTAGGACAGGCCCGCCGCACCGATGATGTACCCGCCCAGGGACATCGAGAGGTAGATGAGCAGGTAGCTGAACACGAACGGCGCGACGTGCTTCGTGACGATGCGGCGGGGCTTCTCGCCGAATCCCTCCGCCGCCTTGATCCACTCGTTCTCGACGATCTGCAGCGACGGCCCGCGTATGGAGCGCCACAGCCCCATCCACCCCCAGATGCCGAACAGGAGGGCGAGCAAGAACGCGCCGCTGTAGATTTCCATAATCCACGTCTCCCGGAGGACGTAGATGAGCATGACGAGCACGAGCAGCCGCGGCATCGCGGAGAACGCGTCACTCATCACGACCGCGGTCATGTCGGCCAGCCCCTTGTAGTACGACGTCAACAGGGCGAGCGCGAGCGCGATACCGCCCGCGATGCCGGACGCGATAATCCCGATGAACAGCGAGATGCGCGCGCCGTACGCCATGAACGTGAACAAGTCCTTCCCGGACGGGAGTGTCCCCGCTGGATGGAACCTATCGTAGGCGTCGTACGTCCACGGGGCGACGTTGCCCTGCTGGCCCCGGGACTGCGAGTTGAGGTTCGCGACGCCGACGGTCACCTGCTCGACGCTGCCGGTCTCGGCGTCGAAGTACGTGACGTTGTGACCGTACGGCTGCATGATGTTCTTCTCCTGACTGACCGGGCTGACCGTCGGCGCGAACGCCGCCATCACGAGGAAGACGACGACCAACACGAGGCCGAACTGACCCCACGTGTGGCCGCGGAAGCGGTCGACAATGTCGTCGGCGGGCGTCCAGTCGGCGTACCGGTAGTGGCGCCGGAACACGAGGTAGCCCCGCCAGACCCAGTAGAGGAACGCGAACGCGTACGCGTAGACGAGTCCCACGCGGAGCAGCCACGCGTACTTCGGTTCCAGCCCGAGGAACGTGTTCTGCCAGCCGTCACCGGGCACGAGGTAGCCCTGGTTGGGAATCCACTCGCGGCTGAGCAGCGTCGGCAGGTTCGCGACAGCGTCGCCGGCGGCCGCGAACACGGACGCGATGGACGCGAAGATGTCACCGAGGACGGGGACTGTACTGGCGATGGCGTTGACCGGGACGTCCCACGGAATCGACATCACGACCCCGGCGAGCGCGCCGAGTTCGACGAGAACGAGGATGGCCATCACCGCACCCCAACGCACCGCAGGCGTCGGGTTCTGTCTGATTCGCTGTACGAGCGTGGAGTCTACCTGGTCGGTTTCGCTTTGCATGTGTTAGGCCTCGCTCTCGAACCCGACACGGGGGTCGACGACCGTGTACAGGAAGTCTTGGAGGATGTTCAGGCCCACGAGCAACAGGATGAACAGGAACATCAGCGCGCCCGACAGCGGCAGGTCGCCGTTCATCACCGCGCTGAAGAACAGCCACCCGATGCCGTTGATGCCGAACACCGTCTCCACGAGCACGGAACCGCCGACGAGGACGCCGGCTTCCGCGGTGATGACGGGAATCAGCGGGATGAGCGCGTTCCGGAAGATGTGCTTCCAGACGATGGTGCGGCCGGGAAGTCCCTTGGCTCGCGCCATCTCGACGTAGTTTGAGTTCTTCACTTCGAGGAACGCGGTCCGCCCGATGCGCATCTCGTTGCCCATCGACGCCGACCCCAGGACCAGCGAGGCCGGGAGGATGAGTTTCGAGGCTTCCAGGAAGTTCTGGAAGTTCCAGATGTTGCTCATGTCCGGGGCGCCCGCAACGTTCGTGGTGACGATGAAGTTCTGCCAGTCGAACCCGAGCAGGAACTTCTCGGACTGGGACAGCACCATCATCAGCATCACTGCCAGCCAGAAGTTCGGCATCGCACGCCAGACGATACCGCCGAAGGAGGCGGAGTAGTCACCGAGCGTGTTCGGGTTGAGGCCCGCGTAGAACCCGAGCGGGATGCCGATGAAAAGCGGCAGCAACACGGCCCACGCGCCCATCAGGATGGTCCGGGGCGCGAAGTTCATGATGACCTCGTAGGCAGGCGTGTTCGGCTGCACGACCCACGAGTTCCCGAGGTCGAACGTGAACATGTTGACGATGAAGTCCACGTACTGCTCCCACAGCGGTTGGTTCAAGCCGAGCGATTCGTGTACCTGTTGGATACGCTCTGGCGTCGCTTTCTGTCCGAGAATCGCGGTCGCGGGGTCGACCGGGCCCGCGTAAATGATGAGGAACGTCAGCGACGTCCCGAAGAGTATCACGGGGATAGCGAGCACGAGGCGTTTCGCGAAGTATGTCCACCGGCTCATGGGCGTAATCGACGAGTTGTGTGACTCGTTCGCATCTTTCTATACGAATTTGCGTGTTTAGGTCTTGCGTTTTGGTCACTCCGGCCGTCGGAGTTACCGGCTCTGCCGTACGAAAATGTGGATAGCCGAACCGAAGGCGGAGGGGTCGGTCCGAGCGCTACTGGTACTCGCCGCGGTCGCCGATTTCGGTGCGGTGGCTCTTCTTCCGGGACGGACCCATCGCGCCGAAGCGCGGGGACTCGATCCAGTCGTAGCTGTAACTCTGGGTGATGCCGTGCTGGAACGGCAGCAGGACGGCGTCCTCCCAGTTCGCGCGTTCGAGTTCGAGGTACGCCTCTTCGCGGGCCGAGGCGGCCTCGTCGGAGAACCCGAGGTTGTTCTGGACGGTCTCCCACGCGTCCTTCGCGTCGCCCGCTGCGTCGCCCGTCTCCTCGGACCAGCGCAGGTACGACGACCCGCCCTGCTGGAAGAACGTGTTCGGCGGGTTGATGAGCGAGAGGAAGTTGTCCGCGCCGGGGTAGTCGGCGATCCAACCGAGGTAGTAGAGCTCGAAGTTCCCGTTGCGGCCGCGGTTGAGGAACGTACTCCAGTCGGCGGACTGGAACTCGAGATTGATGTGTGCCTGCTGGAGCTTGTCACGCAGCAGCGAGTACGCCTGCTCGCCCCACGACGACGCCGTGCTGGACGGCATGTCGAAGGCGAGCGTGTACTGGTTGTTCGGCCCGTAGCCGGCGTCCTCCATGACCTGTCGCGCCTGGTCGATTTCGGCCGTCTGCCCGTACGGGTACTCGGACTGGAGTTCGTTGTAGCGCTGGGCGCCACCGGGGAACAGCGCCGGCGGCGTGAAGAAGTACCCCGGCTTCCCGGGCGTGTTGATGACCTGGTCGTTGATAGCCTGCTGGTCCATCGCGTGCGCGACCGCCTGCCGAACCGGCTTCTCCACGTTCTGCGTGTCGAAGGCGTAGTAGTACGTGGAGAGGGTGGGAACCTCGTAGTACTGGGCGGTCATGTCATTGGGGTCGAAGGGGCCGTAGGTACCGTACTGGCGGCCGCGGTCGTCGGTCCCTTCGAAGTTCCGCAGCGACGGGTCGTACTTCGCCGACGGGATGTACGGGCTGTCGGCGTTGACGTTCGACGTGGCGTACGTGAACGCGGCGTTCGACTCCGTGAACACGGAGTAGTCGAGGCCCTCGTTGAGAATCTCGTCGCCGTGGTAGTCGTCGCGGGCGTCGAGTCGGATGGTGGTGGCTTCGCTCCACTCCACCAGCTCGTAGGGGCCGGCACCGACGGGGTCCGACGACGCGAACTTGTCGTAGTCCATCTCGCCGTCGTAGCCCTCGATGTCGCCGACGATGCCTTCCGGAATCGGGACGAACGCGGAGTACGCGATGAGTTCCAGGGCCGCGTAGAACGGCTCCGAGAGGGTGACGGTGACCTCGTAGTCGCTGGTGGCCTCGACGGCTATGCTTCCGGGCACGTACGTCTCGTTGCCCTCGCTGTCGGTCTCGGTCTCGTGGACGACGCCCAGCGTGTCGAGGATGAAGCCTGCGCGGTTGGAGTTGTCGGAGGCCGCGAGGCGCTCCCACGCGTAGACGACGTCGGAGGCGGTGACTTCGGTGCCGTTGTTGTACGTCGCGCCTTCCTTGAGCTGGAAGGTGATGGTGGTGCTGTCCTCGGAGACCGTGTAGTCGGTCGCGAGGAGCGTTTCGACGTTGACCGTGCCGTTGACGTAGTTGGTCAGGCCGTCGAAGATGTTGTTGATGTGGGCACCAGAGGTGGTGTCCGTCGCGTAGATTGGGTCCATCGAGTCCGCCGTCCCGACCTGGCGGCCTCGATAACGGTTCTCGTCGTTGCGCTCGGTCGTTCCATTCGTCGTGCCTCCGCTGTCGCCGTCGCCACCGGTACAACCGGCCAGGGCGGCTGCGGTCGCAGCGGCGCCGGTTCCCTGCAGGAACCGACGGCGGGAGAGGTTGTCAGTGTCTGTCATCCAAACCCCGGTTATTAATCTATAGTGATAAAATTACCGCTTTTGTAGATGTGCGACGCATAAAATCGGAACGTGAAACGTACGTACAACCGGGCGCCAGCGTGGCCGACAGAGCGGTATTTCGACTCGTCCTGTCAGTCCGACGGGCTTAAGTAGTGGGTGTCACGTTGTATCATACGTCATGACGACTGACGCCGCGCAGCCGGTGAACGCGTCCGGCACCGACGTGATGGCCTCCCTCGACGACGAGGGCCCCGAGTCCCGACTCGTCATCGCGGACATCTCCTGCGACGAGGCGTGGATGTCGGTAACAGCGGACCACGCGACCGCGCTCTCGGCGTGGCGATAGGCCGGCGACGGCGTTCCGACTTTTTCGCGGTTTCCGTTTCGTCGTTCCCCGACACCTAGACGGTAGGACTTTTGCTGGCGCGCCCGTTGGATGCACCCATGAACGTCCGCGAAGTCTCCGGCGGCCGCGAGTTCGTCGCGCGACTCGACCACGGCGCCGACTGGCGCGAGGAGATCGAGTCGCTGGCCGCCGACCGGGGTATCGACGCCGCGTGGTTTATCGGCATGGGCGCGGTGCAGGACGCCGAACTCTGGTACTACGACCAGGACGACTTCGAGTACAAGGCCGCGCGCTTCGAGGAACCGCTCGAAGTGGCGGCCTGCGTCGGGAACCTCTCGGAGTTAAACGGTGAACCCTTCGCGCACACGCACGTGACTCTCTCCCGGCGCTCGGGGCAGGCGCTGGCCGGCCACCTCGACCGCGCGACCGTGTTCGCCGGCGAGCTGTACGTCCGCGAACTCGACACCGAGCTGGTCCGCGAGCACGACGACGCCACCGATCTCGATCTCTGGCTGTAATGCGGCCCGAGGACGAGGACTACTTCGCGTCGCTGGAAGCCGGCCTCGACGACGCCTTCGACGTCGCCGAGCGCGCGAAGCGCCGCGGCGAGGACCCCAAGCCCGAGGTCGAGATTCCGGTCGCGAAGGACATGGCCGACCGCGTCGAGAACATCCTCGGCATCGACGGGGTCGCCGAGCGCGTCCGCGAGTTGGAGGGCGAGATGTCCCGCGAGGAGGCCGCGCTCGAACTCGTCGAGGACTTCGTCGAGGGGCGCGTCGGCGACTACGAGACGAACGCCGGGAAAGTCGAGGGCGCGGTCCGCACCGCGGTCGCGCTGCTCACGGAGGGCGTGGTCGCGGCGCCCATCGAGGGCATCGACCGCGTCGAAGTCAACCAGAACGACGACGGCACCGAGTACGTCGCCGTCTACTACGCCGGCCCGATTCGGTCGGCGGGCGGGACCGCGCAGGCGCTGTCCGTGCTGGTCGCGGACTACGCCCGCGCGCTGCTGGACATCGACCGCTTCAAGCCGCGTGACGAGGAGATCGAGCGCTACGCCGAGGAGGTCGACCTCTACGACTCCGAGACCGGACTCCAGTACTCGCCGAAGGACAAGGAGACGAAATTTATCACCGAGCACTGCCCCGTCATGCTAGACGGGGAGGCGACCGGCGACGAGGAAGTGGACGGCTTCCGCGACCTCGAACGCATCGCGACGAACTCCGCACGTGGCGGGATGTGTCTCGTGCTCGCGGAGGGCATCGCGCTGAAGGCGCCCAAGATTCAGCGCTACACGCGGAATTTGGACGAGGTCGAGTGGCCGTGGCTCCAAGACCTCATCGACGGCACCATCGGAGAGAGCGAGGCCGACCAGGGGGAGGCCTCGGAGGACGCGAGCGGCGAAGCCGCGAGCGAAGCAGACGAGCGCGACGCCGACGACGCCACCGAGGCGCCCGACGGCCCGCCCCGTGTCGACCCGTCGAACAAGTTCCTCCGCGACCTCATCGCGGGCCGCCCGGTCTTCGGCCACCCCTCTAACGAGGGCGGCTTCCGGCTCCGGTACGGCCGTTCGCGCAACCACGGGTTCGCGACGGCGGGCATCCACCCGGCGACGATGCACCTCGTGGACGACTTCCTCGCGACCGGTACCCAAATCAAGACCGAGCGCCCCGGGAAGGCGGCGGGCATCGTCCCCGTCGACTCCATCGAGGGGCCGACGGTCAAACTCGCGAACGGCGACGTGCGCCGCATCGACGACCCCGAGGAAGCCCTCGAAGTCAGGAACGGCGTCGTCGAGATTCTGGATGTCGGCGAGTACCTCGTGAACTACGGCGAGTTCGTGGAGAACAACCACGACCTCGCGCCCGCGAGCTACGCCCCGGAGTGGTGGGTGCAGGACTTCGAGACAGCCGGCGCGGACGTGCAGGCCCTGCGGGACTCGCCGTACGTCGACCTCGAACACCCCGGCGCCGACCAAGCACTTGAGTGGGCCAGCGAGTACGACGCGCCGCTCCACCCCGAGTACACGTACCTCTGGCACGACATCGACGTCGCGGACTTCGAAGCGTTGGCAGAGGTCGTCGCGGACGCCCACACGGAGGACGGCGACGACCTCGTCGTGGCCAACGAGGACGCGGTCCGCGAGCCGCTCGAAGCGCTGCTCGTCGAACACACGCAGGACGACGACGAGATTCGGATTCCGGACTGGCTGCCGTTCGCGCGCTCGCTCGGCGTTACCGACGACCTGACTCGGGAGTGGGACGACCTCTCCGCGGACGCCCGCGAGTGGCCGAACGCGCTCGCCGCCGTCAACGAGGTCGCCCCGTTCGACGTTCGCGAGCGCGCGCCCACGCGTATCGGAAACCGTATGGGCCGCCCCGAGAAGTCCGAGTCCCGCGACCTCTCCCCGGCGGTCCACACGCTGTTCCCCATCGGCGAAGCCGGCGGCAGCCAGCGCGACGTCAGCGAGGCCGCCCGGTACGCCCCCGACATGAGCGACACGCCCGGCGAACTCGACGTGCAACTCGGCGTCCGCGAGTGCCCGGACTGCGGCGACCAGACGTTCGAGCCGCGCTGCGAGGACTGCGGCGAGTGGACCGACCCCTACTACGAGTGCCCCGACTGCGGTATCGAGGGCGACCCCGACGAGTCCGGCCGCGTCGAGTGCCCGCGCTGCGAGCGCGAACTCGACAACGTCGCCGTCCAGACCGTCGACGTCGGCGCCGAGTACCGCGACGCCCTCCAAGCCGTCGGCGAGCGCGAGAACGCCTTCGACCAACTCAAAGGCGTGCAGGGGTTGATGTCCGCGGAGAAAGTCCCCGAACCGATGGAGAAGGGCGTCCTGCGCGCCAAACACGACGTCACCGCGTTCAAGGACGGCACCGTCCGCTACGACATGACCGACCTCCCGGTCACGTCGGTCAAACCCAGCGAACTCGACGTCACCGTCGAGCACTTCCGCGAACTCGGATACGAGGAGGACATCCACGGCGACCCCTTGGAGCACGACGACCAACTGGTCGAACTCCGCGTGCAGGACGTCGTGCTCTCGGACGGCGCCGCCGAACACATGCTCCAGACCGCGGACTTCGTCGACGACCTCCTCACCCAGTACTACGGCCTCGACCCGTTCTACGAATTGGAGGAGCGCGACGACCTCGTCGGCGAACTCGTCTTCGGGATGGCGCCCCACACCTCCGCCGCCGTCGTCGGCCGCGTCATCGGATTCACGTCGGCTTCGGTCGGCTACGCGCATCCGTACTTTCACGCCGCAAAGCGTCGGAACTGCTTCCACCCGGAGACGAAGGTGTGGTTCGAGGACGAAGCCGGCGAGTGGCACCACGACCCCATCGAGACACTCGTCGAGGACCGTCTCGACCCCGAAACGGCCAATCAGGACGACTTCGGGACGCTCGTGCAGGAACTCGACGGCGACGTGTTCGTGCCGTCCGTGAACGACGACGGCGAAGTCGTGCGGAAGCCGGTTGAGGCTGTCTCGAAGCATCCAGCGCCCGACCACATGGTTCGCATCGAGGCCGAATCCGGCCGCGAACTGACAGTGACGCCGGACCACGAGCTCCTGTGCTGGGCGGGGAACAGTGTCGAACGCGTCGAAGCCCGCGAACTCGACGGCGACGAGACGCTGCTCTCGAGTACGTTCGACGAACCCGAGATGGCTGCAACTGCGGATACTGCGGTTGGCGTCACCGACGGTGGCGCGACGCGACGCGACGGCATCGCCAGCGTCGAGCACGTCGCCAGTGACACCGACCACACGTACTGCCTCACCGTCGCAGACACGCACTCCCTGTTCGCGAACGGCGTTGCGGCGGCGCAGTGCGACGGTGACGAGGACTGCGTAATGTTGCTGATGGACGGCCTCGTCAACTTCTCTAAGTCGTACTTGCCGGACCAGCGCGGCGGGCGGATGGACGCGCCGCTGGTGATGTCCTCGCGCATCGACCCGAGCGAAATCGACGACGAAGCGCACAACATGGACGTCGTCAGCCAGTATCCGCGGGAGTTCTACGAGGCAACTCGCGAGATGGCCGACCCGGGCGAGGTCGAGGACATCGTGGAGATTGCCGAAGAGAGCCTCGGGACCGACACTGAGTACGCGGGCTTCGAGCACACGCACGACACCTCGGACATCCACCTCGGGCCGAGCCTGTCGGCGTACAAGACGCTCGGGTCGATGATGGACAAAATGGACGCCCAGCTCGAGCTCGCGCGGAAACTGCGGGCCGTCGACGAGACGGACGTCGCCGAGCGCGTCATCGAGTACCACTTCCTCCCGGACCTCATCGGGAACCTGCGCGCGTTCAGCCGCCAGGAGACGCGGTGTCTGGACTGCGGGGAGAAGTACCGCCGGATGCCGCTCACCGGGGACTGCCGGGAGTGCGGCGGGCGCGTGAATCTCACCGTCCACGAGGGCTCCGTGAACAAGTACATGGACACCGCTATCACGGTCGCCGAGGAGTACGACTGCCGGGAGTACACCAAGCAGCGACTGGAGGTCCTGGAAGCGAGTCTCGAATCGATTTTCGAGAATGACAAGAACAAGCAGAGCGGCATCGCGGACTTCATGTAACACCTAGGCCTGCAAAATCGCGCGCCGTGCGGCTCCTCTCGCACGCGACCGCGACCCGCTAGTCCTGCGGTTGAGGCGTGTCTTCGCGGTCGTCGGACTCATCGAGAGCGTCAGCGTCGTCCGCCGAGCGGTCGGCACCGTTCTCGCTAGTGTCGACTGGTTCGATGCCCTCGAACGCACCGAGGTCCGCGTCGTCGTCCGGCTCGGGTGTGCCAGCGAGTGCGGGTGGCTCGTAGGCGACCAGCAGTTGGTCGGTGATGGCGTAGAACGTCCCGGAGTCTGGATCTTCGACGACCGCGGTGTCGGAGTCGATGGCGAAGTCGACGACGTCCGACAGCGACGCGGCCGTCGCGCGCGGGCGGTCGTGGACTTCCTCGGGGAGGGTCGCGCGGACGACCCACTCGTCGAACTCCGCGCGCTCGTCGCGGAACGCCAGCAGGTCGCGCTCGTCGGCGGACAGCGCGAACTCGTTACGGTCCCGACCGACGCCGAGCACCGCGAGACCGGCGACGCCACCGACGAACAGAAGCGGACCGCCGACCGACCACAGCGGCCCGTACTCCTTGGAGACGGTCACCGTCTCGGTCGTCGTCATGGCCTCGCTGCCGGTCGCCGCGGGCCCGACGGTGTACGTGTCGCCGTCGACCGAGACCGGGAGGCGGTGACTGAGCGACAGCGACGCGGGCTGGCCCTCGACGCTCCCCTCGGTGGTCGCGTCCACCGCGACGAACGCCTCGACGGTGCCGGGCGTCTGCCCGAGCGACGCCTGAATCTCGGACTGGCGCTGCGCGAGCCGGCTGGCGTTCAGCGAGAACGCGACGCTCGCCGACTCCGCGGACTGCACGTCGGCGCTGGTCCCGTCCAGCGGCGTGCGGTCGGTCCAGTAGACGGTGTTCTCGCTGTCCCCGCCGACCGCGCGCACGACGAGCGCGGCGTCGAGGTCGACGGACGCGGCGGGCGCGTCGAGGCCGGAGTACGTCGCGACGTACCGGCCGTCGAGGATTGGTGATGCATCGGTGAAGTACGTCGAGCGGTTCGAGAGCGTCGTCCCCACGTCGAAAATCGGGTTCTCGCGGGTGATTTCGGCGGCGTGCTGGAACTCGCCGGAGACCCGCCAGTGCAGTTGCTCGGACTGCTCTTGGGTGGTTCCCGGAGCGGCGTGAGCGGTGTACGCCGCCCAGCCGCCAGCGACCGCGAGTACGGCCAGTGCCGCAACTAGTACTGGGAACCACGACGATACGACTGCCCGAACCCTGAGCCAGCGCGACCCCTCCCCCATGGCTCCCCGTCTGTAACGCGCTTGTATAGAACTGTCGGTGAACCAACTCGACTGCGTCAGTCAGTCAGGTAGCGGAGCGCGCGCCGCCACAGCGAGCGATCGTGGCGCGACTCGCGATTGCGCACGCGGACGCGGCGCCCGCCGAGCACGACCAACCCGAGCACCGCCATCCCGCCCGCGAGCGCGGCGTCGACGACGAGAATCGGGAGCCACGGGTGGACGGCGTGCAGCGTGTCGATGACGGACGTCGGGAGCACGGCGAGGTAGCGGTGTTCGGTGACGAACCGGCGGTAGTACCCCGTCTCGTCGGGCGCGGACAGCGTGACGTCGACGGCCGCTTCGCCGCGGCTGCCGACGGTGACGCGCTCGGGAGTCACGGAGACGCCCTCGCTAGCCGACTGGACGTACGCGACGACCGGGACGAGACCGGCGTTCGGGACGCTGTACGGCAGCGTCGCGGACTCGCCCTGCTGGATGACCGTGGGGTTCTCGGAGGCGAACTCCGCGCTCACGACGCCGAACTGCTGGGTGCCTGCTGGCACGACCATCGCGGCCGTCGCGGCGACCACGAGCACCGCGGCGAGGACGGCGACGACGACGCCCGGCGAGACCCCCTGTTCGCGGTCCCGGCTCCGGTCGCGGTCCCGGTCGCGGCCGTCGCTGGCGAAGAACAAGTCGAAGACGTACAGCAGCGCGGACAGCCCCAACAGGAGGTACGCGATGCCCTGCGTACCGAGCAACGCTCGCGACCCCGTTATGACGGCGAGCCGGCGCTGAACGTCGGCGAACGCGCCCTGAAGTCCGGTAACGACGGTGCCGAGGTTCGGAACGACGACGACCGAGCCGCCGACCTGGAGCGCTTTCGCGACGACTTGCGCGTCCTTCACGGGCGGTTCGCCGCCGTCTTGGTCGGTGAACGGGTTCGCGTCCCCGCGCGTGATGTACCCTCGTTCCGTCACGTCGACGACGCGGTGCGTGGTGAGGCCGCCGCCCTGCAGCTCCTCCGCGCGGAAGACGACGACGTCGCCCACCTCGACGTCGCCGTCGACGGCCGCCGGTACCGCGACGAAGCCGTCGCCGGGCTCCAGCGTCGGTTCCATGCTCCCGGTCTCGACGTACCCCAGCAGGACCGGCGTCCCGAGCAGTTGCCCGACGAGCAGGGCGACGACGACGAGGACGACGAGCGCCTCGCCGCCGAGCGTGAGCGCGCGACGGACAGACATTCACTCGGCCAGACGTGTCAATCAGACAAAAATCCTCGGTCGTGGTCGGCCGGCGGGCCGCCCGCGTCGAACG
This sequence comes from Halobacterium sp. CBA1132, assembly GCF_001485535.1. Lineage (NCBI taxonomy): Archaea > Methanobacteriati > Methanobacteriota > Halobacteria > Halobacteriales > Halobacteriaceae > Halobacterium > Halobacterium sp. CBA1132. The sequence continues at coordinate 2,322,432 of NZ_BCMZ01000001.1, forward strand.
CGCCGGCCGCGAGCGCGACGTACGGCACGAGGAAGCCCAGACAGAACCCCAGCAGGTGGACGTAGAGGTTCACGACAGTTCCGGCCGCGGGCGATGGCGCGGGAAATCCGACGAACGGGTACCCCAAGAAGAGGACGGCGCCCAGCAGCCCGAGGTCCAGCCAGCCCGCCCGCCGAGCGGGAGCCATCGACCCACGCGAGTCTCGGACCGCCCGCCACGCCGAGCTTACGTAAGCGGCCGCGAGCAGCGCGCTCCCGCCAGCGAGCGCGAACGTCACGCGGCCCGCCGGCAGTGCGACGAGCGTGACGACGGCGACAGCCGCGAAGAACGCGCCGGGCGCGTGCCGCACCCGCAGCCGACCGTCCACGCGCCGACTCGCGTACGCCACCAGCAGCAAGCCGAGCAGGCCCGCGAACGCCATGTTCACGCCGGAGAACCCGTAGCCGACCGCGTTCCGGGGGACCGCGAGGTTCAGCGCGGAGAGCGCGAACGGGAACGCCAGCACGAACGTCGCGGCCGCGACGCCGAACAGCCGCCGCCGGCCGGCCAGCACCGCGAACACGTACCCCGACCCCGCGAGCAACACGTACCCCAGCAGGTTCGCCGCGAGGTGACCAGTCTCTAAGTGGACGAAGTGCGCGGTGTACGCCGTCGCCAGCGTCGGGTCGCGGTACGCGAACGCCAGCGACTCGCGCGTCCCGGCGGGCAGCGCGAAGACGCCGAGCAGGACGACCGGAACGACAGCGAGCGCAGCGACGTCCCCGCGCCGAACTGCATCTCGAAGCGCCGCGCGAACGGATTCGCTGCGCTCGGTCGACATCACGGCTCACCCTCCCCGTGGCAACAGCAAAAGCCTGTCCGCCGGACGCCCGTCATCGCCACTCGGTGCGCCGCGTCACGGCGATCACCGCAGCGAGCACGGCTAGCGCGCCGACCAGCCCGAGCAAGTCAGCCAGCCCGAACCCGGCCGGCTCCTCGACTGGCCGGTCGGCATCCGCCGCTTCGGACTGCGGCTGGCTCGCCGCCTCCGCGTCCGCGTCCGCACCCGCGCTCGGCGCGGGAGCCACGGTGAACGCGCCCGCGTCCGTCCCGTCCACGGACACCGCGTACTCGCCGGTCTCGTTTCGCGTGATTTCGGCAGTCACGGTCTCGCTCTCCCCCGCGGCCACGCTGACGGTCCGCTCCGCGACGACCGCGCCGTCGACCGCCACCGGCACGGTCCGCTCGCCCGCGAGGCTCCCGTCGTTCGAGATAGTCGCCGTCACCGCCACGGACTCGTTCGGCGACACCGTCGCCGGCGCGACAGCCGCGTCAGTCACCGCGAGGCGCGCGCGGTCTGCGGCCACGACGAGCGTCGAGAACCCCGGCGTCTCCGCCGCGAAGCGCAGGCGGCCGTCGCGCTCGCCCAGCAGTTCGACATCGAGCGTCGAGCGGCCGGCCTCACCATCGCGATAGACGGATAGGTTCGCCGGCGTGACGTTCCGCGCCTCGAAGTACGCCGGCGGCGCGCTGAAGCGGACCGTCGCCGCGTCGACGCGCCCGGTCGAGACGGAGAACCGCACCGCGCCCAGCGGCTCCGCGCCCGCGTTCGCGACGAGCGACCGCGCGTCCCCCGTGTCGGTCGTAGCCACGCGCATCGACAGCGTTCCGCCCCCGCTCCGCACCGAAACGTCGTCCAGCGAGAGCGACGCGTTCCCCGCGCGGTCGAGTTCCAGCCGCGACGCGTCGAACGCGACCGTGTCGCCGAAGGCCGTACCCAACGCCGTGAACTGCCGCGAGTCCGCGCTCGGCGCGCTCGTCTGGACTGTCGACCCGCTGGCTTCGCTCGGCGTGCTCGCGTCGCTCCCGACATCCTCGGGGTCGGCCGCCCGCGCGTGTACGGTAATCTGGTCGATGAGCCCGTCCGCGGTCTCACCCGTCGTGTCGACGCGCAGTCCGACTGCGACGGTCTCGTTCGGTGCGAGCGTCACGTTCGCCGCCTCGGACTGCACGGGCGCGCCGTCCGCGTAGAACGTCACCGCCTCCGAGTCGTGCGTGAGCCAGACGTGCGCGACCCGCGAGCCGTTGTACCGCATCCGGAACACGTCCTCGATGCCCGTCACCGCGTCGTCGTTCACGCCCTCCGCGTCCGGGTTCGCCGCCGACAGGTCGACGACGAGCTCGCCGTCTCGGAGGGACGCGTAGTCGCTGCTCGGCGCGAGCTCCACGCCCTCGCCGATATTGTCGGTCGGTCCGGAGAACAGCGGCGCGGCTACCGACGGGAATGCGAGTGTTCCCGCGAGCGCGAGCGCGGCAGCGAGGGCGAGGTAGCGTTTCATCTGTCCAGTATCCGTTCGAGACCCACCGGCGGAGTCGAACCGCCGAAAGAAATGACCAGTGTGGGATGTTGTCGGTTAGTCTCGATTCCCGCCGACACGTTCTCCGATGATTGTTAGCGTCTCGTTGAACGTACCGTCTGTGGAACCATGGGTGTCGATGTACAGCCCGATATTGGTTCCCTCTCCCACGTTGAGTGTTGGAGGGTCGTCTCTCAGGATGCCATTCTCGTTAACGAGAGCGAGATTAGCGAGGTCGCTGCCGTTGTAGGTGCTGGATAGCCGGACAGGCTGCGTCCCTTGGTTACTTATCGTCGCCAAGTCGTGAAACTCGTAGACTGAGTTCAAACCAACACCTTGAGGTTCCGAGCTCTCACCGTTTTCGTCACCGGGGATTTCGAACTCCAGTTCACTCCCGTTACTGAAGGACCGCCCGGTGTTCTCTCCGCCTGCTCCCTCGTTTTCGTTGGGTACCATGCGGAGGAAGGTTTGGAAATCCTGGGCGACAGCGATTGAGACGCTTCGCTCGGCTTCGACGCTGGTGAACGCGCCGCTACCGAGAGCCACACTCCCGGTCGCAGCGAGCCCGCCAACGCTCGCGAGGAATCTACGCCGTCTCATTTGTCTAGGACGTTAATCTTGATTCCCGCCAACGCGTTCAGCGATGACGGTGAGTGTGCCACCGCTCAGGTCACCCGTTGAGTGCCCCTTCGGGATGTAGATACCAATATTCTTGAGGGAGTCTCCTGGTGAGAGGGTGGCTTTATTTGGCGTATCATCATTATAGTGGAATGAATGCTCTCCGTCGTCACCGTCAACTCCTAGCTCGCCTTCCGCATAAATTCCCAAGACCCCGCCGTTAGATGCAATTAAATCTGATTCAATCCAGAGGTTGACGTCCTGCGTACCGTTGTTTGTGATGTCTAGAAGGTTATCGAAGATGGTCTTCGCATTCTGGTTGATGCCGGACGCGGAGCCGTCCGTGTCGTCGGAATTAGTGAAATCGATACTGAAAGTCTTGGTGCTCAGGTCCCCTTCGACGTACTCCTGCGCGTTCGGATAGACGTTACCATCGCCGTCACTCGCCCGACTGAATGCAAGGAAGGCGTTCGCATCGCCCGCCGTATTGATGGCGAGCGAGCGGTCGGCTTCTACACTCGTAAACGCGCCCGTACCAATTCCAGCTGCCCCGGCGGCAGCGAGCGATCCGAGTCCGGCGATGAACTTGCGACGTTGCATTGTTGGAGTTGCCTCGTTTGGGCACTCCCGCGACCACCGCGGTCGCCGAGAGCGCTCACTTGCCCCATCACCCCCATGGTAAGTAGTATTGACACGATTGAGCGAGTTCAGTCCCGGTCTGTACTCCAGCACCCAGTGGTCTGCCCCCGCCTGAGGAGGCGACGAAAACCCACAACCGCGGTCTGCGCGAGCGTCAGACCTGCCCTGAGCGGCCGAACACAGGTTCGTATCAACAATCTATTCGTAAATATAAGTGTGAAAGATTCCCCGATGACGTCTGTAAACCCGAATTTTAGAGTTTTACGGCATTGGTATCACCAGAAGTTGGTACGTTAATTACCGCCAACACTTATGGGGGCGTAGTCGGTAAGCTCCGCTCGTCGTGTCATCGGCGTCACAGCATCGGGGGCAGGGGGAGCCCGCCGATACGGGAGAGGGAGTACCGGGAGACGAAGCACCAGCGGACGCGCCGACCGAGGACGAGCTGTTCGACGTCCTCGCGAACCGGCGCCGGCGGTACGCCGTCCACGCGCTCGACGACGCCGACGGCGCCACCGAAATCGGGGACGTGGCCGAGCAGGTCGCCGCGTGGGAGTACGGCGTCGACGTCGAGCAGGTGTCCTACGAGGAGCGCAAGCGCGTCTACACCGCGCTCCAGCAGTCGCACTTCCCGATGATGGACGACGCCGGCGTCGTCGACTTCGACAAGAACCGCGGCACCGTCGAACCCACCGACTCCCTGAACGACGTCGAGGTCTACATGGACGTCGTGCAGGGCCACGAGATTCCGTGGAGCGTCTACTACCTCGGAGTCTCGGGCGTCGCGGCGTCGCTGATGGCGGCGGTCTGGACCGGCACGTGGCCGTTCGCGGCCCTGCCGCATCTTGCGTGGGGGGTCGCCGTCACCGCGATGTTCGCCGTTTCGGCGGTCGCACACACGTACTACGCGCGGGGGCAGCGCATCGGCTCGACCGACGAACCACCGGAACTCCAGTGAGATGAACTACCGACGCGCGGTCAGCGTTCTGCTCGCAGTCTCGGCGGCGACGATGCTCGCCACCGGGAGCCTCGGGTTCACGAGCGTGAGCGCCGACCGCGGTGTCTCCGTGAACGTCGTCGACAGCGAGGACGCGTACGTCAATGCGACCGCCTGTCGTAATGGAGGTGCAGTGAAAGTGACAGTGACGAACCAGTACAGCGATACGTTCACCGTCGAGCGGATTACGAGCGGGGCGGACGAACTACCCGGCGGAAAAGTTTCCAAACAAATTATTCCAGGAAATTCGGAGCGGTTCCCGGTTTCACAGGCGGGAGAAAAAGTGACCGTACACGTCACGGGGAAACTGACTGCGGCGGTGACTGTTACCGTTCAGGAGAGAAGTGAGTGCCCAGATTGGGGGTGGCCCGGGAACGGCCCAAATAACGACAAGAAAGGGAATCGTTCTACAAGACAGGGCGGGCCGCCCGAGACGACGGCTGCTGCCAAGACGACGGCCGCCTGAGGTGACGACACGGCCCTACTTCGACTGCAAACATCCCACACACCTCGACAGCACTTGTCGTACCGGGGCGAAGTCCACCGTCGAAGCGGCGCGCGACCTCGAGTGCGGCCAACAAATACCAGCAACGACATCGACGCTGCTACTGGTCGAGGCTGTCGATAGAACGAAGCGACCCGCCGCGCCGACGCAATCGGCGATTGTCTTTATCAGGCCGCGTCTCGAACGTCGACGTATGAGTGACGAACCAGCCAGTGTTGGCCTCGGCACCGCGGTCTACGACGAAGACGGCGAGAAGCTCGGGACAGTCCGTGGCTTCGACAGGGACGGGTTCTTCGTGACCACGCGCGACGGCGTCGAAGAACTCTCCATCGAGCACGAGCGCGCCGGCCACGAGTTCGGCGGCGCGGAGCTCATGTGGCGGTGTTCGGAGTGCGGCGAACTCGGCGACCTCCAAGAGGAGTTCCCCGAGGAGTGCCCGAACTGCGGCGTCGAGAAGGAAGCGATTTACTACTGGACAGAAGACTAAGCGGCGTTCTGCGGTCGTCTTTCGCGAGAATGGCGTGGCTCGGCAGCGCGAAAGACGGAGAGAAATGCGGGGGTTAGAACGGAGCCTGCGGGCCTTCGTCTTCCTCGGCGTCCTCGCCGGACTCTTCGCCGGGGAACGACGGGCTCATGCCGCTGTCGTGGTCGCCGCCCATGCCGGTGTCGGCGTTCACGGCGTCGACTTCGGGAATCTCCTTGGTCATGCGGGACTTGATGGCCTGAATCGTCATCGGGGAGATGCCGCAGCCCGAACACGCGCCGCCGAGCTGGAGGTCGACGACACCGTTCTCGCGGTCGATGTTCTGGATGGCGGCCGTACCGCCGTGCATCTGAATCTGGGGGAAGTTCCGACGGAGGAAGTTGTTGACGCGCTCCTCCAGGTCGTCGCCGCTCTGACTCTCGGTGCTCATGAGAACCCGTTGGTGCTCCCGTGGCTTAGCTCCTGTGGTGCAAGATGTTCGCCCCGGCTCCGCGGTTACGCGTCGTCGACGTCGAACTGTGAGCGCAGCTCCGCGCGAATCTCTTCGAGGTAGCGGTCGAGGACGTGCTGGGTCTTCTCGTCAGTGGCGACGACGCCGTCGAGTTTAGCGAGCGGGTCGTCGGGGAGTTCGACGGTGAACTCGCCGTCCTCGAAGTGGGGTTCGCTCTCCGCGAGAATCGTCTGGTCGATGCCGTGGACCAGATCCGAGTCGAAGGACTCGTTCATCGTCTCGAACGCGCTCTTGTACGCGGTCTGGAGCTTCGGGAAGTAGTCGACGTACTTCTGTTCCTCGAACTCCTCGGCCGTCAGGTCGCTCATTACCCGTTGTTTGCCGTGTCGGATTGAAGTGCCCGTCGGTAGCTGCGAGCCCGCCGACCAAGTTTCTATATCGTGGTATAAGATTTATTGAGGGGTCCGTCGACAGCGGGAGCGGTGAGTGGTTGCAGCGAGTCGCCGAATCGAGCGGAGCGGGGCCGACGAGCCGAGGCCATCGGCTTCGGCGTCGCGAGCTTCTGGCCGCTCCGCTCGATTCGGAGTGGTGGCGACGGCACTCACGGAGAGCTTCCGTTCGGCGACGAGCAGGCGGGCTTGGACTCGCGCACGCGCGAAAGAGTGTCGACCCGCGTCACGCACACCCGGGGTTCGACGAGCGAGGAACCACCGCGCGCTGCGGGGAGTCGGGTTTCGGGGCGGCGGTCGGGCCGGGCCGTGCTACTCTCGTCGGCGCCGCCGACGAACAGCCGGCCCGCGAACCCCTCACCCCCACTCATGGGTTCGTCTCGCCTTCGTGGCGGCGCCGACAACCCCGGGTTCAGCCGCTGGTCAGCTGATAGACTTCCGGGGAGTGAGCGAGATACCATTCAGGACGCCCAGTCGGTTCGCTCGTCGCAGGGTCGCCGCCGCTTCGCTGCCCCGCTCGCAGTCGCCGCAGACCACTTCGGGGCAGTGATAAACCACATACTACGATATAGAATTGGTCGGCTGTCCGGGCGCCACCCGAGCTTTAAGCGTGCGTCGCACCCCACTGCAGGCATGGTCATCTACGAGGCGGACGTTCCCGGCGTCGGGAAGCGCTACGAGGTCGAGACTGGGGGCGGCGAGCGCGCCGTCGTCATCGTCCACCACGACGGGAAGCGGGAGCTGTTCCGGCGCAGCGACGCGGACGCGGACGCCGAGAAGCTCTTCGAGTTCACGGGCGAGCAGGCCCGGCAGGTAGCCACGTCGCTGGAGGGAACGGACTTCCAGCCGCTGGACCTGGAGGACGTCGACGTGCCGCTCGGCGGCGCCGTCATCGAGTGGACCGAAGTCCCCGAGGGGTCGCCGGTCGCCGGCGAGACGATGGGAGACGTCCACATCGGCAAGGAGACGGGCGTGACCGTCGTGGCCATCCAGCGCGGTGACGAGACCATCGGGAGCCCGGGCGCGGACACCGTCCTCGAAGCCGGTGACATCTTCGTCGCCATCGGGTCCCGGTCCGACCAGGACGCCTTGTCGGCGCTCCTCGCGGGCGAAGCCACCGAGGAGTCCGACTGACGCGATGGCGGAGGCGCTCCTCCTCGAACTCGGCATCGCGCTCGCGGCGCTGGCGGTCGCCGGCTCGGTCGCGCGGTACTTCGACCAGCCGGTCATCCCCGCGTACATCGCCGTCGGCATCCTCGTCGGGCCGCACGCGCCAACGAGCGTCGCGACGGTCTCGCTGCAGTTGGTCTCCGAGAGCGCGGTCGTCGAGACCGCTGCCGAAGTCGGCATCGTCCTGCTGTTGTTCTTCCTCGGACTGGAGTTCGACGTCGGCACGCTCGTGCGGAACCGCCGGCGGCTGTCCGCGGTCGGCGGCATCGACCTCGCGGTGAACGCGGCGGTCGGCGTCGCGCTCGGCGTGCTGTTCGGGTTCGGGCCGGTCGGCGTGCTGCTCGTGACCGGCGTCGTCTACATCTCTTCGAGCGCCATCGTCACGAAGGCGTTGACGGACGCGGGGTGGCTCGCGAACCCGGAGAGCGAGGTGATTCTCGGCACGCTCGTCGTGGAGGACCTCGTCATCGCCGTCTACCTCGCGGTCGTCGCGGCGGTCGTCGGCGGCGGCGGAACCGTCGGGAGCGCTGTCACGACCGTCGTCCAGTCGTTCGTCTTCCTCGCGGCGCTCGCCGGTGCCGCGCACTTCGGGACGGAGTACGTCGACCGCGTGTTCGACACGGAGGCGGACGAACTGTTCGTGCTGCGGGTCGTCGGGACGGCCGTGCTCGTCGGCGGCGCGGCGCTGTCGGTCGGCGCGAGCGAGGCGGTCGCGGCGTTCTTCGTCGGCACCGCGTTCCACGGCACCGGCCTCGTCCACCGCGTCGAGAGCCTCGTCGTCCCGCTCCGGGACGTGTTCGCGGCGCTGTTCTTCTTCGCGGTCGGCCTCGGCACCGACCTGCTGGTGGTCGCGGACGTCTGGCTGCTGTTGCTCGCTGCCGTCGTCGCGACGACCGCCGCGAAGCTCGCCAGCGGGTACGCCAGCGGCCGCGTCTACGGGCTGGACGACCGTAGGTCCGCGCGCGTCGGCCTCGGACTGGTCGCGCGCGGCGAGTTCTCGCTCATCGTCGCGACGCTCGCGGCGACGAGCGCGGACCCGACGATTCGGACGGTCGTGCCCGCGTTCGCGGTCGGCTACGTCATCGCGATGAGCTTCGTCGGCTCGCTGGCTGTCCAGTACGGCGCCGGGCTGTCGGCGGCGTTCGCGCGCCGCGTCGGCCGCGGGTCACTCTAGCTGGTCCGCAAGCACGTCGCTCACTTCGTCGAGGAACTCCTGTTCGCGGCCGCGGGGGACGGTCGCGCCCGCGGCGACCGTGTGCCCGCCGCCGTCGCCGCCGACCGCCTGCGAGGCCTCGCTCATCACCACGGAGAGGTCGAGGCCGCGGTCGACGAGCCGGGACGTGCCGCGGGCGGAGACCTTCGTCTCCTCGTCGTTCTTGTAGCCGAACCCGAAGATGGGGCGGTCGCTCTCGGTGGCGTCGCTGCCCAGCGCCATCCCGGCGACGATGCCGACGATGGTCTCCCGGATGCGGTCCTCGGCGTGGAACCACTGGAGGTCGTCATCGATGGTGACGCCGTCGCGTTGCAGCCACTCCAGTCCCTCTGAGAGGTTCCGGCGGTGCTCTCGCAGGAGGTCACGGGCGGCGTCGAGGGGGTCGCCGCGCTCGCCGAGACAGACCGCGATCCCGACGTCCGCGCGCTCGTAGCGCGCCGTCGCGTTCAACAGCGTGGAGAACTCGCTGGCGTCCCGCAACTCGGTGCCCGGTTCCTCCTCGGCGAGCGTGTACGTCGTGCCGACGAGTTTCTCTACGTCCTCGCTGGAGACGCCGTGGCGCACAGCACGCTTGAGCAGCCCGCTCACGACCGTCTGGCGCTCGTCGTGACTCAGGTCCGCCCACGTCCGCCAGTCGCCGCCGTCGTGCAGGTCCAAGTCGAGGCCGTCGAGGAACCGCACGGCGCCGTTCTCGTCGTTCGTGATACCGGGGACGTACACCTCGCTGGCGTACTCCAAGAGCTTGGGGAGCGGGCGGGTCTGCGTGCCGTACAGCGCGAGGTCTTTGGCGGTGTCGAGTACGCCGGCTTCGACGCCCTCTGCGGCAATCTGGGTGTTCGCGCCGACGAGCTCGCCGTCGACGGTCTGTCGGTCGCCGACCGCACCCACCACCGCGAGCGCCGCGAGGTCGGTCGCTTCCTCTCCGAGCAGCGCTCGCGCGAGCACGTACGTCGCGCCAGCCCCGGACAGTTCCTTCCCGCCGTCCACGCCTTCGAGGAGCGGGTTCAGGTGGAACTGGGTGTCGGCGTCGGCGGGCTGGTGGTGGTCGGCGATGACGGGGACGAAGTCGCCCGCGTCCTCGTGGACCGTGATTGCGTCGAGCTGTCCGCTCCCGAAATCCGTGAACAGCACCGTGTCGTGGTCGTGGGCGGCGATGCCCGCGATTTCCTCGTCGTCGAGCTGTTTCGAGAAGACGACGTCGTGGGGGACGCCGGCGCGTTCGAGCGCGGTCGAAGCGATGCCCGCGCTCGTCAGGCCGTCGGCGTCGATGTGCGACGCGAGCAACACCGAGTCGGCGTCGCGGAGAGCGTCCGCGCACGCCTCGGCGCGCGCTTGGAGTTCCGGGACCGGAGCGTCCATCGGGCGAAGGTAGCGCGGCATCGCGTATAAACTACCGGCTCGCGCTCAGAGTTCGTCGCGGACGGCGCGCGCCAACTGCTCGAAATCCGCGTCCTCGGGGACGACGTTCACCTCGACGCCGCGTGATTCGGCGGTCTCGCGGGTCGGCGGGCCGATGCAACCGACGATGGCGTCGTTCAACCCGGCGAGCGCGGCCTCGCGGACGCCGCGTGCTTCGGCCTCGTCGAGCCAGTGGTCGACGGTCAGCGACGACGAGAACAGCGCCGCGTCGAGGTCGCCGTCCGCGGCGAGTTCGACGGAGTCGCCGGCTTCGGCGGGCACGACGAGTTCGTAGAGAATCGTCTCGTGGACGTACGCGCCGGCGTCGTTCAGGCCGTCCGTCAGCACCGCGGAGCCGTGGTCCGAGCGCGCGACTTCCACGCACGCTCCCTTGACTTCACCTTCGAGCGCGTCGACGAGGCCGGCGCTCGTGTACTCGTCGGGCACGAGGTCGACCGTCCAGCCCGCCGCCCGGCACGCGTCGGCGGTCGCCTCACCAATGGCGCACAGCGCGGCGTCGCCGGGCTCCCAGCCCGCGTCGCTGGCGAGTTCGACGCCGGTCTTGCTCGTCAGAATCACGTAGTCCGCGCCGTCTCGCGGGGTGTCGCCCGTCGGCTCCACGGCGAGCATCGGGTCCGGAACCGGGTCGGCGTCCAGCGATTCGAGGAGCGCGGTCGCGTCGTCGAGGCGGTCGTCCGCGGGCCGGAACACCGCGACCGTCGGGTTCGTCATCGCGTTTCCTCCCGCACGCCCGCGACGCCGCCGACGACGGTGACGGCGGGCGGCTCGATGCCGACCTCGTCGCGCGCCTCGACGATGGTGTCGAGGGTTCCGGTGGCGACCTTCTGCCCGGGCCGCGTCCCCTTCTCCACGAGCGCGACCGGCGTCTCGGGGTCCATGCCGGCGTCGCGGAGCGCTTTCGTGTAGTCGGGGAGCTTGCCGACGCCCATCAGCACGACGATGGTGCCGCCGGTGTCGGCGAGCGCCTGCCAGTCCACTGCGGACTCATCTTTGGTGGGGTCCTCGTGGCCCGTGACGAACGACACCGACGACGCGTGGTCGCGGTGCGTCACCGGGATGTCGGCGGCGGCGGGCGCGGCGACCGCCGACGAGATGCCGGGCACGACCTCGAAGGGCACGTCGTGGTCGGCGAGGTAGACCATCTCCTCGCCGCCGCGGCCGAACACGAACGGGTCGCCGCCCTTCAGACGGACGACATCGTTGCCCTCGCGCGCGAGTTCGACCATGCGGGCGTTGATTTCGGACTGGGGCGTGCGCTCGCCACCGGCGCGCTTACCCACGTCCTCGCGTTTGTCCTCGGGAATCTCGGAGAGAATCGCGGGGCCGGGGAGCTTGTCGTGGAGCACCACGTCCGCGTCTTCGAGCAGGCGCGCGGCCTTCACGGTCAGCAGTTCCGGGTCGCCCGGGCCGCTGCCGACGAGGTAGACGGTTCCAGTCATTCCCGTTTGGCCGCCTCGATGAGGTCGGTCGCGCCGCGCTCGCGGAGGTCCGCGGCGAACTCGCGGGCGTCTCTGGCGTAGTTCTCCACGTCGAGTTCCCGGGTCTCGCCGACCTGCTCGGTGCCGTCCCGGCTGAACACTTGGACGTCCGTGCGCACCACGTCGCCCTGCACGAGCGCGTACACGCCGATCGGCGCGATGCAGCCGCCGCCGACTTCCTCGAGGATGACGCGCTCGGTCGTCGTCTCCGCGCGCGACCGAACGTGGTCGAGGGCGTCCCGGAGCTGGTCCGCGACGTCGCTGTCCTTCCGGGCGGTGATAGCGAGCGCGCCCTGCCCGGGCGCCGGCACGTGCGTGTTCGTCGGCAGTTCCTCGTCGTGGACGTGGTGGGTGAGGCCGGTGCGTTCGAGGCCGACCTGCGCCAGCACCACGGCGTCGAACTCGGTGTCGACCTCGCGTTCGAGCGCGGACTGCTGGAGCGGCGTCAGCGACTCGAACCACTCCTCGACGGTCTCGTCGAACTCCGCGTTCTGACGGTTGTCGGACTCGCTCTCCTGTTCGTCCGGGGATTCGTCGTCGAGGTTCTCGACGCCCTCCTCGACGGCTTCGCTGGGCTCGTAGTCGCCGCGCTCCTGCTGGCGCGCGTCGGCTTCCATGCGCTCTTTCTCGGCCTCCGTGCGGCGCTCGTGTTCGGCTTGGAGCGCGGGCGCGAGCAGTTTCTCGACGCGGGTGTCGACGTTCCCGCGAATCGGCTCCACGTCGAGGCCCGGCCGGTGGGCCTGAATCTGGGCGCCGCGACGCAGGCTCGCAGTCCCCACGACGCTGCCCGCGGGGAGGTTCTCGAGGCTGGTGCCGTTGGGCGTGACGAACGCGTCCGCGGGGTTCTCGCGGTGCGGCACCGCCGCCACCACGAGGTCGTCGGGCATGTCGGTCGGCACGTCCTTCATCGAGTGGACGGCCGCGTCGACCTCGCCGTCCAAGACCTTGCGGTCGAGCGAACGCACGAACGCGCCGGTCTTCCCGAGGTCTTGGATGAGTTCGTCGTCAACGCGGTCGCCGGTCGTCTCGACCTCCACGAGTTCCACGTCGTGGCGGTGGTCTTCGAGTTCGGTCTTGACCTCGCCGGCCTGTCGGAGCGCGAGGTCCGACCCACGGGTAGCGAGGCGTATCGCGTCGGTCATGTGCGTACTTCCGCGCGCTGGGTTGAAACCCCCTGCGTTTGCATGCGTGGCGCGTCGGCGGCGCGCCGCGTTAGCGCGAACGCGGAGCGAAGCGATGCGTGAGCAGCGTGGTCGACCGCAGGGAGACCACGTTCTGGCGAACGGCGAACGAAGTGAGCCGTGAGCCGCGTGTGGAGCGAGAACGCCGTCCGACCACCGCGCAGCGTCGCCCGCGCGACTCGCGGGTCGCTACCGCTCCCCCCTCGTTCCGTCCGCGGACTCCCTCCGCTCGCCCGCGCGACTCGCGGGTCGCTACCGCTCCCCCCTCGTTCCGTCCGCGCGCTCTCTGCGGTCGCCCGCGCGCAGTTCGTCGCGCCACTCCCAGAAGGACGCGGGCATGGCGACGTGGTGGCGGCGGTCACGGAGGTAGCGGACCGCGACCCACGACCCGAGGGCGGCGCCGACGACGACGCCGAGCCCGCCGAGCGTCGACCCCCGGAACAGCATTACGCTGCCGCCGACGACGAACACGTCCGCGAGCACGGCGATGCCGGGCGCCGGGAAGTCGTCGCCGGGCCAGTCGCTGCCCGCGGCGTCTATCGCGTGGGCGTCCATCCACAGCGCCAGCGGCAACACGAGGTACGCCGCGAGCGCGGGGACGCCGAGCGCGACGGCGGGCAGCGAGAGCACGTCCCCGGCGTCCGAGACGACGGCTTCGGGGACGAGTTGGACGACGGCGAACGTCCACACGGAACACACGACCCAGAAGGCGGTGACCAGCGGGACGGCGGCGGCCCAGTACCACCACCGCGAGTCCACGCGCAGTTCAGTCATGTCCGTGCGTTAGGCGTCACGGCGTTTGTAGCTCACGGGACGCCCACCGACTCGTGGCGCTTGTAGAGGTAGTACACCGCCAGCGGCACTTGCAGCGGTTGGGCGACGAGGCCCGCGAGCCCGAGGATGCCGTACAGTTCGGGGTCGGGGTTCCACGAGCCGGGCGCGTCGGCGACGGCGCTGGCGTCGTAGTAGATGGCGAACGGGAACACCAGCGACAGCAGTAAGCCGACGCCGGCAAGCGCGACGAAAACCAGGAAGATGCCCGCGAACCCGAAGCCGGCGCTCATCGGCATCCTCGCTGCGTGTTCCATCGTTCCCATCCCCGTCACCGTGAACGCGAACACGGCGATTGCGAGGAAGAAGCCGAGCACGGTTCCGACGACGTAGTACAGCGGCACGGCGGCGACCCAGTACCACCACTTCGAGTTGGGCGTGGCGTCGCTGCGAGCGGCCGTGTCGGTGGAGGGCGTCTCTGCCATAGCGGGTGTTGGCGGTCGGGCGTGAAAAGCTAGAGGGCGTTCCGGTAGGCTTCCAGCGTGCGTTCGACGTCCTCCTCGGTGTGGCTGTACGAGACGAACTGTGACTCGAACTGGTTCTGGGAGAGGAGGACGCCGTCGTCGAGGACCTGCGGGCGGAACACGCGGTTCCAGCGGTCGACCGCGCCGCGGCCGACATCGGCGCCGTTCTTCGGGCAGGCGTCGAAGCGCTCGCAGTCGGGGTCCTGCTCGCAGCCGTTCGCGCACGGCTCGGACTGCGCGTCGCCGCCGCGCGTGAACAGCACCTTGAACAGGCTGTCCGTGCCGACGACGGTGTACGAGGGCGCCTGCTCGGCGACGATGTCCGAGAGGCCCTCGCGGAGTTTCCGGCCGAGGCCGTTGACGTGTTCGTAGACGTCGTTCTCGGCGGCGTACTGCAGCGTCTCCAGCCCCGCAGCCATCGTCACGGGGTGGCCGGAGAACGTCCCGGCTTGGAAGACGTCGCCGACGGGCGTGAACTCCTCCATGATGTCGGTGCGGCCGCCGATTGCGCCGACGGGGAAGCCGCCGCCGATAATCTTCCCGAACGTGGTGACGTCGGGCGTGATGTCGTACTTCGACTGCGCGCAGCCGAGGCCGCCGACGCGGAACCCAGTGATGACTTCGTCCCAGACGAGGAGCGCGCCGTTGTCCCGCGTGAGGTCGCGCAGCGTCTGGTGGTAGCCCTCGACGGGTTCGACGATGCCCTTGTTCGCGAGAATCGGCTCGACGAGGACGGCGGCGATGTCGTCGCCGTGCTCGGCGAACACCTCGGTGACGGCGTCGGCGTCGTTGAACGGCACGGGAATCGTGTGCTCGGCGAATTCGGCGGGGATGCCCGCGCTGGAGGGACCACGCTCTTCGCTGTTGCCCTCGACGAGCGTGGACTCTTGGGCGCCGTGGTAGCCCGACTGCATCACGACGATTTTGTCGCGGCCGGTGTAGCCGCGCGCGAGCCGCACGGCCGACGTAGTGGCCTCGGTGCCGGAGTTGACGAACCGCAGCATCTCGACGCTCGGGACGTGGCGCGCGACGAACTCCGCGTGCTCGACTTCGAGTTCGGTCGGCATCCCGTACATCGGTCCTTCGCTGGTGCGCTGCTGGACGGCCGCCTGCACTGGCTCGGGGAGGTCGTGGCCGAGCAGCAGCGGGCCGAGGCCCATCACCCAGTCGACGTAGCGGTTGCCGTCGGCGTCGATGACGTGGCCGCCGTCGCCCTTCCCGACGAACGTCGGGTACGGCTGCGGGGCGGCCCGCACGGACGAGTTCACGCCGCCGACGAGCACGTCGAGCGAGCGGTCGTAGAGGTCGCGTGACGTCTCGCGGTTCATGTGGGAGCCTTAGGTGGGTCCCCGAAAATAGCTGATGGGTTGGCGTCGCTACCGGGTCGAAGAATCACACAGAATCAGTCACAGCAGCCGCCGCAAAAGGTGCCGGCCGTTCGAGCACAGTCCGACGATGGCGGCCGGCGCACACACGGTGAGCACAGTCCGCTGTGGTCACAGACGCCCTCGCGGTCGTGTCACTAACGTATCACCTCCGTGGAGATGCGCGGGTCGACGCCGCCGGCGGGGGACCCGATTTCGGGCACTTCCGCCCGCGAGGGCGCCCCTGTCGGGGGCGCGAGCACACAGTCCGGGGTCGGGGTGGGTCCGCTGTCGAAGCGGGGAGTGGCTGACACAGGCGTTATGGATGTACGCACGTCCACTCCCAGGTTCGAAGCTGGGGCGTTCGTTTCACGCATCTACAGTTCAGTTACAGGACCGGGTAGTATGTAAAGGTTTGCTTGACGAATGTACTATTTAGTTCGTATAGGGTAGACGAACACTCGAATTACAAGCGGATTTAGTCCATATAAGGTCGTAAACCGTCCAGATAACTGGTCGTTCGACCGTCGAGACTGGACGCACGTCTACACAATAATTGCCGCGAAAGGCGAGCGCGGCCAGCGCGCGGTCGAGCGCAGCGAGTCGCGCGAACGAACGTGAGGTGGCCGTAGGACGAGCGAGCGCGCTACTCGGTCAGCGTCTCTGCGACGCTCTCTGCGAAGTACGTGATGATGAGGTCCGCGCCGGCTCGCTTGATGGAGAGCAGGGACTCGCGGGCCGTCTCCTCGACGTCCAGCCAGCCGTTGTCGGCGGCGGCGTGCAGCATCGCGTACTCGCCGGAGACGTTGTACGCCGCGACCGGGCGGTCGAACTGCTCGCGCACGTCCGAGACGACGTCGAGGTACGGGAGCGCGGGCTTGACCATCAGCACGTCCGCGCCCTGCTCGACGTCGAGTGCGACCTCTCGCGTGGCCTCGCGGCGGTTCGCGGGGTCCATCTGGTAGTGCCGGCGGTCCCCGAACGCGGGTGCGCCGTCCGCGGCGTCCCGGAACGGCCCGTAGAACGCCGATTCGTACTTCGCCGCGTAGCTCATGACGGGCACGTCCGCGAAGCCCGCGGCGTCCAGCGCCTCGCGGATGGCCGCGACCATCCCGTCGGTCATCGACGACGGCGCGATCATCTCCGCGCCCGCCTCCGCGTGCGAGACTGCCGTCTTCGCGAGCAGGTCCAGCGTCTCGTCGTTCTTCACGGTGAGGTCCGGGTCGTCGTCGGCGTGCTCCTCCAAAATTCCGCAGTGGCCGTGGCTCGTGTACTCGCAGAGGCAGACGTCCGTGATGACGTAGGCGTCCGTCTCGCTCGTGATGCGCCGCACGGCTTCCTGTACGACGCCGTCGTCGGCGTACGCCCGCGTGCCGCGCTCGTCTTTCGACGCCGGGATGCCGAACACGATGACGGCCTCCACGCCCGTTTCGAGAATTTCCTCGACGCGCGCCACCGCCTCCTCGACGGGTACGCGCTCGTGGCCCGGCATCGACTCGATGGGCACGCGCTCGTCGGTCGTCGCGTCCACGAACACGGGTGCGACGAAGTCCGACGGCGCCAGGCTCGTCTCCGAGACCAGCCCGCGCACGCCGTCCCGCCGCAGCCGCCGCGGTCGGTCCGTCAAATCCATGGTCGTGTCTCGGAGCCGCGAGCCAAAAGGTTCGCGGAAGCGGCGTCAGGATGCAGAAACACCGTCGCGGCCGACTACGTAGCCACTACCGTCTGAAAGCCCTCGCGGCGCTCGCCCGTCGGGAGACTCGCAGTGCTCGTCTCCCGTGGTCTCGTTCGCTTCACTCACGAGACTCCCGCGACTCGCTGCGCTCCTCACTCACTACGTTCGCTGCGGTGCTTGCTTCGTCGGGGTTCTCCGAGAGCCGCTCGCCCTTTCAATCCACCAGGATGTCGGCTGTTCCACCTGCTGATTCTGTCGGCTGTGGCACCGCCCGGCGACTACGTCACCGCCCGTCTTTCACAACCGTCTTTGCCCACCCAATCTACCCGCGACTGTGGACCGGGACCGACTCCAACTCTACTCGCTGTACGTCTCGCGATTCGCCGGCGGCTTCGGGTTCAGCGCGCTCGCGCTCCTGCTCCCGAAGTACGCCACCGAACTCGTCGCCTCCGACCTGATGATTGGCCTGTTCTACACGGGATTCACGGCGACGCAGACGCTCGTCGTCGTGCCGATGGCGTGGGCGGGCGACCGCTACGACAAGCGCCGCATCTTCCTCGGCCTGCTCGCGTTCGGCGTCGTCGTCTCGTACGCGTTCACGCTCGTCGAGTCGTCGTGGCAGCTCGTCGCCGTGCGCGGCGGACAGGGGATTCTGGCGACCGGCATGGGGCTGTTGAGCCTCTCGCTCGTCGGCGAACTCGCGGGCCCGGGAGAGCGCGCGAACTACATCGGGAAGGCGAACGCGTGGCGGTTCGCGGCGTCGCTGTTCGGATTCGGGGCTGCGGGCGCCCTCTACGACCTCTACGGGTTCACGCCAATCTTCTACCTGCTCGGCGCGCTGTTCGTCGTCGCGTTCGTCGCGGTCTGGTTCCTGCTCGACCCCGACGACACCCGCATCGAGGGATTCCCGTTCAGCGACCTCGCAGTGAACCGCCGCATTCTCACGCTCACCAGCTTCCGCGCGCAGTACGCCGTCGCGGTGACGCTCGTTCGGTCGTGGGTCGCGGTCTACGCCGGCCTCGAAGCCAGCCGCGGCGGCCTCGCGTACACGGGCGTCGTGCTGGCTATCGTCCTCAGCGCAGAGAAGTTCACGAACATGCTGTTCCAGCCGTTCACAGGTCGGCTCTCGGACCGCTACGGTCGCTCGCTGTTCGTCGCCGCGGGCGGCGCCGGCTACGGCGTCGTCGCGATGCTCGTCCCGTTCACGCCCGCCATCGGGAACGCGCTCGGGGTCGTCGTCTCGCTCCCGCTGCTCGGCACCCTGTCGGCGACGTTCCTCCCGCTCGTGGCTGTCAACGGCCTGCTCGGCATCGCGGACTCGTTCCGCGAGCCGGCGAGCATGGCGCTGTTCGCCGACGAGGGCATCAACGGCGAGGGCGTCGCCTCGTCGTTCGGCATCCGCGAACTCGTCTGGCGGCCGGGCAGCGTGCTCGCGCCCGTCCTCGGCGGGTGGCTGATGAGCCAGTACGGCATCGAGTGGGCGTTCTACGTCGGCGGCGCGTTCGCGCTCACGGGCGTCGCCACCTTCCTCGCGGTGCTCGTTCGCTCCCACGGCGCGCAAGCGCTGACGGAGTGGTGAACTGAATTTCAGCGAGCATATAAGCGCTAGCGGGCGTCACCGTCGAGTATGCCCGGTCCAGCATTCGCGCGCGGAGAGACGGTCTCCCTCCACCCCATCGAGGAGGAAGACCACGAGTTCATCCAGTACGGCCGCAACCACCCCGACGTGCGCGTGCCGCTGACGGACACGACCATCAAGACCGTCGAGGACGTCGCGGAGATGCTCGAAGACGAGGACTACCACTTCCTCATCTGCGTGGACGAGCAAAGCGAGTCCACGGATGGAGCGAGTAGCGAGGGACGGAGTCCCTCGGACCGTTCGAGCGGGCGGAGCCCGCGAGAAGACGGTGAAACCGCGAGCACGGAAGGTGAGGACGGCGACCCCGAGCCGGTGGGCGTCGTGGCGTTCGGGTGGGTGAGTTCGCCCGGCGAGCGCGGGAACCTGATGTACTGGGTCGCGCCCGAGTGTCAGGGGAACGGCTACGTGAGCGAGGGGACGGAGCTGTTCCTCGACTACGCGTTCGGCGAGTGCGGGTTCCACAAGGTCGACGCGCGCGTGCTCGTTCCGAACGAGCCGTCGTGGAAGGCCCTCGAAAAACTCGGGTTCGAGCGCGAGGGCCGTCGCCGCGACGACGCCATCGTCGAGGGGGAGTACGTCGACGCGTACTCCTACGGTTTGCTCGCCGACGAGTGGCTGGACAACTGACGGCGCTCGTCAGTTGTCCGTGCTGCTCGCGGTTCTGCCGCTCACGGTGACGCCACCTCGCTGCGCTCGGTGACGCTACTAGTCGGCGGCCGCTGAGGTCGCGCCCGCACTGCTTCCCTCCGCTTTCGCGTCGATTGCTTCGACGAGCAGCTCGGTGACGTCCGTGATTTCGATGTCGTCCTCGTAGCCGCCCGTCTTCCGGCCGTCCTCGTACATCGTCATGCACATCGGGCACGCGACGACGAAGCGGTCGACGTCCGGGCCGGCGTCCGTGTCCTCTAGGGCCTCGCGGATGCGCTCCTCGCTGGGCTTCTGGTCTTCCTCGAAGTCCATCCAGAGGCCGCCACCGCCGCCGCCACAGCAGAACGAGTCGTCGCGGTTGCGCGGCATCTCGTCGAGCGTGACGCCGGTCGCGCGCACGACCTCGCGGGGCGCCTCGAACTCGCCGTTGTACCGCCCGAGGTGACAGGGGTCGTGGTACGTGACGGTGTCGTCCAGTTCCGTCCCGGTGAGCCCGAGCGCGCCGTCGTTCACGAGGTTCTCGACGACCTGCGTGTAGTGGTAGACGGAGTCGCCGTCCTCGAAGCCGAACTGCTCGTACTCGTTCGAGAAGGTGTTGTACGAGTGGGGGTCCGTGCAGACGATTTTGTCGTAGTCGCACTGCTGGAAGGCCTCGATGTTCTCCTCGGCGACCATCTCGTAGAGCCCCTCTTCGCCGACGCGACGGATGTCGTTGCCGTCGTTCTGCTCGTCCTCGTAGAGGATGCCGTAGGAGACGCCGGCTTCCTCGAAGACCCGGGCGAGGGAGCGCGCGACGTGTTGGTTGCGCTCGTCGTAGCTGGGGTAGTCGCCGACGTACCAGAGGTACTCGACGTCCTGCTCGCGGGCGTCGGGCACCTCGAAGTCCAGTTCGTCGGTCCAGTCGGGGCGCTTGCGGTCCGGGTCGCCGAACGTGTTGCCCTTCTGGAAGACGTTCATCACGGCGTCCTCGACGTTCTTGTTCATCTGCCCGGACTCGGTGAGGCGGCGGTTCATCTCCGTGAACTGCGTGACGTGCTCGATGTCCACGGGGCAGGCGTCCATGCACGCCATACAGGACATGCAGGACTCCATCGTCTGCGCGTCGACGACGGAGGTGCCGCCGTCCGCGACGATGTCGACCTCCTCGCGGTCGCCCGCTTCGAGGCCCTCGCGGTAGGCTTTCAGGTCGAGGATGACGTCGCGTGGGTCGAGCGGGCGGCCGGCGGCCTTCGCGGGGCAGGCCGACGAGCAGCGCCCGCACTTCGTGCAGGCGTCGTGGTCGAGCAGCTGTTTCCAGGTGAAGTCCTCGATTTCGGAGGGGCCGATTTCGTCGGGGCTGGCGTCCTCGGGGACGCGGGGCAGGCGACGGCCGGCGTCCTCGTCGCGCGTGACGAGGTTCGCGTAACTGGAGAGCATGTGGAACGGCTTCGCGTACGGGACGCTCGCGACGAACGCGAGCGCGAGCAGCGCGTGACTCCACCACACAACGGGGTAGGCGGCGGCCGCGGCGTCGGCGGTGACGCCCGCCATCTGGAGGACGTCCTTGACGAACCAGCCGACGAACGAGACGGTCTCGAAGGAGACGTCGCGGGACGCGCTCGTGCCGAGGATGCGGACGCCCTCGGTGAGGTAGCCGCCGACGCCGAGCAGGAACAGCGTCCAGACGAAGAGGTCGTCCTCGGTACTCGTGTGTTTGCCCCAGAGGCGGCCGTAGCGCACCCAGTAGCGGCGGTAGATGGCCATGCCGACGCCGACGACGAACAGCAGCCCCATCGCGTCCGCGACGAACGAGTACGCGAGATAGAAGTCACCGACGAAGAAGGAGGGCTGGCCGAGCACGAGCGTCCAGAAATCCATGTCGATGCCGAGGATAGTCGTCGCGACGAGCAGCGTCAGGAACCCCCAGAGGATGAACGTGTGCATCAGCCCCGCGTAGAGGTCGCGGTCGAACTGCTTCTCGTTGGAGACCACGAGTTTCGCGGCGTTGATGGCGCGACTCGGGAGGTCGGTGAGGCGGTCGGTCGGGTCGTCGGCGCCGCGGGCGTACGTCGCGAACCGCTGGTAGACGCCGAACAGGAAGATGGCGACGGCGACCGCGGCGAGGTAGTAGAACAACACCTCACCGACGTGCCCGATGCGCCAGAACGTGGGCCGCGTCTCGGCCCCGGCTTGCGCCAGCACGAACGAAGACATACCAGAAACGCGGGCCACGACCCGCTTAAACTTTGGTACCCGGAAGACCACCCGCTAGGAGTTTCTTCAGGCGAACACAGTGGCCGCCAGCACGACAGCGGCCGCAGTCGCCATCCAGTCCCGCGTAGAGTACGCCAGCGGCGGGGACGTGGGGTTCCACGCGAAACACCGGGCGCGGAGCGCGACCGACAACTTGGTCGCGCGGTCGAGCGCGCGGGCGAGGCCGCCGACGGCGACCAGTCGGATACGTTCGCGGAGCGAGCGCTCGCTCCCGAGGCGCGCGTTCACGGCGTCCCGGCGGCCCGCGATGTCGGATTGGAGCACGGGGAGGAAGCGGAAGACGAGCGCGACGCCGACGCCGGTGACAGCGCCGATTTTCCCGGGGAGCAGCCAGCGGACGGCCGCCCGCGAGTCGCGGGCAGGCGTGCTGTAGACGTAGGCGGCGGCGACGAGCAACACGAGGACGACGCGGTACGAGGCCAGCGCCGCTGAGACGGCCGCCTCGGGGCGAATCCACGGGTCGCCGAGCGTGAGTGCGGCGACCAGCGGCCCGGCGAGCAGGAACGGGAGCACCACCCGGAACTCCCCGAGTGCTGCGCGGGGCGTGGCGTCCGCGAGGAGGGGTGCGGCGACGGCGACCGGCGTCAACAGCGCGAGACCGACTGGGGTGGTGTGTGCGAACGCGGTGGCGGCGAACGCGGCCTGCAGCGCGAGTTTCGCACGCGGGTCGAGGGCGTGCAGTATGCTCTCCCCCGGGCGGTACGTCAGCGTCACGGCAGGCGCACTCCGAGGTCCGGAAGTCGGTCGCGGACCGCTTCCGGCGGGCCGTCGGCCGCGATGTCGCCGTCCGCGAGCGCGACGACGCGGTCCGCGAACGACCAGACGTCACGGAGGTCGTGGGTGACGACGACGAGACTCGTGCCGGACTCGTGGAGGCCGCGCAGGCGGTTGAGGACGGACTGGCGGGCGGGCCAGTCCAGTCCCGTGAACGGTTCGTCGAGGACGAGGTGGTCGGGGCACATCGCGAGCGCGCCGGCGACGGCGACGCGGGCCTGCTCGCCGCCGGAGAGTTCGTCGATGCGCTCGTCGCTCCGGCCCGCGAGTTCCACCGCGTCGAGCGCTTCCGCGACGCGTTCGTCGATTTCCTCGCGGGGGAGACCGAGGTTCTCCGGGCCGAACGCGACGTCCGCGCCGACGGTCGCGCCGACGAAGCCGTCGCGGGGGTCCTGGAACACCATGCCGACGCTCGTGCGCGCGGCCACGAGGTCGTCGTGGACGGGCGTGCCGTTCACGCGGACCTCCCCCTCGTCGGGTTCGAGGAGGCCGTTGAGGTGGCGGACGAGCGTGGTCTTCCCGGAGCCGTTGGCGCCGGCGAGCACGACACACTCGCCGTCTGCGACACGGAGACTGACGCCGTCGAGCGCGGTGGCGTCGCCGTAGCGGTGCGTGAGGTCGTCGACGGCGAGCATCAGGCGGCGCCGAGGTCTTCGGTGCGGGTGATGCCGACCGCCGCCGCGATTTTGAACGCCTCCGCCGGAATGAACGCGACGGCGGCGACGACGAACGCCTCCGAGAGGCCGACGTTCTGGACGAGCGCGTAGCCGAGCGTGCCACCCGCGTAGATGACGGCGGTGGCCGCGACCATCGCGGCGACGAGCCGCGGGACCGAAACCTCGCTGGGTTTCCCGAGGCCACTCGTGCCGTGCGCGAGGAGGCCCGTCAGGGACGCGGCGGGCGGGTACGCCCAGAGGTAGCCGCCGTAGGGGCCGAGGAGCGACCCGAGGCCGGTACCCCCGCCGGCGTAGACGGGCGCGCCGACGGCGCCCGCGACGACGTACAGCGCCAGCGAGACGCCACCCCAGACGGGGCCGAGGTAGATGCCCGCGAGGAACACGCCCAGCACCTGCAGCGTGACGGGGACTGGGGAGACGGGGTTCGGGAACGATACGTACGCGAACGCGCCCGCGAGCGCCGCGAAGACGGCGGCCCGGGCGACGTTCTCGGCGACATCACCGCCGACGAGGTCGACGGAGTCTGTTTCGACGCTCACGGCCCGACAACTCTCGTCAACCAGTTTTAATTCTGTGGTTTACGGAGCGGGCGTGGTAAGCCAACAGACATATAGCCGCCCACCCCGCTAGGGTGTCACTATTACATGGACGAGAAGACCGAGGAACTCCGGGACATCTTCGTCGACGTGGCCGGCGAGGAGACGGTCACCGAGTCTCAGGAGGACACCCACGGGACGCTCGCCTCCGAGGAGGACGTCGAAGCCCGGCTCCGCGAGACGGTCGCGGAGATGCACGAGACCCTCGACTTCGAGACGTCGCTGTCGGTCGAGGACCTCACGGCGCTCGTCGAGCGCTTCTACGCGGAGGACAGCGACGCCGACATCGCCGACGAACTCGGCGTCGACGAGGAGACCGTGATCGAGGCTCGTCTCGACCTCCACCTGCTCCGCGAGGCCGACACCGACGCTCCGCTCGACCGTGTTCGCGAGGCCGACGAGCCGGTCGCGGACCTCGCGGACGAACTCGGCGTCGACGAGGCGACTGTCGGGCACTACCAGCGCGTCGTCGAGACGCGCGAGGAGCGCCGGCGCCTCAACGACCGCTACCGCGCGGAGTTCGAGAACGCGCTCCAGGACCGCGAACTCTCCGAGCGCCTCACCAGCTCCGTCCACGAAGACGGCCTCGAAGGCGCGACCGAGGGCCAAGAGACGGACATCGACATGTGAACGCCTCGTCCGTCCCTGTGCCGGCGGTTTTATCCCGTATTCGCCCGACAGCTCGAACGAATGAGTGACGGAGACACGCCCCGAGAGCCGACCGGCGCCGAGTACGCCGAGGACGTGCTCGAACGCCTCTTCCGGGACAGTTGGACGAACGCCGTCATCGCGTGGCTGCTCGTCGCGGTGCTGGCGCTCGTGTTCGTCGACAGCGCCCTCGGCTTCGACCAGCAGTGGATGCTGTTCGTCGCCGCCGTCGGCGCCATCGTGCTCGTGCCCCCGGCCGCGTTCCGCGAATGGCGCGTCATGCTGCCGTGGGAACTGCTCGTGCTCGCGCTGCTCCCGATTCTCGTGCGCGGGCTGTTCGGCGGCACCGTCGGCACGTTCGCGACGTACTTCGCGCTCGCGTCCGTCGCGCTCGTCGTCGTCGTCGAACTTCACCTGTTCACCGCACTGGAAGTCACGCACTGGTTCGCCGTCGTGCTCGTCGTGTTGACGACGCTCGCGTCGGGCGCCGCGTGGGCGGTCGTTCGGTGGAACTTCGACCAGTACCTCGGCACCGACTACCTCACCACGAACGAGGCGCTGATGACGGAGTTCGTCTGGGTGACGCTGGCCGGGTTCGCCGCGGGCGTGCTGTTCGACGCGTACTTCCGGCGCCGCGACCGCTGGCTCCGCCGCGCGCTCTCCCGGGTGGTGCCGATATGAGCCTGCTCCCGCGGCCGTCCGCGCGCACCCAGCGAACCATCACGCGCGTCATGCAGGTGGTGTTGGCCGGCCTCGTCGTCTACGGGTTCGCCCGCGGGAACTCCAAGGCCGTCGTAAACGGCTCGATAACGCTGCTCATCACGTTCCTCCCCGCGCTGCTGGAGCGCCGCTACGACCTCCCGCTTGACCCGTGGCTGGCGCTGTGGCTCACCGCCGCCGTCTTCCTCCACGTGCTCGGCTCCTCGGGGCTGTACGTCCACATCCCGTGGTGGGACCACGTCACGCACGCGCTGTCGGCGTCGCTGGTCGCGGGCGCCGGCTACACGGTCGCGCGCGCTGTCGACCTCCACCACGAGGACATCACTATCCCCTCCGAAATCGCGTTCGTCTACCTCTTCGTCGTCGTGTTGGCGTTCGGCGTCGTCTGGGAGCTGTTCGAGTTCGGCCTCGACGTCGCATCCCAGCAGACCGGCCTGACGATGCCGCTCGCCCAGCACGGCCTCGACGACACCGTCAAGGACTTCATGTACAACTCGCTGGGCGCGCTCGTCGTCGGCGTGTTCGGGCAGGCCCACCTCCTCGGCGTCGCTGAGACCGTCGAGGACTGGTGGCTCGCGAAGTAGCGAACGTTCAAGTACGGGAACGGGACCACCGCGTGTCGTGCCCGACGCTCCCCCGAACTCGGTCGCGTTCAGTGACCTCGCGCGCGCCACGTACTGCCCGCGCCAACTCTACTACGCTCGGCGCGACGACCGCAGTCCGCCCCCTGAACACGACCACGCCCGCGACCTCGCCGGCCAGTACGACGCCCTCGCGGTGGCTTCTGACGCCGCGCTCGCGACCTACGACCTCGCAGTCGAACCCCCCGAGTTCCGGTCGAACCTCCGCGCCAGCCTCGACCGCCACCCGCGCGTCGCCGACCCCGCCGAGACCGCCGTGTTCCTCCGCGGGAAGGACACACACGGCCGCGCGCGGAAGGTCCACACGGACCCACTCTCGGTGTCGGTGGTGACGCCCGGAAGCCCACCCGAAGCGGGGGTGTGGGCGCCCCAGTCGGTGCGTGCGGTCGCCGCCGCGAAGGCGCTAGCGTGGCGCGAAGAACAGTCCGTCGAGCGCGCGTACGTCGAGTACGCCCGCCACGGCGTCGTTCGCGAACTCTCGCTGACGACCCGGCGGAAAGCCGCCTACCAGCGTGCGCTCCGTGCGGTGCGCGGGCTCGACGGCCCGCCGCCCCGGCTCCACGACGACGCGAAGTGCGGTGCCTGCGAGTACAGCGACGAGTGCGGGACGAAGACCCGGACGCTCGGCTCGCTGCTGTCGCTCGGCGACGACTAACTCAGGCGTGTTCGGCCAGCCACTCGCGCACGTCGTCGCCGACCGCGCCCTCGCGGAGAATCTCGCCGCGCGCGACGTCGACGACCGTACTCCCGGTTCCGCCCGGCGTCTCGCCGGCGTCCAGCACGGCGTCGACAGAGTCTCGGAATTCGGGGTCGAGGTCGGCCGGGTGGGTGACGCTCGGCTCCCCGGAGACGTTCGCGCTCGTCGCCGTAATCGGGGCCACGCGGTCGAGGAGCGCGAGCGCGACGTCGTGGTCGGGCACGCGGACGCCCACGCGGTCGCGGCCGCCCGTGAGCTCGTCCGGGACGCTGTCGCGCTTCTCGCAGACGAGCGTCACCGGCCCGGGGAGGAACGCCTCGGCGAACGCGCGCTCGGTGTCGTTCCAGTTGACGTGCTCGCTGGCGGCGTCGGCGTCGAGGAACGCGAACGACAGCGGCTTGTCTCGGCTCCGTGCCTTCGCCTCGAAGACCGCCTCAACCGCGTCGGCGTCGAGCGCGTCCGCGCCGAGGCCGTACACCGTCTCGGTCGGATAGACGACGAGGCCGCCGCCGCGGACGGCGTCGGCGGCCGCGTCGAGGTCGGCGTCGCTGACAGTCATACGCGGAGGGTAGACAGCCGCGCGAAAAAGCGTTACAGTTCGGCGAGCGCGGCCTCGACCGCGTCGTAGTCGGGGAAATTCGGCCACTCCTCGGCGACCCACGCGTACTCGACGGTGCCGTCCGCGGCGACGAGGAACACCGCGGGCAGGGGCTCGCTGACGCCCGCCATCCCGTCGAGGTCGTGGCTGACGCCGTACTGCTCTGCGACGCCGTTCTGCGGGTCGCTGAACAGGCCCGCGAACTGTTCGATGCCGCGCTCCTCGATGGTGGTCTTGTGCTCGTACGGCGACGAGATGGAGACGCCCGCGACCTGCGCGCCGTACTCCTCGACGCCGCGCTCGCGGAGTTCGTTCCAGATGTACGTCGACGGGAACGCGCCGTCCATCGGCGTGAACACCAACAGGACGGGACCGTCGTCGAGGAGGTCCGACAGCGCGATGTCCTCCCAGTACTCGTCGTTGACGAGCGGGCGCGTGAATTCTGGGGCGCGCTCGCCCTCCTCGACGTGGTTGGCCTCGGGGAGGTCGACGACGTCGAAGTCGAGTTCCATCAGTTCTCACCCTCGTAGGTGGCTTCGAGGTACTCCACGATGTTCGCGCTCTCGGCCATCGCCACGCCGGTCTCGTCGTCGATGATGGCGGGCACCGTGCGCGCGCCGACGATGCGCTTGACGGCGTCGCGGTCGCCGTGCATCGGTTCGACGAACCGGGAGTGGTAGTCGATGTCCAGTTCGTCCAGTTTGCGGACGACGCGCTCGCAGAACGGGCACGCCTGCAGTCGGTACAGCGTGACGTGGGCGTCGCTGTGCTCGGGTCGCGTCGGTGCAGTTCGCGCGCTCATACACGGTCGTTGGCCCGAAACGGGGGTAAACGCTTCGCCTGCGGCGGTCTCCGCAGTGAGAGTGAGTAAACTCTTAACGCGCGCGCTAAAAATGGAGGCTGGAATGGGTACTTCGTCGCTCCCGCTGGCAATGTTACTCGGGGTCGAGCTCACGCAGGACGTCGTCGTCGGCACCGGTGTCGTCGCGATGGTCGTCCTGATGGTGCTCTCGGCGTTCTTCTCCTCGTCGGAGATCGCGATGTTCTCACTGGCGCGCCACCGCATCGACGCGCTCGTCGAGGACGACATGCCGGGCGCGAAGACGGTCGCGGACCTCAAAGAGGACCCGCACCGGCTACTGGTGACGATTCTCGTCGGCAACAACCTCGTGAACATCGCGATGTCCTCCATCGCGACCGGGCTGCTCGGCTACTACCTCTCCCAAGGGCAGGCGGTGCTCGCGGCGACGTTCGGTGTCACCGCGCTCGTCCTGCTGTTCGGGGAGAGCGCGCCGAAGTCCTACGCCGTCGAGAACACGGAGTCGTGGGCGCTCACCATCGCCAGTCCCCTGAAGTGGTCCGAGCGCTTCCTCTATCCGCTGGTCATCCTCTTCGACTACCTCACGCGGGTCGTCAACCAAGTGACGGGCGGCCGCGCGGCCATCGAGACGAGCTACGTCACGCGCTCCGAGATTCAGGACATGATCAAGACCGGGGAGCGCGAGGGTGTCATCGAGGAGGACGAGCGGGAGATGCTCCAGCGCATCTTCCGGTTCAACAACACCATCGCGAAGGAAGTGATGACGCCGCGACTGGACATGAACGCCGTCTCGAAGGGCGACTCCATCGAGGAGGCGATTCAGACGTGCACGCAGGCCGGCCACGAGCGCGTCCCCGTCTACGAGGGCGAACTCGACAACGTCATCGGCGTCGTCAGCCTCGAAGACCTCGTCCGCGAGTACCTCTACGGGGAGAGCGAGGACGTCGAACTCGAAGACCTCATCGAGCCGACGCTGCACGTCCCCGAGTCGAAGAACGTCGACGACCTGCTGCGCGAGATGCAGGACAAGCGCGTCCAGTTGGTCATCGTCATCGACGAGTTCGGCACCACCGAGGGGCTGCTGACCGCCGAGGACATCACCGAGGAGATTGTCGGCGAGATACTCGAAGGCGAGGAGGAGCTCCCCATCAACTTCGTCGACGACGACACCGTCCGGGTGCGCGGCGAGGTGAACGTCGAGGAGGTCAACGACGCCCTCGACATCGACCTGCCGGAGGGCGAGGAGTTCGAGACCATCGCGGGGTTCATCTTCAACCGCGCCGGCCGGCTGGTCGAGGAGGACGAGATGTTCCGCTTCGAGAACGTCGAACTCACCGCCGAGCGCGTCGAGAACACCCGCATCATGAAAGCGCGAGTGCGCCGGCTTCCCGACGACGACGGCGACGAGGACCGCGAACTGGAGTCCCTCGAAGACGACGAAACGTAGCGCCGGGCCGTTTCCGACTGTTGTTGCGAGCGCAGTTTCGTCGTTCAGGAATCTGCTCGACAACGGAAGAGATGGTTCGGAGAGGAGGTGTGCGGACTTAGTGGACCGGCGGTTGTGTCCAGGCGCACGATTTCCGCCAAATATCTACGTCTCAGCGGCGTTCCTCAGTATACTCGTCCGTACTTGTCTCATACTCCGAAGTCTCGACAGCACCACCGCATACAGGAGCGGGAGGAGGGAGAAGCCCGCTACAGGTACCAGGTGTATTCGCCGTCCTCGTCGTGCTCCCGAATGAACTCCTTAGTGTCGTGGACGCTAGTGAGGGTCACCGTACCTCGCGCCTTCTCCATCACTGGTGCCTCTGGGTCGGCGATGAGGTCATCCATTGCGTCCTCGAAAATGTCTCCTTCGAGGTCAGCCCAGTCCTTAATCGTATCACGTTGCTTATGATGGTCTCCGTAGACAGGAGGTCGGACCATCTTCGCCAGAATCTCGACGTGTGAAGAGTTCCATTGAGTCATAGAGAATCGTTTTCAGTTACTTACTTCTACGCACCACGACAACTTAAGCGTTCCCCCAGGACAACAGAGTTGTAGTTCGTCTAGTCAAGGAATGTAATTCTGGTCGGTTACTGGTGGTTGCTATAACATTACATTAGTGTAGTAACAACCAAACAATTATAATCCCGAAGCTCCACAGTGTAGTTGTAGAAGAGATACCCCCGGAGCCACTAAAACGGCTCAGTTGGGGTCGAAACCACCAATAGCGTCGGCTATACCAGTAACGGCAGCTCGACGCTATCCACGAGGTCTACACAATATGGCCGCAACGACCGAACAAACGGAAAACGAAGCATCATACGCCGAACAGACCGCGCTAACCGACCTGTTCGGTGATCACCCAAAGACGAAGATCCTTGCAGTGCTAACCGCAGAGTCCCGGGACATTAACATCACGCGACTGGCCGAGATGGCTGGATCGAGCCGGTCCACCATCTACGACCACATCGATGACCTGCAAGAGATCGGTGTCGTCGAACAGACCCGGAAGGTCGGCGGCAGCCCGCTGTACCAGCTCAACCGCGACAGTGAGACTGCCAAGAAGCTCGCACAGCTCGAATGGGAACTCATCGAAGAACACAACGACTGAAGCCTCTTTTATCGCGTACAGTTCGACGAGAGAATCACCGAGTAGGAACACCAAATCGAATTCGCCAGTAGTAGTTGCGAGCGCAGTTTCGTCGTTCAGGAATCTGCTCGACAACGGAGGAAATGACTCGGTAAGGCGGTCTGCGGACTACGATGTCGTGCGCTTCTGGACGTTCTGGGCGCTCATCTTCTCCGCCCAAAAGTCACCGACAACGATGCTGATGCGGTAGTAGGCGTTGTTGGCTCGGATGTAATCAACGCCACCCAGACTGTCCGGCAGTGAAGCCCACTGGCCGAATGGTGTCCCGTACGAGCCGTTCTCGATAGCCGTCCGGACTGGCTCCTGAACGTCAGTTGGGAGGGTATCGAGCGCGACGGTGGTATCGTTCGCTGCGGGCTGTTGTTCGGTTGTCTGAATCGCGTAGGTCGCCAGTGTAGGGCCAGTATCCCAGGAGAGGCGATAGAGCGAACCGTTCTTCCGAACGTACTCGTGGTTCTTGAACACGTCAGTGGCGTTTGTCGGGGCGTACGTGCCGTTGACGTACGGAGAGTTCCGGACGGAGGCCGGAGCGAATGCGACTTCGCTGGTGAGGGCCGCATCGAAGGCCGTTTGCTCGACTGCGGACAGCGACGAATAGTTGAGCGTATTGCTCGCGGACACATCAGTCGGGGCGTCCGCCGTCTCAGACGCCGTAACACTCGTCTGCGTTGGTTTTGGCGTCTGATTTGCTGGTGGTTGGCCACTCAGACAGCCGCTCATCGCGGCAAATACCAGCAGCGCGCCAACGATGACTGGAGCGCGAGCCATACGGAATTGAAGTCCGACCGGGGTAAGTGTCTTGTCGGGGGCTATCGAGAGTTCACCTGCACGAGCGGCTGTTTCGCCGACGACGCTGAATCAAGAAGCCGAATCCGACTACTGCTAGAAGACTGCGTCGACAGCGAGGAACCCGCCGTAGCCGACGCCGAGCGCGAGCGCCAGCGACGCCACCCACGCCAGCACCGTGAACAGCATCTTGCGCTTGCTGACGCCGCCGCCCGTCGAGGCGGCGTAGCCCGAGCCGACGATGGCGCTGACGATGATTTCGTTGAACGAGACGGGGATGCCGAAGAAGACGGCGGTCTGGGCGATGGCGAAACTCGGGATGAGCGCGGCGATGGAGCGCCGCGGCCCCAGCGAGGAGTAGTCCTGACTGATGGCCTTGATCATGCGCGGCGCGCCCGTCCACGACCCGACGAGCAGGCCGATGCCGCCGCCGACCAGCACGTACGTCAGCGGGACGTCGCCGCCGACGAGCGGGAGCAGCGGGCCGACCGCCAGCCCGACTTGGCTGCCGCCCGCAGAGAACGCGACGAGGCCGCCGAGCGCGAGCAGGAAGTGGCGCTGGCCGCGCTCGGGGTCGCCCTTGAGGTCTCGGTAGAGGACGAGCGCGACGGCGAGCGCGCAGAGGAGCGTGACGCCCGCGTGGACCGCGAGTTCGAACTGGCCGACGCTGACTGCGACCGCGCGGGCGAGCGACTGACTCGTTCCCGGCGGCCCGAGGAACACGAACTGGACGTTCGCGAGGATGGCGCCGACGACGGCGCTCAACACGGGTACGGTCTGCGTGTCGCGGTCGATGCCGCGCAGGCCGCGCGCGGTGGCGTACGCGATGCCGCCGCCGACGAACGGCACGAGCACCCACAGCGTCGCAATCTGCTGGTACTTCGCCCACGCCGGCCCGGCGCCCATCGCCAGTCCGGTGCCGACGACGGCGCCGGTGACGGTGAACGCGGTCGCTATCGGGTAGCCGGCGAACACGCCGATGGCGACCAGCGTCGCCGCGATAATGAGCGCAGTTGTGGCGGCCAGCGGCGACAGTGTCGCGCCGACGAGCAGTTCGCCGCCGACCGCCTCGGAGACGTTCGCTCCCTGAAAGACGGCACCGGCGAACCCGAGAATGCCGACGATGAACCCGGCGCGCATCACGGTGATCGCGTTCGCGCCGACCGCGGGCGCGAACGGCGTCGACCCGGAGGAGCCGGCGCCGATAGCCCACGCCATGAACAGGCTCGCTACCGCAGCGACCACGAGTACCACGAGTCCGGCTCCAGCCATTACGACGACTGTCCGTGGGGACGACCTAAGACACTACCGACCTGCGAGGCCGGCGCGGCCGGTCAGTTCGTCGTCGACGTCGTGTCCTCCGCATCGACGTTCTGCTCGGGGGGTTCGACGCCCTCGACGGCTTCGGCGGTCTCGGTCTCGCGCTCGGTGTCGACGTGCCAGCGGTTGATGTCGTCGAAGGATTCGAGGTGGTCGCGGACGCCGTCCTTGACGCCGTCGTCGTTGACGTTCACCTCGAAGACGAACTCCTCTTGGCTGCGGATGCGCTGGATGTTCGCGCTCACGAGGTCGTTGTCGAAGTAGTAGGGCGCGACTTGGGTCATCACGCGCTGATAGACGACGTTCTCGACCTTGCGGAGGGCTTGCCGGCCCGCGGTGTCAGCGGCGCGCTTGACGTGGCCGAGCGTGTCCTGCCACTTCTCGACGGCGGTGTCGGCCTCGCCCTCTTCGAGTTCCTCGTAGGACTCGGTGAGTCGTTCGCCCGCGGTCTGGAGGTCGTCGTCCGGCGACTGGCCCTCCTTCTCGCCTTCGCCCTCACCGACACTGGCCTGCTCGGCGGTCTTCTCGCTGACCTCCTCCTCGATGCGTTCGTGTGACTTCGGGCGCCAGTCGTTCCACTCCTCGAAGGCGTCCGAGTACGCCTCGTGAGCGTCGGCCTCGCGGAGCGCCTGCGTTACCCGCTCCCCGTGTTCGACGACGTCGCCCCACGTGCCGCGTTCCTTGAACCCGGCGACGCTCTCCTCCATCGTTACCACGCTTACGGCGCGCGCGAATAAACATCTTGTCGCGTCGTGTGCTCGTCCCGCACTCGACGCGAGCGATAGCGGGTTTTAAGCGGACTCGGGGCGCGGCGTTACGTATGCCCATCGAGGACCGCGGCGACGCGAACGTGCTCACGCACGCACTGGCGAAAGACACTCTCTCGCGGCTCCGCGACGTCGAAACCGAGCAAGTGGAGTTCCGCAAGGGCCTCGTGAAGCTCGGCCGCATCTGCGGGTACGAAATCATCGACGGCGCGATGGAGACGGAGTTCGTCGCCATCGAGACGCCGCTCACGGAGACGACCGGCGAGCGCGTGAAAGGCCTCGACGACGTCGTCATCATCAACGTCCTGCGGGCGGCGACGCCGTTCGTCGAGGGTCTGCTGAAGGCGTTCCCGCGCGCGAAGCAGGGCGTCATCAGCGCGGGCCGCGACGAGGAGGCCGGAATGGACGACGACGGCGAGTTCCCCATCACCATCGACTACGTGAAACTCCCCGAGATTCGCCCCGAGGACACCGTCATCGTCGCGGACCCGATGCTCGCCACCGGGTCGACGATGTGCACGGTGCTCGACCACGTCTCCGAGGAGGCGCCCGACGACATCGAGGACCTGTTCGTGCTGTCGGCGGTGAGCGCGCCCGACGGCCTGCTGCGCGTCGGCGAGCAGTTCCCCGAGGCGGACCTGCTGACAGTCGCCATCGACGACCACCTCGACGACGACGGCTTCATCGTTCCGGGGCTGGGCGACGCCGGCGACCGCGCGTTCCGCACGACCTGACGGACCCGCACGTATAAGGCGCCGCCCGTTCTGGTCGTGGCCATGAGCGAGGACACGGAGCCGTGTGACTGGTGCGGGGAGGCGGTCGCGGACCCGCTCTCGCGGACCGTTCGCGTGACCGTCGACCGCTCGGAGATAGACAGCCAGCGCCTCTGCCCCGAGTGTTTCGCGAACTGGATCGAGCGCTACGACGAGGAGATGCGCCCCGAGGAAGAGGAACCCGAGCGGACCGTCATCGACGACGAGGACAGCGATACCGACATCATCGTCGACTGAACGCACCCCTCCGTTTCACCTCCCGACACCGCCGCAGTCGCACGGTTTCTCCGCTGCCCGGGCGCTCCCGAAGCCGACCCGGGTATCTCTCGGTATCCCTCGGGAGTCGTTCGAACTACTCGTTCTCGCCGTCGTCTTCGCTGCCGGCCGTGAGGCCGTCGTTTCGGGAGCGGTCGAGCGCGCGCTCGGCGCCGTGGTGGTCGGAGTAGCCGTCGAACCACCGGACGATGCGCTCGATGCGGTCGACGACGTGGCCGGGTTCGCCGGACCGTGAGAGTTCGTGGCCCTCGCGGGGGTAGCGCACGAGGCGCGTGTCCACGTCGTGTTTCTGCAGGGAGCGATAGAACAGTTCGGCCGTGTTGGCGGGCGTGCGGTAGTCCTGCTCGGCGTGCATCAAAAGCGTCGGCGTGTCGACGTACTCGACGGACGCCGCGGGCGACTGCTCCCGGAGGAACTCGGGCTCGCTCCACGGCGCTGCGCGGAAGTCCCCCTCCACGAGCTTGTAGGCGTCCGAGGAGCCGTAGAAGCCGGTGAGGTCGTAGACGCCGCGCTGGGCGACCGCGCCCGCGAAGAAGTCCGTGTGGCCGACCAGCCAACTCGTCATGAATCCGCCGAAGCTCCCGCCCGTAACGAACGCGTCGTCCTCGTCGACGTACTCGCGGGCCGCCACCTCGCGGGCGCCAGCCATCACGTCCTGCATCGTCGCGTCCCCCCAGTCGCGCTCGATTTCGGTCATGAACGACTCTCCGTAGCCCGTGGAGCCGCGCGGGTTGCACCAGAAGACGACGTAGCCGCGCGCGGCCAGCGTCTGGAACTCGTGCCACATCGACCCCGTCGTCGACCACATCCGGTGGGGGCCGCCGTGGACTTCGACGGCGAGCGGGTACTCCTCCTCCAGAGAGAAATCGGGCGGCGTCAACACCCAGCCCTGAATCTCGGCGTCCCCGGACTGGAAGCGGAGTTCCTCGGGTTCGCGGACCGCGCGCTCGTCGAGGTAGTCGGCGTTCACGCGCGTCAGTTTCACCTCCTCGGCGCCGCCCGGCGTCGCCGCCACCACGTCGCCGGGATGGTCCCATTCGGACTGCACGACGCCGACCGCGTCCCGCGACACGGAGAACCCGTGGACGTGGCGGTCGCCACCGAGCACGACGTCGACCGACCCATCCTTCGGGTCGAGGCGCCGCAGCACGTAGCCGCCCTCGTCGGGCGTGCAGCCGTAGAGGAAGTCGCCGTCGGGCCCCCACTCGGGCGCGTGGCTCGCGTTCCACAGTTCGAGGTCGCGGTCGAGCGTCTCGGTCGGCTTCGAGACGTCGCCGGCTTCGCGCGTGAACACCTCGATTTCGGTCTGCGCGAGCGTCGGGTCGTCCTCCGGGGTCGTGGTGTACGCGATGCGGTCGTGCGGGCGCGAGGCGTCGACGGCCAGCGTCGGCCCCCACCCCTCGACGACGGTGACGGTCTCGGTCGTCGTGCTCTCGGGGTCGTAGGCCTCGATTTCCCAGCGGAGGTCGTCGTCGCTGCCGTACCGAATCGGGTAGTAGAGGTCGGTCTCGCCCCACGCCGGCCGCAGACAGTCGACCGCTCCCTCGGTCACGCGCTCGACGTCGCCCGAGTCGGTGTCCACGGTGTAGACGTGCGAGCGCGCGCCGTCGGCGTAGGACTCGTGCGAGCGGTAGACCTGGCGGTCGATGACCCGCGGGTCGGGGTCCTCGCGCTCGTACTCGTCGTCCACGGCGAGGTCGTAGCCCGCCTCGGCCTCCTCGGGGCGCACAGACTGCACGAACGCGATTTGCTCGCCCTCGGGACCCCACGCGATACCGGAGACGCCGCCCACGACGTCGGTCACCTGTTCGGCTTCACCGCCGTCGGTGGGGACCACCCACAACTGGGGTCGGTCGTCGCTTGCGGGGCCGGTTTTACCGGCCCCGTCATTCCGTGGGCGGTTCTGCCGCCCACGCGCGCCGCGCGTAGACACGAACGCGATGCGGTCCCCCGAGGGACTCCACGCGGGTTCCGAGTCCACGCCCTCCGCGACCGTGAAGCGCTTCGGGTCGCCGCCGTCAGTCGGCGCGACGTGGACGGCCGCCTCGTAGTCGGTTTCGGATTCCGGGGTCTGCTGGACGTACGCGACGCGCTCGCCGTCCGGCGACACCGCCGGATGGGAGAGCCGCGAGAACTCGACGTAGTCGCTGGCTTCGACCGTTTTCATGGCAGAACGCAGTCCCGGCGCGCGCATAGTCGTTTGCCTCCCCGAAGGTCACTCGACGGCCGCGCGCCCGCTGGTCGCGCTCTGGATGCGCTCGCGGAGGTCGGCGGCGTCCTCGACGGCGACGGTGACGTCGAAGGCGACACGCTCGCCGTAGTCGCCGTCGAACTCGCAGTCCGCGCTCTCCAGAATCCCCCGTACGGTGCCGGAGTCGTCGTACTCGACGGTGACAGTGAAGCGCTCCTGCGGCCGCTCCTCGACGACGCCCGCCGCGTCGATGGCGTCCTTCGCGGCCCGCGAGTACGCTCGCGCGAGGCCGCCGACGCCGAGGTTCGTGCCGCCGTAGTACCGCGTCACCACCACCACCGCGTTCTCCACGTCGCGCTGCTGGAGGACGTTCAGCGCGGGCTTGCCCGCCGACCCCGTCGGCTCGCCGTCGTCGGACTGGTACTCCCGCAGCATGTACCCGTCCCCCGGGCCACCGGACTCCACGCGCACCCGGTAGGCGGGTACGTTGTGCGTGGCGTCGGCGTGCTCGCGCTCGACGGATTCGACGAACGCCTCCGCGTCCTCGACGGTCGGCGCGGGCG
Organism: Halobacterium sp. CBA1132; assembly: GCF_001485535.1. Classification (NCBI taxonomy): domain Archaea; kingdom Methanobacteriati; phylum Methanobacteriota; class Halobacteria; order Halobacteriales; family Halobacteriaceae; genus Halobacterium; species Halobacterium sp. CBA1132. Next base: position 2,359,728 of record NZ_BCMZ01000001.1, read on the forward strand.
CGACGTACCCAATGAACTCCGAGCCCTGTACCTCGAAGTCCGCCTCACCGCGGCCGGCGACAGTCAGGTACGCGTCAGTCACGTCCCCGACTCGGGGTGCGAGCGGGTTCCCGCTTGCGGTCGACCGCGCGCGTTCGCCGAGCGGCAGACGCGCGCGTGCCGCCGTAATCGCCGCCTAGCGCCGGCTCCCAAAGGGTTATGCGTCCGCTCGCGAAAGACAAATTCGATGGCTGCGCTGACGTCGCTGGAACTCGTCTACGTGTTCTTCAGCATCGCGCTCTCCCTCTCGGGACTGGCGATGGTAGCGATAGCTGCCAACGCCTACCTCCAGACCGAACGCCGGGAGATGCTGTTGTTGTCGCTTGGCTTCTGCATCATCGTCGCAGCAGCAATCGCCACCACCGTGTCGGCGTTCGGGCTGGACTTCCAGCACGCAATCGTCCTCCTGACGGTGAACTACGCGCTCACGACCGTCGGCTACCTCTTCGTCATCGCGAGCGTCGTCGGCGAGCCTTAGGAGAGCTCCACCGAGCGCACGAACGACTCGTTCATCAGCGCCGTCAACACGTCACCGGGTAGGTCCTCGTCCGTGACGAGGTAGAGCCGTGGTTCGTCCGTGAACTCCGGGTCCTCGCTGATGGTCTGACGGATACTGATGCCATGCTCGGCGAGCAGCCCCGTCACCGCCGCGACGATGCCGGGTTCGTCGGCGTCCTGCACCTCGACGGTGACAACCGTGAGGTCGAGGACGGGCGCGAGGTCCATCAGGCTCGGAATCTGGCTGATGTTCTGGAAGATGCGGCGCAGTTCGTCGTCCGCGAGGATGGCCTCCGTCGTGGAGTCGACGACGCGGCGGTCGACGCCCGCGGCGTCGGCGACCTGCGTGTACGGAATCTCGATGTCACCCGAGACCACGCGGCCGTCGTCGTTCACGGAGAACCCGCGTTCGAGCAGCAGCCGGATGACGGCCTGCTGGCCGGGGCTGCCCGCGAACTTCTGCATGATGTCCTCGAACATACGACGACGCAGGCGGCCGGCGGGCAAAACGGTGTGGGTGCGCGCCGCTCGGCAGGACTTTTGCCGCCCCGCCCCGTCCGGTCGTGCATGCGTCAACTCGACACGTGTGACTTCTGTGGTGGTGCCGCCGACGGCGTCTACGAGGTCGTGCCCGCGTCCGTCGCCGGCGAGTCCCGACGCCTCGCGCTCTGCGCGGACTGCCGGGCGACCCTCCAGTCGGTCGTCGACCCGCTGCTCGACGCCGCCGCCGAGGGCCCCGACAGCGCTCCCGAACGGAGCGAGGTGAACGACAACGCCGAAGCCACGCCCGAACGCGACAGTTCAGCCGCCGAGAGCGAAGCGTCCGACGAAAGCACCGAGGACGGCATCGTCATCGAATCTCAGCCCGCGAGCGAATCCGAGGATGCGGACGACGAGGACAGCGACAAAGTAGCGGACGACGGGAGCGAGGACGACGACACCGAGGACTCCGACGACAGCAGCGCCACGCAGTCGAAGCGCCGGCCGTCGGGCTACGCGCAAGTGATTCGCCTGCTCCAGAACCGCGACGGCGCGATGCCGCGCGAGGACTTGCGGGCGCTGGCGACGAACGCCTACGACCTCGGCGGCCGAGAGTTCGAGAACGCCGTCGAAGCCGCTGTCGAGAACGGCGACGTCGAGGAGTCCGCAGCGGGCCTACGAACGATTTAGAGTTCCCCCTTCGTCGACGGCGTGCCCGAGCGCCGCTCGTCGACGCGCGTCGCGTCGTCCAGCGCCCGCGCGACGCCCTTGAACAGCGCCTCTATCTCGTGGTGAGCGTTCTCCCCCTCCACCTCGCAGTGCAGCGTGAGGCCGGCGTGCATCGCCAGCGACCGGAAGAAGTGCCGCGCCATCGTACTCGTGAACTCCCCGACGTACGGCTCGCTGAACGCGTCGTCCTCGGAAACCCCGTCGAACTCGTAGAGCGGCCGCCCGGAGACGTCGACAACGACCGACGCGACAGCCTCGTCGAGCGGGACGCGGCGGTCCGCGAACCGCTCGATGCCGCGCTTCTCACCGAGCGCCTCCGCGAACGCCTCCCCGAGCGTGATTGCGACGTCCTCGACCGTGTGGTGGTCGTCGATTTCGAGGTCGCCGTCACACCGCACAGTCACGTCGAACAGCCCGTGTTTGGCGAACGACGCCAGCATGTGGTCGAAGAAGCCGATACCCGTGTCGACGGTGCTGTCGCCGTCCCCGTCCACGTCCAGCGTCACGTCGATGTCCGTCTCCGCCGTCGCGCGACTCACGGCGGCCGTCCGGTCGGTCATGTACGGGGTGTCGGCGTCCGCGTACAAGGCCGTTCCGCCTGCTAGGTAGACTGTAACTCGCTCCTCTTTTCGGTCACGACGACGCTTCCTCGAAAGCCCCCTCCCGCTCGCGGCACCTGCCTCGCTGCGCGCTTCGCTCCCTTCGGTCGCTGCAGTGCTTACGTCGGCACGCGCCGCGACCGGTCGGCCCCTTTCATTCCCACCTCTTCCGGCTGGTCAGTCGGCTGTAATCCGGGACGCAGAAGCAGCGACTACAGGGCGTCCTTCGCTTCTTCGAGCGTGAAGTTACCCTCGTAGAGGGCGGTGCCGACGACGACGGCGGCCGCGTCCGCGTCGCGGAGCGCGAGGATGTCGTCGATTTCGGCGACGCCGCCGCTCGCGACGACCGGGATGTCCACGCTGTCAGCGAGGCGCTGTACGGGGTCGGTCTCGACGCCGGCCTGCTGGCCTTCCACGTCGACGTTCGTGAACAGAATCGAACCGGCGCCGAGGTCGGCGTAGCGCTGGGCGGCCTCCGCGGGGTCGAGGCCCGTGCCCTCCGTCCATCCCTCGACGACGACTTCGCCGTCCTTCGCGTCGAGGCTCACCATCACGCTGCCGGGGTGTTCGGCGCTGATTTCGCCGACGATTTCGGGGTTCTCGACGGCCGCCGTGCCGAGGATGACGCGGTCGACGCCGCGCGCTAAGAGTTCGGTGGCGTCGGCGACGCTACGGATGCCGCCGCCGACCTGCACGTCCACGTTCGTCGCGTCGAGGATGCGCTCGACGGCGTCGGCGTTCCCGCGCTCGCCCTCGAACGCGCCGTCGAGGTCGACGAGGTGGAGAGTTTCGGCGCCCGCCGACACCCACCGCTGGGCGGCCTCCACGGGGTCGCCGTACCGCCGCTCGGTACCGCGCTCGCCCTTCACGAGTTGCACGACCTCGCCGTCCTGCATGTCCACCGCCGGTACGACCTCGAAGGACTCGAACGCCATACGGTGGTGTGCGGACGGCTCACCTAAAAGCGTCCCGTCACTGGCGAATCCCCGGAAATCGAACGTTCGTGGGGCGACGCGGCAATTCCACGGGTTCGTCGAGAACGAAAACTACTATGCCGGCGGACTGCGAACGCTTCGAACGATGCCGACGGTTGAATACCTCAATTACGAGACGCTGGACGACCAGGGCTGGGACATGGACGACGACGACCTCTTCGAGAAGGCGGCAGACGCCGGCCTCGACGACGAGGACTACGGGACGCTCGACGTTGCGGAAGGCGAGTACATCCTCGAAGCCGCCGAGGCGCAGGGCTACGACTGGCCGTTCTCGTGCCGCGCCGGTGCGTGTGCGAACTGCGCGTCCATCGTGAAGGAAGGCGAAATCGACATGGACATGCAGCAGATTCTCTCCGACGAGGAAGTCGAAGAGAAGAACGTCCGCCTGACTTGCATCGGCTCCCCGGCGGCCGACGAGGTCAAAATCGTCTACAACGCCAAGCACCTCGACTACCTGCAGAACCGCGTCATCTAAGCGGGAACGCGGGTCTTCGACCCAGCACTTTTTCGAGTCGTCGACCGACGAGAGCGGCGGCTCTGCTTCCGACAGCGAGCAGCCGCGGCGCCGTCTGCGAATAAGGACAACACCTAAACCGGCGGCGTTCCCGACACCCGGTAGTGGACGCCTCGATACCCGACCTCCTGCGGTTGCTCGTCGTGCCGGCGCTGGGCTGGGCGGCGCTCCGGGACTGGCGGACGCGTCGCGTCCCGAACGGTCTCTGGCGGCCGCTCGTCCTGCTCGGCGCCGTCCTCGTGGTCTGGGACGGCTACACGGCGTTCGGCACGCCGTACGCCTTCCAGCCGTTCGCGGTGCGCGTGGCGTTCAGTCTCCTCTTCGTCGTCCCCCTCGCGTACGCGTTCTGGTACGTCGGCGGGTTCGGCGGCGCCGACGCCCGCGCGTTTATGACGTTAGCGGTCGTCTTCCCGACGTACCCGACGTACGAACTGCTGGGGTACTCGCTGCCGGTCGTGGAGACCGCGCTCGGCGTGTTCTCGCTGACGATTCTCACGAACACCGTCATCCTCGGGCTGGCGTACCCGCTCGTACTCGGCGTTCGCAACGCCGTCTCGCGGGAGTTCTCGGTCGTGATGTTCGTCGGGCGCCGCGCTCCCGTCGCCGACCTCACCGACATCCACGGCAGCCTGCTGGAAACCCACGACGGCTTCACCCGGGACGGCCTCGACTTGGACGCGCTGCGGATGTACCTGCGGTGGCGCGGCCTCGACCTCGCGGCCCTCCGCGAGAACCCCGGACTGCGCGACCCCGCGACGCTCCCCGACGACCCCAACGACCCGACCGGCGGCGCCGTCGTCACCGACGGCAGCGGCGACCCGTGGGGCGCCGCCGCGTTCCTCGACGACATCGACAGCACGGCGTACGGCACCACGCCCGCGGACCTCCGCGACGGTCTCGACGTAATCGTCGACCGCGAGGAGGTGTGGGTGACACCGGGCGTCCCGTTTATCATCCCGCTGTTCGTCGGCCTGCTGGTCGCGCTCACGGGCGGCGACGTGCTGTTCTGGGTGATGGACGCGCTCGGCCTCGTGCCGGCGTGACGCGGACGTAACCGCTAACCGGCCGGCACTCCTCGCTCCCGTATGGAGTTCGAAGTCGACCTCGACTTCGGCGACGACGGCCTCGTCGCCGTCGTCGCCCAGGACGTCGAGACCGAGGAGGTCGTGATGCTCGCGTACGCCGACCGCGAGGCCGTCGAGAAGACCGTCGAGACCGGGCGCGCGCACTACTACTCGCGGTCCCGCGAGGAACTCTGGGAGAAAGGCGCCACCAGCGGCCACACGCAGGAGATCGAGGAGGTGCGCGTGGACTGCGACGGCGACGCGCTCCTCTACCGCGTCCACCAGAACGGGGGCGCCTGCCACACCGGCCACCACTCGTGTTTCCACCGCACGCTCGACGGCGACGTCGTCGGCGAGAAGATCTTCGACCCCGACGACGTGTACTGACTCGGGTTCTCTCCGGCACACGCCGACCCCCGCGACGCGACTACTTTCACCTCGCTACGCGAACGCTTAACCACGTGAGCGACGTACGATTGCGCGAATGTCGGAGTCCGCGTACGTCGACCACCCGATGCTGGCCGGCGGCGTCATCGAGGCGCGCCAGTACCAGCTACAGCTCGCGGCCGCCGCGCGGGAAGACCACACGCTCGTCTGCCTCCCCACGGGACTGGGGAAGACGACGGTGAGCCTGCTCGTGACGGCGTACCGGCTGGCCGACGACGCGGGCGGGAAGTCCCTCCTGCTGGCGCCGACGAAGCCGCTGGTCGAGCAACACGCCGAGTTCTACCGGGAAGCGTTGACCGTCCCCGACGACGAAATCGTCGTGTTCACGGGGGAGACGCGGCCGGACGACCGGGCGGAGATGTGGAACGACGCGCGCGTGGTCGTGGCCACACCGCAGGTCGTGGAGAACGACCTCGTGGGCGGCCGCGTGTCGCTGCGCGACGTCGTCCACTGCACGTTCGACGAGTGCCACCGCGCCACCGGCGACTACGCGTACACGTACATCGCGGAGCGCTACCACGCCGACGCGGCGACCCCGCTGGTGACGGCGATGTCCGCGTCGCCCGGGGGAAACGAGGAGGAGATTCGGACGGTCTGCGAGAACCTCGGCGTGCGGAACGTCGAGGTGATGACCGAGGACGATGCCGACGTCGGCGAACACACGTACGACACCGACGTCCAGTGGGAGCGCATCGAACTCCCCGAGGAGATTCTGGAGGTTCGGGACGCTATCAACGAGGTCATCGAGGAGCGACTCGAGAAACTCCGGGAGTTGGGGGTCACGCGGGTCTCCAGCCCGGACGTCTCTCAGAAGGACTTGAACAAGATTCGCGCGAAACTCCAGGAGCTCATCGACAACGACCAGAGCGAGGGCTACCAGGGGATGAGCGTCCACGCGGAGGTGATGAAGCTCCGGCGCGCGGTCGAACTCGTCGAGACCCAGAGCGTCGAATCAGTGCGGCGGTACTTCGAGCGCCAGCGTAACGCCGCGCGCTCGTCGGGGGCGTCGAAGGCGAGCCAGCGACTCGTCTCCGAGCCGAAAGTCAAGGAGGCGATGCGGCGCGCCGACGACTTCGACGGTCTCCACCCGAAGTTCCGGCGCGCGAGAATGCTGCTCGCGGAGACGCTGGGCATCGAGGAGGGCGAGCGCGTCATCGTGTTCACGGAGTCGCGTGACACCGCGGAGGCGCTCACCGACTTCCTCGGACAGCACTTCGACACGCGGCGCTTCGTCGGGCAGGGCGACGCGGACGGCAGCGACGGGATGACGCAGAAAGAGCAACGCGAGACGCTCGCGGAGTTCCGGAGCGGCGAGTTCGAGGTGCTGGTGTCGACGAGCGTCGCCGAGGAGGGACTGGACGTGCCGGAGGTCGACCTCGTGCTGTTCTTCGAGCCGGTGCCGACGGCGATTCGCTCCGTCCAGCGGAAGGGTCGGACGGGCCGACAGACCGAGGGGAAAGTCGTCGTGTTGATGGCCGAGGACACCCGCGACGAGGCGTACTTCTGGATTTCCCAGCGCCGCGAACAGGAAATGGAGGACGAACTCCGCGAGTTGAAGGGCGTCGCCGACGACCTCGAAGGCGACCTCGGGGAGAGCCAGCGCGCGCTCGACGACTACGGCGACGAGGACGCCAGCGGCGAATCCCTTGCGGCGGAAGCCGACGGCGGCGCCAGCGAGGGCGACGCGCAGGCGGGCCTGACGGACTTCGACGCGCCGGACCCCGACAGCGTGGAGAGCAGCGAGGCCGACGAGGGGGTGGCCGCGAACGCCGAACACGACGACGAGGACGGCGTCGAAGTCGTCGTCGACCAGCGCGAACTGGACTCGAACATCGCCCGCGACCTCTCGAAGCGCGACATCGTCGACACGCGCTTGGAGACGCTGTCCGTGGGCGACTACGTGCTCTCGGACCGCGTGGCAATCGAGCGGAAGTCCCACGCCGACTTCCTCGACACGCTGTTGGGCGGCGACCGCTCCATCTTCGAGCAGGCCAAAGACCTCACGCGCCACTACACGCGGCCCGTCCTCCTGTTGGAGGGCGACGGCGACCTCTACGCGGAGCGCAACGTCCACCCGAACGCGATTCGCGCGACGCTGGCGTCGCTGGCCGTCGACTGGGGCGTCAGCGTCGTCCACACGCGCGGCGAGGACGACACCGCGGAGATGATTCAGACCATCGCCGAGCGCGAGCAGACGGACAACGACCGCGAGGTGAGCGCGCACGGCGAGAAGGCCGCGAAGACGCTCGGCGAACAGCAGGAGTACGTCGTCTCCTCGATTGCGGACGTCGGCCCGGTGACCGCGCGCTCGCTCCTCGAAGCATTCGGCACCGTCGAAGCCGTGATGACCGCGCGCGAGGACGACCTCACCGAAGCGGACGGCGTCGGCCAAGTGACGGCAGAGCGAATCCGCGAGGTCGTCGGCAGCGACTACCAGCCCGACGCGTGAGGGTCAGTCGCGGTCGGCGCGGTGCTCGCTGATGATGGAATCGACCATGCTCTCCTTGCGTTCGCGCTCGCGTTCGGCCTTCCGCTCGCGCCAGTCCGCGATGACGGCCTCAACCTCGCGTTCGTCCGCGACCGCGAGTTCGTCGACCTCGCGGATGGTCACGTCGTCGGCGGGGCCGACCGGAATCTCGTGCTCGAACAGGACCTCGTCGGCGGCGTCCGAGAGGCCGCCCGACCGGAGCACGACGCGCGGGTCGAACTCCGCGAGCAGTTCGGCGGTCGAGCGGCCCGCGCCGGACGCGTCCCGGAGGTAGACGACGTCGCCAGTGGCGATGCCGTACTCGTCGTCGGCGGTCTCGATGGCGTCGACGGTGAACTGGTCGACGGGCTTGACCGCCACGAGATCGCCGCTCCCCTCCACGTCGCCGAGGTTCGAGTGGTCGAGCTTCCAGAGGTCTTTGAGGCGTTCGAGTTTCCCCTCGAGTTCGTCGGCGCGCTCGCGCTCCTCTTCCAGTTCGGTTTCGAGGCGGTCGTTCTCCCACTGGAGCTGCGTGAGTTCGCGGCGCTCGCGGGCCTCCTGGCGCTCCTCGCGGCGGGCCTCCGAGAGTTCTTCCTCGTACTCCTCGATGGTGGCGTCCTTCTCGTCGAGTTCGGCTTCGAGGTCCGCGACGTGGTCTTGGAGGCGGGTGACTTGTGCTTCCAAGTCCCGGATGCGGCGCTCCTCGTCGGTGAGTTCGCGGGGTTCGTGCTCGACTTCCTCCTCCTCGGGGTCGTCGGTCTCCGTGAGGTCGTCGAGGACCGCCGTGAGCGGTTCGTCGTCCCCGACGACGCGGGAGACGACCTCGCCGCGGTCGAGGTCGGGCGGCGTCTCCTCGGTGGCGCGCCGAATCTGGTCGGCGTGGGCGTCGTGCGCGAACAGCGCGGCCGCCATCGCGTCCCGCTGGTGGTCGTCGTCGTAGCCCTCCTCGCGAGTGCGGTGCTGTTTCTCGTCGACCGGGAGGTCCGCGTCGGGCGCCCAGCCGGCGGCGTCGAAGCTCGCGCGAATCTTCTCGACGGTGGCGGGCATCGGCTCCACGTCCGCGGCGACGACGACGGGGCGGCCGCGCTCGATAATCCACTCGATGACGTCGGCGGTGTCGGCGGTGCGCGTGCTCGTGACGTCGAGCACGCGGCCGTCGAGCGCGACCAGCGCGACCGCGGTGGTCGTCCCGGGGTCGATGCCGACGAACACGCGGTCGCGGCGCCGCGCCAGCGGCTTGAACTCGATGCCGTCCCGGCGCACGGGCTCGACCTCGACGCGCGTGTCCCCGGAGCGGCGGTTGCTCACGGGGATGTCCTCGGGGCGGGCCTGCACGGTGAACACGGCGTTCGCGAACCCGCCGTACTTCTCGGTGACCTCGCGCTCGTAGTCGAGGCCGGCGTCGTCGAGGTCGGACTCCACCTCGCGGGCGACGCGCTTCACGGAACCGTGGATGCGGCGCGTGAAGCGGTCCTCGCTCCACCCGCCACCGCCGCCGGTCGAGCGGCCGCGCGCGACCTTCACGGTGGTCTCGTCGGTGAACGCCGACACCTCGTAGCCGACGTTGCGCGCGGCCAGTCGGGCGGCGGCTTCGGCTTCCTCCATCGCTGGCTTCCCGTACGGGACGCCGTGGCGTTTCGCCACTCGGGAGAGCGGCTCGGGGCGCTCGTCGCCGGTGACCTGCACGAGCTTCGTCTCCTCGGGGAGCCCGCGCAGGAAGTGGACGAGTTGGTCCTTGTCCGCGGCCAGCTCGTACATGTTGTCGGTCGCGAGAATCGCGGGCTCCTCGCTGTCCACGCGGCGGAGGAGTTTCCGCCGGCTCACTACGTCGCGCTCGACTGTCTCTCCGTCGAAGACGACGAGCGCGTAGGATGGGGCGTCCCCGCGCACGTCACCGCTCTGCACGTCGACGCCGAACACGCGGGCGTCGAGGGCGCTCGTGCGGGTACTCACGTTACCAAAAGTAGGTCGCGACGACTAATAAGTGCACGGCGGGACGGGGGTGCGCGCCGCCTAGCGTCTCCACAAAGGGTTTACTCGGAACGTGCTGACGTACCGATATGTCCGCCCGCGCCCGCCGCGCCGCCGTCCTCGCGCTCCTCGCGGCCGTCCTTCTCGTGAACCCGCTGTACGTCCCCCACCTCGCCGACGACGGGGATTCCCGCTCGGCGAACGTGTACAGCACGACGGCAGTCGACCCCGCAGACGCCAGCGGCCAGGCCACCATTATCCGAGCGCTCGGTGACGACGGCGTCGTGGAAACGACGAGTCTCACCGGCGAGTACGCCGCCCAAAGCGACGAGTACCGAGCGTCCTCGCCGGCGGCGGTAGTCCTCGAACGCGCCATCGAGAGCGGGAACGCGAGCACGAACGACACCGACACCGCATTCACGCTCCACCGGATTGCTGCGAACCACCGCTACGTGGTGACCGACCGCGACGCAGCACCCCCGTACTACCGCATCGGGGTGAACGCGACCGACAACACGACGACCGTTAGCGCGACCGCCGTCGACAGGGAGACGGTCGCACGGCACCTCGTCCACCGCGACGCCGTCCTCTACACCAGCCTCTCGGACCGGCAGCGCGACGCCTTCGACGCGACCGTCGCGGACCCACAGGGCCACCGGCCGGCCGAGACCGGCCTCCTCGACGACCTCACCGGGCGCGTCGTCGTGAAAGACGGCACGTACTACGTGCTCCGCCACGAGGGCCACGTCGACTCGATTTCGCTCTCCCCGGGAGGCGGGCTCACTTTCCTATTGTACGGCCTCGGGATGTTCGCGTTCCTCGCGGCATTCCTGTTAACCGTGCGCTCGTACTGGACCGCCCGCGAGAATTGAGTCAGTCGGCGTCGGGGAACGGCACGTCGTAGGTCATCCCGTCGTGGGCGACGAACACCTCGCCGTCGAAGTCGGCGGCTTCGGCGTCCTCGCGGAGTTCGCGGGCGTCCCCGGCGTAGCGAGAGGAGACGTGAGTGAGCGCGAGCGCGCGAGCGTCGGAACGAGCGGCGACGCCAGCGGCCTCGCCCGCGGTGGAGTGCCCGGTGTCGGCGGCGCGGTCGGCGGCATCGTCCGCGAACGTCGCGTCGTGAATCAGGAGGTCGGCGCCGTCCGCGGCGGCGACGACGGGGTCGTGGGGGCGCGTGTCGCCCGTGTAGACGAGTTTGCGACCGGGGCGGGGGTCGCCGACGACCTGCTCGGGGCGGACGACGGTGCCGTCCTCCAGTTCGACCGCGTTGCCCTCGTGGAGCTTCGAGAACTTCGGGCCGACGGGGACGCCGAGTTCCTCGGCCTTCTCGCGGTCGAAGCGGCCCTTGCGGTCGTCCTCGACGAGCGCGTACCCGACGGAGGTCGTGCGGTGGGCGGTGTCGAACGCGCGGACCTCGTACTCGGGGCGGTCGAGGACGGTCTCGCCCGCGCTCACCTCGCTGATACGGACGGGGAAGCCGACGTCCCCGCCGACGGCGAACACGAGCGCCTCTATCTGGTCGCGGAGGCCTCGGGGGACGTGAATCGTCAGGGGGTCCTCGCGGTCGTTGAAGTCCCACGTCTGGACGAGTCCCGGCAGCCCGAAGACGTGGTCGCCGTGGGCGTGCGTGACGAACACGTCGGAGACGTCGAAGCCGGTGCCGTACCGCATCATCTGGCGCTGGGTCGCCTCGCCGGCGTCGAAGAGGAACGCGTCACCCTCCCGGCGCACGAACACCGAGCTGGGGTTGCGTTCGGTCGTGGGGACGGCGCCACTCGTCCCGAGGAACGTAGCCTGCAGAGTCATGCCCGAACGTGGGCGCGCCGCGCGCAAAACCCCACCGATGCGGGCGCAGGCGGGCCAGCGGCCAGAGCGCTTTCCCGGACTGGCGACGTGGCTCCGCACATGTCACGCACAGTCGCGACGCTCGCGGTGGCGGCGCTGCTCGTCACGGCGGGCTGCACGGGCTTCTTCGGCGGCGACGGCGGCGAGGGCACCGTCGAGATGTACGTCAGCGACCAGCCCGGCGCTATCGAGGACTTCCAACACCTCAACGTCACCATCACGGAAATCGCCGTCCACCCCGCGAACGCCACGGAGAACGAGTCGTGGGTGACCCGGGACGTGGACAACCGGACCGTCGACCTCACGCGCCTCGAGGGCGAGAACGCCAGCCTCGTCGGGAACCTGAGCGTCCCATCGGACACCTACGAGACGGTGTTCGTGCGGATCGACGGCATCGACGCGACGCTGACCTCCGGGGAGGCCGCGGACGTGCGACTCCCCTCCGAACGCCTCCACCTGAACAGCGAGTTCACCGTCGAGGCCAACGAGACGGTGTCGTTTGTCTACGACATTCGCGTCCACGAGACCGGGAGCGGGCGGTACGTCCTCCGGCCGAACGCCGGCGAGTCCGGCCCGCACCAGCCCATCAACCACGTCCACCAGCGTCACCGCTGCGGCCAGCACAACGGAACCTGTGGTGGCAACGGCGGAATGGGCGGTGGGGAAGCGGGCGGCGGTAGCATGAACGGCAGCGGCGGCGGCATGAGCGGTGACGGCAGCGGCATGGACGGCGGCGGGAACGCGACCACAGCGGCGTAGCCCGACGGACCGACTCTTTCTTAGCCCCGTGGCGGCTACTGCCAGGTAATGGACGAGCCGCTGTGGGTAGACGCGCACGCGCCGTCGCTGGCCGACCTCCCGCAGGAGGAACTGCGGGACCGCCTGCGGGACGCCACCGACGAGCCCGTGAATCTGGTCGTCTACGGCCCGGAGGGCGCGGGGAAGACGGCGGCGGTGCGCGCGCTCGCCGAGCACGCCCACGAGGACGCCGACAACGACCTCGTGGAGCTGAACGTGCAGGACTTCTTCGGGATGACGAAAAAAGAGGTCAGCGAGGACCCGCGGTTCTCGCAGTTCATCTCCTCGAAGCGCCGCCGGAACTCCTCGAAGGCGGACCTCATCAACCACGTGCTCAAGGAGTCCGCGAGCTATCCGCCGGTCTCCGGGTCGTACAACACGATTCTGCTGGACAACGCCGAGGCCATCCGGGAGGACTTCCAGCAGGCGCTGCGCCGCGTGATGGAGCGCCACCACGAGGCGACGCAGTTCGTCATCGCGACCCGACAGCCGTCGAAGCTGATTCCGCCGATTCGGTCGCGCTGCTTCCCCGTCTCGGTGCGCGCGCCGACGCCCGACGAGATTACGGCCGTCCTCCGGGACATCGTGGAAGCGGAAGGCGTCGAGTACGACGAGGACGGCATCGAGTTCGTCGCGGGGTACGCCGACGGCGACCTGCGGAAGGCCGTCTTGGGCGCGCAGACGACCGCCGAACAAGAGGGCGCGGTGACGATGAACGCGGCCTACGAGACGCTGCAGGACGTCGGCGCCGACGACCAGATCACGTCGATGCTGGACGACGCGGAGGCCGGCGAGTTCACGGACGCGCGCTCGACGCTCGACGACCTGCTCGTCGACGACGGCCTCAGCGGCGAGGAAGTCCTCGAAGAGGTGCTTCGCGTCGGGCGCTCTCGCTACGACGGCGAGGAACTCTCGCGACTCCACCGGCTCGCGGGCGACGTGGAGTTCGACCTGCACGCGGGGAACAGCGGCCGGATTCAGGTCGGGCGGCTGCTCGCGGAGTTGGGCCGAGACGCCTGACGGAGGGGGAGACTTTTCAACGCCGGCCACGGACAGTCGGTGTGTCTCTCGCCGACCAGTTCGAGCGCGTCGGAATCGTCGTCGGTGCCGTCCTCTTGGTGGCGCTGCCGCTGTCGCTGGCCGTGAGCGCGGTCGCCGGCCCGGCAACGCCGTGGTGGCAGCTACTCGTCGTGCTCGGCCCGGGGTTCGTCGTCGGGTGGGCGGCGGCCGCCGACGACCTCCCGGTGGCGTACGGGAGCGTCTGGTTCGTCTGCTTCTTGGGGTACGTGCTCGCGGTCGGAACGATTCGCGTGCTGGAATTGGTGCCCGTCTACGAGCACACGACGAGCGTGCTGGTCGTGCTCGCGGCGTCGTTCGCGGTCGCGGTCGTCGCGGACAGCTACCGGTAGCGAGCCGTCAGACGGGAGTTCGGCGTCTGCGGGCGGCGACGGCGCCGAGGAACGCCAGCGAGACGAGCGCGCGCTTCGGACTGATGGAGAGCGCGAGCGGCGCGGTGCCGGACTGGTCGCTGTCGGAGTGTGTCTCTTCGAGGTCGGTGTCTCCGGGTGTCGCCGTCGGGTCGTCAGCGGTCGCAGCTGCCGGAACGGCAGCGCCCGCGAGCAGCAGCGCCGCGAGAGCGACGACACTGAGACGCGCAATTGCTTCGCTGCGGATGGGGTAATGGAAGGAACACGTGGCCATAAACCTTATCCGGTGTTCAGTGTCGTGGGGCTAATTAGCACAACCCCTAGCCGTCGGTGAGACACCGCGATAGCGCCGTACGGGCGCCCCCGTTAGTGTCAACTGTCTATTAGTACATTCGTGTCAGTCGAGAACGAGAACGTGTCGCGTGAGCGAACGGTGGACGCGGCGCTCGAAGCGCTCGACGACCGTCCAGCCGGCGTCCGTGGCCTCCTCGCGCCAGTCGCGGTCCGCGACGAGCACGCAGCGGTCGGTGACGCGGCGGGCCTCGCTGAGCGCGCCCGCGACGAGGTCCGCGAGGTCGTGCGTCTCGACTTTCGACTGGCGGCCGTACGGCGCGTCGAAGATTACCGCGTCCGCCGCGCCCTCCCGGAGCGGGAGCCGGGTGGCGTCGGCGCGCGCGATGTCGAAGTCGTCGGTGCACGCGGCGAGGTTCTCGCGGGCGCCGGCGACCATCTTCGACTGGGCGTCGGTGCCGAGCGGGTGCGCGCCCAGCAGGCCGGCTTCGATGAGCACGCCGCCGGTGCCACACATCGGGTCGAGGACGACATCGCCGGGTTGGACGCCCGCGAGATTGCAGAGCGCGCGCGCCAGCAGCGGGTCCATGCTCCCCGGCTGGAAGAACGGGCGGTCGGTGGGTTTGCGCTCGCCGAAGTCCCGGACGGACTCGGCGGCGAGCCACGCGAGGAAGCAGGCGTCGTTACTGAACGACGCCCGGAGCTCGTGGTCGGGGTCGTCTAAGTCCACGTCGAAGCCGGCGTCGACGAGCACGCCGCCGAGGTCGCGCTCGGCCTGCTGGGTGTCCACGTCGGTCGTGTTGCGGACGTTGCGTGCGCGGACTGCGACGGAGCCCTCGCGGTCGAGGGCGGCGTCGCGGAGCGCGTCGACGGCGGCGTCGATGCTGGCGTCGGTCGTGGCGACGTGGTCGCCAGCGCGGTGCGTGTACGCGAGGCCGCGGAAGCGCTCGCGGTCGACGTCGCTGGCGAGACCGATACCGGGGGCCGCGACCCGGACGTCGGTCGCGGCGGCGCGGGCTTCGGCGGCGGCGAAGTCGTCGTCGGCGCCGCCGAGTTCGAGGACGAACACGTCGGGAGGTGGACGCCGCCGGGCAATTAGCCTGCCGGCATCGCGGGGTACTTGAGGCGTTACTCCCCGGACTACCAACCTTTATAAACCTTAAATACGTGATTTAAACCGTACGATGACCGACCCCAAGGAAACCATCAATATTGAAAACGTGGTCGCCTCCACCGGCATCGGCCAGGAGCTCGACCTCCAGAGCGTCGCGATGGACTTGGAGGGGGCCGACTACGACCCCGAGCAGTTCCCCGGCCTCGTCTACCGCACGCAGGACCCCAAGAGCGCCGCGCTCATCTTCCGGTCCGGCAAAATCGTCTGCACCGGCGCGAAATCGACCGACGACGTTCACGAGAGCCTCCGCATCGTCTTCGACAAGCTCCGCGAGCTCTCCATCGAAGTCGAGGAGGAGCCCGAAATCGTCGTCCAGAACATCGTCACCTCGGCGGACCTGGGCCGACAGCTCAACCTCAACGCCATCGCCATCGGCCTCGGTCTCGAGAACATCGAGTACGAGCCCGAGCAGTTCCCCGGCCTCGTCTACCGCCTCGACGAACCCGAAGTCGTCGCGCTGCTGTTCGGCTCCGGCAAGCTCGTCATCACCGGCGGGAAGAAGCCCGAGGACGCCGAGCACGCCGTCGACAAGATCGTCTCCCGGCTCGAAGAACTCGGCCTCCTCGAATAAGGCGACGTGGTCGTCCTCCAGGTCCAGCCCGCGCCCGGCACGCTCGGCCAGTACGTCGGCACGCTCGTCGGCGGCTGGCTGCTGTTCGCGTTCACCGCGCACGTCGCCGCGACGTACATGCTCGGCGACGTCCCGTGGAAGCGCGCGCTCCTCGTCGGCGTCGCGCCCGCCGTCGTCACGGTCGCGCTCGTGCGGTACAACCCGGCGGTCATCATCGCCGTCAGCCTCGCCGCCGACCTCGCGGCCGTCCACGCGGTCTACCGCGTGAAGTACCGGACCGCAGCGCTCGTCGTCGTGATGCACTACGTCGTGACGCTGGCGCTCGTGCTGTCCACCGCGTACCTGCTGGCGCTGTCGGGCACCGCGCCGACCTGAGTTTCACGCACAGAAAACGCGCACCCCGCTTTTTGTCCGGTCCCGAGTACTACAGGACATGAACGGCTACGAGCGGCGCGTGCTCCGCGCGAGCACCCTCGCACTCACCGCCGCCGCGCTCGCGTACGCCGCCTCCTACGTCCACAAGCCCGGTGCCGACGTCGCCGCCGTGTTCGGCATCGCCGCGGTCCTCCTCGGCGCGTACCACGCGCTCGGCGACCCCGATGCGGCAGCGGGCGCGTGGCTGTCACCGACCGGCGCGGCCGTCCTCTCGATCACCGTGGACGCACCCCAAGACCTGCGACTCGCGGCGCTCGCGCTCGCGGGCCTGAGCGTGCTCGGATTCGTCGCCTACCCGCTCACCGCGTCCGCCGCGAGAGCCGTCCAGCGCGTCAATTTCCTCCGGTGACTACTCGACGAGGCGCTCGATTTCCGTGACGAGAATACCGGTCGCGCCTTCGCGTTTGAGGTCGTTGACCGCCTCGAAGACGTCGCGTTCCTCGACGACGGCGTGGACAGCCACAATGCCGGGTTCGTCGACATCTAGCACGGTCGGCCCGCCCAAGCCCGGAATCACGTCCTCGATGGCGTCGAGGTTCTCCTCGGGCGCGTTCAGCATCAGGTAGCGTTTGCCCTCCGCCGAGCGCACGGACTGCAAGGCCGTCTGGACCTGCTGGACTTTCGGGTCGTCGACGACGTCATCGCGGGCGAACAGCCGCACGGAACTCTGCAACACCTCGTCGACGACCTTCAGGCGGTTGACCCGGAGTGTGGTCCCCGTCGACGTGATGTCGACGATGGCGTCGGCCATCTCCACGTGCGGCGTGAGTTCGGTCGCGCCAGACACCTCCACGATGTCCGGGTCGACGTCCTTCCCGTCGAAGTACGCCCGCGTAATCGTCGGGAACTCCGTCGCGACGGTCTTCCCTGCGAGGTCGGCGGCGGCGTCGATACTGCCGTCCTCGGGCGCCGCCAGCACCAGCCGGCACTTCCCGTAGTCGAGATCGAGCAAGTCGTCGACGTTCTCGACGCCGGACTCCCGCACTTGGTCGAGGCCCGTGATGCCGAGGTCCGCCGCGCCGTCCGCGACGTACTCCGGGATGTCCGCCGCCCGCGCGTACAGCACGGTAATCTCGGGGTCGACGGTGTCGGCGTACAACTGGCGGTCGGCGCCGCTCTCCACGCCGATACCGGCTCTGTCGAGGAGGTCCAGCGTCGGGTCGTGCAAGCGGCCCTTGTTGGGCACGGCAATACGCATGTGCTCTGGGTAGGTGTGGCACGGGGAACTAGGTTTTCCTTCTTGTAGTTCGCGCTGACTCGCTCTCGTGCCGAACGACGACAGCGGGCATTACAACACCTCGAAAGCCCCGAGACTCCGGACTCGGGGGCCACGCTGTGCTCCTCGGCCTCCGGCCTGCGGTGCTTGCTTCGGCCGCCTTCGTCCGGAGTCTCGCCCCTTTCAGTCCACCCGCCCAACTACCGGCCGACCAACCGGCTACGGGAGGACTGAGCGAACGTATGCGTTCGCGAGGGTCGGAAGACGAACGCAGTGAGTCTTCCGGGACTGGAAGGGGCGGGACGCTCGCGTTTACGTGGTCGTCTCGCGGGCCGCTATCTGCGAGCGTAGCGAGCAGATATGCCCGCGAGCGACCGCGAGCGTCCCGGGGCTTCCGAGGAAGTGCCGTCGCTGTCACTGAGAACGCACACGGTGAGTCTAACAAATCACGAACGCGAAATCCACAGACACACAAGCCAGTCGGGCGAACCCCAGCGCATGACCACACTGCAGATTGCGGGCGGGCGGGTGCTCCACCCGGACTTCTCCGTCTCCGAAGCGGACGTGCTCGTGGACCAGTCGAGCGGCGAGATACTGGATGTCGGGGAGACGGAGCCGGGCGACGAGCGGTTGGACGCCGAGGACAGCCTGGTGATACCGGGGTTGGTGAACGCGCACTGTCACGCGGCGATGACGCTGCTGCGGGGGTACGCCGACGACAAGCCCCTCGACGCGTGGCTCCAGGAGGACATCTGGCCGGCCGAAGGAGAACTCACCGAGGGCGACGTGCGGGCGGGCGCGGACCTCGCGCTCGTGGAGATGATTCGGACGGGGACGACGGCGTTCGCGGACATGTACTTCCACGTCCCCGAAATTGCCGAGGCCGTCGAAGAGGCAGGCTTGCGGGCGCGACTCGGGCACGGCGTCGTCACCGTCGGGAAAGACGAGGGCGAGGCGCACCGGGACAACGACGAGAGCATCGAGGTCGCCCGCGAACTCGACGGTGCCGCGGGCGGCCGCATCAAGACGGCGTACATGCCGCACAGCCTCACGACCGTCGGTGAGGAGTACCTCCGGGAGTTCGTCGAGAAGGCCCGAGAACACGGGATTCCGTTGCACTACCACGCGAACGAGACCGTCGACGAGGTGGAGCCAATCGTCGACGCGGAGGGCGAACGCCCAATCGAGTACGCCGACGACCTCGGGATGGTCACGGACGAGGACTTCCTCGCGCACGGCGTTCACACGGACGCAGCCGAGCACGACCTGCTCGCGGAGCGCGGCGCAAGCGTCGTCCACTGCCCGGCGTCGAACATGAAACTCGCGTCCGGGATGGCGCCAGTCCAAGCGATGCGCGACGCCGGCGTGAACGTCGCACTGGGGACGGACGGCGTGGCGTCGAACAACGACCTCGACCTCTTCGACGAGCTCCGGGACGCGGCGATGCTCGGGAAGCTCGCGGCCGACGACGCCGCCGCAGTCCCCGCCGAGGCCGCCGTCGAGATGGCGACCGCGGGCGGCGCGCGAGCGCTCGGGTTCGACTCGGGGCGCATCGAAGCGGGCGCGAACGCCGACCTCGCAGTCGTGGACTTCTCGGCGCCGCACCTGACGCCCGTCCACGACTACGTCTCCCACCTCGCGTACGCCGCGACCGGGCAGGATGTCCGACACACGGTCTGCGACGGCGAGGTGCTGATGCGCGACCGCGAACTCCAGACGCTCGACGAGGCCGCGATTCGCGAGCAAGCAGAGACGCGGGCGGCCGCTGTCGTCGAACGCGCCGAGTAGCGAGTTCCGTGAGGCGGGCGTACTGGCCGCGTCACGTGACGTAGGAACAGAGTAACTGGAATTCTGACGTGTGCCACTACGTTTATTCGGCTCGTGGCCGAACGCGGAGAGTGCATGCGGCACCAGAGGCACACACTACTGGTCGCCGCGCTCGTCGTTGCGGTCATCGCTGTGGTTCCGGGTGGAGCGGTGGCTGCCGACGGCTTGAGCGTGAGCGGCGACCAAGCGGACGACGGCACCGTCACGGTGACGGTCGCCGAGAACAACACCACGGTGGCGAACGCGTCCGTCACCGTCGAAGCACTGAACAACTCCTCGTACGTCGGCGAGGGCAACTACACGACCGACGAGAACGGGACGGTGACGTTGCCGGCGCCCGAGCAGAACGTCTCCGTCTCGGTGACGGCGACGGCCGACAACACCACCGCGGAGACGACGCTGGACCTCGTCGCACCGACCGACGACACCAGCGACATCTCCGTGAACGTCTCGCAGGCCGACGACGGCAACGCGACGGTCAGCGTGACGAACGCGACCGGCGCTGGCGTCGCCAACGCGTCCGTGTCCGTGAGCGAAGCGGGCAACGTGACGTACGCCGGCACGGGCAACTACACGACCGGCGAGAACGGCACCGTCAGTCTGCCCGCGCCCGAACAGAACGTCACCGTCGACGTCGTCGCGGAAGCCGACAACGCCACGGCAGCGACGACGGTCGACCTCGTCGCGCCGACCAACGACACCACGGAGCTGTCGGTCGGCGTCTCGCAGGCGAGTGACGGCTCCGCGTCCGTCTCCGTGACGAACGCTAGCGGCGACGGCGTCGCCAACGCGTCCGTGTCCGTCGACGCGCTGGACAACGTTTCGTACGCCGGCGCGGGCGACTACACGACCGACGAGAGCGGCACCGTCGGCCTGCCGGCGCCCGAGCAGAACGTCACTATCGAGGTCGTCGCGGAAGCGAACAACGTGACCGCCGAGACGACGACGACGCTCACCGTGAGCGACGGCGCCAACGCCACCGACTCGTTCGGTCAGCGCGTCTCCGCGTTCGTCGAGCAGTTGAAGGCGAACGGCAACATGAGCGGGCAGGCGGTCTCGGCGTTCGTCGTGGCGAACAACCCGGGCGCGGACAACCGCCCGGACCACGTCGACCCCGGTCCGAAAGACGACGGTGACGACGAAGAGAGTGAGAAGGGCAACAACGGCAACGGGAACGGCGCCGGCGCCGCGAACGGCAACAACGGCAACGGCAACAACGGCAACAACGGCAACGGCAACGCTGCCGACGGCAACAACGGTAACGGCAACGGCGCCGACACTGCCGGTGGAAACGGGAACAACGGCAACGGCGGCGGTAACGGCCCGAGTTCCGGTGGCAATTCCGGCGGCCCCGGCAACAGCAACGCTGGCGGTAACGGGAATCCCGGAAACGGAGCCTAGGCCGGCTCGGAGAACGAATAAGTCAGTTTCCGGCCAACGAGTTTTTTCGTCGTCCGTCCGAGGATGCTAACGCAGGCCAGACGGCCTGCGGCACCCACTGTCGACGGCGTCAGCACCCTGCGCTGGGCGACCGCGGACTGTGAGTCGAGACGCGGCGCACGCGGCTCCCAGCGGGGGACTCCCGCACGGGCGCTCGGACGGCGAATCGCTCGCCACCATCGGACACGCGCCCGCCGTCCCGCCCGTTTTCTCCGCGGCTTCGGTAGGGTTTTGAATCCAGTCGCCGTCCACACCCGTATGACAACTGCGTCGCCGATCAGCGAGCGACTCGACGAAGTCGAGTCCGCTCGCGACGCCGGCCGGAAGAAAATCGACTGGGCGTTCGAACACATGCCGATTCTCTCCTCGCTGCGCGCGGACTTTCAGGAGAACGAGCCGCTCGCGGGCGAGACCGTCGGGATGGCGCTGCACGTCGAAGCGAAGACCGCGGCGCTCGTCGAGACGATGGCCGACGCCGGCGCGGAAGTCGCCATCACGGGCTGCAACCCGCTTTCGACCCACGACGACGTCTCCGCGGCGCTCGACGCCCACCCGTCGATTACGAGTTACGCCAAGCACGGCGTCGGCGACGAGGAGTACTACGAGGCCATCGACGCCGTCCTCGACCACGACCCCACGGTCACGGTCGACGACGGCGGCGACCTCGTCTTCCGCGTGCACGAGCACCACCCCGAGCTCATCGACACCATCGTCGGCGGCACCGAGGAGACCACCACGGGCGTCCACCGCCTCCGCGCGATGGACGACGACGACGCCCTCGACTACCCCGTCATCGCCGTCAACGACACGCCGATGAAGCGCCTCTTCGACAACGTCCACGGTACGGGCGAGTCCTCGCTGGCCTCGATTGCGATGACCACGAACCTCTCGTGGGCCGGCAAGGACGTCGTCGTCGCGGGCTACGGCCAGTGCGGCCGCGGCGTCGCCAAGAAGGCCAGCGGGCAGAACGCGAACGTCATCGTCACCGAAATCGACCCGCGGCGCGCGCTCGAAGCCCACATGGAGGGCTACGACGTCATGTCGATGACCGAGGCCGCGGAAGTCGGCGACGTCTTCATCACGACCACGGGCAACCGCGACGTCATCGTCGAAGACCACTTCGAGCAGATGCAGGACGGCGTCGTGCTCGCGAACGCCGGCCACTTCGACATCGAAATCGACCTCGAAGCCCTCCGCGAGATGGCCGACAGCGAGCAGGAAGTCCGCGACGGCGTCCGCGAGTACGAACTCCCGTCGGGCAAGCGCATCAACGTCCTCGCCGAGGGCCGCCTCGTCAACCTCGCGACCCCCGTCAGCCTCGGCCACCCCGTCGAAGTCATGGACCAGTCCTTCGGCGTGCAGGCCGTCTCCATCCGCGAGCTCGTCCAGAACGCCGACGACTACGACGCCGGCGTCCACGAGGTCCCCGACCACCTCGACCGCAAGCTCGCCGAAATCAAGCTCAACGCCGAGGGCGTCGAACTCGACAATCTCAGCGAAGAACAAGAGGAGTACATGACCTCCTGGCAGCACGGCACATAACGCACTTTTTCCAGCGTTCGGCGCGCTCCGCGCGCCTCACTTGCAAAAACTTGCGGAAAAAGCACTCCTCGCTCCAGCGCGCCTCCGGCGCTTAGTCGCTCGTCGGCCCGAGCGCTCACTGCGTTCGCGCTCGGTGAACCGCTTCGCTCGGGTCCGTTGGACCGCTCGCTCGCGGATGCTAGCCCGTCGGCTGGTCGGTTATCGTTCCATCAGCGTCGAGACGCGGGCGTTCTCCTTGAGTTCGACGCCGCCCTCGGGGACGGTCAGCGGCATCGGGCCGAGTTCCGTGGTGACGATGGAGGGGTGGTAGGCGCCGTTCTCGCGGAGTTCGCGGCGGGTCTGGACGCGCAGCGGCGCGCCCTCGCGCAGCGACTCGTTGAACTCGATCAGGTACGTGCCGGCTTTCAGCGTCCACCACTCGTACTCGTCGTCGGGGTCGCGGAGCGCGGACGCCAGCGGGCGGCGGTCCGCGTCGGCGAACTCGTCGCCGCCGAAGTCGAGGTGGCCGCAGTCGGCGACCTCGGAGACAGCCGCGACGGTCAAGTCGACGCCGTACTCGTGGACCTGCGTCTCCTCGTGGACGATGCCGTCGACGCGGTCGACGATGTCTGCCCCGGGCATACTTGGGCGGAGGTACGGCGACCACCGAGAAAAGCCGTGTGGCGGTCAGTCCCCACCACGGACGACGTGCCCGTACTTGAGCAGGGAGACGAACACGACGCCGCCGAGGACGTTCCCGGCCGTGGCGAACACGAGGAAGCGGCCGTAGGCGATGGGGCCGACGACGCCCGAGGCCACACCGAGGAGGACTTCGACGCTGCCGGCGATGCAGTGCGGGAGGTGGGCGATGCCGATGGTGGCAGCGACCAGCCACACGAAAAACGCGCGACTGAGCGTCTCCTGGGCGGCCGCGACCAGCCACGACATCAGCCCCATCAGCCAGCCGGCGAGCACGGCGCCCGCGAACAGCGCCGCGTTACCGTGTGCGACCAGCGGCGTGGCGACCGCTTCGAACGCCGCGGCGTCGGCGATGCCGTACGCCGGGGCGACGACGACAGCGATACCCGCGAACACCGCGCCACCGACGACGTTCGCCGCGAACACGACGCCCCAGAGACGGGCTAGCGACTGCCAGGTCGCGCGGCCGTCCAGCACCGGGAGAACGGCCAGCGTCGTGTGTTCGGTGAACAGTTCCGACCGCCCGATAACGACGAACACGAACCCGACAGCGTAGGCGTTCGCGAGCGCTATCTCGAGCACCGGGTCGCCCCACTCGCCCGCGGCGAGCGCGACCACCACCGCCATCAACAGCGGCCCGAATCCGATGTCGAGCCCCGCGGAGAGCGCGGAGAGCGCGAGGCCGTCCGTCGGTCGTTCGAGCTCGTTCAAGCCCTCCTCGAGCTGTTGACCGAGAATTCCCGTCGAGGACGTCTGCTCGTCCGCCGACGTCGACCCGGTGGCGTCACCCATTGGAATCATAGCAACGGCGACCAGCGTCAAAAACTCCCCCGGCCGCGTGGCGCAAGCCTCCTATCCCCCGACTGCGTAGCCGTGGGTATGACAGCGGGCACGGGGTCGGAGCATGTCTAACTCGAACGCGAAAGGCAATCGGCGGGAGCGCGAGCTCGTGAACGCGTTCGACGAGCGCGGCTTCGCGGTGATGCGCGCGCCCGCCAGCGGCGCGGCGACCGACCGAGAACTCCCGGACGTGCTCGCGGGCGACGGCAGCGTCTTCTACGCCGTCGAGGCGAAGTCCAGCGCGGGCGACCCCATCTACCTCACGGGCGAGGAGGTCGAAGCGCTGGTCTACTTCAGTCAGAACTTCGGCGCGAAACCGAAAATCGGCGTGCGCTTCGACCGTGAGGACTGGTACTTCTTCCACCCGGCGGACGTCTACCAGACCGACGGCGGGAACTACCGCGTGAAGAAGGAGACCGCAATCGAGGACGGGGAGACGTTCGACGACCTGCAGGGTCACGGCGAGGACGACGCCGAGGACAACGACATCGAGGACGTGCTGCACGCCGTCGAGCAGGGCGTGCTCACGCCCGAGGAAGCGGCGTCGATGCTCGACTAGTCGCGGCGTTCGAGGCGGCCGCGCGGGAACGAGTACCGGCGGAGGTCCTGCGGCGAGATGTCCTCCGGGGAGACGCCGCGCTCTAGCGGGTAGAGCACGTCGACGACGCGGTCGTCGGCGTCGTAGTCGCGGTTCGAGTGGTGGTCGGCGACCGACCAGCCGCGCTCGGCGATGCGGACGTCGCTCGCGCGGTCGTCCGTGGACTCGACGACGACCACGAGCTTGCCCGTCTCGCGGTCGACGGCGGTCTCGCCGGGGTCGAGCGTGCAGGCGTCGCAGTAGACGGGGTCGGCGGTCTCGCGGTCGACGAACAGGTCGTCGCCGCAGGCCGCACACGTCGCGTCGCGCTCGCCGGGCGCGGGGACTTCGCCGAGCGTTACGTCGATGGCGACGCGACGCAGGTGCTTGCAGCGGACGCCCCGGAACTGGTGGTCGGGACACGTGCACTCGCCGGCGTCGAGGTCGGCGTCGTAGACGTTGCCGGACGGCGACCGGACTTCGTAGGTTCCGTCGCCGAGCGCGGTCACGGCCATCTCCTCGCGGCGGGCGCGGCGGCTCCGGTCGTCGGGCGGCTGTCGGGACTTCGTGGAGGGAGCCATACCACAGTGTAGGGCTTGGAGACGCCTAAACCCCGCAAAATCGGGGTGGCTATACGGCTCCGAACCCTACTAGTTCGGACGACGAATCGCCGACGGCGACGCGACCCGCGACTCGCGGCCGGCGTGACGGCTTCGAAGCGCTTTTGCCCGGGCCGGCGAAATCCCGCAGTATGTCTGAAGGGCCCGACGCCCGCCTCGAAGCGGGTATCGCCATCCTGTCTACGCTGGTCTTCATCGCCATCCTCGTGGCCGCCGGCACGATGTCCGAAGGGTTCGGTGAGACCGGCGCCTACGGCGTCATCGTGGCTGTCGTCGTCTTCATTCTCGTGATGGCCGGCGTGGGCTACTGGCTGTCCGGCAAGCAGGAGTAGTCAGGCTTCGGCGTCGTCCGCTTCCGCGTCCTCGTTCTCGCGCTCGCGCCAGTCCTCCAAGTCTTCGTCTTCTTCGTCGTCGAGTTTCGCCTCGTAGTACGACAGCGGGTGGTTGATGGCGTCGCAGAGGTCGTCGGGATTCACGCAGTCACCGTAGGCCTTCATCGTCGCACACGACGGCGCCGTGTACTCCGTGGGGCTGGACTCCCCGCGGATGTGGTCGGTCTGGTAGCGAGTCATCTCCTCGCCGAACCCCGGGTTCACCTTGTAGATGTCGACGATTTCGTCGGTCGTCAGCCCGATGTTCGCGAGGAACGTCGTGATGGCGAACCGGCTGTGGTGGGGGAGGTGTTCGCCGCGCTGCACTTGGTCTAAGAGGTGCTGCATGCACGGCGGGAACAGTTCCGGGACGACCGTGTCGATTTCGCGCGTGAGGTCCATCTCCGAGAGCACGTCCCGGACCGCGGCCTCCGGGCCTTCGAGGGCGTCGGCGACCTCGTCGGGGACGTTCAACGGCAGGCCCTCGGCGACCCGCTCGCGGACGGCTTCGCGGAGGAGCGTGTCGAGTTCGGGTTCGTCGACGGGGACGCGGCCGTCGGAGAGCGCGCGGTTGACGAGGCGCCACTTGTCCGGGCGCAGCGACGACGACAGCAGGAGGTACGTCGGCACGTCCACGTCGTAGCCGTCCTGCGTGGCGTGGACGTGGCTCGTCAGGTCGAACTCGCGGAGGAGGTCCTTCCGGGAGAGGCTGGCGTCGTCGCCGACGCTCTTCAGTTCGGCGTCGTCGGTCTCGTCGGCGGTGAAACGCTCGTAGGCAGCGTTGGCTTCGGCGTCGGCGTACTTCCGCACGAGCACGTGTTCGTCGACGACCGAGACGAGCACGCGCGCCACGGGGTAGGAGAGCAGCTCCACGCGGTCCGAGCGCGCGCGCTCGCCGACCTCGCCGTTCGTGAGCGACCCGACGACGCGTTCGCGGGCGCGCTCGACGACCGCGTCGTCCTCGGCGACGACCGCCGCGAGGTCCACCCCGGCCTCCTGGACCGCCTGCCGGGATTCGCCGAGGAACGGGTAGCGAGCGTGGCGCGCGTTCATCGACTCCTTTCTTGCGAGCGGACGCCGATAAACACCCCGGCTCGGACCCGCCCCAGCAGCGACCGAAGGGCTATCGGTGGCGGACGGCCAAGTGTGGGTATGCTCGCGCGTGGCCCGTGGAAGTGGACGTACGCATTGCCGGCGGCGGTCGTCGGCGCGGCGCTGTTGTTCGTGTCGTCGCTGTGGGGCGTCGCGGCGCTCGCGCTCTCGGCATTCGTCGTCTGGTTCCACCGCGACCCCGAGCGAACGCCCGAGGGGCAGGGCGTGCTCACGCCCGCGGACGGCAAGGTGTCGGTGATTCGTGAGACCGACGACGGCCGCGTCCGCGTGGGCGTGTTCATGAACGTCCACGACGTGCACGTGAATCGCGCGCCGCTCGCCGGCACGGTCGAGGCCGTCGACCACCGCGAGGGCGGCCACCGCCCCGCCTTCGACAAGGAGTCCGAGCACAACGAGCGCGTCCGCGTCACGTGCGACGACTACGAGGTCGTCCTCATCGCGGGCGCGTTCGCCCGCCGCATCCACCCCTACGTCGAGCCCGGCGACGACCTCGCGCGCGGCGACCGCATCAGCCACATCTCCTTCGGCAGCCGCGCGGACGTGATTCTCCCCCTGGAGTACGACCGCGACGACCTCCGCGTGGAGAACGGAGAGCGCGTCAGCGCAGGCGAAACGGTGGTGGCGCGCCGGTCCCCGGACCGCGAGTAGGGAAAGGGAGAACAGCCGCCACCACTATTTTGATGGACACGCGACAACTCTGGTGTATGTCCATGAGCAAGTCGTCGATGGGCGGCGGTACCGGCCTCACGACACTCATCGGCTACCTGGTGTTCCTCGCGGCGCTCGGCGTCGCGCTCGTCGCGACCTACCTGACGCTGACGCCCTGACCAACTGCCGAGAACGTAGCGAGCGTTGCTAACCGAGAGCAAGCATCCGCGAGCGAGCGGTCCAACGGACCCGAGCGAAGCGGTTCACTCCGCGACCGAACGTAGTGAGGGAGCGGAGGCCGACGACTGAGCGGAACGAAGTGAAGCGAAGGAGGAGTGCTTTTTCCGCAAGTTTTTGCAAGTGAGGCGCGCGCAGCGCGCCGAGCGCAGGAAAAAGTGCGAGTTAGTCGCTCTGGATGCGCGGCGCGAGCATGTAGGTGACGTGACCCTGCGCTTCGGCGATGTCGAAGTGAATCTTGACCGGGTACTCGTCGCCGAGTTCGAGTTCGACCTCCGCGTCCTTCGGAATGGCCTTGTTCATGTCCTTGAGGTAGTCGAGACTGAACAGGCTGTGGGCGTCGCCCGCTTCGAGGTCGATGAGGTCGTCGCGGGTGAGTTCGAGGTGGACGTCGTCGGTGTCGCCCTCCGCGTCGACGTAGAACAGTTCGTCGGCGGCGTCGACGCCGAGCGCGATGTGGTCCGAGACCATGTCGGCGGCGCGGACGGAGCGGTCGATGTCGGCGCCCTCGATGACGACGTTCGCGGAGAGGTCCAGGTCCGGGATGTCGGGTTCCTGCCGGATGGAGTCGGGGTCGATGAGCGCGAGCGTGTACTCGAGGCCGTCGATTTGGATGTGGAGCTTGCGGGTCTCCTCGTCGAGTTCGAGTTGGACGAGCTGGTCGGCGTCGGCCATCCCGGCGATGTCCTCCAGTCGGGAGAGGTTGACGCCGATGATGCCGCCGTCGGCTTCGTAGGATTCGAACGCGGCCGACCCGAGGTCGAGGTCGACCATGCCGACGTTCGCGGGGTCGACAGCGCGGATGGAGAGGCCGTCTTCGTCGAGGTGGATTTTGCATTCGTCCACCAGCACGCTCACGGAGTCCAGCGTTTCCCGGAGCGTGTCGGCGCTCACAATCGCCTTGAACATATGCGAATTGCTACGCAATCAGGGACTAAAAAGCCCCACGTTCCGCGTGCGCGCGTGAATCGCAGGACAGCGACAAGGTGGGCACGAGCCGGCGGTCACGCCGTGACCGCGCGCCGACTACCCGACGAGGCCCGCGCGTGGGTCAGGTTGACGAGACCACCGTTAAGCCCGCTTAATCCGGCTTAATCCGGCGGTCGACCGGGTTCAGGGCTTGGCCCTTTTACGTGTGTGTGGGCCGTCGGGTCGAACGCACATGAGACGCACCGCAGCCAGTCTACTCGTGGCCGCGCTCGTGATGGTCGCCGGCTGTGCCGGCGGCATCGCGGGTCCGAACGGCGCACAGACAACAGACAACGGAGGCGACGGCACCGTGTCGTTCTACGTGAGCGACGAACAGAACGCAATCGGCCAGTTCGAGCACCTGAACGTGACCGTGACGAGCGTCGGATTCGCGCAGAGCGCCGACGCGGACGCGAACGCGTCCGGTAACTGGACCATCGAGACCGACAGCGAGGGCGGCCTCGAAGTCGGCCTCGTGGGGAACCTCACGGCTGGTGAGAACGCCACCGTGACCGTCACTCACGACGGCGAAGTGGTCGAGAACGCGACCGTCGAAGTCGACGACGCCGACGTGAGCGTGACGACGGACGCGAACGGCACGGTGACCGTCGCCGTGCCCGCCGACGCTGACGAATTCGCGCTGACCGCCAGCACGGACGGCGACAGCGCGTACGGTGAGACCGAGGCCTCGCTCGAAGCCGAGTACGAGGCCGACGACGACGACGACGAGAACGAGACGGAGTGGGTCGAGCGCGACGTCGACTCGCGCGTCGTCGACCTGACCGAACTGCAGGGCGCGAACGCGACCCTGCTCGGGAACGTCAGCGTCCCCGCGGGCGAGTACGAGACGGTGTTCGTCCACGTCGGCGAGGTCGAGGGAACGCTCGAGACGGGCGAGCAGGTGAACGTGAAACTGCCGAGTCAGAAGCTCCACCTCAACAAGGACGTCACCGTCACCGAGAGCGGGAGCGTGGAGTTCGTCTTCGACATCACGGTGTTCGAAGCCGGTAACAGCGGGAAGTACATCCTGAAGCCGGTCGCCAGCGAGTCCGGGACCGACGTCCCCATCGAGCGCGTGGACGTCGAGACGGACGGCGAGGCCGAACTCGAAGCGAACTTCGTCGGGAACGTGACCGCCGGCGAGAACGCTACCGTGCGCGTCACGCAGGACGGCGAGCCGGTGGAGAGTGCGACGGTCACCGTGAGCGAGGACGTGACGGTGACGACCGACGCGAACGGCACGGCGACGGTTTCCGTGCCCGAGAACGTCGAGGAGCTGGAAGTCGACGTCGAGACCGCAGAGGACAGCGCGTACGGCGAGGCCGAAGCCGAACTGGAAGTCGAGTTCGGTGATTCCGACGACAGCGACAGTGACGCCGACAGCGAACTCGAACTCGGCGCGGTCCTCGAAGGCAGTCTCGCGCCCGGCGAGAACGCCACCGTCGTCGTGACCGACGGCGACGGCGAAGCCGTCGAGGACGCCACGGTCGCCGTCGACGGCGAAGTCGTCGGGGAGACGAACGCGGACGGCGAACTGTCGTTCGCGGTGCCGGCGGACGTGAGCCTCGACACCGAGGTGACCGTGACCGCGGACGGCGAGACGATTACGTTGGACTCGACGACGGCTGCCGCGGCGAACTGACGACGCGCTGACTGCGGGCGACTCTTCTCGCGTTTTCGGGGTGATACGCCGTAACACCCACAACGACGCGGTTTTCAGTCCGGGCGCTCTACGTCCCGTAACTGACTATGGGGAACGGTAAAGACAAGTACTACAACAAGTCCAAGCAGGAGGGCTACCGGACGCGAGCGGCGTACAAGCTCCAGCAGATCGACGACGAGTTCGACGTACTCTTTGGCGGCGCGACGGTCGTCGACCTCGGCGCAGCGCCGGGCGGCTGGCTGCAGGTCGCCGCCGAGGAGACCGGCGCGCGCGGGAAGGTCGTCGGCGTGGACTTCCAGCGCATTGACGAACTGGAGGACCCCGACGCGGGCGTCCAGACCATCAAGGGCGACATGACCGAGGAGAGCACGCGCGAGGACATCGAGCGCGCCGCGCCGGGCGGCGTCGATGTCGTCATTTCGGACATGGCGCCGAACATGACCGGCGAGTACAATCTCGATCACGCGCGCTCGGTCCACCTCGCGCGGATGGCGCTGGACACGGCCCGCGAACTGTTGAACGACGGCGGGCACTTCGTCGCGAAGGTCTTCGACGGGCAGGACTTCCAGGACTACCTCGCGGACGTCGAGGAGGAGTTCGCGTTCACGCGGACGTACACGCCGGACGCCTCCCGCGACTCCTCGTCAGAGCTGTACGTGGTCGCGAAGAACCGCGTGAACGCGCCCATCGAGAAGGGCGACACGCTGGAGGTCGAAATCGTCGACGAGGGCGACGAGGGCGACGGCGTCGCGAAAGTCGATGGCTACACGCTGTTCGTCGCGGACACCGACGCCGGCGAGACCGTCGAGGTCGAAGTGACCGACGTGAAGCCGAACTTCGGGTTCGCGAAGCGCCGCGACTAGCTCGGGCGACCGAGCAGCCGGCGGACACCGTAGACGAACGGCGTGTCCGCGAGCGCGATGGCGAGCTTGAGAAGGTACTGGCCGACGATGAGGCCGAGAATCTGGTTCGTGCCGTAGACGGGACCGACGCCGAACAGCTGGGGGGCCACCCAGAACGCGACGGTGACGAAGATGACGGTGTCGATGATTTGGCTGGTGGCCGTCGAGCCGATGTTGCGCAGCCAGAGGTACGCGCCGTCGGTGCGCTCGCGGATGGCGTGGAACGCGAGCACGTCCCAGTTCTGACTGACGACGTACGCCAGCAGGCTGCCCGCCACGATGTTCGCTGAGGACCAGAGGACGGACGCGAACTCGGACTGGCCGACGCCGGAGAACGGCGCGATGGGCGCCGCGATGGTGGTGTAGACGAGCGCGAGCATCACGAGCGTCATCGCGAACC
Source organism: Halobacterium sp. CBA1132 (assembly GCF_001485535.1). Taxonomy (NCBI): domain Archaea; kingdom Methanobacteriati; phylum Methanobacteriota; class Halobacteria; order Halobacteriales; family Halobacteriaceae; genus Halobacterium; species Halobacterium sp. CBA1132. Next base: position 2,391,115 of record NZ_BCMZ01000001.1, read on the forward strand.
CGACGTTGACGAGGACTTGCGCGGCGCGCTTGCCGTACAGTTCGGAGTAGCAGTCCGACGCGAAGAACGTCAGCGCGTACGCCAGCGCCGCGCCCGGCATCACGAGTGCTGTGCCCGTGAACGGGAGTTCGAACGGAATCTGGAACAACAGCAGTTTCGACGCCGTCAACTGGGCGGTGACGAGCGCGGTGACGAACAGGCCGACGAGCGCGACCTGGCCGGCGACGAGGCGGTCCTCACTCCGCATCGTCGAGCCTCCCGTGGCGACCGTCGATGTCGTCCAGCACGTCCAGCGTCTTCCGGATGGACGCGCGCACGGCGTCGCTGCGGTTCACGAACTTGCCGTCGTCGCCGACGTGACCGTCGAGGTCCTCCAAGAGCTCCTCGGGAATCTCGACGCTTATCTTGGGCATACCCCGAGAATACCCCGGGAATATCTTAACTGTTTTCAGGCGCTAAGTCCCCTTCCTCAAGGAGCAACGCAGGGAGCGAAGCGACCGAGTAGCGCAGTAGGGAGGGGATACAGCGCCGTCATCGTCTCACAAACACTCCGCGACGACCGGGCCACAGGCCCACATCAACCACAACCCTTATTTACACAAGTTGTGTAAAGTGTGGTGTGACAACGCGAAAGAACATCTCCATCCGTGACGACCAAGAGGAGTGGATTCAGGACAATCACCTGAACCTTTCCTCGTTCGTCCAAGAAAAATTGGACGAACTTATCGAGGAACGAGAGTCATAGATGCACTACAACTACAAGTATCGACTCGACCCACCGGAAGCCCTCACGGAGACGCTTCTGCACCACGTCGATACTTGTAGACAACTGTATAACCACGTCCTCTACAAACTCAACGAGGCAGACGACATTCCAGCACGCTACAAGGTACAGGGGACACTCCCCGACCTCAAATCGTGGTGGGACGACCTGACCGACGTTCACTCGAAGGTGTTGCAGATGGTCGTCAAGCGTGTCTACGACAACCTCTCCACGCTCAAATCACAGAAGGAGAACGGACGCGCCGTGGGAATGCTCAAGTGGAAACCGCCTCGGGAGTATCGGTCCCTCACCTACAACCAGTCCGGCTTCAAACTCAAGAATACGAGTGGTCGGCCCGTGTTGTGGTTGAGCAAAATCGGTGAAATTCCGATTCACCTCCACCGAGACATCCCTGAGAACGCAACCATCAAACAAGTCACGATCAAGCAAGAACCCACAGGTGAATGGTTCGCAACCTTCGGCATCGACGTGGACGAGGACACCCCGAGAAGCCAGAGACACCCGAGCGAGTCGTCGGGATTGACGTTGGTATCCTGAAGTATGCACATGATACGGACGGAACCGCTGTCGAGTCACCAGACTTCTCCGACGAGCGCGAACGGTTGGAACGTGCCCAACGGAAACTGTCGCGGAAAGAACACGGCTCGAACAACTGGGAAGAACAGCGCAAGACGGTTGCCCAACGTCACGCCGACCTGAAGCGGAAGCGGCGAGACTTCCTCCACAAGTTGTCGAACTACTACGGCCGAGAATACGATCTTGTGGCTGTCGAGGACTTGGACGCGAAGGGGCTGGTCGAACTCCCCGGCAACTCGCGGAACCGTGCAGGTGCGGCGTGGGGGACGTTCCTGCGAATGCTCGAATACAAGTGCGAACGCGAAGGAACACACTTCGTCGCCGTCAACCCCCGAGGTACAACCAAAGAGTGCGCGTCGTGCGGAACGGAGACTGACAAACCGCTGTGGGTGCGCGAGCATTCGTGTCCGTCGTGTGGGTTCGAGACGGATAGAGACGCGAATGCGTCATGGAACATCCTTTCTCGCGGTCTCGAAGATGTAGGAGTGGGACACTCCGAATCAACGCCTGTGGAGACTGCGCTCCCTGCGGATGCACCTGTGTCTGCAAAGCGCGTCATGGAAACAGGAAGCCCCACCCTCAAGGAGCGAACCGCGTCAGCGGTGAGCGAGTAGGGTGGGGTAGTTCACGCCGTTCGTGTCGACGCGCTCCCGCCGCCGCGCCGGCCGCCGAGCGTGACGACGGCGAGGATGCCGAGCCCGAGGAGGTACATCAGGGCGATGGGTAACGCGACGAGCAGCATCGTGTAGAGGCTGTCCGGGGTCACGAGCGCGGCGAACGCGAACGAACTGATGACGGGGACGCGCCAGCGCCGCCGCATCGTCTGATAGGAGACGATGCCGCCGGCGTGGAACAGCAGCATCGTCACGGGGATGTCGATGAGGATGCCGATGCCGACGGTCAGCAGGAACACCATCCACGCGAACGTGCTGACGGTGTAGCTGATTATCATGCCGGCTTCGAGGGCGTCGTAGACGAGGAACGAGATGACCTCGGGCGCGACGAACGAGTACCCGAGGTAGCTGCCAACAGCGAGGCCGCCGGCAAGCCCGCCACCCCAGACGGCGATGACGCGACGGTCACCGGTCACCCAGCCGCGTTCCGAGAGCGCCGGCCACACGTAGTAGATGACGACGGGGAGCGTGCCGATGGCGGCCAACACCACGGAGATTTTCACTTGGAAGACGAGCGCCTCGACGGGGTGGAGCGTGATCGGCCACTCGCCGCCGGTCGCAATCGGCTGGAGGTCCTGCGGGATGCGCGCGATGAAGTTGTCCCGAAGCTCCCGGAACCCGCCGTAGTAGAGCCACCCGAACAGACCGACCATCAGCGCCATGAACGTCCCGACGATGCGGAACGCCCGCGAGCGCAGGGAGTCGAAGACGAACCGGATGTCGTGGTAGTAGCCGCCGATGTCGTCCTCGGTGGTTTCCTCTTCGGTGAACGCGTCCATCATCCCCGCGGCCGTACTCTGGACGGTGTCGGAGTCCTCCTCGGCGGCTTCCGCGTCTTCGGCGGCTTCCTCGTCGAGTTCGGCGTGGACTTCGTCGAACCGGTCGAGGACCGCCTGCGCCTTCTCGTCGTCGTCGGCTTCGAGCGCGCGGTTGGCCGTCGAGAGCGCCTCGTCCTCGGTCAGGGACGCGAACGCCTCGGGGGGCGCGGCCCGAACGCCATCGGCATTGAGGTCGTCGAGGTCGATGTCGGCGGGGTCCTCCGGCCGGCCGAGGCCGGACGCCGCGACCTGCTGGGCGGCGCGGTCGATGGCGACGTACGTGTAGTACAGCACCGCCGCAGTGAGCGCGACAACGGCGAACACGGCGCCCAACAGCAGGTAGCCGGTCGCGGGGTCGACGCCGAGCGCCTCGCTCACGGTCGGCACGCGAACCCCCGACCCGATGAACGCGAGGCCGTCGTTGAACGCCGCGATGCCGCCGTACTGGCCGAACGCGTAGCCGCCCGCGAATCCGAGCACGCCGAGGCCGAGCACGCGGTTCCAGTGCTCGCGGAACACGCCGCGGACGTCGACGTGCTCGCGGCCGCGCTTCATCGTCACGACGATTTTCGCGCAGTACAGCGAGAGCCCGTAGAGGAGGATGAGCGGGGACGCCCACAGAATCTGGGTGAACGGGTCCGGCGGCGAGAAGAACGCGCCGAACGCGAAGATGCCGACGACGGCGTACTTCCACTTGTCGCGGAACGTCTCGTAGGGGATGATGCCGGAGTACGAAAACGCCGAAACCGCGAGCGGGAGTTGCGCGGCGATAGCGAAGGAGAGCGCCAAGAAGAGGATGAACTCCGTCCACTTCACGATGGAGTACTTCGGCGCGAGCCCCGCGCCGACGGCGTTGCCCGCGAGGAAGTCGAACATCAGCGGGAAGAACAGGAAGTAGGCGTACGCGACGCCGGCGGACGCCAGCCCGATACAGACGACCACGACGAGCGCGACGTTGCGCCGGGAGACGGAGACGTCGGGGATGATGTCGCGCTCGACGAGCGGCTCGCGGGCGTGATAGAGGAGGACTGGGAGCGCGCACACGACGCCCGTGAACAGGCCGATTTTCACCTGCATCAGGATGACGTCGAACGGCGTCTGCGCGATGACGTTGGCCGCCTCCACGAGGAGGTCGGTTTCGAGTTGCGGCCAGATGTACAGCCGCATCGCCATGATACCGCCGATGAGGCCGACGACGAACGCGATGAAGACGTGCTGGAGCTTCGACTGGGCGGTCCGCAGCATCACGCCGAGGGTCTGCCGGCCGGACTCGATGGTGCGGGCCGTACTGGGATTTATCGGGCCCGAGCCGGAGCTACTCATTGCGTCCGGCTAACCCACTCGGAATTATCAATCTTCCCGTCCGTACCCAAAAGAAAGCCTATAACGCCCCCGTCGCCAAAGCACGGACACGAATGGCCGAGGAACCGAACGGCGGGCGCGACCGCGACCACGACTGGGAGACGCTCGCGCCAGCCGTTCGTCGCGTCGACGGCGACAGCGGCCGCAGCGAGTGGGACGACCTCTCGTCGGCGGTCAGTCGCGTCGACGACGCCCAGAGCGGGCCGCTCACCAGAGTCACCCGAGACGACGAGTGGCGCGACCTCACGCCCGCCGTCGAACGCGTCGAAGCGGACGACGACGGCGACGAGTGGGACTGGGACGAGGACGCCATCGCCGCGGGCGACGACAAGAGCGCCGACCCCGCGTCGGACGGCGAACCCGAGTTGCTCGCCGACGAGGAACACCAAGCCGACGAACCCGACGAGGACGCCGCGCTCGACCCGCGAGAGAACTCCGTCGTCGACGCCGAGGACAACCCGGCGCCGCCGGACGACGCCATCGGCCTCGAAGCGCCCGAATCCGACGTCGAAGAGCCGCTGGCCGTCCACGTCGAGGAGATGGTCAAACGGCTCGCCATCGTCATCGCCATCGCCGCGCTCGTCAGCGTCGTCGTCTTCCCGCTCACCGAGGAACTCGTCACCACCATCTGGAACTATGTCCTCCCCGGCGGCGAAGCAGTCGACCCCCGGCTCTACCAGCCCCTCGAACTCGTCATCACGCAAGTGAAAGTCGCGAGCCTCGCGGGACTGGTCATCGCGTTACCCGTGTTCGTCTACGAGTCCTACGCGTTCATGCGCCCCGGCCTCTACCAGCACGAACGCCGCTACTACCTCGCCGCCGTCCCAACCAGCCTCGTGCTCGCAGTGCTGGGCGTCGCGTTCGCGTACCTCCTCGTGCTCCCGTACACGATGGACTACTTCCAAGGGTACACCCAACCCACCGCGGACGTCGCGTTCGCGCTCGGCTCAACGTTCAACCTCATCCTCATGGTGATGGGGTATCTGGCAATCGTCTTCCAGATTCCGCTGTTCATCATGCTCGCCATCATGCTCGGGGTCACCACCCGGCAGTGGCTCGAAGACCGCCGCCTCCTGTTCTGGGCGGCGTTCGCTGGCATCTCGTTCACGTTCGGCGCCATCGACCCCACGGGCGTCGTCCCCATCATCGTCGCGCTCACGATGATCGCCCTGTTCGAAGGCACGCTCGCGCTGCTCCGATGGACGGGCAACTAAACGCACTTTTTGCTGCGCGAGCGGTGCTCTGCACCGCTCGCTGGCAAAAACTTGCGGAAAAAGCCAGCGTCACCCCCTCAGCCGCGCAGAGCGCGGCTTCGAGGGTTCCTCGGCCGCCGCTCCCTACGGTCGCGGCGTGAACCGCGCCCCTCGGGTTCTGTCGAACCACTCGGGACGCGGATGCTCGTCCGTCGGATTTCGCGTAAGACCTTATTACGTGTGAGCCACGTACCCCACGGCGATGGACTTGGAGGGGATTCCGGGCGTGGGCGCGAAGACCGCGGAGTCGCTGCGGTCGCTCGACGAACCCGAAGACGCACTACGGCGTGGGGACGTGGCGGCGGTCGCTCGCGCGCCCGGAGTCAGCGACGGACGGGCCGCGCGCATCGTTCGCGGCGCGATTCGCGCGCGCCACGACGACTCGGGCGGCTTCCTGGCGACGGACCGCGCGGGCGAAGTGTACGACCGCGTGCTCGCGCTGCTGCAGGAGCGCGCGGTCACCGACTACGCGAGCCAGCGGCTGCGCACGTTCTACCCGAGCGCGGTCGACTCGCGCATCGCGGAGGTCAACGAGTTCGCGACTGACGCGATGGTCCGCGACCCCGACCCCGCGGTGTTGGACGGGCTGGCGGGCGTCGAGCCGCTGTCGAAGCCCGACGGGCTGTCGGTCCGAGACCGCTGTCTAGCGACGACGGACGCGGAGACGTACAGCGAGGCGCGGGACGCGTTCCCGGAGTTGTCGGTGGAGGTCGTCGAGGACGCCCGCGGGCTGGCGGACCTCGCGCGCGGCTACTCGACGGTCGTGGCGCTCGACGAGGCGTTCACGGGCGTGGAGGTCGAGGGCGACGTGCGCGTCGAACCCGACGCCATCGAGCGCCCGGAGGAAGTCGTCCCCGAGCGCGTGCTGTCCTTCTTCGCGACGAACCGCGACCGCATTCGGGCGGCCGTCGCGGTCCACGAGGCCGCCGGCCTCGAAACGGATGTGGACCTCGACGAACTGGACGACGCGCTCGCGCAACTGGACTCGGAGGGGTCGGTGGCGGGCGACGACGAACTCGACCGGCTGTCGACGGCGGTCGACGACCTGGACGCCGCGGTGTCGACGGCGGAGTCAGTGGCCAACGACCACCTGCGGGAGGTCATCCAAGAGCAGGACGTCACCATCGAGGGGTCGGACCTCCTGAGCCTCGTGGAGCGCGGCGCGGGCGTGGACAGCCTGCTCTCGCGGGAACTCGCGGACGAGTACGCCGACGCCGTCGACGCCGCGCGCGACCACCTCGTGGACGCGCTGGCCCTGCGCGACGGCGAGGCGAGCATCGCCGAGCAGGCGTTCGGAGACTCGCCGACGTTCCCCGTCGACCACGACCCAGAAGCGGTGTCGCGGCTCCGCGAGGAACTCACGGCGTCCCGGGACCGCCGGAGCGCCGAGCGCAAGCGCGAACTCGCGGCGACGCTGGCGGACCTCCGGGAGCCCACTCGGGGCCTCGTCGAGCGCGCGCTCGAACTGGACGTGGAGTTGGCCGTCGCGCGATTCGCCGACGACTTCGACTGCGTGCTCGCCGAGCGCGGCGGCCGCGGGTTCGACATCGAAGGCGGGCGGTCGCCGATTCTGGACGTCGCCTTCGAGGACGTCGAGCCCGTGGACTACGGCGTCGACGGCGTGGCGCTGCTCTCCGGCGTGAACTCCGGCGGGAAGACGAGCACGCTCGACCTCGTAGCGGTCGTGGTCGTGCTCGCGCACATGGGACTCCCGGTGCCCGCGGAGTCCGCCAGAGTGCCCGAGGTCGAGGAACTGCACTACTACGCGAAGTCACAGGGGACGCTCGACGCGGGCGCGTTCGAGGCGACACTGCGAGACTTCGCGGGACTCACCGAGGGCGCGGCGCGGAAACTCGTACTCGTGGACGAACTCGAATCCATCACCGAGCCGGGCGCCTCCGCAAAAATCGTGGCGGGCATCCTCGAAGAACTCCACGAAGCGGGCGCGTCGGGCGTGTTCGTCTCCCACCTCGCGGGCGAAATCCGCGACCAGTGTGGGTTCGACGTGACCGTCGACGGCATCCGCGCTCGCGGGCTGGAGGACGGCGAACTGGTCGTCGAGCGCTCCCCGGTCAAGAACCACCTCGCGCGCTCGACGCCCGAACTCATCGTGGAGAAGTTGGCCACGGAGGGCGACGGGACGGAAGGCGGCGACGGCGCGTCCGCGGGGTCGTTCTACGACCGGCTGCTCGGGAAGTTCTGACGCGATTTTGGCTCGTCGCCGGCTCTCGGCGGCGAATGCCGGTTCTGTGGCGAAGGGTTAAGTGGGTTCGCGAGCGTGGTGAAAGTGATGAGCGACGACCCCGAGGAGGGGATGCTGGGGTGGGACGAGTCCGTGTTCCGGGACGAACACGTCTTCGAAATCGACTACGTCCCGGAGGTGTTCCAGCACCGCGAGTCCGAACTCCAGACGCTGCAGTACGCGCTCCGGCCGGCGGTCCGCGGGAACCGCCCGCTGAACGTGATGGTCCGGGGGCCGCCCGGCACCGGGAAGACGACCGCGGTCCAGAAGCTGTTCGGGGAGCTCGGCGGCCAGCACGGCGTCCGCACGGTGCGCGTGAACTGCCAAGTGGACTCCACGCGGTACGCGGTGTTCTCCCGCATCTTCGAGGAGATATTCGACTACGAGCCGCCCTCCTCCGGCATCTCGTTCAAGAAGCTGTTCGGGCAGGTCGCCGAGCGCATCGCCGACGACGAGGAGGTGCTGGTGGTGGCGCTGGACGACGTGAACTACCTGTTCTACGAGGACGAAGCCTCCGACACACTCTATTCGCTGTTGCGCGCCCACGAGACGCACTCGGGCGCGAAAGTCGGCGTCATCGTGGTGTCCTCGGACCTCGACCTCGACGTCATCGAGAACCTCGACGGCCGCGTGCAGTCCGTGTTCCGGCCCGAAGAGGCGTACTTCCCGGCGTACGACCGCGGCGAAATCGCGGACATTCTCGGGGACCGCGTGGACGTCGGGTTCCGCGAGGACGCAGTGCCGACGACGGTGCTGGACCGCGTCGCGGAGCTCACGGACGAGGCGGGCGACCTCCGCGTTGGCATCGACTTGCTGCGGCGCGCGGGCCTGCACGCCGAGTCGCGCGCGAGCACGACCGTCGAACTGGAGGACGTCGAAGCGGTCTCCGAGGAGGCGAAGAACATTCACCTCTCGCGGAGCCTGCGCGCGCTCTCCGAGACCGAGCGCGCGCTCGTGGAGACGGTCGCGGACTGCGACGGCGAGCAGGCGGGCGACGTCTACGACGCGTTCAACGACCGCACCGACCTCGGGTACACGCGGTACACGGAAATCGTGAACAAGCTCGACAAGCTCGGACTCATCGACGCGGAGTACGAGCAACTGGACGGGCGCGGGCGCTCGCGGACGCTGCGGCTCACCCACGACCCGGACGCTGTCAAGGAACAACTGTAACTACGCTTCGACGGAGCGAACGCCGTCGAAGAGGCCGACGAGCCGGTCGAGTTCTGCCGCGTCGTGGGCGGCGGGGTCGGCGTGACAGTGAACGGTGCCGCCAGCGGCGCGTACGCGACCGCACAGCACTTGCAGGAATCGGTAGGCGCGGTCGGTGTCGGCGTACTGCAGCAGCGTCGTCAGCGAGTCCACGCAGACGGCGGGTTCGGCGTCGGCCGGGATGTCGCGCAGGCGTTCGGACACCGCGATACCGAGGCCCGTGAGGTCGTCGGGGGCGGCGACAGCGTCGCCGTCGTCGCCGTGTGGGGTGGCGGTGACGAAGCACGTCGGCGGGAGCGCGGCGTCGCGGGCGTCCTGCCAGCTATCGGGAGGCTGGCGGAGCAACACAGCGAGCGCGGCGTCAGCGGTGGCGAGCCGCTGGGCGCAGACGTGCGCGCCGTCTCCCGAGACGCCCGATGCGAGCACGAGCGCGACGGGTGCCTCGCGTGTGTCGGTGAGACTGGCGTCGTTCATGTCTGTTCCCGAGAGGGCCGCATACGTAGTTATCCGCCGCCTACGCGAGTTCAGGCATCGGTTACGGGCGGGTGCGTGGGTTTTTCGTCGGCGGTCGCCGACGTTGGCGTATGAAGAACACGGGCGGCGGCGAGGTGGCGAAGCAGCGCGCGGGCGAAGCAGCGGCCGACGACGTCGAGGACGGGATGGTCGTCGGACTCGGGACCGGGAGCACGGCGGCGCACGCGATTCGCGCCATCGGCGAGCGCGGCCTCGACGTCGAGGGGGTGGCGACCTCCTACCAGTCCCGACAGCTCGCTATCGACGCGGGGATTCCGTTGACGACGCTGGAGGAGGCGTCCGTCGACCTCGCTATCGACGGCGCCGACCAGGTGGCTGGCATGGACCTCGTGAAGGGCGGCGGAGCGGCGCACGCTCGCGAGAAGTACGTCGACGCGAGCGCGGACCGGTTCGTGGTCGTGGCCGATCCCAGCAAGGAAGTCGACGTGTTGGACTTCCCGATTCCAGTGGAAGTGCTGCCGGACGCGCGGCCCGTCGTCGCGGAGCGCGTGCGCGAACTCGGCGGGGAGCCGGAGCTCCGGACGGCCGAGCGCAAGGACGGCCCCGTGGTGACGGACAACGGGAACCTCGTGTTGGACTGCGAGTTCGGCCGCGTTGACGACCCCGAGGCGGTGGCAGCGGCGCTGTCGTCGCTGCCGGGCGCTGTCGAACACGGGCTGTTCGTCGGGGTAGCGGATGCAGTCTACGTGGGTACCGACGACGGCGTTCGGGTCACGAACGCGTAGCTACGGGGCGTGGCGTCGCAAAAAACGAAGCGGGTCGAACCGAGTTACAGGTCGCGCGGCTGAACGGTCTTGCGACCGTTGGATTCGGCGCGAGCGGCGGCGTCTTCGAGGAGCTCGGAGACTTCTTCGTCGAGCGCCTCGTAGAAGTCGGAGGCAACGTTCTTGTCGTCGAGTTCTTCCTTCACAGCGGCCTTGACGATGAGGTCTGCCATACGACCTGGTTTTTTCCTCGCCTCCTTATAAGGCTTCCCATAAGATGCGGCCAGAGCGGCTACGCACGCCTTCCTACCGGAGTGAGCACCGGGAACGACTACCGAACGAGTCGGCGGCACAGAGCGGGGATGGCGAACTCGTCTTCGAATGTGGCCAAATTTTGTTCGAAATTGGGAAAACTCACTTATTAGTATGTGCCGTATTCACACACGCTGGCCACTCGCGCCAGAGACACCACATGCCCCGCTGTAACCACTGCGACGCCCACGTTTCCGAGAACTTCGCGCGCGTGTTCGCCAACGAGGACGGCCACCTCCACGCGTGCCCGAACTGTGCGGCGAACGTCGGCATCGCCGAAGTGTCGAAAGACCGCGCCCGGCGGGCCTGACCGAAACGCAGTCGGTTCCGTGCGCCCTCACTGGGGGCGTGCACTACGTCTACGTGCTGGAGTGCAGCGACGGCACCTACTACACGGGCTACACGACGGACGTCGAGCGCCGCGTCGCGGAACACGACGCCGGCGACGGCGCGAAGTACACGCGCGGCCGCACCCCCGTCACCCTCCAGTACGTCGAGTCCTTCGAGACGAAGTCCGCGGCGATGAGCCGCGAGTACGAGGTGAAACAGCTCTCGCGCCCGCAGAAGGCAGCACTCGTCGCCGAGCAGGACGACCCGTGGCCGTAGTCAGTGCTCGGCGTTCGCGGCCGCCTCGTCGGCGAGTTCCCACCGGTAGGCGGCGTCGACGACGGCGTTCGCGAGGTCGTCGAGGCGGCCGGCGAGGTCGTCGTCGGTGAGGACGCCGTCCTCGAAGTACTGCGAGGCGTTCCGGATGCCGACCTGTTCGGCGACGACGTCGGCGTGGACGCCCCGCATCGTGATGCGCATGTGGTCCAGCGGCGACGCGATGGTGCCGCCACCAGCCACGACGACGAGGCCGACGGGCGTGTTCTCGTACTCGTCGAACCCGCAGTAGTCGTGGAAGTTCCGGAACGTCGAGGAGTAGCTGCTGTGGTAGTTCGGCGACCCGACGACGACGGCGTCGGCGGCGCGAACGCGGTCGAGCAGTGCCTCGGCGTCGCCGGCGTCCGCGACATCGCGGTCGGGGTCGTACAGCGGCAGGTCGGCGTCGGCGAGGTCGACGTTGTCGGTGTCGGCGCCCGCGCGTTCGGCGGCGTCGAGCGCGTGCTCGACGGCCTGGCGCGTGTAGCTGGTGGCGCGTTGGCTGCCGGTGACGCCGACGACCAGCGGTGTGAACTCCATGCGACGGCGTTCGCGGACGGGGAATAAAGTTCGACGTGGTCGCGCCCGCCGCGCCGACCGCGGGGACCGCAGGGATTTTGACGCGACGCGGCGACGCTCCGCGCATGGACGGCATCTCCTTCGGGACGGACGGCTGGCGGGCGACGCTGGACGTGTTCACGAGCGGGCGCGTCCGCGCGGTCGCACAGGCTACCGCGGACTACCTCGCCAGCGAGGGCCACGCCGGCGAAACCGTCGCGGTGGGCTACGACGCGCGCGAGACGTCGGAGGGGTTCGCGGAGGACATCGCGGACGTCCTCGCGGCGAACGGCTTCGACGTGCTGTTGCCCGAGCGCGACTGCCCGACGCCGCTGGTCGCGCACGCCATCGTCGAGCGGGACCTCGCGGGCGCGCTGGTCGTCACGGCGTCGCACAATCCGCCGGAGTACAACGGCGTGAAGTTCATCCCCGGTGACGGCGCGCCGGCGCTCCCCGAGGTGACGGAGGCCATCGAGGCGAACCTCCGCGAACCCGTGGAGGGCGCCGCGCAGGGCGACATCCGCGAGGTCGACTTCGTGACGCCGCACGCAGAGCACTGCCGGGACCTCGTGGACGCCGACCTCTCGGGGCTGACGGTCGTGTACGACGCGATGCACGGGAGCGGGCGCGGCGTCACGGACGAACTGCTGGAAGCCGCCGGCGCCGAGGTGATTCGGGAGCGCTGCGAGCGCGACCCCGAGTTCGGCGGGACGCCCCCGGAGCCCGACGAGGCGAACCTGCAGGGCCTCGCGCTCGCCGTCGACGAGCACGACGCGGACTTCGGCGTCGCCAACGACGGTGACGCCGACCGCGTCGCCGTCGTCACGCCCGAACGCGGCGTCCTCGACGGGAACCGGTTCTACGCGCTCGCGTACGACTACCTCCTCGAATCCGACACGGGGCCCGCAGTCCGCACGGTGTCGACGACGTTCCTCGTTGACCGCCTCGCCGACGCCCACGACTGCGAGGTCGTGGAGACGCCAGTCGGCTTCAAGTGGGTCGCCGACGCGATGGGCGAACACGACGCCCTCTTCGGCGGCGAGGAGTCCGGCGGGTACACGATGCGCGGGCACGTCCGCGAGAAGGACGGCGTGCTGATGGCGCTGCTAGCGGGCGCCGCGGCCAGCGAACGCCCGCTCGACGACCGCCTCGACGCCATCACCGAGGAGTTCGGCGACATCCACCAGGACAAGGTGAGCGTCGACTGCCCGGACGACCGCAAGGAGGCGGTCCTCGACGAACTCGAAGACCGACTCCCCGACGAGGTCGCGGGCGTGCCAGTCGAGCGCGTCAACGACACGGACGGCTTCAAAATCCTCCTCGGGGACGGCTCGTGGCTGCTCGTCCGGCCCTCCGGTACGGAGCCAAAGATGCGGGTGTACGCGGAGGGCGACAGCCCCGAGCGCGTCGAGGCCCTCCTCGCCGCGGGCCGCGACCTCGTCGAGCCGCTAGTCTAGAATGCCACGGTAGCGGTCGCCTCGTTTCTCGCAGTCGAACCCGAGCGCGTCGTAGAACGGCTTCACACCCGGGTCGAAGTCCGCGGTCAGCGGCGTCCACTCGCCGGCGGCGTGCTCGACGAGCGCGGAGCCGATGCCGTCCGCGCGCCGCCGCCTGCGGACGGCGATTGCTTCGACGTGCGCGCCCGCCTCGCGGGAGACGGCGACGAGCGCGCCGACGATGCGGTTGTCGTCGTCCGCCACGACGACCGTGCCGGCGTCGATGCGCCGCTCTGCGGTGTCACTGGAGAGTTCGAGGTTCGCGCCGTCGAGCACGCGCATCACGCCGAGGTGGTCGCGGGTCGAAGCGCGCCGAATCACGACGCCGCGCGGCCCCGCTTCCGACACGCTACCCACCCCGGATGAGCCGCAGCACGCGCACGTGCTCGGCGTCGACGGGCTGGTCCTCGGGGACCGGCGTCCCGTCGACCATCACCGAGACCTCGTGCGGGCTCAACTCGACTGCTTCGAGGAGGTCGGCGTACGTCTCGTCGGTCACGTCGAACTCGTGGGTGTCCTCGCCGACCACCTCGACGGTCACGCGCATACCGACGCGTAGCCCGCGGGCGGCCTTAGTCGCCGCGATTGTGGCGGTCACGCCGCCGGGTCGTCATCGGCGCGGCGACGGCGGACGTGCTGGTAGCCGGCGACGGTGAGTCCGCCGAGGCCGAGCAGGAGGACGACGAACTCGATGAGCCCGCCGAGGAACGGCGCGTAGCTGACGACGTGGATTGCGAGCACGCCGGCCAGGAGTGCGAGCCAGCGGCTCTCGCGGTCGGCGAGTCCGAGTATCCACTCGCCGACGGCGTACGCGCCCCAGACGTACGAGAGCGCGAGGACGAGCGCGTAGAGGAACATCCCGACGACGGCTATCGGGATGCCGACGATGGTGAACAACAGCAGGACGAAGACGAACGGCGCGCCGACGAGCGTGAGCAAGCCGGCGCCGAGCGTTCGCAGCGGCGAGGACGCGGTGGCGTCCGCGATGGTGGCGGAGACGCCCGGGAGCGCCACGAGGAGGAGCGCGCCGACGAACAGCGTGACTGCGAGGAAGTACAGCGTGACGAGCCAGCCCGGGATGCTCGGGAGGACCGACACCTGCATCGAGCCGAGGTCGGGGTCGTGACGGACTTCGCCGCCGACGGTGGCGCCGTCGGCCTGCGTGAACTCGCCGTCGTAGACGAAGTCGCCGCCGACGACGGCCGTCGGGCCGAGTGCGACGCTGCCGGCGCCGACTCGCACGGTGCCGTTGACGGTCCCGGCGAGCGTGAACGAGCCAGCACCGGCTCGCACGTCCCCGCGGACGGCGCCGGTCTCGGTGATGTCGACGTTGCCGGCGGCGGCGTCGACGCTACCCCCGACAGTGCCGGCGATGCGAATCGACCCGGCGGCGCCACCGAGGTCACCCGTGACGGTGCCGGATTCGGTGACGTCGACGTTGCCGGCGAACGCTTCGAGGTCGCCGTCGACGGTGCCGCGAACGATGACCGTGCCGCCGCTGGCTTGCAGGCCGTCCGTGACGGTTTCGTTCTCCTCGACGACGATGGTGCCGCCGACACGGTCGTCGGCAGCGGCGACGCCGGCGAACGACGAGACGGCGAGAAGGGCGACGAGGGCGAACGCGACCGCGCGGCGGGGAGTAGCGGAACGCATACTCTAGATGACACCGGACGGGAACTTAACGCTAGTGTGGGTCGAGACGCTGATTCGCGCGTTCCGCGGCCGTAGCGGTGCTGGGACGCGCTCGGTTCGCGGCGACGGGTCGCCGTCTCGCGGCCTTTAAGGCCGGGTGGGACCTGCGTGTGCGTATGGCAGACGCCGCCGGCGGTCGGCAGGAAATCTGGGTGGAGAAGTACCGGCCACAGACGCTCGAAGACGTCGTCGGGCACCCCTCGATCACCGAGCGCCTCCAGAGCTACGTCGACCGCGACGATCTCCCGCACCTCCTGTTCGCGGGGCCAGCGGGCACCGGGAAGACGGCATCAGCGGTCTCTATCGCCAAGGAACTCTACGGCGACGACTGGCAGGAGCGGTTCCTCGAACTGAACGCCAGCGACGAGCGCGGCATCGACGTGGTGCGGGACCGCATCAAGAGTTTCGCGCGCACCGACCGACGGGGGTACGACTACCAGATTATCTTCCTCGACGAGGCGGACGCGCTGTGCGTCCCGCCTGGTACCGAGGTCGTCACGGGATATCCGTCGTCGCCCGAAGTGAAGCCAATCGAAGAGGTCGCCGAGGACGGCGAGCCAGTCCCCTCAGTCGACTTCGAGACGAACGAGATACAGTCGGATCAGGGTAGACTCGTCGACTCGGGGGTCGCAGACTTCTTCGAGGTCGAACTCGACGACGGGAGAGAAATCCTCGCGAGTGCGACCCATCCGTTCTTCGTGGTGGGCGAACAGGGAGAACTCGTCGAGCGCGAACTCCGGGAACTACAACCGGGTGACGAGATTGCCGACTTCAAAGACGACATCGGAGTGTCCCGTTGCGAGATCTGCGACGACTGGACCGCGGGCAGATTCTGCTCGGTCGAGTGCAAAAACGAGGGGCACAGTCAGGAGATGCAGGGCGACGGTAACCCGATGTACGGGACAGAGTGGTCGGAGGCGCGCCGGGAGGCGATAGTCGAAAAGCTCTCCGACGGTCGATTTGCCGGCGAAAACAACCCGAACCACGGGGGTGAGTTCCACGGCGTTTCGGTCTGGAGCATGGACGAAGAAACTATCGAGGAATTCACCGAAACGCTGAGCGAACTGCGGTCAGAGACGACGTGGGAGGAGTGGGTCGTCGACGCCGACCCGGAAGACGTGAAGGAGAAGATTGGGGCGGCCTCGTCTCAATGGTGGAACGAACTGGACGAGGAGGAAAAAGCAGAAATCAACGACAAACGGGTGCAGAACACCGACTACCCTGTCTGTGATATCACGGGTGAGAACAACCCGATGCGTGACCCGGAGGTCGCGGAAAAAGTCTCTGAAGCGCTGATGGGCCACGAACCGACGGGACCGAAGGTCAGGTACAGCGACGAGCTCGGCCACTACGTTCGGTCCGAATGGGAGTACGAGGTTGCAACGGCGCTAGACGATGCCGGCGTCGAATACGAGTACGAACCGGCGTTCGAGCTGTCCGACTCGACGTACTATCCCGACTTCTTAATCGACGATACAGTTATCGAAGTGAAAGGGGTCGCGAAGCTCTGGGGTCGAACGGAGAAAGTCGAGGAGTTCCTAGAGAAGTACGGCGACGAGTACGAGTTTGTCGTGGTGGGAGACGGCGAACTCCCCCACGACGACCATTACGCGAAAGACGAATTCGACCCCAAAGCCGTCTCCGACGGGGGCCGAGCACCAGTTTCGACCGCCGAAATACGTCGAGTCGAGTACAGCCACCGTGGGAAGGCGTACAACATCAGCATGGACGGAACGCCGAATTTCATGCTCGGCAACGGAATACTGACCCACAACACCGACGACGCACAATCAGCGCTCCGCCGCACGATGGAGCAGTTCTCGGAGAACACCCGCTTCATCCTCTCGTGTAACTACTCCTCGAAGATCATCGACCCGATTCAGTCCCGCTGTGCGGTGTTCCGGTTCTCGCCCATCGACGACGACGCGGTCGCCGCCCACCTCCGCGACCTCGCCGACCGCGAGAATCTCGACTACACGACGGACGGCATCGACGCGCTCGTGTACGCCGCGGACGGCGACATGCGCCGCGCCATCAACGCGCTGCAGGCGGCGTCCGCGACGGGCGACGTCGTCGACGAGGAGACCGTCTTCGCCATCACGGCGACCGCGCGCCCCGAGGAAATCGAGGACATGGTGACGGAGGCCATCGCGGGCGACTTCACCGCGGCGCGCTCGACGCTGGACGACCTCATCTCGAATCGCGGACTGGCCGGCGGCGACATCATCGACCAAGTCCACCGCTCGGTCTGGGAGTTCGACGTCGAGGAGGCGGCCGCGGTCCGCCTGCTCGACCGCCTCGGCGAGGCCGACTACCGCATCGCGGAGGGCGCCAACGAGCGCGTCCAGTTAGAGGCACTACTGGCTTCGATTGCGCTGAACGCCGACGAGTAGCCGCGAGCGGGCGGCGAACGACAGGACTCTTCCCGCCGCACCGCCACGAGCGCGTAATGGCAGACCTCACCGAGTACCAGGAGACGGTCATCGAGACGATTTCGGCGTTCGACGACGTGCCGATGGCGCTGCTGTACCACGCGCCCAACGGCCCGGAGATGTTCCTGCAGAACGACTACCGGGACCGCGACGACGTCTCCCCGCACGTCGGCCTGCTGGCGGCGTACACGATTCAGGTGGCGCAGGACAGCGGCAACGACACCAGCGAGATTCTGCACGCCGTCGACGAGCAGATTCACCGGTGGGCCGACGAGGGCGTCGCCATCACCGCCGAGGAGCGCGGCGGCCCCGACTTCGACCAGCAGGACTAGTTCAGCGCCCAGAACGCGTAGTTGAGGTACGCGGCGAACGACACCCACGCGAGGTACGGTGCGAGCAGTGCGCCGGCGGCGGGCCGCACGCGCCAGAACGCCGCGAGCGTCGCGGCGATACCGACCCAGAGCGCGGCGATGACGGCGAGGCCGCCCGTGATGTCCTGACTGCCGAAGAACACGAGCGTCCACGCGACGTTGAGGACGTACTGCGCGACGAACAGCCCGAACGCCAGTCGCCGCTGGCGGCCGCCGCTGTCCCGGAGGACGAGGTAGGCGGCGACGCCGAGCAGCGTGAACAGCAGCGTCCAGACCGGGCCGAACACCCAGTTCGGGGGCGCGAGCGCCGGCTGAGCGAGCGTTTCGTACCACGTTCCGGCGCCGGTGGCCGTGACGAGCGCCGGGGCGGCGCCGACGGCGTTACAGACGACGACGGCGAGCGCGACGCCCGGCAGGTCGTCCCGTGAGAGGTCCATACGGGGTCGTCGCGGGCCAGCACCTAAACTACTCGCGCAGGTCCGCGGGCGGGCCGCCCGGCAGGTCGTCCCGGTCGTGGGGCGCGAAGAAATCCGGGTTCGGGCCCGTGGGAACGAGACGCTTGGGGTTGAGGTGACCGTGGCTGCGATAGTAGTGCTGCTTGACGTGGTCCATGTGGAGCGTGTCCGCGACGACCGAGGACTCACGGGTCGCTTCGCTCCCCGTTCGTTCATTCGGCGCCCCCTCACTCTGTTCGGCGGCGCCCAGCTGGCAGAGTTCGCGGAGGTACGGCCAGAGGTTGTCGTAGTCGGCGATGCGCTGGCGGTTGCACTTGAAGTGCGTGTGGTAGACCTCGTCGAAGCGATAGAGGGTGGTGAACATCGCGACGTCGGCCTCGGTGAGCACGTCGCCCGCGAGGTAGCGCTGGTCGGCGAGGAGGTCGTCGTAGTGTGCGAGCGCCTCGAAGAGGTCGTCGACGGCGTTGTCGTACGCGCGCTGGCTGTCCGCGAACCCCGCGCGGTAGACGCCGTTGTTGATGGGGTCGTAGATGTCCTCGATGAGGCGGTCGACCTCGTCCTGATACCCCTCGGGGTAGAGGTCCACGTCCCGGGTCGCGAAGTCGTCGAAGGCGACGTCGAGCATCCGCATGATCTCCTCGCTCTCGTTGTTCACGATGGTGTCTTCCTCGGTGTCGTAGAGCACGGGCACGGTGACGCGGCCGGTGTACTCGGCGTCGGCTTGCGCGTACACGTCGCGGAGGTACTCCGACCCGAAGAGGTGGTCGGGGGTCGCGCCGGGCTTGTCGGGGGCGAACTCCCAGCCCTGGTCGAAGCGCACGGGGTCGACGACGCTGACGGAGACGGCGTCGTCGAGACCCTTGAGCGCGCGCGTGAGCAGGGTTCGGTGCGCCCACGGACACGCGTAGGAGACGTAGAGGTGGTAGCGCCCGGACTCGGCGGGGTAGTCCTCGCCCACCCAGTCGCGGAACGACGTCTCCTCGCGCTCGAACTCGCCGCTCTCGCCGTGGTCTATCATCTCCTCGTCGGTGCGCCACTCGCCGTCCACCATGCGTCCCATGAGCGGACAGTGGAGCGCCGGCGGTTTAGCCGTTGAGGGAGGCGGCCCGACTCGCCGGCTACACGAACGCGCGCACGGAGTTGTCGTACATCGCGCCGGCCTCGTCCTTGATGCAGATGCCGGCGTACAGCACGTCGTCGACGACGATGGGCGCGCCGTACGTCAAGTGGAAGACGTCCTCGGTGAGTTCGAACTGCACGTCGCCGGTGGCGGCGTCGAGCGCGAACAGGGGTTCGCCGCCGACGTACAGCGTGTCGCCGCCGACCGCCATCCCGGTGAGTTGGGTGCGGTCGCTGGCGCCCCGCCAGTCCTCGTCGCCGCCGTCGTCGTAGGCCACGATGTCGTCGACAGTTAGTACGAACAGCCGGCCGTCGGCGTACGTCGGGCGCGTGTACACTCTCCCGCCAGCGTCCGCCGTCCACTCGCGCTCGCCGGCCGTGGAGACGGCGTGAACCGTGCCGTCGCGCGCAACGACGTGGATGCGGTCGTCGGCGACGACGGGCGCGAACGGGAGCGCGGCGTCGGTCTCCAGCGACCACGACACGTCCCCATTCTCCGGGTCGAGCGCGTACAGCGCGCCGGTGGTCGTGCCGTCGTCGGCGAGGTGGGTGGCAGTGACGTAGAGCGTGTCGTCGACGGACGCGGGCGACCCGAGCACGTAGCTCCGGGAAGCGTCCGGCACGTCGAAGCGCCAGCCGCGCTCGCCCGTGTCGGGGTCGAGCGCCTGCACGTAGCCCTTCTCGTCCGCTTTCGCGGCGACGTAGAGGCGGTCGCCGTCGTGGGCGACAGTCGACGTGACCGGGAGGTCGGTGCGCCACTGCTGGCTGCCGTCCGCGGGGTCGAGCGCTCGCACGGACCCGGGGAGGTCGGTGTTGACGCCGCCGGACTGCTTGGCGACGACGAACAGCGTGCCGTCGCGGTGCGTCGGCGGGTACTGGTGGGGGAGCGCGCCGAGGTCCGTGTCCCACTCGGGGTCGCCCGTTTCGGCGTCGAACGCCCACATCGACTCGCCGCTCCCGACGAACAGCCGACCGTCCGCGACCGCGGGCTCGCGGAGCGTGTAGATGCCGTCGACGAACCCCTCCCAGACCTGCGTCGGGTCGCCCGCAACGCCGCTGGCCTCGGGGTTGTGGCCGGTGTGGGCGTTCGTGTAGCCGTACGTCGTCCAACCGGCGTCGCTTGCCAGCGAGATTTCGCGCTCCGATTCGGTGGACTGGCCGGGCTGGGAGGACTCGGGGGCGTCCGCTGGCGCGACACAGCCGGCGGTCGCGGCCGCCGCCGCGCCGAGCGCGCCGAGGAGGGCGCGACGCGAGAACCGACGACGAGACATGCGAAGACGGTTGCGGGCCGGCGGCCGTAAGCCTATCGCTAGCCCGAAATCACCGAATTCGGGGCGCGAGCCAGCCCCGGAACTGTTTTACTCGTCGGTCGGCCACCATACTGGTAATGAGCGACCTCGAGTCGGAGTACCGCCTCGACTACTTCGAGGAGGAGAACTTCCAGCGACGGGAGTGTACGGAGTGCGGGGCGCACTTCTGGACGCGCGACCCGGACCGCGAAACGTGTGGCGAACCGCCCTGCGAGGACTACCAGTTCATCGACGACCCCGGGTTCGACGAGGAGTACACGCTCGAAGAGATGCGCGAGCGGTTCCTCTCCTTCTTCGAGGACAACGACCACGAGCGCATCGACCCGTATCCGGTCGCGGCGAACCGCTGGCGCGACGACGTGCTGTTGACGCAGGCCTCCATCTACGACTTCCAGCCGCTGGTGACCTCCGGGCAGACGCCGCCGCCCGCGAATCCCCTGACCGTCAGCCAGCCCTGCATCCGGATGCAGGACATCGACAACGTCGGGAAGACGGGCCGACACACGATGGCGTTCGAGATGATGGCCCACCACGCGTTCAACACGCGCGAGGACGCCGCCGACGAGTACGCCTACGAGGGCGAGGTGTACTGGAAGGACGAGACCGTCGAGTACTGCGACGAGTTCTTCGTGGACATGGGCGTCGACCCGAAGGAGGTCACGTACATCGAGGACCCGTGGGTCGGCGGCGGCAACGCCGGACCCGCCTTCGAGGTCATCTACAAGGGCGCGGAGCTGGCGACGCTGGTCTTCATGTCGATGGAGCAGGACCCCGACGGCGACTACGAGATGAAAGACGGGAACACGTACAGCCCGATGGACACGTACATCGTCGACACCGGCTACGGGCTGGAGCGGTGGACGTGGGTCAGTCAGGGGACGCCGACCGTCTACGAGGCCATCTATCCGGAGACCATCGAGTTCCTGAAAGAGCAAGCGGGCATCGAACACACCGACGACGAAGAGCAGCTCGTCCACCGGGCGGCGAAGCTCGCGGGCCACCTCGACATCGACGAGGCAGAGGACATCGAGGCGGCGCGGGACAACATCGCCGACCAGCTCGGCGTCGAGACAGAGCGACTGCTCGACCTGCTGCGGCCCCTCGAAGATATCTACGCCATCGCGGACCACTCCCGGACGCTGGCGTACATGTTCGGCGACGGCATCGTGCCGTCGAACGTCGGCACCGGCTACCTCGCGCGCATGGTGCTGCGGCGCACGAAGCGCCTCGTGGACAACGTCGGCGCGGACGTGCCGCTGGACGAACTCGTGGACATGCAGGCCGAGCGCCTCGGCTACGAGAACCGCGACACCATCCGCTCCATCGTCCGCAGCGAGGTCGAGAAGTACGCCGAGACGCTGGAGCGCGGCGGCCGGAAGGTCCGCCAGCTCGCCGAGGAGTACGCCGAGCGCGGCGAACCCATTCCGACCAGCGAGCTCATCGAGCTGTACGACTCCCACGGCATCCAGCCGGACATGGTCGCGGACATCGCCGACGACGTCGGCGCGAGCGTGGACGCGCCCGACGACTTCTACTCGCTGGTCGCCGAGCGCCACGACTCCGCGGAAGCCCTCGAAACCGAGGAGAGCGAGGACGAGCGCCTCGACGACCTCCCGGAGACGGAGGCGCTGTACTACGACGACCCCTACCGCTCGGAGTTCGAGGCGGTCGTGCTCGACGTCTTCGAGCGCGGGGAGGACGGCGAAGAGGTCTACGACGTCGTACTCGACCAGACGATGTTCTACCCCGAGGGCGGCGGCCAGCCCGCCGACCACGGCACACTCTCGACGGACGACCAGTCCATCGAGGTCGTGGACGTCCAGAAGCGCGACGACGTGGTGCTCCACCGCACCACCGACGACCCCGGGAAGGGCGAGTTCGTGCGCGGCCAAATCGACATGGAGCGCCGCCAGCGCCTGATGGCCCACCACACCGCGACGCACGTGGTCGTCCACGCCGCGCGCGAGGTGCTCGGCGAACACGTCCGGCAGGCGGGCGCGCAGAAGGGGACGGAGAGTTCCCGCATCGACGTGCGCCACTTCGAGCGCATCGACCGCGAGACGGCCAAGCGCATCGAGCGCGTCGCCAACGACATCGTGCGGGAGAACACGAGCGTGCAGCGCGAGTGGCCCCACCGCCACGAGGCCGAGGAGAAGTACGGCTTCGACCTCTACCAGGGCGGGATTCCGGCGGGCGAGAACATCCGCCTGATTCACGTCGCCGAGGACGTGCAGGCCTGCGGCGGGACGCACGTCAACCGCACCGGCGAGATCGGCGCCATCAAACTGCTGAACACCGAGCGCGTGCAGGACGGCGTCGAACGGCTGACGTTCGCGGCGGGCGACGCCGCCATCGAGCACGTCCAAGAGTTAGAGGACGACCTGCTGGCGGCCGCGGACACGTTCGACGTGGCACCCAGTGAGGTGCCCGAGACGGCCGAGCGGTTCTTCACGGAGTGGAAGGAGCGCGGGAAGACCATCGAGGACCTCAAAGAGCAGGTCGCGGAGGCCCGCGCGTCGGGCGGCGCTGGCGGCGAGGAGGTCGAGGTCACAGACACGACGGCGGTCGTCCAGCGCCTCGACGGCGACATGGACGAACTCCAGGCGACGGCGAACGCGCTCGTCGCCGAGGGCAAGATAGCAGTCGTCGGCTCCGGGCAGGACGGCGCGCAGTTCGTCGTCGCGGTGCCGGAGGGCGTGCCCGTGAACGCGGGCGACGTCGTCGGTGAACTCGCTGGCATGGTCGGCGGCGGCGGTGGCGGTCCGCCGGACTTCGCGCAGGGCGGCGGCCCGGACACGGAGAAACTCGACGAGGCGCTGGAAGCCGCGCCGGAGATTCTGCGGGAAGTCGCGAGCGCGTAACGGCGCGCGCTACTGTTCTGAGGTGTCGCCGACGCCGTCGAGGCCGAGCACGCGCTCCGCCGCGGCGGCGACTTCGGGGACGTGTTCGTCGGGCGCGTAGACGCCGAAGCGCCACTGGACGCGCTGGGACTCCTGCAAGCCCTGCACGAGCGGGGACTGCTGGTCGAGCGGTCTGATTTCGTCTCCGACGACGACGCGCACGGAGGACTCGGGCATCGACGGGCGGCCGGGGTTGTCCACGACGACCTCGCTCTCGGGAACGCCGGCGGTGTCGGCGATTTCGCGCTCGAACTCGCGGACGGCGTCGTAGTCAGCGTCCACGACGCCGTCGGGGACATCGTCGCGTTCGGCCCAGACGGCGCGCTTGTAGAGGTCGCGCTCGGTGATGCGGCGCGCGGCGTCGGCGGTGGCGTCGTGGTCGCGGAGCGCGCCCAGCAGTTCGGCGTCGGTCATGCGCGCGAACGACTCGGGGTCGAGGTCGGTGCCGTCGAGGAGGCGTTCGCCGGCGCGATCGAGCATCGTCCCCGCGATGCGGGAGACGTGGTGGCGGTAGACGGTCGCGTTCATCAGTGCGCGGCCGACCAGCAGCGACTCGGCGGTGGCGACGTTACCCTCCGCAAGCACGAGGTCGTCGCCCCGGAACGTGAGCGCGCGCAGCAGTCGCCCGTAGTCGATGGTGCCGTAGGGGACGCCGGTGTGGTGGGCGTCGCGTACGAGGTAGTCCATGCGGTCGGCGTCGAGTTCGCCCGCGACCAACTGGCCAAGTTTGCCGTCACCGCGGACGGCGGCGGCCACTCGGTCGGGGTCGAGGCCGTGGTCGCGGAGCACGCTTCCGATGTCGCCGTCGACGAGGAGGTGGGCGATGTCGTCGTGGTGGCGGCCGAGCCGTCGCTGGATGATGCCCTCGGTCTGGTGGCCGTAGGGACCGTGGCCGACGTCGTGGAGGAGCGCGGCGGCGCGGACGGTGTCGGCGCGCGCGCCGGTGACGTCGAGGTGGTCGAGCGCGCGGTCGGCGAGGTGGTAGACGCCCAGCGAGTGCTCGAAGCGCGTGTGATTCGCAGAGGGGTAGACGAGTCGAATCGTCGAGAGCTGCTTGATGTGGCGGAGTCGCTGGACGGCGGGCGTGTCGAGGAGGGCTTCGGCGACGCCGTCGACCTCCACCCAGTCGTGAACGCTGTCCTTGATGGCGCGCATCCTACCTCCGAGAAGGGGCCGAGACCACCAAAGGTGGTTCGGAGACGTCGCGAACGTTTGCGCCATTCCGTAGAGTTATGTCCAAGTGTGTCTATCGTTACCACGCAGCGTATTGTACAGTCCGACCGACGGTGGGAGAGGCGGAGACGGCTTGTCATCCCCGTCTCCGACGTTGCGACAGGACGTGTGAGCGCCGAAACGCCTTTTGACCGTGGACAACTTCAGACTGCCATGAGCCGGCCACGCGTCGCGTTGCTGAACGCGGCCCACGACCCCACAGACACGGCGCGGAACTTCCGCCGCGAACTCGACGCGGACCTCGTGGAGTTCCACGCCGCCGACGGCGACCTCCCCGACAGCCACGACTTCGACGGCGTCTCCGGGAGCACAGCGACCGGAGGCTCGTCGAACGAGTACTTCGAGTTCGACGGCGTCGTGGTGACGGGGTCGCGGTCGTCGGTGTACTGGGACGAGGACTGGATTCGCGCGCTCGTGGACTACGTCGCGGACTGCCACGACGCGGGCGTCCCCGTGCTCGGGGTCTGTTTCGGCCACCAGGTCGTCGCCCGCGCGCTCGGCGGCGACGTCGAGAGCATGGGCGAGTACGAAATCGGCTACCGGAGCGTCGAGCGCGTCGGCGACGACCCGCTGTTCGACGGCGTCGACGAGACGTTCACCGTGTTCACGACCCACTCGGACGCGGTCGTGGAGCTGCCGCCGGACGCGCAGCTGCTCGCGGAGAACGACTACGGCGTCCACGCGTTCCGCCTCGGCGAGTCCGTGGGCGTCCAGTTCCACCCCGAGTACGACACCGAGACCGCCGCGGACGTGACCACGCGGAAAGACGACCTCGCCGACGAGCGCAAGCAGGAAGTGCTGGACGGCATCACGCCCGCGAACTACGCGGCGGCCTGCGAGGCGAAACGGCTGTTCGAGAACTTCACGCAGTCGCTGGTCCAGCCGAAGGCCGCGGACTGACGCGGCTCTCGCGGGACGCGCGGCGAGTTCCACGATGGTCCTCGCGCGACGGTGCCAGTCCCGAACTGTTACGGTTGTCCGACGTGTCCATCGGAGTACGCTCTCACGGTCGTAGCCGCAGCACTGCGCTGTGGGCGACCGGCCGCCGCACGTCACGCGGCGGACTCTCATGACCGAACACGTCCACGACCGACTCGACGCAACGTTCGACGAGCACAGCATCGTCCGTCAACTCCACGCGGTGCCGCCCCACGAAGTGTACGAGGTACGGGTGGACGGCCAGCGCGCCGTCTACAAGGGCGACACCGGGCCGACGGGGAGCGCGAGCACCGAAGGGCGAGTCACGCGGTTCGTCGGCGAGCACACGACCGTCTCCGTCCCGGACGTGCTGTCGGTGGGCGACGACTACTACGTCGCCGCGTGGCACCCGGACGCGCCGGCACCCGACGGCGACCAGCGGGCGGACGAACGGTGGGCGCGAGCGGCGGGCAGCGCGCTCGCGACCCTCCACGAGGAGACTGCGGCGTCCCTCGACGGCTACGGGCGCCTCCAGTTCGAGGACGGGATGCCTCACGCTTCGCACGGAGAGTGGCAAACCGCCGCAATCGCGTTCGTCCAGCGGCGTCGACCACTCCTCGCGAACCACGGGCACGCCGATATTGCTGACGCCGTTCTCGACTGTTTCCGGGAGCACCCGGGACTGTTCGGGGACGCCGGCGACCCGGTCTGCTGTCACGGCTGGTGGTCGCCCGAGCACGTCGCGGTCGAGGGCGGCGACGTGACGTGTGTCGTCGACTTCGAGCACGCAATCGCCGCCCCCGCCGGGTTCGACTACTGGCGGACCGTTCTCTCGACGTTCGACGGCGACACACCACAGCGAGCGTTCCGAGACGGCTACGATCGCGTACGGCCGCTCCCCGACGACTTCGACCGGAAGCAGTCGCTGTACGCCGTCCTGCACACCGTCTACTTCTTCGAGTCGCTGTACGTCCAGAATCAGCACGGTCCCGACGCCACGGCGACCCACGCGAACGCGCTGCGGGACCACGTGTTCGAGGCGCTGTCCGGCCTCGACTAACTCCGTGCGGGCGGCTCGTCGCGGACGATTTTTCCGAGGAGGTCGCGGTTGTCCGCGCCCCAGCGGTAGAGGTGCTCGCGCAGGTCCGCGTAGCCCGGCACCTCGCGCAGCCCTGCGAAGACGGGCGCGAGCACGGGGAAGTCGTGGGCGAGCGTGCGCTCGATGGCAGCGCCCCCGGAGTAGACGGCGTCGTCGGTGAGCAGGTGCGCGGAGCGCTCGTAGTCGGCGGGGAGCCGCGCGAGTTGGTCCGGGGAGAGCTCGGAGAACCCCACGATTTCGACGTCGCCGTGGCGCTCGGCGAAGTGCGCACACCACGTGCAGAACCCGCAGTCGTCGTCGAAGACGAGCCGCGGCGGATGCTCGGTCATACGCGTGACTACGGCCCGGGGAACAAGAAAGCCGTCGGCCGCGTCAGTCGAAGCGCGCGGTGACCGCGCCGCAGGCCTCGCAGACGGTGCGAATCTCGCTGTGGTCGTCCGCGAGTTCGATTTCTTGGGTGGTGGTCTCCCCGCAGTCCTCGCACTCGCGGAGAATCTCGGTGTCGCCGGCGTCCTGTGGCGCGCCGACGGCGAGCGCGCGCACGCGCTCGTCGCCGCGGTTGACGCCGCGCTGGAACTCGCCCGGCCCGAAGCGCACGAGTTCGCCCGCGCTCACTTCGGTCTCGTCGGCGTCGACGGCGGCGTCGTCGCCGGCCTGCTGGACATCCAGCGTCTCGAAGGTGACCGTGCCTTCGAGGACGTGGAAGATTTCCTCTTGGTTCTGGTGGCTGTGGAGGCCGTACGCGAAGCTGTCGCCGGCGTCGAGTTCGTAGTAGTTGAGCGCGGCGTCGGCGACGCCGAGCGCGTCCGTCAGCGGGACGTTCCGGTCGGCGGGGCCCATCCGGGAGTCGAGGTCGTCGAGGCGGACGTGTCGCATGGGCGGTGGGACGCCGCGAGTTCGGATAAGCCTGACTCGACGCGGGCCGGCACCCGCTGGGTTGATACCGCCGGCCGCCCGACTCGTGGGTATGGCAATCGACCCGCAGTTCCACGAGAACCGCAAGCAGGTGGACACGCACAAGGGCCACGACGTCTGGGGACCCGTCGAGGAGCCCGAGAAACTCGGCGTTCACGGCACGCACGTCGCCGTCGACTTCGACATCTGTCTGGCGGACGGCGCCTGCCTCGAAGACTGTCCGGTGGACGTCTTCGAGTGGGTCGACACGCCCGGCCACCCCGAATCCGAGCGGAAAGCCGACCCCGCCAACGAGACCCAGTGCATCGACTGCATGCTCTGCGTGGACGTCTGTCCGGTGGACGCAATCGATGTCGACCCGAGCCGGTAGAAGGGAGGGCGTTAGTCGCCGAGCGAGACCGTACGGGGTCGCTACGACCGTTCGATTTCGAGCTGCTCTCGGAGCTGCTGGAGGGCGTCGCTGTCGGAGAGCTCGTCGAGCCGCTTCTGGAAGTGCTCCTCGCAGACGCCGACCTTCAGGCCGCCCTTCTCGACGGTGAGGTCCGCGTCCCGGTCGCAGTAGTGACACTGCATACGCCTCGCTTGGGCCCACAGCTACCTGAACCTCACGGCATCGGCACAGTTCCGTCAGAGTCGCGCGCGCAGCGGCTCGTAGGCGGCCTCGTCGAGGCCGGCTCTGCCGAGTTCGCGGCCGTGGGCGTCGGTGCCGCCCGCGGGGAGGAGGTCGTAGTCGTCGATTGCGGCTTCGACGAGCGCGCGGCCGTCGTCGTCGGGCGCCTCGCCGACGGGGCGGTCGTAGGGGTAGTGGAGTTCGACGGCGTCGAGGGCGTCGCAGCGCGCGAGCGCGGCCTCGGGGTCGGGGTACCGGAGCGGGTGCGCGAGGCCGACGACGCCGCAGGCTCCCGAGAGGAGTTCGACGCCCGTCTCGAAGTCGGGGACGTCGCGGGCGACGAAACAGGGGCCGTCGTTGCCGATGAGGTCCGCGAAGACGTCGTCGGGCTGGTCGTAGTCGGTGTCGGGGTGGGCGACGACGCTGCGGGCGATGTGCGGGCGGCCCAGTCCCTCGCGGGGTTCGACATCGAGGGAGACGCCGAGTTCGGCTTCGACGGCGTCGATAATGGCGCGGCCGCGGGCGACCCGGTCGCGCTGGATGCGCTCGGTCTCGGCGACGAGCGCGTCCGTGGGCGTGACGCCGTAGCCGAGGAGGTCGAGGCGCTGGTCGCCGGCTTCGACGCGGAGTTCGATGCCGGCGACGACTTCGACGCCGCCGCGCTCCTCGACGGGCGCGCGGAAGCCGGGGTGGACGCGGTCGTGGTCCGTGACGGCGACGGCGCTGACGCCGGCTTCGTTGGCGGCCGCGGGCACCTCGTCGAGCGTGAGGGTGCCGTCGGAGTGCTGCGTGTGGACGTGGAGGTCCGCGTAGACCATACTAGGGGGCGTCGGCGGCGCCACCTAAACGACCCGGTGTGTTGCGGTTCGTCATACGGTCGTCCTTAAACAAATTAAATTCTTCATTATCGTTCATGCGCAACGTACTTGTGTATCGTGAAAGTTCGTGATGTTGATGACACTCCGAGAGACCGCCGACGTCCTCGCGTCGCAGAGCTACCCACTGACCGCCGACGAGCTGGCCGACGCCATCGGAGACCACGAGCTCTCCCACCCCGACGGCAGCGAGACGCTCGAATCGGTCATCGAGCGCACCGGCGAGGCGCGCTTCGAGGACGCTCAAGCCGCGACGTTCGCGGTGTACAGCGCCCTCGACGCCAGCGCGGTCGGTCGCGTCGGGTACAGCGACCGCGACCCGACGCCGATGGGCGCCGACGGTCCCGAGCAGGTCTCGTTCTGACTATCTCGGGGGCGAACCAGCGATACATTCTTACTAACGAACTTCCAAGGGTGAGTGTAGTTACCATGTCAATGGGTGCCTATGACGAAGCCGAACACGAGCGCCGCGAAGCGAAGACCAACAACGTCAAAGTCGCCGACGACGACACGCGCACGAGCTACGAGGGGTCAGTGGAGTTCGAGGACGGTGACTCCGCGGAGGACCTCATCGACCAGTTCCAGCAGCTGCAGTCGAACTAACCGTCCTGTTTTATCGCGAGCAGCGACCCGGTAGTGACGAGTACGACCGCCGCGACGTGCCCAGCGACGGCGACCAGCAGCGGCGGGTGCGTCCACACGAACGGAAGCAAGACAGTCTGGAGCGCGCCGAACGCCAGCGTCCGCCGGTCGACCGAGCGCACGACGGCGGCGGTATCGACGTCGAACTCGTAGACCAGCGACCGCCACAGCGCGACGACCGCCGCCCACCAGCCCGTGCCGATCCGGTAGCAGACGTCCCAGAGCACGAGCAGCGCGAACGCCGCCGGAATTACGGGCGGTTGCTGGCCGAGCAGCGCTCCGAACAGCGTCGCGCCGTCCCGTGGGTCGTAGACGAACAAGTAGGTGAGGAGGGCGACGTACGCGACGACGCCGAGTACCACCTCGATGCTGGACGCGAACAGCAGCCGCCGGTAGCGGACCGGCACTCCGGTTTTTCGGGCTTGGCGACCGATGGAGAGCATGAACGCGCTCCCGGCGGCGGCGACGGCGACGGCGGCGGTGCCGGGCACAATTGTCCCGGGGAGGTCGTAGACGAACGCGAGCGCGAGCAACACCGCCTCGAAGCCCGCGAACTGGACGAGGACGGCAGTCCGGTCCGAGACCGAGATACCGGGAATCGCGCCGACGATGCTCTCGTACACCCACGCCTCGCCGTAGACCGCCTGCTCGCGCTCGCTGTCGGCGCCGTCACCCATCGACGGCCTCTCCGTACTCGCGGAGCGCGCGCCGCGCGGCGTCCGCGAACGGCGTCAACTCGATTGGGAGCACGTCCCTGATGGACGGGTCGGTGACAACGACGGGATTCTTCAGGCCGTGAATCAGGGGGTGGGCGACCGACCGCGGCACGTCGGTCACGAGGTCCACCCAGTACGTCGAGAGCCGCGGCGAGAGGACGGGCACTGGCAGGACGACGAGGCGCTTGCCCGCGAGTTCGGCGGTGCGTTCGAGCATCGTCTCGTAGGACAGCACCTGCGGGCCGCCGACTTCGTACGTCTCGCCCGCCGTCTCGGGGTGGTCGAGGACGCCCACGAGGTAGGCGACGACGTCGCGGACGGCGATGGGCTGGCAGGGCGTGCGCACCCACTTCGGCGTCACCATCACGGGGAGCGCGTCGATGAGTTGGTAGACGACGTCGAAGCCCGCGCTGCCGGCGCCGACGATGACGGCCGCGCGCAGCGTCGTGAGGTCGAACGCGGCGTCCGCGAGCACAGCCTCGACTTCGCGCCGGGACGCGAGGTGCGGGGAGAGGTCGTCGCCCGTCTCCCCGAGGCCGCCGAGGTAGACGACGCGACTGACGCCGGCGGCGTCGGCGGCCGCGGAGAACTGTTGGGCTGCGCGGCGGTCGCGCTCGGCGAAGTCGCCGCTGGCGCCCATCGAGTGGACGAGGTAGTAGGCGGCATCGACGCCGTCGAAGACGCCCGACAGCGACTCGGCGTCCAGCAGGTCGCCCGTGACGACGTCGACGCCTTCGGGGGCGTCGTAGCGGTCGGGGTCGCGGACGAGCGCGCGGACGTCGTGGCCCGCGTCGACGAGTTCGGGGACGAGGTGCCCGCCGACGAAGCCGGTGGCACCCGTAACGAGAACGCGCATACCGGACTGTGGGGCCGCGGCCGCTTAACTTTCGAGGGCGACACTGGCACGCGCCCGGGAGGCGAAAGCGTTTGCCCGCCGACCCCCAAGCGGGGGTATGAGCGAGCGCTGCGAGGGCTGCGGGGACAGCGTCCGGGTGGCGGGCGGCATCGGCGACATCTGGACGATGGACCCGACGGGCACCGGCGGGATGACCCTCGAATTCGCGGACAACTCGGAGTTCTTCCTCTGTTTCGACTGCATCGACGCGCTCCCGGACGAGCCGAGCGCGGACGACGTGGCGGCGCT
The DNA here is from genome assembly GCF_001485535.1 of Halobacterium sp. CBA1132. Lineage (NCBI taxonomy): Archaea > Methanobacteriati > Methanobacteriota > Halobacteria > Halobacteriales > Halobacteriaceae > Halobacterium > Halobacterium sp. CBA1132. The sequence continues at coordinate 2,422,713 of NZ_BCMZ01000001.1, forward strand.
GGATTAGTCGAGGTCCGAGACGGTCGCGTCGAGGGCGACGTCGGGGCTGAACAGCGTCTCGACGGGGACCTCGAAGAACGCCGCGAGTTTGAACACGAGTTCGACGGAGGGGTCGTAGCGGTCGCCCTCGACGGCGTTGATGGTCTGGCGGGTGACGCCGACGCGCTCGGCGAGTTCGCGCTGGCTGATGTCGGAGCGGTCGCGGTGGTCGCGCAGCGAGTTCTCCACCGCGGTCACCTCCGCCGTTGGAGCGCGAACAGGAGGCCGGCGTACGTGAGGTAGAGCACGGCGACCGAGAGCGCGACGGCGCTGGTGGCCGGCCCCCAGTCGAAGGAGCCGAGTCCCCACGCGACGGTGAGCGCGGGAAACACGACGGCGGACGCCCACCCGAAGACCGTCAGCGTGAGCTGGGCGGCTTCCTGTGCGATGGCTTCGTCGCGCTCGTCGAAGATGGTCGCGTCCGCGCGCCACTGGACGGCGACGACGGCGACCATGGCGGCAGCGTAGACGCCGACGCCGACGAGCGGTCGGTTCAGGACGGTGAACGCGGCGAGCGCGAGGCCGGCGACGGCCGCCAGTCCGCCGACGGTCTTGCGGACGCGCGGCGGGTCGGCGAGGGCGTTCACGAGCGACACACCTCCGGGCCGGCGGCGGTTCGAGTGCGTGCTTGCGTGGAGCGGGTTTCGGGCATCGGAATCACCTGTCGAACGCTCTCGGCGTAAAGAGCGTTTTACAGACAAACGTCTTTTACACAGTAAAATAAGTTTTACGTCCGTGCTCGTGGGGCGGCCCAACCGACCGCGAGCGGTGGCGTTAACCCGACGGCGCGCCTGCCATCGAGCAGTGAATCCCGAGCGCATCGTCGGGGAGTTCCCCGCCCCCGAGTTCCGCGGCGCCCAACAGCAGGCGCTGCGGGACGTCCGCGACGCGTTCGACGCGGGCAACGACGTGGTGCTCGTGCGCGCGCCCACCGGCAGCGGGAAGAGCCTCATCGCGCGCGCCATCATGGGCTGCGCGCGCCGCGTCGAGGACGCCGACCCCGTGGACCCCACGGGCGCCTACTACACGACGCCGCAGGTCTCCCAACTCGACGACGTCGCCGAGGACGACCTGCTCGACGACCTGAAGCTCATCCGCGGGAAGTCCAACTACACCTGTATTCTGCCGGGCGAGGAGAACACGCCCGTCGACCGCGCGCCCTGCGCCCGCGAGCGCGGCTACGACTGCGCCGTGAAACACCGCTGCCCGTACTTCTCGGACCGCGCCATCGCCTCCAGCCGGGAGTTCGCGGCGATGACGCTGGCGTACTTCATGCGCACCGCCGGGTCGGAGGTGTTCCGCAAGCGCGACGTCTGCGTCGTCGACGAGGCCCACGGGCTCGCGGAGTGGGCGGAGATGTACGCGACGATAGACCTGAACGACCGCACGGTCCCCGTCTGGGAGGACGTCCGGGTGCCCGACGTGGACGGCGACCCGGACGGCGCGGTGAACTTCGCCGAACACCTCGTGCGGACCTGCGAGGGCGCGAAAGACGAACTGCTCGGGCAGGACGAACTCACGCCCGACGAGGCCGGGCGGCGCGATAGGCTGCAAGAACTCATCTCGGAACTGAACTGGTTCGTCGAGGACTACAAGGACCCAGAATCGGCGACCACGTGGGTCGTAGATGCGGACGAGCAGTCGGTGACGGTGAAGCCGATGGACCCCGAGCGCTACCTCAAGCACACGGTCTGGGACCGCGCGAACAAGCACGCGCTGCTGTCGGCGACGATTCTGAACAAGGAGGCGTTCTGCCGGAGCGTCGGCCTCGACCCCGCGAACGTCGCGCTCGTCGACGTCGAACACACGTTCCCGCTCGAAAACCGCCCGCTGTACGACGTGACGCAGGGGAAGATGACCTACGAGGACCGCGAGCAGACGCTCCCGAAGATGGCCGAAACTATCGTGCGCGTGATGGCCCACCACTCCGACGAGAAGGGCATCGTCCACGCCCACAGCTACGACATCGCGGAGAAACTGGCGGGCCACCTCGAGGAGTTCGGCGTCGGTGACCGCGTACGCACCCACGACTCGGACACGCGGGACGCCGAACTGGAGCGCTGGAAGGCGAGCGACGACCCCGAGGTGTTCGTCGCGGTGAAGATGGAGGAGGCCCTCGACCTGAAGTACGACCTCGGGCGCTGGCAGGTGCTGTGCAAGGCCCCGTTCCTGAACACGAACGACTCGCGGGTCGCCGCGCGGCTCGCGGACGGCCAGTGGGCGTGGTACTACCGGACGGCGCTCCGCACCGTAATTCAGGGCTGCGGGCGCGTGGTTCGCGCGCCCGACGACCACGGCGCCACCTACATCGCGGATTCGAGTATCCTCGACCTGTTCGACCGCGCGCGCACCGACATGCCGCCGTGGTTCCGCGACCAGGTGGACGCGATGACGACACCCGACCTCCCCGAACCCGACGCGGCCGCCGCGCTCGCCGAGAGCGCGGGCGATATCGACCAAGTGGAAGCAACGTACGCCAGCGGCGGGTCCGACAGCACGTCGACTTCGAACACGAGCGCCAGCGAGCAGAGCACCGCGAGCGACGACCGAGACGGCGACAGCGGCCGCAGTTCCCGCTCCGGGAGCCCGGTCGCGGACGTCTGGGACGCCGAGTAGCTTAGTACACTAACCCGTACGCGACGACGGACCCGACCACCAACACTGCGAGGAACACGGCGAGCAACTGTTCTCGCGTCATACTGCCGAGAAGAGGGCGGGCGGTCAAAGCCGTACTGGTTACGCGACGCGCGCGTCCAACACGACGTGCTCGACGCCCGCGCTGTGGGACTTCACGACGCGTCGGTCCGCCACGTCGACCGCTCTCCCGGCGCGCTCGCAGCCAGCGCGGAGTCGCGACTCGGGACGCTCCCAGAGTTCCGCCTCCGGGACGGCGCTGTGGACGTGCAGGACACCCCCCGAAACGAGGTTGTCGAGCGCGGCGTCCAGATAGCCCGGGCCACCCTCACGCGTCTCCACGTCGTCGACGGGGCCGCCGCCGAGCGCGTCGTAGTAGCCCATGACGACGCGGTCGGCCTCGGTGTCGACGTCGCGGCAGTCCCCGAGTACGCAGTCCAGATTTCGGCTGACGCCGTTGAGTTGAGCGTTCTCGGCGAGGTAGCGGAACGACTCGGGGTTCTTCTCGACGGCGGTGACGCGGGCGCCGGCGCGCGCCATCGGGAGCGCGAAGTAGCCGATGCCCGCGAACATGTCGAGGACGCGCTCGTCCTCACTGACGACCTCGCCCATGCGGGCGCGCTCGGCCTTGTTCCCGGGCGCGAACATCACTCGCGAGAGGTCTATGGCGTACTTCGTGCCGTGCTCGGTGTGGACGGTCTCGGTGTCGCCTTCGCCCGCGATGACGGAGACGTCGGGTTCGCGGTGTTCGCCGTCGATGCCGCCGCGCGCGAGCACGGTGTCGGCCTCCCCGTGGAGTTCTAAGAACGCCTCGCCAACCTCGACGGGGCGCGGGCAGTCAGTGAAGTCCGCGAGAATCACGGTGCCGACGACCGCCCACGACGAGGGCGCGCGGTCGCGCTCAGCCTCGCTCCAGCCGCGCTCCGCGAGCAGGTCGTCGAGTCCGGGCGCGCGCACCTCCGGGTCGTCCTGTTCGACGACGCGCTCGAAGGTCGTCTCGCCGGGGCGCTCGGTGACCGGCAGTTCGACGTGCTCGGCGTCGTGTTCGGCGACCTTGCGGGAGTCGTCGTAGACGCTCTCGGCTTCCAAGTCGGCGATACGGGCCTCGGTGTCGGCTTTCGGCACGACGACGGCGAGCGCCATCACGCCTCGGGGAGGACGTGGAGGCCGGCGCGGGACTTGAGCGCGGGGACGGTGGCGGCGTCGTCGTCGAGGTAGTCCGGCCGCGGGACCGTCTTGGACTCGTAGGTCTCGGGGTCCAGAATCTGGACGGCGTTGTCGTCCTCGACGGTGACGACGGTGGCGTCCGTGGCGTCGTCGCGCTCGCCGAGTTTGCGGGCGTCGGGCGAGTCGCCGTCCTCGTAGCTGGCCTCGTAGGACTCGCCCGTCGTGACGCGGACGCCCTTGAGGTTGCCGTGGACCGACCGCACGAGCACGGGACCGCCGTCGTCGTCCGCGAGGTCGATGACGTCGCCGGGCTTGAACTCGGGGAGGCGGACGGCGTACGTCACGCGGTACACCTCGTTGCCGTCCTCGTCCTCGGTGACGAGCTTCTCGTGGTCCTCGAAGCCGCCGCCGAACTCCTCGATGAGTTTGTTCGCGAGTTTCAGACCGATCTTGTTCGTCGAGAGCTTCAGGTCGATGCCGGACTCGGCGTCGGAGACGTCCGTGACGAAGGCGTTCCGGTCGCCCGTCTCCTCCATCTCCGCGACGATGCGGTGGGCGAGTTCGGTGGCGCGCTCGGTCTCGTCGCTGGTCGGGTCGCGGCCGTCCGCCCGCACCTGTACGATGGAGGCGAACGAGTCGCCCGCGATGCGGCCGCAGCGCTTGCACGTCTGCCGGCTGATTTTCACCGGGACGGTGACCTCCTCGGTCTGGACCTCGCCGCGGACGACGCCCGTGAACAGGCAGTGCATCCGAATCGTGTTCTGGTCGACCTGCTCGGGACGGACCTCCCAGTCGACGTCCTCGGCCTCGACGTGGACCGCCAGCGCCTCGCTGACCTCCTCGATGGCGACGTCGGTGTAGTCGTCGGCGTCGACGTCCACCCAGCGGTTCCCGCGGTGGACCGCGCCGCAGCGCGCACACACCATCACTTCGATGCGCTCGGGCGCGTCCACGAACTCGAAGTCCTCGAAGTAGCAGGCGTCACACAGCGAGCGCTCGCGGCGGGTGACGCCAGCAGACGACTCCGACGCCTGCTGTGCGCCACGAGCGTCGTCGCGCTCGGCGGCAGCGTCGCCAGCGTCGATGGCGTCGCCGCAGCGGGGGCAGAACGTGCCTGCGTCAGTCATACACCGCGGTAGGCCGCGCTGCCTGTTAAGTTGCCCGTCGCAGGCTCGTCGGACAGCGAGCGGACGATTCCGCCCGCCAGTTTCACTTTCAGTTCGGTGTATACGAGGCTTTATGATGCGGTAGGGACAACCTCTGTATACATGCCCGAAGCAGACCTCGAGGAACTCCCCGGCGTCGGCCCCGCGACCGCGGAGAAACTCCGAGAGAACGGATTCGAGTCGTTCCAGAGCATCGCCGTCGCGTCCGCCGGCGAACTCTCCAACACCGCAGACATCGGCGACAGCACCGCCGCAGACGTCATCCAGGGCGCCCGCGAAGCCGCCGACGTCGGCGGCTTCGAGACCGGCGCGACCGTCCTCGAACGCCGCGAACAGATCGGCAAACTCACGTGGAACGTCCCCGAGATCGACGAGATGCTCGGCGGCGGCATCGAGACCCAGTCCATCTCGGAAGTGTACGGCGAGTTCGGCGCCGGCAAATCCCAGGTCACCCACCAGCTCTCGGTGAACGTCCAACTCCCCCAAGAACAGGGCGGCCTGCACGGACGCGCCATCTTCATCGACTCCGAGGACACGTTCCGCCCCGAACGCATCGACGACATGGTGCGCGGGCTCAGCGACGAGAAGATTCAGGCCGCGATGGACGACCGCGACATCGACGGCAGTCCCGACGACGAGGAAGCGATGGAGGCGCTCGTCGAGGAGTTCCTCGACAAGATTCACGTCGCGAAGGGGTTCAACTCCAACCACCAGATGCTCCTCGCGGAGAAAGCCCAGGACATCGCCTCCGAGTACGAGGACGACGACTATCCCGTCCGACTGCTCTGCGTCGACTCCCTGACTGCGCACTTCCGCGCGGAGTACGTCGGCCGCGGCGAACTCGCCGACCGCCAGCAGAAACTCAACAAACACCTCCACGACCTCGACAAGGTCGGCAACCTCTACAACGCCGCCGTCGTCGTCACCAACCAAGTGCAGTCCAACCCGGACTCCTTCTTCGGTGACCCCACGAAGCCCATCGGTGGCAACATCCTCGGCCACAAGTCCACGTTCCGGATGTACCTCCGCAAGTCCAAGAACGACAAGCGCATCGTCAAACTCGTCGACGCGCCCAACCTCGCCGACGGCGAAGCCGTCATGCGCGTCCAAGACGGCGGGATTAAGCCCGAATAGCAGTACCTTTTGCTGCGGTCGCGCGCCTACGGCGCGCTCCCTGGCAAAAGCTACGCTAAAAGCACTCCTCCTTCCCACCGGCAGAGTGGAGCTCTACCGAGGTCACGTTCGCTTCACTCACGTGACCGCCGCTCGCTACGCTCGCTTTGGTCAGTCGTCGGCCTGCGCTCCCTCGCTACGCTCGTTCGCGCAGTGAATCGCGGTGCTCGGGCTTTTCAAGCCGCTCGCACCGCGAATGCTTGCAGCGCTGGTTGGATGACAGAACGAGAGCAGTCGCTGCTTTTTCGTGGAAAGACGAGAAGTGAGAGTATCGGCGAGCGTTAGTCGTCGTCTTCGGTGGTCGTCTCGTTGACGTCGGCTTCGCCCTCGTAGATTTTCGCGCCGTCCTGGACGACCTTCTCGGAGAGCACCGCGCACTTCACGCGCATCGGCGTCACTTCGACGCCGAGCATGTCGAGGACGTCGTCGGTGTCGAGCTCTTTCACTTCCTCGAGGGTCATCCCCGGGAGCTTCTGCGTGAGCATGCTCGCGGAGGCCTGGCTGATGGCGCAGCCGTCGCCGCGGAACGCCACGCGCTCGATGGTCTCCCCGTCGTCTTCGAGCTTCACGTCGAACTCCAGTTCGTCGCCACACGAGGGGTTGTAGCCGTCGCGGGAGAACGTCGCGTCGCCGAGCTCGCCGTGGTTCCGGGGGTTGCGGTAGTGGTCGAGAATCTGCTGCCGGTACATGTCCGAGCCCATACTCATATTGAGCGTTCGTAGGGCAGAACGCCGTAAAAACGTTCCGCGGAACGACACGCTAACTACCGGGAGTCGCATTCGCGCGGCTTCGCCGCGCGATTCACCGAGCGCGAACGCAGTGAGCGCTCGGGCGCGAGGACGACCGTAGGGAGGACGAAGCGCTTTTTCCGCAAGTTTTTGCAAGTCGAGCGGCGCGAAGCGCCGCGAGCGCAGCAAAAAGTGCGTGCGCTAGTTGAAAATCTCGCGCGCGGCGTCCAGCGAGTCGACGAGCGCGTCGACCTCTTCTTTGGTGTTGTAGAGGTAGAACGAGGCACGCACGGACGCAGCGATGTCGAGCTTCTGGTGGAGGGGCTGGGTGCAGTGGTCGCCGGCGCGGATGGCGACGCCGTGGTCGTTCAGAATCGACGCGAGGTCGTGGGCGTGGATGCCGTCGACGTTGAACGCGACGACGGCGCCGCGGTCGTCCGCGGGCGGACCGTAGATTTCCACGTCGTCGAATTCGTCGAGGCGCTCGTAGGCGTACTCCGTGATGCGCTCCTCGTGGGCCTGAATCGCCTCCATGCCGACGTCGTCGAGGTAGTCGGCGGCTTCCGCGAGCGCGATGCCCTGCGCGATGAGCGGCGTGCCGGCCTCGAACTTCCACGGGAGGTCGTTCCACGTGGTGTCCTCGAAGGAGACGCGCCGAATCATGTCGCCGCCGTAGAGGAACGGCTCCATGTCTTCGAGAATCTCCTGTTTGCCGTAGAGACCGCCGATGCCGGTCGGGCCGGCCATCTTGTGCCCGGAGAAGACGTAGAAGTCGACGTCCAGTTCCTTCACGTCGACGGGGCGGTTCGGGACGGATTGGGCGCCGTCACCGAGGATGAGCGCGTCCTGCTCGTGGGCGAGGTCCGCGAGTTCGCGCATCGGGTTGACGGTGCCGAGGACGTTCGAGGCGTGGACCACCGAAACCATCTCGACGTCGTCGTCGATGAGTTCGGCGGCGTGGTCCATGTCGAGGTAGCCGTCGTCGTCCACGCGGATGTAGCGGACTTCCGCGCCGACCTTCTTCGCGATCTCGCGCCACGTCACGAACGACGAGTGGTGCTCCATCTCCGAGAGTACGACCGCGTCGCCCTCCGAGAGCTCGTTGAGTCCCCACGCGTACGCCACGAGGTTGATGGACTCGGTGGTGTTCTTCGTGAAAATCATCTCCTCGCGGCCGTCCGCGCCGACGAACTCCGCGAGGCGGTCGTGGGCCTCCTCGTAGGCGATGGAGGCTTCCTGACTGAGCTGGTGGATGCCGCGGTGGACGTTCGCGTTGTACCCGCGGTAGTAGTCGGAGAAGACGTCGACGACCTGCTCGGGCGTCTGCGTCGTCGCCGCGTTGTCGAGGTAGACGAGCGGCTGACCGTCGCTGACCTCCCGGTCGAGGATGGGGAAGTCGGCCCGGATGGCGTCGACGTCGAGGGGGTCCTGCTCGGTGGCTTCCATTACGCGCAGGTAGGGGGCGGGGACACTACTGTTCTTCGGTGCTGTAAAAGTATAATGTTCAGAAATATGGAACCAGAATTACTTTTTCTGATTGATGTCCAGATCCTCCTCCATTTCACGGACCTTTTCTACAGCAGCTAAGTAGCGCTCATCCTCTTCTAATTCCTCCACATCACCGTGGGTACGAAGTGTAGTTGTCAACGATTGGAGCCGGAAATATTCTCGAAATTCATTGGAGAAATCCCGTATCTCAAGTAGCCGATCAGCTTCCTCAATGAGGACATCTCGTGCCATCGGCTTTAGAAGGTAATCATCAAACGGGACATCCAATATTTCAGGCGACGGATCAACAGCGCTTAGAGCGACAATTGGGATATCATATCCTCGCTCTCTTGCAACTTCGGCAATTCTATCACCGGACATTTCCGGCAATCGACGGTCAACGAAAACCAAGTCCGCGTCCTCCAGATGCTCAATGGCTTCCTGCCCCGAATAGACAGGAATTGTTTCATACTCATCACTCAACCAAGTAGCAAAAAGATCCGCAAGGGGCTTCTCATCATCCACAAAGAGAATAGTTGGCTGCGAATCTCCTTTGGTGTGTGCGGTACTCTCGACAGTTGTGAATCCCTCCTCAATCGCGTCATGGATATTAGTAACTTCTGTGCCAGAGGGAGTGTCAACCGTGAAAACTAATTTCTCATGTTGATTATCGATAAGATCCTCAAATTCTAATTTAACGTTGTATTTTATAGATTCACTATCATACTGAGCTATTTCGCTTGTAGCGTCCGAATCAAATGAGAGAGAATCTTCCGACCGGAACTCGACATCAGATTCGCTTGGTTGGATCGCGTCCTTTTCACGCTTGCTAACCCGGTGCATGCCAACATTCAGTAGATCAGGAACGATTGAGATGAGCTCATCAGATTTGTATACTTCAGCAGCCACCGTTAACTGGAAGGATTTAGCAGCCCCAAATCCATGATTCGATAGCGTGACCGATGCGAAGTCGGAGCCGATACTCCACGACTGAACTACCACATCAGGATGGTATTGTTCCTCTATTTTGGAGAGTGTTTCAATTGCCTGAATTTTCTCTTTTCTCTCTTGGGAGAGAAGGCGGTGTTGGTATACCAATAGGACGGCAAAAAGGGCTAAAACTGTGGATATAGACGCCAGAACGATAGACAAGATAGTTGATGAGCTATCCAGATTAGAAGACAGAAATGCGATTAGGAGGACGCCGACCATAGTTACAACTAACAGTCCAAGAAGAGCCGTCACCAAATTGCTCGGCTTAATTTTACTCTTGAACATTTTCACAATTTTATTGTTCTAATTCAGTGAGGACATCTCTCACAAGTAGACCAACAGCCAATCCGAATATCACTAACCCACCTAAAGAGAGACCTGCACCCCACTTCAAGAGTGGGTCAAGTTGACTCCCAATAATGACGACAACGAACAATAGACCGGCGAGAGCTAATACAATAAATCCAATAAGAGCAACAATAAGAGATGTTGTTTTCCTCACAACAGAGAGATCGCTGCTGTGACGCGCGTAGAAACTCACCATAGTTTGAAGAAGTATCGCGAGCAGCGGAAGTAAAAGATAGATTCCAGATATCAGACGTAGTGCTACGTCTGTTGATTGAGAAAGGGGCATCTGCCTGTTACTTCATGAGTTAGATAAAACAGACGCATAAAAACTTGTGTTTGGGAGTTACTACAGCCGCATGAACTGCGCGTGCACGGTGCCGTCGAGGTCGAGCACGTTCGCTTCCTCGACGTGGCCCTCCTCGATGGCGAGGTCGACGACGTCGACGCCGACGAGGTTCGCGACGTTCGCACGGGCCAGCGACTCGCGGACGGCGTCCGGGTCGACGCGCTCGCCGCCGTAGAACTCCTCGTTCACGGTGAACTCCGTGTCGCCGTTGGCGAACGTCTCCCCGAGGACGTCGGGGTCGCAGGCGGTGACGAGGAGGCCGCGGTCGGTCTGTCGCTCGCTGAGTATCATCACTCGCGCTCGACGAGGTCCCGCTCCTGGGCCTCCCGGATGTCTTCGGCCTGCTGGGCGACCTTCTGGGCTTCCTCGTCGCGGCCGAGCGCTTCGAGGGCGCGCTGCTTCTCCTCGTAGACATCGGCCTGCTGGAAGCCCAGCCGGACGGCGTTGTTCAGCGCGTCGAGGGCCTGCTCGTGGCGGTCGCGCTCGTTCTCGATGTAGCCGAGGTTGTACCACGCCTGTGGCAGCCGGTCGTTCTCCCGGACGGCCTTCTCCGCGTGGTAGTAGGCCTCCTCGTCCTCGTCGAACTCCCAGAGGGCGTACGCGAGGTTCGTGTGCGCTTCCGCCTCGAAGTCGCCGTCCTCGGCGACGAAGAGGGCTTCCCGGTGGGAGCCGACGGCCTCGTCCCACTCCTCCATCTGGCCGTGCGCGATGCCCTTGTTCACCCACGCCTCCTGTTCGAGGTTCTCGTCGTCGGTGAAGCGGGCGGCGCGCTCGAAGGCGTCCGCGGCCTGCTCGTTGCGGTTGATGCCGAGGTAGCTGAGGCCGACGTCGACGAGTTCGTCGGCGTCGACGTCGTCGTTCTGGACGACGCGCTCGTCCAGCGAGTCGCTGACGACGCGGCTGTCGACGGGGTCGACGCTCGACGGGTCGTCGACGGAGAGCTCCGGCGGGTCGAGGTCGAACCCCTCGTAGGGGTCGTCGAAGCCCTCCCCCTCGGAGAAGTCGTGGTCCGCGACCGGGTCCTCGGGCGGCTCGGGCTCCTCTCGGTCAGTCATACGCCCGACTAGCGCGGCCGGGAGGTTAAGGGCAACGCACCGAGAACGGCCGGTATGCGGCTGTTCGTCAGTGTCGACCTCCCGGAGCGACTCGCCGATTCCGTCGCCGACCTACAGGGAGCACTTGCCGAGGCGTCGGGGTTGGACTTCGTGGACCCCGAGCAGGCCCACGTCACGCTGAAGTTCCTCGGTGAGGTCGACGAGGGCCGCGAGCGCGAACTCGCGGGTGCGCTGGAGCGAGCGGTTGACGAGAGCGGCGTCGAAGCGTTCGACGCGGAACTGGCCGGACTGGGCGTGTTCCCGAGTCTGGACTACATCTCTGTCGTGTGGCTCGGCGTCGACGCCGGCAGCGCCGAGCTCGCCCGGCTCCACGAGGGCATCGAGACCGAGTTCGTCGACGAGCACGGCTTCGAGGCCGAGGACCACGAGTTTACGCCCCACGTCACGCTCGCCCGCATGAACCACGCTGGCGGCAAGGAACTCGTCCAGCGTCTCGTCGAGGAGCGCCACCCCGAGGTCGGAACGGTGCGCGTCGACGAGGTCCGACTCACTGAGAGCACGCTCACGCCGGCCGGGCCCGAGTACGAGACTGTCCACGCCGTCGACCTCTAGACGGCCTGAGGCGGCTTCAGAAGAACAACGTTTTAACGACGGCGGTGGTAGCGACGACCACTATGGGCAAGAAATCGAAGGCGCAGAAGAAGCGACTGGCGAAACTCGAACGCCAGAACAGCCGCGTGCCCGCGTGGGTCATGATGAAGACGAACCGGGACGTCCAGCGCAACCCGAAGCGCCGCAACTGGCGGCGTAACAACACCGACGAATAATGTCCGCCAGCGACTTCGAGGAGCGCATCGTCACCGTCCCGCTGCGCGACGTGACGAAGGTGCCCCAACACGAGCAGGCCGGACAGGCGATGACCATCATCCGCGAACACCTCGCGAAGCACTTCGCCGTCGAGGAGGACGAGGTCCGTCTGGACCCCTCCATCAACGAGGCCATCTGGTCGGAAGGCCAGAAGAACCCGCCGCGGAAGGTCCGCGTGCACGCCGCGCGCTTCGTCGAGGACGGCGAGACCGTCGTCGAAGCCGAATACGAAGAGTAAGAACTTGTTACGCGCTGCCTTCCTCGGGTCCCCGTACGTCGGCGTCTTCGCCCGCGCGACCAACGACTGCGTCGTCGTCAGACCGGACATCTCCGAGGAGCTGACCGACGAACTCGCCGACGAACTCGGCGTCCCCGCCGTCCCGACGAACGTCGGCGGCTCGTCGACGGTCGGCTCGCTAGTCGCGGGCAACGCCAACGGCCTACTGGCGAGCAGCCGCATCCGGCAGCGCGAACGCGACCGCATCGAGGACGCCGCCGACGTCACCGTCGGCGAACTCCCCGGACGCGTGAACGCCGCCGGCAACGTCGTCGTCGCGAACGACCACGGCGCGTACGTCCACTCGGAGCTCTCCCGGGAGGCCGTCGGCGCCGTCGAAGACGCCCTCGACGTGCCCGTGACCCGCGGCCGCCTCGCGGGCGTGAACACCGTCGGCACTGCTGCCGTCGCGACGAACGACGGCGTGCTCTGCCACCCGAAGTCCACGGACGAGGAGCTCGACGCGATCGAGGACGCCCTCGGCGTCCCCGCGGACATCGGGACCGTGAATTACGGCGCGCCGCTGGTCGGCTCCGGTCTCGTCGCCAACGACGACGGCTACGTCGTCGGCGAGGACACCACCGGCCCGGAACTCGGGCGCATCGACGACGCGCTCGGCTTCATCGACTGACGCCGCTGTCACCCTCGTTTTCGCCGCGCCACCACTTCCGGCAGGAGCGCTGTCGCCCGCGAGCGCGGGCGTCTCGGCGCGCCATCGAGTTCCCGAGTAGGAAGATACTTCCCGCTCGCTCTCCGAATTTTGGGTATGAGTCTTGGAGGCGGCGGCGGTCAACAGCAGCTTCAGCAGCTTTCACAGGAAATTCAGGCCCTCGAAGAGGAGAAAGAGGAACTCGAGGAGGAAGTCGAGGAACTCGAAGCCGAGAAGGTCGAGGTCGACGAGGCGCAGGAAGCCCTCGAAGTCCTCGAGACCGGCTCGACCGTGCAGGTCCCGCTCGGCGGCGACGCGTACGTCCGCGCCGAAGTGCAGGACATGGACGAGGTCGTCGTCAGCCTCGGCGGCGGCTACGCGGCCGAGCAGGACGCCGACGACGCGGCCGACGTGCTCGACGAGAAGCGCGACACGCTCGACGAGCGCATCGAGGAGGTCCGCTCCGAGATCGCCGAGGTCGAGGAGGAGCAGTCCGCGCTCGAACAGCAGGCCCAGCAGGCCCAACAACAGATGATGCAACAGCAGATGCAGGGCCAGCAGCAGGGCGGCGAATAAGGGCATGTTCGACGGGCTGAAGGACAAACTTTCGAACTTCCGCGAGGACGCCGAGGAGGTCGCGGAGGAGAACGCCGAAGAACTCGACAGCGACGAGGCTGCCGAAGCCGAGCCCGAGGCTGACGCCGCGGCGGCCGAATCCGAGGCCACCGAGACGGACGAGACCGAGGCCGAAGCCGTCGAGGAGGAGTCTACGGAGGACACGAGTTCCAGCGGCGGCTTCGTGAGCAAGGCGTCGTCGCTGGCTCGGGGTCGCGTCGTCATCGACGAGGAGGACCTCGACGGCCCGCTGCGCGAACTCGAACTCGCGTTGCTGGAGAGCGACGTGGAGATGAGCGTCGCCGAGGAGATTCTCGACCAGATTCGGTCGGACCTCGTCGGCGAGGAGAAGAAGTTCACGCAGTCGACGGGCGCGCTCGTCGAGGACGCGCTCCGCGACGCGCTGCTGTCGGTCATCGACGTCAACGGCTTCGACTTCGAGGACGCCATCGACAAGGCCGAGAAGCCGGTGACGGTCGTGTTCACGGGCGTCAACGGCGTCGGGAAGACGACGACCATCGCGAAACTCGCGAAGCGACTCGAGAATCAGGGGTACTCGGTCGTGCTGGCGAACGGCGACACGTACCGCGCCGGCGCGAACGAGCAACTCCAGGAGCACGCCGACAACCTCGGCGTGAAACTCATCAGCCACGAGCAGGGCGGCGACCCGACTGCGGTCGTGTACGACGCCGTGGAGTACGCCGAAGCCAACGACATCGATGTCGTGCTCGGCGACACTGCCGGTCGACTGCACACGTCCAGTGACCTGATGACGCAACTGGAGAAGCTCGACCGCGTTGTCGACCCCGACTACACGGTGTTCGTCGACGAAGCGGTCGCCGGACAGGACGCGGTCAACCGCGCCCGCGAGTTCGACGACGCCGCGAGCATCGACGGCACGATTCTGACGATGGCCGACGCGGACAGTCAGGGCGGCGCCGCCATCTCGGTGTCGCACGTCACGGGGAAGCCGATTCTGTTCCTCGGCACCGGGCAGGGGTACGACGACCTCCAGAAGTTCGACCCGGAGGCGCTCGTCGACGACCTGCTCGAAGACTGATTCCCGATTTCTGCGTTCTCCCGCGCCGCCCAGCCGCGGCGCTCCTCAGAGCGGCGTCTCGGGGTCGGGCGTCTCCGCGGCCACGAGCACCAAGTCCAGGCGCTTGTCGTCGCGGTCGTACGCCCGGACATCGTCGGCGTCCCACGGCGGAACCGCCACCAGCACGGTCGCGTGCAGGTCGTCCGTGACCGAGACCGTCGGGTCGCCGTCCGGGTGGGAGACGAACCGACCAGCCGTCTGCCCGGTGGGCGCCGCGAGGTCCATCCCGAAGACGCCGGTGAGCGACGACCCGGCGTCCGGGAAGTAGAAATCCGAGAGCACGGGCGTCCCCGCGTCCAGCCCCGTCAGGGGGCCGTCGGTCGGCTGTAGGTCGCCCGCGGGGGTCGCGGCGAGCCGAACCGAGATGCCGTCCGGGTCGGCGTCGGCCGCGAGTTCACAGAGCACGGAGACGAGCGCTCTCGTAGCGTACGTAGGCACGAACAGGCGTACGGCATCGGTGCGGTTGAACGTACCGACTGTGGGGGCGGCACCTAGACCGCTACCTCGTCGGCGAGTGAACTCGTCAGGGCTTGAGAGCTGCTCTCCGGTGGTAAACGTAGCCGGCGACGAGCACGGCCCCGAGGAGTGGAAGTCCCTGCCCCACGACGAAAGCCGAATGGGCCGCACCGACGACCCACGCGGCGACGAGGACTGCCGCACCACGTCTGGTTTGTCGCCACAGACCGTACGAACCGGCCACGTAGAGGACGCCGACGGGGAGATACGTCAGTGACCGCGGAACTGACAGAACGAGGCTCGCGAGCCCGAGTAGTCCAGTCCAGACCGCGATAATCTCGAAGCCTAGCGGTCGCTCACTGAGGAGGCCCATACAGAGTCGTCACAACGGTTCGACAAAAACACACCGAGAGTTCGAACGCAGTGTGGTCTCCCTGCGGTCGACCACGCGGCTCGCGCATCGCTTCGCTCCGCGCTCGCTGTGACGTGGCGCGCCGGGACGCTGCTCGCGGTTCGCTATCGCTCACCGCTCGCTGTGACGTGGCTCGCTTCGCTCGCCACGCTACTCACGGCTCCCGTTGGTCACCGCTCGTATTTCCGTGGTCTCCCTGCGGTCGACCGCGCTACGCAGAAAAAGGCTCTTACGGGCCGGACGCCTACTGACTGGTAACAATGGTACTCGACGACCTCGGGAGTTCCCTGCGGGGGACACTCGACAAGCTCCGTGGGAAGTCCCGCATCTCCGAGGAGGACGTCGACGAGATCGTCAAGGAGATTCAGCGGTCGCTGCTCCAAGCCGACGTCGACGTGAGCCTCGTGATGGAGCTATCGGACTCCATCGAAGAACGCGCGCTCGAAGAGGAGCCGCCGGGCGGCACGTCCGCCCGCGACCACGTGCTCCGCATCGTCTACGAGGAACTCGTCGACCTCGTCGGCGACTCCACCGAGATTCCCCTCGAAAACCAGACTATCCTGCTGGCGGGTCTGCAGGGGTCGGGGAAGACGACCACCGCGGCGAAGATGGCGTGGTGGTTCTCGAAGAAGGGACTGCGCCCCGCAGTCATCCAGACGGACACGTTCCGCCCGGGCGCCTACGACCAAGCCGACCAGATGACCGACCGCGCGGAGGTCGCGTTCTACGGCGACCCGGACGAGGACGACCCCGTGAAGATCGCTCGGGACGGCCTCGAAGCCACCGAGGACGCGGACGTCCACATCGTGGACACGGCGGGCCGCCACGCGCTCGAAGACGACCTCATCAGCGAAATCGAGGAAATCGAGCGCGCGGTCGACCCCGACCGCAATCTGCTCGTGCTCGACGCCGCAATCGGGCAGGGCGCGAAAGACCAGGCCCGCGAGTTCGACGAGGCAATCGGCATCGACGGCGTCGCCATCACGAAACTCGACGGGACGGCGAAAGGTGGCGGTGCGCTGACCGCGGTCGACGAGACGGGGTCGACCATCGCGTTCCTCGGGACCGGGGAGACGGTCCAAGACATCGAGCGCTTCGAGCCGGACTCCTTTATCTCGCGGCTGCTCGGGATGGGCGACCTCAAACAGCTCACCGAGCGCGTCGAGCGCGCGATGGAGGAGACGGGGCTCGAAGAGGACGACGACTGGGACCCCGAGGACCTGATGAAGGGAGAGTTCACGCTGAAGGACATGCGCAAGCAGATGGAGGCCATGGACAACATGGGCCCCCTCGACCAAGTGATGGACATGATTCCGGGGATGGGCGGCGGAATGATGGACCAGCTCCCGGACGACGCCATGGACGTCACCCAGGAGCGCATGCGGAACTTCGAGGTCATCATGGACTCGATGACCGAGGAGGAACTGGAGAACCCGCGCTCGGTCGGCGCTTCGCAGGTCCGCCGCATCGCGAAGGGCTCCGGGCAGAGCGAGGACACCATCCGGGAACTGCTCGACCAGCACAAGATGATGTCCCAGACGATGAAGCAGTTCCAGGGGATGGGCGACGGCGACATGCAGCGGATGATGAAACAGATGCAGCAGGGCGGCGGTGGCGGCGGTGGCGGCGGGTTCGGCGGCATGTTCTAACCGGGCCGACCAGTACTGTTTTGCCGTCGGGCGCGTACGTCGGGGTGGATGAGTGCACGAGAGTCGACCACACGGGAGGCGCGCGTCCGGCGAGTGACGCGCGTGCCGGTCGACGACGTGCCCGACGCGTACCCCTTCGACGTGGACGCCAGCCACGCGCTCGAACTCGTGGTCGAACGCGAGTCCGAGGACGGCGAGCGCGGGAGCGTTCGCGTCTTCGAGGCGTGGCCCAGCGGCGGCCACGCGAGCAGTCGGCTGGCGCGCGTGCTGGACGCGGTCGGCGAGCCGGCCGGCAATCCGGGCGCGCTCGACGGGGAACGCGTCGTCCTCGAATCCAAGGACGGCGCGTACCGCGTCGACGTGGCGGGAACGCAGGCGCTCCGCGAGCGGACGGTTCCCGCGAGCGAGAACACGCACTCGCTGTCGGAGGTCGCAATCGTCGCCGGCGCGGTCGCTGGCTTGCTCGGCTTCTTCCTCGCGTGGACGGCGTACCAGTTCGCGGCGACGCCGCTGTTCGCGGCCGCGGTCGTCGTGCTCGCGTCTTCGCTGGGCTACGATGCGTGGCAGACGGTGGACACGATGTGGTCCCCGCGTCCGCTCCCGTGGGCGGCGGGCGGCGCAATCCCCGTCCTGAACGTCGGCGTCGCGGCGGCGTACCTCGCGCGGAAGGCGGCGGTCGTCGACACGCCCGAACAGGCCGCGAGCGTCTGGCAAGACGTCCTCGCAGGAACCATCGTCGCGTTCGCGGTGGGGCTGGCGCTGTCGGCGTTCGACCTCACGTTCCCCCTCGGTGCGACGGTGTTCGCACACTCGTGGGCGCTCGCCCCGGTCGCAGTCTTCCTCGACGGGCGGTCGGGACGCCACGAGAACCCACCCAAACGCGCGCCGTGGCTCGCCGGCGCAGTCGTGTTCGGCGGCGCGGGCGCGCTCGTCTACCTCCTGCGGACGGACGGCGTGTAGCTACAGCAACTCCAGAATCAGTTCGCGGTCCCGGAAGTCGTCGGGCAGCGACGCCGCGTCGAACCAGCGGACGTCCTCGATTTCGGGTTCGCCCGACGAGACGCGGACGAGCGGCGCGGCGCGACTGCCGCCGACGCGACGCCCCGTGAACACGACCAGTGGGACGTGGACGCGTTCGGGGCCGCCGTAGTCGATAGCGAAGTCGCGGGCGTACAGCACGCCCGTCACCTCGGCCTCGATGTTGGTCTCCTCGCGGGTCTCGCGGACCGCCGTCTCCGCGAGCGACTCGCCGGGGTCCTGCGCGCCGCCCGGGTTCGTCCAGCCCTCCCGGTAGCCCTGCTGGACGCCGAGCACGCGCCCATCCTCGACGACCACGAGGCCGCCGACACCCGGCAGCCGGTCGAGTTGCTCGTCGACGGACTCGGGGAACGGGTCGTCGGTCGCGTGCGGCGGCGGGTCGACCGGCTGCGGATCGAACACGCGCGCGTCGCCGTCGGCGTGCTCGGTGACCGCCTGCTCGCGGAGGCGGCGGGCGCGTTCGCGGAGCCGCGCGGCGACGGTCTCGGGGGCCTCGCTCACGAGTGGGGGTTCGCACGCGTACCGCAAAAAGCCACGCCCGCCGGCGGGTTTTTTCCGCGGTGGGCGCGTTCCCCCGGCCATGACCATTCGCGCGGTCGCCGAGGACGCCTACCGCGAGGCGCTTGGCATCCTCGTGCTGTCCGCCGTCGCGAGCGTCTTCTCCGGGGTCGTACTCGGCGGGATGGAGCGCGAACTCACCGTCGTCCCCGGCCTCCTCACTATCGTCCCCGCGCTGCTGGCGACCCGCGGGAGCGTCTACGGGTCGCTGGGCGCGCGCCTCGCGACCGGCCTCCACCAGGGACTGGTCGAACCCGAACTGGGCGTGCCCGACCGGCGTGTGCGCTCGGCGGTCGCCGCGGCGATGCTGAACGGCGTCGTCATCTCCGCCGTCGCCGCGACCGTCGGGTACGGCATCCGCCACGCGCTCGACCTCGCGGTCGCGCCGCTCCCCGCGCTCGTCGTCGTTGCGCTCGTCGCGGGCGTGCTCTCCGGGCTCGGCCTCACGCTCGTCGTCATCCTCACGGTGTTCGTGGGGTTCCGGCGCGGCCTCAACCCGGACGCGCTCGCCGGCCCCGTCGTCACTACCACGGGAGACGTCATCGGTATCGCGACGATGCTCGCCGGCGCGCGCCTCGCCATCGCCGCCGGGGTGGTGTGAGTGCCCGAGGAGTGGAGCGTCAGCGGTATCGTCGCGGCGACGTTCCCGCTGCTGGTCGCGCTCACCGTCGTCGAACTCTGGGGCGGCCTCGTGTTGGACGCCAGCCGCGACGTCCTCACGAAGTACCCCTCACTGCTGACGCTCGTCCCCGGCATCATCGCGGTCGCCGGCAACCTCGGGAGCGTGCTCGCCAGCCGGCTGTCGACGGCGTTCCACCTCGGCACGCTGGCGTTCGACCCGACCGACGACGCGCTCGCGGGGAACGCCGCCGCGACGTTCGCGCTCGCCGCCACGCTGTTCCCAGCGGTCGGCGCGGGCGCGTGGCTCGCCCGGTACGCGCTCGGTGACGCCGCGCTCGGCCTCGGCACCGTCGTCTTCATCGCGGCGGCCTCGGGCCTGCTGTTGGCGGTCGTCGCCGTCGCCATCGCGACCACTGCGACCTACGCCGCCTTCGAACTCCAACTGGACCCGGACGACGTGGTCATCCCCGTCGTGACGACGACCTGCGACGTGCTCGGTGTCGTCGTCTTCCTGCTGGTCGTGGGTGCGGTCGTGTAGCCGCGACCGACACCGGTAATTCCCCGGCGTGCGAACAGCCGGTGTGCAACTCGCGGCGCTCCTCGCGGACGTCCTCCCTCGGGTCGCGGCCGTCGCCGTCGCCATCGCCGTCGGCCTCACACTCGCGAACCTCGCCGTCGCGTTCGGCGCGGTGGAGTACGTCGCGCGGTTCGCGAAGCCGCTGACCGGCCCCGCCAACCTCCCTGACGAGGTGGGGACAGCGATTCTGGCGACCACCGCGTCCCCCACTGCGGGCTACGGGATGCTCAAGGAGTACCGGGACGCCGGCGTGCTCGACGACCGCGCGACCCTGATTGCGGTGACCATCAACACGTTCTTCGGGTTCGTCCAGCACATCTTCACGTTCTACGCACCGGTGCTGATTCCGATTCTCGGGCTGGAAGTCGGCTTGATGTACGTCGGTGCGCGCGCCGGCGTCAGCCTCGCCATCACGCTCGCCGGTGTGCTGGCGGGAGCGCTGCTCCTCACGGAGCGCAACGTCGCGCCCGCCACCGACGCTGACGTCGACCTCCCCGGCGACGACGAGGAGACGCGCGGCGAGGCCGTCCGCGGCGCGCTCTCGAAGACCAAGGACAAACTCGTCCGCATCGTGCCGCGCCTCGCAGTCGTCTACACCGCCGTCGTCTACCTCACGACCGCCTACGACGTGACGGAGTACACGGCCGCCGCCGCGCCGCTGACCGATTTGGTTGGGCTGCCATCGGCGAGCGTGCCCGCCATCGCGACGTTCGCCGTCGACACCACGACCGGCGCCATCTTCATCGCGCCCCAAGTCCCCGGGACGTTCACCGCCCGCGAAGCCGTCGCGACGATGCTCGTCGGCGGCATCGTCTCGTTCGCGGTGTCGACGTTCAAGCGCTCGATTCCGTTCCAGTACGGCATCTGGGGGGCGCGCTTCGGGTCGAAAGTCATCGCCGTCAACGTCGCCGCAAAAGTCGTCTTCATCGCGGTCGCAATCGCCGTCCTGCTGGCGTGACTACTCGTCGGCCTCGACCGGCTCGCCGTCCTCCGTCCGCGGCGCGAAGTACGAGACGAACGACTCCACGTCCGGCTCGTTCACCGTGACCTCGACGTGGAGGTCGCCGAGTTCGTCCGCGCTCCCCACGGAGAAGTTCACCTTCCCGACGTACGCCGCCTGCTTCTTCAAGTCGAAACTGAAGCCGCTGTCCGTCTGATTTCGCAGGAACTCCTTCCGAGCGGTGTCGAGGATGCGCTGCTCGAACAACTGCTCGCGGAACTGCTCGACGTCGTGGCACTCCGCGGTAACTCTATCTCCGTGCGTTTCGACGTCTGCAGTCGGGAACAGCCCGGTAATCGTCTCGGCGACGCGGTCCGTGACCTCCGTCGGCTCGACGGGCGCGGACAGTTCCACGTCCACGCTGTAGAGGACGCCCTGGTCGTCGCTCACGACTCCTCCACCCCTGCTTCCGGCGGGTCGTCGACCTCCTCTGTGAGGAGTTCGGTGACGCGCTCGTGGAACTCCTCGAGGCTCCCCGTGTTCTCCATGCGAACGTCGGCGGCTTCGATGGCTTCGTCCATCCCGAACCCGCGCTCGCGCTCCTCGCGGTCCGCGAGCGACTCGCCCTCGACGTCCCCGGGGCGGCCGCGGCCCTCGATGCGCTCGCGGCGCAAGTCGTAGGGCGCGTACACCTCGACGAGCGTGAACGCGCCGTCGAACGCCTCGCGGAACTGCTCGACCTCTACGCCCGACCGGATGCCGTCGACCAGTACCACGTCGCTGTCTTCGAGGTGCTCGCGAATGATGGGCAGCGAGCGCTCCGCGATAGCGCCCGGGCCGTTCTCCTCGCGGAGTTGCTGTGCGATGCGGCCGTGGTGCTCGGCCGGGTCGAGGCCACGGTCCCGGCACTCCTGCCGGATGACGTCGCCCATGATGACGACGGGCACACCGAGCTCCTCGGCGACGGCGGCAGCCTCGCTCTTGCCGCTGCCCGGCATCCCCACGGTACCGATAACTCTCATTACACCGACGTAGCAGCCGACCGTACCTGTGTGCTTCGACTCCTCGGCGCCAACCCGTCGGTTTTTAATCGATGACGCGGTACGCACAGGTATCGGACGCCAGCGGGCGAGCCGTGGACACATGGCCAAACTCGGATAAGGCATCCGCCTTCTAAGCGGAGGATTCTGGGTTCGAATCCCAGTGTGTCCGTTGGACGCGAAGACGCTCCGGTTGGCGCCGCCGGCGAACAACCAATCGGTAGGCATCGACATGGCCGCCGACTACACGCTTGACACGCAGTTGAACGCAATCCGACTTCGAGAGGGTGTGTAGGCGACGAAACCGAGAGTGCTCTGACCCGGTAGCGTTTGCGAGATGGACGAACAGGCTCCACGGTCTGTTCGTGCGACTAGCGAGCGCTAGAATCGTGGTCGTGCCCGGGGCGTCGCGTCGAACTGCCGAGGGTCACATCATCTGGGCGACTTCCTCGAAGTCCGCGCGGCAGAACGGGCAGCGGTAGCTCGTCTCGAATCCCGTGGTCTGGGCGACTGTTCGCGTTTCGAGTTCGTGCATCGCGATGTCGCGACCACAGTCGGGGCAGTCGAGCTTTGGCACGTGACACGCTTACACACGCCACTGACTTAAAACGATGGTTGGCAAGTGATAACACACCTGCGCCGGAGAGGCGCGCTTCGCGCCCAGAAGGCACGTTCCGGTCGGAGCGCGACAACAGAGCGGTTTCAAACCTTTTGTGGCGTAGATTTCCCGTCGCTGGCGGCGTTCACGTCGAAAATTCGCGGGGAAAGCGACCACGAACGCGGGTTGTTCGCTACCGGGCACGCGCTCGGCGCGGCTCACGCCGTTCGCTGTTCGTCAGTCCCGTGGCTCTCATTCGTACGCTTCGCTCGTTTGCTCACGGCTCCCAAAAGTCGCCGCTCGCCATTTCCGCGGTTCTCGGTCGCTGCGCTCCCTCCGAGCCGCGCCCCCTCCGAGCCACGCTACGACAGGCTCGCGGTTCGTCCCTCCCCGCTCGCAGTTCCCGAGAGTCTCAGTCGCTCGCTGCGCTCGCCCCTTCCGACTCTCGCTACGCTTCGAACCCGTCCTCGAATTTGAAGGTGCCGTTGCGCTGGACGACTTCCCCGTCGACCTCGATGTAGGAATCCTCGCTCATGTCCACGATCATGTCAACGTGTTTGGCGGAGTCGTTCTGCTCGACGCCCTCGCCGACCGTCGCGGGGTACGCGCGACCCAGCGCCATGTGGACGGTGTCGCCCATCTTCTCGTCGAACAGCATGTTGTAGGTGAACCGGTCGATGTCGCGGTTCATCCCGATGCCGAGTTCGCCGAGGCGGCGCGCGCCGTCGTCGGTTTCGAGGATGCCTTCGAGGACGTCCTCGTTCTGGTCCGCAGAGAAGTCCACGACTTCGCCGTCCTCGAATTTGAGCCACGCGCCCTGAATCTCGCGGGCCTGATGGTAGACCGGCTTGTCGAACGTGACCTCGCCCTCCACGCTGTCGGGGACGGGCGCGGTGAACACCTCGCCCGCGGGGAGGTTGTTCGTCCCGCAGTCGTTGAGCGTCACCATGTCCTTCACGCTCATCGTGACGTCGGTGGTGTCCCCGGAGACGATGCGGACTTCCTCGGCGGGGTCGAGAATCTCGACCATCTGCTCCTGGTGGGCCTCGACCTCGTCCCAGTCCTTGAGCATCGCGTCGTAGACGAAGTCCTCGTAGGCCTCCGTGGACATCTCCGCGAGCTGGGCGTCCGCGGACGCGGGGTAGTGCGTGAGACACCACTTCGTGTCGAGGCGCGCGTTCAGCACGTCGCGGTAGGCGGCGGCGAACGCGGAGCCGACCTCCGTGCTGACGTCGCTCTGCTCGCTGACGTTCTCGTGGGGACGGCCGACGACGGCGGCGTCGGCGTGCTCGAACAGCTGGAGGAGGTGTTCGGGCTCGGTGAGGTCGTCGGGGTCGACTTCGCGGAGGTACGCGCGGGCGGCGCGGTCCGTGCCGATGCCGCGGTCGCCGCGCGCGAGCATCACGGGGTTGGCGCCGACCTTCCCGATTTCCTCGTAGAGGGCGACGGCGAGGTCTTCGGCGACCGGCGGCAGGCTCACCACGACGTTCTCGTCGGGCTGGAGGTCGATGGCGCGGTCGACGATGATTTCGGCGTGCCGGTGGATGCGGTCGTCCATACCGCACGTTTCGCGCGAACGACGAAAAGGACTTTTCGAATCGAAGTGCCTCCGTGACGCCTCACTTTTGGCGCTGCGGCGCGGACGAGCGCACGTGATAGACCTGCGCAGCGACACCGTCACGACACCGAGCGAGGAGATGCGGGCGGCCGCGGCCGACGCCGAGGTCGGCGACGACGTCTACGGCGAGGACCCGACGGTCAACGAACTGGAGCGCCGCGCGGCCGAGGCGGTCGGGAAGGACGCCGCGATGTACGTGCCGACGGGGACGATGGGCAACCAAATCGCCGCCCGGGTCCACACGGAGCGCGGGCAGGAAGCGCTCGTCGAGCGCGAGAGCCACGTCTACAAGTACGAACTCGGCGGGTTCGCCCAGCACTCCCAACTCCAGGTGCGGACGTACGACGGCGGCGCGAACGGCGCGCCGACCCCTGAGCAGGTCCGGGACGGATACGTCGAAGAGGACCTCCATCGTGCGGGCACGCGCCTACTCTGCTTGGAGAACACGCACAACGTGAAGGGCGGCGTCCCGGTGCCGGCCGACGACGTCGCGGCCGCGGCGCGGGCGGCCCACGACCTCGACGTCCCGGTCCACGTCGACGGTGCGCGCCTGTTCAACGCCGTGGCCGCGCTGGACGCCGACGCCGCGGACCTGCTAGCGCCCGTCGATTCCGTGATGTTCTGCCTCTCGAAGGGGCTGGGGGCGCCCGTCGGGTCGATGCTCGCGGGCAGCGAAGAATTCGTCGAGCAGGCGCGCCGCGTCCGGAAGCTCATGGGCGGCGGGATGCGGCAAGCCGGAATCATCGCCGCGCCGGGCCTCGAAGCGCTAGAGAACCGCGACCGCCTCCACCGCGACCACGAGCGCGCGAAGACGCTTGCCGCCGAACTCGACGCGCTCGACGGACTATCGGTCGCGGAACCCGAGACGAACATCGTCCTCGTGGACACGACTGACGCGGGAGTGACCGCCGCAGCGCTACTGGAGTGCTGCGAGAGCGAGGGCGTCCTCGGGAGCGAGTTCGGCGAGTACACGATTCGGTTCTGCACGCACCTCGACGTGGGCGACGCGGACGTCGAGGCCGCCGTCGAAGCCGTCGAGCGCGCGCTCTAGTCGCCGTCCTTCCCGCTCTGGAACCCCTCCTTGAAGCCGGCGAGCGTGCGTCGGAGGAACAGGAACACGAAGAACACGAACAACAGGAAGGCGGCGGCGAGGACGTAGAACGCGGGGCCGAGTTCCACCATACCACGGGGTTCGACCCGCGGGCATTAGTCGTTTCCCCCGCGAGCGTGGTTCGGAGCGAGTGAGCGAAGCGAACGAGCGAGAACCACGTTGATGCGAACGGCGACCACCGGGAGCCGTGAGCGGAGCGAACGACTGAGGCCCACGGACCCGGCGAACAGCGGTTGTGTCAGGAAAAGCTCAATACGGTCGGACGCGAAGCGCGGGTATGTCCGGTCTGTTACCCTCTCGCTCGGAGGTCGACGACGCCGAGGGGGAGCCCCGCGTGGTCGGCGTCGACTCCGAGGACGCCGACCGCCTCCTGTCCGCGCTCGCCTCGGGGACCGCGCGGGACCTGTACGGCGCGCTCCACGACACGCCGGCGACCCCGTCGGAACTCGCCGAGGAGTGCGAGACGTCCCTCCAGAACGCCCAGTACCACCTCGATAATCTGGAGGACGCGGACCTCGTCGAGGAGTGCGACACGCGCTACTCGGCGAAGGGCCGCGAGATGAGCGTCTACGCGCCCGCCGACGCCCCCGTGGTGTTGTTCGCGGGCGACGAGGAGGAGAGCAAGTCCGTGCGCTCGGCGCTCACGAACCTGCTGGGCGTCGTCGGCGTGTTGGGTGTTGTGAGCCTGCTCGTCCAGCAGTTCGTCGGCACCGGCCTGCAGGCGCCGGGCACGGCCGGCGAGAGTAGCGTCGAGACGACCAGCGAGTTCTCGGCGCTCGTCGCAGACGGCGGCGAGCCAGCCAACGCGGCCGCCGACGCCGCCGCGTCGCTGCCAGCCGGCGCAGCGTTCTTCCTCGGTGGCGTCCTCGCGCTCGCGCTCGTCGGCGCCGCGTGGTACGCTCGATAACCGGACGGTAAAGTCGTGTTTTGAGTCTACGTCGGCTATTTGATACCTGCGGGTGTACGACGTGGTACAGGCTCCCCCCGGCCTGTCCCCGTTGACGCTACCGGCCCTCCACCCGGAACTCCCGGAGGACGCTCCCGCTGCGGTCCCGAATCTCGCCGCGAACGCCCCCTCCCTCGTGGTGTAATTCGGCGTGCGCCGTCGCGTTGCCGCGCGGGTCGGCGTGACTTCCGGGATTCAACAACACCACGTCTTCTGTCTCTGTCACCGCCGGTCGATGCGTGTGTCCCGAGACCACGAGGTCGGCGCCGCGCTCGCGACCGAACAACGCGAGCCCAGTGGCGCCGCCGTGCTGGCGGTGCGTGACCGCGATGCGGAGGGCGTTCGCGTCCAGTGTCCGCGACTCCGGGAGGCGGTCGCGGACCGCTGGCTCGTCGGCGTTGCCGTGGACGGCCAACAACTGGTCGCCGGCGTCGTAGAACGCGTCGAGGGCGGTCTCGGTGGTGAAGTCGCCGGCGTGGACGACCCGGTCGGCCTCCCGGACCGCCGCCAGCGCGCGGCCCTGCAACTCGTGCCCGTCCGTGCTGTGGGTGTCGGACAGAACGGCTATCACGAGCGGACGTAGCGGCCGCGTGGCCGTGACTGTTGGGTTACGAGAGCGCGCCCGCAGCGACGTACAGCGCGAGCGCACTCGCGGTCGCTGCGGCGAGCGCCGCCACCGAGAGGACGATGGCGCGCTTGCGGTCGGCGCGCTGGCCGGCCTCGGGTGCCGGTCGCTGGCTGTCGCCGGAGCCGCTGACGTCGTAGACGCCCGCCATCGCGAACCCGACACAGAACTTCGCCCGCGCCTGAACGACGCCGAGGAAGCCGACGAACAGCGGCGCGACGGCGGCCAGCAGCCACGCGGGGTCGGCGTGGAGCGTCGCGACGGCGACAACGAGCAGCGCGGCGGCCCCGAACCCGGCGACGCCGGAGAGATAGCGTTTGCGTCGCTCGGCGTGACCGATGTTGCACGCGCCCGGCTGATACTCTGTCACACCTCCGCGTTGGGGCTGGGCCAATACCTATGTGTCGGCGGGCTGAATCACGACGAAATGGCCGGAAGCAAGTCGGTCGTTCTCGCTGCACTGTTTGCGAACGGCGCGATTGCGGTGTTGAAGTTCCTCGCGTTCCTCGTGACCGGGAGCCCGGCGATGCTCTCGGAGGTGTACCACTCCGTCTCCGACACCGGCAACCAGGTGTTCCTGCTCATCGGCCTGCGGTACGGCGAGCGCGAACGCACGCGCTCGCACCCCTTCGGCTACGGGAAGGCGCAGTTCTTCTACTCGTTTCTCGTCAGCGTGATGTTGTTCGGTATCGCGGGCTGGGAGTCCGCGAGCCACGGCTACGAGGCGCTGACCGGCCACGGGCGCGTGCTCGGCCGGCAGGCGAAACTGCTGGGCTACGAGTTCCCGGGCGTGTGGGCGAGTTACACGGTGTTGCTCGGCGCGATGGTGTTCGAGTCGTACGCGTTCGTGAAGGCCTACCGGGAGATGCAACGCCAGATCGAGCGCCACGGCTGGAGCGGGTTCAGGGAGGCGTTCCGCCGCACCAGCGACACGACGACGCTGACCGCGCTCACGGAGGACACGGTGGCGCTGCTTGGTCTGGGAATCGCGCTAGTGGGCGTGTTCCTCACCGAGCAGACCGGCAACCACGTCTACGACGCGGCGGCGGCGCTGCTCATCGGGCTGCTGTTGATGGGGTTCGCGGCGGCGCTGGCGTGGGAGAACAAGCGCCTGCTGCTCGGTGAGAGCCTCCCGGCGGCCGACGAGAACGACCTGCGGCGCATCGTCGAGGAGCGCCCCGAGGTCGACTCCATCGTTGGCTTCCGGACGGTGTACTTCGGCCCGAACGAGGTTCTCGTGACGGCGGACGTGGCGTTCGACCCCGCACTGGACACCGAGGGGATGGACGACGTGATTACGAGCCTCGAAGACGCGCTCCGGGAGGCGAACCCGGCGGTGTCGAAGGTGTACGTCGAGCCCGAGGCTGAGAGATAGTCGCACGGGTTTCGGGAACTCTGTTTTCGCGTCTACAAAATATATTTCTCCAGTTGGTAAACCTTTAAGTGAGATGCGGACGAACGTCGGAGTGTAATGAGCACCCAGAAGCACGTGCTGAAGCACGCCGGCGACGTCGAAGGCTCCGAAGGCCTCCGCATCGACGAGGAGAAGGCCGAACAGGTAATCGACGCGCTCAACACGGACCTCGCGGCGACGTACGTCCTCTACCACCAGATTCGGAAACACCACTGGAACGTCGAGGGCGCGGAGTTCCGCGACCTCCACCTGTTCCTCGGCGACGCCGCCGAGAACGCCGAGGCGTTCGCCGACGAACTCGCAGAGCGCGCGCAGGCACTGGGCGGCGTCCCGCACGCCAGCATGTCCACGCTCGAAGACGCCTCCCCGGTCGAACCCGAGGACGAGGACGTCTACGACATCCGGACGTCACTGGAGAACGACCTCGAGATGTACGGCGACATCATCGAGACGCTGCGTGAGCACGTCGACCTCGCGCAGAACCTCGGCGACCACGCGACCGCCGAAATCCTCCGCGAGAACCTCGTGCAGGTCGAGGAGGACGCCCACCACATCGAGCACTACCTCGAAGACGACACGCTGGTCGCCCGAGAGTAGACAGAACCAGTTTTTCTTTCGACGCCGCGACGAACAGCAGCGACTATCGTTCGATGTCGACGGTGCGGTCCGTGGAGATCCAGCCGTCGGGGTTGTCCGACTCCGTGAATACGGTCTTGTCCGGCGATGACTGGAACGCCGCCACACCCTCGCCGGCGGCCGGCGCGTCGTCCTCGCGGTCCTGCGTGGCTGCCATTACTACCCCGTACGGACCCACCCACGAATATACGTTTTGGTGTGCCTAAACCTCTCGGGGCGGGCCGCTACGCTGCCGCTCCCCCCGCGACTACTTCCGCTGGGAGCCGGACGTTTATACGCCGTCGCGCCGAATCAGCCCCCAACGTGGCCGCGAGCAACTCCCCCGACTACATGGAGTTCTTCCCGAAGCCGTCGCCGTACGACAACCAGCGGGAGGCGATGGACGGCATCCGCGACGCCCTCGACAGCGGCCGTGACGTGCTGTTCGAGGGAGCCTGCGGCACCGGGAAGACGCTCGCCGCGCTCGCCCCGGCGCTCGCGCACGCCCGCGAGACGAACAAGACGGTCGTCATCACGACGAACGTCCACCAGCAGATGCGCCAGTTCGTCCGCGAAGCCCGCGAGATTCACGACGCCGCGCCGCTGCGCGCGGTCGTCTTCAAGGGGAAGGGGTCGATGTGTCACATCGACGTCGACTACGAGGAGTGCCAAGTCCTCCGGGACAACACCCACGAACTCGTGGACGCCGAACGCGACAAACGGCAGCTAGAGGAGCGCCAGCAGGCCCTACTGGAGGAGAGCCAGGACGGCGACACCGAGGCCGCCGAAGCCCGCGAAGCGGTGCTGGACGAACTCGAATCAGTGGAGGACGACCTCGACGACCTCCGCGAGGGCAACGTCTGCGAGCGCTACTACGACAACCTCGTCGGCGACAACGACGAGTTCTACGAGTGGCTCTACGACGGCGTCCGCACCCCGGAGGACATCTACGACTACGCCGACGAACGGGGGCTCTGCGGGTACGAACTCCTCAAAGACGGCATCGAGGGCGTGGACCTCGCGGTCTGTAACTACCACCACCTGCTCGACCCGGGGATTCGCGCGCAGTTCTTCCGCTGGCTGGGCCGCGACCCCGAGGACGTGGTGGTGGTGTTCGACGAGGCACACAACGTCGAGGACGCCGCCCGGGACCACGCCACCGAGACGCTCACCGAGAACACCCTCGACAGCGCGCTCTCCGAGTTGGAGGAGGTCGAGGAGAGCCGTGCGGAGGGCGCCGAGCGCGTGGTGTCGGCGTTCCGGGACGCGCTCGTGGAGACCTACGAGGGCGCGTTCGGGCCGGGCGGCGACCGGGCGCTCGCGCGCTCGGAGGTCGACGGGAACTGGACGGACGTCCCGGTCGCCAACGAGGACAAGCGCGACGACCTCACGCTGGCGTTCCTCCAGCAGTACACCGGCCCCGGCATCCGGGAGGACGTCGACGACGCGCTCGCGCTCGGCGAGTACCTCGACGAGGAGTACGACGAAGCCTACCGGAACGGCGAGACGACGACGCGCCGGGAGTGTTTCGTGCTGGAGGCCGCGGAGTTCGTGGAGTCCTACGTCGAGGACAGCGGCGAACTCGGGCAGTACCCGACCGCCGCGGTGCGCCGCGACGAAGGAACGAACGACGTCTACGGCCGCGCGGAACTGTACACGTGCATCCCGCGGGACGTGACGACGGACCTCTTCGACGCCGTCCACGCGAGCGTTCTGATGAGCGCGACCCTTCGCCCGTTCGACGTCACCGCCGACGTGCTCGGCTTGGAGGACCCGGAGACGATGGCGTTCGGCCTCCAGTTCCCCGAAGAACGCCGCCGCACGTTCGCGGTGGACACGAAGCCGCTGTTCTCCTCGAACCGGGACGACCCCGACACCCAGCGGGAGGTCGCGGGCGCGCTCCGGGACGCCGTGAAATTCACGCCCGGGAACTGCCTGTTCTTCTTCCCGAGCTACAGCGAAGCCGAACGCTACCACGACCTGCTGGCGGACGTGGAGGCTGCGCGCTACCTCGATCAACCCGGCACCAGCGCCGAAGAGCTCCGGCAGACGTTCACGGACGACCGCAACGGCGCCCTGTTCACGTCGCTGTGGGGGACGCTCGCGGAGGGCGTGAGCTTCGACGGCGACGACGCGCGAACGGTAGCGGTCGTCGGCGTCCCCTACCCGCACCTCGACGCGCGCGCCGAAGCCGTCCAAGACGCCTACGGGCGCGTGTTCGGCGACCGCGACGACCGCCGCAACGAGGACGCCGGCTGGCGCTACGCCGTCGAGATTCCCACCGTCCGCAAGACCCGGCAGGCGATGGGCCGCGTGATTCGCTCCCCGGACGACTTCGGCGTGCGCATGCTCGTCGACCGCCGCTACACCAAAGAGAGCCGCACGTCCATGCGAAAGTACAGCGTCAACCCGACGTTCCCCGCCGAAGAGCGCCGCGAACTCCTCGACATCGACCCCGAGAAACTCCGCGTGTCGATGCTGAACTTCTACACGGACCTCGACGCCTACGACGGGCAGCCCCCGAGTCCGTAGGTCTCGTATCAGCGGCTGGCGTCTCCAGCTCCTTCGACGGCACCTCGAAATTCCCGGCGTACTCCTTCGAAGTGACCGCTGACACCTCGAAAGCCCCGGCGGGCTACGGTCGCGCGGCTCGCTGTGCGCGCTCGCGGTGCTCGCGTGCTTGCTTCGCCGTGCTTCCCGTAGCCCGCCGCCCCTTTCAGTCCGCCCAATTACCGGCTAACCAACCGTTTACGGGTGGGTTGAAAGGGGCGGGCCGGTCGGCTGCTCCCGGACGAAGTAAGCACCGCAGGCCAGAGGCCGAGGAGCACAACGAGTCCCGGAGCACCGAGCGGCCCGGGGCTTTCGAGGTGTTACCGTCGAGATGACGACGAGCAACTGAGAATCTACGCGGGCAAGGAGAGCGTGTCGACGCGTTCGCCGCGTTCGGCGTCGTAGAGGTAGAGTTCGTCGATGGTCCACGTGACGGGGCCGACGCGGCGGCCGTCGACGTTCTCGACGGCGCGGCGGCCGCGGAAGCCGTCGGCGTCGCGGGCGAGCGTGACGTGGGGGTCGTAGTCGTCACCGCCCTCCATGATTGGGACGGGGTCGAACACCTCGCAGAGGCGCTGGTGGAGGCCGTGGAGGCCGGGGCTCTCGACGGCGAGGTAGACGACGGGACTGGAGCCGTTCGGAGGATTCTCGAAGGTGTCGACTTCGGCGACGCGGGCTTCGACGGCTGGCGCGCCGTCGAGGGCGTCCTGGGCGGTCTGCCACGCGGTGCGGAGTTGTTTGCGGTCGTCGGCGGGGACGCGCTTGACGAGAAGCGTCTGCTCGCGTCGTTCGCGGACGCGAGCGAATTCCGACAGCGCCGGGCGGAGGTCCGCTGCGACCTCCTTGACCGCGTCCGGCACCGGAGCGTTCACGCTGTACACACGCTCTCGTGGGGGCCGGAGCGGCAAAGCGCTGGCGTTAGATGACGTCGAGCAGCCACAGCACGATGAGCACGACCACGATAGTACCGAGCAGCGGCGGCGCGAGCCCGAGGAGGCCGCCGAGGACGCCGATGATGCCCTCCAGGATTTCGAGGGCGATCCAGACGACGACGAGCAGGAGCACGATTTTCAGGAGGTCTTCGACCTCGAGTTTGCCGCGGGCTGTTGGCATACGGACGCGTTCGGAGACGACGCGGATAAGGGTTCAGGCAGTCGTGGGTCGTGTTACCATCAATGGCAAGACAACGGGACGGGAGCAACGCTTAAGCCGTCGGGACCGTTCGAAACTGGTAATGACGCAGTCGTCGGCTCCCGCCCGCCGCTCGCCCGCTGTGAGCCGCGGGACCGTCGGCTGTTCGGTCTCCTCCCGCCGCGTGCCGCGACGACCGGGGTCCTTCTGACCCCACTATAGCTACACTCCTCGTTTTCGGTCTCGCATCACTTCCCGACTACTGCGGCACACAACACACACGGAACACACAATGACAGGAGGAACGGTCGCGCTCGCCTTCTCCGGCGGGCTCGACACGACGGTCTGCGTACCGCTGCTGAAAGAAGAGTACGGCTACGACGACGTCATCGGCGTGACGGTCGACGTCGGCCAGCCCGAATCGGAGTTCGCGGAAGCCCACGAGACGGCCGACGCGCTCGGCGTCGACCACTACGTGGTGGACGCGAAAGCGGAGTTCGCCGACCTCTGCTTCGAGGCGGTGCAGGCGAACGCGAGCTACCAGGGCTACCCGCTCGGCACCGCACTCGCGCGCCCGGTCATCGCGGAAGCGATTCTGGGCGTCGCTGAAGAACAGGGCTGCACGGCGCTCGCGCACGGCTGCACCGGGAAGGGCAACGACCAGCTGCGCTTCGAAGCCGTCTGGCGCGCCAGCGACCTCGACGTCATCGCGCCCGTTCGCGAACTCGGTCTCACGCGCGAGTGGGAGATCGACTACGCGGACGAGAAGGGCCTGCCAGTAGAGGCGGGCAACGAGGGCGAGTGGAGCATCGACACGAACCTCTGGAGCCGTAGCGTCGAGGGCGGCGACCTCGAAGACCCCGGCTACGAGCCGCCGGAGGACATCTACGACTGGACGGACGCCCCGAGCGACGAGACCGAGACCATCGACGTCGAGTTCGAGCAGGGCGTCCCGGTCGCCGTCGACGGCGACGAGATGGAACCGGTGCCGCTCATCGAGTACCTCAACGACCTCGCCGGGAGCTACGGCGTCGGCCGCACGGACATGATGGAGGACCGCATGCTCGGCCTGAAGGTCCGCGAGAACTACGAACACCCGGCGGCGACGACGCTGCTCACGGCCCACGAGGCGCTCGAACAGCTCGTCCTGACGAAAGACGAGCGCGACTTCAGCAAGCAGGTCAGCCAGCAGTGGTCCCAGAAGGCCTACGAGGGCCTCGTCGACCACCCGCTGATGGACGCCCTGAACGGGTTCTTCGAGGGCACCCAGCAGAAGGTCACGGGCACGGTCACCATCAAATTCGAGGGCGGGCAGGCCCGTCCGGTCGCCCGCGAGAGCGAGTACGCGGTGTACTCCGCGGACGCCGCGAGCTTCGACACGGAGACCGTCAACGGCATCGAGCAGGGCGACGCGACCGGCGTCGCGAAGTACCACGGCTTCCAGTCCCGCCTCGCGAACGCGAGCAAGCCGGAACTCGCGCCGGATGGCGGCAGCGAGGCGCAGAGCGACGAGGCGTCCGACGAATGAGCGGGGAGAGCGACGGCACGGTGGTGCGCCGCGACCGCTTCAGCGGCGGCCCCGCGCGGTCGTTCCTCTCCTCGATGAGCGCCGACGACCGCATCTTCGCGGCCGACCTCGCCGTCGACCGCGCGCACGTCGTGATGCTGGCCGAACGGGGCATCGTCGACGACGGCGAGGCCGCGACGATTCTCTCGGCGCTCGACAGCGTCGAGGACGCGGGCTTCGACGCGCTGCCGGACGGCGAAGACGTTCACGAAGCCATCGAGACGGCGGTCGTCGAGCGCGTCGGGCGCGTCGGCGGGAAGATGCACACGGCGCGCTCGCGCAACGACGAGGTGGCGACGTGCATCCGGTGTCGCCTCCGCGAGGACTTGCTGGCCGCGCTGGACGGCGTGCTGGCGCTCCGCACGGCGCTGGCGGAGGTCGCCGAGGCCGAAGCGGAGACGGTGATGCCGGGGTACACGCACCTCCAGCCCGCGCAGCCGACGACGGTCGCGCACTGGGCGCTCTCCTACGAGGGGGCGCTCGCGCGCGACACCGGCCGGCTGCTGGACGCGTTCGGCCGCGCGAACGAGTCGCCGCTCGGCGCGGCGGCGTTCGCGGGCACGACGTTCGATGTGGACCGCGAGCGCACCGCTGACTTGCTCGGGTTCGACGGCGTCGTGGCGAACTCGATGGACGCGTCCGCGAGCCGCGACTTCCTCTTGGAGGCGGTGGCGGCGCTGTCCTCGGTCGCGGTGACGTGCTCGGGGCTCGCGGAGGACGTCGTGCTGTTCGCGAACCGCGGGTTCGTGGAGCTGAGCGACGACTACTCCTCGACGTCTTCGATCATGCCCCAGAAGAAGAACCCGGACACGCTGGAGTTGGTGCGCGCGACCGCGGGCGACGCGGTGGGCGCGTACACGAGCCTCGCGACGACGCTGAAGGGGCTGCCGCGGGCGTACAACCGCGACCTCCAGCGTGCGACGCCGCACGCGTGGCAGGCCGTCGACGACGTGACCGACGCCGTCGAGGTGGCCGCGGGCGCGGTCGCGACGGCGGAGTGGCCCGCCGAGGAGCTGGAAGCGGCGGCGGGCGAGGGGTTCTCGACGGCGACGGGCGTGGCGGACGCGCTCGCGGCGGCGGGGATGCCGTTCCGCACGGCGCACGAAATCGTCGCGCTGGCGGCCGAACACACCGAAGACGCCGACGCGGCGAACTCGGTCCCGGAGAGTCACACGGGCGACGGCGTCAGCGCCGTCGCCGGCGAGCACAGCGCGGACCTCGTCGCGGTGGACGCGGCGGCCCGCGAGGTGACCGGAGAGCCGTTGTCGGAACTGGCGGACCCGGAGGTCGTGGCGGCGGCGCTGGACCCCGTGACGAACGTCGCGCAGCGCGACTCGACTGGCGGCCCGGCGCCCGAAGCTCTGCGGGACGCCCTCGACGACGTGCAGGAGGGGATAGCGGCGGACGAAGCCGCGGTCACGGACCGCGAGGCGGCGCTGGTCGCGGCGGCCGACGACCTCGCTACGGAGGTGGCGGCGTATGAGTGAGGCGGCGGTCGGCGCGGGTCGCGGACAGCCGACGGCCGCGTCGGCGGCAGTGCGACGAGAGCGACCGCCCCTTCGTGGGCAAATAGACAACATACTTACTACGTATTTGGTTTCGACTGGTCGCTCGATTCCGGCGCCTTCGCGCCGTTAGCTACTTCTCCCGTTCGTAAAAGAAGTTTGACAAGTCCGATTAGCTTAAGTGCTATCAGTGAGAACGTGGGAGTGCTATGAGCACATGTCCCGAATGCGGGTCCGACGTGGCCCTGCACGACGACCTCGAAGTCGGCGAAATCGTCGACTGCGACACCTGTGGCACCGAACTGGAAGTCGTCGACACCGCCCCGCCGGTCCTCGATCGAGCGCCCGAGCTCTCCGAGGACTGGGGGGAGTAAGTTGCGCGTCGGCATCCTGTACTCCCGGATTCGCAAAGACGAGAAGCTCCTCCTCGGGGAGCTTCGCGAGCGCGGCCACGACGTCGAGAAGATCGACGTCCGCAAGCACGGGTTCGGCCTCGACGGCACGGACGCCGCCATCGCGGACTGCGACGTCGTGGTGGACCGCTGTCTGGCGACCAGCCGCAGCAAGTACGCCACGGAGTTCTGCCGGCACTACGACGTCCCCGTCGTGAACAGCCCCGAAACCGCGGCCGTCTGCGCGGACAAAGTGCGGACGAGCCTCGCGCTGGACGACGCGGGACTCCCCACGCCCGACACCACGGTCGCGTTCACCACGGACAGCGCCCTCGAAGCCATCGAGGCGTACGGCTACCCGTGCGTCCTCAAGCCCGTCGTGGGCTCCTGGGGGCGCCTGATGGCAAAAATCGACTCGCGGAACGCCGCGGAGGCGGTCCTCGAACACAAGGCGACGCTCGGCCACTACGAGCACAAGGTGTTCTACATCCAGGACTTCGTCGAGAAGCCGGGCCGCGACATCCGCGTGCTCGCGACCGACGGCGAGCCCGTCGCCGCGATGACGCGCTCGGGCGACCACTGGCTGACGAACGCCGCGAAGGGCGCGCAGACAGACTCCTTCGAGGTCGACGAGGAGGTCGCCGAACTCGTCGAAGCCGCCAGCGACGCGGTCGGCGGCGGCCTGCTGGGCGTGGACCTGATGGAGCGCGGGGCGCGCAGCGCCCCGGAAGGAGCGACCGGCGACGACGAGGAGCCGGGAGCAGGCTACACCGTCCACGAGGTCAACCACACCGTCGAGTTCAAGGCGCTGAACGAGGCCAGCGACGTCGACGTGCCCGCGACAGTCGTCGACTGGCTGGAGGACCGCGCCGCGGCGGAAGTGGAGGTGACGCCTTGATGGCCGAGGGCACGACCGCCACCGTCGTCGGCGGGAGCGGGTTCGCGGGCGGCGAACTCCTGCGGTTGCTCGCCGGCCACCCCGAGTTCGAGGTGGCGCAGGCGACCAGCCGCGAGTACGCGAACAAGACCGTCGGGAGCGTCCACCCGAACCTCCGCGACCTCGACCTGCGGTTCACGCCGCCGACGGACCTCGACTCCGTCGACGTGCTGTTCGCGGCGGCGCCCCACGGCGTCGCGATGGACCACCTCGACGAGTGGCAGGCCGCCGCGGACACCGTCGTCGACCTGAGCGCGGACTTCCGCTTGGAGAGCGAAGCGCAGTACGAGGAGTGGTACGACGGCCACAGCGCGCCCGAACACCTCGACGACGCTGTGTACGCGCTCCCGGAACTCAGCCGGGGCGACCTGCCGGGCGCGGACCTGATTGCGGGCGGCGGCTGCAACGCCACCGCGACGATTCTCGGCCTCCGCCCGCTACAGGAGGCCGGCCTCCTCGACGGCGCGCACGTCGTCGTGGACGTGAAAGTCGGGTCCTCGGAGGGCGGCGCGGGCGGCGGTCCCGCCTCCTCGCATCCCGAGCGCTCGGGCGTCGTGCGCCCGTACGCGCCGACGGGGCACCGCCACGAGGCCGAAATCGAGCAGGAGCTCGGACTCTCCGTCTCCTTCACCGCGCACGCCGTGGACATGGTCCGCGGCGCGAGCGCGACCTGCCACGTGTTCCCCGCGAACGGAGTGAGCGGGGGCTCGGAAGACTCGTCTTCCGGTGTCTCCACGGGCGACCTCTGGAGCGCGTACCGCGGGACGTACGAGAACGAGCCGTTTGTCGACATCGTCGCGGGCGGCAGCGGCGTCTACCGCTACCCCGAGCCGAAGGCCGTCGCCGGCACGAACGGCGCGGAAGTCGGCTTCGAGTTGGACGCGGACAACGGCCGCATCGTGGCGTTCTCGGCCATCGACAACATGATGAAAGGCTCCGCGGGGCAGGCCGTCCACGCGGCGAACGTCGCGCTCGGCTTCGAGGAGTCTGCGGGCCTCGACCAACTCGGGTTGCACCCGGTGGGGAGTCCATGAGTCACGCTCACCACCAGGGGTGGTTCGCGTGACTGTAGTAGTCAAAATCGGCGGCGCCCGCGCCGTCGACCCGGCGGGCGCGGTGACCGACGTCGCGCACCTCTCGGTGAACGACGAGGACGTCGTGGTCGTCCACGGCGGGTCGACGGCGGTCGACGACGCACTGGAGATGGTCGGGAAGGAGCCCGACTACGTCGAGTCGCCGTCGGGCGTCACCGGCCGGTTCACGGACCGCGAGACGATGGACGTCTTCGAGATGGCGATGGGGAAGGTCAACACCGACCTCGTCGCGGCGTTCGAGAACGCTGGCGTGCCCGCTGTCGGCCTGAACGGCGTCGACGGGAAGCTCCTGTCGGGGCCGCGGAAGTCCGCGGTGCGCGTCGTCGAGGACGGCAAGAAGAAGATTCGTCGCGGCGAGCACTCCGGCACCATCGAAGCAGTCAACACCGACCTGCTGGAGACGCAGCTAGACGCGGGCTACGTGCCCGTGGTGTCGGTGCCGATGTTCGCGGCGGAGAGCGACGACGAGGAGGAGTGGACGGCCGTGAACGCGGACGCGGACCGCGCGGCCGCCGCGGTCGCCGGCGCGCTCGACGCGACGCTGGTCGTGTTGACCGACGTGGAGGGCGTCTACGCGGACCCCGACGACCCCGAGTCGCTCATCGAGGACGTGCTGACGCCCGAGGACCTCGACGGCGTGAAAGAGGCCGCGGAGGGGTTCATGACGAAGAAGGTGCTGGCGGCGACCGAAGCACTCGAAGGCGGCGCGGAGTCGGTCGTGGTGTCGGACGCGAACCGCCGCGACCCCATCGTCGCCGCGCTCGAAGGCGCTGGCACGCGCTTCAGCCCGGAGGCCCTCTCATGAGCGGCTTCGTCTTCGGGGAGAAACCCATCCAAATCGAGTCCGGCGAGGGGCCGTACGTCTACGACGACGGCGGCACGGAGTACCTCGACATGGGCGCGTCGTACGCGTGCGCGCCGGTCGGCCACTGCCACCCCGACGTAGTGGAGGCCGTCGAGTCACAGGCCAGCGACTTGCTGTTCGTACAGGGCTCGTATCCCACGGAGACGCGGACCGCGCTGTACGACCGCCTCGGCGACCTCGCGCCCGGCAGCCTCTCGAACGTCTGGCTGTGTAACTCCGGGACGGAGGCCAACGAGGCGGCGCTGAAGTTCGCGCGCCACGCGACCGGCCGCGAGAAGGTCGTCGCCGCGAAGCGCGCGTTCCACGGCCGCACGCTCGGCGCGCTGGCGGCGACGTGGAAGCAGAAGTACCGCGAGGGGTTCGCAGTCCCCGAGAACGTGGAGTTCGTCGACTACGGGGACAGCGACGCGCTCGCCGAGGCCGTCGACGACGAGACGGCAGCCGTCATCCTCGAACCGATTCAGGGCGAGGGAGGCGTCCACCCCGCGCCCGAGGGCTACCTGCAGGCCGCCCGTGACGCCTGCGACGAGACGGGCGCGGCGCTGGTCTTCGAC
The DNA here is from genome assembly GCF_001485535.1 of Halobacterium sp. CBA1132. Taxonomy (NCBI): domain Archaea; kingdom Methanobacteriati; phylum Methanobacteriota; class Halobacteria; order Halobacteriales; family Halobacteriaceae; genus Halobacterium; species Halobacterium sp. CBA1132. The sequence continues at coordinate 2,462,170 of NZ_BCMZ01000001.1, forward strand.
GAGATTCAGACCGGGCTCGGCCGCACGGGCACGCTGTGGGCGTGCGAGCAGGCCGGCGTCGCGCCGGACGCGCTCACCGTCGCGAAGGGGCTTGGCAGCGGCCTCCCCATCGGCGCGACCCTCGTGGCAGACTGGCTCGCGGAGGACAGCGGCGACCACGGGTCGACGTTCTCGGGCGGCCCGGTGCCGTGTGCGGCCGCGCTCGCGACCCTCGACGTGCTGGAGGACGACGACCTCGCGGCGAACGCGGCGAGCGTCGGCGACTACCTCCAGGAACAGCTCGCGGAACTGCCGGTGCGTGACGTTCGCGGCGACGGGCTGATGGTCGGCGTCGAGGTGAAACGGGGGGCGAACCGGGCGCTGCGCGCGCTCGCGATGAACCACGGCATCCTCGCGCTCCCCGCGGGCCGCACGGTAGTCCGGCTCTTACCGCCGCTAACTGTCACCGAGCCCCACGCAGACCGCGTGGTCGACGCGCTCGCCGAGGAGCTATGACCCCACGCGACCTCCTCCGCGACCTCGTCTCGACCCCCTCCGTTTCGGGTGCGGAATCCGAGGCTGCCGGTGTGCTCGTGGACTACTTCGAGAGCCACGGCCGCGAGGCGTGGACCGACGACGCCGGCAACGTCCGCGCGCCCGGCGACGACAGCGTGCTCCTCACGAGCCACGTCGACACCGTCCCCGGTTACATCGACGTCCGTGTCGAGGATGGGGAACTCTGGGGCCGGGGCAGCGTCGACGCGACCGGGCCGCTGGCCGCGATGGCCGCGGCGAGCGTCGAGACCGGCGCGTCGTTCGCGGGCGTCGTCGAGGAGGAGACCACGTCAGCGGGCGCGCGCCACCTCGTCGAGGACCGCGCGGAGCCCGACGCCGTCGTGAACGGCGAGCCGTCGGGCTGGGACGCGCTGACGCTGGGCTACCGCGGGCTCGTCGCGGGCACCTACGAGGTCGCCACCGAGAGCGGCCACTCCTCGCGGCCCGAGCCCAACGCGGTCCAGATTGCGACCGCGTGGACCGAGCGCGTGCGCGCGGCGTTCCCCGACGACGACACCGTCTTCGAGTCGGTGACCGTCAAGCCCGTCTCCTTCGACGGCGGGCTCGCCGAGGACGGCACTGCCGTCGAGGCGACCGTGGAGATGCAGTTCCGCCTGCCGCCCGGAACCACCGCCGACGACGTCCACGAGACGGTCGCGGACTGCACGGAGGCCGGCTCGGTGACGTGGACGGAGTCGATTCCGCCCGTCATGGCGAGCCCGCGGACGCCCGTCGCGGGCGCGCTCCGCGCCGGCATCCGGGACGCGGGCGGCGACCCCACGCACCTCCGGAAGACCGGCACGAGCGACGCGAACATCTACGCCGGCGCGTGGGACTGCCCGGTGGCCACGTACGGCCCCGGGGACTCCGACTTGGACCACGCGCCCGACGAACGCATCGACCTCGCCGCCTTCGACCGCGGCGTCGACGTACTCACCACCGCAGCAGACCGCCTATGCACTTCCTGACAATCGACGACCTCACGACCGACGAACTGGCCGGCGTCGTAGACGACGCGGCCGCGTTGAAGCGCGCGCAAGCCGACGGCATGCCACACGAGGCCCTCCCCGGGCGCTCGCTGGCGATGCTGTTCGAGAAGCCGTCGACGCGAACCCGCGTGAGCTTCGAAGTCGGGATGACCCAACTCGGCGGCCACGGCGTCTTCCTCGGCGACGACGACATCCAACTCGGGCGCGGCGAACCCGTCGCGGACACCGCCCGCGCGCTCGGCCGGTACGTCGACGCCGTGATGGCGCGCGTGTTCGACCACGACGACCTCGAGGAGATTGCCGCGCACGCCGACGCGCCGGTCGTGAACGGTCTCACCGACGACGCCCACCCGTGTCAGGCGCTCGCGGACCTCCTGACGCTCCGGGAGGTCGTCGGCGACTCCGGGACCGTGGCGTGGGTCGGCGACGGTAACAACGTCGCGGCGTCGTTCACCGTCGGCGCGGCGATGATGGGCTACGACGTGCAGGTGGCGACGCCCGAGGAGTACGCGCTGGACGACTCCGTCGTCGCGCGCGCCGAGGAACACGGGGACGTGACCGTGACCACGGACCCCGAGGCCGCCACCGAGGACGCCGAAGTCGTCTACACGGACGTCTGGGTGAGCATGGGCCAGGAGAGCGAGCGCGAGCAGCGCCTCGACGCCTTCGAGGGGTTCCAGGTCGACGACGACCTGCTCGGCGACGCCGCGTTCATGCACTGCCTGCCCGCGAACCGCGGCGAGGAAGTGACCGCCGACGTCATCGACGGCGAGCAGTCCGTCGTCTGGCAGCAGGCCGAGAACCGCCTGCACGCCCAGAAGGCGCTGCTCGTCGAACTCGTCGACTGAGCCCCGCCGCCAGTTTTTCCCTCGTCGCCCGCGAGCGCGAGAGTGATGACAGACGATGCCCTCCGCAAGCGCCTCGACGCCGCGCTCGTCCTGCTCGTCGCGAACTTCCTGTTGTTGTTCGGTCTCGCCCTCGAGTTCGTCGAGTGGACCGCACTGAGCGTCCTCGTCTTCTTCTCGCTGGTCGGGTACGCGATGCTCCACTCCTGACCGGCGCTGGCAAAAGCCGCAACACCCGCCCCGTATTTGTGTCTCCGTCACCGAGACGTAGCCATGACTGACCTCTCGCTGGACGGCCCGACGCCGGACGCCGCCGACGACGGCGTCTGGCTGGCGTGCGTCGAGTGCGGCGCGGCCATCGCGCCGTTCGACGACGTGGTGTACGAGTGCCCGGACTGCGGCGGCCTGCTGGAAGCCCGCTACGACGAGTACCCAACCTTCGACGACTTCTCCGGGGAGGGCGTCTGGCGGTTTTCGGCGGCGCTGCCCTTCGAGGAGGGCGTCTCGATTCGGGAGGGGAACACGCCGCTGTACGATGTCCCCGAAATCGAAGCCGAGGCGGGCGTGGCGGACCTCCGCGTGAAACACGAGGGCGCCAACCCCACGGGGAGTTTCAAGGACCGCGGGATGACCGTCGGCGTGAAGGTCGCGGACCGACTCGGCGTCGACCGACTCGCGTGCGCCTCCACCGGGAACACGTCGGCGGCGCTGGCGGCGTACGGCGCTCGCGCGAACACGCCCGTCCTCGTCCTGCTGCCCGCGGGGAAGGTCGCCGCGGGGAAGGTCGCGCAGGCGGCGCTGCACGGCGCGCGCATCTGCGAGGTGGACGGGAACTTCGACGACTGCCTCGACGTCGTCGCGGAACTCGCGGACCGCGGGGAGGCGTACCTCCTGAACAGCCTCAATCCGTTCCGCCTGGAGGGGCAGAAGACCATCGGCCTCGAAATTCTGGAGCAGTCCCGTGATGCGCACGGCCACCTCCCGGACCGCATCGTGCTCCCGGTCGGGAACGCGGGCAACACCGCCGCGCTCTACAAGTGCTTCCGGGAACTCGTCGCGGCGGGCGAACTCGACGAGTCCGAGATGCCGAAGCTCACGGGCGTGCAGGCGGAGGGCGCGGCGCCGATGGTCGAGGCCGTCGAGAAGGGGCGCGACTACGTGGAGCGCTGGGACGACGTGGAGACGCGCGCGACCGCCATCCGCATCGGCAACCCGGTGAACGCGCCGAAGGCGCTGCCCGGCATCTACGATACGAACGGGACGGCGGTCGCCGTCTCCGACGAGAAGATCACGGAGGCGCAGCGGATGCTCGCGGAGGACGGCGTGGGCGTCGAACCGGCGTCGGCGGCGAGCGTCGCCGGCCTCCTGAAACTCCGCGAGGAAGACAGAATCGACGCCGACGAGCGCGTCGTCTGCCTGACCACCGGCCACCTCCTCAAGGACCCCGAGGCGGCCGCCGCGGCGGGCGGCGACACGACGCCCGTCCCCGCGGACGCGGACGGCGTGCTCGACGCTCTCTAGGTGACGCAGGCGACGATGCCGGCAGCCGCGAGCAGTGCGGCCACGAGGCCGTAGAACGCCAGGTCGTAGTTCGCGAGCGTCGCGAACGCGAAGCCGGCCTGCGCGTCGCTGATGCCGAGATCGCTGCTGATGGCCGGCAGCATCGGCGAGAGCACGAGCCGCCCACACTGAATGGCGAGCCAACCGGCTGACACCGCGACCAACAGCCGTCCAGCGTACCCGCGCACAAGCCATTCCCCGCGGCCGTCGTCAACCGGTCCCTCCGAAGCCGTCGCTGCTGTCACTGTCTCACCGGGGTCGTTCGGGCATTTGAGGCCGTGGGAATCGGCACGGCGGCGCGGCCGCTCTCAGCAGAACGTGAAGAAGAGCCAGGCGGGGACGTGGACGATCTCACCGGTTTCTACGGACTCCTGTCTTAGCTCCCCGGCTCTGTTCACGACGATGCCGAACTTTGCGGGCGTCGAATCGAGCACGGCTCGCAGCCCGCGGAGGTCCTTCCCGACCGGATCCCCGTTCTTCACCTCGACGGGGAGACAGTACGACGGCGTCGAGAGGACGAAATCAACCTCCCCTGGGTCGTCCCAGTACGACACCTCCGCCGTCTGGTAGTCGGAAAGGTGGAACTGGAGGCGCTTGCAGAGATCGAAGCACGCCGTCTCCAGAATCCCCCCCATCGCGTCGGGGTTGTCGAGCGTCGATTCGACGAGATTCGAGTTCAAGGTGTTGAGAAGCCCGGTATCGGGAATGTAGATTTTCTTCTGCCCGCCACCTCCGTACGCCGACGAAGAGTACCGTGACACGCGGCCGATGAGGAAGAACTCCTCTAGGTAGTCGAGGTAGTTCTCCACGGTCTCTCGGCCGACCGACAACGACTCCTGGAGACTCTGCACGCTGAACTTCTGCCCGGAAGAGTACGCCACGAGGTTCAGCAGTTCGAGCGCCACCTCCGGTTTGCGAACGTCGAACACCGATGGAAGGTCGCCGCGGACCGTATTTCGGAGATTCGTGTCCAGAGCTGCGAACGCGTCGACGTACTCTTCGTCCAGGACATCCGGATAGCCGCCCTTCAGCAGGTAGTCGTTGCTCAGCGAACGGAGCTGTGGCTCCGTCTCACCGAACCGGCCGTAAAACCCCGCTAGCTGGTTCGTGAACGCATCTGGGTCTCCTTCTCCCAGAGACTCCTTCAGAGCATCCCGGATTCTGTGCGCGTCGTCCGCGACTTCCACCTGGCTGAGGACGTCGTGATATCGCGCGTACTCCGCGAACTTCATCGGCATCAGGAGGTACTCGTCGAGCCGTCCGACGAGAGACTCGCTTGCGTCCCGGCGGATGAGCGTGCTGATTGAGCCTGTCACGACGAATTTCAGGTTCTCAAACGTGTCTGTGTAGTACTTCACTGTCTCCGCCCAGTTCGGGATTTTCTGTATCTCGTCAACGAAGACGTAGACGCGACCAGATGCGTCTCGGATCGACTTCCCGAGAATGTTCGCCTCGTAGGCCTCGATTGAATCCTCGATCAATCCGTCCACTTCGGGGAGTAGCTGAGTGTTTTCCGCGTTCACGTAGAGGACGTGCTCGGGCTCGGTCAGGGGGCGTTGCAAGAGGGAGTCGATGAGTTGGCCGACCAGCGTCGTCTTCCCGACCTGTCGGGGACCACGAATCGTCAGCACTGGCCGTTCGTCGTGAATCCGACCTCTCAGGTGGTGGAAGTCCAGTCGGTGGTGATCAGCTTTCAGGAGGGAGTTTGGGACCTCGTTGCCATCCCACCACGTATTCATCCGCGAGAGGGTTCGGAGGACATCGGCCTCGTTCATGCCGGCAGTAAATTCCGCTAGTTCAAAAATTTGGGGTTGCAGTCGCAATTTTACTCCGGAAATGCGGGAGTGCAGTCGGTATTTCTATCCCGAATATTTTGACCGCGCTCTGAACTGGGATAGGATACCGGTCAGTTCGTCAGTGGTCCGACTCACTCGCGAGCGCCTCCTGTTCGAGTCGGCGGTCGCGGTCGGTCTCCACGTCCAGCGACGGCACCGTCGTCGGTTTCATCTCCTCGCCGACGGCGACGAACACGAAGTGCGAACTCGTCGTCTGTTCGGTCTCCCCAGTTCTTGGGTCCTCGCGGAACGCCCGCAGTCGCACGCGAATGCTGCTCGTCCCGGCGTCGTAGGCGTACGACTCGATGGCGCAGATGTCGCCCTGCGGGATGGGGCGCTCGAAGTCGAGGCCGTTGATGCGCGCGGTGACGCACGTCGAGCCGGCGAGGCGCATCGCGGACATCGCGCCCACCTCGTCCATCCACTTCACGACGTTCCCGTCCTCAGAACGCTGTGCGTTCTGACGGGCTGCGAAAATCGCTCCGCGATTTTCGAACGCCGTGCGCGGACGCGTAGTTGTTCGTGTCGTCGGGCTGGACGCGAACGCGATTCTCGATGTACGTCTCCGAAACTGTCGGCACGAACGGACGGGCGGGCCGACGGGAGAAAAGGGTTACTCGCCGTTCAGCTCGATGTTGTGGACGTCGATGATGCGGTCGTCCGCCAGCAGGTCGTCGAGAGCGCTCTCGGGCACCGTGGAGTCGAGGTTGTAGACGGTGAGCGCCTCGCCGCCGATGGTCTCGCGGGCGTTGAACATCCCCGCAATGTTGACGTCGGCGTCGCCGAGCACGGTGCCGATGAAGCCGATGACGCCGGGCTCGTCCTCGTTGCGCGCGGCGAGCATGTGGCCGTGCGGGACGGCGTCGACGCGGTAGCCGTCGATTCGCACGAGGCGGGGGTCGTCGCCAGCGAACAGCGTGCCGGAGACGGTGAGTTCCTGCTCGCTGTTCCCGACCGTGACCGAGACGAGACTCTGGAAGTCCGCGCTCTGCCGGGACTTGGACTCCGTGACGTCGATGCCGCGCTCCTCGGCGACCCGGGGGGCGTTGACCGCGTTGACCTGCCACTCCAGCGGGTCGAAGACGCCCTTCTGGGCGCTCGCCGTGACCAATTCGAGGTCCTCCTCGGCGATGTCGCCCTCGTAGCTGACTTCGACGCGCTCGATGCGGCCGTCGAACAGCTGGGCGGCGACCTTCCCCGCGGTCTCGGCGAGGCCGATGTACGGCTCGATGCGGCCGAACGAGCTCTCGTCGACGCTCGGCGCGTTCAGCGCGTTCAGCACGGGTTCGTCGTTCAGCGCGGCGACGACCTGGTCGGCGGTGGAGGTGGCGACGTGCTCTTGGGCGGCCTGCGTGGACGCGCCGAGGTGCGGCGTCACGACGATGTCCTCGACGTCCAGCAGCCGCGAGTCGTCGGGCAGCGGTTCGTCGGCGAACACGTCGAGTGCGGCGCCCGCGAGCACGCCGTCCTCGACGGCGTCCGCGAGCGCGTCCTCGTCGACGACGCCGCCGCGCGCGACGTTGACGACGTAGCCGTCTTCGAGCTGCGCGAACTCGTCCTCGCCGAGCAGCCCCTCCGTCTCGTCGGTGAGCGGGACGTGGACGGTGACGAAGTCCGCGCGGGCGATGCACTCGTCGAACTCCACGAGGTCGGCGCCGAGCTGTTCGGCGCGGTCCTCGCCGATGTAGGGGTCGTAGGCGACGAGGTCCATGCCGAGGCCGCCGAGGCGCTTGGCGACCTCCTGGCCGACGCGGCCGAGGCCGACGACGCCGAGGGTCTTCCCGTTGAGTTCCGTGCCGAGGAACTCGCCTTTCGCCCACTCGCCGTCCTTGAGTCGGCCGTGGGCCTGCGGGATGGAGCGCGCGGCGGCGAACGCCATCGCGACGCTGTGTTCGGCGGCGGCGCGGACGTTCCCTTCGGGCGCGTTTGCGACGATGACGCCGTGCTCGGTGGCGGCGTCGATGTCGATGTTGTCCACGCCGATGCCGGCTCGGCCGACGATGACGAGGTCGGGCGCGGCGTCGAACACTTCCTCGGTGACTTCGGTGCCGGAGCGGACGATGAGGCCGTTGGCGTCGCTGACGGCGTCGAGGAGCGCGTCGCCCTCCACGTCGTAGGCGGTTTCGACGTCGTGGCCCGCCTCGCGGAGTCGGTCGAGGCCGGCGTCCGCGATGGGGTCCGTGACGAGTACCTTCATGCGAAGTCGGTCGGTTCACTCGCTGATAAGCGTTTCCGCACGCACACGAATTGTCGGTGGTTCACGAACGACCAGAATACGCAAGTACGTGTAATATACCGCCGCGGAAAGTGGACGTTTGCCCACGCGCGCGCCCGAATCCGGCGGGGCTTGCCGGACTCGGGGGAATCGGTGGCCGGCCCCGGAGGCTATACGGCGAGCGCACGACGGCAGACACGCATGACAGCGTCACGACCGGCGAACCAGTTGCGCGAGCGCGTCCGGGACGGCGGCGTCGCCGTCGGCGTGCTCGATTCGACGTACAGCCCGACGCTCGTGGAGTTCTACGGCGAGCTCGGCGTGGACTTCGTGTGGCTGGACTTCGAGCACGGCGGCCCCGACCCGTGGGACGGCCCCAGCGTCGAGAACCTCCTGCGGGCGGCCGAACGCACGGGTGTCGAACTGCTCGTGCGGCTGCCCGACACGGAGCCGACGCTCGTGCGGAAGGCCCTCGACCTCGGTGTTCGGAACGTCTTCCTGCCGCGCGTCGAGACCGCCTCGGAAGTCGAGGCCGCCGTGAAGTCCGCGCGCTTCGAGTACGACGGCGACCCCGGGAACCGGGGGCTCGGGTCGCCGCGGGCACGTCGCTGGGGGCTCGGCGAGGACTACGTCGCCCACGAGGACCGCGAGACGATGGTCGGCACCACCATCGAGACCCGGGAAGCCGTCGAGAACATCGACGAGATCCTGTCCGTTCCCGAACTCGGCTTCGTCTTCCTCGGGCCGCTGGACCTCTCGGTGGCGTACGGCCACCCCGGGGAAGTCGACCACCCGGACGTGCAGGAGGCCGTCGAGGCGGTCCGCGCGGCGGCCGTCGACGCCGGCGTCCCGGTCGGCGGGCTCGCGTTCGGGATAGACGACGCCGCGGCGAAAGCCGAGAACGGCTACCAGATGCTGAACCTCGGGAGCACCACGGGCGCTCTGAAGGAGGTCGTCTCGGGCTGGCTCGACGAGTTCGGTACTCGCGAGTAACGTCTGCCCGAGGAGCGACGCTTTTCCCTGCCCGTCGCCTAGGCCGCGCCAATGACGCTCGTCGCGTTCGACTTCGACGGCACGCTCGCGGACTCGGAGATGATGGACCGACTCGCCGCCCGCCACGGCGTCGGCGACGAAGTGTCGGACATCACCGAGCGCGCGATGCGCGGGGAACTCTCGTACGCCGAGAGCCTCCGCGAGCGCGCCAGCCTCGTCGCCGGCCTCTCTGCCGACGACGCGGCCGACGTGTACAGCGACGTCCGCCTGCGGGACGGCGCGGGCGAACTGCTCGGCGAACTCTCCGAGAGCGGCGTCCGCGTCGTCGTCCTCACTGGCGGGTTCGGTCGCGGCGTGGAAGCCGCCCTCGACGCCGCAGGCGTGACCGTCGACCGCGTGGTCGCCAACAGCCTGCCGGAGGCCGACGGCGAACTCACGGGCGACGTGGAGGGGCCGCTCATCGAGGGAACGAAAGACGACGCGCTCGTCGACGTCTGCGAGGAGTTCGGCGTCGACGTCGCGGACTCGGTGGCGGTCGGGGACGGCGCCAACGACGCGCCGATGCTCGACGGGGCCGGCTTCGGCGTCGGCTTCCAGCCCAAGCCCGGCGTCGACGAGCACTGCGACACCGTGGTCGCGTCGATGGCCGAGCTAGGGACGCTGCTGCGCGAGCGCGACGTCTTCTGAAGCGCGCGTACTGAAGGATGGGACTGCCCGCGCCGGCCGCGGGCGTGGTTCCGTTCGTAGAGCGTGTGACGAGAAACCCGCGACGGGTGGAGTCGCGGGGATTCCCGAGTCGGGCGGCCAGGGCACACTGAGCGGTACCGACCCGGGCGGGTTCGGCTAGACCCCGTTCACCCTTGCTTAATTGGTCGTTAACGTCGCTTTCTTCACGTGATTGGGCGGTCGCCGGCAACCGAAAGTTGATTGGTGGAAGTGACGAACGTGGCGGTAGTGGCGGACGATTCAGACGGTACGCTTCCCGAGGCGGACATCCACGACGTGCTCCGGAACGAGCGGCGCCGAATGGTCATCGAGTTGCTCGGCGACGCCGGCGAGCCGGTGACCGTGCGCGAACTCTCGGAGGCGATCGCCGCCCGGGAGACCGGCGAGGACCCGCCGCCCCGCGACGTCCGGCAGAGCGTCTACATCTCCCTCCAGCAGACCCACGTGCCGAAGCTCGCGAAGCTCGGCATCGCCTCCTACGACGAACAGACGAAGGAACTCCGGCCCGCCGAGAACGCGCCCACTGTCGGCGTCTACATGGAGGTCGTCCCGAAGTACGGCCTCTCGTACGCCGAGTACTACGCCGCGCTGGGCGTGCTCGGCGCGCTCCTCGTCGTCGCGGCGGAGGTCGGCGTCCCCGTCGTAAGCGAGGTGGGCGCGAGCGCGTACGCACTCGGTGTCTTCACGCTACTCGTGGCGTCGGCGGTGTATCAGGCGTACAGCCAGCGGAGCACGCTCGTCCACCGGCTCCGAGACTGACTACCGGGAGGCTTCCTCGATGGCGGCTTCGAGGTCCGCGACCACGTCCGCGGGGTCCTCGATACCGACGCTCAGGCGCACGAGGTCGTCGCGGACGCCCGCAGCGTCCTTCTCCTCGTCAGTGAGCTGCTGGTGGGTGGTGCTGGCGGGGTGGATGATGAGCGTCTTCGCGTCCCCGACGTTCGCCAGCAGGCTCGCGAGGTCGGTGTTCTCGGTGGTCTCCTTGGCGGCCTCGTAGCCGGCTTCGAGGCCGAACGTAATCATCCCGCCGTACCCGCCGTCCAGATATTCGCTTGCCTCCTCGTGGGTCGGGTGGTCCTCCAGCCCCGGGTACGTGACCCACGCGACGTCCTCGTGGTCGACGAGGTACTCGGCGACCTTCTGGGCGTTCTCGCAGTGCTTCTCCATGCGCAGCGGCAGCGATTCGAGTTTTTCGAGGGTCTGCCACGCGTCGAACGGCGACTGCTGGTTCCCGAGGTCGCGCAGACCGCGCGCGATTGCGGTGTACGTGAACGCCGCGTCCCCGAACGCGTCCGCGAAGTTCACGCCGTGGTAGGCGGGGTTGTCTTTGGCAACCTCGGGGTACTTGTCGGCGTACTCCTCCCACGGGAACTCCCCACCGTCGACGAGCGCGCCACCGACGGTGGTGCCGGCGCCGTGAATCCACTTCGTGGTGGAGTGCCAGACGACGTCCGCGCCGTGCTCAAGGGGGTTGCAGAGGTACGGCGTCGCGAACGTGTTGTCCACGATGAGGGGAACGCCCGCCTCGTCCGTAATCTCGCCGAGGCGCTCGAAGTCCGGCGTCGTCAGGCTCGGGTTGCCGATGGTCTCGACGAGCACGTACGCGGTGTCCTCGTCGATGGCCTCCTCGTAGGCGTCGTAGTCGAGGGCGTCGACGAACTCCGTCTCGATGCCGCGGCGCTCGACGCTGTGCGTGAGGTACGTGTACGTCCCGCCGTAGAGGTCGCTGGACGCGACGATGTTGTCGCCGGCGCTCGCGAGCACGAACGTCGCGAGGTCCAGGCTCGCCATCCCCGAGGACGTCGCGACGGCGCCGACGCCGCCTTCGAGTGCCGCGAGGCGCTCCTGGAGCGTCTCCACGGTCGGGTTCATCAGCCGCGAATAGATGTATCCCGGCTTCTCCAGGGCGAACTGTGCGGCCGCGTCGTCGCTGTCCTCGAAGACGTACGACGTCGTCTGGTAGATCGGCGGCGCGCGCGACCCGGTCGCCGGGTCGACTTCCTGGCCCGCGTGGACGCTGTTCGTGTCGAACTCGTAGTCGTCTCCGTCTCCCATGCCCCCTACTGCGTGCCCCGGGGTCGTTAAGCCGGGGGGTCGCCCGCAGTTCCTGCCGGCTACGGTGACGCCGAGAAAGCAGCGAAACAGACGCGCTGGACTAGCTACAATCGCCGGAAGCGAGGTTCGTCACGTCGAGGTGTGACTGGAGGACGGTCGTCTCGAAGTCGCCGTCGGCGACAACGAGTTCGTCGCCGGTAGATTTAGCGGTGGCCGCGATGAGCAAGTCGCGGGCGGCCATCCGCTGGCCGTCGTCGAGAAGCGCGTCCTGCAGCGCGGCTGCCTCGATAGCGACGTCCTCGGTGAGGTCGATGGCGTGGACGCCGTCGAAGTCCCGGCGCGCAGCACGAACGTCCGTCGATCCGCTGCCGAGTTTCCCGTTCAGCACCTCGAACACGCACAGCGACGACGTGAGGTACGGTTCAGGCTGGCGCTGGACGTATTCGACGGTCGCGTCGACGCCAGCGAGCATGTCGATGATGACCGACGAGTCGAGGAACGTCATCGCTGGAAGCTCTCGCGGGACGCGCGAACGGCCTCGCGAGCGCGGTCGGCTTCCGCCTCGGACCACGCGCCGACGTCAATCGGGTCTTCCTCGTCGGCGAGCCGACTGAGGAAGTCGTCCCATGTCTCGTCGTCGCGCTTGAGCCGCGAGAGCTTCGACTTCGTCTCGTCGCTGACGCGGATGCTCGTGCTCATGTGTATACGTGTCGTATACAGAGACGTAGTCGTTTCGGCGGAAGGGCGCTACCCCGAGAAGAGGCTGTTGTGGACGGGGGCGTACAGCGTCCGCCGGTCGTCGTCGTGGTCGACGGTGTCCGTGACGGCGCGGCCGGCGACGCCGTTCGCGAGGAAGTCACGGACCGGGGGGCCGACGGACTCGGGTTCGACGAGGAACGCGTCGTGGCCGTGGTCGGACTCGACGACGTGGTGCGAGACCGGGACCTCCTGCTCGCGGAACGCCTCCGCGACGCCCTCGCTCTGGTCGACGGTGAAGTGCCAGTCGCCCGTGAACGACACCAGCAGGGCTTCCCCGGCGAACGCGCCGAGTGCGCTGGCGTCCGAATCGTAGCCCTCCGCGAGGTCGTAGTCGTCCATCGCGCGCGTCAGGTAGAGGTAGCTGTTCGCGTCGAAGCGGTCGGTGAACTTCTCGGCCTGGTAGTCGAGGTACGACTCGACGTCCCGGTACGGGAAGAACGCGCCCGCGTCGTCCACGGGGAACGCGTCGCTGCCGGCCTCGCGGCCCGCGGTGCGGCGGCCGAACTTCCGCTCCATGGAGTCCTTCGAGAGGTACATCAGGTGGCCGAGTTGGCGGGCGAGCGCGAGCCCCTGCTCGGGGAACTCGCCATCGTAGTAGTCGCCGCCGTTCCAATTCGCGTCGCCGCGGATGGCGCGGCGGGCGACCGCGTTCAGCCCGAGACACTGCGCGTCGAGGCGGGGGGCGGCGGCGATGGCGGCGACGCGGCGGGCGTCGTCGGGGAAGCGCCGCGCCCAGTCGAGGGCGTTCATGCCGCCGACGCTGCCACCGAGGACCGCGTGCAGGCGGCCGACGCCGAGGTCGTCGAGCAGGCGGCGCTGGCTGCGCGTCCAGTCGCCGACCGTGACCGGCGGGAAGTCCGTACCCCACGGTTCGCCGTCCGGCCCCTCGCTGGCGGGGCCGTCCGTGCCGTAGCACGACCCGGGGACGTTCGCGCAGACGACGTAGTACTCGTTCGTGTCGATGGCCTTCCCGGGGCCGACGACGTCGTGCCACCAGCCGCGGCCCTGGCCGTCGCCGCGGCCGCGGACGTGCTGGCTGCCGGTGAGCGCGTGACAGACCAGCACCGCGTTGTCACCCGTGAACTCGCCGTACGTCTCGTAGGCGACGGTGAAGTCCTCGATTGTCTGCCCGCTCTCGAACTCGAACTCGTCGAACGTCGTCTCGGGCATCAGTGGGCCTCCCCGAGCGCTCGGTCGAAGTCCGCGAGCACGTCCGCGGTGTCCTCGATGCCGACGGAGACGCGAATCATGTCCGGGCTGACGCCCGCCGCGCGCTGCTCGTCCTCGGAGAGCTGTGCGTGCGTGGTGCTGGCGGGGTGGATGACGAGCGTCTTGGCGTCCCCGACGTTCGCCGCGAACGACGCCAACTCGACGCCCTCGCAGACGGCTTTCGCGGCGTCGAAGCCGCCCTCGGGGCCGAACGTGAGCATCCCGCCGTATCCCTGGTCCAGATACTCGCTGGCTTCGTCGTGCGTGGGGTGGTCCGCTACTCCGGGGTAGGAGACCCACGCCACGTCCTCGTGGGCCGCGAGGAAGTCCGCGAGCGCGGCGGCGTTCTCGCAGTGGCGGTCCATGCGGAGCGGCAGGGTCTCGACGCCCTGCATCGTCTGCCACGCGTCGAAGGGCGTCTGGCCGGTGCCGGTGGCGCGGACGGCGCGCTGGCGGACGGCCGCGGCGAGCGCGCGGTCGCCGAAGCGTTCGGTGAAGTCGAAGCCGTAGGCGGGGTTCTCGCCCGAGAGTTCGGGGAAGTCGGCGTCCGCGTGGTCCCACGGGAACGTCCCGCCGTCCACGACGACACCCCCCAGCGTCGTGCCGGCACCGTGGAGCCACTTGGTCGTGGACTCCCAGACGATGTCGGCGCCGTGCTCGATTGGACGGCAGAGGTGCGGGGTGGCGAACGTGTTGTCCACGACGAGGGGAACGGCGTGGTCGTGGGCGACGTCCGCGATGGCCTCGAAGTCGGGCGTGACGAGCGACGGGTTCGCGATGGTCTCGACGTGGACGAACGCGGTGTCCTCGTCGATGGCGTCCTCGACGGCTGCGGGGTCGAGGGCGTCGACGGTCCGGGTGTCGACGCCGCGCTTGCCGGCGATGTGCGAGAAGTAGGTGCCGGTGCCGCCGTACATGTCCTCGCTGGCGACGATGTTCCGGCCGGCTTCGGCGAGCACGGTGGTGATGCCGTCGATGGCGCCCATGCCGGCGTTCGTGGCGACGGCGTCGACGCCACCTTCGAGGCTGGCGAGGCGGTCCTCCAGCGTGGAGACGGTGGGATTGGAGATGCGCGAGTAGACGTCGGCCTCCGACTCCAAGGCGTACCTGTCGGCGGCGTCGTCGGCGTCGGGGAAGACGTACGACGTCGTCTGGTAGATTGGCGGGGCGCGCGCCCCTGTCTCGTCGGGGTCCTGTCCCGCGTGGACGCTGCGGGTGTGGCGCCCGCCGCTCGCGTCAGTCATGTATCGAAGTAATATAGCCCGAGAAGAATATGCATGGTAGTTACGGCAACGCTTGCCCGCTCCAGCGAATCGGCCCCGGCCGCGTAGCGGAATCCGGCGCGTTCTTGACGGTACGGGCGAAACGACGCGTATGGTTCGACGCGAACGCGCGGCGCTGGCGGGGGTCGTGTTCGCGGTGCTGTTCGCGCAAGTCCTCCTCTACCCGGGCGCCGCCGACCTCGTCGCCGCGTTCGGCGCCGACGACCCCGACACCGGGAGCCGCTGGTTCCTCGCCGCGGAGTTCGCCGCATTCGTCGCGTTCGCGGGCGTCTGGGGCGTCGCCAGCGACCGCGCCGGCCGCCGCGTCCCGTTCATCGCCGCGGGCGCGCTCGGCGGCAGCCTCGGGTACGCCGCGCTCGCCACCCTCCACGTCGACTTCGGAACGGTACTCGTGCTCCGCGCGGCCCAAGGCGCAGCCACCATCGGCGCGTTCTCGCTGTCGATGACGATGCTGATGGACCTCTCCGACGACCACGGCAAGGACATGGGCGCCGCCGGCATCGCCATCGGCTCGGGAACCGCGCTCGGCGCGCCCGTCGGCGGCCGTCTCACCGAGCTCGACCCGAAACTGCCGCTGGTCGTCGGCTGCGTCGCGCTCGCCGTCGCTGGCGTCGCCGCGCTCCGCGTCCCCGACCGCGCCCCCAGCGGACACGGCGACTCCCTACGCTCGGGCCTACAGGTACTCCGCGACCGCCCGACGCTGAGCGTCCCGTTCGCGTTCGGGTTCATCGACCGCTTCACCGCGGGCTTCTTCGCGCTCGTCGGCTCGCTGTACTTCCGACAGGTGTTCGGCCTCGACGCCGGCGCGGTCGGCCTCACGCTCGCACTGTTCTTCGCGCCGTTCGCCCTCCTCCAGTACCCCTTCGGCCGGCTCTCCGACCGCGTCGGCCGCACCGTCCCCATCGCCGTCGGCTCCGCGACCTACGGCCTCGTCGTCGTCGCAATCGGGCTCGCACCCCACGTGCGTCTCGCGCAGGGCGGCATGGTGCTGGTCGGCGTGCTCGGCGCGCTCATGTCCCCCGCGACGATGGCGCTGGTCACCGACATCGCGGGCGACGACGAGCGCGGCGTCAGCATGGGCGGATTCAACGTCGCCGGCTCGCTGGGCTTCCTCACCGGTATCGTCGGCGGCGGCTGGGTCGCCGAGCAGTACGACTTCACCACCGCGTTCGCGCTCGCGGGCGGCGCCGAACTCCTGCTCGCGGCGCTCGCGCTGCCCGCGCTACTGCGACTGGACGCGTAGCCCCAACCGCTTACCACCGAGGCACACGTACGCCGCTGCATGGCAGACGCGGACGCCCTCGACGACGCGCCCGAGGACAACCCTTACGTTCGAAACCCCGACACTGGCTTCGCGCCCGTCGACGACCTCGACGCGGACGACGCCGAAGCACAAGCGGAACTACTGCGGGGAGCCGTCCGCTACCACGACTACCGCTACTACGTCCGGAACGACCCCGTGATTTCAGACCACGCCTACGACCAGCTGTTCGAGCGGCTGCAGGAGTTAGAGGACGCGTTCGACCTCCAGACCGAAGACAGCCCCACGCAGCGCGTCGGCGGCGAACCCGTCGAGGAACTGGGCACGGTCGACCACGTCGCCCCCCTGTTGTCCATCGACTCCAGCGGCGACGAGGCCGACATCCGCGAGTTCGCCGAGCGCGTCGAACGCGAGGCCGGGGACGTGCGCTTCGTCTGCGAACCGAAATTCGACGGCCTCTCCGTGGAAGTCGTCTACGAGGAGGGGCGGTACGTGCGCGCCGCCACGCGCGGCGACGGCGAGACCGGCGAGGACGTCACGGAGAACGTCCGCACCATCGAGAGCGTCCCCCAGCGCCTCCGCGGCGACCCGCCGGACTTCCTCGCAGTGCGCGGCGAGGTGTACATCCCGCGGGACGCGTTCCAGGAGTACAACGCCGAGCGCGTCGAACGCGGCGAGGAGCCGTTCGCGAACCCGCGCAACGCCGCCGCGGGAACGCTGCGCCAACTCGACCCGAGCGTCACCGCCGAACGCCCCCTCGACTGCTTCTTCTACGACGTGCTCGCGGCCGGCGAGTCGCGGGACGCGATAGAGACTGGTCCCTCACGGGGTGGCCTCGACGCCGGCCTCGACACGCACTGGGCGGAACACGAGGCGCTGCCGGACTGGGGGCTGAAGGTCAACGAGCGTAGCGAACGCGTGGACAGCATCGACGACGCCATCCAGTACCGGCACGCGCTCGGCGAGGACCGCGAGGAACTGGACTACGAAATCGACGGCGTGGTGTTGAAAGTCGACGACCGGCGGACGTGCGTCGACCTCGGCGTGACGGCGCGGCACTACCGCTGGGCGTTCGCGTACAAATTCCCGCCGCGGGCGGAGGTCACGCGAGTTACCGACGTTGTCGTGCAGGTCGGGCGGACGGGGCGGCTGACGCCGGTCGCGCTGCTGGAACCCGTGGAGGTCGGCGGCGTCACGGTGTCCCGGGCCAGTCTCCACAACCGCGAGGAAATCGCGGCGAAGGGCGTCGGAATCGGAGACAGCGTGCGCGTGCAGCGCGCCGGCGACGTCATCCCGTACGTCGAGGAAGTCGTCGAGTCCCGCTCGGAGGGGCACTTCGAAATGCCGGAGTGCTGCCCGCGCTGTGGGAGCGACGTGGAGTACGACGGCCCCATCGCGTTCTGCACGGGCGGGCTGGCGTGTCCCGCCCAACTGGTGCGCGCGGTCGGCTACTTCGCGGACGTACTCGACATCGAGGGCATCGGTGAGGCGGCCGCCGAGCAGTTCGTCGAGGCGGACCTCGTCGAGGACGATGTCGCCGACCTCTACGACCTCACGGTCGAGGATATCGCGGCGCTGGAGGGCTGGGGTGAGACGAGCGCGCGGAACGTCCACGATGAGTTAGCCGAGGCGCGCCACCCGCCGCTGAGCGAGTTCCTCGCGGCCATCGGCATCCCCGAGGTCGGCCCGACGGTCGCGCGGGACGTCGCGGAGAAATTCGGGACGCTGGACGCGTTCTTGGACGCCGACGAGGACGAGCTGCGCGAGGTCCCGGGCGTCGGCGACGTGGTCGCGGGCCACGTCCGGGAGTTCCTCGACAACGACCGTAACCGCCGCGTCGTCGAGCGCCTGCGTGAAGAGAACCGCCTCGGCGAACCCCAGTCCCCGGAGAGTGCGAGCAGCGACGAACTCGCGGACCTCACCGTCGTGTTCACGGGCAGCGTCGACGAGTGGACGCGCGGCGACCTGCAGGACCTCGTGGAGCGCCACGGCGGCCACGCCACGTCGTCGGTGTCGGGGAACACCGACTACCTCGTCGTCGGCGACAATCCGGGCGCGAGCAAGCGGGAGGACGCCGACGAACACGGCGTCCCGGAGCTATCTCCCGGAGAGTTCTTCGCGCTGCTCGACGAGCGCGGCGTCGACGTCGAACAGTAGGTCGCTCCCGTGCGCGTCGCTGTGCGGCGTGGAAAGCGGAGAATCCGCAGTTAGTTCTGAATTCGGGAGTTACGCGCGGATGACGTTCTTCGCGCGGGGGCCCTTGGGGGCCTGCTCGATGTCGAACTCGATCTCGGTGCCCTCGGTGAGGTCCTCGCCGCCCACATCTTCCATGTGGAAGAACACGTCGTCGTCCTCGTCGTCAGTCGTGATGAAACCGTAGCCGCCAGTCTGGTTGAAGAAGTCAACCTTGCCTTCTGCCATTACGTACAGATAGAGGCCCCATTCACGTATAACCATTCCGAGAGGAAGGGTAGCACGGGGGTCGGCCGGACGAACGTCCAAAATCGACCACGGAGAGTGGCGGTGACACGCATCCGCGAGCCTCGCGGCTCGACAGATCCCGAGGCGAGCGGTTCACCGAGCGCGAACAGCGTGAGCGCTCGGGCCGACGACTGAGTGGAGTGAAACGAAGTCGTTCGAAAGAGCGCGTCGCGCTCTTTCGTGATGACGAGAGAGCTTCGCTCTCTCGAACCACGAAGGAGGAGTGCTTTTAGTGCAGGTTTTGCCGAGTTGAGCGGGACCGAAGGTCCCGCTAACCATGTGAACGGGCGCAAAGCGCCCGTGAGCAGAGGCCGCCGCAGGCGGCCCGCAGCGCAAAACGTGCGTTCTAGACGCCGAGCAGGTCGAACTCGTAGCCGTTGTCGTGCTCGTCGGCGTGCTCGTAGGCGACGTGGGCGGCGGCGACGTCCTGAATCGCGAGGCCCGTCGAGTCGAAGACGGTGACGCCGTCCTCGGGCGTGCGGCCGTCCTTGAGGCCGGTGACGAGTTCGCCGACTTGGCCGTAGATGTCGTCGTCGCCGAGCACGCCCGCGTTGTAGGGGACGTTGATTTCCCCGGAGTGGGTGGTCTGGGCGTGGTCGTCGATGACGAGCTTGCTGTCGAGGAGGAGGTCGTCGGCGAGTTCGTGTTTGCCTTCGGCGTCGGCGCCCATCGCGTTGATGTGCGTGTGGTCGGCGACGTCCTCGCGGGAGACGATGGGGTCCTCGACGGGGGTGACCGTCGAGAGCACGTCGCAGTGGCCGGCGTCGCTAATCGACCCCTCGCGGACGTCGAAGCTGTCCTCGAAGTGCTCGACGAACGCGCGCACGGCGTCCTCGTTGACATCGCTGACGACGACCTCCTCGATGTCACGGACCGTCGAGATGGCCTCCAACTGAGTGTACGACTGGACGCCCGCGCCGACGACGCCGAAACTGGAGGCGTCCTCGACGGCGAGGTAGTCCGTGGCGACGGCGGCGGCGGCGCCCGTGCGCTGCATCGTGAGCTCCGTGCCGTCCATGATGGCAAGCGGGTACGCGTTCTCGGGGTCGGAGTAGACCATCGTCCCCATCACCGTCGGGAGGTCGTAGCGGTCGGGGTTGTCCGGGTGGACGTTCACCCACTTGATGCCCGCGGCGTCCCAGTCGCCGGCGTCCAGATAGGCGGGCATCGAGCGGAAGTCACCGTTGTACTCCGGCAGGTCGATGTACGACTTCGACGGCATCTGCGCGTCGCCGCGCTGGTAGGCGGCGAACGCGTCCTCGACGGCGGGGATGAGGTCCCCCATCTGGACGTTCTCGGCGACGTCGTCCTTGTTGAGCAGCAGTGTCTCCATGCCGCAAAAATTGCAGGCACCGCACTTAGAACCTCCCTTGTGTCGAGAGGCGCCGCTGTCCGGCAGTTCCGAAAGAAAGACGCGAGTCGGTGAGCGAGCGGTGCAGCGCGGCGAAACGGGAGCATCCGGCGACCGGAGGTCGCCGGTTCACAGCGCGCGGAGCGCGCTGGCGCCGAACCCACCGAAGGTGGGTGACGGCGCTTTTTCCCCAAGTTTTTGCGAACGAGGACGGCGAAGCCGTCCGAGTGTAGCAAAAAGTGGGTTTACATCATTCCGACTGAGCGGAGCTCCGTCGGCTGCTGTAAAATCGGCTCCTGCCGATTTTACATCATCCCGCCCATGCCGCCGCCCATACCGCCGCCCATGCCGCCGGCGCCGCCGGGGCCGCCAGCGGGCGGGCCTTCGTCGCCGCCGTCGTCGCCGTCGACCTGACCGCCGGCGAGGTCGCCGGCGGCGATGACGTCGTCGATGCGGAGAATCATCGTCGCCGCTTCGGTAGCGGAGTCGATGGCTTGGGTCTTCACGCGGAGCGGCTCGACGACGCCTTCGGCGTCCATGTCGATGACTTCGCCGGTGTAGGCGTCGAGGCCGGCCGCGGAGCCGCCGGCGTCGTGCTGACTGCGGAGGTCCACGAGGGAGTCGATGGGGTCGTGGCCCGCGTTCTCGGCGAGGGTGCGCGGGATGACTTCCAGCGCGTCCGCGAACGCTTCGACGGCGAGCTGCTCGCGGCCGCCGACGGAGTCGGCGAACTGGCGCAGCTCCATCGCGAGTTCGGTCTCGGGGGCGCCGCCGCCGGGCAGCACCTTGCCGTCTTCGAGCGTGACGCGAACGACGCCGAGGGCGTCGTCGATGGCGCGCTCGACTTCGTCGACGACGTGCTCGGTGCCGCCGCGGAGGATGAGCGTGACGGACTTCGCCTCTTCGACGTCCTCGACGAAGATGCGCTCGTCGCCGCCGATGTCCTTCTGGGCGACGCTGCCGGCTTCACCGAGGTCGCTGGCTTCGATGTCCTTGACGTTCGAGACCGGCGTCGCGCCGGTCGAGCGGGACAGACGGGTGAAGTCGTCGGATTTCACGCGACGCACGGCGAGGATGCCCTCCTGTGCGAGGTAGTGCTGGGCCATGTCGTCGATGCCGCCGTCCACGAAGACGACGTTCGCGCCGGCTGCCGAGAGCGCGTCGACCATCTCCTTGAGCTGCTCCTCTTCCTGGTCGAGGAACTCCTGAAGCTGGTCGGGGTCGGTGACGTTGACCTCGGTGTCGATCTCGGTCTCCTTGATTTCGAGGCCGTCGTCGACGAGCGCGATCTTGGCGTCCTCGACGCCGAAGGGCATGTTCTCGCTGACGCGCTCCTTGTCGACGATGACGCCCTCGATGAGTTCCGAGTTCTCGATGGCGCCGCCGGTGACTTTCTCGACTTTGACGTTGTCGGTGTCGACGCTGTCCTCGTCCGCGACGGACTGGACGGCGCGCACGACGAGACTGGAGAGGACGTCTTTGGCGTTCTCCGCGCCCTTGCCGGTCATGGAGGTCGCGGCGAGCTTCTCGAGTTCCTCGGTGTCGTCCGGGGAGATGTCGACGGCTTTCTCCTCGAGGAGTTCGCTGGCCTGCTCTGCTGCCTGTCGGTACCCCTGCGCGAGCGTGGTCGCGTGGATGTCCTGTTCGAGGAGGTTCTCGGCCTCGGAGAGGAGTTCACCGGCGACGACGACGGCGGACGTGGTGCCGTCGCCGACTTCGGTCTCCTGGGTCTCGGCGACCTCGACGATCATGTTGGCCGCCGGGTGCTCGATGTCCATCTCCTTGAGGATGGTGACGCCGTCGTTCGTGACGACGACGTTACCCGTGGAGTCCACGAGCATCTTGTCCATGCCTTTCGGGCCGAGTGTCGTCCGAACGGCCTCGGAGACGGCTTTCCCGGCGGTGATGTTCATCGACTGTGCGTCCTCTCCGGAGGTGCGCTGGCTGTCCTCGGAGAGTACAATAAGGGGCTGATTGCCCATCTGCTGCGCCATACTCATTGATTGAATGCGATTCTATTTAAAACTTGTGCGTAAAGGAGTACCACACCTGGGGAGACGCGCTGAGACGCCAGTCAGCGCCAAATCCACGATTCCGGAATTCGGTATTTATGCTTACTCTGTCGAAGCTCACGTGATGGAGCGCCCGCTGTCGGGTGAGGAAAACGAGAGCCGCAGAAGTGCGGATAGAACCGCGTCAGCCCGAGAACTCGTGGTACTCCATGCCCTGCTGTTTGAGTTCCTCGGCGCGCTTGCGCTCGAGGAACGAGTAGACGGAGCCGTGGGGCGCGCCGTCCAGCAGCATCTCGGCGGCCGAGCGCGCGACGTCGACCTCGTTCGGCTGACCGATGACACCGAACGTCGACCCGTAGATGACGACGTTCGCGCCCGTGAGTTCCTCCATCAGTTCGCGCGTGCGGCCGTTCTCGCCGATGAGCCGGCCCTTCTTGCGGCGGAGGTCGTTGTCGTTGCGGGCGGCGCGCTCGATGTCGACAGTCTCGAACATCCGCATCTCGTCGTCGAGGAGGCTGAGCGCGGCGTCCGGGTCGAACCCGCGACCGATGGCGCGGACGATTTCCGGCGCCTGCATCCCCCGAATCGGGTCGCCGGTGCGCTCGATGGCGACCGACCCGTCCTCGGAGTCGACGTCGAGACGGACCTCGGCGGCCTGCTCGATGCGGCGCAGGGTCTCCCCACCCTCGCCGATGAGCGCGCCGATTCGGTCCTGCGGAATCTTCACGTGCTTCATGATACCCCAGAATACTCGGTGGGACCGTAAAAGCCTTCTCTCACGGCGTGTGAGCGGTTCACGGCCGTTCCGGCTCTCCAACGACAGCGACTCGTCGCCGTCAGACAGCACGGCCGATTCGGATGGGAAGTCAGCCGCGAGTGCGCCAGTTATCCTCGCTGGAAGCCGACTACCGCACGCGCACGCTCGCGCTCGTCCTCGGTGAGTCGGTACGCTGCGAGTTCCTCGTGGACGTCGCCGAGCGCGTCGCGGCGGCGCTGGTGGTCGGCGAGGAACGCCGCGATGCGGTCGGCGGCGAGTTCCTTCAGTTCGCCCGAGAGCAGGTCGCCGCGCCGGTAGTCGCGCTCGATTCGCGCGAGTTCACGGTCGTCGGGCTCGAAGAACGCCGCGAGATACTGGAACGGGACATCCACTTCGGGGTCGCCGCCGTGCTCGCGGTGCTCCTCGACGCTCGCGCGACCGCCAGTGTAGGCGTGCTCGCGGACGTTCCGCCGCACCGTCTCGGCGTCGTCGGTGAGCCGAATCGCGACGCCCTCGGAACTGCTCATCTTCCCGGGGCCGCCAAGCGACGGCAGGAACTGCATCAGGAGTGCGCCCGGCTTCCGGACGGGGTAGCGGGCTTTCGCGGCGACGTCCCGGCTCACGCGAACGTGGGGGTCTTGGTCGACGGCGATGGGGACGAGCGTCTCGTGGGCGCCGTGGACCAGTTGCGGGAGCACCAAGTGCGCGGTCTGGACCGCCGGGTAGAACCCCTGTCCGGCGTTTTCGGGCGTCCCGTAGACGGCTTCGAGCGTCGAGTTCGTGATGTCCCGGGCGAACGCCGTCG
Source organism: Halobacterium sp. CBA1132 (assembly GCF_001485535.1). NCBI lineage: Archaea > Methanobacteriati > Methanobacteriota > Halobacteria > Halobacteriales > Halobacteriaceae > Halobacterium > Halobacterium sp. CBA1132. Next base: position 2,485,840 of record NZ_BCMZ01000001.1, read on the forward strand.
CGAGCGGGTAGATTACGTCGGCGTCCTCGGTGTCGACGACGATTCGCGTCAACTCGGGGTCGAAGCCGACGGCGAGCAGGTCGCGAAGGTTCTCGTCGAGGTAGTCGCTGGTCTCGTCGGCGGTCTGGTCTTTGAACCAGAGTTTCTCGTCGTCGGAAACGGGGACGTAGACGCGCGCTCCGAACGTTTCCTGCAGGCGCTTCGCGAAGTAGAACACCATCGCGTGCCCGAGGTGCATCGGCCCGGACGGCCCGATGCCGGTGACGATGGACTGCGTTTCGCCGTCGAGGAACGCGTCGACATCCCGGCCCGCGTAGAACGACCCGCGGCGCACGATCGGGTGGTCGGGGAAGCGGCGTCGTTGGTCGTCTGTCAGCGCGTCCGCGCCGAACCGGGCGAGCAGTTTCTCGTAGTCGACGTCGCCCGCGACGCTGTACGGCGTGACCGAATCGGTGCTGTCCTGCTGGGTGGTCTCGGAGTCGGCTGGCATTTTGTGTGGATGTGGCTGGTGCTCGGCGAAGCGGTGCGCGAGAGAAGCGAGGGAGCCACGCCCCCGACCCGACCGAGTGACGCCCGTCAGGCCGCGGCGACGAGACTGTCCGCTCCCGGAGCACGCCAACGCCAGCCAGTGGGAGCGGACTGCATACTCGCGAGTAGCTCGACGGCCGCAAAAACGATTCCGGTCTACCCGTCGTCGGGCCGCTCTGTCTCCTCCGCGGAGCGCGGGGACGCGTTCTCCACGACGTAGTCGTACAGCGACTCGGGGTCGACATCCGCCCCTTGCCGCGCGAAGAAGTTCGCGACGTTCCGGCAGTCCCGCTGCAGGAACTCGCCGTGCTTGTTGTGGTGGATGGTGACCGCCTGCCCCACGTCGATGACGACGAGTTCGCCGTCGTACACCACGAGATTGTACTCCGAGAGGTCGCCGTGGACCAGTCCCGCGTCGTACAGCCGACGGATGTACTCGCGGACCACCTCGTAGGCCGTCTCGGGGTTGTCCACGTCGACGTCGTTCAGCGTCGGCGCGGGGTCGCCCTCCTGCCCGATGAGTTCCATCACGAGCACGTTCCGCTGGACAGCGATGGGTTCGGGGACGCGAACGCCCGCCTCGCGGGCGCGCTGGAGATTCGCGAACTCCTTTCGCGTCCACGAGAGCACGACCGCCTTCTTGTCGCCGCGAATCCCCTCGAAGCGCGGGTCGCCCTCCAGGTAGTCCCGCATCTGCGTGAAGTTCGACGCGTTGATGCGGTAGACCTTCACCGCGACGTCGCCGCCGTCGTGGTCGAGGGCCTCGTAGACGTTGGCCTCCTTCCCGGTCGAAATCGGGCCGCCGAACGCGCCCACGTAGCCGTCCTCGACCAGTTTGTAGATTGCCGCGTACGTCGCGTCGTCGAACGCCCCGTCGTCGAGTTTGAACCGCTCGTTGTCCTTCAGGCGCTTCCGGAACTCCGCGAACTCGCGGTCCTGCCGGCGCGCGATGCGGTCGGCTTCCGTGTCCGAGACGTCGATCTCCTCGAACTCGTCTCCGGACGCCCCCTCGGTGTCCTCGGCGAGTCCGAAGTCGTCGGTCACCGCCGCGCCACCGTCATTGGATGTGGCCTTCCTCTCGGAGCTGGTCGGCTTCGGACTTCTCGTACCGCCACGCCACGTCGGCCTTCTCGTCCTGCCAGTCCCACGGCTCGACGAGCACCACGTCGCCCTCCCGAATCCAGATGCGTTTCTGCATCCGGCCGGGGATGCGGGCGGTCCGCTCCTCCCCGTCCGCGCAACGAACCCGGACGCGGTTCGCGCCGAGCATGTCTGTGACTTCCGCGAACACCTCGTCGTCCTCGGGCATCCGAAGGTTCGTGCGTCCACCTTCGTCGTCGCTCATAGCGTCGAATACGACAGCGAGCGGTTTAAACCCTGTACAATCAGGGGTGCAGACGACCCCGCGAACGCGCTCCCCGCGACCAATACGCTTACCCCCGTGGTGGCGCTGGTCGGAGATATGCTCGACAAACTCGGGATCTCCGGCGTCGTCGGCGTCCTGTTGGTTCTCGCCGGCATCGGCGTCGTCGCGTGGAACGCCCCAATCGTCGCCGCCGGCCTCGTCCTCGTCCTCCTCGGCCTCGCGTTGCTCGTGCGCCGGGCCGCGAAATCAGTGATGGGCGTGTTCGGAATGTGAATCGCCTCGGGCCAAGTGGTTCGAGAGAGCAGAGCCGTCTCGGACGACCCCGTGGCTTCCTGATTCAACGACGCGCTTTGCAGACACCTGAGTGAACCCGCGTTTTTGCGCTATCGCCGAAAGCGTCTCTCGCAGCGCGTGGCGCCACACACTGCGCTCCTGGTGGCGTGGCTTCGGTCACTCCTCGACGACGGACTTCGTCTCCAGCCACTCCTCGAACTCGAAAAAGCAGTCCGAGCAGAGTCGCCCGGTCACCGTCTCCGTGTCGTCGCTCGCCGCCTCGAAGACGTACCGCTGGTGACGGGGCTGTTCCGGGTCGAGAGCCGTACCGCACCTGTCACAGTATTCCACCATGGGGCCGGTAGTTGCCGAGTCAGACGGAAAAGCCGGGTGGCCGCGACGCCGCGTCGGCGGCGACGGCCCGAGCGAACTCGCCGCGATTCAGACGCCGACTACTCGCCGCGAATCTCGCGGAGGCGCTCGCGACCGGGCGCGATGAGTTCGTCGAGGTAGTCCGCGAGCGCGCCCTTCGCGTCGGCGGGGTGGAGTTCGCCGGATTCGAGGTCGCTGGCGAGCGCCTCGTAGTCGTCGTACTCCAGATTGCCGCCGTACTCGTCGGGGCGCTCGACGACGACGCCCTCGAAGCGCGGGAAGACGTGGTACTGGAACAGCTCCAGCACGGGGTTGACGAGGTCGCCCTCGGGGTCGCGGGTCGGCGGGCAGAACGCCGAATTCACCTTCTCGTCGAGGTCTTCGGTGGAGTCCTCCATGGAGATGGTGATGCCCTCGCTGGAGGACATCTTCCCCTCGCCGGTTTCGAGGTCGCCGACGATGGGCGTGTGGATGGCGGGGCGCTTCTCGTAGCCGAGGCTCGGCAGTTCCTCGCGGGCGAGCATGTGGACTTTCCGCTGGTCCATGCCGCCGACCGCGACGTCGACATCGAGGTACTCGATGTCCAGCGCCTGCATCAGCGGGTAGACGAGGTGGCTGACCTTCGCGGTCTCGCCGCTCTGAATCTCGGCCATCGCGCGCTGGGCGCGCTTCAGCGATGTCTCCAGTTCGAGTTCGTGGACGTCGAGCTGGTAGTCGTCGTCCATCTGGTAGTCGCTGCCGAACACGAACTCCGTGCTGTCCTCGTCGAGGCCGTAGGCGAGGAACTGCGCTTTCATCTGCTCGGCGGTGGCGCGAATCTCCTCGAAGGAGCCCTTCCCGTTGAGGTAGGCGTGGACGTCCGCGAGCAGCACGACGACGTCGAGGCCGGCGTCCTGCAGGTCGATGAGTTTGTTCGCGGTGAGGAGGTGGCCGAGGTGGAGCACGCCCGAGGGCTCGTAGCCGACGTACGCTCGCTTCCCGTCGGGGTCGTCGGCGAGCGCTTCGAGTTCCTCCTCGGTCACGACTTCCGCCGCGTTCCGCGAGAGGAGTTCGTAGGTGTCCATACGACTGCGGAGTCAGCGCTCGGGGTTAAGCGGTTTGGAAGTGTGTGAACGCTTCCGCCGGCTCAGGGGATGACCGTGACGGGCACGCGGTCAGCGCGCAGAACCGTCTCGGCGGCGCTCCCGAGGAGCGCGCGTTCGAGCGCGCCGGCGCCGTGGTGGCCCATCACGACGTGGTCGTAGCCCCGTTCTTCGACGAGTTCGAGGACGTCGTCGCCGACGCTGTCACTGGGCCGGAACTCCACGTCGATGTCCGTGTTGACCTCGGGTTCCGTGTCGACGCCTTGCGCGTCGAGGACGCGGTCGACGCGGTCGACGACGGCGTCGGTGCTCTCCGATTCGGAGTCGGCGAAATGAACGACGTCGATGTCGCCGTCGTAGCGGCCCGCCATCTCCGCGGCGAACCCGAGCGCGCGGAAGCTACAGTCGGAGCCGTCGACGGGCACGAGAATATCCATGTGTGGAGGTGTGTGGCCGCCGTGTTACGAGTTGCGGCGGAGCGCGTCGAGAGCTTCGGCGCCCTCGCGGGCGGCTTCGAGGAACTCGCGGGCGCGACGCGGGTCGTCGGCGCCGGCGGCGCGGCGCGCGAGCGCGGCAATCGAGGCGTCGAGCGCGTCCGCGCCCTCCCCGGACTGCGTGGGGGAAGCCGGCTCGGTTCCGGCGGGTGGCTGCTGACTGTCGGCCGGCGACTGCTCGGGCGTCGCGGGCTGCGCCGGCGGTTGCTCGCGAGTGGGCTGAGCGGACTGCTGGCGTTCGACCGAACGAGACGGCTGCCGGCCCGCGGACTGCTGGTCGGCGGGCTGTCCGTCGGCAGACTGCCGGTCGGCGGACTGCTGGCCCTCGGCAGGCTGGGCCTCCGCCTGCGCTCGCGTGTCGGCCGGCTGGCTCGCGGCCTGCTGCTCGCCGCCGGACTGCTGGCAGTTCGGGCAGAACGACTGGCCCTCGTAGCGGAAAATCGGGTTCCCGCAGCGGTCGCAGTGCTTGTTGGTCATCGTCGCGCCCTGCAGGAGGAGTTCGCTCATGCGCTCGGTCTCCCCGCGGTCGTCGTCGTCGTACTTCTCCCGGAGTTCCTCGCGCACGGCCTCCTCGTCGAAGCCGTCGTCAGTGTCGCTCATGGGTGTGCACAGGACGCGACGCCTCGAAAACCCTGCGGAGGCGACCCCCGCTTCGAGCACTCCGGCGCGCGTCGACGGTCGTCGCCGTCCGTGCAGGCGAATTTCCCGCGCGCTGGGTGCCACCGAAGCGCTTAACGGATTCCCAAAGGTTGGTACACGTGATATGTCGAAAGTCAGCATCGTGGGGGCCGCCGGCACGGTCGGCGCCGCCGCAGGCTACAACCTCGCGCTCCGCGACATCGCCGACGAACTCGTGTTCGTGGACATCCCGGACAAGGAAGACGAGACCGTCGGGCAGGCCGCTGACGCGAACCACGGCGTCGCCTACGACTCCAACACGGAGGTCTATCAGGGGACGTACGAGGACACCGCTGGCTCCGACGTCGTCGTCATCACCGCCGGGATTCCTCGCCAGCCCGGACAGACGCGAATCGACCTCGCGGGCGACAACGCGCCCATCATGGAGGACATCGGCTCCTCCATCGCCGAGCACAACGACGACTTCGTGACGGTCACGACGTCGAACCCCGTCGACCTCCTGAACCGCCACCTCTACGAGGCCGGTGACCGCGACCGCCACAAGGTCGTCGGGTTCGGCGGCCGCCTCGACAGCGCGCGGTTCCGCTACGTGCTCGGGCAGCGCTTCGACGCGCCGGTGCAGAACGTCGAAGCGACTATCCTCGGTGAGCACGGCGACGCGCAGGTGCCCGTGTTCTCGAAGGTGCGCGTGGACGGCGCCGACCCCGAGTTCTCGGACAAGGAACGCGAGGAGATTCTCGAGGAACTCCAGCAGTCCGCGATGAACGTCATCGAGAAGAAGGGCGCGACCCAGTGGGGGCCGGCGACGGGCGTCGCCCACATGGTCGAGGCCATCCTCCGCGACACGGGCGAAGTCCTCCCCGGCAGCGTCGTGCTGGACGGCGAGTACGGGCTGGACGACGTCGGTCTCGGCGTCCCCGTGAAACTCGGCTCGAACGGCGTCGAGGAGGTCGTGGAGTGGGACCTCACGGAGTACGAGCGCGACCAGCTCGGCGAGGCCGCCGAGAAGCTCTCCGACCAGTACGAGAAAATCGCGTAAACGAGCGCTCTACGCGGGCGCGACTTCTTTGGCTACGTCGTCGGGTTCCTCGCCGTCGACGGACTCCGCCTCGGGGTCGAGTTCCCGAATCGGTACCTCCTCCCAGTGGTGGCACATCACAGTCGCTAGTGTGTTGTGAGTTAGCATAAGCCTTGCCCGCGTCGGAAACGCGGAAACGAGACCTCAGACGACCTGTTCGCCGTCGTCGTCGTAGACGGTGATGGCGTCGACGGGGCACGAGCGCGCCGCGAACTTCGCGTCCAACTCCGCGTCCTCGGGAATCTCGCGCGCGAACACGCCGTCCTCGACCTCCTCGCTGTCCTGCAGGACTGCTTTGCCGGCGTCGGTGTCCTTCTCGAAGGCGTCCCACTCCGCGACACACTGGAACATCCCGATGCAGACGTCGCGGTCGAACTCGACTCGCATACCAGTATTACAAAATTAGTAGTTATAGGCGTGCCGCTATTGGGCGAAAATCTGGATGGTTACAGTATCGTTCTTTCAACGGCAACATTGAAGTCGCCGCTATCTTCAGAAAACTGATTTATTAGTCGGCATTTATCATTTTTATCATGTATTCCTTTATCAATGCCAACTGCCTCCTCCATTTTTTGTTTGAATGCTATTAGGTTGAACTCGTCAACCGAATTTCCCCCAATAAATATAGAGCAAGAATGACAGCACAAAATATTGCAGTCGTATATCTGGGATGTAGTGTCGATTCGAACATCTTTCGTGTAATCAAATCGCTCGTTTACATCCCCTAGCCATTCATCAACGGACCTGTGATCTAAATCTGCTAATATTCTTAAGTGTAAATCGCCATCCACTAAATCATTAATAGAACTTGCTATAGTGCGCTTAAGGAAAGTCCGACCACCCTCAGCCTTAATCAAAACATCTCCTGGGTAGTCCGGTCTTTTTAACCAATCAATTTTTCTTGTTTCTTCTCCTCGTCTCGGTCCGTCATACTCTTCTAAATTAAACTCTCGGACATCAAGATGAGAGTCAAGCCTTTCAAACACCTGTCTTAATAGGTGCATGTCCCACTTGCCTTCACAAAGAATAAGACTCCGGCTCATCTGACTCATCCACCCCTAAGATCAAGGTGAAGTTCTTCCAACTCACTCTTCGCCTGTTCATAGTTAAGCACCTTTGACGCGTGTTCCCTTACTTGTATAATTTGGAAACTTTCGCGAAGGTAAGGTCGCATATTTTCACCAGGGTATTCAAGAAATTCACGTATAAAGTCCATATTATGTGTGGTGATAAAGATTTGTGTATCTTCTTGTGTCGTAAACTCGGTTAGAAATCCGACGAGATCCCGGATATACCCTGGATGCATGTGATTTTCCGGCTCCTCGAGGAGGAGAGCGTAATTCTGCTCTTCACTAACCCGAAGCTCCCACAGGAGCCCAACCATCGCCTTAAATCCGTCACCCATGAAATCATATGGGATAGAGTATCTATCGCCGTTCTCGTCAAAAACTAGTTCGTCCAGACTAAAATCATGCAGATTCTCAACTAGACCATAATTACGTAGATCGTCCTCAATTCGACTGAGTATAACAGAATAATCATTATGAGACCGGATATCTTTCTCAGATATATCAAATGACTTTACAAATTTGACTTCGGATGAGTCTTCAATTCTTCCAAGGTAGTTACTCCTACCATGCCGACCAATTATTAGGCCGCGGAATATCCGCTCGATTGCCCATTCAACGCCAGAGTATTCTGTAGAGTCCGATGATTCAATATCTATCTCGTACGCCAGTATTTCCGATACATCAGACACAAATTCTTCGAGATTTTTTGAGATGTAGACAAAGGGTACTTTCGACTGTTCCCGTTCTAGAATAATAGCTGAGTTAAAAAGCCGATCGAAGTCATCATTTGCCAGATAATCACTAATTACCCGTTCAACCGAATCGCGGAGGGTAGTCTCAATTTCATTTGAGTGATCAATTGATTCCTTTAGCTCGCTGAGGACTCTTTCTTCACCACTTATTTGTCGGTCAATAAGTGTGTTAAAGAAATCTATTTTTTCCTCCTCAGTGGCAAGCCGAATAGTTAGTTTCTGCCTTTCGCCTTCACTCGTAAATTCCGCAAGCCCAGCCTGTCCGCTACTTCCCGAGTAAGTGCAAAGAATTTCAGCTTGGTCAGTTTTTGCGTTTACCAGTTTATCAGCGTTGCTAGCGTAGTCACGGACATTGGTTGGATTAAAGTCTAAGTCAATAGCTTCCAGAATAGAAGTCTTACCAACGTTATTCCTACCAGTGATGATGTTGATATCCTTCGCTTGGAAGGCGAAATCAGAGTGACCCTTGAAATTTTTAACCGAAATTCGTTCTATATCTACCATTTTAACTAATCCATGATTGGGGAACAGCGAACTTTCCAGATACTCTTAGATTGAGACAGGTCAACGTATATATTTGGTGTTGCCCGGCCCGACAGTTTAAACCGCGAGACGAGCCTATTCCGGGGTAATGAAAGTCGCGGACGTACCCGGTCTCCCCGAGGGGGTCGCCGACCACCTCGAATCGGGGGGCATCGAGGAGCTGTACCCGCCGCAGGCCGAGGCCGTGGAGGCGGGCGTCGCGGAGGGCGAGAGCGTCGTCGCGAGCGTGCCGACCGCCAGCGGGAAGACCCTGATTGCGCAGTTGGCGATGCTGTCGGCCATCGAGGACGGCGGCACCGCCCTCTACATCGTGCCGCTGCGCGCGCTCGCCGGCGAGAAGGCCACCGAGTTCGAGGCGTTCGAGCAGTTCGGGCTGTCCGTGGGCGTCTCCACGGGGAACTACGAGGACGACGGCTCGCGGCTGTCGGACAACGACATCATCGTCGCGACCTCCGAGAAGGTCGACTCGCTCGTACGCAACGGTGCTGGCTGGATCGACGACCTCTCGTGTGTGGTCGCGGACGAGGTCCACCTCGTCGACGACGACCACCGCGGCCCGACGCTGGAAGTGACGCTCGCGAAACTCCGCCAGCGCGTGCAGGACCTCCAGGTGGTGGCGCTGTCGGCGACGGTCGGGAACGCCGACGAGATAGCTGACTGGCTGGACGCCGAACTCGTGGACTCGGAGTGGCGGCCAATCGACCTGCGGACGGGCGTCCACTACGGGCAGGCGGTCCACTACGACGACGGCACGCAGGAGGAACTCGCGACCGGCGGCAGCGACAGTCAGACCGCTGCCATCGTGGAGGACACGCTCGCGGACGACGGCTCGACGCTCGTGTTCGTGAACTCCCGGCGGAACGCGGAGGCAGCGGCGCGCCGGCTCGCGGACGTCACCAAGCAGGGCATCAGCGACGACGACCGCGAGCGCCTCCGGAAGGTCGCCGACGAAATCAGGGGCGTCAGCGACACGGAGACCAGCACCGACCTCGCGGACGCCGTGGAGAAGGGCGCGGCGTTCCACCACGCGGGATTGTCGAGAGAGCAAAGAGAGCTCGTCGAGGACGCGTTCCGCGACCGCGCCATCAAAGTCGTCTCCGCGACGCCGACGCTCGCGGCGGGCGTGAACACGCCGAGCCGCCGAGTCGTCGTGCGGGACTGGCAGCGCTACGACGGCACTGCGGGCGGCATGCAGCCGCTGTCCGTGCTGGAGGTCCACCAGATGTTCGGGCGCGCGGGCCGCCCCGGTCGAGACCCGTACGGCGAAGCGGTGCTGCTCGCGAACGACCACGACGAGCTAGAGGAGCTGTTCGACCGGTACATCTACGCGGAGCCCGAGCCCGTGCGCTCGAAACTCGCGGCGGAGCCCGCGCTCCGCACGCACGTCCTCGCGGCCGTCGCGACGGGATTCACGACAACGGAGGACGCACTCCACGAGTTCCTCGGGGAGACGCTGTACGCCACGCAGACCGACGACCCCGGGCGGCTGAAGAGCGTCACGCGGGACGTGCTGGCGTACCTCGACCGGAACGAGTTCGTGGAGCGCGAGGACGGCACGCTGCGCGCGACCAGCACGGGCCACCTCGTGAGCCAACTGTACGTCGACCCGATGAGCGCGGCGACGCTGGTCGACGGACTGCGGGCGGCAGAACGCAGCGAGACGGCCAGCGGTGGCCGCCAGCGAGCGAGTGGCGACCCCGAGGACGCCGGCTTCCAGACCGCCAGCGAGATGCAGGAACCAGCGCCAGAGGCGGACGGTGACACCGGCGAGGGGGGCGCGAGTCCGACGCCGTTCGGGCTGTTCCACCTCGTGAGCCGGACGCCGGACATGTACGAACTCTACCTGCGGTCGGGGGACCGCGAGCAGTACACGGAGCTCGCCTACGAGCGCGAGGACGAACTGCTCGGGTCTGCACCCCGCGAGGAGGAGGCGGCCTTCGAGGACTGGCTGTCGGCGTTGAAGACCGCGAAGCTCCTCGAAGACTGGGCCTCGGAGTTGGACGAGGACCGCATCGCGGAGCGCTACGGGGTCGGCCCCGGGGACATCCGCGGGAAGGTCGAGACCGCAGAGTGGCTGCTGCACGCCGCCGAGCGCCTCGCCGGCGACCTCGACGACGTGGAGTCGGCGGCCGCTGTGCGCGAGGCGCGCAAGCGCGTGGAGTACGGCGTCCGCGAGGAACTCCTCGATTTGGCGGGCGTGCGGAACGTCGGCCGGAAGCGCGCTCGCCGCCTCTACAACGCGGGCGTCGAGTCGCGCGCCGACCTCCGGGACGCCGAGAAGAGCCTCGTGCTGGGGGCGGTGCGCGGCCGCGAGAAGACCGCCGAGCGCATCCTGGAGAACGTCGGGCACTCGAACCCCGAGATGGACAGCGTGGACGCCGACGCGGACGCGGTGGCGGCCGCCGAGGAGGCCGACCGTGGCGGGCAGGCGAATCTGGGGGACTTCTCGTGAAGCTGGTCGCGGGCAGCGTGGTCGTCGAGGACGTCGAGGTGTTCGTCGCGGCCCTGCCGGAGGGCGGCCCCGAGACCGTCGTGCAGGCGTTCGACGCGGCGTACGTCGCGGACCGCGAGCATCTCGCGGCGGCGGTCGAGCACGCCGACCGCGCGTTCGACCGCGGCGAGAACGTCGCCAGCGACCGGTCGGTCGAAGTCCTGCTGTACGCGGCGGGCCGCCGGCAGATTCGGGAGGCGCTCGAAATGGGCGTCGACGAGGGCGAGCAGGCGGTCGTGGTCGTTGTCGCGGGCGGCGACGAGGACAGCGCGGCGGCGGCAGTCGCGGCGTTCCTCGACGGCGGGCGAGTGCTGGCGGCCGACGAGCCGAGCGGAGCGGGCGTCTACGGCGACCGCGAGACGATTCGGGAGTTCTTCGACGTGAGCGACGCCGAACTGGACGCGGCCGCGGGCGACCTCGCGGGCGTCGTGCGGGAGCGCGTGACGCTGCTGGACGTCGAGAAGTAGGCGGCCAGCACGCATTTGCCGGGCGCGTCGAACCACCTAGGTATGAGCGACGACAGCGACGACTTCGTGCCCGAGGAGTCGACCGAGGAGTTCCCCAGCGAGCACGAGCGCCCGCAGGCCGAGCACGTCGAGGAGACGCTGACGGCGATGGAGGCCGCGGTGCAGGGGTCGAGCTATCCGACGAACGCCAGCGACCTGCGCGCGGCGTACGCGACCGAGCGCGACGAGGTCGTCAACGAGACGGAGGCGCTGGCGGACGTCTTCGACCGGCTGGTGCCCGAGGAGTACGACACCCCGGAGGACGCCCGCGAGGCGATTCTCGGGGAGTTGACGGGGCGCGCGGGCATCGAACGCGGCGACCTCGCCGAATACAACCCCGAGCGCGAACTCGACGCGATGGACCTCGTCGAGGACGAGTGAGACGGTACCACACCCCGTTCCAGTCGAAACGGAGGGGTCGGGGGTGGCCGCTGCCCCGCGATTATCCCGTCGAGAAGGTGGTATCGGGGTCGTCGCGGGTGGAAGTTGTCAGTCGGTTTTCCAGTCGAAACGTCGCCCGCGAGGAGCATGCGCTCGTCAGACGCACGGCGGTCGTCACTGCCGCAGGTCGCGTCTGTCGTAGTGGCGCTGGCAACTCCGACAGTAGTAGCGGCCGTCGCGCTGCCGGCGCAGTCGCGTGTGGCCGCGCGGGCACTTGACGCGCCAGCCAGCGTCCGAGGGATGGTCCATCTACCGGCGTCAGACGAACGTCGCACACAAGAACGGGATCCTGCCGCACAGTGAAACTGAAAGTGGCTACGCGAGCGAGACGACGAACAGCAACACGGCGACGAGCGCGGACGCAGCGGCCGCGCTGCCCAGCGAGGTATCGTGGCCCTCGCGGAGGCCGTGCGTCCAGATGTACGCCTGCCACGCGGTGCCGACGAGCGCGCCGAGGACGCCGATTGCGCTGCCGGTCGTGTTGGTGAGCCGGCGGAGTTGGTCGGCCAGCAGCTCGGGGTCGCTGGCGAGGTCGACGCCCGAGAACAGGACGACGATTCCGACGATGCCGAAGGCGGACTGGACGAGCTGCGCGGGCATCGCCCAGCCGGTGACTGAGAGCGTCGCGGTGAACGAGCCGCGGCTGCCGGTGAACGCGCCGACCGCGTGCAGCGCGACGGCGACCAGCACCCAGCCGAGCAGCGTCGCGAAGAAGAGCACGGGAACGCGCCGGTATATGGCGTCGCGGAGCTTCGCGCCGACCGAGACCTGCTTCGTCTGCGGTTCGTCGATGGTACACGGCTCGGGCGTCGAGACGTTCATCTCGGCGAAGCTCGCGCACTGCGACTGGGGCCACGGCTCCATCGTCGTGACCGTGACGGTGGCGTCGATTTGGCTGGCCATGTACTCGCCGACGGCGACGAACGCGATGGTCGTGAGAAAAGCGACAACGATAACGACGACTGCGGCGCCGCCGAGGGACCGCTCGGGCGGGTGCGTCTCGAAGAACGAGCCCGGGTGGAACAGCAGCGTCCGCAGGCCGTGGAGGGCGTCCCGAAGCATGGGAGCGGATGGTTCGCCCACGGCGCGTTTCAACGTACCGGCTGTTCTCTCAGTGCGCGTGCGCGCTCTCCGCTTCGTCGGCGTCAGCGCCGTACATCAAGTACAGTTCCGCGAGGAACACGAGCGCGAACGCGGCGTTCAGGTACGTCGTGTACCCCGAGGGCGCGGTGCCGCCGACCTCGCCCTGCGCCGGCACGAGCCCGAGGCCGTGCCAGACGTAGTGGATAGTGATGCCGGAGACGACGGCGGTGACGAAGATGCCGACGAACAGCACCGCCGCCATCCGCAGCCCGTAGTACCGCCGGTAGGCGTCGGTGATGGTCGGGACGATGAGGTCAGCGAAGATGAACGACATGACGCCGCCGAACGCGATGCCGTTGCTCCAGAGGATGACCGCGAACGGCACGTTCCCCACCGAGCAGACGAACGTCACGACGCCCACCGTGACGCCGATTATCGCGCTCGCGGCGACCCACGAGAACGACCCCTGCGCGCCGACGTCGAACAGCGTCGTCCACCACGCGCGCGGCACGAACGCGCCGATGAGCCCCGCGACGAGGAAGCCCGCGACGATGTCCGTCCACAGCATCTGCCACTCCCCGACCGCGTTCTTCGCGGCGAGGCGCCACCCGCGCTTCGTCGCGAGACTCGGGTGGCGCGACTCGCCGTGCTGTTCGTCTTCGTACGTGCGCTTGCAGGACTCCGAGCAGAAGTACTCGGTCCCGGAGTCGGTCTCCAGCGCGACGATGTCGTCGCTGGCCGGGTCGACGTCCATCCCGCAAACCGGGTCGCGCACGCCCTCCGCGGACTGGACGTGCTCGCGGGCGGCGGCGAACCACTCTCCCGGCACGACGTACTGGAAGACGGCGGCGAGCAGGACGATGAGCAACAGGCCGGCGACGTAGTCCGCGAGCACGAACTCCCAGCCGAGCAGAATCCACATCACGAGCCCGAGTTCGATGACGAGGTTCGTGGACGCGAACTGGAACGCCGCTAGACTCGCTATCGGTGACGCGCCCTTCTTGAAGAGGCTCTTCGTCGTCGCGACGGCGCCGAACGAGCACGACGACGACGCCGCGCCGAACAGCGTGCCGAGCCCGAGTTCGCGCAGCCCGGACCCGCCGAGCACGCGGGACATCCGCTCCTCGCTGACGAACGTCTCGACGGCGCCCGCGATGGTGAACCCCAGCACGAGCGCCCACCACGTCTCCCAGAACATCTCCCCGCCGAGTCGGAGTCCCTCCGCGAGCGTGTCGACGACGCTCATGTGTACGCGTACGGGCGCCCCGTTTAGTGGCGTTGTGGTTGGGTTCGTTCGGCTGGCTGGTGGCGAGAGTTTGGAACGTGAAGCAGACGCGCCGCTGCGAAGTCGAGTGTCGAAGGAGAATAGTCCATCCTGGATTCGAACTGGAGGAAGACGTGCTCGCTACGCTGCGCGCGACTTCCAGAGGACGAATCCCGACGATTCACTGCTCACGGTGCTCACGGCGCTGCCGTTCGCACGGGCCGAGACGTCCTCAGAACCGCAACGCGGTTCTGATGGGCTGCGAAAATCGCTCCGCGATTTTCGAACGCTACGCGTCTCGCGTTCGCAGTAGAAGTAGTCCATCCTGGATTCGAACCAGGGTCGAAGCCCCCAGAAGGCTTCAGGATTGGCCGCTACCCCAATGGACTGCTCGCACACGGTAGAAGGCGATTGTGGCTTATGAGTGTTGCGAACCCCGACGACGGAGGCACCGCGAGCGCTCCGGCGACCGCTCAAACGTGTGTAGTTCGACGCCTATTTGCCGTCCGAGAATGCACGTTCGCGTATGTACGTCGGACGGTTCGTCGTCGTCGGTCCGGACGTGGCAGCGTACCGAGTGTCCTCGCGGTCGTTCCCGAACCGCCGAGCGGTCCAGCGGGAGGACGCGGTGACCGTCGCGCCAACGCCGGACGCGCCGGAGACGGACAACCCCTACGTGTCGTACAACTGCTACCGGACGGCGGCGGGCCACGCCGTCGTCGGGAACGGCAGCCACGTCGACCCGATTACGGAGAAGCTCGGCCTCGGCTATCCGGCGCGGGACGCGCTCGCGGAGAGCCTGCTCGCGCTCGACTACGAGAAAGACGACTACGACACGCCCCGCATCGCCGGCGTGTTGACGCCCGAAGGGGACGCGTACATCGGAACAGTGCGGAAGGACGCGCTGCTCGTGGAAGCAGTCGATGAGCCGACGCTCGTCGCGACCTACGAGAAGGACAGCCCCGAACCAATCGGCTTCGAGGCCGAGAGCGCAAGCGAGGCCGCGGCGGAAGCGTACAGCGCGGCGTTCGAGCACGCAGTCTGTTCGGTCGGCGTGGTGCGGGACGGCGACGGCTACGCGACGGCCATCGAGAACGGACCGGAGAACTAAGGCCGCGGGCGACGCAGTCCTGCGTATGCAGGTCGCCGTCCTCTCCGACATCCACTCGAATCTCGTGGCACTGGAGACTGTTTTCGACGACCTCCCGGCCGTGGACGCGCTCGTCTGCGCCGGCGACGTGGTCGGCTACAACGCGTGGCCCGCGGAGTGCGTGGACGCGCTCCGCGAGCGCGACGTGCCGACGGTGATGGGGAACCACGACCGGATGGTGGCGACCGACCGGAACTTCGGCGGGAACGGGATGGCCCAAGCGGGCGTGCGGCACGCGAAAGCCGAGTTGAACGACGTCCAGCGCGGGTGGGTCGAGCGCCTGCCGCGCGAGCGGACGCTGTTCGACGGCCGCGTGAAGGTCGTCCACGACCACCCCGAGGTGCAGGACCGCTACACGTACCCGGAGTCGTTCGGCCCGCACCTGCTCGGCGACGAGGACGTCCTGATTCTCGGGCACACGCACGTCCAACACCACGAGGTCTACGACGACGGCGTGGTGCTGAATCCGGGGAGTGTCGGGCAGCCACGGGACCGCGACCCGCGCGCGGCGTACGCCGTCTTGGACCTCGACGACCTGACTGTCGAGGAGCGTCGCGTCGAGTACGACATCGACCGGGTCGCGGACGCCGTGCGGGACGCGGGGCTGCCGGACGCGACCGCAGAGCGACTCGCGGACGGCCGGTGACGGTTCGCGCGCGCTACGGGGAGGACGCGTGCGTCTCCTCGTCGACCGGCCGGAGTTCCGCGGAGAAGTGCCGGAGTTCCGCCATCTCGGGCTCGGAGACGACCTCGTAGCCGGTGACGTCGCTGCCCTTCTCGCAGACCGCGGCGGCCGTGTCCGCGACGTGTTCGAGGTGGTCCGGGCCGTACGTGCGTCGCGGCACCGCGAGCCGCACGAGGTCGTCGCGCTCGGTTCCGGGGAACGCGAACCGCCCGAGCTCCACGGCGCGGACGCCGCCCTCGCGGTAGAGTTCGCAGACGAACGCCTGCCCGGGGTACGCCTCCCGTGGGATGTGCGGGAGCGCGTCGTTGGCGTTGACGTAGACGGCGTGGCCGCCGGCCGGCTGGTAGACGGGGACGCCGCGGTCGCCGAGGGCCTCGCAGAGCGCCTCGACCTGCGCGACGCGCTCGCCGACGTACGGCGGGTCGACGGCTTCGCGGAGGCCGACGGCGAACGCCGCGAGGTCGCGGCCGCTCATCCCGCCGTACGTCGAGAACCCCTCGTAGAGGATGCCGCGCTGGCGGCACGCCTCGAAGAGGTCCCCCTTCTCCCGGAGGCCGACGAACCCGCCGACGTTCACGAGGCCGTCTTTCTTCCCGCTCATCACGCACGCGTCGGCGTACGAGAGCTGTTCGCGGGCGACGCTGGCGACGGAGTCGCCGGCGAACTCGTCCTCGCGGCGCGTCACGAAGTGGGCGTTCTCCGCGAACCGACAGGCGTCGACGACGAACGTCGCGTCGATTTCTTCGGCGAACGCGGCGGCCTCGCGAGTGTTCGCGACGCTGACCGGCTGGCCGGCCATCGAGTTGTTCGTGACAGTGAGCACGATTAGCGGGACGTTCTCCGCGCCGACGTCGTCGACGACCTCGCGGGCCGTGTCCACGTCGAAGTTCCCCTTGAACGGGTGGTCGCTGTCGCCGTCGCGGGCTTCCGGAACCGGGCAGTCCACAGGGTCGCCGCCGTTCGCGGCGATGTGGGCGCGCGTCGTATCGAAGTGCGCGTTGTTCAGCACGACGTCGCCCTCGGAGACGAGCGCGCCGTAGAGGACGTTCTCCGGGTCGTGTTTAGTTAAGGCTGAAAAGTGAGGCGAGAGTGATTTCTGCTGTCTATGGCTGAAACCACTCGCCTCAGTGGCTGTAGCGACTGGATCGAGTTAGATTTTGTGGAGCGCGAGCGGACACCGAGCGAGCTGATGCAGCTTGGTATTCGACTTCATTTGGCTGGTCTCTCACTTTCGAATACAGTAAAAGAACTTGAGAAGTTCGGTGTCCAACGCTCGCGGAAAGCGGTCCATGATTGGGTACAGAAAGCTGATCTACAGCCCGCCAGCGACGCCAGCCCGGATCAGGTTGCGGTTGACGAAACGGTGATCCGTATCGACGGCCAGCAGTACTGGCTGTACGCTGCCGTCAATCCAGACTCGAACAAATTCCTGCACGTACGGCTGTTTCCGACGACAACAACGGCGTTGACTGAACGATTTCTGCAGGAATTACGCGAGAAACACGACGTCGAAGATGCCGTGTTTCTAGTTGATCACGCCCAGCACCTCAAAACAGCACTCCAGCGAGTCGGGCTCCGATTCCAAACCGTTCGTCATGGGAATCGGAATGCTGTCGAACGTGTTTTTCGAGAGATAAAACGACGGACTTCCTCGTTCAGTAATAGTTTCAGCCACGTCGAGCCAACAACAGCGGAATCGTGGTTGCAAGCCTTCGCCGTCTGGTGGAACTCGCTAAACTAAACACGATGGTTCTCCGCGCCCCGCCCCTGATGGGCGGGAACGATATGTTCGAAGCCCATGACCTCGCGGACGGCGTCGCGGAGGTCGCGGAAGCTATCGCTGCCGGCGTAGGCCTCGTCGCCGCCCATCAGGGCGGCCCACTGGCTGGTGCTCATCGTGCCGGTGCCGGAGTCGGTGAGGAGGTCGACGAAGACGTCCGCGCTGTCGAGATTGAAGACGTTGTAGCCCGCGTCCCGGAGCGCGGCCTCGCGGTCCTCGCGGTCGAGCAGCCGAATCGGTTCGACCATCGCGGCCTTGTACGAGCGCATACCCGAGAGACGCGCGAAATCGCGATAAACCCGGCGAGCCAGCCGTGTACGGCAGTGTACAGGGATGTACGCTCGCCGCCGTGACTGTGCGAAAAACGAAGGGCGCCGGTTAGGAACTGAAGCGGCCCTGAACGATTTCCAGCGTCTCCTCGCGGTCGTCCCAGTCGACGAAGACGGCGACCGACGTCGCACTGGAGATGATGTCGATGACGTTGATGCCCGCGTCCGCGATGGGGTCGACGATGCGCCGGAGGATGCCCGGCTGATTCGGGAGTTCGCCGCCGAGCACGCGGATAACGGCGACCTCGTCGCGGACGGTGACCGAGGAGAGTTCGCCGACCTCGATGACCTCGCTGTGGAGGACGTTCTCGGCGCGCTCGGCGAGGTCCTCGTCGACGTAGAACGTCATCGAGTCCATGCCGGACGCGACCGCGTCGACGTTGATATCCGAGTCGTCGAGCGCGGTCGACAGCGTCGACATGATGCCGGGGCGGTTGCGGATGGCGCGCCCGGCGACGGTGAGACACGCCAGCGGCGAGTCCCGCATGTCGATCATGTTCTCAAACTGGCCCTCGATTTTGGTGCCGCCGGAGAGCAGGTCGCCGTGCTGGTAGTGGATGACGCGGACGTCGAGTTCGTCGTCCTTGAACGAGAGCGCGGAGGGAGCGACGACTTCCGCGCCGCGGAAGGACAGGTTCCGGAGTTCGTCGACGGTGATTTCGCCGACGTTGCGTGCGCCCTCGACGACGTGGGGGTCGCCGGTCATGACGCCCTCGACGTCGGTGACGATGACCACTTCGTCGGCGTCGGCGTACCGGCCGAGCATCACGGCCGTGGTGTCGCTGCCGCCCCGTCCAAGCGTGGTGACGTTGCCGTCGAGGTCCTCCGCGAGGAAGCCCGTGATGACGGGGACGACGTCGCCGAGGTCCGCGGCGAGCGCTTCCACGCGCTCGCGGGTCTCCTCGACGTCGACTTCGCCGCGGTCGTTGGCGACGACCGGCCAGTCGGGGTGGCCGGGTTCGAGGAACACCGCGTTCACGCCGCGGGCGGCCAACGCCGCCTTCAGCATCCGCACGGACGTGCGCTCGCCCATCGAGACGATTTCCGCGCGGTCGGCGTCGTCGGCCTCGAACGTGATGTCGTCGAGCAGTTCGTCGGTCGTGTTCCCCATCGCCGACGCGACCACCGCGATTTCGTGGCCGGCTGCGACGGCGTCAGCGACGGAGTCCGCGGCCCGCTCGATGCGGTCGCCGCTCCCGAGACTGGTGCCGCCGAACTTCGCGACTACGCGCATCGCTTCCCACCGGACCTCGAAGCCGTACTCATTGCCGGGTCGTAGGGACGCGGGTGGTGATAACTGCTTGCATGCACGAAACGGTTGCCTCCCGTCCGCCCGCGGCGTTAAGTTCGTCGCTGGTGTACTTGAAGCCATGAACGTTCGTGACGCGACGGGCGACGACGCGGACGCGATGGACCGCGTCGCCGACGACGACATCGACGCGGCGCGCCTCGTCAGGGACCGAACGGTGCGCGTCGCCGACGACAACGGCGACATCGCGGGGTTCGTGGCGTTCGACGCGTGGCGCGGCGCCGTCCACGTCACGCGACTGGCGGGCGACGCAGAGACGGTCGGCGCGTTGCTCGACGGCCCGCGGGAGTTCGCGGCCAACGAGGGCCTCTCGGTGGAGGCGGTGCTGAACGAGGACGACGCGCTGGGCGACGTGTTGGAAGCGGAAGGATTCGAAGACGTGGGCGCGGGACCGCGCTTCGACGGCGCGCCGACACGGCGGTACCGCTGGGAGCCGTAGTTAGAGGTCCATACGCTCGAAGCGGTAGTAGCCGAGCGCGGGGGCGACGACGAGCCATGCGAACAGAATCGCCAGCGACGCCCACCCGGAGAGGTAGACGGGGACGGGGTCGAAGGCGGGCAGGAACGTCGCGCTGCTGTTCGCGAACCACTGGACGGCGGACGCGAACGCCTCACTCGGGGAGAGCCGCTGCACGAAGAAGTACCATCCGGGGGCGTCGAGGAACAGCGAGCCGTCGGCGGCCTGTCCTACCGGCGGCGTGAGCGACCCTTCGAGGAGGTAGTAGATGGCGTTCGGGACGAACCCCCAGACGACTTCGAAGAGGATGAAGAAGCCCGCGGCGAGGACGGTGGTGCGCCCGGAGTCTTTCGTCGTCGCGGAGATGCCGACGCCGATGGCGGTGTAGACGACGCCGAGCAGGAGCGTGAGTACCGCGAATATCACGAAGACGATGGGGTCGAAGGCGTCGTACGTCGCGAGGATGACGACGAGCGCCGACGCCAGCCCGACGAGGATGGACACCGCGAGCACGCCGCCGCGGCCGACAACTTTCCCGACGACGGCGTCGCGTCGGGTGTGGGGCAGCGACAGCAGGAACTTCGCGCTCCCGGATTCGAGTTCGCCCGCGATGGCCTTGTGCGTCACCACGAGCGCGGTAATCGGGATGAGGAACGCGGCCGAACCCAACAGGAACGTGACGTAGTCCAGGCTAGAGAGCGTAGCGTCGCCCGTGCCCGCGATGAGCGTGTAGATGTACGCCATGCCCGCCATGAACACCACGAACAGCGCGGTGAGCGCCCACAGCGCCTTCGAGCGCGAGGCGTCCTTGAAGTCCTTGCGCGCAATCGCGGACCAGCTCATGCCGACACCTCCTCGTCGTGGCCGTTGGTGTACGCGGCGAACACGTCGTCGAGCGAGGCCTCCTGCGTGGCGAAGTCGGTGACCTCGCCGCCGGCGGCCTCGACGGCGTCGAGGACGTCGGTCTTGGAGGCGCCCTCGGTGGTCACGGTGAGGACGTCGCGGTCGGCGTCCACGCTCGTGACCCCGGGCACGCCCTCGACGGCTTCGAGGACGTCTGGCGTGAGTTCCCCGACGGTCACCGTCAGGGTCGAGCCCGTGCCCGCGGCCTCGCGGAGCCCGCGGATGGTGTCCTGCGCGACGAGTTCGCCCGCTTGGAGGATGCCGACGCGGTCACAGACGGCTTCGACCTGTTCGAGGATGTGGCTGGAGAAGAAGACGGTCGCGCCCCGTTCGGCCTCCTCCGTGATGATTTCGCGCATCTCGCGGGCGCCGTTCGGGTCCAGTCCCGTCGACGGTTCGTCCAGAATCAGGAGGTCGGGGTCGCCGACGAGCGCGATGGCGAGCGCGAGGCGCTGTTGCATCCCCTTCGAGAAGCCGCCGGCCTTCCGGTCGGCGGCGTCCGGGATGCCGACGCGGTCGAGGAGTGCGTCGGGGTCGTCGTCGGCGCCTTTGGACTCGATGGCGAACTGGAGGTGTTGGCGCGCGGTGAGGCGCTCGTAGACGTGGAACCCCTCGGGGAGGACGCCGATGCGCTGGCGGATGGCCAGCGACTCGTCGTGGGCGTCGAGACCGAGCACGGTCGCGGTGCCGGCGGTCGGCCGCACGAAGTCCAAGAGGATGTCGATGGTCGTGGACTTCCCCGCGCCGTTTGGTCCGAGGAAGCCGTATATCTCCCCGGACTGGACTTCGAGGTCGAGGTCGTGGAGGGCGGTGACGTCACCGTATTGCTTGGTGACGCCGGCGAGTTCGATTGCTGCCATGCGGGAGAAATCTCACCGCCCTCGTAAATCTATTGGGGGTGTTCGCAGCGCGAGCAACCGCACGGCGGCGCCTCAGAGTTCGAGGCGGCCGAATCGTCGCGCGGCGAGCGCGAACCCAACGGCGGTCCACGCGAGCAGCACGGCGGCGCCGGCACCGTCGGGGACAGACGCGACTGACGCCACCGGCTCGACGCCGACGACAGTGAGAGCGCTCGCGTACGCGTACGTCGGGCTGGCGACGACGAGCGTGTCGATGAGACTGCTGGAGACGTTCACGCCGAACGTGCCGGAGAGAACGGTGCGACCGATGGCGAGGAGTATCGGCCAGAAGAACGCGAGGAGGAAGAAGCCGAACGTGGTGGCGGCGGACAGCGTCGTGCTCGTCGAGCGCGCGGTGAACGCGAGCGTCGCGGCGACGAACGCGGCGGCCAGCAGCGCGGCGAGCGCGAGCACGGCGAGCACACGGACCGCAGGCACGGATGCGCCGCGGACCGCGTAGACGACGGTGGCGACGACGATTGCCGCGACGACGGAGACGAGCGTCGTCGCGAGGCGGGCGGCGCCCGCGCCGGCGAGGAACGCCGACCGCGAGTGCGGCAGCGAGAGCGTGAGGCGGACGCGGCCGCTGGCGACGGCGCTCGGCACGGCCTCGTGGGTGAGCGTGCCGGCGGTCAGTGGCACTGCGAACATGAACAGCAACGCGAGCGTAGTGGGCAGCGGCGTCACGCCGGCGTTCGTGGCGCCGTACGCGAACCCGAACGCCAGCAGCGCGAAGAGACCACCGAAGATGCGCAGGGAGTTGTCGGCGCGGAGGGTGCGGAGGTCGCGGCGCGCGACGACCGGCCACATCACGCTACCACCACCGGGAGGACAGTCTGCATGGTCGGGCGGTCGCGGTACGTAGTGAAGTGTCTTGCTGGTGCCTGCAGCCGCTGCGAACGCTACACGCGGTCGTCGGGGTCGTGGGAGTCCCGCATCCGGCTGGCTTCCTGTCCGTACCGCTCGCGGTCCTCGGGGTCCTCGACGGGTTCGAGGTCGCCGACGTCGGCGTCGACGGCGGCGGTGGGGTCGCCGGCGTTCAGCGAGCGCTGCTTGCGGAGCACGCGCTCGCCGTCGGCGGTCGCGTACACGAGGTTCAGCAGCCCCTTGTCGGTGTACTCGCGGAAGACGAGCCAGACGCGCTCGGTTTCGGGCATACGCGGAACTTCGACGGCCCGTGGTTCAAGTGTGGCGGTTCGGGCACCCGACTACGCGAGGAAGCCGCCGAGCAGCCCGCCGATTGCGGCGACGACGACGTCGGCGACGACGGTCACGAGCGCGACGACGAGGACGAGGACGGCCACCGTCGGGACGCCGGCGACGACCGCGCCGACGGCGACCGCGCCCCAGAAGACGTACGCGGGCGCGCCGAACAGCACGCCGACCAGCGCGCCGGCGAGCAGCGAACTGCGGTCGGTGAGGTAGCCCGCGACGGCGCCGCCGCCGGCTTGCGCGAACGGGACGAACGCGAGCGCGGTCGCGAGCACGGCGCCGAGCAGGGTCGCGTGCCAGCGCGGCGGTCGCAGGTCGGCGGCGACGCGCTGGCGGACGCGGCCGCGGTACCGGTAGAACCACGCGCCGGCGACGACCAGGAGGACGCCGGTCGCGACGAGGCCGCCGCCGGCCCACGTCGCAATCCCGTGGACGGCATCCACGAGCGCGGGTTCGGAGAGGCCGAACGGCTGGTCGCCGTTCGCGACGGCTTCGGCGGCGAACTCCTCGGCGAACGTTCGGTCGATGGTCGCGACAATCACGCCGAGCCACGCGATTACGAGGCCTTCGACGGCGAGGAGGGCGACGAGCAGGTAGTCGAGTAGCTGGTCGTAGAACACCGAGGATTCGGGGTCCGAGGTGGATTCGGAGGGCGTCGTCATCGTCGGAGACAACTCGGCCGGCGTGGGTTAAGTTCGCCGGTGGTTCGCACGCCGAGCGACGCCGGGACCGCGCAGTTGAAAGTCGCCGCGGCCGTAGCGCGGACCGATGAACGCGGAGGCTGTCCGGGCGCGCGCCGGCGAGCTGCCGACGGAGCCCGGGGTCTACCAGTTCCTCGAACGGCGGGACGGGGACGACGTCGTGCTCTACGTCGGGAAGGCCGTCGACCTGCGGGACCGCGTGCGGTCGTACGCGGACCCGAGGAGCCGGCGCATCGGCCGGATGGTCGAACGCGCGGACGCAATCGACTTCGCGGTGACGGACACGGAGACGCAGGCGCTGCTGTTGGAGGCGAACCTCGTGAAGCGCCACCAGCCGCGGTACAACGTCCGCCTCAAAGACGACAAATCCTACCCGCTCGTGCAGTTCACGGGCCACGCCGCCCCCCGAATCGAGGTGACCCGCGACCCCGAGGAGGGCGCGGCGGCGTACGGCCCGTACACGGACAAGGGCGAGGTGGAGACGGTGGTGAAAGCGATTCGGGAGGTGTACGGACTGCGGGGGTGCTCGGACCACAAGTACCGGGGCCGCGACCGGCCGTGTCTGGACTACGAGATGGGGCTGTGTTCGGCGCCCTGCACGGGCGAAATCAGCGAGGGCGAGTACGCGGCGGACGTGGAGGCGGCCGAGCGCTTCTTCGAGGGGGAGACGGGCGCGCTCGCGGACCCCATCGAGCGCGAGATGGAGCGGGCCGCCCAGTCCCGGAACTTCGAGCGCGCGGCGAACCTGCGGGACCGACTGGACGTCGTGGAGGGGTTCCACGGCGGCGCTGGCGCGGCGGTCGCGAACAGCGACGACACAGCGACGACAGACGTGCTGGGCGTGGCCGTGGAGGGCGAGGACGCCACAGTCGCGCGCCTGCACGCCGAGCGCGGGCAGCTCGTGGAGCGCGACCAGCACCATCTGGACGCGCCCGACAACGAGGACCCGGCGGACGTGCTGGCGGCGTTCCTCGTGCAGTTCTACGCGGAGCGTGACCTCCCGGACCGCCTGCTGTTGCCCGAGCGCCACGGCGACGACGACGTGTCCGCGTGGCTCGACGAGGCGGGCGTCGAGGTCACGGTGCCGGGCGCGGGCCGGGACGCGACGCTCGTGGACTTGGCGCTGAAGAACGCCCACCGACGTTCGGGGGATAGCGACGAACTCGGCGCGCTCGCGGACGCGCTCGGCATCGACCGGCCGACCCGCATCGAGGGATTCGACGTGAGCCACGCGCAGGGGAGGGCTGTGGTCGGCAGCGACATCTGCTTCGTCGACGGGAGCGCCGAGAAGGCCGACTACCGCCGGAAGAAACTCGACGACGAGAACGACGACTACGCGAACATGTACCGGCTGCTGCGGTGGCGCGCCGACCGCGCGGTCGAAGCTGAACGTGCCGGCGGGGACGCTGGCGACGACCGCCCGGACCCCGACCTGCTGCTCGTCGACGGCGGGGAGGGGCAACTTGGGGCGGCCCGGAAGGCGCTCGACGACGCCGGCTGGGACGTGCCGGTGGTCGCGCTGGCGAAAGACGAGGAACTCGTGGTGACCGAGTCCCGGACGTACGACTGGGACGACGACGCCCCGCAGTTGCACGTCCTCCAGCGCGTGCGCGACGAAGCCCACCGGTTCGCGGTGGCGTACCACCAGACGCTGCGCGACGACGTGGAGACGACGCTGGACAACGTCGACGGCGTCGGCCCCGAGTTGCGCAAGCGGCTGCTGCGGCGGTTCGGCAGCGTCGAGAGCGTGCGCGAGGCGTCCGTCGAGGACTTGCGGGACATCGAGGGCGTCGGGGCGGCGACCGCGGAGACCATTGCGAGTCGGCTGTAACTAACCTTCGAGAACGTCCATGACATTTATTGACGTGGGGAGAGTACGTCCGCGTGTGATGAGCTACGACGACGGACGTCGAGGGCGCATCGAGGAGGAAACGGACCGCGCCAGCGACGGGACACCCCCTACAGGGCTACTCCGATCCGTCGTCGCGCGGTTCACCCGACACGTACGAGAGTGGCCGAGTCGGTACGTCGACCAGCAGGCGGCCGTGTACGAGCGGTAGCTACGACTCGATTCGGACGGTCATCACCGGCGCCGGCGACGTGCGAACGACTTTCTCCGTGACGCTGCCGACGAGGTAGTGGTCGATACCCGTGCGGCCGTGAGTCCCCATCACGACCACGTCGACGTCCTCGGCTTCGACGTAGTCGACGATGGCTTCGTGAGGAACACCCTCGACGACGGCGCACTCGACGGCGATATCGTCGGGGAGAGAGGCGACAGTCTCGTCAGCGTCGGTCTCCGCTCGGTCGCGCTCGCCTTCCGCCCACGCGTCGGCTGCGAGGCCCGCGCTCGGCGTCTCGAAGCGGTTGCGCTCGTCAGCGACGGCGAGCACGTGGACGGTGGCGTCGTACGCTCGCGCGAGCGTCGCGGCGTGCTCTGCAGCCGCCGCGGTCCCCTCGCTGCCGTCGGTCGGGAGGAGGATGCGCTCGTACATCTCAGAACCCCCCCGTGGCCATCAGGAACAGCGCGATAGAGATGATGGCGAACAGGCTGCCGACGCCCTTCTTGATGGTCTCCGTGTCCAGCGCGGCGGAGACGTACGGCGCAATCTGACCGCCGAGGGTCGCTGCGGGTACCGTCCAGACGACCATGTTCCACGGCGTCGTCGAAAGGTCCATGGCGTGCCCGCCGACCAAGCCGCCGCCGAAGACGTGGACGAGCGACGCGATGATGGCCGTGGTCGCGACGACGATGTGGTTGGTGCCGATGGCGACCCGGACGGGAATCTTCGAGGAGAGCATCGAGATGATACCCAGTTCGCCGATGCCGAATCCGGCGAGCCCCTGGAAGGTGCCGCCGACGCTGTAGTTGGCGAACCGCCGGAGGTAGCCCGAGCGGTCGTACTCGTAGGTGTTGCCGTCGCGGTCGACGCGCGTGACGGCGCCGTCCTCGGTGCGGACGCCGGCGGGCCCGAGCTTGTCGGCGTCGTCGGGGAGGTTCGAGCCGCCGTCCGCGGCTGCTGCGGCGTCGCTGTCCTCGTCGGCGCTGTCACCGTGCCCGAGATCGGCCTTGAACAGGAGGTACGACGCCGCCAGCAGCGCGACCCCGAGCAGCGCGTGGAACACCGGCTCCGGGATGAAGAACGACAGCAGCGCGCCGCCGACGACGAACGGCAGGCCGCCGAGCACCAGCGACAGCGCGAGTTTGCGGTCGACGAGCCCGTACTGGACGAACGCGATGGAGGAACTGGAGAGCCCGAAGGACTCGCTGATGAGCCCGATTTTCACGAGCGTCTCCGCCTCCAGCGGCGCGGCGAACAGCGGGTAGACGAAGATGAGGAACGGCACGAAGATGGCCGACCCGCTGATGCCGACGGTGTTGACGATGGTCGCCCCGGTGAGGAACGCGGGGAACAGCCACCAGTAGTTCGTCCAGTAGCCGGGCGCGGGGTCTGCGGGCGCGAACGGCCCGAAGTAGACGCCCGCGACGAACAACACGGGTGCGAGGAAGACGAAGACGTGCTGGTACTTGAGGAACGTCTTGGTGACGCGCGCAGTCGAGGACCCGTCGGCGTCGGACACGTCAGCTTGCACCCCGCGTCGGCGGCTGAATCGGGTGTCCGGGCTGAACGCGTCCACTGACGCTCTGTGACATCATTGCCCCGCTCTATCCGGCCAGTGACGGAAAAAGGTTCGCGTACGCGAGAGAAACGCGTACTCGCTGGCCCGTCAGGCGGGGGTGCGAAGCGGTCCGCCTACCACTCGCCGGGTTCGGGCGCGACGCCCTCGTCTTCGGGGTCGCCGCCGTCGAGGTCGTACTCCTCGCGGAGTTCGCGGATGCGGTCGCGGATGTCCGCCGCGAGTTCGAACTCGAGGTTGCTCGCGGCGTCGTCCATGCGCTCCTGTAAGTCCTCGACGAGCACAGCGGCCTCCTGCTCGTCGCTGGGGCCGTCGCCCGCGACGTCGGACGTGTCCGTCTCCGCTCCGGGGAGGTTCATGTCGCCGACCTCCTTGTCGATGGTCGTCGGCGTCGTGCCGTGCTCGTCGTTGAACTCGCGCTGGATGCGGCGGCGGCGCTGGGTCTCCTCGATGGCGTCCCGCATCGCGTCCGTGCGCTCGTCGGCGTACAACACGACCTCGCCGTTGACGTTGCGGGCAGCCCGCCCCATCGTCTGCACGAGGCTGGTCTCCGAGCGAAGGAACCCCTCTTGGTCGGCGTCCAGAATCGCCACGAGGCTCACCTCGGGGATGTCCAGTCCCTCCCGCAGGAGGTTGATGCCGACGAGTACGTCGTACTCGCCGAGACGCAGGCCGCGCACGAGTTCGTGGCGTTCGAGCGTGTCCGTCTCGTCGTGCATGTACTCGACGGCGACGCCCGCCTCTTCGAGGTACTCGGTGAGGTCCTCGGCCATGCGCTTGGTGAGCGTCGTCACGAGCACGCGCTCGTCGTCGGCGACGCGGGCGTCGATGCGGTCCATCAGGTCCTCGACCTGGCCCGTGGCGTCGGCGATGTCGATTTCGGGGTCGACGAGGTGCGTCGGGCGGACAATCTGCTCGACGACCTGCGCGGACTGCTCGCGCTCGTAGTCGCCGGGCGTCGCGGAGACGTACAGCGTCTTGTCGGTCTTCTCCTCGAACTCCTCGAACGTCAGCGGGCGGTTGTCGTAGGCGGTCGGGAGGCGGAAGCCGTTCTCCACCAGACTGTCTTTGCGGGACTTGTCGCCCGCGTACTGGCCCTTGATTTGGGGGACCGTTCGGTGAGACTCGTCGATGACGGTGAGGAAGTCGTCCGGGAAGTAGTCGAGGAGCGTGTAGGGGGCGTCCCCGGGTTCGCGGTCCGAGAGGTACACCGAGTAGTTCTCGATGCCCGAGCAGTAGCCCGCCTCGGCCATCATTTCGAGGTCGAACGTGGTGCGCTCCTCGATGCGCTGGGCGGCGACCATGTCGCCGTTGCGCTCGAAGTGCCGGACGCGCTCGTGCATGTCCGTCCGAATCTTCTCGATGGCCTCCTCCATCTCGCTCTCGGGCACCGAGTAGTGCTCCGCTGGGTGGAAGAGGACGGCCGGCTCCTCGCTCTCGACGGTCCCCTCGAGCGGGTCAAGTTTCGCCATCCGGTCGACCTCGTCGCCCCAGAACTCCACGCGAACGGGATAGCGCCCGTACATCGGGAACACCTCCACGGTGTCCCCCCGGACGCGGAACGTGCCCTGCGTGAAGTCCACGTCGTTGCGCTCGTAGTTCAGGTCCACGAGCCGCCCCAGGAGTTCGTCGCGCTCGATTTCCTGGCCGACTTCGAGGCGGAGGCTCATCTCCTCGTAGTTGTGCGGGTCGCCCAGCCCGTAGATGGCCGAAACCGACGCCACTACGATGACGTCGTCCCGAGTCAGCAGCGAGCGCGTCGCGGAGTGGCGCAGGCGGTCGATTTCGTCGTTGATGGAGGCGTCCTTCTCGATGTACTTGTCCGTCTGCTCGACGTACGCCTCCGGCTGGTAGTAGTTGTAGTAGGAGACGAAGTACTCGACGGCGTTGTCCGGGAATAGGTTCCGCAGTTCCTCGTAGAGCTGGGCCGCGAGCGTCTTGTTGTGCGCGATGACCAGCGTCGGCTGCTGGAGCTGCTCGGCCACCCACGAGACGGTGTTGGTCTTCCCGGAGCCCGTCACTCCGAGCAGCGTCTGTGCGTCGGCGCCGTTCTCGAACCCCTCGACCAGCTGCTCGATGGCGTCGGGCTGGTCGCCCGCGGGGTCGAACGGCGCGTCCACGCGGAACGGCACGTCGGCCTCCGGTCGGTCCGGCTGAAGTGGCCCGCTGGCGTCGCTCATTATCTGATAGTAGGCGTGTAGCCACTTCAGGGGCTCGCCCCTGCACCACTGCAGCGCGTGTGACCCGTCACCAGACACTTGGGAGCGCCGTGCGAAGCGGGCGCGTATGCCCTCCAGACGCGACGTCCTGAAGGCCGGCGGATTAGCCACCGCTGGCGTGCTCGCGGGCGGTGCGGCGCGGTACGGCGCGTGGTCGCCCGCGCCGCTGTCGGCGCCCGCGGGGACGTGGCTGCAGCCGCGGTACGACTACGAGAACACCGGTCACAATCCGGAGGCGACGCCGCCGACGGACAGCCCAGACGTGGCGAGAATGTACGACGCTCCGGGCGAGGCGTTCTCGCTCGCGGCGGGCGTGGGGAATCTCTACGTCGGCAGCGAACACAGCGTCGCCGCGTTCGAGTACGGGAGCGAGACGCCGCGCTGGGAGCGCACCGCTGGCGGCCGCTGGCTCGCCGTCGGGAGCGACGTGGTAGTCGCCGCCGGAGAGGGGGAAGCGGCGGCGTTCGCGGCGACGAACGGCGAGCGGCTGTGGCGGCGGAACCGGGACGCGTACGCCTACGACGTGCTCGTGGACCGCCGGACCGCGTACGTCGGCTGGAACGACGCGCTGGCCGCGTACGACATCGGTTCGGGCGAGCCGCGGTGGCGGCTGTCGGCCAGCGACGCCGCGTTCGCGGGGTTCGACGGCGGCCGGCTGCTCGTCGCGGAGTCCGGTCTCGACGCGTACGAGCCGCGGGGCGCACTGCGCGGGGTTCTCGCCGACGGTCCGCGTCGCGCGTGGGCGTCCCGCGGCTTCTACGACGCCGACTACCCGGTGGTCGCGGGCGGCTACGCGCTGGTCGGGAGCGGCGGCGGCCCGCCGGGCGCGACCAGCACCGTCACCGCGGTGACGTCGGGCGGCGATCAGGAGTGGCGGACCGAACTCGGGAACAACGCCGGGAACATCGCGAGCGACGGCGAGCGCGCGTACGCCGTCTCGATGCGGTACGGCGACTCCGAGGGCGGCGTCCAGTACGCGGACACGACGACGCTGCACGCGCTCAGCGTCGACTCCGGCGACGAGCAGTGGTCGTTCCAGCGGACGGGGTGGTTCGTCGCCCCCGTCGTCGCCGACGGCACGGTCTTCGTGGGTGAGCGCGGCGGTCCGAACGGGAACGGGAACCTCCACGCGCTCGACGCGGCGACCGGGGAGCACCGGTGGACCGACGAGTCGACCGACGGCGTGAACGTGCTCGTCGCCGTCGGGGAGACGCTGTACGCTGGGACGGGACGCGGCGTGCTGGCGTTCGAATAGCGGACGCCCCCAGCGTGGTCGGCGAGTTCGCGCGGTAGCCACACCTATTTCTCGGGCGCGTCCCACACTCCAGGTATGGTACGCGAAGACCTACGCGCGGCGAGCGACCACCTGCGGGCGGCCGCGGTCGCCGCCGCCGACGCGGAACAGGAGGAACGGCTCTACGACCAATCCGACTCGCTTGCGGAACTGGCGACGGCCGATGACGGCCCCGATCACGGCCGCCTCGCGCGCATCACGCACACGCTCGACGACCTCGCGAGCGCCGTCGAGGACGACGACGCCCGAGAGAGCATCGCGGACGCGAAAACCAGCGTCGAAGCCTACCGGGAGACCGTCGACGGCGTCTGAGCCGGCGGTTTTTCTGGATGGCGCGCGTTCGCGGAGGCGGCGTGAAAACTACGACTACGAGAACTTCCGGACCGTCACGTCAAGCGTGTCCAAGTCGAGGATGGGCGCGGTGGCGACGTCGGGGTCGATGTTGACCGACTTCTGGAACTCCGTCTGGTGTTGCCAGCACCCGGAGTTGACCATTCGGACGTTGTGGTAGCCGCCGACGCCGAGCTTGTGGACGTGGCCGGTGTGGAAGACGTCCGGGGCCTCGTCGATGACGAGGAAGTCCTCTTTCTCGGGGGCGACCCGGGTGCGGCCGCCGAACTGGGGGGCGACGTGGCGTTTCTTCAGGAGTTGCTCCATCGCCCGGTGGGGCGCGTCGTAGGAGATGTCGTCGCCGGGGTACTCGGCGATGATTTCGTCGATGGAGACGCCGTGGTACATGAGCACGTCGACGCCTTCGAGCGTGACCGTGGAGGGGTTGCCCGTGAACCGGGCGTCGTGAGCGCTCATGATGTCCCTGAGTTCCTCGTCGAAGGCCGGCTGGGGTTCCGCGAGGCGGACGGCGTCGTGGTTCCCGGGAATCATCACGATCTCCATGTCCCCGGGGACGTCTTTGAGATGTTCGGCGAACGTCTCGTACTGGTCGTAGATGTCGACGATGTCCAGTTCCTCGTCCTGGTCGGGGTAGACGCCGACGCCCTCGACCATGTCGCCAGCGATGAGGAGGTACTCCACGGAGTCGGCTTCCTCGGTGTGGAGCCAGTCTGCGAACGCGCTCCACGCGTCGGCGGCGAACTCCTGGCTGCCGACGTGGACATCGGAGACGAGCGCGGCCTGCACGTGGCGGTCCGCCGTCGACGGGCGGTGCGTGCGCGGAATGTCCGGGAAGTGGAGGTCGTCCGCGAACAGGATGCCGCCGTCGTCGGAGATGGTGCCCTCGACGGCGATGACTTCGTCCGTGAGGAGTTCGTCGACGTGGGCGGCGATGTCGCGGTCTTTCATCACGAGCGTCGGGAAGACGCCGTTCGTGTCCTCGACTTCGACGAGCCAGTGGCCGCTGGCGGTCGAGCGGATGTCGTTGACCATGCCGACGACGGCGGCCTCGCTGCCGCCGGGCATCGAGTCGAGGGCGTCCGTCGGGCGGTGGTTGACACGCCCACGGAGCTTTTTCGAGAGGCGGTCGTAGCGGTCGCGGAACGTCGCGACGAAGTCGGCGTACTCGCCGGTTCCGGTCGACTCGCCGGTGATGTCACCGTCGATTTCGACGCTTCGTTGAGAGTCGTCGCGGGCCTCGCGGCCGTCCCGTCGCCCCGCCGCATTCCGCCCTTCGTCCACCCCCATTGTTTCAACTGGAGGGGATGTCTCCGTCTGTGGAATATCGCGAGAAGAGTCTCCAGTCGAATTGTTGGTGGAGGTGGTCGGGTCGGTCCGGTCAGTCGTCTCGGCAGTGGTCGACGCGTTCGAGGTCTCCGCCGCATCCGTGGGAGCGGTCGGGTCCTGGGAATCTGCCCCGTCCGCAGGAGTACTCGGCGCCGCGCCGTCGAGCACCCCGCGAACGTGGTCAGTGGTTAGCGTCAGCGCGTCGTCGGGCGCGGCGTCGACCGCGCGCTCGACCGCGGCAGCGGGGTCGCTCGCCCGCGCGAGCAGCGTCACGGCCTCGCGCTCCGCGTTGTACCCCCGGCTGGTGAGCTCGCGGACGACCCGGACCGGAGGTTCTCGTGGCACACCACGTCAGCACGGCGAGCGCGAGCAAAAGCATGGCGGTCCGCGAGGGGAAAGTTGAAACACCGGACCAGCGAACTCCGAGTAGATGACCAACGGCGACGACGTGCCCGACCCCCGCGGCGGCCCGCGGGCCGCGCTCGTCTGGTTCCTCCGCACCGACCACGGCGCCGTGATGTTCGTCCGCGAAGCCGCCAGCAGCGCGCTCACCGTCGCCATGGTCGGCCTGCTGTTGTTCTCGGTCAGCGGCGTCTGGCCGCCGCTGGTCGCCGTCGAGAGCGGCAGCATGCAGCCGAACATGGAGAAAGGCGACCTCGTGTTCGTGATGGAAGAACAGCGGTTCGCCCCCGAGTACGCCACCGGCGACACCGGCGTCGTCACTCACGCTGACGCCACCGGCCACGACTACCGGCAGTTCGGCGGCTTCGGGGACGTCATCGTCTACAAGCCGTACGGGAACGCGCGGGAGACGCCGGTGATACACCGCGCGCGCTTCTGGGTGGACGACGGCGAGAACTGGTACTCGAAGGCCGACCCAGAGTACGTCGACGCCAGCAGTTGCGACGAACTCCGGAACTGTCCCGCGCCCCACGCCGGCTTCATCACGAAGGGCGACAACTCGGTGACCAACGACTACTACGACCAGACGCGGGGCATCTCCAGCCCCGTCAAGCCCGCGTGGGTGAAAGGGACCGCCGAATATCGCGTTCCGTACCTCGGCTGGGTGCGGCTGACGTTTGCCGGTACTCTCACGCCGGGCACGGCGACTGCCGACACCGAAGCGGTGGGCGGAGTCGAACCGTCACCTGCGGACACGAATTCGACTTCGGGGAACGCGTCGGCCGTCGCGCTCACGCCGCTGACGTGAGAGACAGTCCCGGTTCGCGAGGAAGAGAGGGTCGTCTTTTCGCGCGTGCATCATTCACTAGTCGACGTACAGCGAGTAGACGATGACCGCGAATCCGACGGCCGTGAGTGCGCTCTCGGTCAACACCGCGAGCGTGCGCTCGACGGCGAGCACTTGGTCGGCGAGGCCCGCCAGCAGCGACCCGAGTGTCACGAACCCGAAACCGATTGCGAGCGACCGCAGCGCCGGCGACCCGGTGCGCTTCCACGCCTTCAACGCGAAGTACGTGACCGCACCGCCGAGCGCGAGCGTGATTGTCTTCAGCGCAACGAGTGTCAAGTAGTGTGTCATGTCTCTTTGCTCACCTCCGCCCAGAGCGTTTCGAGGCGCTCGTCCGTGGACTGCGACGGCCGCGTGACGCCGACGTCGAGCGTGCGCTCCTCGTCGAGTTGGATGACGACCTCCTCGAAGACGAGGTCGTACTCCGTCGTGTGGTGGCCGTCCGGCTGGAGGACCGCCCGCTCCTCTAAGAGCGCGGCGTCAGTGAGGAGTTCGAGTTTCCGGTAGGTCGTCGACAGCGGGATGTCACACGCCTCCGAGAGGTCCTTGGCCGCCATCGGTTCGTCGAGCGCCTCGATGATGCGTCTGCATCCCTCGTCGTCCAAGGCGTCGAGAACGGCCTGGAGTTCGGGAGCGTCGTCGGTCCCGAGCGGAGCACGCATCACTCCGTCTCTCGGCGGTACGGGGAGTTAACTGGTCGTCCGATTTTCAGAGTCCGGGAACGTCGTTCTCAGATTCTGGGAACGCGTTCCACGTCGCTGGAATCGGAGGCGCGGTTATACGGGTCGCGCGGCTACCTCCACACGTGAGGTGATGGGAATGTCATACGACGCGGCTACCCCCTTGAGGAACGACGTCAATTTCGAACTCTCGGGGCCGTGGGCGACGTACTGGGTCGCGATGCTTCGCGTGCTCACCGGCTGGTGGTTCTTCCACTCCGGGCTCGGAAAGCTCCTCGACAGCGGACTGAACTTCGGGGCGGCCGGCTATCTGCAGGGAATGAGCGGTACGACGCTCGGTCCCCTCGCGACGTTCCTCGCCGGATTCCCCGACCTCCTCGGCGCGCTCGTCCCGCTCGGAGAGACAGCCATCGGGCTCGGGCTCATGCTCGGCGTGCTCGTGCGCCTCGCGTCGTTCTTCGGCGTGTTCTTCATGAGCCTGTTCTTCGTCGGGAACGGCAGTTTCGCGCACGGACTCGTCAACAGCGACCTGATGGGGATGCTGTTGTTCGTGACGATGATCGTGTTCGCGGCCGGCCGCTACTACGGTCTCGACGCCCTCATCGAGCGCACCGAGTTCGTCCAGAACCGCCCGCGGCTGAAGTACCTACTCGGCTAGGAGGTGACATAACATGCAATCCAACGACGTCGACCTCGCGGACAGGCTCGCGATAGCGCTGAGCGGCGGCTTGCTGCTGCTCGGCGTCGTCGTCACCGGCCTGCTGGAATCGCTCGACGGCGCGCCCCGCGGCGCGGCGCCCGTGACCAACGACGCCGGCGAAGTGATAGCACAGCCGACCATCGACCCGAACATCCGGACGGCGCTGGTCGTCGCGGCGCTGCTCGTGTTGCTCGTGTACGCGCTCTACCGGGTCGCCGTCCCGCACGTGGGCACCACGAACTCCGGCGAGCCGACCACTGAGTCGTACCCGAGCGACTGAGAACAGAGAGCGGGAACCGACCGTGCGACTCCCCTTTTGCGGGAAGCGTGACTGAGACTCCGCTTTTGCTGCTCGGTTCGAGAGTGTTTCGAGTGGACGGCCGTCGCTGCGCTATCGTCGTGTGTGGACGGGAAACGAAGGGGGTCGGAAACCGTGGAACGGGCGCTCAGTTGTCGAAGCGCGCCTGCACGAACGGCGTGACGTTCTCGATGTCGCTGAGCCGGGAGTCGGCTTCGAGGACGGCCTCGGTCTCCTCGACGGGCACCGACAGCGAGATTTCCTTCGTGCGGCCGTACCGGCCCTTCGAGACGACGACGGCGTTCACGATGCCGAGCATGTCCAGTTCGCTGATGAGGTCGGTGACGCGGCGCTGCGTGAGCACGTCCGCGTCCAACTCGTCGCAGAGCGTCTTGTAGATGTTGTAGACCTCGCCCGTGTTCACGTTGTGGACGCCGTTGTCTTCGAGGAGGAGGATGGCGTACAGGACGAGTTTGGACTGTGTGGGGAGCGTGCGCACGACCTCGACCACGCGGTCGAGTTCGATCTTGTCCTGCGCGCGCCGCACGTTCGCCTCGGTGACCGAGTCAGACTGGTCGCGCTCGGCGAGTTCGCCGGCGGTCCGGAGGAGGTCGAGCGCGCGCCGTGCGTCCCCGTGCTCTTGGGCAGCGAACGCCGCGCACAGCGGAATGACGTCCTCGGAGAGCGCGTCCTGCTTGAACGCCACCTCCGAGCGGTGCTGGAGGATGTCGCGGAGTTGGTTGGCGTCGTACGGCGGGAAGACGATTTCCTCCTCGCCCAGCGAGGATTTGACGCGCGGGTCGAGGAAGTCCGTGAACTTCAGGTCGTTGCTGATGCCGATGATGGAGACGCGGGA
This sequence comes from Halobacterium sp. CBA1132, assembly GCF_001485535.1. Lineage (NCBI taxonomy): Archaea > Methanobacteriati > Methanobacteriota > Halobacteria > Halobacteriales > Halobacteriaceae > Halobacterium > Halobacterium sp. CBA1132. The sequence goes on from NZ_BCMZ01000001.1 coordinate 2,521,859, forward strand.
GTTCTCCAACTCGGAGTTCATCCGTGAGAGATTGTAGAGCGTGTCGTCGCCGGACTTCTCGACGAGTTTGTCGATTTCGTCGAGCATGATGACCGCGACGCGCTCGACGTAGTCGACGGCCTCGAAGAAGCGCGCGTACACGCGGTCGGTCGGCCACCCAGTCATCGGGACGTCGTCCATTTCTGACTTCTCTTCGAGCAGCGCTTCGATGCGCTCGTCGACGGCTTCTACGGAGTCGAAGTCGAGGTGGTCGTCGTTGTCGTCGTCGGATTCGAGGGCGCTCGGGTTGTCCTCAGCGGCCTCCCGGAGTTCCTCCAGTTCCTCGACGCGCTGATCGATGAACTCGCGGTTCTGCTCGATGAACGTGTTCGCGAGCTGCGCGAGCACGCGGTACTGGGTGTCCGTGACCTCGCAGTTGATGTACTCGACCTCGCAGGGGACGCTGTACTTCTGGGAGGTCTTCTCGAGTTCCTGGCTGACGAACTTCGCGCTCGCGGTCTTCCCAGTCCCAGTCTTCCCGTAGATGAGGATGTTCGACGGCGTCTCGCCGCGCAGCGCGGCGACGAGAATCGTCGCCATGTTGTTGATTTGGTCTTTGCGGTGGGGGAGTTCGTGCGGCGTGTACGACGGCCGCAGCACTTCCTTGTTCTCGAAGATGGGTTCGCCGCTGAGCAAGTCGTCGAACAGTCCCTCGTCGCCGTCCTCGTCTTCGAGGACGTCGTCGAGGTCCACCTCGAAGTCCCGGTCGGCGGTGCGTCGGCCGTCCGTCGTCGGTTCGTCAGACATGATTTGCGGTGCCCCTTCGTTTCGTGTGGAGAGCGCCGCGCGGAGAGAGGAAGCCACAGACCGGCGCGAACGGGGCGTTCGAGGCGGTTCAGTGACCGGGCGCTCCAGTTGATGCAGATGAACTAATGGAAACGAGAGGGACTAATAAGTTTCGATGGGGTCGAGCGAATGACGAAGTATCGAACACTGAATCGGTGGTGTCGAGCCCGAGAGTGAGAAAGTGACCGAGATGGTCGAATGGGAGGACACCACCGCTTGGAGATTGAAATTGGAGATTAGAGCTCGGAGATTGGGGTTCGCTCGGGCCACGTCGAGGAGAGTGTCGGAAACTCCTCGGACCGTGTTCGGGGACGAGGTCGGAGGTCGGGCATGGAGGTCCGGCATGGACGCCGCGGAGGGGAGTGTTTCGGGTGCGTGGTTCAGACTCACACTGAGTCTCGCGGGAGCGAACGAGCGGATCGAAGGGGTGGCTGAGGGGTGGTGGGAAGGAGTTGCATCCGAAACAGGGGGGTTGGGATGGGGGACAGGGGTCCGCCCCCCACCCCTTCGTTTCGAGTGGAACGGCAGAACAGCCCCGGGGGAGGGGCCACAACGAGAGTTAGCTCTAGGGAAGAGAAAACACTAAGTGATATACTCAGAAACAGTAACCGCAATATAGCCTAAACCGGATTTTGAGAGTGTGGTCTGGTCTAGGACTAGTGACGTTCCCGCTGGAAACTCCCGTTCTGTCGCGGTCGTCCCACGGCGTCTCCTGTTTCCACTCGAAACGAAGGGGTGGGGGCCTGTCGACCTATCCTGCTAGCACACCTCACGGATCCTGGCCGACTATGGCCTGCTCCACACTCCTCACGAATCCCTCATCCCACTCCTCGTTCCCTGCTGACATTCCACCCCCTCCCTTCGCGTCGAACCGTCGTGGAGCGCACTCTCCTCTCTCGGGGGTGTGTCTGACGTAAGTTTAAGTCTACTCGGCGGTTCTACCGCAGCAACCGTTCGTATCCTGCGTCAAGCATACAAGGTGCGGGGTGCGTATGGAGGTTAAGGATGGGACTGTTCGCAGAACTCAGAGACAGCATCTCACGGGTGTCGGCGAGCCTGTTTGCCGACGACTCGGAACCGAAACGAATCGGGATTTACGGCCCGCCGAACGCCGGCAAGACCACGCTCGCGAACCGCATCGCTCGCGACTGGACCGGCGACGCGGTCGGCCCGGAGAGCCACATCCCGCACGAGACGCGCCGCGCGCGCCGCAAGGAGAACGTCGAAATCAACCGCGACGGGAAGACCGTCAACATCGACATCGTCGACACGCCCGGCGTGACGACGAAAGTCGACTACTCGGAGTTCCTCGAGCACGACATGGAGAAAGACGAGGCCGTGCGCCGCTCCCGCGAAGCCACCGAGGGCGTCGCGGAAGCGATGCACTGGCTGCGCGAGGACGTCGACGGCGTCATCTACGTGCTGGACTCCACCGAGGACCCGTTCACGCAGGTGAACACGATGCTCATCGGCATCATCGAGAGCCGGGACCTGCCGGTGCTCATCCTCGCGAACAAGACCGACCTCGAGGGCTCGAACATCCAGCGCGTGTCGAACGCGTTCCCCCAACACGAGACGATTCCGCTCTCCGCGCTGGAGGGCGAGAACATGGACGAGGTCTACGAGAAGATCGCGGAGTACTTCGGGTGACCCACGATGCCTGAAACCACGAGCGAAGACGGACCCGGTGACGGCGTCCAAATCGACCTCATCAGCGCCGAACGGATGTCCGGGAAGACGTCCATGGAGAAGATTCGGATGATTCTGGACGGCGTCCGCGACGGCAAAATCGTCGTTCTGGAGGCCGGCCTCACGCCCGACGAGGAGTCGAAACTCATCGAGGTGACGATGAGCGAAATCAACCCGGACGGCTTCTCCGGCATCGAAATCGAGAGCTTCCCGCAGTCCGAGACCAGCAACACCGGCTTGCTCGGCCGCTTGATGGGCAAGCAGTCGACGTCGAAGCTCACGGTCGTCGGACCGGCGAACCAGATTCAGTCCCTCCACAAGGACGAGACGCTCATCAGCGCGCTCGTGTCACGCAAGTAATGCCGCACCAGTGTACGAACTGCGGGCACGTCTTCGCGGACGGCTCCAAGGAGATGCTGTCCGGGTGTCCCGACTGCGGCGGGAACAAGTTCCAGTACCACCCCGGCGAGGTCGAGGACTCCCAGCCAGCGGACCCGCCGGCGGACGCCGACTCGCCGGACCCGCCCGAACCCGAGGGCGGGTCGGTCGCGGGCGCGGTCGGCCGCGCGGCGAACAAAGTCCGGGACGCCGTGACCAGCGATCCCGACCCCGCAGCGCGTACGACGGGCGACGACGCCGACGCCGATACTGATGCTGTAGACGCTTCCGCGTCCCCCGACGCGGCGGATACTCCGAGCGCTGGTGAACCGTCGAACAGCGCCGACGCCGATGTCGACGCCCCTGCATCCGAACCGGAGGCGGCCGCGGACGACGCCGCTGCATCTGAATCGGAAGCACCGGCGGCCGTCGACGAGGCCAGTGCTGCCAGCCCCGACGCACCCGAAACGGGGGGCGAGTCGGCTGGCGCAGACTCTTCGGAAGCCATCGACGCGGACACCGCGACCGACAGCGAGGACGCCGCGCAGGCGGACGCGCGCAGTTCCGTCGTCGACACCGACTCGCTGCCAGACGCACCCTCCGAGGGGCGCGTCGTCAAGGAACCCGACGACTCCGAGGACCGTCCGGGCCTCGAAGACCTCCGGCAGGAACTCAACGACCAGTTCGAATCCATCCGCATCGTCGCGCCCGGACAGTACGAACTCAACCTCATGGAGCTGTACGACCGCCAAGAGTACATCATCGCGCTCCAAGAGGACGGCCAGTACGTCATCGAAGTGCCGGACGCGTGGGAGACCGAAGACGAGTAGCTCCCGCGAGCAGTCCCGACTCCATCCTCACTCGTTCTTCGGATCCTATTCTCCGACTCCATCCTCACTCGTTCTTCCGACCCCATCCTCACCCGCCCTTCCGACTCCATCCTCACTCGTTCTTCCGACCCCATCCTCACCTGCCCTTCCGACCCCATCCTCACCTGCCCTTCTGACCCAACCTTTTCGACTCCGTTCTTTCGAACCCACGATAGGTTGCCGCCTGCCGAAGTTGTTTTCCGCGGCGACGAGACGCTCCGAGTAGATGAGTCTGCGTCGCCGCGCGGAGGCCCTCGTCGCCGCGTTTCCCGCGCTGCTGGCTCGCCTCGGCCTCGTCGACCGCCGGAAAGGCGAGGAGGCGTTCAACCTCGCGCTTCCCGCGATGGTGACCGGCGGCCTGCGCACCGTGCTCCGGACGACGGACTTCCTGATGGTGAGCATCGCCGCCGGCGACGTCGCCGTCGCCGCGCTGGAGTTCGGGTTCCAATACTACTTCATCCCGTTCGGCCTCGCGCTCGCGCTCACCAGCGGCACAATCAGCGTCGTCTCACGGCTGAAGGGAGCGGGCGAGGACGCGAAAGCGGACTTCGCCATCAAGCAGTCGCTGTGGCTCTCGCTGCTCGTGTCGGTCCCGCTCACGCTCGGCGCGTGGCTGTACGCCGACCCGCTCGTTGGACTGCTCGCCAGCGACGCGGAGACGGCGGCGCTGGGCGCGGACTACCTCCGCGTGGTGATGCTGTCGGTCGTGTTCCGGTTCTGGAGCATGATCGCTGCGCGGGCGCTCGCGGGCGCCGGCGACACCCGCACGCCGATGTACGTGCGCCTCGTGACGCTACCGACGAACGTCGCGTTGAACGCGCTGCTCATCTTCGGGCTGTTCGGGTTCCCGAAACTCGACGTCGTCGGCGCGGCGTGGGGGACCGCTGTTGCGAACGCGCTCGCGGGCGTCGTCTTCTTCGCCGTGTTGCTCTCCGGGCGGTGGAGCGTCACGCTGCGACTCCGCGGCAAGCAGTGGGACTGGGGCGTCGCCCGCGAAATCGTGCGCGTCGCGCTCCCGCTGGCGGGCACGCGCCTCTCGCGGACGTTCGGCCGGTTCCCATTCCTGTTCGTGCTCGGCGTGCTCGGCACGCCCGTGGTCGCGGCGTACGCCATCGGCCGGCGCGTGATGTTGCTGGCGCTGATGCCGGCGTGGGGGTACTCGACGGCGTCCAGCACGCTCGTCGGGCAGCGCCTCGGCGCGGGCGACCCCGACGAGGCCGCCGACTACGGCTGGCAGACGCTGCGCATCGCGCTCGTCACCCAGTTGCTCATCGGCGCGGGCATTTTTCTCGCGGCGACACCCATCGCGCAGGCGTTCGGGGCGACCGACGTGGGCCTCACGGTGACGTTCATCCGCGTCTTCGGGCTGAGCGTCGCCGGCTTCTCCGTGTCGCGCACGCTCCGCGGCGGCCTCCGCGGCGCTGGCGACACCCGCTGGCCGTTCTACGGCGCCGTCGCGGGCACGTACCTCGTTCGGCTCCCGCTGGCGTTCGCCGCGCTCCCCGCGAGTTTCGCTGTCGGGCCGTTCGCGCTCGGGCCGCTCTCGATTCCCGCCGTCTCGCCGGGCATGGGTCTCGGGCTGACGGCCATCTTCGCGGCCATCCTCGGGGACATGTACGTGCGCGCGGCCGTCAACTTCGTGCGCTTCAAGTCCGGGGCGTGGCGCGCGTACGGCGTGAAGACGCCCGCGGAGTGACCGACGGCTCGCGGCCGCGAACGCCCGCAATTTAAGTCGCCGCGGGCGAACGCTCGGGTATGAGCACTGCAACGAAGTACGTCGCTGCGACCGTCGGCCTCGCGGCCGTGCTGGGGCTGCTAATCGCCGTCAACGTCGCGTAGATGTTCTCTGAGCGCGACCTCTCGGGCGAGCTCGCGGCGGTCCGGGAGGCGTACGCGCCGGACGCACTCGTCCTCGACTGCGAGAAGGACTTCCAGACGCTGCCACCCGAGCACCGCGACGACCTCGCGATGCTCACCGAGTCGCTGTCGCCCAGCGAGTACGACGCCGAGTGGCTCCCCGAGGACGCCCCGGAGATTCTGTCCCGTCTCGCGTCGACAGACTTCGTCGTCGGCGCGCCCGGCGACGGCGCCGTCGCGTGGACCACACAGACCGACCCGCCGGTCGTCTTCGTGAAGGCGCGCATCGAGGGGACGCCCGAGGCGTTCGCGGAGTTCCTCATCGCGGAAGCCCTCGTGGAGGCGGGACTGGACCTCCCCGAGCAGTTCCTCGGCTTCTTCGGGGAGCGGTACCGCGCGTTCGACGACGCCGTCGACGCCGACCCGACCTCCGTCTACCAACTCGCGTCGGCGTGCTGCGACGCCTACTGTGGTCTCCACACGCGCGAGGAGTTCGAGACGTGGGCCGACGACTACCCCGGCCTCCACGAGGCGTGGGTGGACGCAGGCGAGCGCGTCACCGGCCGCATCGACGGCCTCCCGCAGGAGATTGCGCGCGGCGAGACGTCGTTCTCGGAGGCCGCGGAACTGGCGTGCAGCGCGGTCAAACACGATGTCGACCTGCCGGCGCCGTTCGCGGCGCTGGACACGCTCTCGTACCGCCGTCACGGCGCGAGCTACGCGGTGACGTGGGCACAGAAAGTCTTCGACGCGGAGTAGCGCGGCTGTTCTGCGGCTCAGTAGTCGGCGGCGACGTCGCCGCTCTCGTCGAGTTCGACGACCACGTCGCTCTCCGCGCGGAACGCGTCGAGCGTGTCGTCGTCGTGGACCTCCCGGGAGACGTGGACGAGCGCGACGGCGTCGTGTTCGTCCAGCAGGTCGCCGAGTCGCTGCAGGGCGTCGAGCGCGCGGTCCTCGTCGGCGTAGTACGCCAGTTCCGTCAGGGAGTCGAAGCTTACGCGGCGCTTGCCGGGGTTGTCGGTGAGGAACTGGTCGACGGCCGCGAGGATGCCGTCGACGTCGTCGGGCGCGGAGACGTAGTGGATGTGGCTGGCGCCGCGGCGCGAGTAGCCGCGGTCGACGGAGAGCGTGTCCAGAATCTCGGCGCTGTCCTCGTCGACGTCGTAGTACTCCAGTTTCTGCGTGACCTCGCGCGCGGTGGTTCGCGTGGAGACGACGAGGAAGTTGTCCGTGTCCGTCTTCAGGAAGTCGGTGTCCATGCGGTCGGTCTCGCCGGTGCTGGGGTGGAGCAGCAACACGACGGTACCGCCCGGGACGGAGTCGGGCGCTCCGTCGATGGCGAGGTCGTAGTCCATACCGCAGGAAAGCGTCTACGCGGTCTTAACCTTCGGGGTCGGGGAGAGAAGTGGTGTTCAGGTGAGAAACATCCAGCAGTAGCGTTGTGGGGAACCGCTGAAAGCCCTCGGCTGTCTCGGCTCCCGCGGCTCGCTGCGCGCGTTCGCTCGCGTTGCTCGCTCTCGTGCTTGCGTCGCCGGGGTTCGCCGAGACGCCTCGCCCTTTCAATCCACCAGGAGACCGGTTGATTCATCGGCTGATGCTGACTGGGAGTACACTTTCATCCGAACATCGTGGAGGGAAGGACCAGCGCCGCTGGTGCTTCAGAACACGCTGTCGGCGGTCGCGGCGCCGACGACGCTGAAGATGGCGCCCACGCAGACGGCCTTCGCGGTGAGCGCCGCGATGTCCGGGAGCGCGGTCCCGAGTTCGAGCTGCCCGGCGAACGTCGTGGGCGCGGTGACTGCTATCGCGAGCACGAGCACCGAGCCGTAGGAGACGCCCATCAGGGAGACGAACCGAATCGGGACGCCGGCGACTTCGGCCTCGCGGTCGGGGTCGCGGTCGTCGTCGGCCTCGTAGAGCGCGCCGTAGCCGATGGCGAACACGACGACGACGGTCGCGAGCACGTGGAACCACTGCATCCGGCTGGCGAGCAGCCACACCTCCTCGGTGACGACGAACGGCCCCGCGAGCAGGAAGCCGCCGACGACCTGCTGGGCGGTGTCCGCGACCCGGTAGCGTTTGCTTCGGCCGACCATACCGGCCAGTCGTGGACGCCGGGGAAAACGTCTGCGGGTCTCGGAGCGGCAGTGTTCAGATAAGCAGCGATAACTGGAGCTGTTGGCGTTGCCTTTTGAAAGCCCTCGGCGTTCTCGACTCCCGCGACTCGCTGCGCGCGTTCGCTCCCGCTGGTCGCTCACGTGCTTGCATCGTCGGGGTTCGTCGAGAACGCCTCGCCCTTTCGATCCGCCAGGAAACCGGCTGGAGCGTCGGCTGGAACTGCGAACGGATGCGTCCTTATCTGAACACCACCCTCGGAGCCGTCCCAGCGGGTTTTTGCCCGGGCCGGTCGTCGCGTCCACCATGAGCGTTCGCGAGGAGTTCGACGAGTGGGCGGCGTCGGGCCGCGACAAGGGAATGGAGGACCGCCACTGGCACACCGCCAAGCACGTGCTCGCGCGGATGCCCGTCGAGGCCGACGACTACGTGCTCGATTTGGGGACCGGGAGCGGGTACGCGCTGCGCGCGCTCCGCGAGCGGGGCATCGCTCGCGGCTACGGGCTCGACGGCGCGCCGGAGATGGCGCGCAACGCCCGGTCGTACACCGACGACGACCGAATCGGCTACGTGGTCGGGGACTTCGGGAGTCTGCCGTTCGCCGACGACAGCGTCGACCACGTGTTCTCGATGGAGGCGTTCTACTACGCCAGCGACCCCCACGAGACGCTCGAAGAGATTCGGCGCGTCCTCGCGCCCGGCGGGACGTTCTACTGCGCGGTGAACTACTACGAGGAGAACGTCCACAGCCACGACTGGCAGCAGAACATCACCGTGGAGATGACGCGCTGGGCCAAGGCCGAGTACCGCGAGGCGTTCCGGGACGCCGGCCTGCACGTCGCCGAGCAGGACAACGTCGCGGACCGCGACGTGGAAATTCCGACAGCCTCGGAGTTCCCCTACGAGGGCTTCGAGACGCGCGAGGACATGGTCGAACGCTATCGCACGTACGGGACGCTGCTGACCGTCGGCGTCGCGCCCTGACTCGGCGGAGCACGAATCCCGAGACTCACAGTAGCGTTGCGTCTTCGGGGCGGAACCCGAGCACTGCGTCTCCCGTCGGCGGCTCGTCCCGGGTCTTCACGAGCACTTCCCTCCCGTCCCAGTCGCAGTGCGCGCGGTAGGCGTCGCCGAGGAACTCCACGCTCTGTACCCGCACCCCGAACTGATTCTGTTCGCAGTCGAAGTGGAGGGACTCTGGGCGGACACAGACCGTCGCTCGTCCGTCGAAGCGTTTCCCAACGTCGAGCTCCGTCTCGCCCACGCGGACCGAACACCCCTCCGTTTCGACTGGAGGTTTCCCGTCGAAGACGTTGTTGTCGCCGACGAACTCCGCGACGAACCGCGACGCCGGCTCTCGGTAGACCTCTTCCGGCGTCCCCACTTGCTCGACGCGGCCCGCGTTCAACACGGCGACGCGGTCCGAAATCGCCAGCGCCTCACTCTGGTCGTGCGTGACGTAGACGGTCGTAATCGACAACTCCGACTGAATCTGTTTGACCTGCACGCGGAGGCGCTCCCGGAGGCGGGCGTCCAGCGCGCTCATCGGCTCGTCCAGCAGGAGGACGTCCGGCTCCGGCGCGAGCGCGCGAGCCAGCGCCACGCGTTGCTGTTGGCCGCCCGAAAGTTCCCCGGGGTCGCGGTCGCCGAACTCCGCCAAGTCCACGAGTTCCAGTAGCTCCGCGACGCGCTCGTCGGTCGTCTGCCCCGCGGGCGGGTCGCGGAACCGGAGGCCGTACGCGACGTTCTCCGCGACGGTCATGTGCGGGAACAGCGCGTAGCTCTGGAAGACGATGCCGACGTCGCGGTCCTCCGGCGGCGTGCCCGCCACGGAGTCGCCGCCGAAGCGCACGTCGCCGGCGTCCGGCTGCTCGAAGCCCGCAATCAGGCGCAGCGTCGTCGTCTTCCCGCACCCCGAGGGGCCGACGAGCGTGAAGAACTCGCCGTCCTCGACGGCCAGCGAGACGTCGTCGACGGCGGTCGTCGCGCCGAACTCGCGGGTCACGCCGTCCAGTTGGAGGCTCGTCACGGTCGGTACTTCCCCCCCACGCGGTCGATGACCACGAAACTGGCGGCTGTCACCGCGAGCAGAATCGTCCCCATCGCGGCTGCGGGCCCGACGCTCGGGCCCGCGGCGCGGTCGACGAGGTAGCGCTTCAGCGCCACGGGCATCGTGTACGCGTTCTCGCCCGCGAGCAGCACGGTGGCGTCGAACTCACCGATGCTGAGCGCGAACGCGAACGCCGCGCCCGCGAGCACGCCCGGCCACACGAGCGGCAGTTCCACGTCGTAGAGCGCCCGCGCTCGGCTCGCGCCCAGCGCCCGCGCGGACTCCACCAGTCGGTCGTCGACGGCCGAGAGCATCGGCGTGACGTTCCGCACCACGAACGGGTAGCCCGCGATGGCGTGCGCGGCGACGACGACCGCGCTCCCGACGACGCTGACGCGGTAGCCGAACAGCTCCACGCCGAACACCAGCGACTGCAGCATCCCGAACCCGACGACGATGCCGGAGACGGCGATGGGCGCCATCAACACCGCGTCGACGACCTTCCGGCCGCGGCCGCCGCGCGCGGAGAACGCCGCGATGACGACGCCCATCGGGAGCGCGAGCGCGAGCGCGCCGACGCCGAACAGCAGCGAGTTCCGCACCGCGACCGACGGCTGGGTGCGACTCCCGGCCTGCCGTTCGAGGAGGAACCGCCACCACTCCAGCGTCGGATTCTCGAGGCCGCCGACGCTCGCCAGCACCATCGACGCCAGCGGCGCGAGGAACACGAGCGCGACGACGACGCCGTAGACGCCGATGCCGGCGCGCACGAGCGCGCCCCGCACGTCGACGTCCGCGAGCGCGAACAGCCGCTCCCGGGAGAGCGCGGTCCCCGAACCGCCGGCGGCGCGCTTGGACTCGTAGCGCAGGTAGACGTACGTCAGCGCCAGCGAGACAACCGTCTCCAGCGTCGCGAGCGCGGCGGCGGACTCCACGTCGAGTTGCTGGACGCGGGCGTACAGCCACACCTCCACGGTCGCCAACTGGAGGCCGCCCAGCCCCAACACGATGGGAAACGTCATGAACGTGAACACGAACGTCAACACCGCGCTCGCCGCCAGCGCCGGCAGCAGTTGGGGCGCGACGATGTCGCGGAACGCCCGCAGCGGACTCGCACCCAGCGAGCGCGCCGTCTCGACGGCGCTGGCGTCGACGTTCTCCCAGGCCGACGTGACCATCCGCGTGACCAGCGGCGCGTTGTAGAACGCGTGCGCCAGCACCACGACTTTCAGCGTGTACAGTAGTTCGACCGTTCCCAGTCCGAGCGCCGTCAGGACGCCGTTGAGCGTGCCCTGCGTGCCGAACGTCGCGACGAACCCCACGACGACCATGATGGAGGGGAGCACGAACGGCAGGATGGTCAGCGACTGCAGCGTGCGCCGACCCGGGAACTCGAAGCGCGCGAGCACGTACGCCCCCGGCAGGCCGAGCGCGACGCTCGCCACCGTCGACAGGAACGCCTGCCACGCCGTGAACCCGAACAGCCCCTTCCGGACGTCCGGATAGCTCACCCACGCCTCGGGCAGCAGACCGGACCACTCAGCGTGGACGCGCACGCTCGCCAGCCACGCGAGCACGTCCCCGGGTACCTGCGCCGGGTGGGCGAACAGGCCGTGCGCGGCGCCCATGTAGAACTCGCTGGCGAGGACGTCCCGAATCGGCGCGGCGGCGTCCCCGAACGCCTCCACGAACACCGTCCACACGGGGTAGTAGAAGACGACGCCGAGCACGAGCAGCGTGCCGGCACCCACGACTGGCAACACCAGTCTGCTCGCGTCGTCGGCGAGTCGGTCCGTCGCACTGGACAGCCGGTCGGTCACGCGCGTCAGTTACTCGCGACCAACTGCGCCCACGACTCGGTCCACTCGTCGAGGTTCCCCGCGAGCTCCTCGTACGTGAACGTGACCGGCTCGGGCGGCTCCTTGGCGTACTCCGCGTACCCCTCGGGCAGCGACGCGGTGGTCGTCGCGGGAATCTGGACGTTCTTCTGGGCGACGTTCGCCTGCGCGTCGTCGGTGAGCACGAAGTCCACGAACTCGGCGGCGGTCTCGGGCCGGTCGCTGTCCGCGAACCGCCCGACCGTCTCGGGGTTGGCGTACCCTTGGTCGTTCAGGAAACTGACCTGGTGGTGGGGGAGTTGCTCCTCGCTGTGGTAGTACACCTGGTCGGTGGAGTAGGAGACGACCATCGGGCGCTCGTTCGCGAGGAACGCGTCGTAGGCGGGCTGCCAGTCGTCGAGCACGCGCACGTTGTTGTCGAGCAGTCCCTCCCAGTAGTCGAGATAGCCATCTGGGCCCTTCTCGTGAATCGTCCAGAGGAGGAACGCCAGTCCGGGGTCGCTGGACTGGGCGTTCTGCGCGAGCAGCGTCCCCTCGTAGGCGGGTTCGAGGAGCGCGTCGAACGTCTCCGGGTTGTCGATTTCGGTGCTGTCGTAGACCGGCGTGATGTACCCCGTGTCGTAGGCGACGACGCGGTTCTCCGGGTCGACCTCCAGGCTCTCCTTGACGTCGCCGTCGTTGTCGAGATCCGCGCGCAGGTCATCGAAGAGGTCGCTGTCCGGGAGTTGCTGGTCGACGCGCACGAGGTCGGGCGTGTTCAGGCCGACGAAGAGGTCGGCGTCGATGCCCGCGTTCTGGTCTTTGCGCCGGATGTACTCGCTGATGCCGTTGCTCGGCGCGGTGTACTCGATTTCGGTGTCGTGGTCGGCCTCCCACTGGTCTTTCAGCCAGCGACCCGCGGTCCCCTCGTCACCGAAGAAGGAGTCGTAGGTCGCGATTGTCAGCGGACCCGTCGGCTCGCTCGTCGTTTCGCTGGTCGTGCCGCTCGTCGTCCCGCCGGTCGTCGTGCCGCTGGTCGTGTTGTCCTGTTCGCCCTCCTCGACCTGCAGGCAGCCGGCGGTCAGTAGTCCCGCGACGCCGGCACCGGCCGTCTTGAGGTAGTCACGCCGTCTCATTACCCGGTTGTTTCTTGGTGTGGTAGAAAAGGCCGTCGTTTCCCGCGGTTCCGGCGGTTACTCCCGCAGCGCCAGCGCAGCGGCCGCGACGAGCACGAACAGCCCCGATACGACGCCGAAGCCCGGCGCCTCACCGGGACTCTGCGGCGGCGCGATGTCCGCACCCGGGTCCGCTGTCGTCGTCGACTCGGACGTCGTGGGCGCCGCCACCTCGGTGCTCGTCGCTGTCTCCGTCGCTCGCTCGGTGGTCGTCACCGTCCCGGTCGTGGTTTCGGTCGGTTCGGTCGTCTGCTCCGTTGTCGTGGTCGGCTCGGTCGTCGGCTCACTCGTCGTCAAGTCGTCGACGCCACCCGAACCGCCCGGGTCGTACGGGTCGCTGTCGCCGCTGTCGCCGTTGCCGTCGTCGCTCGTCGTGGTTGTGGAGCCCGTCGTCGCTCCCTCGATGGTCGTCTCGTCCGTCACCGTCACCGACATCGACGCGGTGTCCCTGTCGCCGGACCCGTCGTCGGCAGTCAGCGTCACCTCGTACGTTCCGTCGCCGGCGTAGGTGTGCGTGACCGTCTTCCCGGTGGCACTGCTTCCGTCACCGAACGTCCACTCGTAGTCAACGTCCCCGGTCGCGTCGGAGACGGACGACGGCGAGAGCTGTACGCTCTCGTCTTCCTCGACGGTCTCGGTGTCGTTGAGCGCTACTGAGAGGTCAGCGGTTTCGACGGTGAGCGCGTTCGTGTCCGTCGCGTCCTCGTTGCCCTGTCCGTCGCTGGCCGTGACCGTCGCGTTCCAGTCGCCCTCGCTGACGTTCTCCCCGACAGTCACGTTCGCGGCGTACTCGTCGCCGTCCTCGTGTGCGAGTTCGACAGTGCCCGCGTCGAAGCCCGCGAGGTCCGCAGTCACGGTGCCGACGTCGCCCGTGACCGTGGCGTTCACGCGCACCTCGTCACCGGGCGAGACGGTGCCGTTCCCGTCGGTCACGTCCGTGAGATTCGCGGCTTCCACGTTCGGCACCACGTCGTCGACGCTCGCGGTGTCCTCAGTACCGGGTGACACGCTATCGCCAGCAGACGACGCGGACTCCAGCGTCGCCGTGTACTCGCCGTCCGTCGACCTGTTGTACGTCGCCGTGTACGCGTACGGGCTCGTGCCCGTCTCCGCGAAGTCCGAGAGCGTGAGCGTCGTGTTCTCCGGCCCCGACAGCGAGACATCCAGCGACGAGAGGTCGTGGTTCGTCGTGACGTTCACCGTCACGTTCTGCCCGCCGGTCGCATTCGCCTCGAACTCTTCGACCGACAGCGGGTCGGGGTAGCTGGAGACGCCCGCGACGCCGGCGCTCTTTTCGGCACTGACCGAGTCACCGCTCTCGTCCCTGATCTTCCTCGTTGTTCCGTTTATGTACGTGTATGCCAGGTCGCTGTTCTGCAGGTGGACAATTTCGAGGTCCCCGTCCCCTGCCCAGTCCACGCCCGCTATCGGGGTCTTTTTTGTGTTGTTGCTGGAGTCCCGGAACTGGTCGGTCGTTCCGTTGGCGTTCACGACTTCGGGGTATCCGCTGCCGTCGATTGCGGGCACCCAGTAGGATCCGTCCTGGTAGATATCCACCGGGGCGCCGGCCGCGCCCTTGTCGCCGAAGTTCTGGTACGACACCTCCGTCGCACCGCTGCTGTTGTAGTAGTGTAGCGTCTTCGAGGTTCCGATGTATACAATCTCGCGTTCGCCATGTCCGTCGAAGTCGACGGCGCCGAGGAGCCCCGATGCCTTCTCGTCGGAGATCTGTGCCGTACCGGATACGTTCGCGTACCGTAGGTGTTTGCTGTCGGCGTCCGCGTACAGCACTTCCGGGATTCCATCGCCCGTCCAGTCGTCGACGCCGAGACTGGTTTTCGAATACGGGACGTTATCCGCGAGGTCATGCGTCTCGTTGTTCGCGTCGACCGCTTTGAGATCCCCGTTGCTGGTCACATACGGGGCTTCGAGCCGACCGTCGCTGTCCAGGTCAGCCATCGGGCCGACGTGTTCGGCGTCCGCACCGCTGGTCCGGACGCTCGTCCCGTTAGCGAGCATGAACGTGACGTTGTCGTTGTCGACGTAGACAAACTTGACTACGTTCGATTCCCCCGTCGGGTCGGTAGCCGCCGAGCTTCCCGCCACCGACCCGACGCCAGCCGCAGTCGCGGCCGCGACGAGTAGTAACGCGACTCCGACGGCCACCACCCGCCGTAGGATCGCGTTGCCGCCCCCACTGTCAGTCATATTGAATACACGACGTTTCTCGCGGAAAGGGATTATTGCCAGATTTCTAGGACTGGGGCCTGAGACGGCCACTAAGACTAAAAGAGGGTGTGGGGTCTGGGCGGGACCGCCGCGCCGAACGCTTTTGCCAGCGCCCGCGGTAGTTCGTTGTGTGCCCCCGTCACGAACCACCACGCTAGCCACCGTCCTCGCCGTGCTCCTCGCCGCCGCCGCGCTGCTCCTCGGCGCCGTCTTCGGGACGGTGTTCTTCGCGGTCACGGTCGCGTACCTCCTCGTGCCGATTCACCGCCGCGTCCAGCGACTCGGCCTGCCGCCGTGGTGGTCGAGCGCGACCACTGCCGCGCTCGCGTCGCTGGCGGTCCTCCTCCCAGTCTCCGCCGGTCTCTACGTCCTCACGGACCGCGCCGGCGGCCTCATGGACGCCCTCGAAGGGCTGCCGGAGGTCGTGACGCTGGCGTTCTACGGCTACGAGTACCCAATCGAAGTTGGCACCGTCACCGACATCGCGCTGTCGTTCCTCGCGGAGTTCGCGGTCGACGCCGCCGTCGCGCTCCCGGAACTCGCGCTGAAGTTCACGCTGTTCGGGATGGTGGTCTTCGGACTGTTGCTCGCCCACGAGGACGCCGAGCGCGCGCTCATCGCGACGGTTCCCGGCGCCTACCACGACGTCGTGCGGTCGCTGGCTCGGCGCGCCAGCGCGACGCTGTACGCCATCTACGTGCTGCAGGCGGTGACCGCGCTCGCGACGACTGTCGTCGCGCTCCCGGTGTTCCTCGCGCTCGGCGTCCCCTACCCCGTCACGCTCGCCGCGCTCGCGGGCATCCTCCAGTTCATTCCCATCGTCGGCCCGTCGCTGGTCGTCGGCGCCGTCGCACTCTACTGGGCGAGCATCGGCAACGTGTCCGGCGCAATCCTCGTCGTCGTGGTCGCGGGCGTGCTGGTGGCGTGGCTGCCCGACGTCATCGTCCGCCCACGGCTCTCCCGGCGGACCGCCGACCTCCCGGGGAGCCTCTACTTCGTCGGGTTCACAGGCGGCCTGCTCACCGTCGGCCCCATCGGCATCATCGCGGGGCCGCTGGTCGTCGCGCTCGTCGTCGAGGCCGCGAGCCTGCTCGCGGACGAGCACCGCGGCACGCAGTCGTCGCTGCTCCCCGAGGAGTGGCCGTGACTACTCGACTGGGTGGCCGCGCTCGGTCCAGTCCGTGAGGCTCCCCTCGTAGAACGCGACGTCCGGGAAGCCGAGCCAGCGCAACACGACGAACGTGTGGCTGATGCGGCGCGCAGTGTTGCAGTAGAGGACGACGCGCTCGTCGGGCGTGACGCCGCGCTCCGCGAGCAGACTCTCGATTTCCCCGCGGGGCTTCAGGCCGCGCGTCTCGTCGTCGACGACTTCCTTCCAGTCGAGGTTCACCGCGCCCGGGATGTGGCCCTCGGCGTACTCCTCGGGTTCGCGGGTGTCGACGACGACAGCGTCGGGGTCGTCCGTCGCCGCGAGCACGTCGTCGGCGTCCACGAACACGCTCTCGTCGGGGTCGCCCGGCTGGTAGTCGGTCGGCGTCACGTCCGGCGCCTCGTCGGTAGTCTCGTGGTCACGCAGCCACGCGCTGTAGTCACCGTCGAACAACCGCAGGTCGTCGTGGCCGTAGTACAGCGCAGTGA
This sequence comes from Halobacterium sp. CBA1132, assembly GCF_001485535.1. NCBI lineage: Archaea > Methanobacteriati > Methanobacteriota > Halobacteria > Halobacteriales > Halobacteriaceae > Halobacterium > Halobacterium sp. CBA1132. The sequence goes on from NZ_BCMZ01000001.1 coordinate 2,538,501, forward strand.
CGAGGAACCGCGCCGCGAACACGCCGTGCGTGTCGTCGTACGCGACGATGGTGTCCCCGCGTTCGATACCGGCTTCGCTCAACAGCGCCGCCCAGTGGTCGCGCTCGGGCATCATTCCCTCGGGGTCTGCTCGCGGGTCGCTTCGCTCCCCGTTCGCACGTTCCGCGTCGCGTTGCGACGCGTGCCCATCGGCCCGGAACTCGTCGAAGGGAACGTTGACCGCGTCCGGGAGGTGGCCGATACCGTCGTACTCCCACGCGTCGCGAACGTCCACGACGGCGACGTCGTCGATGTGTTCGGCGAGCCAGTCCGCGGACGCGACCCATTCCTCGCTCATGACCACAGCGAGGAGTTCGCGCGCCTTAGCCTCCCTGCTGTCGCCGTCGCTCCTAGATACCAGAACTTCTTGCCGATTGATTGCCGGACTCGCGGCGAGGCACTCGGGTAGTGGCCACTCCACCGGAAACAATTGCTGGTAAACTCGATGCCCGGGGGAACCTGCCGGCGTAGCCGGTAGTTATGGGGCCGCGTGTTGTACGAACGTGTATGGCAGAATACGCCAAAGACGTACTCGTCACTGCGGACTGGGTCGAGGAGCACCTCGACGAGTTCGAGAGTGACGACCCCGAGTATCGACTCGTCGAAGTCGACGTCGACACGGAGGCGTACGACGACGAACACGCCCCCGGCGCAATCGGCTTCAACTGGGAGACCCAACTGCAGGACCAGACGCAGCGGGACATCCTCGAGCAGGACGACTTCGAGGACCTCCTCGGTAGCCACGGCATCACCGAGGACTCCACGGTCGTCCTCTACGGCGACAACTCCAACTGGTTCGCCGCCTACGCCTACTGGCAGTTCAAGTACTACGGCCACGACGACGTGCGCCTGCTTGACGGCGGCCGCGAGTTCTGGGTCGAACACGACTACCCGACCACGGACGAGGCCCCTGACTTCTCCGAGCAGACCTACGAAGCCGGCGGCCCGCGCGAGTCCATCCGCGCGTACCGCGACGACGTCGAGAAGGCCATCGACCGCGGCGTTCCGCTCGTCGACGTTCGCAGTCCCGAGGAGTTCAGCGGCGAAGTCCTCGCGCCGCCAGGACTCCAGGAGACCGCCCAGCGCGGCGGCCACATCCCGGGCGCGAAGAACATCTCGTGGGCGGCCGTCACGAACGACGACGGCACCTTCAAGACCAGCGACGAACTCGAAGCGCTCTACGCCGAGGAAGGCATCGACGGCGACGGCACCACCGTCGCGTACTGCCGCATCGGCGAGCGCTCGTCGGTCGCGTGGTTCGCGCTCCACGAACTGCTCGGGTACGACGACACCGTCAACTACGACGGGTCGTGGACCGAGTGGGGCAACCTCGTCGACGCCCCCATCGAGACGGGCGAGTAAGGTCACGAGCGAGACCGAAGGCGAGTAACCCGGACACCACTCACTTTTTCGCGACGCCCGCCGCGTAGCCGCTGCACTCCCCGAGAACGGCCACAAGGGGTTTTGCACGTCCTCCGTTAGCACCACTCGGGTGTCCCCTTCCCCCGGGTCCCCACCCGACTCCCCCTCGTCGGGCCGCACTCCCCCACCGCGGCCCGCATTTCGTTCGCCGCGACGACAGCATACAAGCCACGGGAGCGCCTACGCCGTGGTATGACCCCCAGCGAGTTCCTCGACGCCGTCCGCGACGACAACGAGACCGCGCTCTCCCGACTCGGCTCCTCGAAGTCCCTGTACGCCGCTACCGGCGGCGAGATGGACGCCGGCCCCGTCCTCGAAGCCGCCGCCGACGCCGAGTACGTCGCCGCGCAGACGTTCCACGCGTGGGCCGACAGCGAGGACCACGACGCCGCCCGCGACGCCTTCGAGACCACTGCCAGCGAGGAGGACGACCACACCGACGCCGTCCTCGCCGAACTCGACGACTACCAGCCCGACGACGACGCCACCGGCATGCAGGCGTATCTCCGCGGCCTCGACGGTACCGTCGAGCGCGCCGGCGCCCTCCTCGGCCGTATTCTCGCGACGGAGAAGTCCAAAGAACAGCTCACGGGCTTCTTCGTCGGGCAGGCCGACCCCCAGACTGCCAGCGTCTTCCGCGGCCTCAAGGGCGACCTCGACGACCAGCGCGAGCGCGCGCTCGACCTCCTCGAAACCGTCTGCGAGGACGACGCCGACTGGGACGCCGCGAAGGACGCCGCCGACGGCGCCATTCAGGCAGCCTACGACGAGTACACCGAACAGCTCGAATCCATGGGCGTCAACCCCAAGCCCGTCTGCTGACGCGCGCTGTCGGTTCGCAAACGCCGACACTCCACTACATTTCCCTTCTCGCCGCCGCTCGCGTCGGTGCCCGGATGGAAAGGTATAGGGCGCCGACCCGCCGAAACACGCACAAGCAGATGAGCGAAGAGAGTTACGACCACGAGGCCGTCGAGGCCCGCTGGCAGGCGGCTTGGGACGACGCGGACGTGTACCGCACGCCCGACGACGCCGAGGACCCGACGTACGTCCTCGGAATGTACCCCTACCCGTCGGGGAAGCTCCACATGGGGCACGTGCGCAACTACACCATCACGGACGCGTACGCCCGGTTCCGCCGGATGCGCGGCGACGACGTCCTCCACCCGATGGGGTGGGACGCGTTCGGCCTGCCCGCGGAGAACGCGGCCAAAGAGCGCGACACCAACCCCCGCGACTGGACGCTGGACTGCATCGACACGATGCGGGACCAGATGGAGTCGATGGGCTTCGGCTACGACTGGGAGCGCGAAATCACCACGTGTACGCCCGAGTACTACCAGTGGAACCAGTGGCTGTTCCGACGCTTCCACGAGGAGGGTCTCGTCGACCGCCGGGACGCGGACGTGAACTGGTGTCCGTCCTGCGAGACGGTGCTCGCCGACGAGCAAGTCGAGGGCGAGGCGGAACTGTGCTGGCGCTGTGACACGCCCGTCGAGCAGCGCGAACTCTCCCAGTGGTTCCTCGAAATCACGCAGTACGCCGACGAACTCGTCGACGGCATCGACGAACTCGGCGGCTGGCCGGACTCCGTCCGGCAGATGCAGCGCAACTGGATCGGCCGCCAGCACGGCACTCGGCTCACCTTCGAAATCGAGGGGCGCGGCGAGGTGGAGGCGTTCACGACGCGCGCGGACACCGTCTACGGCGCGACGTTCTTCGCGCTGGCACCCGACCACCCCATCAGCGAGGCGCTCGTCGAAGACGACGACGACATCCGCGAGTTCGTCGAGCAGGAGGCCGACCCGGACGGCGACGAACCGAACGGCGTCCGCACCGGCCTCACCGCGACCAACCCCGTGACCGGCGCGGAGATTCCCGTGTTCGTCGCGGACTTCGTGCTCTCGGACGTCGGCACGGGCGCGCTGATGGGCGTCCCCGGCCACGACGACCGCGACCACATCTTCGCCGAGAAGATGGGCGTCCCCATCGAACCCGTCGTCGCGCCCGAGCCCGACGACTGGGACGGCGAGACGGCGCCGGACGCGCCCGACGTACAGGAGTCGGCGTTCACCGAGGACGGCGTGGTCGTCAACTCCGGCGACTACTCGGGGCTGGACAGCGAGACCGCCCGCGAGCGCGTCACCGAAGACCACGCTGCCGCCGAGTTCGCGAAACAGTACCGCCTCCGCGACTGGGGCATCTCTCGGCAGCGCTACTGGGGGACGCCGATTCCGGTCGTCCACTGCGACGACTGCGGCCCCGTCCTGGTGCCCGAGGACGACTTGCCCGTGGAACTGCCGGAGTTCGTGAACACCACCGGCAACCCGCTGGACGCCGCCGACGAGTGGAAGCAGACCACCTGTCCCGAGTGTGGCGGCGACGCCACCCGCGAGACGGACACGATGGACACGTTCGTCGACTCCTCGTGGTACTTCCTGCGCTACGTCTCCCCCGGCTTCGAGGACGCGCCGTTCGACCTCGAACGCGCGAACGACTGGATGCCCGTCGACCAGTACGTCGGCGGCATCGAGCACGCCGTGATGCACCTGCTGTACTCGCGGTTCTTCACGAAGGTGCTGGCCGACGAGGAGGACCTCGAACACCGCGAACCGTTCACGAACCTGCTCGCGCAGGGAATGGTCCAACTGGAGGGCGAGAAGATGTCCAAGTCGAAGGGCAACGTCGTCTCCCCGCAGGACATCGTCGACGAGTACGGCGCCGACACCGCGCGCCTGTTCATGATGCAGGCCGCCCAGCCCGAACGCGACTTCGACTGGAGCGAGGAGGGCGTCCGCTCGACGAACCGCTTCCTCGCCCGCGTCAAGGAACTCGTAGAGTCGTACGATAGCGAGGCTGGCGATGGCCCCGCCGACGGCGTCGCGCAGTACGTCGCCGCTGAAACCGACGCCGCCGTCGCCGTCGCCACGCCCGAGTACGACGACCTCGCGTTCAACGTCGCGCTCCGCGAGGCTCAAGAACTCGTGGGGACGCTGCGCCAGTACCGCGACTACGCCGACGCCGTCCACGCGGAGACGTTCGAGCGCGGCCTGAACGTCGCCGTCCGCCTGCTCGCGCCCGTCACCCCGCACCTCGCGGAGGAACTGTTCGAGGAACTCGGCGGCGACGGCTTCGCCGCGGAGACCGAGTGGCCCGAGACCGACGTCGACCGCGACGCCGCGGAGACCCGGCGCAGTCTCGTGGAGAACACCCGCGAGGACGTCCGTCAGATTATCGAGGTGGCGGGCATCGAGAACCCCGAGCGCATCGACGTCGTCGTCACGCCCGAGTGGAAGTACGACGCCCTCGGCATCGCCGTCGAGAGCGACGCCGACAACCTCATCTCCGAGTTGATGCAGGAGTCCCACATTCGCGAGCAGGGCGACGACGCCGCCGACTACGGCCAAGAACTGCAGGCCGAGCGGGAGGCGCTGTCGCTGACGCTCGCGCCCGACGAGGAGTACGACGCGCTGTCCGCGGCCGCGTGGCTCGTCGAGCGCGAGTTCGACGCACCCGTCCGCGTCGTCCACGCCAGCGACGCCGACGACGGCGTCGCGGCGAAGGCCGAACCCGGCCGCCCCGCCATCGACATCGAGGAGTAACCGCGCTCCGCTTGCTCACGGCTCCCTGCGGTCGCCGTTCACTAACGCGGTTCTCGCTCACTGCGTTCGCTCTGAACCGCGCTTCGCTCGAACGCCGGTAGCGCCGCGGAAAACGAGCCTGCCAGCTACTCGATGTCGACGCGCGTGGACTCCTCGCTGGCGTGGGACTTCGGCAGTTCGACCGTCAGCACGCCGTTCTCGAAGCCCGCGGTCGCGCCCGATTCGTCGACCTCCTCGGGGAGCGTGACACTCCGGGAGAGCGAGCGCTTGCTGCGCTCCCGGCGCACGTAGTTGTCGTCGTCGACGGCGCTCTCATCCTCGTGGCGCGCGTCGATGCGAAGCGTCCGTTCGTGAACCTCCACGTCGATGTCGTCCTTCTCGTAGCCCGGGAGGTCAGCCGTCACGACGAACGCCTCCTCGTCGTCCCGAACGTCGACCGCGAGGCCGCCGGCAGCGCGCTCGCGCGCGTCGTTCATTTTGTCCAGCAGTCGCTCCAGTTCGTCGAAGGGGCTGTTTCGGTCCATGTTCGACGAATCGCCGCGACTCCTAGAAAAAGTTCCGGCCGGCAGGTCAGAATCCGAGGACGAACCGAGTTACCGCTGCAAGCGTCCGCGACCGCTGGAAAAAGTGGGTTTAGACGACGTGCTCGACGTCGTAGGAGCCGAGGCGACGCACCCATCCTTTCTCGGCGATGGCTTCGATGTCGTCGAGCGCTCGCTGGGTGCGTTGTTCGTAGAGGCCGGCGTCGACATCGATGTGGAAGAGGTAGTCGCCGAGGCGTTCGCCGCTGGGGCGGGATTCGACGCGGGAGAGGTTGATGTCGCGGTCCGCGAACGGTTCGAGGAGTTCCAACAGCAGTCCCGGGTAGTTGGCGTTGGGGTAGACGACGAACGAGGATTTGCCGCCGGCGTCCGAGCGCTCGCTGGGCGGCGCGATGACGAAGAAGCGCGTGGCGTTGCTGGTCTGGTCTTGGATGTCGCCGGCGACGACCTGCAGGTCGCCGTCCGCGTTGTCGGGGTGGGCGATGCCGGCGACGCTGGCGTCCTCGCGCGCGATTTCGACGCTGCGCGCGGTGGACGCGACGGGTTCGCGGTCGGCGTTCGGGTAGTTCTCGTCGAGGTAGGTACGGCACTGCGCGAGCGCCTGCGAGTGGCTCGCGACGGTGTCGAACTGGTCGCTCTGCGCGATGAGCGCGTGCCGGATCGGTGTGACGATTTCGCCGACGACGGCGAGGTCGACCTCCGAGAGGGCGTCGAGGGTCTCCGTGACCGAGCCCTCGATGCTGTTCTCGATGGGGACGACGCCGCGGTCGGCGTCGCCGTTCGCGACCGCGTCGGCGATGGCGCGAACGGACTCCACGAAGGAGATGCCGTCGTCGGTGACGGCGCTCGCCGCGCGGTGGGAGTACGTGCCGGTCGGACCGAGCGTGACCGTTTCCATGCGCTCGTGTACGCGACGGAGACGGGAAAAGACCACCGGGGCGCCAGTGCGCGCCGGCTACCGGTTCAGCGTGTGGATGGCGTGGCCGAGCGCGTGCTCGGCGGCCTCCATCGTCGCCTCCGACAGCGTCGGGTGCGTGTGGATGGTCGAGGCGACGTCTTCGAGCGTGGCGCCCATCTCGATGGCGAGGCCGAGTTCCGCGACGAGTTCGCTGGCTTCCGGCCCGACGATTTGCGCGCCGAGCAGGAACCCGGAGTCCTCGTCGGCGACGACGCGGACGAACCCGTCGTCGTTGCCCGTGGTCAGCGACCGGCCGCTCGCGCGGAACGGGAACGTGCCGACCGCTGGCTCGAAGCCCTCCTCGCTGGCTTCCGCCTCGCTCATCCCGACCGTCGCGATTTCGGGGTCGGTGAACACCGCCGCGGGGACGGCCTGGTAGTCCAGCGCCGCGGGCTCGCCGGCCGCGACTTCCGCCGCGACGATTCCCTCCTTGCTGGCCTTGTGCGCGAGCATCGGCCCGGGCGCGACGTCACCGATGGCGAAGACGTTCTCGACGGCCGTGCGCGCCTGGTCGTCAGTCTCCAGTCGGCCGTCGTCGTTCGGTTCGAGGTCGATTGCGTCCAAGTTCAGCGTGTCCGTGACGGGTTCGCGCCCGACCGCCACGAGCACCTTCTCGGTGTCGAACTCCGTGAGTTCGCCGCTCTCGTCCTCGGCCGCGACGACGATGCCGTCGCCGGACTCCTCCCAGTGGTCGGCGGCGAGCCCGAACTCGAAGTCGATGCCGAGGGACTCGGCGCGCTGTTTCACGGGCTGGGTGAGGTCGTCGGGATAGCCCGCCAGCGCCTCGTCGAGCATCTCCACGACGGTGACGTCGACGCCGAGCTTCGCGAGCACGGTCGAAATCTCCATGCCGATGTAGCCCGCGCCGACGACCACGATGGAGTCCGGGAGTTCGTCCATCGCCAGCGCCTGCCGCGAGTCGAGGACGGGGTCGGCGTCGAACTCGAAGCCCGGCACCTTGATGGGGCGCGACCCGGTCGCGACGACGCAGTGCTCGTACTCGATGGTCTCCGAGCCCTGCCCGTCGCCGCTGTGGACAACGCGGAGCTTGTCGCTGCCCGCGAACTCCGCGCGCCCCTCCACGAGGTTGACGCCGTTGGCCTTGCAGAGCTTCTCGACGCCGCCGGTGAGCTGGTCGACGACGCCGTCCTTCCACTCGACCATCTCCCCGAAGTCCACGTCGGGGTCGGCGTAGACGCCCATCTCCTCGGCGTTGCCCGCGTCGTGGGCGACGTCTGTCGCCGTAATCATCGCCTTCGAGGGGATGCAGCCGTAGTTCAGGCAGGTGCCGCCGTAGGCGTCCATCTCGACGAGCGTCGCGTCGAGGCCGAGCTGTGCGGCGCGAATCGCCGCGACGTAGCCGCCCGGCCCGCCGCCGACGACCGCCACGTCCGTTCCAGTGGATACGTCTCCAACAACCATTATTCGAGTAGCAGTAGTTCGGGGTCAGTCAACCGCTCCATCACGTAGTTCGTGAACCGCGCGGCCTCCGCGCCGTCGATGACGCGGTGGTCGATGGACAGCGACAGCGGCAGCGTCTGCGCCGCCCGCACCTCGCCGTCCTCGGCGACCGGCCGCTCGTCGATGCCGCCCAGCCCGAGAATCGCGGTCTCGGGGTAGTTGATGATGGGCGTCGCGTACTCGCCGCCGACCGCGCCGAAGTTCGTGATGGTGAACGTCCCGCCCTGCATCTCCTCGCGGGAAATCGAGCGGTCGCGGGCCTTCGCCGCGAGCTCGTTCACCTCCTCGGCGATTTCGAGGATGGACTTCTGGTCGACGTGCTTCACGACGGGGACCATCAGGCCGTGGTCGGTCGCCACCGCGATGCCGACGTTGTAGTCCTGCTTGAGCGCGATTTCCCCGGCCTCCTCGCGGAGTTCCGAGTTCAGAATCGGGTACTCCTCGAGGCCGGCGACGACCGCCTTCAGCACGAACGGGAGGTACGTGAGCTTCACGTCCTGCTCGGCGGCGCGCTCCTTGAGTTTCGCGCGCGTCGCCACGAGGTCGTCGATGACCGCGGTGTCGTGGTGCGTGACGTGGGGCGCGGTGTACTTCGACTCGGCCATCTGCTCGCCGATGCTGCGGCGGACGCCGCGGTACGGCTGCGTCGTCTCGCCGCCCTCGACGAACTCGCGGTCGGGCGCGCTCGCCGTGGCGCCGCCCTGGGCCGCGTCGCCGCCCTCGGCGTACGCTTGGACCGCTTCGGCGGTGACGAACGCCTCGCCGTCGCGCTCCTCGCTGGCGGGCACGTCGTCGATGTCAACGCCGAGTTCCTTCGCGAGGCCGCGCGTCGCGGGCGCCGCCAGCGTCTTCTCTCGGCCCGCCGGCTCCTGCCCGCCTGCGCCGCCCTCAGTGTAGTCGGCGGCCTGCTCGCCGACCGGCTCCACGGCCGAGCGCACCTCGTCCGGCGGCTCATCCTGTGGCTCGGTCGCGTGGCCTTCCGCCGCCGCGCGCACGTCGCCCTCGGTCACGCGACCCGACGGCCCCGTGCCCTCCACGGAATCGAGGTCGACGTCGAGTTCGCGCGCGAGTCGACGCACGCTCGGCGGCGCGAACGTCCTCGTCGACGCCTTCTCTGTCGCGGACTTCGACGCCGACTCGGGCTCCTCGGTGGCCTCCTCGCCCGCCGACTCGTCCGCCGCTTCGGCGGCTTCGCCCTCCACGTCGAAGGTGACGATGACGTCCCCGACGGGCACCACGTCGCCCGCCTCGAAGTGGAGTCTGCGGACGGTGCCGTTCACCGGAGCGGGGACCTCCACGACCGCCTTGTCGGTCTCCACCTCGGCGACCGGCTGGTCCTCGGAGACGGTGTCGCCCTCCTCGACCAGCCAACTGACGATTTCGCCCTCCGCTACGCCCTCGCCGACGTCCGGTAGCTTGAACTCTCGTGCCATCTCAGAACTCCACGGCTTCTCGGATGCCGTCCTCGATGCGTGCGGGCTCCGGCAAGTAGTAGTCTTCGAGCGCGGCCAGCGGGAACGGCACGTCGAACCCCGTGACGCGCTGAATCGGTGCCTCCTGGTGGAGCAGCGCCTCCTCCTGGAGCGTCGCCGTAATCTCGGCGCCGACGCCCGCGGTCCGCGGCGCCTCGTGGACGATGGCCGCACGCCCCGTCTTCTCGAAGGACTCGACGATGGTCTCCTCGTCGAGCGGACTCAGCGTCCGGAGGTCGATTACCTCCACGTCCACGTCGTCCGCCATGTTCTCTGCGGCTTCCAGCGTCGGCCGGGTCATCGCGCCCCACGTGAACACGGAGACGTCGCTGCCCTCGCGGCGCACCGCGGCCTCCCCGAGTTCGACCTCGTAGGGGCCGTCGGGCACCTCCTCGCGGAACGCGCGGTAGATTTTCTTCGGCTCGAGGAAGATGACCGGGTCCGGGTCCCGAATCGCCGCAATCAGCATCCCCTTCGCGTCGTGGGGCGTGCTCGGAATCGCGACCTTCAGCCCGGCCTCGTGGACGTAGAACGCCTCCTTGGACTCGGAGTGGTGTTCGGGCGCGCGGATGCCGCCGCCGAACGGCGCTCGCAACACCATCGGGCACGTGAACCGGCCCCGCGAGCGCGTCCGCAGCCGAGCCATGTGGCTCACGATCTGGTCGAACCCGGGGTACATGAACCCCGAGAACTGGATTTCGGGCACCGGCTTCAGGCCGTACGCGGCCATCCCGATGGCGGTGCCGACGATGCCGGACTCCGCCAGCGGCGTGTCGATGACGCGCTCGTCGCCGAACTCGTCGTAGAGTCCCTCGGTCGCGCGGAACACGCCGCCGTTCTTCCCGACGTCCTCGCCCATCACGAGCACGTCGTCGTCTTCGGCCATCTCGTCGCGGAGGCCGTCCCGTACCGCCTGCACTAGCGTCAAGTTCTCTCCCATGTTAGTCCTCCAGTAGCGCTTCGTCGCCGTGGTCGGCGCGGATGGACTGGAACCACTCCAGTTGTTTCTCGAGTCGCCCGGGCATCTCCGCGTAGACGCTCCGGAACATCTCAACGGGGTCGGGCCGCGGCGTCTCCTCGGCGGCCGCGATGGCGTCCGCCACGCGGTCCTCGATGTCCGCTTCGATGTCCTCGACACCTTCGTCGTCGAGCCTGTCGGTCCGCTTGAGGAACTTCTCCAGTCGCGGAATCGGGTCCTTCGCCTTCCACTTCTCGACTTCCTCCTCCTCGCGGTAGACGGAGGGGTCGTCGGCCGTCGTGTGCGCGCCGAACCGATACTGGACCGCCTCGATCATCGTCGGCCGCAGTTCGCCCTCCGCGGGGTCTTTGGCCTTCTCGACGGCCGCCTTCGTCACCGCGTACACGGCTAGTGGGTCCATCCCGTCGACCTGCACGCCCTCGAAGCCGTATGCTTCGGCCTTCTGCGCGAGCGTCTTCGACGCCGTCTGCCGCTCGCGGGGCACGCTGATGGCCCACTGGTTGTTGTTGCAGAAGAACACGTTCGGCGTGTCGAAGACGCCCGCGAAGTTCAGGCCCTCGTGGAAGTCGCCCTCGCTGGTCGCGCCGTCACCGAAGTAACAGAGGAACGCCTTGTCCCGTTCGTCCTTGAGTTTGGACGCCCACGCCAGCCCGGTGGCGTGCGGAATCTGGGACGCGATGGGCACCGCGACGGTGAACAGGTTCACGTCCTCGGGGACGCGCGCGCCGTTCTCGTCGCCCATCCAGAGCCGCAGCGTCTGCTTCAGCGGGAGGCCCTGCACGAGCGAGGCGGCGTGCTCGCGGTAACTGGGCACCACCCAGTCACCGTCGCCGAGCGCCATCGCGGAGCCGACCTGCGCGCCCTCTTGGCCCGACATCGGCGGGTACGTGCCGATGCGACCCTGCCGTTGGAGGCTCACCGCCCGCTCGTCGAACCGCCGAGCGAGCTTCATCGTCCGGTACATCTCGACGAGTTCGTCGTCGTCGAGGTCCGGGACCTCGGCGCCGTCGACGAGCTCGCCGTCCTCGTCGAGCACCCGTACCATGTCGTCGGGTTCTCGATGCACGGTCGCAGTCACGGGTACCCCCGTCCTGACATGTGCGGAGAATCACCCCGTGCGACCATATGATTTTCGTAACGGTCTTTCTAGCGGGTCATCGTCTCGCCGATTTCCACCACTCTCGTTCACTACTACCCGACGTAATTCTACGAACGTCAGATACGCGACGAACTAACTGGTCGTACAGACACCTCAATCGAAGTATTGCCGGATTTTTCGGGCGTTCAGAAACAGTCCGCGCGGCCTATCGTCCCGATGTTCGCTCAGTCCGAGGCGGCCCGTCGGGCCGCATCTCGCGCGGTTCGCGGGTCGCTTCGCTCCCCGCTCACTCAGTCGGAGGCCGCCCTTCGGGCGTCCTCCCTGCTCGCGGCTGACCGCCGCTCGCTCAGTCCGAGGCGGCGCTTTGCGCCGCCTCGCGCGCCTCCTCGATGCTCTTCCCCTCCCGAAGCACCGCGTCGACGAACAACTCCCCGGCCTTGTAGGAGGACCGGACCATCGGGCCGGACGCGCAGTAGAGGAAGTCGAACTCCGTCTCGGCGACGCGGCGCCACGTCTCGAACTTCTGCGGGTGGACGTAGTCGGCGACGTCGAGGTGCGAGCGCGACGGCTGGAGGTACTGCCCGAGCGTCACCACGTCCACGCCCACCTCGCGGAGGTCCGCGAGCGTCTGGTACACCTCGTGGTCGTACTCGCCCACGCCCAACATCAGGCTCGTTTTCGTATAGATGTCGGACTCGCGGTTCACCTGGTCGAGCACCGCGAGGGACTGCTCGTAGCCCGCGCGGCGGTCCCGAACCGGGAACTGGCGGCGCTCGATCGTCTCGACGTTGTGCGCGATGACGTCGGGGTTCGCGTCGATAATCTTCCGCACGAGTTCCTCCTCCCCCGGAAGTCCGGAATCAGCACCTCCACCAGAATCGAGGGGTCGCGGTCCTTGATCTCCCGAATCGTCTGCGCGAAGTGCGCCGCGCCCTGGTCGTCGAGATCGTCGCGGTCGACTGACGTCAACACCACGTAGTCCAACCCGATTTCCGCGACGGACTCCGCGACGTTCGCCGGCTCCTCGGGGTCCAGCGGCTCCATCCCCCCGGTCTCGACGTCGCAGAAGTTGCAGCCCCGCGAGCACCGGTCGCCCATCAGCATGAACGTCGCGGTGCCCGGGCCGTTGCGGCCGCTCCAGCACTCGCCCATGTTCGGGCACGACGCCTCCTCGCACACGGTGTGGAGGTCGTGGTCCCGGAGCGTCTCCTTGATGTCCGTGAATCGCTCTCCGGACGGGGGCCGCATCTTCAGCCAGTCCGGCTTCCGCCGACTGCTCATAGACATCCCTTCGCGGGGGACTGCAAAAACTGTGGGGTTCGGCGCTACCCCGCCGCGCTGTGCGAGCGCACCCCATACGTTAAAGAGGGCGTGAGTCGACATTCAAACTACACTCGAAGAAGAAAATGTTTGACGTTTCCCGCGAGGATATAACCGACGGCGCGCTCTCCCGGGCGCTGTTCTACGTCGCCGCGCCACTGGTCGCCCAGCAGTACGTCATCGTCCTCCAGCAGGTCGTCGACGCGTTCTGGCTCGGCCGCGTCAGCGGGGACGCGGTCGCCGCCGTCGGTCTCGTCGCGCCCCTCCTCGCGCTCCTGACGCTCGGGAACCACGTCGCGCTCACCGGCGGGCAGGTCCTCGTCGCCCAGCACGCCGGCGCCGACGCCGACGCCGCCGCGCGCCGCGCCGCCTTCCACGCCGTCGTCGTCGCGCTCGCGTTCAACCTCGTTGCGCTCGCGCTGGCGTCCGTGTTCGCCGCCGACGTGCTCGCGCTGTTCGACCCCGGCCGAGCCGTCGTCGAACTCGGCGCCGTCTACCTCGTCGTCGTGCTCGCCGGGATGGTGTTCGGCGGGATGAGCGACGCCATCGAGGGCGCGTTCGTCGGCTGGGGGGACTCCCGCGCGGCGCTCGCCGTCAACGTCGCCGTCGTCGCCGTCAACGTCGCCCTCGACCCGTTCCTCGTCGTCGGCTGGGGTATCGGTGGGTTCACCGGCTACGGCGTCTTCGGCGCCGCGCTCGGCACCGCCGCCGGCTACGTCGTCGGGTTCGGTATCGCCGTCGCGCTCGCCACCACCGACCGCACCGACTTCGCGTACACGCGCGACGCGGTGCGCCTCCGCCTCGACTCGCTGCGCGACGTCCTCGAGGTCGGCGTCCCCAAAGCCGGTCAGGAGGGCGGCCGGCAGACCGCGCGCCTCCTCATGGTCGCCATCGTCTCCGGCGTCGGCGGGAGCGCCGGACTCGCGGCGTACACCGTCGGCATGCGCATCTCGACGCTCGCGTTCGTCCCCGCTATCGCCGTCGGTAGCGCCGTCTCCAGCGTCGTCGGTCAGAACCTCGGCGCCGAACGCCCCGCCCGTGCGACCCGCGCGACGTGGCTCGCAGCGGGCGTCGCGACGGTCGCGCTCGCCGTCGTCGGCGCCGCCCAGTTCTCGATTCCCGGCCGCATCGCGAGCGCGTTCGCGCCCAGCCTCGACGGCGACGCGCTCACGTACACCGTCGCGTACCTCCAGATTCTCGCCGTCGGCTACTGGGCGTTCGGCGTCATCTACCCCGTGCAGGGTGGATTCAACGGCGCCGGCAAGACCACCGTCTCGATGGTCGCAACGACGCTCCAGTACTGGGCCGTCCGCCTCCCCATCGCGGCCGTCGGCGCGTACGTCGTCGTGCTCTCCGTGCCGGTGTACGCCGCATTCTGGGCGATTACGATTTCGAACGCCGCCGCCGCCATCGGCGTCACCGCCTACTTCTACTACTCGACGAACCGCGGCCTCCTCCGACGCGTCGCGTCCTCGATGAGTGCCGACGCCGCCGACTGAGTGGTCGCGTCGACGTGGTTTTCGGTGCGCTCAGACCCGTTCTCCCTCCGACTCATGCCGCTCGCGGGTCGTTCCTCCCCGCTCGCCACTCCGTGCCCTCACTTCGCTCGGGCACGCGCTCCCCGCTCGCGTCGACGTGGTTCTCAGTCGCTCACTTCGTTCGCTCCTTCCGAACCGCGCTGCTCACGGCTCCCGGTGGTCGCCGTTCGCTGTATCCGTGAGTCTCGGTCGTTCGCTTCGCTCACTCCCTCCGACTCACGCCACTAAGGAAACGCCTATCCGCCCACCCGCCTTCCCCAACTGGTGATGGAAGTCGCCGAGGTCGTCCCCGAGTTCGCCGACGCCTTCCCCTTCGACGAGTTCAACGAGATGCAGCGCGAGGCGGTGCCAGCGCTCGTGAACTCCGAGGCCAACGTCGTCGCGTCCGCCCCGACGGGCAGCGGGAAGACCGCGCTCGCGGAACTGGCCATCTGCCAGACCCTCGACGCCGGCGGCACCGCGGTGTTCGTCGCGCCGCTGCGCGCGCTCACCAACGAGAAGGAGTCCGAGTGGGAGCGCTTCGAGGAGCTCGGCTACTCGGTGTACGTCGTCACTGGCGAGCGGGACCTCAACCCCCGGCGCGCGGAGCGCGCGGACGTGCTCGTGATGACGCCGGAGAAGGCCGACTCCGCCACCCGGAAACACGACTCGCCGCGCTACTCGTTCGTCACGGACGTGGACTGCGTCGTCATCGACGAGGTCCACCTGCTGGACTCCGAGAAGCGCGGCAGCGTGCTGGAAGTGGTGGTGTCGCGCTGGCGGCGGCTCTGCGACCCGCGCGTGGTCGCGCTGTCGGCGACGATGCCGAACATCGACGACGTGGCGGCGTGGCTCGACGCCGACCCGGAGACGACCTTCGAGTTCGGCGACGACTACCGGCCCGTGGACCTCCACGCGGGCGTGCGGACGTACACGCACGGCGACAACCCGTTCGCGGACAAGTACCGTCGGCTGTTCACGACGCTGGACCTCGTCGAACCCCACCTCCGCGAGGACGGCCAGGCGCTCGTGTTCGTCTCCAGCCGGCAGGACACCGTGCAGGCCGCGAAGAAGACGCGGGACGAAATCGGCGAGCGCGACATCCCCGTCGGCTCGCGGGGCGACTACGAGTTCCACACCGAGACCGAGGAACTGGACAACGCGACGCTCCGGAAGTCCGTGCTCGACGGCGTGGCGTTCCACCACGCCGGCCTCTCGACGAACGACAAGAACCTCGTCGAGGAGTGGTTCCGGGAGGGCAAGATTCGCATCCTGTTCTCGACGTCGACGCTGGCGTGGGGCGTCAACCTCCCCGCGCGCTGCGTCGTCATCCGGGACACGAAACTCCACGACCCCCTCGAAGGCGAGGTGGACATGAGCCCGCTGGATGTCCTCCAGATGCTCGGGCGCGCGGGCCGCCCCGGCTACGACGACGTCGGCTACGGCTGGGTGGTCTGCGACGAGTCGGACGCCGACATGTACCGCGAACTCCTCCGCGAGGGCAAGGAAATCGAGTCCCGGCTGGCGGGGAACCTCGCAGAGCACCTGAACGCCGAAATCGCGATGGGCACGATTCGGGGGCTCGGCGACGTGATGGACTGGCTGGAGACGACGTTCTACTACCAGCGCGCGCAGTCCGAACCCGACGACTACGACTTCCCGGGGCTCCGGGACCGCGTCCGGGACACTCTCGACGACCTCGTCGAGGAGGGGTTCGTGGAGACCGACGACGACCTCGGACTCTCCGCGACTCGACTGGGCGTGCTCGCGTCGACGTACTACCTCCGACTCGACACCGCGGGCGAGTTCCGCGACGTGGCCGACGGCGAGGGTGACGCCGACAGCGTGCTCCGCGCGGTCGCGAAGGCCGGCGAGTTCGACAGCGTGAGCGCGCGCAAGTCCGAGCGCGACGCCGTCGACCGCATCGTCGGCAGCGAGGCCGACGACCTCGACTCCGGCCCGCGGAAGGTCCTCGCGATTCTGCGCGGGAGCATGGACGGCTCCATCCCGCCGGAACTGCGCTCGGACGCGTGGGTCATCAAGCAGAACGCGCTCCGCCTGCTCGCCGCGCTGGGCGCGTTCTTCGAGCGCTACGACGACCCCGCGGGCGCGAACGTCGCCGCCCGCCTCGAAGCCCGCATCGACACCGGCGTCCCCGAGGACGCGGTCGGCCTGACCGCGCTCGACGGCGTGGCCGCTGGCCGCGCGCACAAGCTCGCCGACGAGGGCATCGAGACGCCCGCGGATGTCCGCGACGCCGGCGAGGGCGGCCTCGAAGAAGCCGGGCTCGGCCCGGGCGTCGCGGAGAGCGTCTACGAGCAGGCTACCGGGATGCCCGAGGTCGTCGTCGACTGGAGCGACCTCCCCGACAGCATCGCGGCCGGCGACAACCAGATGTGCGAGGTTGTCGTGCGGAACGCGGGCGGCGGCGCGGCCACGGGCGTCGCCGTCACCGTCAATAGCGTCGAGATGACCGAGACCACCGGCTACCTCGACGACGAACTCTCCGTGCCCGTGGGCGTGTTCGGCGCGGACGCCGACGTTCTCGAATTCGAGGTCACCGTCTCCTTCTCGGACCTCCCGCTGTTGCCCGTCACCGAGACGCGGGCGGTGCGCGTGGAGTAGCGCGTAGGTTCAAGTACGAAACCGGGACCAATCCGGGTCATGCAGGACGCGATTCGCGTGCTCGCCGGCGAGTGTGCCGTCCGCTACGAGAGCGATGGGCGAACCGAGCGCGACCTCCGCGGGGATGTCGTCGTCATCGTGAAGCCCGACGACACCGTGCTCGTCCACGACGCGGACGGCTACCAGCCCGCGGCGTGGCTCACGCGCCCGGGCGTCGTCCGGTACACGCGGGACGCCCGCGGGTTCCGCATCGACGCGGCGGACGGCGACGAACGGCTCGTCGTCGAGAGCGCGACCGAGCACGGCGACGCCCACTATCCCGCGTCGCCCGCCGGACCGCCGGTCGGGACGTGCGAGTGCGACGGCACGCTCGTGCGGGACGGCGGCCGCGTCGTCTGTATCGACTGCCGGACGAGTTACGCGATTCCGCGGGACGCCGCCGTCGTCGACGAAGCCTGTCCGGACTGCGGGCTCCCCCAGTTGCGGGTGGAACGCGGCGGCGCGGTGACGGCGTGTCTGGACCGCGACTGCACGCCCATCGCCGACGTCGTCGCCGAGCGCTTCGACGGCGAGTGGGCGTGTCTGTGTGGCGCCGCACTCGAAATCGAGGCCGACCGCGGGCTCCACGCGACCTGTCCGGACTGCGGCGCCAGCCACCGGCTCCCCCACGGGACCGTCGACGGGACCTGTGAGTGCGGGCTACCGGTCTTCGAGACGCCGAGCGGGCGGCGGTGCCTGGACAGTGACTGCGAGCGGACGCCGAGTGCGGGAGGGCGCGACCGCAACAGTTGAACGTCGGGCGCGCGACGCTCCCGGTATGGACGGCGAGCTACACGGCGACGAGGTCCGAGTCGGCGGAGACGCCCGCCAGCGGTTCCACGACGCCCGCGGGTACGGCCACCCGCTCGACGGCAACGCCATCGCGCTGTCGCTCGTGGAGGCCGCACACCTGCTGTTCCGCGGCGACCTCGACGCCGTCGACGGCGCCGGGTTCCGGGAGTTCTTCACGGCCCGCGGCGCCGGCTTCCCTGCGCGCTTCCTCGTCTACGCGGACCTCCGCGACCGCGGGTTCTACCTCGCGCCCGACCGCCAGCCGTGGTGGGCCGACCCCGGCGACGGCGACTTCGTGGTGTTCCCGCGAGGGAACGGCCCCGGCGACGGCGTCGTGAAACACCGGATTCGCGTCGTCGACGAGCGCTCGACGATACCCGCCGGCGACCTCGGCGATGTCGTGCTCGCGGTCGTCGACGAGGAGAGCGAAATCACGTACCTCGATGTCGCCGCCACCGACCCGGACGGCGACACCGACTTCGCGCCGCCGACCGCCGTCAGCGGGACGCTCCTCGAAGACCGCGTGCTCGTCTGGGACGCGCCCAGCGAACTCCACGAACAGGGGTTCTACGGGCAGCCACTCGGCGGCCGCGCGGCCGAGTACGACGCGCTCCAGCTCTCGCTGTTGGAAGCCGCGTACCTCGCCGCGCAGGGCGTCCTCGACCTCGGGGACGACGACGTGGAAGCGGTCGTGGAGCGCGGGCGCGCCGGCGAGGCCGACCGCTTCGACCGCCGGCTGCGCGTCTACCGCGCGCTCCGCGACCGCGGGATGGTGCCCAAGACCGGGTTCAAGTTCGGCGCGGACTTCCGCGTGTACAGCGAGGTCGAGTCCGTCGACGAACTCGGCCACTCCGAACTGCTCGTTCGGGTGCTCCCCGCCGACTACGTGTTCGCGCCGCGAGACGTCTCGCTGGACGTGCGCCTCGCTCACGGGGTCCGGAAGCGAATGGTTTTTGCGCTCGACAATCCCAGTGCGGATACGATTCGCTGGCTCTCCGTGAGCAGACTCACTCCCTAACTATGACCGACACAGACAACGAGACGGACGCCGAGGCGGCGCCCGGCGCCGACAGCGTCGCCCTCGACCCGTGGGGCTCCTCGACGGTCTCGGACTACCGCAAGCTCTTCGACGAGTTCGGCATCGAGTCCTTCGACGACGTCATCGACGAGGTGCCGGACCCGCACTACCTGATGCGGCGCGCCATCATCTTCGGGCACCGCGACTACCGCCGCGTCGCCGACGCGATGCGCAACGACGAGCCGTTCGCCGCGCTGTCGGGGTTCATGCCGACGGGCGACCCCCACATCGGCCACAAGATGGTGTTCGACGAAATCGTCTGGCACCAACAGCAGGGCGCCGACGCGTACGCGCTCATCGCGGACCTCGAAGCCCACGCCGCCCGCGGACTCTCGTGGGACGAAATCGACGAGCACGCCAAAGACTACCTCCTCAGCCTGCTCGCGCTCGGCTTCGACGCCGAGGAGGGCACCCTCTACCGCCAGTCCGCGAACCGCGAACTCCAGGACCTCGCGTTCGAGCTCGGCGCGGAGGCGAACTTCTCTGAGTTCGAAGCCATCTACGGGTTCGACGGCGAGACCGACGTCTCGCACATGCAGAGCGTCGTCACGCAGATGGCGGACATCCTCTACCCGCAACTGGAGGAGTCCAAGCCGACCGTGATTCCGGTCGGCCCCGACCAAGACCCACACATGCGACTGGCTCGGGACCTCGCCGAGCGCACGCGCTACTTCAAGGTGACCGAGGCGTACGCCAGCGTCGCCTTCGACGACGACGAGCGCCCGCTCGTCGCCGCGGCCTACGACGCCAAAGAGGAGTACGCCGAGGACGCCAGCCAGCCCCGGTGCGCGGAGGCCGCCGACTGGCTCCGCGAGGACGACGCGCTCGCGGCCGAGTTCGGCGACGAACTGGTCGCTGGCGTCGTACAGAAACTCGACAACGCGGGGATGGAGCCGCTCCGCCCCCGGATTCGGTTCTTCGACCGGCAGGCGACCGACGAGGCGTTCGAGGCGCTCATCGACGAGGTCGCCGGCGAGAAGCGCGTCTTCGAGGGCCACGTCGACGCCTTCGAAATCGACCGGGAGACCGCCGAGGACCTCGCGCTCGCCGTCGAGGTCGACCACGGCGGCTACGGCTTCGTGCCGCCGTCCTCGATTTACCACCGCTTCATGACGGGGCTCACGGGCGGGAAGATGTCGTCCTCGATTCCCGCCAGCCACATCAGCCTCCTCGACGACCCCGAGGACGGCTACGACAAGGTCAAGGCCGCGACCACGGGCGGCCGCGAGACCGCCGAGAAGCAGCGCGAACTCGGCGGCGAACCCGACCAGTGTCCGGTCTACGAGCTGTACGCGTACCTGCTCGCGGCCGACGACGACGAGTTCGCCGAGCGCGTCTACGAGGAGTGCGCGGGCGGCGAGCGCCTCTGCGGCGGTTGCAAGGAGGAGGCCGCCGAACTCATGGCGGAGTTCCTCGAAGACCACCAAGAGAAACGCGAGGAAGCCCGCGAAGTGCTGGCTGACCTCGACGTCGAACTGGACTCCGCGCGTGCTCGAACGAAGTGAGAGCACGGAACGAGCGAGCGCAGAGCCACGCGATGCGCGAGCCGCGAGCCTGACGGGCTGGATGTTCGGCCAGCGGGCCGCTGACGGAATTCTTTTCACTGGTCGTGCCATGCTCCCGCACATGGCGTCCGAACCCCACGCCGGTCGCAGCGTGTCCGAACCAGCCGCGGCTCCGGGGTTCGGTTTCTTCTTCGCCTGAGCGGGCCGGTGGACGCCGCGCGCCGGCGAGAGTCGCCGCGCGGCCGAACCCGCCCGTTCGGGCCGGGAGCGGAACGGATAACTGACTGCCACACACCCCTACGCACAATGAAACTGCCACCACAGCAGGTCGCGGTGCTCGAAGCGGCGAGCACCGACGAACCGAGACGCATCGCCGACCTCGCGGCCGACATCGACCGACCGCCGGAGACGGTCACGGGCGCGGCGTTCGAACTCGAAGACGCCGGCCTCGTGGACGTCGTCGAGGAGGTCGAAGAAGAAGTCGAACTGACAGACGAAGGCCGCGAGTACGCCGAGGACGGCCTGCCCGAAGTACGGCTCTACGAGGCCGCACTCGAACTCGGCGCCGACGACGAACCTGTCTCGATGGGCGAAGTCATCGGCGCGTCCGGACTAGAGGGTCCACAGGTCGACATCGCGCTCTCGAACTACGCCCGGAAGGGCTACGGGAGCATCGACAGCGGCGACCTCTCCGCGGACCCCGACGCCGACCCGAGCGAGGACGCCGAAGCCGTCGCGCTCGACACGCTCGCTGACGGCGGGACCGTCGAAGACAGCGACGTGCTCGACCAGTTGGCGCGCCGCGACCTCGCCGCCGTCCGCGAGCGAACCGTTCGCTCGGTCCTCTTGACTGAGGCGGGCGTCACCGAACTCATGGCGGGCGTCGAGTCCGCCGAACAGGTCGGCCAACTCACCCCCGACATGCTCGCGTCCGGCGAGTGGCGCGACGCCGAGTTCGCCGACTACAACGTCGAAGCCGACGCCGGCGAGTACACGCCCGGGAAGACCCACGTCCTCCGGCAGGCCGCCGAGCGCGTCAAAGACGTCCTCGTCGGCATGGGCTTCCAGGAGATGGAGGGCCCGCACGTCGACGCGGACTTCTACATCAACGACTGCCTGTTCATGCCCCAGGACCACCCCGCGCGCAACCACTGGGACCGGTTCGCGCTCGACCAGCCCGCGAACATCGACGACCTCCCCGACGACCTCGTCGAGCGCGTCGAACGCGCCCACCGTGAGGGCGTCGGGCCGGACGGCGACGGCTATCACTCGCCGTGGGACGAGGACTTCGCGCGTGCGCTCGCGCTCCGCGGACACACGACGAGTCTCACCGCCCGCTACCTCTCCGGCGTCGCCGGCGAGGAGGTGGAGGCGCCCGCGCGGTACTTCAGCGTCGAGAAGGCCTACCGCAACGACACCCTCGACGCCACGCACCTCCTGGAGTTCTTCCAGATCGAGGGGTGGGTGATGGCCGAAGACCTCTCCGTGCGCGACCTCATGGGGACGTTCCGCGAGTTCTACAGCCAGTTCGGCATCACGGACATCGAGTTCAAACCCACGTACAATCCCTACACGGAGCCGAGCTTCGAGCTGTTCGGGCGCCACCCCGAGACCGGCGAACTCATCGAAATCGGGAACTCCGGCATCTTCCGCCCGGAGATGCTCGAACCGCTCGGCGTCGACGCCGACGTGATGGCGTGGGGGCTCGCGCTCGAACGCCTGCTGATGCTCGTCACCGGCTTCGAGGACATCCGGGACGTCCACGGGACGCTGTGTGACTTGGAGTTCCTGCGGGACGCGGAGGTGGTGTACTGATGCCCGTCGTCGACATCGACCCCGACGAACTCCGCACGCTCACCGGGCACACCGACAAGAGCGACGACGAACTCAAAGACGACCTCTTCGGACTCGGCATCGAGTACGAGGGCGAGACCGACAACGGCGAGTTCAAACTCGAGTTCGAGGCCGACCGCCTCGACCGCCTCTCCGTGGAGGGCATCGCGCGCTCGCTGCGCTACCACTACGGCGACACCCGCGGCGTCTACGTCCCAGACACGAACGGCGCCGAGTGGACGATTCAGGTCGAAGATGTCCCTGACGACCGGCCCTGCGTCACCGGCGCTGTCGTCCGCGGCGTCGACCTCGACGAGGACGCCCTCGACTCGCTCATCCAACTCCAGGAGAAACTCCACGCGACGATGGGCCGCAAGCGCGCGAAAGGCGCCATCGGCATCCACGACCTCGCGATGCTCAAAGGCGAAGCCATCGACACCGCCGACGGCTCGCCCGGCAAATCCATCACCTACACCGGTATCGAACCGGACGGCGACACGTTCGTCGCGCTCGACGACGACGCCGAACGCACGCCCGCCGAAGTGCTCACCGAGCACCCGACCGGCGAGCAGTACGCCGACCTGCTCGCCGACTACGACCGCTACCCCGCCATCTACGACGGCATCGGGATGTTCAGTTTCCCGCCGGTCATCAACGGCCGCCGCACCGAGGTCTCCACGGACTCCCGAGAGCTGTTCGTCGAACTCACCGGTACCGACCAGTGGACCATCGACCGGATGTGCGCCATCATCTGTTACGCGCTCGACGCCCGCGGCGCCACCGTCGAGAACGTCACCGTCGAGTACGGCGATACGGAACTCGTGCGCCCCGATTTCGAAGTGCGCACCAAACGAGTCTCCCACGAGCGCGTGGAGACGCTGCTCGGCATCGACTTCGAACCCGACGAAGTCGTCGACCTCGCCGAACGCGCGGGACTCGATGCTGAACCCGAGGGCGGGGACGAACTCACCTACGACGTGGAGATTCCGCCGTACCGCGTCGACGTCCTCCACCCCGTGGACGTCGTCGACGACATCGGGCGCGCGTACGGGTTCAACGACCTCGTGCCGCGCTACCCCGACGTCAGCACCGTCGGCGGGCGCACCGAGACCTCGCGACTGGAGGCTGCCGCCCGCGAGACGCTCGTCGGCCTCGGTTTCGAGGACCTTCTGAACTTCAACATGACCAACGAGGCCGACAACTTCGACCGAATGCGCGTCTCCCCCGACGACGACGCCGTCGGCGCCGCGGCCCCCGCGACCATCGACGAACCCTACAGCGAGGACTTCACCATCCTCCGGACGTGGGCGCTGCCGTCGCTGGCCTCCGTCCTCGAAAACAACACCCACCGGTCGTACCCGCAGGACCTCGCGGAGATCGGGTTCGCCGCGCACGTCGACGACTCCACCGAGACGGGCGTCGCCGAACGCCGCACCGTCGCCGCCGTGCTCGCACGCCACGACGCCTCCTACGAGGACGCCAAAGCGCGACTCGCGGCGCTCTGCGAGGAGTTCCACGTCGACTTAGAGACGCCCGCGACCGACCACCCCTCGTTCATCGACGGGCGCGCTGCTAGCGTCGTTATCGACGGCGAAGAAGTGGGCGTCGTCGGTGAACTTCACCCCGCGGTCATCGTCGACCACGACGTCGAAGTGCCGGTCGCCGGCTTCGAGTTCGAACTCGACGCGCTCCGATAATCACAGGTCCACGCCGACCGCGTCCGCGACGGACGCGAAGCCGTCGCGGGCCAGCAGTTCGAGCAGCCCTTCGTTGATGTCCTTCGCGATGCCCGGCCCGCGGTAGACGAGGCCGGTGTACAGTTGCACCACGGATGCGCCCGCGCGAATCTTCTCGTAGGCGTCTTCGGCCGTGAACACGCCGCCGACGCCGACGACAGGGAGGTCTGTCCGCTTCGCGACGAACCGCACTTGGTCGGTCGCGCGCTTGCGAATCGGCCGCCCCGAGAGCCCCCCCTTCTCTGCGGCGTTCGGACTCCGCAGCGACTCCGGCCGGTCGGTCGTCGTGTTCGTCGCGACGACGCCGTCCAACCCCAGTTCGTTCGCCAACTCGACCGCGTCCACGACTGCGTCGCGGTGGAGGTCCGGCGAGAGTTTCACGAGCAGCGGCGCCGCGCCCGCGTCTTGGAGCGTCTCCAGAATCGCCGCCAGCTGCTCGCGGTTCTGGAGCTCGCGCAGCCCCGGCGTGTTCGGACTGGAGACGTTCACCACGAAGTAGTCGCCGTCCTCGGCGACCCGCTCGTACGTGTACCGGTAGTCGCTCGGAGCGTTCTCAAGGGGTGTGGACTTCGACTTCCCGATGTTCACGCCCACGGGCACGTCCGGGAGTCGCTGTCCCGCGAGGCGCTCGCCCACGATGTCCGCGCCCGCGTTGTTGAACCCCATCCGGTTGACGAGGCCCTCGTCCGCTCGGAGTCGGAACATCCGCGGCCGTGGATTCCCGGGCTGACCCTCGGCAGTCACCGCGCCGACTTCCACGTGCCCGAACCCAAGCGCCGCCAGCGCCCGCGGTATCTCGGCGTTCTTGTCGAAGCCGGCTGCCACGCCGACTGGGTTCGGGAACGACTGGCCGAACGCCTCGACGGACAACCGGTCGTCGTCGACTGTGTAGTGCCCCGCGTACGCGCGTTCGAGGTGTAATTTCTGTGCGACGCCGAGCAGTCCCGTAATCGCCTCGTGGGCGGTCTCCGGGGGGAGTCGGAACAACAGCGGTTTGGCCAGCCCGTACATCCCGTTAGAAGTCGTGTTCGACGTCGTCCTGGTCGGCCCGCTGGATGATGATTTTGTCCTCCCGAACTCTGACGAAGACCTCGTCGCCGATGTCGAGACCGGCGACCGACAGTTCGTCCTCGTGGAGGTTGACGTGCGCGTTGTGGTACTCCCCGTCGTCGCCTTTCGCGCCACTCGGGCTGAGCGTCTTCTTGCGAACCATCGCGAAGTGTCTACGTTGCCTTTCGCCGCACACCGTACTTAAGTTCTTCCGACCGCCTGACCCGACGCTCGCTGGCGGGGACTGACGGCGGCTACAATCGGCGAACTGTCGCGGTCCGGGTCGGCGCTTTCCCCGGACCAGCCGACTGAATACATAAAACTACCGGCAAAATCGGCGGTATATTTATCACTCGTCCTTGTGTTCGGGTAGCATGGAGCAAAACCATGGTACGTGAGGACGGCAAGCGCAACTTCGCGCTCCGAGAATCCGACGACGAGACGAGCGTCTTCAGCGGGAACACCCCACGGCAGGCCGCGCTCAAGGCAGCCCGCCGCATCGAGGACGTCGCCGACAGTGAACAGAGCGCCGACCGCAAGGAGCTCCGGCTCCGAGAGAAGGGCACCGACAAAGTCCACATCTACGAAGCGTGGGCTTGGGAGGAGGACGCCCCCGGAGACAAACCAGACTGGATGCCCGGCGAGATCACGAAAGCCAACGTCTCCAAGGAAGGCATCAACCACATCGAAGACTAACGCCGCTCGCTGTATCTTTTGACCGCGTATGTGACGCGTAACGGCTTAGTCACTCCCACGAGTAGTGTCGACCGCGTGGGCACCACTCGGCCCGACCGCACGCACTCGCGCGGGATGACCGGCCGACCTCCTCCCACGTGGCACTCACACCCGTAGTCTACGGTACGCCGTCACGTGGTTTTCTGGTATGCGGTGGCGTGTCGAAGCGCCCCTGGTTCGATGGGGTTTTACGTAACCCAGCACTCGGATGAGATGCGAACGACGTGAGGTGGCTCGGTGACCCCGACGCCACTGATTGACGCCTCGACGCCCCGCGTCGAACTCCTCGCCTTCGGCGAGTTTGGTTCGATGCCCTTAAGTGATACCGGGCACTCGGATGAGATGCGAACGACGTGAGGTGGCTCGATGATCTCGACGCCACTGAAATCATCCCTGCGCCCCGCATCGAACTCCTCGCCTTCGGCGAGTTTGGTTCGATGCCCTTAAGTGATACCGGGCACTTCGGAATAATGCGAACGACGATGAGGTCACTCGGGTTTCCCGAGTGACTGACGCATGCTTCCGTGCCCGCTTTCGGGCCTCGACTAACGCTCTCACGAGCTTGGTTCGATGCCCTTAAGTAATAATGGGGCGTTGGAGGAAATGCGAACGTCGTCTTGGGCCGAACGAAGTCCGGCAGGTTTATGACCTGTCGCGGACTACGTTCAGGTCCGAAGGAATGAGGATTCCACCCCTGCGGTCCGCCGTACAGATGGAATCTGATGTTAGCCTTGATGGTTTGGTGACATCCAACTGGCCACGGCGCTTTGTCGTGGCTATGAGGAACACTTTTGTGTTCCCGCCAAACCAGGACTTTTAGTTCTGGTCGCTGGGGTTTAACCCCAGCAAACATTCCGGTTGATCCTGCCGGAGGCCATTGCTATCGGAGTCCGATTTAGCCATGCTAGTTGTGCGGGTTTAGACCCGCAGCGGAAAGCTCAGTAACACGTGGCCAAACTACCCTGTGGATGGGAATAATCTCGGGAAACTGAGGCTAATTCCCAATAATGCTCCACCCCTGGAATGGGTGGAGCTGGAAACGCTACGGCGCCACAGGATGTGGCTGCGGTCGATTAGGTAGACGGTGGGGTAACGGCCCACCGTGCCAATAATCGGTACGGGTTGTGAGAGCAAGAGCCCGGAGACGGAATCTGAGACAAGATTCCGGGCCCTACGGGGCGCAGCAGGCGCGAAACCTTTACACTGTACGCAAGTGCGATAAGGGGACTCCGAGTGTGAAGGCATAGAGCCTTCACTTTTGTACACCGTAAGGTGGTGCACGAATAAGGGCTGGGCAAGACCGGTGCCAGCCGCCGCGGTAATACCGGCAGCCCGAGTGATGGCCGATATTATTGGGCCTAAAGCGTCCGTAGCTGGCCGGACAAGTCCGTTGGGAAATCTGTCCGCTTAACGGGCAGGCGTCCAGCGGAAACTGTTCGGCTTGGGACCGGAAGACCTGAGGGGTACGTCCGGGGTAGGAGTGAAATCCTGTAATCCTGGACGGACCACCGGTGGCGAAAGCGCCTCAGGAGGACGGATCCGACAGTGAGGGACGAAAGCTAGGGTCTCGAACCGGATTAGATACCCGGGTAGTCCTAGCTGTAAACGATGCCCGCTAGGTGTGGCGCAGGCTACGAGCCTGCGCTGTGCCGTAGGGAAGCCGAGAAGCGGGCCGCCTGGGAAGTACGTCTGCAAGGATGAAACTTAAAGGAATTGGCGGGGGAGCACTACAACCGGAGGAGCCTGCGGTTTAATTGGACTCAACGCCGGACATCTCACCAGCTCCGACAGTAGTAATGACGGTCAGGTTGATGACTTTACCCGATGCTACTGAGAGGAGGTGCATGGCCGCCGTCAGCTCGTACCGTGAGGCGTCCTGTTAAGTCAGGCAACGAGCGAGACCCGCACTCCTAATTGCCAGCAGTACCCTTTGGGTAGCTGGGTACATTAGGTGGACTGCCGCTGCCAAAGCGGAGGAAGGAACGGGCAACGGTAGGTCAGTATGCCCCGAATGAGCTGGGCAACACGCGGGCTACAATGGTCGAGACAATGGGATGCAACTCCGAGAGGAGGCGCTAATCTCCTAAACTCGATCGTAGTTCGGATTGAGGGCTGAAACTCGCCCTCATGAAGCTGGATTCGGTAGTAATCGCGTGTCAGCAGCGCGCGGTGAATACGTCCCTGCTCCTTGCACACACCGCCCGTCAAAGCACCCGAGTGGGGTTCGGATGAGGCCGGCATGCGCCGGTCGAATCTGGGCTCCGCAAGGGGGCTTAAGTCGTAACAAGGTAGCCGTAGGGGAATCTGCGGCTGGATCACCTCCTAACGATCGGGACCAGGGCGTAGCCCTGGCCCACCTTTCGACGACGCCGTGACCAGTTGGACACCTACAAACCATCAAGGCTAACGTTAACCTCCTCCCGATTCGGGAGGTGGGCCCATAGCTCAGTGGTAGAGTGCCTCCTTTGCAAGGAGGATGCCCTGGGTTCGAATCCCAGTGGGTCCATCCCGTCCGGGATTCATCTTAAACCGTTCCCCTTAAGTGGGAGACGGCGCAACGATGAATCGCGACGAAGACTGATGCACCACCCCGCGAAAGTGCGGGTGGGAAGGGTCTATGTACGCTCCTCGTTCACCACGAGGACGTACGATGACGACCGTGTGTAAGTGCAATCCAGGCGCTCACTGGACTCGACCACCGTGGTCGAGTACCGACTGTTGGTCACATCCGTGACTCAACAGCGCTCAACCATTGCGTGTTGAGCATTTGTTGGCTGCTTCGCAGTCAACTTCATCGTCGTTGGCTTCACCGCCAACAACCCTCGACCACTTCGTGTGGTTGAGTACCATCGTCAGCTGCTCTGCAGCTGACATCCAACGTGGCTACTGTGCCACCTGGTGGATAGCTCGGCTCGGATGCCGATGAAGGACGTGCCAAGCTGCGATAAGCCTGAGGGAGCCGCACGGAGGCGAAGAACTCAGGATCTCCTAATGGGAATCCCCACTGCAATTGCTTTGCGCAATAGGGAACGGCCGGAATTGAAACATCTCAGTACGGCCAGGAAGAGAAACCGAATGGGACGCCGTCAGTAATGGCGAATGAACGCGGCACAGTCCAAACCGAAGCCTTCTGGGCAATGTGGTGTTCGGACTGGCGTGCATCGATCGAACGTTCTCGCGAAGTCTCCTGAAATGGAGCGCGATACAGGGTGACAGCCCCGTATCGAGGACAAGTAAATCGTGAGCCAGCTCCAGAGTAGCGGGGGTCGGAAATCCCTCGTGAAGATGGCAGGCATCGACTGCCAAGACTAAGTACTCTCCGAGACCGATAGTGAACAAGTAGTGTGAACGAACGCTGAAAAGCACCCCACAAAGGGGGGTGAAATAGGGCTTGAAATCAGGTGGCGATGGAGCGACGGGGCATAAAAGGCCTCACTGGGAACGAGTCAGGCGCGAGCCTGTAGTAGGACCTGTGAGGAGCCGATGTTCCGTCGTACGTTTTGAAAAACGAGCCAGGGAGTGTGTCTGTCTGACGAGTCTAACCGGAGTATCCGGGGAGGCGTAGGGAAACCGACATGGCCGCAGCGCTTTGCGCGAGGGCCGCCGTCTTCAAGGGCGGGGAGTCAAACGGACACGACCCGAAACCAGATGATCTACGCGTGGGCAAGATGAAGCATGGCGAAAGCCATGTGGAGGTCTGTTAGGGTTGGTGTCTTTCAATACCCTCCCGTGACCTACGTGTAGGGGTGAAAGGCCCATCGAATCTGGCAACAGCTGGTTCCAACCGAAACATGTCGAAGCATGACCTCTGCTGAGGTAGTTCGTGGGGTAGAGCTACCGATTGGAGGGTCCAACTCCGAGAGGAGTTGGCCCTCCTGTCGAACTCCGAACCTACGAACGCCGTTGACGCAGGGAATCCGGTATGCGGGGTAAGCCTGTGTACCGTGAGGGAGACAACCCAGAGTTAGGTTAAGGTCCCAAAGTGTGAGCTAAGTGCGATTGAAGGTGGTCCCGAGCCCTAGACAGCCGGGAGGTGAGCTTAGAAGCAGCTACCCTCCAAGAAAAGCGTAACAGCTTACCGGCCGAGGTTCGGGGCGCCCAAAATGATCGGGGCTCAAGTTCACCACCGAGACCTAACGGCACGCGTTACAGCGTGATCCAGTAGGTTGGCACTCTGTTCGGGCGGAAGCTCGGGTGAGAACTCGAGTGGACCGAATGGGGAAGAAAATCCTGGCCATAGTAGCAGCGTTAGTCGGGTTAGAACCCCGACGACCGAGAAGAGCAAGGGTTCCTCGGCAATGCTTATCAGCCGAGGGTTAGCCGGTCCTAAGTCCCGTCGTAATTCGAGCGGGTCAAAAGGGAAACGGGTTAATATTCCCGTGCCATCGTGCAGTGAAAGTCGACGCCTCGGAGTAGCTCGAGCCGGGCCATCGCCCGGTCGAACCGTCCAAGTCCGTGGAAGCCGTAATGGCAGGAAGCGGACGAACGGCGGAATAGGGAAACTCGAGTCAATCTGGGGCCCGTGAAAAGACGAGCACGATGTCCGTACCAAGATCCGACACAGGTGCTCTGGCAGCGAAAGCCTAGGTCTGTCGGGAACAACCGACGTTAGGGAATTCGGCAAGTTAGTCCCGTAAGTTCGCGATAAGGGATGCCTGCCCAGTGATTGGGCAGGTCGCAGTGTCTTGGAGGCTCCGACTGTCTAATAACAACATAGGTGACCGCAAATCCGCAAGGACGCGTACGGTCACTGAATCCTGCCCAGTGCGGGTATCTGAACACCCAGTACAATGGGGCGAAGGACCCGTTAACGGCGGGGGTAACTATGACCCTCTTAAGGTAGCGTAGTACCTTGCCGCTTCAGTAGCGGCTTGCATGAATGGATCAACGAGAGCCTCACTGTCCCAACGTTGGGCCCGGTGAACTGTACGTTCCAGTGCGGAGTCTGGAGACCCCCAAGGGGAAGCGAAGACCCTATAGAGCTTTACTGCAGGCTGTCGCTGGGACACGGTCGCTGATGTGCAGGGTAGGTAGGAGACGTTACACAGGTACGTGCGCTAGCACGCCACCGAGTCAAGCATGAAACACTACCCGTCAGTGACTGTGACCCTAACTCCGGGAGGAGGACACCGGTAGCCGGGCAGTTTGACTGGGGCGGTACGCGCTCGAAAAGATATCGAGCGCGCCCTAAGGCTACCTCATCCGGGTCGGAGACCCGGAGAAGAGCGCAAGAGCATAAGGTAGTCTGACAGTGTCCTACACAACGAGGGACGCTGAGGCGAAAGCCTGGTCTAGCGAACCAATGAGCCTGCTTGATGCGGGCCATTGCTGACAGAAAAGCTACCTTAGGGATAACAGAGTCGTCACTCGCAAGAGCACATATCGACCGAGTGGCTTGCTACCTCGATGTCGGTTCCCTCCATCCTGCCCGTGCAGAAGCGGGCAAGGGTGAGGTTGTTCGCCTATTAAAGGAGGTCGTGAGCTGGGTTTAGACCGTCGTGAGACAGGTCGGCTGCTATCTATTGGGGGTGTTATTGGTGATTGACAGGAACGTTCATATAGTACGAGAGGAACTATGAACGGGTGCCACTGGTGTATCGGTTGTCCGAGAGGGCAAGTGCCGAGCAGCTACGCACCACGGGGTAAGAGCTGAATGCATCTAAGCTCGAAACCCACCTGGAAAAGAATCACCGTTGAGGTCTCTCGTAGAAGACGAGTTCGATAGACTCGGGGTGTACGCGTCAAGGCAACGAGACGTTCAGCCCGCGAGCACTAAACGACCAAATGCCACACACTCATGCACTCACCACATTACGTGGTCGAGTCCAGGCGTTAACTGGATTGCACTTACACACGGACGTTCGCCGATACTGGCGTCCCGGACTTCTGTCCGGGAACAACGGTTCGATTCCGTTGGTCGGTATTAAGGCGGCCATAGCGGCGGGGAAACTCCCGTACCCATCCCGAACACGGAAGATAAGCCCGCCTGCGTTCCGGTCAGTACTGGAGTGCGCGAGCCTCTGGGAAATCCGGTTCGCCGCCTACTATTCATACTTCATTAAGCCTCGAACAGCACTGCTGCTGTTCGGGGCTTTCTGCATTTGTAGCGCGGAGTGGCGACACTTCGTACCGCTACGTTTAAGCGAGCGAGCGCAGTACCACGAGACGTGCCAAGGTGGCAGAGTTCGGCCTAACGCAGCGGCCTGCAGAGCCGCCCATCGCCGGTTCGAATCCGGCCCTTGGCTTTTTCGCGTGCGTCGTTCGTCGTTGAGGCGGTCCCGTGCGTTCGCGCGGCGGGAAAGTAACGATTATACGACGCCCTCTCTACGCTTCGAGTATGCAACGACGTGCTGCGGCGGTGTCCGTCGTGGTTTTCATTCTGCTGGCGGCCGGCGCGTACACGTACATCGGTGCCGCTCAGCAGCCTGACGTGACACTAGAGAACCCGGATTACACGGTTTCCGCTAACGAGACAGTGACGCTGGCGGGGACGTCGTACAGTTTCACAGAGGTCTCGGAGGATTCCGCGACCGCAGAGTGGACTAATGAGTCCGCGCGGTACACGGAGTCGTGGGCGGCCAACGATACGGTGGTCTACCGGGGCGGGAATTATTCCGTTGTCATTCCGAGTCAGTCGGATCCGTCGGAGTTCGAGCTCCGTGAGGTCCAGACGGTTGACCGGCCGACAGTCGAGCAGAACGGCACGACGTACGTCATCGTCGAGGAGGATGGGGAGCGCCGACTCGTCGAGCGTGACGAGTATCTCGACGACCCGACAGTCTACGAGTTCGCGGAGGGCGACGCAATCGAGCGCCCGAACAACGACAACGAGACTCGCGTGGCCTCGGTCACGAACTCGTCGGTGACCATCGAGTGGTTCGCGCCGCGGACGAACGAAGTCGGCTTCGACGAGGGGGAGAACACGTCTGTCGGTGACACCGCGTACCTCGCGCACTTCGAGCAGCAGGGCGGCGCGTCGGTCCTGCAGTTGACGACCGACTACGAGGATTACCACTCGGATGTCGAGGCACAGGAGACGTTCCACGAGCGCATGAACGGGCTCTGGGGAATCACCATCTTGAGCATGCTGGCGGCGGCGTTCCTCACGATGCTGGCGTTCATGCCGTCGCGGTACTGACGCCGCTGCGGCGTTCCGTCACCGTTAACGTGTTCGGCGGCGACGCGTCGTGCATGCAACAGTTGTTCGCTGATACGCTCGACGTCTACGGCGTCCTCGTCGGCGTGTTCGTCGCACTCGTCGGTATCGCGACGCTCGTCGGGATGCCGTGGCAGTACACTAACAGCGGCGTCGTCACAGTTCTTCAGGCGCTGGGCGCGCTCGGCGCCGTCGGCATCGGCGCGGGTCTCGCTTGGCTTGCACACGCACAGACACAGTAGCGGTTTCTTCGTTTCGACGTTGCCGAGTGGCGACGCTGTACGAACTGTTCGTTCGTCGCAGAAGCGGGCCGAGAGGGATTTGAACCCTCGACCGTCTGGTTAAAAGCCAGACGCTCTGCCGGGCTGAGCTATCGGCCCTCGATTCCACGTGGGGCACCGTGACGTTAAACGTTTACCATCCAGCGAAACCCTTAGGCAGCCGTCCGTGAACCAATTCGTATGCCTGGAGTACGCGAGTTCGCGTCCGAGCTCGTTTCGTTCGCGTCGACGGACGGTGACGAGGCGTCGGTGTCGTCGTGGTTCTGTGCTCGGTTGGACGAACTCGGTTTCGAGACGTACGAGTGGGACGTCGACGTGGAGTTGCTCGCGAGCCATCGATCGTTTCCGGACGACCCCCGCGAGATTCGGGCGGCCGACCGGCGCAGTGTCGGTGGCGTCCTCGAACTCGGCGACCCGGATGCGGGGCCGACACTCGTGTTGAACGGCCACCTCGACGTGGTGCCGGCCGACGAGGCGGTGTGGTCGTCGCAGCCGTTCGAGGCACGATGGCGCGGGGACGAGCTGACCGCGCGCGGCGCGGCGGACATGAAGTCCGGGCTCGCGGCGTGCGTGTTCGCGGCGCTCGCACTCGCAGAGCGCGGCCTGGACGGACGAGTCGTCGTTGAGGGCGTGGTCGGTGAGGAGGCTGGTGGCGTCGGCGCGGCGACCGCGGCGCTGGACAATCCGTACCCGTTCGACCGAGACGCCGCGATTATCGCCGAGCCGACCGCGCTCACTCCCGTGGTCGCCTCCGAGGGGAGCCTGATGAAGCGCCTACGACTGACCGGGCGGTCCTCGCACGCGGCGACGCCGTGGCGCGGCGAGTCCGTGCTTCCGCACTTCGACAGCGTCCGGGAGGCGTTCGCGGACCTCGCCGAGGAGCGCGAGCAGTCGGTCACTCATCCGTTGTACGAGGAGTTCCCGACGAAGTGGCCCGTCGTCTGCGGGACCGTAGAGGCCGGCGAGTGGGCGTCGACGGTACCGGCTTCCTTGACTGCGGAGTGGCGCATCGGCGTCGCACCCGGCGAGACCGTCGCAGCGGTCGAGGCCGAGTTCGAGGAACGACTCGCGGACGTGGTCGCGGACAGCGAGTGGCTCTCGGAACACCCGCCGGAGTTCGAGCGATTCTCCGTCCAGTTCGAGGCATCAGAAATCTCGCCTGACGAGCCGGTCGTGACCGCCGTCCAGTCGGGGATGCGCGCGAACGACCTCGGGGAGACGGCGCCGCGCGGCGTGACGTACGGCGCGGACGCGCGCCACTACATCGAGGCGGGGATTCCGACCGTGATGTTCGGGCCGGGGAGCATCGAGCAGGCGCACTTCCCGGACGAGACAATCGACTTTCGGGAGGTCGAGACGGCGGTGGACGTGCTCGCGGACGCGGCGGAGGCGTTCCTCGCGCAGAACTAGAGGTAGTCGCGGAGCGCGTCCGCGATGACGTCGTCGGGGTCGGTGTCGGAGACGGTGGCGTGCCGGCGGAGGTCGCGGTAGACCGGCGACGGGAGCGTGACCGTGACTTCCCCGGGCGTGACACCGAGGGCTTCGAGCACTTCGTCGAGGGGTTGTCCGTCGTTGACCGCGCTGGCGGCTTGGCGGACGTCGCGGACAGTGAGGTCGTTGTCGACGACGGCCCACGCGAGGAGATAGCGGTCGTCGCCGCCGACGCGCGCGATGTGTTTGGCGGCGGTCGGGGGGATGTGGCCGGCGGCGACGTGCTCGCGGACGGCCCGCGGGAGGTCGTGGACGCGCGCCCACTTCCGGATGAACGAGACGCCGACGTCGCCGTCCGCGCGCTCGGCGGCGGCCTTGTAGGAGTTCTCGGCGCGGACGAGCGCGGCGCAGGCGGCGGCGCCGCGGAGCATGTAGAGGTGGCTGTCGCCGAGTTCGTTTCGCGCGAACGCGCCGACGGTCTCGGCGGCTTCGGCGACGCTGTCGGGGTCGTCGGGGTCGAACGAGACGGCTTCGCGGGCGTGTTCGCCGGTGACGCGTTCGTCCCCGCGGACGACCGGCTCGCCGACGGGTGATTCTCGGTCCGTCGGCGGGAGCCGCTCCTCGTCAGTCATAGCGTCCGGTAACGGCGTTGCGCGTAAAACACCTACTCCTCGTCGTCGTGGTTCTCCCGGCGTTCCGAGAGGTGCTCCCAGATCTCCGTGCAGCCCGCGCCGGGTTCCACGTCGGCGAGGTGGTCGTCGTCGCGGTCCTGCGTCTCCTCGCGGTCGGCGTCGCGTTCGGCGTGTTGGTTCACTCGCCGTCCACCTCGCCTGTGAACAGCTCGGGTGCGGCGTCGGCGGACGCGTGCTGACGGTGGCTGCGCGTACGGGTTTGCATATTCGACAGTATGGCGTACACACGGTTAACTGTCGCTGCGCGCGCAACGTCCGCCAGGGCTGGCTGGTACCAGAGAGTTTTGACGGTAGTGGGGACGGCAGGCAGGCGTTGCCAGCGCCGACGAGTGGACCCGACTGGGGCACTAACGGGAGGTATGGCGACGCGATTGCGGTTGCTCGACGACGCCGCGTGGGTGAGCGTGAACGACGAGCGCGAGGTGGGGACCAGCGAGGTGTGGCCGGTCGCGGAGGGCTTCTGTTCGTGCGAGCTCGCGTGGCTCGTCGTCGAGGCGTTCGTGGACGTGAGCGTGGACGGGCGGCGCGTGGAGGCGCGCCCGCACGGCCACTGTCTGAACTGCGGGGAGTCCGGAACGACGCCGTGGCTGCCGGTCGGGAAGGTGACCGACGACGGGTTCGAGCTCGTCGAAGGTGTTCGCCGATAGCGGTAACAATATCCGCTATCGAACGGCCGCGGGGAACCTTGACACCAAGCACGCCTTGGTAAGGCCGGACGCCGAGTGTGTGTCTATATGCCAACGGACGTCGAGCGCTGGAAAGACGAGGTCTACGGGAACGAAATCCGGGAGCATCTCTTCCGGTTCGCGGAGGAGGGATGGGACGCCATCCCCGAGGACGAGGAGGACGCGTGGTTCGAGCGGTTCAAGTGGTGGGGGCTGTACCACCAGCGGAAGGGCCAAGAGAGCTACTTCATGATGCGCATCGGGACGCCCAACGGCGTCCTCGAACCCGGGCAACTGCGCACCGTCGCGGAGATCGCCGACGAGTACGCCCGCGGCCCGGTCGACAATCCGGAGTTCGGCGCGGCGTACTGTGACTGGACGACCCGCCAGTCGATTCAGCTCCACTGGATCAAACTGGAGGACGTTCCGGACATCTTCGAGAAACTGGAAGCGAACGACCTCACGACCCAGCAGGCCTGCGGTGACTCGTGGCGCAACATCGTCGGCTGTCCGGTTGCCGGGAAGGACACCCACGAGCACATCGACGCGTGGCCGGTCGCCGAGGAACTCCACGAGACGTTCAAGGGTAACGACGACTACTCGAACCTCCCGCGCAAGTGGAAGGTCTCGGTGACTGGCTGCGACCAGGGCTGCGGGCAGGGCGACATCAACGACCTCGCGTTCGAGCCCGCCGAGAAGCACGGCGAACTCGGCTTCAACGTCCGCATCGGGGGCGGTCTCTCCCGGAAGGAGCCGCGTCTCGCTCGCGACGTCGACATCTGGGTGCCCGAGGAGAAGGCCACCGACATCGCGGCCGCGACGACCGAACTGTTCAACGACCACGGCGACCGCGAGGACCGCTACAACGCCCGCATCAAGTTCCTCGTCGACGAGTGGGGCGCCGACAAGGTTCGTCGCGTCCTGCAGGAGGATTACACCGACTGGGACCTCGAAACCGCGGGCGACGACCTCCGCGACCAGTACACGTACAACGCGGGCGGCCACGAGCACGGCGACCACGTCGGCGTCCACGAGCAGCCCGACGGCAACTACTACGTGGGCCTGAACGTCCTCGTGGGCCGGCAGGGCGTCGAGGACGTCTACGAACTCGCGGACCTCGCTGACGAGTACGGCAGCGGCGAAGTCCGCCTCACGCAGCGACAGAACGTCATCGTGACGGACATCCCCGAGGCGGACCTCGACGACTTCCTCGCCGCGGACCTGCTGGACGACTACTCGCCGGACCCCCACCCGTTCATGCGGGGCTCCATCGCGTGTACGGGCACCGAGTACTGCTCGCTGTCCATCGTGGAGACGAAGAACCGCCAGGTGCGGTACGCGCGCTGGCTGAAGGAGAACGTCGACGTCCCGGAGGCCGTGACGGACTTCCACATCCACCTCTCGGGCTGCACCGCGTCGTGTGCGCAGCCCCAGATTGCTGACATCAGCCTCCGCGGGATGAAGACCCGCAAGGACGGCGAACCCGTGGAAGCCCTCGACGTCGGCCTCGGCGGCGGGCTCGGCGAGAACCCCCACTTCGCGGAGTGGGTGGAGATGCGCGTGCCCGCCGACGAGGTGCCGGGGTACATCCAGAACCTCCTCGCCACGTACGAGGACGAGCAGCAGGGTGGGGAGACGTTCCGCGAGTTCATCCAGCGCCAAGACGAGGACGCGCTCCAGGAACTCGCGGACCCCGAGGAGACGGACTACCACGACCCGTACATGCACAACACGAAGATGACGTGGTACCCGTACGCCGACGAGGACGACATGGACGCCAGCCCCGCGCCGACGGACGGCGACGGCGAACCCATCTCCGCGGACGACTGACCGCTCGGTCTCCGGTCTCTTCTGTTGTCGCTGTCGAAACACCCACCAGCGCGGAACGCGTCCCCGTTCGCATGGCCGACCGTATCATCAAGGTCAACGCGTACACGACGTTCAACCTTCTCGACGGCGAGGCCGAGGGTCACGGCTGGACCGAGGAGGCGCTCGCAGTGCTCAACGTCACGACCCACGACGGCGACGTGCTCCTCGAACTCGAACTCGACAACACGGACACCGAGCGCGTGCCGGCGCACGCCGAGCGCGCGACCCTCTCCCCGGCGGACGCCCGCGAACTCGCGGACGAACTCGAGTCCTACGCCGACCGCGCGGAGAGCGACGAGTAACTACACCGTAATCGTCGGGCCGCGGTCCGGCGCGCTCGCGTCGAAGCCGTCCGCGCGAAGTTCGTCGGCGAACCACTCGCAGCGGTCGCCGTGGTTGACGAGCACCTCGCTGCCGCGGTAGTCGTCGAGGAACTCGCGCAGACCCTCGCGGTCGGCGTGTGCGGAGAAGTCGTAGCTGTTGACGCGCGCGGCGACGCGGAGGTGCCGGCCGTCGATTTCCGCGCTCCCCGTGTCGAGGAGTTCGCGGCCGGGCGTCCCCTCGACCTGGTACCCCGTGAGCGCGAGCTCGTGCTGGGGGTTGCCCGAGATTTCGGGGACGTACGTCATCGCGGGGCCGCCCGAGAGCATCCCAGCGGTGGTGACGATGGCGGTCGGTTTGTCCGCGATGCGCTTGCGCTGGCCGTTCCGCGTCGTCTTGTCGAGGAAGCGAGCGTGGCCGCGGGCGGCTTGGAACGCGTCCGCGTCCCGGAGGAACTCGCTGGTCTGCGTGAACCGCTCGGTGACGGCGACGCCCATTCCGTCGACGTAACACGGGATGTCGTGGGCGGCGCACACCATGAACAGTTCCTGCGTGCGCCCGACCGCGAACGCGGGGACGACGGCGGTGCCGCCGCCGCGAATCGTCTCGGCGACGGACGCGGCGAACGCGTCCTCGATGCTCGCGCGGTCCTCGCGGGAGACGTCTGCGTACGTGGACTCGGTAATCACGACGTCGGCGTCGGGCCGGGCGGTCGTGCCGGCGAGAAGGCGCTGGTCTTCGGTGTTGAAGTCGGCCGTGTACAGCAGTTTGGTGTCGCCGTCATCGACGAGCACGTGCGCACTGCCGGGGATGTGGCCGGCGTCGAAGAGCGTGACTTCGTAGCCCGCGGCTTCGAACGTCTCCCGGTAGCCGTGCGTCTCCGAGACTTCGCCGAGCGCGGCGACTTCCGCGCGCGTGAACGGGCAGTCGTATCGGCCGCCGCGCTCGCCGCCGCCCTGTAGCTTGAGCGTGTCCTGTGCGAGCAAGCGCGTGAGGTCCCGCGTGGGCGGCGTCCAGTGGATCGGCGGGCGCCGGGTTCCGGCGACGAGCGCGGGGACAGCGCCCGCGTGGTCGAGGTGGCCGTGGCTGACGACGACCGCGTCCGGGTCGACGTCTTCGGGGTAGCCCGGGGGCGTCCCGGGTTTCATACCGTAGTCGACCAGCAGCGAGTCGTCGACGAGAATCGCGCTCCGCCCGACCTCGCGGGCACCGCCGAGAAACCGCAAGTCCATACGCGTCGTAGGGACGCACCGCGTTTGGCTCCGTCGGTCGGCGGTGCCTCGGGGACTACCGACCTCCACTGGGAGGTTCGCAGCGCAACCTCCCTAATCCCCGATTCGAATATGTTCGCCCACGTTCCCGGGGTCTGGTACCGTGCTCGCCGGTTTACGTGTCCGTATGCCCGACCGGTGAAGTGAGGCAAACATGGACGACCACTACTCGCGAAGACGGTTCCTCGCAAGCACTGCAGTCGTCGGCGCCGCGGCGCTCGCAGGCTGTTCCAGCGGTGGCGGCGATGGCGGCGGCGGGGGCGGGGGCGGTGAGGAGACGACGGAGGCACAGACGGAGCAGGCAAGCGACGACTCCAGCGGGAACGTCGTGACGGTGGGGCCGGGCGGACAGTTGGCGTTCGAACCCGACGAAATCACGGTCTCGACCGGCGACACCGTCACGTGGGAGTTCGCCAGTCCGAGCCACAACGTCTGCGCGTACCCCGAGATGAACGACAAAGTCTCCATCCCCGAGGGCGCGTCTGGGTTCGGTACGATGGAGCAGGGCGGTGACGCGTTCGCGCTGGTCTCGCAGGGTGAGACCTTCGAGCACACGTTCGAGACGCCCGGCGAGTACACGTACGTCTGCGTTCCCCACGCGACGTCGAACATGGTCGGCACCGTCGTCGTCGAGTGACTGCCGGGACGGCGTCGCGCGCGGTCGAACTGCGTTCCTTTTTCGCCCGACGGAGGGGGTTCGCGACGACAGTGAGCCGGTGGTCTCTCGACTGTCCCGCTCTCGGGTCGTATCCGCGCCAAACATGTTCGTCCGCGTTCCCGAGTCTCTGTACTCTGCTCGTCGGTTTACGTGGGTGAGTCGCCGACCGTCGACGTGAGGATGACCGACGACACCACCGACACCGACAGGCTCGACCCGGACGACGTGGTCGAGCGCCACGAGAACCAACTCGACGACCTGCTCGCGGAGGTCGACGAACCGACGACCGAAGAGGACTCGACGACACTGGAACTCGCTGGTCTCGAGCTCTCTCGCCGGGACTTCGTGAAGGCGGGCGTCGCGACCGGCGCGATGGCGGGGTTGGCCGGCTGTTCGAGCAGCCTCGGCGGCTCGAACAACACGACGACCGGCTCCGGCGGGTCGGAGACGCCCGACCACAAGGTGGCGCCCGGCGAGCACGACGAGTACTACGGCTTCTGGTCCGGCGGGCAGTCCGGCGAAATCCGCATCGTCGGCATTCCGTCGATGCGCGAACTGATGCGCATCCCCGTGTTCAACACGGAGGCCGGCCGCGGCTACGGCTACGACGACCAGAGCAAGGAGATGCTGGAGGACGCGGGCGACCTCACGTGGGGTGACAACCACCACCCGGTCCTCTCGGAGACGGACGGCGACTACGACGGCGAGTACCTCTGGGTGAACGACAAGGCCAACGGCCGCATCGCCCGCGTGAACCTGAAGTACTTCGAGACGGACGCCATCACGAACGTCCCGAACACGCAGGCCATCCACGGCTGTTCGGTCCAGAGCCCGGACACGGGCTACATCTTCGGGAACGGCGAGTTCCGCACGCCGCTGCCCAACGACGGTCGCGACGTGCACGACCCCGACAGCTACGTGTCGCTGTTCTCCGCGGTCGACCCCGAGTCGATGGAGACTCAGTGGCAGGTGAAAGTCGACGGTAACCTCGACATCGTCGACACTGACAAGGACGGCCGCTGGGCCATCTCGTCGGCGTACAACGACGAGGGCGGCGTCACCGTCTCGGAGATGACTCGTGACGACCGCGACTACGTGAAGGCGTTCGACGTGCCCGCGATCGAGGCGGCCGTCGAGGCCGGCAACTACGAGGAGGTCAACGGCGTGCCCGTCGTCGACGGCACGCAGGACAGCGACCTGAATCGGGGCGACAACCCCATCGTGCGGTACATTCCGACGCCGAAGAGCCCCCACTGCGTTGAGGTCGGCCCGAACGGCGACTACGCGTTCGTCGCCGGGAAGCTCTCCCCGACGGTCACCATCATCGACATCGACGCTCTCGACTCCTCCAGCGACCCCGAGGACGTCGTCGCCGGCCGGCCGAACGTCGGCCTCGGTCCGCTGCACACGACCTTCGACGGGAACGGCCACGCGTACACGTCGCTGTTCATCGACTCCCAAGCCGTCAAGTGGGACATCGAGGCGGCCGTCGAGGCAGAGGAGGGCTCCTCGGACCCCGTCATCGGGAAGCAGGACGTCCACTACAACCCCGGCC
Source organism: Halobacterium sp. CBA1132 (assembly GCF_001485535.1). Taxonomy (NCBI): domain Archaea; kingdom Methanobacteriati; phylum Methanobacteriota; class Halobacteria; order Halobacteriales; family Halobacteriaceae; genus Halobacterium; species Halobacterium sp. CBA1132. Next base: position 2,580,204 of record NZ_BCMZ01000001.1, read on the forward strand.
ACATTCAGGCCGTCGAGGCGATGACCACCGACCCCGACGGCGAGTGGCTGGTGAGTCTGAACAAACTCTCGAAGGACCGCTTCCTGCCGGTCGGCCCCATCCACCCGGACAACGACCAACTCATCCACATCGGACAGGGCAACAAGGAGATGGAACTAGTCGCCGACCACCCCGCCTACCCCGAGCCCCACGACTGCGTGTTCGCGCACCGTGACAAACTCGACCCCGCGACGACGTGGGACAAGGCCGACTACGAGGGCGAGAAGGAGTTCGTCACCCAGGAGAACTCCCGCGTCGAGCGCACGGGCGAGCGCTCCGTCGACGTCAAGACGTCCTCGATGCGCTCGGAGTACGGCCTCTCGGACTTCACCGTCAAGGAGGGCGACGAGGTGACGCTCACGGTGACGAACATCGAGGGCGTCCGCGACGTCATCCACGGCGTCGCCGTCCCCGACCACGACGTCCACCTCGCCATCGCGCCACAGGACACCCGCGAAGCGACGTTCACGGCCGACGAGCCGGGCGTCTACTGGATCTACTGTACGTACTTCTGCAGCGCGCTCCACTTGGAGATGCGCTCGCGGATGATCGTCGAACCGCGCGAGAACTGACGGTCGCAGTCTGTCATCCACCCGAGGCCATCGGCGGCCTCCCGGGGTCGCCGGCACGCTCGTCGTGTCGGCGCGGCCCGCGGGGGTCGCAACCGGTGGTTCGTCGCGCGAACCCCGGGCAGGTGACACCATGGACTACGAGATACCGGACCCGTCGGCGTTCCGCGAACTGCGGCGCGCGCTCCCGCTGGTAGCGGCGGGACTGTTCGTCGCGGCGCTGTGGTTCCCGATGTGGCGCATCGCCGTCGACGCGGTGCAGTACCCGTCGACGACGCTGCACCTCGAACTGTACGCCTACCCCCGCATCGCGGGCGACTACGCGGAGATGGCGAACCTCAACAAGTACATCGGCTTCTACTACCCGGACCCGGTGTACTGGCAGCCGAACTACGAGCCCCACGCGTACGCGGTGGACGTGCCGGAGTGGTCGTTCGGCCCGCTGGCGTTCGTCGCGGTGTCGGCGGCCACGCTGTTCGTCTCGCTCGCGCCGGACGCGCGCCGCCTGAAGCGCGGGCTGACCGCCCAACTGGTCGGCACCGTCGTCGTGTTCGGCGTGATGCTCGCGGACATCCAGTACCGCCTCTATCAGGCCGGCCACACGCTCGACCCGGGCGCGCCCGTGATGGGCGTCGAGGGGTTCACGCCGCCGCTGTGGGGACAGTACCACGTCGCGAACATCACCAGCTACAGTCGCTTCGGGACGGGCGCGTACCTCGCAATCGCCGCCGTCGCCCTGCTCGTCGTCGCGTTCTACTTCCGGGACAGCGACGCGACGTTCGGCGACCTCGCCGCGCGCGTCACGGGCGGGAGCGCGGAGGACGCGGAGGCCGCGAGGTGACCGACCGTGACTGACCGCCGCATCGAGCGCGGGTTCGCCGTCGCGGTCGTCGCCGTCCTCGTGGTGAGCGTCGGCGCCGTCGTCGCCGCCCCCAGCGACGACGCGGCTGGCAGCCCCGAGGTCGCGTTCGACGCGCCGGTCCCCGCGGAGTACGACTTCGCGCTCTCGTCGGTGGGCGAGCGCGGCGACGGCTACGCGGCCATCGGCGACGAACGCTACGACTCCCTCGCTGCGGCCGTCGACGCCGCGGAATCCGGCGATACTGTCGCGGTCCACGGCCACGTCGCCGGCCCGGTCAGCATCGAGACGCCGAACGTCACCATCGCCGGGGAGTCGCCCTCGCGGTCGGTCGTCTCCGGGCGCGCCGACGGGGACGTCCTCACCGTCAACGCCAGCGGCGTGACGATTCGGGACGTGTGGGTCCGCAACGCCGGCTACAGCACGGCAGACAACGACGCGGCCGTCTGGGTCGCCGCGGCGAACGCCACGCTCGCGGACGCTCGTATCACCAACACCACGTTCGGCGTCTGGGTCGACGGCGTGCCCGACGCCACCGTCCGGAACACCACCATCGTCGGGCGCGCGTCCATCGACCGCCTGTCCAACCGCGGGAACGGCATCCAACTGTGGCGCGCCAACGACGCTGAAGTCGCGGACAACCGCATCACGGACGTCCGCGACGGCGTCTACTTCTCGTGGAGTTCCGGCGTGCTCGCGTCGAACAACACGATGTGGGACCTCCGGTACGGCGTCCACTACATGTACTCCGACCACAACCGCCTCGCGAACAACACCGCGTTCGACAACGACGCCGGCTACGCGCTGATGGTCTCCGACGACCTCGAAATCGTCGGCAACGTCGCGGTCAACAACACCGGGACCAGCGGGCACGGCGTCCTCGTGAAGGAGGTCGACCACTCCGTCATCGCCGGCAACCACTTCGTCGGCAACGACAACGGCATCTTCGTCTACAACTCGCTCGACGACACGTTCCGGGACAACCTCGTGCTCGCCAACGACGTCGGCGTCCACCTCACGGCGGGCAGCGTGGATGTCCGCGCGTCCGGGAACTCGTTCGTCGACAACGCCGACGCGATGTACGCCGTGGTCGGCCAGCAGGTCGCGTGGAACGGCAGCGCCCGCGGCAACTACTGGAGCGACGCCAGCCCGGTCGACGTCGACCACGACGGCGTCAGCGAGGTCCGCTTCCAGCCGGACGGCACCGTCGAGAACCTCGCGCGCGAGCACCCCGAGACCCGCGTGTTCGCGTCCAGCCCGGCGTTCGACGCGGTCCGGCTGGCCGGCCGGTCGGTGCCGCTCGTAGAGGCGCCCGGTGTCGTCGACCACCACCCGCTGGCGGCCCCCGCACACGACGACTGGAGGCGATACTATGCCTGACCCAACCATCGACATCCGCAGCGTACAGAAGTCCTACGGCACAGTCACCGCGCTCGACGGCGCCAGCCTGTCCGTCGACCGCGGGGAGACGCTCGGCCTCGTCGGCCGTAACGGCGCCGGGAAGACCACGCTGTTCAAACTCCTCGTCGGCCACGAGACGCCCGACGCGGGCAGCGTCACGGTCGCCGGCCTCTCGCCGTCGGCGGGCACCGCGCTCCGAGAGCGCGTCGGCTACCTTCCCGAGCACGCCGGCTTCCCTCCGTCGCTGACGGGCCGCGAGGTCTTGTCGTTCCACGCTCGCGTGCGCGGCGTCTCCGCGGATACCCGGGACCGCCGCGTCGAGCGCGTCCTCCGCACCGTCGGCCTCGCGGACGACGCGGACCGCCGCGTCGGCGGCTACTCGAACGGCATGAATCGCCGGCTCGGGCTCGCCACCGCGCTCGTCGGCGACCCGGACGTGCTGTTGCTCGACGAACCCACCGCCAGCCTCGACCCCGCGGGCGTCGCGGACTTCCACGCTGTCGTGGACGCGCTCGCCACGGAGACGGACGTGACGGTGCTGGTCAGCTCTCACGTCCTCCCGGAAATCGAGCGCCTCTGCGACCGCGTCGCGGTTCTGGAGGACGGCGATGTCTCCGTGTCGGGGAGCGTCGACGACCTCCGTCGTGCGGCCGCGGACACCGTCACCGTCGACGCGACAGTCGCCGGGGACGCCGACGCGGCGGCAGCCTCGTTGGCGCCCGAAGACGGCGTCGCTCGCGCTACCGCGAACGGCACGCGCGTCCACGTCGACTGCGACCGCGAGCGCGTCTTCGATGTCCTTGACGCGCTCCGTGAGGCTGCCGACGTCGATGCCGTGGAAGTCACCGAACCCGGCCTCGACGCCGTGTTCCGCGAGGAGGTCGCGGCCGGCGGCGACGTGTCGCTCGGCACCGGAGGTGAGCGCGCGTGACGGCCGACGACGAGGACCCCGAGGGGGCGTCCGACCGACCGGCGACCGACGGCGGTGCGACCGCCGCCCAGTCACCAAAATTTGCGGCCGACGGCGCCACTCCCACCGGTTTCGCGGCGCGCGGCGGCGTGCGAAGCGCGCTCCGGGGGACCGTCGAAGTGGCCGCCCGCGAGTACCGCATCGCCGTCCGTCGACGCTGGGCGGTCGGCGCCGCGGCCGTGTTCGCGCTGTTCTCGGTTGCGCTCGTCGCGCTCGGCGGTTCGGCAGTCGGCCCGGCGCGAGTCGGCGCGGTGCTCGCGAGTTTCGCGCAGGTCGGCGTCTACGTCGTCCCGCTGGTCGCGCTCGCGGCCGGCTACGACGCCATCGTCGGCGCCGACGAGTCGGGCACTCTCGAGATACTGCTCGCGCTCCCGCTGTCGACGCCGTCGGTGGTCGTCGGGAAGTACGCGGGCCGCGCGGCCGCCGTCGGCGGCGGGATGTTGCTCGGGCTCGCGGTCGGCGGCGCGCTCCTCGTCCGGTACGCTGGAATCGGCGTGCTCGGCGCATACGCGTGGGTTGCGCTGACCGCCGTCGCGGCGGCGCTGGCGTTCCTCGGCGTCGGCGTGCTCGCGTCCGCGCTCGCCAGCGAGAAGACCCGGGCGCTCGGCGCCGCGCTCGCGGCGTGGGTATGGTTCGTGCTCGTCCACGACCTCGTCGCGCTCGGCGCCGTCGCCGCCTTCGACCTCCCGCAGTGGGTCGTGTCGGTGGCCGTGCTTGCGAACCCCGCCGACCTCTTCCGCGTGCTCGTGCTCCGGACCGTCTCCACGACGGCGGGCGGCATCGCGGGCGTGCTCACCGGGACCGGACTGAGTCGCGGCGTCCTGCTCGCGGCGCTCGCGGCGTGGGTGGTCCTCCCGGTCGCCGGCGCTGTGCGCGCGCTCGCCCGTCGCTCCGTCTAGGAGTCCTGCTGCCACGCCGCCACGCGGAACCGCCGGTAGCCGCCGTGGGACGCCTCCAGCGCGCCCACCCACCAGTTCCAGCGCTCGGCTGGCGACCCGCCCGGCGCGTCGCGCAAGTTGTCGAGGACAGTCTCCGGCGTCACCTCGGCGTCGAGGTCATCGGCCAACGCCCCGGCGTCAGCGAGGTCGCCCGCCATCCGTGCGACCACGCGTCGCTCCGCGGGCGTCCCACCGAACTCGGCTTCGAGGCGGTCCATGAGTCGTTCCCGGTCCATGCCAGTCACCGCGTCGTTGTGCGGGCCGCGCCTTCAACGCTCGGGTGGCGGCTACGTCCCAGCACCCACAATTCCCCCGCGAGGAGCGTCCTGCCGGCGGGAGCGGCTTCGACGGGTTTTTGAACTGCGCCCGATTGGTTTCACGCATGGCTACGTTCCAAGTTGTCGTCGCCGACCCCGAGTCGGGGCGAAGCTACCAGCAGGAGGTAGACGGACAGGACGCGAACCGGTTCCTCGGCCTCGAAATCGGCGACGAAGTCGACGGCGAAGCCGTCGGCCTCGACGGCTACACCGTCGAAATCACTGGCGGCAGCGACGCCGCCGGCCGACCGATGCGCAGCGACGTCAACGGCGCCGCGCTGAAGGACGTGATGCTCAAGGGCGGCCCCGGATTCAACCCCGAGGACGACGGCCAGCGCAAGCGCGTCACCGTCCGCGGGAAGGAAGTCTCCGAAGCGGTCGCGCAGCTCAACGTCTCCATCAGCGAGCGCGGCGAGGAGTCCGTCGAGTCTCTCTACGGCGAAGGCGACGCCGAAGCGGACGCGGACGCCGAGGAAGCCGAAGCCTAACGGAACGCCACGCTTTTTCGCGCTCGTCGCGTATTCGTCGCCGTGAGCGACTACGACGCGTATCTCGCCGGCGACAGGACCGACGACGTCGCACTCTACCTCTCCGAGTCGTACGTCTCCGACGTGGACAAACTGGCCGACCGCGACGACGCCGAACGGGTCGAGGACGTTCGAGAATCGCAAAGCGATTCTCGCAGCCCATCAGAAGCGCAGAGCGCTTCTGAGGACGGAGTCGTCCTCGTCGTCGAGGGCGAGCGCGGCCGCAGCGTCTTCCAGAAAATCACGGGGATGGGCGCGATGGACTTCGGGTCTGCCGCGATGGACAACCCCGGGCACGTCGACAGCGACCTCTCGGGCGGTGATTGCCCGCACGCCGACGACGGTGACGAACACAGCGCGCAGTTCGCGTTCTCGTTCGCGGAACCGAAAAACGAGGAGGTCGGCGGCCTCTACGCGGAGGGCGACGTCATCCACGCCTACGTCTACTGTTCCTGCGGGGAGTCGTACTCCGACAAGTGGCTCGCGGGCGAGCGCTAGTTAGGACTCCTCGGATTCTTCCTCGGGGTCGAGGTTGCGGAACCCGTCGAGGATGACCTGTTTCGCGGTCGCGCCCTGCGATGTCCAGTGGTTCGCGTAGTCCAGCATGTCCTCGTAGATGTCGGGCTTGCAGCCCGCGGCCTTCGGGTGGCCGCCGCCGTTCACTTGGCGCGCGACCTCGTGGGCGCGCTGGAAGTCCTCGGTGCCCCGGATGCTCGCGCTCCCGGAGGGCTTGACGACGACTGCGGCGTCGGCTCCCTGTTCGCGGAGCGCTTCCGCGACTTCGTTCTGCGAGCAGCGGCCGTAGGTCACGCCGACGGTCCAGCCGTTGACCTCGCGCAGCGACGCGCGCGCGACCGCGCGGTCGATGAGGTCGTTCTTCTCGACGCGGCGCTCCTCGAGGAACTCCATGACGTCCTCGGGGAGGTCCGCCCCGTGCTCCTGAATCGTCTCCATGTACTCGTCGGTGTCCACCCAGTAGGAGTAGTCCGCGAGGTCGTCGCTGCGCGGGTCCTCCTTCAGCCAGAGGTCGTGGTCGCGGGTGACCGCCGCCAGTTCCTTGAGGTAGCGCGGGAGGTCCGCGTCGATGGAGCGCACCGCGACGTCGGCCGTGCACTCCTCCTCGGAGTCGCCGATGACGAGGTCCACGCCCGCCTCGCGGACGGCGGCCTCGACATCCTCAGTCCACTGGTGGTGGTCGTACCAGTGCACCTCGCCGGCGTGCTCGACGAGGTACGCGAGTTCGTCCTCGACGTAGTGGAACTGGTCCGGGCAGAGGTCGCAGACGAACACCGTCGCGCCGTCCGCGCCGAACTCCGCGGCGCGCCGCAGGCCGTCTTCGAGTTCGTGCGGGCCGGCCGGCACGAGCGCCGCGTCGCCGTACACCTCGCGCACGATGGCCGCGCACGCCATCCCGTCGGCGTCCGGGTCCGCCACGACGAGCACCTCGGCGCCCTCCGCTTCCTCTCGAATCTCGCGGTCCTTTCGCTCCTCGTGGATGCTGTCCGGGATGAAAAAGCCCTTGCCGGGGAGCAGAGACTTCCGCTCCAGCGGCATGTCGTCGTCCTCGATGACCCAATCTTCCATACCGGACGGAGGTGGGGCCGCGCAAAGAACCCCGTGGTTCGGGGGG